>NZ_CP146981.1:0-2889260 GCF_045690325.1 Methanolobus sp. WCC5 | reverse complement strand
ATTATAGTTCTTAACCAAACATTTATTATTAATCAAATGCAACTATACTTTATGGCTAGACCTGAACAAATTACGATAGAGCATCATCTATCATCAGAAGAATTGCTTAAACGTATCAAGTCATTAGAGAAAGATACACGAGTCCTACAACGTTTGTATTTTATTAAACATCGTTATGAAGGTGCTTCTGTTAACGAAGCAGCTAAACTTGTTGGCATATCTACACCAGTTGCATATCAATGGCAAGAACGATGGAATCAAGACGGGTATGAAGGATTGATTCCCAGGTTTTCAGGAGGTTGTCCTTCAAAACTCACTGATGACCAAAAAGAAGAACTAAAGGCTATGCTGCATGAAAGAAATGATTGGTCTACAAAAGAAGTTCAGGAACTTATCCATAATGAATTTACGGTTCAATACACCATTAAGCAAATATTGGTTATCTTGAAGAAGTTTGGCATGTATCATGCCAAACCCTATGCGCATGATTATCGAAGACCAGATGATGCAGAAGATCGTTTAAAAAAAACTTACCAGTAATCAATAATGATTACGTAATCGGTTTTCTTGATGAATCATCCCCACAAACCACATCAAATACAGTTCGTTTATGGTCTTTCAATAAACCCGTTATGTTCAAAAATTCAACTAGAATTAAAGCAAACTCGTTTGGATTTTATGCATTGAATGGTACTTCAGTAATCGATTTTAAAGAACATTCAACTAAAGAGGACGTATGTTCGTTTCTATCAACTATCAAAAACAGCAACATTGGAAAGAGAATAGTTATCATTCTTGACAACTTCAGGTCACATCGGGCAAAATACACAGTAGATTTTGCAATGGCAAATGATATCGAATTGGTCTATTTGCCTCCGTATTCACCAGACTTGAATCCTATTGAATTCATATGGAAGAGCGTTAAAAGAGTTATTTCCTGCAATTTTGTCAAAGATCTTGATCATATGAGGAATCTGATTGCTGAGACGTTTATTAGTTGTTCATCAAAGCTTAGCTTCGCAAGAAAATGGATTGAGAAGTTTCTGGATAATAAGTTAGAAAAGTTAAGTTATTAACTATAAGTCCTAGATCTTCGACTTCGATGAATCAGTCAACTTCAATGGTGTTGACAAGCGCCAGAGACATCAACTCCTTTGCTGTGCAGTGTCTTCATATATTTGGAGAACTAAATGTATGAACCTTATGGTATCTTCAGTTCGTATACCTTACCAGGATCTTCGTGTTCTATGGGCAGGGCCAGAGAGCTTGCATTTTACCGGCTCCTTTTCACCTTCTTCTTCGACACCTTTCTTATACTTGCACTCACTGCAGTCATGCTCGTCCTTCCATTCACCTTCGTGGGTGTAGCCGGTCTTTGCATCCCAGGACATGCATGCCTGCTTCATTCCTTTGAAGAGCTGGCGCATGGGGTTGGCCTCCATTATGTGGTATTCCCAGGTCTGTCCAATTCATGGGTATCACTATGAGGACATTATAATCATGATGGTCATCTACATGTGCAACGAACTTGACTGGGAGCAAATGAATATCCAGGATTTCATCTGAGGGTTATTCTAAGAAAATAAGGACATTCACGTAGCTCGGGCATATTTTGCCACGCTTATCATTACTGAACTGTTCCGACCGCTTCAAATGACTCACAGCGAAGGTTATCTGGAGTAACAAACCCGTCACCTATGTACTTAATTGTGCATCCCCTATAACTACTGTCGTAGTGTTTACACCTGCGATGCGTTGCAATATTCTCTTTAAGAGGGTGCTCAGCTTCTTCTTCCGGGGATCAGCTCTTAAATAATATTCCAAGAGGCATATGTAACTAATTAAAAAATTATAAAATAGAATAATCCATACATCCGTAAAACAAACCTTTATTCACCATGGTTCAACTAAGCGTGTCGTGATTCAAACAGAGGTTATTATTTAAAGATAAACTATGCTGCCGAAAATATAAATTGACAGCTTTAATCTCACAACCCTTCAATGAAAGTCCCTATCCTTTCAAGGGCCTTTCCGATATCCTCCCTTGAAGTTGCATAGGAGCATCTGAGAAAACCTGTGCCTGCCTGGCCGAAAACATTGCCCGGGATGGTGACCACCTTCTGCTCTTTCAAAAGACCCTCTGCGAACTCCTCGGAAGTCAGGCCTGTACTTTCGATGTTCGGGAACGCATAGAATGCGCCCTTTGGCTCAAAGCATTCAAGGCCAAGCTTGTTCAGGCCGCTCACAATGAGATGGCGTCGACGGTCGTAGTCACGGACCATTTTATCCATTTCATTCTGGCCATTGCGCAGGGCCTCAATGGCGCCTATCTGCGCAGTGATGGGGGCACATAGCATTGAGTACTGGTGTATCAGCATCATAGCACTGATGATCCCGGGAGAGCTCAGGGCATATGCCATCCTGAAACCCGTCATTGCGTATGCTTTCGAAAATCCGTTTAAAAGTATGGTCCGGTCACGCATCCCCTCAAGGGATGTGAAGCAGGTGTGTCCGCCATTGTACGTCAGACAGTCATAGACCTCATCCGATATGACCATTATATCATGCTCACATACAACATCCGCAATCGCCTCCAGATCTTCCCGGTCCATGGTAGCACCGGTCGGATTGTTGGGATAATTGATGATCACTGCCTTTGTCCGGGGAGTGATAGCAGCTTCCAGCTCATCGGCAGTAAGTTTGAAATTGTTTTCCAGCTTCGTGGAAACAACAACAGGAACACCGCCTGCGAACATCACAGAAGGCACATATGCCACATAGGATGGCTGGACTACGATGATCTCATCACCCGGATTGGTTATAGCACGAATAGCAATATCAAGAGCCTCACTAACACCTGATGTCACCAGGACCTCCGAAGCAGGATCATAATCTACACCATACTTTGTGGAAAAAAGATCAGATATTGCCTCCCGCAGATCGAGAAGACCGTAATTGGATGTATATGAGGTCTCACCACATTCCAGCGAATGGATACAGGCTTCCCTTATGTGCCACGGAGTGACATAATCAGGCTCACCCACACCAAGAGATATAACATCATCTATCTCCGATGCCAGATCAAAATAACGGCGTATACCCGAAGGTGGGACTTTTGTCATTACATCCGCTACAAATTGTGAAGGGTTGCATACTTTTCTCATACATATACATCCATTGTTATAATTAACTATACAAGAGCCAGGATCATGGAGTCACCGGCAAGCGAGTAACATGGTCCTGTTCATAGAGGATAACACCGTCCTCCTTGTAAGTCTTCAGGACGAAATGAGTTGTTGTGTGTTGTACCTGTTCAAGGGTTGAGATCTTCTCCGCTACAAAGAAAGCCACTTCTTTCATCGACTTGCCAAATACTGTCAACGAAAGATCATACTGCCCGGAAAGCAACCTCACAGAGCGTACTTCAGGGAACTTGTACAGACGTTCCACAAGAGCCTGGTATCCAAGTTTTCTCTCAAGGGTTACCTTCGGTTCGATTATGGCATAAACATACTCATCGCCTGCCATATCCCAGTCGATCACAGTCTTATACTTGCGGATAACCCCTGTTTCCTCAAGTGCTTTTACCCGTTGGCATACCTCATCTGCAGTAAGCCCTGTAAGGGTTGCGATTTCTTCGTGACTTATCCTCGCATCCTCTTCCAGGCATTCTAAAATATGACGTGTTTGCTCATCCATTATATAGCAACCCCATAACACCAGACGATAAGATTAAAAAAAGAATGCCCGATCATTCGAGCAGCACAGCGTTCACTACACCATCCTGTCCCGGACGGCTAGTGATCTTTGCATTACCAAGAGGAGTCTTGATAACAGAGCCTTTTGTAAGAATGTTACGCCTTACATAGTGTTCATTTGCAGCATTTCCGGTAACTGTCTCTATAGTGGTCTTCTGGGTCTTTCCCTGTGAGTCTGTCACGTTTGCAACATTGCACTGAAGAAGCCTTACTTTCCTGTTACCTCCCCTGGTTGCAACATTCTTCCTCTTTGCCTCGTTAATATGAGTGTCAGCTGATTCACGACCAAGTTCGTATTTTCTCTTTCCACAGGCTGCCTTAATCTTGGCACCCGTATACGTTCTTCTGGATCTGCCTTGCCATTTCATGATATATCCTCTTATAATTGTTAAATAGTTGAATGAATTGATCCGTAATTGCAGTTTAAATCTGGTATGATTTATGGACGTTCCTTTAATAATAAGATGCTATATGAACTTTTCGAGTGACAGAATACTGACATTACATATGAAAAACGTCAGGTTACACATGAATGATAACGATTTGAATTCATACAGCATAGACAATTCATAAATAATTATAAGACTTATATAGATGTATGCTTCGCGTAACTTTTCTTGGAACAGGGGGGGCCCTTCCAACCCCGGAGCGTAACCCTTCGGCTATCATGATCAACCGTGAGGGGGAGCTGATGCTTTTTGACTGCGGTGAAGGTGCCCAGCAACAGATGATGCGGGCAAAGACAGGAATGAAAGCACTATCTTCTATATTTATAACCCATTTTCATGCAGACCACATACTTGGAATACCCGGCCTAATACAGACGCTCTCATTCCACGGAAGGACCGAGCCACTGAAGATATACGGACCTCATTGGGTGCATGAATTTGCCAGGATACTCAGCGCACTTGGTTACTACAAATTGCGTTTTGAGATAGATGCCATTGATCTGAATCCAGGGGACGTGATTAAAAGAAAAGATTATTCCATAATGGCAATAAGAACAGAACATAGTGTACCAAGCATCGGATACGCACTTGTAGAAAACGAAAGAGTAGGCCGGTTCGACCGCCAGAAAGCCATTGAACTGGGTATACCCCCAGGACCGCTTTTTTCAAAGCTCCATAAAGGAGAGTCCGTTGAAATAGACGGCAAAGTGATACACTCAAAGGATGTAGTAGGAGAAAGCCGCCCCGGAAGGAAAATAGTTTATACCGGAGACACCCGGCCCTGTAAAACCGTTCTTGCAGCCAGCAGGGATTCAGACCTTCTGATACACGATTCCACACTTGCAGATGACCAGCAGGAATGGGCGATCGAATCTATGCATTCGACTGCCAGAGAAGCTGCCCTCCTGGCAAAGGAAGCGAATGTCATGAAACTTGTACTCACACACATAAGCTCCAGATATTCCGATGATGCCACCCCCCTGCTTAAGGAGGCAAAAGAAATATTCCAGAATGTGATCGTAGCTGATGATCTCCTTGAGCTAGAAGTTCCATTCAGGGACAAGAGATGACCTTGTCCCGGAGCTTATTCTTATATTTATGCTTAACCAGATGAAACGAGAAAAAAAAGGAATATTTTTAAAGGAAGGTCCAGTCAAGTCGCCTGTCATCGGCGTCGTACAGCGACACTTCCATTTTCATTTCCTCAAGTTCATGGGGAAGACGCTTCATACCTATATACAGGATGTCACCAGGTGCATAGTTAAAGTCCTCTGCCCTGACCTTTCCAAAGTAAACACGCCCACCTGACTCAATTTCCTCTACAACGACCCCCTTCCAGATGAGAGTATCGATCACATTAACAATAACGCATTCAAACCTGTCAGATTCATTTATCTCAGACATAGCCCACCGATATATTTGTCATCTTTAAAAAGATAATCCTTAAATGTACATCCTGTCTGCATTTGAAGGCGGCTGAATATTCTTGATCTTCTTAACGGATGAGAGCAGGTCATCCTGTGTAACATTCTCACGGTCTTCTATTATCACATTGTGAAGTGCGGTTTTCAGTACCTTTCCCACAAGATCCCTTCCTGAAAGTTCTCCGGTCATCCTTGCTATAGCCTTAAGGTCAACATCTTTCACCGGTACAGGAAATGTCTTTACATTGGACTCAAGGATTGCAAGACGCTCCATCTCATCAGGAAGCGTGAATTCTATCTCTTCCTCAAACCTGCTCCTCACAGCCGGGTCGATGGTATCAGTACGATTTGTGGCCCCAATGGTACACACACCCGGGCGCTCCACTATCCCGTCCATTTCAGTCAGCAGTGCATTGACAATCTCTGCAACATCCCCACGAAGTTCCTGATGCCTTCGATCAAGGGCTATTGCATCCAGCTCATCTATGAAGATGATACATGGTGCCATCTCCTGTGCACGTTCGTAAAGCTGGTGTATCTGTCTTGCACCCTCGCCCACAAACTCACCTATCAGTTCGGTGGCCTTGACAGGCAATATGGGGACATGTGCCTTATTTGCAAGAGCCTTTGCAAGCATTGTCTTACCGGTACCTGATGGACCGAAGAAGAGTACATTCCTGGGAGCCCATTTTCCAAACTTTTCCGGTGCCTCAAGGAAGCGCTCGATGAGCTTACATTTCTTACGTGCGTTCTGTTGCCCTATGACATCATCAAAAGTGACATCGCTCCTGAACTCAACCACAGGTACGCTGCTTATAACCGGATCCCTGACAATGATGCGCGTATCCTGCCCGATGACCGAGCCTGGTGGCTCAACATCGGTGACCTTATAGGCAAAGTCCGGAAACATCCGGCGGTCCAAAAGATAATCCCCCTTACGGGCAATATAGCCTTTCCACTGTTCCCTTGCATAATGTTCAAAGACACCGGGGTCCGATATCTCCGGGTACTCGTCAAGTACACTTGCCATTGGATAGCCTGCCGGCTCCAGAACAAGGAACTCCGCAGTACATTCCGAAGGTTCCGAACATGTTTCTCTGTTAGACTTCTGGCTGGTTTTCTGGGCAGTCCTTACTATGTCTATCATCTCTTTTATTTTCTAATACCTAATTGAATTGAGGGAATTATTAAATCTAACCCTTAAATGTTTCGCTGCTTGAAACCACATACAATTTATAAAAGAGACGAATAATAAATATACTATTTAATACTATATAATTATCAACATGAAACTTGAACAAAAAAACGGGAATATGAAGATACCAGGCATAGTCAATACAGTATTCCTGTTAATAGTATGCACATTCGGTTTCGTATTACTGGCACCTTTCATAATTGCAAAGGACACAAGTTCCATAGTCATCAGCTCAGCTTTGATAGGGTGCACCTTCGTAGTCATAATCTATGCCAGCAACTATATTGAGAAAAAGAGCACAGAACTGGAAGGAAAAGTGAATGAGCTTGAAGATAAAAGGAAAGAACTCGAGTATCTTGTGGAGCGCAACTCAAAGATAGAGAACATGATATCTTCCCTCATAACAATGTTCATTGCTCCCAAAGATATTGACAAAACCATAGAAATAACACTCCAAAGAGCAGCAACGCTCTGCAATGCCGGAAATAGTTATCTTTTTATTTTCAACAAGAACGGCGAACCATACAGATCCCACAAATGGGAAAAAGAAAATATCAGTGATTTAAAGAGCTTTTTTGAAAAAAAAGAGTATTCCCAATACGCGGAAATGTTTGAAAAACTCAGAAAAAAACAGACCGTCTTCATCTCTAAGGATAGTGTATCCCATGGAACGGTAAAGAATGACAGGAAAATAGCAAACATTACAGAACCTTTATCCCTCATTGCAATACCCGTGGAATCCGCAGGAGAAACGGCAGGTTTTATCAGCATCGAAAGTGAGAGTACAGATATTAGCTGTTGCGAGACATACTCCCAGACAATAAAAGTGGTGTCTGAACTTGTAAGCATGGCACTTAACCATAAATCATTTCTCAAGGATCTGAGCCTTTTTAAGGATCTCATTAACAGATCAAATGATTTTATTTTTGTCATTGACATGGAAAAGAATAACATTATAGATGTCAACGAAACTGCATGCCATGAACTCGGCTATGGGAAAGAGGAGTTCCTTGGAATGGAAAAGAACCAGATACATTCCCTTTTCAACGATAATTTCTGGGAAGAAGAACTTCGGGACATATTTGGTGACAGATATTTCCAGCCCAGCAAAATGATAACAAGAAAAGACGGGAGCACCTTGCCTGCAGAAATAAATGTCACTTTCTCCAGCATTGACAATTATAAATATGCACTGGCTATTGTGAGAGACATTACAAAGCGCAGGGACATAGAGACCATACTTGCAAAGACAAAAGAAGTCATGGAACTTGCACTTGAAGGTGCTGATCTGGGTATGTGGGACTGGAATCTCAGGACAAATGAGGTTATGTATAATGCGCGATGGGCTGAAATGATGGGATATGATTACGAAGGGATCGAACACAATATCGATACATGGAAAAAACTGACACATCCCGATGATCTGAAAATCGTAAACTTGAACATAACCAAACACCTGAGAGGAGAAACACCTTTCTTTGAATCTGAATTCAGAGTGAAGAACAATAATGGAAAATGGCAGTGGATACTTGCAAGGGGTAAACTGACAGAATTGGACAGGAATAATGAGCCATTCAGGTTTACCGGAACAACAATGGATCTGGACCTGAGAAAAAAGGTTGAGGAGGAACTCCGCCACTCCAACGAACTGAAAGATCTGTTTACAGATATAATGCGCCATGACCTGCTCAATCCTGCAGGGAACGCAAAAGGATACTCTGAAATACTTTTGGAAATGGAAGAAGAACAGGACAAAGCACACATCATCCGGAGTATGCAGAGAAACATTGACAAGCTTATAGAGATGATAGAAACCGCTGCCACTTTTGCCAAATTTGAATCCTTAGAAGAGATAGAACTTGTAAGAATGGACATCATGGGCATCCTGAATAATGTCACAGAGCAGTTTGATCAGCGCCTGATAGCAAAGAACATGAAAATAGAGATGAGAGGCAGTGGCAGTTACCATGCAATGTTGAATCCTATTGTCGAAGAGATCTTTGCAAACTTCATATCCAATGCAATAAAATACAGTCCTGAAGATACGAGGATAATCATCGATGTTGAAGACTGCAACTATGACTGGAAAGTGAATGTGACTGATTTTGGAGAAGGAATCCCTGATGAGTCAAAACCTCTTGTATTTGACCGTTTTAAAAGAGTTAACAAGAGCGGAGTGAAAGGAAGTGGCCTTGGACTTGCTATCGTCAAAAAGATAGCTGAACTTCTGGGAGGGGCAGTCGGAGTTGAGGATAATCCGGAAGGAAAAGGCAGCAGGTTCTGGTTCATGATCAAAAAAGAACACGTGGATCATGAAGAAACACTTTTAGAACATACGTATACAGAAGTCATATCTGAAAAGAACAGACCTGACAGGATAAAATGCTGAATATCACCTTCCTGCCCATTAACTTTAAGGGAATCGTAATAATCTGGACCTTTTAATAGCTATCATTGAAATAGCAATCAGGAAAAGGATGCAGAATGGAACTGGATGAAATTGTTATAACAAGAGCTATAGTAGATTAATTCCCAAAGGTCTTTCCTGACTATACTGATGTGGATGTGGCACTGGCGGAAGGCGTGCCTGCAAACCTGGTTGCTGCTAAGTACCTTGGTAAGGCAGGACTGAAGACTGTGCTTTTTTAAAAAAACTCTCCATCGGTGGCGGTATGTGGGGAGGAGGGATGATGTTCCCCCGCATAGTTGTACAGGAAGATGCAAAATATATCCTTGATGAGTTTGGCATCAATTACCGGGAATACCAGAAAGGCTACTATGTGGCAAGTTCTGTTGAATCCGTTGCAAAGCTTATCTGCGGTGCTACCGGAGCAGGCGTGGAGATATTCAACCTCATAGATGTGGAGGATGTAATGATCCGTGAGAATGACACTGTCTGCGGACTTGTTATCAATTGGAGGGCGGTGTCCATGACAAGGTTTCATGTAGACCCCCTTGCAGTGCGTGCAAAGGTCGTTATTGACGGAACCGGACATGATGCAGGCATATGCAGCACTGTCCAGTGCAAAATACCAGGGGCAAAACTGGAGAAAGGCGTTGTAGGCGAGAAGCCCATGTGGGCAGATGTCGGGGAACGCCTCCTGATGGAAACTGCAAAGGAAGTTTATCCTGGACTCATAGTCACCGGAATGGCCGCAAATGCCGTGGCAGGTGCACCCGGGATGAGGCCGGTTTTTGGAGGAATGATGATGTCCGGCAAAAAGGCAGCTGAAATGGCCATCGAAAAACTGAAAAAACATAATGATTTATAAATAAAGCCGCCTGACGATACCGTAAACGTCCTTTCAAAGGAAAAGCTTTATGTAAGAAACGGACATCTATAGGGTGCTTTCAAGGAAAGCACCTGCTTCAAGCCGGGGTAGGGTAGCGGTTATCCTGTAGCCCTGTGGAGGCTACGATTCGAGTTCGATTCTCGATCCCGGCCCCATTTTCACACTTTTTTACTCATATGGCAAGCAAACGATTATCCGGAATCGGTAATATGCGGATATGGTTTTAAACTAATTTACCATCGTAATGATCGTTCCGATAGTGTGATATACTAACCACAGGTATGCATTACTCCAGAATAACCTGTGATAATTAACCCCATCCCACATTCAGCAAGGGGTGGTACATCCTTGCATGAATGCACAGTTTTTGATTACAACTGGGTTTTGTCCTTATTACTATATAACTGTATATGATTTATGTGGTTGTTATATACAATAGACAAATATAATACCAGTTATAAAATTTAGAATTCATGCAGCTTTAGCTGTCTTCGCTGACATATAGTTTCACCGGGAATCTCGACAGGGTAGGCACCCGTAAGACAACCCATGCACAGATGATCCCTTTCAATGCCTATAGCTTCTACAAGACCATCAATGCTCAAATAACCAAGTGAGTCCGCATTGATCACAGCCTCAACTCCCTTTATGGTCTTATGAGCAGCTATGAGCTCGTCCCTTGAAGCCATATCAATACCCAGATAACACGGAGCTACAATAGGCGGACTTCCAATACGTGCATGTACTTCACTGGCACCTGCATTGCGTACCATATCTATTATCCGGCGGGAAGTGGTCCCCCTCACGATACTATCATCAATGAGGATGACCTTTTTGCCCTTTATGTTCTCATTGATAGTATTCATTTTCAGACGCACTGCCGTTTCACGCATTGCCTGTCCGGGAAGGATGAATGTGCGACCTATATATCGGTTCTTCATAAGACTCTCTTCATAGTCTATCTTTGACTCCTTGGAAAAACCTATCGCAGAAGTGATACCTGAGTCTGGTACGGGAGATACCATATCCCCGTCAACAGGATATTCCCTGGCCAGCCTCCCACCGATCCGTTCCCTGACCCTGTAGACAAGCTGTCCGTCAATTATGGAATCCGGACGGGCAAAATAGACATATTCGAAAACACAGTGAGCACAATATTTCTCATCAAAGAGCTGATAGGATTCAATCTCACCGTCATTGAAGATGAGCAATTCACCGGGTCTTACATCCCTGAGGAGTTTGCCATTAAGTGTATCAATTGCCACACTCTCGGAGGCAACCACATAACCGGAATCAAGGGTACCAACACATAGGGGTTTGAATCCGAAGGGATCCCTCACGGCCATTAGCTGGTCATCTATCATGATGGTCAGGGAATAAGAGCCGTTCAGCTGCTTCATAA
Source organism: Methanolobus sp. WCC5 (assembly GCF_045690325.1). Lineage (GTDB taxonomy): Archaea > Halobacteriota > Methanosarcinia > Methanosarcinales > Methanosarcinaceae > Methanolobus. The sequence goes on along the minus strand of NZ_CP146981.1, from coordinate 2,877,739 downwards.
CATTGCGTACGGCTTCTACTGCACCATGCTTTAGAAGTTCTTTTACCAGAAGATGTGCAATTACCTCCGTATCGGAGTTTGCAACGAATATGTGACCTTCGGCCTCAAGCTGGGCCCGCAGGTCAAGACCGTTGACAAGGTTGCCATTGTGAGCAAGCGCCACACTGCCACTCTTGTACTTGACTATGAATGGCTGGCAATTCTCTATCCTTGAGTCGCCGGAAGTAGAATAGCGGACATGACCTATCCCTACATCACCCTTAAGAGAGACAAGATCGTCCTTATCAAAAACCTCAGGAACAAGCCCCATACCCTTTATTGTCTGGGGATGCCTGCCGTCATGGACTGCAATTCCGGCAGATTCCTGACCACGATGCTGCAGGGCATAAAGTGCATAGTAGATGCGAAGTGCGGAGGGCACAGGATGTGGCTCCGAATCGAATTTAACGACTCCTACAACACCGCATTCTTCGCGCATTTTTTTAGATCCTGAGTATGTAAAAGACCTAATATTTGCACTTTGCCTGCCACTTATAGCTTCTCATGCGCGCGCTCTTCCCGAAACCGCATGAAGTGCACTGTTTCGTATGAATGTTAAGTGAAACGCTACCGCAGCGCCTGCATTTTACATGCGTGCGCTTTTGTCTTTTACCCATTGAAGGAGTACCTTTTGACATTTATAATCACCTTTTGATTTGAAATTCTGATAATTGATCGAACTGCCTTGAGTCTGGCCTGGCAGGAGCATTTCCAGCTATTGACAGCTTGGAGTTTACCCATGATATGGCTAGTAGTTCTTATAGCTTACGTTCATTTCAGGGAGAAACATAGACTACGTTGTCACCTCTGATAACAACACTACCCAGTTTTCTAACAATTTCTCCTTCCCTGAGTTCCTCAGCATCATCCAGTACAAGGTTCATGTGAACATCATAACCCTGGAGTTTGCCACGGAATTCCCTTGCGCCTTTTAGTCTCACGATTACAGGTGTGTTCAAAGCATCGTTCAATATATCAAGAGGTCTGTTTCCCATATTTTGTCGCCCTCAGTTAAATAGATCCAAATAATTATACGCGAATAATGACTTGTAAATTTGTTTATTTACTTATACATGTTGCGATGCATCAATGTTGCTGATGCAGTATATATAACTATCGTAAAGCACTGTTCCTTCCGGGCCATTCATCTTAACATTTAAGCCAGATAACAAAGATATATAGGCCCGCTTAACCAACTGTTATATAAGTATCAAGACATTTAAGGGCTCTGTCACCAATATAACAAAACCAGGGCAATAAAATGAAAAGAACATCAGTCATACTGACAATCGCAGGATCAGATTCCGGAGGAGGAGCCGGAATTGAAGCAGACATAAAAACAATAGCAAGTCTTGGGCTTCACCCTGCATGTGCCATCACATCCGTTACCGCGCAGAATACAACCGGAGTGCTGGATGCTTATGATATTCCCGGTGAGTTCATATGCAAACAGATAGATGCCGTTTGCACAGACATGGATATCACATGGGCAAAATCGGGGATGCTTTCCTCAGCAGAGATTACATCTACCGTTGCATCCATGGTAAAGAAGTATGGACTTAAACTGGTTGTGGATCCTGTAATGGCGGCAGAGGCAGGTGGGGATCTGCTTTGTAAGGACGCTGCATCAACCCTTAAAGAAGATCTTTTGCCCGTCTGTGAAGCCGTCACGCCAAATATCAATGAAGCGAGCATCCTTTCAGGAATACAGATAAATGACATGGATAGTGCTAAAGAAGCCGCCAAAGTGATAAGCCAGACAGGAGTACGGTTTGTTATAGTTACCGGTGGGCACCTTGATGCATCAGACATCATCTATGATGCTGAAAAGGATACATATACAGTGATTCCCGGAACTTTCATCAAGGGTGGAACACATGGTTCAGGATGCACATATTCCGCTGCACTTGCATCTTTCCTTGCACAGGGACATGGAATAGAGGAAGCTGCCAAAAGAGCAAAAGAGTTTGTCGTTAAAGCCATAAAAGGCAGCATACCTGTCGGAAAAGGAGCAGGGCCTGTAAACCAGTTATCCTGGATATTGCACAATTCAGAGAGATATAATGTCCTGGAAAATGTAAAAGAAGGAGTGAGGATGCTTACCGGTTGCAGGGACTTTGCAGCACTTATACCGGAGGTAGGATGCAATATAGCTATGGCATTACATGATGCTGCATCCATCCGGGATGTTGCCGCAGTCACGGCCCGGATAGTAAGAGTAAAAGAAACAGCAAAAGTAGTGGGAGATATTGATTTTGATGCAAGCAGCCATGTTGCCCGCATGATCCTTGCTGCAATGGAATATAACCCAACATGCAGGGCTGCAGTGAACATCAAGTATGATGAAGATATCCTGATGACATGCAGAGAACAGGGACTTGACATGGCATCTTTTTCAAGGGAACAAGAACCAAAAGGCGTACATACAATGGACTGGGGGACCTCTGAAGCAATTGAAGGACATGGAAAAGTACCGGATATCATCTATGATGTCGGAGCTTTGGGAAAGGAAGCCATGATCAGGATCATAGGCCATGATGCCATGGATGTTGCACAAAAGGCTGTGAGAATTGCTGAAATGTATGCAAGCCTGAAAAGCAGAACAGAACCTGTAAGGTAAGTCCTGTTGCCGGGATCGCATCATTGTGCATGCATTATATGCACACTGCATATTGAACCACATAGCACATGCCTGAACTTATATAAGACATTAGAAGGCATTAGACAAATTACGTTTTTTGCCGGGAGTGGAAATTGATAGGAACAGAAATATTCAAAGACCCTTACCTTTCAAAGGAAATAAGGAAAAGCATCAAAGAAATGGGATTTCGAGAGCCAACGGATATCCAGCAAATGTGCATTCCGGATATACTGGAAGGAAAGGACATTATAGGACAGGCACAGACAGGGACAGGAAAAACGGCAGCATTCGGTATACCAATGCTGGAACTAATTGACCCGTCTGTCAAAAAGACCCAGAGTCTTGTAATATGCCCCACAAGGGAGCTTGCAGGCCAGGTAGCAGAAGAGATCAGCAGGCTGGCAAAGTATATCCCGCAAGTGAAGATAGTGCCTGTTTACGGAGGACTTTCAATAGATGCACAGATAATTGAGCTCAGGAAAGGACCCCAGATGGTGGTAGGAACCCCCGGAAGAATAATAGACCATCTTGAAAGGCAGACTTTACAGACAGATGACATAAGCATCGTGGTGCTTGATGAAGCTGATGAGATGCTGAACATGGGTTTCAGGGAGGATATCGAAAAAATACTCGAGAAAATCCCGGCAAACCGCCAGACACTGCTATTTTCTGCAACAATGCCAAAAGCGATAATCAAGCTTTCAGAGAACTACCTGAAAGACCCTGTCCACATAAAGGTAGTAAAAAAGGAACTTACTGTTCCCCAGGTCAGACAATATTACTTTGAGGTCAAGGAGAATGCAAAACCAGAGGTCTTAAGGCGCCTGATAGAAGCAGAGAATATCAAGTCTGCACTGGTTTTCTGTAACGCGAAAAAAGAAGTTGACAAATTGGTAGTGAAACTGCGCTCCAGAGGATACCCGGCCGAAGCACTTCACGGAGACATCAAGCAAAGGCAAAGAGAGCAGAGGATGGACAGGTTCAGGAAGGAGGATATCGGTATCCTCATAGCAACTGATGTGGCTGCAAGAGGCATAGACATCGATAACATTGAGGTTGTTTTCAATTACGACCTGCCCCAGGAGCCAGAGATCTATGTCCACAGGATAGGAAGGACTGCAAGAGCCGGCAGGCCAGGTCTTGCATACACGCTTGTAACGAGCAGGGAAACCGGCAAACTCGATACAATTACCAATATAACAAAAACCGATATCCTGAAAAGAGAAGTACCTGCCAGCAGGGATATCGAGAGAATCAAAGAGAACCGTATTGCAGATGAGATAAGGATGCATATAAGGCGGGGCCAGCTTGACAAATACGATGAATTCGTTTCAGGTATTGCGGGTGATGATATGAACTACCGGCAGGTTGCAGCCGCACTTGCAAAGATGCTGCTCAAAGGCGAGAAATAAAAAAGAGGAATAGAATGAAGGATTTTGTGATAATAGGACATAAGGCATTGACTACCGGTGACTTTTCCCTTAATGACCTGCCAGGCTCTGCCGGAAGGATGGATATTCTTTGCAGGTGCGTCAACTCTGCACTTTTCCTTTCACATGGGATGAGAAGGGACGTAAATGTCCACCTGATACTCCTCGGAGAGCCGGATCCTGTTAAAGTGATAAGGTTTAACGGAGAGAAACTTAAATACCTCAACCCTGATGAGAGGAGTAGCGGCTCCCTGATAAAGAAAGCACTTGAAAAGGATGCCACACCATATGAAACCCAATCCACCCCTGGCGTATGGATCCGCCGTGCAGGCCTGGAGGAGCTGCTGAAGGAGTTCGGCGAAGCAAGCAGGGATATTTATTATCTGAAGGAAGATGGAACAGATATACGGGAATATACAGAACTTGCCACGGATGCAGTATTCATCCTGGGCGACCATACCGGGGTCACAGAAGCGGAAGAAGAGCTCATTGCCAGCATGGCTAAACAGACACTTAACATAGGACCTCTTTCACTCCATTCCGACCACTGTATGATAATTATTCTCAATGAACTGGACAGGAAGGAAGCATAGCCAAAGGTTATATTATATAGTATCCTTCTGTGCCAGGTATCCGGTTAAATACCAGGATATCAGACATGCTTATATTAGTTTGAGATGATAGCCAGATAACTGAAAGTGATCCCATGAACATACTTGAAACCGCTAAGAAGATCATTAATGAAGGACCCATCTGCGACCATTGTATGGGCAGGCAATTCGCCAGGTTGTCTACAGGCCTTACAAATGTTGAAAGAGGAAGTGCTGTAAAACTGAGCCTGGTAATGCAAGGAGATGCCCTGTTCAAAGAGTCGGGTGACGAGTCCCTCCTTGAAACAATGGCAAAGAGCAGCAGATATGCAAGAAAGACCCTGAAGATAGAAGGAGAAGATGATAAATGCTGGGTATGCCAGGCAATTTTCGATGATCTTCAGACCTGGGCCGACAGGGCGGTTGCAAGCATAGGGGAAATAGAATACTCTACATTCCTGGTGGGTACAAAGGTCAGCGGACTGATAGGTGAGAATGAAGAGATACTCTGGAGCGAGTGCGGAATAACACAGGCTGAGCAGTTCAAGACAGAAATGAACCGCGAGGTCGGGAAGCTCATCGCAGCCCGTACGGGAAAAGAGGTAGAGTTTGTAAGACCGGATGTTGTGGTAACCCTTGACCTTGCAGAAGAGACTGCAAGCATACATGTAAGATCACTTTACATACAGGGAAGATACAGGAAACTTGTAAGAGGTATCCCACAGACCAGATGGCCTTGCCGTAAGTGTGGCGGCCGCGGATGTGAACAATGCGACAACACGGGGAAACAGTACCCTGAATCCGTTGATGAGCTTATCGGCAAAGAAGTGGCAAAAGCCACCGGTGCAACGGACACAAAGTTCCATGGTGCAGGACGTGAGGATATAGATGCACTGATGCTGGGAACCGGACGGCCCTTTGTTGTCGAGGCCCTGAACCCGGAAATCCGCAGCATAGATGTATGGGAACTGGAAAAGAGAATTAATGATTTCGCCTCCGGTAAAGTGGAGGTCGGGGAATTGAAACTTGTAGAGAAGGACGTTATAGAGACCCTTAAATCATCAAAGGCGGATAAAGTTTATAACCTTAAAGTTACATTCAAAGAGCCTGTTTCCACGGACATGCTTACAGATGCTATTAACTCCCTTATAGGAGTGCAGGTGCATCAGAGGACACCGCAGCGTGTGTCCCACAGAAGGGCGGACCTTGTCCGTAAACGATATGTTCATGACATGCAGCTCAAAGAGAAAACGGATGACTATGCCATTATCGAAGTACATTGTGATGGCGGTCTGTATGTCAAGGAACTTACATCAGGAGACGATGGAAGAACTGTGCCAAGCCTCACAGGACTGCTGGGTGTGCAGGCAACAGTTACCGAACTCAATGTCATCAAAGTAGATATATGACCGGGATCCCTTTTAGGGACAGCTCATCCGGACATTCACACAAAATCAATATAAATTAATCATTTGATCAATGGAGGAAAACAATCATGCCAACATCACACGGTGAAAAATGTTGTACAAGGTACAAATTAAAGAAGACCACAAGGGAAAGAGGAATCTCGCCTGTTAGCAAAGCCATTCAGGAATTTAACAACGGGCAGATGGTCCATATAGACATTGACCCCAGTGTACAGAAAGGGATGCCAAACCCCAGGTTCCAGGGAAAGACCGGAAAAGTAATTGGTCAGCGTGGCCGTGCTTATCTTCTGCAGATAAGGGACGGGAACGCAATGAAAGAGATAATATCCCTTCCACAGCACCTTAAACCACAAAAATACTGAGATAGCAGGAATTTCAGGTCCTTACCTGAAGTACCATTTTTATCGTTAGATATATCTTTATTGCGTGTATCTAACGATATAACTAAATCATATTGAGATCTTAATGCCATCCAAGGATGAGCAATATCCAAATAATGCATAGAGTGTATATCAATGATAGTAAAAGAAGTTCTGAGTGAGGAATTGTTAACCCTGTCCGAAGTAAAGGGTTTATTGCACGAGATCATGGAAGAGCGTCTCAAAGACGAAGAAGAGCTGGGATATGAACTACGCAAGGCTATCAATCATGCGGAAATGTTCTCAAAGACAACACCGGAAAAAGCAAGGGACCTTGTGAACAAACTTCTTGAACTTGAAAAGATGAAACCTGAAATAGCCATAAGGATAGCGGATATAGCGCCCCAGACAAGGGATGAGCTCAGGTCACTTTATGCAAAGGAGAGATTCACGCTCACGGATGAAGAGCTAGACGAAATGCTTGATCTCGTAGAAGAAGCAATGGATTAGATTTATATTTGATACATCCTTTTTTATTTCGAGAGAAAATGCATGAGTAGCAGTGGTTATGTCACTGGAGGGAATATATGACAACGAGGGGAAAGCCACCTGAAAAAGAAGATAATGCATGGGTTCTGGACTATCTTCCATATGGAAGTTCTGACGATAAACGTCCTTCATATCAAAAGAAACCTGTTGTACAGGCCGTGGGGGAGAAGCACTTTGTCCTGATGGAGCTTGTACCAAAAGAAGGGAAAGTGCCTGATATCCAGTCCCGGGTATATATAGGCGAAGGTGACAGAGACCTTATTGATCACGTTAAGCATCGCATATCATATCAGGACTTAAGCCATGGTGCACAGCTTGAGCTCCCCTATATCCTGGAGATGAGCGTAAAGAATCACGAAGAAAGGTTCATACAGTTCTTCAACGATGCACACCCCATTACAAACAGGTTACACATGCTGGAACTACTTCCGGGTATTGGAAAGAAGCTCATGTGGGCCATCATAGATGAAAGGAAGAAAGGGACTTTCAAGAACTTCCAGGAATTACATGAAAGGGTCGGAGGCGTGCACTCACCGGAGAAGGTAATTGTCAACAGGATAATAGAAGAACTTAAGGATGACAATATCAAGTACAGGCTCTTCACAATACCTCTTCGCCGCCCACGTGGCCAGTAAAAGGTGTTCATTTCTTGGTCCGTGATATATTAAAAAAATACGGTATCCGTGGTGGATACCATGACCAGCATTTTTTGATAGACGAGCGTATCCTTGACAGAATAGTCAGTGCTGCAGACATAAGATCCGATGAAACGATACTTGAGATAGGTGCAGGTATTGGCAACCTGACAGAAAGGTTAATGGAAAAAGCGGCACACGTGTTTGCAATTGAAAAGGACCCTGAACTTGTTGATGTCCTAAAGGATCGTTTTAAAGACAACGGGAAGCTTACAGTGATCCACGCAGATGTGCTTGAAACCGATTTTCCGCCTTTTGATAAAGTGGTCTCAAACCTTCCCTACTCCATATCCTCCCAGATCACATTCAAGCTTTTCAGGCACCATTTCAGGCTGGGAATACTAATGTATCAGTATGAATTTGCAGAAAGACTGGTAGCCACTGCAAATTCCAAAGATTATAGCCGCCTGTCAGTCAATGCCCATTATTTTGCAGATGCGGCCATAATCATGAAGATCCCAAGGAGTGCCTTCTCCCCGCCTCCGGAAGTCCTTTCTGCAGTAGTCGAAATAAAACCCAGACCTGCAGACTTTGAAGTTCTGGATGAGAAGTATTTCCTGGACCTGGTTACTGCTGTTTTCGGACAGAGACGCAAAAAGATGAGAAATTCACTACTGAGAAACAGGCAACTACTTGGAATAGAAGATATGAAGGACATAATGTCTGAGCTTCCACAGGAAATACTTGATGCAAGACCTGAGAATCTTGAACCGGAACAATTCGCAGAACTCGCTAATAAATTATTCACGCACAGGAAAAGATATTGACCTGTAACATAATTCACCCGGGTTGTTCACAGACATGGCCACAATCAATTATCAGAATGCAACAGTATCCCTGTCAGAGCAAGTGTACGAACCTGCCGAAGACTCTTTTTTACTTGCAGACTCGGCCCTTGGGATAATAATGGATGATATGAATGTCCTTGAAATAGGTACAGGTAGCGGTTTTGTCTCTGCAGTCCTCCAGGCCAACAGAAAGATAACCCTTCTGGCAACGGACATCAGCCCTTTTGCTGCAAGCTGTGCAAGGTCCAATGGCATAGAGGTTATCAGGACAGACATGTTCAAAGGGATCAAAAACAAACGCCAGTTCGACATTGTGATATTCAATCCCCCGTATCTTCCAACCACAGAAGAGGAAAAGGTTCCGGGATGGCTGAATTACGCCTTTGATGGCGGAATTGATGGTCGCAGGGAGATAGACCCTTTCATGGAGGAAGTGGCCGGCTACCTGAAACCCGAAGGTTTCATATTGTTGCTGGTCTCATCCCTTACAGGCATCGATGAGGTAAGGACAAAAATAGAAAAAAGGGGCTTCATCACACAGGTAATTGCCAGTAAGAAATGCTCTTTTGAAAGACTTGTTGTGATTAAAGGAATATGCCCGGATAACAATTAGAAGTTACCCGGGAAATAACCTGAGAATGATCAGATAAAACCATCTATCAGTTCGTTCACAGCATCAGTCTTTGCTCCGTTCCTGTATAATGGGCCTGTAGCCAGCGCATCAAGATGTTCTTCAAAGCTTGGTTTTTCATTCACATAGAATACACCAAGGGGGATCCGATCTCCCCATTCAAGCGACTTCTCAAATGCCCGCACCCTGTCATTTAGCTCATAACCCGGATCCTCCATTTCATATACCCTTTCAGAATACCATTTGAAAGTATTCAGCTTGTTGAAGGAAACGCATGGCTGCAGCACATCAACAAGAGACAGGCCTTTGTGCTGTATAGCCTTTTCGATAAGTTTTGACAGGTGCTGGATGTTACCGGCATATCCACGGCTTACAAAGGAACAATCCATAGATATTGCCAGGGAAAGCGGGTTGAGTGGCATATTGAAAACGCCATGTGTCTGGATCTTTGTTCTCATGCCAATCTCACTTGTGGGAGATGCCTGGCCTTTTGTAAGACCATATATCTGGTTGTCGTGAACTATCATTGTAATATCCGGGTTCCTCCTGACAGTGTGCAGGAAATGGTTCCCACCTTCACCATAGCAATCGCCGTCTCCCGTAACTGCAATGACGGTCAGTTCGTGGTTAGCCACCTTTGCCCCTGTAGCAGGCGGGAGAGAGCGACCATGAAGCCCGTTGAAAGTGTTGCACTTCAGGTAATGAGGCAGTTTGCTTGACTGGCCGATACCGGAAGCTATCAGTACCTCATGAGGCGAGCGGCCAAGATCTACAAGCGCCTGTTTGATCGCTTTGAGGATTCCAAAATTCCCACATCCGGGGCACCATGCAGTTTCAAAGTTACCGTAGTCCTCTATGCTGACCATTCAGATCATCTCCTTTTTCTTCAGAGCCTCAATTATATATCCCGGACTGAAGGGTTTTCCGTCATACCTGAGAACATGCTCTGTGACATTTATATCTGCATCTGCTTTCAAAAGGCGGGAGAATTGCCCGGTGGAATTGTTCTCCACACATACGGTCTTCTTTGCCTTTGAAAGCAATTTTATTGTAGCTTCAATTGGGAGCGGGTGAATGTGAGTAAAATGAATAAGGTTCACAGACTTGCCCTGGCTGCTCAGTATATCCACCACCTCAGTGAGTGGACCATAAGTGGAACCCCACCCTATCAGCGTCAAAGAAGAATTAGAATTTCCGTATACTTTGCCCACAGGCATCTCCTCCCTGAGCACTTCCAGCTTCTTCATACGTTTATCGTTCATCTTTATGCGGTTTTCAGGATCCTCATTGATGTGGCCAGATTCATCATGTTCGTCACTGTCCGCAACAACGAGTACACCTTCCTGTCCCGGAAGAGCGCGCGGGGAGATACCCCGGGGAGTCAGTTTGTAGCGCCTGTATTCTTCCTTCTTGATCCTCAGCTCCTGGTCAGACAGTAAATGCCTTTCAACTTTCACTTTGGAAGCATCGAACCTGGGACATGTGAACAGCGAATCAGCCAGATACTGGTCACTCATTAAAAGGACAGGGATCTGGTATCTATCTGCAATATTGAAGGCCTCTGCAGTCATAAAGAAGCATTCCTCCGCAGTTCCCGGTGCAAGGATGCATCTTGGGAATTCACCCTGGGCAGCATGCAGGGCAAACAGAAGGTCACCCTGTTCGGTCATTGTAGGCAGACCGGTAGCCGGCCCGGGACGCTGGGCAAGGAATATCACAGCAGGGGTTTCGGTAATACCTGCAAGTCCAAGGGCTTCAGCCATCAGGGAGAAACCACCTCCGGATGTTGTTGTCATGGAACGCGCACCAGCAAAAGAAGCACCCAGGACCATGTTCAGTGCAGCTATCTCATCTTCTGCCTGTTCCACGACCACACCGAACCTGTCAGCATTTGTCGCCACATAGGTCATTACACCTGTTGAAGGGGTCATCGGATATGCTGCAAGGAACTGCACTCCGGCAGCCAGGGCACCAAGCCCCACTGCCTCATTTCCGCTTATGAGCATCATGTCTTCAATTTCCCCGGGATCGGCCAGTGAGAATTTGCACCCTCCCGGATAGTTCTCTTTAACGTAAGCATGTCCGGCGCGTGCAGCATCGATATTCTTTTTTATGATCTCTTCACCCTTCTTTTTGAAGGTCTTCTTTAATACCTGTTCAAGTCCGGAGAGGTCAAGGCAGAGTAAACCAATAACAGCACCCATGGAAACAGAGTTTGAGTATATCCTGTCACCACATACATCCTTGGCAATCTTTAACATAGGAACATGAAATATGGAATCAGCAGATTCTTTGATATCAATTACATCAGTATCAGCAACCACCACGCCATCGCTCAGTTCAGAGAGGTGCTGCTCTATGGACTCATTATCCAGTGCCAGAAGAATGTCTACATTTTCAGTCATTGCCAAAAGAGGAGAATCACTGATACGTATCTGAAAGGTATTGTGCCCCCCCCGAACTCTGGAAAGATAGTACTGTGTGGAAAAAACATGGAAACCGCTTTTCTTCAGTGTCTTTGCCAGTGACATTCCGGTGGTTTGCAAGCCCTGGCCGGCTGCACCACCTATCTTTAAATTGAGATCGATATTCATGATTATCCCTTTCTGTCCCCATACACCTGATACAAATAAGACAGAACAAATACATAAAGTAACATCATAGGATCTGTCTGTTACCCTTATGAACTTATACGGCGAACTAAAACCACCCTGACAGGCAGAAATAGCTGTCCTGTCCCCACACCATTTTTTGGTTTAAAGCTATAAATATTGTTCGCAGGCTATGCTCAAGGTGAAGGTTTAAAAGATATAATGTGCAGGGAGTAACAGATAAGAGGATAAGAAGAATATGTTTATATAATATATTTAACTTAATAATATATAAATTGGTGACGGAAGATTATTGTATATTCAGGTCTAGCGTGATATAAATGGAAAGAATGCCTACTGGAATAGCAAATCTGGACAAAAAGATAAGTGGAGGATACCCAAAAGGAAAAGGCATCCTTATTACCGGAGTACCGGGTGCCGGCAAAACAATATTCGGACTGCACTTTTTGCACAAATCGTGCATGGACGGCCAGAAGTGTGTCATGGTCGCAACCGAAGAAACACCTGAAGATCTGCTGGAACAGGCATCCATGCTTGGGCTGGGCCTTGAATCATTCATAGACAAAGGCCTGCTGCAAATAAAACAGGTCATCGAGTTCAGGACAGGGAGCATCGCCAGGGAAGCACGCCTGACAGATGAATTTAGTGATACGGAAATAGAGATCATAGAAGAAACACGTCTTGACAGGTACATCCGGCCGGACCAGGAAGGATTCAATATCGAAGAGATAGACCTCATCGATCTTGTAAAGTTGATACCTGAAGGTACCGATGTGGCAGTAATTGACAATATAGGAGTACTTGCCTTTGGCCTTGGTCCAAAGGAGTTCAGGGACAAATTCGATACAATAAATCGCTTACTTGCAAAACAAAAGACCACAACCCTGTACATAATGGATGAAGCTGCCTATGAGATAACACATAAGATAGCAGATTATTCAACATACGGCGCTGTTAAGCTCATGGTCAAAGAGAATCCGTACACCGGCAAGAATGAACGCTTCCTGAGCATACCTAAAATGCGCAGCACTAAAATAACCCTGGATATCAACATATTTGACATTACATCTGCCGGCATCAGTCTTAAAGGTTCCAAAGCCAAACTGGTGGAATTATAAAACACATTACAATCTCATTTTTTAATTGATTGCAGCAGTCCTGCAAGAAGATATACGGTTCATTGGATTCTTGCCAGTGAACCTGTTTTGCTTGTTCGTTCGTTAAAATAAGACTAATAAAGCCAGCAGTTATATATATTAATAAAATAATTATATTAATATTATCTAATTTAGTTGATACTATCCATAACATAAAACAGGCATAAAGGAGTTTTTATCATTACATCATCCAATCCAAAGATACTCATTGTTGATGATGAGATCATGAACATTGAACTGCTTAAAGCATACCTTGAAGAAAAATATGAAGTCGTCACGGCCATAAATGGTAAAGATGCACTTGAACTTGTAGAGGCAGAAAAACCTGACGTCATACTTCTTGATGTAATGATGCCGGATATTAATGGCTACCAGGTGTGTCAGGCACTTAAAGGAGACCCGGATACTCAATTCATACCCGTGATCATGGTTACAGCACTTTCAGGAAGAGATGACTGGATAAACGGTATCGAAGCCGGAGCAGATGAATTCCTTACCAAGCCGGTCAATAAAATGGAACTCCTTACACGTATCAATTCATTGCTCAAACTGAAGAATATGCATTATGAACTTCTGGCAGAAAGGGACAAGCTGAATCTGCAGAACAAGATCCGTTCAGTGCTCACACAGGTTATACCGGCCCTGCTGAAAACATTGCCCGCAGAACAGAAGAGTATCGTAATACATCAGATGATAGACATGGTCGTGGAAGCTATCATGGAGAACACGGATCCGGAAAAAGGGATGGCTGCTTATGAGTGTATAGGGGATATGTGCTGTCAGATAATAAACCAGCTTGGAGCTAATTTCGAGTCAGAGATGACATCTGATGAGAATACCATTTTCACCATTCAGGGAAGTGTGTGCCCCTGGGGAAAAGAAGAAGCCCAGCTCAATCCCATACTATGTACCCTTTCAAGAGGTATTTTTGCAAGGATCCTGGATATTTACGGGCATGAGCTTGAAGTGGACGTGCTCGAAACCATGGGAAACGGTGACGAGCAGTGCTTATTCCGCTTAAACAGGATAGATTACTGAATAAGATCCAATATCCTTATCGCAAGATGTGCTGCGTTGGCACCATTGTCAACACCCACACTTGCTACCGGAACACCAGGAGGCATCTGGGCAGTAGAGAGCAGGGCATCAAGACCCATCATCTTTGCACTTACAGGAACCCCGATCACCGGTTTTTTTGTCTTGGATGCTATGACACCCGGCAAAGCGGCAGACAGACCTGCTATTGCTATGTATACCTTTGAATCGCTCTGCCCCACATACTCATCCAGTCTGTCCGGATTACGGTGGGCGGATATGACCTGGACATCATATGAATAATTAGTTCCGTCAAGAACAGCTGTCACTCTGTTTGCTACGGATCTGTCAGATTCCGAACCCATCACTATTGCAATATCAACCATTTTTCTATTCTCCTAAGGAAGATTACCTTCTCCGCTCAATTCCTGTTGTCTTTCTATGTTCATTCTGATCAATATGCCAAAAATCTCTTTTATGGCAGAAACATCGAGATTCAATTCAGTTGCCGTATCTACTGCACGCTCCAGAACAACGGTGTTCTGGGAGGGGTCATTGATATTCATTGCTTCTTTTCTCTTGGCATCAAGGACCTTCGCAGCCATAGCAACCCTTTTATGGATGAGTTTTATTATCTCGCTATCAATCTGTTCTATTTCTTCACGTACTTCTTTGATAGTGGACATGTGTTCCCCGCTGACTTTAACTTAAGACCGGATCTTTTCCGCACCTGTATTATTTACCTTTGTCCTTATCACTTTTCCGCTTACACCACAGTCATCCCACGCACATTTAAGCTCTGCGGCCTGACCTTCATTCACAAGTGCCACATAAGAAGGTCCTGTGCCTGAAAGAGTAACGCCCTGCACACCAATTTCCAGAGCGCGCAGCAGGAACTCCGTGTCAAAGCCAAGTGCTGCACAGTACAGAAAACCATTAAGTGTCATAGCCTTCTGATGCTCCCCTTTAAGGGAGAGATCATATGCAATGTCCACCCACGGCGCGATGATCTGTGAACGCGAAACATTTGTACCGGAGCTGAATGACTTCCTGTCGGGTGCGAATATCAATACTTCATACTCATGTTCTGTCCTTTTCAATAACTTCATTTCCCTGTTGTCAGTTACGACAAAACCCCCATAGAATGAGGCACAGGCATCGTCCAGGGCCCCTGTAATGGTAACCCTTGAATCAAGAGCCGCACGCACACCTATCTTCACGGCATCAAAGGGGGCCAGCTCCTCACCAATAGCATCAAGGGTTGCCAGTACAGAGGCATTTGCTGCAGCGCTGCTGCTTTTAAGACCACTTGCAAGCGGAACTTCCGAACGGGTAGTTACAGTACCTCCCATTTCAATCCCGAAATGCTCAAGGACGTAGGAGACCGACCTTTCAATAAGGGAAGTATCAGCATCCGGCACACCTTCAACTGTCCCTTGGATAACAGAGTGATCGTCTGTCAGTTTCACATCTGCAAATGTTTTAAGATCGATACCAAAAGCCGCACCTTTCCATGTGGCTATTGCATTGATTACCGTGCCGGCACCAAGTGCATAGGCACTTCCCTTTAACACCATTATGAGATTCCTGTGAATTATACTGATTTTGAGTTATCGGACTTGCAAAGACAGGCACTAACACTGATAGTCAGATGTATCCTATGCTTACCCCTTACAGTACCATAAACTATTAAAGAATAATGTCAAAAAGAATGAGAACAGATATATCAGATATATCAGAGATGACACCCATAGATAATCCCAAAATCAATTAGCATTTGAAGAAAGTATCAATTCCTTAAGTCTGTTGTAGCAATCCTTGTATTCTTCAAGAGGTGAAGCAGGATGGCCATCCTTGTCAGCAGGTTTCCCGGAACATGACTCAATGCCCTCAAGATATTTTGCCTTCTCAGAAGACAATAATTCAAGGAAGAAATTACTGTTGCGGAAATCAAGAAGTGCGTCTTCGAATATTCCCTGGCATGAACCGTAGAACATCAGGACACCATTGGATACAAGACCGTAGAACTTTATTTTCTCGTAGGTCTCTTTCTTGAGATGTTGCGACGATTTGTACACGTTGACATCCTGAAGGGTTACCAGAACATTGAAACCTTTACTTTTTTTCAAACCTGGGGGCAGTTTTTCCGGAAAAAGTAATTCCGGCTTCATGCCCCTCTGTTCAAGGTCCGATACAAGCTCCGGCGAGCCGGATTCATCTACTATAAGAAGCTTGTCGATCATGACATCCTCAGCCAGTAACTTCACAATTTCCTTTTCAAACTCAGTACAACCTATTATACTCATTAAAGGCATATTTCCATCTCCTCATAAACAAAAAGCAAGCAAGTACGATGACCGGAAATAACCGAAGTGAATCTTCTTTGACTCAAGTGCATACCCCATACAATATGGGATAAGTAGTAGTATATAAAGCCAGCGAAAAAAATGCAGATTAGAATAAAAATACAGATGTTACCTGAATGTTGAATACTATCCAAAACTGAAAAATGCAAACAACACCAACGGATACGAACGATACTTTTATAACAAATACGCGTTACTATAATTACAATTCTCTGGTCCTTCAGAACCGGAGATACCTAGTATAGTGACGCGATCATTAAAGTCAGGATTGTCAGCGGGCTTCCCTGAATGGCACTTTGCCGCAAAGGGCAAGTTTGTTGAAAAAGGCGTATTCATGCCCGCAAACGCATAAAAGTGCTGGAATAAGGCATGTTCTTTAGTGACGTTAGCATTTAATGCTGCAAAGCATTTGCAGAACTGCTGCAATCATCTACAGGACATTGACCTGAAAGCATTTTAATTCCTAGGCAGGATTACGGAGAAGATCAGATGAACGAAGTAGTGTTTGGAGTAAAAGACAGCAAACAACTGGAATACACACCAGAGAAGTGTATCGGTTGTGGAACGTGCGTTATGGCATGTCCTAAAGGGTCATTAGTTCTCGGTTCAGTAGGAGCCGTAGCAAGAGGACTTATTGACAAGGATTTCCTTGAGAATCAGACAGAACTCTGCATTGTATGCGGGATCTGTGCCAAGACATGCCCCACAGGTGCACTTGAAATGAAACAGGATGGAAAGTCTGTAAATGACAATAGTTACATCAGCGTTGCACTTAAAGACACAACGGTCAATGACAATTGTGTCCACTGCGGACTTTGTGAGCAGGTGTGTCCCCAGGGATGCATTGAAGTGAAACAATGGCTTGCAAACGACGGAAGTGCAAAGGTTGACGGCGAGACCATCATTGACGCAGAATGTTGTATACACTGCGGATGGTGTGAAGCTGTATGTCCTGCAGAAGCTATTAAGGTGGAGAAGCCTTTTGAAGGTACATGGTTCAGGGATGAGAAAACCTGTACTGCCTGCCGCACCTGTGTGGATACGTGCCCTTGTAATGCTCTTTTCAACCCGGACTGGGAAGCCGGGGAAAGGGTTGACAAAATAGCACAGCGCGCTGATGCATGTATCTACTGCGGTGCATGTGACATGGCATGCCCGGTAGATGCTATCACTGTTACAAAGACAGCCATTATCCCTGAAGTCGATAAGAAAGGCATCCTTGAGAAGAAACTGCTCAATAATGAGATGAAAAGACCCACACTTACCTCCAGGCTGGTCACGTATGAAGATGCATGCCTTGGATGCGGCAACTGTGTGATAGTCTGTCCTGTCAACGCAACCGATGAAGAAGTAGGAGCAGGATACCTTAACGAGGTCGATGCTAAGAAGATACTTGAAGTCAGGAATGGTGTCGTGAAGGTCGTGAACCAGGACGTATGTGGTTCGGACGCTGCATGTGTCATGATCTGTCCGGTAGGTGCCATCGCACTTGAGAGAAGGGAGGAATGAAAATGCCAGGAACTATTGCAATCAGGAACGGTTACGTTTACGATCCCCTCAATGAGATAAACGGGGAAATGATGGACATCTTCATAAAGGACGGAAAGGTCGTTACTGAGCTCTCCGGCGCAGATATGAAAGATGTGAAGGAGATCGATGCCAGGGGCAAGACTGTTATGCCCGGTGGCGTGGACTCACACTCCCACGTAGCAGGAGCAAAGGTCAACGTCGGCAGGATGATGAGGCCCGAGGACCACTACAAGTTCTACCAGAAGAGAACACCAATTACACACTCCGGTTGCGGATACACCGTGCCTTCTGTTTACCTTGGAGGATACGAATACTCCAAGATGGGATATACAACTGTTTTCGAGGCAGCTGTACCTCCAATGGAAGCCCGCCACACACATGAGGAAATGCGCTCAACCCCAATGATCGATATGGGTGGATATCTTGTACTGGGCAACAACTGGTTCCTCATGAGATACTTCAAGGAAGGGGATATCGATAAGGCGGCAGCTTACATCTCATGGATGATGAGGACGCACAAGACCTATGGTATTAAGTGTGTCAACCCCGCAGGTGTTGAGAACTGGGGCTGGGGCGAAAATGTCGGAGCTCTTGACCAGGCAAACATCCACTTTGAGGTCACACCCGAGGAGATCATAAAGAGTCTTACCGAAATTAACGAGAAACTTGGCATCCCCATGCCTGTGCACCTCCATGCAAACAACCTGGGACACCCGGGCTGCTGGGAAATTACAAGAGACTCACTCAAGATCCCAAAGAACGTCAAGGCAAAGCCGAACACCGACGTTGAGTGGGCCGAGACAAAGAAGAATGCTAAAAGGCATGAGTCAGTTTATCTTACTCACTGCCAGTTCAATGCATTTGGCGGTACCTCGTGGAGAGACTTCGAATCCGGTGTAAAGGGAATCACCGATTATGTGAACAATATGGATCACGTTGTAATGGACAGCGGATGCGTACCTTTCGGTGACGCAACTGTCATGACAGGTGACGGTCCTGCAATTCACGACCTCTATGTACTTACAGGCCACAAATGGTCAAACACCGATGTTGAGTGTGAGTGCGGATCAGGTGTACTTCCATTCGAATACCTCAAGAGCAACCCCGTACACAGTGTACAGTGGGCAATGGGTCTTGAAGTGCTGCTCTATGTCAAGGACGCATGGAAGAGCATCATGACAACTGACAGTCCCAACGGCGGTCCATTCATAAAGTATCCGCAGATCATTGCATGGCTTATGTCCAACAAAGCAAGACAGGATACCTTTGATGAATGCCACAAATGGGCACAGGACCGGAGCGACCTTGGTGCTGAGACAAGGGAAATGGACCTCTTTGAGATCGCAACCATCACCCGTGCAAACCCTGCAAGGACTATCGGAATGTCATACAGGAAGGGTACCCTTGGAATCGGTGCAGACGGTGATGTTGCAATTTATAACATCGACCCGAAGAAACTTGAGGTCAACGATTACGAGAGCATCATCAGGGGCTTTGAGAATGCTGCATATACCATCAAGGCAGGAGAGGTCGTCTCACAGATGGGTGAGATCGTTGCCATCCCGCAGAAGAACACTTTCTACTCAGATATTGCAGTGGATGCTGATGATGAGAAGAGGATGCTTGAGGATGTAAAGAAATGGTTCAAGTACTACACTCTCGGTTTCAACAACTACCCCACACCTGAGAAGTACCTGGCAAACCCCACACCGATCCAGGTCAATGCGGAGAAGTGATTCTAATGGCAGACGTAATTCTTAAACCAACAGGAAATTTCGACCTTACCGTAGAGGCAGAAGTTGTCACACCTGACAACTTTGCCGGAAAAAGTGCCGACGAGATTGGAAAATTACTTGTCTGGCAGGGTCCAAAAGAGTACCCGCTCACCGATTTCTTTTCAGTTCAAGGCAATGGCGGAAGCTCTGCAGAGGATACTACCATCATCATAGACGGAGATATCCCCAGGGTCAAGCGTATCGGACAGGATATGACAGCCGGCAGGGTACATATCAAAGGATCTGCAGGAATGCATACTGGCTCCGGGATGGAAGGTGGCGAGATAATAATCGAAGGTGACGCAGAATCATGGGCAGGCATGGAAATGAAAGGTGGTTCCATACACATCAAAGGTAATACAAAGGACCACCTTGGCTGTGCATACCGTGGCAGCTGGAAAGGCATGAGCGGAGGACGCATCACTGTGGACGGAGACGCGGTCAGCCAGGTAGGCGGAGGCCTTACCGGCGGTGAAATCGTCATTGGAGGCAACGTAAAGCACTTCTGCGGCATCCGCATTAGCGGCGGCCTTATAGTCGTGAAAGGAAACGCTGTCAGAACAGTCGCAGCGGAAATGACTGGCGGCACCATTGTCATCGGAGGTTGTATCGAGAGATTCACACCAGGATTTGAGATGACAGGCATCGAGTCAGACCTTAAGTTCAATGACATCGAGTGTCCCGGAGAATACAAGAAATTCACAGGCGATTATGCCATCCCGCAGAAAGGAAAGGGCACACTGTATGTGTCCTGTGAGAACAACGAGTGTCTGTGAGGTGATATCCATGGAAGCATTACTCAATACAGGTAGTACCATTGATGAAGGAAGACTTGCCAAAGGCGGCAACAAGTATTCCGACGAGTACACAAAAGAATGTGCAGTCTGCTGGATGTGTGCAGAGGATTTCACATCCCTGGGATGCCCCGAGAAGGTGGCAGTTACAACGAGGGACAGAAAGCATACAATTGCAGTTTATTCAAAAGTGACCGAAGCAATGAGGTCCGGCCAGGTATTCATACCAAGGTCCATCTGGGCAAATGTAGTTGTGGAGCCAGACACATTCTCAACAGGCTCACCACGCTACAAGGGATGCCCTGTTTTCGTAGAGCCTACCGATGAAGAGGTCCTCAGCGCCGAGGCTGTAGTCCTGAAGCTGTACATGGGAGGGGAATAAAATGGTCTATAAGAACATTATCTGCCCGGTTTGCGGAGGTTCATGTGACGACGTCCAGATAGATCTGGATTCCAAGAACCGTACAATAGATGTCCAGAACGCATGCAAGATGGGTAACGCCAAGTTCCAGGAAGTTGTGAGTAATCACAGGCTCCTGAAACCAACCATCAGGGAAAATGGCAAAGTTAAGGACGTAAGCTGGGATGAGGCACTTGAAATGGCAGCCGACATACTGGTCAATGCAAGGCGTCCATTATTCTTCCTTGGAAGTGAGACATCATGCGAGGCACAGGAAGTGGGACTCCATATTGCAGAATACCTTGGCGCGCCTGCAGACTCAAACGCAACCATCTGTCACGGACCAACTGTAATGGGAATTCAGGAATCGGGCATGGTCGGAGCTACTGCCGGTCAGGCAAAGAACAGGGCCGATATGATCGTCTACTGGGGCGTCAATGCACTGGAATCCATGCCAAGGCACATGTCAAAGTATGGAGTGTTCCCAAGAGGTTACTGGACAAAGAGAGGAAGGTTTGACAGGACCATGGTCACAGTGGACCCAAGGGTGACCCCTACAGCCATTGCATCGGACCTGCACCTGCAGCTTAACCCCAACTCGGACTATGAGCTCCTCAGTGCACTGTTCACCATCCTTAACGGAAGGGAACCTCACCCATCTGTTGAAGAGATCACAGGAATTCCAATATCCGTGATGAAGCAAACAGTTGAGATGATGAAGGAATCAAACTTCGTAGCCATCTACGTCGGTCTTGGTGTTTCATCTTCATACGGCAAGCACAGGAACATAGAGATAGCACTGAATCTTGTGAAAGAACTGAACAACTACACCAAGTGTAACATCGGTGCCCTCAGAGGCCACTGTAACGTAGCAGGATTCAACCAGCTTGCATCCTATCTCTACGGTTACCCATTCGGTCTTGACTTCATGAAGGGATACCCACGGTACAACCCTGGTGAGAGTACCTGTGTGGACCTTCTCAGAGAGAAGGACGTTGATGCTGCGTTTGTCATGTCAGCAGACCTTGTTAACCACATTCCCGCAGACAGTGCAAAGTACCTTGCAGAGATACCAATGGTGTGCATAGACATTGCACCATGCCCGACAACAACTGCATCCGATGTGGTTCTGCCTGGTGTTATAGATGCAATGGAATGTGACGGTACGTTCTACAGACTGGACAATGTGCCCGTATATTTCGAACCGTTCACAGACTCACCATTCCCTGAAACAAAGAGCAATGAGGATACCCTTAAGCAGCTCTTTGCAAAGATAAAGGCCAAAAAGGAAGCATGAGTGAGAAACGGTACTCAGAAAGGAACAGGAAGACCACGGTTTTCCGCAGGGATGAGGAATACGTCTCCTCACCCTTTTATGTCCCGATGAAGTGCCTGCAGATCACTGAGAACGATAAACAAAACATTACTGTGGACGTTATAATCGAGGAAAAGTCAGAACTTTTCGTGAATAACGTCCATGTAACGACTTTTTTTGCGAGCCCTTACGAACTTGAGGAGCTTGCACTGGGATTTCTCGTATGCGAGGGATTCATTGAACCTGATACAAAGGTCGATTCGATAAAGATCGAAGACAGAACTATATTCTGTCAAATTGAAATTAACACTCCTGAACTTGAGGAACTCACCCGCCTTGAGCGATGCGGAACAACATCATACCGCAAGGATGCTATCAAACACATCAATTCCAATGCCAAATTCACTACTGATGCGATCACCCATGCAGTCAGCCAGCTAAAAGAGCTTGGCAGGATATGGCACCGGACCGGCGGAGCACACACCTCAATGATCTGCGATACTGCGGGAGAAGTACTCTTCTTCTGCGAGGACGTGGGAAGGGCATGTTCTGTGGACAAGGTCGTTGGTAAGGCCCTGATGAACGGCACAGACCTCTCACAGTGTATGCTGGTGACCACCGGACGGCTTGCATCCACCATGGTCTCAAAGGCCGTGAATGCCGGCATCCCTCTTGTTGCGAGTAAAGGTGCTACGGTGCGTGAGGCTGTGGAGCTTGCGAGAGAGGCAGGGATCACGCTGGTGGCGTTTGTGAGGGGGCGGGATATGTATGTGTATGCGGGGGAAGAGCGGATTCATTAATGGTATATGAAACGTTATGAACAATGATATGAGTTCAAACAAAAAACATTATATCACATAACCACCCTACTATCCCCCTGTTAAGTAACACAAACATTATTCTGAATAATACTATTGCATACAAAGAAGGTTACATTATGAGTGAAAAAATTGGAATTTTAGCTATTGGACACGGCAGCAGATTACCATACAACAACCAGGTTGTCACCGAGATCGCTAACATGATCTCAGAGAACCACCCTGAGTATATCGTCAAAGCCGGCTTTATGGAGAACAGCGAACCTACCGTAGAAGAAGCGCTCATGTCCTTTGCAGGCACCGGAGTAACAACAATAGCTGCAGCACCTGTATTCCTTGCATCAGGCATCCACATCACAAAAGACATCCCTGGAATCCTTAAACTGGACCCTGAGACTAACGAGGGTGAGATAGAGTTTGACGGACAGAAGGTCAGGATAGTCTACGCAAAACCTCTTGGAAGTGACAAGCTCATTGCAGAGCTTATCTTCAAGAGAGCACAGGAAGTTCTCTAAGCTGTGTCACTGACACAGTCTTCTTTTTTCGAATATACCTTTGTTAATAGCTTATTTTCACAGACTTTTTTCCTGGCTCATAAAGAGCAAAAATGTTCCCTGTTCTTACCGGGACCGGGAAGGATCGATCTTCAGAATTATAGAAAAATACAAAAGCCATCTGTTTTTAGCATATGAGAATATATTATAAAAACTTAGAAACGTATTCGATTTAGCAACTAATATATACCATATTGATAATAGTGTTTTGAAAGGAAGGCTACGTAATGAGTGACAAAATAGGTATTTTAATTATAGGACATGGAAGCAGGTTACCCTACAATAACCAGGTTGTTACCGAGATCGCAAACATGATAGCAGAAGATCATCCTGAATATGTGATCAAAACAGGATTCGTAGAGCATAGTAAACCTACTGTAAAAGAAGCACTAATGTCATTTGAAGGCACAGGTGTAACAAAAATAGCTGCAACGCCCATATTCCTTGCATCCGGGGTCCACCTCACAGAAGATATTCCTGAATTCCTTGACCTGGACCCGCAGACAAATGAAGGTGAAGTGGAGTTAGACGGACAGAAGGTAAAGATCGTTTACGCAAATCCTCTTGGAAGTGATAAGCTCATTGCAGGACTTATCTTCAAGAGAGTACAGGAAGTACTTTAGACATTATGTGTATTTGTTGTAATATGAATTACAACAACTTTTTGTAACGGCTTCGCAGGCCAGCCCAACATATAACACCGTAGTTGTCTGCGAAATATATACATAGTCATTTAATATAATAATGAATCAATGATCATAAATTTAGAGATATCCGACATCGAAGCTGTTATGGATATCTGGTTAAGGACAAACATTAATGCCCACCAATTCATACCGCAAAATTACTGGATCAAGAATTATAACCTTGTCAAAGAGCAATACCTGCCGGTTTCTAAAACATATGTTTACAAAGAAGACAGCATAATCAAAGCATTTATTAGTGTCATTGATGGTGCATTTATTGGCGCTTTATTCGTTGCGGAAGAATACCAGGGCAAGGGAATCGGCAAAAAACTGGTTGACCATTGCAAATCCTTATACATGGATTTAGAATTAGGAGTATATAAGCAAAACATACAGGCAATCGCTTTTTACAAAAATTGCGGATTCATTATCATAAAAGAACGACTTAATGGAGATTCCGGTTTTACAGAGTATGTAATGTCATGGAAAAAAGAGGAAGAAGAAGATAATGATATTATCACTTAACTTACACCCAGTGAACAGGCCTGACAGGAACTAAGTGTTCAAGAATATCTAAAACCTTAGTTTAACACCTTTATATGCACCGATGCTATGCGTTTATCCCTAGCTGCCAGGACCTGGAAAGGACCGCTTCTTCAATGATATCGGCAAGGTTGTCCCGTGCAACATCTGTAACCGCAGCAAAGACCGTGAACTTACCTGCGTCATCAGCCCCGGAGCCCACAAGTTCCACCTCCGGCTTATCCTGGTAAGATGTCACACTGGCCTTCATGGACACGCTTCCTGTGTGGAGGATCATCTTAAGATGACCCAGGAAATGCGGATTAAAGCCAAGGATATTATTTTTTACCGATTGCATTACATCAAGGACAAGATCCATTGCCTCCTCATTGTCAAGGGAACCTGTGACATCATAGGAATCGGCATAACTACTTACGTTGAAATGGTCAAAATCATCATCCTCTTCAGTTGTGCATGCAAGAGCTTTGGCAATGTTTCCGGAATCGATGTCATATCCGGACAGCTTCTGATCAGATGTAGCTGAAAAGGAAGGGGCAACCGGCCTGATACCAGACCCGATTGTCTCCAGCAGGCTGCCAAGTGCTTTATCTTCATTTTTATCTTTGAGGGACAATGCGTAGAACTGTGCATTCGGATTGAGCTCCTGTATAGTAGCTTTGAACTCTGCAAGCTGCTCCCTGTCAAGAAGGTCCGTCTTGTTCAAGATGACAATATCGGCATTGGTTATCTGCCTTATAATAGCATCTGTAAAACGTCCCATAAGCTCACCGAACTTACTCCCGTCGATAAGCGTTATAACGGGGCCCATGCTTATCTCCGGGCCAAAGTCCATCCTCTCTATCTGCTCTTTTATCCTCAGTGGAAAAGCAACGCCTGTAGGTTCTATAAAAAGAATATCAGGATCATACTGCGCCTGTACCAGGGATATATTAGCTTCCAGAGCATACCTGAGGGTGCAGCAGATACAACCACGTGGCATTTCCTTTGACTCCAGCCCGTTCCTGGCTATGAACTGTCCGTCAACTCCAACATCACCGATGTCATTTACAAGCACTGCTACCCGGTAACCTTTACTTTTAAAATATTTTTTCATTGTGATAACCGAAGTAGTCTTACCACTACCTAAAAAACCACTTACAATGACTATTTGCATTTAGATACTCCGACGCAATATGTCCCGGCCTCAGCTCATAGGAAAAAGTACCTCATATCTGGCAGTCACCACTTTCCGTGTCACATAGCGCCAGGTCATGGTCATAGATATCCTCATTCATTTCGTCATGCCCGTGTTCATCTGTATGCGCATGCTCATGTTCATGTGAATGATGATGTTTGTGTTCATGCGGATCCTTATGCTCATGGTCTTCATCGTGATCATCGTCGTGGTGATGATGGTCGTGCCCATGACTGTGCGGACCATGCAGTCGCTGGGAAACCATACCCCTCCTGCTGAAAGCACTTTCCACACTCTTATCCACCAAACGTACAAGTTCATTCTCATCAATACCCGAAACTGCAGTAAGGATCTTAAACCTCGGGCCAGAGTGTGCACTGGTGTCTATTATGTTGATCGCAGGACTTTCTGAATGTGAGGTTATACTTATTTTCACAGTCTCCAGAGGAGCCTCCAGGAACATTTTTACATGGCCTACAAATTCAGGGCTGTGGTTAATGATCTCAGCTTTCACCCCTTCAGCTATCTCAATTGTGATCTGCTTTGCGGTTTCACTATCGATATCATCTTCCAGTATCCTGTAATCATTGGCATATGAGGCTAATCCGGAGCTTTCACTATCGTAATGTGTGTGATGATGGTCGCCCCCTTCATGATCCACAAATGCCACGAATTCCGTATGCACAGGAGGAGCATGTGTTCCTTTGAAAGCAACAGGAGCATTATCCACCTGGACCTTATCAGCAACTATCATTCCCATTAGCTTTAAGAACCCTTCATCATCTGCTTTTGAAGACATACTTATAACTTTTGCCGCCGCGTTTAACTGCTGCACCGATTCCTCAAGTATCGGGACCCTGATAGGATCTACCAGATCGGTCTTGTTAATGGCCAGGATCTCCGCATCTTCTATCTGCCTCAAAGCATAGACCTTTACGGATTTCATTATATCCTTGAAACGGCTCCCGTCTATCAGGGTTACCAGGGGAGCCACCCTTACATTATCCCCGAAATTCATCAGTTCGAATTCCTTTTTGATAACATTGGGAAAAGCTATGCCGGAAGGCTCAACAATAACATAGTCCGGATTGTAGGAATTATAAAGCTCAGTGAGCGTGGCCTTCATGTTGAGCTTAAGTGTACAGCATATACAACCATTGGTTATCTCCTTAGTATCCAGTCCGTATTTGGATATCAGGTCTCCATCGATACCTACCTCACCTACCTCATTCACTATTATTGCAACTTTATGGCCCTTGCTTGCAAGTTCTTTACCTACATTGATCACAGTGGTTGTTTTACCACTGCCTAAAAATCCGCCGATTATGATCGCATCCAAATTGTCTACCTCCACATAATTAGACATAAAATAGTAGATTGTTATCAAATATAAACTTATTCATTAATTTGTAGTATATCCAAAAACAATACATATTGAAAAACCATTGTCGATTAAATAAAAATAGAATCAATAGATAGTTTAAAGGAACATAACATTACTATAAGAAGGAACACAAGAATGCCACATTAAAAGAAGTATATTACATAGAAGATATATAAAACAAAAAACACAATCATTTAAGGTGCTTTATTACATTTGTTGAAAAATTTAGACGTAATAATGATTGTATATAGAGCAAAAAAAAGAATCTGGCAGAAAGGAACAGAATTTGAAGTAGAAAAGCACCACAAAGCCAGAATATTCTAAAATAATAAGCACCGCAGAAAAATAACAAAACAAAAAAATAATGCATTAATAGGCCTGATCTTCAGGAGAGACTCCAAAAGAGTTAGATATAACTGTACTAGAAGTGCGTACAGAAGGCGCAGTACCATTCACCCTGGAAGATGCAGTCTTCTCAAGCAGATCTGCAGGAAAGAGCACATCCATAAGTTCAAAAAAACCCTCATCCTTTTCCCCGGAAGACATAGTCAGTATTGTAGCTTCCGGATTTAGCTGTCCAATAGAATCCTTGAACAAAGAAAGCTGAACAGGATCGACAACATCCGCCTTATTGATGGCAAGTATTTCAGAATCTTCGATCTGCCGGGTAGCATATACCCGTAAACCCCTCATCAGATCCTTGAAACGCACCCCATCGATAAGGGTCACGATCGGAGCAATGGTCATCGAATCTCCAAGGTCCATTAACTCAAGGTTTTCCCTTACCATCCAGGGGAAAGCAAGACCAGATGGCTCTACAATAACAAAATCAGGATTATAGGTATCACGGATGCCGGTCAACGCTGTTTTCATGCTGACATTTAGCGTGCAACAAATACAGCCATTGGTTATTTCCTTTGTACATACACTATATCCTTTCAAATGACAAACGCCAGCATCAGCTTCCCCTACTTCATTGAGTATCAATGCCACTATGTAACCCTTCATGGCAAGATATTTACTCATATTAACCATAGTCGTTGTTTTCCCGCTACCTAAAAAACCGCCTATTATTACCACATGCACATTTACACCTCTGAGAGTTCAAAAAGCAATAAATCAAATTACAAATTAATAATATATAAAAGAATATACTTGTTTGCATTCACTGCAAATATAAAAGGCCAAAAAAAAGATTTTAAAAAAATATGATTAACGGTAAACATACATAAAGACCCCTGAAACATGATTTAAACAAACAATATAAAAAAATGTATTTCAATACCAGAAATTGGGACGATGGAACAGAAGCAGAAATAATCTGCATCTAAACCCATAAATACAGCAACAGATATGTAAAAGATCTAATGTAACTTTTTTTGGTATTAGTCCATATTAGAAAGATAAATATTCTACAAGATCAATGTCCTATACATTAATCAGGAAGTTGATCGCATGGATAACACAGAGATTTCACAAAAGTTAAAGGAAATGCTTGATCTTAGATATGAACCTGTTGGAGTCAAAATAATAAAACAGGGGAATAAGCCAACAGAATCATTCAAAGAACCGGAAAGCAGTATAAGACACTGCCAGTCAATAATGAAAGCAAGGAAAGGAGAATCTTTTGTGATCCCCGCCGAAAAACACGCCTGTGTAGTGGGTGCATCAAGCATTGGGCTGGTACCTACACCACAAAAAGTAAAGGAAGGTGAATTCCATGCCAACATAGGCATGTTCGACTGTTGCGATGCTGCAGCAAATATGATCTGTCAGCGCTTTGAACTTGGAGAGGAAAGTACAATTGCAACCATTGTTGGCCCTCTTAAGGACTTTAAAACAAAACCTGACGTCGTTGTCCTTGTAGATCTTCCCGAAACCCTTTACTGGCTCATCCCTGCGGCAACCTTCTTTGAAGGAGGCAGACAGGCCTTCAGTACAGCCGCCTTCCAGGCAACATGCGTTGATTCCACCATCATCCCCCTCCTCACAGGAAAAATGAACATGAGCCTTGGATGTTTCGGATGTCGCAGGGCAACGGATATAAAGAACGAAGAAATGATAGCAGGTATCCCTTATGATAACCTTGGGAAAATGATAGAAGCGCTTGAAAAGATACACCAGGGACCTATGCAGAAAGCGAGACAGAAGTGATTACTTTTGCTCTTGGCATATATCGCAATTCAGGTTCATCTGATTTTATTTTTAGTTTATTTTATTTTTAGTTTATTTTACTTTTAGTTTATTTTACTTTCATTTTGTTTAGTTTTTTTTTACTTTTTTTGCTAATGTCTTTTTCGGTTTTTTTCAGACATCATAACCTTCTTTTTGTCTTTTAGGATATTATTTTCCTTTTAACGGCCAAAAACAAGAATTAAAAACACATAACTGTACATTTTATCTCATATGAGAGAATACATACCTATATATGCAATTGACCTTAGGGACGACCAGGTGATCAAGATGAAATGTGCACTTTGTGATGATAAGATGTGCCGTGAAGGCAAAGATTGTGCCGGCATAACCGATAACATCAAATATGAAGGACCGGACCTTGCGTCCGTGCAGGTCTCTTCTGCAGTGGAATCCCGGTACTACATGCAGAAAACAAGGCTTGAAGAGCTAATGTTCTATGCAAAAGAGATGGGCTACACACGACTGGGACTGGCTTTTTGTGTCGGGCTTGAAGAGGAGGCAAAGGTCATCCAGAAAATACTGGAAAAGGACTTTGACGTTTTTTCAGTATGTTGCAAGCTTTCAGCTATCGACAAAGATGAATACGGCCTTGAAAAGCTCCAGTCTGAATATTTCGAGCCGACCTGCAATCCGCTTGGCCAGGCAATGATACTGAAGAAAAAGGACACGCAGCTGAACATAATAATCGGCCTGTGCATCGGTCACGACATCCTTTTCACACAACATTCAGCCGCCCCGGTAACAACCCTGATAGTAAAAGACCGTGTGCTTGCACATAATCCTGCCGGAGCCATCTATTCCGGATATTATCTTAGAAAACGGTTTGGCATCAAAGATTAAGACAATTTCATTGAGCGAGGTGAATGGATGAAACTTACAGTTGTTTATGATAATGAGGCAAAAGATGGACTGGAAAGTGGATGGGGGTTTGCCTGCCTTGTAGAGACAAATAAAAACAAGGTCCTGTTCGATACAGGGTGGGATGGACATGTACTTCTCAAGAACATGGAAAAGCTAAGCATTGATCCGCAAAGCATTGACACTCTTGTGCTTTCCCACCAGCACTGGGATCACATCGGCGGCGTGACCACTTTCCTGAACAGGAATCCGAATGTAGACATTTATGTCCCACAGAGCTTTTCAGCAAATCTCAAGAAGGAAATGATATCAAGGGGAAAGCGGGGACTGCATGAAATAAATGGCCCTCAGGATATATGCAAAGACATATACACTACGGGAGAACTTGGGGATTCAATAAAGGAACAATCACTTGTCATCGATTCCGGTAAAGGCCTCTATATCATTACCGGCTGTGCACATCCTGGTCCCGGGTCAATAATTAAGGCTGCCACAGGTTATGGCACGATATCAGGTATCTTTGGCGGTTTGCATGACAGCCAGGAATATGAGTTGTTCAGGAACATGCACATGATAGGAGCAGGTCACTGTACAGTACATAAGAAAATGATCAGGCAGTTGTATCCTGAAAGTTTCGTGGAAATATTTGCAGGATATAGTACAGAACTCTGAGCCTGAAAACATTCAACAGGAAAGCAGGAAGCACTCATATGAAAACAAGGATTATTTACGGCCCCATCCTTTCAAGGAGGCTGGGGAGATCACTGGGCATTGATATAATAAAAAATACAGAAAGAAAGAAGAACTGCAACTTCGATTGTGTCTATTGCCAGCTTGATCATGTGGACTACAAGGTCACAGGGCCCGAAGATGTAAAAGGAGCGGTGACCCCGGCAGAGGTTATAGAAAGCATCCGGTCATATCACAGGAACATCCTGGATCTGGATTACATCACCTTTTCCGGTACCTGTGAGCCTACCCTGAATCTTAGACTTGGGGATATGATCAAAGGCATCAGAAAGATCAGTGAACATCCTGTTTGCGTTTTGACTAACTCTTCACTTGTTGAAAGAGAGGAAGTCCGCCTAAACCTTGCTGAAGCGGATCTTGTGGTTGCAACTCTTGTATCCGGTTATGAAGACACTTTCAGAGCCATCAGCCGGCCTGCAGCCGGCATCAGACTTGAGAACATCATAAAGGGATTGAAAGCCATCAAAAAAATGGAAAAACGTCCTAAGCTGGGAATAGAGATAATGCTGGTTGATTCTGCAATCGATTTCCCGGTGAATTGTACGAACCGGGAGATTAACAGGCTGATAGAGGTCATCAGAGAGATAGACCCTGACGAAATAGAGATACTGACCGTCAGCCGGCCTCCTGCAGAGAAATACATCACTGCGGTCCCGGATGCAAGATTAAAGGAAATTGCCTGCAGGTTCGATGAAGAGTTTGGAAAAGACAGGGTCAGACTGGTGCTCAAAGGACTGAAAAGAGAACGCTCAAAGATGAGACACGGAAACATAGATGAAGAGGTCTATGCCCTCATACTTAGAAGACCCTGCACTTTCACGCAGATATGCACATCACTGGGTATCAGTGATCCGGAACTTAAGCCCATAATTGAGAAACTTATATCATCAAAAAACATAATAAAGACTGGCAGTGCAGAAGAGATATATTACAAAGCATCTTAAACATATCCGTAGTAAAAATGGTACTGTTGTTCAAAAGGAAAAATGATCCCCGGTGTAAAAAAAGAAGTTGACCGGCACCTGCAGTACCGGACTGCATCACAAAGTGATTAGCAGGCGTAAGTACCAAACATTGCCTTTGCAGACTCTACAAGGCTCTCAAGCATATCCACAGGAATACTCATGATCATCTCTTCATCCTGTATCCCGGTGTATTTCCTGCTTCCACTGCACCCGATGGTCACTCCTGCCTCACCGGAGAGATAGGGATAGGCAACACCGTCTGCACAGACACTCTGCTTGCCTGCAAATCCGGCATTCACACGCCCTCCTGACTTGTGGAGCAAAGCCTGTGAAAGCTCCATGATCTCTTTTGGCCTGGCGATTATAAGGATCACATCCGGTGTGAACGTGGCTTTCTCAAGCGGGGAATAAACAACAGCCTTTACAGAGTTTCCCGGAACCATCGGAACCTTCTCCATGGTGGCCTTTGCAGAATCAAGAGAATGGAAATGATTTAGATTATAATAGACCTCCCCGGTCCTGAGTTTCGGGCTCATTTCCGTTAACCCCATGACAGCAGCTCCGCCTTTGCACATATGGTCATCAAGCAAAGAATGGAACTGAGTACCCAGCCTCCTTACATTATCGACCATCTGGCAGTGTCTTGTGTTCTCATCTATGCGAGGGATTCCTGCAGGGATCTCTTCATCGGCCTTTACCAGAAGTACAGCAACCGGAGAAGTCCCGATCCGGAGTATATCTATGAGCTCTTTTCCTAATCTCTGGATGTATTCGTTGTTCATTAGAATGCCTCTTATAAAAAAAGATTTTGTTTTTTGGATGTGCACATAATACATACAAAAGCTATATCAAACTTATCACCTGTTTGCTGGAAAATGAAAATTGGTGACAGTGAGAATAACATCCCCAAAAAGACACCTCAAAAGAACTCTTAATGACACCCTGCAGGACCATATTTGTCAGATGTCTGCCATTTGGCATTCAACAAATGTGACATTGTGGAAGAGAACTCCGCTCCGTTTGTCCAGACAGCGGTCAGGTCTGTTTCACCATCTTCCTCTTTTATAATATCCACAAGCATTTCCGAATTATCCACAACCACAACAAAGCTTTTCAGGGATATCGGACATCTTTTCATTGAATTGATCCTGACAGAAGCAAGAGGGACCATATCATATATCCTTCCGGCTTCCTCTTCGCATGAACTGATCACCCTCAGACTGACACCCTCTTCTGAAGTTTTCCTGTTAAAGATCCCAATTATAGTGCTATAATCTTTTTTTAAGGATGCGTATTTTTCTGCAATGGTATGGAAAGATGTTGAAGAACTTAGTATCAGGATCTCCTTTTGTGCACTTTCAAGCATCTGTATCAGTTTATCGGTAACATTGCGAACACCATTGATGGTCCATATAAGCTCTTCGTTTTTTTCGCATGATGGTTCACCATAGATAGTATTCAGCTCATTAAGAGCAACATCACATTCCTCTTCGAAATTCCTTTTAAGCTTCCCAATGGCCTCTTCCGGAGGGATACATCTGTAGCGCATTGGTTTTGTGTTCTGGAATTTAATTATACCTTTTTTCTCCAGCTTTTTAAGCGCCCCGTATATGGCAGAGTTCGGAACACCCGAACCAATATGCAGGGTCGATACGGTAGCCGTCTCATGCTTCACAAGAGCTACATAGACCTTTGCTTCATATGAAGTGAAGCCCAGTTTCCGGAGAGATGCTAAAAGCATTTTTATCTGAAGCCTCCTTAAAAGATGAAACGCAGAAAAAAAGAGATCAATTATCCCCTTCTTTACTGCCGAGGTATTTCTTAGCACCGATCACAGCAACTACTGCAACTATGAGAACTACAGCAATGATTGCATAGGTCCCTGTTCCCGAA
Source organism: Methanolobus sp. WCC5 (assembly GCF_045690325.1). Classification (GTDB taxonomy): domain Archaea; phylum Halobacteriota; class Methanosarcinia; order Methanosarcinales; family Methanosarcinaceae; genus Methanolobus. The sequence continues at coordinate 2,843,785 of NZ_CP146981.1, read as the reverse complement.
CTGCTGACAGGAAGGACCTCTGTCTGTATTTTCACAGTCTCGGATATCTTACTGTGACCGTCCATATCTTCGTACTTGATCTCACTATTGATGGCATATGTCTTTGCAATGCCATTAGCATCGACCTTTAATTTGAAAACCGCTTCTGCCGTCTCTCCAGGCTCGAGAGAACCGATGAATGACTGGTCATCAGTGGTGCTGAAAGGATCCGCGGCACTTATCCTGACAGTTGCATCCTTTACCGCAGCTTCACCAACGTTCTTATAAATAACACTTATAAGACCATCTTTTCCCGGAAATAGCTCACCTGTAACATTCACAACCTCAAATCGGGCCTCTTCCTTCACAATAATCTTCAGGTTCTGAACCTGATGACCAACACCATACCACAGACCTACTTCCATATTAGTGATACCAAGGTCCGTTTCATTGTCACCGTTTATCTGTACATTTTCCTGGTAACCATAATACATGGTCAGGTTAAGCGTATATTCACCTGCCGGAGCGTTCTTTGAAACCTCGATATTGAATTTCAGCGGATCAGATGTCTGTTCACCGGATGCCAGAGTACCTGCCTCCTGGGGACCGGACTTCACCCTCACATAAGGATTATCAGATGTCAGAATCCCAACAATGCCAATGGCAGTGGTTTTCTGGGCCTCGTAACCCATCTCGGTCTTCTGTATCTTCTGTTCAAGCGTTGTCACAGGATCAGTGTTCGATTCAGACTTAAATCCTGTTATCACACCTTTATTCATAAGATTGATATTCAGGGTTACTTCATCTCCCCTTGAGTATTCATTACCCCCTACAAGAGTGGCACTTACATCAGGGCCACCATAGACTGTGTAATAGTTCTCATCAAAATTAAAGAAATCCGGAAGCTCCAGATCCATATTAAAAGCAGCAGCACTTACAGGCGATACAAAGAGCATGCTGAAAACAATTGATACTGAAAAAACCATTTTAAAATCCACTTTTCTAAGCATAAGCATCCCTCTTAAATATAATTTCAGTCATTTTTCCTTCTGTTCTTAACTACCAATACCATCAGTATGACCACAATACCTGCAAGAGCCAGACCTGTGACATTGAACTTTCGTTCAGGTGATATCAGGTCTACATTGACCTTCATATTTTCAGAGAATACATATTCACCTTTTTCGTTACTATATCGTATCTCGCTGTCTATACTATATGTTTTTTCAACAGCTCCCAGCTCAGAACCTATCAGAAATGAAACCATCTTGCTCTCACCAGGCTGCATCGTACCAAGGCTCTTTATGGAACGATCCGTACTCAGAGGCTTCATTATCACAATCCTTGCAAGGGCATCCTCTGCAGGAAGTTCACCGATATTTGTATACGTGATATTCACAATATCCTTGCCTCCTCCGGTGAGAGTGCCCTGTACATCACTTACTGTGAATTTAGCTTCCGGTTTTACGATTATGGGGATCTGAAGCTTGGTCTCCACGTTCTCATAGTAAACAACATGATCAAGATCTGGTCTTCCCAGTATAACGGTCTCTCCTTGCGTCATCCGGACATCTTTGCTGTACTCATAGCTCAGGGGAAGTTCCAGAACATAAACCCCTGCAGGAATATTGTGTGACAGAGTAATGGTAAAAAGCAAAGGGTCATCCGGAAGAACACCAGGTGAAATCTTCTCAATTGTATGACTGCTTTTTTCAGGATCTACTTCAATCAGGTCACTGGTTGATACCAGACTTGCCTTGACACCATATGCAGTTGTCCTGAGAGTTTCGTATTGCAGCTCCCTGAGTGATAATTCATGCATGGTCACCGAGCTACCTACACCTTTGTCAGCCTTGAAACCATAGAGAACACCACGGTTTGAGAGCACGACTTTCAGGTCCGCAGTTTCACCGCGATTGAATTCCGTATCACCAAGTAGAGTGACAGATAGATCAGGCTCTCCGTATGCTTTATAGAAATTTGTAGTATATTCATATGCAGGAGACAGGTATTCTTTTGCAGACGCAGATGGGACTGCACATATAACAACAGTCCAAAGCAGAATACATACCATTATAGGAAGTACATACTTTTTTAATTTATTCACACATATATAATTCACATTCATTGAGTACTTGCCTCCTGAATGCTCTTGAGAACACCTTTTTTTGATAAGTTGTTCTTTTTTATCGATGCCATGTAGTGTCTTCTCTTTTCGCGGAACCTGTCAAGTGAAACGATTACAGGAGGGAAGATCACAAATGTTGCAAGCAAGGCAAGGGCTACGTTCATGACTGTAATGAACCCGAAATTGCTTGTGATTGAGAAAGGCGAAGCTATGAGTGCCGAGAAACCAAAGACAGTCGTCAGGCCTGATGTCATAATGGCTTTACCTATCTTTACACTTGCCTCCTGCATCGCCACCTCAGGAGCTATACCTTTGTCCCTTTCCTCGAAATAGCGCTCCATCATCAAAATGGCATATTCCGAACCAACACCAAGTATGAGTGCACCCAGAGTTGCTGTCATCGGAGTATATTCTATTCCTGTGTAATACATAATCCCACCCGACCAGCCCACCACCATGAACATGGTTATGACCGGCGTCAGAGCTTTGAGGAGGTCACGATATATCACAATCAGGCCAAAGAAGACCAGCACAATACCAAGCATTGTCATAAACACCCTTCCGGATGTCAATGCCGAGATGACCCCAACAAAAACCACAGAATGCCCGGTTATTGTCACACTGGTTCCCGGCGGAGGGGCCATCCACAGAAGATCTTCCTTCACTACATTAGAAAGCACTTCTATACCTTCAAGCCCCAGCTCACTCATTGCATTTCCAATATTGAAGTTCAGAAGGACGATCGTATTTCCATTAAGATATGTCTCTTTTTCCATATCAGAGAATTGATCATATATTGCTGAGATCTCAGCCGAACTTTCGGGTATCTGGCCTGAGTTTGCTTCTTTTACAAGGTCCACGATGCTGGAAGAAGCGTATATATGGCTTCGCCCTTTGACCTCATGTTGTGAGAACTCATCTATCCATTTCAATAAAGCAGGATCAGTATTGTCATCCGTTTTTATGATGAGATTCAACTCATCAGAACCACCAAGAATCTCACCCATGTGTTTCATATCAAGCAGAGCCGGCATGTCTGAAGGTACAAAGGTCTGAACATCGGTCTGAATGGGGACCATCGTATCCACGTAAATTCCTCCAAGACAAAGGAGACCGGCGATCGATAGGATGATCAATGGGTGTTTCATTGAGAAAGTTGAAATGCCTTTTAGACCCTTTTCAAGGATATCTGGCTCATGAACCCTGGTTTTTGGAGCTGAAGAGGGTTTTTTTGAAGAATTACGTTTCATTCCCAGCTTTGTAAATATGTCTTTTTCAGCTATCTTGTGAAAACCATAGATTACCGTTACACCCAGGAACAGGGAGGAAATGAAGCACATTACTATTCCTATCATGAGGAGTTTTCCAAAATCCCTGATCATTGGAACGGAAGATGTGAACAGAGAGAAGAAACCAAGAGCTGTAATGATAAGTGCTATCAAAACCGCAGGGCCTGTGTGCTTGATCGTGTCGATGATGGCTTCTTCATCGGATTCCCCTCTTTCGAGTTCTTCTTCTATCCTGTTATGGAACTGGATCGCATAGTCTATTCCAAGACCTATAAGCACAGGAAACGCTGCCATTGAAACCATGGACAGAGGTATTCCAAGGAAACCCATTGCACCAAAGGTAAAAATAATACCTACCAGTACTATCGGAAGCGGAAGCAGTCTCCATCTTACATGTTTGAATACCAGGTACAGCACAACAACCATCAGAATGACAGATAACAGTAAAAGTACTCCCATGCTGCTGCTCATTTCATCATTCATTGCAGCATTAAAAGCAGGATCACCTGTGACAATTATAGTGTAATCAGCCGGAAAACTTGCAAGCTCGATAGCTTTCTCAGTTTCTCTGAGTATCTCCTCTTTTGTTGAATCCGATGCTGTGGCTTCAATGACCACAGACATGACAGCATGTGTGCCATCAGGCATCAGAACAGCAGGCATATGAGAATCGATCATTTCATCAATAAGATATCTGTCATCCGGGATCTGGCTTCTCCCGGTCATCCTGTAATTGACCTCTTTTATAACAGTTGAAGGAGATGTTACCGTTACAACACCTGGTATGCTCTGAACGGAAATATATGCCCTGTCAAGAGCTTGCAGAAGCCGGGGATCTTTTACATCACTTCCTTCCACCATTATAACAATGGACTCAGTGCCAAAAAGGTTCAGAAAAAGATGATCATAGTCCTGATACAGCTTTGAATTCTTGTCTACAAAAGTATCCGTACCCGATGCCATCCCTATTAACTGGGCACCCTGGAAGGAAATAATGATGCAAAGCAGTGCTATCAACACGATAGGTACCGTATTTTCCTCGACGAAGACGCCCAGTCTTTCAAAGATGTTCTTTATGATTGACACTCCTTTGGATTAATTACGATAATAAAAAAACTCCATCATAGTTGTTTTGATTACTGCCTAATGACCTTTTTACATATATAAGGATTTTACCCCCCAATAAACTGATGAAAAGTTAAAAACCCGGTATATTCCATACAAGACATAAAACAGCATCTTAAGTCATTCCTATCAGATATTCAGATGAAAAGAAGGTTGGAGACATCCTTAGAAGGATGCCTCGTTTTGGGGGTTGGATAGGGTGGTACTAACTACACGGCAAGCGTGTGGTTGATGGTACACAAGATGATAATAGAGTTATTAGTAGATAAGTATTTCGATTAATGGACAAGTAGGGTTTATTATACTTCCATAAGCCAACCAAAGCTAAAACATGGATAAAAAAAGAAGAACTTGGTGTTTAGAAAGGTACTTTATCTCAAAACAAAATTTGAAGCATATAATCCAGGCCTGCTATGGACAGACTTGAGCATTATATAGTGCGAACTCCTTTTAAACCATTTTACTCATAAAAAAACGTGTAACAAGTTAATTCATTAATAAATAAATAAACAAATAAATAAATAAATAAATAAGTAATAAATAATAAGTAATAAATAATAAGTAATAAATATATTGTCAAATGCACTCGGTATCAGGGAAAAGGTTCCCGGGACACGAATACCAACACCATGGATTTTCATGCTTACTTTTATTTGATCCATTAAGGTTATCTTTCAGATAGTTAGGCCTATCTGGAGAATATATGAACATATCCGCTTGATCCGAAATTGCGGCAGTAAAAACATCTATATAGTTGTTTTAACTTATAAATCTAAAGAAATTAGGCTCTGTAGAAAACCTATTATCAATAATTTGTGAACCGCAGATACACTCACCTCTTACAGAGTTGAGTGCCTGCTAAACCTCCGTTTAGCAGGTAACGCTGATACACGCAGATATTTTTCATGTATCCGTATTTATCTGTGGTTTATTGATACAGAAAGGATTTCTACAGAGCCAGAAATGGATCCTTTAAAATAAAAAGTGAAAATATGGACAATGAAAACACACTAAGGGACCTGGGACTTACAAAATATGAAGCATCCGCATATGCAACCCTGTTAAAGGAAGGAATAACAGGAGCACAGGAACTATCCCGTAAATCCGACATACCTGTAGGAAAGATCTATGAGGTCCTTTCCAACCTGAACAACATGGGGCTTGTGGAATTCCAGAGATCACGACCCCGAAAGTACAAAGCAGTAAAACCGGCAATTGCACTCAAATCCTTATATGCAAAAAAAGAAGAAGAAACAAAAAATGAGCTGGAGAACTTTAAATTGAAAGTAGCGGAACTGGAAACAAGGTTCTCCGATATTGCCCAGCCGGAACATGCAGAGATCCAGTTCTGGTCAACCCTGATAGGTGAGGAAGATGTGCTTAAGAATATCAAGAACATGCTGGATGAAACCGAGAAAGAGATATTGCATATAAAACCAGGGAAAGTAACGGAAATATTGCAAAATCAAAAATGTATCGATCCAAAGACACTCATTCCAACGGTCATCGATGAATTTATAAAAGCTGCAGAAAAGGGGATCAATATAAAGACTATCGTACCCGAAGAAATATTCCTTATCGGTTTGAAAGAAAGATTTGAACATATTCACGACCCAATGGTCAGGAAAATGATCAGAAAGAACATTGACATAAGGCTCCTTGACTGCGAATATGATTTTATACTCATTGATGAGTATATTACCCATATACCAATTCCCGACCCACTTCAGCCAAAGAAGATATTCGGAGAGCTGAAAGTATATGACAGGGAATATGCAGGCAAACTGAAAGTTAAGTTTGAGGAACTATGGGCAAAAGGTAAAAAAGCAGACCTTATACTGTGAAAACTGTTCTTAAAATATAAAGGAATTAATCTTATTCAAAATATAGATAAGGTATATATTATGAGCCACCAATAAATATAATTGAAGTCCTTTTAGAGGATCTGGAGTGGGAAACAGAACATTAACTAATGTAGTAACCGCCCAATAGTGGTACACATAAACAAGCTTATGCCTTCACTCCATGGAAACTTCCAGAGGACAGAAAGAGAAATAATGGAGGATTAGATATGGCATGGTATGATGTCGTGCTTGGTGTTGCTACAGGTGGCCTATATACAGCCGGGAAAGCTATCTACCAGGCAGGCAATGCGGCAGAATCTGCCGGTGAGGCTGCAGAAGAAGTGGGAATGGCAATTGCAGTCATCGGCTCGACAATACAGGCAGTGGGAGAGCAGCTTGAATCTACATTGAAAGAAGCAGAAGAGCTGCTGACTGTTAGAAGGCTTACACCAAGAAGCGAAGCCGATCTCTGGGATGAGGAAAAAGCAAGACTTGATACCCTGAGACAGGAAAAGACAAGACTTGAGAACAAGCTTAAAGAAAAGGGCATCAGTGATACAGGTAATTTTGATTTTGATTTCTGGGACATCCTTAGCAATCTGGAAGATATCCTGGAAAAATTCCAGCTCATGGCAAAGCTTGCAGCTGTGAACCAGGAGATACATGATATATTCTACCAGGAACCAGGTGTACTCACCACAGGCATATACAATGCCAAGGAAGTACTTGAACGAATAAACACTATTGAACAGCCCATGATAGAGGACATACTTGCATCCCTGGATGATAATCTGGATGTGAGCGAGGAAGTCCTCACAGAAGTCAGGAAGCTCTTTGTCACAAAGAAAAAAATAGCAGTTCCGGTCACAGAACTCAACCCTTCGATTAAAGATCAGCTTGAGATAGTACAGGCTGACAAAATCTACTACAAAGGACTCATCTCAAGAAAAGACACTGTGACAACACAATTGTCAGACATAATGAAGACGCACCCCGTGAATAAATTTGAGATAGCTTCCGGCTCTATCAAGGTCCCAAAAGAGAGCATCTATGCCAGCAACATAATTGATGAGGTGATGAATGCAACCGCAATACCTGATGCTGTGAAAATTGCAGACATTTCAAAAGAGAAGGCCGGCCTTGAAGATATGATCGATGAAAAGGATGTCAGCACCCGGATTGGAGAGAAGGTCAGCATTGAAGATAAAGCCAGGATATTTAATGAGGATATCCGGGACATGACTGTGAATGAAGCTGAAATCTCACAGCCCTTCATGAAAGCAGCGGCTGCAAGCCCTACAACTGTCACCTCCTCCGGAGCCAGTGCAAAAGCAGATGCTGCAATCATATCCGCACAGAACATAGCCAGAATTGCAACTGCTGTCAGCAAGTCACCGGGTTATCAGATATCTGCGATGCAACCGTACGGAGCAAAGATATCGGCATCCCTGAGCACAAAATTTGACGGCTATCAGAGAAATTATGATCTGCTCAAAGCCCAGAAAGCATTCTATTTCAGGCAGTCCCTGAAACTTGAGAAGAAATACGAACTCCTGGCAAACAAATGGGTCCAGGAGCCGGGAATAATACCTAAGACACTGGATGAGTTTCATGGTGTCCTGAAGAATGTGAGGAACGAGGAACAGCCTCGTATAGACCTTCTGCTTGACAACGTCAATGCGACCCTGGAAGAAGCAAAAGGAACTGTTGAAAAAGCCAATGAGACCATGGATTCAGTTAAAAATGCACTTTCAATACTGGATTTTGATACGAAGTATCTGAAACTAGGTGCAATGGTCGTTGGAGGACTTGTGGTATTGAACCTTTTCGTAGGTCTTATAGTACTTATAAGGATGGCACTTGGGTATTAAAAGAGGTAACGTAATTGTAACAATGTGTAGATAGTACATTATGTCAAATAGGCAAATATACAGGTATATATATATATATATACATATATAAAATAGAATTAAGACGGGAGTAAGTAAGATATTTACTGAAAGAAAAACAGGATAAAATGAACCGAATGCCGTTGGCAAACGGTTCCTTATCACCTATATCATAAGTTGCTAATCCATTATGCACATCTGCACATGCTTATTCAGCATGTGAAGGGGTTACAGACCTGACATTTACCTGCAATTCATTCCCATCGCTGTCCACATGTACAACTGAGCCTTCAGGCACCTCTCCTGCCACTATCAGCTTGGCTATCCTTGTTTCTACCTCGTTCTGTATGACCCTTTTCAGCGGTCTTGCACCGAAGGTCTCGCTGTATCCGGCCTTTGCCAGATACGTCTTTGCAGCATCTGTCATCTCAAGGGTGATGCGCTTGTCCCTGAGCCTTTCAGCAAGGTCTGCCACCTTGATGTCAACGATCCTCACAAGTTCCCGGGGCTTTAGTGCATGGAAGATGGCTATCTCATCGATACGGTTGAGGAACTCGGGCCTGAAATACCTGCCAAGCTCTGTCATTGCACGCATCTGGAGAGTCGTATAGTCCACAATCTTAGCATCCTTCCTCCCCTGGTCCGGAAGTCCCTGCTCCGGGCGGGAGATCTCCTCACCTGACTTCAATAGTTCTGTAAGGTCTCCTCCGAAGATGTTAGAGGTCATGATTATCAGGGTGTTCTTGAAATCAACCGTCCTGCCCTTTGAATCGGTCAGCCTGCCGTCATCCAGTATCTGCAGCATGACGTTGAAAACATCAGGATGTGCCTTCTCTATCTCATCAAAAAGCACAACTGAATAAGGCCTCCTGCGAACGGCCTCGGTGAGCTGGCCTCCTTCCTCATGACCCACATAGCCAGGCGGCGCTCCGATCATCCTTGCAACTGTGTGCTTTTCCATGTACTCTGACATGTCAATGCGCACCATGTTGTTCTCATTATCGAAAAGCTCGGCTGCAAGCGCCTTTACAAGCTCGGTCTTACCGACACCCGTGGGACCAAGGAATATGAAACTTCCAATAGGCCTTCTTGGATCCTTTATGCCGGCATAGTTACGTATCACAGCATCAGCCACTGCCCTGACAGCCTCTTCCTGGCCAATTATACGCTGGTGCAGGTTGTCCTCGAAATGAACCAGTTTGTCACGCTGACCTTCCATGAGCCTTGTCACAGGTATGTGGGTCCACTGGCTCACAACCTCTGCGATATCCTCTTCACCGACCTCCTCGCTAAGGAGCATCTCCCCCTGCATATCCTTGAGCTGCTTTTCCTCCTCTGCATACTCATGTTGCAATGGAATGAGAGTCCCATATTTCAGGCGTGAAGCCAGTTCCAGATTGTTGTCATTCTCGGCAAGCTCAAGCTGTACCTTTGTATCCTCTATCTGCTGTTTGAGGGTACTGAGCTTTGAGATAGCTTCCTTCTCGCGATCCCACCTGGCCCTCATGGCATCGGATTCGGCCCGGATGTCAGCAAGTTCCTTTTCAAGGGCCTCAAGGCGTTCCTTTGAAGCTTCATCCTTCTCTTTCTTCAAAGCCTCACGTTCTATCTCAAGCTGCATTATCTTGCGGTCGGCCTCGTCCAGTTCCGCAGGCTTGCTGTCTATAGCAGTCCTTTTCTTTGCAGCCGCTTCATCCACAAGGTCGATGGCCTTGTCAGGAAGGAAACGGTCTGCAATATAGCGGTTGCTCATTACAGCAGCCGCAACAAGCGCCGAGTCCTTCAGACGCACACCATGATGTACCTCGTACTTCTCCTTGAGCCCACGCAATATGGAAATGGTATCCTCCACAGTGGGCTGCTCCACGAGTACCGGCAGGAACCTGCGCTCAAGTGCCGCATCCTTTTCGATATATTTACGATACTCATCCACAGTAGTGGCACCGATACAGTGAAGTTCACCACGGGCAAGCATTGGTTTGAGGAGATTGCCTGCATCCATGGCACCTTCTGTTGCACCTGCACCTACGATGGTGTGTATCTCATCAATGAAGAGAATAATCTGGCCTTCCGATTCGGCAACTTCCTTGAGCACTGCCTTTAGCCTTTCCTCGAACTCACCCCTGAACTTGGCACCTGCTATAAGAGAGCCCATATCAAGGGCGACGATACGCTTCTCCTTCATGGCATCGGGTACATCCTTTTTAGCAATACGCTGTGCAAGTGCTTCAACGATAGCGGTCTTACCAACACCCGCCTCACCGATGAGCACAGGGTTGTTCTTCCGCCTCCTGGAAAGGATCTCGATGCTGTGTCTAATCTCCTGGTCCCTGCCGATCACAGGATCCAGTTTTCCCTGACCTGCAAGCTCTGTGAAATCTATGCCGTACTTCTTAAGCGGTTCCATCGTATCTTCCGGATTCTCTGAGGTGATCCTTCTGTTCCCCCTTACCTGTTTAATGGCTTCAAGAAGCCGCTCACGTGTCACACCTTCCCCTGCCAGGAGCTTGCCACAATGACTGTCCCTTTCAGCCAGCATCGCAAGCAAGAGATGCTCAACACTGATATATTCATCCTTCATCTTCCCGGCTTCCTGTACGGAGGCATCAAGTATACGGCGCATTGTCTGGGCCATATAGACCTGCTCTCCGCCTGGACCCGAGACCTGAGGCAGGTTTGCAAGGTATGATTCCACCTTCTGCCTGACACGGTCCACCGGGACTTCCATATTCTGCAATAATGTTGTTACAAGCCCTCCACTTTGCTCAAGAAGTGCAAGCAACAGATGTTCACAATCTATCTGCTGGTTCCTGTACCTGGCAGCAATCGTACCTGAGCCCTGGACAGCTTCCTGGGCTTTTTGTGTGAAACGGTTAAGATCCATAATAATATACTCCCCGGGATATTTTATCCCACATTATCCCGCAATTTTAATTTCGTGTGATCTGTGTGATCAACATTATGCAATCAACATTATCATTCTAACTTTGAATGATTGACTTAAATTACTTTTGACATGCATTGACAGATTATCTTCCACTGCCATTACACTGAACAGCCCTCTGACACGTTTTTATGGGGACATGCCTGCCCGGAATGATAAAAGGGATGCCTGAATTTGTTTTGTTTTGCAGAGCACACAGGCATCCCCGGTGATAATTCACTGATACTGAAGTCTGAATGATACCCGGACCATTAATGATGAATCATTCGATGAGTATCTTCTTCTTTTCTTCGATCTGCATCTTTGGCAGGGTCACTGTAAGCACACCATTCTCAAGTTTAGCTTTTGCACCATCAGTCGTGACCGCTTCGGGAAGTGAAACCGTTCTTGAGAATGAGCTGTAGGTCCTCTCCCTGCGCAAATAACCTTCTTCCTTTTCCTCTGTGCTGGCGCTGCGTTGTGCCGATATGGTCAGCATGTTGTCGCTGACATCAATGTCAACATCACCTTTCTCAACTCCCGGAAGGTCTGTCTTTACCAGGATATCGGAACCCTCATCCTTAACATCCACAAGTGGCGCCAGTATTCCGGTTTCTGACCAATGCTCCCCGAAGCTTCTCTCCTTGAACATATTGTTCAGCATGTCCTGCATCTGCACTATCTCTTCCATAGGATTCCATAGTCCACCTCTTGCTGGTGTCACTTTTGTCAAACCAAATCTCATACTATCACTCCTTTTAGCTTATGGATATTCAGCTATTCATTGTTCGTGTTTCTGTTCTTTATTGATTTCAGATTCATCTTTCAGATTCATCATTCAAATTCATCACTTGACATCTATCTTTTATTCTACTCTTGGTCCTTCTTACATCACAGCTTTTTCCGGAATCCCTCCTGTTTTCACTTCAGTCTTTGCATGTATCTTTGTGAAAAATAAATGAGGAAAAGCGATCAGATAATGATCGCCGGAGTCCTGTCATCTTTCTCATCGTCAAAGTCGGTAACTACAGCCTCGGTTGTCAGTATCATCCCTGCAATGGATGCTGCATTCTGCAATCCGCTCCTGACAACCTTTGTCGGGTCGATAACACCGGCCACAAAGAGGTTCTCGAAACTGTCTTTTTTGGCGTTGTAACCGTACTGGTCATCAGACTCGGACCTTATCTGAGCAATGACCTCAGCACCGTCCTTTCCTGCATTCAGGGCTATCTGGCGGATAGGTTCCTCAAGTGCACGTTTGACGATCTTAAGACCAATGTTCTGCTCACCTTCAAGCTCAAGAGCATCAAGTACTGAAGATGCACGGAACAATGAGATACCGCCGCCTGTGACCACACCCTCTTCAACTGCAGCTTTGGTGGCATTCAGGGCATCGTCGATCCTCATCTTCTTTTCCTTGAGTTCGGTCTCGGTTGCTGCACCGACCTTAATGACAGCGACACCGCCACCAAGTTTTGCAAGACGCTTCTTGAGCTCCTTTTTCTTGAACTCCGCATCCGTGACCTTTATCTGGGATTCGATAAGCTTCATCCTCCCCTCTATCGCTGCCCTGTCACCCCTGCCTTCGATTATTGTTGTCTTGTTCTTGTCAACGTTGACCTTACGAGCCTTTCCAAGCATGTTCTCAGAGAATTCCTCAAGTTTCATGCCTTTATCTTCACTGATGACCATGCCACCGGTGAGAACTGCGATGTCCTCAAGCATCTCCTTCTGCTCATCACCAAAGCCAGGGGCCTTGACGGCACAGACCCGCAGTGAACCACGGATTATGTTAAGTATGAGTGCTGCCTGTGCATCACCTTCCACATCCTGTGCAATTATGATAAGCGGGCTGCCTTCCTTGGCCACCTTCTCAAGCACAGGGATTATCTGGTTCATGGTACTGATCTTCCTGTCAGTTATGAGGATGTAGGGATCCTCGTACTCGCAGGTCATCTTCTCGTGATCAGTTGCCATATACGGTGAGACAAAACCCCTGTCAAACTGCATACCTTCAACAACATCCAGATGTGTTTCCATGGTCTTGGAGTTCTCAACGGTAATGACACCGTTGTATCCTACCTTCTCCATGGCATCGGAAATCAATGCGCCGATAACCTCATCATTGTTGGCCGAGATCGTTGCAACCTGCAGGATCTTTTCTTTATCCTTGACATCCTGGCTCTTTTCCTTAAGGTGTGTAACTACCTTTTCAGTTGCTTTTTCAATACCTTTCTTGACCTCAATGGGGTTTGCGCCTGCACTGATGTTCTTCAGGCCTTCCCTTATCATGGACTGGGCAAGCAGGGTTGCAGTGGTTGTTCCGTCACCGGTATTGTCCTGGGTCCTTGACGCAACCTCCTTGACAAGTTTTGCACCCATGTTCTCGAACTTGTCCTTAAGTTCTATTTCCTTTGCAATGGTGACACCATCATTGGTCACTACCGGATTGCCTGGTTTGTCAAGCACCACATTGCGACCTTTCGGACCAAGTGTTATCTTTACTGTGTTCGCTACCTTGTCAACACCGTTTAACAATGCTTTGCGTGCATCCTCATCGAACATTATCTGTTTTGACATTGTATATTCCCTCTGTCCACTTTATTTTTCAATGACTGCCAAGACATCCTTAAAATCGATGAACAGGTGTAACTCTCCGTCCACATCGATCTCATCACTCTTATATCCGCCATAGAGCACATGGTCACCTGCTTTTATTGGAAGCTCCTTTCCATCTTCAAAGGTGCCCACTGCAACGACTATGCCTTCTTTTTTCTCTTCCTGCGCGGAATCCGGGATGTATATCCCGCTTTCTGTCACTTCCGCCTTTTTGATAGATTTGATCAATACTCTTTCACCGATTGGTCTGATTATCATCGTCGATTTCCTCCAATGACATGACCGGAGGATTCCGGTCAACTGAGCAATAGTATTGTCAATCTCGTATATAAACATGTTGCATAAAATATCATTGGTTTTTGTATTATCGATATGATATCGATAAAATATCAATAAGCTTTATATATACCCAGTACAATAAAGAGATTCTATGCCACAGCAGATAATCCTGATAAACCTGGAAAAACCCAGGGAGAAAAAACTGGAAGAGGATGTCCGCTGGTTCTGTAACAGTTTCGGACTGTCCTCCGGAAGGGACACAGAGAATATTGCCACACAGATAGTTCTTGACCTGCTGGATCAACTTTCCACAAAAGAGGAAAAAATATCATCTGATGGAATTGCAGAGAATCTGGATGTGAACCTTTCAAGGGTTAACCACCATATAAGGAACCTCATCAATTCAGGCCTTATATACAGGCAGAAGCGTGCACTTTACCTGCGGGGAGGAAGCCTTAAGGCCGCAGTCCGGGAAATGAAGAAGGACTCTGAGCGCATATTCCAGGAGCTTGAAATAATCGCAGAAGAGATCGATGAGCGCATGGGACTGAAGAACCGGTAGAAAACTCCTCAGGATAAAATGCAGATAATACCAGACAATACCTACCAGACAATACCAAAACTATCCGGTCATTCCCCTGATCTGTCGTGCACCCAGAAATCACCATTTATAGTGTATTCTTTTTTCCATATGGGCACTTCTTCCTTGATGAGTTCAAGGGCCTCGACCAGGGTTTCAAAGAGCTCCTTGCGGTGAGCTGCTGCAACCACTATGTAGACGATGTCCTCCCCTGACCTTATAAGACCGGTCCTGTGATGGATGAGCACGTCTATGATATCATCCTTTTCCCGGAGTTGCTGACATATCCTTTCAATGGCCATTTCCGCAACACCTTCGTATTTTTCAAAATCGATCGCAGTTGTCTCCACATCCCCGCTTACACGCCGGACTATCCCTGTAAATGTCGCTATACCGCCTGAGAGACATATATCAGGATTTGAGCGGACCTTTCTGATAAGAGAGTTGAGAGTCACCCATTCGGGCTGCTCAAGTATAAGGTCTGCCAGGGCATCGATGTCCCAGTCCGATCTTACAGGCAGGCTTAAAATGATGTTTTGGATCTTATCGGAATCCTCTGCCGCACCCAGGAATATCTTGGGAAGGTAGCTGCTCTTTGCTCCCTCGACGATGGCAAAATCTACGCCGCTGTCTGCAAGTGCATCAAGGGCATCCTCAAGGGTAGGGTTCCTTTTGATTGTGACAAGTTCGCTCTCTGTGATGGCAGCAACCACATCCGCCCCTGCATCAAAGTGCCTGCCGGTGTCGGTGTCCGCCTGATCGAAACGATGGTGCAGCATCTGTTTAACCGTACCCACAGAGCCTTTTATGGAAAGTGCTTTAACAAGACGGGTAACCAGGGTTGTCTTGCCTGAATTCTTATAACCTGCAACACAAATGACTTTCATGCAGTTGTTTATGCGATCCTATGATATAAGTACACAACCAGACCCATAGAAACAGGTCATTCATAGAGATCATTTTTTAGATTCAATGAAATTTATAATAGGTTAATTACGATTAATTTATATCCCACCAGTATTGTAGCCTTTGCAATGAATAGCATTAGCGAGTACAAGATACGCATCCATGACATGCCTGAAGATGAAAGGCCACGTGAAAGGCTGCTCAAATACGGCCCAGAGGCACTTTCAAATGCAGAACTGCTGGCCATCATCCTGAGGACCGGGACACAGAAGGAGAACATCATCAACCTGTGCAGCCGCATATTCTCGGAGTACAATATCAAACAGCTCAGCCAGGCAAACATAAACAAGCTCACGCAGATCCACGGCATCGGCAGTGCCAAGGCAGCCCAGATATCTGCCGTGTTCGAGCTTGCCCGCAAGCTTGAGGGATTCAGTGACGAGCCCAGGCGCAAGATCAGGTCCCCGGCAGATGTTTACTCGCTGCTCTACCCCAGGATGCGGGAGCATAAACGAGAAAGGCTTGTAGCCCTGCTCCTTGACACAAAGAACCAGGTATTGCGGGAGGAGATAATATCCATCGGCAGCCTGAACGCAAATATCGTCCACCCACGGGAAGTCTTCAAGGCCGCCCTCATGGAGTCCTGCGCCTCGGTCATACTCTCGCACAACCACCCCTCCGGCGATCCCACACCCAGCAGGGAGGACATCGCAGTTACCGAAAAACTCGTGGAAGGCGGCAAGCTGCTGGGCATCGACGTGCTGGATCACGTGGTCATCGGGGACGGCAGGTATGTGAGTCTGAAAGATGAGGGGTATGTGAGATAGGTAAAGCAGGCTCTGCAGAAAACGATCAACATAACAAACGCAACCATCCGCCGCAGGCGGCACGTTCTTTCGCTGCCGGACCGAAGACTATGGAATTATTTCATCATTCAAGCTGCAGATTTTGAAGGGATAGTTAGATTTACACAGAGGTCCTGTCAAGAAAGTGATTCAAATAGCAGTCTGCGGATCATTCCTGTTCGTCTTGTGGGAAAACGCCGGCTTCGCCGAACCCTTCGGGATGGATCATTTATTCATGACTTCCGGTAGATCAACTGGCCAACTACTAACTCTGACCTTAAAGTTGCAACTGGCGGGATCTCAACAGAGCCAAGACTGCAAAAAGAACAACAAAATTCCTTCATACTACAGAATCATCTATCATAATCGGTGATTTTGCCCATTTTTGCCGATCATAACCGGCGATTCCCTTATTCCAGCAGCCACTTCCACACAGGCTTGACGACTATTTTCCTGCCGTCCATTTCGACCAGTTCTTCCGTATCCTTTGTGAGGATGAGACCTTCGTTCAGGCCGTACTCATTCATTGCCCCGGTCAATCCTTCGAACTCACGTCTTCGGTTCTCGAAATTCAGCTCCTTTGTCACCTGGATGGCAGTGCTTATCCTGTCATTTTCCTTTATGATAAAATCACATTCCTGCGCCCCTTTATGATAGTAGACCTCATGCTGCCTTCTTTTGAGCTCCACGAAAACCAGGTTCTCAAGCAGCCTGCCGTAATTTTCCGAGAACCTGAAAGATACCGCATTTATCAGACCCGTGTCCAGGCAATATAGCTTCCTGGGGTTCGCAAGCTGTTTGCGGATGGAGAAATCGAATTTGTTTATGGAGTATAGCAGGTATGAGTCCTCTGCATAGCCCAGGTACTCTTTTACCGTGTCCGGGGATATCTCCAGGGCAGTTGCCAGGCTGTTGTAGGAAAAGGGCTTGCCGACATTTGAGATAGTGAAATACAGCAGGTTTATTATGTCCCGGTTATTCCTCAGTTTATGGGGGAATATTATGTCTTTCAGGTATATGGTCTCATAATAGTTCTTCAAAAGCTCTTCTTTTATGCTGTTGTCCTCTTCCAGGGATATCCTGGGAAATGAACCATGCCTCAGATACTCCTCAAACACCTGCTTCTTTTCTGCGGAGCTGAGCCTTTTGAGGTCTTTGAAATCCAGATGCTCTTTGAACGTAAGGGGAAAGACGGTTACAGCAAGATACCTGCCTGACAGCCGGGTGATCGTCTCCTTCTTAAGCAAGGATGATGTCGAGCCCATCAGTACGAATTTCAGGCGCTTGTCCGTATCATATAAGGTTTTCAGGGTCTGCGTCCAGTACCTGAAGTTCTGTATCTCATCAAGGAAGATGTAGTATCTCTCTTTCTTAGTCGATGCGATGTAGTCCTCGATGATGCCTGCAAGAAGATCAGCCGTCTCAGACCGGCTCTGGAACAAAGGCTCGTCAAGGTTCATGTAAAGGATCGAGGCAGCCTCATCTTCAGGAAGCCCTAGACTGCTGATGAGCTGGTGTACCAGCGTTGACTTGCCGGTCCTTCTGGCACCGAGTATCAGCAGTATCTCTTCCGTACCCATATAGTTCGATAAGCGGGGATAGTACTGCAAACGGGGAATCCCGGTACTGTAGCTTTTCCCGAACCACCAGGGATTCTGCTTTTCCAGTATCCCTGTCACAGCTTGTTCCATAACGACTTATTTGTAGTCAAGGCAGATAAAATCATCGATTATAATCGGTGATTTTATCCATTTTCGCCGATCATAACCGGCGATTTCCAAAAAAGCATAATTCCTATAAAAAAAGAGCGCAGCAATAAAAAGCAAAGAGTGAATCAGATCACTCCTTTCTCCTGAAAATCAATGCCAGCCCGATGATTGCGAGCATGGGCAGTGCGATTGTCGGGAATTCGGGTATTTTGCCGTTGTTCCGCAATCCTGGCATTACACTTAAAGCCACAAACAAAACATTTAAACTATTGACCTGCAATTAACACGCAAATGAAAGAGATAGAACTCAATGACCCCTATACCACTCCGTACAGGGGCATATATGCAATATGCGACAGGAACAATGAGTATGCGGAGATCATTGAGCATAGCAATTGTTATGGTGGTGCTGCATGGTCCAAGTTCCATTATTCACACTCACCGCTCATCCTGAAGACGCGTTCGATCGGGAACATGATACGCTACACTGTTAAGACCGGCACGTCCACCCTCGAGCTTAAGCCGTCCCGGGCTGCCGCGGGAATTGAAGCTGTGGTCGTGGAAGGAGATGAGGTCCGCATAACATATGCCGGACTTGGAGGAGGAGGGGTCGGCGCCACCAGATGCAGGGCGTTCGCTGAGGGTGTGCTGTGTTGCAACTATACAGAATCCGGTGGCGGGAGGTCTGCAAAAGGGACTATCGTGGTCCCGAAAAGAGAGAGAGTGCT
The DNA here is from genome assembly GCF_045690325.1 of Methanolobus sp. WCC5. GTDB lineage: Archaea > Halobacteriota > Methanosarcinia > Methanosarcinales > Methanosarcinaceae > Methanolobus. Next base: position 2,824,942 of record NZ_CP146981.1, on the reverse strand, counting down.
CATTGGTATCGACGACACAGACACCAAGGAAGAGGGGGCCACCTGGACCCTGACCCACAATATTGCAAAGGAGCTGGACTGCATAGGATCCGTTTACCTCTCCCACTCATTGGTACAGCTTTTTCCGGTATCGGCAAGGACGCAGAACTGTGTGTCCACAGTGCTGGAATTCGGATGTGTGAATGAGGACGTGAAACAGGAGTTACTTGAGAGCATAAAGGCAGCGCTCCTGAAATATAGTGTCTCTGAAGAGACCGGAATGGTTGTGCTCTCTGACTTTGATGCAAAGAAAATGAACGAGTACAGCAAACAATGCCGCAGCAGGGAGCTCACAAAGGAATATGCACTGCAGTGTGCAGAGGACAACGACGTGGATATATGGCTTGACGGCAACGGCATCATCGGTGCACTGGCTGCACTGGCATGGTTTGCCAGGCCTGATGAATCGGTCAGGCTGGATGCACAGCTTTGATTAACAATGCAGCAAGAAACAGAGAAACATGACAACTGAAAGGGAGATCACCGGCCTTGAAGCAATCCGCCTTGCAGCTGTTGACAGCGATGTAAGGTTCATTACTGCTGTTGCCGGATACCCCATTACTGCAGTTGCAGACCTCTTTTTCAAGGAAAAGGATTCCGGCTCTTACCAGATCAACTGGTTCACCAATGAGAAAGCGGCCCTTGAGGCTGCACTGGGAGCCTCGGTCACTGGACGCAGGTCCATGGTTTTGGTCAAACACGTGGGTATGAACGTGCTTGCAGACCCCCTCATGACTGCAATGATGCACACCATCGGTGCAGGGCTTGTCATACTTGCAGGGGACGATCCCGGAGCAAAGGCATCACAGAACGAGCAGGATTCCAGGTTCTACGGAGCACTGGCTGAGACCGCTGTCTTTGACCCCGCCACCCCCCAGGATGCTTACGACTCACTGAACAGGGCATTCGGTCTTTGTGAAGAAACAGGAGTTCCTGTAATTATGCGTATAACTGACAGGCTGGAAAAAGCTGAACAGGGCATAAGGAGAATCAGAAGGACAGTACACGGAAAAACAGGAGCTGGGACCCCTGGGAAGAAGTTTGACAGAGAAATGTGGAAATTCACCATGCACGGGAAGCATCAGCGTTTCCACATCTTCACAGAACCCCTGATGATGTATGAAGCTGAGAACTCACGGTTCAATCGCGTATCAATGAGCGGGGAAAAGGTCGGGATAATATCATCAGGTTACCCCTCATCAATAGTGGATGAAATACTATCCACGCAACTGGTGTATTCAGGCTGCTCACATCTTGCCCTTGGCCTTGTAACATCACTGCCCAAAAACATTATCATGCAGTTCATTGACAAACACGAGCGTGTGCTTATTGTGGAAGAAAGCGAGGCTTTCATAGAATCTTATGTCAGCACATGCAACCATGACAGGATCCTTGGCAAAAAAAGCGGTCATTTGCCTGTGGGCATGATCGAAAAAGAACACATAGAGTTTGCCCTGGAGAACATCGACATGGATAGGGTCTCAAAGTACACAGACATCCAGACCATAGCTGCCAGGGGTTCAAGACCCATCTGCAGCGACTGTCCGTTCATGCCACTCTATAATGTGCTGCATGATATCGAGCCGGTTGCCGGGGACATGGGCTGCTCCATACGGACAGCACCGCAGCCACTAACTGCAGTCAACACCGGATTCTCACTGGGTGGTGCGATTTCCACAGCCTGCGGTTTTCCCGGAAAGGGAGTGGCTGTAATAGGGGACTTCGGACTTGCACATTCGGGGATAACTGGCCTTATTAATGCCGTATACGGCGGTTTTGATATTCTTGTATTCATACTGCGTAATGAAATAGCTGCAATGACAGGAGGACAGCTGGCCCCGGACCTGCTTGAAGTGGTGAAAGTGCTTGTGCCCGACACAACCGTTATTGATATTGACCGGTGCATGAGCTTTGATGGGAGCATTGAGACAGAGAACATGTTTAAAGACGTGATAGAACAAAAGCTGGGAACAAAAGGTGTTTCAGTTGTTTACATTGAAGGAAAATGTACAAAATACTGAAGTCAGAAACACCGCGAGCATTAATACTTCACTTTCCTCTCTTCCCTTTTCCCTGTGATATATATTATATAATATATTGTTTTAAATTTATAATTTCAAATTTGAAATAGCAAACATCATGTATCTGTCACATCTTTATCAAAGTTGACATTCAGACCAAGGATATCCCTTGAACCTGCATGAATATCCCGGGCTATCTCAGCACATCCAAGAGCTGCACTCCACCAGTCCAGCACACGGACCCTGACATCAAGGTGCTTCTCTATCCTCTGCACAACATAAGGGATCTCGCCCACCGAACCCTCTACGATAATCTCACCTTTTGAACCATGGTCCTTCAGCAAAAGCTGCATACCGGCAATCTCCATGGCTGCAAAAAGCGCTATGCTGTCCAGTGCCAGAATGGCACGGGGGTCTTTATCCTCAGCAGCCCTGATGAGCTGGTGCCTGTCTGAGAAAGGAGTATGTTTGAGTACACCGGAATGTACAAAAGCTTCATTGGCGCTCATCTTCCCTGCATCCACATCACGCAGTGCCTGTACATCCAGGGGACCGTGCTGAAGGCCCGGAGCAAAGATACATGCATCAATTGCACCAATAAGTTTTCCACCTGCAACACCCAGAGTAACAGTATTGGAACTTATGTCAGAGAGAACAAAATCAGTAAGACCAAGCGAATATGCATGATATGCGATGCCCACTTTCTCAGGGCTTGTGGAATGAGAGAATATATTGAGCCGCGGATCGGTACCACTTCCCTCATGAATGCCAGGTATTACCACTGCCGGAATACCCGATGACCTGATGCTATCAAATACACGCCCTCCACCGCCTGTTTTCTTACCGGCGCCTTCTATGCTTTTTACTCCCCGGTTCTTCACATTCCTGATATCCTCAATATCCCGGATACCATCCCCCATGGAATATGTCACAGCCATCAGAGAGATATCAGTAACCCTTATCCCAAATGTTGATCCGATGGTTGAGACCAGACGGGACTCACTCATATTTGCTGCATCGGTCCTTGGTATCTCCAATTTCAGTATATTCCCGCTTTGTGGAAAAAGTGCAGCAAAACGCATTGCAGTCGTACCATGATCAATACCAATGAACATAATATAACACCTTATTCATCAACTAGTAAAGAATTAAGCTCTTCCATGATACGCTCCCCTTCTTCAAAACTGCCAACTGTTGTGATTATCCTCAGTTCCTGGAAGGAAGTACCATGTGAGATCAAAAGCCTCAGGTTACCCCGTTCATCCGGTCGCTGTACCCTGGCGTTCAACATGCCTCCGGAATTACCTTTTCCTTTGACAGTTATCACTGAAGGTATTATTTTTTTGACCTCAGGATGGCGGCTCAATAAAGATACTATCTTTTTACCAATGCGACCGCCAATTATAGTTGTATGGGAACCGCCAAGTTTTGACCTGTGCCCGTTAGCCCCATTTACATCGGTAGCATCCGTCATTTCAATGGGAATGACAACAGGTAATATAAATTAATGGTGGTTTACATTCTAATTTAAATAGATACCGGCAGAGAATCCTTCATAATGACATACAATGACATACAATGACATACAATGACATACAATGACATACAATGACATCATTAGAGGATAGTTATGGATCGGATAAAGGTAACTTTAAAATGAGAACCGTTCCTGCAGGCTTATTTGCAGTAATATGCACTTCTCCGCCATATCGTTCAATAACCTTTTTGACAATGTGCAGTCCAAGACCTGTATGTGCACTGGAACCATATTTGAACTCTTCTTCAAACACTTTGCCCATAATAGATGAAGGTATACCCGTCCCATGATCTTTGATTTCAATCCTGCAAAAATCCCCGGTTTTGACAATAACAACTTCTATTAGCTCTGTATGACCGTGTACTATAGAATTGTTAATTATGTTGTCAAAAACAGAATACAATGCCCCGTCAGCCATTACAGTAGCTTTTCCCTCTACATTGAAACCTATATCATAGTTCTCGATAACTGAAGATACGACATCCCTGACATTGAAGGGCCGCAGCGTGTAGTCCTTAAAAAGGGCGGATTCAAGATCCTGCATCCTCGTTATCAGGGATGTGCATTTATCTATGCATTTTAGTGCCTTTGCAGCAATTTCTTCATTCCCGGGAGTTTTCATAAGATCAACAGACATGCCCATTATTGTGAGATTATTGGATATATCATGCCGCAATATGCTATTGATAACCCTGAGGAAATCATTGATCTCAGCCTGCCTGTATTCCAGTTTCTTCCTCTGATCGATATCATGCATGACAAGCAGCATGTCACTGCCAAAGTTGCTATAAGTTGATATCTTAGACAGGCTTATTTCCACATGCAGTTCATTGCCATGTTCCCGAAGAAGTACCATATCCGCTTGAAAAGAGTTATCATTTTTTACAGGATCACATGAACCTGCAATGTCAAACCGATCATTGCTATGCGGATATTTCAATGTTAGCAGGTCACATATGTCCATTCCTGTGAAGTCCCGTTCTTCTGACCCGAGCATACTTTTACAAGGCCCGTTCATGAAAAGCACTTTCATGTCCTGATCGATGATCACCAGAGAATCGCTTATATGTTCAATGATCTGCCTGAAGCGCTCTTTCTGGGTGGCTATCTCCCTGTTCTTCTTAACAAGCTCCCGGTGGGCATTTACCAGTTCATTGTTAAGCCTGCTTATCTGGTCCAATATATCCTCTTCAGGCATAGCTTGCCATGAAACAGGAATATCCGGTGACTTGATGGTAGTACTCTCCTGTTCATCAATAGAGGGCATCTTAACACCCATGTGTCGATACGACATATATCTCAATTATTGCATGCATTATGAGAAGATAACTATTGGTTTACAACTAAATTTTACATAGCATTGGCGATGCTCACAGCCTCCTGGGCATTGCGTGCAGATGCATCTGCACCTACCTTTCTCCACAAAGAACCATCCACTTTGAAAGGGTATCCGCCGACAATTATCCTGATATTTTTTGTTTTATCGTTTTTCCTTATCTTACTTATGACATCCCTGAGATGGTCAAGGTGTGAGATCATAGTCACCGATAAGAGTAAAAGGTCTGCTTTTTCTTCAGCTGCAGCCCCTATGATATTTCTGGATGGGGTATTGGCACCGAGATAATGTGAGTTCCATCCGTCCATCTCAAAGAAGTCTGCAACCATTCTTATGCCCATCTCATGAAGCTCATTGCCAACACATGCAGCCACCATATTCCGGCCGTTGGATGAGCCGGAGAACATGTAAGGATAAAGTTGTGCCATGATCTTCTGGGTAGCAGCAGTACAAAAATGTTCCCTTGCAACACTTATTGCATTCATCTGCCATAATCTGCCTATCTCATACTGGGAACACTGGAAAACATTGAGGTATATTTCCTTCAGTTCCGTACCATCCCTGATAGCTTCCATTATCAGGTCATAGGCAGCCCTTACATCATTGTTGAGAAGGTATGTACTATAATCCCTCACAAGTTCTGGCATCCGGCTCTTTTCGAGATAGCACGATATATCTGAAGGTTCTTCAGAAAGCCTGCTTATTCCCAGATCAAGAATGTCAAAGAGACTTGACCGGACATGCGGATCAAAATATGATGCAAGCACTTCTTTTGTGATCTGCATATTCAGAACCATGTCAGAAGTTGAGAAGTCAAGGTGTTTAAAAAGGATCCCTAGCCACTCTGTATAGCTTCCAAACAGTTCAGGACTTTCATAATTATAGGCATTTACCAGAAATTTGAGATGATATTTCACATCCTCTACATTCTTCTTTCTCCCTGCATCACCATATTGTGAATCAATAGCAGGCATTTGCTGGTACTGCATCTCCACTATTTCTTCAGCTATTTGATGAAGGTTTTCAAGTAAATATACTGATAGGTCCCCTTCCTTTGACATACGTATTTATTTGATACAATTAATATATATAGTTCTCGAAGGATTATGATGAAATTCGATGATAAACCATACCCCGGTAAAACTGATAACCAGGCATACCTTAAAAATGAGAATTATGCTGAAAAAAGAATGGATGAGTTTAAAATGACGGGATTGGGACTAAAAAAAGAGTGATATCCTGAAGATCATATCTCCTGGATATCTGCCATGTCTATCAGCTTGATACCGGCACCATCAAGAACCTCTACAGCTGCCCGGATATCGCTGACCCTGAGAATTAGCAGGGCCTTTTCCGTCTTTGTTACAAAAGCATAGGCATAGTCAATATTGATGTTCTTCTCACCCAGCACATCAGCTATCTTTCCCAGTCCACCGGGAACATCTTCCATTTCAATGCCCAGCACACTGGTTTCAGAAACTGTGAAACCGGCATCATGAAGTACCTGATGGGCTGTATCCGGTTTATCTACAACCATCCTGATAATCCCAAAGTCTCCGGCCTCAGCTATAGTGAAGGCCCTTATATTGATACTTGCATTCCTGAAGTTCTTTGCTATGTTAGCAAGACGACCGGGTTTGTTCTCAGCAAAAAGGGAAATCTGTTTGATGATCTTGTCTTCCATATTAGCACCTCAAATCTTATTAAAAGTTATATTGAAAGTTACGCATTAGGACGGTTTATAACTTTCTGTTGTCTATCACCTTTTTGGCCTTTCCCATTGACCTTGGAATAGTGCCTTTTTCAACAAGCTCGACCTTCACAGCAAGATTAAGTACGTTCTTCAGTGAAGCTTCCACCTTCTTTTCCAGTGTTATGATATCATTGACCTTGTCACTGAATGCTTCATCGGTCATCTCTATCTGGACCTTCATGGCATCAAGCTCGTTCACCCTGTCAACAATTATCATGAAATGCTCACCTACCTCAGGAATGGTCATCAACACTGACTCAACCTGGCCGGGGAACACATTTATACCACGCACGATGAGCATATCATCTGCACGTCCCAGCACCCTCATAATACGTGGATGGGTGCGTCCGCATCTGCATGGCTCTTTGTTGATCACTGTGATATCACCTATACGATACCTGATAAGAGGAAGTGCTTCCTTGGCAAGTGTGGTTATCACAAGCTCTCCACGCTCGCCATCGCCCAGCTGCTCTCCTGTCTCCGGGTCTATGACCTCAATAAGGAACTGGTCCGCCCAGATGTGTATACCATCCTGATACTGGCATTCGGTGAACAGGGGGCCGCTAAGTTCAGATGTGCCATATACATCATAGGCTTTGATACCTGTTGCTTCCTCGATCCTGACCCTCATCTCCTCAGACCACGGCTCTGCACCGAATATGCCTGCACGCAGTCTTGTATTTTGCTGTATGCTTACACCGGCCTGGTTGGCGACCTCGTTCATGAAGAGGAAATAAGAAGGAGTACAGGCAATCACAGTTGTATTGAGATCCTGCATCAGCTCAAGTTGTTTTTCGGTGTTCCCGGAACTTGTGGGAAGGACTGTGGAACCCACCTCCTCTGCCCCATAATGCAGGCCCAGACCGCCTGTGAACAGGCCATAGCCATAACTTACCTGTATGACGTCCCCGCGGCCTACACCAATTGAGGTCAGCGCCCTTGCAAGGGAAATTGACCATTCCTTCACATCATTGTGTGTGTAACCGACAACAGTGGGTTTACCAGTGGTTCCGGAAGATACGTGGAAACGAACCAGCTGTTCATTAGGTACACAGAACATTCCTGTAGGATAGGTATCCCTCAGGTCTGATTTGTACGTAAAGGGCAGTTTCTTCAGGTCATCCAGTGTACGTATGTCCTCTGGCTTAACACCTGCGTCATCAAATCTTTTCTTATAGAAATCAGAATGCTTATAAACATAACTGACCAGATTCCTTAGTTTGCTCTCCTGCATCTTTTCCATTTCATCAACTGGCATTCTTTCAACCAATGGGTTCCAATACTCTATCATCTGATTGCCCCTTTTTAGTTCATTCATTTTCTTCGTTCAATGAATCACATATAGAAGGATTGGGTTTGCCTTTCAGGATATCTCGTATCCTTATCTTGCACTCGTCGATGATGGTAGCCATATCAGCCACAACATCTATACCGGCCGCTCCCGCATGACCTCCTCCTGTGCCATCATAGTTCTGGCTTATATCCTCCATGATCCTGCCAAGGTTCACACCCGCCGCGACAGCTTCACGTTTAGCCCTGCCGCTAACCCTTATGTTGGCATCCCGGGAAGTACCTATCAAAGCCACATCCGCACCAATGTTCAAAAACATTGAAGAAGCAGACCCACCAAAAGAGTTTACATGCGAATCTACAAGCAGCCAGTCATCAATTCGTTCAATGGTGGCTCTTGTTGCACATTTTAGCATCGCGATACGCATTGATATATCCTGGGGAGTTGCTGCCATCATTTCCAGAACTTCTGCATATTCAACCCCGCTTAAAGCAATTATCTCGGAGACGGTTCTGAACGTATCCTGCGTAGCATGCTTGAAATGTCCCGTATCTGTGATAATGCCTGTCAAAAGTCCCATGGCAGTGCGACGCATAATAGGCGCACCCATGGACCGCAGGATATCAAATACCATCTCTGCAGTGGATGTTGCATGGCGATGCAGATAGAATTCGGCATTCTCAATGAGGGCCGTGGTTGCATGATGGTCGATCACACAGTATTTGCCAAGTTTGATGTCATTGAGCTGTGAACTGGTGGAAGTATCAACTACCAGAGTAATATCATACTTGGCAGGATCTGGTCTTTCAACCACAGGAATATCGAGTTTATCAATAAGGAGTGAAGCAACCCTGTTACAACCATCCACAAGACCTATAGTCCCACCAAGGGCCTCAGAAAGGGCAAAAGCACTGCTTATGGCGTCCGGATCGGCATTACGATGACAAAGATAAAGGATACTATGGTAATCCAGAAGCTTATTAAAAAACTCCGTTTCTTCAACTTGCATAGAAACCTCTGACATTACCGGTATGGATACAAGGCAATGTCATCAACACAGAGAACAGGCTTACTGAGCCTGGTTCCCCATGGATTGTTCGATTTGTTCCTGAAGTTGTGTGAAACGCTTGGAAATCCTCTCTTCCTGTCTGGAGATGGATTGAAGCCTGAGTGAAAGTGTTTCTACCTTTTCATTCAATTTAGAAACGGCCTCTTCCTTGCTGGACCTTATCTGCAGTTCACCGACCGTGCGGTAAATAACGACATCTTCAGGAAGTTTGTCCAGTTCTTCCAGTGCCATCTGGGACTCCTTCTGCATGGACTCCATCTGGGATTTCTGCATAGCAAGAGACTGGGCCTGCTGCTGTACCTGCTGCAACTGGGCCAGTTGATTCTGTATCTGCGGGGGTATTTGCGTACTCATTTGGTTTCACCTGGGATACCAATTAACCTGAAGTGATTTTAATGTTTCTATAAGTACTTCTAAAAAAATATTGCCATACGACCAGCAGGAAGTCGGGCCAAAGAGAATGGTAAGTTCGCCCGGGTTATTCAAGGCATGCAGCTGTTTCATATGCAACCTGAATAAGTCTGAGCCAGGTATTAAGTGTCGAGCGCATGCCAACCAGGTCTTCAGAATGCACTGTAAGATAAAGGGATGAACCTTCAGCATATATATCAATAGAGGATCTGTCGGTCACAGGAGTCTCAAGTTCGGGTTTCAAAGAACGATAGATAGAAAGAGCTGCAGGTGTTTCAAATACGGACCGTGACATCAATTGCAATCTGAATCACCGTCATATAACCTGTGGCTTTTTATCCTCAGACTAAAAAGATCGTTCCCATCTTCCTTGAAATCTATCCGGTCCCCGGCTATGGCCATGGATAAAGGAGAAACATCATTGGCTTTTTCACGGAACAGCAGATCACATATTGCATGAGCTAGCTCACAATCCCCATCAATAGAGACAATTGAGCCTGAATGCCGGGTATGTGAAGACGGAGCGGACAGCACGGATATGTGAAGTGACAACACACAATAACCTTCGTGATCATAAAAGACCATGCTTCCGGGGTTACCATGATATTCACCCACTATAAGAAGGGGTTTGCCATGAGAAAGGCTTAGAACCTCTCCCATACCCATCTTACCCCGGTTGAAATACTCACAACCGAAAAAAGATGCCAGATGCTTACATAAAGTACGCGTACCGGCAGAAGGTTTGCGAGAAGAAGTGATCAGCATCTCTTCTACTCTGCTTTGATGCGTTTGATGGATGTAGGACGTTCTTTTACAAGGATACGATGCCCGCAGTAAGGACAGCGGATACCTGTATACTCATAATCGATCTCAACATTCCTTTTGCATCTTGTACATTTATAGGCCATATTCACCTACTCTAATGCTTCTGTAGCTTTCTTTACCGAACGTGCGACTGTCTTACCCACATTGGTCTGAGGCAGGAAAGTGCCGCCTGCAAATGTATAGTCACATTTGGTACATTTCCATATACCTGTACCTACCCTCTTGACAGTTGGGCGTGCGCAGTTGGAACACTTGTGAGGCATCCGCATCTTTTCTTCAAGGTCCGCTACCAGTTTACGGTCCTTCCTACCATATCGTGTACCAAATCTACCGGCAGACCTGGTCACACGACCTTTCCTCGTGTACTTTTTTGCCATGAATCTTATCTCCTTGAAATATGTGAATTTTATGATATTGAATTTGAATTCAAATGTTCAGCAGATGGGTTTCCCTTAGCTCGGATGCTTTCTGGCATGCCAGTGACACTGCCATTAACAGCTTTTCCTCGGTAAGTGCACCATCTCCGCTCTTCTGCATTCCTGATATAGAGCCATCCTGATTGGAAACTATCGTTATGCGGGAGTCACAGACAGTCTCTTCATCAAGGTCCGGGTCGACCATCATCTCGCCGCCCATGTCTACCAGAGTAACGGATATGGGCATGTCCCTGACAGGCATAGGCATATCCTCTCCGCGCCCCTCACGTCCAGCAGGAACTGTTGTGGTCAGCAGGGCAGCTATTGCACCCAGAGAGGAAGCATCCTGAATGTTCCCTGCATTATTGAGAACATGGATATCGATGAATACGATCCAGACTTCTTCTCCCTCCGTAATACACAACTTGCTTAAATCAATTGCGCCTGATTCTCGGATTCCCCGGTCTGTCACCCGGGCCATCTCAATAGCTCCCTCTTTAGGAGGGCCTGCCTCAAAGTCAGGAGAAGCGATCGGATTCAACTCCATGCTGGTGATAATTACACCCTCTCCGGCAGAATCAGGGAAAGGTGCACCAACCTGGAGTTTAATACCTACAAGAACCTCAGTCTCACCCAGCTTTATCCATGCGGAACCTTCTGCCTTTTCTATAACATTGGTCTTCAGATCAATATCCCTTATCTCATCAAATGCACGCCCATCCTGACGTTTTCCTTTGAGCATAAGGTTGTAAATATAATCTTTTTTAAGTACAGACATTACTTCATTACCCATGATCACACCTCAGACAATCTCTTCTTCATCTTCCTCAATATCTGTTTCCTCCGGATCCAGGAAGGATTTGTCAAGTTCGTCTTCTTCCTCATCATCTTCAGAATCAGGACCATCGACATCAGAGTCTTGCTGCTCATCCCCGGACTCTGCCTCATCTTCCATATCTGTATCTTCGAGGTCTTCTTCCATATCTGTATCTTCGAGGTCTTCTTCCATATCTGCATCTTCAAGGTCTTCTTCCATATCTGCATCTTCGAGGTCTTCATCATCCCCGATATCCATATCTTCCCCGCCATCCTCTGATACATCTTCTTCGTCTTCAGAAACCAATGTAGATTCTACAAGAGCAGAAACATCAACTTCTTCCTCATCATCGGAAATTTCCACTTCTTCCAGCCTGGTGAACTTCTTTTTCAGGGTCTCTTTCTGTATCTCAAGTATCTGGCGACACCCTTCCTTGCACAGTTCAATTGCTTTTTTAAACTCTTCCTGTGTTACATCGCCATCCATCTGCAAAAGAGTTATCTCACCGTCAGAGGTCATGGCCAATGGGATATCAGCATCACCATAGTTATCTTCAGGTTTATCCAGGTCAAGTACAAGCTGACCGTCAACCTTTCCCACGGCACATGCTGATACTAACCCTTTCATAGGGATCCCGGCATCAGCAAGCGCCATCGAAGCTGCATTAATAGCAGCTGTGCGTGTACCTGCGTCTGCCTGTAGCACCTCTGCAAATACATCAATAACAGCCCCGGGGTAAAGATGGGTCATCACTACAGGTTCGAAAGCCTCGCGGCTCACTTTTGATATCTCAATACTTCTTCTGCTTGGTCCGGGCCTTATGCGCTCCTCCACAGAGAAAGCAGCCATATTGTAACGGTATCTGATCAATGCAGAATCTGATTTCTGCAGCCGTCTGGGATGAAGCTCACGCGGACCATATACTGCCGCCAGAACCTTATTCTTCCCCCATTCCAGATAACATGAACCATCGGCCCTGGAGAGTACACCGATCTCCATTTTCATAGGCCTTATCTCATCAACACGCCTGCCATCCAGACGTAATCCATTTTCATCAATGAACTTTTCAGGTTTATCACTCATATTAATTCTCCAATGTTCGCACATTCTCCCTGTTGATTAAAAATAGATACTTCCGGATCATTCATCATCTTCCAGAAGTGCATCCACTTTCCTGTATGTTTCTTCCCTTATCTCGCTTTCATCTTCTGCATCGCTGGCGAGATCTTCGTTTAAAACAGTTTCATCCTTCTCAGAAACAACATCTTTCCCACCTTTCAAAAAATGGGAGATCCTATCCTTCAATCCGGATGTATGAGAATGTTTCATGATAAGCTCAACAGCTTCTGTGAGAAGGTCCATTTCACTATCTGTACCTCTGATCCATATCCTTCCGTTCTGACCCACAAATATCTCGCAATTGGTTTCCTTCTTAAGTAAAGATACCATAGAACCCCCATGTCCTATGACACGAGGGACCTTCGCAGGATTTACTTTAATTACACGGCCCACATTCAGAGCTCTCAGACCGCGTTCCCTCATGGTCAGTTCTACCTTCATGGATGAATTCACATCTTTTATGCGAAGCAAAGCTGAACTGCCAAAGTCCATAATTTCAGTCATCTTATCCTGATCCACACGTCTGGGATACTCCGAAACGTGCAGCAATCCATCATAAGGAGAACCTATATCAAATATCCAGTTAGAAGGGGTCACCTCTATGACCGTACCAATCACATAGTCCCTGGGTGATGGAATGTATTTACCGGAAAAAGGGATCACAGATATCTTATTTTTGGCATTCTTTACCCCGTATAGAAGGGAATAGACTTTCCCATCCTTGATATATGTACCTGGGCCGGAATCTGCCTTGTTTTCGGACAATAGCTGCCCCGGAATTACAATTTCACGCTCCATTATGCAGCCTCATAATAATTTAGTTTCAGCATCCCCTTTTGTCAGGTGGTTCACAAGACCATAAAAATCGTTCTGCAGGCCTGCGGGCATTCTTACAACCGCAACCCATGAACCATCATTTTGCCATTCGTTCTTGACGAGGGTTGAGAACTTAGCGATCTCACCATAAGCCTTTGCCGCGTATTCTGCAGGGACCTTGACCGCAATATCAACTTCCTCAAACCTTATTGGTATTATTGGGCGAATTGCTTTCATTACAATATTCACCTGTTCATCAACACCTTTAAGGGGATCGATATGGACCTTGGCTTCTTCCATTGCTTTTTCAATCCTGGCAGGGGGATGGGGGGCCTTTGTCTGAGGGTTGATAGCATTCTGGGCAATGATATTGATGACCTTGCGGGTCTTTTCTTCCAGTATATGCTTTCTTTGCTCCTTGGTAAGCTGGAGTTCACCATGTTCGATAATCTGTCTGGCTATCTCCATTACATTGCTGGTACCAAATGTGCTTACAAGATCAGACTCCGCAACATGGTCTCCCTGATTTGCATCATAGAATACGGATTCTACGGCTATTATATCCTCGATGTTTGCTTTATCTCCCCTTTTAAGCGCAAATGCGCCTTCCGGTTCAACAAAGACCTCAAAATTATTCTTTCCTTTCTTGAGTCTTGCAATAACCGACTCATCAAGAGATACCATGTTAGTTCACCCCATGAATCAATGATATTTTTATTCAGTTGTTTCTTCCTGACCGTCTGAATCATCTTTTTGTTCTTTCACACTATCTTTGAGCTCCTCACGAACCCTTGAAACAAAAGTTGCCACCTCTTCTTCAGAAAGTTTTCTGAACTTGCGGTCCTCCAGAGTTACAACACCAAGTTCCAGTGTTGCTGCATCCAGCTTTCCTTCTGTGGAAGTATAAAGCGCCTTCATTCCAAGCATAATGGCAGCATCAATGTCCATATCATCTCTGTAATCAGCCTCGAATATTTCCATAAAGGCATTCCTGCCAGCCCCTATAGCCGTAGCCTTGTATTCGAGCAATGCGCCGCTTGGATCGCTCTCAAAGAGACGTGGTCGTGAATCATCAACACCTGCGATAAGGAGGGCAGTACCGTAAGGACGAACTCCCCCATACTGTGTATACGTTTGTTTGTGATCACATATCTTCTTAGCGATTACTTCAACGCCTATCGGCTCGTCATATGAAACCATATTGATCTGGGCTTCCACTCTTGCCCTGTCCACAAGAGCACGGGCATCTGCAACAAGCCCTGAAGTAGCAACACCAATGTGGTCGTCTATCTGGAATATCTTCTCAATGGATTCAGCTTCTATCAATCTGCTTGTGATCCTTTTATCAACAAGCAATACCACACCGTCCTTTGATTTTACTCCAGCCGCGGTTGTACCTCGCTTAACTGCTTCTCTTGCATATTCTACCTGGAAGAGACGTCCGTCGGGACTAAAAACTGTAATGGCACGATCATAGCCCATCTGTGGTGTCATTTGCATCTTCACTTCATCTCCTGATTTATTTATAAATAACAGAATATATACGATAACTAACTGAAATATGCTTTCTATTCATTTATATGTGACTGTTCTTCGGGATTAAATATATCTGCACCCTCTAAATACTTTTTTGTTGCGCCAATAACTGTACCGGACACACCAAGAATATGAAAACTGACCCTTTTCCCTTTAACATAGGTTATTGTAGCAAGAGCAGCACGGGTCTGAATGACATGTTCCCTGTCACAGCTTATTATGCCTTTAAGGTCATCGAATGCAAAAAGCCAGATATTGCATTCACTTGAACCAAGGTCACCAAGTAAACTGCCTGATGCTGAGAATATTTCCCTGATAAGCTCTTCCCTGCTTACATCGCCCTCTGCTATAAGTTCAAATGCAAGGTATCTTTTGTTCTCACGCATTGTAGGAGGGAGCACTTTCATTGCCCACCACCTCCTTCAAGGACAATATCCACAGGAGAGTCCACTATCTTTACACCATCAAACACATGATCAGAAGAGTGCCTGTTCTTTGATATGATCCTTTTTGGAGTGCTACTGATACCCTTTAAGGCCTCTTCACGGGTCATGCCGAAAAGACCTGCAAGAGCGATCAGCTCCCTGGGAGCACGCAGGTCAAAGACAGACCTTGCATTTGCCGTCAGTATGAAAGGAACATCATATTTGCGTGCAAGTTCAAGATCCTTTCTGAAATTGGATAATGCCCTTACTCTTCTTCCTCCGCGCTGTCCGATAAGTTCGGCAAGGTCAAAAGATATCGCAACGTCATTGTCATTTGCAGACCTGGCAAGTATATGATTAAGACCGTTGTCTTTCATTGAACCAAAATTTGCAAGGACGTCTACATTGGGATTTTCCACTGCTGCACGGTTTATGTTTTCGTTACCACCCCGGACAACAATAACATCGGCCAGGTTCCTGTATTTCCCCACCAGCCCGTGTAACCGGGAGGCGTTATCAACATTGATCTCAACAGCACTGAACAATTCAATTCCTTGGAAAACTGTACCTTTTGTACTATCAAAGGAATCAAAGGGATTTGTAATAGCTATACCCGCATATCCAAAACGACTTGCAAGGACAGCCATTTCTTCAACGGTGTTTTTTCCTTCAGGGAGAGAATAGACATTCAGGTCATAAAAATCAAGACTAGCCAAACAATTCCTCCACTATGAGCCCGGCCTGAAGACGATCCCTGGGATAAGTGGCAATCTTCACCTTCACAGTAATGGCATCTGATGAAGAGACCAGAACAAGCTTTCCAAGGAAAGCAGCCTGTTTATCGAATCTCATATGAAATAACTGCTCATCATCCAGCCTGTCCGGCATTTCATTGCGCAGGATATCAACATCTTCAGGAGACATATTTCCCCTGATGAACCTGGCAAGTCTTACAGAGTCCGATCTGCGAGTGACCTGTGAACTGAGCATTACAGAGGAATTGCCATAGTGTCCTTCTATGTCTGTTACTTCCACAAGGTCATCGGTAACGACATTGCCGGACATACCGAAGGCATGCCGCAAAAATAAGTCCAGGGCAGCACGTACCCTGGATACATCCTCTGTCGAGTGCGCAATCACACGCAGGCTAATATAATGGATCACTTGCCCCTGTTTAGGTTTGACCTTATACTTGGCCTGGTCTTTTCAGTACCTGTACCGCGTGACATCATACCTCTGCCTTTGCGGCCTGCACTGGTCTTACCGCGCTGTGCACGTCCTTTCTGAGCACTGCTGCATATCCAGTTAAGGTTCTTGTCACTTATGATAACAGGGTGACTTGGGTCAACAAGGATAACCTCATACCACTTGGAACGGCCATCTTCACCAACCCAGTAAGAGTTGAGAACCTCAAGGTTGGGGAATTTCCTTCCGGCACGCTCTTCAGCAATCCTCTGGATGCTCATTCCGCCTGTTATCTTGTTCTTGCCCATGCGCTGGGTACGCCTTCCGCGGATGTACCTTGACTTCCTGAGACCACCTCTGCGCACTTTAACACGGGCTACGACTATACCCTGCTTGGCCTTGTAGCCAAGGGAACGGGCGCGATCTATACGGGTTGGACGCCTTATCTTCGTGACAGAACCTTCTTTTCTCCATTCCTGAAGCCTTTCCCATCTTAGTTCCTGAACATATGTACTGTCCGGGTCTTTCCATGCGTCTCTTACGTATGCGTAAAATGATTTTGACAATTCGTTCACCTAAGTTTCATTTCTAGTTTCACGGTTCAGCTTTTGTAAAGCCACATTCCCACGGGACTTGTCCCGACAATGAAACAGGACTACTACTTAACGTAATTGAATTTAAACCTTTGCACGGCCCATGAAGAAAAAACGGATATGGAATGATTACCGGGACCTGATAAAAAAACATCTCTTCAGTAGAGTATTTCAGAAATAAAAGCTTCATTCAAAGCTTAATTCAAACCTTGGCATTCCCCTTTTTAACCCAATTTTATAGATTACCCTTTGTTTGAAATGACAGCTCACAGGAATTTGCTCAGATCCTCGCCTGAACAAAGGATACCCGTGACATTACCATGATTATCCTTTAAGACAACATCATACCAGCGCACAGGGACCTCCTTACCTTCCTTGGACAGGACCGGATGCTCGATCAATTCCGGAAGATGAGAATTACCATCCATGGCACCTTCAAATGTTGCCTTTATCTCATCCCTTATCCCGTCCGGCACAAGGAATGTTGAAAAATCATGCCCTATAAGTTCGAATTCACCATAGCCCAGTATATCATTACCCTTGCTATTGACCAGATTGATCTTCATGTCCCTGTCTATGACAAAAATAATAAAACCGGCAACATCCACATAATTCATTGCTTCGTTCCTCTCAGCAAGAACCTTATCCTGAAGATGTTTTATTCTCAAAAGGGATTTCACCCTGGTGACAAGTTCAAGACGGTTTACGGGTTTTCCCAGGAACTCATCTGCCCCCACCTCGATACCTTTGATGCGGTCGTCCTTCCCGGACAATGCCGTGACCATCACAACAGGCAGGAACTGGGTCTCCACAGATGTTTTCAAAACCCTGCAAACCTCATACCCATTCATATCAGGCATCATCACATCAAGGAGAATAATATCAGGCTTTTCACTTTTGACCTTGTCCAGCGCCTCCTGACCGCTATAGGCAGGAATTACGTCATACTCGGACTTAAGGTAAAGGCCCATTAACTCCACTATGGCCTGTTCGTCATCAACAATGAGTACTTTATCCCGGTCTCGCATGAATGATAGGCTCCCTTTTTGCACATGAATTAAATAAATACATTGCAATATAAATCTACTGGTTACTTATATCTCTAGCATTGTATTTTGTAAATATTATTTTTAATTTTACTTTTAATTATATAGTTCTATCTACATATATAGTTTAGGCATAGAAAACAAAACTCCTCATTTGAAGAACACCTACCATTTTGTGAAATATGAGTGGGGCTGGTGAGATTCGAACTCACGATCGACGGGTCTCTCCGAACAGCTGCGTAAACAGCATCCAGTTCATGAGCACATATCAGTGCTCCAACGGCTCCTCACAGGCAAACCCCGTCGGGTTAGCCTCAGTAGACCCGTTGTTCATCATTTATCCGCTGGAGCCCATCGCCATGCCGGGCTAGGCCACAGCCCCATATTTTCGGGTAGTACCCCCAGAATACATCTTATCAAAGATATATTTAGCGGTACCACACTGCATTCAGTTATATGTTTTTACCGTCAACCCTGTCCAGGTCACCGAACTTGCATAACCGGTCGCACAGTTCCTCTATCCGCAGGCGTAGCTCTTCCATTGAATGACCGAACATACCGGTCATATAGATAGCTCCACCGGCACCTACGCCCTCTTTCACAAATCCTGCCTCATACTGCTGCAAACCCTTGAACGACGATTTACCGAATTCCGGATCTGCTGCCTCATACCTGGCGCCCACCTCCCTGGCAAGTTCCTCGAAGTTGGCAGAACTATCACGCATTACATAACTGGTGGTCACTATCCGGAGATTATCCGTTGGATAGCCCATATGCCTGATAACGGCAAATATGGAAATCATCTGAGTACCTCCTGCAAGTATGACAGGAGTTGAACCAAGGCCTGCAGCAATTCCTGCAACGGCCACCATCATAGGGTCACCAACTGAGGCAATGGCCCGGAGAGGGTCATTGCGCAGAGAGCCAAAGGTAATATCCGATGAATCCAGAGCTTCCTTAACAACCTCTTTTTTAAGAGACAGCGGATTGGAATTGGAACTGCTGCTCACATTACCATCATAACCCAATGCCTGAAGCACAGCATTTGCGGTGGTGGTTCCGGCAGGAATGCTTTCCCCTATTACGATGAGATCATGGTCATTTGCAAGTCTCTCACCCAGACTGAAGGAATTCCTGAACACCTCCTCAACATTGTGAACTGCAACTGCCTTCCTGATGTCATCACCAGGCTTTCCACCGATATCTATGAGAGAGACCTGTTTTGCAGGAAGGACACGCAAGCCTGCATTGACAAAGACATGCGGCATCCCTATTAAGGAAAGTGCTGCACGGGTAATAAGAGCAGGTGTCGGAGTGTCATAGGGCGGGGTCATTGGCAGGATAGGAATATCGATTATAGTTCCTGTTTCAAGGACCTCCGCATCCCCTGCCGGAGTATAGTCCGTCAGTTTAGCAGTTTTGCCTGCAGCAGAGAGACCTTCTATATAGGCTGTTTCCGTATTTCCAAGGACGCATACGAACAACGGTTTTTCAGGTAACCGGGTATTTTCAGGTGCTAATATATCCATACCAATCGCCTAGATGTATTTTACAGGGAGTATATGACTTTTTCCACGAAATTAGTACGTTCTGGCAACATAAACCTGAGTATCCGCATCCTGACCGCATACAGGACATTTGCCTGAGCAACTTTCAGCCTGTTCTGTGGGAATACCCAATATACCTGCGCCAATCTCATCCTCCAGCCTCAGGCCACAATCCTTGTTACCGCACCAGAATATCTTTGCAATACCCCTTGAAAGCTTATCCCTGACAGACTCCAGATCATCACATTCGAAAATACGATCCTCAACACCTTGTCTTGCATTCTCATAAAGATTGTCGTGGATATCATCAAGCAGAGAGCGCACCTCATCTGCAATATTGTCAAGGGATACCTGTTTTTTCTCTCCGGTATCACGACGAACAAGCATGACGGCATTGTTCTTAAGATCCCTGGGGCCAAGCTCCAGCCTGACAGGAACCCCGCGCATTTCCCACTTATAGTATTTTGCACCAGGACGGATATCGCTTGCATCCATCTTCACACGCATACCTGCCGCCTCAAGCGTGTTCATCACATTTCCACAGGCATCAAGGACATCCCCTGCTTCCTTGAATATGATAGGGATGATCACGACCTGAACAGGAGCAACTGCAGGTGGCAGGACCAGACCCTTGTCATCCCCATGAATAGATATAAGAGCTGCTATTGAACGCTCGGAGATACCGTAACATGTCTGATAGGCATAGACCTGTTCACCTTCAGTGTCTTCATAAGTGATGTCAAAGGTTTTAGCGAAATTATCCCCCAGGTGATGAGCCGTGCCTACCTGCAGGGTCTTGCCGTCTGGCATCAGGGCATCCGTGGCTATGGTATAATCAGCACCGGGGAACTTATCCCATTCCGGTCTTCTGGATGCGAGGACAGGAACTGCAAGCTGACGGTAGAACTCGGTATAAAGCCTGATAGCTTCTTCTACCTGTGATGCTGCATCTTCCCACGTAGCATGGACTGTATGTGCCTCTTTAAAGGAGGTGATCTCGCGCAACCTGATAAGAGGACGTGTATGCTTGGTCTCGTACCTGAACGTGTTTACTATCTGGTAAAGCCTGAGAGGCATGTCTGCATGAGACCTTATCCATAACTTGTACATCGGATAGATAGCAGTCTCACTGGTAGGACGCAGGGCCAGTTTGACATCCAGAGGAGAGGTACCCCCATGAGTTACCCAGTAGACCTCATCCTCAAAGCCCTTTATATGTTCAGCCTCTTTCATGAACTCATTTTCCGGAATAAGCAAAGGAAACAGGGTTTCCTGATGATCCTTATCAAGCAGACGGCGGATAATATCATAAACATTCCTCCTGATGTTAAAACCAAAGGGGAACCATACATAAAGTCCTTTGACAGGATAACGTACATCCATTATCTCGCCTTTCATGAGCAGCTCATTGTACCATTCACTGAAATTCTCTTTAGAAGGAAGCCCGGCTTCTTTTTCTTGCTCTGCCATTCATTCACCTGTTTACACTTGATTTTGGCTACATTAACAAGGACATTGCTTATAGGCATTTCCTTTCCCGCCAGATATGACCTGAATAAAAAAGGATGAGAACAGATGAGTGGACTGAAAAGAATATATTCCGGGCTTTGATCATGGACTGTGCTTTCTCATACAAAGGAACCAGTCAACACATTTTATATCCTCGTCTGAATTTTCAGACCTTTCCTTTGCGTCGGTCCAGGTAACAGGACATGGAATTATAACATCATCCCCCGGCAACCACCCCTCAGGAGTTGAAACATTATCACTGTCACTTATTTGCAACGCTATCAAAAGACGCCTGATCTCTTCCATGTTCCTGCCGTTGGATAATGGATAATAAAGAATGGCCCTTATCTTTCCCATTGGATCTATAATGAATACCGCCCTGACAGTCTCGGTTATGAATTCCCGGACTGGAACAACCCCTCCGGACCTCTCGAATTTCTCAAGGATCATCTCAGGCGTGTAATGTGCATTGGGGTGGATCATTCCATATTTCCGTGCAACTTCCATACCCAGATCCTCTATTACGGGGAACATCACATCTATGTTCTTCTGGCCCCTGTACTCTATCCTGTCCCGGATGGTCTCAAGCCATGCTATGTGCGAATAGATACTATCCACCGAAAGACCCAGCAGTTGGGCATTCAACTGCCTCAATTCTTCCTGCATGCTGGCACATTTAATGAATTCGGTAGTGCATACCGGCGTGAAATCGGAAGGATGACTGAAGAATATGACCCATTTCCCCTTATAATCCTCCGGGAAATTAACCATTCCCAGAGTGGTCCTTGCTTTAAAAGAAGGCGCATCATCGCCTATCAATGGAATACCCGCTTCCTGACATGGACCCTCTTCCAGATGAACTCCTCCTGAAATATATACAAGGATATTAACGATTCAGAGAATAAATAATTAAGGATTACCTTAAGGGTTGCCCACAATAAGGATTATCCACAAAACTAAAAAATAAATGAAAGGGACACATTGGACAGGAGGAAGCTCATCCTTCTAGCATGTGTTCCGAATCACATGCATCAAGCGCCATATCTGAAGACTTGACATCAAAGACTATCATACCTGTCTTCAGATGTTCAGCTTCTTCATGGGTCAGAACACGGGATGTAGCCTTATCGGAAATAATGGCACTGTTACCAAACGGATCCTCTATGATAACGGTGAGGGACCTTTTTCCATCGATAGCCTCTTCCAGGGCCTTCTGGACCTCAAGTCCCCTGGCATGCTTATCTTCCTCGTCCTCACACCACCTGGTAGCAGTGATGACTACATTATATATTCTATCAAGCACACCTTCTATATTTGTGACGTAGGAGTCTGATATCGAGCCGGGTTCAACGTCTATTCCCAGTTCCGGTATCCTTATAGTACCGGAGGTTGAGCGTACGACCCTGCTATTGAGGTCTTCAAGGCCTTCCACCTTAAGCTCATATCTGGTTGGTTCCTTCTGTGAAAGAATAATAGTATCTGCGAACCTGAAGCTACACTTGCATGCCGCAGTTATGTACATGACCTCGCCAAAGTAAGGGATCTCATCCCCCTGCCACCTGATAATAAGATCATCATGACAAAGAGGACACGAAGTTCTCGTTTCAAACCTGTGGCAGGATTCTCTGTCGTTCAATATCTTCCACCAAGTTCAATATCTTCCACCAACGATCTTAGACCTGTCGATCTTAATACCCGTAGGTGTTACGAGCACCTGATCATCCTTGATACCTGCAATGTCGCCGTGGACATCAAGCACCACTTCCTTAAGGTCCTTCAAGGCACGATCAAGCAATAACTTGTCCACTTTGATATTGGATATATCGATCATTACGATATTGCCGTCATATATCTCTTTTTTGAGTGATGTAAGCTCATTGAGGTTAGTGAGCTCTGCAACCCTGATATAGGTCTCTGCCGGCTCATCGTCTATTACCTCTTCATACTTGGTAAGGTCAAGTTCAGTATATTCATCCTCAGGGGTTGAGCTTTTGCCGCTGCCACCAAATAATTTGTTCATGATATTTGCCATAATTCGCCCTCATGTATTCAAAAACATTGTTATATTAATATCATTACTACTTAAATTGTTACCGGAATCCGGACCCTTAAGATTCGCGGGTATGAATTGTTGCTGTTATTTATATTTAAACTCATACTATTTTAATGATTTCTTTTAGATGTCAGACATCAAGATTCCAGAGCTTGTCACCTACATAATGGATAGATCTTACAGCTTTTCCTTTATTTCCTTTCATTTCCGGACCTGCCATCAGGGAAATACCTATTGCAAGAGGTTTGCTGTGAGCTTCCTCTATCACGATGACAGGGGCATTCTCCCTGATATCAGGATCTGCATCAACTATCCCGGGACACATGATGTCAGCCCCGTTGACAACAAAGCGCACTGCTCCGGAATCCACGGTTACCACATTCTTCATCAGACCCAGCTTCAATACACCCTTTACCGTAGGAAAATAAATGCCATTTACCTGGAAAAGCAGAGGTTCCCCGTCCACCAGAATAAGGGACATATCATCAATGTTTGCTGTTTCAAACTTACTGTTCCCAAGCTGTTCTACTGCCTCACCAAAAATGGAGCCTATATCGTCCAAGAGTTGGGTTTTTGCAGATTTCCTTAGCTGTACCCTGGATTTTATTTTCAACAAATCACCTGTCAGGCAGACACAATTGACATAATTTATACTACGTACTATATTCTATCTATGTACTATACTCTATAAATCTGATAGATATCGCTTCTGTAAAATAGCTAATGGTTGCTTTTAATGTTTATGCGGGCAGGCCGCATATACATCAGGTGTTCACCTTACAATAACAACCGGGATACCGTTGATATCAAGAACATCAACTGCCCTTCCTGCAGAGACGACCTCCTTCTCCACTTCCACGCACTCCGGATCAAGTTCAAGCATATCCCCATTGACACTTACAGTTATCCTTCCCTTTACTATCTCGTCAGCTATCTTTTTGGGATTCTCCTCTGTCAATGCATTGATTATATCCTTTGCCTGACCTCTGAACTTAGGACCGATCATACCCATATTAGGCTTGACACTAACCGGTACATGCTCAAAGTCAGGTTCACCATCCATGATCTCTACCGGGGAATTGGTAGCTCCCAGAACATCGGTTATGTCTTCAAGGATGCCATATATCTCGATTTTTGCAAGAGGGGCATTCAGCGCCATTCCATGTTCGGACTTGTACCTTCTGACACTGCCTGCAACATCCTTTATGAATTCTCCCGAGGCCTCTGCATCAGCGTCTATCATGGATTCGTTTACCTTTGGCCAGGATTGCACATGAACACTGCCATTTCCAATACGCGAGAACATCTCCTCTGCAAAGAACGGAGCAAAAGGTGCCAGCAGGCGGGAGAGAACATCGATGGTAACATACAATGTATATCTTGCAGCATTCTTTCCGACTTCGTCCTCACCATAAAGACGTGATTTCACAAGTTCGATATAGTTGTCTGCAAGTATGTCCCATGTAAAACCCCTTATAGCCTTGAAAGCCTCATCGAACTGATAATTATCCATTGACACTGTCACTGAACCAATAAGCCTGTTCAGGTTGCTCAGAAGCCACCTGTCAACTATCTTCAGTCCGGATATGTCCGGATCATTGTGCTTGTAATCCTCAAGATGGGACATGCTGAACCTGTAGATACTCCACATCTTTGCAAAGAACCTTGATGCTGAAACCACATCCTTCCAGCGGAACATGACATCAGAGCCAGGGGAACCACCTATGGCTGCCCACTGCCTGAAGGCATCAGCACTGTAATCCTTGATGACCTCTTCAGGAGAGATCACATTACCAAGGGACTTGCTCATCTTATGACCGTCCTCCCCAAGCACCATGCCGTTTACAAGAATGGCATCCCATGGCCTCTTGCCCTGGATTGCCATAGAGCGTAATATCGTATAGAATGCCCAGGTCCTGATGATATCATGCCCCTGTGGACGAAGCTGCGTGGGAAGCCGCATTTCATGATCTGTGAGCCAGCCCGAAACATGCAGTGCTGTTATAGATGAGTCCATCCATGTATCCAGGACATCCTCTTCAGCCTCAAACTCGGTGCTGCCACATTTGCAGGCCTGTGGAGGCTCCTGCTGTGTGGGATCAACAGGCATCCATTCATCCTTTGCAACCATTACCTCACCGCAATGCTTACAGTACCACACTGGTATTGGCGTTGCAAAGAGCCTCTGACGGGATATGCACCAGTCCCATTCCATCGTGCCGGTCCAGTTGTCAAGCCTGACCTTCATATACTCCGGCAGCCATTTTATCTCATTCGATGCCTTTGAGACCTCCTCGGTATCAATCTTAATGAACCACTGGCGCTCGGAAAGTATCTCTATAGGAGTATCACACCGCCAGCACATACCGACATTCTGATCCAGGGATTTCTGCTCGAAGAGGTAACCTTCTTTTTTGAGATCTTCAATGATGGCTTTTTTACATTCGGGAATGGACATTCCGGCATACTTGCCGGCGATCTCCGTCATAAGACCGTTCTTATCAATGGCTTTGCGCAGTGGAAGACCATGCTCCACCCACCACCTGACATCCTGCTTGTCACCGAAGGTACATATCATGACCACACCGGTACCGAATTGGGGATCCACGTCCCTGTCACCGATCACCTTTACATCATGACCGAAAAGCGGCACTTTCACATTGGAACCAACGTAAGCACTATAACGCTCATCCTCCGGATTAATGGCTACAGCAACACATGCTGCAAGCAATTCCGGCCTGGTGGTTGCTATCTCCAGATCACCGAAATGCAGGTAATTGAGCATTGTTTCCCTTGAATCGTATTCCACTTCTGCAAAAGCAATGGCAGTTTCACACCTGGGACACCAGTTGACAGGATGTTCGGACTGGTAGAGGCGCCCCATATCATACATCTTCCGGAAAGACCTCTGGGTCTTGGAATAATATTCAGGCTCCATGGTCACAAATTCATTGCTCCAGTCGGTGGAAAAGCCCAGATTGAGCATCGTGTTCCTCATTTTCCCTATGTTGCCAATGGTAAGTTCACGGCACATCCTCCTGAACTCTTCCCTTGGAACCTCATTCTTTGTGATACCGTATGTTTCCTCAACCTTCACCTCTGTGGGCAGGCCATGGCAGTCCCAGCCCTGTGGAAACATGACATTGTATCCGCACATGCGCTTATATCTTGCAACAAAATCGATGTAACACCAGTTAAGCGAATTGCCTATGTGGAAATTTCCCGTAGGATATGGTGGCGGCGTATCAATAATGAACTGGGGTCTGCTTTTGTCTTTCCAGTCAAAATGGTACATGGACATGTTCCATGAATCACGCCATTTCGGCTCTATGATATGTGGGTCATATTCTTTTGGAACGGTCATTGTGACTCTCCGATAAATGTGATCTGATAATGTGTTTATCCAGTAATCCAATGTATTGGTTGTGTTTTTTTATCCTAAGTGGTGTAAGATTATTTAAACTATCTGGTTAAGGCCCGGGATACAAAACAAAGGATATGGGAATGAACAAACAACCCGGTGCCACCAAAGATAAATGTCGCCACCTGTAACCATTTGCCTGAACATTCACTGATAGAGGCATGCCCCTGCACTTAAGAGTGATTTGCAGAAAACCCCGCCGGACAAAAGGTCATTGGTGTACGATCGAAAGCAAACATTTCCTTGACGAATGGTGATGATACCGTCCGGAACATATGCCCGTTCTTTGGCCGGCTGCGTGCAAAGGGACAGCCATTTTTTCAGAGGAAGAATAAAGTATATCAATGTTACTATTTTGCTCTCATCGGGCACATAATCACATTGATATTCACAATATGTTCACAGTACTGCCATATTACAATATGAATATCAGGATACCGAAAATACTTTATACATATCTGATCAATTCTAAAAAGGGAGAGCAGGGGTGATTCGTAAAATAAGGTGATCTTGTGAGCAGGAAAGTAGCTGTTTTTGCTTTTAATGGAGAAGAGATGTGTTTCGTTCATGCCCTGATGAATGCACTGGACATGAAAGAAAAAGGCTATGATGTGAAATTGATAATAGAAGGTTCTGCAACCAGGCTTGTAAAAGAAGCAGAGGATGGTAACAGGCCCTTCAGCAAGCTTTATTCAAAAGCAAAGGATTCAGGATTAATAGACTGTGTATGCAGGGCATGTGCCTCTAAAATGGAAAGCCTTGAAAGTGCCAAGAGGCAGGATCTTCCTCTGTGTGACGAAATGTTGGGACACCCGAGCATGTCACGGTACATGGACGATAACTATGAGATAATAGTTGTATGATTATCTACTTAAGAAAAATAATGGAGAAAACAGATGTTAAGCGAAAAGATGACAGAAGCCCTCAACGGGCAGATCAACAAGGAGATGTACTCTGCATATCTTTACATGGACATGTCCGCACACTGCACATATGAAGGACTTGGTGGTTTTGCCAACTGGTTCATGGTGCAATATCAGGAAGAGATGTCCCATGCCATGAAGATATATGACTACATAAACGAGCAGGGTGGAAAAGTAGTCCTTCATGCCATCGAGAAGCCACCCGGAAACTTCGGGACTCCATTAGAGATGTTCGAGGCAACATTGAAACATGAACAGTTCATCACAAAGTCAATACATGAACTTGTAGATCTTGCATATGAAGAAAAGGACTATGCCACCCAGATATTCCTCCAGTGGTTCGTCACGGAACAGATAGAGGAAGAAGCAAACGACAATGAACTGATAGCAAAGCTCAAACTTGTCGGTAATGACGGGAACGGCATTTTCATGCTTGACAGGGAGCTTGAAACAAGGACATTTACGCCACCTGCCGGGGAAGAATAAAAACAGGAACATATTATTGAATTGCAATAGGTGATATAATGGAATTCGGGGAAATACTAAAAGGAAGAGAAGTTGAAGGGAAGGAAAAACATGTGCCTGAAATAGAGATAATCAGGGGACATGGCCAGGCAAAGGCTGATTTTGTACGTGTGGTCGTAGGAAAGGAAGTGCCACATCCAAACACTGTGGAACATCACATCGAATGGGTTGAGCTTTACGGCATAACAAAAGAGGGCAGGACCATCAATTTTGGCAAAATGAACTTCGAGCCTGTGCACACCGACCCTGTTGCCACTTTCCACGTGAACGACATCGATAACTTCAAGTCATTCTGCGCCCTTGAATACTGCAACATCCACGGGGTCTGGCAGAACTGCATAGAAGTCTGAAGATACGAAGGAAAAATATGAGATTTGTGGCATCGGTCGCCACATCTTTTTTATATCTGTTCATCTCCCATCTTATATAAAGGCACACCGGCCCGTGGAAGCAGAGAGGTGACGATAATGATCGCAAAACTTGTAGCCAAATTTACAGTCCTGGCACTGATAGTAGGAATTATGTCATACATCATATTGAGTTATGTGATACCGCACATGCAGACCTGAAATCATGATTGTTCATCATAACCTATCTCATCCTTTGTGAGATAACAGGCAGGGTCATCCGCCCAGACATTTCCATAAACAGATTCCGCACGTACACGGAAATTACCATTACACACATCAAACCACTTACATCTGGCACATCTGTCAGCATTTTCCATAATGAGGGATTTGCGGTCCTTCAGTCCTGCCATGAGCATGTCGTCGGTATCCCTCCATATATCACTGAACTTACGTTCCCTCACATTGCCAAATGAATAGTGCCGCCAGAACTGGTCCGGATGGACCGATCCATCCCATGAGACACAGCCAAAACCGATCCCTGAGGAATTGCCCCTGTTCATGTTCAGAAGCTCCAGTACCTCGGCAGCCCTTTCAGGATCCTCTTTAAGGAGACGCAAATAGATGTAAGGACCATCACAATGATTGTCCACTGTCAGAACCTCCACCATCCTTCCCTTGCTGTGAAGCTCCCTTGTCTTATCGATCAGCAAATCCACAGTCATCCGGCTTTGTTCAAGTGAAAGGTCCTCAGCTACCATTTCAGAACCACGGCCTGAATATACAAGGTGATAGAAACAGATACGTGGAATGTCCTCCTGTTCCATGAGATTAAAGATTGCCGGAATGTCATGTACATTATGGCGATTGATGGTAAATCTCAGGCCTACCTTGATCCCTTCTTTGCGGCAGTTGCGAAGACCCTGCAATGCCCTGTCAAAAGAACCTTCAATACCACGGAAACTGTCATTGGTCTCTTTCATGCCATCAAGGGAGATCCCTACATAAGAGAGACCTATATCCTTAAGCTTCCTTGCAACCTTTTCTGTGATCAGTGTCCCGTTTGTGGATATAACTGCCCTGATACCTTTTGATGTTGCATATCCTGCCAGTTCCGGAAGGTCTTTTCTCATAAGAGGTTCACCTCCCGAGAACAATATCACAGGACAACCGAATTCTGCAAGATCATCTATAAGTGACTTACCTTCCTCAAAAGTGAGCTCGTTCTTGTAGTCAACATCCCTTGAATGAGCATAGCAATGAACACAGCGAAGGTTACAGCGCTGGGTCACGTTCCAGACAACAACCGGTTTCTTATCTTTTGAGAACTGGAGCAGATGAGAGGGGAGTCTTTTGGAGTCACGCCCATAGCGAAGCGCATCCGAAGGCTCTACGGTTCTGCAATAAAGTTTTGAAATACCTATCATGATCAGGACTCCGAAGTAGAATGATAAAAGAAGATCGTTCTAGTATGTGCGAACTCCTATATCATCATCCTATATTATATCTATGGTAGAGATATCAGAACTAAAAGTCAGAATGCACGGGAGATCTCAATCAAGCATTTCCATAACCTTTACCAGGATGTCCTGGAATGTGAATTTGCCCGGAGTGACCGAAACCTTCACACCATAGCTTTCAAGGGTCTTTGCCGTAGGTATACCAATAGCTGCAACTATCGACTTGTTCATAATGTCGATGACCTCTTCACTGGAAGCCTTATCAATGGCATGCTCAAAGAAATTGCGCACCATCATTGAACTTGTGAAAGCGAATACATCGATCTGGCCATCCAGCATTCTGCGTATGAACCCATCCTGGACATCGCCCTTGGGTTTTGTCAGTGTGTAGACATTGGTTTCATGGACCTGGGCCCCGCATTCTTTCAGTCCTTCTATTAAAAGGGAGGAACCATAAAAACTTCTTGCTGTATCAATGATCTTACCTTTTACTTCCGGGCAGAGAAATTCCACCAGCCCTTCGGAACTATAGACGCCTGGCATGCCAAGTACATTGATACCCAGATCTTCCAGGGCCTTACGGGTAGTGGGACCGATGGCTATGACCTTGGTAGAATTAAGTGCGTCTATGAATTTATCCCTTTCATTTGAAGGGATCTTCCTGAGAGTGAAATCTATTCCGTTGGCACTTGTAAAGATAACATAATCAGCAACCCCTGATAGAACTCTCTCAACAAACCCATCGAAGAATCCATCCTTCATATCTGCAAGTTCTATCATCGGAACGGCCAATGGTTCAAAGCCCATGGATTCGGCCAGCTCTGCAGATTCCTTAAGATAGCTTTCAGGCCGCATTATAGCAAGCACAGGTCTTTTGACTTGTTCGGACATGGCAATCACCTTTATTCAAAACCGGAAGGTACCTGTTCACCCAGAACCTCATGCAACGTCACAACATTTCCTATGACCGTGATCGCAGGAGCCTTGACAGCTCTGTCCTTTGCTACCTGAGCTATGTTCTCCAGAACTCCCACTGTCACCCGCTGATCCGGACGTGTGCCTCTTTCTATAAGTGCTACAGGGGTTTTAGGGTCTTTTCCGTATTTCATGAGTTCTGCGACATTCCTGCCAAGCATTTTCACACCCATGAATATGACGATCGTCCCATCGAATTTAGCAAGCGTCTCCCAGTCAAGTGCACTTTCCTCTTTAGTGGGGTCTTCATGACCGGTTATGAAAGTGACCATTGAGGCATGGTCCCTGTGTGTCACGGGTATGCCCGCATAGGCAGGAACCGCAACAGCAGATGTTATGCCCGGAACAACCTCAAACTCAATACCCTCTTTTATCAGTTCCTGGGCCTCTTCCCCTCCACGGCCAAACATATAGGGGTCACCGCCTTTAAGCCTCAGCACATCCTTACCTTCCCTGGCTTTGCATACTATAAGACCATTTATCTCATCCTGGGTAAGCGTGTGATCTCCCGCATATTTACCGGCATCTATCTTTTCGGTACTTCCGGGAATGGAATCGATAATAGCCTTGCCGGGAAGCTGGTCATACACTACAACCTCAACAGTATCAAGAAGCCTGCGGGCTTTAAGTGTTAGTAACTCCGGGTCGCCCGGACCAGAACCAACCAAATAGACTTTACCATATTTCTGGGTCATGTTTATGAAATCCTGTATACTTTTGTAAGCGAAATCCAATATATGTTTTTTAGAATGGTAATGAACTTACCAACTTATAAATATGCATCGTCCTGAATCTTCAATGAGAACAAAATATGGAAAAACAAAATTATGGATAAAGAACACACAATCCTCACAAAATAAGAAAAGGATCGAATGATTCAAACAATCAGCCCATAAATAGGAATCAAGTGCGTACCTTCAAGATAGCGCACCATCCAACCCTTAAAATACAGATTTTCAAACCTTATTTCTTACTGAGTATATAGAACAGCATATCCCTGTTCAATTTTCCTTCACGTTCCAGTTTGTTCACTATATTCTCATCAGACATGCCTTCTGACTTAAGCTCCTTGATCTTGTCCAGTAATGCAGGAGCAATACTATAGTATTCATTGATATCTTTCCTGTGACCCCAGACATCACCCTCTATGAGCTTAATGTTCTGCATTGCCATGAACATCTCGATGGACTTGGAGACTGTGCGCCTGTAAGACCCCGGGATCTGGATGACTTCTACTTTAGGACATGTCTGAACCAGTGAAAAGATATCCTTGTTCGATGGCCTGAAAGCAAGATGAATTACCTTTTCATTTGGATTCAGATGCGGTATTTCCTCTCGCGAACTTACAACTCTTATTTTCATAAGCTACCCTCACCTCCGGTTCGTTAAGAACTTATCAAAATAATGTATGTATTCACCTATTAAATAATTACCGATTTAGCGCAGAAAAAAATAAAAGGGTCTGCCAGCAATTCACTCAAACCTCAGCCTGACAGAATCCGCATGTGCCTTAAGGCCCTCTTCTTCAGCAACGGATATAACACAATCCTTCAGTAGCTCAAGCCCTTCTTTACTTATTTTCTGTATGCTTGATGACTTCATGAAATGTGCAAGGTTCAGGCCGGAGTATATCCTTGCATAACCTGCTGTGGGCAACACGTGATTGGTACCGGATGCATAGTCACCCACAGGAACCGGGGCATAGTTGCCTACAAATATCGATCCTGCATGCCCTATGCTTTCAAGGATGGCATCCGGTTCCTTTACCATGATCTCAAGGTGCTCAGGCGCAAATGCATTGGAAAATGAAACACATTCATCCATGGAGGCTGCCACAAGAACTGCGGCATTTTCCAGGGAAGTGTTTACTATCTCCTGCCTGAGTGTTTCCTTTGCCTGCTTTATTACCTCATCCCTGACCTTTGATGCGACACTTTCAGAAGTTGTCACGATCACAGACACAGAATTTGGATCGTGTTCAGCCTGAGCGATCATATCAGATGCAGCCATCCTGGCATTGCATGAATCATCCGCTATGATGAGCACCTCACTGGGCCCTGCCGGGAAATCGATCTCTGCAACATCCCTTACCTGCATCTTAGCCGCTGTCACAAATACATTACCCGGACCCACTATCTTGTCAACCTTCATGACACTTTCAGTGCCATAGGCCATGCCGGCAACAGCCTGTACACCGCCCAGCTTATAAACGTGGTCTGCACCGGCTACCTTTGCTGCCGCAAGTGTGAGAGGATTAACCTTTCCATCCTTGCCCGGAGGCGTGCACATAACCACATTCTTAACACCTGCAACCTTTGCCGGAACTATTGTCATCAGGGCAGTGGAAGGATAAGAAGCCCTCCCTCCCGGAACATATGCTCCCACACTTTCAAGGGCAGTGAACTTCTGCCCCAGCTCAATTCCCGGTGAAAGTTCAATGAACCAGATCTTTTGAGGCATCTGTGCCTCATGGAACTTCCGTATATTGCCGGCGGCGAACTCAAGGTGCGCCAAAAGAGCAGGATCGACACTTTTAACCGCCTCATCTATCTCTTCCTTTGAGACCTCAATGGCTTTAATATCTGCACCATCGAATTTTTTTGTGTATTCCCTCAGGGCGGCATCCCCATTCTCTTTCACATCCCTGAGGATGGAGGCAACCGTATCCCCTACATCTGCCAGTTCCCCACCACGACCAATCAGTTTTTTCTTTTCTTCATCAGTAAGTTCGGATAATTTCTTGTAAAGCATGAGATTTCCCCGGATAATATTCTGAAAATCATAATGACACTAATATCTGCTATATCAATAATGTAAATATTGCTACCTGTTCATCCTGTATAAAGCTTAAGGATATCGCCTGGAACAAAAACCTGACCCATAAGCAGACCTATTTTTCAAAATCACTGAAGGTACTCTGTTCATTGCCCATAAGCGAGCTCATAGTCTTTGAGCTTACTTTCCCGCCACTTTCAGAGTCGAGCTTCAGGTGAAGCCCTATCTCTTCAAACAATTTTGCTGCAGTCCTGGGACCGATAAGAGCGGATACCTGATCGATATTGGACCTTCTTATATCTTCAACTGTCCTCAGGCCATTATCATACAACTTACGTGCACGTACACGACCGATTCCACGGATGCTGACAAGTTCGAGAAGTTGGGATGATGCACCATAATGGATCCTTTTTTCCAGCATAATGGCACGGCTTGCAAGATCCATGCCATTTTCAGGAACAATAAGACCGGCAAGTCTTGAAACTGAATGCATCAGCCACACTGCGATATCTGCAAATGCGTGTACATCACCTTCACCCACATTGAACTTTTTTGTGATCTGGTCCAGCGATCTCTCGTTTATCCAGTCAAGGATCAGAAGAGCGGTCTTCACTTCACCCAGGAACCATTCATAATCCAGCTCTCTGGAGCGGGGAGGTATCTCTACGAATTCTTCACTATGGGATATGACAAAATCATTTATCACTTCGTAATCATTGGATCTCATGTAGAGTTGTCGCATATCAGGCGTCATGCAGATGAGATGCACAAGGGTAAGGTCTGTGACATTTGCTGCCTTCTTCAGACCGTCGGCTATCAACGCACCGGACATAGGATCTATATAAAGAGTGGACACCAGTCTGCCCAGTGTGGTTGGCATAAGGACCTCATCCCCTTCAAGCATCCTGTTGTCTTTCAGGAATGCGATGCATTCATCCACAACTTCCATGATGCCCCAGGTATCATTCTGGTGAGCAAAGAAAGTACCCTCGATAAACTCCATAAGCCCGTCCCTTGTGGTAGCAAAACCATTTACGATAGTTGAAAGTATGTGTGTCCTCAGGGCAGTCTCAGAACCAAGCTTGGACCATATATCCTCTGACCCCGCATCAATGAACTTATCAAAGAGGGTGCTCATTTCATCGTATGAACGGGCGATGAGGACAGATTCACCATATGGATCCAGATGAGGCCTGCCAGCCCTTCCTGCCATCTGCTTGTAATCCAGCACAGGTATAGGCTGCATCCCGTAGTTAGGATCAAAACGCCTGTAACTCCTGATAATGACCCTTCTTGCTGGCAGGTTCAGGCCTGCAGCAAGAGTAGGGGTGCTGCATATGACCTTAATAGTGTTGTTCCTGAAACCATCCTCCACAAGCCTGCGGTGCGCAGCATTAAGACCTGCATGGTGAAAAGCAGTGCCGCTTCTTACACATTGTGCAAGCTCGTTGGCTGTTTCGGTCTCACCATTTTCTATTATCTGCTCTACGATCCCGTCCAGTGAATTACGAGTAGGTTTGTCCAGGACCTCTGATACCTTTGTACCTGCCCTCTTAGCAAATGAAACACTATTCTTGCGGCTGCTTTCAAAGACCAGGCACTGACCACCTTCCTGCAGTGTGTCCATAAGTATATTGATGGCATCATCCTGGGACATAGGAGCGATACGCTTTTGCGAATCCCTGAAGTTGATATTGCCTCCATAATAAACTCCCTCATGCAGGTCTGTGGGTCGCCACTCGCTGAGCACCAGTTTTGCCTTCAGCCAGTCTGCAAGCTCATAGGCATTGCCCACGGTTGCCGAAAGGGCGATGATCTGACAGCCGGGATTGAGTTTCATGAGTTTGGTGATAGTTATCTCCAGCGTGGGACCCCTGTTAGCCGAATCAAGCAGGTGGACCTCATCCACAACGATGGTGGTTATTTCCTGCATCCAGCTGGTCTCATTACGCAGGAGCGAGTCGGTCTTTTCGGATGTGGCAACGATGATATCATTAGAACCCAGCCATTCATCCCTGGATTCGAAATCACCAGTGGATATCCCGACCCTCGGTCCACCATTTCCCGGGCCCTTTATTAAAACAGAGGAGAACGTCCTGAACCTGTCGAACTTTTCGCTTGCAAGGGCCCGCAGGGGTACAATATAAAGTACCTTGCCACCTCCGCTGATCGCCTTTAACATCGCAAGCTCGGCAAGCAATGTTTTTCCTGAGGCTGTGGGAATTGCAGCAAGAATGTTATTACCGTCAAGCAAACCCTTTTCAATTGCCTCTGCCTGAGGCGGATAGAGTTCCTCTATACCCGAATCCAGGTAGAAACGAATTACCTCATCCGGCAGGTTCAGGGATTCTATTTTCATGATAACCCGGGGTTTAAAGGAGAGTAATATGTAATTAAAATTACCCTGTAGATCATTAATACCCTGTAACACTGACCCCTGGCCATTTAAGTGTATGAGCTATCATGCTAAATGCAATCGAAAACATGATCAAGATACTATTCAACCACATGTGGCTGCAGGAAATGAAAAAGATATGCGGCATTGAATGCCACATGTCCTGCAAAATATCAGTCGTTGCTCAGCTCGCCACTGAAGTACTTGTCATAGGAACCCATGTCAAAGTGTCCGTGGCCGCTCAGGTTGAACATTATTGTCTTCTCTTCACCTGTCTGTTTGCACTTAAGGGCTTCATCAATAGCACATTTAATGGCATGTGCTGACTCCGGAGCTGGAGCGATACCTTCACTGCGTGCGAATGTGACAGCTGCATCGAACACCTCTATCTGGTGATAGGAGGTTGCTTCCATATGACCATCGGCAACAAGTTTACTGACTATCGGGGAGGCACCGTGGTACCTGAGACCTCCTGCATGGATGGCAGGGGGTATGAACTCAGAACCAAGAGTGTACATCTTAAGCAGTGGTGTCATCTGGGCCATGTCACCAAAGTCATACTTGAACTGCCCTGATGTAAGGGTCGGGCATGCAGATGGCTCCACAGCGATTATCCTGGTATCGGTCTTACCGGCAATGTTGTCCCTGATATAAGGCAGGCTCACGCCGGCAAGATTGCTGCCACCACCGCAGCATCCAATGACTATGTCAGGATAATCCTCTGTCTTGGCGAACTGTGCCTGGGTCTCAAGACCAACCACTGTCTGGTGAAGACAGGTGTGGTTGAGAACACTGCCAAGGGCATACTTGGTATTATCATTGAGCGCAGCTTCCTCTATGGCCTCACTGATTGCAATTCCAAGACTGCCGGTGGTTTCAGGATACATCTCAAGGATCTTCCTTCCAAATTGTGTTTCAGTACTTGGGGATGGAACTACATTGGCCCCCCAGAGGTTGATCAGGGACTTGCGGTATGGCTTCTGGTAGAAGCTTGAGCGTACCATGTAGACCTTACATTCAATATCAAAGTAATTGCATGACAGTGATAATGCACTGCCCCACTGTCCTGCACCGGTTTCAGTGGTAATTCTCTCAGTGCCTTCCTTCATGTTATAGTATGCCTGTGCAATGGCAGTGTTAGGTTTGTGACTTCCGGCAGGACTGACACTTTCATTCTTGTAATAGATCCTTGCAGGTGTCCCCAGTGCTTTTTCAAGCCTGTGTGCCCTGTAAAGAGGAGATGGTCTCCAGAGACTGTATATCTCCAGGATGTCTTTTGGAATATCGATATATCTCTCAGAGCTGATTTCCTGCTTTATGAGCTCCCTGGCAAAGATAGGCTCAAGGTCCTTCGGATCCATGGGTTCGTTGGTCGCCGGGTTAAGTGGTGGCTCTACCTGGATATCCGCAAGGATGTTATACCATTGTGTTGGCATCTCATTTTCATCAAGTAAGATCTTTGTATGGTCCATAATATTACCTCTGTCAGAAATTGATTCAATAATGTATAACTGAGTACATTGGACGTGGTATTTAATGCTTTTGATTTACAGTCCCTGAGTGACAGATATATTTAGATCCTCAAAAGCATCTTCTTCATCTTCAATAAAAGCATGCCAGCACGGCGAGCAAAGTAAATACGGAAACAGAACATTGAGTGTCAGACCGGACCATAGGTGCACACACATAAAAAATATGCAAAACACCTTCCTGTACCTGTATATAGCGAATGGAAGTTCTCTGTAAAGGCAGGTTCCATACAGAACTAATCGAAACTGTAAAATATAGTACTTTTATACTACTGACATACTTTATTGAGAACAGATGAATCAGAGAAGGATTTGTCCGGTTAACTGCACTTTACAGATGCACACGACATATGATCAATCAAACTCAGCATGCATATAAGCTACTATCCATATCATCAGGTTGACCAGAAATGAAGATAAGTAAACCGCGAGGCACACGTGATTTCCTTCCGCAGGATACGAAAAAGAGAAGGAACGTAGAGAACATTTTACGCCAGGTAGTCAGGAACTGGGGATTCAATGAGATAATCACACCTACCTTTGAGAACCTGGAACTCTTCACGCTTAAGTCAGGCGAGGGGATAATAGGGGAGCTCTACAACTTCAGGGACAAGGGAGACAGGGAGATGACCCTGCGTCCTGAGCTCACCGCCCCTGTCATGAGGATGTACGTCAATGAGATGCAGGCTTACCAGCAGCCATTAAAACTTTTCTATTTTGAGAACTGCTTCAGGTATGAGAGGCCACAGAAAGGACGCTTCAGGGAATTCTGGCAGTTTGGCGTAGAGCTCATAGGAAGCAATAAAGCCGACGCTGATGCAGAAGTTATTGCACTTGCAACAGAGATGCTAAGATCGACAGGCATAAAAGGCGACCTCCATGTGAACAATCTGGGAGTGATCAGGCATTTGCTAAGTGTTCTGGAACCGGAGCAGCAGAGCAGGATAATGAGGCTTGTTGACAAGAAGGAAGACATGGGACTTGATGAGTTCCTTGAAGAGATAAATGCGCCTGCAGACCTGCGTATGAAACTCCTGGAACTGATATGCCTTACAGGAGAAGGAGCAATCGCAAAGGCAAGGGACCTTATCGGGAATATCCCGGAAATAGAAGCATTTCAGGAACTTCTGACCCTTCTGGACATCTATGGAGTTGAATATACTATTGATTTCGGGATTGCCAGGGGACTTGACTACTACACCGGAACTGTCTTTGAGATATATGCTGAGGGTCTTGGAGCCCAGAACCAGGTGTGTGGCGGAGGTTCATACCAGCTTATCAAACTCTTTGGAGGCGGCGATGTACCATCCACAGGATTTGGCCTTGGATTTGACAGGATAATGGAGGTTTGCGAGATCCAGGCCCCTGATGACATACCTGTTGTCATCATTGCTAAAGATAGTACACGTCCCGATGCCCTGAAAGCTGCTATCAGGCTTCGGCCCCATATGCCGGTCTACACAGACCTGATGAAGAGAAACTTCAAGGCACAGCTATCCTACGCAAACAACATCGGGACCAGGCATGTAATAATAATAGGTGAACAGGAAGTAGAAGCCGGAAAGGTCACGCTGAAAAACATGGAGTCAGGTGAACAGGAGCTGCTCAGCATTGATGAAGTGATATTGAAACTTGGTCACAAACAATGAAACAGATGATGACGCCGATGACCTCGTTTTTCCGGCATCTCAGGAATATACGCCGCGACGAAAGGGCATCTGATGCCCTTCCCATGAGAATGGTAGTTGCAGTGATAGCCATCGGAGCTTTAGTGGTGCTTCTCTATGCATCGATAAGCTTACTTCTTGAAAAAGAGGAGATACATGCTGTGCAGACTGTGATCTCTGAGATAGAATCGCATGCCAGCCAGATGTCTTACGGAGGAGAGGGCAGTAGTGTCACAATGGACGTAAACATCCCGGACAATACCAGACTTGTCATGGGAGCGATACCGGGAAAAGAAGACGAATGGCCCTCAGATGCCAGGAACTATTATATAGAGATCAACAGAAAGCAGATGATTGGAGAATCTGATGCATCTTATTCTAACTTAATGCTTAACGGCTGTGTTGTCCTGGAAGCCGGGCCTCATGTGCTGAACCTGGAAAGTGTACGCGATCAAAATGGAAAAATTTTTATTGCACTTGTGGATAAGTCGCAATCATAATGGAAAAACAAAATGAAGTCAGGCTTAAAGTTCCAGGTCGGCATCATACCCTCCCATCCAGATCCAATGAACAGGTAAAGGTCCTCAAAAACCTGCATAGGGATGCAAATGCGTGGGTGGACCTCATACTTTCCAAGACCGCACTTATTGTTGCTTCTGCGATAATCCTTGTTGGATTATATAATCTGGCCGCACTCCATGCAGACATTGCCAAAAAGGACAAACTTGATGCCTTAACCTTTGATATTGCATCCGGAATTGATTCTGTGGGAAGCAGTCCTTCAGGTACAGCTTATGCTGTGAAGCACTACAGCTTTGATGCATACTCAGGGTTGCTGATGCCTGAAGACTATGAAAAGCTGAATGTCTCAGTAACAGGGGAATATGTAGCCTGTACGTATCAGGACAAAGACCATAAGATCAATTCTGCCAGGTCACTCAGTTACAGGACCCTTCCGTTTAGCCCTTCAGAACTGGAGGATTTACTGTCCATCGAATTTGGAGATGACGGAAC
Organism: Methanolobus sp. WCC5; assembly: GCF_045690325.1. Classification (GTDB taxonomy): domain Archaea; phylum Halobacteriota; class Methanosarcinia; order Methanosarcinales; family Methanosarcinaceae; genus Methanolobus. The sequence continues at coordinate 2,784,567 of NZ_CP146981.1, read as the reverse complement.
TATAGTTCAGCCCATACATTCTTTGCCCCCATATACGGATGTGACCGGATTCCTGGCGCTTGCTTCAGCTGAAGAACGCCATCTGTACATAAAAGAGGAAATCCTTATTGAGAAGGTATCGATATTCGTGACTGAGGCAGGCGAGGTGAGAGAACTTGAATATGTCCTCGTTTACCAGTGATGAAAGGGCTTTCCTGGAGCCTAACAACGACATCATGACAACTGCACTGGTGGTTGCGGGATTTGTTATTTTTGCATCCATACTCTCAAATACATACTTTGCCTTTAGCGATAACTCCCGGGCACTGGAAAGCTATGAACAGGCTGCCATGATAGCAGGAGACATTGCATCCTATCCGCCACTACAGGGCAGCAGGCCGGGAATTATCTGTGCAAAGGCACTTGACAACATTGCAAACCCGGTGATAGAGCCACAGGAACATTATCTGTTCTTCCATCGCTTTTCCCCTGACATGGAATTCTATGTAGAGGCAAGCACCGATGATGGCAGTCATCAATGGATCATTGAGCAGAGTTCTTTTTCCCGGGAAGGAAGGGACATTATTGCTGCATCCGTGCCTGTTGTTATCGAGCTTGGAAGCAATGCGCGCTGCGTCACTGGAACCATTACAGTCAAAATAATGTATAAGAGGTGGAAATGAATTGGTTCAAGGGAAAAGATTTCAAAATAGCTTGTATAAGGTCATTAACGACCTGTCTGCAGATGAGAAGGGATTCTCATCAAGCATCGATGCCTGCCTTTTCCTGATATTGGTCTCTATTTCCGCAGTCATCCTTATGCCATCGATAGCTGCAGATAATCAATATAGTTCAGCTCATTATATATCTGCACAGCAGATGGATACTTACCTGCTTAACACCATAATGAGCAGTACTCTGGAAGAATTTGAATATACACTGGAACCTACCGAACTTGCAGGTATAGATGTGAACCTTACCCAAAATTCGATACTTGAGGACGCTGCAAGAACCTTATTCACAAAGGAGCAGCGACATCGGACATTTTCAGACCTTGTGGCCGAAGGCCTGGTGCTGGGCCTGGTAATGGAGGAGAACGGCACTGAGAAAGCACTCAACCCTATGACAGAGATGCAAAGGATAGAAACCGAAAAACAAATAGCTGCGCATCTTGAAAGGACAATAGGACAGAGGTATGATTACAGGTTCGAAGCCCACTGGCAACCCGTAACCGGATACAATATACGAAGTGACATGACCATAGGAAATACCGCACCCTACAATGCCATAAAACAAAAGGTAAGGATCTCAATGCCGGTGATATATCCTGTACCCATGGACGAGATATATGCTCCTTTCAACGAAACCGGGACATACAATGCTGTCAATTCCCCTGATCCTGAAACTGAGCTGCATTATATGTTCGAAAAGAGCATTGTAGTTGCATCATCCGGTTGTGCGGAACTTATCACGGACATTGTTTTCCCATATGATTATCTTTCATCGCTCAATGGCACTGAGATATCGGTCAACAGTGGACAGCTGGCCTGTCTGACAGGCCCGCAAACGGAAGGTTATAGCAGTCCGGTGATAGAGAGCGTACTTGGCTGCATGAATTACACAGTACGCGGACTTTATGGATTGAATGTCACAATAAGCCCAGAAGAACAAAGCATTGGTCTTGATCTGGTGGACATGGTCCATTATATGATACTGGAAAAGAACAAAGAACTTATCTCAGCCCATGTCAGAGATCACCATGGTGATGATATCAACCAGACCATAGCACTTATGTGCAATACCAATGCCACGGAAAACAGCACCAGGAACGAGCTTGCCAGCGCAAGGCTTGATGCCATATACAGGACAGTAAATCCCGGTGGTGCCGACATCGTGCTTATGATATGGTGAAGACACTGGAAAAACATTCCAGGGAACTTATGCAATCTGGCGGAACGAATTCAGAAAATCGCGGCACCGGTGCAATCATAACATATATATGAGATGATGCTCTTCATAAGAAGCACTTCGCCAATCATATTAACATATTACCAGGTTGTCTCCCATGTTCAACAACCTGGTAAGGATCAAATATCTGACCCATTCGTACTGGGTCAGACTTAACTCATAAACAGATTAAAACAAATAACGATTATCAGGAGGAAGCTAATGGCAAAAATGCACACCCGTAGGAAAGGCAACTCCGGACCTACAAGACCACTTCGCACCGAAGCACCCGCATGGTCAACGATGACCAGTGACGAAGTGACAAAAGTAGTGGCTGACCTGTGGAAGCAGGGTGTCAGCACAAGTGAGATCGGCATGATACTCAGGGACAAATACGGAGTACCGGATGCTAAGATCGCTACAGGCAAGAAGATAACACAGATACTCAGAGAAAATGGTGAGAAATTCGCTGTACCTGAAGATCTCTACAACCTTATCGTAAAGGCCATCGGTATGAGGAAACACATGAACTACAACCACAAGGATGTTCATAACAAACGTTCCCTCCAGAATACCGAATCCAAGATCAGAAGATTGGTCAAATACTACCAGTCCACAAAGGTCCTTCCGGCTGACTGGAAATATAAACCAGATACTGCTGAGATGCTTATCACCAGATAAGTTCATTCCGGATAATACGCGCTATTATGTTTGGCTGCGGTCAAACATAATTGTTCTTTTTTAGTACATAGTGTTTTTTTGTTCACTCCTGTTAACCAGTTGCAACTGTAGAATAAGAACTGTAGGATATACATACAAAGATTATTACTACATGGTATTGTGTGTTGTATTTTTGTAGATATAGGAATACTTGAAAAGGTAACTTATAAATTGTTTTAAAGAGCATTATATGCCATGAAAGCTATCATCCTTGCAGCCGGCGAAGGTAAAAGGTGCCGGCCTCTCACACTTACAAGATCAAAGGTAATGCTTACAGTGGCAAACAAGCCAATACTTGAACATGTTATAAACGCCCTTGTGAAGAACGATATAAGGGACATCATACTGGTAGTGGGATACAAGAAAGAACGTATCATGGACTATTTTGAGGATGGGATCAACTTCGGTGTAAAAATAGAATACATAGAACAGAAAGCCCAGATAGGTACGGCGCATGCCATTCTTCATGCACGGCAGAAGATCTCCCCGGATGAAGATGATTTCATTGTTGTCAATGGAGACAACATTATCGGACCGGAAGCAATATCCGACCTTATAAGAGGTTCAGGAGGTGATGCAACGATCCTTGCATGCAAAAAGAATGATGTCAGCGACTATGGAGTAATAGTTGCAAAAGGGAAAAATGTCAGGGAGATAATTGAAAAACCCAAGACCCTTGTAAGCCACCTGATAAACACCGGAATATATCTTTTCAGGCAGGAAATATTCGAAATGATTGAAAAGACACCTATATCGCCGACTGGTGAATATGCCATCACTGATACCCTGCAGGCAATGATAGATTCCGGGATGAGCGTGACAATGGCAGTAACGAACGCCGAATGGCTTGATGCTGCTTACTCCTGGGACCTGCTGGAAGCAAATACAATAGTACTTGGTGACCTGGAAGAAGAACTCAGAGGCGCAAAAATAGAAGATGGAGTGAACATCAAAGGAACTGTATCCATAGGAAAGAACACGACCATCAGGGCAGGATCATATATTTTGGGACCTGTTGTTATAGGAGAAAATTGCGACATCGGACCTGATGTTGTCATCCTGCCTTCTACAAGCATCGGTAGCAATGTTTCAGTTGCATCCTTCACATACATCAGGAACAGTATCCTTATGAACGACGTGCGCATCAGTACCCATAGCAATATATCCAGTTCTGTAATCGGAAGCAACGTTGCAACCGGTCCCAACTTCATAACCGAGGAAGGCAATGATATGCTTATTCAGATAGAGGGAGAACTGCAAAATGCGGAGAAACTTGGTACGATCGTGGGTGATGATGCTGAGATCGGAGGAAATGTCCTTATCCGTGCAGGAAATACTATATCCTCCAACTGTCGCATCAGTTCCGGCAAAACCATCTCAGAGGACATACCCGCCGATTCGATAGTTATCTGAGGTGATGAAAATGTGTGGGATAGTTGGATATATAGGTTCAGAGCAGGCAGTTCCCATTTTACTGGAATCGCTCAAAATGCTTGAATACAGGGGATATGATTCAGCAGGTGTCACGGTCTTTAACGGATCACTTGAGACGTACAAGATAGCAGGCAGGATAAAGGATCTGGAAACGGTCATTCCGCAGAATCTAACGGGAAACACCGGCATAGGTCATACAAGGTGGGCCACACACGGAAAACCCGAAACAAGGAACGCCCATCCACACCTGTCTTCCAATGTATCGGTTGTTCACAACGGCATCATTGAAAATTATATGGAGTTAAAGGAAAGGCTGTCAGGGCTTGGCTATGAGTTCCTGTCAGACACAGATACTGAGGTCATTGCCCATCTGTTGCATTTCAATATGAACTGTGACGGGAATAAATGCCTCCTTGATGGCCTGGCAGAAACTGTAAAAGAGCTGGAAGGTTCCTATGCTATTGCAGCTCTCTGTGCCGAAGAACCGGAAATACTGGCTTTTGCCAGAAAGGATAGCCCTCTTGTGATAGGGATAGGAGAGGGAAGCAACTATGCAGCATCCGATGTAACTGCCTTTTTACGACACACCAAAGAAGTGATCTTTATCAATGACAATGAGATCGGCCTTTTAAGGCCCGGCTCCATTGAGATATTCGATCAGGGAGGGAATCGCCTCTCCAGGGAGACGGAAACCATCGAATGGGATCTTGAGGCTGCCGAAAAGGCAGGTTACGAGCATTTCATGCTAAAAGAGATACATGAACAGCCTACTTCCATACAGAACACTTTTGCCGGCAAACTGTCAGAACTTGAAGGGACGGTAACACTTGACGAGCTCCACCTTGAGCCTGCAGAGATTAAAAGGCTGAGAAGAGTTACGATCATAGCCTGCGGAACATCGTGGAATGCAGGGATACTCGGTAAATACCTGTTTGAAAAACTGGCCGGACTTCACACCGACGTAGAGACAGCATCGGAGTTCAGGTACAGTAATCCTGTTCTTTGCGGTGAGGAACTTACCATAGCCATAACCCAGTCAGGGGAAACGGCAGATACCCTGGCTGCCGTAAGAAGTTCAAGCTCCTATGGATGCCGCAGTATCGCTATTACCAATGTTGTTGGGAGTACCATCACAAGAGAAGCTGACAGTGTGCTCTATACCAGGGCAGGACCGGAGATAGGAGTGGCTGCAACAAAGACATTCACAGCCCAGCTGATAGCACTCTATATGCTTGCGATCAATCTTGGAAGGATAAGGGGAATTATCAGTGCAAATGAGGCAAAAGATCTTATAGTTGGTATAAAACGCCTTCCGGGACAGATCCAGAAAGTCCTTGGCAGGAAAGATGTTATCAATGACTGTGCCATGCAGTTTGCAGACAAGCGTGATTACTTCTTCATAGGACGCTACCTGAACTATCCAGTGGCCCTTGAAGGTGCCCTGAAACTGAAGGAGATCTCCTACATCCATGCGGAAGGATACGCAGCAGGAGAGCTCAAACACGGACCTCTGGCACTGATCACCGAGGACACCCCGGTGGTCGCAATAGCCACTAAAGGGCACACATATGAGAAGATACTCAGCAACATCAAGGAAGTGAAGGCACGCAATGCCACTGTCATCGCTGTTGCTGATGACGATGATACTGAGATAGAAAAGTACGTTGATGTTGTGCTCCGGGTGCCTTCATCGCATGAACTGCTGGCCCCGGTGCTTTCTTCTGTGGTCCTGCAGTTGCTTTCATATTATACTGCACTGGCAAAGTATTGTTCTATCGATAAACCCAGGAACCTTGCAAAAAGTGTGACCGTTGAATGAGTTTAATGATTATGTATGATTTATGATGTATGGTTTATAGTGTATGATTTTTCTATGAGAGGATATTGAATGAGATTATTTGGTTCATCAGGCATCCGCGGTCTTGCAAATATCGAAATAACCGTGGACCTTGCCCTGAAAGTGGGCATGGCCCTTGGAAAATCTAAAAAGACTGCTGTCATTGGAAGGGATCCCCGGGTGGCCGGGGAAATGATAGAGCTGGCCGTGATTTCAGGACTGATGTCTGCCGGGTGCGATGTTGTCCGGGTGGGTCTTGTAACTACACCAACACTTGCATATGCTGCCCGTAACTATGATTGCGGTGTAATGATAACCGCATCACACAATCCTGCCGAGTATGTAGGGATCAAGCTGTGGAATCCAGATGGGATGGCATTTGATTCTGCACAGCAGGAAGAGATAGAGTCCATAATCGAAAAAGAGGATTTCGTATATGCACCATGGGACATGGTGGGAAAGGTCTCATCATATGAGAATGCAGTACGCGACCACATTGATATGATACGCAGCTACGCCAGAGGTGCACCTGTGAGGGTTGTTGTGGACTGTGGAGGAGGTGCAGGCGGAACCATTACCCCATACCTCTTAAGGGAAATGGGATGCGAGGTCATCACGCTCAACTCCCAGCTTGACGGATACTTTCCGGCACGCAACCCCGAGCCAAACGATGCAAATCTCTGGATGCTGAAAAAGGCCGTAAAGGAATTTGAAGCTGATATCGGTATCGCCCATGACGGCGATGCCGACAGGATGATGGCTGTGGATGAGAATGGCGTCTTCCTTTCAGGGGACGAAATGCTTGCCATCTTTGCACGCTATGAATGTAAAGAAAAATGCAGTCCCATGGTAGTTGTTCCTGTTGACACCTCAATGATGGTGGATGATGCACTTCCCGGTTCCAATGTTATCCACACAAGGGTCGGTGACGTATATGTGGCAGAGGAAATGAAAAAGCAGAAAGCGGATTTTGGCGGTGAGCCGTCCGGAAGCTGGATATTCCCCCGCATATCCTATTGCCCGGATGGAATCTATGCTGCAGCCTTACTTGTGGATGTGGTCGGCGAAAAGAGACTGGCTGCTCTCAGGGAAGAACTGCCTGAATATCCCACTCTAAGGAGCACAATTGCCTGTGAGAATGCAGCAAAGCAAAGGGTAATGGAAAATATCAGAACAAAACTTCAGAGCATGGGCAAGGTATCCAGTATCGATGGCATCAGGGTCGATATGGAAGATGGCTGGGTACTTGTCAGACCCTCTGGAACCGAAGCGAAGATAAGAATAACTGCACAGGCCAGAAGGAATGTTGAAGTGCTTCATGCCAGGATAGAGGATATCGTTAAGGAGTGCCTCCAATGAAAGCAGTAATACTCGCTGCCGGCGAAGGCACACGGATGAGACCGCTTACTTCGTCAAAGCCCAAAGTGATGCTTCCCATAGCTAACAAACCCATGATCGAACACACCATTAAAGCTGCCATTGATGCAGGGATCTGTGAGTTCCTCATAGTAACGGGTTACAGGGAAGATGCCATAAGGAATTATTTCAATGATGGAAGCGCCTTTGGGATCAGTATTGAATATGTACGCCAGGAAGAACAGCTTGGGACCGCAAATGCAATAGCCTGTGCAAAAGGGTATGTTGAAGGGCACTTTATTGTGCTCAACGGGGACATGCTTGTGAGCAAACAACACATCAGGAACCTCATGTCCAGAACAGAGGATGCTGTCATCAGTGTGAAGGAAGTGGAAGAACCATCCCATTTCGGCGTAATTGAGACCAGGGGGGACAATGTCATCAGGATCATAGAAAAACCCAAGGATCCGCCCACAAACCTTGCAAATGCCGGCATCTATCTTTTTGACGAGGTCGTTTTTGGCTATATCGAAAGGACCGAAAGATCAAAAAGAGGGGAATTTGAGATCACAGACTCCCTGCAAATGATGATCGATGATGGGTGCAGGGTTGGTCATGAGATACTGGCAACTGAATGGATAGACATCGGAAGGCCCTGGGACATGCTGGACGCTAACAAGGTTCTGCTTGATAATATAGATAACACCCGCGAAGGTATCATTGAACCTTATGCCACCCTGCACGGGACTGTAACGGTTGGCAGGAACAGCATTGTCCGCAACGGTGCCTATATAATCGGACCTGTCATCATAGGTGATGACTGCGATATAGGCCCAAACTGCTTCATCCGGGCTTCAACCGCCATTGGCAACAACGTTCACATAGGGAATGCCGTTGAGGTCAAGAACAGCATAATCATGGATGGAACTAAAATCGGTCACCTTTCATACCTTGGTGACAGTGTCATTGGTACTGCCTGTAATTTTGGCGCCGGGACAAAGGTAGCCAACCTCCGGCACGATAACCGGAACATAAGAACAATGGTGAAAGGAGAACTGGTGGATACCGGAAGGAGAAAGCTTGGAGTCATTATGGGCGATGAGGTCCACACCGGCATCAATACCAGCATCAATATCGGTACTATGATGGAACCGGGAAGTTCGACCATGCCTGGTGAAGTTGTGATGCACAGAGGAAAAACCAATTAAAACACATTACCAACATTGACCCGGAGACTTGGATGAACCTGAATATTGAGATGCAAAAACTTAAAAGCCTGGCAAGAGAGGCAGCAGACATCATTGAAAAGCACGAATATGTACGTATCATATCACATAACGATGCAGATGGCCTTACATCTGCAGGGATAATCTGCCAGGCACTCATGAGAAAAGGCATCCGTTTTCATACAAGCATTGTGCCCAGGCTGGATACATCTGTTGTCGAGATGGTAAAATCAAGTGCCTCAGACAATGATCTGGTCCTGTTCTGTGATATGGGCAGCGGACAGTCAGAGGTAATTTCAGATATAGAACAGGAAATAATCGTGCTCGACCACCATGTCCCGGTTGGTGATACACCTGCCCGGGTGCTTGTGAATCCTCATCTTGTGGGCATAGACGGTGCAATGCATGTATCCGGCTCCGGGACCACCTTCCTTGTGGCAATGGAAATGGAGCCAGAGAACATCGACCTGGCAGGGCTTGCCATAGCAGGTGCTGTAGGTGATAAACAGCTTTTCAGTACAATCAATGGCCATATACTGGAAGAAGCAGTCAACGCCGGGGTCATATCAGTAAAAAAGGGACTACGTATAGGTGATGGAGACCTTGCAAGAGTGTTAGAGTACACACCCGAACCATACCTTGATATCACCGGTGACCGGGAGAAGATAGATAGTTTCCTGGACATCCTGGGGCTGCATGGCAATATTGAAGACCTTGACACTGACCAGACAAAGAAACTCACATCAGCAGTTGCCCTGAAACTAGCAAAAAATGCAAGCCCAGAGGCCATTGAAGCAGCTATCGGTGATGTATACATCCTGAATAAGGAACTGGTCCCTAATGTCTATGACCTTGTTGCAATACTGAACACCTGTGGCAAGGCCGAGAAAGGAGGTATGGGACTTTCCATCTGCATGAGGGACAAGACACATCTGGAAGAGGCAAGGGATATGGCAGTTTCCCACCAGATATCCATTGTTGAGAATATCAAAAAAGGTATGGATATGGTCAAAAAAGGAAAAAGCATCGGTTACCTGATAGGAGAGGACATGGAATCCACCGGAATGATAGCCAGCACCTTTGTCAGGTATGTTGACCCTGAAATGCCATTCGTTGCCGTGAACCAGGTGGATGAACTGGTGAAGGTTTCTGCAAGGGGCACCCGTGCACTTGTGGAAAAGGGACTTGACCTTTCATTTGCACTCCGGGAGGCTGCAAAACAGGTGGGTGGTGAGGGCGGTGGACACAATGTTGCATCCGGTGCCTCGATACCCCCTGGAACTGCAGAAGAGTTCATTGCCAAAGTCGATGAGATAGTCGCTGAACAACTCCCAAAACAGGAGAAGGCTGAATGAAAATTACTACAACTATCGAATTTAAGGATGAAGGTGCCATGCAGGTTGCAAAGAGAATTGCAAATTCCCTGGCTCCTGATAACCTGACAAACATGCATACTGAGATCACAGAAGATGCTGTATCCATCCACATCTCAACGGAGCGCATCGGTTCACTGATAGCTACGGTGGATGACCTCCTTATGAACGCAAAGATAGCAGAAGAGATAGCCAGGGACCTTGAAGAATAAAAATGGCCCCTATTTTTGATGCTTTTTTGTAAGTAATTTTTTTGTAAGTAATATAGATGGATCTATTCCCATAAATGCCTGTTATTATCGATCAGTGCATTCTGTTCCTCGATCCTTGAGCGCTGGTATATAAGAGCAGCCGGGTGATAGATCTTAAGGAGGGTGTATTTTCCTTCCACTGTTTTTGGAACTCCCCACTCCAGTTTTTCACCATTACAAAATGCCTTTTCTGCAGTGTTTCCAAGCAGGATGATTACCTTAGGACCAAGCAGTTCTATCTGTGCTTCAAGAAATGGTTTACATGCCCTGATCTCACTTTTCAGGGGATTGCGGTTTTTAGGGGGGCGGCACTTGATAGTATTTATAACGGCATAGTCATCACCTGAAAGCCCCATGTACTCTATCATGCTATCGAGGTTCCTGCCTGCCCTGCCACAGAAAGGGACACCTGTTTCATCTTCGTTCTTGCCGGGTGCCTCGCCTACAAAAACAACCCCGGGACTTTTGGAACCTTTGCTGATCACCTTGTTGCTTACAGTTTCATGAAGCTGACAGTCTGTGCACTCAAGTATTTCCTTTTCAACAGCTTCAAAACCCTGTTCCACAAGTTCACTTACTGACCTGACTGCCATATGATCACTGTTCCAATCTTAGTTTCGAATTTTGTTTTTTATCCTTATTCATGTTTCTGTTTTTCTGCCTGCAATGCTTCCATGAAGCGTATCTGCTCTGAAATGAATGTGTTGTATGGTGCATCGATTCCCAGTTCCTTTGCCCTTGATACTATTGCTCCGTTAAGGAAATCGATCTCGGTCTTCCTGCCGGATGAGATGTCCTGGTACATGGAGGAATGATGATCTGCTGTGTTGGGCAGCTGGAAATCATGCAGGAAAGCAAGATACTCATCTGCTGCTTTCCAGGGAAGCACAACTGTTTCTGCTTCAGTGACCATGAAAGCTTCTTTCACAATATTCTCAATGATACTCCATGCATGTGAATTCGCAAGTTTCCCATAGGAAACACCCATCACAGCACCAAGGGGATTGAGTGCGGAATTGTAAAGGACCTTGGACCAGACCGAACTCATAATGTTCTCTGTTCCGCTAACCCTGATTCCTGCACTTTTTATCAGTTCAACAAGCCTGAGAACACTTTCATCGAGCCCGGAAGGGAATCTTCCAAGGTTCATAGGTCCGGTTTCCACTGAAACATGTATCTGTGCATCACCTGTCCATTCAAATCCGGTTATTATAGTGCCACCTATTACCTTATCAGTATACTTTGCAATGATTTCCTCATTTCCAATGCCGTTTTGCATACTGACGACTTCCCTGCCTTTAATGATATCTGCAAACTGCCCGCATATTGATTCGGTTGCAGTGGACTTTGAAGAAATGAGAATATAATCGTAATCATCTTCCGGGGCATCTTCAGAACAGCTGAATTTACAGCTTGCCTCACCCCAGATGCCTGTCATCTTAAAACCTTCAGAGTTTATCCTGTCAGCGTGCCTCTGGCGGCAGACGGCATGTACATCACAAACAGAAGATAATTTAGCAGCAAGTGTCAGACCCACTGCACCTGCACCTAATATCAGGATTTTCATAGAGCACCTCTTTTTTTGCTTTAGATGCTTTTTTCCGTTAAAAGAATAACTCTTGGAGAATAACCAATTAAGAGAAGCTCTTAATTAGCAAAAGATACATCATGCATAAAGTAACCAGAGAGCTGGAAATTGCAAGTGATCTTCACAAAAAGCCACAAAAAACAGTTATAGCTGCTTTATTACCACACATCATGATAATACACAGGAATGGAAATCCATGGAAGCAAAGAAAAGAGATGAATGCTGTCCGGCAGAGAAACCGGAGGGTGCAGGAATTGCAATTGAGTTCAAATTCAGGCTGGAGTGTTCACTTAAGACAAGTGCTGATGCCAGCAAGGCAACTGAGATTGTAGGCGCATACATTGAAGAAGCAAACAAAACCATTCTTACCAAAGGTGCTCCTGAGGGGCAGGGTGCAAAGGTCACAGCATGGAGTGTTGAAGGTGACAGGATAAAACTGATCATTGAGTCCGGGAGGCATGTACGTGTCCATGATGCTCTGCTGCGTATGAGAAAACCTCTTGCAGGAAAGCTCGGTCAGGAATTTAAGATAGGTATCCGTGGAGTTGAGGTCGGTTCATACACAATAGAAGTTCCTTCTGAAAAAGAACTTCCACCAATGAAGATCCCTTACGTTGCAGAAATGAGCTATGCTCAAGGTATTCTGAAACTCGTCCTTGATGTTGATGAATCGGCCATGTCAAACCGTGTGCCTGACAGGATACTGTCCCTGATGGAAGATAAGATAGAGCAGCATTCCTATGGCGGGAAGACCGAGCACTGGAACGTGCTCTGGCAGAGCGGGAAAAAGGAGCATAAGTTTACAGAAGATCCCACCAAAGCCATGATGGAAGCAGGCTGGCTCAAGAGAGGTGCCAGCAGGGGACAGTGGATACATGGCCCCCAGTCCACAAAGATGTTCAGGACATTTGAGAGAATAGTGCTTGAAGAGCTGCTTGGACCTCTGGGATACAGGGAAATGATCTTCCCAAAACTCGTACCATGGGAAGTGTGGCAGAAATCCGGGCATGCAAAGGGTGTTTATCCGGAGATATATTATGTATGCCCCCCAAAGACCAGGGACCCGGAATTCTGGGAAGAGGTAATCGACCATTACAAAGTAACACTGGAAGTGCCCACTTCCCTTATCAAGGAAAAGATAGGCGACCCCATCGGTGGAATGTGTTATGCGCAGTGTCCTCCCTTCTGGACATACCTGCAGGGCGAAACGATACCCACCGATGAGTTTCCTGTAAAGGTCTTTGACAGGTCCGGTACATCACACAGATATGAGAGTGGCGGTATCCACGGTATGGAAAGAGTGGACGAGTTCCACAGGATAGAGATAGTCTGGGTAGGCACAAAGGAACAGGTCATCAAAGCTGCCAATGAACTGCACGACAGGTACATGCATATCTTCAATGAGATACTAGACCTGGAATGGAGAAAAGCATGGGTTACCCCATGGTTCATGGCACAGGAAGGTCTTACCGGAGTTGCCAAGCAGACTGAGGCCGGTACAACTGACTATGAAGCATTCCTGCCTTACCGTGGTGAAGATGCCGAATGGCTGGAATTCCAGAATGTCAGTGTGAATGGAAACAAGTATCCATCCGGATTCAATGTCAAATGCCAGTCCGGTGAGGAACTGTGGTCCGGATGCTCAGGTGTCGGGCTTGAGAGATGGGCCTCCGCCTTCTTTGCACAGAAAGGACTAGACCCTGCGAACTGGCCGGAAGAGTTCAGGAAAAGAGCAGGAGAGATCCCGGAAGGTATCAGGTTCCTCTGATCCTTCTTTTTTACCCTTCCTGTAATAATGCTATCACGACTTTCCCATTCACAGTTCCATTGCGCTGGTATTCCAGAGCCTGTGCTGCCTCATCCAGAGGGAACACCCTGTCGATACTGACCCTGATCACTCCATTGTCAAAGAGCCGGGACAGCTCCCGGAGGCTGTCACTGGTGATCCTTGTTGATTGGGCCAGTGAATTAACCTGATACCTGTCCATCAGTTCCTTATCCGGCTGTTCAAGCATTGAAACGATAATTCCTCCTTTCCTGAGTACCTGGAACGATCTCCTGTAAGTTTCCGTGCCCACCGTGTCAAAGACTGCATCATACTCTTGTAGCTTCTCTTCAAATATCTCGCCCTTGTAGTCGATTACCTCATCAGCCCCGAGGTCTTCCAGATACAAAGCCCTGTCTCTCCTGGCAGTGGTCGCTACATAGGCACCCATGTGTTTTGCTATCTGGATTGCCATTGAGCCGATACCGCCGGAACCGCCGTGTATGAGTATCTTCTGTCCTTTCTGCAATTTCATTTTCTTGGAAAGGACATCCAATGCACTCACACCCACAAGAGGCAATGCAGCAGCTTCTTGATAGCTTGCCTTTTCCGGCTTCATGGCTAACAGGTTCTCACCGGTGGATACGAACTGCGCAAAAGTCCCCGAACCCCCGGAGAGGAAGAGGCCGCTGCCATACACGGAATCACCTTTTTGATATTGCACTACGCCTTCACCGGTCTCAACAACAGTCCCTGCGAAATCTCCGCCAATCGTGATAGGAAAACTGAATTTCCGGGTCTGGTTCACGTATCCTTCACGTATCTTCCAGTCAAAAGGATTCACACCTGCTGCATGGACCTTCACAAGGATCTTTCCGGGAGAGATCTCAGGCATCCCTGCATTGTTGTTTATCATAACAACATCTGTTCCGTACTCATTTATCTGGGCGGCTTTCATATTCACTCCTCCTGCTAAACCTAGAAACATATTCAACTAATATTACGCATGGTTGTTTACACAGAAAAGACTAACTGTTAAAGGAAGATGACGACAAGTTCCCCCGAAGACTTTCCTGTCCTCATTTCCCCATGTCTTGCTTTGTCTTGCGGAGGAGGTCGATGAAATCCTTTGTTTCTCTTTTCACATCATCGCTGCAGACTATGGCCGAGATGGCAACCAGGCTGTCAGCACCTCCCCGGACCACGCTCACGCAGTTTTCCTTATTGATCCCTCCAATCGCTACTATGGGAATGTTCAGGGAATCCTTCACTTCCCTTATCCTTTCCGGGCCAATGCCTTTTCCTGCATCCTTTTTGGTGGATGTGTCAAATATGGGACTGAGACCTACATAATCAGCACCGTTTCGCTGGGCTTCAAGAGCCTCACTGAGATCATGGACTGTAAGCCCGATAATCTTTTCAGGACCAAGGAGCTTGCGTGCAACACCAATGGGCATGTCATCCTGGCCAATGTGGACACCGTCCGCATCTATTGCAAGGGCTACATCAACACGATCGTTGACAAGGAATATTGCCTCGTTACCGCACAGTTCCTTTATCTTCGCTGCTTCATGGATCATATCCCTTGTACTCATATTCTTCTCCCTGTACTGTATGATCCGGCATCCTGCAGCAAGTGCATTCTCCACATCCGACAGGGTTCCTTTTCTGGATAGCTTCGAATCTGTCACAAGATAGAAGTCTATATGCCTGAGCAATGATCTTTTATGTTCCATTTCAACTCAGCACTCTTCAACATTCATCATTGACTGCGCCTTCTCATCTGAAAGAGCGGATACCTCGTCGTAGAAATACATCTTGAATGTTCCGGGACCTTCAGACCTTGAAGCCGCAAGCTCTCCTGCTATGCCAAAGTAGCATAGCGCATCCTTTGCAGCTTCACAGTGATCAGGATTCACTGCAGCAAAAGAAGCGATCACAGATGCAGCCATGC
Organism: Methanolobus sp. WCC5; assembly: GCF_045690325.1. Lineage (GTDB taxonomy): Archaea > Halobacteriota > Methanosarcinia > Methanosarcinales > Methanosarcinaceae > Methanolobus. The sequence goes on along the minus strand of NZ_CP146981.1, from coordinate 2,769,137 downwards.
AGCCGGTACCTACTATGGAGCCCATCAGCTCATGGCCGTTCCTGACAACAAAGGTCCTTTTTCCATCACTGATAATATCTTCTTTGCCCGTCATAACAACGACACATGATCTGGATCTTGCAAATCCTGCTGCTATCTGTTTAGGATCCGCATCTATAGATGTTGCCTCCACACCTCTGGTCTGGGCGTTCTCACCGGCCAGTTTTGCGATCTCGGAGTAGTTACCTTTGATTATGTCCACATGGACAGAACCAAGTATATTTGCTGCCATATCATCCCTGAATTTTGTGGCACCTACACCTACTGCATCAAGTACTACAGGGATGTCCTTATCATTTGCAGCGCCTGCAGAAATGATCATGCAATCGATAAGCTCGGTTGTAAGGGTACCGATATTCAGCACAAGCGCAGACGAGATACTCGTCATATCTGCACACTCCTGTGGAGCATGAGCCATTACAGGAAGAGCGCCCATTGCTCTTGTCATATTCGCACAATCATATATGGTCACCCAGTTGGTTATGTGGTGAACCAGTGGTTTTGTATCTCTTATTTTTTGGAGTGGGTGGTTCATCGAACATCTCCTTTTTATTCCTTATTTATGCGTAAACAACCTGTTCGTAAATATTCCTGAAGGTATATTTACAATTGTGAATGAGCTAGAGAGGTATTTATACATAAAATACTTTATGACACTTCAAATCGCTCAATGGTTTCACGGCGGGCCTTAACCGATTTCTTTATATATGGATATGCATACTATAGAGAGCCAATTTATCAGTGCATACCTTATTTCAGAATCATATTATGACAGCTCGTTGAATAATCACATATATCACTATATCATCAAATCACAATCATTCGGAGGAATTACTTGGCAAGGAAAGTGCAGAGAAAGTTAGACAAATGGAAGTCAAAGACATGGTACAACGTTGAAACACCGGAATTTATCAGCAGGACAAACATTGGTGTCACACCTGCGGAAACGCCGGAGCAACTCATCGGTCGTATTGTGGAGACCACTGTCGGCGAAATTGCTAACGATTTCACAAAGCATAACACAAAGCTCAGGCTCGAGATCAATGATGTCAACGGTGACATCGCAAACACAAGATTCCTTGGGCACGAGATAACCACAGATTACCTGCGCTCCATTGTAAAGCGCCAGACCTCAAGGATAGATGCAAACCTGGATGTTACAACAAAGGACGGATATGTTATCAGGGTAAAACCTATCTGCTTCACTGTCAAAAGGGCAAGGACAAGCCAGATAAAAGGCATCAGGGAAGTTATGAACATTATTGTCAAAGAACGTGCAGCAGAACTTAACTTTGAGCAGTTTATCGAAGAGGCCATCATGGGCAAGCTTTCTGCAAACATCTACAGGAACGCAAAATCCATCTACCCGCTTAGAAGGGTTGAGATCAGGAAGACAGAAGTAAAGGCTGTCCCCGCAAAAGCCTGAACCTGCTTCTACTTAGTACTTGGGTGGCCAGGCCACCTTTTTTACTCTTTTTATCACGATGATCAAGTTATGAATTCGTTGCTGTTCAGGACTTTTGGAGTTCCTGCAGAAAAGTTCACTCAGAAACTCTCAGGTTACGTTCGTATTCATCACGTATCAATTGCCTCATCTTCCTGTTCGCTTCAATGACAAAAGCACCAATGTAGCCACAATCTTTGCAATGATAAAGACCTTCAATACCTCCTGCCTCATAATATAGGTCCGGGCTGCCACAGACAGGACATACTTCTATCAATTCCTCTGTTTCATCTTCATCCGGTTCATCGATGACACCAGATACAATATCCTCATCTTCCAAGAACTAGCCTCCTTTGTGTTACCCCTGCTGGCACATTATCTGCATTATAGTATGGATTTAAAACATATCAAACTATCCGGAAACTGCCTGAAAGTTCAGGAGGATATGGATGGAAAAATGTTTGGTCCAAAAGATGATCCACATTGAATTCCTGTGCACAGGACATGAACCATTGTCTCAGTTCAAATATGACAGACATATCTTCACGATATTCCTGCAGCCTCCTCATGAATTCAAATTTTTCACCGGCACTTAGATTGCGTGAAAAAAATCCGAAGGCATGCATCATCGCATTGACAGTTGACCCGGGTTCTGCCCTTTTGTCCAGTATCCTCAGTAAATATGGAAGATACTTTTCGTAGATCTCCTCTACCGGAAGACCATCCCTGTTGGCAACAATATTCCCCATAGCAGTCATTATATGCTTGTCAAGTGCCATGAATAGGAGTTTGTTCCTGGTATGATATCCTATCAACCGCTCCAGCGTCCGTACCTTCCCGGAAAGTGAGCATTGCCTGAAAGAAGCCAATGCAAAGACCCTTGTCAGGAAATGGTCCCTGAGTAAAGGATCGCTCAATTGTTGCTCATCAATAACCGGCAGGTCTGGGTAATCCCTCAGAACAGCATCAGCAAAAAAACCATTCTCATGCCCATGCAAACATTCTGTGCTTTCAGCATCATGGAAGACTTTTGTTGTCCGGACACCGCATGAAGGAGACTTCGATTTTAGGATGAAAGCATCAAAGTCATCCAGTTCTTCAAGATATGACTTTGAAAAACCTTCCATCCTGGCTGTCAGATCAAGTCCCGAGGCCGGCTGCAAGAGTCTTTTTCTGTTATTGAGTACAATAATGACCGGGTCTCTGGGAATACCCAGACCTATCTCTGATTCCGGACAGACAGCAATGAAATCAACAAATGGTTTCAGATCCTCGACAAAAGTGGCCGGCAACATCTGTCCGTCATAACGGCAGGCTGCAAAACCAAGACATTTACTGACCACTATCTTTGGACGCGCAAATCCTGACATTCAAAACCACTTATTGAGATACTACCGTTTTAAGACACCATATATAATAGTGAAGGGAGCCCGTGGGATTCCCTTCTCATTTATGAGTATAGTAGGCCACCACTTTCTCATCGGTCACAGTATCTATCCTGCAGAAACCAAATCTCTCAAACTGCACGACATTGTCCGGTTCAGTAGTCACCTGTTTTTCGGCGATGCCGGTAAACTCACCATCCGGTGAGAGGACCTTAACAGCAACTCCGTCCATGGGAGCCCAGTGGATTATCCTCATCTTTTCCTTTTTCACCGATTCCACGGAATCATCAAGATACTTTGCCCGGAGGGGTTCCATGGAAGTGACCTCCACATTGTACAGATCCTTAAGCCTTATCCTAGAACCCGGTTCAAGCTTTTCCACATCCTCCCTGCAGAGATAGACCCTGTCGCTGACCTCTATCTCACGGCATCCCCGGTCCTCGGTCGGATGAAGTGCAGGAGTGATCATGCAGGGTTTTGCACCGGTAATCTCAAGCTCAACAGGATCCCAAACAAAGAAGTACCTGTTTGCTATTGGGTCCACAAGTTTGCGGTTCTCTGCATAGAGGGTATCCATACTGATACTAATGTCAGTCTCTCCCACACCCATCTCTATCATGAACTTGCGGATGGCTTCCGGACGTATGCCACGCCTGCGGATAGCACGAATTGTTGGAAGACGGGGGTCGTCCCATCCTGAATACTCACCATCCTCTATGGCCTTGCGCAATCCACTGGTACTGAACTTACCAAACTCGTGCATCTTCACACGACCCCAGTGTGTGGTCTTTGGATACTGCCAGCCAAAGTATTTGTAAATGTAACCCTGGCGCTTCTCGCTATCCATGAGATCCTTGCCCCTTATTATATGGGTCATGCCAAGTTCATGGTCCTCGATGGCACCCTCAAAGTCAAGCAATGGCCAGACACAGTACCTGTCCCCCACCTCCGGGCGGGGATGGGGGGTCATGACTATCCTGAATGCACCATAATCACGCAGTGCCGGATCTTTGTGAGTGATATCGGTCTTGATACGCACAACTGCAGTCTTTTCCTCGTACTCACCTGCAAGCATCCTATCCCAATGCTTCAGGTTCTCTGCGGGACTTACATCCCTGTGAGGGCAGGCCTGCTTTGCATCCTTAAGCTTCTTGAACACCTCTCCATCGCAGAAACATACGTAAGCATGTCCCATCTCTATAAGCTTGCGTGCATGATCGTAGTAGACCGGAATCCTGTCCGAAGCAATGACAACCTCATCTGGGTCTGCACCCAGCCATTTGCAGTCATCTACATACCAGTCATAGGCTTCAAGCATGGGACGCTTTGTCTGCGGATCAGTATCATCAAAGCGTATGATGAACTTGCCCCCGTATTTTTTGACATACTCGGAATTAACAACTATACCACGAGTACTTCCAAGAGTGGGAGGACCATTGGGATTTGGTGCAAAACGCATTACTACCTGCTGCCCTTCCTCAACGTCCAGCGCTTTTAAACCCTTGTCAGGTTCCTTTTTAACGCTCAGCTCTTCTATCAGTTCCGGAGCCAGTGACTGCAGATGGGCCTGCCACTGCTCAGGAGTTCCCCTTGAGACTTCTGTAAGTATGTCCTGTATTATGGGTGTGATATCCCTGGCTTTGGAACGAAGATGAGGGCACTCTCCCATGACACGACCCATAACAGCACCTACCTGCGGCGCCTGGCCATATTTCACGGCATTCTGGAGTGCGTACTTCTCTATAGTTTTTTTATCATCATCAGTTAAGGTCATAATTTGTCTCCTAAAAGAACAAACATACGTAATGGATCATTGAATTGCCCGCAGCCTTATGACAGGCATTGCAGCATGAATTATTGGAACTTGACTTAAGATATGTGGTCAGAAGGTTTTTCCAACATCTTTTATTGATTCTGACCTGCTGATTATGTCAGCAACATTGTTCTCAAAATCGGCAATGAACCTTTCCACCGCATCACCCGCAACCGCACCATGGGATGAGGGCTTTATCAGTTGTTCCTGCTCAAGTACACGCAAAGAATAGCGTACCTTGTGTGTAGGCATGCCTGTCTCATCAGCAAGTTTGAGTATGCCAATTGGTCCGCGGTCAATGACCACCTTTAAGACTTCCAGATGGCGCTGGGTCAGTTCCAGTTCCCTGTTAACCTGATCGAACAGCATTATGCAACCTCATTGATCAAAGTTCCTATTCCTTCTATTTCTATCTCCACGACATCCCCCGTATGAAGCTCACCAACTCCCGGAGGAGTGCCTGTTGCGATCACATCACCAACTTCCAGGGTCATTACTCCTGAAATGAACTCTATAAGGTAAGGCACATCAAATATCAGGTTTGAGATATTGGAATCCTGCCTCAGTTCACCATTGACACGACTTCTGATAGCTGCATCCTCCGGGTTAAAATCCTCCGCAGGAGTTATGAAGGGGCCAAGAGGCGCAAAGGTATCGAAACTCTTTGCCCTTGTCCACTGACCATCCTTCTGTTGCAGGTCACGTGCAGTAACATCGTTGAAACATGTAAAACCGGCAATGACATCATAAGCCCTGTCATAAACGATGTTCTTACATTTTTTTCCGATTATGACAGCCAGTTCTGCTTCAAAGTCCACCCTGTTACTACTTCTGGGATAGAGTATCTTCCCGTTTTGTCCTATTAAAGCAGATGGCGGTTTGATAAAAAGTATTGGCTCTTCGGGGACATTCAGGCCGAGTTCCTTTGCATGATCATGGTAATTAAGACCCACACATACGATCTTTGAGGGAGAGGACGGCGGAAGTAATTCTAACTCAGAAAGATCATACTCCATGAAAGTGGACTCCTGTGAGATCACTGAATCTTCTTTCAGTTCTCCGTAGAAAACTTCATCATTATATCTGAATCGTCCAAACATTGCTGGAACTGTTTTGCTTTCATTCTAGATAAGGATAAGTGTTGAAGAAATATAAACGAAATATTGAGGAAATATTGAACTATGAAACAGAACATCAGGACAGTTAAGCAAAAAAGACAGGCAGATAACTATTTAAGCACAGTATCAGATTCCGGGATTTGAATGATGATATCTGTAGTTATACTAGCACTTGTATTCTTGTTCACAGCCATAAGGCAGGTTGGAAATATCCGGCTGGATATATGGCAGATAATGTGTATGGGAGCACTGGGAGTACTGCTCACTGCCCAAATATCAATTACAGATGCAATTGCTGGCATCAATATCGATGTTATGCTCTTCCTTTTTGGAATGTTCATCATAGGACAGGCACTGGAGATGAGCGGATACCTTTCCCACCTTTCATATCGTTTTTTTAAGAATGCACGTTCAATAGATGCGGTAATACTCTACATTCTTTTCGGGATGGGATTTGCCTCCGCATTCCTGATGAATGACACCCTGGCAATAATCGGAACCCCGGTTGTGCTCCTGCTTGCAAAAGAGCACAGTATAGATCCAAAACTCCTTTTAATGGCACTTGCTTTTGCTGTTACAACAGGAAGCGTCATAAGTCCCATCGGAAACCCGCAGAACCTGTTGATAGCACTTGGAAGTGACATACACTATCCATTCCTGACCTTTATGAAATATCTCCTGCTGCCTACTGCAATTAACCTCATGATAGCTTACTTTATTCTCAGGATATCCTTCAGAAAGCATTTCACCTCCTGTCCCCTTAATCATTCAAGACCGTCTGTAACTGATAAAAAGCTTGCAGCCCTTTCCAGGCTATCACTGGGTCTTGTTGTCCTTCTTGTCTGCATAAAGATAATGATGGCATTATCAGGACTTGAATATGACATGGAACTGACATACATAGCCCTTATATCAGCAATGCCAATACTATTGCTGAGCAAAAGAAGAAAAGAAGTGGTCAAAAACCTGGACTGGCATACCTTAATTTTCTTTGTGGCAATGTTCATACTGATGGAAAGTGTCTGGAACAGCGGCTTTTTCCAGAGGGTTATAGATGATTCCGGCCTGAACATTACAATGACCCCAATGATCCTGGCTATAAGTGTGATACTCAGCCAGTTCATATCTAATGTGCCTCTTGTAGCTCTTTACATGCCTATGCTCTCGCATGCGGATGTAACGATCACAGGGATGATGGCACTGGCAGCAGGCAGCACTATTGCAGGTAATCTCTCCATACTGGGAGCTGCAAGTAATGTGATAATCATACAGAACGCAGAGCGTAAAGGCAAAGTATCCCTGGGCTTTTTCGAGTTTGCAAGGATAGGACTTCCACTTACCGTTTTACAGCTGATGGTTTACTGGATTTTCCTTGTTTAAAGGTTCCTCTACAAAAACATTAAAAGGAAAGGAAAGAAAAGGGAAAGAAAAAGGAAAAGGAAAAGGCATTGAAATGACATCAGAACTTCCAGATGCCATTATCAATGAACACTATTATGCAACTGCTTCTTAATCCCATCCTTCTTTTAAAGAACAGAGGAAATTATCAGGACTATAAGCATTGCAACAATGCCTATTGCCCAGAATTTGATTGCTTCACTCAATGGAATCCTGATGTCCACGGGCCCAACTCCTGAAGTTGCAACTGACCTTGGGGCTGCGATAGTTCCTGACGATGCATCATAAGCTGCAGCCTGCTTGTTATGTTTAGCAGCTAGAGGATAGGATTCCCCTGCTACAGGAATCGCTTCAGAAATCGCTTCATGAGCCGCACTCTCTGGCTTTCTGCCACTTATCACATTTTCATCAGCATCGGCGGAATAGGGGGCTGCTTTTGCAACTGGTGACTGTACTGAAGTGAAGAAGGCATCCTCTTTTTCATCCCCCGTTTCTTGCTTTTCGTCAACATATCCATCGGTTTTTTCTGCAGTTCCACTTTCACCAGTTTCGCGTATAGTGTCATCAATCCCTATTGTTTCATCCATTGGTTCATCTATAGCTTCTTCTACTGGTGCAACGTCTTCTGCTGCTGCTAGCGCAACTTCTTCTTCTTCTTCTGCTGCTGCTGCTTCTGCTTCTGCTAGTGCAACATCGTTTTCTTCTGCTGCTAGTGCAACGTCTTCTCTTTTGAACACGAATCCTTCTTCCGGACTCATATCTCTTTCAGGCAGAGTCTCCTTTTCAGCCTCAACATATCCTGAACTTGAAACGGGGAGATTTCTTTCATTCTCTTCTTCACTTTCTTCTTTATTTCCTTCTTCATTCACTTCTTCCCTGCCGGCTGAATAACTGCCACCGGAAATGATCTCAGGCTCATTATCTACAGGTGCTGCCTTGTGGCCGCTGCCGAAAAGATTTTCATCTTCTGCGTCTTCTGTTTCCTCTTTATGGGTTGAAGGAGTGCCATTGTCATCGTCTTCCCCGATAAACATAGTACTGAATGCAGATTCATCTCCTGAAGGCGGCCTGAAAGAGTATTCATCTGCACTTCTAAGTTCATCTTCCCTAAGCTCATCCTCCTGTGGTGTTTGGATCTCTTCGGATACTGACTGCAGATCCTCTGTGATCCATTGCTCTTCACTGTCATTTGTTTCTGCCGCAACAGCTACGGATGGTTCCACCACAAAATCAAACTCTTCTTCTATTTGTGGATCTGAAGGAACAGAAGGTTCATATTTCTTATCAACCAGTCCCTGGTAATCGGGATCGATCTCTACTGCAAGGTCAAATGACTTTTTTGCTTCCTCAAAACGCCCCAGCTTTTCCAGACCTTTTCCCTTCTTGAACCATGCTTCCGCGTTATACGGATCGATATCAAGGGATTTTGTATAGTATTCTATCTGTTTCTCAATTGTTTTTGCAGAATCCCCCATTTTCATCCAGTTCTCTGCAGCTTTCTGCTTTTTCTTTGATTTTACGTCATCTAACATTCCCATGTTTACACCTTTTCTTCATCAATGTCTTTATCAAGACTCCAGGCCCACTAAGATCTGAAATGACCTTTGATTTTCTCTTAGCCTGAATTGAACGAACATTTTTACTGTTTAGTTTTAAGAACATATAAGGATATAAAAATGATTGAGGGGTATCAAAATCATTCGATAGAACTTTTTAACGGAAAGTATGAATACAGTATTCAGAGTATATAAATTATTTACACATACTGTTAATAAATATATGCATGATCTAAAGTCCATATAGACCTAATTCAAAAAAGCAATCAACCTTTCACTTCCTCATACTCAAAAGCCCACATCGGAAGCCCTTCTATCTCTATGTGTTCCAGATGCTCCATCTCATGAGCTGCATAAAATGCAGAAGGACCTGTAAATGAAATTGTTCTTTCGGCCCCTTCTTTTAGGAATATCTTTTTCTTTTCAGTGCTCACTGCAGCTACGATAATCCTCTCTGCCTTGATAGTCACCGAATATGGCCTTGTTACAAGGGAACGCTCATCCCTGCCACCACACTTTTCCAGCCGGTACACCATGCCTTCCTTTGATACGTACTCCGGATTCAGAAGCAGATATACCTCTTCTATGGTGTGGCCTGTTTTGCTCTTCTGGTCATAGCTTGTGAATACCTTAATCACCGAGATGGACTTAAGGTCCTCTGTGGAATAGCTCCATGCACCGCCAACCTTCAGTGAAAGTACCAGGGGATAAAATGCATCCCTGGGAAGGCCGAACCTGCCAAATATGGCCTCTTCCCGGGCACTGAATTTGAGGATTGCTTTTAGATCGTTGACCTTCATACATACCTTACTATTGACATTTTCCTTTAAATAGAGTAACAATTTAATGATTATTTATTGAATACACAGAATATATATGAATTAATACTAACGCTTATAAAAACACTGATTTATAATAGTAAACCTTCCGGTTCAAAAAACTAACTTTATATTCTACAAGATCCATTATTTTTCATTCGGATCAAAGGAGCAGTCCTTATGAAAATGAGAATGGTAAAATGCAGTGATGTCGGAATTAGCAATTGTAACTTCATAGCGCTTGGGAATGATATCGATGAGGTTGAGCAGAATATGCTTGCACATATCGAAAGTGAACATAAGGATCTCCTTGAGAGCATGAACGAGCACGAAATACATCTTCTTAAACACAGAATCTCAACTTTCCTTGGAAGAAGTTGTGGATGCGGGCATCTTCAGATGCCATGAATTTCCTTTATTGTTCTGCTATTGTGTAGTATAGGTAATCAGGCTAATATCCCATAATACCGGAATTCCGTAGCTGATCCCCATCTAATGAATCATTCGTTTTTTGGTAAATACCGGGGAGTTGCAGGATATTTTTCTATCATTGCATTAATATAGGTTGAACTTCCAATAATTCTATATCAATAAGGACGTCTATGTGGGGCATGGCATCCTGATAAGCACGCTGTGGCCAGTTGCCGTTCCTGGCAGAGATTAATGGAGCGCAACATTTGGAAAATCTAATGTACAAATAAAGGCATACACATAAATGGGAGTATTAAGATGGACAAAATGAAAAAAATAGGTCTTTTAGGAGCAGCCGCACTGATTGGTGCCGGACTTGCTGCATTGTCTGAAGAGAGAATAAGGGAATTTGTCAAAGAGAAGGTCGAAGCCGGTAAACTTAGCAAAGAAGAAGGTAAGATACTTGTGGAGGACCTTATCAGTGAAACAAAGAAACAGAGATTGAACCTGGAGAAGAATATAATCGAGAAACTGCACAGTTCAATAAAGATGGCAGACCAGGAGCTTGCAGAACTTGCTGACAGGATCGATGAGGTAAAGATAGAGGAACTTGAAGCTGAGCTTGAGAGAATGAAAAGTCTGAGGAAAGCAGATAAGTAACTGCTTTCTTTTCCTTTTACTAAAATATTTGACTAAAATATTTGTATATTATCCTTCCTAAAGATGTAGGATTATTTCTTTGCTTTTAGCGCTGGCTTTGATAATGATACTGGTTTTAAATTTAAACTGATGATGTTCTTATACAAAAGGATTATCTGAATAAGCTTCAAAATGGAGGAGAAATGGAAGAAAACACAAATCAGGATAAACTGGCCGTGCTGATAGATGCTGATAACGCCCAGCCGTCCATAATAGAAGGTCTACTGGACGAGATAGCAATATACGGTGTTGCAAGTGTGAGAAGGATCTATGGGGACTGGACTAAACCAAACCTTGGTTCATGGAAAGATTCCCTGCTTGAGCACTCCATACAGCCAATACAACAGTTTGCATATACCACCGGGAAGAATGCAACGGACAGTTCACTTATCATTGATGCCATGGACCTGCTCTACACAGAAAAGCTCGATGGGTTCTGTATTGTATCAAGTGACAGTGATTTCACGCGCCTGTCCCAGAGGATAAGGGAAGCAGGCCTTAAGGTCTATGGTTTTGGCGAGAAGAAAACGCCGCAGGCGTTCATTTCGGCCTGTGATAAGTTCATCTACACCGAGAACCTCAGAAAAGAAGAGATATCCGGTTCAGCTGTCACTACCGCAGCAAGGGATGAGAAGTGGAGCACGAACGAGCTCAAAGGTGATTCAAGACTTGTGAACCACCTGAGAAATGCAGTTGAAGATTCTGCCGATGATGAAGGCTGGGCCTTCCTTGCCGAAGTTGGCGGAAATCTCATCAAGCGCAGCCCTGATTTTGACCCCAGAAACTACGGCTACAAGAAACTGGGAGAACTGGTTGAGGCAACAGGCCTTTTTGATATAGATAAGCGCTCACAGAGTGGAGCCGGCAAGAGCGTTCTTATTTTTGTGAGGGATAAGAGGAGCAGGGGGAGGAAATAAAGACCACCTCTCCTTAAATCACTGGAGCTAAGACACAATCAGGATACGCACATTTGGCAGGCTATATGTTTCAAGAATCACACAACATCACAGAAGTACAGGTATCTTAACGACTTTCTCTGTAAACTGTCTATATGAACATTATTTCTCCTTTTCCCCATTTGATAATATCGGCCTTGACTGTCCTTATTTCAGGTCAGGGATAAATACTTTCACTTAACTTCCTATTAGCTTTTATAGACGTAATACAGAAGATATCGTGAAAATAAAAAAACAGGTGGTAAAATTGGATGTTTTAAATGAACCTGAGATCAAAGAGATAGAAGAAAGAAATGTGGCATATGTCTCATATGTTGGTAACTACCTGGGAAACACCGGGGTCTTTGAAGAGTTATTCGGTAAACTCTGTGGCTGGGCGGGTCCGAAGCAATTGATGGGACCGGATACGGTTATGATGTCTGCCTATTATGATGATCCGGCTGTTACACCTCCTGAAGAGCTCAAACTGGATGTGTGCATGACCATTGGTGATGACGTTGAAGCGGAAGGGGAAATAAAAAAGAAAAAGCTCCCGGGAGGAAAATATGTGGTTATGCAGGCAGAACTGACAGGACCGGAAGAGTATGGGCCTGCATGGGAAAAGATCGTTGAGTGGCTGATGGGAAATAACCTTGAGATAGACATGTCCCGGGCAAGTTATGAAATCTATTTGAACAGCCCCGATGAACATCCGCAGAAGCATCATATTCTCGATATATGTATGCCTGTTAAGTGAAACTACATATATTATATCAAGAGACGATCTTATGGCAGGAGAAGAGTCCCGAAAGTATTCATAGGAGATACGGGGGCTTCCTCCTTACATTTTTTATAAATTAAATGAGCGAATAAAATATTTTAATAAAAAAAACTATATATTTTTTAATGATATATTTTTATATAATCGATGCATCTTTAATTCTGCCTAATTATAATTATACTGAACCCGGCCAGGTGTAATTTAACAAGGCAATATGCGCAAAAGTTAAACTTACTCATCAGTTGATTTAAATCTGCAGGGTGAAAAGATGCTAGGGAAAAACAATAGACTGTACAATGAAATAATAGATATTTTAAACTCCGTTGAGAAAGGGAAAACGGATGCAAGGCTAAACATCCAGACAAACGGTGCCGAAAAAGAGATGGCGGAAGCCTTGAATGCTTTTCTTGACAAGGCCACTGAATGGAAAAATGAGGCAGAAGAGCAGGAAAAACTATCAGAGCAGATTAATCTTATGATCATTTCCATAATTGAAGGACGTCTGGATATCCGTGCAGATCCTGCAAATTTCGAAGGCGATTCCAGAGAACTTGTGCTAGGTATAAACAGGATGCTTGATTCGATCATCGAGCCTTTTATGGCAGCATCCAAATATGTAAGCCGCATCTCCAATGGTGATATTCCCCCAAAGATCACAAAGGAATTCAAGGGCAGTTTTAACGATTTCAAGAATAACCTTAACATCTGTGTGGATGCGATCAATGCCCTGATAGTTGATTCAGAGATGCTTGCTGCTGCAGGTTCTGAGGGCAGGGTAGACGTACGTGCCGATGCGTCACGCCATGGCGGTGATTTCAGGACAATTATCGAGAACCTTAACAATACACTTGACTCTATCGCCAGGCCCCTGAAGGAGAGCACAGATGTATTACTCAAACTGGCTGTCAACGATTTTGAAAACGGCGTGGATGGGGAATACGAAGGAATATTCAAAGATAATGCATATGCTGTGAACGAGGTTCGTAAGAGATTCCAGAACATTCAGCGCACCTTTGAATATATGACAAAAGGAGATTTCAGTGACCTTGAAAAATACAGGGCTGTAGGAAAACGTTCTGAGAATGACAAGCTTCTGCCCTACACTATAGCAATGATGGAAAATGTAAAGGGAATGACAGATGAGTTCATCAGCCTGGGAAAAGCCGCAGAAAGTGGAAAGCTGGATTACAGGGCCAATGCATCCGGTTTCCAGGGTATGTTCAATGAAGCAATAACAACTGTAAATGGTGCATTTGATGCTGTTATCGATCCACTGAACATTACTGCCGAATATGTGGACCGTATTTCCAAAGGTGACGTTCCTGAAAAGATAACAGATGACTACAACGGCGATTTCAATGAGATAAAGAATAACCTCAACCAATGTATAGATGCTGTGCAGGCGCTGATAGAGGACTCGGAAATGCTTGCTGATGCAGCTGTCCATGAACATTTTGACGTGCGTGCTGATGAGACAAGGCACAACGGAGATTTCCGCAAAGTGGTAGAAGGAGTGAACAATACACTTGATACTGTAGTTACCAAGGTCTACTGGTACAACTCAATACTTGACAGTATACCATTCCCGATATCCGTTACAGATATGGACTTGAACTGGACCTTTGTAAACAAAGCAGTGGAGGACCTCACAGGCCTGAAACGTGAAAATGTGATAGGCTCACAGTGCCAGCAATGGGGTGCTGACATATGTGGCACGGAAAAATGTGGTGTCTGTATGCTCAGAAATGGAAAGCCAACCTCCTATTTCAAACAGCCTGGCGAGAATAAGAACTTCCAGGTAGATACTTCATACATAAAAAATGCCTCAGGAGAATCAATCGGACACATTGAGGTCATCCAGGATGTCTCAGCATCAAAACAGAATGCTGTTTACACAAAGAAAGAGATCGAGCGTTTGATAGGTAATCTGGAACACATTTCCAGTGGAAATCTTGATCTTGACCTGAGTGTGACTCCGGCAAATGAATACACTTCAGAACAGCATGAGAATTTTATGAGGATATCGGCTTCATTGTCCTCAGTAAAAGAAGCGATACATAATCTGATAGCTGATGCAAATATGCTTGCAACTGCAGCTGTTGAAGGACGTCTTGAAACACGTGCCGATGCTTCAAAGCATGACGGTGATTTCCGCAAGGTGGTAGAAGGTGTCAATTGTACCCTCGATGCACTTATAGGCCCGCTGAATGTGGCTGCAGGATATATTGAACAGATAGCAAAAGGAGAGATCCCTGAGAAGATAACTGCGGATTATAATGGAGATTTCAACCAGATAAAGGATGATATCAATAATTGTGTCGACGGTCTTGACGGCCTTGTAGAGAGCAATGAGGTCCTTCAATTGATGATGAACAATGATCACACCAGAAGAGTTGAAGGTGATTACAAGGGAATCTATGCCGAAGTGGCATCTGCTACAAATGGGATCCGCGACAGGATGCTTACTGTGATGGCAGTGAACAAGAAGATAGCTGTAGGTGATCTGAGTAACCTTGAAGGTTTGAAAAAGATAGGTAAACGTTCGGAGAATGATGAACTGATCCCATGTTACATCACAATGATGAGCAATATAGAAGGTATCGTTGATGAGTTCATAAAACTTGGTAACGCTGCAGAGGCAGGTAACCTTGACTACAGGGCGGATGGTTCCATCTATGAAGGAAGCTTCAGGGATGCCATAAACACAGTCAACCTTGCTATAGATGCTCTTGTTACCCCGCTGAATGAATCTATGCGCATTGTCAACGAATATTCCGAAGGTAATCTTGATGCAAGGTTCAACTTTGCAACAAAAGGTGATTTCAAGGTCTTCTCAGATTCTCTTGACAATTTCGGAGAGAACCTGCAGACTCTCATTGCAGATTCTTCAGGTGTCCTGGATGCCATATCCAACAATGATCTCAGCAAGGCAGTGACTGTAACAGGTGTTGGAGAGTTCAGGATACTGACAGATGGTATTGAGAACACCCGCAGATCATTGAATCAAGTTGTTTCCATGGTGCATGACAGTTCAAGGAATGTTGCATCGACCTCCGAAGAAATGTCAGCCTCTGTAGAGCAGATGACTTCTGCCTCCTACCAGATAGCTGACACTGTATCAGAGATCTCAAGAGGCGCACAGAGCCAGGCGGCAAAGACCGAGGAAGTGTCGCGTGCCATGGTCGATATGACACTTACAGTACAGGAAGTAGCAACGAATTCACAGAAGGCAGCAGAGAACGCAAAGGACTCAAATGAACTTATCAACAATCTTGGCATAATTGCAAAAGACCTTCTTATCAAGATGGATGCGATTAAGCATGCATCCGCAGAATCCTCTGGCGTCATTATGGAGCTTGACGGCAAATCCAAACAGATCGGCGAGATCGTAAACCTCATAACAAGCATTGCAGACCAGACCAACCTCCTTGCACTCAATGCAGCTATTGAAGCTGCACGTGCAGGCGAACATGGACGTGGATTTGCGGTTGTGGCAGATGAGGTCAGAAAACTTGCCGAGGATTCGGGCAATGCCGCAAAACAAATAGCAACACTTATAGCCGAGATACAGGAAGGCACTCACAATGCAGTAACTTCCATGCAGCAAGGTTCTACAGAGGTTGAGACCGGGGCATCAGCCCTTAATGAAGCTGTAGAAGTGGTCGAGAAGGTAGTACAAGCAGGCAACCTCATCGCAAACATGGTCCAGGATATCGCAGCTGCATCACAGGAGCAGTCTGCATCCATCGAAGAGGTGACATCCTCTGTCGAAGAGGTCAGTGCTATCTCCGAGCAGTCTGCAGCAGGAACAGAACAGGCGTCTGCTGCAGTCCAGGAGCAGAGTGCTACGATGCAGGAACTCTCAAGGTCTGCAGAGAATCTTTCAAGCCTTGCAGCCGGAATGAAACTGGTGGTAGATAAGTTCATACTGGATACTACTTCCTCCGGCTCAAAAGGTAATAACTCCGGGAAAGCCGCAATAACTGAAAAGAAAGAGCATGCACTTGTTTGAGAAGAGGTGAGAGAATATGAAAGATACTTCAATATCAGGAAACGGACCTGCTGATGAATTGTTACAAATGGTGGTCTTCCAGCTTGGCGGTGAGGAATTCGGAGTCGAGATAATGAAAGTCCAGGAGATAATAAGGATGCCTGAGATCACCCAGATCCCACAATCCCCTGACTTTGTTGAAGGCGTCATCAACCTGCGTGGCAGGATCATAGTTGTTATAAACCTTGATAAGCGTTTTAACCTTAAATCCAAGGAAATTGATGAGCATTCACGCATTATTGTCGTTGAGATCGGGGATAATGTAGTAGGAATGATCGTAGACTCGGTTAATGAGGTATTAAGGTTCCCTATGTCAAATGTTGACCCTGCGCCTGAGCTTGTCATGTCCGGTGTAAGCAGGGAATACATCACCGGTGTAGGCAAGCTGGATGATCGGCTCCTGATATTACTTGACCTTGCAAAGGTGCTGAACAAAAGTGAAGTAGAAGATATCACAAGTTTGGCCTGAAAACAGGCCAGATGATGTCTTTATTACATTCAATTTTCCCATAACTGGTGCAATAGGATTTCTTTTGGTTAAACAGGATCCCATCAAATTGGATCATATTTATTTATTTAATTATTTATTTATATAAAATACATAAATATATTAAGTGTTTACTAAGGAGATGATACCATAGCCTTCACTTACTTTTTCAGGGACATGCAAACACTGGAAATGATCAGGGATTATGTGATCCCACAGATTAGAAGCCGTAGGTATATCCATATATGGGATGCAGGCTGTGCCATGGGTCCTGAACCTTATTCGCTTGCAATAGTCCTTAGAGAGAATATGGGCATGATCTTCAGGAACGTGAAGATACATGCAACAGATATCGACAATAGTAATCTGTTCGGAGACATCATAAAAAAAGGCATATATCCAAGAGAAATGGTCCAGAGGATACCAGAGCCTATATTCAGTAAATATTTCTCTGCGGCAGACGAACCGGAGCATTTCATTATATCCGAAGAAATCAGAAAAAGTGTCGAATTCACAAGACATAATCTCCTGGATATGAAACCGATAAGAACAGGTCTTAACCTTGTTCTGTGTAAAAACGTTCTTTTGCATTTCAGGGAAGAAGAAAGAATAGAAGTCCTGAAAATGTTCTATGATGCACTTGATGACGGTTTTTTTGCAACTGAACAGACCCAGAAGATACCAGAACAAATGCAGCAGTATTTTGAGCCTGTTGTTGCAAATGCCCAGTTATACAGGAAAGTAACCTGACAGCTTTGCTCATTGAATGGAATACCATATGGAGGATATCATCAGGATGCCACATGAGCTATCATTTACCTTGTTACCTCCTGTGAATGGTTCTGTATACAGGTGGCTGAACATAGACCGCAAAGGAATAAGGGTGGGAAAAGTACGTGGAAGTGTGGATGCCGATGTCCTGACAATCTACTCCATAACTATTTTCCCTGAATTTGAAGGTAAGAACTATGGAAGGAAGACCATAGAGGTATTCAAGGAACACTACAACACAATTGTTGCAGACAGGGTCAGACCCACAGCTACAGGGTTCTGGGAAAAGATGGGATTCCTGAACAATGGTGATGGTTCGTACATATTCCGGAAAGTAGAACATTGCCGGTGAGTGGAAATCTTTTAACGTAGGACAGCTTATCCTTTCGTATGGAAATTGAAGCTAAGTTCATTGTAAAGGAACGTTCCACCTTCGAGAGATTAATGAACACCAGATCTATAGAAGGATTCACTGTTTCTGATGCTGTTGCCAGTGAATTCCGGGATACGTATCTTGATACAACGGATATGACCATATATTCTTCGGGCTTCTCTTTCCGCTGCAGGGAAAAGAAAGACAAAGTTGTATATAC
Source organism: Methanolobus sp. WCC5 (assembly GCF_045690325.1). Lineage (GTDB taxonomy): Archaea > Halobacteriota > Methanosarcinia > Methanosarcinales > Methanosarcinaceae > Methanolobus. The sequence goes on along the minus strand of NZ_CP146981.1, from coordinate 2,750,838 downwards.
ATTAAAATCATTGAAAGGAACCGGCTCACTCATCCATACACGGGAAGAGATGGAGTTTTCAATGAAAGAGAAGAGCCCTGTGGATAAATGGAACGATTGTCTGCTCAAGGACCGTATCCTGGACATCATAGGCATGGGCAGCCTTTACCCTCTGTTTCTGGTGGAGCACAAAAGAGCGGATCTTCAGGTATCAGATGAACAAAGGCACATCGCAGAATTGAGTTTTGATGATGTTATCATTATTTGTGACAACAACAGCAAAAGCTATCTTGAGCTGGAGGCGGAACTTATGGGCGATGGTACTGAAGCCCAACTTCAACGGATAGCTTTATTTTTCAGGGACGAAGCGGGACTTGTTCCAGGCAGCAGTTCAAAATTTGACAATGGTCTTGAGCTTTTCATGGAAAACATACGAAAAGATGCTATGAGCATTGACTATGGCACAGATTTTAGCAACGAAGGGATCTCATTCTCACCTATGAAGGAAATGTTTGAGGAATATGGCATCGAGCAGGAACATGCACGCAGGGTTGCCGAGAATGCACTGCAGCTATTCGATGCCCTGAAAACGATCCATCTCCTTGATGATAAGTTGCGCCAGACATTAAGGTTTGCAGCGCTTGTCCATGACATAGGGGTCATGACAGACATCAGCAACCACCATAAAGTCGGAAGGGATATACTGCTTGCTGCCTGCCCGGAGGAACTTCCCTGTCCTTTATGCCTTTTTCTCCCATGGACCACCTTCCTGCACAAGAAAAGTATTACACGCATGAAACTTCAAAAACTCTCACAGAAAAAGAGATTTTCCGGCTTACCTGTGAAAATGCAGGATGATATCCTTAAAATGTCAGCCATTTTGCGGCTTGCAGATGCCCTGGACTATAGCAGGATGAACAGCAGGATTGCAGGCATAGATCTCCTGAAAGAAGATATCGTAATCAGGGTGAAGGGGCCTGGGGCAGATATTGATGCCCAAAGAGCGGATACAAAAGCAGACCTGTGGCGCCTGCTGTTTGAAAGGGACCTCTACTTCCGGGAAGATTGACGCACTCCTCTTTCCACTAGTTCCTTCTCAATGCATTTGATGACGGCGTGGAATATTTTGATCCTTGCATAATATTTATCGTTTGACTCTACAATGATCCATGGCGCCCAGGAAGTGCTGGTCTTCTGGAGCATCTCATCGGCAGCACCAAGGTAAAGGTTCCATTTCTCCCTGTTGCGCCAGTCATCCTGGGTGATCTTCCATTGCTTGTGCGGAGTGTTCTCCCTTTGCTTGAACCGGTTGAGTTGTTCTTCCCTGTCGATGTGCATCCAGAACTTTATGATAATTGTGCCATAATTGGTAAGTATTTCCTCGAATTCGTTTATTTCCCTGTAGGCACGCTTCCATTCCTGATTGCTACAGAGATTCTCCACCCTTTCAACAAGAACTCTGCCATACCAGCTCCTGTCATAGATCCTTATATGGCCTGCTTCAGGGATCTCATTGTAGAATCTCCAGAGATAATGATGTGCAAGCTCTGTTTGCGTGGGCACCCCTACAGGAATTACCTGATACAGCCGGGGGTTCAGCTTCTGTGCAAGCCTTCTGATACTTCCTCCCTTTCCAGAGGCGTCCCATCCTTCAAATACAATGATCAAAGGTATGCGGAGCTTAAAGAGTTCATACTGAAGTGATGATAACCTTTTAAGACATTTCTTCTTCTCTTTTTTGTATTCCTCATATGTGATACTCTTATCAAGGTCTGTACTTTGAAGAATGGAAGAATCTATATTAGGAACGATGCAATCTTCATTATTGCTTTTTTGTCCGTTCGATACTTCATTACTGATATCCTCTATTCTGTTCTCAATTGACTGGACCACTTTTGCGATGATCTTTACAGTTGCAAAGTTCAGGTCATCGGATTCCACTATAGTCCACGGAGCGTAACTTCTGTCGGTTCTTTCCAGAATGTTTTCAATGACAGGCAGATACATCTCATAATCATTCAGGTACTCCTGCTCTTCTTCTTCCACGATGAAAAGAGGTATTTCCTGTTTCTTCAGCTTCCTGTATCTTTTTTCCTGTTCTTCTTTGCTTACATGAAGGAAGAATTTCACTATAAGATATCCTTCATCTGCCAGTTGCCTTTCAAAATATGTTATTTCGTTCAGGCATGTTGGCATTTCACTGCCTGGTTTACACTTGCCGTCATGCTCGATAATGACCCTGCGATACCAGCTCCTGTCATAGATCGCTATCCTGCCCTTCTTTGGTATCCGTGTCCAGAAGCGCCATAACAATGGCTTTTGTTCCTCCTGGAAACAGGGTTTTCCGGTTGTGTAAAAATCAAATCCCATGGGATTGAGCGTCAGTATGAAACGGTTGATAATATCAGTCATTCCTGATGCATGCCAGCCTTCAAAGACTATGATAACAGGGATATCCTTTTTCCATGCTTTCCTCTGCAGCTCCCCGACACGTATCTTCAGATCATCGATTATGTTATCGTATTCATCCTTACTGATACTTTTTGAAAGATCCACATTTTCAAGCATTGTTATCAATTAAACTAGTACAGATTTGTATATATAGTTATAGAGTACATTAAATTACATAAAGTACGCCCTTACATAATAGCTCCATATTAGCATTGTGATCGTTCCCGATACCACGATGGCTATAAATGAAAAGAGGGACATCCGGAATAATTCCGCAGAACCGCTTATTTTGATGTATAAGGGCTTGCTAATAGTGCTCACAAGTCCTGCAAGGATAGCTGTTTCAGCAGCTATGTGTGTCGAAAGGTTTCCATTGAATGCAAGTGCGGCCACAGAGGCAGTAACTGCGGAACTGCTGACGATTCCACCTAGTGCTATTGCATAGGCTCCACCTGCCCCTGCATATTCATTTGCGTAGTTGGCAATTACCAGCAGTACAGTAAAAACTGCACCGAACTTGAATGCCGGTCCAAGGGCAAAGGGAGACCCAATATCGATACTTTCTTCCAGGTTCAGTGTATTCTTCCATTTCATTGCGACGAATATGATAGCGATCACACCCATCACTATAAAAGGCGGGGCCATCATTGATGCGGTCCTGGCGCTGGGGTCGGCTATCAATGCTATTATGGTGTTGCTTATGATCATTGATACCACTGAAAGTATTGCACCTATGTGAATGGAATCCTTTAGTATAGGCCTTTTCCTGGATATACCCGAAAGTGCGGCTATTGTGGCTTCACTGCTGATGAAACCTCCAAAGAGACCGGAGTACGGGATACCGCCCTGCGGACCCATTTTTCTCAGGGACAGGTAACTTACAAAGCTGATGAACGATACAAGCACCACGATCATTATCGATGATTTAACATTTATGATACCATATATGGGTTCTTCCGGCACTATGGGATAGAGCACAAAGGCAACTGCAAGGAATTTAAGGGCGCCACCGATATCCCCTTCGGAAAGATTCTCTGCAAAGGAATGCAAAGGCTTTTTCTCTATCAGAAGGAAAGTCAGCAGGAGTGCGGTTACAATGGCTACCATATACAGTCCTTCTCCAACTACGATACCTAACAGGTATGTACAGAACAATGCTACTGCAGTTGTAAGCCCGGATTTGCCTTTGAGGATATTAAGCGTATATATAAGGGATGCCGATGCAAAGAGAACAAGCAGGGTTGTCAGAATGATTATCCATATACCCACGTAATCCGCAAGGAATGTGGCAAGAGTACCTGTTATACAGGTGATGGAAAATGTCCTGACACCGGCAAATATCTTTTTGTCCGCACGCCAGTGCTCCCTCTCCAGACCCACAAGTATCCCTATCATCAGTGAAAGGAATATCTTCCCAAGAATATCCAGGGATATGGGGTCGATGCCCCACTGGATCGTCTGCATTATAGCTATCTCTCCCTAAATCAATAACATGAATAAGCAATGTCGTTCATCAATATTATAGTTACAAGTGCAAGTTACGATATAATAAGATATGATGAATGTATAGTATATCTTATTACTGTATATACTTTTATACTTGCGTTACCCATTATTAATGAGGACTGGAATATGCCATGGGTCAATAAAAAGAAGTGTGTGTCGTGTAAGAAATGCGTAAAGAGATGTCCTGTGGATGCCATAGATATGGTAAAAGGTAAAGCTCTTATCACAGACGATAAATGTATCTACTGCGGAAAATGTGTAAAGGTCTGCCCTGTGAAAGCCATACTTAAAGACAGGGAATTTGTGGAATTAAGGATCCGTGACAATCTTAAAGCTTTAAAAGGTCCTCTTTCCAGGAACAAGGGTAAGAATGCAAGAAAAAGAATGATCAAAAGTCGTATAAGGCAATTGAGGAAACAACAGAAGGTCATTCGTGGAACCATCAGGGAGCTTAAGCAGATCACATAAAAGGTCACATAGACCTGTACTTAAATCATCCATGATCAAATAGTCAGCAGGTGAATTGCAGCCGGAGGAGAATCAGTGCCATCAGATGTTTTTTTGAGAAAATATTCGTTAATTGCATCCCTTAGTTTCCTGTTCGGCCTGGTATCCTGTATGACAGGGCTGCTGTTTGCCATGGTCAGCAGGCTCAGCCGCAGTTCCGATCCTGAGGTGATACTTGTTGTCTGCTCACTCCTTGGAGCCGGGATATTACTGATACTTGCCGGAATAAATATTGCAGGTATCCACAGAAATCTTTTCAGGAACTATTCATTCATAGCAGCTCTGGTACTATCTGCTGCGGGCCTGGCGATATTTGCATTTTCATTTCCTGGAAACTGGTTCTATCCCAGGGTATCATATGTGATTGTTTCATATTCAGTAGGCATTTTCCTTCTATTGATAAATATATTTGTCAACTATTTCCTGTATACATCCGCAGTGCCTGTGGAAAGGACAATGGTTCCAGAGGAAAAATTCACAGGTAAAGGTGCCAGCGAATTCACGAGTACGCCGGAGCAGTATGATTGTTCAGTGCTTGCAACGTTTGCAGGCATATTGGTGACAAATATAACATCAGGTTCATATGAACCATATTTTGCGGACAATACCAATGATGAACATGATGCTTTTGTTGTTATGGAAAATGATCCTGCACAAAGCAGGTTGCAGTCAGGAACTATGACCGATCATGGAAAGATCAAGGATCAGAATGATACAATCGACGAAGGTATGGAAGAGAACATGGAAAACAGTAAGGATAAAAACATAGACGAAAGAGCAAATGAAAAAGAGGCCATCAATGATGGTTATACAGAACCCACGGCTCTGGAGACAACGCAGTTTCCGGAAGTAGTGGACGTTGAGGTAACAGAAATAGCTACACATACTGAAGAAAATATCACTGAAGAGTATGGTCTGTCACCGGAAATGCAGGAAAATGAAGACCTGACTGCCTCTAACACCGCAATACCTGTACCGTTCTCTGAGTTCAGAACAATGAAAAAGACCGATATCATAGGAGACGATACAATGCGTGCTGCTGCACGTAAGATACTTATGTTCCATTTCGGGGCAATGATCGAGCATGAACGGGGTACCAAGGTAGGCAAGGATATCGAAGAACTCCATGACATGCGGGTTGCTGCAATGCGGATGCGCTCAGCTGTAGAGGTACTGGAAGGTTATCTTGATATGGATGAGATGTCACCATATCTCAGGAACATCAAATCCGTAAGAAAGGTACTTGGTTCTGTGCGTGACCTTGATGTTTTCCTGGAGAAGATCGACCATTACCTTGCAGACCAGCCACCAGAAAGGAGGGCGCAGATGGACCCTCTGACAGATTCCATTTTAATAGAAAAAGCAAAGAACCGTGGTACTATGCTTGTGTACCTTGATGACTCAAAGTACAATAAATTCAAAAAGAACTTTGCTGACTACCTCTTACATAAGAAGTCCTGGAAAATGCGGTCCGTTAAAAAGAATGGCGAGCCTGTCCCATGCAAGGTTAGGGATGTACTGCCAGTGCTTCTGTACACGCAGTTTGCAGCTGTAAGAGCCTATGTGGATATTGTTTCAGAGGAAGCGGTAGCTGATCCATCCCTTGAAAAGTATCATCAGTTGAGGATAGATGTTAAAATTTTGCGTTATACACTTGAATTCTTCCGTGAGGTACTTGGACCCGAATCAAAAGAACTTATAAAAAGCCTGAAAGCTTTGCAGGATAATCTTGGGGATATGCATGATACTGTAGTTGCACTGGAACTTCTTAAGAAATTCGAAGAACGTGGCAGCTGGAGTGAAGCCGGGGATGAAGGACGAAACATATCCGGCGCACAGCAAACGTATCCGGGTGTTGATGCTTACATTGAGTACAGAAAGCAGGAACTTGAAAACCTTCTTGGAGCATTCCCTGATGTATGGTCCAATGTCATTGACCCGGATTTCAGCGTCAGTTTCTCAAAGGCCATATCAGGAATTTACACGTCCTGAAAGAGCCTTTAAAATTGTATTGATCATATGAGACTATGTTGCACTATATATGACTATATATGAATCTATATGAAGTGTTATATAATAGGATAGCCTTTCTTTTATCAAGATACGATACCATTTGGACGTTTTTTAGACTGAGGAACATGAACTTTATGTCAGGTGAAGTAAAAGATTACATTAACAGGGAGATAAGCTGGCTTTCATTCAATGAAAGGGTGCTTCAGGAAGCAAAGGATCCGGAAGTCCCTTTGCTTGAGCGTCTGAAGTTCCTTGGTATCTTCTCCTCAAACCTGGACGAATTCTTCAGCGTCAGGGTCGGAACACTGCAGCGCATGATAGATGCAGGAGTGAAGTCCAATGCCATGGTTGGTGTTTCTCCTAAAAGGGTCATGAAACAGGTACATAATATCGTACTGCAACTACGTGATGATTTTGACAGGGTATTTGTTGAACTGACAAAGGAACTGGAACAACATGATATTTTCATAGTAGATGAAACTCAGCTGGATGAAGCCCAGAAGGCCTTCCTTAAAAGTTATTTCCATGAAAAGGTCCGCCCTCGATTGATACCGGTAATGCTTAAAGATATTCCCCATTTCCCTTACCTTAAGAACCAGGTGATCTATCTGGTAGTTGACGTAAGGAGAAAGTGGGACCCTCAGGGATCCAAATTTGCCCTGATCGAAGTTCCTGTGGACGTGCTTCCCCGCTTTATCATGCTTCCTGATTCAGGTGACAGGAAATGTGTCATCATGCTTGATGATGTCATACGCTTTGGACTTGACGATATCTTCTCAACCTTTGAATATGATTCCATAGGTGCATATACTATCAAGCTTACAAGGGATGCGGAACTTGAAATAGACGATGATGTTACAAGAAGTTTCTTTGAGAAGGTCTCCGAGAGCCTCGAAGAAAGAAAAAAAGGTCAGCCGGTACGTTTTGTCTATGACAGGGAAATGCCTTACTACCTGCTGGATTTTACACTAAAAAGACTAAAGATCCAGAAATTTGAAAACCTGGTCCCTGGTGGTAAATATCACAATGCCAGGGATTTCATGAATTTCCCACAGATAGGACCTGATTCCTTTTATTACGAAAAAAGGACTCCTTTACCTCACAAAGACCTGATGCGCCACAAGAGTATGTTTGCCGCCATAAGGGAAAAGGACATTTTGCTACATTATCCCTACCAGTCTTTTGATTATTTCATTGACCTTTTAAGGGAAGCAGCCATCGACCCCTATGTTTCAAGCATAAAGATCACTCTTTACAGGGTCGCCCGCAATTCCAATGTCATAAACGCGCTGATCAATGCAATAAAGAACGGGAAGAATGTAATTGTTGTTATTGAGTTGCAGGCAAGGTTTGATGAGGAATCCAATATTTACTGGACCCAGAAACTCGAGGAAGCTGGGGCAAGGATCATTGATGGAGTGCCGGGTCTGAAAGTGCACTCTAAATTGTGCCATATCACAAGGATAGAAAACAACGTCCCGGTTCATTATTCGTGTATAGGTACAGGGAATTTCAATGAATCCACTGCCAGATTGTATTGTGATCACATGTTAGTGACAATTGACCCGGAACTGACCTTTGAAGTGGACAAGGTTTTTGATTTCTTAGAGCACAATTATAAGGTATATGAATACAAACATCTTCTTGTTGCTCCTCTTCGCATGCGGAATGCATTCGAAAGATTCATCGACAGGGAAATAGAAAATGCAAAGGCCGGATATCCGGCTTACGTTCATGCAAAGATGAACAGTCTTGTGGACAGTGAGATGATCAATAAACTGTATGAGGCAAGTAAAGCAGGTGTGAGTATAAAGTTGATTATCAGGGGTATCTGTTCACTTGTTCCCGGTGTTGCAGGTCAGAGTGAAAACATAGAAGTAATCAGTATAGTTGATAAATATCTTGAACATTCACGTATTTTTATATTCTGCAACAATGGTGAGGAAAAATATTTCATTTCATCAGCTGACTGGATGGTCAGGAACCTTGACAGGCGTGTGGAAGTTGCAGTACCTTTGTATGATGATGCTCTTCAAAAAGAGCTGAAAGAATACATGAACTTGCAGTTCATGGATAACACCAAGGCCCGGATAATCAATGAGCTTCAGGATAACAGATACAGGAAAAGTGGCGACATATCTCGCCGCGCCCAGGAGGATATTTATGATTTCCTTGAAGGGCAATTGAAAAACGGGGATAAGCAATGAGATTTGCTGCCATAGATGTTGGCTCTAATGCAGTGCGCCTGCTCCTTTCAAGGGTTGATTCCGAAGGAATAGAGCCCATATATGAAAAGATATCTTTTATGCGCATGCCTATCCGCCTTGGCGAGGATGCATTCGTCCATAACAATATCTCGCAGGAAAAGATATCCCGTCTTGTGGATACAATGACAGGGTTCAGATATCTTATGGATGCCTATGAGCCCATAGACTATATGGCATGTGCAACTTCGGCCATGAGGGAAGCCGACAACCGTAATGAGATCATTTCCATGGTAAAGGAGAGAAGCGGCATCGATCTTAATGTCATAAGCGGCAGGAAAGAAGCAAAAATAATCTATTCAAACCGTATAGAAAAGGTACTGGGAAGCAGTGATTCAACCTATCTTCATATTGACGTTGGTGGCGGCAGTACGGAACTGATACTTTTTAGGGAAAAGGAAGTTTTTGCTTACAGGTCTTTCAATATAGGAACTATCCGTATGCTGGAAGGCATTGTGACAAAAGATGACTGGAAAGAGATGAAAGAATGGGTAAAAAGTGTGACCCGTAAGCACATGCCGGATTATGCTATCGGAAGTGGTGGAAATATAAGCAAACTCTTTAGGATGGCCGGGAAAAAAGAGGGGGCACTCATAAGTGACACTGATATCAAAGACCTGAATACATATCTTAAGGGTTTCACATTGGAACAGCGCATAACAAAGCTGGGCCTGCGTCCCGACAGGGCTGATGTGATAGTTCCCGCTTCCAGGATATATTACTCTGTCATGAAATGGGGCAATATCAACACTATGCATGTCCCGCAACTTGGCCTTGCAGATGGGATCATACATGTCCTGTACAATAAACATAAAAAGGATTATATATAAATAAAGTTGGTGAATATCGACTTTCTTGTTCATAGGACAAACTTCAACTTAAATGGCAGCACTGTGCCTTTTTAAATTCGATGGTCTTCCAGGTGCACCGGCCTATAGCCATAAATGAGAATCCTATGTTCATAATATATAAATACTGATTTGCCAGACAACTCTTCACAAGTAAATGGTTCAGGCTGTGTTTGCTGCAATTCCCGGCAGACCTGAATAAAAACCAATAGTTGATCTTATGGATGATCCCGGAAGTATAAACGATTGCCTGTATCTTGGAATAGATGCAGGCATATTCAAGACATCGGTTTGCACCAGTGAAGGAAAAAGATTCTCTGAGCGAAGCGCTGTAATTATCCGTGAAACCAGTGTGGACTCTGAAGGAAAAACGATATCCGGCACAGAAGCCCTGGAAGCACCTGATGAAGATGTAAAAGAAGCCCTGAAAAACGGGTTAAAGAACGAGGATGATGTTCTTATTTTCAAAGAGTTCCTGAAAGATCTGCTTGAAAAACATGATATTGATCTTAAAAGCAGGAATATATATACAATATTGGGTGTACCATCCACTGCCGATCTGGAATACAAAAAAAATCTTCTGTCCCTGGCAATGGAACTGTTCTGCGGTGCAATGCTGGTTGATGAGCTTTTTTGCGTAGCCTACAAAAAGGATATTCTTGAAAGATCGATTATACTGGACCTGGGATTCAGCAAAACAGATATTGCCATAATAAATGGTGGTGTTCCACAGGAAAATGACCTTCTTTGTCTTTCATGTTCCGGAAAAGATATTGACAGTGAAATCGTAAAACTCATCAAAGAAAGATGGAACGACTCAATAGTAACAGAAGAGCTTGCAAGGGAATGGAAAGAAGAATACGGACACCTTGTTTCTGCTCCCGGACCATGCACTGTAAATATTCCCCTTGAAAGCGGGACTATAAATGAATCGATCGATGAAGAGATACAGATAGCATGTGAGTTTGTTGTCACAGACATCGTATCAGGTATTACCCGGATCCTGTCGGGGGTAGAGACTGAAATACGGGAATCATTAAGGAACAATATCCACATTTTTGGCGGCACCAGCCGTCTTCTCAACATTGGTACCTTTATCGAGACTGAACTTAAAGAGCTTGGAGGAGCTAAAGTTTCCCTTGATATTGACCCGGTTTTTGGTGTTGCCGAAGGTGCACTGGAATTGTGCAGGAATATGCCGGCGGAATTCTGGGAACAAATAGTTGCTCAAAACAGGACCAGGATCTGATAATATGAATTCATTGAACTTCTCAGGCGACTGTAAGAAAGCTGAAAAAACACCTAAGCTCTTTACTCCTAATATTTACAGAAAACCTATCGCATCAAAAGAACAGGAAAAAGAAGGAAAAAAAACTGGACCTCATTCCGATCCTCAGACCTATGTACCGGAAAATAATCAGGAACCTTCCGATGAGGAGCAGGAAACAGTTTACAGGATTTTGGCATCTGATATAGATGACCTTGTACAGAAAGAGTCATTGCTTGCTGAAATTAAGAAACGTTACGAATCTGAGATAACAGAATATGAAGAGAAGCAAAAAGAGCTTGATGAACTGAAAAACAAATTCTCCGTGCAGGAAAAAGAGCTTCGTGATAAATGTGCCATCCTCAGGGCTGCAACTGAAAAAACAAAAAAGTCCATACCCAGGGAGCAGACAGAGGAACTTGAAAAGGAGATATCTGCATTTGAAGAGAAACGCTTTGAATATGAAATAAGTTTAAAGGAGTTTGAAGCTTCCAGAAAAGAATATGAAAAGGAGCTTGCAGATCACAAGACACGTATGGAAGAGCTCACTTCACTGAAAGCTGCATATGAGAATGATCTTGAGCAGTATACAAAGAAGAGATCACAGCTGGATGAAAAACGCAGCTCTTTAGAGGAAATGATCAGTGCCGGTGAAGAATTCTCCATGGAATTGAAGGATATCACCTATCCGGCAGTTATCGAGGAAATCAAATCCGGCTACTATGCACAATTACAGGCCCTGAACCGGAAGCGAGCAGACATTGAAACCCTTAAGTCCGAATTGGAAGATGAGGAGAACTTCCTTGCACAAAAGCGCTCTTCAATTGAAAAAGCAAAAGAGAATATCCGTAAGGAACTTCTTGGACTTGGCCCAAAGACAATGGAACTGGAAGCATCCATTGCCAGTTATGAAGAAAGTGTAAAAGCTCACCAGGAAAGAGAGCTTGCTTTTGAGGAAAAGATAAAAGCCCTTGAAAAGAAGAGAAGTGAGCTCAATGATAAGGCTGAGAGCCTTGAGCTGGAACATCAGCAGGCTTTAAAATCACATGAAGAAAAAGAAATGGCTTTGCAGCAACGTATAAAAGAGCTGGAGCAGAAGAAAGCAGAACTTGATGGCGAAGAGGAAAGGATCAGATCAGGGCGGGAAGATAATGCAAGAAAAGAAGAGGAGATCAAGCAATCGCTTTTAGAGATGGAAGCCAGAAGAAGTGAACTTGAAAGGATGATCGGGAAGACAAATGAGGAAATAGGTGTGCATGTGACCATCCACCGCCAGCATCTTGACATCAAGAAACTTAACAACAAACTGGAACAACAGCTTATTTATATACAGAGCCTTGAGAGTTCGGTGGCTGATCTTAAACACAGCCTTGAAGAGGCAAGGTGTGATGTTAAAAAGAATGAGGTGTTCTCACAAATCCTCAAGCAGAACATTGAGCTTATGGGATGAGTTATGATTGGAACAGATTTGCAAAATTTCAAAGAAATCCTTTCTTTGAACAGGTAAAGCAATCAAATAGAATATTCATGCAGAACGATCATGTAAATCGATCAAGTTAAAGTGTGTGCCTCAGAACTCATAGGGTTCATCACGGTTCAGATCCTGTATTATCATCATCGGCACACATATAATCGTTCGTACAGGAAATGATATGGAACTGCAAATCCTTCATATCACTTCTTTGATCTCATCGACTATTTTTCTGGCAGCGGCACCAGGGTCATCTGACTGGTAGATACTTCTTCCAACGATCACCCAGTCTGCTCCGGCTTTTATAACATCCGAAGCACTGCCGCCCTGGGCACCAACACCGGGTGATATTATAGATAGATCATTCCCTATTATCTTCCTTATATCTGCAACCCTCTCAGGCCGGGTGGCAGGTGCTACCACACCGGAGGCTTTTGCTTGTGCTGCCATCTTTGCAATATCTTCACCAACCTGCTGCATGAAATCAAGGGCACCCGGGTGGCTCATCTCAGTGACAACGTAAATGTCCTTCCCCTGCTCTTTTGCAAGTCCCACAGCAGCTTCCAGGCTGTCATGGCCGGTGAACCCCTGGACTATAACGGCATCTGCGCCTGCCTTGAACACCTGTTCACATATAAGGCGGTTTGTATTCGGTATGTCGGCCACCTTGAAATCAGCAATTATGGGAGCGTATTCCGATAGCTGGCCGATGATGTCCGTTCCTGTTGCAAGGACAAGAGGATAACCTATCTTGATGGCATCCACATATGATGAAATCTTTTCAGATATCTGTATGGCTTCTTCCCTATCTGTGACATCCAGTGCGAGTATGAGTCTTGTGTGTTTTTCCATATCAATGCTCCTCTTATTCCAGTTTCCCGCACATCTTTGCAAGCCTGCTCCTTGCAGCAGCTACCAGTATCGGAAGTGTTATGGTCGCATCCGAATGTACGGTTACTGAGCGTGCGGTCTCGCTGACCTTACCCCATGAACGTGCCTCATCAAGGGTTGCACCGCTAAGTCCACCTGTTTCCGGGGTGTCCATTGTAAGCTGGATGGCATACTCGAACTCCTGATGGGTTATAAGCATGGACTGGAATATATAGTTCTTTGGAACACCACCACCTATCAGCAGTGCACCGGGATCCTTCGCTTCGTAGCAGATATCGATGATCTCCCGCATGTCTGCGAAAACATCAACGTTAAGAGGGTTGGTCTGCTTGAAAAGCCATGCCTGCAGCCCTATCATCGAGTCCTGTATGGCAGGGCAATAGACAGGCACGTTCATGTCTGCTGCTACCCTTAGTATGGAGTTCCTGTCATCGATGTTGTTCCCAAGGTGGGTCATAAACTCCCTGATAGAAATGGTCTCACTACCAATATCAGAGAGTATTGCTTTCATCTTTTCCTCAAAGTCTGCAAAATAAGGTTCGGGAAGGTAGACATCATATATCCTGTTGATCTCATCATGCTTCAGTTCGATATCATCGCATTCACATGATCCCTTGTAGTGATGCAGGCCCATTGATTCCACTATCTCATGCACCATGTTGGCACCTGTGGTGACCAGTACATCGATATAACCATCCCTTATCAGGTCTGCAACTATCTGCCGCATCCCTGCAGGCACCATTGCTCCTGCAAGTCCGAAAAAACTGGTGGAACCGCCGCCCAGCATCTCTGTATATATATCCACAGCATCTGCCAGCTTCCCGGCGCCAAAAGCACAGCCATCAATGGCATGGACCAGATCATCAACACTCATGTTTTCCGTGATCTTTGCCTGTCTGATGGGATTTTGAAGTTTTTCTTCCTTTGAATGACAATGTTCCATTTAAAAGCCCCTTTAATCTAAGCAGAGTAAACGCCAAGGTTGTTCTTTAAGGTTATTATGGGCTAAAAGAGATTTATTTGGATTGGTACTCATTTAGTATTATTAGTTTCATATTGCTTGGCTTTCTATTATACCTTTGTAGTATGGGCCCCGCTACTTTTAAAAAATGTAGTGAATAGTTATTCAAATGTACTACATCATTATTTAATACATTGCAATAACGCTAAAGTATATATTAATATTCAGCCAATTGAAAATAAGAATAAAAACCAATCCAGCACAACAAAAAAATCCGGCATTTAGCTCTTCGATGCACATCAAAGACTTGAAAATGGGAGGAGAATACCGGTGAGTATAAAAGGTAAAACTATTTGGTATATTGAAGTGGACCCTGCAGGGGAAAAGAGCAGTACATGTATTGACGAGGGGTTTGCTACATTTGACATTAATATCCATCTTATAGAAGAACTTGGCGGAGAATTACAGGATTTCAGTGCATCATTCAGGCAGCATCAGAAAGAAGAGGTATTAAAAGAGATATATCAGAATTTTGACAGGGAATTCCGTGGAGAAATTGCACACGAGTTCAGAGATCTTGAAAAAGGTCTTAATCACAGTGAAGGCTTCCAGAGAATTGTCCATCTGAATAAAAAAGTCGTGGACTTTACCAGCAAAATGAGAAATCTTGATAAGATAATGCATGATTTTGATGAATTTGAACGACAGGAAAGATTCAAAAAAATAATCATCGACAGACTGATGTCTGTGGTAAGTTCCTGGTCCCTCAGCTGGTATGACGATGTGATGCGTTTTATGAATGAAATAAATACTGGCGACATGGTCATCATGCCATTAAAAGAACAGAGCTATTTTGCAGTGGGTAAGATAAAAGGTGAATATCAATACCGTCAAATTGCACCAAATATAAGACATGTTAGAAAGACGAAATGGAAAAAAAGATCGATCTTCTCAGAGGACCTGCATTCAGTACTTCCTTTAATGCAAAGTGTATATAAGCTCGATGACAAAGCTGAAGAACTTGTTATGAAGCTTATCAGGGACCAATGGTTCCTGGACAGAGTTGAATAAAGAGGTGGTAATTTGCATTACGGACTTGGGATAGATGCCGGCGGGAGTTATACAGACGTTGTCATTCTAAGAGGCAGCGATGGAACAATTATGGATTCACATAAATCGTTCACAACCTATCCTCACCTGGAATATGGCATAAAGAATGCACTGGATCATCTTGACCCGCAGTATCTTGGACAGGTAACCCTTGTGTCTGTTTCTACAACCCTTTCTACCAATTCACTTCTGGAAAACACAGGCACACCCGTTGGCCTGGTGCTTGTAGGTGAACACCCTGAAGATGAACCTTATCCTGCAGACAGTGTAATCCGCATAAAGGGCGGACACGATCCCAGAGGAACTGAAGAATTTGAACTGGATATATCAAAATTGTACCATTTTGCACGCAATACCATGGATCGGGTATCTGCTTACGCTGTGTCGGCTATTTTCAGTACCCGGAATCCGGAGCATGAGCTCAGGGTAAAAGAAGTACTCAAAAAAGAAACAAACCTTCCGGTTGTGTGTGGTCATGAACTGACACAGGACCTTGGAGCTTACGAGAGAAGTGTAACGGCAGTCCTTAATGCACAGCTGATCCCGATAACCTATAAGTTCGTCAGCGTAGTTGCAGAGGACATCAGAAAAAGGGGTATTAATGCCAGGATACTTATGCTCAAAGGCGATGGTTCGGTCTATAATATAGAAGATGCCCTGGAAAAACCGGTTGAGACCATATTCTCAGGACCTGCTGCAAGTCTGCTCGGTGCATCATATCTTTCAAAGACTGACAACTGTGCGGTTATAGATGTAGGTGGTACAAGTACTGATGTTGCGATGCTCAGGGCAGGCATACCTGAAATAAGTAACACAGGTACGGTAGTCGGCGGCTGGAAGACAAGAGTCAGGGCTATGAAGATGGAAACCTTTGCAAATGGCGGAGACAGTCATGTATGGATAAAAGACAAAAGTGTCAACATTGGTCCCAGAAGGGTTATTCCACTATGTGTTGCAGCAGAGATGTATCCGGATTTTATCAGAAGCCTGAAAAGGAACAGGATACTCTCCCGCGAGATGATGGATGAACATTATCAGCCTACTAAGTTCTTCCTGAGGACAGATTATCCCGCAAAGGGTCTTGATAAGGAGGAAGCAGATCTTCTAAGGAACATAAATTATGAACCTGTCTCTATAAATGATCTTTCCGACACTTCCAATGTCCCGCCCTCCAACCGTCTGCTGGATTCCCTTATTCAAAAAAGGCTTGTTCAAGCTGTTGGTTTTACACCAACTGATGCCTTGCACGTAATGAAGGTTTACAACCAGTGGAATTTTCATGCTTCTGATCTGGGAGCATTTTATCTTTCCAAATTCAGCCAGATGGGAAAATTCGAGTTCTGCTCACTTGTGAGGCAAAAAGTCGCTCAAAAAATGGCTTTTGGTCTTATGTCATTTATATATCCTCACCATCCAAAGAGTGTTATAGAAGATGGGATCGGAGGTGAATACCCGGCGGGTTACTGCATAAATGTCCCCACTGTACTTCTTGGCGGTCCGGTGCGAAGTTACAAGGATGAGTTCTCTTCCATCATTTCAGGGAACATAATGGTTCCTGAATATGCCGAGGTAGGTAATGCCATAGGTGCACTTGTAGGAAAAGGAGTGAAGAAAGTTGAAGTTCTTATAAAGGCCCAGTCACCGGGTGAACTGGACAGGAACTTCTATGTTTACTCACCTCTGGGAAGACATGATGTGATCACATATTCCGATGCTTTGGAACATGCAATAGACATTGGCAGGAATATAGTTCTTGATTACATAGAAAGATGCGGTGTCAGCAGGCAGGAAACAGAGATAAGTGTTACAAGTAAGGCGGCATCTCCTCCTGACTGGACACATGCACCCCTACAGACCATCATTACAGTGATGGGCGTCGGGAACCCTTTGATGCTATTGAAGGAATAAAGAGTTGATATTGTGAAGAAAAATGACAGGTATTCTGAAGAATACAAGGAACAGCTTAAGATTATCTACGAAGAGAATAAAGAGAACATCCACTACATGGCCAGATGCGGGACATTGAGAAGAAAAGCCGAAGCTCTTGAACTGCTTAATATACTGGGTATTGAACCATAATACTGATAGATGTGTTCCGGTGAACCGGACTCCTGCATAATATAATAATACATAAATGCCATATTTCTCTCAATGAATTCCATATTTAACAGACTGGTCCCAAAGCAGCGGAAGATGTCCACCCGGTTGGGCGGGCTGCTGATCATAGTAGGAGAGACAATGTTCCTCTTCTCCCTGCTTAACTTCCTGATGATCACAAGGCTGCAGTATTACAGTTCCGGGGACAGTTTTATCAGACAATTGTTCCCACACTACCTGCTTTTCCTTCTGGGGATGTTCATTATTGCTTTCATTGGCATGTGGATGGCCTACGTTTATGTTTTCCCAAGCAAGCAGCGCTT
The DNA here is from genome assembly GCF_045690325.1 of Methanolobus sp. WCC5. GTDB lineage: Archaea > Halobacteriota > Methanosarcinia > Methanosarcinales > Methanosarcinaceae > Methanolobus. Next base: position 2,733,150 of record NZ_CP146981.1, on the reverse strand, counting down.
TTCCCAGGAGCAGGCGATCAAGGATAACAGGAGTCCTCTTTACAATAAGGTTCTTGACATTGAGAGTGAACTTGATGAACTAAAAAATGCTGTGAGCAGTATATCGGAAAAGCTGGATCTTATGGCTGAAAAGGATAAGGACCGATGATGCAGGGAAGAATGAGCAATGATAGCACGGACATCGAGATAGAGCCGCTTTTTGATGAACCTGCCCTTGTGGTCAGCAGTGAGACAAAAGCACTGGTCATAGCAGATATACACCTGGGGATAGAGTGGGACCCCTACAGGAGTGGTTTTTCCATTCCAAGCCGCATGAAACGTGGTCTTGAGCGCATACTTGGCTACATAGGGAAAGTATCCCCTGAAAGGATAATACTGCTGGGAGATATCAAGCACAACGTACCCCAGATCTCCTGGCAGGAACGTGATGAGATACCTTATTTCCTTTCGGTTCTCAGTGACCATGCAGCTGTGGACATATTCCCCGGCAACCATGACGGAGGTATCGAACTACTGCTTCCTGCAGACAGGGATATAACCGTACACCCTGTGCGTGGTTCGATAATAGAGGACGTGGCTTATTTCCACGGGCATACCTGGCCTGACCCTGGTCTGCTCAAAGCCCGGTATATCATTACCGCTCACAATCATCCCACTATAAGGTTAACCGATTCTCTGGGGTATGCCACAGTGGAACAAAGCTGGATAAGGACACACCTGGACCTGCAGGTACTGCAAAAGCATTTTGCAGGCCTTGAACTTAAAAAGGAGGATGGCAGCTGGAACGACCCTGAAGTTATAATCGTGCCTTCTTTCAATGAGCTCTGTGGAGGTGTTGCCTTCAATGAATCCCTTCACGATGATCTTCTTGGTCCGCTGTTCTCCTCAAAGGGTATTGACATAGACAATGCAGAAGCCTATCTCCTGGACGGTACTAAACTGGGAAAACTGAAGAATATAAGGAAGATGGAAGAGAGCCGGATACGTCCTTTCAGAAAAAAACGAAAGGTGACAAAACAATGAGTTTTGGCAACATCTTCGATTCATTTGACCCGCGGATACAGGCATCCCTGGAAAAACAGGGTTTTAAAGCTCCTACCGAGCCCCAGGAAAAAGTATTCCCTTTTATATTGAAAGGTGACCATACATTTCTTATTGCTCCTACCGGTTCCGGTAAGACGGAATCTGCGGTTCTGCCCATATTCCATGCTATACTTAATAAGACCCCGGAGCAGAGAACAGGCATATCTGCCCTATACATAACTCCACTGCGTGCTTTGAACAGGGATATGCTCTCGCGTATCCAGTGGTGGGGAAAGGAGCTGGGAATAGATGTCCAGGTAAGGCATGGGGATACTTCTCAATATGAGAGACAGAAACAATCACGCAAACCTCCTGACTTTCTTATAACCACCCCTGAGACCCTGCAGGCCATGTTCACCGGCTCACGCCTTCGTAAGAACCTGGGGGATGTGACCCATGTTGTTGTTGATGAGATACATGAAATGGCATCTTCCAAGAGAGGGACACAGCTTTGCGTGGGTCTTGAAAGACTTGTAGAGCTTGCGGGCGAGTTCCAGAGGATAGGTCTTTCAGCGACCGTGGGTAATCCGGATGAGGTGGCTAAGTTCATGGCTGGTGCGGAAAGGGACGTTTCTGTTGTTTCAGTCTCCCTGCTAAAACTCCTGGACCTGCGGGTACTGAGTCCCGTTGTAACAGAAGAGGATCAGTCCATATCAAAGAAACTGGCATGTGATGTGCAGTTTGCCGCTCATCTGCGTTGTGTCAGGGATATAGTGCTCGATAACGTTTCAACTCTTGTCTTTGTGAATACAAGGCAAAGTGCCGAGGCCCTGGCAGCAGGTTTTAAAATGCTGGAACTTCCAATAGGAGTTCACCATGGCTCACTATCTGTTGATTCGCGTATCGAGGCAGAGGAGTCTTTCAAAAACGGCGACCTCAGGGGCCTTATATGCACATCTTCCATGGAGCTGGGTATTGATATCGGCAATGTGGACCATGTGGTGCAGTACGGCTCACCGAGACAGGTCTCAAGGCTCTTGCAGCGTGTGGGACGCGCCGGACACCGGATACATGAGATATCCAGGGGTACGGTCATTGCCATGGACGCCGATGATGTTGCAGAGAGCATGGCAATATGCAGGCTGGCTCTTGATGGGAGAGTGGAGTCCATATTCCCACATATGAACTCACTTGATGTAGTGGCAAACCAGCTGTCAGGCATGGTACTTGATTTCGGGGAGGTGGGCATTGACCGGATATACGGCATACTCAAACGTTCATATCCTTTTAAGGACCTGCGTATGGAAGTGCTCAGGAAGGTCATCAGCCAGATTTCTGAGTACAGAATGGTATGGCAGGAGGAAGGTTCTGATTCCATCAGCCGCCGGAAAAAAAGCTGGCAGTATTATTATGATAACCTTTCCATGATACCGGATGAGAAGAAATATGAGATCTTTGACATTGTTACCGGAAGGTCGGTGGGAGTGCTGGATGAGGCTTTTGTCATAAACTTTGCAACACCTGGGGCCGTGTTCATTACCAAGGGTGACATGTGGCGGGTCATTGAGATGGTCACTGACCGTGACAGGATAAAAGTGGAGCCTGTGAGGGGCATGGGCGAGATACCAAGCTGGGTTGGCGAGGAAATACCCGTGCCTTTTGAGGTGGCTCAGGAAGTTGCCAGCATCCGTTCTTTTGTTGCAGGGATGATCCTCAGGGGAAAAGATGATTCCCTGATAGCAGAAGAGGTTCGTTCTGTTTATCCTGTAGAAAAAGAAAGTCTCAATGAGCTGCTTTTGATTCTCAGGGAGCATGTTGAAGGAGGGTATCCGCTTCCTGACAGGAATATGTTCGTTATAGAGAATGATGGTGATGCAGTACTACTTAACACCTGCCTGGGACACAATGCCAACGAAACAATGGCAAAGGTACTAACGTCCCTGCTTGCTGCAAGGTACGGGAGCAGTGTTGCCCAGGAGATCGATCCTTACAGGATACGCCTTACACTGCCACGCAGGATCAAGGCAAAGGAGATAGAGGCACTTTTACGGGACATCCAGCCTGAGCATGTGGAGCCCATCATTGAGATGACCCTGAAGAATACCTCCCTTATGAAGTGGAAAATGGTTCATGTTGCCAGGAAATTCGGAGCTCTGAGCAAAGATCTGGACTATGACAGGATAAGCATGAAGAAGCTTCTGGATATTTATCGCGATACGGCGATGTATGATGAAGTTATCAGGGAGATATTCCATGATATGCTGGATGTGGAGAGGGTCACCGATGTTCTTGCCAGCTTATCTGCCGGGGATATAGCCCTTGTAGTGAGCAGCTCCACTCCCATCGGAAGTTCCGGTTTTTCCATGAAGAGGGATCTTGTGGCACCGGAAAAGGCTGACAGGTCCATTGTCATGGCCCTTAAGGACCGCATTATGAATGACAACGTGATACTTTTCTGTGTCCATTGCAAGAAGTGGACCTCACGGAGACAGGTAAAAGGTGTTCCGGAAAGAATAATATGTCCGGTGTGTGATTCCGGGATGGTTGCGGCCCTCAAACCCTGGGAAGATGAGGAGATAAAGCTTGTTAAAAAGCAGGACAGTATCACTTCAAAGGAAGATATCAGGCGCATCCGCAGAGTTTACAGGAATGCTAACATTGTGATGACCCACGGAAAGATGGCAGTGATCGCACTTGCAAGCCGGGGTGTTGGTCCGGAAATGGCAAGCAGGGTGATACAGAAGATGCGTCATGATGAAGAGGCTTTCTATCGGGATATATTGGTCGCTGAAAGGAATTATGCAAAAAATAAGAGATTCTGGAGTTGACTGGCTTTTATTTGTAAGTTTTTGTGTGTAGATTATCTTAATATAAAAAAAAGTACAAATTTCAAATGATAACGTATATCTGTGAATATCTAAGAAGCGGGAGGTAAATCATGCAGTCTTTCATAGTCGAACATTACCTGAACAAGAAGATAGACGTCTATTGTGGCGGGCCGGATAGGTTCTATGGGGTTGTGGAAGCATGCGCTGACGGAGTGCTGACACTTAAGGACAGTGATATGTACACGCACATTGCCATAGACAAGATCATTGCAATATGGAGCACAGACAAGCTAAAGTGATAAGGGATGATCTGAACAATTGTATACGGTAGATTTGCAGACCTCTTATTCCGTTCTGTTTACACTCTTTTTTATTTTATCTTTAATGTGCAGATATGCCAGTTTTGCCAGTTATACTGTTAGTAAGGGTATTAGATTAAAGAATTACTGATGATCTGTGGATTTCGTTTTGTTTTTCCTGGCATATGTAAACCTGTTTGCTCATGCGCATTACACATTATTTTTTATTCGTTAATTTTTTATTTTCAGCCTGCTCTGCTCTAATCCAATAGTTTTATATCTGATGTAACTCAAATCAGGGTGACTAAAATCTACTCAACAGAGAAGGATTCATTATGAACATGAAAGAAAGATTACTCAAAGCATTAAAAGGTGAAGAAGTAGACAAAGTGCCAGTACTGTCCGTAACACAGACTGCAATTGTTGAGCTCATGGATCAGACAGGCGCTGCCTGGCCGGAGGCACACAGCGATGCGCAGATGATGGCAGACCTTGCAGTAGCATCATATGAAGTATGTGGTCTTGAGGGTGTAAGAGCACCATACTGCCTTACAGTACTTGCAGAGGCAATGGGCTGTACAATCAACATGGGTACAAAGAACAGGCAGCCTTCAGTTACTGACCACCCATATCCAAAAGGTGTGGATGACCTTAAGATGCCAGAGAATCTCCTCGCAACCGGCAGGATCCCTGCTGTACTTGAGGCAATGAAGATCATGAGGGAGAAGGTAGGAGATGAAGTACCTATCATTGCAGGCATGGAAGGTCCTGTGACCCTTGCATCTGACCTTGCAAGTGTAAAGAAATTCATGAAATGGTCCATAAAGGCACCTGAAGACTTAAACACTATCCTTGATTTTGCATGCGATGCATGTATCGAGTACGCAAATGCACTCTTTGATGCAGGAGCAGATGTTATCAGCGTACCTGACCCAGTAGCTTCACCAGACCTTATGGCACCGGACTCATTTGACAAGGTGCTCAAGCCTGTACTTCAGAAGTTTGCAGACAATGTAAAAGGCCCGATGATTCTCCACGTATGTGGTGACGTTACACCTATCCTTGAAATGATGGCTGACTGCCACTTCGTGTCCATAAGTATCGAAGAGAAAGTAAAGGACCTCAAAGGTGCAAAAGCAAAGGTTGCAGGAAAGGTCACTATCTGCGGCAATGTTTCAAGTCCTTTCACACTCCTTGCCGGCGATGAGGCAAAGGTCAAGGCAGACGCAACCCGGGCTCTTGAAGATGGTGTCGATGTCCTTGCACCTGGCTGTGGTATTGCACCAGACACTCCAGTTGCAAACCTTAAGGCATTGGTCCAGGCAAGGGACGAATACTACGCATAAAATTATTTGCAGGACATGCCATAGTTAAGCTATGGACATGTCACAATTCTTTTTTTACTTAATTCCAATTAATTTTCCGTTGATTGCTTTTGTTTTTAGTTTTCAGCGTTAACATAAATTTTTAATATAACCTGAATCCATCTTTTATTGATCAAAGGTTATTTGCACTATCCAGTCGTCTTTTCAAATTTGCTTTGATTATTTATACAGTAAAACAGGAGATATATTATGCACTATAGTCTGGGAATTGATGCCGGTGGTACGTATACAGATGCTATTCTTGTAAAGGATTCAGATGGGTCCGTAGTAAGTTCGGCTAAGGCTCTTACTACTTATCCGGATCTTGTTGGTGGTATCAGGAATGCAATAGAATCCCTTGACTCAGAGCTCCTTAAACACGTGAACCTTGTATCCGTTTCCACAACTCTTGCAACAAATACTGTTCTTGAGGGTACCGGGTGTCCGGTGGCCCTGATTCTTGTAGGTGAGCATCCTGTAAAAGGAGATTTTCCTGCAAAGCATTTGCTCTCTATATCAGGAGGGCATGATTTCAATGGCATGGAGATAGAAAGCCCGGACATTGATGCAGTAAGGACATTCGCCTCAAAGGTAAAGGATGATGTTGCTGCTTTTGCTGTCTCTTCCTTTTTCAGTATCCGTAATCCGGAACATGAACTGGCTATTACCGAGGTCATACATGAGATGACAGGACTTCCTGTTGTGTGTGGTCATGAACTGTCCCAGGACCTTGGTGCTTATGAAAGGGCCGTTACTGCAGCTTTGAATGCACAGTTGATCCCCATATCCCATAAATTCATACTCTCTGTAATGGATGAGATAAAGAAAAAGGACATCAATGCCAGATTACTTATGCTTAAATGTGATGGCACTGTTGTAGGCCTGAAAGATGCACTGGATAAGCCGGTAGAAACTATTTTTTCCGGTCCTGCTGCAAGTCTTGTTGGTGCCTCGTTCCTATCCGGCCTGGATACCTGTGCAGTGGTGGATGTAGGAGGCACAAGTACTGATGTATCGGCAATCATCAAAGGTGTGCCGGAACTTTCAGACACTGGTGCGGTTGTTGGAGGATGGAAGACCAGGGTCCGTGCAACCAGAATGGAAACTTCTGCCATGGGCGGGGACAGTCATGTATGGACAAGTTCAAAGGTCATACACATCGGACCGAGAAGGGTCGTTCCCCTTTGTCTCGCTTCTTCTAAATATCCTGGTTTTCTGAATAAACTGAAGAAAAGTGCGGTCCCGCTGAGAAGTGTGCTTGACAGAAATATTCAGCCAACGAAGTTCTTCACAAGGTCCGGGTTCAAACCTGTTGGACTTAATGAAGCTGAGGCCGAGGTTCTCAATGCAATTGGTGATGAACCAATGAGTCTTGATGAAATAGCCGTTTTATCAAAAAAGTATCCTTCCACAATAATAATCGATTCTCTTATTCAGAAAAGACTGATACAGGCAATTGGTTTTACTCCGACAGATGCTCTGCATGTACTCGGAGAATATACTTTCTGGGATGTAGAGGCTTCAAAGACAGGTGCTGAAAAACTTGGCAGGCTCAGCAGGATGGACAGTTACGAATTCTGTACTAAGGTGAAGGATATCGTAGCCAGGAATATGGCCTTTAACCTGATGTCATATATTCTTCCGGGAATTGACAGGTCAGGAATCAAAAAAATAATAAATGGAGAATTCAACTCCAGGTTCAAAGTTGATATACCCGTTGTCCTTCTGGGGGGACCGGTTGCTGCATACCAGGACATCATAAAGAATGTAATTGATGCTGAAATAATCATCCCTGAACATGCTGAAGTCGGAAATGCTGCCGGTGCACTTTTTGGAAAAGGTATTAAAAGGGTTGAAATTATCGTAAGACCTGTTTCTGTAGAAGATCCTGATGAAGGTTATCTTGTTTTTTCGCCCCTGGAAAGGAACAGTTTTGATGAATACTATGCAGCAGTAGAATATGCAAATAAGCATGGAAAACAGATCGTTATAGATTATATGGGTGAATGTGGCGTGAGTAAAGATAATGTGGAAATAAAGATCAATCAAAAAACATTCTCACCGGAAAACTGGAAACATAGTCCACTGGAAACAATTATTCAGATAACTGGCATTGGTTATCCCAAAAAGTTCATGGTGTAATTAACATCATTTTTACTTTTCATCATTTTTACTTTTAAGCTTTAGAAAATCCATCAGAATAGCATACTTACCAGTATTGACAAAACAGAAATATAAATATAAATAAAAAAAAGAAAAAAGAAACAAGTTCTGGGTTTAGAACTTGTAGTTGGCGTCTGGTTTGAACCTTGGTTCTTCTACCTTGTACTTCTCGAGGCTGTCGCTCATGAAGGTGTCGGCTTCGTCCGTCAGTGCTTCGAGTGCTGCCTTTGCATCTGCAAGTGCATTCTTCTCGAACTTGGACATGACGAGTTTCTTGCTGTCTGCAGCTGTGAGCAGGTTTACAGTCTCAATTGCTGCATTCTTTGCACGGAGGTATATGTCGTTTCCGTCCTTTACAATAGCAGATCCGATCTTGTATGCGTTGTCGTATGCAAGGATGTAACCCTGTGGGTCTCTGTATTTGTCAGAGAGGCAGAGCATGTCACGGAGAAGCTTTGCATTTCCGGTCTCGGTTGCTACGTTCAGCAATGCTGCATCCATGTTCAGGGTCTGGGACCAGCACTGTACGCTTGTACCACCGAATTCACCGTGGTATTCTACGGACTCGTTGGACCACAGGTCACAAACCTGCATTGTCAGGTTACCCATGACATCTGCGTGTGCGCAGGTTGCAGATTTACCTTCCTGAGCAATTGGACATCCTGTGATGGACTTTACTATTGTGTTCTCGTATCCACAGTCCTTACCTGGACCCTGGGCACCTGCTTCATATCCTGTCAGTGTCCTTGCTGCAGAGATTGTTCTTGCAATGATTGCAAGGGTGTGTGCAAGGTTCTTATCGAGGAGACCACCTGCAATGAACATTGCAGTGTTTGCCTGAGCACAGTCTGTGTCACCGGCTGCGATCCTGCCCTTCTTGTCAGCGATCTTCCTGATATCCTGCCAGATCATAGCCATGTCAATTGAGCCAAGGCAGCCAATTGCATAGATGAGACCTGGAACATCGTTCCTGAGAATTGCGTAGTCGAGGATTTCCTTACCACCCATTGTCTCAATGGACAGGAAGTCAGCACCGCCTTCTGCAACAGCTTCAAAGGACTCCATAAGGGTGTCGTACTTTGGACCGATCAGTGCAAGCAGGTCACGGTTCTCACGGATGTCACCAGGGGTGTGCCTGAGACCACATTTTATTCCATATTCTTCGTGGTATTCTTCAAGAATGGTCTTCTGAACGTGTGCAATCTCTCCGCCCCATGTAGGGTTGTTGGTCATCTGTTCTACGTGTTCTGTCTCAAGTGAGACTGCTGGGAAACCAATCTGTACTGCTCTTGCAAGAATGTCAGTTGTAAGCCTGCGGTATTCAGAAACGAGTTTCTCCTTGGAAACACCTGCTTCTGGCCTTGGGGCGTAGTTGACTTCTGCAGTTACGTATCCTGCACCGACTTCTAATCCGAGTTCTGACTTTACTGGGTAAACTGACTTACCGAAGATCATGTCGTCAGCAGCTTTGTATGCCTGGGATGTGTATCTTTTTACCATTTCTCTCACCTCTTAGTGTTTGTGGAACATCTCCTTCAGTTGCACAAGTCCTTTACCTGAAAGGATTGCTGCGGCCATCTTAGGAGCATCTGCTGCTTCTTCACCATATACTCCGAGTTCGTATGTTGCTACGAACTCCTGGTTAACTGCGCCGCCTCCACACTGGAATGGCACCTTGATACCAGATTCAAGGAGTCTGTCATTGATTTCCTTGAATGCATACATTGTTGTTGTCATCAGTGCTGTACCGGTAACCATCATTGGGCTTTCCTTCTTTACAGCTGCAATGACTTCATCGACTGGCACATCACGGCCAAGGTCTACTACATCGTAACCAGCTGCCCTGAGGAGTGCTGCTACAATAGTCTTACCGATATCGTGCACGTCACCTTCTGCTACGTGACATACAACCTTGCCCTTTGCTTTAGGTGCTGATCCAGCCTGCTCTTTACAGAACTCGATACCTTCAAGCATTGCATCTGCTGACATCATAACGTTTGGCAGGAAAATTACACCCTCGTCGTATAAGTCTGTGACGATCTTCATTCCTGGCATCAACACATCGTCGATGAGCTTAATTGGATCTGCTCCGCCCTCGATTGCCTTCTCGAGGCCCTCTACGACATCATCCTCTTCTCCCTCAAAGATTGCAGCAGCAATTGTTCTTGCAGGCTCTGCTTTAGGGAACATCTCAGCTGCTAACTCTTCAGGTGTCTGTGCTTTTTCTTTCTGCACATTGTACCTAACTAATATTTTGCTTGGGTCTATATCCATCTAATTCTACCTCCTTAGATCTAGATTGACTTCCTGCCACTCTGCATACATCAAGCGAAGTATGCTGTCAAGCAGCAGATGGATATCAGTTGGCTCATGACTTTGAACATTGTCGCAAAAGTCTCCACAATCTTTTGCTAACAAACTTTAGTCATTTGCTAACTTCATCTTTCCACATAAACACCTATTCGAGACTGATATATAAACCTAGCGGTTTTTGTAATTTATAATATATTTATAATAAAAAAATACCATATATTTTTATACAGTACTACCTGCACTATGTTTTGCGCACACATTATGCCTGTGACATCTGATTATATTTACACAGTATGACAATTACTTTCAGCATATTTAACAGATGAATAGTAATAAAATACAAGAAGTCACGGGTAAACTTAAATATAAGTGACGTTTTCTGCCATATTCCATCCATTAAATAAAGTTTGCTTGTCCAACACAAATAAATAATTCCAAATATATACATATATGAATACAAACTAAATTCGGTTAATTCAATATTTTTTTTAAACAAGTTAAAAATAGATGGATCGTTTTGATTCGTGTAAGCAATCTTTCCGAATTTTTTAACCTAATGTTAACCGTTCATTTTAAGTGTCGTCATTAGTCGAAGTCTACATTCCATTATACCTAAATTTTAAAAAAATTCATGTTAAATGCACTTGTCCGTTACACTTATATAACATTTCTTTTGAGAAGCGCCAGTTCGATACAATACCAGAATAATTATTCTTTTTTAAAAAGAAATATTAAACAACAAACAAAATAAATCATTAAAAAAAAAGAAAAAGAAACAGGAGACATATCTCCCATGTAATATCCTTTTAATCAATTGTTATTGACTAGGTTAATAGGCCTGGTGTCCCCATGATCATGATCATGGTTATGCGGCTTACTGTTGCTGAAAGCAATACTATTGGCACCAAGTATGCCAGAGATAGTCCCATTTACTATATTTACAAGCTTTTCACGGTCAATGCTTGAAACAGCAGACAGGACTTTCAGTCGGGGCACATCCCCGGCCACATTGTCGATCACTTCCATTGTAATGTCCTGATCAAAACCCGTAAGGTTCGTCTTTATGGTATTTGAATCAGATTCAATGAAAAGTTTGATGTGACCAACAAATTCAGGACTTAGCTCCACAACCTTCGACTTGATCGTTTCCATGATCTCTTTTGCTGTTTCCCGGGCAAGATCAGATGATACCTGCCCCTCCAGGCGATATTCGGTGGCATAACTGGAGATACCTGAAGCTTCAATAGAATTAAGCTCCTCTTCCCCTTCCTCTTTCGGAGCCACCACGTCATCCCTTATGGCCGATTCACCCCGGGCCACTTGTGACTCATGAATTCCTTCGTGGCCTGGCACATCACCCATCGCAAGTCTGACGAAATCGAACCAGTGCTCATCTTCCTTTGATGCCGAAAGCAATATCACCTTTGCGGTGGGGTTCAATTGCTGTACTGAAGCCTGGATAATAGGGATGCGTATCTCATCTATCAGGTCAATCTTATTGACACCCAATATCTCTGCATCAATTATCTGCCGCATGGCAAAATTCTTAGCTTCCTTCATCAACTGCTTGAACCGGCTACCATCTATGAGAGTTACAAGAGGCTGTATAGTAGTATCCTTCAGGTCCATCAGACTTATTTCGTTCCTGATTATATGAGGGAATGCTATCCCGGTGGGTTCGATAAGGATGATATCCGGACTATAGTCCTTTTTCAGAATGGCCAGGGTCGTTTTCATATTGACTTTAAGCGAGCAGCAGATACAGCCACTTGTAAGTTCAGTCATATCCAGACCATACTTAGAGATGACATCACCATCAATACCCACCTCGCCGATCTCATTGACAATAACGGCTACTTTCTGGCCAGCGTCACTGAATTCCTTCCCAAGTCTTATAATGGTGGATGTCTTTCCACTACCCAGGAATCCACCAACTACAAGTATTTTCATTTTACATACCTTCTTTTAAAAATTAAAAGGGAGTTTATGCTGACTGCTCCAGTACAGTAAGATTCTCCCACTTGAACTTATCCTTTGGACATGCATTAATGCATCTCTTACAGTTTGCACCGTCACAAAGGTCCGAGCTTATCATAACAACGCCTTCCGCATCAATTGTGATGGCATCATTCGGACATACCTTTATGCACTTCTCACATTCAGGGCAGTCAACTTTCATTGTAAGGAAAGTACCCACACGCTCCAGCACCTGCAATCCTTCATCACCGAGCACAGGGATATCTTTCTCAACTACCTTGTTAACCTTGGTGACCTTTTCTGGGATGTCGATCTGCGGCAGTCCCTTCTTCTTCAGGAATTTTTTAAGCATTTTGAAAGGCATTCCCTCTGTCCAGTAGGATATCTCCTGGATATATGCTTCCTTGAATGCGGGATCTGTTGCGAACATCACATGGTTACTTACAATTCGTGAAGCTATCTCCTGCAGCTCCCATAGCCTTTCTTCAGACAGAAGAATCTCTCTTGCAACAATCAATGACGTATTACCGATCTGTACTACCTCATCGACATTGAATGGCACCATACCTACCTGGTGTGCCTTCACAGCATCCATATAGGTACCTGCGGCACCTGACATATATGCCCTGTTGACATCTGCTACTTCTATCCCTGCGGCATTACAAAGTGCAAGGTGCCCTGCACGAATAGCACCCATTGCAAGGCCGGCTGAAGATACGTCTTTTTCAAAGAACTTGATCTTGTTCTGAAGATAAAGTATGTTATCGGGCGTGTTGATCTTTGGAAGCTGGATTATTCCGTTCTTCATTCCTGCTTCGATGATGGCTATGACACCCGTACCTGTAATTCCGGTTGCCTTGATGGTGCCTTCACATGTGGTCATTTCCTGTTCGCCATTTGGGAGTCTGGCTGGTGCGGCACATCGCCACATACTTGCTCCCTCTGCCACCACATCACCGCTCTTTGGATCAGTGAGTGCACCCTTTACAGTATTCATTTCAGCATCAAGAACATAGTTCCTCATATTCCCATTCTCAAATTCAACATCTGATATGACAAATGGCGATGCCAGTTTTCCGTACTTTATCTGCTGACCTTCAAGAGCAGGACCAGCAGCTGCAGACCCTGTATAGATAGTGCCCTCGTGAATGAGTGCCATCTCTGCATTTGTCCCGTAATCAGTTGCGATCGCCGTTTCCTTTGTGTCCAGGAAACCTGACTTTATTATAAGTGCAAGAGCATCGGCCCCAACCTCATGCCTTATTGCAGGAGGGACCACCAGTTTTGCATTCGGGTAGACCTCAAGTCCCTTTATTTCTGCACAATCAACTATACGGGCACGTCTGTCCTGATCCTTGATGTTAAGTTTTTCCTTCTTTCTTTCACCTGCATAGGCAAGGTCATCGATGGGAATTCCCTGGAATATCGACAGCTGGATAGGGTTTCCACAGATAGCCATTCTCTGCAATTCTTCCGGTTTTACACCCAGCGTATCGATAACGTGTTTTACTGCATTGACATGCAGACCCTGGGCAAGGTCCAGCCCGTAAGTGATGGCAAAATCCAGATGGTCCATAACATTTGCCCCGGGCAGGGGGTTACGGAGAGTAATAACTGTTTTCTGGATGTCACCTGATTCCAGGTCTATTTTCTGTGCTCTAATGCCACTGGTTCCTATATCTATTGCAACTCCAAGTTTCATTTGAATCCCTTTTAATCTTTTTAAATTTTAATAACGTAGTATCTGTGTCCGAACTTAAAAATATATGTTACGGTATTTTTGTCTTTTAATATCCTTATTTAAAATGATTGAAGTACATCTTAAAACAGCTAAAATTCAGCAGTAGTGCAAAAAGGACATCATGGGATACATGCAAACATAGATGGCAACGAAAACAATAACGAAAAGCAAATGCATCTGATTTATAGATAAAATCTGCTGTTCTGTTTCATACACAAGGTTAATATACCACTATCCATCAATGGCAAATTTTTTCCCCTTTTTCTGTCAAGCGGAAGACTTTTCCTTCGAAATTGCCCCGGTTTTTATGACAGGAGGATGAAGTATTACATGAGCAACATCCTGGCGTATTGTTTCCGGTATTAGTGCATAGCTCCCGGATATAACCCATATGCTGCAACATCATCAACCTGTCCCTGAGAGTTACGTTGTCTATCCCAAGTTTCTCTGCAGCTTCCTGAAAGGTGCACTTGTCAATGAACAGGACCTTCAATGTGTCTTTGATCATTTTCAATTCCTTTTCCCCGGCAGTGGTTCGAACATGTCCTTCCACCTGATGAATGCAAATAGTGATAATATTGCCAGATATATTCCAGGCTTCAGATCACTTAGAGGTGTCCAGTCAACAAAGTCCTCGTTCCTGAGAAGATATGCCTCAAGCATGTTCCCTGTGCTTACAAGCAAATATATGATTGCAAAGATGAGAGAGAGGAGGATCCCTACGTACGCATAGGACACACCCTCATAGATTCCCGAGCGCATTTCAAAAACACCGTAAATAAAAACAGTACCTATCAGAAGAAGGGCAAAGGAGCCGATGATATCTGCAGGTACGAAAAGTGAATCTGCCAGAGGAACACGTATATCCGGTCCGGTGAATAACCTTTTCAGCCCTGCTGCCAGCTGGAGAAGTCCAAGAACTATATATAGCGAACCGGTTACAGCGGAAAAGACCAGAGGAGTCCTTATGGCTGCATGCCTTTTAACATCCTGCCCACTAATACCCAAGTAAAATCCCTCCCTGATAGATAATAAATGCTGTGACCCATGCAACAGCAATTCCGTATATAATGGCAAACAATGTCCATTTCCATGAACCGGTCTCCTTCCTGATAACTCCCACGGTTGCCACACAGGGCATATAAAGCAGACTGAAAGCCATGAGACTGAGTGAATTCAGCGCATTGATACCCGCATCTGCCATGAGCCTCTCGCTCAGTGCCTCAGAACTATCCCCTGACCCGTAAAGCACACCCATGGATGCCACAACTATCTCTTTAGCAACCAATCCGAATATCAGGGCTACAGATATCTTCCAGTCAAAACCCAGTGGCTCAAGGAGCGGTTCAACCGCATGCCCAAGACTTCCCACATAACTGTCCTCACTTCCATATTCAACTCCCCACGGGAAAGATGCCAGTGCCCAGATAACGATAACACCAACAAGGATTATACTTCCGGCCTTTTTTATGTACATGAAGCCGTTATCCCACATGTGTATAAGACTTGTACTGAGTGTCGGGACACGGTATGGAGGCAATTCCATAATAAAAGGGGCAGGTTTTCCCCTTACAACGGTTTCACGGAGCAGCTTTGCAGACAATATTGCAATAAGTATCCCAAGTACATACATTGCAAAGATGACAGTCCCCGCCTGCCTTCCAAAGAAGGTTCCTGCAAACAGCACATATATGGGCAATCTTGCTCCGCAGGAAACGAACGGCACTACAAGTATGGTGATAAGCCTGTCCCTCTCATCCTCTATGCTCCTTGCAGCCATAATAGCAGGTACATTGCATCCAAATCCCATAAGCATCGGTATGAAGGACTTTCCATGCATGCCTATCTTATACATCACCTTGTCCATGATAAAAGCAGCCCTGGCAAGATAACCGCTGCCTTCCAGAAGCGACAGCAGGAAAAATAATACAAATATATTCGGCACGAATACGAGTACAGCCCCTACACCACCGATTATCCCGTCTCCCACAAGAGACGCCAGCCATTCCGGTCGCAGGCCGGAAGACACCTGATCTGCAATCCAGGACATTCCAATGTCTATCATGTCCATAAAGGGTGTTGCAAAAGCGAATGTGAGCTCAAACGCACCCCACATCAATGCAAGGAATATAGGAATACCCAGATATTTATTGGTTAGCACTCTGTCGACCATGTCGGATTTTGTAAGGGTCTCATTGGCCCTGGTGCACATCTGGGGAAATATCGTGTTTATGGCAAGATAACGTTTATCGGCTATTTCCGCCTCATACTCTTCCTTGTCTATGGATTCGATAATAGCTATGACATTCCCATATACAGGACTTGAGGCGATCTTTTCCCGGACATTGCTATCACCTTCAAGCAGCCGGATGCTCAGCCACCTTAGAGGATATCGTTTATCGCGCCCCTCGTCCTCACCCAGAACTTTCTCTATCTCAAGGATCTTTTCTTCTATCTCATTACCGTACCCTATTTCATGGCCATGATGCTGTTCCAGCTCTTTTTGCTCGATAACCTTGTCCAGAAGATCGCAAATGCCTTTTTTCTGTGTTGCAACCGTCCTTATGACAGGTGTTGCCAGCAGTTCTTCCATCTTATCGATATATAATCTATCTCCCCTGTCCTCTGCAATGTCACACATATTAAGGACAATGAGTAACTCAGAACCAAGCTCCATAAGCTGCGTTGTAAGGTAGAGGTTCCTTTCCAGGTTGGAGGCATCAACGACCTGTAGAACGATATCCGGCTTCTCCTCTATTATAAAATCCCGGGCTACGATCTCATCAATGGAATATGCAGTAAGGCTATATGTCCCAGGAAGGTCTATTACCTCTATATCATATCCTCTGTATGATACATTCCCACTTTTCTTTTCCACAGTAACGCCGGGCCAGTTGCCGACATGTTGCCTTGAACCCGTCAATGCATTGAAAAGGGTTGTCTTACCGACATTAGGGTTTCCCGTAAGTGCTATCTTTATCTCCCTGTTCTCCATGGAGCGATCCCCTGAGGATAGTTATAAGATTATATGTACAGTATTGACCGGTTTTTGCGAAATCATACCACAGAACCACTGAAATAGTAATGATTTTGATGGGGTAATGACCTTTAAATAAAACCACCTGTAAAGAACATATAATGGTTTGGATGACTATGTTTGGATGGCCATTAAGCCTTAAAGCCTGTGAATGAATATTTGGCTTGCTTCTTCTTTCCGTATGGAGAGGTGATACCCTTTTATCCTGTAATCCATAGGGTCCCCGAGCGGTGCGTTCCTCACAAGCTCTATTTCTGCGCCCGCCACCATTCCCATGTCAAATAGTTTCCTTCTTGCAGAACCTTTGACCCTCACTTTTGTGATCCTGGCCTTCTCTCCGGGCTTAAGTGTGTCAAGTGTTATCTCCTGAATATCCTGCAAGTCATTCCCTGTCCTTTATGATGATAGCACTAATCCATTTTTTGGTATTTAGCAATTTCGCAATAGCTAAGCTGTTTGAGCATTGAAAAATAGAATCAGATGAGAAAAGGTATGTGCCCGCAATTCAAGGATCCATTGAACAGATGTGGGATGAACATAGATCATCCTGACCTATTCCTTCTTTTTTCCATGGATCGGACAATTCTCCTTTGCTGATGGATGACAATTGATGTATTCTCCTGTTTCACGATAATAATAGAAGTGGTCAAGCCAGTATGGCCATTCTTCCTTCATATTCATGAATTCAACGAATTTGGTAAGCAGCTCAAAGGTTTCAGGAGCAAGTACATGTTCTATTTTACAGGCATCATGGTCTGCTATCTCCGGATCAAGGCCAAGTATCTGTAAAAAGTCCCTTATAACACTATGTTTCTCCATGGTGCACTTTGCAATTCTCTCACCCTCGGGTGTAAGGGTTACGCCACCATATTTCTCATAGTTGATAAATCCCATCTGGGTCAGTTTTTTGAACATCCCTGTGACACTGGGTGAACTCAGCTCCAGCTCCCTTGAGACGTCCTTGACCTGTGCATAGCCTTTACGCTCAATGATCTTCTCGATCGCTTTCAGATAATCTTCAGTTCTCTCAGTTGTCATATCAAAAACTACCTTTATTGGGTTGACTATTGTAATCCTATTTGTGGAAACACCTAAAGTGAAGTGTTTATTTGTATACTACCGATATCCTATAAAATTGTATGAAATAGGTACTATTTTAAGTTTACTTATTTTTCCTACAATATATAGGTAGTATAATAAACTGAATATACAATTGAATATAAAACGAAGTAAACATTACTGTTTTCCTAAATACATTTCCAGCCTGTCCATCCCTTCCTCAATATTCTCAAGGCTGTTAGCATAGGAGAAGCGCAAGTAACCCTCTGCCCCCAGGCCAAAATCAATACCTGGTGTGATGGCAACACCTATATCTTCCAGTATCTTCCTGCTCATTTCAAGGGAGTCTGTGCCGAATTTACGGGCATCTGCAAGCACATAATAAGCACCTTGAGGCTCGATACTTATTCCAAAGCCAATGTCCTTAAGTCTCTTTATCAGATAGGTGCGCCTCTTATCATAGGTCTTAACCATCTCTTTGATGTGCTCCCGGGGCCCTTCAAGGGCCGCAATCCCTGCGTGCTGTACGATGGAACTGGTTGAAATGAACAGATTCTGCTGCAATTTCTGAAGTGTCCTTATATGTTCTTTCGGGGCTATGAGATAACCGAGCCTCCAGCCGGTCATAGCATAGAGTTTTGAAAAACCATTGAGTACAAAGGCATTATCTGTGTATTCCAATATAGTGTGATCCTCACCTTCGTAGACAAGCCCCTGATATATCTCATCAGAGATAATGGGCACATCTGCGGCAATCTCAGTAAGCCTGTGCAATGTCTGACCGGACATTACATGACCTGTGGGATTGGATGGGGAATTGATCAGGATCGCCTTTGTTGCGGTTTTGATGTGTGCGGCAACCTCTTGCGGTTCTAGCATGAAACCGTTTTCCTCTTTCGTATAGATAAAATCCGGGACTCCTCCGGCAGTTACTACAAAATTCGGGTAACATGCATAGTGAGGATTGGACATTATTATCTCATCCCCCGGATCAATGAGTGCAATAAAAAGCAAGAGCATTGCAGGACTTGTACCGGATGTCACTATTATCCTATCAGGACTGACATCAACACCGAATCTTTCAGAGTAGTTCCTGGATATAGCCTGCCTGAGTTCGATAAGTCCCTGACTGTGGGTATATTTTATACCTCCGGTACAAATTGCAGTCTTTGCAGCTTCACATATGTGCGCAGCAGTGGCAAAGTCCGGTTCCCCTATCTCCAGATGGATGATACTTTTGCCCTGTTCTTCAAGCTCTTGCGCCCTCTCAAGTACCTCCATTACGTAAAATGGAGGAATATTTGCAATTTTATCAGATAACATATTACCTATCATCGCCAATGATCATAGTTCAGGATTATGCCGGAGCAATAAAAGATTTTTGTTCATATCAATAGATTAAAAATACTAATAGATTAAAAAAAGCCTGGCAAAGAATGCCAGACATAATTTTTCTGGTAACACGATATTTATTTAATATCGTATCTATGTGCAGCTCATTTTCTGGCTTTTGCATATTCCACAAGTGCGTCCTTGATACCCCACTTAAAGGCAACCACAACGGCTATACCCCATGCAAGAGGACCAATGAAAGCATAGAATATGCTTGTATCTATAAGCAGTGCATCAAGCGCCAGGAGTATAACGATGAATGCAAGGAATCCCCTCAGTGCAGGTATCCATATATTGGTACCTTCCACATTCATGTTCTCAAGCAGGCCTCCGATATAATCTGCGAACATATCAATAGCTAACAGGCCTATCAGCAGTATTACAACTCCTGCAAAGAGATTTGGGAGATATACCAGGATGGACTGTACTACTCCTGCAATGATACCAAGGTTGAGGATGTTAAGTGCAGCCATGATAAAAAGCAGGTATCCGAATATTTGTACAATCAGAGCGACCAATGATGATGACGTCATGCCGCTAGCATTCATGGCATTACCCAGGCTTGTTGCTGATATGCGCTCGTCGATCCCGGTTGCAATAAGAACGTTCTTAATCAGGTTTGCAAGGAAATCAACTACAATAAGTCCTATTATAAGTACCACTATTGCAGAGAGTATTAGCGGTATGTACAGTATTATCTGTGTGATAAAATCTGCAACTATCTGCACATTTAGCAAGTCAATGATGATCACTGCAAATATGAAGTAGACAAACCATCTGATAGCAGCATCAAAAAACTCCACGGTTGTTATATTGGTACGCTCTATCATCTTTCCGATTGACGTCCTGTCTATCAGGTCATCCAGACCTATTTTATCAAGTATCTTTGATCCTATCTTTCCCAATGCCTTCCCTGCGATCTTTCCGACTATCAATAACAATATAACAGCTATCAGTGTTGGAAGAAAAGCTATCATATCGTCTAACATAGTGTATACACTATCCAGTATTGGCGATGTTGCCATACTATCAACCCCTTTAAATTTGTTTATTCTCGGAATTATTCCGAATTCCACTCCGTTTTCATAGAAAATTCTATTTTGATTATATTTAAAGATACCTGAGTTTGAAACAAAATAAACCATTATTAAAGCCCTGAAAAGACCGAAGAATCCCAAATACGATAATCTCATGCCCACTGGCACATGTAATCAAAAAACCCAATACCAACAAAAAAGACAGATGTATCTGCAAGTAACGGTTAGTAAGTAGTTATATGTTCACAAGTCCTGCTATTGAAATAACTCCCAGGACCATTACAAGATAAAGAAATACCATAATCACTACTTTTTTAGCGCTGATGATGGCTTTATTATTCATGATCTGCTACCTCGTATAAATATAGGTTCTAAAAACATATAACTGTTTTTAAATATATAATGTATATATTAACATATACAAATGCAATTTAATGCATGACAATACCAGATACAACCTCCACTTTAAAAATATTTAACCCCAGTAACAAATCAATAATCTTATATCAGAGAACGGCATATTCAGCAACATCAAACGTGGGGGTGGTCTCATCTGGGCAGATCGGACTCAAAGGCATCCGCTTAAAAAGCCCGGTCTGCCCATCCCGCTTGAATACATGGCAGGTGAGAATGTAGATTAAACAGCATTTCCACCCCCACAAATGATACCATGGGTACTGTAAGAGAAAGGAAAGACTTAACGTTTTCTTTTTGAAGGTATCAGCGAATTAAGATATATTGACAGAATATAAATTCACAAACATCTGTTTTTCTTCCAATGTCAGAATTCAGTTGCCACAAATGTCTTCTAAAGGGATGGAAAATGTAAACTTGCTTCCTCTTCCCGGTTCGCTTTCAAGATCAATATCCCCATTATGCAACTCCACAAAGCTCTTTACAAGAGCAAGACCAAGGCCTGTGCCATTGTTATCTCTTGAAAGTGGTGAATTCACCTGTGTAAAAGGCTCAAAGACCTTTTGCTGCTGCTCATACGGTATGCCTATGCCGGTATCCGAAACCGATATCCGGATACTGCCATCTATCAGCATTGAATCGACATTTACACTACCATGTTCAGGTGTAAACTTGATGGCATTACTAAGAAGATTCAAAAGGATCTGTTTTAGCTTATTGCTATCAGCTTGCAGAACAGTATCATGAGAGAACGTATTAAATTGAAGCTTTATGTTTTTGCAGGAAGCCATTGGATATACCATATTCTCTACTTCAGAGAAGACATTATTAAGGCTCACTTCTTCTAAATTCAGTTCCATTTTACCCGATTCTATCTTTGAGATATCCAGAAGCTCATTGATAAGCTTAAGCAAGTGCATCCCGCTTTTTTCAATATAGGTAAGATAATGTCTTTGCTCGTCATTGATCTTCCCGGCATCTCCCCTTATAAGTGCCTCGGAAAAACCTATAACCGAAGTTAAAGGAGTGCGCAGCTCATGGCTCATACTTGCCAGAAACTTGCTTTTTATCTCGTTTGCCTCCTCGGCCGCAAGCATCGCCTTCATAATCGCCTGTTCTGCAATCTTACGTTCTGTTATGTCGTTGAATGTTATCAGTATCAGTGAAGGATCGTTTTCATCACCAAGAATACCGAAATGACTATTGACCTCTTTTCTTCCCCGCATCTGCACATGGATTATTTCATCATCCTTTCCTTTAAGCCTCAGCTCCAGGGTCTTATCTTCCAGTTTCTTAAAAAAAGCTTTGAAACGGGATACAAAAATACTCCGGTCTTCTTCATAAATATATCTTAAAAGAGGTTCATCCATGTTGTCATTTCTGGGAAAATTAAATATTTCACAAAGCAACTGGTTAGCTTTTCTGATAAGACCATTCTCATCTACGAGTGCATAACCCACCGGGGCCCTGTGGAACAGATGGAAATAGCTTTCCCTCTGGAGAACAAGCTCCTCCTGAGCCCTTTTCAGTTCCTCGTTCTGCATTTCCAGTTCTATCTGGTGTACACGCAGGTTATGAAGGATTTCCTGAATCTCTTCATCGGAGAGTTTTCCGATGTCCTCATACGTTTCTTCCTTCCCGGGTTTTAATGCATCTTTTTTCAGATCCTTGAAGATTTCTTCCATGTTCCACACCCTCACTGCTCATGCACCCTGTTTCTCTCCCGTTCCCTCTGTAGTGGCATTGTTCACTTTCTGCCCGGTTCCACCAATTCTGTAAAATATACTTACTATCTCTCCGCAAGGAAGTTTGTAGGCATGTATCTCAAAAGGTCCCTCAAATGGTTCATAATTGAGATTGATGGAAGGAATGTGTAATTGATGCCCTGTATTCCTGACATCCAAAAATGCTTCTTTCAGAGCTCCATCGTGTCCAGGTAACAGTTCGAAAAGGTCCCTGCCCAGCAACTCGTCTTTCTCCATTGAAAAAAGATATTTACCCGCACAATTTATTTCTTTTATCACAAAACGCCCGTCAGGAAGGTCCTCACATACTATAGTGGGACTGGTTATAGTCTCATAGAGTTCCTTGTATTTTGTTTTTGTTTTCTTCAGTTCATTTTCCTTAAGCGTCTGCTCCGTGATATCCTGGAAGGAACCGTAGACCCTTTTTATCCCTTTGTGATTCTTCTCTGCTTTTCCCTTGACCCTTACAGATTTCTCATTGCCCCTTGCAGTTACAAAACGCAGTTTAAGATCAAATGGCTCAGCCTTCTCAAAAGCCATGGATACAGCTTCTTCTATTTTTTTCCGATCCTCGGGATGGTAGAATTCGATCCCTTTCTCAACATTGTGATCAAAGCCCGGTTCCACTTCATGTATCTTGTAAACTTCCTCGGTCCAGAGGGTTTTCATAGTAACGGGATCGATTTCCCAGCCTCCTACCTTTGCAAGTGAGGCTGCTTCATGAAGCCATATTTCACTTTTTTCTAGGGAACGCTGGGTTCTCTTCAGGGTTGTTATATCTACTATAGTAATAATCATCCCTGAGTATATATCACGCCCAACCTTATAAGGAACTATTTTCAACAGATACCACCTGTCATCCTTTGTCTGGACCTCTGTCTCGTGGCTGGTGTTAGTATCCCGGACCAGTTTAATCATATCCAGTATATCAAATTCCATTATTTTATTGGCAATACCCTCAAGAGGCCTTCCAATGTCATTATCGACAAGATGGAATATATTTTTGATCATGCTGGTGAACTTGCGGATCTCCAGGTTCTCGTCCAGGAACAGGGTTCCTATCTGTGTGTTGGACATGAGATTCTCCACATCCTGATTAAGTTCGGTAAGCTCAATTATCTTGGCTTGATATTCGGCATTAACAGTATGTAACTCCTCGTTGACCGATTGTAGCTCTTCATTGGTAGCCTGGAGCTCTTCATTGCTGGCAAAAAGTTCTTCATTGGTTGCCTGCAGTTCCTCATTGGATGTTTCAAGCTCCTCTATGGTCGCCTGGAGATTCTCACGGGTGAACTGCAATTCATGCTCAAGGTCATTGATGCGTTGTTCAACAACCTTATCCATGTCGTATTCTATCTGTTCGCTCTCAAAGACACACTCTTGTCTTTCCCGGATGTCCTCGGTCAGGATTATTGCTGCCAGAGGTTCCTGGTTCTGTCTTGCGGAAAGAGGTTTGATCCTGATGTTCAGATTTTTCTTCTCATCACCGATAGTTGTCTTTACATTGGTATACTTTATCTCTTCCTTGTTGCTAAAGACTTTCTGCAGGCCGGTGGTAATAGGCACTGACAGATCCTTTGATGCCATCTTTGTGATATCAAAGACCATTTTTCCGGAAGGTACCCTGAAGTATCCTTCAGTGTTCCCAAGGGTGTAAACAACTTCCATATTCTCATTGGTTACAATTGTCAGGGGAAGATATTCATCCTTAAGGCCATCAACGATCCTTTCAAGAAGCCTCTCATCCTGATTTTGCCTCCAAGGTCTTGAAACAGAATTATAATCGTTCCTGACCCTGGAAGCATCTATTGTGATATTGCGTATCTTCTGCATATCAAGGATCTTGGCTTTTCCTCTTGAACGATATATCTTCCATTTATGGTTAAGAGGTTCGAAACGGTCTGACATATCCCCGGTAGTTTCACTTGGCCCCAGAAACAGTATTCCACCGGATTTCAGGGAGTAGTTGAAAAGTTCCAGTATTCTTGACTGGAGCACAGGCTGAAGATATATCAGAAGATTCCTGCAGCTAATAAGATCGATATTGGGAAACGGAGGATCTGTGATAACATCATGCTTTGCAAACACCACCATCTCCCTTATTTCCCTTGATATCTGGAACTCGTTATCAGTGGCAATGAAATATTTACGCAGTCTTTCGGGGGTTACATCAGCAACTATACTTTCAGGATAACGCCCGTTTGCTGCTTTCATGATAGCGTCGCCGTCCACATCAGTTGCGAATATCTTCACATTGACCATCTTGCCGCGCTTTTCCATATTCTCTTTCAGAAGCATGGCAATACTATAGGGTTCTTCACCAGTTGAACAGCCAGTTACCCATATCCTGATCTCTTTGGCATCTGGCTTCCCTATCATATCCATGATACATTTTTCAGATATGAATTCAAAGGCTTCCGTATCCCTGAAGAAATGAGTGACACCTATGAGCAGTTCCCTGTATAGATTTGTAATCTCATGGGGATGGTCTTCCAGGTACCTTACATAGTCACGGAATTCGCTGATATGGTTGACCATCATCCTGCGTTCAACCCTTCTGACAACGGTATTCATCTTGTAGTATGTGAAATCTACCTTGTGTTTCTTCCTAAGGAGAGAATAGAGCCGGTCCATATTCTCCTGGTCGGTGAGCAGAGATATCGTGTTTTTCTGGCTGGTGGCATAAGGATGTTCTATAAAAGACTGCAATTGTTCAGGCATGTCCTGTGGGGAAAGGATAAAGTCCACAATGCCTGTTGATATCGCACTTTTTGGCATACCATCGAATTTGGCGCTTTCCTCACTCTGGACCATGACCATACCGCCTTTTTCCTTGATGGATTTTATGCCGCGCATACCGTCACTTCCCGTACCTGACAATATAACACCGATGGCCCTGTTGCCCTGATCCTCAGCAAGTGATTCCAGGAATATATCTATGGGAAAATTGAGGCCTCTGGAATGTCCCTGTTCACTCAGGAGTAATTTTCCATGAAATATAGTGAGGTTGTTCCTGGGAGGGATCAGGTACACCTTATTCGGCTCTACCATCATCCCTTCCTCAGCCCTCAGTACATCCATTCGCGTTCTTTTGGAAAGCAGTTCCACCATGAGGCTTTTGTAATCCGGAGATAGGTGCTGAATGACAACAAAAGCCATGCCTGTATTGGGAGGCATATGATCAAAAAGCGTCTCAATAGCCTCAAGTCCGCCTGCAGATGCCCCTATACCTACTATGTAAAATTCATGATCCGTACTTTTTCCAGAAAGGTTCGTAACTTCCATGTTAAACCCCCATTAATGTCACCATCATATCCTTATACCAATGAAATACAATTGATCATCTTCATATGCAGGCATCTACCCTTTTGCAGATTGGCCGCAAATAATAGCCAGCCACATGTCATGGCAGACATTAACCCCGTTTTTATGCGACTTGAATTAAATAGAATGTTGTATTATTTTATTTAATCCTTTCTATATAATGCCAGTTGATTGTTAAATATACACATATTTGTTAATTGGCAATATCATTTTCTTTAGATTTAGCTATAAAGAGCAGGATTTAAAAAAAAACAGAAGAAAATAGACATCCTGTGACGAATACTGATGGAGGAGATAAGCCAGAGCACATAGATTGATGGTCAGGTCATGCATGGGTTTTGTTAATGAATAGAAAAAATCATCCCCGGCGATATTTATTAAATCAGATATATATTTAAATATTTGCATAATTTAAGTCTGATGTAAACAGTTAAGTCTTTTGAACTATATTACCGCCTTATGAACCTGAAAACTCCTCTGTATATGGTAAGTTCAGGTCTTATTATCGTCTTTTTAGTAGCTGCAACTATATCCACTTGTGATGTTTTCGGAATCGATCTGACCTCTGGAGATTCCTGTGATGAAGGAAGTAAGCCTTCTGTACTATCCTCTGTCTTTTTTAACATAGGGCTCACAGGTATCTTTATGGTCCTTATTGGTGTAATCTGGACTATAAAAACTTATTTTATCGGTTGACCCCGATGCCACATTCGCTTGCTCTTATCGGCTGTATAGTAAATAGGATCCAGGGACAAGGTTCTTTGCAAAAATAAAGTCCGGATTTTATGAAAAGGGACTTGATAACAATTTCAAATATAAATGTCTATGAATGTCTAAATATATTCGTAAGCTACAAATAGTATCATATTAATTGTATTATTTTACATAATATAATAAACGGCATTCTGATGTGGATTTGCAGCTTACAAACCCCTGATTTTAAGCAATATGCATTGCTGGAAAGGAACAGTTTAGATCAAACTCACAAATAAAGACTTGCAATTTAAAGCTCAATTACTGGATATTCCCTGTATTCCGGTTTTAGGAAAAAAGAGATCTTTACCTACAGATTAAGTAAAAAGGTGTTAAAACTATGAATGATCGTAAGATAATAATTTGTATTCTTTCATTGTCCTTACTTCTTATTGCTGTTGCAGGTTGTGTGCAGACAGAAGATACCACAGCAGAAAAGCAGACAGACACAGAACTAACGATTGACAGTGGAGATTTGAACAGGCAGACAGGGCAGACATCCCTGGCAATAAAAAAAGAAGACACAGCATCTCTTGTCAACGAGGCTGTTGAACTGATGGACAAAGATGGTGAACTTGCCTTTGAACAGTTCAGGCAAAAAGACAGCAAGTGGTTCCATAATGACACCTACCTCAGTATATGGACAACTGAAGGAATACGGGTTGCCTATGCACCGAACGTAAGCAGTGAAGGTGAAAGTGTTATTGGCCTGAAAGATTATAACGGTGAACCCCTGGACGAGCTTTTCATAGGTACTGCACTTAGCGAAGAGGGAGAGGGATGGGTCTCTTACTATTGGCCAAAACCTGGTGAGACTTCTCCATCCCTGAAATATACATTCGTCAAGAGAACTTCTATCGATAAACAGATATACGCCGTCACATCTGGTTTTTATGCAGATGACCACGTATACACCAACAGCCTTGAAGACATTCAGTATTTCACACGTTTTAAAACCGTGTCCCTTGGCAACCTCCTCCATCCAGCAACATCTGACAGGGAACTTGGAATAGATTACAGTATAGCCCATGTGATAATCAGGCCCGGTGGGTCCATAGAAGCACATATGATGAGAAATCCCGAAGCATACTATATCCTTGCAGGCGAAGGCATCCTCTACATAGAAGACATCCCATTTGAACTATATGAAGGAAGACTTGTCCTCATACCTGAAAACTCAAAGCAGCAGACAGTGAACACCGGGGAGGCAGATCTTGAGTTCTTTGCCATAGACCAGCCTGCCTGGTCACAGGAGAATGAGGAACTTTTGGAGTGAAACTTCAAGATTCACCCTCACTTTTTAATGATAGTGTTTGATGTACCTGGATATTTATATTCAGGCCTATATCAATAAATGATACTTTCGTGACAACTGATATCTTTATAATCTAACAATTTGTATCTTTATCAGTTTCCTTATTGCATCAGGAATTGTGCTGACTCTGCCTTATGTGGCATCCATTGAAGCCGGATTTAAGATTAAAAAAGCTTTAAATAGAAAGTAATTCACTGAATATAATAATATATAACTACAGCTAGCCGGAATTGTGGCATGTCAGATATACTGGAAAATTATTTTCGCTTAAAAGAGCATGGAACTAATGTAAAGACCGAAGTTATGGCAGGAATTGTCACATTTATGACAGTTGCCTATATAATTGTTGTAAACCCCTCCATACTTGAAGCTGCCGGGATACCTTTTGGTCCGTCTATGGTAGCTACGATATTATCTGCTATCTTTGGAACACTGATTATGGGATTATATGCAAAAAAACCACTTGCAATAGCTCCGTATATGGGTGAGAATGCTTTTGTTGCATACACTGTTGTAGGGGTTCTGGGCTATTCATGGCAGACAGCACTGGGAGCAGTTTTCATCAGTGGTGTTCTCTTTACCATATTGACGGTCTCAGGCCTGAGGAACAAAATGGTAGATGCAGTTCCTGATAATCTTAAATATAGTTTTGTAGTCGGACTTGGGCTGTTCATCACATTCATCGGACTTGTTAATGCAGGTATTGTCTCACTTGGAGTGGAAGGTGCTCCTTTGCATGTAGGGGCGCTTAATACCATACCTGTTGCTCTCACATTGTTCGGTTTCCTGCTTATAAGCATATTAATGATAAAGAAGGTAAAAGGGTCAATTCTTATCGGTATCATTATAACTGCTATGATCGGATTTGCAGCAGGCGTCTTCCAGGCACCGGAAAAAATTGTCAGCATGCCACCAAGTATTGCTCCCATTCTGTTTCAGCTTGATATTGCAGGGGCACTCACCTGGGGGTTCTTTGCAGTTATACTTACAATGTTCACAATGGACCTTATGGATACAATGGGTACCCTTGTAGGCGTTTCTTTAAAGGCCGGTTACATGGATGAACAAGGTAACCTTAAAGACATGGAAAAACCATTCCTTGCAGATGCACTTGCCACGGTGTTCGGTGCTCTTGCAGGTACTACCACCACAGGTGCTTATATCGAATCAGCTGCAGGCATCGAAGAAGGGGGGAGGACCGGGCTTACGGCGATCGTTATCTCATTCTTCTTCGCATTGGGTTTGTTCTTTTATCCGATATTCTCGGCAATACCTGCGGCAGCTACTTCACCTGCCTTGATAGTCGTCGGTCTTCTTATGATGGTGTCTATAAAGAAAATAGACATGGATGACTACACTGAAATGATCCCTGCAATGGCGGTCATAATTCTCATGAGCTTTACATATAATCTGGGAGTCGGACTTTGTGCAGGATTTGTCCTGTTCCCTTTGCTTAAGCTTTTCAGCGGTAAAAGCAATGAGGTCAAACCGATAGCATGGGGATTGTTCATACTGTGTTCATTGTTCTTCATATTCTATCCATATTGAACAGTGAAATTGAAGGTTTCCTGCCTTCTTTTTAAATCTGGTGTCATCTAAGGGAACTTGCAGCAGAACTGAAACCGTTCAATTGGATTATTACCAAATGGCCGTTAATCTGATATATTGACGAACCATTGAGTAAGAAGGTAAATTTTAAAGGAGATAGACATGACTTCAAAAGATAATCTAAAAGCAGCATTTACCGGTGAATCAATGGCAAACAGGACATACCTTGCCTTTGCAAAGAAAGCAGATGATGAAGGCTATCCACAGGTGGCCAAACTCTTCAGAGCTGCCGCTGCTGCTGAAACAGTCCATGCTCTTAATCACCTTCAGCGTATGGGTGGGATTGGGACAACAATGGAGAACCTGAAAGAGGCAATTAACGGGGAAACATACGAATTCGAGGAAATGTACCCTAAATTCATAGAAGAAGCAAAAGCAGAGGGTGACAACAGGGCTCTTTGGAGTTTTGAGGTCGCAAATAAGGTAGAAAATATCCATGCCAGGTTGTATAAGAAAGCCCTGGAAGAGCTTGGGAACAACGAAGAAGTGGACTACTACGTCTGCAGTGTCTGCGGACATACCCACGAAGGCAAACCCGATGACAACTGTCCGATCTGCGGCGCACCTGCCTCAAAGTTCGATAAGATAGACTGAAGACTTAAATGCAATGTCCTTGTGACTTTGCAAACAGGAGAGCTTGGAAGATAAAGAAAAGCTCTCCCTGTTTTTGTTGCGACCTTTTCTGCCAGCTATTTTGTGGCATACTGAGCCATCATACAGGTTCAAAATGAAACAAAAAACATAATATCTGATGATCTCACTCTAAAAGACCCAGTATGGCCATGTTCCAGCCCAGAGGGCCGACTTGCGGGACCCTGGTGATCCTCTCATCAGTGATGGCGGGATCATGCTCACCATTTGCTTTGCGGACAAGGAAAGCTATGTCCACTTCCATTAACATGGGACGATCATTAAGGCTGTCACCAAGACCTACGGTCTTTATATCACCGAACTGTTTACTATATACCTGCGTAAGAATACGGACCGCCTTACCTTTATCATTGTCACCGATAATGTGCCAGTAACGACCTCCCCGGGTATAGTTGAGCCTACGTGCCCTTATACTCCCAATCAGCCTGCCAGCATCATCTTCATTCCCGTCGAGCCTGAAAGCTTCATCATATTCCCTCTGTTTTGCAAGACAGGCAGATTCTACATCAAGGCCTGTATCCTCACTGACCTCTGCATCTGTCATGTCCCCGAATCCCACAAGTGAAAGCCCCTCTGATGATGCAATATTCAACAGTACATTTCTAAGGATGTTATAATCCGTACCCAGCTCAATAACATCATATTTATCCATGGATCTGGAAACGACAAAATCCACATCAAAATACCCATGCGGAATAAAGATAGCTCCCCCGTTCTCCGATATGAAAGGATGCAAAAGTTCCAGTTCATCCACATACACCTCTATCTCCGCCCTGGTCTTACTGGTACAGAATACAAGCGGTATGCCCTTTTCCTTGAGCATATTGATCGCAGGAAGCGCCGCCTCATATGAATATGTATCATGGTCTACCAGTGTGCCGTCAAGATCCGTAAAAACGATGTATTGCATGGTCAATGTTCCCCTGAATGTTGATAGTGGTATTTTGCAGGGATCAGTATTAAGTGATTGGATGGAAGGACTGGTATGAATGATACAGATTATCTGGCTTTCATCACAAAATCCACAAAGCTTTCAGCAAATTCCCTGTAAGAGCTCGCAACCAGATGAGCATAGCAACCAAGTGTATTATTAACAGTGAGCCCATCCCACCCATCAAGTATACCGGTTCCACGGGAGAGCTTTATCGCAAATTTAGCGTCATCGGGGATCTCTGTGACCTCTGAGTGGTGAAACTCATGGCCCCGGAAGGAATTCCCGGCTTTCCCGATGACTGTGTCCGCATCAAGAGAGCCTATGTTGTAGCTGACCACGCGCTTGTGACCCATGAGAGTGTGACCGGGAAGTGCCCCTACCATGTCGTGGGTGGATTCGGGCATCTCGGCCATGTTGTAGGCTCCTTTGCCTTTTACTCCGGTACTGAGTTTTTCTGTCAGGTACATGAGACCGCCGCATTCTGCGTATATTGGCATCCCGTTGCAGGATGCATCAAGGATATCCTGGCGCATGGAAACGTTGTTCTCAAGTTCTGCGGCGAAAAGCTCAGGATAGCCGCCGCCGATGTAGAGGGCGTCCACATCCGGAAGCTTGCTGTCATGGACAGGACTGAAGTATTTGAGGTCTGCTCCTGCCATCTGTAACAGCTCGAGGTTGTCGTGGTAATAGAAATTGAAAGCCTCATCAAGGGCAACACCAATTACCGGGCGCTTGCCTTTGATTTCCCGGGGGGTGAAAACAGTCTGTGAAGGACGCTTGAGTGGCGGAGCTGCGTGTGCCACCTCCAGCAGGCGATCGATCTGAATGCCGGCCTTGATAGCATCTTTTATAAAATCTATCCTCTCATCGTAATTATCGGCGCGTCGTCGCTCCTCGATAGCAGGGACAAGGCCGAGGTGTCGCATGGATATCTTCATGGAACTGTTGCGCCGGATAACACCCAGAACAGGGATACCTGTGTAGAACTCTATTGCCTCAGTGGCCTTTTTCTCATGCCTGGGGCCACCTATGTTGTTAAGGATCACCCCTGCAATGTGAACATCCCTGTCAAAGTCCCTGAAGCCATTTACAAGGGCCGCTGCAGAGCGGGTAATGCTCCTGGCATTGATGATAAGTATAACAGAACAGTTCAGGATCTTGGCTATCTGGGCAGTGCTACCGGTATCTGTAAAACTGTCAAAGCCCTCGTACAGGCCCCGAACACCCTCGATAACGGCTATATCAGCATCGCCGTCAAGCTCAGCCCCGTGAATGAAAACATCCCTGACTCCCTCCCCATCCATAAGGAAACCGTCTATATTCCGGGCCCTGCGACCGGTGATCTCGGAATAATAGCTGGGATCGATGTAATCCAGCCCCACCTTGTATGGCTGGACCTTATATCCTGCCTCATTAAGGGCTGCAAGCAGGCCGATAGTGATGGTTGTTTTCCCCGATGATGAGCTACCTGCAGAGAGGAGTATCCGGGGTATGTTCTTTGTTTGGGGAATAGAGAGGGTGTCTGACATTGCAATCAAACCTTAGCGCGTAAGCTCGCGCAGTCTCTCATCTTCAAGGGCTTCAGGCATTACCGAGCTGTCATTGGACATGATGGCATGGGCCAGCTCCCGATAAACATCTGCTACAGATGAATCCGGAGCTTTTTCAAGCACAGAGAAACCATCTCTCTCGCAATCCTGCACAATCTGCTCCTTTGGTATGAAAGCCATGAGCTTGCTGCCGATCTCCTCTGAGAACCTGCGTACTATATCCTCTTCCCTGGTGACGCTTCTGGAATTGCAGATGATGCCTGAGAGCTGAGTATCTATCTTGGCAAGTCCCCTGCAGATATTGTTAGCAGCATACAGTGGCATGTATTCCCCGGAAGTCAGGATGTACGCTTCGTTGACAAGTCCCTTACGTATGGGTGCAACAAAGCCACCACATACGATGTCCCCGGGAACATCGTAGATTATAAGGTCCATTTCATCTATGGACTTGCACATCTGTTTCAGTTTCTGTATGGCAACAATGATGCCGCGGCCAGCACAGCCAATCCCGGGCTCTGGTCCGCCGACTTCCACACACCTGACACCTTTGTAACCTTCATGGACTATGTCCTTCTCCGTTACCTCGATCTTCTGCCGCAGCAGGTCCAGAATGGTTGGTATTCGCTGTCCACCCAGAAGCGTTATAGAAGAATCGCTCTTGGGGTCACAACCGATTATCATGACCCTGTAGCCTTCGTCAGCACATGCTGCAGCAACATTGGATGCTGTACTGGATTTACCTATACCGCCCTTGCCGTAGATGGCTATCCTCTTCTGGGGCATCAGACAACCTCCGGGTCCTTCTCAAGCATATCCCTTGACACTTCCCTCAATGTTGCCCCGAACTCGGATTCAACTATATGGTTGACACCAAGGGTCTTTGGATGCAGGTCGATCTCCACAATAACATGCTCATGCCCCATTTCCTTTAACGGGAGTACCTGTCTTGGACCATTGGTCACGGATATTATTTGCATTCCCCTCAGCTGGTCCATGGGTATTGCATGAGGGACCCCTGTGATGACTGCAAAGTCAAAATCACTGTATTTTTCAGCTATCAGTTCACTTACCTTTTCCCCGGCAATCGGATACTCATCCATTCCACCTATTATCTCATGAATAGTGACATTCTTCTCCCTGAAATCATCTGTTATACTTTTTGCATGGTGCCGCACCCGGGGAAGACCAACGGTATCATCCACATTTGCCATGTTGATGACATTTGCCTCCATGCCAAGCTGTGCAGCCACCTCATTGATAGCAACTGTGATGTCAGCGAACATGTAACCGGTCTCTTTCTTTGCATTCATGATGGTCAGGCAGCGTTTGCCTTCTTTGAGATTGGCTATTATCTTTTCAGCAACCTTGAATTTCAGGTCACCACGTGAAGGAGCCAGGTATTCCCTGCTTGCCGCACCATGTCTCTTTTCCACATTGGTCGCTTCCTCAAGCAGATGCCTCTGCCTCTGAAGCTCCTGATCATCAATGACACCTGCCTCACATGCTGCCTCCAGTGCCATCAGGACACCTTTGGTATTGTTCGGATATCCGGCATGCACCTCCACCTCAATGACAGGCACATCCAGATTGGCATCCAGAACCGGCTCACGGAGTTCCTCGCCGATGATCATGCTGGCACAGGTACCAACCACACCGATGAGCTTTGGACTGAACATCTCATTCACCTTTACAAGCAAGGAGGAGAGCTCATCACGCCCCCCGAAAACAAAGCCATTCTCGTCAAGGGCTGTTGTCACAACATGTATGCCATCCTCTTCAAGAAGCCTTGCATGTTTGAAAGAGCAGCCCGGAGGACCATGGAGTATAGCAACATCAACATTCAGATCGCGTAACGTGTATAACGCCGCCACAATAGAACTGGGCCGCGGGTGTATAATAGAAATATCGTTTTCAGCCATATATATCCCGATATACTTAAGTGGTTATTATATTTGTTGAGTTTCGTAATAAATAGTATACTTAAATAGTATCCTGTTTTCTGCAATATCTACTCCTTTATGGTATAAAAGGACTAATCATCACATGATAATGGGACGAAAATAGTACAGAAGAAGGCATCAGGAGAAAGGTCACCTCATCGGAAACATTTTACACAGGAAAGAATGATATCATCCGGGGAAGAGAAATTGATTGCCATTTCAAGCCCCTGCTCAAGTCCCGAAGCATAACTAACATTCCCTGCACTTATTTTCTGCATTCGATCGCCAACAAGTATCAACTGTCCTATATCCCCGCAACGCCTGATAACCAACTCTTCGACATTTTCAGGCGGGAGACCTTCACAGACCTGGGCAGCTTCCTCACCAAGCACCATTATCACCTTGCCAGGGCTTCCTGGTCTGCTTAAAGCATAATCAAGCGCTCTTTCACATGATCTTATATCCATGCCGGAGTTGGAGTTATCAATGAGTTTCCTTCCTGAAAGTTCTTTTTCCTGCATCCGGCCAGGCAGGCCTTCAAAAGAGCCCACAACTGTAATGATATCCTCTACAGGTACCCCCATCCGGATTGCCACAGAGCTTGCAGCTGCAAATGCAGTTGTATATGATCCGAAATTGTAATTTGCTGACAATGATGAGGAAAAACTGCATTCTGAATGGTCAATGTATATGTTCTTGCCCTCCAAACGAAGCTGAAGGTCGGCATCCCCTGTAGCAGGGTCTCTTATCGCAGAACCGTCGTTTTCCAGAACGGTGAAAGTGAAATATTCCCTGTTATGTATTTCTGCCATATCAAGTGCTTTTCGATCCTGCAGGTTCAGGAAGAATACCTCTTCAGACCTGCCATGAGACAGGACATTTATCTTTGAATCGCTCGAGCTGGATGTTGAAGCCGCTATCATGTAACCAGGTTCCAGTGTGGTGATCACCCCCACATCTGCAAACCCTGTCAGACCCAATGATATCTCAAAGATGTAACAATCCGCAATAATATCAAGCTCCATTAATTTAGCAATTGAAAGCAGTATACTGCCTGGGGCTATGCTCAAGCCCAGGTGAACCACATCTGAGCGACCATTCTCCCATAATTCAAGGCCTCGGGAACTATGGAGTATGACTTTCATCTTCCTTGAAAGCATGTCAGCCAGCAGGGAAACGGTACTTGTCTTTGCTTTTGAACCTGTGACCTCTATCACAGTTGCATTTTCAAAAAACCCCATCATTGATAGTATGGACCCCACGGCCCTGTGATGATCCATGATCTCTATATTCTTTTTCCTGGCATCTGCAAGCATGGGATATCCAGGATCCAGGTGTACGGGACTTACTATCAGGTCCAGGTCATCGACAGGTACGGGATCCTTTGAGGTTACAATACCATGATCATGAGTAAGTCTTAAGAGAACATCTTCATCGACGGTCCGGTAAACATCGATTGCCTTAACGTTGTAACCCAGGCTGGCAAATCCCTCTGCAATAACGATGCCCGCATGTGTCATATCAAGCACTGCAATATTGGTAAGGTCTAACATGGTTTGTGGTATAGTTCATAGTCAGTTGAAAACAGATTCAACAGCCAGGATATAATAAAGAGGGACAGGAAGAGACAAAAACACCCTCTTTACATCTCATCGTCTTCTTCATCATCCTTATAGCCGTCAGAACCTATCATTGCAGCAGCTATGGAATCGATACCATCGAGCCATTCTGCAACAAGGCCGTACGGAACCTCTTCCATGACCTTATCAGTAAGCTCCTTGCCACTGATAACAAGAGCACCTATCTCTGCAATGGTACCAA
Organism: Methanolobus sp. WCC5; assembly: GCF_045690325.1. Taxonomy (GTDB): domain Archaea; phylum Halobacteriota; class Methanosarcinia; order Methanosarcinales; family Methanosarcinaceae; genus Methanolobus. The sequence goes on along the minus strand of NZ_CP146981.1, from coordinate 2,696,862 downwards.
GAGCAATCTCGATATCATCAGATGCCTCTGCCTCAAGGGCAACCTTGACAAGATCCTCTATTTCAGTATCACTGTCATAGTCACCACTCAGGTAAGCCTCACATGCAGCAAAACCACCCATAAGAGAGGTCTGGAGAGAATCGATCATAAGGTCCGCATCCTCGGATATGGGATCGATCTCTGCAAGTGCAATGTCCCTTATCTGCCCTATGTACTGCAATGCCGACTCCCGGGATAGCTGGCCCTTCTCATATTTGGCTATTATCTTCAGGCATGCAAGTATTATGTCATCTTCCATATTGACAAAGATGGCTCCTTCCTTACCCTGTGGCTCGTCAGATTCCTCAAATTTGAAATCACTTTCCTTAACCTGGTTTATCCAGTTATTCCAGCGTTCTGCTGTATAAAAATCATGATGTAATACATCACCTTCCGTCCCTGACATTCAATTACCTCTGTGATAGTATGATCGATATTATGAACTTGAAATATTAATTACGTGATTTTTTATTGTTGGCTCTTAGGAATTGCTTTTTATATAAAAGGTGTTCGCAACTGAACTATAGTTTTAGTTCCACCTTTTTCAGCGAACATCCGGATACCATGCTTTCATCCATGGAACCAAGCACCTTTAAGACAGTACACTTATCCCCTTCCTTAATACCTTCAGGATAAAGGATATCATATACACTATCATTGAACTCCTTGCATTTTGGAGGTTCATAGCTGAGCTTGGAACCAACCACTGCCTTTCTGGATTCAATTGCCGCAACTACTGGAGAACTTTCAACCTCTACGGTCATTACACCGCCGTCATGGATGAAACATTCATGAACAGTATCACCCCTCAGCTTTACAACGCGGTATTTTCTCCCCGGTTCAAGGTTCAGACAGGTTCGTTTGAGCTTACATTTCTTACATTCACGGGATTCACCCATGAATATGAAATCCTCGCCTTCCCTTGCAAGCCTTGAACCGATAAGTGTAATGGTAGTATCTGTCATATAATCACCTTTGATCTATCAAATTCGTTTACATTAATGAAATAATTATGAGATAACTTTTGTCAAGCGTGCAACCTTCTCGGCTGCCTCCTGGGTCAGACCGGTTCCAAGTATGGTATATCTCTCTGGACGTATCTTATGTGCAACAAGAAGCGCCTCTAATATATACCTATCTTCAATCCCAAGCTCCTTTGCTGTTGTGGGGGCTCCGATTACCTCCAGGCATTCCTTAATCTTCTTCCAATCCCCGCCATGCAGGTACATCATCATTATTGTTCCCACCCCACATTGCTCACCATGAAGGGCCGATCCGGGTGCAACCATATCAAGAGCATGACTGAACATATGTTCCGAACCTGAAGCAGGCCGGGAGGAACCCGCAATACTCATGGCTACACCGCTTGAGACAAGGGCTTTCACGACTATCCTCACCGAGCTTTCAAGTTCCGGTTTGATGTCTTCCGGTGAATCCATCAATATCTGTGCCGTCATCCTCGATAAAGTCGCTGCATACTCACTGAAGGACTCATTCCTCAGCCTGTGTGCCAGCTCCCAATCCAGAACCGCGGTATAATTAGAGATGATATCCCCACATCCGGCTGCAAGCAAACGATAAGGTGCACCGCATATAATATGAGTATCAGCTATAACGGCCATAGGAGCATTCACCTCAATAGAGGTCTTTTTTCCCTTATCATTGATAGAGGCCCTGGAAGATACAATACCGTCGTGTGAGGCAGCGGTGGGCACACTTATAAAAGGCAGCTCAAGCTGGGTAGCTGCAAGCTTGGCAACATCTATGGACTTGCCACTCCCCACACCAATGAGGTATTTGGAATTTAGCTCTCTTGCTCTGGAAACAACCTTTCCGACCTCTGACATGGAAGCTTCCTTTGAGACGATGATACCTGGATCGTAACCGCATTCATCAAGCAGATCGAATACCACATCTCCGGCTATTTTCTTAGTATTCTGCCCGGTTACGATAAAAGCACCTTCATGGAGTTTCAGATCATCACATACTTCCTTTACGTCATAGATGACATCAGGACCCACAACAACATCCCTTGGTAACTGCATCCACTTTTTCTTGCCTTTTGTCGGGATCACTCACATACCTGCCAAAACCTGATAATTGAAAGAATGAAATTCCTCATTTTTTAATATTAAAGTTGAATTAATATGCACGTAGACATAAATCAATATGTACACAATTAATAAGTACACAGATATAAATTAATATGCATGTCCAGATATACGTTCCTAAATCATGAGATTATGAGAAAAAGCGGCTATTAATACGGAAATATCCAATTAGCGAATTCCGCAATTCCCATAAACCTATTAAGTGTTAGTTGTATTAGGATATTCCTATATTATGTTACTGCTGGGATTATAATGCCATTCATAGATAAACTTACCCAATTCATCAATGATTATTACATAGACCCTGTTCTGCATGATAGCGGCTACAATATCGTAAACACGATAACATGGGCCATATTGCTGGGGATTTGTATTTTTGGTGTTGTTAAGCTGTTAAAAAGACTTAATGTGCAGATCGATAACAGGCTAACAGCAGCAATAGTTCCTTTTGTGCTTGCAGGTTCATCCCTGAGAGTAATAGAAGACACAGGAGTGATCGGACCCCCGGCAAGTTACCTATTCATAACACCGAATATCTATTTTGTAGTGTTTGCAATAACTGTGTTCTTCCTTGTCCTGTCAAAATGGGCAGTGACATTAAAAGGCAGCGGAGATTACCGGAAGATCTTTGCGGGTTGTGGATTGGTATGGTTTATTGTTAACCTTATGATACTTTTCCATCTTGAGGATATGGTTCTACCCTGGGTGCCCGTATTTGTCATCGGTACATCCAGCCTGATATTATATTTTATAAAGATACTACTGGACCGCGTAGGTCTGGACCTGCTCAAAAGCAAGATCAATCTTGCAATACTATGGGTGCATCTAATGGACGCATCCTCCACAATCGCAGGAATAGATTTTCTTGGATATTATGAGAAACATGTTGTGCCTGCCTATTTGATAGACCTTACAGGCACTGCATTTGTAATGTATCCGTTAAAACTATCCATATTCATCCCGGTACTATATATATTGGACAATCATTTTGATGAGGACGAAGAATCAAAGACATTGAAGACCTTCCTTAAACTTGTCATCATCGTCCTCGGATTATCGCCTGCTTGCAGGAACACCATCAGGATGGCATTCGGAGTCTGAGTCAATGCACAATGAAAATACAAGAAAGGAACTAATGATGTATATATTAATGTATATAAAAGAACTGAAACCTTTCATAGTATTCAGTCTTTTTTCATTCATACTGTCAGTTGTTGCAGGTTATGCATTTTATGCCACATCACCTGCAAACGCCCTGAACTCACTTGGAGGACTGGAAGAACTTGCAGAAATGCTCAGGGGTCTATCTATTATAGAGATAATGCTGCTTATCTTTGTGAACAATGCAGTAAAAATGTTCTTTGCGGTACTGTTGGGATTTGCCCTTGGAATAGTTCCCTTTGGGTTTTTAGTACTCAACGGTTTTGTCATAGGGGTTTTCATCCATTACATGGTTGTTGAAAGGGGAGCCCTGTTTGTGATAGCAGGACTTACACCACATGGAATAATAGAGATCCCCATGCTGCTTATATCATCTGCTATCGGAATGAAGATAGGATATACAGCACTACAGGCCATCATATCCGGACCTGTCAATCTCAAAGAAGAGATCATAAAAGGAGTAAAGTTCTATTTGCATTGGCTGCTGCCACTGATATTCCTTGCAGCTGTAATAGAGACGTTCATAACACCTGTTGTAATCTATCTGGTTAGTGGAGTCTGATACCTTAGTTGACTTTGGCGTGAACAGGTTTATTAATAGTAAATACTATCTCTGGAAAAACCGAGGGCAAATAATGATAGACAGAAAAGAGATCGCAGAGATCATTGAAGATTATGATATGGACAAGGTCAAGATAGGGGCCGTGGCCTCACACTCGGCACTTGATGTCTTTGATGGGGCAGTCGAGGAGAACTTCAGGACATTTGCTGTGTGCCAGCAGGGCCGTGAGAAGACATATACAGAGTATTTCAGATCCCTGAGGGACGGTAACGGTAACATTGTCCGCGGCATTGTGGACGAGCATATATCATTGAAGAAGTTTGGTGAGCTCACAAGGCCGCAGAACCAGAAAAAGCTGATCGAGGAGAATGTACTGTTCATACCCAACCGCTCCTTTACATCATACTGCGGCATCGATGAAGTGGAAAACGACTTTAAGGTACCCCTTGTGGGAAGCAGGAACATGCTCCGCAGTGAGGAAAGAGGAATGGAGCGCGATTATTACTGGCTCCTGGAAAAGGCAGGATTGCCATTCCCTGAAAGGATAAATGACCCACAGGACATAGATGAACTTGTAATGGTGAAACTTCCCCACGCGGTCAAAAAACTGGAAAGAGGGTTCTTCACAGCAGGTACATATGAGGAATACCAGCAAAAGGCACAGTCTCTCCTTAAGCAGGGTGTTATCACCCGGGATGCACTGGACAATGCAAGGATAGAACGCTATGTTATTGGTCCTGTGTTCAATTTTGACATGTTCTACTCACCTGTGGAAAAGGACATGAGCAAGCTTGAGATACTCGGCATAGACTGGCGTTTTGAAACAAGCCTTGACGGGCATGTACGCCTGCCGGCACCACAGCAGATGACACTTGCAGAACATCAGCTCACCCCGGAATACACCGTATGCGGACACAATTCCGCCACTCTCAGGGAATCACTGCTTGAAGAGGTGTTCAGGCTTTCAGAAAAGTATATCGAGGCGGCAAGTAAATATTATGATCCGGGCATCATTGGGCCGTTCTGCCTGCAGACGTGTGTGGATAAGGACCTTAACTTCTACATATATGATGTGGCACCAAGGGTTGGTGGCGGAACTAACGTGCACATGTCGGTCGGGCATCCATATGGGAACACAATATGGAGGAAACCCATGAGCACAGGCCGGCGTGTTGCTTTTGAGATTCGAAGGGCCATTGAAACAGACCAGCTAGACAAGATAATAACATGATTCTGCAATGATTATTTTGCAGTGACCTTTTTGACTCTGTGCAGTTACTGAACCGTAAGTTCAGATTGCTTTTTATTATTTTTATTTGTATGTATTGTTGGATATTTACCTGGTTAATATTTGTTTCATTTTTAACTTTGCATACTGGTAAGTAAAAAGAATACGCATTTGTAAATAATAGTCTTTTTATATAATTACTCACATATTATATGCACATGCCCATCAACAGAGTCCCGACAGGAATCAGAGAACTGGATGAAATACTGGAAGGTGGTTATCCTGCACAACAGGGAATACTTGTAAGTGGTCCGCCTGGATCTGGCAAGTCAATTCTTGCGGCCCATTTTCTTTACAAGTCGTGTAAGGATGGAAAGAAGTGTGTACTAATGCTCACTCAGGTGAACGTTGAAAGTTTTCTTGAACAGGCAGAAAGCATAGGGATAGATTTCCAGTCCTGTATCGAAAAAGGTACCCTCAATATAAGTAAATCCTTTGAGACCCGCACGAATAAGATATACAATGCTGCAAGACATGGTACCGGAATAGGCTTCCTGGAAAAGGATTGTGTACAGAGCGTGCAGGACATTCCTGAAGATGTAGAGATTGTAGTAATAGACAACCTTGATATGTTATCCCTTTATCACAGCAAAGAAGAATTTGCTGATAAGTTTTTCACTATCAACGATATACTTTATGCTAAAAAATGTACTACACTCTTCCTGATAGGACAGGAAGAGACAGGCATCAAACAGGCTATTGCACAGCATACGTCTTTTGGGAACATCGAGCTTCATGTCAGCCGCGATACTGTGACCGGAAGAGGAATGCGCCAGATGTATATCCCTAAAATGAGATGTACCTATCTTTCTCTGGAACCCCTGAACTTCAGGATAACAAAAGAAGGGATCAGGATAGAGAGAATATTCCAGAGGGATGAAATAATAAAAGACGCACTTGAGTATGTGGTCTGACCCTTCAAAAGGCAGCTTGTCCCGGGGAAGTAAGTTCGATAGTAACTTATATACATCATTAAAAGAATATGACCTGGTTTGCCATATAGTCAGGAATTTACATTTTTTGTTCGAAATCATTTAAATATGATTAATCGAATGATAGACCACAAATCTAAACATGTAATCCATAGAACTTATACTGAACTTATTACACTTTTAGAATATTGCCCAACCGGGAGGGAAATCAAAAATTGAGTCAACCTTGTGTTAATATCGGCATGGTAGGTCATGTCGACCACGGAAAAACCACACTTGTCAGCGCGCTTTCAGGAGTATGGACAGACACACATAGTGAAGAGATGAAGCGTGGTATATCTATCAGGCTGGGATATGCCGACACCACGTTTAGAAAATGCCCTGACTGCCCAGAGCCGCAGTGTTATACTGTATTGGATACCTGTCCGGGATGCGGAGCTCCTTCTGAAGAGCTCAGGACCGTATCGTTTGTTGATGCTCCCGGACACGAGACATTGATGGCAACAATGCTGTCAGGTGCAGCCATAATGGACGGTGCTATGCTGGTCATCGCAGCAAACGAGACCTGTCCGCAACCTCAGACAAAGGAACACCTGATGGCACTGAACATTATAGGGATCAAGAATATTGTAATTGTACAGAACAAGATAGACCTTGTCTCCAGGGAAAAAGTTATCGAGCACTACCACCAGATAAAGGAATTTGTTAAAGGGACAGTGGCAGAGAACGCCCCGATAGTGCCCATCTCAGCACAGCAGGACATAAACATCGATGCACTCATCATGACCATGGAGGAGATGATCCCAACGCCTGTGCATAAAAAAGATAAGCCACCCCATATGCTCATTGCCAGGTCCTTTGACATAAACAAACCGGGAACACCTATCAAGAAGATAACAGGCGGTGTTATCGGCGGGACGCTCACAGAAGGTGTACTGCACCCAGATGATGAACTGGAGATCAGGCCGGGCAGGAAGGTGGAGAGTGACGGGATGACACGCTGGGAACCCATAAGGACAAAGATATCAAGGATAGTCGCAGGAAAGGACAATGTTGATGAAGCGACCCCGGGAGGATTGCTTGCAGTGGGTACCACCCTGGATCCCACGCTTACAAAGAGCGATTCGCTGACGGGCCAGGTCGCCGGCCTCCCGGGAACATTACCCCCCACACACGATGATTTCAAACTGGAGCTTCACCTGCTCCAGAGGGTTGTCGGGGTTTCAGATGAAGAGGAAATTGGCTCCATCAAGACCAGTGAACCACTCATGCTGAACGTCGGGACGGCAACCACCGTTGGAGTGGTCACCAGTGCAAGAAAGGACACAGCGGATGTCAAACTCAAAAGACCGGTTTGCGCAGATATAGGATCCACTGTTGCTATCAGCAGACGTGTGGGTTCACGCTGGCGCCTTATTGGTGTAGGGGTTATCAGGGATTGAAGGTAATTATTGATACGAATGCATTGATGATACCTGTCCAGTTCAATGTGGATATTTTCGAAGAGTTGAAGAGGCTGGGATTTGATACCTTTCTTGTCCCTTCGGCAGTTATCAGTGAACTGGACATCCTGTCAAAGAACCTTAAGGGTGCGGACAGAACTGCTGCAAAGGTTGCAAGGACAATGGCTGACAGATGTGAAATTATCCGGGCACAGGGACATGCAGATGATGTCATTGTGGACCTGGCGGCCATTCATGGGGCATCCGTGCTCACAAATGATGCAGGGCTTCGCAGAAGGCTGCAACAAAAGAGTATACCTGTCATTTGCCTGCGTCAGAAGAACAGGCTTGAGATGATATCGTAGATCAATTACAGAGCAATTTAAAATCAATGAGTTGTTAACTTAATCATACAGAACGAATTATAGTTTTATACAAGATTATTGGAGTCAGTCGCCATGTACAAAAAGATGAAACTTGCCGACACTGTTCGCGTTGCACCGGATCTTTTAGGCAAGGATGTTAACCAGAATGTCAAAAATGCCCTGAAGAAGAAACTTGAAGGCAGGATAGACAAGGAGATAGGTGCCATCGTTGCAGTCACACAGATAGACGAGATAGGAGAGGGGCATATCCTTGTAGGAGATGGTGCCGTATACTATGATGCAGTCTTTGAAGCTATAGTATTCGTGCCAACCATCCAGGAAGTTATTGAGGGCGAAGTTGTTGAGACCGTTGATTTTGGCGCTTTCATCAGCATTGGGGCCATGGACGGACTCCTGCACGTGAGCCAGGTAACTGATGATTTCATGTCGTATGACGGAAAGAATGGAAGGCTTGTAAGCAAAACCGGGGGCAGGTCACTTGCAGAAGGTGACAGGATCAGGGCACGTATCGTTGCAGTGAGCATAAATGAGAGAGAACCCAGGGAAAGTAAGATAGGTCTTACAATGCGCCAGCATTCCCTTGGTAAGTTTGAGTGGCTCGAAGAGGCTAAAAGGCCATCTGCAGAAAAAGAAGAATAATATTGGAGAGTATACTAATGAGTGAACAGGTTTGTCGGGAATGCCACAGGATAATCACAGGTCAGACATGTCCTATTTGCGGTTCAAGTAATCTCAGTTCTGACTGGAGTGGTATGGTAATTATCATCGATCCGGAACGCTCAGAGATCGCAAAGAAAATGGATGTGAGGGTTGCGGACAAATATGCGTTGAAGGTGCGCTAATTGGGCCTTCAGTTAATTTTACCCGACACACTTCGCCCACGTTTTCGTGAGAGCTTCGGGCGCCTTTACAGAGGAAAGGGCGACGATACCATAGAAAAACTTTCCGGGGACCTTGGAAGTCCCACAAAACTTATATCCGTGGGTGATGTTACTACATTCCACTTGCTCAATCTTGGAATAATACCGGATATCCTCATAGTGGATGACCGCACAAAACGCGGACCGGCATCAGACAGGGTCGTAGTAGGTACCAAGCATAAAGGGTTCACCGAAATATCCGTTGACAATCCAGCAGGGGTCATAACCGAAGATCTGATAGACGCAGTAGGAAATGCGTTGAGAGCAGATGAAAATGTCAGGATATTTGTGCGCGGCGAGGAGGACCTGGCAGCTGTGCCTGCGATCCTTATGGCACCCGAAGGGTCGGCTGTCCTTTATGGACAACCGGACGAAGGTGTTGTTCTCGTTAAGATAACATCGATGAAAAAGGAACAAATGAAGGACCTGTTAACAGAGATACTCAAAGAACAGGAACATACTACAGAACAAATAGAGATTATTCGGAGGAAACTGGATGGATATCAAAATCATCAAGGATAAGAACAATGCACTTCTTAACAGGCGTGAATTGAACATAAGCGTGAAGTTTGACGGTGCAACACCATCAAGGAAAGATGTAAAAGACAAACTTGCAGCCATGCTTACAGTGCCGATAGAACTTGTAATCGTGCAGAGGATCGAGAATGAGTTCGGTAAGCAGGAAGTCAATGTATATGTCAAGATATATGAGGACGCGGCTCGCATGAAACAGATCGAAGAAGCATACGTCCTTGAGAGGAACAAGCTCCCTGAGCCGGAAGCTGCAGAAGGGGAAGAAGCAGAATAACTGCAGAGGTATTATCATGGCAGTAAAAGATTACTACAAAGTCAACGGCGACTCTATAGAGCGCACACACCAGTCCTGCCCGCGCTGTGGCGAAGGAGTTTTCCTTGCAGAACACAAGGACAGGCGCTCCTGCGGTAAGTGTGGTTACACCGAATTCAAGAAATGATCATATCTTTAAAGTCCACAACCCACCGAGGGTTGTTTTCTCTTTTTTGTAATGCTTGCCATTTGAGTGATTTTTCCTGTTTCTGTTAGTAAAAAACTGTGTAATTCGGCCTTATGAGTGATACGCAGGGTAAAATATCCATTTTAAGACCATAGCTTTTTTTTAGAGCATATAATGCATTGGGATCTTAGGTACATGAAGTAGCTTAGATACCTGAAGTAGATAACTTATTTGATATCTATTACAAAATATAATATCATTGTTATTAACTTTGCAGAGAAACATCACTAATTTTTAGACTTACTGATACTTATTTTGCCCAAAGACATTCCGAAAGGTTTAATACTAAGATTAATGTTTGCATATATTAGTCTAACAAGAAATACTAATGAATAATTAATGTACTATTCATATGAATATGGAATACATATGAGTAATTATTAATCATAATAGTTAGTCTAATAAATATTGGAGATAGATTACAATAGTAATGCAATGGGGGATTCAATGAACTACGTTTACGCAGCTGCTACAGGTATATTGATAGCCATATTCATATTCGGTTTAAAGACTGGCGTAGGATGTGGCTTTTCAAGTGTAAAGAAGAGAGATGTCCTGATACTTGCCGGTGCTTATTTCCTGATATCTGTCATACTTGGAAGCCTTGTGGAAATGGTGGACCAGTCATACCTTGAAGGGATAGCAAACCTTGGCATGACACTTCACGTTCTCATAGCACTGATCCTGATAGCTGCAGGCATATACACACAAAAGAAATGGAACTGCGGCTGTGACGTTTCAAAGAAGACATTTCTTGTTATCTCAGTTCCCTGCCCCGTTTGCCTGACAGCCCTTTTCGTATCATGCATGGTGCTTGCATCCACCCTGGAGATCAGTGGGTGGAAAGTTGGAATAATCGTTGGTCTTGTATTCTTCATTTCTGTGATATCATCAACATGGATCTTCAGGAAAATGAAAAAGACACCAGAGGACCTTGGAACAGCAATGATGTTTTTAGGTATCTTCTATCTTCTGGGAGCGATGCTGGTTCCCGCATACATCAAGGCAAAGAAACTCAACCTGGCACTCAGTAGCGGAGGAGAATTCGAGTTAGTTCCACTGTTAATATTTTCTTTATTTATAATTGGGGGCTATGCCCTCAATAACATAAGAGGTCAATAAAAATGGATGCAACTTCTTCGTTGTTTGGTATATTGTACACATTTTCAGCTTCACTGCTGTATCCGGTAGTCATTATTCTCATACTGCTGGTGGTATTCTCCCTGATGCTGATAGGAGAGTTCCTGTCCGAATATGCAAAAAGACACCGTGACACAGAGAATCTTGAACAGTGCTGTAACCGGGTAAGAGATCATGTCAGTTCCCGGGAATACGAAAAAGCCGCCGGTTCGCTGCGCAACGTAAAGCAGAACTTCATGGTCACAAGCTTTGCTCTCTCTGCCGCAGCACATCTTGAAAAGAACATGATCCCTGCCATTGAGTGGCTCTCACAGGAATATGAGATAAGGATGGCAAAAAGGCTGGAACAGACCAGGATCGTCGCAACAGTCTCCCCGATGCTGGGACTGATGGGAACACTTATTCCCCTGGGACCTGCACTTATTGGTCTTTCACAGGGCGATATCGTGCAGCTTGCAAATAACCTGATGATCGCTTTTGCTACAACTGTCATTGGCCTGTTCGCAGGAACCATCGGCTACGTACTCACCCAGGTGAGGAAGAGATGGTACTGGCAGGATATGGCTGATATCGATTATATCCTGGATACCCTGGAGGTAAAGGAGTGAAAGGAAGAAGATACAGAAGGACAGGACTCATAAACAATGAGGATGAGCAGAACCCGCTTACAGGGGTTGCCAATCTTTTTGACATCGCCATGGTATTCTCAGTTGCGCTGCTGGTGGCACTGGTGATGTCCTACCAGCTTCCTGAGCTGCTTAGTCCCACAGAAGATATCACTATTGTGAAAAATCCGGGACAGCAGGACATGAAGATAATCATCAAGGAACAGGGAAAACCCATAGAGGTCCTTAACATGACCGATCAGATAGGAGGCGGACAGGGAGAGGCCCTGGGTACGGCTTACAAGCTGGCTGACGGAAGGGTTGTTTATGTGCCGGAGGAGGGAAACAGTAGTTCCGGTTAATTTTTTTTGAATTGTTTGACAAGTTTTCTTGCTTTAACTCAAGCAGGGTTTATAAAAGAGGTTGATGAATAGGAACATAAAAAGAAGATGTTGGAGCATCCCGGTATCGCCTGCAAGCAATGAAACCGGAATGCCCGGCACGTCATCGGGGGATAACATGCAAGAAAGAAGAATATTGACATTGCTCATAAGTGTATTGTTGTTACTATCACTAACAACAAGCGTATCGGCAGGAGAAAATAATTACTATCTGGTTGCAAACACCACCAGTGGTCCTGATGGATTGTTTGTTTTCGAGGACATACCTGACGGAGATTATACACTCATAGCAGTTAACTGGTCATCTCAGAAAACGTTATGGTACACCGGATTTAAAAACGTTACTCTAAAAGGCACAGACCTAGCAGACCAGAACATAAAGGTCAACAGTACTGCAGGCATAGATGAGAAGTTCATCTTCGGATTACTGAACAGGTCATCCATATCCGGGATGACCTATGTGATGAAAACAGATTATCCGAGGGAAAGTACAGTAGTGCTTCTCAACCAGCAGACAAAGGAGCTGATAGCGGATACAAGCTCCGGTCTCACAGGAAACTATGTATTCAGTGATATCCCCGATGGTGACTACAGCATTGTAGCGATCAATCACTCTGCCGACAAAGGGCTATGGTACAGGGGAATGATCAATATCACACTTGCAGGGGAGGATCTCACTGAACAGAACATTAAAGTGAGCAGTTCCACAGACATCGATGAGAACTTCATAATGGGATTGCTTAACACGTCATCTGTATCCGGGATGACCTACGTGATGAAAACAGATTATCCAAGGGAAAGTACAGTAGTGCTTCTCAACCAGCAGACAAAGGAGCTGATAGCGGATACAAGCTCCGGTCTCACAGGAAACTATGTATTCAGTGATATCCCCGATGGTGACTACAGCATTGTAGCGATCAATCACTCTGCCGACAAAGGGCTATGGTACAGGGGAATGATCAATATCACACTTGCAGGGGAGGATCTCACTGAACAGAACATTAAAGTGAGCAGTTCCACAGACATCGATGAGAACTTCATAATGGGATTGCTTAACAGGTCATCTGTATCCGGGATGACCTACGTGATGAAAACGGACTATCCAAGGGAAAGCACGGTGGTCTTACTCAGGGATAAAAAAATCGGGGACATTATAGAGCTACCCACGGTCCCTGATGACAGCGAAGATGACAATGGTTCAACCGATCCGCAGGATCCACCCTCAAGTGGAATCGGTGATGAAACAAATGTTGCATTTGGTGCGTCCTATGAATTTTTCCTCAGCACAGAAAGTGACAAACTAGGGGAATTTCTTTTTGATAATATACCCAATGGAGAGTACAGGATACTGGCAGTGAACTGGAGTACGGCAATGGGAGGGATGTGGCTGACAAATGTCACTGATGTTGCTGTTGTGAACGGACTGCCGGTTGAGAACCTGTCACTTACCATGAGAAGCAATGCAGACATTGACCATGATGCAATCCGTACTTTGATGAACGAGACTTTTATTGCAGGCAAGACAGTGGGCAAAAAAAGTGACAGCAAGATCAGTGATATAGTACTGACAAACCAGTATGGGGAGTTTATTGCCAGCACAACTGCAAATAATGATGGTGAATTCATTTTCACTGGCATCAGGAACGGACAATATACAATATCAGCAGTGAACTGGAGCACGGCAATGGGCGGGATGTGGCTGACAAATGTCACTGATGTTGCTGTTGTGAACGGACTGCCGGTTGAGAACCTGTCACTTACCATGAGAAGCAATGCGGACATTGACCATGATGCTATCCGTACTTTGATGAACGAGACACTTATTGCAGGCAAGACAGTGGGCAAAAAAAGTGACAGCAAGATCAGTGATATAGTACTGACAAACCGGTTCGGGGAGTTCGTTTCCAGTACAACCGCAAATAATGACGGAGAATTCATGTTCAATGGCATCAGGAACGGACAATATACAATATCAGCAGTGAACTGGAGCACGGCAATGGGCGGAATGTGGCTGACAAATGTCACCGAGGTCACGGTTGTGAACGGACTGCCGGTTGAGAACCTGTCACTTACCATGAGAAGCAATGCGGACATTGACCATGATGCCATATTTGCAATGCTTCAAAGGACAGAGATATCAGGCGATACCCTTGGAAAGAAAGGAGACAGTAAGGTCAGTGATATCGTACTGATGAAAAAAAGGCTTATACCTGTATCAATATCTAATTCACCCCATCTGAATATCTCCTTTGTGACCGGTTATTCTTCCTATGAGAATGAACTGGCTTTGGTTACTGAAAGAATCAACTCTAATACTGACCTGAACATAACTTTCAGTTATTATGTCACAACGAAACTGCCTGAAAACATAGATCTCAGTCAGGAAGACATAATCTATATTGTAATGGTGACCCAGAGTGCAGCCATACTTGAAAATACGATACAGGATGCGATAGATAACGGAGCAATTGTGGTTGGTTCGAACACGTACCTGGAGGAAAGCGATTATGATCTGCCGGATGGATTTGCAGACCTTACAGAATTTAAGAAATATCTTTCAAATTACTGGTCAGGAGGAGCGACAGATGATTCAAACTTTGATAATCTCATTTTCTACCTTGCACAAACCTTCTATGACCGCTATGATCTTGCAGCAGAAGAGCCCTCTGGCCTTGAAAGTGCCATTTACCACCCTGCAATGGTCACGACAGCTACCGAGTACTTTACAGGTGATGCACAGGAGTATTTTGACTGGTATGGTGCAAGGACAGAAGGCCATGTGTTCGATGAGAATGCACCAACGGTGGGCATCACATTCTATAAATCATACTATCCGGATGATATGGACCCCATAGACAAGCTCATAGCAGGTTTTGAGGAGAAAGGGGTCAATGTGATTGCATGTTATGGGAATCCAGACAATTATCTGGATGGGTACTTTAATTACAGCACTCATACAAAAGCCGATGCCGTTGTTTCCTTCCACTACCGTGGGAATTACTTTGACATAGAGGGACTTGGTGTTCCGGTTATGAATGCCGTACTCAACGGATATATGAACACGAGCCAGTGGATAGAAACAAGCACCCCTCTACCTGTTACAAATATGCTGAGGATATACGGGCCTGAAACAGAGGGACTTATAGATCCAATCATGATCGGAGCTAAGGAAACGGTCCGTATGGACAACAGCACTGTGGAGAAATACATAGCCCACCAAGGCCAGGTAGAATGGCTTGTTGACCGCACCATCGCACAAGCAAATCTTGGCATCAAGGATGAAACCGACAAGAAGGTTGCCGTTATCTACTACAACCATGGAGGCGGCAAGGATAACATCGGAGCTTCATACCTTGAGGTTGCCCCGAGTATCGTGAATCTTCTGGAGGGAATGGCCGATACAGGTTATGATGTGGACAGCAGCCTCATACCCAATAAGACAGAACTCGTGGACCTCATGGTTTACCAGGGGAGGAACGTAGGCACATGGGCACCTGGAGAACTTGATGCTCTTGTTAGGACAGGAAAAGTTGTGCTGCTGCCCGAAAGCACCTACCTGGCATGGTTTAATGAACTTCCTGAACAAAGGAAAAACGAGGTCATTGACATGTGGGGAGAAGCACCTGGCAATATCATGGTCCATACCGAGGACAGTGGCGACAGGTTCATCGTCATCCCTCTAATCAGCCTTAGCGACAATGTTATACTTGCTCCTCAGCCATCACGTGGCTGGTTTGAAAACTACGAAACACTATACCACGACACCGAACTGCCACCGAACCACCAGTACATCGCGTTCTATCTGTGGATGCAGCATGAATTCGATGCCGATGTAATGGTGAACATGGGAAGGCACGGGACCGTTGAATGGCTGCCCGGGAAGGATTTCTGCCTGCTCAGTGACGAATGGCCTGCACTTATGGTTGGTGATATACCCGTCATCTATCCCTATGTAATGGACGGCATGGGTGAAGGCATGCAGGCAAAGCGCAGGGGCAATGCGGTAGTTATCGACCACCTGATACCACCTGTGATATCTGCCGGTCTTTACGGCAATTACAGCACCCTCAGCAGTGAGATAACATCCTACCAGACCTCTCTTGCAGAGGATGAGAACCTGAAGCAGGCTCATCTCCAGGACATAATCGACCTGTCCGTTGAGCTTGGGCTTGATGAGCATGTCAACATGAGCCTGGCTGACAGCAAAGAGACAGTTGATGAATTCCTTGATGAGCTCACCGATGAACTCTATGAACTAAGAAGCCTGTCAATGCCATACGGACTGCACATACTGGGAGAGGCGCCCCAAGACCAGGCACTTGTGGGAATGGTCAATTCCATGCTTGGCAGCGGATTTGCAGAACAGGTTGCAGCATATAACAATTCTGATTCCGCACATTACGACCTGCTGTCAAAGGTACTTCTGGAAGGAGATGACATAACTGATGCGCAGGTACAGATACTTGGTACCACTTCCACAGATATCGAAATATATCTGAATACTGCCATGGATCATGCACAAATGCTCTCAGAGGCCGGAAATGAGATAGACCAGGTCCTGAAAGCCATGAACGGAGAATACATACGGCCAAACCTTGGCGGTGACCCGGTAATGCGTCCGGATACTCTGCCTTCTGGCAGCAATTTCTATGCTTTCGATGAGCAGCTAATTCCCACACAGCAGGCATGGGAACAGGGTAAGACCCTTGTTGACCAATGGCTTGCAGCATATTATGCCGAGAACGGAGAATATCCCACAAAGGTCGGATACATACTCTGGGCAGGGGAGTCTACACGCCATGAAGGTATAATGGAATCACAACTTCTTTACCTGATGGGTATAGAGCCTGTATGGAACCCTGCTAACGGCAAGGTGGAGGACGTCAAGTTCATCGATTCCTCCGAGCTTGGAAGACCACGTATCGACGTCATTGTGCAGATATCAGGCCTCTACAGGGATACGTTCCCCATGAAAGTGCAGCTTATAGACAAGGCTGTAAGGCTTGCCTATGAGCAGGAAGATACCGACCTGTATGACAACTACGTGGCACAGAACACAAATGCATTACGTGCAGTTCTGAATGAGACAATACAGGACGATGAGCTTTCACGTGACATCGCAATGTTCAGGATATTCGGTCCGGCCGACGGGAACTATGGAACAGGCATGGCAAATGCTGCATCTGCCAGTGACACGTGGGATAATAATACAGAACTTGCAGAGTTCTATATCAGAAGGATGAGCTACGTCTACGGTCAGAACATCTGGGGACAGACTGTCGCCGAATATGTCAGGCAACAGACCGGCAGGGTAGTGGATATCGATAACACCGTTGTCTTTGAGAATAACCTGAACGACACCCATGCTATATTCCACAGCAGAAGTTCCAACACCTACGGTTCGCTTGACATTGATGATTTCTACCAGTACATGGGAGGACTGTACAATGCCATCAAATACGCCTCCGGCACCGCGCCTGAGACTTATGTGGTGAACCTGCAGGATCTCAGTGATCTTCAGATCCAGACGCTGCAAACCTATCTTGCTAACGAACTATATTCAAGGTATTTCAACCCCTTATGGATAAGCGGAATGCAACAGCACGGTTTTGAAGGTGCCCGTGAGATGGAGAGTTTCATCGAAAACCTCTGGGGATGGGAGGCTCTAAACCCTGATCTCATAAGCGATGATGTCTGGAACAAGGTGTATGAGAACTACTTTGCCAATGCCCAGCTTAGCGGCTGGCTCAAGGAGAACAACCCCTACGCTTACCAGGCAATGACAGCCAGGATGACAGAAACCGTAAGGAAAGGTAACTGGGATGCTTCTGATGTCGCCCTGAGAAGTCTTGTTGCCGAGCAGATAAAATCTGTAGCCGAAAGCGGAGCCACATGCTGCCACCACACATGCGGTAACATCCTTAATCAGGAATTCGTTGATGGCATCGCGCAGGCACTTGTTGATGCAGGAGAGCTCAGTCAGGATGAACTTGACCTCTATAGGGAAATCATGAAAGCAGCTACAACTGCAACGGAAACTCCAGCTGATCCATCAGCAAGCCCGGCAAGCTCTTCTTCCCGCTCAGGCAACACCGGAAAAGAGCTGAGCATAGTAGAGACCAGCTCAAGCAACCAGACATACATGGATGATACAGGTGCAGGAAGCGATCTTGAGCAGGAAGTATCTTTGAGATCCCCGAGCCAGGACAATTACATAGAAGGATATGAGATGACAAAGGAAAGTCCCACAACTGCTGAAACCGGAAGTGGGTTCTCAGGTTCTGATATAATAGCATCTTTACTAGTAGTTGCCGGTGTGGGAGCGATATATATCGGTTTCGTCAGGAGAAGGAAGTTCTAAGATAATATAATTATGGCACTTTTTCTTTTATGTGCCTTTTCATTAAGAAATCAAATTAAGAATAGCATAAGAGAGAAGCCGGATACTCCCTCAAGCCGCCAAGCAAAACAGGGAGCATCCGGAACACGTTATCGGAGGATAACATGCAAATGAAAACAAAAACCATATTCGTATTAAGCCTATTGTTGATGGCAGCACTAACGAGTGTTGCCGCAGCGGATGAACAGAAGATAAATATTACTATTATTACTTATGATGATTCTGAAGTCATCAATTATGCAAGCCAATCCAATATTTATAATGAAAGCATAAATGTCCAGTATTTTTCAACAATGGGGGATCTATCTCATATTGATTTGGAAAACCAGGATGTAATATTTACATACATGCTCTGGGGTTCAAAATATAGTGAATTCTCAGATGAGATGGAAATGGCAAAGAACAATAGTGCCACTCTTGTGGATATTACAAGCTGGATAGATCTTTCAATTTATGATCACACATTCAGTGGTAATGAACCATATACAAGTGATACTGAGAAATATTTTTTCAACATGGGAATCAAGGAAGAATTCTTGAAGGACAATGCAGAGAATTTCCTTATCCATCTTGCAAAAGCCTATGGAAATAACTCAGATCTTACGGATAGCTGGCAATACCAGGATCCAATAACACTTCCTGTAGGCTTATACCATCCAGATGCAGATGCATATTGGTTTGACAACACAACCCAATATCTTGAATGGTATCAAAACGAGTATGATGATGAACGCTGGAGCTATGATCCATCCAAGCCTACCATAGGCATATGGTTCCATAAAGCAGACTATAAAGACGGTAATATGCAGGTTATAGATGCTCTGATCTATGACCTGGAGAGCAAGGGCTCCAATGTGATAGCAGGATTTGATACTTTTTATGATATCAGGGGCTTTTACTGTGATGCAAATGAAACACCTTTAGTTCAATGTATGATCTCCTTGAAAAGTTTTGGACTTGATGCAAACAAAGAACCTGGCTATGGTTTATCAGAGTTGACACATCTTAATGTTCCCGTATTGAAAGGTATGGTTGCCGGGCCTGATACAGGTGACCCCGCAGATGCTAACAGGGGTATCTCAAACGAAGAGGCTGTGAGGAAAACAGTCAGTCCCAATATAGACGGTATGTTT
The DNA here is from genome assembly GCF_045690325.1 of Methanolobus sp. WCC5. Lineage (GTDB taxonomy): Archaea > Halobacteriota > Methanosarcinia > Methanosarcinales > Methanosarcinaceae > Methanolobus. The sequence goes on along the minus strand of NZ_CP146981.1, from coordinate 2,677,308 downwards.
GAATATATTGTGTTGGGAAAAAGCAAGGAAGTAGGCTGGGGAGTATATGAATACGAAGCAGATCCTGTCCAGATTGACTGGATGACAAACCGTGCTATTAAGTGGGCTGAGCTTAAACACAAGGAAAACAAGGACAAAAGAGTTGGAATTATATATTACAACTATCCATCCGGTAAGGACAATATAGGTGCCAGTTACCTTGATACAATGTCAAGCATGATGAGCTTGCTCAATAAAATGGAAGACAATGGTTACAGTGTCAATAATATCCCTAACAACAGCACTGAACTTCTGGCAATGATCCAGGAACAGGGAATAAATGTAGGATCCTGGGCACCAGGTGAACTTGATCGAATGGTAAACGATCGCACAGACTGGGGACTTCAACTAATTCCAATGGATACTTACAAGCAATGGTTTGAGAACGAACTTCCTGCCAATCTTCGAGAAGATGTGATAAATGAGTGGGGAGAACCATGGTCGGATGATTTTCCCGATGATTGGAAATTAATGATGTGGGAAAATGAAACCGCCAAATACATAGTGATACCTGTTGTACAATGTGGGGACGTATGGTTGATGCCACAGCCTGCAAGAGGACACAATCAGAATGACAATACATTATATCACAGTGCTCTTGTTCCACCAACCCACCAGTACATTGCTTTTTATTTATGGTTGAACCATGACTGGAACCCAGATGCTATTATTCACCTGGGCACACATGGTACTCACGAATGGTTGCCTGGGCTGGCATACGGTATGAATAGAAGCTCTGACTGGGCACCGCTTTTACTGCAGGATCTTCCAAACATATATCCATATATAGTAGCCAATGTGGGGGAGGGACTGACAGCGGAATATCGTGGAAACGCTTTGATCATAGACCATCTTACTCCTCCTCTCATGCGGGGAGGGCTTTATGGTCAGCTGGGCGAACTCAACGAAAATATTCAGGAATACTATAATCCTGTAATTGCAGATGAGGTAAGGCAAGGTTACCGCCAGAATATCATTAACTTGATGGTGGAGCTCAATCTTCACGAAGAACTTGGCGTAAATGAAACTATGCTAGAAATATATAGGTACGACCAGGATCCAACCTCATTTGAACTATTTGTCAAGGATGAGCTTCATGAATATATTGAAGTTATTTCTGAGGAAAACATCCCCTATGGTTTCCATGTACTTGGAAGAGTTCCTTGCACAAACACAACTGGATATGCAGATGATCAATTGTCTGCAATGGTCAGGTCAATGCTTGGAACTCGTTTTGACAACAACGTGTCAAGTGCATTTTATTCAAACAGCACAGAATATCCACTTGGAGTGCCTTTGAATGACACAAGGATCGACCAACTCGTTTGGGAGCTTGTTACTAACAATACAAGTCCAATAGAAGCACAGGATATGGTTTATGGATCAAATGACAGTTCCGTTATCCTTGACCTGGAGCGCGGCCTTGTCCACAGAGATAATCTCATTGCATCTGCCGTAGAACTGGATCGTGTGATCAGTGCCCTTGAAGCAGGCTTCATACCACCGGGACCTGGAAGGGACCCTATACAGAATACAGAATCTGTACCCACGGGTCGTAATTTCTATGGTGTTGATTCAAGGCTATATCCTTCTCCTGTCACATGGGAGCTTGGTTCCAGACTAGCACAGGATATGCTTATTCATTACTATGAAAAGCATGGAGAATATCCTCGTAAAGTCTCATACTCAAGATTTGGTGTGGAATTTATAAGAGACCATGGCACCCTTGAAGCTCAGGTATTATATATGCTGGGTGTAAAGCCGGTTTGGGATGACACTTCCAAGCAAGTAGTAGGTCTTAAGCTGATGAATGAATCTGAGCTTAAACCAAGTTTTGGTGATTATCCTGGAAGACCTCGTATTGATGTTGTGTATGCTACTGCAGGCATGAGGGATTCATTCCCTGATAAGATAAAAAAGATAGATGAGGCTGTAAGGCTTGCAAATGAAGCGCCTGTAGGAAATTATACAAATTATGTCAATGAAAGTACAATGGCAATAAAGAAGGCACTTATAGATTCAGGATATGATAATGAGACGGCTGAGAAAGTTTCAACAATGCGCTGCTTTGCTGTAAGAGATGGTACCTATGAGATAGGTGTAGGCAATGCTATCGCAGCAAGTGGTACATGGGAAGACGAGTCTGCTATTGCAGAACTTTATCTGAATAAAATGGGATTTGCATATGGTACGGATATCTGGGGAATGCAAATATCAGAATTACTTAGAGAGAACCTTCGCAATGTAGACGCTTCAGTTCACTCTGATTCTTCAAATCTTTACGATACACTGGATAATGATGATTTCTACCAGTATTTCGGAGGACTGAACCTTGCAACCAGACATGTATCAGGCAAGACACCGGATATGTATGTTTCAGATACAAGGAATTCTGAGGACAGCGGTATGGTTACCATGGAAAGGTACCTTAACGTAAACCTTCAAGCCAGATACTTTAATTCTAAGTGGATAGAAGGTATGCAGGAATCTGGCTATGCAGGTGGAAGGATGTTCTCCGAGTTTGTGGAAAACCTTTTTGGGTGGCAAGTTACAAATCCTGACCTGGTAAGGGATCACAACTGGGAGAGAGTATATGAAATCTACGCCAATAATCCTCATATGAAAGAGTGGTTCGATCAGAACAATCCACATGCTTACCAGTCGATCAATGCCCGGATGCTGGAAACAATACGTAAGGATTACTGGGACGCCTCTTCAGAGATCCACCAGACCCTCATGAAGAACTATGTGGAATCTGTAGTGGAAAAAGGAGTCAGTTGCTGTCATCACACATGCGGAAATCCAACGCTTAACAATTATGTTATCGAGGGATTGATGTCAGTACCTGGTGTGGTCAGTGATCAGGACCTTGCAAAATTCATCGAAAGAATTGAAGAAGCAACTAAAAAGCAACTCACCTCCCCGACGACTGAGCAGACTTCCCGTAGCTCAAGCAGTGGAAAGAGTTCAGCAACCGTTACATCTGCAGAATCTGGAAACCAGACACAGGATTCGGGCATGGGATATGGTGCAGATTTACAAGAACCTGCACAGGATGCATTAGAGTCAAGGCCTGATAACTATGTGGAAGGTTACGAAATGAACTCGGAAAGTCCAGCAGAGCCGGAAACAGGAGGAGGTTTTTCAGGTTCTGATATCGTTGCAACAATACTGGTGATAGCCGGACTTGGTGCAATTTACATTGGCTTTGTGAGGAAAAAACAATTCTAAAGATCTCTTTTTTGGGCGCATTTTTAAAAAATGCGCCAACTTTTTTCCAGACACCAACTACGGTTAGATGAGGTCATACATAAACCACTACATAGAAAATATATTAATTTTTTAGATGAGCCCTGCATTTTATATACAAGTTTGCCTGAATATATTTACTACTTGCATAATACTATTTCCATGTCAGCATAAAACAGGGTTGGGGCGTATGGATAAAAAAACCGTTGTCTTTGTCTTTATATCTGTCATTCTGATCGTACTTTCACCTTTTGTCGTTTCAGGCGCTTATGACACAAACAACCAGAATACGATATTCCTCAGATCCGGCAACCTGGATACTGATCTGCCGCATGCGACCAATGAATCAGACTACGCCCAGATCAAAACATCCTCAATATCAGGCATCACAGACCATAGCGACAGATATTACATAGTGCAATTTGATGGCCCTGTCCGTAAGGAATGGAAAGATGAAGTGAGTAAGATCGGAGCTGAGTTCTTTGATTATGTCCCTGACAATGCTTTTGTGCTCAGGATGAACGAAACCGGAATAAATCTGCTGGGATCACTTGAATTTGTACGCTGGACAGGGGAATACCTGCCTGAATACAAGTACACACCTGAATTTGTAAGTTCGGATGCCTTTTCTATTCAAACGGGATCAGAGGAATTCGCAGATCTTGTATTATTCCTTTTTGATCCAGACGAAAGCCCCGGAGTTGAATTACAGGTCTTGTCCATGGGCGGGGAGATACTTGAAAGTTCAGATCGCATCCTAAGGATCCGGATACCTGAGTACAAGGCCGGCGAAATTGCCAGGATCAGCAAAATAAGCTGGATAGAACCATATTCGCAACCATCTGTTTCAAATGATGTGGCAGCAACTATCGTAAACATAGGACCGGTACAGAACACGCTGGGGCTGAGAGGCAGCGGACAGATAGTTGCCGTATGTGATACCGGACTAGACACCGGAAACAAAAGTACGATACATGCCGACCTTCGGGGAAGACTGCTAACCATTACAGATGTGGCAAATGACGGAAGCGTTGCCGACCAGAATGGACATGGAACCCATGTTGCAGGTTCGGTCCTGGGAAATGGTTCGCTTTCCGGTGGTCAGTATGCAGGAATGGCACCTGAGGCATCACTTGTGTTCCAGGCTGCTGAAAACGATGAGGGTTTCCTTAACATTCCGACAAATCTGAACAATATATTCATGCCCGCATACAATGCCGGTGCAAGGATACACAGCAATAGCTGGGGTTCTAACAATAATGGCGCATATAATCAATATTCCTATTATGTAGACGATTTTTCATGGAACCATCCCGACATGCTTATTATTTTCTCGGCAGGCAATGAGGGAGAAGACCTTGACCATGACGGGGTCATAGACCCTGATTCACTTAACACGCCTGCCACTGCAAAGAACAGTATCGCTGTGGGTGCATCCGAAAACAGTAGAGGGGATACATTCTCCAGCGGCTCATACTCTACATGGGGCACACGATGGCCAACCTTCTATTCCCGGAATCCCATAAAAGATGACTACATGGCTGATGACAGTGAAGGTATTGCCGCTTTCAGCAGCAGGGGACCAACAGATGACGGAAGGATAAAACCTGATATTGTTGCACCGGGCACATTCATAATCTCTGCAAGGTCAAGTCGGGCAAGCTGGTATGAATGGGGGCTACTTTCAGAGAATCCAAATTATGCCTACATGGGAGGCACAAGCATGTCAGCACCAATTGTTGCCGGTGCTGCTGCACTGGTACGTGAATACTATACTGAGATAGAAGGTCTTGAAAACCCGAGTGCTGCATTGATGAAAGCTACCCTTCTCAACGGCGCATATGACATGACACCCGGACAATACGGAGAAGGTTCCACCCAGGAAATATCAGGCAGGCCGGACTATTCCCAGGGATGGGGTCGTCTTGATGTAGAGAACTCGATACTGGTGCCCTATCCTCAGGTAATAGCATATTTTGACAATGAATCCCTGTCTACTTCACAATCATGGAATCACAGCTATGAATATGTAAAAGGAAATGAGCCTTTAAGGGCAACCCTGGCATGGACCGATCATCCGGGAGCGGTCTTTTCATCTAAAAATCTTGTCAATGACCTGGATATGACGATATCCACACCAACCGGAACATACTACGGCAACAATGGTCCTGACCGTACAAATAATGTTGAAGGAATTGAACTGGAAAATGCTGCAGAAGGAAACCATACGATCACAATTAACGGATACAGTGTGACTTACGGACCGCAACCTTTTGCCCTGGTCCTGTCCTTCACATGTAACAACAAAGAGTTTCCATCTCCCGGCTCCTATGCTGCAAACAGCAGCACACCGATATCGACCGATCTTGTACATCCGGCTGGAGTGAACCCGACTTCCATTCAAATGATGATCAATGATATACCTGTCAGTTTCAGTACATTAGCCATACCCGGTGGATACAGTATATCATATAATACACCTGCTCCTTACCCCACCGGTGAATATAACGTATCGGTCACAGCCCTGACAGCTACCGGTCAGCAATTCTCATATGACTGGAAATTCAACGTCACATCCAGCTCATCCAAATCAATAACAGCTTTCAGCTTTACAGATCCTGCAGTTGCTGGTGACATAAACGAAGCTGCAAGGACTGTAAGCATTACAGTGCCTTACGGAACTGATGTAACAAGCCTGACTCCAACTATAGATCATACAGGAGCAAGCATAACTCCCGGAAATGGAGTAGCACAGGATTTCAGTAGCCCGGTCACTTACACGGTAACCGCAGCAGACGGGACAACCCGGAGTTATACGGTAACGGTGACCTCATTGCTGAACCCGGCGAAATCAATAACAGCTTTCAACTTTGCAGATCCTGCAGTCGCTGGTGTTATTAATGAAGCTGCAAGGACTGTAAGCATTACAGTGCCTTATGCAACTGATGTATCAAGCCTGATACCAACCATTGTTCATACGGGAGCAAGCATAACACCTGGAAGCGGAGTAGCGCAGGACTTCACTAACCCGGTCACTTACACAGTAACCGCAGAGGACGGAACAAACCGAAGTTATACGGTGACTGTGACATCATTGCTGAACCCGGCAAAATCAATAACAGCTTTCAGCTTTACAGATCCTGCAGCTACTGGTGTTATAAACGAAGCTGCAAGGACTGTAAGCATTACAGTTCCATACGGGACTGATGTATCAAGCCTGAATCCAACCATTGTTCATACGGGAGCAAGAATAACACCAGGAAGCGGAGTAGCACAGGACTTCACTAACCCGGTCACTTACACAGTAACCGCAGAGGACGGAACAAACCGAAGTTATACGGTGACTGTGACATCATTGCTGAACCCGGCAAAATCAATAACAGCTTTCAGCTTTACTGATCCTGCAGCTACTGGTGTTATAAACGAAGCTGCAAGGACTGTAAGCATTACAGTGCCTTATGGAACTGATGTAACAAGCCTGACTCCAACCATTGTTCATACGGGAGCAAGCATAACTCCCGGAAGTGGAGTAGCACAAGATTTCACTAACCCGGTCACTTACACAGTAACCGCAGAGGACGGCACAACCAGGAGTTATACGGTAACTGTGACATCATTACTGAACCCGGCAAAATCAATAACAGCTTTCAGCTTTACAAACCCTGCAGTTGCTGGTGTTATTAATGAAGCTGCAAGGACCATAAGCATTACAGTGCCTTATGGGACTGATGTATCAAGCCTGACTCCAACCATTGTTCATACGGGAGCAAGCATAACACCAGGAAGTGGAATAGCACAGGATTTCACTAACCCGGTCACTTACACGGTAACCGCAGAGGACGGGACAACCAGGAGTTATACGGTGACTGTGACATCATTGCTGAACCCGGCAAAATCAATAACAGCTTTCAGCTTTACTGACCCTGCAGCTACTGGTGTTATAAACGAAGCTGCAAGGACTGTAAGCATTACAGTGCCTTATGGAACTGATGTAACAAGCCTGACTCCAACCATTGTTCATACGGGAGCAAGCATAACACCAGGAAGTGGAATAGCACAGGATTTCACTAACCCGGTAATTTACACAGTAACCGCAGAGGACGGGACAACCCGGAGTTATACGGTAACAGTGACATCATTGCTGAACCCGGCGAAATCAATAACAGCTTTCAACTTTGCAGATCCTGCAGTCGCTGGTGTTATTAATGAAGCTGCAAGGACTGTAAGCATTACAGTGCCTTATGGAACTGATGTAACAAGCCTGATACCAACCATTGTTCATACAGGAGCAAGCATAACTCCCGGAAATGGAATAACACAGGACTTCACTAACCCGGTAATTTATACAGTAACAGCAGAGGACGGAACAACCCGGAGTTATACGGTAACTGTGATTGCAGAGGCACCAAAAAAGAATGCAGACCTCAACTCTTTAACTGTAAATACTGGAACCCTTGATCCGGAGTTCAGTGCTGCTCTAACGAGCTATATAGTCGATGTAGGTCATGATGTGCCAACAATGGATGTAACTGCAATTCTGTCTGATATCAATGCATCAATGGAGATCAATAATGAAGCAGCCATCAGTGGAGCAACCAGAACAGTTACACTTCAGAGTGCAGGAAAACAGACAGTTATAACTATAATGGTGACTGCTGAGGACACTGGAGTCACAAAGAGCTATACTATAAATGTCAACCGTGCCAATGCGCCGGATGCGAACCTGACATACTATATCACAGTAGCAGATGTTGCAGGCGGCAGCGCGAATGTAACTGTGGACAAAATAACTGCAAAAGAAAATGAAACTGTAAATGTAACTATTACTGATATTGAGACAGGAAAACAATTCTCATCCCTTAGTATAACAGGGGAGAATGGTTCGGTATCCACAACAGAAGTAACCCCTCAAATTAACTATTCCTTCCGGATGCCTTCGGAAAATGTAACTGTAGAAGTTACGTTAAACACGATCCAGACCACAACACCCGCAGCAGCAGGAGCTAGTGGAGGCGGCGGAGGAGGAGGTGGCGGGGGTGCCACCGGCGAGGAATTCGAGAACATTGAATTTAAGGATGTAAGTTCCATCTTTGTAGGAATGGACATGTCCGTCAGGTTCGAATTCAGGAATGATGACAGCGACATCCGTTACATAGCCTATGATTCATTGAAAAATGCAGGAACCATCTCTGCAACAATAGAGGCACTCAAAGGCAGATCAAGCTTTGCTGACACCTTGCCTGAGGGGATAATTTACAGGAACATCAATATATGGGTAGGAAAGACAGGATATGCCACCCCGGAGAACATAGAAGGTCCGGTTATTGGTTTCAGGGTGCCCGAAAGCTGGATAGATGCCAATGCTATCGATGTGGACAGCATTGTGCTCAACAGGTATGATGGCAGGTGGAGCAGGCTTCCAACTCTGCAGACTGGCTCAGACAATAGTTACCTCTACTTTGAAGCCAGTACGCCAGGATTCTCACCTTTTGCCATCACAGGTGAATCCCTTGATGAAAACATAAGATTGGAAAGTGCCCCTGACATCCTGAACTCTCCGGTAGATGAAATAGCACCCCAGACCAATACTTCCATATTAAATGACACAATGCCTGATAAAACGCTCAACTCGATCTCAGGTATTACATGTATCTTAATTTTGTTTATTGCTTGCTTCCTGAGAAGAAAGCAATAACTTTTACTTCAAGATCCACATCTTATCGGGCATGAACTTTCTATTTTTTAGTGGACAGCATGTATAAATATATTTGTAATAATATATCAATTATAAATATATACACACTTGTGCCGGGTCATTCATGCAAACTAAAAACAAGGTTCTTATCACAATCCTATTGTTACTTTTATTCAGTACTCTTAACGCTTCGGGAAACGCGGATGACAACAATATTGATGATGGTAGCCTTCTGCTCCTGAAGGCAGGATACATAAACACAGACAATGTCCCTGACCCCGAAGAGAGAACAAACAAGTCACAGACCATGACTTTTGCAACATCTTCTGCAATAGATGAGGAAAAATACTACATAGTTCAATTCACAGGTCCTGTACATAATGAATGGAAACAGAATGTAACATCAAAAGGTGCTTTTATATATAATTATGTACCCAACAATGCCTTTGTATTCAGGATGAGTGAAGACGTCAAAGACCAGGTTCAGGCACTTGGATCTGTCAAGTGGGTAGGTGAGTATTCACCATCCTACAAATACGATCCGGCATTGACAGACAGCGGGAATATACGAATATCAGGATACGATCCCAAAGATATTTCCAAGACTTACCACGTACTGCTTTTTTCAGCATCAGATAACGAAATGATACAAGATGAAATAGAAGCTATGGGTGCCAGTGTACTTTCCGGTTCATCAAATGTTTTAAGGATACAAAGCTCCCCGGACAAACTGCACGGGATAGCGTCTATGCATGGGGTAAGGTGGATCGAGGAGTATATCCTGCCGACAATAAACAATGACATTGCTGCAGACATCATCTCCGTGAGCACTGTGCATGAGACCTACGGACTTAAAGGCAAAAACCAGATAATTGCTGTGTGTGATACCGGACTTGACACCGGGAACGAAAGTACGATCCATGCCGACCTTCGGGGGAGACTGCTCAACATTACAGATGTAGCAAATGACGGAAGTGTTGCCGACCAGAATGGACACGGGACACATGTTGCTGGTTCGGTCCTGGGAAATGGTTCGCTTTCCGGTGGCCAGTATTCAGGAATGGCACCGGAAGCAGAACTTGTTTTTCAGGCAGTGGGAGGAGAAACTAACTACCTGTATCCACCGGCCAACCTCTGTGATCTTTTCCAGCCCGCTTACGATCTTGGGGCAAGGATACACACTAACAGCTGGGGCAGTTCCTCAAACGGAGCATATACCACATATTCACAACAAATAGACCAGTTCATGTGGGAAAATCCTGACATGCTGATCCTTTTCTCAGCAGGGAACTCAGGCATAGATGCAAACTCTGACGGCGTCATTGATCAGGGATCTATCGGCTCTCCCGGCACTGCAAAGAACTGCCTGACCGTCGGTGCATCAGAAAACGAAAGAGGAAATGAGTTTGGGATAGTGCCCTATCTGAATTGGGGAAGTGGTTCGTGGCTTAGCTATTATCCAGAGAATCCCATACGTGATGATTATATGGCCAGCAACAGAGAGGGTATGGCTGCTTTCAGCAGCCGCGGACCAACAGAGGATGGAAGGATAAAGCCCGATGTTGTTGCACCAGGTACTTTTATAGCCTCAACAAGGTCAAGCATTGGAAGTTCATCCGGGTGGGGGCCTATTAATGATAATTACCTGTATATGGGTGGTACAAGTATGTCCACTCCTATAACTGCAGGTACTGCAGCACTTATCAGACAATATTACGTGGAAGTTGAAAACCTGAGCAATCCAAGTGCTGCACTGCTTAAAGCCACATTTATAAACGGGGCCCTGGACATGACCCCGGGACAATATGGCACAGGAGATTACCAGGAGATATCAGGAAGGCCCGATTATTCCCAGGGATGGGGGCGCATTGACATTGAGAATTCCATATATGCCCAACACCCAAAGGTGATCAAATATTTTGATAATCCGCAACCATTGAACCTCACAAGTCCACCATGGAACGTAAGCTATGATATCCTTTACACATCAGAACCGCTCAGAGTAACACTTGTCTGGACAGACTATCCAGGAAATGAGGCAGCAGACTTGCAACTTGTCAATAACCTTGACCTCATAGTCCGTGCGCCAGATGGCACATACTACGGGAACAACGGACCGGATACTGTAAACAATATAGAGGTTGTTGAGCTTAGAGAACCGGTCGGTGGAACATATACATTTACGGTCACTGGGACAAATGTTCCTGAGGGACCGCAGAACTTTTCACTTGTACTTTCCTATGGTGATCCTGAAATCGATATATATCCCGAGCATAGTTCATACACAAATAACAGCATGACAGCCGTCTTCATCAATCTAACACATGCTGACGGAATCGGGCAGGACAGTATAAATATGACAATCGATGGTTCCCAGGTTGTCCACTCTTTGGAGGACATCGATAATGGATACAGGGTAGAGAACCTCACAATGCAACCATATTCGGAAGGCTATCACAATGTATCTGTCAGTGCAATGACAGGCCAGAACGAACAGCTTAGCTATGGATGGAGATTCTACGTTAGTAGCCAGGAGAATAGATTAAGCATCCACACACCGGCAGAGAATGCGGTCATTCAGGACAATGTCCCTTATTTGAATATCAGTACCAGCAAACTAAGTGATATCTGGTACAATGTTAACAATGGAACAAATTCCACTAAGGAAAATGCTTTTTCACTTAACAGGACCCTCAACCTGAGCGAAGGACGGCACAGCATCACTGTTTTTGCAGAATACATCACCGGGTACATTAATTCAAGCACTGTGAACTTCACTGTATTCACCAGCCAGCCAATAATAGAATCTCCGGATTCAGGAACTATCTACTACCTGCCAAAAAACAGTATTGATCTTAATGGGACTACAGGCATTGCAACAAATGTATCGGTTTACGTGAACGGAATAATGACCAATGATTCCTGGCCCGTTTCAGATGGTGTATTTAATATCAGCAGCGTCCCGCTTTTCAACGGGACAAACATTGTTAACGTTACTTCAATATTCAATAATTCCGCAGATGATCATTTCAGCTCCAACACCAGCATATACCTTAGTCTTGGAGCTGTGTTCAATGTTTCCGGTTCCGATGAGATCACAATAGAAGTTCCCGGACTTGGGGACACTGTAAATTATCCTGCATTCAATTTCAATGTCAGTGGCACATCAGCCAACCCCGGCAATCTTTCTGCCGCTGTTGTAAGGGCTTATGAACCAGGCGGAGGATCCTGTCTTGGCGGACCAGCACTTGATATCCGGGTATTGAACTCTTCTGACCCTGATAATTCACATCCTTTTGGCAGGAACGTAACTCTCTCCCTTGGATATTACCACTCTCTTGTCAACAGTACTGAAAAGCTCGTACTTGCATGGTACAACCCTGATGACCAGACATGGCACCCGTTCAGGAGTACAGTTAATGAATCCTTGCAGACCGTCTCTGCAAACATCACGCATCTGAGCATTTATGCACCAGTTGAGGATAACACCCCACCGGTGATCAGCAACCTGACAAACTCTAGCAGTTCCTCATCTGTAACCCTCTCATGGGAAGCTTCCGGTGACACTGATCACGTAGAGATATGGAGAAACGGGAACATCCTTGGGAACTACTCAGGATCACAGATGACCGATACAGGCCTTTCAGCAAGCACAGGCTATAATTATGGTCTCAGGGCGGTGGATTTTGCGGGTAACATCGCAAACTGGTCAAATGTTACCGTAATAACTTCCAAACAGCTTACTGTCACATCCACTCCTGCTTCCTCCGGTGGAGGCGGTGGCGGAGGAGGAGGAGGTTCCACAGGTGAAGCTGCAGAGAATATAGCCTTTAAGGACGTTGTTTCTATCTATGTCAGCGCTGATGATATGGCGACCTTTGACTTTAACAGTGAGAAGAATGACATAGAATACATCCGCTACCAATCCCTGAAGAATTCAGGAAGGATCAGTACTACCATCGAAATATTGAAAAATACTTCTTCCTTCGCGGACAGCCCTGCTCCCGGAATAATTTACAGCAATATCAATATATGGGTGGGTAAGACCGGTTATGCCACTGGGGAGAACATCAGGGATCCGGTCATTGGGTTCAGGGTCGGGAAAGAATGGATACTGACAAATAATATTGACCCTGCTGACATATCCCTGAAAAGGTACAGTGACGGGAAATGGAAAAAACTCAATACAAAACAGACATTAACTGATGAGAAGTACCTTACTGATGACAAATATCTGTATTTTGAGGCAGAAACTCCCGGATTCTCACCCTTTGCGATCACTGCAGATGAAACATTTACAAAGCAAACGGAAGAGGAAAACGTAACTATCTCCACTGAGCTAACTGGACCGAGCTCTGAAGAAGATACCTCTGGCACATGCATAAACCCTGATGATGACATGGGAAAAGTGGTCACTGGAAGAATTCCTGCCATTTCAGGATTGATTGCAGTGTTGATATTTATGATAGCCTTTGTGATCGTGAGAAAACAGCAAAATTAATATTCAACTGCTAACCTTTAAGGGCTGGAGATATCAAATTGAAAGGAACAGTCCTTGGCATAGAGGGAACCGCATGGAACCTTAGTGCTGCCATCGTTAATGAGAAGGATGTCATAGCAGAGGTATCTGACATGTACCGGCCCCCAACCGGCGGGATACACCCCCGGGAGGCAGCCCAGCATCATGCTAAATATGCCTCTACTGTGATAAGAGGTGTTCTGGAGGAGGCAAAAAAACAAGGCATAGATGCTTCACAGATAGATGCGGTCTCTTTTTCCCAGGGTCCCGGACTTGGTGCCTGCCTGCGTACCGTGGCAACTGCAGCCAGGATGCTGGCCATTACCCTTGATGTACCGCTTGTAGGCGTAAACCACTGTCTTGCACATGTGGAGGTGGGGCGCTGGAAGACCCCCGCAACAGACCCTGTCACACTCTACGTAAGTGGTGCCAACTCACAGGTCCTTGCCTATAGGATGGGAAAGTACCGGGTATTCGGGGAAACCCTGGATATAGGACTTGGAAATGCCTTTGATAAATTCGCAAGGAGTGCCGGACTTGGACATCCGGGCGGGCCGCAGATAGAACAATATGCAAAAAAAGCTTCAGAATACATCCCACTCCCATATGTTGTAAAGGGCATGGACCTCTCTTTCTCGGGTCTTTCCACAGCAGCAACCGCGGCCCTTAAGACCCATCCAATGGAAGATGTATGTTACTCTTTCCAGGAAACTGCCTTTGCAATGGTTGTCGAGGTCACTGAACGCGCTCTTGCCCATACCGGGAAGGATGAGGTACTACTGGCAGGTGGTGTAGGGGCAAATATGCGGCTTCGGGAAATGCTGGATGTGATGTGTACCGAGCGCGGAGCCTCTTTCCACGTACCTGAGAAAAGGTTCATGGGGGACAATGGGGCCATGATAGCCTATCTGGGACTGCTGATGTATGAGTCCGGTAATGTACTTGAGATAGAGAGATCCCATGTAGACCCGAATTTCAGGCCCGATCAGGTGGATGTCACCTGGCTGCCGGAGGATCTTGGAGGCAGGGAACAAACAAAGAGGCTTACAAGTGGCGCCGAAGCTATCGTGAAAGTGGAGAACGGAGTACTTATCAAGGAAAGAGTACCCAAGAACTACCGCCAGAAGGAGCTTGACGAAAGGATAAGAAAAGAGAGGACAAGAGCTGAGGCCAGGCTCTTATCAGAAGCCAGAAGGAGTGGTGTGCCAACACCCATTATACATGATGTGGAGAACTCCACGATAAAGATGCAGTATATCGATGGGATTGCACTGAAACATGTTATTAACGAAATTCTCAGTGAGCAGACAGGCGTCCTTGTAGCAAAACTGCATAAAGCAGGCATCATCCACGGGGACCTCACAACATCCAACCTGATACTTTCCAATGACAGGATATACATGATAGATTTCGGCCTGTCCTTCTCTGACAGCAGTACCGAGGCAAGGGGAGTGGATGTACACGTCCTGTTCCAGACATTTGAGAGCACACACCGGGAGCATGAGCAATTAACCAGTGCATTCTGCAGGGGTTACAGGAAAGGGTTCGGACAGGCAGATGAAGTGCTGGAGAGAGTTAAAGAGATAGAGAAGAGGGGAAGATATGCATAAAACAGAGAAAAAGGCACGTAAAATAATATTTGTCACCGGCAATGAAGGTAAGTTCAGAGAAGTCAGGGACATACTTGCAGCCAGGGGATATGAGGTCATACAGAACACCGACGGTTATCCCGAACTTCAGGAAGAGGAACTGGAACCGATTGCAGCATACGGTGCCTTATGGGCAGCTGGAAAGCTTGGAATGCCGGTAATGGTTGATGACTCCGGGCTTTTCATCAATGCTCTGAATGGGTTCCCGGGTCCGTATTCGGCTTTTGTGGAGAAGAACCTGGGGAACAAAAGGGTTCTTAAGATAATGGAAGATGAAAATGACAGGTCAGCAGTTTTCAAGTCTGTCATCGGTTATTGTGAACCGGGAGCTGAACCGCTCACATTCACAGGGACTGTGGAAGGAAAGATTGCCTTCGAAGAACTGGGGACCGGAGGATTCGGGTATGACCCGATATTCGATTACAACGGAATGACCTTTGGGGAACTGTCAGATGTGGAAAAGAACAAGGTATCCCATCGCAGAAGGGCGCTTGATAAGTTCCTTGAATGGCTTGATTATGAGGACTAATTAAGGACTAATAAAACAGGACAGCAGTAAAAGGAGGTGCATGGGCTCTAAAATAAGATCATTTTTGGCAGATACCCGGGCTGCTGACACAATCCCTCTTAAAATGGTATTCTACCTGTCAATAACCGGTGCTATTATTCTTCTGGTTGCATTTTCCTGGAACAATGTATCCCCTCTGTATTCGGGTGCAAAGGATAGCAAGCAGATAAATGATGCTGCCATCGGACTGATGAGCATTCAGAACGGATATGCAAGAAGCCTTTATGAGCTGAATGCACCGGCAGGGTCCGTATGCAATCTTGAGCTTTACCTGCCTGATGTAAGCTATCTGGCATTGGGCGTTGACCCGGACCCGGATATGAATGGCAACCTTAGCGATACTCAATGGACACAGGAAAACAATACCATCATCTGTCAGTATGAAAATGGCGCCAGGAACAGGTACATTATTGATGGTGAACTTATAGATTTTATCAGAGGGACATTGGATGAAGAAGGAAGATGGGTACCTGATAGAATACAGCCGGCTGATCAGATAGGAGGAATTGTAATTGAAGGACCTGTTGCAGGAACATTTAAGTTCGAACTTGTCCTTGAAGATAAAAAATATACCATGTCCCGCTTTTAAGGGGCATCAGTATCTCAGCAGGATGTACTTCTCATCAAAGTAAGCACCCGGTGTCGTGAAGTCGAAAACCACAAGAGCACCGGCTTCCGGCCTCACCTGGAAAGATACTTCAGTTCTTGGTGCCAGACCCTGGTAATCCTCATCATCTGCCTGGAAAACCCTTCGTATATCGACTACTACTTCCATGATATCCCCTGTCCTTAATACAGGTTGCGTGGCTTTGAACACGGTTTGATCACGGGTTCTTATGGGACTCACTGAGAAGTACTCAGATGTCGGTTTATGTATCGCAACGCTTGTATCTGCTGTATCATACCTCACATTGGCAACGTGTGAACCGTCTGACAGATAGATGATCAGTTGTGAAAGATCAACGTCCTCACTGCCAGGACCAAGAGATACTGAAATATGTAACTTGGTAATCTCACCATATTCTACCGAATCACTTACTGTTATCGTACCCGATGTACTGCCTGAAGTAGCGGTTACAGTGAAATTATGAGAGCCTGAACGCGAAAAGCGATGTTCGTAGTAGGAACCATCCTCTACAGAAGTAGGAGCTTCACCATCAACAGAAATATTAAATGCACCTGAAGAAGACAACCATTCGATCATTCCACCCCGGGAACAAGTTAAATTAGTATCAGAGAGCACACCATCTGTAACGGTCACGGTAGTATATGATGCACGTTCACCTTCCACGCGATCGATACGCATGTTGGAGGCAACCTCTCTTGTTGTTTCCTGGCCTGTCTGGGAGGCTTTCTGTTGCAGCACACCGGATGTCTTGATCAAAAGAGCAGAGGCTACTGCTGCCACAAGTACCATTGATATGAAGATGATAAGTGTACCTATACCTACCTGTGCACGGTTGTCACTGTGCATTAAGTGCTTCTGATTTGCTTTCGTGCGATTCCCTCATGAAACGTTTTAGCAATCGTGTAACAGGATTATATTGCGAGTTATACTATATTAATTCTGTTATTTAATAGTTTTGAATCGGTCTTATAGATATTGCCAGTTTAATATCTAAATACGGATTTATATATCGAAGTATAACGGGAATGGTATTTAAAATAACCTGTGATAATATACACAGAACCCCGAGCATAATCAGATGATAGAAGACCTTTGAATCAAAATAGCCCGTGCAGGCGAAGCATCGCAGCCGATAAGCTTCAAAGGAAGACATATGAAGATATAGGTACCTGCTTCTACATGCGACAAGTTCAAAAGTTCAACAATGTTTAAACCATTGCGCAGAAAAAGATGATGATTGGGCAGAGAGGAATCTGCGTCAACTGACAGTGTATCTACGCCCACTAAGCGGAAGCCATGTTCCAGCACCCAGTTGCCTGCGCTTGCCGCAAGCAACCTTTGAGATTTTAATAGACTATGCGGAGAAGGTTCATTATCAGTTTTGAGCAGGAGGATATCCACATCCTCTTTGTCGGGATTTTTTATGTAATATTCATCCAGCTCATCAGCGGTGATACGACCCTCGCCCTTAGAAAGATCCAGCAGCATAGCTTTTCCCATAAAAGACAATGGATCCAGTTCATCAACACATTTCCCACCCGCTATTATATGCGCAGGCGCATCAACATGGGTACCTGTGTGAGTACCAATACTTATCCTGGACACCACAAAACCATCTTTGCCGATGGAGGAAACTTTTTCAATAAGAGGTGCCGGGTCACCCTCATATACAGGAGTATCTGCAGAGATTCCGGTGCTGATATCTATCAATTTAGTGAACATTCCGGGAATGGAAAATGTAGAAAGTTTCATCTCAGGAAACGGAGAGAATTGTCAAGTACAGCCTGTGCCTGCTTATCGGTCAATCCTGCACCCATGGCTACTTTGAGGGCAAATTCCTTTGTGATCAGGTTGTCCGGGCTGTGAGCATCAGTATCCACAACTAGGGTAGCGCCTGCTTCCATACCGATCCTTGCAACATGACCGTTTGTCCGGTTATGGCCATTGCGGGCAGTGATCTCAAGACACACATCGTTATCCCGTGCAGTCTCAGCTTCCTCTATTGTAATAAAACCTGGATGAGCAAGTATGTCCACATCTGCAAGCTCAACGGATGCTGCATTGGTGCCTGGCATCACCGGTTCGTTTATGGTCTCACCATGTACCACGATCACCTCTGCACCCAGTTCTTTTGCCAGCCTTGCAAGAGGAGCTATCTTACGTGGAGGCACGTGGGTTATCTCTACACCTACCTTGACCTGGATATCAAGCTCATCCTCAAGGTATTTTGCCTTGCTTACATTTTTGATGACGTGTTCCACATTTGTGAAATCAACGTGGTCAGTGATACCTATTGCCCTGTATCCGTGAACCACCGCCCTTCTTACAAGTTCACTGGGTATGAGCTCACCATCACTGAAAATAGAGTGAGTGTGCATATCTATCATAAAGAAACCTTACCTCAAAGAATTAAATCCTATAATTCCTGAAATGTCCTGAAATTACATAAAGCCATTCATACGAAAGAAAAAACCGGAAGGAAAAATCATAATAGCCTTTTAAATGTCCGTCGGAGTCTTCATTAAAGACTTTTATAGGCCCTTGCAATATTAGCGATCACTCCGTCGTGTTCCTGTGGATAAAGCCCCACAGTAAAGACCTTCAATGCCTCATTATAGGCATCTACCGCCATTTTAACATTATATTCTTTATTCGTTGTTCCCGACATGGCAAAATAAGCATTCCCAATATTATTCTGGACAGTGGCATACTCAACGGGACGTTTTTCGATCGTATAAACTTCAAGGGCTTTGTTGAAAGCATCGATTGCATTATTTATGTTATCCTCTTTATCACCGAATTCAGACATTTCAAGATAGAGGTTACCAAGATTGTTCTGAACTCCTGCATATTCCACAGGATAGATTTCTTTGCTGAAAACCTTTAAAGAACGTTCATATGCATCATGTGCCATCTCCAGATCTGTTGCATTGCCCTGAACGTTACCCTTCTTACGCCAGGCAGTCCCTAATTTGTTATTTGTAGCAGCAAAATACATCGGATCCACAGCCAACGAATAATAATCCAGGGCTTTGTTATAATGAATAACAGACCTTAAAAGAAGGTCGGTATTAGCCTGGAAGCCGTACAGCTTCAGATGTGCATCACCCAGACCGTAATGTACACGGGCATGTTCAGCCGGATATTTGTCCCCAGTAATGGATTTCAGGGAGGAATCATAGGCATATATGCTATTTTGCAGGTTACTTGAAGCATTGGCACTATCTGCAGAAGCCATATCTTCATATGTCCTGCCACGGTAGTAGTGGTTCATACCGTACTCACGTGGGAAATCATGCGAAGATATCAGGCCGAATACGGAATTGTAAACTTCCAGCGCCTGATCATAATTACCTTCTCCCCGCAGGGATGATGCCTTCTCCCATAAGGAATCCACTTCATACAATGTCTTTTGCTTTTGTATATAGTCCCCAAATACAAAATAACCTGAAGCAATGACCATTATAATGGCAAACGCCACATATACATGCTTGCGACCGGATTGTGGAGCAGGGACTTCATCATTCATATGATCACATTCTGTGATTTTCCCAGGACTGTTCTTAAAAATACCCTCAATAAAGAAAGTGCTGGTACTATAAATACAACTAGTACAACTGCTAATCTATTATAAGAAATATATTATTTAAATTAATAAGTATATATTATAAGTCATGAAGTAATGAACACAGATCTTTCAATGGAAGCAGAACAAGAGCAGAAGTAAGCAATGATCAAACTTTTCTTTCAATAACTTCCGCAAATGCAAAGTTTGGCTTTACATCCTGTATCTTAATCCTCACACTGTCCCCGGGTTCAACCCCTTTGACAAAGACAACAAAACTATCTATCATGACCGCACCATCGCCACTTGAACCCAGTTCTTTTATATCCACATCAAACTCATCGCCCCGTCTGACAGGAGAAGTCAAAAACTTTTTGCCGATGACATATATCTCAGCGCTCTGGGACCTTGAAGCCCTGGGAGAATAGGAGCGTGTAAACGCGAAATTATCCCTTATCTCTTCGAGTACACCTTTGAACATATCTCCCTGGAAGACCTTTACAACAAAATGCCCCCCGGGTCTGAGAATCTTTTTTGCACATCCAAGAGCTGACCTTGTAAGGTCAACAGACCTTGCATGGTCAAGACTCCAGTTCCCGCTGAGGTTGGGTGCCGCATCGCAAATAACAACATCTGCACCTGCCTTCCCTACAAGTCCAAGGATCTTCTCAATGGTCCTGTCAGCCGTGATATCGCCAACTATCGTCTCGACACCCTCTATAGGAGATATCCTTTTAAGGTCAACACCAACAACCCTTCCACCGGATATCTGCTTTGCAACTTCAAGCCAGCCGCCCGGAGCTGCACCCAGATCCACTACAGTATCATCTTCTTTTATAAGATGATGTTTTTCATTGATCTGGAAAAGCTTATAGGATGCCCTTGAACGAAATCCTTCATCCTTGGCTTTCCAGTAATACTTGTCACGCCTGTCTCTTGCCATATGGATACCTGATAATCCCTAAAACTCAAATACCTTGTGCCGACCTGATAGCTTCCAGCCTGCTGCTGAGTGTCCGTATCTCTTCCTCAAGGCCGGACATACTATCCGCAAGCCAGAAACTGTAATCATAATACTGGTTCAGTATATCGCTATACCTGTGCTCCAGGTTTTCAAGGTCTTTCTGGTGAACCTTTCCCCTATTGACAGAATCGATGCTGCTCTCAAGGTTCTTTATCCTTCTATGGAGGTTCCTGCTGAGCCTGGAAGCCACCCTGCTAAGCTCAACTTCCCTTTTTTCCATTTCAAGTATGTCAATGGCCTCACTCAATTCGAAAGGAACTTCCGGAAACGCACCAGGTCCTGATATATAATAGGAAAGATCACTTTCCTCAGCTCCTTTAACCTCTTCCCATGAAACGACCACCACAATATGCTCTTTTTCAGCCTCTGTACAGATCTCCTCTATTGATGGCAATGTCAAAGGCACATCGCCCCTGAGCAGTGAGATCTCCTTTGAAACAGAATATATCTCTTCAATGGTCAGGGCACCAAGTGCATCGATCATGCCACAAATCTCTTCCTTGCTTACCATATTCCAGACCAACCTCTATAGCCTGTACCTGCGAAACGTGAACAGTTGTTTCAGTATATCGGAAATATTATGTTTTTCTATACGGATCTCTGAGGAAGATAAGACCTGTTCGATGTCTATCGGAATATCGGCAGTTATCTGCCTTGCAAGCTGCAGATCACCTGCTATGAACAGGCAATCGATGTTTCCTTTGAATTCTTCAAGCAGGTCGCGCAGAGAGGACCTCACCTTGCCTATATGATGATCGATATCCTCATCCCTGAGGCGTTCAAACCTTCTCTGGCTGAAGCCTCCTTTTGCATGCTTGGCCTTCACGCTGCTCTTTATTACCTGGAAAGAATCGAACTCCTGAGAGTCAAGGGAATATCCCACAAAAGACTCACCTGCGTGTGCCACCAGAACGCATATGCTCCTTTGTGAATTCAAAGAATCTGCCACATCAGCAGTATCAAAAGATGTAGCTGAGCTCCAGTAAGATCTTTTGAAAGGTGCCGGAGGAACCATAAGCTCATTTATCAGATGATCAGGAGAATGGAAAAGAACAAAACCTGTGGATGAATCAATCCTGTCCACAAGTGCGATGGTCTCATTGTCTATTCTCTCTGAAAGCACGGAATAGTCCTTCAGGCTTTTAAGTTGCTCCCCTGCAGCAATATGGACGGTGATCAATGAGCCTTGGGGGTACTTCACAGATGAAAGGGATTTCAGGAACTCATGAGCCTGTTGTTTGCCGAACTGATCAACCCTTGTGAACGAGATATTGCCCGGACCACCTGCGGTTCTTTTTTCCAGCTCGTGTTCCAGTGTACAAAGCCTTACCTCTGCAGCTTTAAGCCTCTCTTCTGCTTCCTGCTTTGCAGCAATGGCTTTCTTTTCGGATACGGTACTTTTTTCATACCTTAGGTTTGCGGTCCTCACGTCCAGTTCAAGCTCAACTATATGCGAATTAAGCTTGTTAATTTCTCTTTCCAGTTCCTCTTTTCCGGAGTACCTGTTGAAAATGGAACTGATGTTATCAACGATCTTTTCCTTCTCTATCATTTATGAGAGATAGAAACTTACTGAATATATAACCTGTCTATTTAATTTCAAATAAATTAGATTGTGAAGTGAATTTTCAGTAACAGAAAAACAAAAAAAGATATATACAGCGACAATAAACCAACTATAATCATTTATTGACAAAAAGAGGAGTGAAACATGAGAACAGGTACGATATTTATTGTAATCCTGGTCGCTCTGGCAATTCTGTTTGCTGCAGGCTGTGCAGACACGGAGACACCTGAAGAGACCGAAGAAGAGATGATTGTAGTAGGGATCATGGGACCATACACAGGCGGTGCAGCGGTTTATGGTAACGCTGCCAAGGATGGTGCCATGCTTGCATTTGAGGAAGCAGACCTTCCAAATGTAAGGATTGTTACAGAGGATACGAAATCTGAAACAAGGGAAGCTGCAACTGCTATGAACAAGATGGTAAGTGTTGACAACGTCCAGGCAGTTATCGGTGACCTTATATCAGCCGCAACCCTGGCAGCTGCACCTATTGCAGAGCAAAATCAGGTAGTTATGATCTCACCTGCATCTACAAGCACTGACATATCTGATGCAGGAGACTATATATTCAGAACCATACCTGGAGATGACGGACAGGGCATCTTTGCAGCAAACACCATGCACGAAAGAGGCTTCACAAAACTTGCACTGCTCTACACTAACGACCAGTATGGGAACGGGCTTGCAGGTATAATTACTGAGGAATTCACAGCACTTGGCGGGGAAATAGTCGCAGACGAGACATACGAAGCAGGTTCATCTGACATGAGGACGCAACTTAGCAAGATAAAGAATTCCAATCCTGAAGTGATCTATATTGTAAGCAATACACCTGATTCCAGTGTTGCACTTCTGCGCCAGATAACAGAGATCGGAATAGATGCAAACATATATGGTTCAGAAGGGCTGAAAGTGGCTTCGATACTTGAACTTGGAAGCTCTGTAGAAGGCATAATCATCACATCGGTGAGTCCGGAATCCGAGGAGTTCAAGCAGAAATACATGGATGCATACGGAGAAGAAGCGCCTGCATTTGCTGCCCAGGCATATGATGCCGCCAGGGCCATAATCATGGCAATCGAACAGGGAGCGACAACAGGTGAGGAAATAAAGAATGCACTGTATGAGATGGAATTCGATGGTGCCTCGGGTCATATAAAATTCAATGAGAAAGGAGATGTTGAAGGAGGATATGTACTTGTAGAAGTCCAGGATGGGGCTTTTGTGACACTGGAGGAATAAATATCCTCCACACCTTTTTATTAAAAACAAAACCATGAAGAGGGGGAAAAATGTCACTACTGGCACAATCCATCATTAACGGACTGATCACAGGATCCATATATGCACTTGTTGCAGCAGGTTACTCACTTATCTATTCTACAAACAACTTCATGCACTTTGCCCATGGTATAAGTGTTGTTGCTGCGGGTTATATGGTCTACTGGCTTTTCACCCTGGCAGGAACCCCATTTTATGCAACCTGCCTTGTAACTATCCTTCTTTCAGCCTTGTTCGGACTGGCGATGTACAGGCTCATATACCTGCCACTGCAAAGAAGAGGATCATCTAATGTAATTCTGCTCATAGCCAGCATAGGCATACTTATCTTTTTCCAGAACATCATCCAGATAGCATTCGGCTCCGGGGTTAAGCTGATAGGATATATAGAGGTTTCAAGGGGTATCACCTTTCCGGGTGGCATCACCATGACCATGCTGCAGATAGTCATACTTATAATATCCTTTATCATTTTCATTATGCTGTACCAGTTCATGCAGAAAACCAAACTTGGAAGGAACATGCGTGCGGTCTCCAACAATAAGGAACTTGCAAGTATTGTTGGAATCGATCATATCAGGATCTCCGACTTTTCATTCCTGATCGGCTCTGCCCTTGCTGGCGTAGCCGGCATACTTGTGGCACTGGAGCAGAACCTGTCACCTTTCATGGGAACAAACCTTATGATAAAAGGATTCACCGGTGCTGTTATCGGAGGGATCAACTACGTACCCGGATCCATAGTAGGTTCCTTTGTGCTGGGCATGGCAGAGAACCTGGGGATACTTGTACTGCCTTCAGGATATAAGGATGCAATAGCCTTTTCTCTGTTGTTCCTGTTCCTGCTCTTCAAACCTAATGGGATACTTGGCAGAAAAGAAGGGAGGTTTGACAAATGATATTCTCGGCATACCAGACCCATATAATCATCCTGATATTGATATATATAATACTGGTAGTAAGCCTTAACCTTGCCCTGGGATACACCGGACTCCTTAATCTTGGACATGTGGCATTTTTTGGGATCGGGGCATATACTTCGGCCTTGCTGGCCCTGGAAGGACTTACATATATAGCAGCAATGATCGCTGCCGGCTTGTTTGCATCCGTATTCGGGTACCTGCTTGTAATAGCCACTGATAAACTGAAAGGTGATTATCTGGCAATGGCAACCCTGGGTTTCAGTTTTGTTGTCTACTCCCTGCTGCTCAACCTCCGCGATGTCACAAGGGGTGCCATGGGGATACCGGGCATACCAAAACCCGCGATCTTTGACTTTACTATCCGCACCAATGAACAGTACCTTATCTTCGTACTGCTTGTCTGTGCCATTTCTGTGTTCATCATGTACAGGATAGTGAATTCACCCTTTGGAAAACTGCTTGAGGCAACAAGGGACAATGCAGTATGCCTGAGGGTCCTGGGGAAGAATACCCTGAGCCTGAAGTACAAAGCAATGATGATATCTGCATTCTTTGCAGGCATCTCGGGAAGCCTGTATGCACACTACATCACATTTATCGATCCTACATCATTTTACATAAGCGAGCTTATACTGGTGCTGACCATCGTTATCGTAGGAGGACTGGCATCCATAAAAGGAAGCATTGCGGCAACTGCGCTTATCATCTACATTCCCGAGGTGTTGAGAATGCTTGACCTGCCCAGCTCAGTCCTGGGGCCTGCAAGACAGGCGATGTATGCGGTGATCCTGATAACTATACTTATGCTAAGACCACGAGGGATTTTCGGGAAGGTGGACCTTGAATGATCCTCTCATGCAGAGACATCCACAAGAGATTTGGTGGGATCCGGGCCATCGATGGCTGCACTTTTACTGTTGAAGAGAACCGGATAACAGCCATAATCGGACCTAACGGCTCAGGCAAGACTACGATGTTCAATGTCATATCCAAACTCATCAAACCTGATAGCGGTATCATTGAATTCAAGGGACAGGATGTTACACGGCTGAAAGACTATGAACTTGCAAGGCTGGGAATATCACGGACATTCCAGGATGTGAAGCTATTCCGGAACCTGACAATAAGGGAACACCTGCAAATAGCCATGTCAGACTCCGATGAGAAACTTATGGCCAGCCTTGTTAAAGGAAAAGGCCTTGAAAACCAACAGATACAGGAGGTCATGGACCTGGTGGGACTGGACAAAACACCTGATACTTACGCGACAGATCTCAGTTACGGCCAGAGGAAATTACTTGATCTGGCAATTGCTGTTGCAAAACCCCACTCCCTGCTGATGCTGGATGAACCTGTGGCAGGTGTCAATCCCAGACTGAGGAGCTCCATAAAGGACATACTTCGTGAACTGAACAGAAGGGGAGAAAGCATACTGCTCATAGAGCATGACATGAATTTCGTAATGGACCTTGTGGACCATATCTTCGTCATGGATGCAGGCAGGGTCATAGCAGAAGGTGCTCCGGAAGAGATACAGAACAACCCATGTGTGCTGGAAGCATACCTTGGAGGAAGTGAAGAGGGATCTGAATGCTGGAAATAAAGGACCTTTATTCCGGATATGGTGAATTGAAGGTATTGAAAGGTGTGAACATATCAGTGGGCAAGAACGAGATTGTTGCACTTATTGGTCCAAACGGTGCCGGAAAGAGCACAGTTATCAAATCGATATTCAATATATCGGATGTCAGTTCAGGTGAGGTGCTCTTCAGGGGCAAGGACATCACCGGCCTTAGGACACATGAAATAATAAAGCTGGGAATCAGTTATCTTAACCAGGGCAAGATAAATTTCAGCAATCTTACAGTCAGGGAGAACCTGATGATAGGCGCAGACCAGATATTTGCCCCGGATGTAGTCGAAGAAGGACTTGGAAAAGTATATGCTAAATTCCCGGACCTGCATGCCAAGGAAAAAGAGCTTGCTTACACTTTAAGCGGCGGACAGCAGCAGATGCTGGCCCTTGGGCGCAGCCTCATGCAGCGGCCTGCATTACTGCTGATGGACGAACCATCCCTGGGACTGAGTCCCAAATTGCAGAAGGAACTTTTTGAAACCATTGCCAGTCTCAGGTCTGATGGTATCTCGATGCTTATTGTAGAACAAAATGCTAAAAAGGCCATCGAACTTGCCGACAGGACCTACCTGCTCGAAGATGGCAAAGTGGTCCTTGAAGGCGGGAAAGAGATACTTGAGAACGAAGCCATAAAGAACGTGTACCTTGGTGGCAGGTATTAAAAGTAGCAAACCGCAATTAATGTAAAATTGAAAAGATATGATGCAGATGCAATGTTATCAGCGTGCATCTGCTTTAAAACATATTATGATATATCCTTTTGAAAAGGATATCATACATCCATTACCAATCTGAATCCGGTGTTTGGGTTCCCGTCCCTTGGATCAACCCTGGTCCTGTATGCAGATTCCAGCGCATTCTCTTTGCTTGAATAGCTGCCTCCTCTGACAACCCTGAGAGAGCTTTCACCTTTGTCTACTGCGCTGCCATCTTCCTTTGCACCTGAATAATTATCCACCCAGCTGTCCTGCATGAGTTCCGCCACATTCCCATGCATGTCGTAAAGGCCCCATGGGTTGGGTAGTTTTTCACCAACTTCATGTGTCCTGTCATAGGAGTTCGCCTGATACCATGCATAGTCTTTCAGGAAAGGACCTTCCTTTGCACCGATTTCACCAAAGGAGTAGGAAGTGGTAGTACCTGCCTTTGCAGCATATTCCCATTCAGCTTCTGTTGGAAGCCTGTATTTTGTAGTATCTTCCATCTCATTGAGCCTGTCGATGAATTCCTGAACATCATTCCATGAAACACTTTCTACCGGCAGGTCATCGCCTTTTGTCTGCGAGGGGTTGCTTCCCATGACCGCCTCCCACTGTGCCTGTGTAACTTCATGCTTTCCAATGTAGAATGAATTCCTCAGCCTTACTTCATGGATCGGCTGGGAATAGGCATATCTGGCTGTGCCCATATTGAAAGTACCCGCTTCTATAAGCTGGAATCCCATACCTATGGAATTGGTAAACTCTTCACCTTTGTTATCGCTGTTTGCATTCAAACCAACATCACCATTGCCACTTGCCGTATCATCTGAAGTGCATCCTGTAACAGATATGGCAAACAGGAGAATAAAAAGTATCGCTATTGCTTTTTTAGTACCTATCCTCATAATAAGCCCTCTTTGAGAGTTTTTTCGGACATTATGATATTAATAGATATCTATTTATGGCCGGCAGTTTTAAACATCTGCCTTATTGATGTATATAGCTATATAAGCACTTATTTGCAACACACCAGTGAACAAATAGTCTCAATCTGTGATCATGTAAAAGACACGGCAATCATCTAACAAAATCAGGATTGAACCAAGCCATTGGAATATCAGCCTCAAATACGCCGTCCTTTCTCCTTATCTTCTTTTCCATCCTGCCCTCCTCCCTGAATCCAAGAGATCTGTAAAGACACCGAGCAGCATGGTTGCTCTCCTTTGCTATCAGCTCGACCCTGAGAACCTCGGGGTGTTCTGTTCTTACCTTTTCAAGCATGGCAGTGAAAAGCATCCTGCCGATTCCCTGTCTTTGAAAGGATGGATGCACGGCGATGGTCAGGTGCTCGAATACATGGGAGAACACACTGAGATTGGGGCTGTAGGATGTATCTCTCCGATTACCCTGTTGCCACAGTGGTCATCGACCACAA
This sequence comes from Methanolobus sp. WCC5, assembly GCF_045690325.1. Classification (GTDB taxonomy): domain Archaea; phylum Halobacteriota; class Methanosarcinia; order Methanosarcinales; family Methanosarcinaceae; genus Methanolobus. The sequence goes on along the minus strand of NZ_CP146981.1, from coordinate 2,648,829 downwards.
GGATTATCCAGCCCTTGATACTGTTAATAAGTAATTTGTGCACATACTCTTCTGTGATCTCGTGGGCTTCACATTCATTATTCCTTACAATATCATTTTGTTTTCCTTTAGTAACTATTCAGCCTACAACAATCGGCCTATAGATACTGATTTCATCGAAACGGAGATGTTTGCTCAATAACAACCTAAGAATCAAAAAAGCAATCAATAGCAACAATCAAAATAAATAATCCTAATAAAATTTAGGTCTCAAATTTATTTTAAGGTTTCGGTTGATAGTGTTTTTATCAGGCTGAATAGTTACCTTAATTTGATTATTTTTTTCCTGACACATGAGAAGCTTGACTGGAAATTATCATACAGTTATTTGTCTTATTACTACGGGATATTCTGAACTATAATTATACAATATTATGTCAAAACTATTCCATAATCCCAAATTCATCTGAAATTGATTTGTAAGATTATCCTCCAAAGTAACTTTGATTGTATATTCTTCTGTCCTTCCTGGAGGAAGAGAAAGTTTTAATAATAACCATGTTGGCTTTGATAGACTGATATATTTATCAGGGGTTAGCTCATACGCTTCCTTCAATAGTGATTTATTTGTGGAATCGAACATCTCAATTACAACTTTATGTTCAATAACATCTTTATTATCAACTGAAAAAAGAGGAAGAGGGTCCCCCGCAAAAAAGAAAGGCATCGCAGCAAAGCATATCACAATTGCTGTTACAATAGCAATAAATACGTATGGTTTCTTCATTTTTTCCCTCTTATCATGGAAACAGCATATGTGTTGATGTTTTCAAAATGAAATGTTAATTATATATCCCATTGTTTACGGTTATCCCGCAAGAAGTACACCATACATCAATACCCGAATATGCAGATACATATTTCATTATGCAAGCAGGGTGCAATGCAGAATTTTGATCTGCTGCATCAAAATTATGGGATACTTCATGCTGAACAATACTATCATGTGGCCAATCCGCGCCATCTGCAGTATCCGCGCATAATGCAAAAGCCCAACTTCCATAAGCAATCCCATTTTTGTCCATGTTATGCGTCCAACCAATCACCATATCATTTGCATAGCTCCGGCGCCATGCTGTATCTTCATATAGATCAGCAATTGCCATACTAGCACTATTCGCTGGACTAACATCACTTGCATCCCAATAATTCCAATACCAGTAAACGTTTACTCCAATGCCAAAATCCTCAAACCGATAAAGTGCATCGTGAGTATCCGTGGTAATGGCTTGCGTTGGCTTGTGTCTTGTGTCTTTTGCAACGAATATATATTCATTAATAATCCCATTTATAGCATACGGATTTGTGCCTACCGATAATGTCGAAAACAAAGGAACGTTATCTAAATCGTCACTGAAGCTGTGCATTTCCTCTTCTGAAACTGCGGGTTCCATGGTTACTTTCCTACTTTCAACCAACTTTTTAACTTCACTTTTTGGAAGAGCATAACCATTGACAATATCAATCTTAGGATCTGCAGGGTCTACTCCATATTTTTTGAAATACTGAGATCTAGCTTCATCTATTATATCAAACATTTCTTTATGGCTTATCACCAAATCATAATCTTTCCCTTCTTTAGAATCTTTGGGAGGTTTACCAGTTTTGCTTGCTATAATTCTCAACTCACTGTCTAGAATTGTTCCTTCTAAATAGTAAGGAAGTGTGTCATTAGCAAATTTCAAATCATTTTCAGTTATACCATATTTCTCATAAAGAGTTCTTAGCTCACTTTCAGTATAGCTTATACTTTTATCTGTTGCAACTGCAGTCGAATATTTCTCAGTGAGTCCACTCCCAAAAGACACAAAAACAGTACTCACCAATAACATAGATACAAGCAGCGCACCTATCCTAAATTTTGCATTCATTTTCATTTTCTGTACCTCATTTTACTACTCCCGAGGCAAGAAACGCAAAGCTTAAACTCAATAAAAGCTAACATTACTATGCCTCAGGGCAACTCCGAGGTTCAAGTATACATTGCAATTGTCGTTTGAACCTCGGTACACATTATTACAATGTGATAAAGAACACTGTAATTTTCTTTTATTTAAACATTGTGTCAATTAATCAAACTGATACACTATAAAGGAAAATGAAAAAATAGAGGAAGTTTGTTGTTTTTAGCTAGAACAGTGTCTCATGATAATGAATAATTCATACAGCACCGCATTACTAATATAGTGCAGAATCTTTGGAAGAGATTTCTCCAATTATCAGTTGAACGTTATGGCCATAAGTAATAAATATAACAATTGTTTTTGATAACAAGATATTTATTAGTTTTTTCTTTAAACCGATACACATACAATTCAAAGATTCAAGCTTCAAACTAGAACCTCTGCTTCACATCAACTATACTATACGAATAATATGAAGTCTCTAATATATGATGAATCGTTGATTGAAACAGTTCATGTACCATTCATTTTCCGGGGATGCAGACGAAATCACAAATGTTGGCACAACTTACTCCTTTCACTAACATCTCTTAAACATTTCAATTAAAATCAGGAACAGAGTCACAGAACAGCCACCAAGACTCAGACCCGAAATGCAATTCACATCATCATGAACTGCATGGCAATATTCAATGCCGTGACTCCAGTAGGGAACCATAAGGGACGCACAGACAGAAAGAATATCCACGGAAGGGAGTCTGATGATCATGAATACGGACATGAGCAAGATGATGCTTCTGGAATTAGAAGAAATCGAAATATAGGGCATATATACAGGAAAGAACACCGGAAAGGGCACTGAGATTGGGGCTGTAGGATGTATCTCTCCGATTATCCTGTTGCCACAGTGGTCATCGACCACAAGGATTATCCAGCCCTTGATACTGTTAATGAGTAATTTGTGCACATACTCTTCTGTGATCTCGTGGGCTTCACATTCATTATTCCTTACAATATCATTTTGTTTTCCTTTATAGTATTCCAACCTCTGTAGAAAAACTCGATATTCAAGCGATTACCATATTCTAAATATTTGTAATGTGCCCCTAGATATTGATTTATTTGATAAATTTTGCTGATTGATAGTTATTTAAATAGGATTTCTGCATAGCCGATGATTTTCGGGCATCTAATGATCAATCAGATCCTTAGTGTGCCCGTTTCAGATTAGGAGTGACGATAATCCTGTTAATTGTAGATTTTTTGTGGCGCGAGATTTTGCAAGTGACATTATCCCCGATTTTCACACTATTAAAGTCACTTCGATCAACCAAATAAGCACAACTTTGCCCCTTCACCAAGCCATTAACAGGGTCCAGAGATTTCACTTGTATTGTAACAATGTAATCAATGTTAATATATTTCCTTTGCATTAGCTGGTGTAACGAATCGTTGACAAAAACATTTTTGTCTTCTGAAGGAAAAAAATCTTCAAAATCTTTGTTTTCTACTTGTATCCATGGTTCGTCTGAGTATGGAACGTTGAATACGATTCCTTCTACAATGTCCCCACTCATTCTACCATTCACTGCTTTTGATTCAACCACGCCTTCCAATTCTACAGGAATAAGGATATTAAATATTAAAGTAAAAGCAATTAATATCATAATTACGATATACTTTTTTTTCATTTCGCTTTCCTTCTAAAAAAAATGAGAAATTACTGCTTAAAGCAGCAATACTTCTTATTTTCGTTAATAACTTATGTATGGTGAAGATGTGGTTGTTAAGGTTTTAGATGACAGAATGCTTTCTCTGAACACACCTACTCCTTTTACATCCAAAATCTTATAATTTCCACTACTATGTTGGGTTGCACTACATGTACTTCCTGGATTTATACCAACTGTAGAGGTTTGAGCTGCTCCACTATTGCATGTTACTTTCCATTTAGCAATGTCTGTATTCGTACTACAATAACATACTGTTGATACGTCAGGCTGGCTGTATGTCCATGTGATTCCGGCTGATGCTCCTCCAGATCCTCCTGTTATTGTCACTCCTTGTGATGTTTGTCCCGTATAAGGTCCATTTGGCCTATAGCTATACAATTGTTCGTTGCCTAAAGTACCATCACACCATTCCTGGTAAGCATATCCAATATAGTTCTTCCATACAGATGGCGTATATGCAGTGTAACCAGGTTCAAGTCCGAATTCCTGAACGATGGCAAACCAGTCTACTGTACTACTACCATCATTGTAAAGTACATACATTTCATAATTATTCGTGACACCTCCATAAGGAGACTGATATTTATCATCATAAAATCTACATGGATCGCTCCATTCTGCTCCACTTCTGGACGAACTTGAGTTCATATTATTGGAAATTGATTCAAGAGTCTTAATTGCATTGCCTTCAGCAGGGTTCAAGACCTCATTATTATACCATTCTTTAACTCTCTCTTCTATTTTAATAACAGATTCTTCATCACTGACTCTTCCAACATATTGGCTTGTGGTCCCATCATCATTAATTCTAAAGCAGTATGCTACAATACTCTCTCCTTTAGATAATTGAGGGATTGAGTATAATATTGGTCGGCTTGTATTCCCTTTCTCTTCCCTGTAGCTGTTGATTATTGCTTCTCTGGTTTCATTCAGTTCTTTTATAGTAATGGGATCTGAAAAATCGTGAACGATTTGAGCAAATTTAGTGTTTTGATATGTTTGCACGATTTTTTCATTTGAACCATTGTCATTATCCTGAGCACTTGCAGCTGGCACAAACACCATACCCAATATCAGCATCGCTATCAACAACGATGCAATTGTCATTCTATTTTGTTTCATTTTCTGTACCTCATTTTACTACTCCCGAGGCAAGAAACGCAAAGCTTAAACTCAATAAAAGCTAACATTACTATGCCTCAGGGCAACTCCGAGGTTCAAGTATACATTGCAATTGTCGTTTGAACCTCGGTACACATTATTACAATGTGATAAAGAACACTGTAATTTTCTTTTATTTAAACATTGTGTCAATTAATCAAACTGATACACTATAAAGGAAAATGAAAAAATAGAGGAAGTTTGTTGTTTTTAGCTAGAACAGTGTCTCATGATAATGAATAATTCATACAGCACCGCATTACTAATATAGTGCAGAATCTTTGGAAGAGATTTCTCCAATTATCAGTTGAACGTTATGGCCATAAGTAATAAATATAACAATTGTTTTTGATAACAAGATATTTATTAGTTTTTTCTTTAAACCGATACACATACAATTCAAAGATTCAAGCTTCAAACTAGAACCTCTGCTTCACATCAACTATACTATACGAATAATATGAAGTCTCTAATATATGATGAATCGTTGATTGAAACAGTTCATGTACCATTCATTTTCCGGGGATGCAGACGAAATCACAAATGTTGGCACAACTTACTCCTTTCACTAACATCTCTTAAACATTTCAATTAAAATCAGGAACAGAGTCACAGAACAGCCACCAAGACTCAGGCTCGAAATGCAATTCACATCATCATGAACTGCATGGCAATATTCAATGCCGTGACTCCGGCAGGGAACCATCAGAGACACACAGACAGAAAGAATATCCACGGAAGGGAGTCTGATGATCATGAATACGGACATGAGCAAGATGATGCTTCTGGAATGTAGAAGAAATCGAAATATAGGGCATATATGCAGGAAAGAACACCTGAAAGGCCGACTTTGAAAAGAGCCTAAAAATATCAGATTCATCTACCCACCCTTCTTAAATACTAAAAATCCACTTATTTAATCAAAAAAGGATAGAATATGCCTCAGATTCCAAACGAACACCCCACCCTCTGGATAAAGTCCGCAAAATCCCGAACGCTTCAGGGAAAGACCATCGTGCTTGCAGTCACAGGCAGCATTGCTGCCGTAAGGACCATAGAGCTTGCGCGGGAACTCATTCGCAGGGGAGCGCATGTATATGCGGTCATGAGCGAGGCTGCCGGCTGCATAATCAATCCCATGGCCCTGCATTATGCCACCGGGAACGAGGTTATCACCTCAATAACAGGAAAGGTCGAGCATGTGGAATTCTTTGGAAAACTGGGCAGAGCGGACCTGTTGCTCATAGCACCTGCAACTGCCAATACCATAGGGAAGATTGCTACAGGCATAGATGACACCCCTGTAACCACCTTTGCAACAACTGCCATCGGTGCAGGCAAAACTGTAATGATAGTGCCTGCAATGCATGAAGATATGTATAATCATCCTGGCGTTGTGGAGAACATAGGGAAGATTAAGGGATGGGGAATCGGTTTCATCGGACCCAGGTTAGAAGAAGGTATTGCCAAGATAGCTTCAAATGAGGATATAATACTTGAAGTAGAACGTGCAACCGGGAAAAGGATCCTGCAGGGAATGAAGATACTGATCACAAGTGGGTCCACAGCAGAACCCATAGACCCCATACGCATCATGACCAACAGGGCATCCGGAAAGACCGGTACCGAGCTGGCACTGGAGGCCTATCGCAGGGGTGCTGATGTCACCATTGTGCACAGGAGCAGACTTGGCGTTTCCGGTATCAACGAGATATTTGCCGAAACAGCCACACAGATGACCGATGCAGTGCTTGAGGAACTTGGTAAAGGATATGATTTGCTAATAAGTTCTGCTGCCATTGCAGATTATACCATTGATGCTATCGGGCAGAAGATCAAATCCGGGGAAGAGCTTAACCTTTCATTCCGGCCAACCCGCAAACTCATAAAAGAAGCCAGAAAGGCATACCCCCGATTAAGGATAGTCGGGTTTAAGGCAGAGGCCGGAGTTGACAGGGAAGAATTGCACAGAAGAGCCAGGCAGACCCTTCAAGATTGCAGGCTTGACATGATCGTTGCCAATGAGGTAAGCAAAACCGGCATCGGAACGGACAGTAATTGTGTCACTCTGATATATGCTGCAGGAAGAGAGGAACTATCCGTAGAGGGTTCTAAAAGTCTTATTGCAGGTGTCCTTATGGATGAGATAACCATGATGATCGCAAAGGATGAAGAATAGATGCCATCCGGAAAGATTGTAACTGCAACTGCCTTTGCGCCGGCCCATATTACCGGCTTTTTTCAGATACATGAAGATGCAGACCTCATGAAAAAAGGATCCACCGGTTGCGGAGTTGTGCTTGACCGGGGAGTCCGCACCACCGTGAAGGCAGGGGGAAATATAAAAGATACCCTGGTGTTCCTCAATTGCAGGGAAGTGCCTGGAGATACTATCCGTTCTGTCGTACAAAAAATCACAGCGGATCCGGCAAGAATAGACTGCATTTCAGATATACCCGTTGGATGTGGTTTCGGGGCATCGGGTGCCGGAGCACTTGGGACTGCCTATGCACTTAACCATGCGCTATCACTTGACCTTACTGCAAGCCAGCTCAATGACATCGCACATATGGCAGAGGTCAGCAACCGCAGCGGTCTTGGAGACGTTACAGGGCAGGCTCACGGAGGAATACTCATCAGAAAAACACCCGGAGCACCTTCCATAGCAACTGTGGACAGTATACCATGCTCAGAAAACGATGTGTACTGTGTGGTTCTGGGGGAATTGTCAACAAAGTCAGTGATCAGTGACCCGGAAATGGTACAAGGGATCAATGAAGCAGGAAAAATAGCCATGAAAAGACTGATGCAAAGTCCGTCTGCTGATAATTTCATGCTCTGCTCCAGGGAGTTCACAATACAGAGCAGGCTTGCCAGTGAAAAGGTGGAGGAAGCCATAGAAGCTGCAAGAACCATTGATGTCGTGGCATCCCAGGCAATGCTGGGAAATACTGTTTTCTCAATGCCTCCGTCTTCAGCAGCTAGTGAGCTGGAAGAAATACTTGGAGATTTTGGGGAAGTACTTAAGTTCAGGATAAGGACTGGTAGCATCCGGATAGCATAAGTGAAAACATATTTATGATTTACATTGATAGATAGGGTTAGAACGACTGTAAAAATCCAACGAAGACAATGGGTTTTGGAGAAGCTGTCGCATTAAAGTAAAGATAATCGTTGCCATTACCTGAACAAAGAAATACACCTGGCCAGCAAATGAATATCAGGAGAGAACGGATACAATGACAGAAATCCCGAAGGACCACCCGCGATACGAATCCCTCATCACAAGGGAGAAGATAGTAGAAGGAGTAGATATAGGGATTACCAGCAAGCAGGGCCTGGTTGCCCAGGGCAGGGGGGAGGCCTTTGATTACCTTATAGGGGAGAAGACCATAGAATCCGCAGCAATTGCCCAGAGGGCAGCGGTTGCACATCTGCTCCTTGCAGAAAATCCCATTATATCCGTAAACGGTAACACTGCGGCCCTTGTACCGGACCTCATGGTTTCCCTTGCAGATGTCAGCGGTGCAAGACTTGAGGTGAATCTCTTCCACAGGAGTGATGCCAGGGTCCACAGGATATCCGAACATCTCAAAGCCCATGGTGCCGGGGTCGTCCTTGGAGGAAAAGGGGATAAAAGACTGGACCTTTCACATGACAGAGCCATTGTTGATGAAGAAGGGATTTTTAACGCAGATGTGGTGCTCGTACCCCTTGAAGATGGGGACAGGTGCCAAAGACTTGTGGAAATGGGGAAGACTGTCATTGCAATAGACCTCAACCCGCTGTCAAGAACATCGCTCACTGCAACCGTATCCATAATTGACAACGTGACCAGGGCACTTGGCAACATGGTCCAGTTCACAAAGGATATGAAAGGAAAGAGCCGGGATTCACTTCATGCCATCATTGATGCCTATGACAATGACAGGGTCATATCCGATGCCCTGTATTCCATGCAGGAAAATCTGAAAAACAAGGCTGAAGAAAGAGGTATCACATGGATCTGATAGAAAGGACGCGCCTGTTCGTCACCGGAGTACTCGAAGGTGAACCCAGTACCCACGACATGTCCCATATAGAACGTGTTGAGAGGACATGTATAAAGATATATGAAAAAGAAGGTGGTGACCTTCAGACCCTGCGTCTTGCTGCCCTGCTCCATGATGTGGGTATCGTAAGGGAGCACAAAGAAGGCGGGAACCATGCAGAGTACAGCGCAGAGATAGCACGAGAGTTCCTTGTGGAGAACGGTGCCGGGAAGGAACTTGTAGACCATGTGGTAGCCTGTGTGCTCTCCCATCGCTTCAGCAGAGGTATGCAGGCAGAGAGCATAGAGGCTAAGATACTCCAGGATGCGGACCGCATCGATGCACTAGGTGCCGTGGGGATCTTCCGTTCCCTTGTATCCATGGGAGCCTTAAGGGCACTTAAACAGACCATCGGGACCGTGAAAGAGACTTCAATGAACGCTTACACCGAAGATCCTTTCGATGGCTTTTATGATTATATGGAAAGAAAACCATTCATGATACCTGAGAGGCTTAACACGGAAACTGCAAAAGGGATCGCAGAGCAGAGGCTTACCATTATGCGCATGTACCTGGAGCAATTGAAGGAAGAAACATCATAAAGATATCATCAAGATCAAAGGAGAGAGATAATGGCTGACATGATCATAAAGAATGCCTGCATTCTCACAATGGACCCGGAAGTAGGCGATATCGAGAACGGGGTCATTGTAATAGAAAATGGCATCATAAAGGAGATTGGCACATCGACCGGTTACAGCGCAGAGAAGGAGATCGATGCCAGAGGTTCGGTCCTTATGCCGGGACTTGTGAATACACACTGCCATGCCGGCATGACTATTTTCAGGGGCTATGCAGATGATATGCATTTGCAGGACTGGCTTGAGAACCACATATGGCCGGCTGAGGGGAAACTTACGGATGAGGACATCTATGCCGGTACAAGGCTTGCATGCCTGGAGATGATACGTTCCGGTACCACCACTTTTGCGGATATGTATATCCACGAGAATATGGTTGCACGGGCTGTTGAGGAGGCCGGCCTCCGTGCTGCACTTTCCTATGGAATGATAGATTTTAGCGATAAGCAAAAGGCTGACAGGGAACTTAAAGAAGGCAGTGGGTTTGTCAGGGAGTGGAATGGGAAAGCAGGCGGCAGGATAACTGCTATGTACGGACCTCACGCCCCCAACACATGTTCCAGGGAGTTTCTGATAAGAGTGAAAGAGCAGGCTGTAAAAGATAATGTCAGGATACATATCCATGTACTTGAAACAGAAGCAGAGCTCAATTACATGAAAGAGAATTTCGGCATGTGTTCCATACATTTTCTCAAAGGCATCGATTTCTGGGGGCCTGACGTGCTTGCAGCTCACTGTGTCTGGCTTTCGGACGGCGATATAAGGATACTTGCAGAATATGGTGTGAACATTTCGCACAATCCGGTGAGCAATATGAAACTGGCATCGGGAATCTGTCCTGTTTCCAAACTTCTTGACAGTGGTGCCAATGTTTGCCTGGGAACAGACGGATGTGCTTCCAACAACAATCTGGACATGTTCGAGGAAATGAAGACAGCAGCCCTTTTGCAGAAGGTCAGTACAATGGATCCAACAGTGCTTCCGGCACGTAAAGTGCTTGAGATGGCAACGAGAAATGGAGCTAAAGCCCTTGGTATCAAAAGTGGGATGCTGACGGAAGGTTACAATGCTGACATGATCATAGTTGATATGAACAAGGCCCATCTGACACCGGTCTACGATGTTGCATCACATCTTGTATATGCAGCCAGCGGCAAGGATGTCAAGACCACAATAGTAAGTGGCAGGCTGCTAATGGAAGATGGAAAGGTCCTTTCACTTGACGAGCAGGAAGTAATAGATAGTGCCGTTAATAGATCAAAGGGCCTCATATCAAGAATCGATAATTGAGAATTTAACTACAACGATCTTAGGAAATAAATGGAGAATCGGAATGAGTGATACCGAAATGATAGAATCCGGCAATATGAAGATAGACTGGGTTCTAAACCATATGCCCGTTCTTAATATCATAAGAGAACAGTTCGAAAAAGAAAAACCCCTTGCTGGCCACAGAGTTGGTATGGCCCTGCATGTGGAGGCGAAGACTGCTGCACTGGTGGAGACACTGGCCATAGGCGGAGCGCAGGTGGCCATCACAGGCTGCAATCCCCTGAGCACACAGGACGATGTGTCCATGGCACTTCACAACAAGGAAAATATCTGCTGTTTTGCAAAATACGATTGCTGCAATGAGGAATATTATGAGGCCATAGATAAGGTACTTGACTTTAAACCAGACATCACCATTGATGATGGTGCTGATCTTATCTTCAAGCTCCATACAGAACGCACTGACCTTTTGCCCCTGATACTGGGAGGATGTGAAGAGACCACAACGGGCATTCACAGGCTAAAGGCCATGGAGCGCGACGGTGCACTGAAGATGCCGGTCATTGCAGTAAATGATGCCATGACAAAGTTCCTTTTCGACAACCGTTACGGCACAGGCCAGTCATCATGGGATGGGATCATGAGGACCACTAACCTCCTTATAGCAGGCAAAAATGTGGTCATTGGCGGATACGGCTGGTGTGGCAAGGGTGCGGCATTGCGTGCAAAGGGCCTTGGTGCAAATGTGATCGTTACCGAGATAGACCCCATTCGGGCGCTTGAAGCCCGCATGGACGGTAACCAGGTAATGCCCATGAGAGAGGCTGCAAAGATAGGGGACATATTCCTCACCACAACAGGGAACCGGGATATACTGAAAAGGGAGGATTTTGAAGTGATCAGGGACGGTGCTATCCTTGCAAACGCAGGACACTTCAATGTGGAGATCAACCTTGATGACCTTACTGCCATGGCAAGCTCGGTGCGGACGGTCAGGAAGAATATAAAAGAATACAGGCTCATGGACAGGCGCGTATATGTGCTTGCAGACGGAAGGCTTGTAAATCTTGCAGCAGGTGACGGCCACCCTGCAGAGGTCATGGATATGAGTTTTGCTAACCAGGCTCTTTGCGTAAGGTACATAGCAGAGAATAAACTGCCAGACGGAGTACATGCAGTACCTCGTGAACTGGACATAGGGATTGCTGAGATGAAACTGATGTCCATGGGCATCAGCATTGACAAACTGTCTGAAGAACAGTCAGCTTACATGAACAACTGGGAATGCGGGACATAAGTCCCTTTTTTTTTAATAAAAAGATTTATTTGGTTGCTACACCCGGAATAATTACTTAAGAAATGAGGAAAGAGACATTCCATCAGAAATGACTGTATCTACTTTGTAAAAAGTGAAAATAATCTGATATAAAGATTCTGCTTTTGTTTTGTTTAAAGGTACATTAATAAAAAACATATAAGTAATAGGAAGTCGTTCTAAACCGTAGTAGTTCGAATGCACCGGGGATGCACGAAAACTTTATATCCCATAAGTGCTTTTATCCCCCGCTACACCGAAGTCGATGAACGTGAAGCAGTCCCGGCAAATCCACCCAACAAATTGGGCTCGTAGCTCAGTCAGGCAGAGCGTCTGGCTTTTAACCAGACGGCCTAGGGTTCAAATCCCTACGAGCCCGCCATCATTTTGCACAAGAGTGTTCACGTTCACATTTTTGAGGGAGGAGTAATAAAAGTGAGAAAATTCAGCCTGCTTGATCATCAGTTAATCCCTAAACATGAGATTATGTCGGAAGAGGAACTAAAATCTGTTTTAAAGCAATATGCAATTGATAAGGAGCAACTTCCCAAGATAAAGGTCGTTGATCCGGTCATACAGGAAATCGGGGCACAGGTGGGGGAAGTTGTCAGGATATCCCGTAATAGCCAGACTGCCGGAGAGGCTTTCTACTATCGACTTGTCATCGCTTAAGGAAGCGACATTCACACCAAGACAAATTGACATGTCTTTTTTGCAATAATACAAATCACATAAAGAAGGTGCTATCATAGCGTTAACTAAAGGACAGATCCCACGTTCGTTTTTTACGAAAGAGAAGATCGTACAGCATCACATAGATTCATATAATAAGTTTCTGGAGACAGGCCTGCAAAAGATCATAGATGAACAGAGGATCATAGAGACAGACCTTGAAGACACTTATATCAAACTGGGTGCCATCCGCGTAGAGAACCCGGTGGTCAAAGAGGCTGACGGAGCCATTGAGAACCTGTATCCTAACGAGGCCAGGCTCAGGAACCTTTCATATTCCGCACCCCTATACCTGCAGATGAGTGTTGTGGAGAATGATGAGGAAAAAGAACCACAGGAAGCAAAGATCGGACAGCTTCCCGTAATGATCAAATCTGACATCTGCAACCTCAAGAACCTCAGCGAGGACGAGATGGTCAAATACGGAGAGGACCCGCTGGATCCCGGAGGATATTTCATAGTCAATGGGACCGAGCGAGTGGTAATGACCCTGGAAGACCTCGCCCCCAACAAGATCCTCACCGAATTCGGTGAAAGATACGGAGACACCATAGAAGTATCCAAGGTGTTCTCACAGAGAAGAGGATACAGGGCACTGGTGGTTGTTGAAAGAGGAAGGAAATCACTCCTGGAGGTATCGTTCCCTTCAATATCGGGCCGCCTCAATTTCATCACACTTATGAGAGCCCTTGGTGTCGAAACTGATGAAGAGCTGGTTAAGGCCGTATCGACTGACCCCGAAATAATGAAGTTCATGTTTGAGAACCTTGAAGAGGCAGAGGTCGACAACATAGAGGATGCAATGGAAAAGATAGGTTCAAGGGTTGCTTCGGGACAGGCCAGGGACTACCAGATAAAGCGTGCAAACTATGTCATTGACAGATACCTTTTACCACACCTTGGGAACGAACCCACGGACAGGGCAGCAAAGGCAAACTTTCTGGGAAGGATGGCAGAGTCCTGCTTTGAACTTGCACTTGGAAGACGTAATCCGGATGATAAGGACCACTATTCCAACAAGAGGCTCAAACTTACAGGAGACCTTATGGAGGACCTGTTCAGGGTTGCATTCAACAGGCTCTCAAGAGATATCAAATACCAGCTGGAGAGAGCTAACATGAGGAACCGTGAGCTCAATGTTATCACACTTGTCAGAGCCGACGTACTGACTGACAGGCTGCAACACCCGCTTGCAACCGGTAACTGGGTCGGAGGAAGGACGGGAGTATCCCAGCTGCTTGACAGGACCGATTATATATCAACACTGTCTCACCTCAGACGTGTCATATCCCCGCTTTCAAGGGCCCAGCCACACTTTGAGGCACGTGACCTTCACCCTACCCAATGGGGAAGGCTTTGTCCCTCGGAAACCCCGGAAGGACCTAACTGTGGACTTGTGAAGAACTTTGCACAGATGGTAGAACTTTCCACAGGCAGTGACGAGAATAAAAAGATAAAAAGTATCCTTTATGACCTTGGTGTCGTCAAGACCGTCCTTAATTCTTCCCTGAAGGCCCTGCCTGAATATGATGCAGAGCTTGATGACTATGTGGACGAGCTGGAAGTAAGACATCTGGCAGAAGACGAAAAATCAGATCCTATCGGATATGCGAACTATTCAGATTCATTAGATGACATGGGAGGACTGCTCGATGAATGAAGCTAAGGTTTTCCTTAACGGAGAACTAATCGGAACCCACACCGACCCTGCCGAACTGGTAGAGAATGTCAGGGAACAGCGCAGGAACGGAATTATTTCAGACCAGGTCAATGTCACATATTATGAGGACATACATGAAGTACTTATAAATACGGATATGGGTCGTGCAAGGAGACCACTCATCATCGTAAAAGCTGGCGAAGCCCTCGTATCTGAGGAAGAAGAGAACATGCTTGCAGAGGGCAGGTTATCCTATACCGAAATGACAAAGAACGGAAAGATAGAATACCTGGACTCCGAAGAAGAGGAGAATGCATTTATCGCACTTTACAGAAGCCACATAACACCCAAACATACCCATATGGAAATAAATCCAGGGCTTATGCTGGGCATCTGTACGGGAATGGTACCTTATCCGGAACACAATGCATCCCCGCGTAATACTATGGGTGCTGCCATGGTCAAGCAGTGTATAGGTGTCTCGACATCTAACACAAAGCTCAGACCGGACACCCGAGCACACATACTTCATTATCCGCAGAAAGCCATGGTCAGGACACAGACATGTGAGGCCATACACTTTGATGACAGACCTGCGGGACAGAACTTCGTTGTAGCTGTCATGTCCTACGAAGGACACAATATTGAAGATGCACTGGTCTTCAACAAGGGCTCCATTGAGAGAGGACTTGGAAGAAGTCACTTCCTCAGGACATTTGAAGGTGAAGAGAGACGTTACCCCGGAGGACAGGAGGATAAGTTCGAGATACCCGACTCCGAGTTCAGAGGTGCACGCAGTCCGGAAGCATATGCAAACCTTGATGTGGACGGCCTTGTGAATCCGGAAACTCAGGTCGGACCAAACGATGTCCTTATCGGAAAGACAAGCCCTCCGCGTTTCCTTGAAGAGCAGTCCGATTTCGGACTGACTGTGGAACAACGCAGGGAAAGTGCCATAACAATGCGATCCAACGAGAAAGGTATCGTAGATACGGTCATACTTACTGAATCAATTAACGGAACACGCCTTGCAAAGGTAAAGATAAGGGACCAGAGAATCCCTGAGATTGGTGACAAGTTTGCATCAAGACACGGTCAGAAGGGAGTTATCGGTCTTATCGTGCCTTTCGCAGACATGCCATTCACTGAAAAAGGAATGGTACCTGACCTTATTATAAATCCACATGCAATCCCTTCACGTATGACCGTAGGTCACGTGCTTGAGATGATTGGTGGCAAAGTTGGATCCATGGAAGGCCGAAGGATCAACGCAACCGCATTCTCAGGAGAGAAGGAAGACGACCTGCGGGCCGGACTCAAACAGCATGGATTTGCACACACTGGAAAGGAAGTATTCTTTGACGGAGTTACCGGCAAGAAGATACAGGCCGACGTATTCGTAGGAGTGATCCTTTACCAGAAGCTGCACCACATGGTGGCATCCAAGATGCATGCAAGGTCCCGCGGGCCTGTACAGGTGCTTACAAGGCAGCCAACAGAAGGTCGTGCCCGTGAAGGAGGTCTGCGTTTCGGAGAGATGGAGCGTGATGTGCTTATCGGCCATGGTGCTGCAATGACACTGAAAGAAAGACTGCTCGACGAATCTGACAAGGTAGTAGAGCTGGTCTGCGGACACTGCGGAATGATAGCGACCTTTGACAGGAAGAGAAATGTCAGGTACTGTGCCAACTGTGGTGCGGAAACCGACATCCATCCTGTGGAGATGAGCTACGCATTCAAACTGTTGCTTGACGAAATCAAATCCCTTGGTGTGGCCCCCAGACTGCAACTTGAGGATGCTGTATAAGGGGTGAATCAAAATGAATGAAATTCCATCTATTCCAAAAAGGGTCGGTGCCATAAAGTTCGGTCTTCTCTCCCCCCGGGAAGTGAGGAAGATGAGTGTGACCGCCATCATTACCGCTGACACTTACGACGATGACGGTTATCCCATCGACATGGGTCTTATGGACCTGCGCCTGGGAGTGATCGACCCCGGTCTGAAATGTAAGACCTGCGGAAGCCGTGCAGGAGAATGCCCCGGACATTTCGGACACATTGATCTTGTCGCACCGGTCATACACGTCGGTTTTAACAAGACCATACGCAAGACACTGCGATCCATCTGCCGCAATTGCAGCAGGCTGCTTCTTGAGCCTGAAAAGAAAAGAGAGTTCCTGGAACAGCTTATTACTTCTAAGGAAATGGGGCATCTTCCTGACAATATAATCAATGAGGTGTTCAAGGAAGCACGTAAGGCAAAGTCCTGTCCTTACTGCTCAACCGAGCAGCTTGAGATCAAGTTTGAAAAACCAAGCGACTACATAGAAGACGGGCACAAGCTAACTCCGACTGAGATACGGGACCGTTTTGAGAACATACCCGATGAGGATGTGAAAGTACTTGGAATGGACCCCTCAAGTGCAAGACCTGAATGGATGGTCCTTACGGTCCTGCCGGTCCCACCTGTAACTGTCAGGCCTTCGATCACACTTGAATCCGGCCAGCGCAGTGAAGACGACCTGACACATAAACTTGTGGACATCATCAGGATAAACCAGAGGTTTCAGGAGAACAGGGATGCAGGTGCCCCGCAGCTTATTATAGAGGACCTTTGGGAACTTCTCCAGTACCATGTTACAACATTCTTTGACAATGAAGTATCAGGTGTCCCTCCGGCACGACACCGGTCAGGAAGGCCTCTGAAAACACTCACCCAGCGCCTTAAGGGTAAGGAAGGAAGGTTCAGGGGAAGCCTGTCAGGAAAGCGTGTGAACTTCTCAGCACGTACTGTTGTATCTCCTGACCCAAACCTGAGCATCAATGAGGTTGGCGTCCCTTATGCGATCGCAATGCAGATGACCATACCCGAAAAGGTGACAACAAGGAACATAGAGCTTCTACGTATGTATGTACTGCGTGGAAGCGAGGTACATCCTGGTGCAAACTACGCAATACGCGATGATGGAAGGCGTATAAGAGTATCTGAGATCAATAAAGAGGAACTGGCTGAAAAGATAGAGACCGGATGGACCGTTGAAAGACAGCTCATGGACGGGGATATTGTCCTCTTTAACAGGCAGCCTTCACTTCACAAGATGAGCATCATGGCTCACAGGGTCAAGGTATTGCCATACAAGACATTCAGGCTCAACCCTGCAGTATGTCCGCCCTATAACGCGGACTTTGACGGTGACGAAATGAACATGCACGTGCTCCAGACGGAAGAATCCAGGGCTGAGGCCAGCATTCTTATGCAGGTGCAGGAAAATATCCTGTCCCCGCGTTTTGGAGGACCTATCATAGGGGGGATACATGACCATATTTCTGGCCTTTTCCTGCTTACAAGGAATGAGAACAGCATCACAAAGAACGCTGCACTGGAGCTGCTCAGAAAATCAGATGTGAGGGATTTACCCGAACCTTCAAGTCATTCCGCGGACGAGGAACCGCTGTGGAACGGAAAACAGATATTCAGCCAGATCCTTCCGAAAGGACTTTACCTTGAGTTCCCTGCACAGGTATGTTTCAAATGTGACACCTGTAAGAAAAAAGAATGCGAATATGATGCTTACGTTGTCATTGAAGATGGGGAGATGATCCAGGGTACCATTGACGAACAGGCCATCGGTGCCTTCAAGGGCAAGATCCTTGACAAGGTCGTAAAAGAATATGGCACTGAGGCCGGTGCAAAGTTCGTTGATGACTTTACAAGACTTGCCATCCGTGGTGTAATGAAGACAGGACTTAGTTTTGGCATCAGTGATGAAGACATACCCAGGACCGCAAAGATGCAAATTGGCAATCTGCTAAATGAAGCTGAGGAAAAGGTCAAGATACTTATTGAGGCCTACGAGGCAAAAGAGCTTGAACCGCTGCCAGGACGAACACTTGAGGAAACCATCGAAATGAAGATCATGCAGGAACTGGGCAGGGCAAGGGACCAGACAGGTAATATTGCAGGTAAACAGCTGGGTCTTGAGAACTCTGCAGTGATAATGGCCAAGTCCGGTGCCAGAGGATCAATGCTCAACCTTACCCAGATGGCAGCCTGTGTCGGACAGCAGGCAGTTCGTGGTGAAAGGATCAGGAGAGGTTATGCAGGCAGAACTCTTCCACACTTTGACAGGGGTGACCTCGGTGCTGATGCCCATGGGTTTGTCAAAGCAAGTTATAAGAGCGGACTTAACCCCACAGAATATTTCTTCCATGCCATCGGTGGACGTGAAGGTCTTGTGGACACTGCGGTCCGTACATCACAGTCAGGTTACCTGCAAAGAAGACTTGTGAACGCTTTGCAGGATCTTGAAGTCCAGTATGACGGGTCGGTGCGTGAAACACGTGGAGTGATAGTCCAGTTCAAGTATGGAGAGGATGGTATAGACTCCACAAAGAGTGACTACAGCAAACCGGAGGCAATACACAGGATTGTCAGAATGGT
Source organism: Methanolobus sp. WCC5 (assembly GCF_045690325.1). Classification (GTDB taxonomy): domain Archaea; phylum Halobacteriota; class Methanosarcinia; order Methanosarcinales; family Methanosarcinaceae; genus Methanolobus. The sequence goes on along the minus strand of NZ_CP146981.1, from coordinate 2,629,900 downwards.
CACCGGTAAGGAGGTGAACTGAATGACTATCAGTGAAGTTACTATTGATACAATGATCTCAGGGCTTAACCTGCCAAATAACATTATGAAAACTCTGAAAGAGGACGTCATGAAAGTAGGCGTTACAAAAAAGGAGCTGGAAGAGATAATTGAGCGTGTAAAGGAAAGCTATGAATATGCATGTGTGGAGCCCTGTGAGGCAGTGGGCGTCGTTTCGGCACAATCCATTGGTGAGCCGGGCACACAGATGACAATGCGTACTTTCCACTATGCAGGTGTGGCAGAGATCAACGTTACACTGGGTCTTCCACGTCTGATAGAAATTGTCGACGCAAGGAAGCAGCCAAGTACGCCAATGATGACCATTGCACTGGAAGAGGAATATGCAAATGACAGGGATAAAGCACGAAAGCTTGCATGGGAGATAGAGGCAACCCACATAGAACATCTTGCTGACATCACCACAGACCTGGCTAACATGCACCTGATCATTGATCTGCATGAGAAGACCCTTTACCAGAGATCCCTCACTGCAGACGACATCGCAGACAAGCTTCGCGATGAACTTGATGTTATGGTGAATGTATCCGGCAGCGTTGCAAACCAGATAATTGTCACCCCCAATTCACCCTCCTATCGAGAGCTTCTCCAGCTTGCAAAAAATATCCATTCAATAACACTGAAAGGAATCGAGGGTATCAAAAGAGTTGTGATCAGGAAGGACGGGGATGAATATACACTCTATACAGAAGGATCACAGCTTAAGGAAGTACTCCAGATAGAAGGGATCGATGTTACAAGGACATATACCAACAATATCGGGGAGATATATGATGTCTTTGGCATAGAGGCCGCAAGGAATGCCATCATTACAGAGGCAACTAATACGCTTTCCGAACAGGGTCTTACTGTTGATATCAGGCATATTATGCTTGTATCTGATATAATGTGCTGTGACGGAGAAGTGAAACAGATAGGCAGACATGGTATTTCAGGTGAAAAGGCCAGTGTGTTTGCCCGTGCGGCTTTTGAAGTCACTGTAAATCACCTGCTTGATGCAGGTATGCGCGGAGACCGTGATGAGCTTAATGGCGTTACAGAAAACATCATCGTCGGTCAGCCCATAAAGCTGGGAACCGGAGACGTACATCTCATTGCGAAATGAAAAGGTTGTTATATAGCCCTATATAAAGGACAACCAGAAAGTAAATATACGGAATCACTTATTAATACAAATCTCAAATTGACGTTATAAATGAGTTGATATAAATGGATATTAACATTGACAAAGCATTGATCAAAGTGATCAGAACCGGAAAGGTGATCATTGGATCTAACAGGACTATTGATGCTGCCATGAACAATGAGGCAAAGATGGTGGTACTTGCCGCAAATTGCCCGGCAGATGTAAGAGCCAAGATCGAAAGCACCAACGTACCGATACTCAACTACCAGGGTACAGGAACAGAACTCGGACCTGCCTGCGGAAAACCATTCATTATCGCTGCAATGGCGATCATTGACAGCGGAGAATCCGACATTCTGGCTGCCGCTTAAAGGAGTTGCGATATTTGGGCGAGATCAAGTTATCCACTGAAGGTATCCGATATATCGCATTATTTGAAAAAATAACCGGAGCAGCTGTCAAAGATTGTATTGTCGATGACGGCAGGATAATATATGTGATCAAGGAAGGAGATATGGGTGCAGCGATCGGGAAAAAGGGCGACCATATCAACCGCATGAAAAAGACGGTGGATAAGCAGATAGATCTTGTTGAATACTCGGACGAACCGGTTTCTTTTATAAAGAACGCATTCAGTCCGATACCTGTCAAATCAGTGAACATCACAAGCAGGAACAATAAGCGATTGGCTTATGTAGAAGTATCTAATAAGGACAAAGGTCTTGCCATAGGACGAAATGGGAAAAACATTGAAAAGGTCAAACTTGTCGCAAAGAGACATCATGACATCGACGATGTGATCCTGCAGTGATCATTCAGATAATATCATACTCATCAAAGACATAATTGGAGGAAATAAAATGCCAAATGGGAAATATGCAGCTCATACGCTTAAGCGCATTCGACAAAATGCAAGGTGGAAAGACCCTGGCTATAACAGGCGCACACTTGGACTTGACATTAAAGCAGATCCGCTCGGTGGTGCACCTCAGGGAAGAGGTATCGTGCTTGAGAAAGTGGGTGTCGAGGCTAAGCAGCCAAACTCAGCCATCAGGAAATGTGTAAGAATACAGTTGATCAAGAACGGACGTCAGGTATCAGCATTCTGTCCCGGCGACGGTGCAATTAACTTTATCGACGAGCACGATGAAGTCACTGTCGAGAGGATTGGTGGCCGCATGGGCGGTGCAATGGGTGATATCCCCGGTGTACGTTTCAAGGTCATCGCTGTAAACAATGTATCTTTAAATGAGATGGTCATTGGCCGTAAAGAGAAACCAAGGAGATAATAATATGTACAAGTTATTCGGAAAATGGGATCTCGCAGAAGTAGAGGTTGCTGACCAGGGAATCAGAAGGTACGTCAATCTTGATCCTGTGATCATACCCCACACAAACGGTAAGCATGCAAGACAGCAGTTCAACAAGTCAGACATCTGCATAGTTGAACGCCTTGTCAACAATGTAATGCGCACCGAAGTAAATACCGGCAAGAAGCAGAACGCTATGAGAGTTGTTTCTGAAGCTCTGGACATTATTAATACAAGGACAAAGAAGAACCCTGTACAGGTACTGGTAGAGGCTATCTCTTACGCAGGACCAAGGGAAGAAGTGGTCAGGCTTAAATACGGCGGTATCTCCGTACCAAAAGCTGTAGACACTGCACCACAGAGGCGTGTTGACACTGCACTAAGGTATATCACAATGGGAGCGAACAAGGCTGCATTCAAGTCCAAGAGGAGTGCAGCAGATTGTCTTGCAGCAGAGATAATCGCAGCTTCAAACCGTGATGCTAAGTGCTTCTCCATCAACAGGAAAGATGCAAAGGAAAGAGTTGCAAAGGCAGCCCGTTAACACCATGCATATCATTAATTAAAATTCAGGAATAAGGTAATTAATATGGGTAGAAGGAAGAAGATGGTCGAGCAGGTCACAGCACTCATGAATGACCCTGTGATGATACGCAATATCGGCATTGTTGCTCATATAGACCACGGAAAAACCACTTTGTCAGACAACCTGCTTGCAGGAGCAGGCATGATCTCTAAAGAGCTGGCAGGACGCCAGTTGTTCATGGACTCTGATGAGGAGGAGCAGGCAAGAGGTATCACGATCGATGCATCAAACGTTTCAATGGTGCACGAGTATGAAGGAAAGAATTACCTCATCAACCTCATTGACACACCAGGTCACGTAGACTTCGGCGGGGACGTTACACGTGCAATGCGTGCAGTGGACGGAGCAGTGGTGGTAATTGATGCTGTTGAAGGTACAATGCCACAGACAGAGACCGTACTCAGGCAGGCATTAAAAGAGCACGTCAAACCCGTGCTTTTCATCAATAAGGTGGATCGTCTTATCAATGAGCTTCAGGTCGACGCGCAGGAAATGCAGATCAGGCTCGGCAAGCTTATAGATCACGTCAACAAGCTCATTAAGGGCATGAATGAAGAACGTTACAAGGCAGGGTGGAGAGTCGATGCTGCAAACGGTACAGTTGCATTCGGTTCTGCTCTTTACAACTGGGCGATCAGCGTGCCAATGATGCAAAAGACCGGTGTCAGTTTCGGCCAGGTATATGATTATTGCCGTGCAGGTGATATGAAGGCACTTGCTGAAAAGTGTCCGCTTCATGAAGCTGTCAACGACATGGTTATCAAATACCTCCCAAGTCCAATCGACGCCCAGAGCGACAGGGTATCTGTCATCTGGCACGGAGACAAGAGTACAGAGATTGGCAAGTCAATGGCAGAAGCAGATGATGAGGGACATCTTGCTTTCATGGTTACTGATATCTCCATGGACCCGCATGCAGGAGAAGTTGCAACCGGAAGGCTTTTCAGTGGAGCACTGAGCCGTGGTATGGAAGTATATGTCACAGGTGCTTCCAAGAAGAACAGGATCCAGCAGGTCGGCATATTCATGGGTCCTGAAAGGATCGAAGTGGAAAGGATCCCTGCAGGTAACATTGCAGCAGTAACAGGCCTTAAGGATGCCATCGTCGGTTCGACTGTTACGACCCTTGACGGAATGACACCATTTGAGAGCATAAAGCATGGCAGCGAGCCGGTTGTTACAGTAGCTGTTGAAGCAAAACACATGAAAGACCTTCCAAAGCTAGTTGATGTTCTCAGACAGGTTGCAAAGGAAGATCCCACGCTTAGTATCACACTCAATGAAGAGACCGGCGAACACCTGATGGCAGGTATGGGCGAACTCCACCTTGAAGTCATTGCACACAGGATCCAGCGTGACAAGGGTGTTGAGATAACAACCACACCACCATTGGTCGTTTACCGTGAGACCATACGCAACAAGGCTGGTCCTGTTGAAGGTAAATCACCAAACAGGCACAACAGATTCTACGTAGAAGTCGAGCCCCTTGAGCTTGAAGTAAGGGAACTTATCAGGAACGGGGAAATATCAATGAGAATGCCCGAGCTTGAGCGCAGGGAAAAACTCATGGCAGCCGGAATGGATAAGGACGAAGCAAAAGGAATTACTGATATTTACGAGAGCAACATATATATTGACATGACAAAGGGTATCCAGCATCTCAGCGAAACCATGGAACTCATACTTGAAGGATTCGTGGAAGTAATGAAAGCCGGACCCCTGTCAAGGGAACCCTGCATGGGTGTCAAGGTAAAGCTCATGGATGCAAAGTTACACGAGGATGCAGTCCACAGAGGACCGGCACAGGTCATTCCTGCATCAAGACAGGGTATCCAGGCAGCAATGCTCATGGCAGATGATACGCTTCTCGAACCTTACCAGAAGGTATTCATCCAGGTACCACAGGATCAGATGGGCGGCGCAACAAAAGAGATCCAGGGACGCCGTGGAATCATTGTCAACATGACCGCTGAAGGTGACATGACAATTATCGAGTCTAAGGCCCCTGTTTCAGAGCTCTTCGGATTTGCAGGTGACATCAGATCAGCTACAGAGGGACGTGCAATGTGGAGCACGGAATTCGCTGGCTTTGACACACTTCCGACCAACATGACAACTGAGATCGTATGTTCTATAAGGGAAAGGAAAGGACTGAAGAAGGAGTTACCACAGGCATCCGATTTCCTCAGCATGTGAACAGAGTGTTTTGTAGCCAGGGCTACAAAATACCTGACCCGTCAGAAAGGTTTAAAAGTAGAAACAACAATTAGGTCAAATCATATTGAGATCAACATTAAATAAGGAGTAAGTAAACATGGCAACTGAGAAACCACATATGAATTTAGCAGTTATAGGTCACGTTGACCACGGCAAATCAACCTTTGTCGGAAGATTGATGTTCGAGACAGGAGCAGTCCCTGCTCACCTTATCGAAAAATACAAGGCAGAAGCAAAAGAGAAAGGTAAAGAATCATTCGCTTTCGCATGGGTCATGGACTCACTCAAGGAAGAGCGTGAGAGAGGTGTTACAATTGATATCGCTCACAAGAGATTCGATACCGACAAGTACTACTTTACAGTAGTGGACTGTCCAGGCCACCGTGACTTCGTAAAGAACATGATCACCGGTGCCTCCCAGGCAGATGCAGCAGTCCTTGTAGTTGCAGCACCTGACGGCGTAATGGCCCAGACAAAGGAACACGTTTTCCTTTCAAGGACCCTCGGTATCAACCAGTTGGTAGTTGCTGTGAACAAGATGGATGCAGCTAACTACAGCCAGGAGAGATACGAAGAAGTAAAGAAGGATGTCAGTCAACTCCTTGGCATGGTAGGGTTCAAGGCAAGTGAGATTCCTTTCATCCCCACATCAGCATTTGAGGGAGACAACATCACCAAATCAAGTCCTAACACCCCATGGTACACCGGCCCATCACTGCTTCAGTGCCTCAATGAGCTTAAGGAACCTGAAAAACCAGACACACTTCCACTCAGGATCCCTGTACAGGATGCATACACGATCTCCGGTATTGGAACCGTGCCTGTAGGCAGAGTCGAAACCGGCATCATGAAGAAGGGACAGAATGTCACTTTCAATCCAAGCGGAGTAAGCGGGGAAGTAAAGTCCATCGAAATGCACCACGAAGAAATCCCACAGGCAGTACCTGGTGACAACATCGGATGGAACGTCAGAGGTGTAGGTAAGAATGATGTCCGCAGAGGAGATGTCTGTGGTCCTTCCGACAAACCACCATCGGTAGCTGATGAATTCACTGCACAGATCGTCGTACTCCAGCACCCGTCTGCGATCACAGTCGGTTACACACCTGTATTCCACTGCCACACAACCCAGACCGCATGTACACTTATGTCTATCGACAAGAAGCTCGATCCTAAGTCAGGTCAGGTCAAGGAAGAGAACCCAACCTTCATCAAGGCAGGAGATGCAGCTATCGTAACCATCAAGCCAACAAGGCCAATGGTAATCGAACCTGTGAAGGAGATTCCACAGCTTGGAAGGTTTGCCATCCGTGATATGGGTATGACCATTGCTGCCGGCATGTGCATGAGTGTCAAACAGAAGTAAGACACTCCTTACTTTCCTTTTTTAGGAGAAGAACATGTCACAGAAAGCAAGAATAAGATTATCAGGAATCAGTCCTGTAAACCTTGATGGTGTTTGCGATCAGGTAAAAGCTATCGCAGACAGAACAGGTGTAAGTATCTCAGGACCGGTTCCACTACCGACAAAAAAGATGGTAGTACCTGTCCGTAAAAGTCCAAGCGGCGATGGAACCGCCACATGGGACCACTGGGAAATGCGTGTACACAAGAGACTCATAGATATTGCAGCAGACGAGCGTGCACTCAGGCAGCTCATGCGTATCCAGGTTCCAAAGGACATCAACATCGAGATAGTACTCCAGAACTAAAACTATAGTTATTGACACCAATAACTATATCTTTCAGTTACAGATCAGATCTGTAACCTCCTACTTCTCGTCTTGCAGCAGGCACTCTGAGTGCCTTCTCTGGACTTGCAGATGCCGTTTTTAGGCTCTGCTCTACTGAAATATAATCACATAGAACTGCTGAATATCATCTGTTTTGATAAGTTCTTCCATTTCCTTAAATACTACTGAGAAAATCTACCAGTACCGCAAATTATGAATAAACTGGGAACTCATAAAAATTATGGAGTAATACTATGAAACAAAAGGTACTGATATTAGGAGCAGGCTATGCCGGATCGGTAGTCGCCAACATACTTGCAAGAGAATTAAGGAACAAAATTGCAAAGGATGAATTAGAGGTAACGATACTTGATAAAAGTGACATTAACATTAACCAGGGTGGGTTTACTTTCATACCTTTTGAACTCTATACACCCGAAGATATCACAAGACCCCGGAATAAACTCATCAGTCCCAGAGTAAAAGCCTTTTATGGTAATGATGGGGAAGTAACTGCAGTTGACCTGAAAAATAAAGAAGTTGGTGTCAGAAGCGGTAAAAAATACGAATATGATTACCTTGTTATTGCACTCGGATGCAAAGCTGATATAGCTGCAGTACCAGGACTTGCAAATGACCTTAACACATTCTACACGTCTATGGAAGATGCATTTAAGGTCAGAGACCTGGTAAGGAACATAAGCGGGGGAAAGATTGTGGTCTCGGTTGCCTCCATGCCTGTACCCTGTCCCGGTGCACCTGTTAAATTCACCTTTATGCTGGAAAGCTACCTGAGAAACGTCAAAAAGAACAGGGATGATGTACAAATGACCCTTGTATGGCCCATGGAACCCATCGGACCTCCCGAATTCAACAAACTTGTAACCGGCCAGTTCAAAGAAAAAGGTGTAGAGGTCGTCAGGAATTTCCAGCTGGCCAATGTCGATGCAGGTAAAAAGGAATTGACATCAAAAAACGGCGATAAAATTAATTATGACCTGCTGATAACAGTACCCCCACATAAAGCTCCTGATATACTCATAGAATCGGGACTGACCGATGAAAAGGGATGGATATCTGCTGACAGGGCCACCCTGCAGTATCGGGGACCTGCAGGTGACCATGACAATGTATATGTTCTCGGCGACCTTGGGCCTGCCGACATACTCAAAACAGGCATCGGTGCACACTATCAGGCAATTGCGGTCAGCCAGAATCTTATCAATGATATCTATGGGAACGGCATTAAAACACCATATGAAGGAGAAACCGGATGTCCCATTGTCACTGAACTGGAAACCCCTTCCACACCCGGTAAAGGATATATAGCCACCTGGAAATACGGAGTACCCCCTGCACCATTCACAACCACAAAAATGGGCTGGTTCATGTACCGCATGTACTACCACATACACTGGGACATAAGTGTAAAAGGATTGTTCTAAAGGAGGATGGAGATATGACAGATGAGAACATCAAAGACCAGATATCAGGAATTAACATCGAGCCAGCAGATGTGGAAGCGATCCTTGATCTTGCAAGGACAATGAGAATAATGCAAAACTACATAAACGACCAGACAGCACATGGCATTGCACAGGTAATGTCAACACTCTTAAAACTTACAAATGCTATCATGTGTACTGACCTGGTAGAAATTATGGAAAGAGGGGTTCAGGACCCTGCACTTGATAAGGCTCTTCTCAATCCACCTAAAGTAGGTATTGGTGGTATGTTAAAACAAATGCAGGATGAGGATTTCCAGAAAGGTCTGGGAATCATGATAGAGCTTCTTAAAGCCATGGGAAGGGCTACAGAAGACTGAATCTAAAGGGATCCCCTTCAGGGGACCTCTATGCCTCCCAAACAAAACCCGGTTCTTGTTCCATGCCTCTGGCAGCAGCATCAGCAATATTCAGCCTCAATATAAAAGTAGCACCAGAAGGGACATTATCTTCCAGAGAGATCTTGCCATAGCGTTCAACTATCTTCCTGGCGATATACAAACCAAGGCCTGTATGTCCGGCTCTTCCATATTTGAAACCTTCTTCAAAGACACGCCCTTTTATCTTATCCGCAATCCCGGATCCGTTATCAGAGATCCTCAGTTCACATGACCCGTTTATCTCTTTCATGGAAACATCTATCCTGTCAGCTTTCCCATGAACTATTGCATTCTGGATGATGTTTCCGATAACTGAACGAAGACCATTATCGGCTTTTACGGAACAGTCTCCTGTTATATTGACCGTTACAGGGAACTCCTGTGCAGTCTCCATCAAAAGCAGGCGAAGATCAATAGTACTCAATCCCTTAATGGAGATCAGTGATTCCAGATCTTTCATATCCCTGATTATTTTCAGGCTATGATCAACTGCCCGGTGTGACATATCCAGCTCTTTTTCATTCATCCTTTCTTTGAGATTGTCAATTGAAAGGGAGATAATGTTCAGGTCATTCAAAATATCATGTCTGAGTATCTTATTGACAAGGCCAAGTGTCTCCAGAAGACTTTCCTGCGACTCTTTCTCCTTCACCAGATTGTATTCTTTCATTTTAAGCTCCCTGTAAAGAAGTTCATAAGGCCTCATAAGACCGGTGACGACAATAGCCTTATAGATCAGATAAAAAGAGAGCAGTTTAAAATAATGACCTACAAGATTTGAAAAGCCATATACATCTATATAAAAGGTAAAAGCCAGCTCGGCAAAGATAGTAAAAACAATAGCAACTGAAAGGAAATTATATACATTGTGACTGAACTCAGCTTTATGCTTATGAAGCATGAACAGAGAAGCAAGCAATATTAAAGAGATGACATATTCGCTTAGTATCTTAAAAGGAGTCAGACCACTGCCTTCAATGAAACAATCCGGGAAATGGCCCCTGAATATCACTACAAACAGTAAGAAAGTTACTGCAAAATACACTGAAAGTATCCTGTGTACCCTGAGTTTTCTTCCTAACATAAAAGGGGCTATCAATAAAGAAACACTTTCCATATATCTGGCAGATATCCATAATTGAGTTGCCAGATCAGCATCATAATTTGGGAAAACACCCATTCCCTTATAACTCAGAGTATGAAAAAAATCAATTCCTGCTACAAAAAGATAGCTTATACCAAGAAACAGGAGATAGGAATTCTCCATATAATTCCTTGAATTCCATACGATCAAAAAAACAGTACATACAATGATAATACTGGCTATTTCAACAATACTGTGGAAAAGGAGAAAACTCTCAAGACTTATAAAATACAGGGACACTACAAAAAGAACAAGTAATAGTGCTTCAAAGTAACTGTTGCCCAGATGTCTGATCTTCAATTTGTTTTCTCCGGTAAGACCAATTTATGATACTCAATGGTATATTTGTAGCTCTATAATATAAATTGCTATGCATAATATAATATTCAAATCCCAATATAATTACTATCGTCAAAAGAAAATATTTACAAGCTTGACATATGTCCGCCAGAAAAATGCAGAATACAAGATGAAACAAAATTTAAGAGAGATGAGGTGACAAAAAATAGAGAAAGCAAGATCATTTCACAACACCCTCAGCAATATCCACAGATGGCAACTCAATTACAAATACCGTACCTGAAGGAATATTGTCCTCAACATGTATGGAACCGTTACATTGTTCAACTACTTTTCTTGCAATGAACAGACCAAAGCCAGTATGACCTGTTTCACCATATTTGAAACCTTCATCAAAGACTTTTGGTTTTACCCTGTCAGGAATCCCTATGCCGTTATCTGCAAAAGATACCCTGCATTTATCATCCTGCCTGATGATCTCAATTTCCACTTTCCCGGCTTTCCCGTGAATTATGGCATTACTGATTATATTATCAAACACAGAAGACATAGCTTTGTCAGCCATGACCAGGCAATTCCCCTTTACACTGAATTCTGCCGTATGTTTACTAATAACGGCATCAACAAGGTTTTTGACATTCAGCAGTTCAAAACAATTCTTATCGAAGACAAACCTATCATGTTCCCGCATGTTCCTGATAAGAAACACACCTTTCTGTGCAGCTTTTCTGATCATAGAGATGAATTCTTTATTGTCAGTTTCTTCAAACAGGTCCAATGCCCCGATTATGACCTGCAGGTCATTGGCAATATCATGCCTGAGAATACGATTGGTAGTACGAAGCATCTCGGCAAGCTTTGCCTCTTCTTCCCTGGCCTGGAAAAGCTCATAATATCGCCTTATATTGGATATTGCAAGTCCGGAAGCCTTTGCAAGATCATGAGCAACACTTAGATACTCATTCAGATATTCCGGAAAAGCAACACAATGAACCTCAACTATGCCCAGAATATCTTCTGCAGTTGATATCTTTATGGCAAAACCATCTTCGGAATCAAACACAACATAACTTGAATCCGAATCCTTTAATTGCATTATGCATTCCCTGCCAAGTCCTGAGGTTTCACAATATCCGGCCAACTCCCCATCACCATTAAAAGCATGATAAAGCACTTTTTCAGGAGCAAACATCGTGCTGAATAAGTTGCATATGGAATCAACTGCTTCTGATTCATCTGTCAGGTCAGCGATTGTCCTGATAAAGTCGATTGACATGGCATATGAAGCTGCTTTCCTGTTGCATTGTTTCAGTTGATCCTTTTTCTTGCCGACATCCCATCGCAGTATCGTATTCTCAAGGACCAGATTGAAATGTGCCATCCCTACATCCAGCATCTCAAACGGAACACCTGTAAATGTGGAAAATTCTTCTGCCCAAACAACAGGATCAGAATGAATACCCGTATCCAGGATAAGAATATATGTATATGTATCCCTGAATCGATCCATATTGCCATGATAATCGAGTTCTATCAGGTTGTGTTGCCACTTTTCCAGCCAGCCGGGAACTGTGATAAAAGCACCTGCATTCTTATGTTCCTGCAAAATCTCCTTCCCCATGAAAAAAGAAAGAATATCATCTATCAGATGCACTTTGAAAAACCCGGAATATTCCTCCGGGACAGACATCTCAGGGCAGGACCTGTCACATAGAAGCAATATATCATTATCGTATTTGCAGTTACCGATAATATCCAGGACAAATTCAGTAAGCTGAGATTTCTGCGGTGCTGAGAAATATTTTGTTTTTATCCCTTTGAACATTGGATTATCAGAAAATACATATTCCACTTCATTTCGAATGTACTCAGTTGCAACAAGATAATGGTCGTAAAACATATGATCTTACCTGGGATATTTTCCCCATTTCTTTACATACCTAGAGATGGACATCAATACATCAGACGGGACTGTGTAGGGTATTTCACCATGATTGTCAGAAAGGATATACCCACCTCCACTGGCCGCCTTTTTGATCGCTTCCTTTACATTGGTTTCGGTATCATTATCTGTCCAGCGCCTCATCTCTATACCGTTCAGGTTACCCAGAACCGATATTTTTCCATTGCATGCAGCTTTTATTTCTGCAAGATCCTCCATTGCACTAGTACAAACAAGCGCAGTTCCGGTAGCTGCAATATCATCAATGATCGCAAGGCACTTTCCAGAGGCCATATGAGTGGCAACAGGCCCGTTTATCTTCGAGATGCATCTTTTGGCAATCTTAAACCCTGTTTTCCTATAGAATTGGGGTGGAATTATAGTTGAAGAAGAAGCCGGATCAAAATAACAGATAGCTGTAGCTCCTGCCTCAAGCTGAGCATTGGCCCACTGGACACAGAATTCTTCATTGACAGACATTAGTTCATCTAAAATCTCGGTTCGATCATACATAAGATCGAAATAAAGATCCATCCCCAGCTGCATGGTTGCCAGGGAAGAAGGAGACATAACCACCCCGATAACAGGGATATCCTGCCCTGCATCTGCCTTGAGCAGCTCTGTTGTCACCAGGACCTTTTGCAAATGAGGGGACTCATAAACATCAGGTGCTTTTAGTGTAGCTATGTCCTCTACATTCCGGACTATTGGCCTGCCACAATTAGGAGCTGCATCAGGATAGAAGATAGAATCAACTCCCCATGCTTCCATTTCAAGGGAAGCATAATAAAAAGAATAGTAACAATCATGGCCGTACTTCTGCTGCATTCTTATCTGTGTAGCTGCAACTAGATCTGGTTTAGAGAAATATTCGCTTACATGAAGATTTAGTTCTTTTGCACCCTGAGTTGTCAGCAGCAGGAAGAATGGAACTCTGTCCGGCTCTTTATGATCAAGACTGGTCAAAACCCTTTCCATAGGGGTCATTTCATCACTGTTCATTGTGGCACCCCAGTAAATCGTTGATCCTGCTGACAGACTCCATGGCATCCACTGCCATTGCATCTGCCCCTACTTCCTTCCACAGGTCCCGGTCGAACAGGAAAGGAGCACCTCCGACTATTATCTTTGCACTGATCCCTTCTTTATCGAAAATTGTCCTGAGTTTTTTGACCCCGTAAGCAAGATTTAGCATTAATGTCGATACCATAAGAACTTCAACACCATCATCTTTGACCCTTGTGGCAACTTCTTCGACCTCCATGGATGCATAATCATGAATATTAAAACCACTGGCTTTAAGGAAAGAGCAAACGATGCGTTTTCCAAGAAGGTGTTCATCCCCAAGGGTCGCAATACCAATTACAGGCATATTCTTTCTGGCGGGACTTCTTTCAGGAAGTATACTTTCTACTACCTCTTCACATATCTTACCTGCCATATATTCCTGTGAAAGTGCTATTTCACCCTTTGCCCACATATCACCGATACTTTCAAGAGCCGGAGAAATGATTCCGCTTATAAGCCCAAAAGCGTTATCGCCGGTGAACTCTGCTGCGATTATATTTTTTGCTGCAACCCTGTTCAAAGAAAGGAGTGCACTTTCAAATTCGTAAACCGGAAATCCACCAGTATCCATATATTCACCAACCTGCTGCCATACAAGATATATAATGCAAATTATATAAATATGTTATTGAATACAATGGACATGAGGTATGCCATCCCGACTACATGGTATCTTATCATGGTCTTTTTCTATTTATCTACAGAATATGTCTACACACAGAACGAAGGAAAAAATAAATAACAATAAAGTCCATTCTCAATTGTGAACTCACATTCCATATGACTGCTTCACACTGAAAACATAGAACATAAAAGGTATCTTGTATGACCTGTAATGAAAAAACGATATTGGGCATTGAAAAACTTAAAGAGAGGATAGCACAGCTCAAAAAAGAACGCAATGCAGTGATACTGGCCCATAACTACCAGATCCCTGAAGTGCAGGACATAGCCGACTTCACAGGAGATTCCCTGGAACTTGCAAGAAAAGCGGCCGATCAGGAAGCAGATGTAATAGTATTCTGCGGGGTTGACTTCATGGCAGAAACGGCAGCCATTCTTTCACCTGATAAAACAGTGTTGCTGCCTGCTAAAGAGGCAAACTGTCCCATGGCGGAAATGATAACTGCCGGGGAGCTGCGTGTACTTAAAGAGAGATTCCCTGAAGCAGCGGTCGTTTGTTATGTCAACACGACTGCAGAGGTAAAAGCAGAGAGCGATATATGTTGTACATCCTCAAATGCTCTAAAGGTAGTACAATCCCTTGATGCTGACCAGGTTATCTTCGTACCTGACAGGAATCTGGGAAGCTATGTGGCACGCTTCACTGAAAAGAAGATAATGCCCTGGGAGGGGTTCTGTTTTGTGCATGACCGGATAAAACCTGAAGACGTAAAGAAAGCGCAAAACCTGCATCCTGAAGCAGAATTGCTGGTACATCCTGAATGCAGGGCAGAGGTCATTGATATGGCCGACCATGTAGCCTCAACTTCCCAAATGATAGAGCATGTTTGCAGGAGCCGAAAAAAAGAATTCATAATAGGCACTGAAACAGGGATACTCCACAGGATGAAAAAGGACTGTCCTGAAAAGTTGTGCTATCCATTATCCTCACAGGCTATTTGTAGCAATATGAAAAGGACAGACCTCATGAAAGTATATAGCTCGCTGCAGGATCTCAACCCCAGAGTAAGCGTACCTTCGGACATAGCAGATCGGGCATGCCTCTCAATCCGGAGAATGCTTGAAGTCTGAAATTTTTAAAATTTAAAAAGATACAGGATCAGGATCTGTATGCTTCGCCGGGAATCCAGCGCTCTCCTGAATCCCCGATTTCCTTTTTCCATATCGGGACACTTTCCTTTATGCGCTCAAGGATGTATTCGCATGCCCTGAAAGCCTCCTTGCGATGGCCTGCACCAACGATAATGAGCACTATATTCTCACCCACGGGCAACTCCCCTATACGATGGATAACATCAACGCTTTGGATATCGAATTTTTCGAAGGCTTCATCCTGTATGCTTTCCATCTCCCGGATAGCCACACCCTCATACGCTTCAAAATGAAGCATATCTATACCATCATCCCGGACCGTCCCAAGGAAAGTGACCACTGCACCCATTTCAGAGCTTTTTGACCGGGTGATCATTGCATTTATATCAAAATCTTCAGTTGTGATACTTATCATGGAAATGCTCCTATCATCCTTTCTTATTGCCGCAGACCTGACAATCCTGCCTTCTTGACACCTGCAAATATTCCATTTCCGAGCAAAGACCATTCCATATGAGCAATCTGCCGGTAAGGAGTTCACCTTTGCCAAGCAGGTATTTGATTACCTCATTTGCCTGCACCATGGCAATTATTCCAGGAGTCACACCAACAACCGGGAAAACCTCCGTTGGTGGGGCTGTTGGGAAAACACAGTTAAAGCAGGCGCTTTTACCTGGAATGATAGTCATTGCCTGTCCGTCAAAACCACGGATGGCACCATGGATAAGTGGAATGTCCTTTTCATGAGCAACACGGTTGAGAAGATAGCGTACAGCATAGTTATCCATAGCATCGACTATAAGCCGGCTATCCCCTATCAGCTCACAGACATTTGAATCGTCTATTGTCAGATGAAAGGCCTGCACATCTATGTATGGGTTGACAGACTCAAGCTTTTCCTTAACGGATAATACTTTTTCTCTGCCGATATCATTTTCCCAGTGCAGTACCTGGCGGTTGAGGTTTGTCCGCTCCACAACATCATGATCTGCAATCCTCAGGTGCCCCACCCCGGCTGCTGCAAGGTAAAGTGCAACAGGACATCCAAGGCCTCCTGCACCTGCAATGAAAACCTTGGCATCCTTGAGGCGCTGCTGACCCTTTTCACCAAACAGCATGATTTGTCTGCTGTATCGTTCAAGCTCTGCGTTATCCAACATGATCACACTTTCCACATGTATTGAAAATAAAGGTCACGGATAATTACTGTTGACCTTTATTTCATATTTTTCCGCAATCTCCTGGAGAGAGTCGGCAAGATAGCGGACCTTATCCCATGAAAGGCCGTAGGTGCTTAACTTCCAGGCACGGGTTGCCCCGGCAAATTCCCCGACAATTCCTTTCTTTGAGAGCTCATCGGAGAAGAAGAAACCTCTCCGTTTATGTGACCCTGCTACCACATCAAAGCTCCCTGTAGTATCCACTTTTGAGAGAGCGTGTTTTCTGGGATACTCTGATAATACTGCACTTCCTTCTATTTCAAGTAATTTATCGATGAGGAAATTGGATTTCCTTACTTCATCCTCCCATTTCCAGGTGCGCTCCTTCACAGCAGGAAAAGATGCTATCATTGCCATGAGGGTCGAACCCATGAGAGTACATCCAAGCATCTCAACCTCTTTAATCCCGAATTTACGTCCTGTCAGATCACCCTTCATCTGCGTGGTCCTGAAAACCGTATCTGCCCACTCATCTGTGGTTGCAAGTACACCAGAAGGAGCAGGAGAGGCCATGCTCTTATGACCTGAACCAACAACAAAATCGGCACCTATGCGCTTACCGTCAACAGGCATCACACCCACTGTGTAGGCCCCATTGTAAAGGAAGGGGATGTCATACTGGTGCGCAACTTTGCCGATACCCTCCACATCGTGCTCATTTGCAAGCTGATAATCAAAGTGATCGATCATTATCAGAGCCGGGGTTTTCCCTGTCTGGCCCATGACATCCTCTATCTTTTCGGCTACTGCATCAGCGGTAATGATATTATTCTCATTTAATGGCACTTCCTTTACAACACCCCCTGCAGCCTCCACCGCAAGGAACTCAGTGTAATGTGCCAGCGAAGAGACTAGCACAGGATCCCCGGGTTTCACAAGACTTGAAGTGACTGCCTGGAATCCTCTCCTTGCACCCGGAACCACGCGGGCGGTATCCATGTTGAGGAAGGCTGCAAGCTCCTGATGAAAATCAGCGATTGGTGGCTTGGATATCTTATCGAGCCTGAAAGGCTTGCGGCAACTGTCACAGGTAGAGTAACCGTCCCCGTATGCAATGAGAGCCTTGCGGGCCTCGGGGCTTAGTCTTCCTGCTGCCTGTATGGGCTGGATGTTAATGTATTCTTCCTCGCGGCTTCGAATACCCAGTGTGTCCCCTATCCTGCTGATCTCAGGAACACCGGTTCCAGCTTCCAGGTCATCTATTATTGACCTGATTTGCCGTATCTGCCCGTTGAACCCGTCCATATCTGCCGGACCAGCGGATCCCGGAAGGGACTGGCGCAGCATTTCACGGATGTCTTCCAGGGCAAATAATGCCTCAAATGTTTTCTGTACTCTGATATCCATAGGAATACCTCTTACTGCATCGTGCTTCCTTGCATGGGAACATCCTGATCGGATATGACATCTATGACATGGATCACAGGGTGTATACAAGAATGATTCACGATTGTGAATTTGAGATTAACAATTGTGAATATATATAACTATCGTACAGAGAGAGATCAAGCATAAAATATAGAGAAAAGGCTTTTAAGATTGGACCGTATTCACAATTGTGAGATGTAATCATATTTTAAAGCAAAGAAAAATCAAGAGGAAACAAGATCATGAAATTACCCTGTCAGATGATAGTCTGGGACGTACTGCCAGCTATAAGGGCCGCAATTGCAGAAGAACTTGTTAACTGCGGGCTCTCGCAGCAGGAGATTGCCCGGGAACTGGACATGGCACCATCTGCTGTTTCACAATACCTTTCAAAAAAGAGAGGATACCGTATAGTGTTTGATGAGGATGTTAAGCAGTCCATACGTGCCCTTGCAGAGGATATGAAAGCAGGTAATGTAGATGACCTTGCAGGAAGGATATGCAGGATATGCAAACAACTGCGCTCTGATGAACAGCAGTGCATTGATAACTGATGTCCAAAAGACCGCTGCATGGTAAATGATGCATCAACGGTTGGTCTGTTATGCTTAAAGTAAAACAGATAAGAAAGGATTTTCCAATCCTTGAAGACCTATCCTACATGGATAGTGCCGCGACCAGCCTTTCACCTGAACAGGTGATCTGCTGCACGAATGAATTCGAGCGACATTACCGTGCTAACGTTGGAAGAGGAGTGCACAGGCTTACAAGCATAGCCACACAGAAATACTGGCATGCCCACCAAAGAATAGCAGAGTTCATCGGAGGAGAAAAGGGAACCACGGTCCTGACCAGGAACTGCACCGAAGCCATCAACATGGTGGCATGTGGCACTCACTGGAATAAAAGCGACAATGTGATTACCACTATCCTTGAACATCATTCAAACCTGCTCCCCTGGATGCGCATGCGCACAAAGGGAGTGGATGTTTCTGTAATAACGGCAGACACGGATGGTTCATTGGACCCTGGGGACTTTGAAGCTGCGATAAACGAAAATACAAAGATAGTTGCCATCACACATGCTTCAAACGTACTTGGCAACCTGCTACCTGCAGGGACGATCAAAGAAATAGCTGGTCTGTGCCATGACAACGGAGCAAAGCTACTGCTTGACGGTGCACAGTCGATACCACATATGCCCGTTGATGTCAAAAAGCTGGATTGTGATTACATATGTTTTTCCGGACATAAGATGCTTGGTCCCACCGGAACAGGTATCCTCTGGATGAAAGAGGAGGAACTTCGACCGCTGCTGCTGGGAGGAGGCATGATCGAAAAGGTCTCTGTTGATGGTCACACAGAAGCAGGTGGCTACCAGCGGTACGAGGCCGGAACACCAAATATCTCCGGAGCAATAGGGCTTTTTAGGGCTGTGGAGTATCTTGAAGACATTGGTATGAAACATATAAGCGAGCATGAGACCTTCCTGACAAAAAGAATGCTTGAAGGACTTGAAGACATAAGAAGAGTAACAGTTTACGGACCCAAAGACCGGTGTGAGAGGATAGGTGTCATATCCTTCAACGTTGAAGGGATGCACCCTCATGAAGTGGCACACATACTTGACGAGGGGGCAGCTATCATGGTCAGGTCAGGTGAGCATTGCTGCCAGCCACTTATGGAACACCTGAAGCTGGATAATGGCACCGTCCGGGCAAGCCTCTACCTTTACAACACAGAAGAAGAAGTTGACATGCTTATAGAAACACTGAGAGAAATGACAAGGAGACTCTAGATGTACAGGGAAATGGACTGTATTAAAGGGGATAACAGCTCCTTTGCACTGGAAAAACATCCGGTGATAGAGGAAATGCCACTTGCTGTGACTGTTAACGGCAGGCATGTACTTACTGCTATGATAAGTCCGGATATGCTCAGGGAATTCATCATTGGTTTCCTTTTCACTGAAGGCATCATTAAAGAGAAGGATGAGATAGAATCCATAAAGATAGAAGGAAGCAATGCCGGTGTGCTGACAAAGAATCCCTTCAGGATACTGACGTCAAAGAAAACGGTCCTTAGTGGATGTGGAGGCACTATGTCCTACCTTGATATTGCAAAACTTCCCCGGATAGATTCGGGTTTGATCCTTGACACAGGGACTGTGACCAGATCAGTGAAAGAAGCCCTGGATTCACAATTGCACGTACTTACCGGCGGGATCCATGTGGTGGGACTGTATGACACCAGAGGAAAGGTTAAAGTGGTGGAGGATATAGGCAGGCATAACGCGCTGGACAAGATAATAGGCTATGCCCTTGAAAACGGGATCTACCTGCCTGCCACATATGTGATCTGCTCCGGCAGGATATCATCGGAAATGGTACGCAAGTGCCTGGCAGCAAACATCCCTGTTATCATCTCAAGAGGAGCAAGCACCACGCTGGCCATAGAGATTGCAAAAGCCTGCTCTCTGACGATCATCGGTTTTGTGAGAAGCAAAAAGATGAATGTTTATTCGGGAGGATACAGGATAAAGGACATCCCTTTATCAGTTTCAGGATCCCTTGCCCATGAAGAGCGCGGAGAAGTAGAAGAGGGAAGAGGAGAAGAAGAAACCTTTCAAGAATAAATCAAGGGATCAGGGGGTGGCTCAGCCACCGAACACGACCTGCACTATGCGGATGTCATCATCATCCTTGAGTACTGTGTCCTCAGGAATTATGCGGCCATCCCTTGAGACGAGTACTTCTGCCTGGCTGATGTCCAGCATAAGTAACAGCTCCTCTACTGTAAGCCGGCTTGCTTTCATTTCCTCTGTTTTGCCTGATGGCAGCTTTACTTTCATGGTACTACCTGCGATGCGTAAAAAACAGAACAGGGGTCAAACTGGAATCTGCCTTTGCTATCTGCCGTTTTTCAGCAGGAGCCATTGAAGACTCCTGCACAGCTAAGATGTGAGGTGTAAGACCTCAAGCCAGGGCCCGGATTCGAACCGGGATGGAATCGCTCTGCAGGCGATTGCGTAGCCGCTCCGCCACCCTGGCAGTATGCATTCACAATTGTGAATAGACTTAATACACAATTGTGATATTTAAACATGTCGCACTTTCACATAATGGCACGCATACTGAGATAACATAAAGGACTAGAATAGAAAAAATAGGAGGATGTTATTACAAGGCAAGTTGGATAGCTTTTGTCCTCCATGAAACAGGAATTGCATGAAAAGAGACAACAATTTAATCTCTCATTGTTGAGATCCAGAAAGTTAAAGTTTGATTATGGAAAGGTTTAATATCTTTCCTGTGTTTTATCTTTCATCCCAAAGGGCATGTAGGGTAGGGGATATCCTGATGGTTTCCGGTACTGTATGTGGAAATAACCATCGACGTGTGTTCGATTCGCGCCATGCCCGCTACTTATTTTGTTTATGACAATATTGAAGTTATCACTGATTATAATTGACCCTGCACAACAACTAATTGTTGTTATTTACAACCATTTAAACAATACAGCAGAGATAAAGAGCATTAGTCCATGATATTTATTTCCTGGAAGTCAATTGCATGCACCGGACACACACTCATACATCTTGTGCACGCAGTGCCCAGACATTTCAGAGTATCGTACTCTGCAAAATAATCATCGTCTCCTTTTATGAATATTGCACTAATCGAGTCGATAACAGAAAGAGAATTCTTGCTGACAGTTGAAACGTATCCTCTAATCGGGCAGAAGTTTCTTGCACCCTGTTCGCTACGGAAAGTACCTGATGTCTTCTGCTGTACTTTCATCATTCTGATATCTCTTTCAGCCTGATTGTTATCAAACGGAATGTTTGGGTCATACATAAACTGCAGGATATCTCCCTTGAATCCGATAAACCGATCCAGCAGGTTCTTTACCGTAGTTTGCTTCTTACGTCTTCGTTTTTTAGAATGTAATCTGATTCCGAATCCGGAGAATTTTCTTCATTCCAAAACAAGTGATTTGATCATAACAGAAATCGTAAGTTGCAGCATCTGTGCAACCTGCTGAAATTCCTCATGCATTATTTCTCAAGGTACTCTTTTTCATGCTTGTTTTGTTGAACACTCATTCATAAGGCTACGATTTGTTGCATCAATGTACCCTCACCATCATGCTTTATGCTCATTCGTCCCGTAACCGTGCCGAAGGCACAACTACGCCTGACAATAAGTAGTAAGAAAACCTGTTATTGAAATGATTTCAAACCACATTTACAGATTCTTATTTTTGGTTGATTATATATCTAATTAGGTATATATCCAGAAAATTGGAACCCATGTGTATCCAGGAATAGACAGGGAATTGAGGTAGAAACACCGATCAAAATATGCTCACCAGGATGTGGTATTGCTCCGAAAAAAACCTTTGAAGAAACTGCATGCAATGGTAAAGGCAAGAAATAAATACTTCATTTAAGCTAAAGGACGAGTTTAAGGAAAGTACAAGGTAAAGTTAAGGATATTTCCCTCTTAAAGGCGGGCATAAACTCTCTAATTGTATCTAAAGTTTGGGGATTTCCGTGTAAAGCTTTGATATAATTGTATTTTTACCAGCTAACCGTATTGTTCATCTTCCAGGATTTTTCGTGTTTCCAACTCTAAATCCGGGAGGTAGTTTTCGATGATGTCCCATACTATATCCATGTCGATGCCAAAATATTCGTGTATCAGGATGTTTCTCAATCCCACTATCCTTTTCCATGGGATATGGGAATACTTATATCTGGTTTCAGGAGAGATTTTGCCTGCAGCTTCTCCAATAATCTCCAGGTTGCGGACAACCGCATCAACCCGCATCTCGTCTTCCAGAAACTCCTTGAGAGTGATATTGGCTACATACCTTTGGATTTTCTCAATTGCTGCAACCATGTCTGCAAAGAAAACCAGTTTGTCCCTAGGCATAGACAGCCTCTTTCAGGATATGCTCTCTTAGCCGTGGCTTTATGGCAGTCTCGATGACAAGGTCTACTTCTCTTCCAAAGAGTTCTTCAAGGTAGAACTTAAGTTCCATATAGTTACCAAAGGTCTTTTGACCTTCTTCGAATTCCACAAGGATATCAACATCACTGTCTCCGTGTGCATCTCCTCTTGCAAAAGAACCGAACACACCTACTTTTTTTACACCAAAACGCTCCATTATCACGTTCTCATGTTCTCTTAATATCCCAAGAGCATCCATAATTATTACTCACCGACAAAGTTTAAATCGTTAACCCTGAACATGGCAGAAATCAGTTGATTTTAGGATACAATAATTACACTCTAGTTTTACCTTGAAAGAAGCGGATATCATTTAAGCCTCCGGAGCTTAGAACCCGGGTTCGAGTCCCGGCAGGTCCGTAAGATCACTTTTTGTATCTTCCGGAAAAGAGCAGATAATAAACAGGATATGGAAAAAAGATATAGCACAAAAGGTTACATTCAATAACCTTTGTGCTCTGCTTGTATTGTATTTTATTCCAGCTTATTCTTTATCCATATCCAGTTTAAAGAAAGCCACATTGTTCTGCAATTTATCTGCCATTGATGCAAGTTCCTGGGCGGCGTTTGCCATCTCATCCATGGATGCTGTCTGTTGTTCTACAGCAGCGGATGCTTCCTGGGTGCTTGCAGCAGACTGTTCTGAAATCGAGGAGACGTCTTCAACTGATGCAGTTACTTCCTCGATGGATGCCGATTGCTCCTGTGCAGCAGCAGCAATTTCCTGGACCATCTTCGAGATATCCGTGATCTCTACGACTATTCCTTCTATTGCATCTACTGTCTCTTTCAGTGACTGGGAACCAATTTCTATCTCTTCCTTGCTCCTGGTCATTGAACCTACAGCATTATGCGTGCTGGACTGTATCTGATGGATAAGATCCTCTATCTGTTTTGCAGCTGCTCCTGATTCATCTGCAAGCTTTTTGACCTCATCTGCAACAACCGCAAAACCTCTTCCGTGTTCACCGGCTCTTGCAGCTTCAATTGCGGCATTTAGAGCAAGAAGATTTGTCTGGTCTGCAATACTTGTGATAAGGTTTACGATCTTGCCGATCTCAGCAGATTTTTTGTCCAGCTGTGTTATCACTTCAGCATTTTCATCCGATGCACTCTTTATATTGTTCATCTTGTCCATCAATTCCTGAGAGGACTGACCAATACCTCTGATACGAATGGAGGCATTCTCAGCATTTTCCGAAACACGCTGGGAATTCGCTGCAACTGCCTGCACACTCTCATTCATGTCATTCATTGCATGGGCAACCTCCTCTACTTTGCCGGACTGGACCTGTGCACCCCTGGATATCTCAGTAATGGTATCAGATATCTGATTTGCTGAAGCGGTTGTTTGCTCCGTTGTTGCAGCCATTTCCTGGGACCTTGCCGCGGTCTCGTCAGCACTTGTTTTGATGTCCTTTACCAGTGAATTGAGATTCTCCATCATTTTATGGAAAGATGTTGCGAGTAATCCTATCTCATCTTTACGGCCAAAGAATTTAGAATCCACTTCACCTGTCAGATCCCCGTTTGCAATCTTATCGGCACGTACTGCAGCTGCACGCATCGGGTTGGCTATTGAACCTACAATATAATAGCTAATGATTGCCATCAGGCCTACTGCCAGAACAAAGATCAGGATTATTTGAGATTGCAGTGTTTTAACTCCGGCAAGCATCTCTTCCTCAGGAACAGAAACCAGTATTGCATAGTTTCCTGTTTCTACTGGCTCATAGAAGTAAACTACTTTTTTCCGGGTAACAGGACTTATTGCACTTACCTGCCCGGACCTTCCGTTTTTCACATCCCTTTGTATTTGATCAAATGCAGCCCCTTCAAAATCACCTATGTTCTGAGTACCTATGAGACTTTTATCTATCGGATGAGTCACTATCACTCCTTCGTTGCTCAAAAGCATTCCATAACCAGTGTCAAATAATTTGACTTCTTGCATTATAGCATCAAGATACATCAGATCTGCATCGGTACCTGCAATACCAATGAAATTACCGTTGACAATTATTGGTGAGATAAAACTTGTCATGAGCTGACCCTGATACAGGGATGGCTCGGTAACAACATCCTGCTTAGAGCTCTTGGGCAACTGGTAGTATGCTTCTGTATCATAGTCCACCAGAGCGTCAACAGCAATTGAGTTGCCCATCCTGTTCCAATAGGGAACGAACCTTCCTGTAGAATCATGACCCGGGGAATTGACGTATAGATCATCCTTTCCATCAAAAGCATTTGGCTCATATGCTACATAGGCACCCAGAAGATCAGGATCATTGACAACGAACTGGCGCAAAATACTGTTAATCTCACTGCGATCATCGGACCCGTATTGGGATAGCACTGTTGAAAGCGATGTTGCTGTTTTCATATAACCATTAAGGTCATTCTCTATCAGGTTTGCATATGAATTCGTGATGCTCTGGGTCTCCGCATATGCAGATTCCGTTTCCATTTCAGACACCGTATTGATGATGAAAATACCTGAAACTGCAAAGATAGCTATCAATGCAACTACAACATACAGAGTGGTCTTGATCTTCACAGATTTAAAATCAATATTCATTTTCTTTTTAAGAGATGTTATATCAACGCTCATATTTATCGCCCGCTGTTTAAATATGGTTATCGTGTGTATTTTGATAGGGATAATCCATTGGTAGTAATATAGCTAATAATAGAATATATATTTATACTTATTATATTTTATGTTGTATATTAGAATTCCGTTTAAAACGGGTAAAAACCAACTAAAATATAAATTTAAAAACAACATCTAAGAAATATATCCAAGATACATTGTAAACAAACATTTAATCAAATTAACAGACATATGAAAATAAAAGGCATTATCTTTGACATGGATAACACACTCTTTGACTTTGTTGAAGCAAAAATGATCGCATGTACTGAAGTAGTTGGATTTTTAGGTACCGGGGACCCTGAAGAACTTTTTGGATATTTCCGCCGGAAAAAGCATGGCTTTGAGAACCCGGAGAATATAAGAGACTATATGGTAGATAACGATATACAGCCCCTGGAAAAATACGAACAGTGTATTCACATATATGAGACCCGCAAACTAAGACACATAATACTTTACCCCCGGGTAAAGGAGACCCTTGAAGAATTAAAAAAGATGGGGCTACTTCTGGGAATTGTCACAGATGCCAGCAGTCACAATGCAAGAAAACGGCTTGAAAGGCTTGGCATTGGAAAGCTCATGCATTCCCTCACAGCACATGACATGACAGGTACAAAGAAACCATCTCCTGAACCTTTTATATATGCCCTTAAGACCATGGGGCTATCGCCCGGGGAGGTAATCTTTGTAGGGGACAGCCTGAGGCGCGATATTGCCCCGTCAAAGAAACTGGGTATGCTTACAGCCTATGCTGCGTACGGGGATCGTAACAGTGCAGCAGACAGGGTCACTGGAATGGAAAGACCGGACCACACTATCAATGATTTTGCTGAGATATTGGGGATGGTTCTGGAATTGGGTGAAGATGAAAGAATATGATGTTGTTGTCGTAGGAGCCGGACCTGTTGGTTCGGTTGCAGCAAAATATGCTGCCATGCACGGGGCCCGGACACTGATGGTAGAGGAACACCCATCCATTGGAAGCCCTGTGGGTTGCACCGGACTGCTCAGCACCCGGGCTGTCAGGGAGTGTGATATTAAGCCCTCTGAGGATTTTGTATTTAATTCAGTAAGAGGAGCTCTTGTGCATCCCATGAGTGGAAAGAGCCTTGCAATTGATGGAAAAAAGACAAAGGCCTATGTTGTTTCCAGGAAAGTCTTTGACCGCCGGCTTGCTATCATGGCTGCTGAACATGGTGCAGAGCTCTGGCTGAACTCAAGGGTCAATGGTATCAAAGGAACAGGCGGCAAAAAACAGATATCTATTCTCAGGCAAGGAGAAACTGAAAGAGTAGAAGCGAAAGTCGTCATCGCAGCAGATGGGGTTCGCAGCATGGTAGCAAAGATGGCCGGGCTTGGAAAAGTCAGTAAGATACTGCCAGGGATACAGGCAGAAGTACCTTACAGGTCTGATGACACGGATTTTGTGGAACTTTTCGTTGGTTCACAGGCACCGGGATTCTTTGCATGGGCTGTTCCGGTGAATGAAAGTATAGCCCGTGTAGGAATGGCGATTGATCCTGTAACTGTTAATAAAAGCGGGATGAATGCACATCAATTACTTGAAAAACTGCTCATCGGGAATTCGCATATAGCTTCAAGGTATGGCGGAGGAAAACTTGACCTTGTGATGGGAGGTATCCCTCTGGGACCCCTGGAAAGGACGTACTCTGACGGGATACTTATTGCAGGAGATGCCGCCGGGCAGGTAAAACCCACATCTGGAGGAGGAATCTACACCGGAGCCCTGTGTGCAAAGATAGCCGGTGAAGTGGCCGCTAAAGCCGTTACTGAAGAAGATAATTCCTCAGACTTCCTGGCAGAATATGACATGAGATGGCGGGCAAAGATTGGAAAGGAGCTTGCCATGGGAATGAAGATACACCAGTTCATCGGTGGACTTAAGGACAACGAACTTGACGAGCTCATCGCTTCAATGAACAATCCTGCAATACTTGATACAATAACACGCTATGGGGATATGGACCATCCTTCGGTACTGATTAAAAAGATGTTGCATCCTTCAAGGTCAATACATATGTTAAAGGTCTTCCGTGCGTTTGCAAAAGCGGTCCTTTGAAATGAAGATGTACATTTGTATTTTTAACAGACAATTCTGGATAAATACTGTAAATGCTGTAAATGCTGTTAATAGATACTTACTCCCTTAACTGAATCCAGTTTGAGAAGTTCTTCAACAATGCTGCCCGGAACCTTGGTGTCTGTGATGATGGTCAGTTTTGGCTCACTTGTGAAGAAAGGATCATCCGATACAGCCTGTCTGATGCTTATATCGTGACGGGCTATGACCGTGGATACCTCAGAGATAATGCCTTTATGTGAGGCATCATCCGGAGTGATTATAATGACACCCTGCCCCATAAGAGGGGCCACGTCACGAAGAAAAGGTATTGATCTCACATTCTGGAAGATCTTCTTTAGCAGCTCGTCAGAAAGTATTACCTCCGTGGTGGAATCCACTACACGCCTGTCAACACCTGCTTCCCTGGCAAGCTGTGTATGGGCTATCTCTATGGAACCGGATATGACCTTACCTTCGTTATTAACCTGAAAACCACGCTCAAACAATAGCTTCAATACCTTTTGCTGGGCGGGATATTTTTCAAACTTCCTGAGTAATATGCTCCACATATGCATCATGTAATCATTTAAATTATAAAGATTTAAGGTTAGGCCCTCATGACACAAAATAATAAATTAAAACAAAGTTATAATGTTACGGATAATGAAACGACATTTTAAGTATGAGTTCAACCATAATAAGAGGAGTTCATCTTTCAATAAAGATAATCACCCGGAGTAAAAACACTTCCCCATATGGTATTTGACATTTACTCGTTTCTACAGTCGGATCATGAACTCCGGGCTTTTGCGAATTAACACCAAAGGAGGTTTGGAATGAAAATATACAAGGACTATGAAGACCTTCCAAAGATCAAATTGCCCCTTGGGCAGGAGGTCTCTATCAGCGACAGCACGATAAGGGACGGGGCACAGATGCCGGGTATTGTAATGAAAAGCCAGCAGAAGCTCCAGATATACAATTACCTTCATAAGATAGGGATAGAGAAACTCGAGTCTTTCGTCTACAACGACCGTGACCGAAAGGCTATCAGGCTCATGATGGACCATGGGTATGAATTCCCGGAAATTACCGGATGGACACGTGCAAATACTGCTGATATCGACATGGTCCTCAATATTGACGGCATCGAAGAAACAGGCATCCTTATGTCAGTCTCTGACCCTCACATCTTTGATAAGATGGGGCTGCCAAACCGTGAGGCAGCTGAGGAGAAATACCTCAACACGCTACAGTATGCAGTGGATCACGGACTGCGTACCCGTGCACATATAGAGGATATGACCCGTGCCGACAATTATAATTTCACATTCCCCCTTCTTGAAAAGATAATTGATATCGACCCGGATTGTACCATACGCATATGTGACACCATCGGATTTGGCATTCCTTTTGTGGGTGTTGATGAACCCTTTGGGATACCGACCATTGTCAAACACCTGAAAGAGGAGCTTAATGTCAAAAACATCGAAACTCACTGCCATGATGACTTCGGTCTGGCCGTTGCAAACTCCATTGCAGGTTACTGGCACGGTGCCAACTGGTCCAACGTCACTTTCCTGGGAATCGGAGAGAGGGCAGGTAATGCAGAGATGGAAAAACTCCTGCTTTTCCTTGCAAGGCGTATCGAAGGATTTGAAAAGTACAACCTAGAATCCCTGGTAGAGTTTGCAAAGTTCATGGAAAGGGAGATTGGCATCCGCATACCAAGGAACAAGTCAGTTGTTGGTAACAATGTATTTGCCCACGAATCAGGAATACACTCTGCAGGTGTCATCAAGAACCCCTTCACTTACGAACCATATCCACCTGAGATAGTCGGTGGAAAACGAATATTCCTCATAGGTGACTCCTCAGGCATAGAGGTGCTCAGATATAAGGTTCAGGAAACACTTAATGATCTGATGGATGTCCAGATAGAGATAGGCAAGGATGACAAGCGCCTTCGCGCCATTCAGGCAGAGATCCAGAAGCTCTACAATGATGAGAAAAGGGTTTCCTGCATATCCGATGAAGAGATTCTGGCCTACGTAAAGAAATACTTCATGTTCAACCCCATGGTCAGCAAGGATATGCACCGCAAGGATGATGAAGAGAACAGTGATTCCGAAAATGATGCGGGAGACAACCTGGGAAACACCAAGGCCCGTATGCATGATCTTGTAGACTGATATGTAACATAGTTAACATATTTAACCGAGCTGCTGTCATTTGATGGCAGCTAAGGTCTTTATTGTAAGGGAGAACACTTTTTGTGGTTTTTGCTGTCTGCTGAACTTGCCACAATTACGTAAAAAAGCAGAAAATTACGGATAAAAATATCAAGAGATGAAATCACTTCATCTCAGCTTCGGCATACTTTGCAATAGCATCGATTATTTCGCTCATCTTTGCATTGCCACCAAGATCGTATGTTACATACTCGCCTTGGCAGATGACCTTCCCGGTTGCATCAAAGATTGCCTTTGACAGAATCCACAACACGAAAACTGACGATTTCATGATAGAAGACGCACCTGTCTTCCCAAGCCAAGCAGAGGCGGAAGCTTTAGCTCCCTGATCACATTGCTTATTTAGATACTAAAAAGCCCTGGCCGAAACCGGGGCTTTCCTTTTGTTTCCACAATGAAATTAAATAGAACCGATGATCCCATTCAAAGTCACACTAGGCCTCATGGCCCGGGATTTCAACTTCTCATCCGGAGCGTAGTATCCTTTGATATCCATGGCTTTGCCCTGAGCTTCTAACAACTCATTGGCAATCTTCTCTTCATTTTCCATCAGGGCTTCAGCTACAGGTTCAAAGATCGCTTTTAAGTCGCTGTCTTTCTCCTGATCAGCCAGAGCCTGGGCCCAATACATTGCCAGATAAAAATGAGACCCTCTGGTATCAATCTCATTCACTTTCCGGGAAGGTGATTTTCTGTTTTCCAGAACCAGCTCTGTCGCTTTATCCAATGTTTCTGCTAAAACCAGAGCTTTAGGATTATCAAAACTGTTGCCCAGATACTCCAGAGAAGCAGCTAAGGCCAGGAATTCTCCCAGGGAGTCCCAACGCAGGTGACCTTCCGATCCAAATTGCTGTACGTGTTTGGGTGCCGAACCACCGGCACCTGTCTCGAAAAGTCCACCGCCATTCATCAGGGGGACGATTGATAGCATTTTCGCACTGGTTCCCACTTCCAAAATGGGAAAGAGGTCTGTCAGATAATCCCTCAGAACATTTCCAGTCACAGAGATCGTATCTTTGCCCTCTTTAATCCTCTCCAATGAAAACCTGGTCGCTTCAACGGGAGCTTTGATCAATAGTTCCAGGCCATCAGTATCATGATCTTTCAAATATTTGTTCACTTTTTTAATGAGCTGGAAGTCGTGAGCTCTTTTCTCATCGAGCCAGAAGACTGCAGGATCGACTGTGGCTCTGGCTCGCTTGACGGCCAGCTTGATCCAGTCCTGAACAGGTGCGTCTTTCACCTGACACATGCGGAAGATATCTCCTTCCTCTACCGGCTGTTCAATGAGTACATTATCGTTGTCATCGATAACCTGAACTTTTCCTGTACCGGTCATCTCAAAGGTCTTGTCATGTGAGCCATATTCTTCTGCTTTTTGCGCCA
Organism: Methanolobus sp. WCC5; assembly: GCF_045690325.1. Classification (GTDB taxonomy): domain Archaea; phylum Halobacteriota; class Methanosarcinia; order Methanosarcinales; family Methanosarcinaceae; genus Methanolobus. Next base: position 2,598,773 of record NZ_CP146981.1, on the reverse strand, counting down.
TAAGCCCCACATTGGAAACGCTTCCCATTTTTGATGGATCAAAGGCACCGTGTTTTTGACAGAACTTAATCGTTTCCTGATACACTCCCGAATAAGAGCGGTCCGGAATTATGGCTTTCATATCTTTCAGTTTCCCGTCTGGTCCCCACATGCAGCCTGATGAGCGGATTGCTGCAGGCATGGAAGCATCGATGATAACATCGCTGGGAACATGGAGATTGGTAATTCCCTTATCGGAGTTAACCATAGCCAATGCCGGTCTACTGGCATACACAGCTTCTATATCTGCTTTGATTGCGTCCTGTTTGTCTTCAGGCAGATTCCGGATCTTTGTATAGAGATCTCCCAGTCCGTGGTTGGGATCTACACCCAATTCTGAAAGCAGATCACCATATTTATCAAATATATCTTTAAAGAAGACCTTAACCACATGACCGAAGATAATAGGGTCGGAAACTTTCATCATTGTCGCTTTCAAATGAACGGAGAATAAGACATCTTGTGCCCTGGCATCTTCTATCTGTTCAGTCAGAAATGCCTGAAGCGCTTTTTTGTTCATAACAGCTGCATCAATGATCTCTCCGGTCTGAAGAGGGGCTTTGTCTTTTAATAGTGTTTTATTACCAGCGTCATCCGTAAAGAAAATTCTGAAATTGGTAGCCTCTTCAATTTCAAGAGATTTTTCACTGCCGTAAAAATCTCCGCCGGTCATGCTGGCTACATGGGATTTAGAATCGGACTTCCATTCTCCCATGGAATGAGGATGTTTTTTCGCATAATTTTTTACAGCTTTAGGAACCCTGCGGTCAGAATTCCCTTCTCTAAGTACCGGGTTAACAGCACTGCCCTTGACAATATCGAATTTCGCTTTGATCATCTTTTCTTCATCATTGGAAGGATCTTCGGGATAATCGGGCAGATCATACCCTTTAGCCTGGAGTTCTGCGATTGCCGCTTTGATCTGGGGAACTGAAGCGCTGATATTTGGTAGTTTGATAATGTTGGCTTGCGGAGTTAAGACCATCTCTCCCAATTCTGAAAGGGCATCGGAAATCTTCTGGTCCTCTGTCAGCCTTTCGGGAAACTGGGCAATGATTCTTCCCGCCAGGGAGATATCCCTCTTTTCCATAGTGATTCCGGCGTTTTTCACATAAGCCTGTACAATAGGCAGGAGTGAACTGGTTGCCAAAGCCGGAGCTTCATCGGTTTTCGTATAAATGATTGTCGATTTCTGTGCCATGTTAATCCTTTTCTCTGTAAATTAATATTGCTCAAAATAAATACGTTTTTTAACAAATTGTAATTTGACAGGAATCGTAAATTATAATATGAATATGAAAATTCAAATTGCTTTATTAACGACGGCATCATATATATGTCATACCCAGAAAGGCATATTTAAATGACAAATAACATTAAATGCAAAAAAATAGGCTCTGTAGAAAGCGTCATAAAAATTTTAGTGGTTATGAATTCATATTATTGGATCTTATATAAGTATGATGTTTAAAGTTGCATAGCATATTAAAATGATATAAAAAATACTGCATAGCGGAAGGTGTGCAATAGATACTGATATATAAGGTATTCTTTTTATGCATGCCGACATAACTATTTATTAATAATGAAGTCCATAACATAATTTATGAGACGTCTAACTATTGATAATTCTCTGGAAGTAATCAAGCAGATTCAACAGGAAATACATCGAAATGATGACTCTCGTTATGACCATCGACTTCATGGGATTCTTCTGGTTGCCCAGGGAAAATCATGTATTGAAGTTGCTTCACTATTTAATCGCACGTCCAAGACACTGGAAAACTGGGTCCACGCATTCAACGAAGATGGATTTGAAGGGTTGAGGGATGAAAAGAGACCAGGTCGCCCACCATCTCTTACTGAAGAAGAAATGAAAATAATAGATAAGGATCTACGAATGAATCCTAGAGATTTAGGCTATAATCAGAATTCATGGGATGGAAACTTATTGAGTCATTATATACTGGAAAAATACAAGAAGAATATTGGCCCTCGACAGTGCCAGAGGATTTTCAATAAGCTTGGGTTCAGGCAGAGAAAACCACGTCCTGTTATAGCGTTAGCAGATCCTGACAAAAAAGAAGACTTTAAAAAAACTGACTGAATTCTCTCAGGATCCTGATTACGATATCTGGTATGAAAATGAATGCCACTTCCAACAGCATGGATCCAGATGAACTATGTGGTTTCCTCCCGAGGAGAAGGACCCTGTTGTCCTTCAAACTCCTACTCGTAAAAGCAAAAGTGTATTTGGCGCAGTAAAACCAGGCGACGGACGATTTATTTACCAGTTTTCAGATGTGTTCAATGCAGTCACTTTCAAAGAGTTTATCCAGGAAGTGGTTCTGCATAGGCAAGATGGAAAAGTATTATTACTGATTCTCGATAATAGTCATTATCACCATGCAAAAATGCTTCATCCATGGTAAGAGGAACATAAAAACGAAATAGAGCTACTCTTTTTACCTCCATATTCACCTGACCTGAATTCAATTGAAAGAGTGTGGAAACCTACTCGAAAACTATGCACTCATAATCGATATTTTCCCTGTTTAGGGGATCTGTTCAAAGCAATATCTGACAAGTTTGAAGAAGGGACAAAACCTAATGATCAATTGAAAAAATTATGCGTAATTACTTAGGTCGGCATGTATGATATCTATCTCAAAAACATTCTGTAATGTGGAGTTATGCACTATTCTCCAGACCACCGGACTGCACCTGGCCGTACGGGAAGTATTCGGTGCGCTCAACCTCAAGGCCGCTCTCGTTGACGAGCAAAGTAGTACTGCCCAGATGGTCTGAGAGATACCACTCCATGCCTTCGGCTGTCTGCTTGGCAATGCGTTCGTCGTCGCGGAAGAAGTAGCTGGTCGCCGGAATGACGGACCTCGCTTAGCTGGTTTGCGTCGTTGATGACTGGAGCGGTGATTATGCCTGGATTAATTTCATCCACTCAATATCTCTCAGAGAGCAATTCCTTCTCCTTTTTGCGAATGAATTCTTCAAAATCCGTTTTGTATCTCTCTGTGCTTGGATGTGAATTGATTTTCTCAATTGAACGATTGAATGAATAGTAAGCCGGTAAAATCAAAATAAAGATAAAAGCTGTTGCGAATAAAGCGGCACAATACTTGCGCCAAAAAGAATCAATGGGGCACATGTTCCAACCATAATATATCGAAACAATAAAAGAAACTAAGACATAAACTGCATATAGATGAAACACTCTCCTTTTCATCTCTACACCCCACGTTATTTTAATTTCAAATATCCCTCCTTTAATGTTTATTTGCACAGAACCAAATCCCAGTTTTTTTCTCTTTTGTTTGCGTGTCAAAACCGAAATTTCTGATATTTGACCTATATTTTCAATTCCCTTCACTGGATCGTAATCTTCTAAAGTTTCATCAACATCTGAACCTCTAGTTAATACTATTTTTTTATGACCCATGTCCCAATAGAAATCGCAGATAGCGGGCACCAGTTTCTCCTTTGGGATTCTAGTCGTGAGTTCTAATTCTGTCAACTGTGTTATCTCCATCAGATCACCTTAAAGTGTTCTACGATTCCTATTCATTGGTAGTTGCATGCTTACATCAATATGTATATCTGTTATCAATCTCACTTTCTTAATAAGCGGTTTATTGTGTTTCCGACTACAGCTTTAGCACTACTTGTGGCGCTTGAAACTGAAGAGCTAATACTACTTGCAGCGCTTGAAATTGAAGAACTGATATTACTTGTGGCGCTTGAAATTGAAGTCTTGGTACTACTTGCAGCGTTTGAAACTGAAGTCTTGGTACTACTTGCAGCGTTTGAAACTGAAGTCTTGGTACTACTTGCAGCGTTTGAAACTGAAGCTTTGATACTGCTTGATGTATCACCCAGTCTTGTTCTTCCGGCAGTATTTTCTTCAATTGTAGCTCCTATACCCGAACCTATATTATCGACTGCATATTTTCCTAATGCAAGTGGTCCATCCTTAGCAATGAATACAGCCACATCATCAAAAGTAGCAGGTATGCCTTTTACAATCGCAACAGCAACTCCCATTTGTTTATCCTTTTGGTATACCTTACTTAAACCTTGTATGTATGTTGTACCACCAAATATTTTAAGAGATCCTCCTCCTATACAACCTAGCCCATTAAATGCAGAGTTGGCTATCAATTTCTCAGTGCTTATCTCGTAGTTATTCCAAGCTTTTATATCACTCACAATAGAAGTGACCGACATTACTCTGGCAACTAATATGAGTCCACCAACTAATGCTGCAAGCTGTGGTATATGCCCGCTCGGATCGGTATGCTTCACCGGATTATTCAGCGCATAAGCATACCTGTTCAGTGCCTGTGGATTATACGGGTCCGGCAGCATCGTATCCGGCTGTATGAAAATCCTGTACTCCGGTGAATAGTACCGTGCTCCATAGTACATCAACCCCGTATCAATATCATTTTCCTGTCCTGTGAACCCATATTTCTCTAAGCCACCGGACTGCACCTGGCCGTACGGGAAGTATTCTGTGCGCTCAACCTCAAGGCCGCTCTCGTTGATGAGCAAAGTGGTGCTGCCCAGATGATCCGACAGATACCACTCCATATCACCAGCAGTCTGCTTGGCTATGCGCCCGTCGTCGCGGAAGAAGTAGCTGGTCGCATTACCATTGTCAATCTCGTAGAATTGGTTGACGTAGTAGCTAAACTGAATGTCAGCATTCTGCTTCTTAACTCTGTTGCCGTTAGCATCGTTGTAGGTAAAAGTCGATATAACTTGGCCTGTTCTGAAGTGTGCAATCAATAATTTTCAGAGCGCAGTTCCTTCTCTTTTCTATGAATAAAATCTTCAAAGTCTTTTTTGCATTTAACAGTAGTCGGATGTAACTGGACCCTCTCAATTCTGCGTTCAAATAAATAGTACAGTAACTTTATTAATGGAACAAAAACAAGTACTGCAAACAAAGCGGTGCCATACCTACTCAAAAAATGATTTGTAGGATATATATTATGATAGCCATAGATGATTGTAGCAATGAAAGCAACTACAATAAATGCAGCAAAGATTACATGTATAATTTTTATTTTTTGATCAACACCCCAGAGTATTTTCCGTTCGAATACAGTATCTTCGATACTGATTGTAATGAAATCAAATTCTAGCTTTCCTTTACAGTCTTTGGATAAAATTATTGATATTCCTGAAATCGCAGGAATATTTGCAATTATTTCAGAAGGTGCATACTCTTCCGATTTAATATCATTGCCAGTCCCCCTAATAAGTTCTATCTCTTTATGACCAATGTTCCAGTAAAACTCACAGATAGCATATACTAGCCTTTCTTTAGGGATTTTAGTTGTGAGTTCTAATTCTGTAAATTCTGGTACTTCCATCTGATCACCTTTAAGTGGGTACTATTATTCCTGTTCATAAGTGGTTACAGACTTGTACATATTAACTCCTAAATAAGCTATTTATTATCTTTGTTGCTGCAGCCTTGGCACTACTTGCAGCGCTTGAAATTGAAGTTTTGGCACTGCTTGTAACACTTGAAATCGAAGTCTTGGCACTACTTGTGACACTTGAAATTGAAGTCTTGGCACTGCTTGTAACACTTGAAATTGAAGTCTTGGCACTGCTTGCGACGCTTGAAACTGAAGTTTTGATGCTACTTGATGTATCGCCCAGTCTTGTTCCACTTGCAGTGTTTTCTTCAATCGTAAAATCAACACTTGTATCTAAATGAGAGACTATTTGTGATCCTGTGAAAAGAATACCTTCTGTAGCAATGAATTCAGCTGTAGCTTCCCCAGTAGCAAACAGGTTTTTTCCACAAGCTGATCCAACCGCAAGTAAACCTTTTCCTTTAGATGCTTGATTCACTGTTTTCAAGTATTTTCCACCTTTGTAGAGTGCACGAGTTACTCCCCCCGCACCAATTGGAATATTTAGAGCTGAGTTAGCTATCCATTTTTTGGTACTCATCTCGTATTTATTCCAAGCAATCGTATCCTGTGCAAAAGAATAAATCGAGTATACAGTTATTGCTGCCATCCCTACACCCACTGCCAAAGGAATGAGCGCAGGGGTATGTCCGCTCGGATCAGTATACTTCACCGGATTGTTCAATACATAAGCATACCTGTTCAGTGCCTGTGGATTATACGGGTCCGGCAGCATCGTATCCGGCTGTATGAAAATCCTGTACTCCGGCGAGTAGTACCTTGCACCATAGTACATCAACCCGGTATCAATATCATTCTCCTGTCCGGTAAATCCATATTTTTCCAGACCACCGGACTGCACCTGGCCATACGGGAAGTATTCGGTGCGTTCGACCTCAAGGCCGCTCTCATTAACGAGCAAAGTGGTGCTGCCAAGATGGTCCGAGAGATACCACTCCATGCCTTCTGCTGTCTGCTTGGCTATGCGCTCGTCGTCGCGGAAGAAGTAGCTGGTTGCTGTGCCGTTCTCTACTTCATAGAACTGGTTGACGTAGTAGGTGAATTCCCCGGCAGAGTTCTGCTTTTTGATCCGCCTGTCGTTTCCGTCGTACCAGTATTTTTCTACAAGGGTATTGTTGCCGGAATGACGGACCTCGCTTAGCTGGTTTGCGTCGTTGTAGACGTAGGTGAAGAGCCCGTCATCAACCATGTTCCCGCTATCATCATACGTAAGAAGGTATCCGTTATAGTATACAGGTGCGTGGAACGGCTTGAGCGCATATGCGTAAGCTGAGATAAGGGTACCGTCCTCTTCAACCTGCCTTATGCAGCCGTATTGATCATAGGTGAAATCCCTCTGGTAGGAATGCTCATCGTTGACAGACATGCTTGCACTGGTAAGCCTGTCCAGATGATCATATCCGTATGTTTTTACGGAGTTCAGGACATTATCCTGTATCTGAAGGATATTGCCTACGTTGTCGAAATCATAATTAAGATCCTGGAGACCTTCGGTGTATATCCTGTCCAGCAGCAGTCTTTCAGTATCGTATGTATACGTCGTGACAACACCATTGGAGAGCTCCTTTCTGATCATCTGGTTCCTTGCGTTGTAATCAATGTTGTCAATAACACCTTCCACGCTCTCAAGGAGGGTCTGTGCATTGTAGGTCAGGTTGACACCAGTGCCATCCGGGTATGTAATTTTTGTGACCCTATCCATGCTGTCGTACTCATAGGAAGTGGTGTAGGGTGTGCCGTCAAGCGTGACCATCTCATCTACAATCCTGTAGCGCTGATCGTAGTCGTAAACTGAAGAAATGTTGCTTCTGGTCACTTGGGAGAGCGTGCCGTTGTACTCAAGGTCATATGTAAAACTGATATCCTCGTCGTTTGGATAATTAACTGCAGTTACCCTGTTAAGCGCATCGTAACTAATCTGTGTGGCAACTCCCCTTGCGTCAATCTGCCTTATCAGGTTACCGTTGAGGTCATACTCATAGGTCCAGTCACCCATATTAGGGTCGCTCATAGCCACATTGCGGCCAAGGGAGTCATAGGTGAAACGGATACTGGGCGGAGCTTGGGGCTGGTTGCGTCCGGGCATGATCTCGATGAGATTGTCCATGGCATCATAGCTGTAGGCTGTAATGTAGGTTTCATCCATGTTAAGCTCATAGACTTTTGCTATGTTTCCAAAGATATCACTTGTCAGTGTTATATTAACCCCATTCTGGTTTGTGATCGTAGTGTTCTCAAGGTTATAATTGTATACGATAGTGGTACCATCTGTGTTGGTGATGATCTTCGGTCTTTCAGTGGCATCATACTGGAAGCTTATAGATTGACCAGGCTCGTCAATGAAGTGAGGAACTTCGTTACTTTTCACCAGGCCAATTTCATTATAAGTGGTATTCTGAATGATCCATCCGTTTTCACCCTCGTACTTTTTCTGGACTAGTTGCCTGAAGCCGTCATATGAGTCAATTGACTCGAAAACAGAATAATGCTTAATTTTAGGATAAACCTGCATGACCCAAGTGTCTTCAAAATCCCAACCTACAAATGTGCTTTGCATCTGCATTTCTGCAGTTGTTCTGGGCATACCCTTACCTGTATCACTCTTCCCTGATGTAGTCGAATCATAATAGCAGCCAGCTATTGTATTGTAATTGCCACCACAAAAACCTCCAACTGATGTATTTCCAATTACTAATCCAGTAGAGTAACAATCTTCAATTGTATCATCATTTCCACCAACGAAGCCGCCTACGTGGTCACAACCCATGGCCAAGCCAATGGAAAATGATTCCGATATTTTACCTTCGAACAAACCGCCTACAAAACCACCTACAAAATCAGTGCCTGATACTTCAGCTGTGGTGTATGACTTTGTTATCGAGCCTCCACTATTATCTCCAACAATCCCACCAACAAAATCAGTTCCCGACACGTAGCCAGACACATAGCAGCTTTTGACAGTACCGAGATTCAAACCTGCGATCCCACCAACATTGGAACGACCGGTTATATTTAAATTTGTCAATTTAACGTTACTTATCTTTGAACTGGAACCAGTTATGCCGAACAGACCAACTTCGTGTGTTCCTTGTCTGAAAATGTATAATCCATTGACTGTATGTCCTTGCCCATCAACGCTTCCAGTGAACCTGCTGACATAGGAGGGGCCGATTGGCACAAAACCCGCACCTGAGTTCCATGAGCTGGTTTCAGTTGCGTCAATGTCATTCATGAGAATATAGTGCGCAGATAGGTTGTTATTTATGGCTTGTAAATCTGAGACCGTATAAATCTGATATGGATTGGATTCAGTGCCATCACCATTAGACTGCTTATGTCTGATATCATCTTCCTTTATTTTTGTATGTATCTTCTCGGGAGCTAGACCGTCCAGATAATATGTGTATTCTATGGACGGCGAACTCAGGCTATCGCCGGCTCTTATTACTTTAAATATCCTGTGCAGGTCATCATATACGTACTCTGTAGAGATATCATTGCTGTCTGTGAATCTTATGATCCTGCCCATGTCATTGAATTCATAGCATTCCTTTTGGCCCAGGGCGTTCTCAATGTTAACGGGATAAATATGATTCTCGTCAAATCCCATATTCCTTGAATGACCTTTTGGATCTGTGACCTGAACAAGGTTACCATAGTCATCATAACTGAAAAGAATGACAGGATTGCTTCCTGCGTTATTCCATGACACTGCTTTTGTGAGTTGTCCTTTGTTGATAACACTGTTATCATTTGACCCGTCATAGTAGTACCGTGATTCGCTCTTCTTCACGTGCTCTGAGTTTTCCACCCACGTACGGGTAGTTTTTCCCAGTATCCAGCTGTCTTCGTCATTGGCGTATTCAAAGTAAAGGTATCTTTCATCCCCGGAAATCTCCAGGTCCCCATATTGGATTATGGAACACGGGTTCCCATACTCATCATAGTCTTTGTATTCGGTTAAAGATGACCATCCTGTCGAATCAGGACTGCGCGCAAATCCATCAAACTGAATTTCCTTTACAGAGTCAAGCAACACGGTGTTCACACCGGGATATGATTGCCTGCCAACGTAGTTCATATCCGATAGGCTGTAAAGGTTTTCTTCCCTGCCCCATACCTCCGTACGGTACTTAAATCCTCTAAGCACATTATCCTGATGGAAGAAGTGCTTTGCCGCTGAGTATTCGTTTTTAACAATAACTTCAGCAAACCCTCTGAACTCTATCTCCTCTGGCGGGTTAAAGTATTGCATTCCACCTTTGTATGAGTATTCTGTGGTTGAAACAATATTTTCAAACCCTGACATTCCGTTGTTCCTGATAATCTTACTGATTACCCATTTATTGATGGGTAAATCCGAAATGGCATCATTACCCGTGTTATCGAACAACGTTGAAGGCATATAATCTATAGTTGTTTTTGACCCGCTTGAATGATTGATCTCTTCCATCAGATATGGCGGAGTCCAGGTATTACCTACTCCACCTCCGTTTCCGTTGTTAATCCAGGCTTGGTAAGTAGAACCATATCCTCTTATTATATCGACCAAACCGTCTCCGTTAACATCAGCAAGTCGGACTCCCATATCAGTTCCACTACTTATGAAAGCAGTTGGTGCTGCCCATGTATTATCCGCTTCCCATCCGTTTCCGTTGTTAATCCAGGCCTGGTAAGTGGAACCATATCCTCTTATTATATCGACCAAACCGTCTCCGTTAACGTCAGCAAGTCGGACTCCCATGTCATTTCCACTGCTTATGAAAGCAGTTGGTGGTGCCCATGTATTATCCGCTTCCCAGCCGTTTCCGTTGTTGATCCAGGCCTGGTAAGTGGAATCATATCCTCTTATTATATCGACCAAACCGTCTCCGTTAACGTCAGCAAGTCGGACTCCCATGTCATTTCCACTACTTATGAAAGCAGTTGGTGGTGCCCATGTATTATCCGCCCCCCATCCGTTTCCGTTGTTAATCCAAGCCTGGTAAGTGGAACCATATCCTCTTATTATATCGACCAAACCATCTCCATTTACGTCTACCAATTGAACTCCGCCAGAGGATAAAGCAATTGGTGGCACCCATGTATTATCTGCTCCCCATCCATTTCCATTGTATATCCACGCAGCCCCATCACTCACGATGTCGACTAATCCATCTCCATTTACATCTGCTAGTTGAGCTCCGCCAGAGGACAAAGAAGTTGGCAATGTCCATGTACTATCCACTCCCCATCCGTTTCCGTTGTTTATCCACACAGTTCCACTATTTATAATATCAACTAGTCCGTCTCCATTTACATCTGCCAATTGAACCCCGCTAGAGGATAAAACAACTGGTGGTGCCCACGTATTATCCGCTTCCCAGCCGTTTGTTGTGCTATATTGAAAATTATTCGATGGAAAAGATGCGTCATTGATTCCTGATTTTACAATACTCTCTATAAACGCTTTTGAATCGCTATTTTGGTAGTATATTTCATAAGTCCACAGATTAGTATCATTATTGAGGATACTTATGTTGGAGATCAGGCTTTTTTCTTTAATTTTGTTACCATATTCATATAAAGTAAAAGTATCTGTTTTTTCCGCGAAATTAAAATCAACAGATGAAAGACCATTATTATAGCTTATATTTTTGAGATAAAGGGATCCAATTTCTCCGTTTTGTGGGTTTTCTATATAGTTATATTGGATCTGGTTTCCATTCACATCTTCTATTGAATCAAGCCGCCATTTGCTGACATAGTTCCTAGAGGCGACGGAATTATTCTGTTTGGAGTCTTCAGTATGACCGAAGCGATATTTTGTTCCATCTGGTGTTCTGAGTTTCCAGTAATCAGTTTCATCTTTTTCAATTTTCATGAAGGTTTCTGCTTCTGTGCGATAAGAATCATCGCTCTCCACATAAACCAATTTATAAGATGAACCATCCAGAATAAGAATAAATCTATCGTCGCTAGTATCTTCAGGAGTGTATCTAGTATCTCTGATAATACAGTTCTCATTTAACGACCAACCCATCCCAAGTGAACCATAAGTTCCCTTTGAACCCATCGAACTAGAATAGGTAAGAGAAACTTTCGGTTCTAGTCCAGCTCTTCCCTTTACAACTTCAATTGGATATGAGTAAACAAAAGAACCTGTGAACAAACTTGTATCGAAATAGTCCTTCTGTTTCTCTAAAGAAGGTTCTGTGTACGACATCGCACTTTCTAAGAGAGGTATGTCACCACGGGTAGTAATTTTTTCAACAGGTTGTGCTTCGTTCTCAGATACGTCCTCTAAATTCTCAATTTCCTTTTCATTTTCACTGCCTATATTCTCACTTTCACTCTCTTGATCAGAAATTATTTCTTGCCGGTTTTTTTCTTCTGAAGTAGTCACTTCTGGGGTTGCTTCTGAATCAACAACGCTTTCAAGGCAATATGCATTTGGTGTGATTAATATAAGCACCATCAAAATTGCTATTATCTTTTTCAAAAAAACCGGAACATTTTTGGCCATAGCTGAATCTCCATTCTCAACAAGTATAAGACATATATATAAATTTTTCTAATTATATTCAATAAATAAAGTATATATAAGTAAACCTGTGTAAAATACTAAAAATAAAATAAAGAGTTAAATGGTTAAGGAAATATAATTTTTAATCCACTGATAGGTCTGATGGTAGAAATGATGAACAATTTAAGCAAAACAATGATTATTTTTTTAGTATTTATGCTATCTGTTTCAATCACAGGTGCAAATGAACAAACGATCACTCCGTTTGCAGATGGCAGTGGCACAAAAGAAGATCCCTATCAGATTGGCAATGTTAACCAGCTTCAGAATATGAGTTATGATTTGAATGCCCATTACATTCTGATAAATAACATCGATGCGTCTGCAACTTCTGAATGGAGTTATGGTGCAGGATTTGTACCCATCGGAGACAATGTGAATAAGTTTAGCGGCTCTTTTGATGGTAAAGGCCATACAATAACTGGATTGTTCATCAACAGACCTACAAACAGTTATACAGGCTTGTTTGGATACACGGATGGCGCAACTATCAAGAACCTTGGACTGGAAAATGCCAATATCACAGGTACCTGGAGTGTCGGTGGACTAGCGGGATATAATTCTCGTGGAACAATAACAAGTTCATATTTGACTGGAATTGTAGCAGGTGATATTTATGTTGGTGGATTGGTTGGTTTAAATTGGAACAGTGAAATCACCAATTCATATTCTGCTGCCAATGTAACAGGTAGTATTTATGCAGGTGGATTGGCTGGTTTGAATGATAATTCCAGAGTAACTGACTCCTATTCAACTGGCAGAGTCACAGGTACTGATAATGTTGGTGGATTAATTGGTTATAACAGAGACGGTACAATAACTAAGTCCTACTGGGATAATGATCGATCCGGCCAAACGAGTTCATCCGGTGGTGAAGGCCGTACAACTGCAGAAATGACGCATCCACACGCAGCAAATACTTATGTCAATTGGAACTTTGTTGATAAGTGGTTTATTCGTCCAGAAGTTAATGATGGTTATCCGGATTTGCAGTATGTGGCAAGTGTGACAACTAAACCAGTTGCTAGTTTCAAATCCAATGAAACATCCGGTTCCACTCCTCTGACAGTGAGTTTCATAGATCAGTCGGCAAATGCTCCTACCTCTTGGTCGTGGGATTTTGGTGACGGAAATACGTCGACAGAACAGAGTCCGACACACACGTACACCAGTCTGGGCAGCTATAATGTTAGCCTGACTGCATCAAATACAGGTGGAAGCGACACAAACACCAAGCTTGATTACATTACAGTATATCCAAAAAACATTGTCGTATTTGATTATTGGATAGATTCAGATGTAAATTATTTGTATGTACCTATTGATGCCGGGATAAATGAAACCACTGTTCTGAAAGTTCAAAAGACAGCAGGATATAGCCCTGACGCAGATGCAGTTTTTGAGTTGTTTGATGATTTCAGCCAAGGTTTGGATCCGAATATTTGGGAAACAGTTACTCGGGGCACAGGTAGTGTTACAATCTCTAACGGAGTGGTCACAATCCAGAGCTCTGCAAGGGACAAAGATTTTGCTGAGTTGATAAGCAAACAGACATTTAACTTTGGAAGCATGCTTGAGTTCCATACAAGGCTCACACAGGGTAGCAATGATTTCCAGAATATTGGTATGGCTTCTGATTTCAGTACGGGATCTTACGGTGAAAAGAATCCTACTAACAACTCCATACGCCAGTATAAGTACACATATCCCAACCCCGATTATCAGAGATTTTATTCTGGAAAAAATGGTGTTAGCACTTACAATAACATGGCAGTTCCCTTAAACAGTTGGAACACTGTTTCTACGTCCAGCAGTGGAGATGTTTCCAGATACTGGCGTGATGGAACTCTTATTTCGGAGATTTCCAATCCTTTATACTGCCCTGATTCAGAAACTCCCGGGAAAATTTTTATGCTTGCATTTTCCTATGCAACTAACTCTAAAATAGAGGTTGATTGGGTAAGAGTCAGGTCTTATGTAGATAACGAACCCACGGTTTTTGTTTCAGATAAGGGTTCATATTATGAAATAAGAATCACCAATAATGAAAACCAAGATCTGTCAGGTTATCAAGTCCGAATAGACGCTTCGGAGTTGAATATTTCAGCACAGGACGAAAGCCTGAAAATCTATGTGCATCCCGGGCCAGTTGCGGATTTCATATCTAACGTAACGTCCGGTGTCGCTCCTCTGACAGTAAGTTTCACAGATCACTCGACAGAATCTCCTACCTCGTGGACATGGGACTTTGGTGACGGAAACACATCAACTGAACAAAACCCAACACACACATACTCAAGTCCAGGAAGCTATACTGTTAGCCTGACGGCATCAAATGTTCACGGAAGCGACACTCGCATATGGATTGATTGCATTGTAGCTGAAATAAAGGCATTAGAGAATCTGACACCACTATCTTTCTGGGGTACACTAACATCTGAATCTAATCCTCATCAAGGAAGCATTCATACCGTCATAGACGGGAATATCAGCACAAAAGCATACTATATGACAGACGCTTCATCATGGATTCTGCGTGATTTTGGGCAACCTGTATTAATTAAAAAAGTACGTGGGATGGGAGGCAGTTCCAATGATTACTGTACTATGTATTTAGAGGTATCAAATGATGCACAATTATGGACAAAAATAGCATCGTGGGATCATAAAGAGTATTCTAGTAGTACGTGGACACCTTATTATGAAGTCGATGATTATTGGAGATATGTTCGCTTCAGTAAAACTGGTCCGGGCTGGCATCAATATAGTGAACTCGAAATTCTTGGAATACGACCAGTCGTTGTATTTTCTGAGGTCGGAGAACACACATGGACTGTTCCTCAAAACGTCACCAAAGTTGATATCCTGATAGTTGGCGGTGGAGGGCATGGACACGTTACCTGGGGTGCAGGTGCAGGAGGTGCAGGTGGCCTGGTTTTCATTCCAGGATACGATGTGACCCCACTTACGGAGATTAGTGTTGTAACTGGTGCTAGCGGACAGAACTCATCTTTTGATGAGATTGTAGCATTAAAAGGTGGTAATTGCTACAATAACTATAATAGTCCTGGCGGCTCTGGTGCCGGCGGCGATGGCAGTGATGTTGTTGTTTTAGGCGGCGATGGATTACAGCAACTCCAAGCAGGTTACGCCGGACACCCCTATGGTTTTGGTAATAAGGGTGGTAATAATTATAAGTCAGGCACCTCCACTAACCGTGGTGGTGGTGGTGGTGGTGGCGCAGGTCAAGCTGGTAGTAATGGTGGGCGCAATGCCGGTGGTAAAGGTGGAGATGGTTTATGTGAAGTAACCCTCAGCAATGTCACTTATAATTTTGCAGACATATTTGGCACCCAATATGGACATATAATAGATGGCCAAGCATGGTTTGCTGGTGGAGGTGGCGGTATGGGTGGTACTTCCGGTGCTGTGGGAGCCGGTGGAAAAGGCGGCGGCTGCAGTGGCAGTGGCAGCAGTACTGGTACTCAATCCCATGGAATGCCCAACACTGGTGGCGGTGGTGGAGGCCGTAGATATGATGGGAACTCACTCGGTGGCACTGGTATTGTCATGATAAGATATATTCCATGGTCTGTGCCGCCAGTCGCCGACTTCACAGCAGACGTAATATCTGGTACTAATCCACTGATTGTGAACTTTATGGATCAATCAGCAAACTCCCCTACTTCGTGGTTATGGGATTTTGGTGACGGAACTACTTCGACGGAACAGAACCCGACACACATATACACCAGTCCGGGCAGTTATGCTGTTAGTCTGACTGTGGCAAATGCCGATGGTAGTGACATAAGCACGCAGATTGGTTACATCTCTGTATCTTTAACAGAATTGCCAGTCATCGCATTTGCTGAGGTCGGAGAACACACATGGACTGTTCCTCAAAATGTCACCAAAGTTGATGTCCTGATAGTTGGCGGTGGAGGGCATGGACACGTTACCCGGGGTGCAGGTGCAGGAGGTGCAGGTGGCCTGGTTTTCATTCCAGGATACGATGTGACCCCACTTACGGAGATTAGTGTTGTAACTGGTGCTAGCGGACAGAACTCATCTTTTGATGAGATTGTAGCATTAAAAGGTGGTAATTGCTACAATAACTATAATAGTCCTGGCGGCTCTGGTGCCGGCGGCGATGGCAGTGATGTTGTTGTTTTAGGCGGCGATGGATTACAGCAACTCCAAGCAGGTTACGCCGGACACCCCTATGGTTTTGGTAATAAGGGTGGTAATAATTATAAGTCAGGCACCTCCACTAACCGTGGTGGTGGTGGTGGTGGTGGCGCAGGTCAAGCTGGTAGTAATGGTGGGCGCAATGCCGGTGGTAAAGGTGGAGATGGTTTATGTGAAGTAACCCTCAGCAATGTCACTTATAATTTTGCAGACATATTTGGCACCCAATATGGACATATAATAGATGGCCAAGCATGGTTTGCTGGTGGAGGTGGCGGTATGGGTGGTACTTCCGGTGCTGTGGGAGCAGGTGGAAAAGGCGGTGGCTGCAGTGGCAGTGGCAGCAGTACTGGTACTCAATCCCACGGAATGCTCAACACTGGTGGCGGTGGCGGTGGCCGTAGATATGGTAGTAACTCACTCGGTGGCACTGGTATTGTCATGATAAGATATTATATAGAACCTAAGCCAGTTGCTGACTTCACATCTAATATTAACTCAGGTTCAGCACCTCTTACAGTTAACTTCACCGATCTGTCAACTAAAAATGATCCTACTGGTTGGGCATGGTACTTTGGTGATGATAATTTCACTGGCCCCTGGACTGAACTGACCCCAGGTGCAGAATGGGGAGCAAGATATGACCACAGCAGTGTTGCACTTCCTGATGGTAGCATTTTGATTATGGGTGGTCATGATGGTGGTCGCAAGAATGATATATGGCGATCAATGGATAATGGTGTAACGTGGATTAGACTGATTTCTAGTGCAGAATGGACGGCAAGATATCGCCACAGCAGCGTTGTGCTTCCTGACGGAAGCATCGTGATTATGGGCGGCAATGATGGCGGCCGTAAGAATGACGTTTGGCGATCAACGAATAACGGTATAACATGGACCCAACTAACTGAAACTGCAGAATGGTCAGGAAGGGAGCGTCACAGCAGCGTTGTGCTTCCTGATGGAAGCATCGTGATTACAGGTGGCTATGTGACTGGTAGCAGGAATGATGTCTGGAAATCAACAGATAATGGTGCAACATGGACCCAGATGAGCGAAAATGCAGAATGGACAGGAAGATACAGTCACAGCAGTGCTACACTCCCTGACGGCAGTATTATTATTATGGGCGGTTATGATGGCAGTCATAGATTAAATGACATCTGGCGATCAACTGATTGCGGTGTAACGTGGACTCAAATAACTGAAGTTGCGGAATGGTCAGGAAGGGACCGCCACAGCAGCGTTGTGCTTCCTGACGGAAGTATCGTGGTTATGGGCGGTTACGATGGCAGTCATAGATTAAATGACGTTTGGAGGTCATCAGATAGTGGTGCGACGTGGACTCAAATAACTGAAGCTGCGGAATGGTCAGGAAGGGACCGCCACAGCAGCGTTGTGCTTCCTGACGGAAGCATCGTGGTTATGGGCGGTTATGACAGTGTTCGTAAGAACGATATCTGGCGCTTTACAACAGCCAGCTCTTCAGAACAGCATCCGACTCATACTTTTGCAGAGCCCGGGACTTATCAGGTGACGTTACAAGCATTCAATGATGCAGGATATAATAGTTCTACTAAGATTGATTACATCGCAGCATTACCTATTGAACCTGATACCATACCCCTACAAATCGCCTTTGTTGCTCCGACCGCAGACAATGCCTCAGTAATCTCTGAGAACCATGCATTAATCAATGCTACTATAAACGCGTTGGATAGTCAAGACAACATCACAGGATTTATAGATTGGAACAACTCACTGGTTGGCTGGTGGAAGTTAGAAGGCAACAGTGGAACAATTGTAGAGGACTATTCAACATATCAAAGAAATGGGACCATGTACAACATGAATACCGGTCTAAATAATGGAACATCCGGCTGGACGACAGAAGGCAAATTCGGTAATGCAATGATGTTCGATGGATTAGATGACAGAGTACAGATCTCTCACAACAGTGTATATAACATTCCCATACAGAGTAGCGGAAAAATAACAATGGAAGCATGGGTTTATCCTTTAAACCTAGCATATGAATCAGGCATACTTTCAAAGAGAAGTAACTATAGAATGATCTTGCGGCCAGATGGGGAGCTCAAGTTCCAAACATTCGGTTGGACAGGTGGAGGTGCTTCTTCAAAAGTAAAGGTAAATGAATGGTCTCACATAGCAATAACTTATGACGGAGAGATTGGCCAGTTAAAATTCTATCTCAATGGTAATAATGTGAGAACTGTAAATTCATACCTACCTAACGGCGGAACTAATTCAGACAATTTGTTGATAGGTAGAGGTCATGACCTGACAATGCCTACTTTTAATGGAACTATAGATGAAGTTAGGTTATTCAATAGATCCCTAACTCCTGAAGAGATCAAGGCATCCTACAATGCAGGCCTATACCGTCTCGAAACTAATATCACAGGCCTTGAAGACGGCACCTACGCTTACAAAGCTTATGCCCAAGATTCCGCAGGCAATGTCAACCAGACAGAAACAAGGATAATCACAATCGACACATAACCAACAAGCACAATAATATTTCAATATTGTTCACCGATTGTG
The DNA here is from genome assembly GCF_045690325.1 of Methanolobus sp. WCC5. GTDB lineage: Archaea > Halobacteriota > Methanosarcinia > Methanosarcinales > Methanosarcinaceae > Methanolobus. The sequence continues at coordinate 2,579,948 of NZ_CP146981.1, read as the reverse complement.
AGATTCAAGTATAAGTCGGCAAAATCCCTCGTATCATAATCATGGGAGTTTGGCGACTGGCAATTTTTGGCTATGTAGAAATCCTTTCTTTATTAATAAACCACAGATAAATACGGATACACTCACATCCTACGGAGTTGAGTGTATCTGCGGTTCACAAATTATTGATAATAGGTTTTCTGGAGAGCCTTTTTGTATAGCCTTTCTTCTTGTTTTCTTTGTTTTAAAATCACCTCATCATTATGATTATCATTATATATCATAGTATACATATATTTATATAGTAGTAAAATATACTATGAATTGTGGCAATAACTGTCATGCAGGAAATGCCAAAATGTACCAAACGGTGCGACGATATGAGCTTCATCCGAACAATCTCCGGAGATAAACGGAATTGCTTTGCATGGAGATGTGGGCCTGATACTTCTCCCCTCGGTATCTGAAAAACGAAAAATGCCCACATTTCCGAGTCCGGATAAATGGAGCAAAGGAGTATGAGCGGTTTCACGGGGGTTCGTGGAAACTGGAGTATGAGCACTTGGGGTGGCCATTCCAATAATATGGAATGGCTTCGGGGTTATTGTCAGGTTATTGTCAGACTGTTGTCATATTTTTGGGCAACTATTGTCACATGTCAAAGTGCGCCAGTGACTGCGCGTTATTTATGCTTATTATTATGGTTATTAGTTATGCCTGCCATTTATGTGATTTTGCTTTTTAAATGTGTATTCAGGCTACAATACAAAGTATATTCTTTTTTTCTGTTATGGATGCAAATTTATGAACTCAAATCTGTTTTAACACTTTATAGATGTTTTTTACTCCTTCTACTCTGTTAATAAGGTTTTTTATTGTTTTATGGTTTTGCTATTCTATTATTACTTATTTTATAAGCTGAAAGCTGTTTTTTTAAATTAATAATCAATAATGATTTTTAATTTCAGATTAATTTATATATTATAACGCTATTTCAGCAAAGCTAGAATTATGAATCTTAAAAGCAGTAAATACTCTTATTTAGAACTTATAATCTCATGTACTATATTTGGAACTAGTGGAATCTTTTTAAAACACATATATGAGATGCAAATAGCTTCTATTATCTTTTACAGGCTTATTTTTGGATTTATAATACTTGTGGCATATTGTATCTTAACTAAAAAACTTGATTTTATCTATCTTGGTAAAAAAAAGCGTTTTTTACTCTTAATTGGCGTTTTTAATGTTTTAACGCTTTATACCTATTTCACTTCTATTAAATATGCCGGCATTTCAATAGCCGTACTGCTGCTATATACAGCGCCTGTGTATGTGACATTATTTTCGCCTTTTTTCCTTAAAGACAGGGTTACAAAAAGGGGATTGTTGTCCCTGATCATCTCCATTACAGGTATACTCATTGTAATAATGCCAGGGGGCAGTAACCCTGGTTATGGTTCCGGTCTTATGATAGGCCTTATGTTTGGGGTCCTTTCTGGTCTTTCTTATAGTGGGACAATAATGACCGTAAGCTATCTCAGGGATGAGTATTCAGGTACAACTCAGCTATTCTGGTCAACTTTTATCAGCTTGCTGATCCTTTTGCCCTTTGGAAGCCAGGTGCCTTCAGACATCCTGCTCCTTAATCTGCCTGCACTGATCCTGTTTGGACTGATAACGACGGCTTTTGCTTCGGTACTTTATCTGAACAGCGCTGCCAGGATCCGTGCACAGACAGTAAGTGTTCTTGCATTACTGGAACCTGTAAGCGGGATAATCTTTGGTTTCTTTTTCCTGCAGGAGCCGATATTCCTGAACACCATACAGGGCTGTTTCTTCATACTGCTGGGCGCATTAGTTCTCATTGCCGAGCCAAAGGGGATTGACCTTGCCGCGGTAAGTTCAAAGCTTTACCGATCATCGCTTAGCAAAGACCAATTGTTCAGGGTGCCATTTGTGCCAGTTTCCAGTTACCTGAAAAAACAGTAGGTAATGACTTTTATTTTCTTCTGAATAACATGGAAATACAAAGTGCCATTGCCACTGGCAGTGCTATGTGGGAAAACTCAGGTATTTCATTTTCCTGTTCTCCATTGTCATCTTCAGAACTTCCTGTACCTGAAGACCTGTTGCTGCTGGTCACTGTACTGCGGCCTGTATGCTTCCACCACCCTGGCCTATCGTCAGTGTCATCAGGCGCTGACATCAACGGCATTGACCCCGGCTCACTTTCAGGAGTTTCGTTTGTGATATTGTTCATATCTCCATTGCCTGTATATTGATCAGGCATAAGGTATACAGCTATCAGTAATAGGAATATCGCCAAGCCTGCAATTGCATGATATCTTGTAAAATTCAACTTTCTCCCATCCATCAGTCAAGATTAGACTGTCCCTCAATCCAATATGTTTATGCTTGCTGTGAAATATATGTTTTTCCATATATTTGGCAATAAGTATTTCTTATATAGCAAAGCTTAATCTTTAAGCGATTTGATAGATGTTCTTTCCAATCTCTGCTGTTAGCAGTATCTTGATAAAGTTTTCAGATGGTGAATAAGTTGTTGCTAAAATATATTAATCTGTTCCAGTCCCTTACAATAAAGTTTGTTATTGTGATGATGGCGCTTGTTATCCTTAGTTCTACACTGGAAGTAGCATGGACCGTCTTTAATTATATGCTTACTGCACCTTTTTTCTTTATAGGTCTGGACAGGCTACTGGACATATTTTCCCTCTTCTTCTTAATTATAATAGGAATTGGATTGTTGGAGACCATTAAGATGATAATTGTCGAGTCGTCAATGAACGTCGACTTCATTATCCTTGTAGGCGTCACCGCAATCATAAGAAGGGTCATGATAATCGACCTGCAAAATACAGACCCGTTGTTCCTTGTGGGAATGGGTGTACTTACGGTTGCCCTGGCAGCAACATATTACCTTATCAATAGTTCCGAAAAGGAATTCAAATGCACACTCAATTACGATAATGAAAAGTAGCAAAGAAGGCTTTATCCCAGAAGAGTCCATTAATGGCAGAAATATATGAAAATACACTGTCTTGTTCATCTGGAATTTGAGACACTTGGTAATATCAGGGAATGGATCTGTAATAAAAAACATGCCCTTTCATTGGGTATACCTGCTGAGGATTCCGTTTTTCCGCAAATGGATGACTTTGACCTGCTTATAATAATGGGAGGGCTGATGAGTGTCTACCAGGAAGATGATTTCCCCTGGCTCAGGAATGAGAAACAATTCGTAAGAGATGTTATCGATTCAGGTAAAGCTGTTTATGGGGTATGTTTTGGTGCTCAGATGATTTCTGAAGTACTGGGTGGAAAAGTATCTCAGAGCCGTTATAAGGAAATAGGCTGGCATAAAGTAAGGTCGTTGGGTCCTTTTTATGAGGACGATTCTCTTTTCCATGTGCCTGCTGACTTTGTTGCTTTTCACTGGCATGGTGATACTTTCACACTTCCGGCAGGAGCAAGGCGCTTATTTGAAAGTGAAGCCTGCCCTGAGCAGGGTTTCATCTATGGTGGCAATGTGCTTGCAGTGCAATTCCATCCGGAAATTGATGAAGGATGTGTGGAAAACCTGATAAAGAACTGTGGTTCGGATCTTGTGGAAGGCAGATACATACAACATATGGAGGAAATTTGTGGAAGGGACGATCTGATACTATCTTCTTCCTCTCTGATGTTCTCAATACTTGACTGGTTTGAGAACAAAATCGAGCAAAGATGAGCAGGATAGTTTTGGCAGATGTTAGAATAACAATCGAAGATGATTTTTTAGTTTAAAGAAGAAAAGGGGATAAGTTTGTTGTTCCTCTGGACTGGTATCTCTGTCAGGAGTGAATATCTCCTGATGGAGGACTCAGGTCATTGTTGCTTGTCTCTGGTGGTCACTGCTTCTGCGCAATTGTTCGATAAGGTCCTGATAGTTGAACATCGAGTATGTATTGTATTCTCCAAGCTGGCACCGTGCAAATCTTTCCGGCCCGTGGAAGTCCGAACCACCGGTCATTATCAACTGCTTTTTTTTGCAGATCTCATACATCATGCAAACATGATCTTTGCTGCTTTTCGCATAAAATACCTCAAACCCGTCCAGCCCTGACCTTATAAGTGATTCGGATATATGGTGCAACAGCAAAATGTCATCTGTTTGCTCCAGCGTTCTTAGAATATGGGCGCAGACTGCTTTTCCACCCGCGCGGTGTATGGTTTTTATTACTTTTCTAGCGGGTAATTTCTGCATGACTTCTTCCAGGGGCGAGTTCCCTGAAAGCCAATGGTTATGGAACTCGTAATTACTGCCGGGCTTATTGATAACAGCTCCTGTAATGTCGTGTTTGGTGATTATTCCTTTGCTTGTATCTATTATGGAATAGTCTATTTCCCAGCCGAAAGATTCAAGGGCAGGGCACACTTTCCGGCAATAATCATTTGCATTGGACTTTGCACGTTCTGTCATTTTCAGGAGACTGTAATTCCGTGGGTCTATGCCATATCCGAGTATGTGTATCTCTATGCCCGGAAATTCTGTTTCAGATGTGAACTCAATGCCGGGTATGAGTTCTATTTCTTGCCTTTCACATTCATTTCCTGCAGATTCAAGTCCATCGACCGTGTCATGGTCTGTAATGCTTAAGACCTGCAATCCTCTTAATTTTGCAAGGCGCACGACTTCTTCAGGTAGGAGATCTCCGTCCGAATAGCATGTATGGGTGTGAAAGTCAGAGATATTGGGCATGATTCCACCTTCCTTGTCATGAAACGATTTAAAAACTGAGCTCTATAAATATAGATTTTATCTATATATTATATGTTGAAAGTCAGTAATATATAGTTGAAAACCCTCTTTTAAAAAAGAGAATGATAGAAATGCCATCTCTATCATTCTGATATTATCTCTTCATCGTTACGGATGGCGGCTACTATCTCCACCGGGGAGATGAATATTTTTCCGTCACCGAATTTGCCGGTCCTTGCACTCGTCCTTATTATCTCGATGATTGGTCTTACATCCCCATCCCCGACCACCATCTCTATCTCTGTCTTGGGGATCATGTCTACTTTTATCTGTTTACCTCTGTATTGAAGGCATATGCCCTTCTGTGCGCCACGACCTTTAACTTCATGCACCGTCATGGCAAAATAACCTTTCTCTTCTAATGCTGCTTTTACATCTTCAAGTTTTTCCGGCCGAATGACTGCTGTTACTTTCTTCATTCATATCACCTCAGGCGGTTGTAGATTCTCCGTGCTGGGAGATATCCAGTCCGATGTATTCTTCTTCTTCGGTCACACGCAATCCCATTACCTTATCTACGATCTTGGCAAGAATGAATGTCATTGCGAATGCGTATACCATGGCAACTGTAGCGTCAAGTAGCTGTATCATAAACTGGTTAACGTTCCCATAGATGAGCCCGTCAACTCCTCCAATGGCCGCGCTTGCAAATATCCCGGTTGCTATTGCTCCCCACAGGCCGCCCATGCCGTGAACGGCCCACGCATCAAGACTTTCATCAAGTCCTTTACGTACGCGCAGGAGCAGTGCGCCATAACAGAGAAGTCCTGCAAACCCGCCAATCACTATGGCAGACATGGGTCCTACAAATCCGGAGGCTGGAGTGATGGCGACAAGACCTGCAACTGCTCCACTGATAAGACCGAGTGAACTTGGTTTTCCCTTTATCCATGCTGCAGCCATCCAGGTGATCGCCCCGGCAGCTGCGGAGATATTTGTCACTACAAGTGCGTTGACTGCAATACCGTCTGCTGCAAGTGCGCTTCCAGCATTGAATGCGAACCATCCGAACCATAGAAGCGCTCCTCCCAGGAGGGTGGTTGTTATGTTCTCAGCTTCCATGCTGTATTTTCCAAACCCTGCACGGCTGCCGATAACAAGTGCAAGTGCAAGTGCACCGAATCCTGAGCTAATATGTACGACCGTACCTCCGGCAAAGTCAAGAGCTCCCAATTCGCCTGCCCAGCCGCCACCCCATGCCCAGTGTGCAAGAGGGTCGTAGACAAATGTTGTCCAGAGTAATCCAAGGACAATAAAAGAACTCAGTTTTATGCGCTCAGCAACTCCGGATGTAAGAATTGCAAGTGTTATTCCTGCAAACACCATCTGGAACATCATGAATAGCATATCGGGAATCCCGTCGCCATCCAATCCCACTCCTGCAAGGAACATGTGGTCCAGGCCTCCTATGAACCCTGCTATGTCCGGGCCAAATGCAAGGCTGTAACCAATTGTGACCCACTGGATGCTTACAATGGCAAAGGCAATGAAAGCCATGGCCACCATTGAAATTATGTTCTTACTGCGCACCATTCCGCCATAAAACAGTCCTACTCCCGGGGTCATCAACATGACCATGGCAGTACAGATGATGATGAATGCCGTATCTCCGCTATCAATCGCCACTTACATCACCTTTTTTTTTAAATGTGATTCTCTTTTTTGTTCCATAGTTCCACCTATATTTGTGTATATCCGCAGTATATCTGCAATAACTTTCTTACTTCCTATGTTCTCATATTTAAATATTTTGCTAAATGGATCTTCACCATAAACCCTTTACTTTGTAATCAAAACACCAGTTTATAGTCCAAATTTAAGTTTGTAGTCAAATTGCATATTTTCAAACAATTTCCTATTACTAAGTAGATATAAAGCTTAATTTTCATTGCAAAATCTGAAGTTACGACCTCACCTATGTTGCCGTGCCTATTGGCAAAGTGATTTAACTCCCCAATCCAAAATCACAACTATTTTTTATTGTTGACAACAAGTTAAATTTGATGTATTTTCCAGAATCAGCAGCAATAGAAATTACTGTTCATTGACTGTAGGGCAAAAGCATTACTTTATGGTCAATCCTGGTTTTTGTTTTATCTGCAGGGTGACTATTATGTGTAAAGAAGTGCAGTCTATTGTAAAGCATGGCATTCTTTATGAAAAGTTATATATACATTATGTAATATATACTTGACATGGTGATTAAAGTGCAAACCAAAGATACAGGTATGTTAGTTTTAGGGTTTTTTATAACCCTGATCGGAATAGGAATTCACATTTTTGAACCAGGATGGATTATAAATTCAAGTGGAACTGGCGGTGCATTCATAGGTGCCGGAATCGCACTGATCTTAATCAGTATCCGCAGCATCCGACTTAAGAATAAAGGAACCATAGTGGAAGATGAAAGAATATTTCATATTGCTGAGAAAGCCAGTCACAGAACTTTGGCGATACTTATAATCCTGGAGGGTATATTGATGGCGTTTCTTGGAGTTACGGCATTCGATATTCAGGCGTATCCTGTTGTGTCTCTATTGTTTGCAATAACAGTGTTGACATATGTGGGATTTTACTACTGGTACAATAGACAAATCTAATTCTGGGATGGATGTTGAATGAAAAATAATTTAAAAGTCTGGAGAGCAAAGAAAGATATTACTCAGGAACATCTGGCCAATGAAATGGAGGTGACAAGACAAACCATCAATGCTATAGAACGTGGTAAATATGATCCAAGTATAAAATTGGCCTTCAAAATGGCACGATTCTTCGAATGTTCAATTGAAGATATTTTTCTTTACGAAGAATGATGTTAATATGTATGTTAACATCACACTCACTTTTGGTATACGATTTCCTATGATCAGTAACCTGATACCATTATCAAGATAGATCAGGATTGTGCTTTATTGCAAACATCCTTACTTTATGATCAATATGTTTACTTTGTAGTCAAAACATTGAGTTTGTAGTCAATCGGGCTTTATGGTCAAGCCCTTAAATGTGACGTGATTTTTTTAAAATCTAACTTAGTGTCCTCACAAAGCCTATTTATTATTAGATGGACTATACCAGAGGCATAATCAATTCAACCGGGATCCTGAACAGAGCCCGGAGCACATTGACATCGATATAATGGAGATCATATAATGGCAATCCATCCCATAGAATACCGTTACGGAACAGAAGAGATGAAATTTGTCTGGAGCGAGGCAAATCGCCTGGAGAAGATCATGAAGGTTGAGGCGGCTCTTGCCAGGGCCGAGGCTGATATAGGGCTCATCCCCAAGGAAGCTGCGGATATAATAGAAGCCAGCATCGGTTCTGTGGAGCTTGAAAGGGTAAAGGACATAGAAGACGAGATCCACCATGATATGATGGCAGTTGTACTGGCTATTTCTGAAAAGTGCCAGGAGGATGCAGGTAAGTGGGTGCACTTTGGCGCTACTTCAAATGACATGCTTGACACAGCAACAGGCCTTCAGTTAAAAGAGGCTGTCAAGATCCTTGAAGATAAGATGCACAAACTCCTTGATGTGCTTCTTCTTCAGGCTGACACTCATAAGAATCTGGTATGTGCAGGACGTACACACGGACAGATCGGTGTTCCCACAACCTACGGACTCAGGTTTGCAATATGGGCCTCGGAGGTCGCACGTCATATAGAGCGCCTTGAGCAACTCAAGCCACGCCTTATAGTCGGGCAGATGACAGGCGCTGTGGGTACCCAGGCCGCGTTTGGCAAAGACGGGATTAAGATCCAGAAACTTGTGATGCAGTATCTGGAAATAGGCTCTGTGGATGTGTCCAACCAGATAATACAGCGAGACCGCCATGCTGAATTTGTAATGTGGATGGCAAACACTGTAACAACCCTGGACAAGATAGGCGTTGAAATACGTACCCTGCAGAGAAGCGAGATAGCCGAGGTAGAGGAGAGCTTCAGGAAAAAACAGGTTGGATCATCCACAATGCCTCACAAGCGCAACCCCATAAAGTCAGAGCAGATATGCGGTCTTGCAAGGATCGTGCGTGCAATGGTGGAGCCTGAACTCCAGAATAACACCCTCTGGGATGAAAGGGACCTTACCAATTCATCATGTGAAAGGATAGTGTTCCCTGAGGCATGTGTGCTCACGGACCATATCATAAAACTTGCAACAGGTGTTGTAGAGAATCTCCGTTTCTATCCTGGCAACATCCGTCGCAATCTTGATCTGCTCAGGGGCCTGAACATGGGGGAGGCTGTAATGATAGAACTTGCAAAGCGTGGCGTAGGTCGTCAGGAAGCCCATGAGCTTGTGCGCTCCAGTGCAATGGAGGCTCACGAGACCGGCAAACACTTCAAGGAAGTCTTGCTGGCAAATCCGGATGTTGCTAATTACCTAAGTGAAGAGGACATTAACAACCTGGTCGATCCTGACAAGTACATCGGCACTGCTGTGGAGCAGGTCGAGGCTGTAGTAGAGAAGCTTAAGAGGAAATGATTCCTCTGAATCTTTTTTGTGACACTTCTAAATTGTGATCTCTTTAGAGTCGATTTCTATTTGAAGGTTCAGTGTAAAATAGAATGTGCTTCCTTTTCCATGTTCACTTTCAAATTCCAGTTTAGAACCCATAAGTTCCAGAAGCTTGCTGGATATCGTTAGTCCTATACCTGTTCCTCCGTACCTGCGGGTAATTGAACCATCGGCCTGTGAAAAAGAATCAAATATTCTGGCCTTATCTTCTTCTGCTATGCCTATACCTGTATCTCTTACTGAAAAGTTGCACAACACCTGGTCTGTTTTATCAGGAAGTATGGAACTTTCTACATTTAACTCAATTATCCCTTCATCTGTAAATTTAATTGCATTGTTCAGAAGGTTAATCAACACCTGTCTTAATCTCAGATAGTCAACAATCACATATTGAGGCAGGTTTGCTGATATGTTTGATCTAAAATGAATTCCCTTTTGCTCAGCCTTAGTTCCAGCAATATCCGCAATCTGGCAGATCATGTATTTCAGTTCTACTTTTTCCGGATCAAGCTCCAGTTTTCCCGTTTCCATTCTTGAAAAGTCAAGCACGTCATTTACCAGGTCCAATAGTCTTTTTGCCGATGTATGGACTCTTTTGATGTAATGTCGTTGTGAATCGTTTAACTCTGTTTCCATCAAAACATCGGAAAAGCCAATGATTCCGTTAAGAGGTGTACGAATTTCATGGCTCATATTGGCAAGGAACTCAGTTTTGGCAAGGTTTGCCGCCTCCGCCCGGGCTGCCATATGTTTTTCGCGCTCATTTACTTCAGCAAGGCTTCTGTTTGTTTCAAGCAGTTTTTCTTCTGCCATTTTACTTATGGTGATATCTCTGATTATTACCATCCTGCCTATCATATCTTCATTTTCAATAGTTAGCGGCAGGAATTCCAGATTATACCAGACATGCTTGTCCTGTATTCTTTTCATTATTTCGATGCTTTTGATCTTATCCGGGTCGTTACTGGTTTCACTGTCAATGATCTCAGGCCAGGATCTCAATACTTCCTTTGCTGTTTTTCCAATATCTGAAGACTTAATCCCCAAGTGTTTTACAGCAGAATTGTTACAATCGACTATTCTTTTCATTTTATCGATTATGACCACTCCCTCCGGCAATTTGCCAAAAAGTGTGCTACGTGCCAGGGGGGCAATGTCCAATAATTTATACTGTGTTAGTCCAATATAGATTATCAGGGCAAAAAAAGTAAGTGAATAGGGCATCAGATCCAATCCCGGGAGGAACATTCCTGAAAGATAAAGCATCAGCACTATAAATGGGACCGTTGCTCCGGCCATTACGATACTGACCTGTTTTCTAAAAGCAGGTGTTACTTCGATCCACATATTAAGCAAAAGTGCCTGACCAAAGATGACGCAGAATAAATTGTAGATCTGCTGGACGGTATACCAGATTCCCGGTTCAAATGTCAGTGCAGGAAAAAAGCCATTGTGACTCATAAATATTTCTTTGTGATATAATGTGTGCTCTCCGAGAGTAAAAACGAGAATCAACGTTGTAAATGGGACTAAAAACAATGGAATAAGTGTTGATGTATTTAACCACGTTTTTTTTCCTGTATATCTTATTGTGAAGGTAAGGAAAAAAGAAGATATGAAGGGAATTCCGATATATTGCATTTTATAAAATATCAAAGCTGTGTTAAAGCTTGTAGAAGATATTTCCAGTGCATAGAAAAATGAATAGATGATGCTGCATGCCAGGAGCAATGAGAAGCATGTAGTTCCAGCTGCATCTTTGTGTTTTCTTATATGGAATAGCAGTGTACTTAGAATGAACACCAGGACAATTAAGGGAATTGCATAGTAGTTAAGATACATGTTAACTTCTTCTTATAATCAGCAGTTGCAATGATGTTGTGTTGAGCTTGCTAATCAAATGCTTCAACATACTACAATGTTCAAGTCAGGATCCAGTTATGTCCGGATATGTGACTTTTCGTTCTTTTTTTACTGCCCTGTCCAAACCCTTTTAATACAGATGTAAGTTTCTAACTTAATACGGGTATTAATTTAATAACTTAGCCTGTATTTTCCACAGTTATTATAGTATATTAATTATTATATACTTTTACATTGTGCATAATTTTTGATTATTTCGTTTATGTTCCGGTGTGTTATGAACTCATAAAAAAAGGTTAAATGCCGATAAGAGTGAAAATGGGGCACTCTACGTCAATATTTTCTTCAAAAACTTCCCTGTATAGGATATATCGCTTTGTGCCACGTACTCGGGAGTTCCCTGCGCGATGACCTCTCCGCCCCGATCCCCTCCCTCAGGGCCAAGGTCTATTATCCAGTCGGCGGTCTTTATAACGTCGAGATTGTGCTCGATAACGATAACAGTGTTGCCGGCATCTACAAGTCTTTGCAGCACCTCAAGGAGCTTTTTCACATCATCAAAATGAAGTCCTGTGGTGGGCTCGTCAAGTATGTGAACGGTCTTGCCTGTGGAGCGCTTACTAAGTTCTGTAGCCAGTTTCACCCTCTGTGCTTCTCCGCCTGAAAGTGTGGTGGATGACTGGCCCAGCTTTATGTATCCAAGACCCACGTCGTTCAGTGTCTGTAACTTTCGGCTGATGGCAGGCACATTCTCAAAGAATCCAAGTGCTTCCTCTACAGTCATATCAAGGACCTGGGCAATGTTCTTGTCCTTGTAGGTGACTTCCAGTGTCTCCCTGTTGTAGCGTTTGCCGTGACAGACCTCACAGGGTACATAAACATCAGGTAAGAAGTGCATCTCTATTGTGATTATACCATCGCCTGAGCAGGCCTCGCATCTGCCTCCCCGGACATTGAAGCTGAAACGGCCTGGCTTGTAACCTCTGGCACGTGCCATCTTTGTCTGGGCGAAGAGTTCTCTTATGGGAGTGAACAGGTTTGTATACGTGGCTGGATTTGATCTGGGAGTGCGGCCTATGGGTGACTGGTCGATGGTTATTACCTTATCCAGTTTTTCCAGCCCTTCAACGGAACTGTACTTTCCTGGTATTTCCCTTGCTCTGTTGAGCTGTTTTGCAAGCACCTTGTTGAGCGTTTCGTTTATAAGGGTGCTTTTCCCGGAGCCTGAGACTCCGGTGACACAGAGAAGGATCCCAAGAGGAAATTCAACATCCACTGACTTGAGATTGTTCTGGCTTGCACCGTAAAGGGTCATGATGCCAGAGGGTTTCCGTCTTTCTTCCGGGACCTCTATCCTGGCCTTGCCGCTGAGATATTTTCCGGTCATGGAATGATCATTGTTCATGATCTCTTCCGGCGTGCCTTCAGCAACGATCTCCCCGCCATGGATGCCTGCTCCGGGACCCATGTCCACAACATGATCTGCACTCATGATGGTCTCTTCATCGTGTTCCACAACAAGCACAGTGTTGCCGATATCTCTCAGGTGTTTCAGGGTGGTTATGAGCCTGAGATTGTCTCTCTGGTGAAGTCCGATGCTTGGTTCGTCAAGGATGTAGAGAACACCCATGAGGCTGGAGCCTATCTGTGTTGCAAGCCTTATGCGCTGGGCCTCGCCTCCTGAAAGGGTTGCTGCGGACCGGCTCAGTGTCAGGTAATCCAGGCCAACATCAACAAGGAAACCGAGCCTTGCCTTGATCTCTTTTAGTATGAGGCGGGCAATTGCATATTCCCTGTCGTTGAGCTTTGTTTCAAGTTCCCTGAAGAATCCAAGGGCTTCCTCCACAGACATTTCCGTGGCATCGATGATGTTTCTGCCATCGATGGTGACGGCCAGGCTAACGGGTTTTAGTCTCTTTCCCTGACACACAAGACAGGGCTTTGTACTGATGTACCTGCTCATTCTTTCTTTACTGTTCTCGGATTCTGTGCCTTCGTAGATCCTGGAAAGGTTGGAGATGACTCCCTTGAAACGTCCTTTGTGTCTCCAGGTGCCGCCGTTCTTTCCTACATGTACAAAAGGGATCAGTTCCTCACTGCCATGGAATATGATATGCTGTATCTTCGGGTCCAGTTCCTGGAACGGTACGTCCATCGAAAAGCCCATATGGTCTGCAAGTGATTGCAGGGACTGCATGTAGTATCCGTCTTTGGTCTTACTGTACCAGGGTTCGATGGCTCCCTGGTTTATGGTAAGGGTCTTGTCGGGAACAATGAGGTCAGGGTCGAATTCCATGGATGTGCCAAGCCCGTGACATTCCGGGCATGCCCCCTGCGGACTGTTGAATGAGAATGCAGCAGGCTCCATTTCTTCAAACCCGATGCCACATTCAGGACATGCAAGCTTCTCACTGAATGTAAGTTCGTCTCCGTCAATGACCTGGACCGTGAGGGTACCACCGCTTTTCTCAAGGGCTGTTTCCACAGAGTCGGCCAGTCTTTCCCCTATATTTTCCTTAATAACAAGCCTGTCAACTACGATGTCTATGTTGTGCTTGAAATAACGCCCAAGTTCTATGTTCTCAGCATCGTCCAGTGAATGTACTTCTCCATCCACGCGCACACGGGTAAATCCCTCACTACGCAGGTCTGTCAGGAGTTTCCTGTATTCTCCCTTCCTTTCCCTGACCAGTGGGGCAAGTACATGTATCTTGCTGTCTTGCGGCAGCTTCAGGATGCTGTCAACTATCTGGTCAACGCTCTGGGTCTCGATAACCCTTCCGCAGTCAGGACAGTGCCTGATGCCGATGCGGGCAAAGAGCAGTCTCAGGTAATCGTAGATCTCAGTAACGGTACCAACGGTAGACCTGGGATTCTTGCTTGTGGTCTTTTGCTCGATGGATATTGCAGGGGATAGCCCTTCGATGTACTCGACATCCGGTTTTTCCATCAGCCCCAGGAACTGCCTGGCATAGGCTGAGAGCGACTCCACATACCTGCGCTGTCCCTCTGCGTAAATTGTATCAAAAGCAAGCGATGATTTGCCTGATCCGCTAAGCCCGGTGATGACTATCAGCTTATCCCGCGGCAGGGTAAGGTCGATATTCTTAAGGTTGTGCTCCCTGGCACCCTTTATCCTTATGCTGCTCAAAGACATTGCTTATTCCCATAACCCGACTGATAAGTATAGTTTGCGGTAAAGCGAACAAATCTCATGACCGGCTCTGCCCTTTCATCTTCTCCCTTTCTGCAGCGCTCTGTTTTTGTATGCTCCGTATAAGATTGATTGTCTTGACTTTTCTCTCGAATTCTGTCATGGGGTGGAAATTGGTTTTTTAGGTATTTATTGGAGATGGATGCGGGGTGAAAGTATTGCCTGTTTATTACGTATTTACATTTGAAAATAAGGTATCGGTTATTATTGATGCTAGCTTCCTTTTTAGAAAGGTAATCATCAAAGCCCATTTCTCTTGAAGGTCATTTTTTTGTAGCTCATCGGATTGACTACATTTTTCTGACGCTTATCTATATAAATCTATAGTTCCTACTCTTCTTACCAACAAAAAGAGGAGTTGCGCATGAGAACACTTGTTACTTACATGACCCAGACCGGGAATACAAAAAGAATCGCTGAAGCCATTTATGGTGAGATAGAAGGGGAAAAGGATATCAAACCCATTGGAGAGGTAAAGAACCTTGAAGGATATGACCTCGCATTTATCGGATTCCCTGTGCTGCAATTTGATATACCGCCAAACGTAAAGAAATTCATTACTGAGAATACTGCAGGCAAGAACATTGCCATATTCATGACACATGCAGTCCCTGAAGGATTTGAAGCCATCCACTCATGGACCGGTTCCGCTGAACAGGCAGCTGCCGGTGCTAACGTACTCGGATCATTTGACTGCCAGGGAGAGCTTGCCCAGCCTGTTATCGACATGTTGCTCAAGGCAGACGACCCCCAGATGAAAGCATTCGGTGAGATGGGTCCGTCCACAAAGGGGCAGCCGGATGAGTCACGCGTGCAGAAGGCAAAGGAATTCGCAAAAGAGATCCAGGCTAAATTATAATTACCTGTCAGACTTATCCTTATCTGGAAAAACGGCAAAGATACAAACAAGCGGAGGGGACGATAATTGACAGACCAGAAGAAGGCTCCTGTATTCTGTGAGAAATACTGCCTTGTATGCAAGGGTGCACGTGCAGGTAATGGCTTTTTCAAGGCTATCCAGAACCTTGAACTCAGGATATTTGGCAAAAACGGTTGTCCATGGGGCAAGGCAAGAACAGAATACTACGGTGTCACACCGGATAAGCCGATTCTAAAGTGAGTATTATACAGCAAATATACAACAAATCTGTATTTTTCTTTTTTAATCATTGTTACCGCAGGTTTTGTTTCTGTCCGGTTTAAATATTTTCATGACAAATTAACACTATGGATATTTATGAGGTAGCAGGGGAAGTTAAGATATTTCCCCAAAAGGGAGGCTGGGTATACATCAGGGTACCCATTGAGATCACAGAACGTCTGATCCACATGGCTCAGAGAGGTCTGATACCCATCAGGGCAACTGTC
This sequence comes from Methanolobus sp. WCC5, assembly GCF_045690325.1. Taxonomy (GTDB): domain Archaea; phylum Halobacteriota; class Methanosarcinia; order Methanosarcinales; family Methanosarcinaceae; genus Methanolobus. The sequence goes on along the minus strand of NZ_CP146981.1, from coordinate 2,564,176 downwards.
GGGATGACTTCATGGGATACATCACTTCTGCCCATGGGTGATGGCACACATTTTATTCCTCTTAATGCAAAGGTCAGGCAAAAAGAAGGCATTGAGACAGGTGGTAACGCAACCGTCTCATTCAGGATAAGAAACTGATCACAAATTCGTTTTGCTGACCGGATCAACTACTTGCAGATATGAAAAATGATGGTTTTGATTTTTTCTCCTATATCACCAACAATTTTTTATGGATAAATCGGGTATTCTCTGTTAATGGCTCTAAACACGCATCCTCATAAAACGACTAAGAAATGTAGTCATTCTACTGTTGGTGTGGATTCCACCCCATTGAGTTCACGTACTATAAAGCGCATAGAGGAAGCTGAAAAGGATCTTCTGGAAGGCAATGTTCTGACTCTGCAGGAGATTAAAGCCAAGTACGGATTAGAATGAGATTTAATGGCATTTTTACTAATGCTTTTGATAAAGATCTAAAAGCCATTAACAAAAAGCACCCTAAAGATGTAAGATATATACTTGGGTCCATTGACACTATCCTTTTGAATGATCCTTTCTCCGCTGATACCAAACAGCTGGAATGCTTCAATTATTACAGATACAGGATTGAAACAAATTCAAAAATGTTTTAATATTTGAAGTCTATTCCTAACTAGATTCAGCATTTGATTTCATAAGTGAATTCATTATATATACTCGCATTTATATTTATTACATGTGGACGCAGTTGGTGGTAAAGTATGATTAGAAAAAAATATTTTGATTATATAGAAGAAAAACTCCATACTTTATCTAGGAGAATTGAATCAAGGGGAAAATTGAATCTTCTTGATATACATGGTTTTTCTGAAGACTTCTATGCACAGTTCTTTAGTTTATTGTATGGTTATGATTTAGTGAATCTAAATGAAAAGCAATCGAATGTTGCGGCAATTGATTTAGTTGACAAACATAACAAAATTATAATTCAGGTATCTGCAACTAGCACAAAGCAAAAAATCGAATCATCCTTGTCTAAAGCTATATTGAAGGATTATTCTGATTACAATTTTAAGTTTATTTCGATTTCAAAAGATTCATCTGCGTTGAGATCTAAAAAGTACAAAAATCCCCATAATATAAATTTTGCACCGGATAATGATATTTATGATATTGCTTCGATATTGAAAAGTATTAAAAATATGGATCTTGATGGTTTGGATGCTGTATATTTATTTATAAAAAAAGAACTTGGTAGCAATGTGGATAGAGTCCAACTTGATAGTAATTTGGCTGTCATGATAAATTTTCTCGCTAAAGAGAATTTGGATAAAATAGATAATACAATATCTGTGAACAGTTTTGAAATTGATACTAAGATAACTTTTAATGACTTAGAACGTAAAAGAGATATCATTGAAGAGTATTTCGTATATCACACAAAAGTCGATAAAATATATTCCGAATTTGATTCTATGAGGCTGTCAAAAACTTTGGTGTTAAACTTTATTGGATATGTTCCCTTCCCAATATCCTCTTTTAACACTTAAATAATTCAATATCCCATTCGGTGTTTTAAATATCCTTTTCAACGAATCAGGTAACGTTTGTCGATAATAATTCTCAATAGGGTTTGTTGTTTTTGAAATCATTTCATCCACCATAAACAGAGTCAACCTTTCGAAGTCTTTTATAATCTTATCTATTGATTTGTGAAGTAAATGTGGAATTTCTTCCATATTACTGATTATCTCTTGAAGTCTCTTGATTGCGATATTTAGGTCATATGTTCTAAACACTTCTTTGATCTTTGTAAATGCTAAACACAACCTGATCTTTTCCCTAGAGCCAATAAATTTTGATTTTAGTTTTTTGTACACATCTTTCCCAACAAGCTTGTACAAATGAAATATGCAAAGTTGATGCTTGATTTTTAGTGCATCCATAATCGATTTATATTTTCTTCGGTGGTCGGTTGAAATGGCATGAAGAGGCTTAGAAGCTACAGCATTTTTAATAAAACCCTTAACAGTATCATATTCAAGATTTGGCACAATTTTCTCTTCTACTGGTTTATTCAGTACAGAGTCTATCAAACTGAGCCTATAAAAGCGATTTCCATTCAGTTTTATGTATTGTTCATCATAACAATAGTATCCAGAATAATGATTATCATCGCTTGATATTGATATTCTGTTTGATCCTGCAATCCAGTTGTAAATGGTCTGATGAGAGGGAGAACAATCGTATAGCGATGTGAAGATCTTTTGCAGATGTCTGAATGAACAATAGCCAGCCTCATAGGTTTTTTCTATATAGTGTTCATAAGTTCGGGCATATTGATGTCCTTTTTTTACAATTGAATCAAGAGGTGTTGTGAATTTTTTAGAACAAATCTTACAATAGTATCTTCGAACATAAATAACCTGACTTCCAAATTCTGCTAATTTTAGCTTGCGTTTGTAATATTCTTGTTTGATTACTTTCCTGGAACCACAAACAGGACAGTAAGGATGAAGGAGATCAAAACGATTGTCTGCATGCAGAACAAGCTCCTTCTCATTGTGAATATTCCTATTTTCAGTTGAAGACAATTGGGATATGATAGCATCTTCAAAGCTTGTGATACCTGAAAAACAGTCGTTTAGTTTAAGTTGAATTGAGCTAATATGAGATTTGAAAGTGGATATGATATGGTTTGTCACAAAACCATATCTACTTTCATAATATATATCTATTGTTATTAATTAACTCAGGCTTTGCAACCCCAAAGTTTTTGACAGCCCCGATTCTATGGGTGTCAATAAAAGTAGATCAGTGTTAGCTGCAGTACGTAGGTTATATTTGAATTGTAAATATAAACAGGATGCTGACACTATTTTCTCATCAGTAATAGATGGCGTAAAAGAAAAAGTATTAGATAGCGGCAACTTCAAAGAAGTCGAAATCGACGTTTTAGAATTGTGTATTGATATCCTTGTTGTTGATGCCTTTATACGTTGTAAGATTTTTGAGAATCCGGGGGATTATAGTTATGTTACTTCCCGATAATGTCCACCCTGAAAATAGTATTTATTATAATGGGATGTTTTTGATTCAAGCCTTAAATAGCAATGGTGATATGGATATATTGAAGTTGTACCAAGAAGTTAAGGCATTAAAAAATATGACGTTTCCCGTGTTTGTATTTAGCATTGATTGGTTGTATTTAGCTGGTATTGCTGAACTTATTGATGGGAGAATTAGATTATGTTCATAAAATATCTTAAAATCAGTAGTGATTCAGCAATCATTCGTGAAATCAAATTCAGAAAAGGAATTAATCTAATTGTTGATGATAGTGTCGGTAAAATTACTGGTAATAATGTAGGTAAGACAACTGCTTTAAAACTAATTGATTTTTGTTTTGGGGCAAAACCTAAAATTATCTGGGAAGATCCTGAAAATAGAAAACAAATTTATTCATTAGTAAAAGACTATTTGGTTGAAAATAGTGTTTTGATTACCCTATGCCTGACTGCTAACTTAGATGATGAGAATGCAGAAACTATTATTATTGAACGTAATTTTATAACCAAAGGAAAACAGTTTGTCAGAAAAATTAATGGATTTAGTTATACTAGCGAGTCGTCATTTGAACAGAAGCTGAAAGAACTATTTTATCCAAATCATAATGCTGAAAAACCCACTTTCAGACAAATAGTTTCTCACAATTTTAGGTATGATGATTTGAGTATAACAAATACACTTCGTACTTTGGATAGATATACGACTGACGCTGAATATGAGACCCTCCATCTTTTTCTATTTGGTTGCTATTTTACAAATGGAAATCATAAACAAGAATTATTAGAGAAGATTCGGCAGGAAAGCAATTTCAAAATAAGATTAGAGAAGAATCAAACAAAATCAGCGTATGAAACAACGTTAGATATAATTGAACGTGAAATTAATGAGCTAAATGAGAAAAAAGCTAATCTAAATATAAATAAAAACTTTGAACAAGACTTGGATAAGCTAAATTCTCTGAAATATTCAATTAACCATGTTAGTTCTGAAATAAGTAGCTTAAATATAAGAAAAAATTTGATATTAGAAGCAAAAGAATCTTTTGAAAACGGTAAGTCAAATATTGACGTTCAGCAATTAAGGCAAATATATGAGCAAGCAAAGTTCAATATGGGAGACTTACAAAGATCATTTGAAGAATTAGTGAATTATCATAATCAAATGCTGAGTGAAAAAGTGAAGTTTGTTACTAATGAATTGCCACAAGTCAATTTCAAACTCACCGTAAAACAACGTTATTTGGAGTCATTGCTAAATGATGAAAAAGAGCTAATTTCAATCATATCAAAAAGTGATACTTATGAAGAATTAGAAAAATTAATTTCAAAAACGAATGAAAAATATAGATTAAAAGGCGAGTATGAAAATATTGTAGTACAGTTAAATGAAGTTGAAAATAACCTTAAACGTTACAATGAAGACCTGCAATCAATTGATGATGAAATCTTCTCCGATGATTTTGAGAATAAGGTAAAGCTCCAGGTCGGCAAGTTTAATGAGCATTTCGCTGCAGTTTCTGAACTGCTTTACAATGAAAAATATGCATTACAATATCAAATAATTCCTAACCGTAAAGGACAGAAAATGTATAAGTTCAGCACTTTTAGTCCATTTGGTCCTAATGTAGCATCTGGTAAAAAACAAGGTGAAATTTCGTCTTTTGATATATCATACATATTATTTGCAGATGAGGAAAAAATGCCATGCATGCATTTCATTCTGAATGATAAAAAAGAACTTATGCATGATAATCAGCTTATTAAAATTGCAGACTTTACAAATAATCATAATATGCAATTTGTAGCCTCAATATTGAGAGATAAGTTACCAGATGAATTGAATAAAGAAGAATATTTTATCGTAGAATTGTCTGAAGATGACAAACTTTTTAGAATTTAAAAATCCGTTTCAGAATAATTTATTATTATTACTATTGTATAACACATCTTGAAAAAATATGAAGAACAAGAAGACTGCAACTGCTTCTTATTCCTTTTCTGCTCTGTTTCAATTCGCCTTGATATACTCGATCATCTTCGGAGTCAGTAGTGGTGCTATCTGCGGAAGCATGTTAGGCATGAGATTTCCCATTGCAGCCGGCATGAGATCTGGCATCTGCTCTTTCATATAATCGGGCATGGGGACTCTCTTCTCTACAGCTTTTAGCATCTTTGGCATGACCTTTGGCATCAGGGATGGCATGAGCAGGGGCATCATCCTTGGCATCATGGGCTTCATGAGCATGTCCATGCCGGGCACGTACTTTACAGTTTTCATCATGGCCTGCATGTATGAGGGCATGGCACCGATCATGTCGGGAAGCAGTTCCACCATCATCTCGGTCATGTTCTCCGGCTCCATGAGCTCGATCATCTTCTCAAAGGTCGCCCATGCAACAAGAGCATCGTTGGTTGTATCCGGTATGTCATAGCCAAGACTGCGGGCGGCAAGTGCGCCAAGGTCCTGGATCTCTACATTGACATTGTTCTCCCTTGCAGCGACCCTGAACTGAACAAGGCAGCATGGACATAGTGCAGCCATGATGTCAGCATCCTGGTCAACAGCCTCCTGCAAACGTGTATTACCTATTTTGCTTGCAACTTTTGGTTCATCGATAAGTGTGACAACTGAACCACAGCAGAGTGCCTTCTCACGGTTGTGCTCCATCTCCTTAAACTTCACTCCCGGGATAGCTTTGAGCAATTCCCTTGGTGGCTCATACACACCAGCACCTGCTCTTCCAAGATGGCATGAATCGTGCCAGGCAATGGTCTTGTTCAGAGGCACCTTGAACTTTGGCTTCAATACGTCAAGCTTATCCACAAGCACTTCAGAATAATGCTTTGCCTCTATATTGAATTCCATTCCAAGTTTCTCAGCCCACTGCGGATAGATGGTCCTCCACATAAGCAGGCAGGCAGGGCATGATGTAACAACAGTCTTAGCACCATGCTTCTGCATGTTGGCAATGTTCATTTTCAGGATTCTCTCAAACACTTCCCACTTCCCGGCAACAAGCATTGGTATTCCACAGCAGGACTCCTTGTTACCAAGGTATGTGAAATCTATCCCTGCCTCATCCAGCAACCTCACGGTTCCCACAGCAACGTCCTTCTCAACAAAGGATGCAGTACATCCGGCGAAGTAGGCAATATCTGCTTTTTCCTTGATCTTCGGCCGGATGTCATCCGGTATCCATTTGTCCCTGTCTACCCTGTAATTCGCCCATATGTTCCTCTCCTTGTCCAGACTCTGGGCCATGATCTCAAACGGAGGAATTGTCATCATGCCTCTCTTCTGGACAAAGTTCTCTCTCAGGGTCATCCAGGAACGCTCGATAGGCAGGTCAAGCTGGCAGTAGTAATCACACATCTCACAGGTGGTACATGCAAGGAAAGTGTCAACCTGTTCCTGATCCAGTTCCATTTTTCCGGCAAGATATTCCTTAATAAAGAACCACTTGCCACGGGGAGATTGTGACTCCCAGCCGCGTCCATAGTACTGGTCACATTCGTTGACACAATACCCGCACTGTGCGCATGTGAAAGCATGGGAGATAATGTCTCCCGGCAATCCTTTCTCATCCTTGAATTCCTGGTTGCCGGCTCCGGACATATTTCCAACCATGCGTGCCATAGGTTCGAATGCCTTTGCAAAGGAAAGTCCCGTGTTGATCATGGGCTTGCCTGTAAGGGTTTCAGGGTTCATTATATCGTCAGGGTCAACCTGCTTCTTGAAGTCCTGGATAACTTTGAAACGATCTTTGTATACCTTTTCAGCCTGGCTTGCAAAGTAAAGGCCTGAAGCATAGATCCTTCCACCGTTCTGTTCTGCGATCCTGACAATGCTCAGGGCAAGGGGGAAAGCAAGGTTATACTTAAACGATCTTTCTGAGTGGGGCATGAAACAGAGCATAATGGCTTCATCACCCTTTGTCACCATTCCTTCAACAAGTACAGGGAGACCAATTCTTTTATCGATCTCATTGAAGATGGTATCGATCTTATCAACGGGTACAACCACTTCGGCAGGAATAAATGAAGGACCAAGTCTCTTTACCTTCATCGACCTGAACCATTCCTGTGTCTCATGCTCAGCTATCTCTTCCGGCAGGATCTGTCCGCCGGCCTGCTTTATTATACCTTCAAGGGCACTTACATCCCTTGACCGGGGATAAGCGAAATTGCATATATAGGCAAGTGGCAGCTCAGGCCTGTGTTCATCAACTGTTTCCCCGTAGTGTGTCTTGTACGGAGCCTTGTTCTTCATATCAGCCCACTCTGGGTTCAGGAATGAGATTGCCCAGACCGGGACTTTTTTCTCCCCTGCCTTCTTAATTGCGTTCTTCATTGAAGATGCGTCAGGGAATTTTGCAGAGATTGCGGCAGTCTCCTCGTATTTTCTCAGTTTCAGGGTGACCTGCGTGATAATTCCGGTGGTACCCATGGTGCCTGTTATCTTTTTGAGCTCTTCACCTGAAAAGTCCTTCACCTCACCATTGGGCAGGACAACCCTTGCAGATTCCATGGTATCCTGCGACCATCCGTACTCGTAGCTTCCGTAACCCACACCGTTCTGGGCAAGCCAGCCTCCGACGGTTGCAGACATTGCACTTGACGGGACCGCCTGCACGGCCAGCCCATCTTCATTGAGTTTTATCTCAAGATCATACCAGATAGCACCTGCGCCTACCGTTACCAGGAGATTGTCCTTATCAAGACTGATAATCTCCCTCATGGGAGTGACATCTGCTACAATGCCTCCTTTTGTAGGAATGATGCCACCGTATCCCGAAGAAGCTCCTGCCCGTGGTACAACGGGGATTTTGTATTTACGTGCAAAATTGATAAGTTCGACAGCCTTTTGCTCATCCTTCACTTTGACAATGGCAGCAGGCTTTGTTTTGCCTACCATTGTTCTTATTAGTGAAGGCAAAGCTCCCACATCATGTGTGTAAAAATGTCGCTCTTTATCCCTGAAATTGACTCCCCTGCCGAAAATATCGGAGAGTTCCTGTTTTTGTTGCTCATTCAGCTTATATATTGAATCAGTCATTATAAACCCCATTATATATTGGATGCGATTATCTTTAATATTTTTCAATGGTATATCCCTATATATACTCAATTGAATACTTCCGAATAAGCCTTAATTTAATCAGTTCTATAAAGGATAGAAGATATCTTATGGATCAATGAAATTATCTGTCGTTGATTATTGCCAATAATAAAGGTCGTATAAACTATGGATTTGCCTGATCATAAAACAAAGATCGTATGCACTATTGGCCCGGCATCCTCTTCAGAAGGGATTCTCAGGGAAATGATCATACAGGGAATGAATGTTGCCCGGCTGAACTTCTCACACGGCGACCTTGAAGACCATCGTGTCATCATCAAAAGGATAAGGACAATAGCAGAGGAACTTAATAAGGTAGTGGCTATTATGGCAGATCTTCCGGGCCCCAAGATAAGGGTGGGAACTATCCAGGATGAACCTATTATGCTTGAAAAGGGACAGGAGATAGTTCTTACTCCCAGGGCTGTCCCCGGACAGGGTTCTATAATCCCGGTCCAGTATTCCCAGATAGCAGATAGCGTAACTCCGGGAAGTCCTATCTATCTAAACGATGGCTTTATCCAGCTTGATTGCACCCATGTACAGGGTGGGGATGTCCATTGCACTGTGGTCGTAGGTGGTTTGCTGTCCTCAAAAAAAGGCATTAATCTGCCGGGCTCAAGGTTATTCATAAATCCGATCACTGGAAGGGATCTGGAGATAATCGATTTTGGCCTGGATGAAGGTCTGAGCATATTCTGCCTTTCATTCATAGAATCAAAAGAGGACATCATCCAGGTGCGTAATTATGCTACAGGGAAAGGCAAGGATGTCTTCATTGTTTCAAAGATCGAACGGGAGCAGGCGGTCAGGAACATAGATTCCATCCTTAAAGAGAGTGATGGGATAATGATTGCCAGGGGAGACCTGGGAGTAGAGATCCCTATACAGGATGTCCCGATCGTACAAAAGAATATCATCCACAAGGCAAATCTCATGAGCACTCCTGTAATAACCGCAACCCAGATGCTTGAATCAATGACAGGGAACATAAGGCCCACAAGGGCTGAAGCCACGGATGTGGCAAATGCCATAATAGACGGGACAGATGCTGTCATGCTTTCTGCAGAGACAGCGGTGGGGAAATATCCTGTTGAGACCGTAATGATGATGTCAAGGATTGCCCGTTCTACCGAAAAATGGAGGGACCACACTATAATAGGGCTGGAAATGATGAAAAAAGCTATACGTAAAATGGGTCCCAGTGTAGAGGACATGATCTCAATACAGGTCAATGATGCTCTGCGAAACCTTCCCGTGCGTTATGTCATAACTCCTACAGTTTCCGGAAAGACGCCGCGATACATTTCTAGATTCAGACCAGATGTCTGGATCCTGGCATTCAGCCGCTATTCCCTCACATGTGAACAGCTTGCAATGCAATATGCAGTATATCCCATCCCTGTACACCATAAAGTATATGAATGGGAGGAAACTGCCATGGATGTCCTGAAAAGATCCGGTCGGGTTGCTGAAGGTGATATGCTGATCCTGACGCAGGGGCAGACATCAGGTCACGGAAAACCGGGCGGCACCAACCTTCTGAAGTTTATAGAAGTGAAATGATGACATTCTGATGGTCTCTTCTTCTTATTTTTATTCTTTTCCTTGTTTTTTCATATACAAAATCAATAAATATTATTAGCATTATATGAACATTTGCACTTTAAGGTTTAAAGTGGATTATTTACACTTTAAGGGGGAAAGTGGATTAAAAACAAAATTCCTGCTTTGTTTGCAAGAACAATTCTTTTTTTGCTGATCGTCAGTTCGATCTTTCTTCCTGTTGTTAGCTGCGAGCAGAATGTTTACAGGATCGGGGTTCTTTCGGTTTACGGAGAGATAGAGAATTCCATGGATATGTGGATCCCTACTGCAGAATACCTGTCCGAAAGCATCCCGGGTAGTACCTTTGAAGTCATTCCTCTTGATTATGATGAACTTGCGCTTGCTGTGGCAGGTAATGATGTTGATTTTTTTTATGCCAATCCCGTGCTCTACATGGAAATGAAACTTGATCATGGTGCGGGCAGCTTGGCAACATTCCATCCGGTTTGGAAAAACTCTTCATATTCGGGATATGGAGGAATAATTTTTACAAGAGCTGACCGGGATGATATAAATTCCCTAAAAGACCTCAAAGGAAAATCCTTCATGGCAGTCCACGAGAACTCATTTGGCGGATTCCTGGCCGGCATGGGTGAGATTCATCGAAGTGATATTGATTACAGGAAAGATCTTGATACACTGGTTTTCGGTCAGACACAGGATGCAGTGATTCTGGCAACCATTAACGGTGATGTGGATGCCGGTACTGTCAGGGCCGGTACTATAGAGCAGATGGTCCTTGAAGGAAGGATCAGTGTTGAGGATATAAAGGTCCTTGGTCAGAAAGAGCATGAGAGCTACCCTTTTCTTGTGAGCACGGATATTTATCCTCACTGGGCTTTTGCAAAGACCGGTCAGACGTCTGATGATATTTCCAGACAGGTTTCCATCGCCCTTCTAAGTCTCCCTTCTGAAAGTTCAGCAGCCGCAGCACTTGATTCTGCCGGATGGATGGTTCCTGTGGATTATAGTTCTGTAGGAGAACTGATGAAGGAGCTCAGATTTGGCCCGTATGCGGACTATGGAAAAGTCCCCCTCAAAGAAGCGATCATACAGCACTGGTATATTTTGCTTATTATTCTAATGCTTGTCACCATCTTTGAGGTCCATTCACGCCTGATTGTTGAGAAAAAGAAAAAATCCAGACTTGAGGCTTCAAATAAGCTCAAGGACCTATTCACTGACATTCTAAGACATGACCTGCTAAATCCTGCAGGCATTATCAAAGGCTTTGGTGAAATGCTTTATACTGAAGAAACAGATGCGCAGAAAAAAGAGATTCTTAAAATGATCAACGACCAGAGTGACCATCTGATAGCTATGATCGGTTCTGCCGCAAAGCTTGCAAAAATCGAATCCTGCGAAGAGATACAATTTACAACAAAGGATATAGGTCCCCTATTGTGGATGGTTGCAGACAGTTTATCTCCTGATCTCAGGGCAAAGGATATAAAAATTGACTTTGACCTTAAAGGCGAATACCCTGCCCGGATAAATGATGTCATAGAAGATGTTTTTTCCAACCTTATGTCCAACGCTATCAAATACAGTCCTCAGGGCAGTACCATAAGAACAGGGATCATAGATAATGGTAAGAGCTGGAAAGTATGGATCGCCGACGAAGGTGAGGGAATCCCTGATGATGTCAAGCCATATATCTTTGATAGATTCAAAAGGGCCGATAAAAAAGGCATCAAAGGGACAGGTCTTGGCCTGGCCATCGTAAAGAGGGTGGTTGCTATCCACAACGGTAGTGTGGGTGTCATAGATAATCCACGAGGCAAAGGTTCTGTTTTCTGGGTGATGCTCAATAAAGCATAGGTTAAATATTAGGTGAAATGCCGGTGAAATGTCAGATCAATCGATCCTGCGCAGGACAAGGGAACCATCGCGCATACGGACCTCAACATATTTCTCTTTCTCCTTATCCGGCATGTACTTGTTATAGAGCATAGACTCAACTCTTCCTGCTCCCATCAATTCCCTTATAAGTGAGATATCCTCTCTTTTCAGCCCGGATCTTGCAGCAGGTGAACCTGTCCTGACCTTACTCTTTGAGTAGATGGCCCCCCCGGCCATTTCTGCACCAATGAAGCCCTTTGCATCCAGGAACATGAGCTTTCCTTCTTTCATATAGGCACCGGCGAATTCCCCCACATTCCCATGGACAACAACAGTTCCGCCGTCAAGATGTGAACCCGTGTTCATTCCGGCATTACCTTTTACAATGATCGTGCACTTTTTAGCAAGCAGGCCTGTACCGTTGTAGGCGTTGCCTTCTACTATTACTGTGCAAGTGCATGTGCATCTGGCAGCAAGGGTGCCCCTGGGTATTCCGTCTTTAAGGGTCAATATGCTCTGAGCTTCATTGTATTCATTATCAATAAGCTGATCATTTCCCATACCGGTGCAGAGGATATCAGTGACGGACCGGAATTTCCGATAACCATGCACATCGGATACAAGTTCGATTATGTTTCCCAAAGGTTGTTCGATATTCCCATTTATATAAAGTGTTCCTGCAACCATGCCCATGCCTGCTTCAGGTCCTGCATCACCGCCGATGAATATCTTTCCTGCCCTCTCTGCTTCCCCGCTTCCTCCGAAATGCTTCAGGTCAGCACCCATGCTGTAGGCAAAATTCTTTCCCACATTTCCTTTTATGTGTACTTCACCACCAGCTTTTAGTTCATTGACCAGGTCCCTGTAACTAAGCTCAGTGCCTATCTGGTATGGTATCACCGAGTCAGGCCCAGGTTCTTTGTTATGCCAGTGGAAATTGAAGGTATAATCGCAGACGTAGTTTGCAGATTCACCAAGCTGTATCCATATTACCATGTTCCGTTCCCTGCTATCCTCTCATCCGTGGATAAGTCCTGGAAGGCATCTTGTACAGACCCACAGACTTTCCATGTTATGTCTTACAGGCAGCAGGTAACTGTCCTGTTCACTGCGACCACAACTGAAACAATGGATAGAGATATCAGTTTTCTTTGCCTGTGATTCGGCTTTTCTCAGGTCAAAAGGTACGGCTTCCCTTTCCTCAATGGTGATTGCACCTTCCGGACATACTCCTATACAGAATCCCATACCATCACAGAGTTCTTCTGATACGACCTTTGCCTTTCCGTTTATTATCTGTATGGCACCCTCTGCACATGGAGAAACACATTTGCCACAGCCTGTACACTTCTCTTCATCTATCCTTACTATCATTCTTTTAGTCATCTTCTATTCTCCTGTCCTTTTCGCTGTCTCTATCAGAGCAGTTAATGATGTGTTCCTTCCACAAGTCTTATTCCGGCATTTTCAACTGTCTTTTTAATCTCATCTATATGAGGGCATTTTGGATAATTCTCCATCTGCATGCAGGAGCTTAGATGAATAACATCCACACCGTGTTTTTTCAGTGATCCAAGCAGACGATATACTCTCCTGCCGGAACATCCTCCACATGTGAAAAAGGCAAGCATTTGTGCATTTGGACCGTATTCAGTGAAGTGCATGCTTCTTTTGTTGAAAGCCATGAAACATCCTACTCCAGGGCACGCTTCAGATACTATGTCACATCTTATGACTGCAATCCTTGTTGGAGGTTTAACATCTTCGATATCACTATTGATTGTACCAGCTCCCTACAACCATCCATCCTGAAAAAACAGGGGACGGTGCCCCAGAAAAAAAAGATGTTTTTTAATAATTGTTTACAGTCCGATCTCTGACTTGAACTTTTCAATTCCAATCTCATCAATCACTCTGCTCAGGCGGTGCTTTGAGCCGTTGGTCTTGGTGAAGCTGATTATTTTATCTACCAGGGCAAGTACCTCATCTTCAGTCAGTTCGTCTGCAATGATATCAGCAAGTCTTGGCTTGATGGCTGCGTTTCCTCCTACCATGACTGTGTATCCCTTTGGTGTACCCATGATACCTATGTCCTTGATAGCAGGTTCTGAGCATGAGTTTGCGCATCCGGAAACAGCCATCTTGAATTTAGAAGGCAGAGGCATTCCGTGGTACTTCTCATCGAGTTTTAGTCCCAGGCCAACAGCATCCTGTTGTCCGCGCTTACAGAATGTCGTACCCGGGCATATCTTTATGCTCCTGACACAGAGTCCGATTGCCGCACCGGGCTTTATACCGAGGTCCTCCCAGGCATTATCGAGGTCTTCTTCTTTTAAGCCTACAATTGCAACTCTCTGGGATGATGTTACCTTCAGTGTTGCAGCACTATACTTGGCTGCGACGTCTGCAATTTTACGAAGCTGCTCCGCAGAGACAATCCCACCCGGGAGGTGTGGTGCGATTGCATATGTTTCCTGGTCTCTCTGGAGAATTGCTCCCTTTTCAAGTAGATCTTTTGCCATATTGGTCACTCCTTCTTCCAAAATCTCTTCTGGATTACAGGTATATTATGGATATTCACTTATATATTGGATAGTTTCTTATAAGATACTATGAAGGATTGTACAATCTATAAAACGGTTGATATTGTCGGCAAGAAATGGTCTTTATGCATTATGCATGAACTTTACAAGGGTGAGAACAAGCAGAAACGCTTCAATGAGCTCAAGAACAAACTGGAGGATGTAACTCCCAAGACCCTTTCCACAAGGCTCAAGGAACTGGAGGAACATGGTCTTGTAGACAAAAGGGTCGATGATTCTAACTTCCCCATCAAGTGCGAATACTCGCTTACAGAAAGCGGGGAAGAATTCCTGAACATATTACAGAACATCAAGAAATGGGGTCTTAAGTGGCAGTTCGAGAATCCGGAATGTGGCGAGACCAACTGCAAGACATGTGAACTTTGATGTTGAAAAATGTGCTTTGCCTATTCGGATCTAATCCATATGGGCACAGGTACTTCAGACGGTGAAAGAATAGAATGATAAGAATAGAATTATAAGAAATGAATGATAAAAAATGGAAGGTGATGCAGGCATGGATAAAAGATTAAGGCGTTCAAGAAGTGACCGGATGATTGCAGGTGTTTGCGGTGGCCTTGGAAAGTATCTGGATGTAGATCCTGTCATAATAAGGCTTTTGTGGGCTGTTGCCATATTTATTTATGGTACCGGACTTCTTGCATATATCATTGCGTGGGTGATAATCCCCGAAGAATGAGGTTTTAAGCGTTTTCCTATAATGGTACTGTCTGCGGGAATGCTACTTTAACCCAAAAACAATAAATAGGCTGCAATTAGTCTATATCTTGTGGGAAATATGTCGGGGTTACTGTTCCAGACAGGCATTCATCTCATAGTGACACGTACAGTCACCATTTTGTCAAAAAGTCGAGAACAATATGCATTATCTCATCGGTTTTGTTATTTTCTGGCTGCGTTTTTTCCGATGATGGGAATACTTATAGTCTTGCAGGACTTGCAGTAATTAACAGTGAACAGTCTATATATGCTGAATATGCTTATTAAGGTACTAAAATGCTTGATATGGGGATAACAAATGGATGAAAAATTGAGGACAGATGCCACTTCTATCCTGACTGATGCAATTGCTGCAGTGGATCCTTCTGCATGTGTTCACAGGGCGATCAAAAAGAAGGGGACATGCATATTCATAAATGATCGCCGGTATGATCTTTCACTTTACAGGAATGTGTATGCCATAGCCTTTGGTAAAGCAGCCATATCCATGTCAAATGCTATTGAAGATATCCTTGGTGATTCCCTTAAGGATGGCATTGCCATTACAAAACACGGTTTTGCAGGTTCGCTCAAAAAGATGAAGGTCTATGAAGCAGGTCATCCCATGCCGGATGATTATAGTGTTGATGCAGGGAAGATGGTACGTGAATTCCTGGAGGACACAGGTGAAGATGATCTTATATTCTTCCTTATATCAGGCGGGGGCTCTGCCCTGGTTACACTTCCCCGTAAAGGCATTTCTATCATTGATATTGTAAAGATGACAGATGGGCTTATGCGTACAGGTGCTACTATTGACGAACTTAACACCGTAAGAAAGCATCTTTGTTCCATAAAAGGCGGAGGACTTGCTAAAATGACCTATCCTTCCGAATCAGTGAGTCTCATTCTTTCAGATGTTGTGGGTGATCCACTGGATGTGATCGCATCAGGTCCGACCGTTCCTGACCGTTCCACATTTGCAGAGTTCAGTGATATCTTGAAAAGATATGATATAAAAGTATCTCCTGCGGTTGCCGGATTACTTGAGGATGGCCTTGAGGGTGTTATAGAAGAGACTCCTAAACACGGAGAGCCTGTATTTGAACGAACATCCCATTATCTTATAGGCAATAATGCCCTGGCTTTGCAGGAAGCGGAAAAAAAGGCATCAGAACTTGGATACAACACTATGGTCCTCTCCTCGTCCATTGTGGGTGAGGCAAAGGAGGTCGCCAAGGTATTTGCTGCGATTGCCCGGGAAGAGAGGTCCAGAGAAACGCCCATGCCCCTGCCGGCGTGTATCCTTGCCGGAGGTGAGACCACAGTGACGATGAAAGGGAAAGGCATTGGTGGAAGATGCCAGGAGATGGCACTTTCCTTTGGAATAGAGGTATCAGGTCTTGAAGGTGTCCTTTTGCTTGCTGCAGGTACCGACGGCAATGACGGAACCACTGACAGTGCCGGTGCCTTTGCTGATGGTGATACTTTACAGAATGGAAAGGATCTGCAGATGGATGCCAGAAACGACCTTTACAATAACAATTCTAACGCCTACTTCAGGGAGACAGGCGGGCTTATTTTCACAGGTCCCACAGGTACCAATGTAATGGATATTTATATGATCCTTGTGGACAGGTTCTAGAGACTTTTTTTAAAGAAGTGTTTTAAAGAAATCGTTTTTAAAGAAGTCGTTTTCCTGCAAACGAATGTCGGTCATAGTTCAATATCTACATCATAGACCTTTTCCGGGTTCTCCTTGTGGACCTTCCAGAAAGGTTCTTCACCGAACTCCTCTGCAAGTTTCAGGGTCCTTTTTGGTATTGTTTTTGGGCCGAGCACAGCTCCGGGTCTTTCCGGGTCATCGATGTAATCCGTCTCCATCATAAAACGGGTGCCCTGTTGCAGTGCTTCCTCGATGGCTCCCTTGCCGGCCAGCACCCCCGGGAAGATGCCAAGCTTCTCGCAGACATCCACCAGAGGTGGCGCGTAGTGTTTGACCACTCTGTGCAGTTTGATACCGGTCTTTGCGGCACGTTCTGTGATATCCACCAGTTGTGGCTCACCCACACTTTCAGTATGAAGCTGAACGGCACAGTCAAGATCTGCGGCAAGTGTGAAGGCATATTCCATGACCTCATTTGAAGCGTCCCATATTTCCTGACTTACGGGGTAGTGGGGTCTGCCGCTCTTAAGTCCCACAGCAAGTCCTCTCTTCACGTAATCTGCAGCAATATCAAGGCCGCCTTTCATTGTCTCAACAGCTTTTGAAAGCTCCATGTATCCGGTAAGTTTAGTGATCTCTGCCGGATGAACTCCCAGCACCGGGAAAGAGGTGACACCGGTCTCATTTATCTGCCTTGATATATCCACGGTTTCCTCAAAGACGGCTATGTGGTCTTCTGGTCTTGTGACCCTGATGCCAAGGGTCCAGCTTGGTTTCATTACCAGGAATATATGTGTTCCGCCTGCATCCTGAAATTCCTTTACTGCTTTGAGGCCCTTGGCCCGGGGGTCTATATGCATGTGTTCGTCTGTGATAGGGAAATTTTGTGACATATTATTTTGTATGTTATTATCTGCTAAAACGATATTGTTCAAAATCATTAAGTTAACTATGCTCTATGTATCCTGAAGTATATTGCTGTGATGCTTTTGAGGCTTGCAAATAAGGCAAATGCTATGGGATTAATTGGGGATGAATCCTGAGATTAAAAGTGAAATTATCGGCTTTGTAGAAAACCGATTTTAAATTTTATTTTGACGGTTCTGTAGAGATCCTCATTTGAATTGTTCAGGAGATTGTACATGCATGTCATGATTGCAGACTATCAAGTTTATGGGAAACATCACGACTTTTAACTATCTGTATTCAGAAAAAAGTTAAAGCAATAGATTATTTTTATCTTTTCGGATCGTGCCGGCTTTGCCGGAACCCTCCTTGATGGTCAGAGTAATTCATGATCCCGGTTAGAAAAACGATTGTTTACGGTACCCTTGTGTTTATGATAGTTCTGCAAAAAATCATTTGGAAACAAAGACCAGTGCAACCATCCACCGCAGGCAGCACATTCCTTTGATGTCATCCTGAAACATTTGAAATAATACAGTTATTGAAAATTGCCGAGTTCAAAGCTGGAATTTGAAGGATCTCTACAGAGCCTACAAAAAAGATATGCAACATTCATTCTGTGCAAAAGTACTCCCCTTCAAGAGCGAACTTTTTGTGGATGATACACTGTAAACACATACAACCTTTCTTCTGCACTCCGGAACATGGGCCTTTGGAGCAAAACATAAAGGCTCCTGATTGAGGATAAGAAGGACATGTGGGACACTGGCACCCTTTTGAATGGTGGTAGGATGTACAGATCCCAAAATATTTCCCACGGCCTTCAGATAAACACGATAGTTCCCCTGTCACAAAAACACCTCACTTTATCTTATGCCTGAAAATCAAGATCCATGAAAAAGAAATAAGATAATAACAAGGAT
Source organism: Methanolobus sp. WCC5 (assembly GCF_045690325.1). Lineage (GTDB taxonomy): Archaea > Halobacteriota > Methanosarcinia > Methanosarcinales > Methanosarcinaceae > Methanolobus. The sequence continues at coordinate 2,545,763 of NZ_CP146981.1, read as the reverse complement.
CATCCCAGCTTTTCAAGAAGATACTTCCTGAAACCGGCATAATCGGTGCCAAGATCATCCATGAATTCTTCCTTTTCTTCGATCTCCTTCAGGCTCTGCGGGATTTGCGGTTCTATACCCGTTTCAGCCCTTACGTGTTCCGGGAACTTTGCAGGGTCTGCAGTTTCCAACGTTACGGCAAGAGTATCATCGTTACTTTCAGCCCTGTAGTCGAACAAACCCTTTATACCTACAGCCCCGTGCGGCTCGATAAGGATATCATATTTCTGGTATATGTCCCTTATTGTAGCTTTGGTCTGGTCATCGCTGACCGAACCGGAATGGATATCGTTCCTGAGTCTTGCCATATCGGGCTCTTTGCTTATGTTGCCTTTTTCATCCATTGCCCCCCCATAGACAGTTATAAGCCTTGCAAGGTTACTTGGATGACCCACGTTCATTGCATTGGAGAGGCAGTTCTTTGACGGAACTATCTTCTCATACTGCCCTGTGAGCAGGAAACATGGAACCTCATCATTTTCATTTACAGAAGCAATTATTTTCCTTACAGGTATACCCATGGTCTTTGCAAGGACACAGCCCATCATGTTACCAAAATTACCGGAGGGTATGGAAAATATTATATCTTCAGGATAATCCCGAAGTCTTGCATATGCATAGATATAATATATGGACTGGGGCACCAGGCGGCCAATGTTGATGGAGTTTGCTGATGAGAGGTTTAAATGCTTAAGGTCCTCATCAGCAAATGCCTGCTTTACCATTGCCTGGCAGTCATCGAACTTGCCATCAACCGATATGGCAGTGATATTACCGTTTAGGGTTGTCATCTGTTTGCGCTGGCGGTCAGACACTTCGCCTGTGGGGAAGAGCACGATCACCCGGATATTATCAAGACCGTAGAATGCATCAGCAACAGCACTGCCAGTATCGCCCGAAGTTGCTGTGAGTATGGTCAGGCTCTTGTTCTCCTTGCCAAGGTAGTATTGCATGAGTCTTGCCATCATGCGGGCCGCAAAATCCTTGAATGAGGCAGTTGGGCCTCTGTCAAGTCTCATTATATAGGTATTGCTATCCAGCTCTTCAAGAGGAACATCATAGTTGTAAGCATCATAAGTGATAGCTTTCAAAGACTGGTCATCGACCTCACCTTCAAGGACCTTACTCAGTACCCTGTACGCAATCTCAGGATACGGTGCATCCCTGAAAGAGTCGATCTCTTCTTTTGAAAAATGCGGAAGGTCCTTTGGCATATAAAGCCCTCTGTCAGGGGCAAGTCCTGCTATCAGGGCCTCCCGGAAGCTTACTTCGGGTGCATTCAGATTTGTACTGTAGAGTTTCATTTTGATCAGGAATTCAGTTTATATATTATATAGATATGGGATTTAAAGGATAGATTAGTATGAATAACTTGCCATTCATCCAGTGCAAACCAGCCGATCAGATTATTGAGGCATACCCACATTACCGCACAACAAACTACTAATATTTGACAGCAGATAGGTCCTTTTATGATTGGACTGTTCTTGCTGCTTGGGCTTATTGCAGGTAGTATTTTCCTGATAGGGATATTTACCAGGATATGGCAGAACAAGGAATACTCGCTTACAAAGAAAACACTGCTGACACTTGTTATGGGTGTTGTACTTGTAGCTTTCCTTTATGCATCATTTGCGTTCATACTGGTCAGTTCAGATCATGCATCATACCATACAGAAGAGGGACAGAATCTGGGACAGATCGACCATGAGGAGATAATTCAGAGGGCAAAGGATGCAGGTTATTATGTACATGGACCCTTTTACGTAAATGCCAGGGCTAAAGAGGCAACCGGAATATATCCAGAGGATATGCCATATATGCAGGAGCATCTTGGAGATGAGTTCCTGCTTGATCATGCCACATATTACGATAATGAAGAACCTGTAATGGAGATAATGTTCCTTGCCGATGACCGTGCAACTGTCATGTTCTTCAATCACAGCAGGCCAGACCCATATATATCCCCCTTTGAAGTTAAACATCTTCCACAGGATAGCTGGATAATAGAAAGACTGATGGTGGCCTTTGGATTTGACAGGCAGCAAGCCGGGTATGAGCTTGAAGAGCTGAAAGGTTCCATCGATGAGGGAAAGCAAGCTAAAATGGAGATCTCGCATAGCGTACTGCCTGATGCGATTTATAAAGACCTTGAAATTATGAGCACAAACTCAGAATTCTCACTGACATACGGTGAAGGCAATACCATGCTTTACTTCTATGCTGACGGACTACTGGCAGGCAGAATGAGCTTTATGGTACCAAACCAGAGGATAATACATAAAATAGACGATGTCCAATACATCATCAAGGCAGACAGACTGGGAGGGGTGGATCTTGAAATAATCCATCCGGTTGGAGGACAGGTCCCTGAAGAGAGATACAGGACTGTTTTCAAGGAGATGTTCAAAAACATCGGCTTAGATGAAGAGGATGTTGACAGGTTTAGCTTCCAGTATTCACCCTCTGTTTGGTGAAAAGTCAAATCATAACTAAAATTTCTTACATTGCAAGGGTAAAGCAAGGGTAAAGAGTGGAAAATGATACCCTCTGTTGAGCTTTAGCATAGAAACTTTTTAGTCTGACAGAACTGTAAATGATCATGCTGAAGAAGAATAGTTCCGAAGCTCCTTTTAAGGTAAGACAGCCTGATTCGAAAGGGATTTTCCAGCGTCCATGACCATCATATAAAACTGTATCCAAGTAATGCAAGTTCTATGAAAATAGCTATTAATATGAATTTACCAAGAATTAACGGAAGAACCATTTTCCTTACGGGAAAAGACAGGATCCCAAGGACTATTGAGATGGCATCACTGGGAAGGGGTGTCATGGAATATAGAAAAATGAAAAAAATCACCTTTTTATCGCTGTACCTTTCGACCCTTTCGATCAGGCCGGCAATGATAGTCGCGTATTTTTCCGGAGCACACTGGCTGCCGGTTCTGGCAAAATAATAAAAGACCAGGTCCCCGAAAAGCAGGCCAGTACTTGCAAACAGGGAAAGCCAGATGATGTTAACTCCGCCAAGGGATATACTTACAAGGGAAGTATAGAAAAGAGTTGTCGTAAATATCGATACGCCACCGATCATGGCCAGCAACATGACAAAAATATAAACATTACGTACACCAAGAATTGAAACTATCCTGGCAGGAGAATAGGAATAAAGGACCGCTGACCATGACAGAATAAAAAGTGCGATCAATAAGAAAATCAACCTGCTTCGTTTCCGCTCAGCATGATCCCTTATTGTACATGTTTTTGACAAGATCCATCCCCTGCTATACTTAGATCCAACTACTGTAAATTCCCCTGTGACAACACAAGTAAGAAGGACCACTTACTATATTTCAATTTCCGGAAATGGAAGAGTGAATGAACGAATGTATGAATGAATGAATATGGAGAGGGTCACTGGAGTCTTTTGAACTGAAGATGGATGGAAAAGCACCATCTGATTAAATGTGGCCTGTTGAAATGAGTACTCCGAATGAGTGAGAGGATATAGTTATCTCATATATTAGTGCGCTACAGATCTATCCTTGCTTGATGAGACACAAGCAGTACGCCTGGTACCTGCGGGATTGACATCGAAATTCCTTTTAGGATAATAACATGGTTTCAGTTGCGATCAATGTGATATGGAATACCCATGGACCCGACAACTCACATTCCCCGACTGAAACACAAGGATATTCTCCCGGCACCAGTATCCAATTATGAACCCGGCACTAGCTGAACAGAAACCGTACACAAACAGAACGAATGGAAAACAACTTCAAGCCGGTTCCCTTACATCATTTACATCCAGCGATAAGCGCCACGACATTTTTGTCATGGTTTCGGATCTCTTCATCGGTGGCTTTTGGCTTCCATTTTTCCCAGCCGTGGATGGTATGGTCCCCGCAGATAAGGAACATAGTGCCTTTACCTGCATGTTCCACTATCCGGCCGATGTTGGTATCCGTGTTCTTTAAAGCTTCCTCCAGCTCCCTGCCGTTCAGGGAACGATGGGCATACCTGTCAATGGAGCGCAGATGCACAGCCAGCAGGTCAGGCCCATTTCCCATTGCATTGATCGCACTTGTGGTGGACCTGTCATCGTAGTCGATGATGTCCCCGGAGTTCGGGATCCCGTGCAGTTCGTTTATCCGCCCCCTGAAAGTATCCGCACCTTCCGATTCGATGACAACGGCAGAGATTCGGCCTGCATCAGCCGCCCATTCAAGTATTGTTTTTATCTTTGGATTGGCAGGGTCCTTTGCACGTTCCCTGTAAATATCCTGAGTGCTGTGGATATGGTGGCGCTTTGGCAGGTAACCTGTGAATATGGATGCTATGCAGGGGGAAGTGTGCCTCTCAACGGATACACATTCCAGTAACAACCCGTGCCTGGCAAGGCTGCATGCAGCAGGCATGATCCCCTCAAATCTCCTGTACAGTGCAAAACCAAGGCTGTCCGCGATGATAAGCACGATCCTCTTACAATCGTGCTCTACCGAATAGTCCTCAAGCTCATTGATCACATTCCCATCCGGCACTACCATGGGTACCGACAGGATCCTTGAGATCGTAGGTGCAATGTCTGCAAGGCTGTATAAGGAATCATTCATGCAGGTAGATTGGTGCCTGCACTTAAATGGATTTCTCACGGACACATTCCAATTTTATTCAGAGATATCTCATGACTGCACAGTGAGTACTTCAGTTTTCCATAGTTTTTTAGCTGCACTTAAAACTGTTTAAATAAAGCTTCTGTTTTTTATCAGTACTGAAGATAATTTCCCGGACCATGTGAATGGCCAGGGATCAATGAGATCGCAATCAAATCATTAGGAAGTATTAAAATGAACCCGAAGAACTTTACACCCCTTGTGTTCCTGGCGTCCCTTGGAGCCGGAGGGGTTGCAGTAATGCCTTTTGTATTGATGCAGTACACCATCGAACATGGACCCGGCCTTATAACAAGGTCACAGTTGTGGTCACTGGGACACTCTGGTATATCTGCAGTCTACTATTCCTCACTTGAGGCTATAATGGTCCTGTTCACATTCATTCATCTCGCACTGACGGTATGGTTTGCCGCCAGGCTGATCCCCTGGATGAGGACCGACGGTTTCAGGGAACTTATCAGGAATCCTCTGAAGAACACTGCTATCCTCGCGCCTCTGATATCCCTGCTCATGACAATGAATGTTATGATAGGACCTCTGAGATATTTCATACCGGTACTATCAGATAACTTCCAGTCCCTGTTCCTCCCGGCAATGATCTTCTGGGTACTGGTCTTTGTGGTAGTTATGCTTACCGAGATCAAGCTTCTGGAGATATCCTTTAGCAGTGGCTTTGACATAAGCAAGATCAATTTCGGATGGCTGCTGCACCCTTTCCTTCTGGGCATGCTCACAGTCGTCGGGACAGGCATCGCAGCCATGTCTGAGAACCTTGCTATTGCAAACGCTGCAGCATTCCTGTGTCTGATCTCGGGTTCCATGGGAATCTTCCTTCTGCTGGTCAAGATGGTCATACTGTTTAAGGGCCACTTCCAGTTGCAGGGCCTTCCCGAGAAGCACTTCCTCCCAAGCTTCCTCATAGTTATACCCAATATAACCCTCTTTGCAATAAGTGCGTTCAGGTTCGGCCACTTCCTGGAGCATGCCCATGGGTTTGACCTGGGTGCATACTTCTACATGGTGATCGGACTCTCGTTCGGGTTTGAGATATGGTACATGCTCTTTGGAATGGCACTGCTTGGAGACTATTTCAGGAAGAACCATTTCAGGGAGTTCTACGTCACCCAGTGGGGACTTATCTGCCCACTGGTTGCGTTTGTAGTTCTCGGTACCTTCGCATTTGATGTCGTGCTCAGCAGTTCCATAGTATATGCGACCCTTGCACTGGTAATGGCAGTCACCATCGTGGTCTATTTCGAGCTGCTTGCCAAGCATATCAGATGCTCGTCATCCAGGACCGCCAGCCTGGGCTGTGAAGTCTGAGACCGGGGGAACAACCCTCCCCGGATCTTCAGTTGCGGACCGCATAGGTGGCTGTTTTTTTCTAACTGAAGGGTTTTATTTTTGGTACTGTAAAAATCCACCTGATGCAACCTCTGCTGTGAACAGGGTGTAACCGCTTAAGGACACGGAAACCTAATTATCAATGAAAAAGAAGCCGAAGTTGTAAAATGCATTTTCAGAGAATATGTTGATGGAAAAGGTGTAGCGGCAATTTGCAAGGTTTTTGAGAGGGGGGATAAAAACCATATCAAGTAAAGCAAAAGGACATGATGCTATAATAAAACTTGTTGTTTTCGCTATAACGAAGTATAATTAAGAAGCAAACAATTTTATAGAATGGTTTTTTGTGGAGGAATGTATGAATTTTAGATATGCTAATGAAAATGACTATAATTATATTCAAGAAAATGATATACTCTTGGCACAAGGATTAATTTCAATGAAAATTAAAAACAATGAAATTATTCTAATTGAACAAGAGAAAATCACTGTAGGGTGGTTGAGATTCGGTTATTTTTGGGACAACATTCCTTTTATGAATATGCTTTGGATTAATGAAAAATACAGAGGTAAGGGCATTGGAAAGGAACTTACCCTGTTTTGGGAAAATGAGATGAAAAATAAAAACTTTAGCATGGTTATGACATCAACGCTTTCAAATGAGGATGCTCAACATTTTTATCGTAAGTTGGGATATAAAGATGTTGGAGGGTTATTGTTAGAAAATGAACCGCTTGAGATATTGTTAATTAAAAATTTGAGCTAATAATTTTGAAATTACCTTTTGGAGGTGTAATTGTTGGATTATGTTTCTTCCAAAGCAATAGAAGAAAAATGGGGCATAACGGTAAGAGCAGTTCAGCTCATGTGTGTTCAGGGGAAAATTAATGGGGCTAAAAGGCTTGATAATGGTAAAGTGTGGCTTATTCCAGCGGATGCTGAAAGACCTGTTGATTATATGCGTAAGAATAAAAGAGATACAGAATGAACTATGAGTTTTTTCGTATCAGCAGGATTTAAAACATATATAATTACATTACTTAAATTTTAAATGTATAGAAAAACCAGATAACAATATCAGGAGGTGTACTAATGAAGTTTGAACTAAATGGAAAAAAACAAAAGGAAACAAGGATCATGAATAAATTCTGGCAAAACTGGCTGGCAGTATGGTGCGCAGCAATAGGTTTATTTGGAGTGGTTCTGGCAGGCGGTGCTTTAGATGCTACAAGCGGCCTGGTCAAAATTAATTTTGCTTTATTGAACGGCCCCGGGGTATTTGAGCTCGATGCACCTATGCGTTTTAGTCTTGCGGTTATGGGATCTGTAACGATCGGATGGAGCCTAGCAATGTTTGCAGCTTTAAAGGCAGCTAACCAGCTTGATAAGCGATCAGGAAAGTCAGTCTGGAGCTTGATGACCTTATCCGTGGGAAGCTGGTATGTAATCGATAGCCTTCTCTCTATTGCCACGGGTTTCTGGTTAAACATAATTCCTAATACAGTATTCATGGCAGCCTTCCTGCTCCCCGTGATTAAAAACGGGGTGCTTAAGCAATAATATCGGATACATAGATGTAAATTCTGGCCTAAAATATCTTTTTTATTCATCTTTTTTTAATGGCCAAGTAGAGAAAATTAAATTAAAGTTGGTTCTGTAAAAATATTTGTGGCACGCATAAATACGGACAGATGCCCCCAGACAGATTTAGAACCCTGGAAACTTAACACCTGGCATTAGTTAACTAATCGGTGGTGCGACACCAAAGGAACGTGCCGTCTGCGGTGGATGCTTGCGTCGTTATAGATCACCTTTTTCGTACTTCCGGTATTCTCCATACACCCTCTCCTGCGAGCATCCCGCCATCCACGACGGTCCACCCATGCTGCGGACCTGAGAGCAGGATATCAATGTGTCCGGCATAATCCTTGACCTGCCATCCCCCGAACAACTCACTTTCGCCCCGCTTGGAACACACGGATATTCCCCTGCACCAATAGCCCATTATGAACCCGAAACTGGCTGAACAGGAACTCTACGACAAGCTGAACGCCTATAGAACACAACTTAAAGCTGACTCCCTTACACCCTTTGACATCCAGCAGTTCATGAGAACATGCCGGATACACGACATCGAACCCCGGAAGATCTACAGGCATATCGCAATGGGCAATGCCTGTTCGTGGGGACCGTATATCACGGCCTGTGCCAGGTATGAGAAGTATAAGAGGGGGGCGAGGAAGCCATAAAATGAAAAATGAGGATTTTTCGATTTTGTTTCTTCCTCGGTGATGAATATTCTATTTGGCGTTCTAGATACTTCTTCATCAATATTCTCTATACCGTAAACAGGAGCAATGACTAATCCAAATTGCCAGATAAATAATCCGTTAGGTAAATGTTGTCATCACACAATACAAGGAATTATAGATAAAGCATTAATTAGGTAATATAATTTAGGCAATATGATTTAAAAGTAACTCTGAGACATAATTGACCGGAAAACACTATCAACTTTTTTTTATGAGGAATAGTATGAAATATATTTTTGTAAAATTAAGTCTTTTTTTTGCTTTATTCAATCAAAAGCAGTTCTATTTTTCCCGTAACATATCTCTTAAAAATGGTGCGGGAGATGCGATTCGAACGCACGAACTCCTACGAGACTAGACTCTGAATCTAGCGCCTTTGACCTGGCTGGGCGACTCCCGCATTGTGAATGATGCTTAGTAGTGCTTTTTCTAGTTAAACTTTGTGTTTGGAAACGACATACTAAAAAAATATATGGAGATTAGCCCAGCAGTTTCAACAGAAGTGCTTTTTGGGCATGCAGGCGGTTCTCGGCCTGGTCAAAGACCACAGAATGGGGGCCGTCCATGACCTGTGCGCTGATTTCCTCGCCGCGGTGGGCAGGAAGGCAATGCATTACAATCACATCGGGCTTTGCGTGCTCCAGCAACTTTGAATTGATCTGGTAGGGAGCAAGATCCTTTAGACGCTGCTCGCGTTCGTCCTCATCACCCATGGAAACCCATACATCCGCATAGAGGACATCGGCATCCTTTGCAGCCTCAGCAGGATCATTGGTGATGGTGATATTTCCACCCAGTTCCCTTGCAAGCTTCACGATGTCCTCATCTGGCTCATATCCGGGGGGACATGCCACAGCAGCCTCCATGCCCATAAGGGCACAGCCAATGATAGCAGAATTACATACATTGTTACCATCACCCGTCCATGCATATTTCAATCCTGACAGCCTGTTCTTGTATTCACGGATAGTGAGCAGGTCAGCAAGTATCTGGCAGGGATGTTCCTTGTCCGAGAGAGCATTGATCACCGGGATAGAGGAATGATCAGCCAGTTGTTTTACTGTTTCATGGCTGTATACCCTTGCTATTATACCGTAAAGATACCTGGAAAGCACTTCAGAAGTGTCCCCTATTGTCTCGCCCCGGCCAAGCTGCATGTCCCTTGCATTCAAAAACAGTGCATGCCCGCCAAGATCACACATGGCAACCTCAAATGACACACGAGTACGCGTAGAGGATTTCTCGAATATCATACCAAGACTCTTATTCTTCAGCAGGTCTGTGACCTTGCCCCTTAAGCGTTTTTCCTTCAGGTCTTCAGCCATATCGAGTAGCTCAACGACCTCATCATGAGTAAGGTCAGCCATGGAAATAAGGTGTTTCATACTATCAGCCTTCACTATGTATTATGTAATTATACTCTTACCCGCGTACTTCCTTCATGTGGTCGATACGCCTCTGGATAAGATCAGCTTTTCCTATGTCACTCCTGTAATGCAGATCACCACTGAGATGTTCCAGGGCATTCTGGGCGATCACTTCAGCCTGTTGAATAGAATCAGCCACACCTACCACAGCAACAGCCCTGGAGCCGGTGGTGTAGACCTTGCCATCCTTTTCATAGACACTTGAATAGAACAGGATCGCATCACCAATGTCGCCCACTACAACCTCCCGGTCCTTTGTAGGGTTGTCAGGATAACCTGCAGGAACGGCATACTTGCATACTGTTGCCTTCTTACTGAATCTGACATCCACCTGATCCAGCGTACCGCTGGCCATTGCACAAAGCACATCCACATAATCAGATTCAAGCAGCGGGAGCACATTCATTGCCTCAGGATCACCAAAACGTGCATTGAACTCAATGACCTTTGGGCCATCCTTTGTTATCATGAACTGACCGTACAATGTACCCCTGTATTTCTGTCCGGTCACCCTGTAAAGGGCATTTACCGTGTCCGTCATTATCTGCTTTGCACTGTCAACGTCCCCGGCATCCAGGAAAGGAAGCATCTCTCCCGGAGCATTGTAAGAGCCCATACCTCCGGTGTTAGGACCCAGATCACCCTCAAAGGCCCTTTTATGATCCTGGACCGTGGGCATAAAAGCAAGACTTCTGCCATCCACAAAAGCCTGCAGCGTGAACTCCTCACCAACCAGGTTCTCCTCAACAACAACGCTTCCCTGGTCAAGCAGACCTGCCGCATATTCTTTGGCAGCACCGATATCAGGCAACTGGTCACCCATTACCTTCACACCTTTGCCACCGGTGAGACCCGCAGGTTTTATTGCAACGTTTCCAAGCTTATCGATGAAAGCATCCATCGCATCCCTGTCGGTAAAGACTTCAAAGACAGGACAACCGGCAATATCATTGTCCTTCATGAAATTGCGTGCCCATGCTTTATCAAACTCTACCTGTGCAACCTTCCTGCAGGGACTGGCAACACTGATACCCGCCTCTTCAAGGGCATCTGCAAGACCTGCTGCAAGAGGAGCTTCGGGCCCTACAACAACAAGATCGATGTTCTTTGACAGTGCGAATTCAACTACCTTTTCCACATTGGTCTCTTTCTCGAGCAAGAAATCCTCACAAAGCGCAGCAATACCAGGGTTCTTCCCGGACATCACAGCATAGATGGACGGATCTTTTCTGCTGCATGCTATCGCTGCTGTGATCGCATGCTCTCTGCCGCCGCCGCCAACTACTAGTATATTCATGTATCAAACCTCATTATCAGAAAACTGTCATTTGATGAAACTGTCACCGGATATGCAGATATAATGGAACTTAATGGAACTTAACGGATCAATTGGATCAATTGATGGATAGATTGATTTCAATTTCTGTTTTTGCCTTTTTGCGATATTTTAGAAACCGGAATAACATGAGAGTTCTAATTCCTGAAATAAATAACTTGCCTTTTTATCCATGGATGTCATATCAGGTCACTTGCCCTTACCAGCGGCACAAGTTTCACGCCGACATCACTCAAATTCTTCTCTGCTCCCGATTCACGGTCCACCACAGTGATGACCCTGTCAACCACAGCACCAGCCTCCCGGATCGCCGCTATAGCATCTATTACAGATCCTCCGCTGGTGGTTACATCCTCTATAAGCAATATCTTCGAACCATTTTTGAACTCCCCAACAAAGCGCCCTCCTGTGCCATAATCTTTTTCAGATTTGCGTATAAGCACAAGTGGCAGGCCAGCCTCAAGAGATAAAGCCGTGGCAAGGGGAACCCCACCAAGTACAACACCTCCAATGCAATCGATATCCAGTCCTTTTATGACCTTTGCCGCCTCCTTTGCTATCACCGCAAGCGTAGCAGGGTCAGTACTTGCTTTTTTAATATCGATGTAATAACTGCTCTTTTTACCAGAGGCAAGTGTGAAGTCACCGAACTTAACAGCCCCACATGCCTTCAGGGCATCTATCAATGCACGTTTACCATTCCCTTCAGTCAATCTGATCACCTGGAATCAAAATATTTACTACAATTGTTCAAACTGCTCACCATGGCTCATTCTTGACTCCGATATAATATCCAATGATATTCGTACTCAGATGCAGCAGAGGGGTCAGCACCAGTACTGCAATGATGATCGGAAGTGTGAAATTCGCAGAGAACCATGCAGGAGCTACAAGATATGTTATAATCCATGCCCCCAGCACAAAATCAAGCTGATCTGCAATGGGAAAAGGAGCCCCGCGTTTAAGACCGAGCCTTCTCTTGAAGAAACTCATGAACATATCCCCAAACAGTGAGCCAAATGCAAGTGAGAATATCACAATAACAGCGCTGGCGGTTATGCCTTCACCACCAAATGATGGCAATTCTACCGACAACAGGGTTGTGCTCCTTGAAAGATAATACAGCTGAAGTAAACCTGTCAGCATTCCGAAAAATATACCGGCAAAAAGACCGCGATACGTTTTCCCGTCTCCAAGTACACGTCTTCCATCACCCATGTTCCTGCCGCCATCAATCGCCTTCCCCCCGCCAAAGACAGCTGCCAGTGGACTTGGTATATAGGCAGGAAGCATCAGCCAAACTGCAGTAATCAGTATCTCAATCGTAATTATCAACCCGCATTTGTAGTTCTGTCCTGATAGATAGCATCATTATTGAACATATCGAAACAAAGGGAATAGAACAGCTCTAATTATAAATATGTTGTACACATAAGATTTGGCGTAAGATGAAAAACAAAATACCACTTCTGACAACAAGTAATACTATGCTTGCGACAGTTGTCACTTTCCTTCTGCTTGCAACGATCGTGACAATAGGGATGCTGACGCCCCTTATCGCAAAACTTGCAACAGGAATCGAACTTAGCCTCCAGCCGGAATACTTCAACAACAGGACTGCAATTCCCGTTGCTGCTCTGGTGTTGCTCCTGAGTGCATGTATGCTCATAGGTTATTCTGAGCGCAGGTATGTACTCCCTGTTGTGGGCACATCGATCTTTCTTTCGCTTCTTTTTGCAATCCTCTCTCCCTTTGGGAACATAGCTATGGACATTTCCGTACCGGTACTCATCATTGCACTGGCTGCAACCCTTTACAGGGTGGGGAAAATATACGCCGCTAACAAAAATACCGCTACATCGGGAAAAATAAGGAAACTCAGTGCACATGTGATCCATATCGGAATACTGCTCATACTGCTTGGTATAATCCTCAGTTCGAACATGAAAATAGAAGGTTCTGCCGTACTCGGGACAGACGGGACCGGAGAATTTGAAGGGCAGCCTTATCAGCTGAAGATCATCCGCATGGAATCATACTATAGTGGTGAGGCTTTCCGTAACTACCCTGCCTCTTCCTACACAACGGAAGTGGATTTTGACATTTACAGGAATGGAGACTATTTCAGGAGCGGCCAGGTTAAGTACATAACCGATTTCAAATGGGGACAGACATACACTACAACTTACATAAACAGAGGACTCACTGAAGAGCTTTTTGTTGCACCCAGAGCCATTGACGAATCCAGTGGAGAGATAGACCTTTACATGCGGACCGTACCTTTCATTAATTGCCTCTGGGGAGGTATCTACCTGATGGCAATAGGGATAATCGGCCTGCTCATTTCTGATCGTACATCTGCTGGCAGGACAAATAACGCCATTAAAAGACCCAGAGCTGGTGCTGAAGGAAGATATGACCGTATGCTTGAACAGGAAATAGAAAAACGCAGGACCCAGAGAGATAAGAGGAAAAGGTGATGATTTGAACCTTGGGATGATATTAATATGGCTGGCCTTTGTCTGTGGAGCAGGTGCTACCATCTGTTCAATTCGCTATTACACTGCATCGGACCACCGGGCGCGTGCACTCTCCAAAAAACTGGAACTCTTGTGCACAGCCAGTATCACGGCCTCTGTGATCATACTGCTGATACATCTGCTAAGCGTTAATGCCTCTTATGAGTACGTATTCAGTCACTCAAGTACAGACCTCTCATGGTTCTATCGGATCTCGGCGTTCTGGGCCGGACAGGAGGGATCCCTTCTGCTCTGGACATGGTCAATACTTGTGATGCTCCTGTTGCTCCGCTACACAGGATACACCAAACAACTTGCAGAAACCAGAATAATGGACCTTACAACAATAGTATCCATGGCAATTGCATCTGTTTTCCTCATACTGCTTGTAATAGACAACCCCTTCTCGGCATTTCGTGTATTACCTTCAGGTGCTATCGAGCCTACCAACTGGAATCCTTTTGCAGCACTCTACAACGTACCATACGGACAGGGTATGAACCCCCTTCTGCGCAATCCCTGGATGGCGGTCCATCCGCCTGTGCTATTCCTGGGATATGCAGCTTTCACATTTCCTTTTGCAGCCGCTATAGGAAACCTCATCACAAAAGATGAACGCTGGACACTGATAGCAAGGGACTGGATGAGGATAGCCTGGCTTTTCCTCACCCTGGGGATAGGACTTGGAGGATTCTGGGCATACGAAGTACTTGGATGGGGGGCATGGTACTGGACATGGGATCCTGTTGAGACTTCATCACTTATACCATGGATAACTTCAACAGCTTATCTGCATGCTCAGACACGTGCAAAACACGGGGAATATGGATTTCTGGCACCACTGCTTGCTGTGGCCTCATTCATACTGGTGATATTTGCGACCTTTGTCACAAGGAGCGGGATATGGGCTTCGGTGCATTCCTGGCAGGATTTTACAACCGAAGGTCTTGTAATTGCCATCTTCCTGGTATTGCTCACATTATGCAGCGTATTTCTGTTGGGAAGAAGGTACCTGGAAGATGAAAATGCACCCAGGGAATCTGAAGAGGAGCTGTCATAAGAGCTTCTCTTCACTTATTCTCTTCACTTATTATCTTCGCTTATTTTTAGAATGCCCGGAATATCAGTCCTCAATGAAGTTTTCAGTTCTCAATTTTCCGTTCTCTTCGGTCAGGACCTGGATCCTTCTTTCTGCCTTTGAGAGTTTCTGGCCGCATACACGGGCAAGTTTCATGCCACGTTCAAATATCCCAAGGCTCTCATCCAGAGTCAGATGACCCCTCTCCAACTTCTCCACAAGGGATTCAAGCTCTTCCAGAGAGGTTTCAAAACTCATAGCTTCAAGTTCTTCGATACTCTCACTCTCATTATTACTTTTACCTTCTTCCATGAATCCAGCTCCTTTTTATCGATGTTTTTCAACTTCAGGTTCAACATCCGTTACCCTGCATTTGATTGTGCCGTCAATTAACCTGATATCAAGACATTCGTCAATGCTTACATCATCTGTCGTTCTGACAACACTGTGGTCCGTGCTGCGAAGGGTTATACTGTACCCCCGCTCCAGCGTATTTAAAGGGCTCACTGCATTCAGACGACCCGCAAGCCCGGAAAGAGAGGATATTTTCGATTCGAGCACCTTTCTTAGCCCAAACTCCATCCGCATACTCAATTCATCCACACGTTGCATATCCCGGTGCAGGATCTCAGCGAACCTTTCCGGCTCTATCCTGGAATAAAGATGAGCAAGATGCCGGGATCTCTCCGATATAAGGTGCATTGCAGACCTTTGCATACGCAATGTCAGGGATAAGACATGTTTCCTTAGTTCGTTCCTGTCCGGAACTGCGATCTCTGCTGCAGCCGAAGGAGTGGGAGCCCTGGCATCAGCTACAAAATCAGCTATAGTGTAATCCGTTTCGTGCCCCACCGCAGATATGACAGGCACTTTAGAAGCAAATATAGCCCTTGCAACTACCTCTTCATTAAATGACCAGAGGTCTTCCAGTGAACCACCCCCTCTTCCTACGATGATCACGTCAACATCGGTACTGTTTAGATATTCGATGGAACGGACTATACTTTCAGCCGAGCGTTCTCCCTGAACTATGGCCGGACTGAGCAGTACATCCACAGGGAACCTGCGGTCAATCACATTAAGTATATCATGAATAGCAGCACCTGATCTTGATGTGACGACACCCACTTTCCCTGGAAAGCGGGGAATCTTTCGCTTATGTGAGAAGTCAAACAACCCCTCCTCTTCCAATCGGTTCCTCAGTTGCTCATAAGCTTTGTAGAGCTCGCCGATGCCGTCAGGACGCATGTCCAGCACTTTTAACTGATACTGGCCCCGTACAGTATAGACATCCAAAGAAGCAAAAACAAGTACCTTCATACTTGATTCTGGTTCGAATTTAAGGGTCCTGTTGGTCATGCGGAAACTAACACAACTTATCTGGGCATCCCTGTCCTTCAGAGTAAAATAATAATGGCCTGAGCTATGTTTTGTCAGATTGGATATCTCACCTCTGACCCATAACTGCCCAAGATGAGGGTCCTGAGTCAGAACCTGTCTTATGTATTCGTTCAGCTGTGATACAGTGTATATACCCATTCAGATGCTCCGGTCTTTAGAGTAAATTAGATTTAATATATATAAAATCCAGAGGGAAGCTGGGTGAAAGTGTTATATCAAATATACTATGCATTTAATTTCTATGCTTTTTCATTTCCCCTGCACCACAACAGTTAAAAAAATAATACTTAAAATAAAATAATCAATAAAAATTTATTTCGAAAGGTTTTAATAGATTATTCTTTTTCTAAAAAAATGATTGGTGGTTTCAAAACGTGATTTTAAAAGATGAGAATAATGACAGTTTACGGAATAGTGAAACTGTTGATACACTATACGATAATCAAACGCATTTTGCAATGTCCGGTCAAATATCAAATACCGGAGATATCAACCTGCCGGATGACAACAGAAAATTGAAGATAATCTTTGAGAAACTCTTTGCATGTATTTCATCAATAACAGGAAAAAAAGAAGGAATTACTAAAGGATGCAGTTACAGGACAAGAGTTTCAAAAAGAAGCAGAAACATTACCATTGACTGCAGGGAATGTATATACGAATCCAGTTTTGAGGATGAACATTGCAGGAAAAACATTTTTACGATACTTCAGAATGAGCCTGTTATCGAGAGGCTTACACTTTCAAGACTTTATGAAAGAGATTACGAAGGAAAGACCCTTGAAAGGATTTATCTGATGTCAGGCCTGAAAGGAAAACTGATCCACTACAAAAGCTCAATGATCATATCCGGGACATGTAAAAACTCTGACAGATGCCGTAAAGAGCATGCCGGAATAATGGATAATATTATAGAAACTGCAGAGAGGGATCCGCAAAAGACCAGTTGCATTATTGACAGACTCATCAAGTACAACAAAGCAAAGGATGCACACAACGATATATCAACAGAATGCATGGTGTGCAGGAATAGATTCATTCAGATGCTTTATGAAATGAGTTCTATCTCAAAAAGAATAACAGATAATTCCAGTGATGGGTCTGCTGCAGTACAGTTCTTTGAAAAAGATGCATCATATCTGCCTGAATATGAAAAGGATCTCAGATCCTATGTCAGACCGCCTTTTTCAACATCAAGGATATACACCGAGCCCCCGGATAATACGATATTCCAGGAATGTTATGAAATAGGATTCCAGAATGCCAGGAATTCGCCGGTAAATATATACAGGCTAACAGACCGGCCGGAGAAGATGTATATCATTAATCCGGTGGAATATTCACTGGAAGAATCAGAACTCAGGCTCATTGAAAGGGTCAGGAAGAAGATGATAGCCCATCGTCCTTCAGACCTGAATTTTGCAGACCCTGCCAATTCAAGAGAATACTTTGCCAGGTTGAGCAAAAAACTCCTGCTGGAGGAGAAGGAAGTTGACGATATAATCTCTGATCCTGCAAGGCTTACCATCTGTTGTGACCTGCTGACAAAATACACTACAGGACTTGGCATACTTGAAGACATTCTTTCTGATGAGCGCGTCACTGATGTCTATGTGAACGCTCCTGCTGACCAGAATCCGGTGCATGTGGTACTAGATGGAGAGGAATGCATTACAAACGTATACCTGTCGCAGGATGATATGCAATCCATGGTATCCAGATTAAGGTCCATCAGCGGACGCCCCTTTGGAGAGGCAACCCCGGTGCTTGAGATGTTTCTGAGGGAATACGGAGTTCGTGTATCGGTGATAGGTGATCCGCTTAGCGCAAAGGGAATTGCCTATGCTTTCAGGAAGCATGCAAAGGACCCCTGGACACTTCCAAAACTCATAAACAACGGCTCCATTTCACCTCTGGCTGCAGGTCTGCTCAGTTTTATAATGGACGGACAGGCTTCCGTCCTTGTTGCCGGTGGAGTAGGCGCGGGAAAAACATCCCTGATGTGTGCTTTGCTACTGGAAATACCACAAAAGTATCGTATGATAACAATTGAGGACACTCCAGAGATACCTGTTGAAGAACTCCAGGAAATGGGATGGAAGGTACAGGGTCTGAACTCCCAGTCCGCGATAATGAAATATGGTATTGAGATAGAGCCCTCTGTTGCATTAAGGGCATCTCTCAGGCTTGGGAGCTCATCACTTATCATGGGAGAGGTAAGAGGACCTGAAGTGGCCGTGCTCTATGAGGCTATGCAGGTAGGTGCTGCCGGAAACTCGGTCATTGGTACCATACATGGCTCATCCACAAATGCAGTATATGAAAGGATAGTGAACACCCTGGGAGTGCCACCTGCATCCTTCAAGGCAACTGATGCAGTTGTCGTCTGTGCGAATACCCGCATATCAGGAAGTATGACAATGAAACGACGTGTTATGCAGGTGTCAGAGGTAAACGACAAATGGGAAGAAGGCCAGGGAAAAGTATTCTCGGACATACTCAGCTACGATGCATCAAGTGACACTCTCATGCCTTCGGATATAATGGACAGGGGACAATCAGCGCTTATTGGCAAAATTGCAGACAAATGGGGTATTTCCATGGATGAGGCTTCCCTTAACATCCGCATGAGAGCAAAAATAAAAGCCAGAATAGCAGAATATGGAAAAAATGACCATTGGCTGCTTGAAGCAAGAAATGTGGCTATTGCAAATAACATGTTCTGGCTGCTAATGGACATGGAGATATCCAATCCCGGAGGAACTGACTACCAGAGGA
The DNA here is from genome assembly GCF_045690325.1 of Methanolobus sp. WCC5. Classification (GTDB taxonomy): domain Archaea; phylum Halobacteriota; class Methanosarcinia; order Methanosarcinales; family Methanosarcinaceae; genus Methanolobus. The sequence goes on along the minus strand of NZ_CP146981.1, from coordinate 2,526,853 downwards.
TCTATGACAGCTGGATAGAATGGTTTGAGGTTTTTTCCGGGAGGAAAAAAGATATACCACACATATCACAGGCAGAGAATGGAACTGTGAGCTCTTCAAATGGTTTTTGCTGTGTGGGTGATCAGGTTGTACAATGAGAACTGGTACTACAACGGATGCAAGTTCACTGCAAGGAATTTCAGCTGGCTTGTAAAAGACACTGATACATTCCGCCAGAAAGCAGATAATGCCATCAGTGAAAGTTACCGCGATGCTATGATCTACACCGGTTTAGGACTTGACCCTCATGAAACCGTACTCTTTGCGTACGTAAGTGCTGCCTTTACACTCATTGGGATAATTATTTTTGATTTTTTCCTTTTAAGAATGATAAACCTGGAGAACACTGCCCTTTATGCACTTATCATCCTGAGCCTCATGTTTCCTTTATGTGTGTTGATATACATGAGCGAGTATATCAAGATCCATGCAAAATGGATGAAAGTCAGTTCACTTGGTGACATGCCGGAAATTATCAGTTACATAGTAATGTCAATGAAACTTGTACCAAACATGGAGGTTGCTATTCGATTTGCTGCAGGCAACTCCGGCCGGCCCCTGGCAAAGGACCTGAAGAAGATGATGTGGAACCTGCATGTAAGGGAATACCGGGGGATTGATGAAGCAATAATTGAATTCTCCAATCTCTGGGGCAAGAACAGTGAGTATTTCAAGAGGGCATTGCACCTTATAAAAAGCTCTACAAGCGAACCTGACGAAGCACAAAGGATTATCGCACTTAACAGGTCACTTGATCTTGTGCTTGAAAGCACCCGGGACCTGATGGACAGCTTTGCTGCAAAACTGAAGACGCCAACATATGTACTTTATTCCATATTCATCCTGATACCCCTTTCACTGGTAGCCCTGATGCCTGCAATAACCGTTGTTGGTATCCGGTTTGGGACGGGGACCCTTGTGATCCTCTATAATATTGTTCTTCCCTTGCTGACCTTTATGTATGCAGAATACATACTGATGCAACGGCCAGCTGCATTTGTCCCGCAGGAGATCCCCGAAAACCACCCTCATCTTGCTGGTATCAAAGAAAAGAAACTACATGCCATGATCTTTGCCTCTGCTATAGGACTCCTCATATCTTCCCTCGGGTACATTCTGGTATACAGAGGAAATCCCTGGAATATAGTATCCACATCGACCCTTGACGGGATCATTCCGCCAACGCTTTTTATAATATGGGGTATTGTCTTTGCAGTATCTGTTTATCTGAATATCAGCTACGCACCTTACAAGAAGATCCGCGATGAGATACGCAAGATGGAAAATGAATTCTCAGATGCCCTGTTCGTTCTGGGGAGAAGGGTATCTGAAGGAAGATCTGCAGAAGAGGCTTTCAGCCATACAGCAAGGACCATGCAGGGATCTGATATATCGCTTGCCTTTGAAAGGATATCACTGAACCTCATGAATATGAGAACAGATATTCATTCAGCTATTTTTGACAGGGATTTCGGGGCTTTCAGGAATATATATTCAGAAAGGATCAGGACCACCATGCTTCTAATGGTTGAAAGTGTGCAAAAGAGCCATGAGGTTGCCGGAGTTGCAATTGTCAAACTTGCCGACCATTTGAAAGAGCTTCAGGATGTGGAGATCAAGATACGACAATCACTCTACGACATGACATCTACAATGCGTTCTACTGCAGCTGTCTTTGCACCTCTTATAGCAGGAGTGACAATTGCATTATCAGAAGTAATAACAAAGATCCTCCAGAACATATCGGACAGTATCAAACGTCTTCCTGAGAATGCATTCCCGGGCCCTGCACAGATATCGGCGGATAACCTTAACCAGTCAATACCTTCTGACATTTTCATGTTTGCAATCGGAATATACATAATCATGATAACTGTAATACTTGTCCGGTTTTCAGGTACAATCGAATATGGAGGGGACAGGACTCAACTTCTGTATGAGATAGGACAGATATTGCCTGTAACTATAATCATTTTCACCGTATCCACGGTATTCTCAAGAATATTATTCAGAGGAATGATCTGAAAGCTGACAGGCGCAAGATTAAAGGCTCTCAAAGCCTTTTTTTATGCAGGTGTATACAATGAAAATACCTGTTGAGGCAAAACCCCTGGCATATCCGGCACCTGCCTGGGTCGTTGGAAGCTATGATATGTACGGAAATGCGAATGCTATGACTGCAGCCTGGGGAGGTATCTGCTGTTCGGACCCTCCATGTATCAGTGTATCCATGCGTAAAGCCACCTATACTTATACCAACATAATGGAAAAGGAAGCTTTCACGGTAAATATCCCTTCCGAGAAATATGTAAAAGAAACAGATTACTTCGGTATCGCAAGCGGAAAAGATGTGGATAAGTTCGAAAAGACCGGACTTACGGCTGTCAGAAGTGAAATAGTATATGCTCCCTTCATAGAGGAATTCCCGGTCGTAATTGAATGCAAACTGGTACACAGTTTTGACCTGGGACTTCATACACAGTTCATTGGTGAGATAGTGGGCATAAAAGCAGAAGAATCAGTGTTGGATGAAAAAGGAAATCCGGATATTGAAAAGATCAGACCTGTAATATACTCGCCACAGAGGGCTTACTATGGGATCGGTAAAATGCTGGGCAGGGCATTTTCCATCGGCGTTGAAAAATAAATGAACTTATCCTGTTGGAGGTCCTGGTCACTCCATATATACCAGGGCCTTGTTAGGGCATACATTTATGCATTTCATACATAGATTGCATTTTTCCTGATCCACGTTGACAAAACCGTTTATCCTGTAAAGAGCACCATTTGGACAGATGTTTTCACATTTGCCACATTTCCTGCAACCCAGCACTACAACAAAACCTTCAAACTCATTCATTGGGAATTGTTATTGAAAGGATATTACATAAATTTTCGGAGCGGTGCTTAAAATAGTTTTATATACATACAGGTTATAGGATGCCAGGATGAGCGAAATAATCCAGGGAGAAGCAGGTTCTTTCCACTCTTTTCTATCTGAGGGATGTAAGCTCTGCCAGCAGGGAGCCAAGATGGTCCTGTTCATCACAGGTCAATGCAGCCGGGATTGTTTCTATTGCCCCTTATCAGAAGAAAGAAGAGGCGATATTACTTTTGCAAATGAAAGAAGAGTGCTTTCCGACAGGGATGTCCTTGAAGAAGCAAGGCAGATGAGTGCGCTGGGAACGGGCATTACAGGTGGTGAGCCACTACTCAGGCCTGACAGAGTGCTTCATTACATCAGACTACTTAAAAAGGAGTTTGGTGCCCAGCATCACATACACATGTACACATCTATTGCACCGCAGATCAGGCTTTTAGAAGAACTTGCAGATGCAGGGTTAGATGAGATAAGATTCCATCCACCCATAAAACTCTGGAAAGGGCTGGAAGATACCTGCTACGCTGATACAATACGTTATGCAAAAGAGCTTAGGATTGAAACGGGAATAGAGATACCGGCGATAGAAGATGCTGATATGCTTGCATTTTTCGCAGAAAGAACGGGATGCTTCATCAACCTCAACGAACTGGAATTCTCCGACACGAATGCTGAAGCAATGAAAGCAATGAATTATTGCCTAAGGGATGAAGTATCTAATGCAGTAGCAGGTTCAGAAGAATATGCCAAAAGTATTGCCCCACATTGCACAAAGATACATTTCTGTTCGTCCAGTTACAAGGATGCGGTACAGCTTCGAAAAAGACTCATACGCATTGCGCAAAACACTGCAAGACCTTTTGATGACATCAGTGAGGACGGAACTATATTTTACGGATGCATTGAATTTTTCGACGATAGTGAACTCAAATGTTTGATTGATGAACTCTCTCAGATAGAAGTCCCGCCTGAGATGATGGAAGTTTGCATGAATTATATTGAGATTGCGTGGTGGATACTTGAAGATATAGCAGAGAGCATCAGAAGACCTGCTATAAAAATGTATGTCATTGAAAGGTATCCTTTTGAAAATGGTTTAATTGTTGAGAAGATACCCCTGTGAAAAGCTAAAATATATATGGGAGAATGGTATAGATGGTACAATTTTCATATTCATCAAGACATTTAAAGCTACTGCAAATAAATAGCTTTATAACATAAAATAACATATTGAAAAAAAGAGGTGTTTGTACTGGAAACGATTGAAGAGCGGGTAAGAGAAAGGTTGATCAAATATCTTAGTCGCGATGATACAGGTATACGCAAAGTCGTACTGAAATTGTTCCTTAATGGTGGCAAATTTACTACAGGTGATGTGTACGAGCATCTTCATAATACGGATTTTGACGTGAGCTACAGGGGAGTATCGGCAATGGTGGGACTTATGAACACCAGGCTTGGCATCCTGAGCATTGATGTCACCGGTGACCACAACATATACCTGCTGAAAGAAGATTACAGGGATATTGTAAGGTCGGTTCTTGACAATTACTGATAGGATTTCTTTTTCGTATTTGGAAGCTTTCAAATAGATACATAACTTATGATTAAATCGTCAGAGCACGGGAGTGTCAAGCATTTTAAGAAGCATACCCCGAGTATTCTATAAAGGCTACGAACGTCTGCTAACCCAGGAAGTAAAAAATGAACACGTCCCCAGACACGTGGCCATCATTATGGACGGGAATCGCAGATATGCCCGCAAGCTTGGCCATTTAAGTTCTTTCGGCCATAAAATAGGTGCTGACGTGACCGAGAAGGTGTTGGAATGGTCCTGTGAACTTGGTATTGAACACCTTACCATATATGCGTTTTCTACTGAGAACTTCAACAGGTCTGATGATGAGAAAGATAAACTATTTGATCTTATCAGAGTGAAATTCGATCAGATCGGTGTGGATGAAAGAACACATGAAAGAAAGATGAGAGTACATGCAATTGGCGATATTGAAAAGTTGCCTCTGAACCTGCGTGAATCTATCAGAAATGTGGAACTTGTAACTTCTGCATATGATAAATTCAATCTCAATGTTGCAATTGCCTATGGAGGAAGACAGGAGATAGTCCAGGCAGTAAGGGAAATTGCCTCAAAGGTTGAGGCAGGGGAGCTTGACCCGCAAGACATCAATGAAGATACGATATCCGGACACCTTTATCCCTGCGGGAGTACTGCTCTTCCGGATGTTGACCTGATAATCCGAACCGGAGGAGATGAGAGAGTATCGAATTTCCTTCCCTGGCAGGCCAACGGAAGTGAATGTGCAGCATATTTCTGTGCACCCTTCTGGCCGGAATTCCGTAAAATAGATTTCCTGCGATCCATACGTGTATATCAATCCCGCATGAAAGAAAAGCACATAAATACAAGCACCCGTGCAGCCCATTTTTTGAAATACCTTGGAAAAGCAGAGATAGAGGAAGTAAGACAGCATTCCAGAACACATGTGTGAATTATTTTTGTTTTTTTAGAAGACTGGCCGTACATAAAATCGCAAATGATTTTGCGAACTACCTAACCGAAACAGCAATTGAAAACACATGGTGCGGGAGGTGAGATTCGAACTCACGAACTCCTACGAGACTAGGCCCTCAACCTAGCGCCTTTGGCCTGGCTGGGCAACCCCCGCACACGATTTGTCTGAAATTAATTAAGAACAAAATATTATAATGGTCTTTAAATAATGTAATAATAAGGAATATCTGGTGCGGGAGGTGAGATTCGAACTCACGAACTCCTACGAGACTAGGCCCTCAACCTAGCGCCTTTGGCCTGGCTGGGCAACCCCCGCATCGAGAAAGTTTCCTATAAATCAAAGGAGAGTAAATCTCCTAAACCATGTCAGAGGGACTCTAAAATCTGTCCCAACCGGCTGGCTTTCTCCTTAATAGTTGTTCCTGCATTTATAATTAACTGTTGAACCGAGTATGAACCATCGGATTCCATGGTGAAAATGAACGAATTTTCATCTTCGGAAACAGTGATAGCATCAATTTCGCATACCGATGCACAGAGTTTGCAGAGAATACATTTAAGGATATCATCACCGGATATTTCCGCTCCGTTCTGACCAATATGTATTATACCCTGTGGACATTCACTCACACAGGCACCACACTGATCACAGTTATCGAAACTGACAATCGGCATATTCTTGTAGCCACAGGCAACACCGGCCTGCCATTTTGCATGATTATGACCATAACCCATATGAGCAATGGCTTCAAGGACTACTTTCTGACCGTCCTTCAGATCGATAATAGGGACATTCTGATCAGCCGGCTGGACTGTTTCATCGGATGACACCAGATCACCCGAATATACCATTCTCGGACCTTCTGCACTGAGGGTCAGAGATACCTTGCATGCAGGGCATTCTGAACCACATGTACACTCTTCAACAGGTACGAACTCCTCAATGTCCGTTGTCAGAGGGATAAGAGCCAGCCTCAAAGCCAGCTGTTCATCAAAGAGGACTGAGGTGTTGTTATAGATGTTCACGTCATCAATCGCAAGAGTAGGTACATCTGAGAGCGCTGCCCTCCTTATACCATTCGCAAAGGATGCATTTGCATTTGACAGAATGAACTTTGCAGACCTCTCTGACAGTTCAAGTATGTCTACTTCCATTGTCATGAGTTCATATCCATTTTATATTTATACTCTTCTTCCACCCTTTGGACGGGTACCGTCATGCGGCACAGGAGTTACATCCTGTATCCTGCCTATCCTGATACCTGCTCTTGCAAAGGCCCTGATAGCAGCCTGTGCCCCGGGACCCGGGCTTCTCTGCTTGTTCCCACCGGGTGCACGCACCTTGATATGGATACCCTCAATTCCCTTATCCTTCAGGATATCGGCGAGCTGTGTTGCCATCTGCATAGCAGTGTACGGTGAACTTTCATCACGTGCTGCCTTTACAACCATTCCACCGGATGATTTGGCGATGGTTTCAGCACCGGTGATATCGGTTACTGTAATGATAGTATTATTGAATGAGCATTTTATGTTTGCTACACCCCATATTCCATTTGATGCCATGAACTTACTCCTCCTTTCCTGCAACTGATGAAGCTATCTGTGCCGGCCTTTCAGCATGTGATTCGCTGGTAAGTGGTGAATTGCCGTAGTAATCGATGAGCATCTCTTCAGATTTTGAGACAAGCATACCAGGAACTGTTGCCTTCTGACCATCAATGGCAATATGTCCATGTGTGATGAACTGTCTTGCCTGCTTTGGAGTTCTTGCAAGACCTAGCCTGTATACCTGGGTCTGCAGCCTGCGTTCCAGGATAGATTCTGTCTGCAATGCAAGGATATCATCCACATTTGCATCTGATGGAAGGATCGAATATCTCCTGAGCCTTGCAAGGATCTGGTCGGACTCTGTTTTGAGGTGACCGGCAAGTTCGGTTTCTGCAGACTCTGCAAGTATCCTGCGGGCATCTGCCCTGTACCTTCTAAGGATACTGACTGCTTTCCAAAGCTCTTTCTTGTTACGGAGACCGTATTTCTTTAGAAGCTCGACTTCATTGGCCATCCTGGCAGCTTGCCACGGGTGTTTTGGAGTATCATAACTCTTTCTCTTTTTACCTGGGTATCCCATAAGATCACCTTCACTTCTTCTTGCTTACGCCAATGGTTGAGCCACGTCTTCCTGTGGACTTTGTCCTCTGACCTCTGACCTTAAGGCCCCTCTCATGCCTGAGACCACGGTATGCCCTGACCTTCTTAAGATTGTTAAGATCTTCTCTGAGGGTCATCAGGATGTCCTGACCCAGGTGGTGTTTGTCTTCACCTGAAATTGGATCTGCACATCTGTTGAGCATCCATGCAGGAAGGTTCTGTTCGAAATCAGCAATAGCTGCATCGAGTTTTGCAACGTCATCATCTGAAAGATAACCGATGACCTCTTTAGGGTTGATACCCGTGTTTTCAACTATGATCCTTGAAGTCCGAAGTCCGATACCGCGAATACCTGTCAGGGCGTACATTACGGGCTGGCTGCCCTGAAGGTCAGTATTCATGATACGGACTAAATGTCTTATTTCTTCGTCTGCCATTATTAATTCCTCCTTAGGGACATTAAGTCCTGTAGCCTCGAAACATAGGTTTCGACACACCCCATTACACGGGGCAGGCAATTCTAAAGATTAATAGAATAACTCGCCTGTATATACTATTTTTCTTATTTAACATTATTCATGTTGAACAGATAGTAAAACAGGTGAGCTTTGTCTATAGGTTAATTGCATAAATACTTTCCCATGCAGGTTACCAGAAAGACACGGAGAATAAAAAAGAAAGATGAATAAAAGCTGGATAAAAACCTGCTTTAAAATTTCTTTTGTAACAAATCAGACCCTATCTTAATTTAAGCACCCTCCTGTAAAAATGATCTGTCAAGTATCCTGAATATGAAGAAACCTGCAAGGGAACAAAGAAAAGCAAATAACATCGTCTCCCTGTAACCATAAAGCTGGAGCATCATGCCACCAAGGACAGCACCCACTATGTTGCTTGCGGCTATCACGGAATTAAGGATACCGGCAGCTGTTGCTTTTTCCTCATTTTTATCCATAAGCAGCTGGTTTGCACCAACAAACATGAAAGACCAGCCGAATGCAACAAAAACCATTCCAGGAATTATCTGGATGAAACTATCAGAAAGGAAATATCCAAAAAAGGCAATTCCTGACAGGATGAAACCCCATCTTATAAGTAGTTCATTCCTGAACCTGTCCAGCCTGCGCATAATAAGGAATTGCAGTAACGGATTAATAGCATAGATTGCCCCTATCCACATTACAGATGCTCCGAGGAATGCAAGATACAGCGGTAATACAGTCCATACTGCTGCAGCACCGGACTGCCTTACAAACACGGACATGTAGGTTGCAATATTTTTCCTGAATGTTCCCAGTGAGAAGAATCCCACCTTCAAAGAAGGTCTTTCAATGTCCTTAAGTTCCAGCGCACTGGCAAATGATATACAATAGCACAGAGAAGAGAGAATGAACAGATACCTGACATCCTGAACAAGACCAGCGACCAGAAAACCTGCCATCCAGCCAAGAGAACCGAATGAACTGAACTTGCCAATACTTTCTTTTTGATAGTAGACATAAACAGTGAGTGCTGCAGGATATATACACATGCAGAAACCGACCATGGCCCGGATAACGATCAGGGAAAAAGTATCATTTGCAAAAAACTGCAATGCAAAAGCAAATGCAGACATCAGCAAACCTATGAGAACAATTGGCCTGAGCCGGTTTATATCAGCTGCCTTTCCAAATATAAAAGATGAGACAAATGATGCAAGGCTGAAACTTGCAGTTATTAAACCTACTTCAAAAAACGATGCTCCTAGAGATATGGCAAATATAGGAATGAAAATATTGGACATCACGTGGGAGGCACTTGCCAGAAACTGAATGGTGTTTAATCTCATAGTATTGTGATGAGCGCAAAAGCCTTGCGGCTATTTTAAGCTATTGAGCAGAAAAGGAGAAAACTGAAAAATCGAAACAAAATGCAACCATCTATCACATATGATATGATGGCGCCGAGGGGGGGATTCGAACTCCCGAGGGGCGGATGCCCCACAAGCTTTCCAGGCTTGCGCCCTACCGCTAGACTACCTCGGCACACTGATTACTTTGGCTTGCTGTGCCAGCCTTGCGGATAAGTGCCAGCATCCATTATTACTCTTTCGGTCGTAGCCACGATTCCATGCTCATTCTGAAGCATCTCACCGGACTCCATGAGAGATCTGCATAATGCTACAGCTTCGCCTTTTAAAGTAAAGAGACAGACTTCATCTCCTTTTTTGATATTGCCGTCAAGGCTTAATATACCGGGTACTGCAATTGCCGCACCCCGACATACCGCATCAACAGCACTGTCACGGATAATGACTTTTGGAAGATGTGAAAGACCTTCTTCCATGGGCCTGACAACCTGACGCAGGAAAGATTCATCCCCGTCATCTTTCCAGAAAACATAGGCATCCTTCAGATCCTGAAGGGTCACAAGCGTATCCTCCCGGAAAGGACCCGTTTTCGTCCTGCGAAGCTCCTGCATGTGTGCGCCACAACCCAGCGCAACACCTATGTCATGACATAATTTACGCATGTATGTGCCTGCTTCACAGCCAACCCGCATAAGGACACATCTTTCCTTTATATCGAGAATCTCAAGATAATAGATATGCCGCACCCTTACTGCACGCTTGACCGCAGAAATTATAGGTGGCATCTGAAAAAGTGGACCCTGGAACTCCTTACATACCTTACGGATCTTTTTTTCAGAAACAGCTTCATGCAAGGTCATAAGGCAGATATACTCTTTACCTGACAAACGAAGGGCTGCAACGCTTTTGGTTGCTTTGCCAAGCATTATGGGAAGCACACCCGTTACTACAGGATCAAGTGAACCGGAGTGTCCGGCCTTGTTCAGTTCAAGGATGCTCTTTACCCATGCTGTGACCTCGTGACTTGTGGGACCTGCCGGTTTGTCAAGATTGACAACACCCATCTCTATATATTGCCTGACAGGACGCTTGTAGGGAGAACAACCATATAACGGACTGGTCATGGCTTGCGCCTTGTGCACCAATTCCCGTTTATGTTCCGAGGGTAAAATATCAGGACTCATATGATCAGCCAGAAACTCCTCATTTGTCACATGTCAGAAATAAGAACAGTTATCTATTGCACAGGATATTATATCTGTTATCTGGAACTGATCCCAGATCGCCGAGTCGATAACAAGGCCATAGACAGAAAGATCATTGATATCTATTCCGTATATTGTCCGATAGCGGACAGCTTCTGAGGCTTCACGCTCTATGGTCTCCTTAAGTTTATCCTCAAAAGAACCACCTTCCCTGCTAACTATCCTCTTAACACGGACATCTGCAGAAGCCTTGAGCCATACTTTAAGGGCTTTTTCAGCCATGTGACCTGCAAGCCTGCCCTCAAGAATGATATTATCGCGTGTGGAAGCAATTTCCCTCTGACGTTCATCTATCATTTGGTCTATACTATCATCAGACTCTGCTAACGCACCAAACTCTGCAAGGTTCATCCCATACTCTTTTGCAAGAGAACGGAAAACCTCTCCTGCAGATATCATTTCCATACCATGTTTTTCAGAAAGTAACCGGGAAACGGTGGTTGTACCACTCCCCGGAAGACCGCTAATAGTCAGTAACACTTTATACTCCACCGACATCCAGAGCTTTTCTGATGAGCTGGCTTACAGCCAGTGAGGCTATGAAATACCAGAATATCCAGTATTGGAAAGGACCCCAGATCGTGTCTATCAATATTTGCTGACCCCAGAAAGGAAACACAAAAGAAGCCGCTTCATGTGCTTTAATATAATAGTAAGCCCACATGAACAGTGGCAGGGAGATTATACTGATATATGCCATTGGCTTAAACTGTTGCTTTGACATCTCCATCTGATCCTGCATCATCCTGGAGCGCTCTTCCTCCATTTTCTTCATCAGGGCCGTATTGTTTGAAAGCTGAGCTTCCCTGAATTCCTTCTGGAAAACTCTCATTTTTTCCTGCGTATTACGCATCAGATCCCAGTCGATGGTATATTTCTGAATCAGGGTAGCGTAAAGTGCAGTAATGGAAGCCATTATGAAGAGCACGATATGGAAATTCTCCGCTCCGAGGATGGTCACTACCGGGTCCATTATCAGACTCATTGCCTGCCCGAGAGAATCCCTGAACCCTTCTCCCAGTATCAGGATACCGACCATGAGAGAAATACCAAAAGCCAGGAGAAATCGATCCAGCTTTTTCTTAAATTCTTCTGTAACCAAGTGATAGCCTCTTTTGAGATGGGTTTATTTGTGTTGGTCCATTACATTGCAGATATCCCTGAATACCTCATCCACAGCACCTGCACCATTTATATTCACAAGGAGACCTTCATTGCCGTAATAGTCTATCAAAGGTTTGGTCTTCTCATTATATACAGCTAACCTCTGGAGTATGACCTCTTCCCCGTCATCGTCCCTCTGGTAGAGCCCTGAACCGCATGCATCACATACACCTTCTTTTTCCGGAGGGTTAAACATCAAATGGTAACTTTCACCGCATGAACAACTTCGCCGTCCACTGAGCCTTTTTACGAGCTCTTCATCACTTACCTCGATATTGATCACAGCATCAAGTGGTTTATTGATCTCAGCCAGGATATCAGTCAGTGCATCTGCCTGCGGAATGGTTCTCGGATAGCCATCCAGAAGATAACCCATCTCACAGTCAGGCTCTGTCAGCCTGTTCCTGATAAGTCCTATGAGAACATCATCGGGAACAAGTTCGCCTTTATCCATGTATTCCTTTGCTTTTAATCCCAGCTCCGTTGCGTCACGTACATTTGCCCTTAAGATATCCCCTGTTGAGATATGAGGGATCTTATAATGCTTTGATAATTCCTTTGCCTGGGTGCCTTTGCCGGCACCCGGTGGGCCAAATAATGCAATATTCATTGATCAACACCTTTAATCCTGTCCAAAGAAGGACCTTATCATCGGATGCATCTCCATCATCTGCTCAGAAGCAATATCCTCATACAAGCGATATACAATACTTACAGCAAGCAGAAGACCAGTTCCTCCCGCACCTCCAAGAGTACCAAGGAGACTTGCAACAAGCGTCAGGAAACCTATAAAGGCACCGCCAATGATGGTCACTTTCGGAATATACCTGATCATTACTTTTTCAATGCTTCCAACATTCCTTCTGAAACCCGGAATCTGCATACCTGAATTGAATATCTTCCTGGCAGTTGGCTTTGCACCCATTCCCGTGGTCTCTATCCAGAACAGGGCAAATATTATACCACCGACGATCAGGAAGACCGCATCAACGAACACATGCAGTCCGATCTGCCAGACAGCAGGCACAGGAGCACCCATACTTGTGAAAGATTCCCTCACAAGAGACGGGATCCAGTCGTACGGACTGTTGATGGGAGCCAGATAATACATGACACCATTGATAGGAGTAGAACCATTGAACTCTCCGAGGAAATTTATTCCCCTGCTGCTTAGCAGAAGGCCCATCATCTGGATATTGGCCTGCAGTGCCCTTACAAGGATCATTGGCAGGACTGAAGCATATATGAGTTTCACAGGGAACTTACCCCTTGCACCCCTCACCGCACTGTGTGCCAGAGGGATCTCGATACGTGTACTTTCCACATAAACTACAAGCAGGAAGATTATAACCGTACTAACCAGTGCAAGTATGCCACCTGTTATCAGCATGAACATGATACCATCACCGGAAAAGAGGAATTCCGCCTCGACATTCTGAATGATGTATATCCATTTAGGGAAGAAACCTGTTGGAAGGCCACTTGAATCACTTGTCCAGTTAAACAGACCGGTAACTATTTGCTGGGAAACCCCGGCTACAATGAAAAGACCTACGCCTGAACCTATACCCCATTTGGAAACTATCTCGTCCATGAAGAGAATAAGCACTCCGCCTATGCAGATCTGTATGAAGATAATGAACGTAATAACACCTACATCCACACCCAGGGTTGCTGCAAGACCTGCATCCGGCAGAATGAAACCACCAAATATCTGTGGTAGTGCCTCAAGCACGGTCATTACAAGGACCAGAGCCTTCTGTGAGCCCTGGAAGAACGCCTGATCTGAAGGATCTGACAGGTCTAGATTAATGACGTTAGAACCAACAAGAAGCTGGAGGACAATGGACGCAGTAACAATAGGACCGATACCCAGAAGCATCAAAGAACCTGATGCCCCGGCAAAGAATGCTCTATAGGATTCGAACAGATCGATCGAATCCGCTGACAATCCAAACAGCGGTACATTAGCAAGAGCAAAATAGAGCACAAGAATACCGAGTGTCCACATAAGTTTGTTTTTGAAATGGACGTGCCCCTCCGGACTTGCAACCGCAGGCAATTTATTGAAAATTGGTTCCAAACTATCTCTAAGACTCATTAATTCCACCCTTTGAATGGAAAATCCATGCAATTATTAGGTAAAGTACACCTACATAGATTTAAACATTAATAAATATGTACCCTTTACATTGCATAAATGTAAAATAAAATATGTAATGCCAAATGGCATTACTCAGTTATCTCGGTGCAAGAACCTCCTGCACTTTCGATCTTTTCCTTTGCACTTGCAGAGAACTCAGCTGCTGTTATCGCAAGTTTCCTGGACACTTTACCGGACCCAAGTACCTTATCGATATCAAGAACAGCAAGGTCAATGACATATGTGTCATCCTGCAATTCCGCAAAACCATCCTCTACAAGCTGGTCTGCAAGTTCATCAAGCTCCCCTACGTTTACGATAGAAGCGTCGTTTATAACTTTCAGAGGGCGCTTGAATCCCTTCTGATGGCCACGGTAATAACCGAGCAACAGTGCACGGGTTGCATGATGAGCGTTCTCACCACATCTACCCCTTCCACCGCGGTTACCTGCACCACGCCTGTTCTTGGAAGTACCGCCACCACAGGTGCGCGATCCTCTGAATTTCTTTGTGTTGGTCTTTTTAGAAGCCATGGCATTACCTCATTTTCTTCAGTAGTTTGTTGATGTCTTCACCATGGTTACCCAGAACACCGCCCTGCTGAACAGTCCTCTTCATACCAGCATGCCCCTTTCTTGGAGGGTGAAGCCTGAAGACCGGCTTGAGATCAGGAATATCTTTCAGTGTTGCATTACCATCACATATAGCCTGTGCAAGGGAACTGATAGAATCATAGTCCGTGTTCTCAGCCACATACTCATCCGTAAGTTTTACATCGCCTTCAAGTCTGCCACGGTTACTGAGCATCTCCGCAAGGGTATCAGCATCAATGACGCCATAGGCTACGTAGTCCTTTACCTTCTGGATCATTCCCGTGTTGTGAGGAGTGTCATTGAGAAGGACGCAGTGATTCACTCTGTGAAGGCGAAGCATCTTGAGGGTATCCTGAATGGTTCCCCTCACATTCACATTCCCGCGCACTCTGATCAAAGCGTACATTTTAAGCCTCCTTCTTCTCCAGATGCACAGGGACCCTTACAGTACCTGTGTTTTCCAGTGCATTGAATGTTGCTTTTGCAAAGTTCAGAGTTGTCCTTGTAGTACCTTCAGTTCTTGTCCAGACATCCTTTATACCTGCTTTCTCAAGCACTTTCCTTGCAGTGTCGCCTGCAGCAAGACCAAGGCCGCGTGGTGCCGGTTTAAGTTCTACGATGACACTGCCGGCTTTCCCGCGTACCTCAGAAGGTACAGTGTGTTCAAGTCCGCATGCACATTCCCATGAACCACATCCACGTTTTACTTTAATGATATTTATCTTGGCGTTGCTGATAGCTTTCCTGATAGCAGGTCCTACCTGAACGTCCTTTCCCTGTCCAATACCGACAAAACCATTCCCGTTACCGACAATGACCGTTGCTCTGAACTTAACACGACGTCCGGAGTCTGTCATCCTCTGAACCATGTTGATATCAAGAACCTCATCCTCAAGATCAGGTAGTAAGATATCGATTATATTGGATTCCCTGATAGGGAGACCTGATTCGATGGCCTCGTCCATGGAAGTGATCTGCCCTTCTTGAACGAGTATTCCAAGTCTTGTCTGTGGAACCCATTCCTCTTCATATTGATATGCCATATAATCACCTAATTGAACTCAGCAGAGATCTTTTCCTTTACTGCATCAAACAGTTCAGGCAGATTTGAGTCTTCCATGTACTCTGCCACATGTTCTCCTCTTACCCTCTCATCTGAAGGAAGAACAGATGAGTCATGAGGAATCTCGAATCCTGCATCTACGATGCCTTTCAAAGTTGCATACACACGAGATCCGGAGGATGATGCCTGAAGTCCTATATCAAGAACACCATACTCATATCCTTTGCTCAATGCCCGGTAACCGAACAAGAGCCCCGTGAGGTAGGCAGCTGTTGTGTTACCTGTAGATGCGTCGTATCCATACTTTTTAAGTTCTGTTGAAATTGCAGCTGAAAGGGTTACATCCCCTTCAGGCTTAGGAGCTACAAGCTGGACCTGCATGTGCCTCGAACTCTTGCGTACTACCACACGGTCCTCCTTTGAAAGGAGTAATCTGAGCCTCTGGTGGTAATCAGTACGCCCTTCTCTTCGTCGCCTGAATGCGACTTTATATCTGGGTCCTGTTGCCATGATCATTCCTCGTGTTTTATGAGCTTTTGTGACTCAAGGTGTGATTTCAGGTGAGCTACACTGCGATATTCTCCACCCTTTGCCTTGCGGTAGACCTTGCAGTAAGTTGACCTGTCCAGTGAGCCATCTTCACGCATTTGTTTAAGTTCCTTCCTGAGAGCACGGATCTTTTTCATCCACTGCTCCTTACGCGGGTTACGTGCTCCCTGCTTACCTTTTCTCTTACCGTGTCCTTTGCGGTGACCATATTTGCGTTTGGCATCCCTTATCCTTGCACGGCCACGGCTCACTCCCTTAACAGGAACTGCCTTGATACTGCCGGCCTCTACAAGCTCACGGATGTCCGCCCTGGTGATTGCCACAGCGATCTCTGCTGCAGCTTCAGGGTCCATCCAGACCCTGTTGACACCGCAATCCAATACTTCAGAAGCAATCCTTTTCTGGTTGGAAAGATCGGTCATCTTACTCACCTCTTGCAGGATTGAGGACCTTTATGGAAAGCTCTGCAGCTTTTGCCTCAATGAGTGCTTTCTTTCTTGCACCAACCTTTGCAGCTATTCTGATAGCTTCCTCCGCCGCATTCAAATTATCCAGCTGTGCAACTGTGAACACGAGGACCTCTGCATATCCGGATGGGTGCAAACCTCTTACTGCGACAGGACTTCCATATCCTACCTGGGCAAGAGCACCTTTTGCTTTAAAGTGCCTGCGCTGCTTACCCTGAAGACCTCTTGGACGTCTCCAGTTAGAATCGAGGCGCTTGTACTTGTGACTGTCTGTCCTCTTGAAATCAGGTTTTTTATGTTTCTGGATTTTCCGTACCTTAAAAAGGCGCTTAGTTCTATCATCCATTCAAATCACCTACACTATCTTCTCCACTGTATATATTCCGTCCTGGAACACACGCGGGTCGAATCTCTTGATCCTTGTTGCCTGCTCGATATTAGCTGCTGTCTGTCCGACATCCTCTTTGTTAATACCTGTAACAACTACCTCATCAGCTGTGGCCTTGACAGTGGTCCCTCCGAGGATATTTGCAGTCCTTGGCTTTTTCTCTCCGAGGAAATTGCTGATCATCAGCTTCTTTCCATCAACCTTGAGTTGCATAGGGAAGTGAGCATAGACGACCTTCATGCGATATTCGAATCCCCCGGTGACACCACGTATCATGTTATCGATATGTGATGCGAAGGTTCCAACCATTGCTTTCTGAGTCTTCTTGGTGACTGTTGAGTCCACAATGATCTCTGAGTCTGCAATCTCTATCGTGATACCCGGGTACCAGAAACTTCTTTCATCCTTGCCTTTTGGCCCTGATACTGTCAGAAGCTGACCCTGGAATGTGACAGTCACACCTTCGGGGATTGGGATTATTTTCTTTATTTCTTTTGCCATGTGACATCACATCCATCAGTACACATATGCAAGTAACTGTCCACCGACGTTATTCTCACGGGCCTCGTACTGTGACATGACACCATTAGAGGTTGTCAAGATCAATGTTCCGAAGTTCTTTGCCGGAAGGAACTGCTTTTCCCATCTTTCAAAGTCTGCAGCTCCAACAGAATAACGTGG
Source organism: Methanolobus sp. WCC5 (assembly GCF_045690325.1). Taxonomy (GTDB): domain Archaea; phylum Halobacteriota; class Methanosarcinia; order Methanosarcinales; family Methanosarcinaceae; genus Methanolobus. The sequence goes on along the minus strand of NZ_CP146981.1, from coordinate 2,509,087 downwards.
TTTGATAGCACCACATTTATTGATCCTACCAATAAGTTCGACCTTATAAATTCCCGCCTTACCGTCCTCAATGAACTCAAAGTCACCGACATAGCCACGGTCCTGCATAACTTTCAATACAGTACCGATGAGTTTTGATGCGGGCTTGATGATACAGGAATCCTTACCAATTGCCTCTGCATTCTTTATAGTAGACAAAGCGTCAGCAAGCGGATCTAATAATACCATTTCTTTCACCTCACGTATACTTTTCAAATCCCATATCGTGGGCAACCTCACGGAAACAGTGCCTGCAAAGGTAAATACCGTATTTCCTTACAAGACCCTGTTTTCTCCCACATCTCTTGCATTCGCTTGCCCCTCTTCCAAAGCTCTTAGTGGTTTGAACCATTTATATAACCTCCACGGAGTATGTGTCTTTGAAGAAAGCAATCGTATCCTCTTTTGTGATCCTGTGAGATGTAGGAACTTTCCTCTTTACTATCCTTCTTTTGCTGATCCTGTAACCTGGGCGGTTGACAACAACATTGATATCCATACCAAAGATACCGATGTTAGGATCGTATTTCATGCCTGGGAAGTCAGTATGTTCCTCGATTCCAAAAGCAACATTCCCATATTTGTCAAACTGGGAAGATCTGAGCTTGCTCTCTACAATATCAAGTGCTGTCCTGAGGAACTCTTCTGCACGGCCTGCCCTGAGAGTTACCTTGCAACCAATTGGTTCATTTTTCTTGATACCAAAAGCAGGAAGAGTTCTTTTTGAATATGTCCTTACAACGGACTGTCCGGTAATCTCGCTAAGAATGCCTTCAGCATCAACAAGGTGCTGACCACTTTCTCCGACACCCATGTGAACAACTACCTTTTCAACTACAGGTGTTCTCATTGGATTACTCAACTACCTCACCACCTAGCTTTATTTCAGGCTCTGTTTCACCGATGACCACAACAAAATCCTCGATTGTCTCGAAATCATAGTCACCGGATATTGAGACGGTGTTATGTTTGGAGCTCTTTACAGTATTGATCTCCTTGATAGTTCCTATTTCTCCGGTATGTCTTCCACCAATGATCATTGCAAGGTTACCTACCTCATAACTGATATGCTTGACAATGTTCTTGTCAGGCAGTGAGAGGATAAGTGAATCCTTTGTCTTGTAATCGTTGGAACCCAGGAGATTAGTACCATCGTTCAGATTTAGCTGTACTGCTCCACCTTTAAGTATGGTCTTGCCATTGATCCTGCAAAGCTTGTTTGCATTGATATCTGTCAGTTTATAAACTTCTAGCCTTCCCTTGCGATCCAGCAGCATGCGGTATGCAGCATTCTCTAGAGGAATAGTGATAACATCCAAAAGGCCTACAGGGAATCTGAGATCCTTCCTGATTACACCATCAACAAGCACCTTGCCTTCGGAAAGAATACGCTTTGCCTCTGCACGGGTATCCACGATACCCAGCATATCCCTGAGGACTACGCCCAGAGGGATGCTCTGCTGCTTGTTATGTGGACCAGGTCTTGTTGATGTGACCCATTTGTTAGATTTCTTTGATACCTGCCAGCTGTTAGGGACAGATATTCTCTTCTGATGTTTGCCCACAAAATCACCTGTTATTGATTACTTCTTCTCTGCGTTTGTCCTTCATTTCAAGGGTTGTGATCATCACATTTGAAGGGTAGACAGGTCTTGCAACCTCAGTACCGTCTGCTTTTGAGACTGTGACACCCTCTACGACAATCGTTCCGTGTTTCAGGGAAATTGCCTCCACCTTACCGGAAGTTCCGGCATGGTCGCCACGCATTACCTTCACAGTATCTCCAATTATCACGTTAGCCGTTCTGCGACCGTATTTTTCACGGAGGTCCTTTGACAGGGGAGCACCCATATATTTCTGCTTGATGTGCAGAGGAGCAGTGTACCTGGCTTTTCTCTGTTTTCTTGGCTGATTTGATACCATATCACACACCTCACACGACAATAGATGATGTTGTACCTATCTTTGGGTACCTTTCTGCTGCTTCCCTTGCAACCGGACCCTTAAAGTCGGTACCTTTGGGAATACCGTCCTTGTCAACGATCACAACTGCATTATCCTCAAAGGAAACCCTCAGACCATCAGGACGGCGCAGTTCCTGCTTCTGGCGTACGACCACTGCAAGAAGGATCTGCTTTCGCATTTCCGGGGTTCCTTTCTTTACGGATACAACGCACATATCACCGACACCAGCCCGAGGATGTCTGTTCTTAACGCCCCTGTATCCTTTTACGGATATGATCTCCACTACACGTGCACCTGTGTTGTCCACACAGTCGATCCTGGCACCGGCATTGAGTGCACGGGGAACTGTGGATCTAATTCCTCTCATTCCTGTGCCTCCGCCTTAATGACCACATAGGACTTTGTCTTACTGAGAGGCCTGCATTCTGCCACTGTCACAATATCGCCCACCTTTGCATCGATGCATGGAGGATTATGTGCGTGTATCTTGGATTGCCTCTTCTCATATCTCTGATATTTCTTGATCAGCATCTCATGTTTACGCTGGATGACCACGGTCTTGTCCATCTTATCGCTTACAACAGTCCCTACAAGGACCTGTCCGCGAACAGGGAGTGTTCCATGGAAAGGACAATTGACATCGTCACACTCCTCCTGGGGAGCTGGGACATCCAATCCAATATCTTTAACCATGATTATTACCTCATGTGTATTTTTCTAATATTCTTTGTTCTGTTCTCGGGTTGTGAGAGCAGAAGGTTCCCCTTCACCATAACATACCTTCTGGCATGTTTACCGGACAGGTGGGCAGGTATCTGAAACACAAAGGTTGTTCCGTTTTTTGGAACCATTTTCTCAGTTCCGTCCTCTGTTTGAATTATCATCATATTCCTCGTTTCGTCAACCACTTTGCCGCGTATTTTTTTTAAAGCGGGGTTTGCTGCCTCTACCACTTCCACCTGCAATCCGATAAGTTCGTGGAATACCAATTTATAAGGAGTGATCTCCAAATCAGATCTCCTTCTTTTCATTCTGGATGGTCTTTATCCTGGCAATGGTTCTCCTGATCTCGCCAATCCTTCCGGGATTGTCAGGAGCACCACCAGCTGATGAAAGTGCACGCTCGCGAATGAGTTCATCCCTCATTTTCTCAAGCTCATCCATCCTCTCTTCCGGAGACATATCCCTGATCTCGTTTACTCGAAGAATTGCCATTACTTCTCCTCCTTGTGGACACGTGCAACCGGATGCCAGTAATCATAGCTTTCATGCTTATGCTGCCATACACCATCAACCAGCCTGCGCTGTTCATCTCCGAGATCTTCTACAGGAATTGAATCATCAGATTCTGCTGCCTCATCTGCGCAGGATTCGTCTTCAACTTCCTCAGCTGAAGCTTCTTCGGTGACTCCTGCCTCTTCAATATCGGCAACTTCCACTGCTTCCTCCTCATCCGCGACCTCGCCTTCTGATTCCTTGTCTACGAGTTCTGTGATGTCAGCCTTTGCAGTCTCCTTTACAACAGCTTCGACACTCTCTTCCTCTACGACCTTTCTGATATCAAAAGAGTCAGGTAATACCGCTCCCGGAGGGATGATCCTAACTTTACAGCCAAGGGTCCCCAGCTTCTTGACAGCAGTTGCGAAACCCTCATCTACGATATCATCAACAGGTTTTCCGGCGTGCTTGATATATCCATCAACGAGTTTCTCAACCCTTGACCTTGCACCTGTTAATTTACCTGAGATAACTATTTCACAGCCCAATGCACCGGAGTTCATAATCGCCCTGAGGGTATTATGACCGGCTTTCCTGAAGTACCAGCCCCTCTCTATAGAAGAAGCAAGACGTGTAGCCATCATCTGGGCGTTAAGTTCCGGCTTTTTAACTTCCTGTGCATCGATCTGGGGGTTATCTATGTTATACATCCTGTCGATGTCACGGGTAAGCTTACGGATGACCTTACCTGCCTTACCAATGACCATACCCGGCTTTTCAGCATAGACGGTTATCTGTGTACCCATCGGGGTACGGTTGATCTCCATTCCGCCGTATCCGGCTTTGCTGAGCTGTTTTGCGAAATATTCGTTCATTGAGGCCTTTACATAGCCTTCCTGAACGAACTTCTTCTCTATTGCCATTAACGCACCTCGTTCAAAATAATCTCGACATTCACAGTGTCTGTGTTCTTCGGACTGCCACGCCCGCGTGCCCTTGGCCTCATACCATGGATCACACGTCCACGTTTTGCAGCAACATGTGCGATGTACATACGCTCAGAGTCAAGCCCCTTGTATTCAGCATTGTTCCTGGCATTCTCCAAGATCTTGAGGAACGCCTCAGCAACTTTTACAGGGTACCGGCCGTTTGCCATCGGACCTTTCCTATGTCCGGAACCATCGCAGTGCCTCTTGAAAGGAACTGCCTGTTTCATGGTTACGACATCTTCAAGGTATTTCTGAGCTACGCTGGTACGCATGCCTTTGATCGCCTTGCCAAGTTCGCGTGACTTTTTCGGGGAGATATGAAGTTCAGCACCCATTGCCTTTGAACTTGCCTTTGGGTCCATTTCTATAGAATATCCGATTCTTGCCATGATCTCACCTTACTTAAGTGGCACGAACTTGCTCGAACGGGTAGCTCCTACACCAGCGCTTCCGTGGGAAACTTTTGGCCTTGTAGGGGAGAATTCTCCAAACCTGTGTCCGATCATTTCGGGCTGGATCTCAAATGCCACAAATGACTTGCCATTATATACTTCTACATTTTTGCCGACCATTTCAGGGAATATGATAATATCCCTGTAGTGGGTCCTCAGATTGTCCTTTCCATCCCTGAGCTGTTGAACGACGTTCTTCCTGCCTTCTGTGTAGCCCCTCCTGAGAGTACGGCGCTCACGTGCAGGCAACATACTTATGAACTCATCAATACCCAGAGCCTGGAGTTCTGCTACCGTCTTTCCACGGTATGTATATTCACCTTTTCGTTTTGGTAATCTTGATGATGATTTCTTTGCCATGTATTAACCTCCGGTTAACGCTTTCCGGTCCTGCGTGCTGCGATCTGACCTACCTTACGACCTGGAGGTGCATTCCTACCCACGGTTGTTGGCTTACCAGGATGCTTGCGGTTACCTCCACCAAACGGATGGTCTATGGTATTCATAGCAATACCTGATACCCGGGGATATTTTGCAGCTCTTGTCTTCATCTTGTGATACTTCTTACCTGCCTTAAGGAAAGGCCTGTCAACCCTGCCACCACCTGCAACGATACCTATAGTTGCACGGCATTTGGGGTTTAACCACTTCATCTCGCCTGATGGCAACTGAACAACTGTCTTACCGCGGTCATGTGATATGACCGTTGCATATACACCTGAAGCACGTGCGAATTGGCCGCCATCATTTGGCCTGGACTCGATGTTGCATACGGGAATACCTTCCGGGATCTCTGCCAGGGGCAGGATGTTACCGGGTTTTATCTCCGCAGATATGCCACATGCTATCTTTTCGCCTACTGCTATACCTTCTGGTGCTATGATCAGGCGTTCTTCGCCATTATCAAATGAAACTTTTACGATTGGAGCCGAACGGGCAGGATCATGAGTGATCCCGATCACGGTACCATAAACAGTGCCCTCATCAACACGGGGATGTTTAAGGCAGGCTTTGTACCTGTGTGAAGGTGCCCTGTAAGTAGGAGTTCCACGACCCCTGTTCTGTGATATGATTCTTTTGGTCATCTATATTCACCTCACATTAGACCTATCCGGGTCGCAATTTCATGAGCTGCTTCCGTACCTTCGAAAGTAACAACCGCCTTTTTCAGACCTTTCATCGTACTCATCGTACAGACTGATACCACGGGGAATCCGTACATTTTCATCACATCGGCCTTGATCTGCTTTTTGTTTGCACGGGAATCAACAATGAACTGAAGTTTATTGTCTTCAAGCAGCATCATTGCCTTTTCAGTTATAAAAGGATACTTTACAACGTTCATTCGAACATCCCTCCCAGAGAGGATATTGCAGATTCTGTCCAGACTGTTAATCTGCCTGCATGCGTTCCCGGAGCAAGGAGCTCAGCATTAAGAGTATCTACCGACACTACATCCACGCCTGCCAGGTTCCTTGCGGACCTCACCAGCGGGCTGTCACATGTTGCAACTATCAGCAGACTCTTCTTGTTCTTGAATCTTCTTCCACGAAGCTTACCCTTCCCTGCACGGATGTTCCTTCCATCCTTTGCACGGAGCACATCGTCATAGACACCTGCATTCTGCAGGAAGCTTACAACATCCTTTGTCTTCTCAATGTTTTCCAGTTCATCTGCAGCCACCAGTGGAAGCTGTGCATCGAACCTGTGTCCGCGAGCCTTTACAAGTCCTGCATCCGCAGTAGCTGCAATTGCAGAACGTATGGCCATACGCCTTTCTTTTTTGTTGACCTTTTCAGTCCTGTCAGCCTCTGGCTTTGGAGGATGTGCCCTTCTGCCGCCAACTGCCTGGGGAACCCTTGCTGCACGGCTTCCATTGACAATTCTGGGTATCTGTGCAACACCTCTTCCAGAACCCCATGATGCTGCAGATGTCTCCATACCTGCATACATTTTCGGACCATATGGCTGATACCTGTTCGCCTGGGCTGCAAGAACTGCCCTCTTAATAAGATCAGGCCTGTATACTTCATCAAAAACGCCAGGAAGCTCGATATCTCCCTTCACATTTCCTGATAGATCTATAATTTTTGCTGTAACCATTCAGTTCACCCCTGCTTGGACTGTGTGCTTACGTGAACGATCTGTGGTTCACCCATAGCAGGTACCTTTGATCTCATCGGGTCCCTGAGTCTTACAAGCCTCTTTGATGGTCCCGGGATGCTTCCTTTGATAAGGACATATTCTCCGCGTACAAGACCGTAGTTCAAGAAACCGCCTGCCGGAGTAATCTCCTCTCCGTCTGTGCCTACTTTCAGTATACGCTTGTTGTACTCGGTTCTCTGGTGGTAACCCATCTGACCCATCTGCGGGACCCTCCAGCTCACATGAGCAGGATGGAACGGACCAAGTGTACCGACCTGCCTGAGACTACCCTGACGTGAGTGCTTGTTCTTTGCCAGGTTGATACCCCATCTCTTAACAGGACCCTGAGTACCTTTTCCGGTAGTGATAGCTGCCACATCCACAAATGTGCCTTCATCAAAAACATCAGTGATCTTCACTTCCGAGCCAAGTATGGATTTAGCATACTCGAACTTTGCCTTTACATCAGAACCACTAACTGCTGTTTCCATTATATCGGAGTTCTTCTTCGGAACACCGGTCAGCTTCTTTGGTAACGTATAACTGATAACTTTTATATCCGTGACCTTGCCTTCATCGATCAGCCCCTCCATCTTTGCAAGAGCAGACTCTGTGTTTGATGTCTTTGGCAGTGTAATCGTCTTTCCAAGACCCTCATCAAGTTCTGCTGCCCAGGCTTCAGAAAGTGCTTTATCACCGTATGTCGAGCTGGTGTAGGCACGGACGGCAGCTACACGGACAGCAGGAGTCTCTACAACAGTTACCGGTACTGAGATCTCCATGCCTTCTGTGAGACTGTTCTTAGTGTCATCTATCATTACCACATGGGTCATACCTACCTTGTAACCTGCAAAGTCCTGGAGCTTTGGTTCTCCAGCTGCCTGAGGCCATGAGTTAAACCTTGGTATGTGGCTTTTTGCTCTTACGCGCGGACTGAAAGCGAGTGAACCTCGTCTTGGTCTGTGTCCTTTTGCCATTCTTATTCTCCTAATTTCACATTTACTTCTTGGGACCTATGCAAAACTGCAAGGCCATATTACGCGAGAAAGCCAGGCAGGAACCGCAGATGAGTATGAAGCGGACATGAGACGGCAGACTCCACGTACCCTTATGGTACGCATTCAACACCGAAGCTGTACATTCTTCCAGTCATCAACGAACTCCGTATACCCAAAGGCATTACTGAGTGGTCATCTCGAAAAGATCTAAACATCCCAGTATCTTAACACATTTCGTGTTAGCGGGCATTCGTGAAGAGGCCCGGTCATACTTCATGTTAAATCCGACTTTTTCGCACTGTAATCTTAATCCGGTCAGATATCCATATTCCAATGTAATCTAACGTTGCGCCATTAAAGGAATATATCGTATATAAAACCTTTGCAGGAATTTCATCAAAAGAACGATATGCAAGGCATCCCTGCAAGCATATTCAAGGACAATGAAACAATTGCACCATGGCATTGATCCTATAAGATAGTAATCCACCCTCCTCCACTTACTCCATCTTAAGCCATATAATAACTACCACAGCATCGATTTATAAAGCCACCCGGCTTGCAGGGAAACTTCTGGTATTTTAGTAGAAGATTATTAAAGTCATTGTACATATAATACAGGTCAATTAATGCAGGTTAATTCAGATCACATGTCGATTCAGGACATAACCGATAGAAAAATCAAAAATAAGAACAATAGAACAATGATCATTCAGCATACTAAAACAATCATGCGGTCAAACATAGTCTGAAGAGGGATGATGAAATGGAAATAAAAAAAGCAGTGATTCCTGTTGCCGGGATGGGGACCAGGTTCTTGCCGGCAACAAAATCCATGCCTAAAGAAATGTTACCTGTCATAGACAAACCCGTTATCCATTATGTAGTCGAAGAAGCCATAGCTTCAGGCATCGATGACATTATATTCATAACTGGAAGGAGCAAGAGGTCCATTGAAGACTACTTTGATGACTCTCCCGAACTTGAGAGCCACCTCAGACAGAAGAACAGTGACAAACTGCTGAAGATGGTACAGGATATCTCTTCCATGGTAGACATTCATTACATAAGGCAAAAGGAACCCAGAGGACTTGGCGACGCTATCCTCACCGCAAAGAAACACATTAATGACGAGCCCTTTGCCGTACTTCTTGGTGACGATATCATAGTAAATAAAACCCCCTGCACAAAACAATTGATAGATAATTTCCAGAAATATGGCCGTTCAACCATAGCAGTGGAAGAAGTCCCTCCTGAGAAGACAGGAAATTATGGAATAATCCAGGGAAAACCAATGGATGAATCACTTTACATACTGGAAGACATAATCGAGAAACCAGATCCAAAGGAGGCACCTTCTAACATAGGTGCCATCGGAAGATACGTATTCACACCCGAGATACTTGATTGTATAAAACAGACCACCGCAGGTGTTGGAAACGAGATACAGCTGACCGACGGAATTCGCCTTCTTAATAAAGAGCAGAAAATCTATGCGTACAGGTTCACAGGCAAAAGATATGACACCGGAGACAAGGTCGAATACGTAAAAGCCATCATAGATTTTGCTCTTGGAAATGAAGAGACAAAAAAAGAGATAATGGAACATATCAAAGACATAGGACTCTAAGAGATGTGCTAAACATTATTCTTTTTTATCTCTTTTTCTTCCGCAACAGGGTCCGGACGGTGACCACATACAAATCAAGGTAATTCAGAACTTTGTTTTACAACCTTCCGTACGGTCCTTCCCCTTAAATGGACACCCCCCACAAGAAGGACCCCCGGTTTCCTTCTTATGGAATCAACATGATCACTGTTAAAAGTAGCAATTATGCTTTTCTGCACAACCACATCTATACGGGCCCCGCAATTAACAAGAGCCTTAAGAATAGCCTCTACCTGGGAAGGGGTTGCTTTGTCTGCAACCCTTATCAAATGTGTTTCTACAGGCATGAAGACTGTTCCTTTCACTTTAACGGGGTTCGGGACGAAGATAACCTGATCGAAGGATTGGTCGAAGATATCCTTTTCAGGTCCTTCACAGCTCCTGCAATAACAGGACTGGGACCGGAAGTTTCCTTGCTCTTTCCTGAAACAGCGGCAAACTCTGTTTTAGAACCCGCCACCACAAGATCTACAGGTGTCCCTATATCCACAAATTCACCCGAAGCTACGGACTGACTGAGAACTGTCCCTGGCCGTGAAGCATCTGCCTGTTCTGTCACCTTGCCACAGACAAGCCTGCCAGCTTCCAGAACTTTCTTAGCAGCACCCAGGTCCATACCAACAAGATCAGGAACTGTAACCAATGTTATCCGGGATATGACCATATCAACAGCATCCCCCGGTTTTGCAACTGAGTTGCCTGAAGGTATCTGTGACAATACCGTTCCCTGCATAATTGTACTATCCTTTTCAATTACCTCACCCATGGCAAAACCTGCATTTTTCAACATAGATGCCGCAGTATCGATATCCAGCCCAATTATATCAGGCACATCTGCATAACCTGAAAAAACCGGTTCTTTGAGCGAGGGCTTTATTGTGAACTCGACCTGGCTCATGTTACCCGCAGGAATAACATCATCAGCTTTTGGAAGCTGGAAACGCAGTTCATTACCCTCCACGGCAATATTTGTCATGAGTCTGATGTTCATGGAACTGACACTGTAGCTCATCCTTGAAGAGTCTTCATTCATGCTCTTGTCCATCTGCTCAAGGGATTCGCGGAATGCCTTTACAAGATTTGAAGAAGAAAGTTGCGGCCTGGTGCGTGAAAGTTGCTCCAGTTTCCTCTCAGCCTCAGCCTTTTCTTTTAATATTTCCTGTACCCTGGAATTAAGAACGGAATAATCCTGTTCTAAGATCAGATTACGTTTTTTCAACTGCTCCAGTACATCTGTTTTCGCTGAAAGCTCCTTTTGGGTATCCACAAGCTCAGATTCAATATTTTCAATGTTCTTTAATATCAGATTATAGCTCTGATTCTTTAATGTTGCCGTTGTTGACTTATTAAAACGTTCAATGTTTTGCCTGAGTTCTTTAATGTCACTCATTCCACCCCTCCGGACATCACTTTTCCACATTCCTGTAAGACGGAGGAACCGATACTATTTTCGCTTTAAGGATGCTTGAGCCTTCCACAGCATAGGAATTCAGTGATTTGTACGAAGCATTCAAAGGTGCTGCATTCAAAACCCTTCTGTACCCTCTGACACGGTCCTTAGAATCCCTTTCTTCCTCATACCCCATTGAAAGGGCCATTTTAAGCTCAATGTCCACTTCAGGGATATGGTACCAGGTGGCTTCCAGACCATAGTCCTTGAGGGACTCTTCAGTTTCCAGTTCTATCTGAGTATCAATAGAATTACGATCAAGAGCCCTTTGAGTCTGCGCAATGGACTTGCCCATCTCACCCAATATGGTTGACAGAGGACTCACAAGTACCTCTTCTATAGCCTCACTATCTTTGGATGACAAAGTAGATACCTCCTTCAATTTGAATCTAAAAATGGATTATCAATGCAGAAAAGCTGCATTGATCCGCTGCATAGAACCATATTTACCTTGCTGAGAATTGATCTTACTGAGAGGAAGCCTCTTTGACCCTGACCGTTGGAATGGCCCTCTCCGGAGGAGGTACAGGTCTAAGCGTTGTGCGCAACAGGCTGGTACCCTCTTCACTGAAGGTGTACTTGGACTTGTATGTTGCATTATAGGTAGAAGTATATGCAACGTTTGTTGTATTCTCGGCACTGACCTTGGCCTTGCCAAACAGAAGACCTGCAAGACCACCCGACTTGTAGCTTCCGCTTATCTTTGACTGGTTGGTGAACTTGAACTCACGTCCGTACTTCTTTTCCGTGGAATGCTCCATCTTCATAGAAATGGTCATCTTGACCTCGATAATAGATTCGGTGAACTCATAGAAACGTGGCTCAAGACCATATGTCAATAAGGACATGGGTTTGTCATTGGTAACCACATTCGTTGCAGTGATGTTGCCATCATCATCAACGGTTTCCTCTATATAGAGAATTACACTCCCGGCTTCAAGTTCTGTTCCTGCAAGGGCCTGCGCGACATTTATCGAATTGATGTCAAGAGCAGTTTGTCCCTCTGCAATGGCAAATGCCATTTCTTTGATCATGTCCCCGAATGGAACATCCAGTAGTTTCTGACCTACAGATACCATGAAATCCCTCCAAAATTTTAGGTGCTATATAATATGCACGTATATAATTTAAAGACTTTGCTAAAATTAACATTTAAAATATAAAAAAGAGACCTGAGTGTGCCTGCACACATCAAAACAGAAAAGACAATACATCTGAAATCAAATACATGACATCAGAACAACAAATAATAAAACCGATAATAAAAAAGGAGATCAGAATGAAGATAACACACATGTATCATGCAATGATGGCAGGATTGAAAAATAACCGGGACAAAAAAAGTCCCAGGCAATTGGTTCGTTTATTAATTCATCCATTCATTTATTCATTCATTGCCGCCCTTCCCAGCTCAAATGCCCTGACATTGATATCTGTGGTCTTTGGAGGCACAAGTTCCCTGACGCATTCCAGCATTATATCAGCAGATAACGGCAGGTAATTGGAGACCGCACCGACCATGACAACATTCATTGCCTGTATGTTGCCTGCCTCCTTTGCAAGACCTGTGGCATTGAAGGCTTTTACTTCATGGCCACGACCAAGGTTCTCAATGATAGCATTGACATCAGGATAGCTGCAAAGGCCAGATGTAACAGTTACAGGGAGTATCGGGTCAGTGTTGACTATGACTATACCGTCATCGGAAAGATACTCAAGATATCTCAATGCCTCACTTGGCTCAAGGGCAAGCAGAACATCAGCACCTTTACGTGGGATCATGGAACCAAATTCACATCCAAGTCTTACGTGGTTAACAACTGAACCGCCGCGCTGTGCCATACCATGAGTCTCTGCTGCACGCACCGGCATATTCTCCTTTACAGCCGTCCTGCCGATGATGTCGGATGCAAGGATGGTACCCTGCCCGCCGACACCGGCTATGACAAGGTCGAATCGGGATACTCCTGAACTATTCATATGTTCACCTCCGAGATGGCATCGAACTTGCAAAGGCGGGCGCACACACTGCAGCCTGTGCACATTGCATTGATAGATGCCTTTTTGGACTTTGTGTCAAATTCGATCGCCGGACAGCCAAGGTTCACGCATATCCTGCATCCGGTGCAGGCCTCAGGATCGATTATGAATGGTCTTCTGCGAATACCGGAACGCTTTGCATCAATAACACATAGCTGCTCTGTTATTACAACCGATGTTCCCTTGTAGCTCTTTGCCCTTTTGAAGACCTCTTCTGTCCTTTCAAGATCATATGGGTCAACAGTTTCAACAAACTCAGCACCCAGACCCCTGCACAGATCCTCCAGGCAAACTTCCACGGTCTCCTCACCTGTTGCCATTTTCCCCATTCCGGGGTTGGGCTGATGCCCGGTCATTGCAGTGGTACGGTTGTCCACGATGGTCACTGTTATGTCTGCCTTATTATAGATAGCATTGAGCAGGCCGTTCATGCCTGTGTGGAAGAATGTGGAATCACCTATGGAGCAGCATATAGGCCTTTTCTCTCCTGCCTGGTAGATCCCGCTTGCAACAGTTATACTTCCACCCATGCAGAGCGTAGTGTCAACGGTACCGCTCTGGATACCCAGGGTGTAACAGCCAATATCACTTGGGAAGATGGCGTTCTTCCCATAAACCTTTTTCATGACATGGAAGGTAGCCCTGTGGGAGCACCCCGGACACATGACAGGAGGACGCATCGGAAGCTCCAGCCTGCAGGCATTGTAGTCGAAATCCTCAGTGACCTCAGAAGGTACGACCGGTCTTTCAAGACCCAGGACCTCTGCAAGAACATCTGCACAGATATCTGTGTTAAGTTCGAATATCCTTGGCACCGGACCCTGCATCTTACCAATTATCTCAACAGCAGAACCCAGTTCCTGTGCTATTAGCCGGACCTGTTCTTCTACAACAGGCTCCATTTCCTCAAAAATGATCAGACGCTCACAGTTCTCCATGATGGTGCGTATCTTGTTCACGGGAACAGGATAGGTGCCTATTTTGAGGAACGATGCATTGACATCCTGCCTGATAACAGCTTCCCTGGCATATACCGAGGCAATTCCTGATGTAATGACACCGACCTTTGCACCTTCTTTGATCTCCAGTTCGTTCCAAGGGGAGTTCTCAAGTTCCTCGAGGATATCCTGCTGGATCCCAAGCAGATGAACGTGCCGGACCCTGGCATTTTTGGGGATCATGACCCATCTTTCAAGGTCTTTCTGAAAGTCTGCAACGGGCATCTCCGGGGTAACCGGTCCAAGTTCCACGTCTGATTTGCCATGGGATATGCGCGTAGTGGGCCTGAAGATCACAGGCATCTGCAGCTTGTTGGATATTCCAAACGCATAGGGTAGCATGTCCTTTGCTTCCTGGGGGGTACAGGGATCCAGACATGGGATGAGTGAGAACTGTGAGTAACGGCGGGTGTCCTGCTCGTTCTGGGAGGAATGACAGGACGGGTCGTCTGCAACGATTATCACCATGCTGCCTTTGACACCGGTATATGCAAGGGTCATGAGAGGGTCAGCTGCAACATTAAGACCCACGTGTTTCATAGTGACAACCGAGCGCACACCGGCCATTGCCGCACCGGCTGCAACCTCAAGGGCAACCTTCTCATTGACCGACCATTCTACGTAAAAATCCCTTTCTTTCATCGATGCCAGTGTACCGATTATCTCAGATGACGGAGTCCCCGGATAACCGGATATGACCTGACCGCCACCTTCAACGATACCGCGTGCTATTGCAACGTTTCCCAGCATATACTCGCGTGTGCTCATGATAATCTCCTGCCAGCCTATACTTAATGATTATTGATAAAGATATCTAAGAAAAACATAATCGTGTTACTATGTGACAGGGAGACTATGATGATTAGGTCTATGGATTAATTGCGCCAATGTTAAGCTGCCTTACTTAGAATGAAGTAGGGTGTTTTAAGTAAAGGTTCCTTTACTTAGAAACCATGGAAAAATCCAAGCAAAGGGTCCTTAAATTAAATCCTGGGCCTTGGTAATCATAATCGACAAATATAAAACCAAAGAACTATTTGCAATATCTCTATATCAGATATAGCTCAATACTTACATCACTCTTTTAATAGAACCCAGGGTGGTTTATTCATGGTCATGGAAATTGAAGAAAAGGTCATTGAGGCAAAGAAGGCATCTATCATCCTTGCAAGTGTGAACACTGAAAGCAAGAATGCAGCCCTTGAAGCAATGGCACAGGCGCTTGATAATAATCGTGAGAAGATACTTGAGGCAAACCGAAAGGACGTTGAGACAGCTGAGAAGCTTAAAAGGAAAGGGGAGCTATCCCAGGCTCTTGTTGACAGGCTCAAGGTAAGTGACAGCAAGATAAGTGGAATGATAGACGGCATTCGTGATGTCATCAGCCTGAAGGACCCGGTGGGTGAGACAATTGATGCGCTGGAGCTTGACCAGGGACTTGAGCTTTACCAGGTAAGCTGCCCTATTGGACTCATAGGTGTTATATTCGAAGCACGTCCGGATGTGGTCCCACAGGTCATGTCCTTATGTCTTAAAAGCGGGAATGCCACAATATTCAAAGGTGGAAGTGAGGCACTCAACTCAAACCGTGTCATCTTCGATCTCCTGAACCAGGCTGCAGAAACCATAAAGGTCATGCCATCAGGGGCATTCCAGTTAATGGAAACAAGAGAAGAGGTCAACGACATCCTGCGTCTGGACACATACATCGACCTGCTCATTCCAAGAGGATCGAACGCATTTGTAAAATACATACAGGACAACACAAAGATACCTGTCCTGGGCCACTCTGACGGTATCTGTCACGTGTATGTTGATGAAGAGGCTGACCTCTCAAAAGCATATGCCGTATGTTTTGACTCAAAGGTCCAGTATCCGGCTGTATGCAACGCAATGGAGACGCTGCTCATCAACGCAAGTATAGCCGATAGATTCCTGCCAAAGATGGCAAGGATGTACGACGAAGCCGGAGTGGAGATGAGATGTGACAACAGTTCATTTAAGATACTGGAACAGATAGACTTCATCAAAAGTGTTGGCAGAGTCACTGATGATGACTGGAGGACAGAGTATAACGATCTTATACTTTCCATAAAGATAGTGGACTCAATTGAAGAGGCCATTGAGCACATAAACACCTATGGTTCCCATCACACAGACTGTATCATCACGGAGAACGACATGAAAAAAAAGAGATTCACCGACCTTGTGGACTCCTCCAGTGTCATGCTCAACGCATCAACAAGATTTGCTGACGGTTTCCGTTATGGTAAAGGTGCAGAAGTAGGCATCAGTACCAACAAGATACATGCGCGTGGTCCTGTAGGCATGGAAGGTCTGCTCATCTACAAGTATATACTTGTGGGCAACGGCGATAAGGTTGCAGACTATGCAGGGTCCGGGGCAAAGAAATACACTCACCGAAGGCTCAATAAAAAAGCCTCTGATGCTCTTGGAAAATAACATGCAGGACAGCACATATAAAGGATAAAATAGAAAACACAGACAGGAGCATCACTTTTGAATGACAGGAAAGAGCTCTTCAAAGATGTGAACAGGATAGTCATAAAGATAGGTACCTCATCCATCAACACTGAAGACGGTAAGCTCAACCGCCAGTTCATGGACAATATCGCTGCACAGGTGGCCCGGCTGCATGAAATGGGGAAAAAGGTAATACTGGTAAGTTCCGGTGCAATCGGTATTGGTATAGATATACTGGACTTTGACAGCAGACCCAAGGAAATACCCGTCAGGCAGGCATGTGCCGCTGTTGGCCAGGGTGTGCTCATGCAGGAATGGAGCAATTCCTTTGCAAAACACGAGCTCAAAGTAGCCCAGATACTACTTACATATCAATCATTCTCCAACAGGCTGACCTACCTCAACCTCAGGAACAGCATATCCACCCTGCTGAGCTACGGTGTTATACCCATTATCAATGAGAATGACAGCACCTGTGTTAATGGGATAGAGGCCACATTCGGTGACAACGATAAACTTTCGGCAATGGTCGCCAGCAAAATGGAAGCCGACCTGCTGATCATCCTTTCCGATATTGACGGGCTTTATAACAAGAACCCAAAACGTAACCATGATGCCACACTTCTGAGTCTTGTAGAGGAGATCACTCCTGAAATAGAAAGCTTTGGGGGCAATCCCACAAGCATGAAAGGGGTTGGCGGTATGAGAACAAAGATCGAAGCTGCCAGGATATGCCATATGTCAGGATGTTATCTTATAATCGCCAACAGCAATACCGAGAACGTTGTAACGAAGGTACTGTCCGGGGAAGACATAGGAACACTGTTCCTTGCAAACAGGGAAGTCCACAAGAACCGTATACGCTGGATACTGCTCTCAAGGTCATGCGGCTCCATCGAGGTGGATGGCGGCGCAAGGGATGCCATACTCAGTAGCATGAGCCTGTTGCCATCAGGAGTTGTGGCCGTGAATGGTAAGTTTGACAGAGGCGAGATAGTCGAGATACTCTGTGAGGGCAAAGTATTTGCAAAAGGTATTACAGACTACACGTCAGATGAGATCGAAAAGGTCAAAGGCCAGCACACCGATATGATAGCTGACATCCTTGGTTATAAGAACTATAACCATGTCATAAAGAAAGAGAACATTGGTATCTGTTGACAGTGATCAATACCGGGCTGAGATAGAAGATGACACTAGAAGAGCAGGTACTTGAGAAGATAAAACCCAGTCCGCAGGAAAAGAGGGAACTGGAGCTAATTGCTGCAGAATTGCTTGCAAAGGTAAGTGCTGCAGCAAAGGAACTGGGAACTTGCGGAGTTACCCCAAAACTGGTAGGTTCTGCGGCAAGGAACACTTGGATATCCGGCACCCACGATCTTGATGTCTTCATCTCGTTCCCGGCACAGACCAGCCGTGAAGAACTGGAAAGAAATGGCCTTCTCATTGCCCGGGAAATTGCAAAGGATGGACAGAACATAGAGGAGAGATATGCAGAACATCCGTATCTCAACATGCAGTATAAGGGCTTTGATGTTGACATAGTACCCTGTTTTGCCGTGGATTCCGCATCATGCATCATATCTGCAGTTGACAGGACCCCATTCCATAACGAATTTGTAAAGATGAGCATCCCTGGTCGTGAAGACGAGGTGCTTATAATGAAACAGTTCATGAAAGGTACCGGCACCTACGGTTCTGAACTTCGTACCCAGGGATTCTCCGGTTATCTCACAGAACTTCTCATCATTCATTATGGTTCCTTCAGGAACACCATAATAAGTGCCTGCAACTGGAAACCGGGACTCACCATCGACATGATGGAACATGGGATAGTTAAACATCACGACCCTCTTGTTGTAATTGACCCCACTGATCCGAAAAGGAACGTAGCTGCAGCACTTTCCCTGAACCAGTTCGCAAAGTTCATCGATGCCTGCAGGGAATATACAGATGAGCCCACCGAAGAGTTCTTCTTTCCTGAAAAGAAAAAGCCCATGTCAGATAGCGAGCTTATAAGTATGATGCATGCAAGAGGAAGTTCCTTTGTTGCCATAGTCTTCAAGGCACCGGATCTTGTCGATGACATACTTTACCCTCAACTGCATAAAATGGAACACTCCATCCGTTCATTGTTCGAAGATCATGAATTCCGTGTCCTTAACTCAGGCTACTGGTCAAAGGAAAATGCTTTGATCATGATAGAACTTGTATGCTCGCAACTACCCTTTGTAAAAAAACACAGGGGACCTCCTGTATGGGTCAGTGAGCACGCCAGAGGTTTCAAGGAAAAATACAAGCAATCGGAAGAACTGTTCGCAATGTACATAGAAGATGGATTCTACGTTGCCGACATCAGGCGAAAGACCACAACTGCAAAACAACTCCTCATAAAAAGAATAGGAACATGCTCTCTTGGAAAACACATTGGAAAAGCAGTGGCAAAAGATTTTGAAGTCCTTGAAGATGAAGAGATTATAAGGATAAGAGACCCTGATTTCAGGACATTCCTTAGAAAATGGGAGCAGGGAAAATAACAAATGTGGCAGCTTTCAGATTGCTTATAATCAGTAATAATTCATAATGATTTGTAATGCTCAATAATGACCAGTAATGACCGGTAATAAACGAAGTAAATATAACTTCCTTTTTCCGGGAACTCAGATCCCTTCAAGCCTTTTCTGATAGAAGAAATATTGTTGTGCATAGCCACAGTAGTGTCCGAAATACATGCGCCCCCAGCTGCCTATCTTGTTCTTTGTGGCTTTCCCGTTGAAGAAATCATGATGGCCGTAAATGGTCCTGACTACTTTTTCCACATGGGTGTCCACGGGGAAGGCCTCCATTTTTCCGAATGCGAAAAGGAGGATGCAGTCTGCAACCTTTTCACCGATACCTTCAAGGAACATAAGCCTCTGTTTTGCAGCTTCATAGTCAAGCTTGAAGATATCCCCCAGGACAAGACTTCCCTCTTCAACATGCCTTGCTGCCTTTATCACCCGGCCGGAGCGAAAACCAAGTTTGCATCCCCGCAGGTCGTCATCACATGCATGGACAAGTGAGCAGGGATCAGGAAAACTGTAGTAACCTTCCCCGATATCCTTACCATAGGTACTGCACATAGTGGAAATGCCTCTCTTGATATTGGGGATGCTCCATGCGGTTGCAAGCAGATAGGAAATCAGACACTCCCATGGGTCCTGCCTTATGAGACGAAGACCTCTGTATTTTCTTATGGCTTCGTCCATGAACTCATCCTTATTGACCTCATGCAGGATGGCATCAAGATCATCGTCAAAACGGAAATAATGCTCAAAGAAATCCGCTGGCAGCCTGGAATCCACAAGAATCTCACCGCTTTTATGATCCTGCTGCAGGCGTGCTAGCTGGCCGTTTACAACCCCGGTCCACCAGCCATCAACGTAGTCCCAGCGGAATACCTGGCCGCAGTCAAGGGTGAAGTCCAGGCTGAAATTCTCAGAGAAAATGGTATACATGTCATGGAAGGAGTTCAAGCTCCCTTAAAAAAATGGCGGCTGATATAGTATCCCCGAGTCCCACAGTGGACACCGGCTCATCACATATGCGGGTCGGGATAATTGTCACCTGGAAGGACATGTGCAACCCGCATACCTGACTGCAGGTCCACTTCTTTTCCATATGCCTTGCAAGTTTTGAGCATGCAGATAGCCCGTACTCACTTTCCTTTATCGCCGAAGCTATGCCCAGCATGGTATCCCTGTCAGCAAGTTTGCCGGAGCATGCAAAAGCCGCCGCGCACTTTAAGCCAAAATCAATAGCCTCTATGATCTTTTCCGGCTCTTCATCCTTTTTGCATGACACAGAAAGTATGAATTCCCTTGTATGCACAAGCATCCTGCACAGACCATAGGCACTGCACAGTTCTATGGCTGTTTCTGCAATCGCCACCGGGTCCATTGCAAGGATAGCCCCTGCATCCATACCATTGATACGTGCAAGCATTGCAAGTTCATCTTCATTCATTCCGATTCTATCCACCACCGGAGAAAGGATTGAAAAAGCATAGGATGCTATGTTGCCGGAAGAGAAATGTCCGAACTCTACGTGGATGTGAAGGTCCTCTCTTATGTTTTTCCAGCTTTTGAGCTGTTCCAGGGACTGACCCAGCTTTTCTTTATAACCATAATGCTTGTGACCGGGTTCATCGGACCCATTCTCATTTCCATGTCCCTGGATTTCATTTTCCTGTAACAGATGATAACCGGAAACTATTGCACCGTTCATTTCAGATGCATGCTGATGGGCGTAATCCCGGAAATGCTGGTCAATGCAGAGACTGAAGTTAAGAGGATCATACGTTGCAATGAACCTGTTCTCCCTGGGAGCTGTGATGTCCTCACCATGGAGTCTGAGGGTCTCCCCTTTTTTGAAATCGAATACAAAATGGATAAGTTCGGGACTCTTGTTTGCAGCCGGCAGTACATTGGATATTGCCCTGCTGTCATAGAGTTTTCCTTTAAAGGGATGAAAAATGGCCTTTTGAGAGAAAAAGGACGCCTGTAACCTTGAGAGATTGGCAACATTCGGTATCACCCGGGATGCACCAAGTTCAGACAGGACATTTGCCATTATGCCCATGTTGCCGCCCATCCTCATTAATGAATCCGCGAGAAATGTCTCTTTCAGCCAATCAAAGACTGCGATATCACTGATCATCCATTCGGCACCGGTTCCGTGCTGCATGCATGTAACAAGCCCTGCAAAAAAATCTGCTCTTGAAGATATAGCAGCTGGAAGATTTTTTAATCTTTCATGGACTGCGTCCCCTG
The DNA here is from genome assembly GCF_045690325.1 of Methanolobus sp. WCC5. Lineage (GTDB taxonomy): Archaea > Halobacteriota > Methanosarcinia > Methanosarcinales > Methanosarcinaceae > Methanolobus. The sequence continues at coordinate 2,487,829 of NZ_CP146981.1, read as the reverse complement.
TCTGGCCCTCCAGCAGCCGGGAAAGTCTTTTGCCATCAATATGGGATATCGAGTCTATGTTAGCGTTGTAGGCACAGAGGATATTCATCCTGTTACTCCGGCATCCTGCATATGTTCATTTTGGGCATTTTGGCAAGCAGTGCAACAAAAGCACCTGCAGATATGGCATCACCTATTCCGACCGTTGCCACGGGCTCCTTTACCACCTTGCTAGGGATTATTATGAGGTCATGACCATCGGCACTGATGCAGCCATCCTCGAAATCTTCGGCAGTACAGACACCCCTTCTCACAAGATATCGTTCCAGTTCTATGAGATCATCATGTCCCTGGCCGTAGACGGGTACAGCCAGGCCAGCAGAAACATCATCAAGACTCTTGATTGAACCGAGGCTTGCCTGTGTTGCTGCCAGGGCCGAGGAGAAGAGGAGCGCCTGCCTGTGTGCATCCGCATCAAGAGGATGGTCCTTTGATACCACACAGATGTAGTAACCAAGGGAATGGATATGTACCCTTTGAAGTTCAAGTTCCCTGAGAAGCCTTACAGCGCCTTCATAAAGGGATACAATGCTGTTCTCTCCTTTATTGATGACAGAATATGCCAGTTCTTCATAACCAAGTACGTTCAGGGCATTTGCAACTTCCACAGTATCAAGACCAAGGGAAGTTACATGCTTTTTCACTATATCTGTCAGTATGGCCTTACGTATGACCTTGTTCTGTATGGATGTGAACTCCACATGTATGCGCATCTGTGGATTGCAACCCTTAAGACGCTGTATGACATTGACAGCCCTCTGCACATAATCCTTATAGGTACTTCCATCCTGGTATTCCTCTTTTATCATCTGGTAGCCGGCAAGTATGGCGCCATCTATGCTTTCCCTGATATCTGACAGATGTTCATACATCTCAGCTGCCATGTCTATATGGATCCAGTCAGGCCTGGAGGATACTATAAGACGATTATCCCTGGGAACCTCATATTCTTCTCCAGCACAGCTGAATTTCATACCCCTTAGGAATTCTATTATCCAGTTTATCTTGGGTTTTTGCTGTGGATCGAATGCTTCCTTTGGATGTTTCAGTACAAGTTTCCCATTTTCCATGACAGGATGCCTGAGATAGGGAGAGTCTGCAAAATACTCCGCCTGCTCCCTTGAGAGCCAGGGTACGTATGTTATGACGTTCTTCACTCCAAGATTTGCCAGGAGATTGGATATGATGCCCGCCTGCCCTCCCATCCTTGCGGAGTCAAAGACGAGATTGTCCATCAGCCACTCATGAATGTCATTGCTATATGTGGGCACCTCCGCAGCTTTCCCATCCCGCATGGCAATGATAAGTCTGGCCATTAGATCAACCGGATCTTTGATCTCCCTGGGATACAGGGCTATCCGTTCATGTACCCTCTCACATCCCAGAATACCTATGAGCTTTTTTATTTCATCCTCCCTGATATGTTTCATGGCATCAACATTACTGTTATAGGCCACAAAGACTCCCTGCACGTTCAAAAGCTGCTCCTGCACATTTGAAACTGCTTCTGTATAGCGTTTCTCCCAATCGGCAATGTCCATTGTTTCACCCGGTGAATAGCAATTATGTAAGGAATTTATTTATAATGATTGGATACATTCTTCTTGCATCAGCATAACTGAGATCTTATAACATCCTAAGCCGGATTAACCGGCAAGGATAATGTGAAAGTACTGCCTTTGCCCACTTCACTTTTCACGGAAACTGCTCCACCATGTATCTCTGTCAGTTTTTTTACCAGATACAATCCAAGACCTGTGCCACCATATCTGCGGTCAAGGGAAGAATCAAGTTGTTTGAAAGGCTTGAAAATCTCCTGCTGATCGGCCGCTGAGATACCAATACCATTATCGTTTATTAGAACTCTGACCATGCCATCATCTTCATATGAAGAAACATCTACAGTTCCACCTTCGTGTGAGAATTTGACAGCATTTCCAATAAGGTTAAGAAGTATCTGTTTTAGCTTGTCAGGGTCAGCCTCCAGGAAGGTATCGTTAGCGCATGAAATCGTTACAGACACGTTCTTTTTTGAAGATATGGGCTTCAGTGTCATTGCAATATCTTCAAGCATTGCCATCACAGACAATTGCACACAATTAAGCGTCATCTCATCAGCCTCTATCTTTGACAGATCAAGGATGTCATTGATTATAGACAGAAGATGTTTGCCACTTTTTGAGATATTACCAATATATCTGATCTGTTTGTTATTAAGCTCACCTGAAAGTCCCTCAAGCAATGCATCTGAAAATCCTATTATGGAGTTAAGAGGGGTGCGTAGTTCGTGGCTCATCGTGGCAAGAAACTCGTTTTTTGCACGATTCATGGATTCTGCGTTCATCCTGGCCTCATAAGCCTTGTTCTTCTCTTCTGCCTCCCAGAGGGCCCTTTTGTGAAGGAGGCTGGCTTCGAGCGAGAAAGCAAATTTGGATATGACTTCGTCCAGCTGGTTAGCAACATTAACAGGGTCTTTGAGTTCGTTGAGCCAGTGAAGTTCCAATATCCCAAAGCAATTCAGAGGATAGACGATACAGGTGCCTTTTTTGAGATCACCCGCTTTGAGAAGGGGCGGGTTTAATGCACAATCGCCTGCATCCCGGACCAGATAACCTTTGGAAGGAATATCGGAAAAAAGAGGATGGGTCTTTGCGATCTTTCTCTGTGTTATGTAGTATTCGGGGTTTGCATATACCAGGGAAGCCGTGTCCTCATCGCGCAAATACATGTATTCATCTTTAATCCAGACAGAGACATAAGTGACCCTCTTCCTTGACATCAGCTTTTTCAGGAACCTGTCACAATTCTCCTGAACATCCAGTGAATTGCCGGTTGACAGAGACAGTTCATAGAGAACGGATACCTGGTTAAATATCTCTGCGTATTCTGTGTTTTGGTCCATTGAATACCCCTATGACCATCGTCTTATTGAAGAACTCCAGTATACCCTCTCCCCTTGAAGCTATCTCTCCGATAGAGAGAGCGCCTTCAGGGACAACATGAATCTGCCCGGAAACCAGGCTTTTGGCAATAACACTGAGTTCCTCATTGATATCCTCTTTGAGGAACATTGTCCTGGCAATGCAATCCATGACAATGCAGCGGTCTACATCCTTTATACCTGCTGCCAGACAATCCTCCACTGCCTGCTCAGCAGCTTTGATAAGCAAAGCGTCCTCCCCTTTCATGATATTAAGAACCGCATTCTCCGGAACCTCTCCGGCACAGATGAGCTCTCCTTGATCATTCACTTTAAGGGCGTCACGCACAATATCCTCTTCGTCCTCACAAACTATCCCAAAGGCATAATCGACAGATATCTCAAAGAAATTGTCATGGACTAACTGTCTTCCTGAGTCTCTTTCCACAGCTTCGCGGAATACTTCAAAGGCATTCTTCCAGTTAAGTTCTTTTATGGTATTGCCATCGGTCTTTGTTGCGACCAGAGGCCCCATGAACCTGTTCCATCCATGGCGTACACCAATACTGCTTTGAACATCAAGGAAAGCGATGATAGCACTGTCCTTGAAGAAACCATCGGGGTTAAAGATGCAGGGTTGCTCTTCAAAGGAAAGGGAACCAGCACCTCCTCCCAGATAATTGATAGAGCCTGCAAACATATTAAAGACAGAAGAAAGGAAGGGAACTATCGTATGGGAGAGACCATCCACAATAATAAAGGCTGTTGGAGAGTCTTCATATGATCTGATGCCCGGCATCAGCTGATCTTCCAGACAGTTTATGGGATTACTGATGCTTCGGACCAATACCGGCCTTTGCTTGACAGGAAGTGACTGAACTATTGCTCCTGAATGGAATTTTTCTGAACCATATATCAATCCGGGGAATATAGCACCAAAAAAGTCTATCTTCCTGTGGTTAAGCTCCTTTATAAGGGAGTCAACATCAGGTAAATGTTTATCAGCAAGCATTATAAGGACAGTCTCATTCTCCCGGGTACCGAGAGATTCTATGCTATCGATTATCTCTTGCACATCTGAGGCAGGTATATACATTCAATCACCATGGCATGTTTTGTTATTAAGAGAAGTGGTGGCTCTACACAGTATATTTTGTGACGAGGGATTTGTCCATAATAATATACATATAGATTGTATATAATTTTTATTAATACAACCTCGGTAGTAAAACATAGAAACATGTTTCAGAGTTCGAAATGAAATTCAACAGGAGATGAAGACAGCAATTGCACTTCCTGAAGAATTACGTGGGGCTGTCAAGAACACGAATTGAAAAAGAAGATTTAAACAACTCGCCCGGATGAGCTGAATATGACAATTTCAACCAATACTTTAGCAGAAACTACTTTCAAAAAAACAATGAATATTATAAAATATAATTAATTATTTAGCGTTTACAAGTAAAAATCACCACAGTATAAGAATCCAGGCATATCACCGCTCCAGTCTTCAACGATGCTAAGCAGTTGAGTTAGGTCTGTTACCCAGTTCCTATCATGGCGCTTTTCATAGGAGATTTCCAGGATCTCCACTTCCGGATGATCTGTCAGGCGCTCGTTCACCAGCAGACCTGTTGTGCCATGCTGGCCATCCAATATATCCTGTATCTTCGTCCTTTGGAATCAGGTCGTATATTCCGCATTGATCCTGACATAATCATATGTCAGGTCACAACCCCAGGCCGTTGCACTCTCATGCCCCATGCCAAGGTCTGTTATGATGAATATCTCATCCTGTGACATGATGGATCTTAACTGGTCCAGGGTATCGTCATTATTACTTACAACCCTGCCGTCCTTTACAAGCTCCACGACATGGGTGCCGGCTGAGAAGGACAGGGAGATCTTTGTCTGGTCCATGTCGGCACCTGAGTAGCCTGCTGCCACCACGATACGGCCCCAGTTGGGGTCCTCGCCGAAGATGGCGGACTTGACCAGCGGGGAGCGGACTATCGCCTTTGCAACCAGACGGGCATCCTCTTGCGTGGCTGCACCGGTTACTTTGGATTCTATGAGCTTGGTCGCACCCTCACCATCGATGGCTATCATCCTGGCAAGTTCTGTCAGCACGAGGTCAAGCCCGGACTGGAAATCACCGGTTGCGGGGCTGATGCCTGAAGCACCGGTTGCGGTCACAAGTACCATATCGTTGGTGCTGGTGTCACCGTCCACAACCACCATGTTAAAGCTCTTGTCCACTGAAGTGCTTAAGCATGAATGAAGGACCTGTGGGGAAATATCCGCATCCGTGTAGACAAAAGCAAGCATGGTACCCATATTTGGCTCTATCATCCCGGACCCCTTGGCAATGCCTGCTATACGGATGCCGCTGTCCATCTCGATGGCTATCTCTTTCGGGACGGTGTCCGTAGTCATAATCGCACGCGCTGCCCTCATGCTTGCATCGGCATCCTCGCCCATGGAGTCAAGGGCCTCCTGTATATGGGCACTGATCCAGCCGGTATCGAGCTTGCGGCCAACAACCCCTGTTGATGCAACACCTATGAGATCCTCATCGACACCAAGCTTTGATGCAAGAGTGGACGCCATTATCCGTGCATCTGCCAGTCCCTGAAGACCTGTGAAAGCGTTTGCATTGCCACTGTTCACAATAACACCTGCAAGCCTGCCGGTCTTTGAGATATGGTCCCTGGTAACCGCCAGCGGAGCCGCGATGACCCTGTTTCTGGTATATACTCCGGCAGCGTTCCCTTCTGCCTGGATGACCGCTATTCCCATCTTTCCTGGTTTTATCCCGCCAGCACGTACGCCTTTTACAGCACAGATACCGCCTTCAATGAATTTCATAGTATCTCTCTAATAGCATCTTAAATAGTATCTCTCTAAGTATCGCTCAAATTATATCTGTCAAATAATATCTCTCAATTAGATTATAATTGCCCCAGACCTGCAATTATGTCCCCACGTGTTACTATACCTACAAGCTGCCCGTCTTCATCCACAACCGGTAGACGGTTTATCCTGTGCCTGCTGATGATTGAGGAGGCATCCTCTATGGATCTCTCAGGACTTATCGTGTAAACAGACCTTTTCATTATTTCCCTTACCGGCTTTGAGCCTATGTCCTCGAGCATGTTCTTGGTCTCTTCCCAGTTCAGCAGCTCACGTATGGGCACTTCTATGACCTCGAACGGACTTGGCAGCCACAGACCGCCGTGTTTGGGTATTTCCAGCAATCTCAGTATGTCGCCCTCGGAAACTATGCCTACTACCTCGCCATCTTCCACGACCGGAAGACCACTGATGCTGTTCTGCTTCAGGAGAGTAGCTACCTCCCTTATGGGGGTGTCCGGGGAGCAGGTGACAACGTTGGGATTCATTACGTCTTTAACGTCCATGATAATACCTTACTTTACTATAATATTTCAGGATTTGCACTCAGGGGAAGGTTGCAGCATTCCACAGTCCTTCTATCTCATCAAAACCACACATAATATTCATGTTCTGTATGGCCTGCCCGGATGCACCCTTTACGAGATTGTCAATGGCTGAGACCACAACTATGCGGTTGTTGTGCCTGTCAACTTCAAAACCTATGTCACAGAAGTTAGAACCACGAACAGCACCAAGGGACGGAATACCCTTTATCACGCGCACGAAGGGTTTGTCCGCATACATCTCCTCATACATTGACCGGACATCTTCCAGCTTCAGTTTTTCCCGGGTGAATATATGGGATGTTGTGAGTATGCCCCTGATGGATGGCACAACGTGAGGTGTGAAACTGATGTTTGTCAGGGAATTGTCCAGCCTGCTGAGCTCCTGCACAAACTCAGCCACATGCCTGTGAGTGGTGAGTTTATATGCCTGCACGTTCTCGGCCATGTTGGGATAGTGTGATGTCTGTGAAGGCTCAACCCCTGCACCGGTTATCCCTGATTTTGAGTCAAATACCACCGAGCTGATAAGTCCTGCCTTTGCCAGCGGAGCAGCGGCCAGCACAGCACCTGTGGGGAAGCAACCGGGATTTGCCACAAAGCCCGCATCCGCAACCTCCGGATGAAGCTCCGGCAGACCGAACACCGCCTCCCTGGGATCCTTATGCTTCAGCCCGTAAACAGACTCGAAGATATCCGTCCTGAGCCTGTAATCCGCACTCAGGTCTATAACCTTTGTTTTCCCGTCAATGAGATGTGGCACTATGTCCATGGCAGTACCGTGTGGCACAGCCGCAAACACCACATCACACCGAGACCTAACTTCCCCGGCCCCCACATTCTGGAACTCAAGATCCACAAGCCCCCTGAGATGTGCATGCGTATCACACACATCTGTTCCCGCAAGCTTCCTTGAAGTAGCCACCGTAACATTGACCTCGGGATGGCCCAGAAGCAAGCGCATAAGCTCCCCCCCGGTATACCCCGATGCACCGATAATTCCTGCTTTAATCATGATCTTCACCTAAGGTCAGTATCAAATATACTGAAGGAGAAGTGGTTTTAGTGCTATAATGGTTGCGCTTTGGGTGGGTGAGATTGGCATAATGGCATAATGACAGCATACTATTAGATAGGACCTTTGTATTCTCTTAACTAAGCAAAGGACTGAAGATCCTTTTTCCCTATACCAGGGTTAATAGCCATCATCCACTAAAAACATCAGCAAAAATCAACTATTGATATCTGTTAAAATCGATTAAACTAATAAATCGAACAAAAAAGGATGTCTAATTAGAAATACGATATTAAAGGCTCTGTAGAAAACCTATTATCAATAATTTGTGAAACGCAGATACACTCACCTCTTACAGAGTTGATTGTATCCGTATTTGTCTATGGTTCATTAATAAAGAAAGGATTTCTACAGAGCCATTTTAAAAGCCAATTAGATATCCTCTCTCCTGACATCACTTTCAGACCCAGCCATCAGAATCCGAAAAACGATGCTACTTTCATGACCACATTGGCAACGGTGTACTTCACAGTATTAACAAGACCTACCGGCTCGATCATGATTTCGCCGTTGTCTTTTGCGGCTATGAATTCCTTAAGGGGGTCTGAAGAGCTGATGATGGTCCTTACTGTGGCTTCGTTTGCTCCGACTATCGTTGTTGCCCCAAAGTCCGTGTCTTCATCCACTTCTTCAAAGGTGGTGATGTAAGCGTCTTCTGTGACCACTTTGATGTGGCGCTCATCTCCATCATCAGTAACTATGACCAGTTCGATTACCTCGTTTCCCAGAAGGGATTTCAGATAAGAAGGAACATATTCTACATTCTCATTGTATTCATCGACCCTGTTATCCAGATCGTTGACTATATCGGCACTTGCAACCGGCATCAGCATTGCCAGCAGTAACATTGAGATTATCAGTATCTTTTTCATCCACTGCCTCCATTGAGACATGTTTTTTAATTACATAGCCTGTTGAAAGCCCGTATCAGGCAAACATGTAATTTCGCAACACTCCCGATCTTAACATATAGCTATAATCGCAATTATAGTTTTTTGTTCATATTACAAATATTAACAATGTGCGGGCATAAAATGAGAAAGAAGAGCTATTTATTCTGGAATTCTCTGCCCTTGGGAAACACACACCTTGAATTTGAACCGCTGAGTTCACAGAGAATGGGTCAAACAAGCACCTACCTTGTAGATGTTCCACCGACCACCTACCTTGTAGATGTTCCACCGACCACCTACCTTGTAGATGTTCCACCGACCACCTACCTTGTAGATGTTCCACCGACCACCTACCTTGTAGATGTTCCACCGACCACCTACCTTGTAGATGTTCCACCGACCACCTACCTTGTAGATGGTCTGTCAAAGAAGATATTCTTCCCCTTTACACTTAACGGAATGGCCATGGCCACATCAGCATCTATCATATCGAAGTAACATGCTGCAGCACCTGCTGAATACAGTACCCTGTTGTCAATGCACAGGTCCTTTGCCTTTGCTGCGGCACATCCGACCGCAATGCCCAGGTCCATGTATTTGATCATACACTGGGGGCCTGTGAACTCTACACTGACCTTTTTCTGCTCAAGCATTTCCTTACATGTAGCAAATCCACACGCACCGCAGTTAAGTGAGCTCACGCCGGTAGATTTTAAGCCGATCAGCACCAGGCAGTCAGCATCCCTGATATTCTTTGCATCACGGATCAGGAATTTCATATCCTTTATATGACTGAGCTCCTCCATCTTATCCGCAAGCCTCATCCTGTCAGCTTCATCAAGGAGGAAGGTCACGATATCATCCACACCTTTACCCTTTGGAGCAGTCCGTGCAGCTACAAGAATGGTCTTTGCAAGCGATTCCATCACTTCGGATTCACAGTTCTGTTTCATAGTAAGGAAAGATGTTTCAATGCTATTTATCAATTGAGATTCTGCACTCTGAAAAATAACCTGCTTCGCGGATGAAGTCTGCCAAACGGATCTTTAGAAGGCACTCAGCTCCCGGGAAAGTGAATTCCCTGTGCTTTAGACCCAAAAAAGGACCGCAGATGAACACAGACAAATGTCTATTTGACATCTGCAGTTCCATAAAAAAATTAAACTGGACAGGGCTACAGATCAAGTTTTATCAGATTTGGATCGTCATGGACCTGCGAGCTTACCTTTTCAAATGACATGCCTTCCTTTCCCAGTGTATCCCGGATGCAGCTGTCCACTATCTGCACCAGTTCCTCCTTGGGGACCTTTGTGACCGCACTGAGGAATTTCAGGTGTTCTTCTCCGTTTCCTTTCTCATCAAGGATCTCAACCACCGGCTCACCCTCAGAGGATGTAAGGCTGCCCTTGACAAGGCCTTCCTTAAACCTCAGGCTAATTTTTATATGGCCTATGAACTCAGGATTTAGCTGCCTGACCCTCTCCCTGATATCCATGAGCAGATGCACCAGCATCGTTGTTACCTTATCCGTATGCATGTTTTCAGAGATGATGGAATACTCACCTGCATAACTTCCAACTCCGGAGACCTCAATTGAATTAAGGTCCTCACGCTCCTGCCGGATAACACTTTCACCAGTCAGCAGGTCCATGAACCTTTCAAACTTCTCGTCAGCATTCTTTGCCGAGAATTCCACAACAATAGCATCGGGATTTATTCCCAGGACCATCCTTGTAGAGGTCGCAATAGCCTCACTGTCCACAAGGTCTATCTTATTCACACAAACGATCTCTGATTCCTTTATCTGGTTCTCGATGAACTTGGGTATCTCCTTCCATTCAACACCGAACCTGCTGGCATCAACGATGGTGACCACAGGGGCGAATGACACATTACCTATATCCATAAGCTCTATATGCTCCTTGATCTGCAGCGGGAAGGCGATCCCGGTAGGTTCTATGATCACCACGTCCGGACCATATTCCTCTATCACTGCCTGCAGAGTATGCTCCATACTTATCTTAAGGGAACAGCAGATACAACCACTGGTCAGCTCCTTTGTCACAAGGCCACTGCTTGAAATGGTCTCGCCGTCCACTCCGACCTCACCCACCTCATTGACAATTATAGCTATCTTATGCCCTTTATCAATGAGATGTTTTCCAAGGTTTCTCAATGTAGTTGTCTTACCGCTTCCAAGAAAACCGCCTATGATTATAATTTTCATACTTATCACCATCGTTAGCAGAGAAACTATAGATTAAAGACTACAAATAAATATCCGTTTACATACAATTAAAGCAGATAACTGCAGGGCAATTACCAGTGAGCGCTTATTGCTTCAATGGGAGATCTATGTGTATCGTTGTTCCTTTACCTTCTTCACTTGTGACACGGATGTGACCATTGTGGTCCTCAACTATCTTTTTACAGATATACAGACCAAGCCCTGTTCCACCATACCTTCTCTTCACCGAGGAATCGACCTGATAGAAACGTTCAAAGAGGTTTGGGATCTTATCTGCAGGAATACCGATACCATTATCTTCCACAGTAAGATGTAGAACACCCCCTGATGTATTTGCGGAAATGGTAACCTTTCCACCTGAAGGTGTGAACTTGATAGCATTATCCACCAGGTTTACAAAGACATCCATCATCTTATCATGATCTGCGGTCACATGAGGCAGGTCAGCTGCTATGTTCTTCTCAAGACTGATATTCTTACCCTGGGCCTGGAGTGCAAGGTCCTGGATGGAATTATCAATGACATCTGAAAGGTTTACAGTCTCAAAAGAATAGTTGAGCTTCCCTGACTGTGCCCTGCTAAGATATAGCAGTGAATCCACAAGCCTGCGCAGGCGCTCTGAGTTCCTGATCACCGTATCGACAGCTTTTTGCTGTTGAGCGTTTATCTGGCCCAGGGTACCATCTGCTATCAGCTGGCTGTATCCCTGTATAGAGGTAAGGGGGGTTTTGAACTCATGGCTCACATTGGACAGGAACTCATCCTTCATACGATCCAGGGATTTCAGCTCCTCGTTGGCTGATGAAAGTTCAACATTTGTCATTGAAAGCTCTTCATTGACCCTGGATAGCTCATCGGCATATTCCCGCAGCGTATCCTCTGCCTTCTGCCGCTGTATGATCCTCCACATCCCTTCCATGAAAAGGGTCAGCTGCCTCACATCAGCTTTATCATAATCCCCCTCCTTGTTTGCAACACCCGCGGCACCTACTATTTTCTTCCCATCGAATATCGGGATGCTCATGTAGCGTTTAAGCCTGATGTGACCCTCGGGATAACCGTGCTTAAGGGGATTTGAAGCCTCAAAATCGTTAATTATGATAGCCTTCTTTTGCCTGATAGGCTCACCCCACAGGCCTGTACTGCCAAGGGGGTATTCAAGTTTCATGCCTTTGACCTTGCATTCTTTCATTATGTTCTTAGACCATGAATAGACCTTAAGGACTGTACCATCCTCATTCAAAAAAGCAAGATAACCTATCTTGCTCTGTGTCAACCTGACGGCCTCCTCCTGCACAAAATCAGCTATACTCCGAAGAGAGGTATCTGTAAACTGGGTGATCTTCAAAAGAGCCTCAAGCCGGGACTCATCAAGACGCAAAGCTTCTTCTGCTTTTTTACGTACAGATATATCTCCAAAGATACCAATACCACCAAGGAAAGTACCATCATCTGCGATATTAGGACTGTAATCCGCCTTTAAGTAGACATCCCTGTCAGTTAGGACCGTGTGGTATTTGCCTTCAAAATGACCTGCCTTCCTGGAAAGAACATCGTCTATAGCCTGTTTCATCGTTTTATCCTTGATAAGCATGACCATGTTAAAACCGATTATTTCCTCCTTTTTCTCCAAACCTAATATCTGCAGGAATTTCTCATTGCAGTGGGTTACTATACCCTGGGCATTGAAATGGAATATTCCCAGAGGAGAGTTCTCAAAAATCAAACGGTATTTCTTTTCAGCTTCAAAAAAAGCTTCTTCTGCTTTCTTAAGTTCCGAAATATCTTCAAATACCCCTATACCACAATGCAGGGTTCCGTCAGCGGATAAATTTGGACTGAAATGTGCCTTAATGTTAATTGTGACATTACTTGAAACGGTATGATATTTGCCTTCAAAATAACCCTGTTCACCTGAGAGGGCCTTGTCTACCGCCTCTTTCATCCTCTTGTCTACAATGGAATCCATAAGATTGAAACCTATTATATCTTTTTTAGTCCTGAGCTGCATTATTTCCAGGAATTTCTCATTGCAGTGGGTAATGATTCCCTTTTCATTGAAATGGAAAAGGCCCAGTGGGGAATTTTCAAAGATCAGACGGTATTTCTTCTCTGCCTCCAGTGCAACCTCTTCAGCCTTTTTCCTGTCAGTGATATCGATGACTATACCCTGGTAATATGCAGGACCTCCTTTCTCATCACGTATAAGGTACGATCTCTCAGTAACCCACCTGATATCTCCTGCCTTTGTCAGCAGACGATACTCTTTTGAAAAGAACATCTTGCCCTGTATCTCAAGCTGGAAGACATCGGTCCGGACAGTATCCAGATCATCAGGATGGATCATATCACCATAGTTGAGTTTTCCTGATGTCAGGTCTTCAGGAGTGTAACCGAACTGGGAGATGTTCTCCGACACAAATGCCACCGGCCAATCATCTTCAGCAATCCATAGAAAAGCAACAACAGGACTGGTTCTGTAAATATCTTCAAGTTTTTCCATGGACTTGAACTTATCCTTAAGTGTCACCGGATCGATCCTTTGCTCTACAAGTTTGCCGATGGTCCCGATCATGCCCCCGTAATTACCATCTTCATCTGTCAGCGGGAGCAGGAAACCACTGTGATAGATGAACTGGCCGTCCGGTTTGATGAAAGGGAATATATCATAGCTTCGGGATTGGAGGCTCTCCTTTGCCATGCGGAAGAGATCAACAAAACCAAGCCCATCTTCTTCATCATTTCGGGGTATGAAACTGACAAGCTTCTTTGCGAAAACATCACCTTTTGACAGGCCTGAGATCGATTCCATGCCTTTGTTGAAGTAAATGATGTTGTCGTGCTTATCCACAGCCCAGACACCTGTCCACACATTCTCAAGCATATCATCTGGAAAATGTGTTTCTTTGCGGATGGTCTTACATGACGAGGAACTCTGAAGCAGGGTCCACCTGCCGTTCTGTTCTATGATGGTGCCGTCATGCATTCCTATAATTTCCAGTATCTCAGACCTTGTACGGGCCTCCTGTAAAAATGCGAACAGACCCACAATACCTTTAATCTTGATAAGGTCCATGGCCTTCTTTTCATATTCAACAAAACGTTCCCAGGCATCTTCACCTACGATGGTGAACTTGTCTACGACCCGCAGACCTTCATAACCTTGCGCTATTGCAATATCATAGATCTCCTGCCATTTATTAAGGTCCATTTCAGAGACAGCGCCTTCTCCTGCAATATAACATTCATTACACGAAGAGATGATAAGCTGGCCTGTTTCCAGATATCGGTCCACATCCAGTCCTGCTTCCTTTAGTACATTCCTGGCATTGTCAATCTCAAACTGCCCGGAAATACCCCATAGACAACATTCGTTGTTCCTGAGACCTCCGTCAATGAAAGCAGCAGCTATATCTACAAATTCCTCTGTTTTTGTATAAAGCAGGGAAAAATAGCTCCCCCTTACCATATCCTCTATGAAATCAATGTCTGACTTGATGGTCCGTATGCTAATGATCTAACCCCGCAGGTTTTTTTATAGGCAATAAGGATTTCAGATCGCCATAAATAAGAGTGTGCAACGGTATATTTAACTGATTCCTTGAAAAAACCAGCCCTGTGAAGAGGCAACGCTCTTTTAAAGGGCCCATTGACACCTTCATATTCAATGTTGGAAATCAAAGTCAATGAAAATACAATGATTAGTGAGCGCTGAAGAACTTGAAATTAGTTTCACCCTGCTTACAACAATATTATTAAGCAGACTGACAATATACATTTCTCTTAAATTCAAAGGACGGAAAATAATGGATGGAAAAAAACAGATATATTTAGCAGGGCCACTTTTTTCACAGGCTGAAAGGGATTTCAATGTGCTGTTGAGGGACAGACTCGTTGAGATGGGTTTTAAGGTTTTCCTTCCACAGGAAGACGGCAACGATACTCGGTCCGGTCGGATTGAAGAAAGACAAAGAACGATTTTTGAGAACGATGTCCATGGAATTGATACATCAGACATCGTACTTGCCGTACTGGACGGTGGCAGTGATGTGGACTCAGGAACCGCATGGGAGATGGGATACGCATACGCCAGGAAAATACCCGTCCTTGGGCTGAAAACCGATTTCAGGACTTTTGGAGATGAGGGTATTGTCAATATAATGATGGAAATGTCCGTTAATGCACTTGAGAGGGATATAGAGGGAATTCTAAAAATACTTGAGAGCTACCTTTGAATGAACAAGGAGAATTGAAATTAAAACAGGCATTTAGTCCTTTGAACATGATCCTTTGCTGAGATCCTTTTCAAAGATTTCGCCACCAGGTTCTTTTTCAGAGAATATCTGGCCTTCAAAGCAATACACCTCTGCGCCCATCACCCATGCATCATGGGGCAGGCCGGCTTTGAGGCATGTATGGCTCAGGAACTCTACCTCATCAAAGTCATTTTCCGGTGCTACCTGTGGTAAAAGCAGACCCTGCCTGTGACCGCTCTTTACGATCAGACCGTGTTTTCCGATCCTGATGGAAGATGGAAGATCCTTTGGTGGCACATCTATGAGTTCCGGCCTGGTCAGTATGGTCACCTCTATGGTAATGTTGCTCATCTCTTTGATACTTACCGGAGGAAATCTGGGATCCCGCAGAGCCGCGGAGAGTGCAGAATCAGTGATAGCACCCATGAGAGGCGAGTCTGCATACGGGTGACCTATACAACCCCGAAGATTCCCCTTTTTGGTCAGTGTCACAAAAACCCCGCGGTTTTCGTTGAATACTGCAGGAAGATGACTCTCTGATCCGTCCATCATTTTACCGGTTCTCAAATAAGTTTCAATGGTATTCCTGGCAAGCCGGACAGCCGCCCCGCCTTGGGAATCTGAAAGCAACTTTGCTCCTTCACTCATGCACAATACTCCCGTTATGCTCCCATTATGCTCACATTGAACTACTCTCTCATCTGTTAAGTCTGTATCGTGAAGCAGCTGCTTTGAGCGCCTCAATCCCGGGCAGGTCCTCGCCTGCAAGATAATCGATGCATGCACCGCCGCCTGTGCTTAAATGAGAGAACTTGTCCTCAAAGCCGAGGTTCCTTATCTCTGCTGAGATGTGACCCCCACCTGCGATCGAATACTCGGAATTGATAGCAGCCCTGATGATCTCATGTGTTCCAAGAGCAAAGGGCTCTACCTCGGAAAGACCTGCCGGACCGTTCAGGACAACGGTCTTTGCATTCTTGATCTCTTCACAAAATGCAACTATTGTCTCAAGTCCGATATCGTTTATTGGAAGATTACCGTCCGGCAGTTCGCTAACCTGTACCTCGACCCTTTCACCGCCATCATTAAAGGCAACATCCTGAGGTATACCTATCTTCCCATTGAACCTGTCAAGTACCTGCTTTGCTCTTGTTATCTGCTCCTTATAACCCTGAGACTCAATGAAATCCAGATTCACCGGACCAATATCCACACCTGCGGCCGCAAGCATGACATTTGCAACAACACCTGTAACAAGTACCCTGTCAGCACCTCCGTTTACCAGCACATTCTCCGCAACTTTCAGGGAGTCATCAACCTTAGCACCACCCAGAACAAAGATACATGGCCTCTCCCCACCCTTTATACCCCGGTCCAGAGAGCTTATCTCCTTTTCCATAACCCTGCCGGCACCTGATGGAAGGGTTTCAGTGAAACCCATGATGGAAAGGTGGCTTCTGTGGGAAACTGCAAATGCATCATTCAGGAAAATATCAACCAGAGGGGAGAGCTTGCGCACCATATGAGTACCTGTATGGTCCTTAGCAGACCTTTCTATGCTTTCCTCCGAATAGAACCTGACATTCTCAAGTAATATGACATCACCATTTTCCATTGATGAGATGGAAGACCTTGCATATGTACCGAAGATATCATCCACATACTTCACATCTTTTCCCAGGTACTGGGACATGACCATAGAATGTGGTTTCATGGTTGTGAAATCCTTTTTCCCCGCCCTGCTCTGATGAGCCATGAGCACAACCTTTGCATCTTCAAGGTCCTTTATGGTAGGTATATGGCTCTTTATCCTCATATCATCAAGAATGTTGCCTTCGGTGTCCATAGGTGTGTTCAGATCCACCCGTACAAGTATGGTCTTGCCGTTCACATCAAAATCATCAATAGTAAGATAGTCCCTGGTAGTCAAAATTCCATCACCGTTTCTTTTAACCTGAATGACCATTGATCAATATATAAACTAAATATAAGGATATAAATGGCATATAATATATAAATGGTATATAATATATAAATGTCATTTGTGCTTTTATTTTTTGCCTAAATGAACTAATCTTATTATACCTTTTCCATGAAGAAAAACCAAAAACTAATATCTTTTGCACTCTATTGAAAAACGGTGATCATATGAAGATACTTGGAATATCAGGAAGCCCTAAAGCAGGTGGAAATAACGATACTTTGATCAGGGAAGTATTGAAGATAGCAGATCAGAGAGGTTTTGAAACAGATACTGTATTCATATCCTCGTCCGGAATAGCACCATGTACTGCATGCGGTGTCTGTGCTTCTGAGAACAGATGTCCTATTGACGATGATATGCAGCCTGTATATGGAAAACTTGCAGAGGCTGACGCGATAGTAGTGTCATCACCTGTTTATTTCGGCACGATGACAGCCCAATTAAAAGCTCTCTGTGACAGGAGTGTGCTGCACAGACGGCAGGGATTCAGGCTCAGCAACAAGATAGGCGCTGCAATGGCTGTGGGTGGTTCCAGGAACGGAGGCCAGGAAAAGACCATACAGTCAATTCACGAATGGATGCACATACATGGAATGATAGTGGTTGGCGATGGAGGGCACTTTGGTGGCATTCTTCGTAAACCAGCCGCAGAAGATGAAGAAGGAATGAAGACCGCAGTTGATACTATCAATAAGGTATGTGATGTACTGGAGATGATGAGCAAATAATCCTTAAATTGTTTGCAGCATTTGAATTTCTGTTTTAATCCTATCTTTTTTGCTCTTATTTTTTTAATGTTACTTTTCAATATACTTATATTTGATCTGTTGATTTTCTTTTTTTATCCCCACGACAAACCATATAAACAAATTGATACAATCATTATACAGGGATTTTTCCTTAAGTGGGTGTTATCATGGGAGAGAAATCAGACACATCTGAAAAAGACGTTACCGACTTCAGACCACCAGAAGATTTTGCCAGGAACGCAATAGTCAATGACCCTGAAATATACAGCAGAACTGAAAAGGATCCGCAAGGGTTCTGGGAAGAGAACGCAGAAAATCTCCACTGGCATCGAAAGTGGGACAGCGTCCTTGAGTGGGAGCCGCCTCATGCCAGATGGTTCACAGGAGGTAAACTTAACGCATGCTACAATTGTCTTGATGTGAATCTGCAAAAGAGAGCTGACAAGACAGCGATAATATGGGAAGGAGAGAGAGGGGATATCCGTAAATACACCTATAAGGAACTGCTGGAAGAAGTTTGCCGTTTTGCAAATGTCCTTAAGGGTATGGGAGTGGGTAAAGGCGATATTGTGACCATCTATCTGCCCATGATACCTGAAGTCATCATATCCATGCTTGCATGTGCACGTATAGGAGCGCCTCACAGTGTTGTTTTTGCAGCATTCTCAGGGGAGTCACTGGCCACACGCATAGGAGATGCGAATAGCAGAATACTTATAACCTGTGACGGATACTCGCGCAGGGGAAAGATAGTGGAGCAGAAGAACAAGGTTGATGATGGTATTCGCTCCTGCGGACTTGTTGAGAAGGTCATCGTTGTCAGACATATAGAAAATGATGTGTCCATGAAAGATGGAAGAGATGTCTGGTGGCATGAAGTAATGAAAGGTTCGGACAGTTCATGTGAGCCAGAGATTATGAGCTCCGAGGATATGCTCTTTTTGATGTATACAAGCGGTACCACAGGCAAACCAAAGGGAATAGTGCACACAACAGGAGGCTACATGGTGGCAACCCATACTACCACAAGATTCGTTTTCGACCTGAAGGACGAGGACATCTACTGGTGTACTGCAGATTGCGGATGGATCACCGGTCACTCTTATCTGGTCTACGGACCGCTGGCCAACGGAGCCACCATTGTGACATACGAAGGAGCCCCGGATCATCCTGAGAAAGACAGATACTGGGACCTGATAGAAAGACACAAAGTAACTATTCTCTACACAGCACCCACTGCTATCAGGACATTCATGAAATGGGGGCCTTCGTGGCCACAAATGCATGATATATCCACACTAAGGCTTATCGGTTCTGTGGGCGAACCCATCAACCCGGGTGCATGGCTCTGGTATCATGAGAACATCGGACAGGGCAGATGTCCTATTGTTGACACATGGTGGCAGACCGAGACCGGGATGATAATGATCTCACCCCTGCCGGGGATAACGACAACAAAACCCGGATGTGCCACACTCCCCATGCCAGGAATAAAAGCTGCGGTCCTGGATGAGAAAGGTAATGAAGTGGAACCCGGAAAGGATGGCTATCTGGCGATCATGGAACCGTGGCCCAGTATGGTCCGTACGGTATTCGGGAATGAGGAACGCTTCATAGAAACATACTGGAGCAAGTGGGACAACAGGACATACTTTGCAGGCGATGGGGCCAAAATGGATGAAGATGGTTATTTCTGGATAATAGGACGTGTTGACGATGTCATCAAGGTTTCAGGACATCGTATAGGAAGTGCTGAATTTGAAAGCATACTCGTATCACATCCTTCAGTTGCAGAAGCCGGAGTGGTCGGGAAGGAAGATGAGCTGAGGGGAGAAGTGATATATTGCTACGTCACCCTACGGTCAGGAATAAAAGAGAGCGAAGAGCTCAAAAAAGAACTGCGGATGTATGCTGAAAAGAACATAGGTCCTTTTGCACGCCCAAGACATATAATATTCTCAGATGACCTACCAAAAACCAGGAGTGGAAAAATAATGAGGAGGGTGCTGAAAGCCATTGCAAATGAAAAGGATCCTGGTGATGTTAGCACTCTGCAGGACCCTGCTGTTGTGGAAAGCTTAAAAGAGAGGACAAAGATGCTGGAATCTTCATAAGGTATCGATCAAGGAGATTAGTATTCTTTTTCCTTGAAACCTTTTTCTTTCCTTCTTTCTATCTATCCTTCGATCAATCCTTCGATCTTTCCATCTATCTACGTGTTGCACATGCTTTGTCACCACATTCAACGGTTATTGTGATGATGCAGGATACAAGCCCTTAATTTTTGAGCTTGACACCTATACTCTCAGCAATTGCAGGAACATCAAGATTGCTATTTATGAGTTCTATGACCTTGTCAAGTTTGACCTGCTGTTTAATATTTGCATGCCCGATCAGGTGTTCCATTCTTTCGATAGTGTTCATAGTATCTCCCCGCACAAGGATCACCGGTATCCCTGCTTCCTCGGCACTTGCCAGGACAGCGCCGCTTGGGCGCATATTGCCTGTCAGTATGAGACATTTCACTCTGGATTCGATCGCTGCCATCTGTATATCAGCCCTGTCACCACCTGTGATGACAGCACTGTTGGGTTGTCTCCGGAAGTACTTTATTGCAGAACCAACCTCCATTGCACCCACAAGATAATGCTCAACAAGCTGGTCAAGTTTGTCCGGAGCCACAAGCACTTCTGCATGCAGATCTTCCACTATCTCGGAAATGAAGACCGAGCGCAGGGTATCATCCTCATGGATCATACCAAAGACCTTTATGCCTTTCTTCTCAAGGAAAGGCACCACAAGCTCTGAGACCCTGTCTTCCATATTAGCCGGGACCTCATTGAGTATCAGACCAATGAGCATCTCATTGTTCCCGATTATACGCATGTCGCACAGTATCCTGTCAACTGCGGAAATCGAATCAAAGCGTGTTACAAGAAGTATCCGTGTTCCCAGCTTGGAAGCGATTTCCGGGTCAGAAAGACCATACATAGAACCACCCCCAATACCTCCGGTACCCTCTATGAACACAATATCTTTATCCCCGGATATGACTGAATAGGCCTCAATGAGTCTCTCATCAAGATCCTTTTCCACACCCCTGAGGGCATCATCTATAAGGCTGTCTGTCAGGTGAATAGGAGTTATGTACTTGCCGGGGTCAGCTATCCCAAGCAGTTTCCTGATACCTTCGGAATCCTCATCCCTAAGGGAGCCATGTACATCTATTAGCAGATTACCCACCGGTTTCATGTAACCTACTTTCAGACCACTTTCCTGGAAAATTCTCCCCAGACCCATGCATATGGAGCTCTTGCCTGAGAACTCCTCTGATGAACTGATCAATATTGAAGCCATATTACCTCTTCCTCTATCATTTAAGTTTTCAGGGTGAACCTGATATCCATCGCAACACATCCCTGACCTTCAGACATTACCATTAAAGGATTAATCTCAAATTCCAGTATCTCCGGAAAATCCGTGACCAGCTGTGACACCTTCAGCAAAGTCCTGATTATAGAATCAATATCTGATGCAACCTCTCCTCTCACGCCCGCTATAAGAGGATATGTCTTGATGGATGATACCATGTGTTTTGCCTCTGCCCCTGTAACAGGAGCAACTGCAAACGAGACATCCTTCAGGAATTCCACATATGTGCCACCAAGGCCGAACATTAACAGCGGACCGAACTGAGGGTCCCTGTCCATACCTATGATAACCTCTTTGCCGCCACTTATCATCTTCTGGAGCTGCACACCGGTAATTGCAGCATCCGGCATATAGTGCCTGACATCAGACATCATGGAATTGTACGCAAGTTCAACGTCATCTGCATGTTTAAGGTTCAGGCGGATACCGCCTACATCTGTCTTGTGGGAAATATCAGGAGAAAGTATCTTCATGACAACCGGATAACCCATATCCTCTGCTGCCTGTATAGCTTCCGGAAGCGTTTTAGCGATCCTTGAATCCACAACCGGGATATCATAGGCCTTTAGAATATCCATTGACTCAAGACCATGCGTTCTTCTCTTATCCGATAAAGCGTTATTTATGAAGGAACGGGCAAATCCAACATCTGAATTCTGTTTTTCAGGTTCCTCATACCTGCGGTTCTTAATAGAATAGTAATTGCAAAGGGCATTCATGCTTGCAACTGCTCTTTCTGCAGAAGAGTAATTTGGGATACCATAGCTATTAAGAAGCTCCTCACCTGCAGCGATCCTGCTGCCACCTGCAAAATTACAGAGGATAGGTTTCTTTGAATGCTTTATCTTCTTAGCAACCTTTTCAGCGATCCCTGATATATCGGTCATCGCCTGTGGGGATACAAGGACAATTACTCCGTTCACATTTATGTCTTCAAGAACAACATCAAGAGCATGCTCATAAAGGTCAGCACCTGCATCCCCAAGGACATCCACCGGATCATAAAAGTTTGCGGCAGGTGGCAGTTTTTCTCTTAATCGTTCAACTGTTGCCTCCTCAAAGGAAGCTATTGAAAGCCCTGCATTGTAGCATGCATCTGCAGTAAGGATGCCAAGACCACCTGCATTGGTGATGATAGCTATATTCCTGCCCTCAGGCAGAGGACAGACTGAGAAGGCACGGCTGTAATCGAGCATCTCTTCCAGGGAATCGGCACGTATGACACCACCCTGCTTGAAAGCCGCATTATAAGCTGCATCCGAGCCAGCCAGAGTACCTGTATGTGATGATACCGCCCTTGAACCGACTGAGGTTCGTCCGGATTTGACTACGATCATTGGTTTGGTTCTTGAAACACGTTGTGTTATCCTTATGAATTCCGGTCCGTCTTTCACACCTTCAAGGTAAGCTGCAATAACAGCTGTTGAAGGATCCTGTTCGAAAAGCTGCAAAAAATCATTCTCCGCAAGCACTGCTTTGTTACCCAGGCTTATGAACTTGGAAAAACCAACACCTATCCTCTCGGCCCAGTCAAGGGTTACAGTACATATGGCACCTGACTGGGACATCATGGCAATGTTACCTTCATAGGCCATGTTGGCAGCAAAAGAAGCATTCAGGCCTGAAGCTGTATTAATGATCCCCAGGCAATTTGGCCCAATCATTGCTATACCATATTTCTCACAGAGGGAAATACATTCCCTCTCAAAACGTGCACCTTCAACACCTGCCTCTTTAAAGCCTGCAGAAATAACGATTACATTCCCAACACCTGCCCTGCCGCATTCATCAATAGCATTGGGCACCATTTTTGCAGGCACGACTATTACCGCAAGGTCAACTTTTGATCCATCCGGAACATCCATGATATTCGGATAGCATCGAAGTCCTAGTATCTCATCGACATTGGGATTGATGGGTACTATACGGAGCTTACCGTTCTGCATGAGATTTTCAAGTACAGCCCTGCCTACCTTCCCTTTTGTCCTGGAAGCACCTATAACTGCTACAGAATCAGGATCGAACATTTTTTCCAGCATGATTTTATCCCTGAGTTTTTCCCTTATTTTAATACAGTACAATAATAGATAAAATTAAGGGATAAAAGGAAAATAATAAAATGTTAAATTCGTGATTATTGCGGATTATATTAATCCCTTTGCCTTTCCTTTATTTCGGTAATTTTCTTATCGTAGATCCTTTTGTAATCTGCTGTCCTTATTTTCTGCAGTTTCCCGGAAAGAATTGCATAATCCTTGTGTATGGACTCTGAGCTTAGCTTATATCTCACCCATCCTGCTGCATTCATAGACCCTCTGTAAAAAGCATACAAGGCAGCATAATATCTGCTAAGCACCACCGAATCCTTCCTTGAGCTGTAACCCAGCACAGAGCCGATGATAAGAATCCCGACAATACCAATAAAGAATACCATCACACTGACAGGTTTTGCCGGATCTGCCTGTAAAGCATTGTTCAATACAGCTGCATCTGAAGGACCAATCGAACTCAGTGTAAGATCATAATCATAAGCATAGCTTACATCCTCAACCGCCCTGCTCACCGGTGCAGAACTTGAAACAAGCGGTGTGTTCCCCACACTTACAATGGCAAAAGGCGAAAAGCCGGGGGTTCTGGACCTATAGTAATAGTAGTTGACATCCGTGCCTATCCTTGAAGTTGGCAGTTCACCCCATGATCCGGAAGAGTACCTGTATAATTTAATTGATGAAGGATCTGCATTATTTTCTGTGAGCCACTTTTTCTCAACTTTAAAACTGATCTCTGCAGATGAGATATAATTACCTGAATTGAATTTGGCATCGCCCACCCATATATTTATATGGCGGTAGACATTTCCCGGAGGATTGGCGCTTACCAGTGTGGAACGGCCTTCAAGTATCTCAATTATTGCTTTAACCTGACCTGCCGCCTTTAATGGAGAGAACTTTACATAATCCAGATCATTCTGCACATTCGGGAACTCGAATACAGCGTCTTTCCCCATTGTCACGTATTTTATGGAGTAGTCCTTGAAGGCAACATTATTATAATCTTCAGCGCCACTTGCCGCAGCACCACCTGAACCGCCACTGCTCTGCGATGTTTGAAAACCACTAAGGTCCGTATTCGAACTCAGGTCAACATTAAACACCCTTATGGACATGGCTTCTGAGGCATTCAGTTCCCCGTCTGTCACCCGGAACTCCACAGAGTAAGTACCTGACTGGGTAAAATCCGGCCTCCAGGTGAACTGTCTTGTCAGAGGATCAAAAGAGGCTCCTCTTGGTAAACCACTGGCTGAGTAGGTAAGAGGGTCGTTATCTCCGTCAGTTGCATTTACAAAGAACTGCAGAGTCTCGTTCTCATATATGGAATAAGAACCAATTGTTTCGATCTCAGGTGGCATGTTGGTCTGGGTCACTTTCACATGGGCCGTGGTAGTGCCTGTAAGAGAGCCATCGCTAACATTGAACTCAATATAATGGTCACCACTGTCATAATAACCCGGAGTCCAGGTAAATACATTGCCTGTTACCTTTCCATAAGCGAAAGTTGTAGAGAATGATAACCAGTCACCATCAGGGTCTGTTGCATTTAGATTTATTCTCAGTGTCCCGGTCTCGTTTACAGTATGCGTGGGAATATCAGCAAAAACCGGTGCACGATTTACATTTTCCACATTGATGATGACCGTATCTATGGCTGTGTATATCTTGTCCGATACCCTGAACTCGACCGTATATATACCTGCCTGCTCATATGTTGGAGTCCAGGTGAAAACCCCACTGCTGTTCTCAAGATGTGCACCAATCGGGAGTCCGGAAGCTGAATATACCAGTGGTTCGTTGTCAACGTCATAAGCATCCAGAGTAAAAACAATGGTCTCGTTCTCCCTTACATACCGGGCCTCCATGGGTATTATGACCGGGGGGATATTGGTATTACCAACCGCAATTGTAGCAATTTTTGAGTCATTTAGCTCACCATCAGACACCGTGAATGTGATCCTGTGGAAACCACTGTCATTTATACCAGGGGTCCACGTGAACTCACCGCTTATCGGATCAAGGTTACCGTAGTCAACATCCTTGTAAAATGTCAGCTCATCACCATCGATATCCACCGCCTCCAACTTGATAGTTACTGTTTCAAGCTCATTGATAAGTGTATCTGAAATGGAGTATAGCACAGGCCCTGAATTGGTGTCTGTGACATTGATGATCAATGTTCTGCTGATCTCAAATTCACCATCTTCAGCTGTAAAGATCACAGAGTGTATCCCTTCGTCCTCATAACCGGGGGTCCATGTAAAGAGATCCCCCTGCAAAGAACCAAAGTGGGCATCCGTAGAGTATGATAGGAAATCTCCATCCGGATCGGAACCGTTCAAGCGGAGAAGCAGGACCGTGTTCTCAGCTACACTTATACTGGAAGGCGGGTCAAATACCGGAGGCCTGTTGACATCATTCACCGTGATCTTTACATCTTCCGTATCCTGGGCCAATCCATCCGAAACTATGAATTTTAGCTGATAGATTCCTGCCTGTTCATATGTAGGAGTCCAGGTGAATACTCCTGTTGATGTATCTATTTGTGAACCTTCTGGCTGGCCATCCACTGAATAATACAATGTATCACCATCGTCATCATGTGCATCCATGGAAATCGTGAGGGCCTCATTCTCATTTACAGAATGGGGACCTATTACCATCAGCCTGGGAGGGCGGTTGACATTATTCACGGTAATAAGAATGGTCTCGGAATCTGACAGGCTACCATCGCTTGCTTTGAATGTAACACTATAAGTGCCTTCATCATCATAACCGGGAGTCCAGGTGAATTGCCGGGTCTCAACATTGAAAGTGGAGCCTGAAGGCAGGCCTGTGACCGAATAACTAAGAGGATCAATATCTGGATCACTGGCGCTTACTATGAAACTTAGGGTTGAACCTTCATCGATAGTGCGATCACCTATCGGAACAAGATCTGGAGCCCTGTTAACTGATCCAACACTTATGGATATGACCTCAGAATCCGTTAGTGAACCATCACTTACCCTGAAGATGACTGTATAGGTGCCTGAATCATCATAACCGGGAGTCCAGGTGAATTGCCGGGTCTCAGCATTAAAGCTTGAGCCGGAAGGAATACCGGTGGCTGTGTATGTCAATTGGTCCTGATCAGGATCAGATGCTGAAACTGTAAAAGACATTTCATTACCCTCATCTACAGCCTTATTCCCAACCGGGTCCAATACAGGAGCACGGTTTACATTATTCACAGTAATAATGATAGTCTCGGAATCTGAGAGCTTACCGTCACTAACATGGAAAGAAACGATATATATTCCTGAAGATTCGTAATCAGGCTTCCAGCGGAATTGCCTGGTGTTCGGGTTAAAAGTTGCACCTTCAGGCATGTTTGAAGAGGAATAGGTAAGCTTGTCGGAATCCGGATCGCTTCCGGAGATCGAGAATAGCAATTCAGAATTCTCACTGACAACCTTGTTTCCGACCGGATTCAACACAGGAGCCCTGTTTACATTGTTTACTTTGATGACAACCGTCTTTTGATCTGCAAGTGAACCATCGCTAACTGTGAAAATGACACTGTAGGTTCCGGATGCCTCATGATCCGGTGTCCAGACAAATTCCCTTGTATTTGGGTTGAAATTAGCCCCTGCAGGAAGAGACGCGGCAGAATAACTAAGTGGGTCTGAGTCCGGGTCACTACCTGATATTGTGAATCGGAGAGTGGATGCTTCATCGGCTTCTTTGTTGCCGATATCACTTAACAGGGGTGGACGATTGACATTGATCACATCAATGGAAATTGTCTCTGAATCAGAAAGGAATCCATCACTTACAGTGAAAGTAACACTGTAGGTACCGGAGGCCTCATAGCCAGGAGTCCAGATAAATTCCCGGGTAATGGTATCAAAACTTGCTCCTGGCGGGATACTGGCGGCAGAGTAGGTGAGGTGATCAGAGTCCGGATCACTGCCAGAGATGGTGAAACGAAGTTCTGAACCTTCATTAACGGATTTATCACCAATTGCATCAAGAACAGGAGCACGGTTGACATATCCTACATTTATTGAGATTGTTTGGGAATCTGAAAGTGAGCCATCACTGGCTGTAAAAGTTACATTATGGGTCCCATGGTCAGCATAATCGGGTGTCCAGGTGAATTCACGGGTGTTTTCATTGAAGTGCGCAGCAGATGGAACACCTGTAGCAGAGTAAGTAAGAGGATCCAAGTCAGGATCACTGCCTGATATGATAAAGCTGAGCTGTGAACCCGGATCAACGGCTTTGTTGCCGATGGTATCAAGTACAGGTGGACGATTCACATCGATAACATCGATTGAGATTGTCTCTGAATCAGAAAGTGAGCCATCGCTGACTGTAAAAGTTACATTGTATACCCCTGAATCCTCATAGCTTGGGGTCCAGACAAAATCCCGTGTTACCTCATTGAAACTTGAACCAGCAGGCAGGCCTATGACTGTGTAACTGAGGGAAGTCTGATCAGGATCTGTGCCATATATGGTGAAACGCAGCTCTGAACCTTCATTAACGGTCTTGTCATTGATCGGGGAAAGAACAGGATGACGATTCACATTATGAACTGTGATAGTTACAAGTTCGGAATCTTTGAACATACCGTCGCTTACTTCAAAAAGGACGTTATAGCTACCTGACTGATCATAAGAAGGTACCCAGTGGAAAGTACGTGCAGTGGAATCAAATGAAGCACCAGAAGGAAGACCCGATGCATGATAAGTAAGCGCATCCCCTGTATTTGGGTCTGATGCACTTATTATGAAGGAAAGACTTTCAGACTCATTTACAGATTTGCTGCCAATATGATCAAGAACCGGTGGACGATTTGTTTTCCCAACAGCTATCCTTACAGTTTCTGTAGATGAAAGATAACCATCCGATACATTGAAAACAACATCATACAGGCCACTTTCATCATAATCCGGAGTCCAGCTGAATCTATTGCCTGTCAGAGTACCAAAATCGACATCCTTACTGTAGTAAAGATCGTCACCATCAGCATCTGTTGCATTTATGACTATGATCAATTCTTCCTTCTCATTAACCAGTTTATCGGATATCGGTTCTATGGTTGGTGCCCTGTTGACATTGTTGACAGTGATTCTAATGGTCTCGGAATCAGTCAGACCATTGGACCAGGCGATGAACTCTACTTCATAGTCACCTGCATCATCAAAACCAGGAGTCCATGTAAACTCACCGGTAGTTGCATCAAGCTTAGCTCCAGAAGGAAGATCATTGGCAGAATATGTTACTGTATCACCATCTGGATCAGTGGCTGAGATGATAAAGCTCAGTAGAGTGTTCTCATCTACAACCTTATCACCGATAGCATCAAGTCCAGGAGCCCTGTCGATATTGTTGACAGTGATCGTAATGATCTCGGAATCAGTCAGACCATTGGACAAGGCGATGAACTCTACATCATAACTGCCAGAATCATCAAAACCAGGAGTCCAGGTGAACTCACCGGTAGTTGCATCAAGGGTAGCTCCAGAAGGAAGATCGGTGGCTGAGTAGGTTACAGTATCACCATCGGGATCAGTGGCTGAGATGATAAAGCTCAGTAGAGTGTTCTCATCGACAACCTTGTTGCCGATAGCATCAAGTCCAGGAGCCCTGTCGATATTGTTGACAGTGATCGTAATGATCTCGGAATCAGTCAGACCATTCGCAGTTGCAATGAACTCTACTTCATAGGCACCTGCATCATCAAAACCAGGGGTCCAGGTGAACTCACCGGTAGTTGCAGCAAGGTTAGCTCCAGAAGGAAGATCATTGGCAGAATATGTTACTGTATCACCATCAGGATCAGTTGCCGAGATGATAAAGCTCAGTAGAGTGTTCTCATCGACAACCTTGTTGCCGATAGCACCAAGTACAGGTGCTCTGTCGACATTGTTGACAGTGATCGTAATGGTCTCGGAATCAGTCAGACCATTCGCAGTTGCAATGAACTCTACTTCATAGGCACCTGCATCATCAAAACCAGGAGTCCAGGTGAACTCACCGGTAGTTGCAGCAAGGTTAGCTCCAGAAGGAAGATCATTGGCAGAATATGTTACTGTATCACCATCAGGATCAGTTGCCGAGATGATAAAGCTCAGTAGAGTGTTCTCATCGACAACCTTGTTGCCGATAGCACCAAGTACAGGTGCTCTGTCGACATTGTTGACAGTGATCGTAATGGTCTCGGAATCAGTCAGACCATTCGCAGTTGCAATGAACTCTACTTCATAGGCACCTGCATCATCAAAACCAGGGGTCCAGGTGAACTCACCGGTAGTTGCATCAAGATTAGCTCCAGAAGGAAGATCATTGGCAGAATATGTTACTGTATCACCATCAGGATCAGTTGCCGAGATGATAAAGCTCAGTAGAGTGTTCTCATCTACAACCTTGTTACCGACAGGATCAAGTACAGGTGCCCTGTCAACATTGTTGACAGTGATCGTAATGGTCTCGGAATCAGTCAGACCATTTGCCGATGCAATGAACTCTACATCATAACTGCTAGAATCATCATAACCTGCTGTCCAGGTGAACTCACCTGTGGTTGCGTCAAGATTAGCTCCAACAGGAAGATAGGTGGCAGAGTATGTTACGGTATCATCATCAGGGTCAGTTGCTGAGATGGTAAAGCTCAGTAGAATGTTCTCGTCTACAACCTTATCACCGATAGGATCAAGTACAGGAGCCCTGTCGACATTATAGACTGTAATAGTAATGGTCTCAGAATCGTTTGCAATACCATCACTTACTGAGAACTCAACTGAATAGACATCAGCAGCATCAAAACCAGGGGTCCAGGTGAAAAGGCCGGTAGAAGAGTCCAATGAAGCTGAGGCAGGAAGACCACTCAGGGAGTAGACAAGAGTGTCGTTGTCAACATCAGTAGCATTCAGAATAAAGGTCAGTTCCTGGGACTCGTTAACTGTCTTATCACCTATAGGAGCAAGTACAGGAGCTGTGTTGGGGATTACCTGTTCAACAACAGTGATGAGAATGACCTCATAATCACTGGAACCCTTATCGTCTGAGACATCAAACTCGACATAGTAGTTACCTGCATCACCGGAAGCAGGGGCCCAGTTGAAAATACCGTTGACACTGTCAAAAAGACCGAAGGTAGCGTTGCAGGAGTAGGTTAGAACATCGCCGGCATCGGTATCGCTTGCATTCAGGGAGATGGTGAGGAGCTCGGACTCATTGACCGTCCTGTCACCAATTGAGCTAAGCACAGGAGCACGATTAACATCGACAACAGTAATGTTAACGGATTCAGAAGCGTTACCACCACGACCATCGGAAACAACGAAATCAACAGTGTAAATATCACTATCATCATAGCCAGGGGTCCAGCTGAAAAGGCCGGTGGAAGATTCCAATGAAGCTGATACAGGAAGACCGCTCAGGGAGTAGACAAGAATGTCGTTGTCAGCATCAGTAGCATTCAGGGTAAAGGTGAGTTCCTGGGACTCATTAACTGTCTTATCACCTATAGGGCCAAGCACTGGTGGATTATTTGAATTTGATATTGTATCATTTAAGGTTACATTGATATTCACATGTTTGCGATCCATAGCAAAACCATCTGATACCGAAAAATTAGCAATATGAGTTCCAATGTCGTCTGTGTCCGGGATCCAGCTGAAGACTCCTGTAGATGAATTCAGATAATATCCTTCTGGAAGGCCTTCAACATCATAATTCAGAACAGCATCATCATAATCAGTTGCAGTCACTGAAAAGATCAGATCGGATCCTGCATCTACCACTCTATCCCCGATATCATCCATCTGTGGTGGATGATTGACCCTTACCGAGCCATTGGCAACTGATAGGGCAGAGTATATAGTAGTGTCATTTTCTAACGATACATTCTGGAGTACAATGGTGTAATTACCACTATTGATTGCCAGGAAATTAAAATCGACCACATGTATTTCTTCTTCTGTTGTTATATTCGAAGAGCTGATGGTCATATTG
Source organism: Methanolobus sp. WCC5 (assembly GCF_045690325.1). Classification (GTDB taxonomy): domain Archaea; phylum Halobacteriota; class Methanosarcinia; order Methanosarcinales; family Methanosarcinaceae; genus Methanolobus. Next base: position 2,456,717 of record NZ_CP146981.1, on the reverse strand, counting down.
GCAAAACCTTTTGGATTATCGATCGAGTACTCCAGTTCAAAATCCGACAAACCGTCATTGTCAATGGAAGCCATCTGAAGACCGGATTTCTCAAAAAATATATCCATGGTTACGAATCGAACGCCTGTTGCATTTTCAATGAATAAAGGCAGCGAAAAGGAAGAATCAGGATTTACAACAATACTTCCCATCATGACCTTTCCTTCAGATGCCCCACCGGCAAGCACAGGCAATACGGACATCATCAGAGCTATACCTATCAAAAGAAAACATATTTTTTTGCAGTTTTTTGTTTCCCCACGAAACATACCGACCCCACCAAACATTTTTTTGAAAGAACTATATGTCTTTCTAATCTGCGATATTGATACTCAATTGCTACCCATAAAGGAAGCTACCGCCCACACCAATTAGTTTAATAGCTAATGGATTATAAATTTATTTAATTACATTGATATAATAATTACCAACTCACAAAAAGAGCAGATTCCTGAAAAGAACATGAAAACATGATGAAATGATTTTTTAACCAGTAATCAGAAAGAAAAATGGAAATATCACAAAGAACAAAGCTCTTGAAATCATGTACTATTTTTTCATGCGTCGGTATCTTTTACCATCCGGATTTCCGATTTGCATGTACAGTTTCTCATACTGGCCTCTGTATTTAATGCCAGCCAGCACAACTACAGAGATTAGCCCTATAATTAAAATGAATATCAGTGACCTTTTATTGTTCTGGGAAACATGACTCTCATTATCAACGATAAACTCGTCTGAAACTGACATTCTTGTCTCATTGGACGCGAAACTGTTGTCCTGGACAATGATTTCCTCAGTAGCCGGGATGATGATGGCAAATGATGAAAAAGCATCGCATTTTGCTTCATAATAGAAATAATCCGCATCCTCATCAACAAGAGAGGTATCTTCCAATACCCATTTGTTACCGGAATAACGATATAATTCCACCGATCCGGGATCCTGGTCATTGGAATACAACCAAGTCTTTTCAACCCTGAAATTGACCATTATGTCATGCAACATATTCGTGCCGAACTTTGAATCGCCCACCCATATATTCAGATTCCTGTAAACAGTACCAGGTGCACTGGAACTTACAAGGGAGGACGTATCCTTAAGCATTTCAACAACTGCTTTGACCTGCCCTCCATTAAGCCTTGAAGTGAAGCTCACAGAAACAATACTGTTGCCATCCTTGTAGAAATTGAAAATGGTTTCTGTATCTTTTATAACCGATTTTATGGCATAATCCTTAAAATCGATGTTCTCATACTGTTCACCGGTGGACATAGAACCACCACCACCGCCACCTCCTGATGATGAAGCAGGTTGTTGGACGGACGAAGAGGGTTCCGTAACTATGATGGGAATGGTCTCATAATCGTCAAGATGCCCATCGCTTACATAGAAGCCAACAGAATAATATCCATTCTGACCGGTATAAGGAGTCCAGCTGAAATGGCCGGCGGATGTATTGAAAGTGGCACCTGAAGGTAAATCAATAGCCATGTATGTAAGGATATCGGCCTCATCTCCATCGTAGACTGCTAAATAGAATTCCAGCGATTTGTTTTCAGAAACAGTGAAAGGTCCTGCCGGAGAGATTTTTGGGGGCATATTGGTTTCACTTACCGTGATAGTTGCATTAGTACTGTTGATAAGGTTTCCATCAGAGACCGTGAACATGATATTATGTACCCCGGCATCATGATAACCAGGAGTGCAGATGAAAGTGTTGCCCCTTAGGGTCCCAATGCTGCTGTTGCTTGAGAAAGTAAAGGAATCACCGTCCGGATCGGTTGCACTTAAATTGATATAAAGGACACTGTTCTCACTGACAGAATGGTCATTTACAGGATGAATGACTGGGGGACGGTTCACATGAGCGACAACAATGTCAACTACCTCATAACTCGCATACCTGTACATACTGTTGTCAGAGACAGCAAATTCAACTTTATATGTGCCAGCCTGTTCATATGTTGGCGTCCATTTAAGCAAAACTGAAGAACTGTTTGTCCATGTGACAGTCACACCTTTGGGAAGATTTGCCGGATAAGAAAAACTGAGTACATCATTATCCGGATCATTAGCTAATATCTGAAAAGAGAGTTCTGAATTTTCATCGACATTCTGTATTTCTACCGGATCTATAAAAGGAGGAGAATTTGAATCTCCTATAACTATCCTTGCTGTTTTCGTATGCGAGGCTACGCCATCATCCACCCCGAAAGTCAGTATGTAGACACCCGGAGAATCCGGATCTGGCCATTGGAACAAGCCAGTATGCGGATCAAGGGAAGCCCCGGCAGGCAGAGCATTCACACTGGAATAATTAAGATTGTCTCCGTCGGGATCAAAACCATTCAGCTGTATGGTAACAGAGCCATTCAGAGGAGCAGAAGTATCACCTATGGAGTATAATACCGGGCCTCTGTTTATATTTGAAACATTTATAATTGCAGTTTGCGTTGCTGAGGATAAACCATCACTTACAGTAAAAACCATATGGTGTTCACCCTGATCATCATAATCCGGAGTCCATGTAAAAACGTCCTCAATGATGTTCCCAAAGGCAGAATCCTTTGAAAAAACAAGCAGATCACCATCTGGGTCCCATGCCTGAAGGTTTAATGTAAGCTCTTCTTCTTCATTGACAGTCGTGCCCTCAATGAGTGAAAAAACAGGTGGCCGATTGATATCATTTACTGTTATGGTTATATACTCCGAATCAATGCTGTTGCCGTTGGAAACTGCAAACTGTACACGATAAATGCCGGACTGATTATATGTTGGTGTCCACTCGAAAAGGCCTGAAGAAGCATTCAGGTAAGAACCGACAGGCAAACCAGATGCTGAAAACACAAGATCATCATCATCGTCCATATCAAATACTGCCAAAGTGAAACTCAGCAGGCTGTTCTCATCGGCAGATCTGTCACCTATTACCTCCAGGACCGGATGATTGTTCTCAGCAGCAACCGGCATGCTGTGTAGGATCATTAATAAGAGGAAGAAGACCGGCACAAAAGATAAAGTACGGAGCATAGAGAAACTGTTAATTTTCCTGTTTTCAACTAGGCAGGCAAGTCCATTCCTCATGAATCTGAAGATAAGATCCCCTCCATCGTGCCTTTATCTTAAGTGTCCCATATGATAAACCTATTTGAATATAAATACAATAATATATAATTAAATGGGCATTAAACGGACCTTTTTGTATTATCCCGGGAACAGAAGGATAAGGAGAAGTAAAAATAGAAATGAAATGAATGCAGCAGAACATTTCAATATGAACTGCTGCATAATGGCCGCCTCTTTTTTAGAGTTATTTATATGACATTACACCCAGCCTGTTTAGTAATCCATTCTTACCTGTTCTTAATACGTCTATACCTTTTACCATCCGGATTACCCAGCTGCATACGAACCTTATCATAGTAATCCCTGTTCCTGTAACCAAAGATTCCTATCACCATCAGCAGAACAAGTCCTATGATGAGCATGAATGGGAATCCTGTTTTACTTTCCTGATTTGCCGGATCCACAGGTTCAACAGGCATTGTATCTTCTGGCGACATTAGTGAATCGAGGGCCTCCGTATCGGAAACAGCACTTTCACCTACCTGTTCTATTATCTGTGGAAGCACACTGGATATGGCAAATGGAGAGAAACCTGGTGTAGTTGAAGTGAAATAGTAATAATATTCATCTTCTCCTATTACTGTGGTTGGTAACTGGGCCCAGCTATTACCGGAATATCTGCAAAGGGTGATAGTGGAAATCTCAACTTCATTGTTATCTATCCAGCTCTTTTCCACCTTGAAATCGATCTTCGAATTGCCTATGACACTGGGTGCCAGATTTGAATCCACATAGATGTTCATGTTCCTGTAAACATCTCCAGGTGCACTTGAACGAACCTGTGAGGAAGTACCCTTCAACATTTCAACCACTGCCTTGACCTGACCACCGTTAAGCTTTGAGGTGAAGCTCACTGAAACAATACTGTTGTTCTCTTTATAGAAAGTGAAAACTGTTGCAGTATCCTTTACGACGGACTTCAGTACAAAATCCTTGAAATCGATATTCTCATACTTCTCGCTGGTACTTGTGGCACCGCCACCACCACCGCCGGAGCCGGATGAACCGGATGTACCGGAAGTTGAAGAGACGGTTTTTACAGTGATAGCAACTGTTTCAGTAATGTTCTTGTGACCATCGGTTACACCAAAGGTCACATTATACGTGCCAGCTTCACCTTTTACCGGTGTCCAGGCAAAAACACCGGATGTAGCATTCAGCGTCGCATTGGAAGGCATATTACTGCCAAAGTATGTAAGATCATCTCCGTCAGCATCAGTAGCATCAAGAGTGAAAGTAAGTTTACTGCCTTCTTCTACCGTCCTGGACCCTATTGAAGTAAGCACCGGAGCACGATTGACATCAACAACAGTGATGTTGATGGATTCAGACACGTTATCACCAAGAACATCGGAAACAACGAACTCAACAGTGTAAATACCACTGTCATTGTAACCGGGAGTCCAGCTGAAAAGACCGGTGGAAGGGTCAAGTACTGCTGAGACAGGAAGACCGCTCATGGAGTAGACAAGAGTGTCGTTGTCAGCATCGCTTGCATTCAGGGTAAAGGTGAGAAGCTCGGACTCGTTGACAGTTCGGTCACCAATATGATCGAGCACCGGAGCACTGTTAGGGATCACCGGTTCAAGGACAGTGATGAGAATGACATCAGAATCACTGGCACCCTTATCATCAGATACACCGAAATCAACATAGTAGCTGCCCGCATCACCGGAATCAGGGGTCCAGGTGAAAGTACCGTTGACACTGTCGAAAACACCGAAAGTGGCGTTGCAGGAGTAGGTGAGAATATCTCCGACATCGGCATCACTTGCATTCAGGGAGATTGTGAGGAGCTCGGACTCGTTAACGGTCCGGTCACCAACAGGATCAAGCACTGGAGCACGATTGACATCAACAACAGTGATGTTGATGGATTCAGACGCGTTACCATCAAGAACATCGGAAACAACGAAATCAACAGTGTAAATACCGCTGTCATTGTAACCGGGAGTCCAGCTGAAAAGACCGGTGGAAGGGTCAAGTACTGCTGAGACAGGAAGACCGCTCATGGAGTAGACAAGAGTGTCGTTGTCAGCATCTGTGGCATTCAGGGAGATTGTGAGGAGCTCGGACTCGTTGACGGTTCTGTCACCAATTGGATCGAGCACCGGAGCACTGTTAGGGATCACCGGTTCAAGGACAGTGATGAGAATGACCTCAGAATCACTGGCACCCTTTTCGTCAGATACACCGAAATCAACATAGTAGCTGCCCGCGTCACCGGAATCAGGGGACCAGGTGAAAGTACCGTTGACACTGTCGAAAACACCGAAAGTGGCGTTGCAGGAGTAGGTGAGAATATCCCCTACATCGGCATCGATTGCATTCAGGGAGATTGTGAGAAGCTCGGACTCGTTAACGGTCCGGTCACCAACAGGATCAAGCACTGGAGCACGATTGACATCAACAACAGTGATGTTGAGGGATTCAGACGCGTTACCATCAAGACCATCGGAAACAACGAACTCAACAGTGTAAATACCACTGTCATTGTAACCGGGGGTCCAGCTGAAAAGACCGGTGGAAGGGTCAAGTACCGCTGAGACAGGAAGACCGCTCATGGAGTAGACAAGAGTGTCGTTGTCAGCATCTGTGGCATTCAGGGCAAAGGTGAGAAGCTCGGACTCGTTGACAGTTCGGTCACCAATATGATCGAGCACCGGAGCACTGTTAGGGATCACCGGTTCAAGGACAGTGATGAGAATGACATCAGAATCACTGGCACCCTTATCATCAGATACACCGAAATCAACATAGTAGCTGCCCGCATCACCGGAATCAGGGGTCCAGGTGAAAGTACCGTTGACACTGTCGAAAACACCGAAAGTGGCGTTGCAGGAGTAGGTGAGAATATCTCCGACATCGGCATCACTTGCATTCAGGGAGATTGTGAGGAGCTCGGACTCGTTAACGGTCCGGTCACCAACAGGATCAAGCACTGGAGCACGATTGACATCAACAACGGTGATGTTGAGGGATTCAGACGCGTTACCATCAAGACTATCGGAAACAACGAAATCAACAGTGTAAATACCACTGTCATTGTAACCGGGAGTCCAGCTGAAAAGACCGGTGGAAGGGTCAAGTACCGCAGAGACAGGAAGACCGCTCATGGAGTAGACAAGAGTGTCGTTGTCAGCATCTGTGGCATTCAGGGCAAAGGTGAGAAGCTCGGACTCATTAACTGTCTTATCACCAATCGGAGCAAGCACTGGAGCAGTGTTGGTATTTTCAACCTCAACGCTACCATCCAGCACCACTACCCCGGGGATAGGATCGTTATTCTGGCCTCTTAACACCACATCTGCCAGGTCAAGGTTGTATGTGCCATTTGACGCCCCGGTCTTCACCTGGAACTCGATGGCCAGCATATTGCCTGCCACAGGTACATATGTTCCACTGGTAGATGCAATACCATATGTAATGTTACCTGCCCCATCATCACCACTTCCTGGTGCTACCAGAGAATCTGCCCCAAGTAGATGAGCATCGATTATACTAGTTACCTGAAGTATGGCCGGATCATAGATCAGCTCAATACTGACCCCGCGCAGATCAAAAGTGCCGGAATCCACTTCCACACTTATCTGGAACGAATCTCCAGGGTTAAGGGGACCTGTTGCCGCATTTACAACTTTCACTTGCGGATGGACCACTTCATTCACTGTAATGGTAATGACCTGCGAATCATTAGAGCCATATCCATCCTCGACACTGAAAAGTACATGATAGACTCCGGCATCTGTTTGCTCAGTGGTCCATGAACCATTCCCTGCAGAATTATTGAAATTGGCGAACAGATCGCTGCGGTTACAATAGAATACAGGTGAATCTTCATCAAGGTCAATGGAACCTGCATTGATCCCAATGGTGTCCCCTGCGTCTACCTCCACATCAGAAAGGCCGGTGATCGTGACAGGATTGTTATCCAGCTGCGTACTTGATGAAACAGGTTCAGATAAGGTATTGGTGCTTTCATTGAAAGCGTAAACCTCTATTGCAGAAGTCCCGTGAGGAGCCACAGGATTATCATTGAAATAATGGTCCTTTGTCCCGTTATACCAGATACTGTTTGCACTCACATTGAATGAATCCGCATCTATACCTGCGTTCCAGCTCCAGTTCACATAAAAATTACCCTTATCATAAGATAGAGACACTGGAGGATCTATCGGTGACGCACTTGCAATGATCATAGGATTAAATGTCGAAAGAATTATGGAGATCGACAAGAATATCCTGACATAGTTCAATATTCCGTTTTGTGTACTGTTTTTCATTAAAGGATGCATACTCTCACCCTTGACAATAACATGTGATACGAGTCCGATGGTATTTGCCAATTACTAAGGTTGGAGATTGCATACAACCACGAATACAACTCCGCCTATTTGCTTTTGCGGACATACAGTACTAACACTGATGCCCCCACATTACTCCACATTTTATCAATAGAGCATGATATATTATAAAAGTATTCAATTTAGCAATTTTTATAAATCATTATCTATTAATATATTGATAAATAATATAGAAACGCGCTGTCAAAAAATGCCATGAAACGAACGTATGAACTGTGATCGATCAGTGTTTGTCAATAAATGTCTGTAATTTTGACATTATCGTAAATGGTGATTCGAGGCTGTCAAAAACTTTGGTGTTAAACTTTATTGGATATGTTCCCTTCCCAATATCCTCTTTTAACACTTAAATAATTCAATATCCCATTCGGTGTTTTAAATATCCTTTTCAACGAATCAGGTAACGTTTGTCGATAATAATTCTCAATAGGGTTTGTTGTTTTTGAAATCATTTCATCCACCATAAACAGAGTCAACCTTTCGAAGTCTTTTATAATCTTATCTATTGATTTGTGAAGTAAATGTGGAATTTCTTCCATATTACTGATTATCTCTTGAAGTCTCTTGATTGCGATATTTAGGTCATATGTTCTAAACACTTCTTTGATCTTTGTAAATGCTAAACACAACCTGATCTTTTCCCTAGAGCCAATAAATTTTGATTTTAGTTTTTTGTACACATCTTTCCCAACAAGCTTGTACAAATGAAATATGCAAAGTTGATGCTTGATTTTTAGTGCATCCATAATCGATTTATATTTTCTTCGGTGGTCGGTTGAAATGGCATGAAGAGGCTTAGAAGCTACAGCATTTTTAATAAAACCCTTAACAGTATCATATTCAAGATTTGGCACAATTTTCTCTTCTACTGGTTTATTCAGTACAGAGTCTATCAAACTGAGCCTATAAAAGCGATTTCCATTCAGTTTTATGTATTGTTCATCATAACAATAGTATCCAGAATAATGATTATCATCGCTTGATATTGATATTCTGTTTGATCCTGCAATCCAGTTGTAAATGGTCTGATGAGAGGGAGAACAATCGTATAGCGATGTGAAGATCTTTTGCAGATGTCTGAATGAACAATAGCCAGCCTCATAGGTTTTTTCTATATAGTGTTCATAAGTTCGGGCATATTGATGTCCTTTTTTTACAATTGAATCAAGAGGTGTTGTGAATTTTTTAGAACAAATCTTACAATAGTATCTTCGAACATAAATAACCTGACTTCCAAATTCTGCTAATTTTAGCTTGCGTTTGTAATATTCTTGTTTGATTACTTTCCTGGAACCACAAACAGGACAGTAAGGATGAAGGAGATCAAAACGATTGTCTGCATGCAGAACAAGCTCCTTCTCATTGTGAATATTCCTATTTTCAGTTGAAGACAATTGGGATATGATAGCATCTTCAAAGCTTGTGATACCTGAAAAACAGTCGTTTAGTTTAAGTTGAATTGAGCTAATATGAGATTTGAAAGTGGATATGATATGGTTTGTCACAAAACCATATCTACTTTCATAATATATATCTATTGTTATTAATTAACTCAGGCTTTGCAACCCCAAAGTTTTTGACAGCCCCGGTGATTCAAAAAATATATCTATAAGATACAAGTTACATCTGCCATCCAGTAACAGAGATGAAACTTCTTGGATATAAAAAGAGCTTTCAAAAGATCTACTTTTAAAAGATTCAGGCAAAATCTGTACCAGTGGTTACAGACAGAATCACTGATATCCAATTCATTAGCTGTTATCGTAGGTGTCTTTACAGGCCTTGTCATAGCTTTCTATGGTACATTGCTGGAACTGAGCCATCAGTTATTCTTTGCAACGAATACAGAAGGAACAGGCTATATTCTCATACTGGTACCTGCACTTGGAGGGCTGATAGTTGGCCTGATAGTCCATTTTCTAATACGTACACGACGTTATGACATTGAGGAAGTGATCGAGGCCACTGCACTCAAAGGTGGAAAGATGTCACCCAGAAGTGCTTTTCTTGAGGTGCTTGCATCTGCCGTATCCATTGGGTCCGGTGGGTCGGTAGGAAAGGAAGCACCTGTGGTCCTTGCAGGTTCAGGGGTTGGTTCTTCCCTTGCACAGCTATTGAGGATTCACGGGAACAGGGTGAAAATACTTGTTGGATGCGGTGCTTCAGGAGGGATAGCTGCTGCTTATAATGCACCCCTTGCAGGAGTTGTCTTCGTAGTAGAAGTGATTCTCGGTGAGCTTGAAGCAAGGACGTTTATCCCTATTGTAATATCTGCAGTCTTTGCAACACTTGTCGCAAGCGTGGTATTTGATGTCAAAACAATAGAAGTTGCTTCCTATAGCTTTGTTAACCCTGTTTATGAATCCATCCTGTACCTTGGTCTTGGCATCCTGGCGGGCGTGGTCTCCGTATTACTGATGCGCACCCTCTTTGGAGTCCATGGATTCTTTGATTCACTTAATGTTCATCCTGTAATCAAACCCGCAATCGGAGGGTTGTTTGTAGGTATAGCCGGGTTTTTCTATCCGCAGATATTCGGTGTCGGATACGATGTTATCAGCGCTGCCCTGAATAACCAGCTGGTAATGGAGCTAATGCTTATCCTGATATTCCTTAAAATTATAGCATTCTCCTTCACGATGGGGTCTGGAGGATCAGGAGGATCCATTGTGCCCGCACTCTTCGTAGGAGCAATGCTGGGAGGTGCTTATGGATCTGTTGTCCATGGCATGTTCCCGGGGATGACCGCAGAATCCGGTGCATATGCACTTGTCGGCATGGGTGCCGTATTTGCAGGTACAAGCAGGGCACCCCTGGCATCTATTCTAATTCTTTTTGAACTGACACAGGACTATAGCATGATACTGCCTGTAATGCTTGCATGCGTGGTCAGTAATCTCGTATCAAGTTCCCTTAATTCCGAATCGATATTTACCGAAGGATTGCACCGCAGAGGTTTCACCATCAGAAAAGGACGTGAGATCGACATAATGGAATCACTGCTTGTAAGGGATGCTATGAAGCATAACGTTCAGACAGTTTCAGAAAACAAGAACGTAGGAGCACTTATAGCTCTCATGCAATCCAGCAGGCATGCGGGATTCCCGGTCCTTGATCCAAACGGAAAACTATGTGGGATAGTCACCTTAAAAGATGTCAGGGACAAGGTAGTTCATGACGAGCTTGACAAAACGATCAATGAGATATGCAGCAAAGAAGTTGAAATTGCTTATCCCGACGAGAACCTGAATACTGTACTGAAGCGTCTTGCTGCAAAGGACATAGGCAGGCTCCCCGTGGTATCCAGATCTGACCGCACAAAGCTCCTGGGCATTATAACCCGCAGTGACATCGTTAAGTTATATGACAAGAAGATCCTTGACAAGGTACAGAGACTGCAAAAAGAAAGCACATACTCTGAATCTGAGTGAAATGCCTGAAATCCTGAAACATTTAACACAAGGTCTTATCAGGCCTTATCTTATCTAATTTTATCTGATCTTATCTATTCTTATCGTATCTTATCATATCTTATATGACATACCAACGCGGCTAATACGGCCTTACGATCCTGGCAAGGAAATAACCCGGTGTTGCATCATATATGAACACACGACAGGTAACACCCGGCTCCATGCCACAGCAAGGTATAATTACAGGCTTGTATGAGTCCGTGCGTGCCATCATTCCATCCTGCTTTGCATCTTTTGAAAGGAATACATCAACTTCCCTGCCAATCAACCCGGTCCGGGATTCAAGTTTGACCGCCTCACAAACTTCATGCAATTCATTGGATCTGTTCACGATTATACGGGAGTCTATCTTGCGAAGGTCCCATGCCTTGGTAAGTGGCCTCGGGGTGAAGCGTGAGATATTGACCTTTTCCGGCCTGTACTCTTTGACCCAGTCAACTGTCTTCCTGAAATCATCATCCGTTTCACCGGGATAACCTGTAATTATATCCGTAAACAATGTCATCTCCGTAAAACGCGCCCTGAACCTTTCAATAATGTAATTGGCCTCTGAAATGGAATGATATCTGTTCATGTTCTTCAGGACATCATCCGATGCTGACTGTATGGGAAGGTGCAGGAACGTGTATATTTTCTCATTATCAAAAGCAACAAGCAGATCTTCAAGTATAGGGGTCACTGAAAAAGGATTCATCATTCCAACCCGTATCTTGAACTGGCCCGGGATCCTGCATATCATCTCAAGAAGCTGTGGCAGTAACACGTCCCTGTCGGTCCCGTACTGACCGTTGTCCTGGGAAGTGAGCCATATCTCACGGCAACCTTCATCAACTGCTCTTTTAATGTCATCAACTATCTCATCAGGTCCGAATGAACGCAGGCTCCCCCTTGCAATTGTCACGATACAATATGCACATGAATAGTTACAGCCTTGTGAAAGCTGGCAGATATGGATATTAGGATTATAGCGAATTCTTGGAACACTCTGGAAACCTTCCGGCTCCGGCATGAATACCTTGAAGTTCTCCTTGGAACTGCCTTTTGCATGTTCCATTGAATCTAGCACATGACCCAGCCTTGAGATGGAATTCACACCCAGTATATGTGCATCGGGATTCTGGTGCATTATATCCTCAAGCTGTACCTGTGGCATGCAACCCGTGACTATTACTCCGGTCCCCTTTTCACCAAGTTCCCTTATTTTATGAAGTATCTTCTGCTCAGTGGTATTCTTTACAGTGCATGTATTGATAACTACCACTTCGGCATTTTCTGCAGGGACAAGCTCATGTCCGCTGTCCCTTACACTTGCCTTCATTATTTCGGCTGATGCCTGATTTGCAGAACAGCCATAAGTTGAGATATTTACCTTCATTTACGGTTCAGCAGATTTATATGAATCGCAGGGGTGTTTTTTCTTTGTCGTTTATATAGATGGTATCTGAGAACTTGACAACGCCTGAACTGCCCATGGTCAGGCTATGTACCCTGGAATCGCCCTCTCCGAATAGGTTTACTCCCCTGAGGAGCGAACCGGGGGTAACACCGGTAGCTGAAAAAATTATATCTTTCCCGGGAGCCAGTCGCTCTGTGTCAAGCACATCATTGATGTTATCTTCAGTGATACCCATCTTCTCAAGCCTTGGCATCTTTTCTGCTTTTTCCCTTGCGATCTCTTCAGGTGAAGCACCATTTGCCACTGTGGGCAGGACAAGTCTTGCAAGTATCTTGCCTCCAAGTATCTTGATTGCAGCTGCCGTAAGTACCGCCTCCCCGGACCCACCTGCCCCGAGGACCATATGCACACCAGATCCGCGGATGGCTGTTGATATACCCGGCATCAGATCGCCATCACTTATCAGGTTCACCCTGGCACCCGTCTCCCTGATCTCCTTGATCTTGGCCTTGTGCCTGCTCCTGTCAAGAATGACCACAACAAGCTCATCCACAGTCCTGTTGAGGGCTTTTGCAACTATCTGCAGATTCTGAAGTACCGGAGCATCGAGATCGATTTTTTCACCCGGGTGCTCCCTTTCATATTTCACCACTTCCGAACCGACGACTATCTTGTCCATATAGATGTCCGGACCATGGAACAGGCCGCCTCTTTCTGCCATAGCCATTACAGATATGGCACCCGGGGTTCCGTTAGCTGCCAGGTTTGTACCTTCAAGGGGGTCAACTGCAATATCTACCTCAAGATCCCCTTCTCCGGTACCCACTTCTTCCCCTATGAAAAGCATGGGTGCTTCATCACGTTCACCTTCCCCGATCTTAATTATACCTTTCATGTCAAGGCAGTTAAGCATCCTGCGCATGGCCTCCACAGAGACCTGGTCTGCATACTCCTTATCGCCACGGCCCATCTGATAGGAAGCTGCAATCGCTGCTGCTTCAGTAACATGTAATAATCTGGGTAAAAGAGAGCACTCAATAGGTCCGGCACACTTTATAATCTTTTCAGCGGTTTTGGGATGAGACATAATAATACATTTCCTGGATTGTTCCTTGATACTAGAGGATTTAACGGCACATGTATTAATGTTTACTATATTAGATTTTCGCGGGAGGAGGTACTGCAGCAAATCATACTGGAATGCAAACACATTAAATTTAAAACCTACTTCAGAACATCAACAAGAGCCACTCTCTCCAGAACAAGCAACGGAAGCAGTTCCTCACCTGCAGCCTGAAGCTCTTTATCTGTTATCGAGAACTGTTCAATCAAATACGTTTTTTTATGTTCACCGTACTCTACCACTGATCTCTCTTCAACTATCTGTTCCAGGGCCTGAGAAGAAAGATCGAAATCCCCGCTTTCCGAAAGTAATACAAAGACCACATTCATCCGGCCTTCGCGAAGACCCATGGAAAAAGCTTCCTCTATCTGCCTTTTACCCGAAGCGTATCTCATTATCTCTATACCCATATCACGTGCAATACAACAATTACTTTCTTTTGCACGCAATGCCTTGTGGACAGCAAAACGAACATGATTTTCCCCTGCCACCCTGTCAGCATCCATTGCCTGTATGGTGATGCCATGAGCAGATGATATTGACCTTAATTCCTGCAGAAAATCCGATACGTCATGGATACAGACTGAGCCACTTACTAACTTGAATTCCATATATGAATTACAGGTAAACCTGAGAATAAGTATAGCGGTCCAAAAACATGCTACAGGATTTCAGCTTATTAAAACAGATAAAATTATCAATCCATATAACCAATGCTATATAGGGAGTGAGAACTTTGAACAAACACCATAATGACATACATAAAGGAGAGCATTATCAGTGCCATAATTGTGGCTTTATCATGGAAGTCGTAAATCCCTGCCATAGCTGCGGAGAAGGAGAGGTCAGATGTCCTTTCTGCGGCGAGCAGATGATAAGGAAATGGAAATGAAATCAAAAATTAAAAGCATACAGGATACAAACATAAGATACATGTATTGCTTTAAAAAGGAGCACATTCAGATACATCGTTATTGCTTTTTCCGTATGTTTTATGTAGGTTGTTATTTATTACCACATAAAACAATAATGGAAAAACAATTAATGTATCACCTGAAGCTTTCTTGCCGATAGTCCTATGTGCACATGTACTATGTGTCTATATCAATACGAAATGACTGTCTTTCAGGATGGGTACAGAAACTTAATATCAGACATGAATGAGTTAATATATTGAACTCATGCGGTTATCATGTCCGGTGTGAGAGGTGCCAACAATGGAACAGGATTACGATGCACATAGAATAGAGAACAAATGGCAAAGCCGTTGGAATGAGAGCAGGATATTCGAGCCTGAACCTGACAAGAGGGAGAAATTCTTCATAACGATTCCCTACCCATACCTGAACGGTAATTTACACGCCGGGCACACAAGGACATTTACCATAGGGGATGTCATTGCCAGACACAAAAGAATGCTTGGGTACAATGTGCTCTACCCAATGGGATTCCATGTAACGGGAACACCCATCGTAGGCCTTGCAGAGCTTATTGAGAACAAGGATCCGCAAACAATGGATGTCTATTCCCGCCTGCACAGGATACCTGAGGACATACTTGGAACACTTACAACACCTGAAAGAATAGTGGATTATTTCAGCGTGGAAGCAGAAAAGGCCATGCGCTCCATAGGTTATTCCATTGACTGGCGCAGGAAGTTCACAACCACCGATGATACCTACAAGAAATTCATCGAATGGCAGTTCAATCTTCTGCATGACAAGGGACTGATAGTCAAAGGTGCGCATCCTGTTAAATGGTGCCCAAATGACAACAATCCTGTTGAGGACCATGACATCCTTCATGGAGAGGAAGCCACCATTGTGGATTATACCCTCATAAAGTTCACGCATGACGGCATGGTGCTGCCATGTGCCACCCTCAGGCCCGAGACAATCTTTGGTGTTACGAATCTCTGGGTGAACCCGGAGATAGAACATGCGAAGATAAAGGTTAGCAAGGAAGGCCGTGAAGAGATCTGGATCGTAAGCCAGGAAGCCTACGGGAAACTCACCTACACCGACAGGACAGTGGAATTCATAGAGAACGTAGCCGGAAAAGAACTGGTTGGTATCAAAGTGAAGAACCCTCTTTCAGGAAACGATATCATCACGCTGCCTGCATCCTTTGTCAAACCCGGAAATGGTAGTGGCATCGTCATGAGTGTTCCTGCACATGCACCTTATGATTATCTTGCGCTTAAGGATCTCTACGACAGGGACCTGTCAGAGTACGGGATAACAGAAGACTTGCAGAGCATTGAGCTGATCTCACTCATAGAGGCAAAGGATTTCGGAGAATATCCGGCAGTTGAAGCTGTTGAACAACTGGGAGTCAAAGACCAGAATGACCCAAAGGCTGAAGAGGCAACAAAGATCGTATATCGCCGCGAATTCCACAGTGGTATCCTTAAAGGGAACACGGGGAAGTATGCAGGTGTGGCTGTTTCAAAGATAAAGGACATACTTACACGTGACCTGCTTGATGAAGGCATTGGAGAGGTATTCTACGAGTTCAGCGAACCTGTGGTCTGCCGCTGCGGAACGCCATGTGTGGTGAATATGGTCAAAGGACAGTGGTTCCTTAACTATTCCAACCCTGAATGGAAAGATAAGGTCTACAAATGTATAGAGAATATGAACATCATCCCTGAAGAGATCAGGGTCGAGTTCAACAACAAGGTAGACTGGCTAAAGGACAAGGCATGTGCCAGGAAGAAAGGACTTGGTACCAGGTTGCCATTTGATACTAACTGGCTGATCGAATCACTTGGTGATTCCACCATTTACATGTCATATTACATCACAAACAAATTCTTTACCCAGGGGATCAAAACAGAGCAACTTACCCCTTCACTTTTTGATTATGTGCTCCTCGGGAAGGGATCGGTGCAGCAGGCTGCAATAGACACCGGCCTTGCCGAAACACTGATTGCGAACATAAAGTCAGATTTTGATTACTGGTACCCTGTAGACCTGAGATCTTCCGGAAAGGACCTGGTACCGAACCACCTGCTGTTCTTCCTGTTCCACCATGTGGCAATATTTGAAGAGGATAAATGGCCACGTGCTCTTGCAGTCAATGGATTTGTGTCCCTGGAAGGACAGAAGATGAGTAAATCCAAGGGACCCATACTAACACTAAGAGAAGCCGTTGATACATATGGTGCCGACGTCTCACGCATGTATATCCTTTCAAGTGCAGAACAGACCCAAGACGCTGACTGGAGAAATGCCGGAGTCGAAAGCGCCAGGAAACAGGTTGAGAGGTTCTATAAACTTGCAAAGGAGATAATAGATTCCGGAGTAACTACCGGGATCGAAGGCGAACTAAAGCTCATTGACCGCTGGATGCTCAGCAGGCTTCAGCAGTGTGTCAGGGAGACGAACAATGACATGACATCCATCCGGACAAGAGGAGCACTGCAGAATGCGTTCTTCCTGCTCTATAACGATGTGAAATGGTATCAGAGAAGAGGTGGCAGCACAGTCCTTTACGACGTCCTTGATGTATGGGTGCGTCTTATGGCACCATTCACACCACATGTCTGCGAAGAGATATGGTCTGCAATGGGTCATGAAGAAGGGGATTTTGTTTCCCAGGCAGCTTATCCTATATTCTGTCCGCGCTTCATTGACAACGATGCCGAGCTTGCTGAAGAGCTTATGTGCGGTACACTTGCAGACATAGAAGAGATAATCAAGGTCACAAAGCTCACTCCGAAAATGGCTGTACTTTACACCGCACCACAGTGGAAAGTAAATGCGTTTAAGATAGCACTTGAAATGAAACACAACGAGGATCTTAATCCCGGAAAGCTCATTAAGACATTGATGGCAGATCCCGAGAACCGCAAACATGGCAAGGAAATACCAAAGTACGTCCAGAAGATCGTGCCCGATGTTTCCAGCATGAAGACCGAAAGGTTTGAAATGATGCTTGACATGAAACTTGATGAGACGACCATCCTGAGAGAGAATATCGGCTGTCTATCTAATGAGATAGGTTGTCCGATACAGGTATATACTGCCGATGAACCGGAATATGACCCGGAGAACAAGTCAAGGTTTGCATTGCCCCTCAGACCCGCTATATATCTGGAGTGATCTTTATTGTGTAGTTGCTGATGATGGGAGCCGGCAACTTTGTATTTTTTATAAAAGTATGCAGTTATGACTACAAGAATAAATACGATAAATATATATTAACATAATATAAAATAACATCGTAACCAAATACATGGAAGAGTCATAATTCGGGAACAATACTGGTTCAGGAATAAAAAAATAATCTTTAAGGTCCTTATTGCGTTCATTGTTGTATGCTCTTTACTGGCTTACGGGACGTCTGCAAGTGCTTCAGCAAAAGAGGTAAAGACAGGTGTCTTTCACAAAGAGCCATTTATTACTGTTGATAAGGATGGAAGAGCCGCAGGACCTTATATTTATATATTGGAGAATATCGCTGCAAAGGAAGGCTGGGAACTTGAATATGTTCCGGGCACACTTGAAGAGGGACTTGCCAGACTGGATAACGGTACCATAGATATACTGCCAGCCATCCCCTACACGCCAGAAATGGCACAAAGGTACACACTTACCTCAGAAGCATTGCTCAGGGATTGGGGAGAGGTTTACACATATAAGGGATCAGGCATCGACTCCATGAGAAGCCTTGAAGGCAGAAGGATAGCATATTGTGATGATATCTTTTTTCATAATTTCAATGTGAGCCTGGGAAATTCAAGTTCCAATTATGTATTTTTAAAGGCTTCCGATTACAGAGTAGTCTTTGAGATGGTAAGTAACAGGGATGCAGATGCAGGAATAATAGCAAGGTCCTATGCCAGGATACATGAAGATAGGTATGATATCGACAGGATAGCGTTGGTCATATCTCCAACTGATATGGTCTTTGCCTTACCAAAGAATGCAGATCCCGAAATTCCAGGGGTCATCGATAAGAATATACGCCAGATTCCTGTTGAAAACCAGACAACACATTATATGCCAGAGACAGGGCTACAGGTAACACAGGAAGCTGAATTGACAACTTGGGAGAGTCCGTCATGGCTTAAATTTTCGGCAGGTATGGGAATAGGATTACTGCTATTATTTGTCGTACTGAGCCTGACCCTGCGCAACAAAGTGGAAGAAAAAACATCCGAACTTAATTTCAAGAACAGGGAACTTGAAATAGAGATAAGGGAGAGAAAAACAGCTGAGGAAAAACTAAAAAAGTATTCCCTTGAGCTGAAACACTCCAATGAACTTAAAGATCTCTTTACAGACATACTCCGGCACGACCTTATAAATCCTGCTACTGTCATCAAGGGCTATGTTGAGTACCTGATAGAAGGAGAGAAGGAGGAAAGGAGGAGAACGGCACTTCAGGCCATTGAAAGGAACAACCTAAAACTTATCAGCCTCATTGAGAATGCCGCACATCTTGCTAAGCTTGAAAACCTTGAGGAACTGGAATTTGAAACTGCTGATCTGAAGAAAGTGATCGAAGAGGTCATAGACAATCTCAAACCAAAACTGGATGAGAAGAAGATGAAAATAGTATTCTGCCCTGAAGGAGAATATCCCGCTGATTTGCATAGCACTATAGAGGATGTTTTTTCCAATCTTATCGGCAACTCCATAAAATATAGCCCGCAAGAAAGCAAGATAAGTATAGATATCAAAGATCTGACTGATTCGTGGGAAGTATCCATCACCGATGAAGGCGAAGGAATACCTGATAAAGAAAAGCCATATATCTTTGACAGGTTCAAAAGAGCGCATAAAGTCAATGTAAAAGGATCCGGGCTTGGACTGGCCATTGTCAAGCGTGTGATAGAGCTTCACGATGGGACAGTGGAAGTCAGGGACGGACCAGAGGCTAGTGGAACAACATTTGCGGTGACTCTGCAAAAGACAAAGCTTTGAGAACATGAAAGTTTCAAGATTTATAAAACAGAATTCAATGGGCATCAGTAATTCAATATATGTCTGGCCTTCTGTCTTTGAACACAGGAATGCTCTCCCTTATATCAGAGGTCTTTTCCATTTGAACTGAATGAATAAGTACTACTTCCTTATCCCCTGCCTCTGCCTCCACAACCCCAAGGGCATCGATTATGAGAGATCCTCCGAAGAATGAGGAGGAGGGATCGGAACAATTCCCGACCCTGTTGCAGGCAACATGTGGTATCTGGTTCTCTATTGCCCTGGCCATTGCTAATGATCTCCATATATTTTGCCTTGGAGCAGGGAACTCGGCAATTGTCACAAGGATATCAGAGCCTTGCAGAGCTAGTTTCCTGGCAACTTCCGGAAACCTTATCTCATAACATATCTGAAGACCGATTGTAAGGTCCCTTCTCTTTAACATAATAGGGTAGATTGCATCCCCCGGGGAAAAGTATTGTTTTTCTTTTTTAAAAGGATGCGTCTTTCGGTATGTCCCTACAACCTCTCCATCCTCCATGCAAACCCCAAGATTATAATAAGCGGAGTCAGAAGACATATTTTTTTCAATTATAGAGAAAACAAGTATGCATCCGTGTTTTTTTGAGAAATCCGACATTTTAGCTAATGTGTCACCTTTTAACGACTCAGCAGACCTTTCCATGTTTCCGTAACAGAAACCAGTGGAAAAGACTTCCGGAAATACCAGGAGTTCAGCACCTTTTGACACTGCATCCCCTGCCATGGCAAGGGCTTTTGAGATATTGGCTGCTTTATTGCAATCGATTACATCCATCTGGATGCAGGCTACATTTATGCTATTCATGGCAGATCAGTTAATCCTTCTAAACCTTTCGGACAGATGTGTGGTATTATATCATGCACAGGAGTGTTACAGATATCATCAGGGCCTTTTACATAAAGAATGTTCCAGTATCCCTCTCTGAACACATCCTGCCGCATACAGCAGGTAGTTCTGTCTTCTGTTGGTCATGATGAACCCACATAGCATTATCCAAAGTCTGTTATGGATGTGGATTTGGTCTTAGGCATCAGTCCGCTCAGGTCAGCAGAACTCCTGACTATCTTGATGAATATGCAATTGGAATTCTTAATTATATCCGGATTCACAGCCTTAAGCTCATAGGCAGGCTCTCCCTGAGATATTTTTATCTTAGTGATGCCTGCTGCATATTCTTTTGGATTCTTGTCTGTGATCCTGAGCGCACAGTTTGGTGAGGAAAGATAATCTGCCAGAGTCTTGGCACTGAAACCTATTTTGATGAACTCTTCTTTGAAGATGGGTCTTTCAAGTGTTTTTGACAGGACATAAATAGCTACGGGGATCATAAGAGAGGGTTCAACAGCTCTTATATGTTCACCTATCAATGAATATATATCTTCATTATCACTTCGTTCTGTTTCCAGGATACTGTATACCTTTGAAGGGGGAATCTCAACTTCATTTAAGATCCTGAGGTCCTTGAGTGCTCGCAGGTACCCTGTCATAACAAGGCGATGCTCATCTATTCCCCGATCTTTTAGCTCGCGGGTCACACCACTTATGGAAAGCTGCCTTCCCCTGAGAATTTCATTGATGAGTTGGTGGATATTATCAGACATGTTGACTTTATCATAAGTGATAACAAACCTGATATACTTGACGGTACTTCCCAAAGAAAATCTGAGGAGATATTTTCAGACACAATATAGGTAGATTTAAAAGCAATAATGACGTTATTAGTGTCCCTTACATGCTCACAGAGAACTAAATAATCAATATGAAGAATAATTATCCGGCGTATAAATAAATGACCCCTGTTATCATATCATCGGCATTTCCAACTTTGCTGATAGTATCCTTATGGAGTTTTTAGATACTGGATCCGGAAACCTGGAAATATAGTAATACAACATCAAATATAATATCCTAAGTCAAGCTTAATTTGTCATTTGTACACACCTGGGAGGATAGAATGCAGATACCGATATTCACCAAAAACCCTACACGTCCGGTAGAGATCATGGACAGGTCCGTCAGTGATCTGATGGATGCTATGCAATACACGGGATTTCAGGGAAGGAAACTTGCAGAATCCGTAAAAGCATGGGAAAACATGCTTAAAGAAGAAAATGTAACCATTTTCATGGGACTTAGTGGGGCAATGGTACCAGCCGGCATGAGGAAAACCATTACATACCTGATAGAGAACCGTCTTATAGACTGTCTGGTGAGTACCGGTGCAAATGTATTCCATGACTGTCATGAGGCCCTTGGACTGAAACACTATGTTGGGTCCCATATGGCAAATGATGAGGAGCTTTTTGAACATGGTGTTGACAGGATATATGATGTGTTTGCCTATGAGGAAGAATTCAGGAATACGGATCATTTCATTGCGGAATTTGCAAAAAAGCATGATGGGAAACAGTATTCATCCAGAGAGTTCATTCACCTGCTGGGAAAGGAGATATCAGAGAAAGGCGATAACCAATCCATCATTGCCAGCGCTTACAGGTACAATGTACCCATCTTCATACCTGCTCTTTGTGACAGTTCGATAGGAATCGGCCTCACAATTGCCAGAAGACTTGGATGTAATGTCAATATCGACCAGATAAAAGATGTTGATGAGATAACAAGAATGGTGGAGCTTTCTGAAAAGACGGGTGTGATCTATGTCGGAGGCGGAGTTCCCAAGAACTTCATCCAGCAGACCGAGGTCGTTGCTTCAATTATGGGACATGATGTCGCAGGACATGAATATGCCATCCAGTATACAACTGATGTTCCACATTGGGGAGGACTTTCAGGCTGCACATTCGATGAAGCGGTCTCGTGGGGCAAAATTGCAAAAGAGGCAAAGAAAATTCAGGTATTTGTTGATGCAACTATTGCTCTCCCGATTGTTACCCAGGCATTACATGAAAAAGCCGGTACCATGAAAAGGAAGATACCTTCTTTTAACTGGAATACAGGACAGGTGAAAATCTGTTTCGAAACTTTATGAAACCACAACACATTTATTAAGTTTAACCTCCAATATGATAGGTACTAAAATAGGCAACAAGTGGGCAATAACCCACATGAACAAGGTAAGAAGTTCAATTGTGTCTATTTATACCAGGTCCGTTGATACAAATGAGGTAATTAAATGAGTAAACGAACACGAATTATTAATGACCCTTCCGAACTCGTACCTCTGCTTCAAGTCTTTGGATCCAAGAGACACAAAAAAGTATTTGATTCACTTCTGAACCTATGGATGACAAAGGAAGAACTGGAAGAGCTTTTAGGAACAGATGTAACAAAAAGCATTAATGTGCTCAAAAAAAGCGGTTTGATAGAAAGCCAGTGGCATATGCCGGAACCTGGTAAAACCCCTGAGAAAGAATACCGTTCATCCTATTCTAAGGTTCAGACCAATTTTCAGTGCTCTTTTGAAGATATGAGTGATATTATAATGCTGACCTTCATGCCTTATGAAGAAGTGAAGGATGCTATTGAAGAACTGGAAAGGTTGGTAGAACAGGGCAATGATTCAATGAGCAGCCTCACAAGAGCATTGAACAAGAGTCCATTGTATATCCGTGCAGTTGCCCGCAGGTCTGACAAGCTTTCGGTCATGGGACAGAGACTAAAGACGATAAATGAAGGGGAAGCAGAATGATAGAACTTCTTCACAGCAAAAGTGGTATCACAAAATTCCAGATCCTTATAGAAGTGGCTGCACATCAGCCAAATGTACGACAAAAGGAAATTGCTGAGAAGATAGGAGTTACACCTCAGGCAGTATCCGAATACATAAAAGAACTGGTCGCTGAAGGCTTGATATACTCAGAAGGAAGAGTCAGGTACAGAATCACAAAACAAGGTGTCGAATGGGTACTTGAGAATGCTGCAGACATGAAGAGATACGCACGTTATGTTATGAGTGACATAATAAGCCACGTATCCACCTGGACAGCAATTGCCAGGGAAGACCTTGATGAAGGTAAGGAGGTCTACCTGAGAATGGAGAATGGATTGCTATATGTAAGTACCACCGATGTGACCAACGCAACAGGAACTACCATATCAGAGGCAAAGGAAGGAGAAGATGTCGGAGTTACTGATCTGATGGGCCTTATTGACCTTGAAAATGCAAGCATCACTGTTTGCAGGATACCAAGAGTGGAGCGAGGCGGGTCACGGAATGTTGATGTGGAGCGTTTGAGATCACTTGCAAAATCGAAATCATATATTGCGACAGTTGGTGTCGAGTCCCTGATATCCCTTAAAAGGATAGGACTTGAACCCCATGTGATGTTCGGGGCAAAAGAATCGGTCATAGAGGCTGCTTACCACGGACTGTCTTCACTTGTACTGGCAATCGATGAAGAAGTCCCATCCATATTAAGCAGGCTTGAGACAGAGAATCTTGAATATGAACTTGTAGACCTTAGTATACAATAAAGTGACAGTTGAGCAAATGAAGATTATACTGATATCGGATACACATCTGGAAACTGATACAATACCAGATTATCTTTCGGAGGTCTTTGATGGATATGAGATGATAATCCATGCTGGTGATTTTGATTCACTGTCTTTTTTCAAAGCCCTCGATGCAACGGGAAAGCTTAAAGCTGTACATGGGAATTCAGATGAACCTGCGCTTAAAGCAATACTTCCTGAGAAACTTATATTTGAAGTAGAAGGAGTGAAAATAGGAATAATCCATGAACCTTCACTCTCAATTGTTGACAATACAGCAAGCAGATACATGGCCCTGGAGATGGGTGTCGATGTGCTTGTGTTCGGGCACCTGCACAGACCAATCATAGAAAAAAGCGATGTTATTCTTATTTGTCCGGGTTCACCCACAAAACCGAGAATGTCAGATCCATGTGCCGTTGAACTGGAAATTGAAAAAGGTTTGGTCAGGACAAACATTATACCTATAACAGGACAGTCCTGCGGATATATTGACTTTTCACGCAAGCTTGGTGAAAAGTAAAGTGAAAGTACAAATTCAGAACTTAGTTCTGGCCATTTACAGTTTCTGTCTTAAACATGACACCAGTCCCTTTCAGTGTCATCTGGATCTTATCGGTGAATTGGAGAATATCATCCAGATCGACATTGTTTCCCCAGTCATATACATAGTCATAGTTCCCTTGTACAGGCTTGAAACCAAGGGACATCAGACTTCTGTCAATTTCTGAAGGCATGGCACCATTACTGTTGAACCAGAGTACCAGATATGTTTTCATATAGACACCTATTCCAACTAGGATGATGTTACTTATGCCACTTTTGGTTGAAAAAAAGAAAAAAGGAAAATGTGTACTGAAAAGTACACAAATTATCTCTTATTCATGCCTGGTAAACTTCCTTCAGGGATCTCAATGCCTGGGCAACCATTGAAGAATAATGTCCGGGGTCGGGATCATAATATTCCTTTGCCCTCCGGGAATCTCCAGAGGTACTATCAAGGCCATGAATCCTGTCCAGAGTGCACTTTGCAGTTTCAATTACCCAAAGATCCCTTGTCTGTCCGTCTACTATATGGATTGACTCCGGACGTACCGAAGTAAGTACGTCACCTTCACCGGTAGTATACGTACTGGGTTTGCCGACTACCGCTACAAATGCCGGTGTTTCACATTCGGCAAGTACCTGGGCAGCTTCGGGCTGATACTGGCCGGCATATATCAGGAAAGAACCTGTTGGGTCCGTGACACGACCACGCCAGTACTCTGAATCAGTACCTATATCTTCTTTCTCTATCAGTGTCCCGACGATGAATACGCGATTTACCTTTGCACCTGTCGGTGTTAGCAGATACTGAGGAGCATACTGGTCATCCCCATCCTTGAACGTCAGATTTGATTCCCTGAATTCCTGGGCAAACACTCTTCTTGCAACCTCTCTTGAATAACCGGCCATTCAGAACACCTCGGCAGAAGCTATCAGTTCATCCAGTTCGGACTGTTCATAGGAGAACACCGGGCTTATGCTATCTGCAAGCAAATATCTGTCCACTCGGGACCCGGTTACAAGATAGTACTTTCCCACTAGCTGGGTCTTCATTTGCTCAAGTACAACTCCCTGATCAAGAGCGTCTGCAGCCATAGCAATAGCTTTCTCAAGTGTGAGGCCGGTTATCTCTTCAACCAGATCCTTCTTCAGTATTGCATCCTGCACAACTGCACCATCATCTATGACAGCTTTTATACGGAGGTCATAGACACCTTCCACCTTACCATGCTCCATGCAGGCACCTTTGGTCAGTGCACGATTACAATGAGGACATCGTTTTATCAGACCGGATCCTGCCTGTATATCCACCATTGCACCTCTGAACTCCAATGTTGCTGTCCCTACTTCAATGTCCTCATCAATCGATTCTATTGAACTGCTCTTATTCACATTCAGCTCGAATTTACCATTCCACTCATTTACAACCACACTCCTGAAAAGGTAACTTCTGCCTTCCTCTACAAGCGGAGCTCCGGCACTTTCCCATACAATGAACTTAAGGGTTCCGCCCTCGTCCCCCATAAGACCTACCTGGGATATGGACTCATGCGTGTTGTCCCACAACTGGACAACTTTACCCCTTATATTCAACCATTTCCCATCTTCTGTTATGTCTGAAATCTTTGCGAGTGGTGATTCGGACTGACCGGTATAAAATTCACCTCTGTTGAGGTTATGCAATTTCAAAAAGTAGTTAACAACGCTTCTGCGTGCTTCTTCCTTTGGTACCTTGAACTTGTTGATCATTTTGTCAAGGCGTTCTTCTATCTCCCCTATTGGGATCTCCACTCCAAGCTCATTGAACCTGGCACTGATTTCCTGTGCTAATTGACTCATATTTAATTCCTCAAGCCTCTTGTTTGTTTCTCTCTGGAGAGGCAATATAGACTAGGCATTCGTAGTATATAATATAGCCCCAAGCACGGTGAAAGTATTAAGCTGTGTCTGAAGGAAAAACGGACACAACATAACGAATTAATAGATCAGTCATTCCTTGCCCTTCGAACCCGGAGCTTAAGCTTTTTTACTTTTTTCATGAAAATATTATTCAGTCTTTCAGAGGAAAATGGCTTGTGCTTCTTGATAATTAAGACAGGACCTTTGTAGCCCTTAGCCAGCACATAAGGAAGGTTGCCTATCAAAGAGAATTTGAACCTTTTGCTGGAATCGCCTATTATCAAAAGATCAGCCTCTTCAAGGAAAGAAAATATTGCACTTTCTGCGGAAGAACTTTCAACCAGATGGACATTAATGCCAAAGACAGAGGTATCATTTTTAATTTCTTCAAGTTCCTGCCAAAGAGAGGCTTTTGTATCATCATCAACATCTGGTTTGATTACATGCAGTACATGCATTTTTACACCCGTGCTTTTTGACAGCCTCTTGGCAAGGTGAAGGCCATATAATGAGTTAGCTTTGCCATTATAAGCAACTACTATGCGTCCGATCTTGTCGGGAAGATATCCATTAAGCACAATTATATTATTCTTTGCAGATGCCAGAACCTTGTCCGCAACTGTCCCTATAGTCGGATGGAATCGATTTACCTCGTGCCAGCCTATAATTATGAAATCCACATCACCCATCTCTGCCTGCTCCATAATGGAATTGGTGATGCTGTGATCAAAGGCTATTATATACTCCCTTTCATGGCCCACTACTATAGGGAACTGTTCAAACTTATCCCTGAGTATCCCGTCAACAGCCATCCTTTTTTCATGGAATGCCTCTCTTGCATCTGACAGTCCCGTCTGCTGTGGAACCTTGATCACATTAAGACCTGTTATCTGATCACCAAGATTGTCTGCAAGGTAGAGCAAATCAGTTTCATGCCGGGGATTGGCAATGGGAACAAGTATCTTGATCTTTGAGCTATCTTTCAGAGGAGCTGGATGAATATTGTTCTCAAGCACATCGAAAATATCATACTTCGGGAAAGCTTTCTTTCTCCCATAGAACTGATACCAGGACAGGCCTATAACAATGACAAACATCGAGAATACCATTGACAGTGTTCCCATTGAAGGCAACAAAGCCAGACAGAAAACGATACCAAATATCTGGGTAACCGGGAAGAAAGGATCACGGAAAACGGGTTTATATTCTTCAAGGGACCTATGCCTCAGGATTATGACCGATGCATTGATCAGAATGAATATCAGCAAATTGAAGGTACCTCCAAGCTTTGCCAATTGCTCCACATTGAATAAAAACAAAAGCAAGAGCATTACAAAACCGGTAACGACAATGGCATTATACGGAGTATCATGTTTTTCATGTATCCGGACAAACCATTTTGGTATGAGGGCATCCCTGCCCATTGCAAAAGGAAAACGTGATGATGAGAGAATGGCTGCATTAGCGGTTGACAAGGTAGCAAGTAACCCTGCAATTACTATCATCAGTTTACCGAAATCCCCTGCCATAATAACGGAAACATCTACAAGAGGGGTGAACGTATTGAGGGATTCCTCAAGCGTTAAAGTACCACTTACAACCACCATTACCCCCACGTAAATAAGAGTTACAACACCCACTGAAGCGATCATAGCCCTTGGAAGATTTTTAGACGGATCCTTTACTTCCTCGGATATAGCTGCCAGTTGTGTGATCCCAAGATATGAGATAAAAATAAGCCCTGTCGTGGCAAATATGGAACTGTATCCAAATGGCATGAAAGGAGTGAATTTATTGGTCTGGAACATGAATGACCCTTTAATTATGAACACTGCAAGGATCAGTAGAAGGAAGATAACAATCAGGTTCTGAAGAGAACCACTGCTTCTGGCACCGCGATAATTGATAAACAATAAAAGCAGCCCTGTTACAACTGCAGTGAGCATTATAGGGATTGGTATCAGTACGAACAGATAATCTGCAAGGCCGATCAATGCAAAAGAACCTTTAAACACCAGCGCAAGCCATGCACCCAGACCTATAACTGCACCAAATGCCGCACCCATTGCCCTGCTGATGAAATAATAACTGCCACCTGCTTTAGGCATCCCTGTGGCAAGTTCAGCCATACTGATGGCAGTTGCCATGGAGATGATGCCACCCAGAAGAAAAGAGAGAATTGCTGCCGGGCCAGCTGCAGATATAGCAAGCGCGGGCAATACGAATATACCTGCACCTATCATAGTGCCCGTACCTATAGCAAATGTCTGAAAGAAGCCCAGACTGCGCCCAAGACTTTCTTTGGTTCTGATCGTACCCATTGAATACCTCACATCGAATAAAACGAATGCATATGATTTCAGGAATGAATTTTATATTTTATGTTTGACCTATTGATGATTATAGTTAACAGCACATGATATAGATAACAGTTCAGTTTGTTAGGTAAGTGGTCAAATAAGTATAAAAAAGTCACTATTATATATGTTAACATCACATGAGCTGTTTCTTCTTCATCCTAAAAAGACCTTTTAATCCTTTTCTCGCACAATCTTTAAAATAGAAAAACATGATTAATGATACTTACACAATAACAAAATATAACAAACAAAAAATGACCAGAATGGTTCATGTTCAAGTGATAAGAATGCCCTTTATAAAAGAAGAAGACATAAAAGTCCCATTGGATGTGCCACACGAAGCACGTGAGACATACATACGCAATTACATGGAAATCACCCATAATACCGGTAAACTGATGCTTTTTGCAGGTGACCAGAAGGTAGAACACCTTAATGATGATTTTTTCGGTGAAGGCGTACCTGCAGATGACAATGACCCGGAGCATCTGTTCAGAATAGCTGCAAACTCCAGGATAGGGGTCTTTGCCACACAACTGGGTCTCATTGCCAGATATGGCATGGATTACCCGGAAGTACCATATCTTGTGAAGGTAAACTCCAAATCACATCTTGTAAAGACAAAGCAGGACGATCCCTTCAGCACACAGTGGTATGATATGGAACAGATTGCCAGGTTCCGGGATAACAGTGGTCTTAATATACTTGGTATCGGCTACACGATCTATCTTGGCAGTAAATACGAAGCAGAGATGCTCTACCAGGCCGCGCAGCTGATCTATGAAGCTCATCAGTACGGATTGCTGACAGTACTCTGGATCTACCCCCGGGGAACGGCTGTGGACAATGAAAAGGACCCCCATCTTATTGCAGGTGCCACGGGTGTGGGGGCATGTCTTAACTCAGACTTTGTGAAGGTAAACTATCCAAAGGCCGAAGGAATGAAGACCGAGGAAGCATTCAAGGAAGCAGTGCTTGCTGCCGGAAGAACAAAGGTGGTTTGTGCAGGAGGGTCAAGTGATGATCCAGAAGCCTTCCTTAAAAAGCTTCATGCCCAGATCCATGTAAGTGGTGCATATGGCAATGCAACGGGAAGGAACATACATCAGAAAACCCTCGATGAAGCGGTCAGGATGTGCAATGCCATCTATGCTATCACCGTGGAAGATGCATCTGTGGAAGATGCCCTGAGAATATACAAAGGAGAATGATACATCCATACAGAAGCATGCCATGTGCATGCCTCTCCTTTTTTCATTTCTGCCGTCCACGGGTTTGTTCAGGAGATTTCCTTTTTAAAAAAAGAAGAATGTAAGGGACGAACAGTACAGGCCTTATTCACATGAACAATCGAAGTCAAAACCCAGCAGGAATGTACCTGTGCCATGGAGATTCTCAAGTCCCATTTTCTCCTTAAGGTACTCATCGGTTGGCGGAGAAGGAGATGCTAACACTACATTGCACACATTGTCCACACATTCCACATCCTTACAGGGCTTTGGAGGCAATACAACAATCAACGGATTGGTCTTGACATCCATCTTTTTAAGGACACTGGTATCGTATATAACAATATTACCTATCACGAGTTTATCCTTGCAGGTTTTTATCTCTTCAAGTTTTGCCTGGTCATCAAGATCCTGTCCAACTACACAATCGTTGTGCATAAGGATGACATTCGGACCCTCCGGCCAGGAGTAATCCATATTTGTAGTAAAAGCAAATATAACATCATTTTTAAGGACTGCTTTGACACCTTTGTTATCGCCTCTGCCAAGACCCATGAGTGTCATTTCATCCGCCTTTTTTTCAAGTTCCTTGATAATCTCCCTGTCCTCTTCATTCAGTAAGAGCGTATTTCCTACACCCTTCATCTGAATGATACTGTTTTTTACATTTTCTATGATTTCATCATGTGCCATGAGCACCACTCCTTAAGTATACAGCTGATGTATTGATTTACTTATCAGGTCTAATATTTTTGCATATATAAGTATGTCGCATGCAAAGAAGCATTCTCTAAACCGGCCCTAACGAATAAGCCTGAAGAAACCTGCTCTGGGCTCATAGATATATCCTTTGGCAAGCAGGGACTTCAGAGTGGAGTCTGCAACCTTTTCAGGGATATTTTCTGAAACTGTTCTTCTCACATATTCCTGATGAGCAAAACCACTACCATCATCCAGATTTTCAAGCAAAGACAGGACAATGTGCTCATAATCAGGAACATCCTCCTCTCCGCCGGAAGACCGGATTGAGCAAAGTGCTTTTTTTACATCCTGTTTTAATGAATCGTAATATTCACTGTCCAGGTGATAATAGTCCAGTGAGAGGCATATCCCACCTGCAATGGACTCCGGTATACCGCATGAAAGTATCCTGTCCATTGGTTTTCCATCTCCTTTGTCTGAAGAGAAGAACGTATCAAATACTTGCAGACGCCCTAAGGTCATTTCCGCGGTGTCAACTGTCCACCTGTCGCGCACAGATTCGTCCACATAATTGATCTCCTCCAGACGCAGGGATACATAAACAGAACCATCGCCCGGTTCATATGAACGGACTTTCCCAAGGGCCATTACATAAGAAGGGACCTTTACGTTTGCAAGGAACAATGATGCTTCAGGCTGGTAGCTGCCTGCGTAGACCGTAAATGCCCCGGTAGGATCAGAGACGCGGGCCCTCCATAATTCTTTATCTCCGCCTTTCTGATCAACAAGCCTGTCGGTTTCCGTGATCACCCCTACAACAAATATCCTGTTGACCTTCAACCCTGTAGGACTTATCAGGAAATTGGGGGAATACACTTCCTGGACTCCCTGAGCAGTCGAATTCGAATGCAGGTTAAAACGGGAATCGTTGAACTCCCGTGCAAACATCCTGTATGCAACTTCTCTTTCAACCATCAGTCATCACACCTGTCACCGATTTTTTCCAGTAATTGGTCAATACGTTCGCTTATATCATCCTCAGGCACCCATGCCGACCTGGCCACAAGTGAAACACCAAACTCATTCTTAGAGGAATTCCCACGGGCTGCAAGATACTTACCTGTCAATATCCTTTTCATGTCTTCCAGTACAGCATCTGCAGACAGGGATTCCCGGGACATTTTTTCCGCATCATGCATGCTTTTTCCATATATAGCTTCAGAAAGTTCACGATTTAGCATCAGATGAACCGCCCCCGTCCCATCATCAAGAATAGCTTTTATGCGCATATCCATGAGGCAGTCCACATCACCATGGGACCTGCAGTTCGATCTTTGAGTTACACGGTTGCATATCGGACATCTTTCGATGAGACCCGAACCCGGCCTGACAGAAATGATGTTCCCTTTGACGGTTATGTCGAACATGCCCTCTTTTTCAAGGATCTTCTCAATAGACATGGGAGAAGATGCCCTATTCACCGATTCCATGGTAAAGGGCATATCTTCCGGGCACTCAAGTTTTTCAATAGATGTCTTTTCATTGAAATTTATGGAAGGTAAACCTCTAAACACCCTTAAAGAGGCATCCTCAAAGTGAATATAATCACCTATGTCATGAGTTCCCAACGGGATCCATGATGTGAATGGAAGTTTTGCAGTCTCATCGGCAACCACACCTTCTACCACAGTTACCTCCTCACCTTTTAGAATAATCTCCCGATGATACATCTCTACAATTATCACCACGGAGCTAACCAGCACATCGGCAGGAACGATCTCCCCCAGTTTTTTTTCATTGGCATGTGACATCTGTCCGATACCCGGGAAGTCAGCATCCTTAAGAGGGATTATTGTTGACCTTTTACCAAAATAAAGCTCAGGCCTGTTATTCCAGAGACGAATGTATGCGTTCTTTATCCTGATGGCATCACCGGAGTTTAAACGCAGGTCATCCCAGCATGTAAAAGAGCATATACCGGTATCATCACCAAAGGTCCCGGAAAAAATAGTCTTCTGCTCCCCCTGGATAGATACTGTTTTTTCCATTATGTCAATAATACGACCTGATATCTCTATCCCGTTAAGTCCCGGAGACAGATCTTTTATCTTCACGGAATCCGATGAGCAGAGAGCATACTTATTTTTCAGGATCCTTTTTGCTTCTTCAAGAGGGACACGATATCTGAGTAGTTTGTCCAGTTCTCTGCTTATCTCTTCCTTGCTTATGTTTCCAAGCGCCATGGTTAATTCATCAATATGTGGCGCGATCCTATCGTCCATATGAGGTCTCCGTAATTTGAAGTGTAATATTGTATTTGCTGATAGGCAATAAAGATAACCTTACCCATGACTCTGATATTGCTCTGCATTATCCGGAAATGTTTATCAACAATCAAACATCATATTCTTTAGACCATTTCATATGCCTGTTCAGGTCTATGATGATGGCCGACACACAGATAGATTTAAGGGAGCAGGGAAAATGCCAAAGATCGCAATAGTATATCTCAGTACGCAGGGAAGCACAAAAATGATGGCTGAAGCTATAGCAGAGGGTGCACGTGAAAAACATGTAGATGTTGATATCAACAATTTCTATGAATGGGATCCTGCCGATGTTGCAAAATATGATGCCATTTGTATAGGATCATCCACATTCTACTATACAATGCTTGAGCCGATTGCCAGGTTCATAGATAAGCTCATCGATGTCGGTATCGAAGGGAAGACAGGTGCAGCCTTTGGCTCATACGGCTGGAGTGGTGAGGCCCCGGTGCAGATTGCTCAGAAAATGAGAGACGCTGGTGTGGATGTTATCGACCCGGTCCTGAGAATACAGTATATACCAAATGAAAAGGACCTTGCGGAATGCATCAGGCTCGGAAAAGACCTGGCCATCAAGGTCAAAAAGAAGAAAAAGTGATAGGTCTTAAAAGACCTCTAAAAGCAAACATTCCCGGATAATACAAAACGGATTCATATAAAGAGGAATATTTGTTACAAAACTATATATAGATTATTTTGCTAATTGATAGATGAAACTCAATTAGAAATATAATCAAAGACATATAAGAGGATATTTATGACAATAATACCATTTGCACCTATTGAGAGAGTAATCAGGAATGCAGGAGCACAAAGAGTAAGTGAATCAGCAGGAATGGAACTTACCGAGATCCTGGAAGAATACGGACTGGAAATATCCAGGGAAGCTATCAAGCTGGCAGAACATGCCGGACGCAAGACCGTAAAAGCTGAAGACATTAAACTTGCAAAGAACATGCTGGGCAAGTAACGCCCTTTATCCTTTTTAAGATTGCCTGATCTGTTCAGTATCACAGAATATCAAGGATGCTTATTCCTGTCAGGGTGACAGCACTTACAATGATCCCTGCTATCAGTACTCCTGCAAGTATCGCCAGGAGAGCATGCCTGAACTGTATACCAAAAACAAAAGCTGCCGCACATCCGGTCCATGCACCTGTAACAGGGAGTGGAACGGCCACAAAGAGTGTTAAAGCAAAAGTACCATATCTTTCAAACCTCGCGGAATGGTTGCGATGAGTTCTGCCGAAAAGCCATGAAAAGAACTTGTCAAAAAATGCGTAACGCCTGAGATATTTTGAAACCGGTTCAAGATAAAGCAGCAGAGGGATCACCGGCAGCATGTTACCTATAACTGCAAAGAGATACGCAGCTGCAGGGTGCATACCATAGATACCTAAGGCAATGGGTATGGCACCCCTTAGCTCAAATACAGGCATTGCCCCTATTACCATAGTTGCAAACCAGTGAGGTACCGAAGAAAGTGCCTTCACTACCATTAATTCAAGGCTCAATGTCATTCCTTTCCTGATAGTGCAAAGTGTGCCAGGAGAGACTCCAGCTGAATTCTTTCATTAGCGCCTTCCGTTAGCCTGAAATCGACCTCCCCTATGATATCTATGAGTTCGACCATTCTTTTTTCAGGGATTTTTATATCAAACATTGCCCGGTATATCTGGCCCACAACATCCTCTCCTGAAAGGCCCTGTTCAAGAAGAAGAATATCAAGATGCTTTCTGGCAGTGCTGAAGTTACCATCCAGGGCTGTTTCTATGAGTTCGCGAACCTGTTCAGGGCGGGCTGTTGCAGTTATCTTGTATATGGCATCCTTGTGGATCGTATCTGCAATGAGAGCTGCAGCCTGAAGTGCATTTATTGCCTTTCTCATATCCCCCTGGGCAACATACTTGATGGCATCAACACCATCTTCTGCGATGTCCAGACCCTCGTTCTTTGCTACAAAAAGAACACGTTGTGCAACAGACTCGTCAGAAAGCGGACGGAACCTGTAAACCGCACACCTTGACTGGATAGGTTCGATTATCTTAGAGGAATAATTGCATGAGAGGATGAAACGGCAGTTGTTGGTATAACGTTCCATGGTACGCCTGAGTGCTGACTGGGCATCTGATGTCAGGGCATCGGCCTCATCCAGGAAGATTATCTTAAAATCAGCACCACCTATGGGAGTTGTTTTTGCAAAGTTCTTTATCTTGGTCCTCACAACATCTATGCCCCTCTCATCGGAAGCATTGAGCTCCGTGAAATTCTCACGCCACGAATCTCCAAAAAGCTCCCGTGCAATAGACACGGATGTTGCAGTTTTCCCAACACCCGGAGGACCTGAAAAAAGAAGATGAGGAAGGTTCCTCGATTTTATATACGATTTTAACCTTTCTACAGTCTCTTTCTGGCCGACCACATCATCGAGCTTAAAGGGCCTATACTTTTCAATCCAGATCTCTTCTTTTATTTCAAACCCTCCGCATAACAATAAGCATTCCTGCAATAATAGGAAGATGTAGCTTTTTAACCTTTCGTATATAAAAAAAAACAAGGCAGGATGAATGCCTAAAAGGCATCGCCTGCATATTTATTACTGGTCGATCATCCTGTAAGCATAAGATCCTATTACAGGAACTTTTAGCAGGATACCCCTGTATGCTATAATTGCAAAAACAGGTACTAGAAAAAGCGAAAAGAACCCAAGGAAATCAGCCAGTATCCATCCTATGTAAGGTATCCATGCGATCACCAGGACCACTATGGAAAGAGGAAGGAATATCATCAATGACTGCATTGCATGGAACCTGACAAACCTGTTATCAGGCTCTATGAGCAGGATGATTATACCCGTGATCCAGAAACCTACATAGCTTAGCGCTGCCACGATGTTCTCATCCAGGCCTAATTTTGTCTTATATGTCATATGATCACCTGATAGCAATTGTATTCTGCGGACACTTTTCCACACATATTCCACAAGCAGTGCATTTCTCCTGGTCGATGTCAGCAAGGAAGTTAGTAATCGTTATAGCGTTCTCCGGACAGTTCTTCTCGCAGATCTTACAACCTATACAGCCAACAGTACAGGATTCCTTTACAGCTTTGCCTTTGTCATGTGACATACAGAGCACGTGCACCCTTTCAGACTCCTTTGCAAACACCAGTATATCATTGGGACAGGAAGAAATACACAGTCCGCAACTTGTACACAGGTTCCTGTTCACATGTGGAAGGCGATCCTCACCTATTGTAAGGGCATCAAAGGGACATGCACGTACACAGGTGCCTCTGCCCATACAACCGTAATTACAGCCTTTTTCTCCATCCGAGAGCATCATAACAGCATTGCAGTCCTCAAAACCTATGTAATCAAAACGGTCAACACAATTCACACCACCGTTGCAAAGCACAAAAGGATACTCCTTTTCACTTTCCGATACATTCTGTCCCAACAGTCCTCCAATTTCCCTGGCAACCTCAAAGCCTCCCACAGGACAACCATCAATAGGAGCGTCCTCATTAACCACACCCTCTGCAAAACCAGAACATCCTGGATAACCACAAGCTCCGCAGTTGGCTCCCGGAAGGATACTTATGATCTCTTCAACAAGGGGATCAGTTTCAACCTTGAATTTCTTTGATGCTACAACAAGCATGATACCAACGACCAATCCAAGTCCTCCAAGGATTGCCATTGCTTCTATCAGTATAGTGCTGTATTCGCTCATATAGGAATCACCCAGAAGTAATTAACAAACGCCAGGGAAAGCAATGTTGCTATGAAGAATCCCAAAGGAAGGCCCTTTATTGCTGAAGGAACGTTCAGTATGGCCGAGCGCTCCCGTATAGCAGACATCAAGAGCATTACAATCATAAATCCTATACCTGCTGAAGCACCAAAAACAACAGTCTGTGCAAAGTTGTAAGTTGAGTTAACACTAAGCAACACAACACCTAAAACAGCACAATTTGTTGTAATCAATGGAAGGTAAATACCAAGGGAGCGATAAAGAGATGGTATGTTTTTCCTTACAACGAATTCTACCAGCTGTACAAGTGATGCAATTACAACAATAAAACTTATTACATCCAGGAATTCCATTCCCGTAGGGACTAATACATATGTATATACTAAATACGTTACAAACGATGCCAAGGTCATTACAAAGATCACGGCAGCAGATATTCCGGCTGCACTCTTGACATCCTTTGTTACGCCCATGAAGGGACAAAGACCAAGGAACTGTATAAGAATGAAGTTCTTGATGAAGACCCCATCCATGAAAATAGCAAATAATTCTTTTTCAACCATTTTAACCACCTCTTGCTCTCTTCTTTGCTCTCTGGTAGTTCACTATAGCCATTAAGATACCAATGGTCAGGAAGGCACCTGGTGGCAATATCATTGTTGTGATAGAGGGATCTATCGGCATGATGAACAAAGTATGACCAAATGTAACTATCTGACCTGTTCCAAACAATTCCCTTATTCCACCAATTAGGACCAGGACAAGCAGGAAACCAGTAGATATACCTAAGCCATCTATGAAAGAATAAAACACATTGTTCCTGCTCGCATATGCCTCTGCACGACCGATGATTATACAGTTAACCACGATAAGCGGGATGAAAACACCTAAAGCCGCATACATCGGAGGGAAATAGGCCTGCATTATCATCTTGACAATGGATACGAATGTAGCTATGATGATAATGAACATTGGGAGTCTCACTGTTGCAGGAATCTGTTTTCTGAGGGAAGAGATAAACACATTAGAACATATAAGCACAAATGCAGTAGCTGCAGACATACCTATTGCGTTTTCCACCGATGTGGTCACTGCCAGTGTGGGACAGAGGCCCAGAACAAGTCCAAAGATCGGATTATCTCTTGTAATACCACGAATATACTCACTTAAAGGATCCATAAAATCACTACTCCTCTTCCACTCTTACTTCACGTATTTTGGCATTCAGAGCATCTACTACTGCATTTGAGGACACTGTTGCCCCAGTTATTGCATCAATTGATCCTCCGGAACTGGTGAGCGCAAGTGATTCAATTGGCACGTCCTTGAACTGATTTCTGAATTGTGGTTCTTCTATCCTTGAACCCAGACCAGGTGTTTCTTCATGGCTTAGGACATTCATTCCTTTAAGAGTGGTAAATGAAGAGTCCGTGCCGCCTGCAACAAGAATTTGGCCACCATATCCTGGATACCGATTAAAGAAAGCATAACCAATGATATTTCCGGTATTGTCCGTTACACGATAGTAATGCACTTCTCTTTCACCATCCTGATCAATGCTGTCTCCTTCCACAGGCTCGAAATTAATATTGTCTTCCGGGAAAAGGTCACTTAGTATTTCCTGTTTAGCCAGTTCTTCGTTGAGTTTTATCTGTGCAGATGTGGGAACATAAGTGATACCCAGTAGTATTGCCGCAACAACAGCCACAATGACCAGTTTTCCTATTACTGACAGGGTTTCCTTGTTCGATTCGGTCATTTGATCACCTCGACTTTTAGTGATTCAGGTACTTTTGCTTTAATACGACCATAGATCTTCTCGATAAAAGACGCATTCCCATAAGATGCCGGTCTTGTATTCATTTCTATGAAGGATGATACACAGCTTGCCAGAAAGATACCATACAATGTTCCTTCAACGTAATTACCAAAGTAACCGTATATGAAAACAAGCAGACCACAAAGCACCCCGTATATAAGGCGTCCGTTCTTTGTAACAGGTGTTGTGGGCGTATCTGTTGCCAGGAAAATGATTCCAAAGAATAGTACACCCACCATTGCATAAGGTAGTTCAGGACTAATGCTCAGGAAAGCAAATAACTGTGACAGATACATCAAAGGATTCAGGACACCATGCTGTATAAGACCATATACTCCTGAAAGGAATAACAATGTTTGAGGTATCAGGACTATCGTAGCAAAGAAAGAAACAGGGATTCTCCATTCGATATATCTTTTGTGTATCAGATATAACCCAGCAATTAACGCGATCGGTGAAACATCAACAAGCATGCCTGCACCACTCTCAAGAATGAGATCGGATAATTGAGCTGTGTTAGGAAATGATAAAGCGGTCATGTGAGTAGCCCATGCACTTCTCATGAAGATCCAGGACACCAGTACCGGACTGAATATGTATGAACCAATTCCACCAAAAACATGTTTCCCAAAGGCTATGGCAAAGAACCCACCAAAGACAGGTATCCACAATGGAGCTTCCGGAGGGATGAGCAATGCCAGCATCAGACCTATCAAAGCTGCATGACCATCACCAATAGTTACCTTCTGCTTGAAGATCTTCTGTATTGCAAGTTCAGTAATAACGGCTGCCAGAACTGTTATGATTATGAGTTGTATAGCCGGGACACCGAAGAAGTATATGGCTACAAGACATAAAGGTATCAGAGCAATTATCTTACTCATATTCAATTTCTGTATGTCAATTCTTTCTTTTTTATGAGGGGGAGCTGAAATCACATATGTCACTTTATTCACCTCCACAGGCACTACCTGTCTTTGGACTGGATACTGCTTCTGAAGGCACACCTTCATAGACAAGACCAATTGATTGTTTTGCATACCTGATAAACTGAAGTATGTGTATCCTGGAAGGACAGACTGCAGCACAATCACCACATTCTATACAATTCTCTATATGCAATTTTCTGCACTCATCAAATTGTCCCTTGTCAGCCATAACAGCAATCCTGCTTGGCAGAATGTCAACAGGACATACATCTACACAGCGTGCGCAATGTATGCAGTGAGTGGACTCATCGATGAGTACATTTTCTGGTTTTTGCAAGGTTATTCTTGTAGTACCTTTTGTAACAGGCACCTGATCAGTATATTGAGCTACACCGGTCTTTACGCCATTAGCGATTATCTTACCGATATTTCCATTATATCCACATGCTTCGATTATATCTTTGAACAGGGTACCTATCTTCACCTGGATATGGTCTGTTTTTCCATCTACGCCTTCAAGGGATATGACAGTCTCATAATATGGTTTCCCATCATGGACCACATCATAGAGAGCTTTTGCGGACTTGACACCACAAATAGCAACTCCAACATCTGTGGGACCACATCCGGATCCTACTTTTCTTCCAGTTACATTGTATGTGAAAAAATTAAGAATCTTCTTCCCGTAGATTCGTTTCTGTGACACTACCACCACATCAGAACCCTGCTCTTTGTAATAGTAGTCCAGTTTACGACCACCAACAAGCGGAGCAACTACAATTCTTCTATTATCGACCTTAATACCATCGAATGCTTCTATGGATTCTCTGTCATCGGTCCTGAGAACAATTGCACCTTTTGATGCCCCTGAGGTTTTCATTAGCAATTTCAGGGCATCCATCATCTGATATGCATATTCTTCAGGATTCTTGTATTTACCACCGATCCATTCAGAAGATGTAGCGTTGATGAGCACGATATCTATTTTCTTGCCCTTGGGTCTTAGAACGGTATGAGTCGGAGCACCATAGTGTTCAACTATTCCACAGTCCTTGATGATATCTGCAAGTTCATCGGATGAAAGACTTTGGGAAGATGAGAACTCAACTCTTTCATCAGATTGTTCTGGCTGGATCACAACACTCATTACTTTGTTACCATCCGGATTTGCACATTGTTCTATGGCAATAACTTCCCCACAGACACTTGAGTGAACTGCAGATGAGACATATTCCTCGCTTTGTCCTATCTTTTGACCGACAAGCACCCTGTCACCTTTTTTCACAATCGGGTCGCATACAGCACCTATATGCTGCTTTAGGGGAATTATTACCTTTTCGGGTAATATATCCAATGTTTTTATTTCCACTTTATTTTCCCCCCAGGAGATTGCTTATTATTCCTTTCAAAGCAGGTTCCCTTTCGATTTCAGCTGGCCTCTCACCTGGTTTTGTCACATCTATCCTAACAGAAGTGAAATCCGTTGGTGGGTCTGTCTCTGCCAGGTCCCGGTCATAACCCAGGGCCTTCCAGTCGATCACAGGGACAAC
Source organism: Methanolobus sp. WCC5 (assembly GCF_045690325.1). Classification (GTDB taxonomy): domain Archaea; phylum Halobacteriota; class Methanosarcinia; order Methanosarcinales; family Methanosarcinaceae; genus Methanolobus. The sequence continues at coordinate 2,415,646 of NZ_CP146981.1, read as the reverse complement.
ACTGTGACAGTCCGAGCAATCTCTTGAATCATCCTCAAAGTGCACATTCTGGAGCGTCTCAGAAGCTGATACACCATGACAATCCGCACATTCCAGAGGATCAGCAAGACCTCTGCCGGATCCGGCAATGTTGTGACTTACCTGATAATACATCTCCACGTGCCTGAGGACAGCATTCGGGTGGTCCGCAACTCCGTCCAGATTCCCGTCATATGAGCGCATCTCTTCTTCGGTAACTACCCCGTCACCGTCCGCATCTGCAAGAACCACATCAGCAGGGGCTATAGGGTTGCCAATAGAAGAACTGCTATTCGGATTGGCCAGCACATCATCATCTATGCCTGCATCCCACCAGATACCTGTAATTATATTGAAAGGTTTTAGCAATGAATCGTTTCCTCTCTCCTGCGCAGTTGGAAGCCTGTCATGGTAAACACCTGCAGACCATCCCAGTGTGGGACTGAACTGCGAATCATAGATAATATCCTCACGCACACCATTTGCCCAACTGAACTGCCTGATCACCGGGGTGCCTGTTATGTCGCTGCCCGGAAGTGCCGGGATATGGCATGACTCACAGCTCATGAATGAAAGGTGAGCATCGGCCATTCCACCATGGGATATACCTTCATGACAACCCGAGGAGGTACAATCCTTTACGCCTGCCTCATGCTCCATGTGTCCGGATCCTGAAGCAAAAAGGGTCTTTATACCACCTATATTATGTTCTTTGACCTCATGACAGTCCTGACAATCAAGCCCTGCATGTACATCATAGGAGCCGTGATCCTCAATTGCCCATGTTACCGCAGTTGTAGAGGCATCGCTCGCGTGACAGCTGCTTGCGCATAGTCCCCTGTTTGAAGAACCCATGATGTGATCATGTACCTCCATTACAACCGGAAGTGGTGTCACAACATCAAGCATATAACTTGCTACGTATAGGGGGCTTTTCTGCAATTTTTCTCTTTGTTCAGCTATTGCAGCTTCATTTGCATATGCAAAGTCTCCGGAAGCGATCTTTTCTGCACGTGCCTGGAAATCATATCCACCTACTTGTTCATGACAGATCATACAATCAATATCAACTCCGTGGTCTGCCATATGACCTCCCCCTGGATGCACCTGACCATAGGTAACTATCATCCTATCATAATCAATGTCATCAACATCAACGCCATATTCAATAAGTGAAGTCCATTTCCTGAGGTCTTGTTCAACATGAGATGATAACTCAACTTCCTGATAAATACCTATATGACATCCTCCACAAGAACTGTCAGACCATTTCTGCTCAGTCATATAATGAACAGAAAAAGCTTGGTTGCCACTATAGCCGATGTAGGCATAAACACCAGCTGTTGCAAACATAAAAACAAATATTCCAATAAGAATCAAATTCAATCTGGCCATGCTTACCTCTTTTAATCCTTCTTTGCCACATCTTCGAGACTTTTGATGACAATTACAATTGTGTTCCTAAGGTTTTGTTCACTTGTAATCTTCATGTCATCAGAAACGAATTTATCAATCTCGAACGACTTGCGCACTACGCGTACATTAAAATCGAATACTTTATCCAGAAGACCTTTTTGCGGAGTTATTCCTAAAAAGTCCACATCCATATGATTGCCAAGTACATTTGCCTTAAGTTCAATTTTGTCAAGAGGTGAACCCTGTTTCACGTAAATTATATGGTGTTTCACGGAACCAAAGTGTTTCTCTATACCCCTCCAGCCATATTCTTCCATTAGCTGATGAAGGGCTACGACAAGATATTTGTCTTTACTTGAACTTGCTCCAGTACCTGATCCTGTGCTGGGGTTGCTCATAATACTACTTCCTTCAGATGATAACAATAAAGTAGAAGGAAATTGCTTTCCTTCTTTTACATGGTACATAAGTTTAATATTAAGTATCACATTTCATACCTCCATGAAGTATAAAACTGTTGCCATTGCATTGATTGCGATTCTCACAGTATTAATTATGATAGATTATATGCCAGAACAGAGTTCCTACGATAATAAAGAACAGGAAACCTATTCCCAGACAAGAAGCCTTATGGATACCACGGTAACGGTATCAGTTGTAAGTTCTGACCAAAACCATGCCCAGGAGACTATTGAACGTGCTTTTGAAAGGATGGACTTTGTTGACAGGACCATGAATAACTATGACAACAACAGTGAGATCAATCTGCTGAACAACGAAGGATCCATATATGGAGCCGACCGGGAACTTGTCTATGTGGTACAACGCTCGGGATATTATTCCCGGGTTAGCGGAGGAGCTTTTGATATATCCATACAGCCTGTCCTTGACCTGTGGGCAAGCAAATACAGTCCTGGTGGAACATATCAGGATCCGACACCAGACGAGATCAACGAAACGTTAGAATTGGTAAACCATTCGTCCATAATCGTAAAAGGAAATAACATAAGCCTTGCTCCCGGAATGAAGATTACCCTGGGAGGGGTTGCAAAAGGATATGCAGTTGACATTGCAATCGAGTCCCTGATAAAAGATGGCATCACTTCAGGCTTTGTCAATGCCGGCGGTGACGGAAGATATATCGGTACCAGACCTGACGGAACTTTATGGAGAGTCGGATTACAAAATCCGGATAAAAGCGAGGATGTAATAACGATCATGGAAATAAGGGATGCAGCTGTTGCCACAAGCGGTAACTATGAACGCTATTTCAGCGATACGGCAAAAGCATCACACATCGCTGACCCACGGACAGGCTATCCTTCAGGCAATCTTATCAGTGCAACAGTGATAGCCAACACTGCAATGGATGCTGACGCATTTGCAACTGCCGTATTCATCCTTGGAGAATATGATGGAATGGATATGATAGAGAGACTGGATAATATAGAGTGTCTGCTGATCACAAACGACAAAAGAATAATCCGTTCCAGTGGATTTTCAGCCTACGAGAACTATTAAAACCCGGAACGCGTGTAATTTATCTGAGGCGGACCTCATGAAGAGTTTCATAGACTGGACCCTGGGGGGTCAATGTACTTTTTTTCAGTTTTATAGAATCCACATGCATTGTCCCAAGGTCAGTATCTTTCAATTCATCCAGCAATTCCAGGAATTCTGCTTTTTTCTTTTTTGGAAGATACTTGACTCTGGCAAGGGTCGCATGAGCACTGAAATGATGAAGACTGGATTCTAATTCAAATGAAGCAAGAGAAGTATTAACTGATTCTGAAAGTTTATCAAAGTCCCCGTCACAACCCAGCCATATTACTTTGGCAAACTTTGGTTTGGGAAAAACACCAATCCCCCTGACATGCGCCTCAAAAGGTTCACATTCTATAGAATCAAGGGCATTGCAAATGGCCACAACCGTATCATCTGAGATATCGCCCAGGAATCTCATCGTAATATGAACTATAGCAGGATCTACGAACTTGAACTTAAAATCGTTGAACCTGGACTGTATACCGGCAATCCGGTCATGCAACTCCCGGGGGAAGTCTACCGCAACAAATGCTCTCACCAAACATATCACCAATTACCATTTATATTTTATGCATAAATTAATAACGCTACTGGGCAAGTTTATTTATAAAATATGGATATATAATATACTATATTTCGATCACTTTATGTTTAGATGAATCTGAGGGGATAATTTGGACAGTATGGAAGTAGTAGTCAGCGCTGCTGTAAGACTTGCAGAAAGGCTGGGATCCAGAGCCATAATAATATCAGGAGATATTAGTTTTGAGAACATAGATACATGCATGCCTGTTTATATTACAAGCCGGAAACAAAAAAGCCTTATAGATCACCTGGTGGCAAGCAGCAAAACAAAGGAAGAGAAATCAAAGGAGATATTGGATAAGGTCAATCAGCAGGCTGCCGGAAAAATCGAACAGGTGGAAAACATCTCAGCAATTGGCTTCATGACAGAAGATTTTGAAGAGGGGACCGTCGTAGGAATTATTGAAAGTAAGAACTCATATGCAATAGTGGTCCACAACCTGGCCGACAACCGTATGGTGAAAACACTTAAAGAATGCGAAGAAAGAATATCAGCCGGAATACTACGTACTGTATTGAAAATAGCATTTGATATATCCGATACCGGCAGAGAAGGAAAACAGGTAGGTACGGCTTTTATCGTTGGAGATGTTGAAGAAGTGATGATGCGTTCTCACCAGATGATACTTAATCCCTATACAGGACAGGCAGATGAGGACAGGAACATACTGGACCGGAGGAACTGGGAATCCATAAAGGAATTTGCACAGCTTGACGGAGTGTTTGTCATATCTGAAGAAGGCATGATAGAAGCTGCCGGAAGATACCTGGATGTGGATGCCAGGGATATATCCGTAGATAAAGGCCTGGGCGGACGCCATGTATCTGCAGCTGCCATCACAAGGGACACAGTAGCAATCGCAATAACCGTTTCTGAATCAGGAGGAGTGATGCACATATACATGGACGGAAAAGAGATCATGCATATAGAATCAACAGAAAGGGCCTTACGTTTACGTTGAGTGTGATTGGTACCTAAACCATAAAGAGACATAGCTGAGGATTGAACCTTAAATACTTTATTAGATTTTACCCCGGTGAAAAATAGATCAGCAATAAACCAGATTGATTATGCATAACCCTGCCTTAACTTCGACAAAATGCATTAATACATAAGGTTTGGTCTTTGAGTGGGAAATTACGAGGCTGTCAAAAACTTTGGTGTTAAACTTTATTGGATATGTTCCCTTCCCAATATCCTCTTTTAACACTTAAATAATTCAATATCCCATTCGGTGTTTTAAATATCCTTTTCAACGAATCAGGTAACGTTTGTCGATAATAATTCTCAATAGGGTTTGTTGTTTTTGAAATCATTTCATCCACCATAAACAGAGTCAACCTTTCGAAGTCTTTTATAATCTTATCTATTGATTTGTGAAGTAAATGTGGAATTTCTTCCATATTACTGATTATCTCTTGAAGTCTCTTGATTGCGATATTTAGGTCATATGTTCTAAACACTTCTTTGATCTTTGTAAATGCTAAACACAACCTGATCTTTTCCCTAGAGCCAATAAATTTTGATTTTAGTTTTTTGTACACATCTTTCCCAACAAGCTTGTACAAATGAAATATGCAAAGTTGATGCTTGATTTTTAGTGCATCCATAATCGATTTATATTTTCTTCGGTGGTCGGTTGAAATGGCATGAAGAGGCTTAGAAGCTACAGCATTTTTAATAAAACCCTTAACAGTATCATATTCAAGATTTGGCACAATTTTCTCTTCTACTGGTTTATTCAGTACAGAGTCTATCAAACTGAGCCTATAAAAGCGATTTCCATTCAGTTTTATGTATTGTTCATCATAACAATAGTATCCAGAATAATGATTATCATCGCTTGATATTGATATTCTGTTTGATCCTGCAATCCAGTTGTAAATGGTCTGATGAGAGGGAGAACAATCGTATAGCGATGTGAAGATCTTTTGCAGATGTCTGAATGAACAATAGCCAGCCTCATAGGTTTTTTCTATATAGTGTTCATAAGTTCGGGCATATTGATGTCCTTTTTTTACAATTGAATCAAGAGGTGTTGTGAATTTTTTAGAACAAATCTTACAATAGTATCTTCGAACATAAATAACCTGACTTCCAAATTCTGCTAATTTTAGCTTGCGTTTGTAATATTCTTGTTTGATTACTTTCCTGGAACCACAAACAGGACAGTAAGGATGAAGGAGATCAAAACGATTGTCTGCATGCAGAACAAGCTCCTTCTCATTGTGAATATTCCTATTTTCAGTTGAAGACAATTGGGATATGATAGCATCTTCAAAGCTTGTGATACCTGAAAAACAGTCGTTTAGTTTAAGTTGAATTGAGCTAATATGAGATTTGAAAGTGGATATGATATGGTTTGTCACAAAACCATATCTACTTTCATAATATATATCTATTGTTATTAATTAACTCAGGCTTTGCAACCCCAAAGTTTTTGACAGCCCCGAAATTACGACAATTATTTATAGTTATGGCTCGCTGCTTAATTATGGAAGGTTAAAGTGTGGCGGAGAATCTCTCCTATTTCGGGAAAAAGAGAGTCGTGTAAAACAGAGAAGTAATTTCCGATAAACCGGGCTCATTGACAGACACTTTTTTAAAAGTGTCATTGATCATCTGTTCAAGCCCGGACTCTATTACCACAGATGTGATAGAAACAGACATGTGATCTTATTATCTGACATGCTTTAACGAACTTTGGACATCCAGGAGGTATGAGATATTGACCCATGGCTCTTGACAACAGCTGAAAAAGAGCTAAATGATAGTAAAACTTACAATGCACTAGCAAAAGATCCTACTACTACAGGCAAAGCCCTTATTCCAAGTGGAATAAGAGGCTCTGCCTGTATAGGAGATGTGACAATAATTATACCATTTTACAATTATATCAAGAATTACTGTCTATTGAAAATGTGAGGTGACAAGCATGGATACAAAGAAGCTTATGGATCAGTTCAAACAGGCCATCAAGATCCCCGGACATAAACCGGCCTCTGATGATACAAAAGGATTGAAACAGGAAAATGGGCCTGGTTTTGAAACGGAAAATAAGAAAGTGACAATATATGCCCTCAGTACCTGCCCCTGGTGCAAGAAGGCAAGAAAATTCTTTACTGAGAAAGGAATCGACGCCGATTATATAGAGTACGACAAGGCAGATGAGGAAACCCGCAAATACATACAGGAGGACTGCAAGTCCTATACAGAAGAACTGGGATTCCCTATTGTCAAAATAGGCGATGATGCAGTGGTCGGCTATAATACTAAAAAGTATTCAAGTCTGCTGGACAGGTAAGGTAATGCCTATGGATACGAACAAGCGCATGGAACAATTAAGGACAATGTTCCAGAGAGTCATAGACCCGCTAGGATACAAGTTCAGTCCCGATGAGGAGATCGTTGAGTTCCTGCTGGAGCAGGAAGTTATGATCGAAAAGGAGAAAGGCAGTCCTTTCTGCCCCTGCCAGGGACTTACCGGGGAGAGGGAACATGATATGAAACTGGTATGTCCGTGCATACCTTTCCACAGGGAACATTATGATGCAATGAAAAGATGCTGGTGCGGGCTTTATGTCCACAAGGATGTGGATGACCCCGATGAACTGCCCCAGATATCAAAGCAGGAATTTGAAGCATCGATAAAATAACATTAAACGGAACACAGACCCTTGATATATGATAATAAATGGTCTGTGCCACCATATAATTTGAATAAAACTTTTATTCAAGTCACATGTTAACAGGAAACATAGGGTCTTATTTTGCAGTTGTCCTTTCCCTTTCCTCCTGTGTCATTTCTGCAAGCTGCTTAACCCCTTTTATCACTTTGGAGAATAGACGTAATTCATCCACCCGTTCCATTTCGAATAAATTGAGCTCCCATTGAACTTTTAATTTAATGTGAATTTGAAAACGGTGGTATTTTTACTCCAACGTGATAAAAATAAAGCTTACGTAGAATAGATTATCGTTTGCTGTATTAGAAGAAAAGGAAAAAAAGGTTGGCTGGTCCCTACCAGCCAGTGTTTCTAAAACTATACTACCTACTTGCCTGGCAATTACTCGCCTGGTGGGCACAATCCCGGACAGTTGAGCTTACCAACCTCATTCATGATTATTGCAACTGCAGTGTAGAGTGAAGCAAGACCAAGGAGAAGGGTAATTACACCTGCGATCATTCCGCCTATAAAGGCAAGACTGAAGAAAGTAAGGTCCAGCAATATAAAAGTCACTACGATTGCTTTCAAGCCGATCTTAAAGGTTACAATGGTCAACAGGGTTGCTATGATGCCCCAAATTATAAGATACCAGAAACCTGCTGAAGCGCTCATTGCCTCCATCACACCACCGAATATACCTATTGTAGTGGCTATCTGGATGAATGCCCATGAGAACCAGAACAATGCAAAAGCACCAAATGCAGATGCACCAAAGGTATCTCCTTTTTTCCACAGCTCAAAGCTGGCGAACAACTGGGCAAATCCACCGAGGAATATAGCTGTTGAGATCACCATCACAGCATCGCTGAATATTCCCATTACCATTAATCCAAGGAACGTAGCTGCAAATCCCAGGCCAAAGAAACCCAATGGTGCCGGGCTTGCAGTTGTATCTTTAATTGTTATTTCTCCATCCATAGTTTATCACTTCCCTAATATAATCAAAGTATAATTGTTAAACAATTTTATGCAGATATAATTGTTTATTGCTGACCCTAAAACAAAATGTCAGATAAATCACTTCATCAAATCATATCAATAGATTTTCGTAAATATTCCTGTAAATTATGTAACTGCTTGCTACCTCCTCCAAGCGGTACCAATTTCACCTCCAGATAAGGACTTTAAAATAGAAGTATATATCATTTTTGATTATTCAAAAAATTAATAATCTAAAAAATAGGTTTATTTTTAGATTAAAGCCGCAAAATGGACCAATATTGAAAAGGGAGTATAATAATGTGTTTTTTCCGGATAAAACACTAAAAAGAACCTATTAGATGTTAATAAATGATGACAGATATAATATATAAATAAAAAATGCCTTTGTTGCAGCGATTGTGCACAAAAAATACAAACGCTATCCGAAAAGTATATATGTTAAAATTGAATATATGTTTGCTTTCTTAAATACAAATAGAATACCAGGCATGCATAAAATCCGGCCGGACTACACTTTAAAACGTAGCAGTGCGGCAATTCCACCAAGTGCAAGCAACTTCTGGCCAGGTTCAAATATGGTACTGAAGACCACGATCTTACCCTGAATGTTCTCTACATCCTGCAGGAGCGAGTCGATACCGCCCTTTTCACGCTCCATCCTCAGCATCTCATCAGCCACAAGCAGCACTTCTATAGAGCCATAATCCAGAGCCATTTTAACTTCTTCCATGCCATAGGCAACCTTCCCATCCATAGCGATTTCCCTGAGCAGGTCATCCATGAGGCGGGACTCACGGGCAATGCGTGATTCCTCCATTATCCTGTCCACAGCACCGCGCCTGAGAACCTCCTGAAAACCGGACATGCCTATAGAAGAAATGTCCTCGGTGATTACCCTGGGAACCAATTCGGGAGCCCTTAAACCTAAGTATTTCATAAAGTCCTCTTTTGTGAATCCCGGCCCTGCAACCACGATGGCTTCAGACTCCGATGCCGCATGAACGAGCTGATCCAGTATCTCCTGGAAAAATACCTCCCTGAGAGTGCCTTCACCTTTTCCGGATGACTGACTGATGTGGGAATATATTTCAATGCCGTAGTGCCGCACAAGACCAATATCCGCATCCCCTTCCTCAATTGCAACTATAACCACTTTCGGACGCTTTGAACATGCCTCAGCTTCATCAATGCGCTCAAGCTGATCCTTTTTCCAGGTCTTGATTATGGAAAGGTTCAGGCCTTCCTCCGCATTGAAAGTGTGATAATGGCCTGCATCCATTCCATGTTCAATGAGGCCGTGCAGCCTTAAACGATTTGAGAACCTGTGGAACTCAAGTTCTTCGATCCTTACGCCCAGTCTCACCGTTCTCTTCTCCACCTTTTCAGGTCGAAGCTTATCTGCTGCAGCATCGGCCTTCCTTTTGGTCAGGGCAAATACAAGGTCACCTTTCTCTATAATGTACTTCAGGTGCCAGAGATCATCCAGTGTTTCAGGAACAAGTGCTATCTCTCCTTCCCTGCCTTTAAGATTCCTTTTTATGACCCTCATATTTCCATACCACTACTGCTCTTTGATATCAGATTCACCCGGAGGTAACATCATTGCGATCTTGTCCGGTGAGGCAATCTGCTTAACGAAATTCGGCTCTTTTAATTTATCGACATATATTTTGTATATCTTTTTCGCTATATCGTTCTGGTTGAACTTGCCGGGAACAACTTCAACAACATGTTGCCCGTGTTTACTGACAGCAGACAGGGGACCGCCTATGACCCGGGTACTGCCCTCAAGTTCAAGAGCCACAGCAGCACCTGCCGGAACGTCCCTGAAATAGTTCCTCTCGCCACGTATAACAAACGAACCTTTCTTAAGATATTCGCCCGATTCAGGCGTCTTTGACACCTGCTCCGGCCTTATCCAGTAACAATCACCACTGAACTGCCCTGATTTCCATACACTTGAATATGATACTACAAATTGTGCGGTTTCTTTCAGGGTCTGTTCCGTTACATCATCGCCCTGTGTCTTGATTATTGTAATAGGAGCACCGGGGTCCTGTGTGTGAAACACTATGTCCCTCTTTTCCATATATTTCTTCACAAGTTCCTCGTTACTGTCAGCATCCCTTCCGGCAACCACCAGAAAACCATCAGATGACGTGAACCACCTGAATCGTTCATACCAGTATCTTTTTGTGTTGACTTTCCTTTTACTTGACACTTTCTTCTCCCTTTTCTGCATTGCCTGCCTGGTATCTTCAATGGCCTTAAGGGCCCCATCCTTCTTCCTGATGAGTTTCTTGGCCTTGTCATAGTAGATCTGGGCATTCTGAGGGATCGTCATTTTGATATCGATACTGGCTTTAGTTCCATCCAGGTCAAGAACAATATTACCGGCTGCAGAGTCAATTGAAGCGATCATTTTTGCCGAAGGGACCGATTCTTTTGCTTTTTTGATTATGGACTTGATCTCATCCCATGAGTATCCTTTTGCACGGGCTTGCTTGAGTATATTGATGATCTCCTCTATCTCAACATAGTGAGCATAGATCTTTTCCGCCACAAGGGTCTGTTTTTCAGCATCCGTGCCGAATTTTTCTATTGCCGCCTGCTGCTTCTGAAGCCTGCGCTCAAAGACATCCACTTTTTCCTTTTTGACCGCAACCACCTGTTCCCGGACGGATTCTGCGGCCATTTTACCGAAGAATGAATCAAGTGCCGCATTGAATGTTGGAAAAGCCTCTTTTTCATAGTCCCTGTAAATATCAAGCTCAAATGGAAGGACATCAAATGCCTGTTTCTCACCTTTTATCTCTTTTTTGACCAGACACGGCTTCAGATCACCTGCAAGAAGAGGAGAGAAAGAATCCTTTAATGCCGCAATGATAGCAACAATGGCATCTGAACCCGCATCCCTTGCTGCTTCAGCCTTGTTGACACCTGACCTTGCGCATACTTCCTCGGCAAGGATCCCACCCAGGTTGAACTTTGTGGCAATGGTCCTCACAACATCCGCATCCGAAATGGCAAATACCTTTTCGAGGTCTTCGGCTTCTGCATCCACCGGACTTATCTGGGCTTCCGGATACTGATACACCTCACCACTGCGTATCCTCCTGCCCTTGAATGTAACCGGCTTCATGGGAAGGATTATTCTTCGTTCCGAATCAAGAAGGACAATATTTCCCGGAGAGAAGAGTTCGACCACCAGCACAGTATCCACTCCACCACGTACTATACCTATCTCCAGTATCCTGTCAAAGTCATACTGTTTGACAAATGTGATACGTCCCCCCATCACATGTTTCCGGAGAAGCATAGGGAATGCCTGGGGAATCTTGGGACTGGGGCGGATGTACTGGCTCATATGGGCCCGCTTCCCGGCCTCTATTACAAGGTTATCCCTGCCTTTGTTGTAAACAAAAAGATTGATCCGGATCTCATCAGCTGCCGGCTGGTATATCTTTGCGATCTTGGCATCTATAATGGATGTTTCCCCGGAGCTAAGCTCAAATGCAAGGGCGGCCACATCAGCACTTGTCATTTCTTTCTTCATGCGGGGACTATAATGCAGATGGAGACTATAAGGTTTATGACGCATTAAACAGATTTAATATCAATCATTATTCCCGGCCAGGAGATACAGGCATAAGATGAATGAGACCACACGACGATATATAGTATCAGCATTCCAGAAATATTACTCCACCGCAGATATCAGGCTGCCACCGGAGTTCATTTCAAGGGAATGGGGATTCATCGAGTTCACCAGCGACCAGGACACTTTCATGAAAAGGCACCGTGCCTTTGGCTCAGGCGGTGAACTTCAGGACTATCTGAGGGGGATAGCTCCCGCACATGCATACTATTCCGTGGCCTATTATGAGTACCCCGGTGCCCCGAAGATGAAAGAAAAGAACTGGCTTAAAGCAGATCTTATATTTGACATCGATTCCGACCATCTCCCCGGTGGTATCACTTCATATGCCGATATGCTGGAAAAAGGAAAGAAGGAAACCCTGAAACTCCTCGATTTTCTCATAGGGGATTTCGGGTTCAGCGAAAATGAGGTACATGCCGTTTTTTCCGGAGGCAGGGGGTACCATTTCCACATAAGTGAAGAATCGGTGCTTTCACTGGGAAGTGCAGAAAGAAGGGAAATTGTAGATTATGTCAGTTCCAAAGGTCTTGACATGGAACGTATATTCTCCAAAAGGGATATTTCAGGCGATGCAGGAACAGAATCTGCCAAAATGGCAGTATTCCCCTCCCGGGACGAAGGGGGATGGGGAGGAAGGATCAATCGTTACCTTATAAACTATCTCTCATCCCTGGCCAGTGATGAAGATGCCTTGCGGATACTGACAGGGTTTAAGGGAATTGGTGAGAAGACAGCAGAAAAACTGATAGAGCTTTTCAGGGATGAGTCACGTGTGGCAGCCCTGAAAAAAGGGAAAATGGATGCACTTGGCTCCATCAAGAAAGAAGTACTGGAAACCATAGTCAAGCAGGGAGTTTCAGAGATGGCCGCATGTGTTGATGAGCCCGTTACAGCAGATATCAAGCGTCTGATACGTCTTCCGGGTTCACTGCATGGTAAGTCCGGGATGAAGGTCACAGCCCTTTCCATCGATGAACTGGATAACTTCGAACCGCTGAACGATGCTGTGGTGTTCGGGGATAAATCGGTAAGGATAAAAGTGATGAAACCTTTTGCTGTGCAGATGAAAGGAAAGGACCTTATGGTCGAAGAAGGCACACAGGAAGTACCGGAGTATGCCGCAGTATATCTGATGTGCAGGGGTGTGGCAGAATATGGATCGCACTGAACTGAAGAATGTGCTCAGGGAGGAGAGCAGTTCAACGCTCAGATCAATGCACCCAGAGTTTTTCCCTGATGTGGAAAAATATGTCAAGGAACTGGAAGAGGAGATACAGAACATAAATAATCCCCGCTCTGTTGAGTCGAAAATGCTTGAGGATGAATTGCAGAGCGCCATCACCGACGTAGAAGTGATATTCATAAGGCGCATCAGGAAACTAATAAGCTATGCAACGAACAATGCTTTTTCGAGCATGCCGCCTTCCCAGGACATGAGCAAACTGCTTCCGGAAGAGAAGAAGGTATATGATGCAGTGCTTTGGGCCATAAATACAGCAAGAAGGGAGTTACTTGTCCCTATACTCGACCCGCAGGCAATTACAAACAAAGAAAGAGCGGTTGCAGTAAAAAGCGATTCCGGCACAAGACATACGGATATCCCGCAGGCGGTTCAGCAACATGAGCAGGCCCAGATGCCTGAAAGACAGGCAGGAAAGAAAAATGATAAAAGCGAAATGGGCAAAAGTAATATAAATAAAGAATTCGTTGTTGTGCGAATACTGGATAACCTGCCTACTTTCAAGGCTATGGATAATCGCAATTACACATTACATGCCGAAGACGTTGTCGCTTTGCCGGCCCTGAATGCAAACGGGCTGATCAAACGCAACGTGGCACAAATAATCCTGTAGAAGAGATCAAACTTACCAAGGTGAAGATAATGAAGATTCCAAAGAGATTCAAAACACACTGCCCTTCCTGCAAAAAGCACACCGAGCATGTTGTGGAGAGAGTAAAGAAGGGTAAAGCATCGTCACTTACACACATCGAGAGACAGAAAAAACGCCAGACAGGAATAGGAAACAGTGGAAAGTTCTCAAAGGTTCCTGGCGGCGACAAACCAACAAAGAGGATATGGCTCAGGTACAGATGCACCGAATGTAGCAAGGCACACCAGAGACCATGTTTCAGAGCAAAGAAATTCGACTTTACGGAGTGATGTAAATGATGGAAAAACCAAAGAGCAGATTCCTGCGTGTGAAATGTAATGATTGTGAGAACGAGCAGGTGATATTTGGCAGTGCAAGCCGCAAGGTAACATGCCTTGTATGCGGAAGGACACTTGCAGAACCTACTGGCGGAAAATCAACGATCACAACACACATACTTGAAGTGCTCGAGTAAATAAAAGTGATTTATAATGGATGAGAACAGTTGGCCGGAAAGCGGCGACTTTGTTGTCTGTACCGTAAAGAACGTTACAGACTTCGGTGCATACACGACCCTTGAGGAGTTCGATGGAAAGGAAGGTTTTATCCACATATCGGAGATCAAGGCAGGATGGGTCAAATATGTAAGAGACCATGTGCGTGAAGGCCAGAAAGTGGTCTGCAAAGTACTTAATGTTGATTCTTCCCGCCGTCACATAGACCTGTCCCTCAAAGATGTCAATGAGCACCAGAAGCGTGCAAAGATACAGGACTGGAAGAACGAACAGAAAGCATTCAAGTGGCTTCAGTTCGTAGCGGAGGAAACGGATACCGGCAAAGATGAGATGGAAAAAGTAAAGCTCAAAATGCTGGAGAACTTCGGCAGTCTTTATTCAGCATTCGAAGAAGCAGCCATAAACTCAGAGGATGCTTTTAACGATGTTAAGCTGAAGAAAAAACTGGTTACAAGCATCGTAAAGGTCGCCCAGAGCAATATCAAGCTCCCATATGTGGACATAGCCGGGTTCATAGACCTCAACTGCTACCTCCCTGATGGAATCGAGATAATCAGGCAGGCACTTGAAGCAGCTGGTGATATTGAGGAAGAGGGGATCAGAGTGGATATCAGCTACACGGGTGCTCCCAGATATCGCATTAAAGTGATAGCCCCTGATTATAAAAAGGCAGAATCCGTATTGAAGAAATCTGCAAAAGCAGCCATTGACACTATTGAAAAGCTTGGTGGAAAAGGTGAGTTCCACAGGCATAATGACACAATAAAGGCGTGAGATTCCTTTGGGACATAAGATACTCAAATGCAGGAAATGTGGCAGATACACCCTTGAGACGGTCTGCAGCGATTGCAGCTCAAAAACCATCCGCCCACAACCTGCAAGATTTTCTCCCAGGGACCCATATGGGAACTATCGCAGGTTAGCAAAGAAAGAGGGTTATCTATGCAGGAAATAGAAGTAATTCGTATCAAAGAGGACGTTCAGCTTAAAAACCCTGTGTTTATCGTAGGACTGCCGGGAGTGGGACATGTGGGAAAGCTTGTTGCTGAACATCTTGTCGAAGAGCTCAACGCAGAAAAGATACTGGAGATATATTCCCATCATTTTCCACCCCAGGTCTTTGTGGATGAGAACAGTGAGATACATCTGGTCAAGAATGAGATGTATGTCTGCAGGACAGAAAAACATGACATACTGGCCCTCATAGGGGATCACCAGAGCTCTTCCACAGAAGGACATTATAAGCTCTGTACACTATACCTTGATCTCGCAGAGGAATTCGGAGTACAGAGGATCTATACCCTTGGCGGGTTCCCTACCGGACAACTGACCTTTTCTGATGAGGTGCTGGGCGCGGTTAACAACAAGGAAATGGTTGAGGAGCTCAAACAACACGGGGTCATTTTCAAAGAGAATGAGCCAGGAGGAGGCATCGTTGGCGCATCCGGGCTTTTACTTGGCCTGAGCAAATTCAGGGATCTGGATGCTGCATGTCTTATGGGGCTGACCTCAGGTTATCTTGTTGATCCGAAAAGTGCGCAGTCATTACTCAAAGTCATCAGCCAGATCTTTGAAATAGACATTGATGTGGGACCTCTTGAGGAGAGAGCCAAGGAAATGGAAAAGATAGTTGCAAGGCTCAAGGAAGTGGAACAGCAGCAACAGGGAACAATGCCCGACATAAGCCCTACAAAAGATGATGATCTCAGATACATTGGCTAAGTAAATGTTGATAAATGCCGATCTTCACCTGCACTCTAGATATTCGATGGCCTGTTCGGATAAAATGGAACTGCCGGTAATGGCAGAAGAGGCAGCGAAAAAAGGAATAGACCTGGTTGCAACCGGAGACTGTACCCACCCCCTGTGGCTGAAAGCCATAAAAGAAGCAGCCATCGATGACCAGACCATCGTCATCGGAAAAACCAGTTTTATAATCACTACTGAGATAGAAGACAGCAATCGTGTGCATCATCTTCTTCTTTTACCATCCATATCAAAAGCCCAGGAACTGGCAGAGAGACTGGAACCATATGGAAACCTGAAAGCAGACGGGAGACCCACTGTCCGACTCAACGGCTGTGAGATTGCCAGGATTGCAAAGGATGTCGATGCAATGATAGGCCCGTGCCACGCATTCACACCATGGACAGCCTTATACGCATACCATGACTCGCTTGAAAGCTGTTATGGCGACATGACCGACTACGTTTCATTCCTGGAACTGGGCCTGAGTGCCGACAGCGATTATGCTGACAGGATCGAAGAACTTCACAGACTGACCTTCCTTTCTAATTCAGATGCCCATTCCCCATGGGCCAACAAA
Organism: Methanolobus sp. WCC5; assembly: GCF_045690325.1. Lineage (GTDB taxonomy): Archaea > Halobacteriota > Methanosarcinia > Methanosarcinales > Methanosarcinaceae > Methanolobus. Next base: position 2,399,038 of record NZ_CP146981.1, on the reverse strand, counting down.
CTTGCAAGGGAATTCAATCAGATAAATGTTCCTGAAATATCCTTCCAGGGACTGCGAAAAGCAATCCTTAGACAGAACGGATATGGTGTTACCTGTAATGCAGGATTCTTCCCGCAGGAAGGCAAATACAATGAATCCGCATGTATCAAATGTTTTACACATTACACCCTTGATGAATGTCAGGCAGCCGGCTGGAAATGCAGAGCCTGCGGAGGGGTTATAAAAAAAGGAGTGAAAGACAGGATAAATGAACTTGCCAACTTCGACGTGCCAAAGCATCCCCCTCACAGGCCTCCCTATATACACCTTATGCCCCTGTCGGAAATAATCATGACTGCTCTGGGACATGCCAGTATAAACACAAAGGGAGTGCAGAAAGCCTGGAACTCACTAATGGAAAAATATGGCAACGAACTGAACGTTCTGCTCAATGCAAATACCAACGACATGGATTTCCTGGACAGCCGTATATTAAATGCGATACTGGCATTCAGGGAAGGAAAACTGATAATCCGTCCCGGTGGCGGCGGACAGTACGGGCAAATAGAGATTCCCCGGGAAACACGAAGAACAGAAAAAGACCCACAGAAGAAAAGCCAGAGATCGCTTTTTGACTTCTAGGCAATCCCTCGATATCTATTTAAGATATTAAGACCTTCAAAGCCAGTGTGCCGAGGTGGCAGAGCGGACTAATCCGATGGCAAATGTGCCCCGGAGTCCAAACGCGACCGGCTCGAGACCGGTTTCTCCGGGAGGAGTGCTTGGGTTCAAATCCCAACCTCGGCGCCAAAAAACAGGAAAAGAATAGAAAAACGTCATCTAGAATGTGAATTATTCATATAAGGCATTCCCTGAAAAATAAATACACTTTTTTGCCTTCATTGATGATCACACAAATTAAAAGATAAACCTGTGACCCAATATTCCGGCGGATATTCATAACTGCATATTATTGATCAAATACCCTTTATAGCAGATTCCTCTCCTTTCCCTTAATTACAACAATAGGCACACCATATGTGGTCAATAGTGAAGTGCAATTTTTATACATACTGCATAAATATTTATATATAGCCCTAAGATAATATGATGATGGTATATTACTATATCTATTGATGGCTATACTACCGGATCTAAAGCAAATGGACAAAAAAAGAACAGAGGACTGGCATAGGAAGGGTATTGAAAACATCATTTCTATGCAGGGGATTGACTGCAAATGTTACCTGAGTAGTGTCAACACTCGTTTATTATCATTTACCGGATTTAAAAAACACATTCTGGAAACATGAACCATGTAACAGTATGTATTTTTCAATTGAATATGCCCGACTGAAAAAGTTGTTATGAAAATGATAAATGATCACAATTGCGCAAAGAAAGCTGATAGCCAGGATCAGCAGGCTATAATAAAAAAGTTAAATGAAAAAATAGAAGATCTGGAGTCCAGGCTGGAATCATCCCGATGTGAACTAAAGCAAGCAAAGGAGTTTTACTCCGAAAGACTTGACACCCTCAACGATGTCCTTTTTGCCGTGGATAAGGACGGCTATTTCACATATATCAATCCTGCCATCAAAAACATCACAGGATTTGAGGTTGAAGAGGTACTTGGCACTCATTTCACAGAACATGTACATCCGGAGGATATACAAGGACTACTGGAAGACATAGAAAGGACGGTTGCAGGTGAGCATAAGCCATACATGTTCAGAATTATAAAAAAGAACGGAAAGATAAGTTACGTTCACACAACATCCCGTCCCATTATCAGGAAAGGAGAATTTGCAGGTATAAACGGTCTAATGGTGGATATTGCCCGGTTGAAACATGTGGAGTTCAGGCTCAGGGAAGAGAGGGACCGGGCCCAGAAATACCTCGACATTGTAGGAGTTATCATCCTTGCACTTGACAGAGAAGGGGATATCAGGCTGATCAATAAAAAAGGATGCGAAATATTCGGATACAGTGAATGTGAATTATTATCAAAGAACTGGTTTGATGCCTGTATCCCGGAAGAACTACAGGAAAAAGCCAGGACAGATTATGCAAAAGTGATGCACGGAGATATCGAGATACATCCGTATTTTGAAGCACCCTTATGGATAAAAGGAGAAACAAGATATTTTGCCTGGCACAATATCCTGCTTAAGGACAGGGAAGGGAGGATCACAGGAGTACTGTCTTCAGGAAACGATATCACAGATAAAAGAAAAGCAGAGGAAGCACTCGTTTTTGCAAAAATGATATCTGATAACGCGCAACGTACAAAGCGCCAGTTCCTTGCCAATGTCAGCCATGAGCTAAGAACACCCCTGAATCTAATCATCGGATACTCTGAGCTTCTCCATGAAGATTACATCGGCACCACAACGCAAGAACAGAAAAAATACATTGAAGTCATCAGAAAAAGTGGCAACCGCTTATTACTTTTGATCAATTCCATGATAGATCTTTCATCCATAGAGGAAGGAAAGATCGGGCTTGAGATAAAAGAATTCTCTCTTCCTGCTATTATCGGGGATATCAGGAATTCAACGATACCAATGGCAAAAAAGAAACACATAAACCTTGAATTCAGAATAGAGGATAATGTAAATACTATACAGGCTGATAAGAATAAAATAAAGACCGTACTTTATAACCTTATACATAACGGCATAAAATTCACTCCCGAATATGGAGATGTCACAGTAAGCATATCAAAAGAAGGAAATGCATTAGAAGTATCGGTAATTGATACGGGAATAGGAATTGCAGGAAAGGATTTAGAAAAGTTGTTCCAGCCGTTCTCACAGATAGATTCTTCGCTTGATCGCAAATTCGAAGGTGCAGGTCTTGGACTTATAATAGTTAAAGAATTAGTGGAAATGCATGGCGGGAAGATAAAGGTTGAAAGTGAAGTGGGCAAGGGCAGCAATTTCACCTTTATGATCCCCATAATTTCCGAAAACCAGTCAAATACTTTTTAACCTGACTGCAGTCCCGTAAGCCAGCAACTCGGCTGCACCGGCCATTGTCTGGGATGTTGTGAACCTTACATTAACCACAGCATCTGCACCGAGTTTTTCTGCATTTTCCACCATTCGCTCATATGCCTCTTTCCTGGCCTGTGTGAGCATATCAGAATAACCTTTAAGTTCCCCGCCAACAATATTCTTCAATCCGGCCGCGATGTCACTGCCAATATGTTTAGCTCTTACAGTATTGCCAAAAACCACACCGATAATCTCGGTTTCTTTACCATCTATCCCATTTGTAGTTGTTACTATCATCTATATACCTCACAATATAATACAACCTCACAATATAATACACAGATTATGCACCCATAATCAATCCATAATAAACATATATCCATTATCCTGGACATCGATCATCGGTCTTTTTTCAATGTGAAGACAAAGGTACTGCCTCTCCCATACTCACTGCTCACAGTAATAGTCCCTCCCTGACCTTCGATTATACCTTTTACAATTGACAGGCCAAGACCGCTACCCCCAACCTTGCGGGTAGAAGTACTGTCGATCTGGTAGAATTTATCAAATATTTTCTTAAGCTCTTCAGGACCAATACCTATGCCGTTATCACTTACACTAACCTTTACAAATTCTTCCCCATTCTCAACAACAATACTGATCGCACCATTTTTCTTACTGAACTTCACTGCATTGTTCAGAAGATTTACAAATACCTGCACCAGTTTATCCTTATCAGTATAAATTGGCTTCATATCCTCTGGAACATTTACATGAACTTTCATTCCCGCTTCCTTAAGGGAAGCATCAAGAAGCCCGAGGGTGAACTTGATAGTATCTTCAATATCCACAGCCTCCCTGTGAAATCTCATCCTGTTGGATTCGATCCTGGAAATATCAAGCAGGTCATCAACCATACGGGATTGGCGATCAATGTTGCGGATCACTATATCAAGCATCTGGCGCCTTAAGGTAGTATCACATGCATCATTTTCCCTCAAAAACTCACTCGAGGTCCGCATAGCCGTCAGAGGGGTCTTCAATTCATGTGAGACTATAGAAAGGAACTCCGTTTTTAACCTGTCAAGCTCCTTAAGCTTCCTGTTAGCTTCCCGCAGAGATGAATTAGATTCCTTAAGTTCCTGGGTCTTCTCATCCACCTCTTTTTCAAGGCTTTTGCTCCAGTTGAAAAGAATGACAACAATAAAAGAACTCACAAACACTATAAAGAGAACCGAAACAACAGCTACGATGAACAGTTTAAGGTAGACAGAAACGATGAGCCTGTCAACCTCAGATGAGGGGCTTGTAATTGCCAGTGACCATTGCTGGTTATACCAGTTTATAGGAGAATAGGATACCAGCCTTTCCTCAACAATGCTTCCGTTATCAAGGAGCAGATATTTACCGTTTCCTTCCGTACCGTTTATCTGGGCTGCTATGATATCAAGCAATCCGGAAGAACTGGAATTCATAAGTTCAGCATAATTGATACCCCTTTCATATTCCCCTGACTCGTCATACAGCAATCTTCCCCTTTCATCAAGAAGATACGCATAACTTGAGGAATTGGATTCTACCACATATCTGCTCTTAAGGTCTGACTCACTGATTATTGCGATAAATGCTCCCTTGAAATCATCACCTTCATAGACAGGAACCCAAATAAAAGAACCATAGTTACCTTCCATGAGCCTCAGGGGATCTGTGATATATACGTCACCTGTTTCCTTCACACGCTCAAAAGCACGGTGTTGTTTGTTCTCATAAAGATTAAAGCCATAAGGCACATATTCCTGAGGATAACCTGATACTATGGTCCCGTCCTCTGCAACATATTCCACCACATAGAACATGCCTGCCACATCATATACACTTTTAAGATCGGAACTGAAATTATCAGGCGGAACCCCGGTGTCCTTTTTTGCAATTACTTCAAGCAACACTACTTTCTCATTCAGGGACCTTTCTATATTGTCAGATATCTGGCGGGTCAACAAGAGTTGCTGGTTCTGATACTGCTCTTCAACAACAGACCTTACCTCTATATTTGTCTTCATCCACAGGAAGACAATGGAACTTATCAAAAGCAGAACTATCACGGCAAAAAGAATTAGATTCCATCTGCTTCTCTGGTTCCACATAGGCTCGTTATTGATCTTTATAAGTTTTTCAGATGTCCTGATTCCTTCTCAGGACCATTTTTATGCGTGCTTTCAATTCCTTCAGATTGAACGGCTTGGTCACATAATCATCTGCGCCCAGCTCAATACCTTCAACCTTATCGTCGATCTCTCCGCGTGCAGTGAGCATTATCACAGGAATGTGACTGTAGATGGGATCAGACTTCAGTTGCCTGCAAACCTCAAATCCGTCAATCTGCGGGATCATCAGATCAAGCAATATAACATCCGGCACCTCTGAATGCACTTTAACTATGGCCTCATGGCCATCCTTTGCCTCAACAACATTATAACCTTCTGCCTGCAGGGCTACCTTCAGGGCAAGAAGAGCGTCCATCTCATCATCAACTATAAGGATCTTCTGTCTTACATCGGACATAGCCCTCAAGATATTTTCAACCTCATCAACGCAGACCGACAATTTCGTAGAGATCTCCTTAATAGTGATCTCCGGATCGTCCTCCAAAAGTGAAAGAATTTTTCCGCTAATGTTTTCTTCGTGCATGATCATTCTACCTGAAATAAGCTCATAAAATATAGAAGAACTATATTATTAAAACCTTTCTAAATATGAGAGGGTTTCGTCTTTTGTAAACAGATTATCCAATAGAAGAAAATCTTATAAGCCATAACAGAATATCTAATTAGGATATAAATGGATGCGCTTGAAGAGATATTTGGAAAGACAGCCCAGATGACAGTGCTTAAAAACCTTATTGCACACAAGGAAGAGTCAACGTACCTTTCAGGAATTGCAGACGAGACCGGACTGTCACATTCCAGTGTTGCAAGGGTAATAACACCCCTTATAAAAAGCAACATCGTAATCGAAAAGCCCCTGGGAAAACAAATAAGGACATTCAGGCTAAACCTTGATAATGAAAAAACAAAGCTTATACTTAATTTTTACTACAGGCTCAACGATATAGAAAATAAGGATACCGTTTAAGACCGATTTCAAGGCCAAAATAGGGCATTTCCTTATTTTAACTGCTACCTAACATCTTTTTTGCAAAAGCACCCGTAAGGCTTGCAAGCATATTTAACACATGAAGTGAAGCGATCCCTACAAATATCCCTGATATTGACAAAAGCAACGATTCCTGAAAAGTGCCTGCAGGACCGTTACCCAATATATAGATAACAGGATTCATTAACATCCACAAGGTAAGGACTGACAGAAATGCCATAGTCACAAGTGAAAAGATCCCCAGAGGGAACTTGATCAGCAAAAAAAGCAAGCTTTTCCATGTCACAGGGCTTTTTATCCTGCAGATGGCCCTGCTAAGAATGCTCTTTTCTCCTACAGGCTTTAAGGACATGGAAGGAATATCTATCCCTAATAACCATATGGCCATCTGGCGTTCAAAAGATGCTATTTCCCACCATGCAAGGAAAACCAGTATCAATACAGGAATACCTATCCACATGATCAAAAGTCCGAAACCCAGTGACAGACCGGTCGCCAGGAATATGAAATAAGCCGTACCCAGCGGGAATGAGAATAACAGATACAGGATATTCATGTATGTCTGCTTTTCAAATACGACATTTATAAATTCCCGCAACAATGACTTTGTTTCAACCATTTTTCCTCTTATTCATGTTTTTCTTTTTCGTTACTGACTGATCAATTGTGCTTTCTGCAAATATCATCTGCCATAATCCTGAATTCTTTTTGGCCTTCGGATGAAGAAGTATATAAGTGCTCCCAGCAAATTGGTGAAGACAATGATAATTACCCATATGAGCTTATCGTTCCCCTCAGAAGGTTCTTTTGTAGCACAGTCTATCAACATCCATAACCAGAACAATGTCCATGCTATTGCTATTCCAGATAAAAGGAAGAAAATAAGGAATGAAAATCCAAAGAATATATCAAACATTTTTCCTTCTCCTTGTTTTTATACAAATATTCACCATTTACCAGATTGCCTCATGCCAACCTATTTTAGGTCATAATATCATCTGATTTCAATCATTCATGCCGAAGTGCATCCACCGGATTCATCCTTGCAGCCTTGTTAGCCGGGTATATGCCGGCAAGCAGACCAACAACAAGCGATACCAGCATGCCTGTCAGGATCATGTCCACAGGGAAAACATAAGGCAGATTCATTGCAGTGTCCACAAGATATGCACCTGCCACACCAAGGATGATTCCCAGTACACCACCTAAAAGTCCCACAACCATGGATTCCACCATGAACAGGGACAAGACCTCGTAATTCTTATACCCAAGGGACTTCATGATACCAATTTCCCCTGTTCTCTCCGTTACCGTCACAAGCATGATGTTCATAATACCTATGGAACCCACGATAAGTGATATCAGGGCAACCGAGGTGAGTAACGACCCCAGTGCATCAGAGAGCTGATCAACATCTTCAAGTATCTCTGCCTGATTTAAAAGAAGATACGGTTTTGCATCTTCATTGTCAAGATCCCTGAAAGGAACGCCCAGGTTTCTGGCAAGTCTTTTGTCTACCTCATCTGTGACATGGTTTATAGAATCCATGCTTGCAGCAGCCGCAAAGAAGCCCCAGTAATAATCCTCACCCATTATCTCGTTCATGGTTGCTATGGGAATGAATATCCTTGTGTCCGGCTCGATCCCGCTTTGAACGAATGTTGTCTCGGGACTGGCCACAATTCCCTTTACCTTGAATTGTCTGGTAACTTGTTCCCCATCAGACCTTGTGAATGTCAGTTCTATGGTATTCTTATCCGATATCTTGCGATCGAACTTCTCATATGCCACATCATGGCCGATTACAGCCATATACTTATCCTTGTCATCGATAAAAGTCCCGCTTTCCATCCGGATGTTGGCAACTTGTTCGTAGTCCTCCGAGACCCCCTGAACCTCTATCTGCCTTACAGTGGAAATATACCGTACCTGGGCCACCTCCTGGCTCAGGGGAGATACACCTATTATACCAGGGGTATTCTTTACTATCTCCATCTCACTGTCATGGAAAAGGTTTGCAGTCTTTCCCTGGATAATGATGAAATTGTTCCCTACAGAACCTATCTCCTCAGTAAAGTACTGGCTAAAGCTTGCACCCAGTGAAACATTGGCGATCACAGCGGCCACACCTATGACTATTCCAAGTGTGGTCAGCGCCGATCTCAGTTTCGAACTTCCGATGCTTGCAATAGCCATCCTGAAAGAATGTTTCAGACTTAGCATAAATATCGCCTTGACCCCGAAGCAACCTCAGCTTAGTTCTGTTTCCTGCGTTTTATGAATATAACACCAGGAATACAAAGCAACAATAAGAGCGCTACGCCTGTTGCCAGAGTGCCGTTGTTTTTCTTTTCCTCGGTAACAATGGCAAGTTCACGGACAGCCACTTCATCACTATGCTGGTTAATACCGTTCCTGTAATCAACTGTGATGGTCACCGGAACTGCTGAAAGCTCACTGTCACTTTTTGCCTTGATCTCAATGGTGAAGAGTTCGTCTGCACCCATTGAACCCACAAAGTATTCCTCCGGAGAGAAGGTAACATCATCGGCACACAGTCTTACACTCACTGAACTCAGGTCATTGGGATGCATGTTAGCCACGTCAAACTCAAGGGTGCCCTCACCGTTTACAAGTTCGAGGGGTTTAGAAGGTATGACCTTAACAGAGGCAGAATCTACCTTGACCGGTATCCTCCAGTTATTATTGTACGCATGGGAATTGCCCACCATGGAAAGATCCAGATAGTAGGTCCCATCCCTTACATCATCTGCAAGCTCAATATTATAGCTTAGGGTAATGGAATCGCCAGGGCCTATCACACCGGAACCTTCGTAAATGTTGCTTGTTACATCTATACCCTCAACACCTTTTAGCATTGCAGACTGCACACGCGCATTGGTGTCATAATCAAAACCATCAATGTTTACCGAGCTTTCGGTTGCCGTGTTACTGAGAACGAAACTTACTGTCCCGGAGTCTGCGGGCATGAATACCACAGGATCACAGGAAAACCCGGTAAGCTCCATTGTTCCCTTGCTGTTGAATGTGCTGGAACCGACATTGAGGTTAAAGGAGCTTTTATACCAGATCCCACCTTCGTATACCTGATAAAAAATATCCACAGAACCGGTGCCAACTTTTGCATTCTCATCAACGTAAAGACGGAATTCATGTACTGCAGCCGAATCAGGAGAAAGTATGCCAATGTATTTGACAGCATTCCTCTCTGAATCAAGAGAAAATGGATACTCAGGATCGATCCTGAGGGATAATGCATCTGCTCTTCCGTAGCCAGTGTTTTCTATCTTCACCCTTACATCCACATATTCACCTATCTGAGCCGGAAAAGGGTCATAGTCTATTATGTCAACCTTCATGGTAGCAGCTGATGCTGCCGAAACAGGAACCATGAAAGAACCGCTTAACATTGCTGCACAAAGAAAAATTCCTAAGTATCTTTTAATATCATCCATTAGTGTCATTATAAACCACCCGTTCAATTATTAACGATACAGCCGTCCCTGATGTAGATCACCCTGTCAACATACTGTTCCATTTCAGGATCATGGGTTATCATCACAATTGTTCGCCCCTGTCTGTGCAGGTCAGAGAATATACCCATGACCTCCTCTCCTGTCCTGGAATCCAGGTTTCCTGTTGGTTCATCAGCGAGTATGAGAGACGGATCATTTATCAAAGACCTGGCTATTGCAACCCTCTGCCTTTGCCCGCCCGAAAGTTCTGATGGCCTGTGGCCCATGCGGTCATCAAGACCCACCAGCTTCAGCAGGTCCTGTGCCCGCGAAGAGGTGTCCATTCCCTTCTTTGTATTGGAATAAGTTGGCAACATCACATTCTCGTAGGCGCTCAGACGTGGGATCAGGTTGAAATTCTGGAACACAAAACCAATCTCAAATCCCCGAAGCTCTGCAAGCTCATTGTCAGATATGGTGTTCGTGTCCCTGCCCATTAGCATGACATTGCCTGATGTAGGCCTGTCAAGACACCCCACCATATTCATCAGTGTGCTTTTCCCGGAGCCAGAAGGTCCCATTATGGCAACGAATTCCCCTTTTTTGATGCACATGTCTATGCCATGTAAGATGGGGACTTCCATATCACCAAGGAAATAACTCTTTTTCAGACACCTGATATCAATAACATTGTTACCATCAGGAACAGATTCGTTGTAACCAGACATTGTCATTTACCTCTCATACTCCAACTTGACTATTTATCGTCAAGTCTGACAATGTATTATAGCTACTTAAACCTTTCTATTTATCGACAGGAATGAATATAGTTTGCAGGATCATATTGGACAAAAATGCTAAAGGCACAACATCAGAATTACATCATTCGTGCCTTAGAGCTTCCACTGGATTCAGATTTGCTGCCTTATTGGCAGGATATACTCCGGCCACCAGGCCTACAAGAACAGATATGGAAAATCCCAGAAAAATAAGATAAATCGGGAACACCGGAGGAATATTCAGATAGAGTTCCACCAGATAAGAGCCCACAAGTCCCAGGGTTGTTCCAAGAATACCGCCAATGACACCGATTATGATTGATTCCATAATGAATAGAGACAGGATTCCCGACCTTGTGTAGCCAAGGGATTTCAAAAGACCTATCTCCCTTGTCCTTTCAGTAACTGTGACCAGCATGATGTTCATGATACCAATGGACCCCACAATGAGGGCTACAAGTGCCACAAGGGTGATCAGAATCGTCAGTGTATTTGCAAGCTGGTCCAGTTGTTCGATGATCTCTGCCTGATTAAAGATGCGATATGGCTTTGCATCAGGATTATCAAGGTCCCTGGTCGGCACCCCAAGTGATCTTGCCAGACGTTTGTCCACCTCCTCTGCGACCTCACTCACAGACTCGACACTCCCGGTCCTGGCGGAAAAACCGCCATAATCGGTGACATTCAGCATCTCGTTCAATGTAGCTACGGGAACATAGATAGTAGCATCACGGTCAGGACCACCCTGCACAAAAGTATTATCTTCTCCTATAAGTATGCCTTTTACCCGGAATTTACGGGTCACACTGGTCCCGTCACTACGTTTGATGGTTATATCAATATAGTTCTTGATGGAGACATCCCTGTCAAATTTGTCCTTTGCTACATCTCTCCCCAATACTGCTACGTATTTGTCCTTATCTGTCAGGAAACTCCCCTCTTCGGCAAGAAGGTTAGATATGTACTGGGCATCCTGGGATACACCCTGCACATCTATCTGCCGGGTTACTGACCTATAGGTAACAGCAGCTGTCTGCTGATTGAAACCTGAAACACCCTCTATGCCCGGGGTGTTCCTTATCAACTCCAGCTCATTATCGTAAAATACGTTAACATCCTGACTGTAGATGATTATGAAATTTGAGCCCAGGGAACCAAGCTCATCTGTGAAATATTGGTTGAAGCTGGCACCGAGTGATACATTTGCCACAACTGCAGCAACACCTATTATTATACCAAGGGCTGTGAGTGTTGAGCGCAGTTTTGCACTCCCTATGCTTCCAAGGGCAATGACAAATGCATGTTTTAAATCTATCATGATCACTCCTTCCTCAAAGCTTCTACAGGGTTCATTCGTGCAGCCTTCCTGGCAGGATAAACCCCTGCAAACAGCCCGACAAGTACAGAGACTGAGAAGCCCAGGAATATAAGGCTCAGGGGAAAGATGTTGGGTACACCCAGCAGACTATTTGCGATCATTGCAACACCTATTCCAAGGATTGTACCAAGTATACCGCCTATAAGTCCTACGATGATAGATTCGATTATAAAGAGGGAAAGGACGTCCTTTTCACTGTAACCCAGGGATTTCAAAAGACCTATCTCCCTGGTCCTTTCAGCAACTGTAACAAGCATGATGTTCATTATTCCTATAGAACCAACTATCAGTGAAATAAGAGCAACCGAGGTCAGCAGGGATGCCAGTGCACTTGAAAGCTGGTTTGTCTGCTCCAGGATCTCGATCTGGTCGAAGAGGACATACGGTTTTGCATCATCATTATCCAGGTCCCTGCCAGGAACACCAAGGCTGCGTGCAAGGCGTCTGTCTATCTCATCTGCAGTCTCCCTGACCATTTCAAGGCTCTGAGCTTTTATGAAAAAACCTCCATAATCGTCCCTGTCAAGTATCTCATTCATTGTCCCTATGGGAATGAATACACGAATCTCAGGCTCGACCCCTGTTTGTGCAAATGTGGTGTTGGGATCCTGTATCACTCCCTTGACAATGAAGGTCCTTGTGACCACATCACCATCCTCTTTCCTGAATGTGATATCGATAGGATTCTTGATAGATATCTTCTTATCGAATTTATCATATGCAACATCAGCACCTATGACTGCAACATAGCGGTCCTTGTCCGTCAGGAAGGTTCCCGAATCCATCCTTAAGTTTGCCACTTCTGCATAGTCCTCTGTAACTCCCTGGATGTCGATCTGCCTTGAAGTTGACATGTAAGTGACCCTTGCCATCTGCTGATTTATAGGAGAAACTCCTTCAACGCCCGGCGTATTTCTTATGATCTCAAGCTCTTTATCAAAGAACACGTCGATATTCTGGCTGTAGATGACCACGAAATTAGAGCCCACTGCTCCTATCTCATCATCGAAGTACTGGTTGAAACTGACTCCTAGCGACACATTGGCTATCACCGCTGCAACGCCGATGATGATACCAAGGGTGGTGAGGGCAGACCTGAGCTTGGAACTGCCGATACTACCCAGTGATATATTTACAGCCTGAGCCAGACTTAACATAGAATACGCATCCTGCTCTGCTTAGCTATTCTTTATCCATCTTCCTTTTGTAGAGAACATAGGCCCCTCCTCCGACTACCACCAGCAGGAGCAACACAATATAAGTAGCTGAGCTATTGTCATTTTCAACCAGATGATGTTGCAACTGGCGAACCCCTACCTGCTCTGCATGCTGATTCAGCCCGTTCCTGTAATCCGCATGTATGACAAGGTCCGTAGGGAATGATATGCTATCATCCACTGCCTTTGCATTTATCTCGATAGTGAAGAGCTCATCCGGATCCATTGAACCAATAAAATACTCTGCCGGGGAGAACTCAATACCCTCTGATTCAAGTCTGACACTTACAGAGGAAAGCATGTTTGGATGAATGTTGGCTACATCGAACTCCAGGGTACCTGCTCCGTTCTCAAGCATCAGGGATTTTGAAGGAATGACCCTGACAGAGGATGAGTCCACCTGCAAAGGTATCCTCCAGTTATTATTATATGAGTGAGAACTGCCTACAATGGAAAAATCAAGATAGTATGTCCCATCGGGAGTATCCTCATCCACATGCACATTATAGGTAAGGTCCACAGACTCACCGGGACCAATGACACCGTTACCATTATATGTTCCGGTGGCTACATTGATGCCTTCTGCACCTGTAAGGGAAGCAGATTGTATCCTGGCATTGGTATCATACTGCTGGTCATCGACGGTGATCGTATACTGAGTGGCACTGTTTGTTAGCGTGAATGAGATGGTGCCACTGTCCCCGGGCATGAAGACCTCGGGCTCTTTTGCAGGTGTTCCTGCAAGCTGCACGGTCCCTTTGCTGTCGAAGGTGTCAGAACCTACCCTTAATTCGAACTCCTTCTTGAACCATGTACCCCCTTCACTCTCCTGATACCACACTTCAATGGTACCTATACCCGCTTTGGCACTGGGGTCGGTATAGAGACGAAACTCATTGACCGCAGCATTATTAGGTGCCAGTATCCCTATGCTGACCTGGGAGTTCTCGTTGCTTACCGAGAATGGATAATCAGGAACCACCCTCACGGAAAGGGAATTTGCTTTTGCATACCCCAGGTTCTCCACTTTGACCCAGACACTTACGTATTCCCCTATCTCTGCAGGAACAGGTTCGTACTTAAGGATACTTACCTTAAGGTCCGCCCCGTCTGCTGCAGAGGCATTTAGTGGAGACAGAAGTGATAACAATAATACGGAGATTAAAATCAAGATCAGTCTATTTTTCCCCAACATGTTCTTTCCTCATTTTCATATTTCCCCATCATATCAGTGTTTGCATTTTTGTTAAATTCAGTAAGATTCAGTTTTCCATGACACCATCTTTCAGGTGTACGACCCGGTCTGCATATTGAGCAAGGTCCGGATCATGAGTGATCATTACTATTGTCCTGCCTTTTTTATGAAGATCGGAAAAGATCCTCATAATATCATCCCCTGTTACAGAATCAAGGTTCCCTGTAGGCTCATCCGCAAGGATGAGGGAAGGATCATTTATCAGTGCCCGTGCAATTGCAACTCTTTGCTGCTGGCCTCCTGACATTGCCGAGGGTTTATAGTTCATACGCTCCTTCAAGCCAACCATTTCCACAAGCTCCCTTGCCTTTTTCCTTGTATCGACACCGGGTTTCTTGTTAGCATAAGTAGGAAGTTCGACATTCTGCAGTGTTGTAAGCCTCGGGACAAGGTTGAAATTCTGAAAGACAAAACCGATCTCCAGTCCGCGCAGTTTTGCAAGTTCCGGATCAGGGAGAGTATTCACGTCCCTGCCCATTAAAAGTACCTGTCCGCAACTTGGCCTGTCAAGACACCCTATCATGTTCATCAGTGTACTCTTTCCAGAACCGGAAGGACCCATTATGGCAACGAACTCCCCGGGCATTACCCGCAGGTCCACGCTTTTGAGTATGGGTACATCCATATCCCCAACGTGGTAACTCTTGCAGATGCTGACCAGCTCGATCACAGGAACATTATTCAGGACCTTAAGACCACCGTTATTATCTTCACTCATAATTTGCCCACTCTAAGCATACTACTGCACAAATTAATAAATATTCACTAACAGAATATTCATGTTCCAGACTTTAAGGTAATTCTGAGCTGAACTTATAAAAAGGTATTTTATACGATTTATGTAGAATATAAAAGGCAATTGAATAGAAAGAAAATTTACACATTTCAATAATAAACTATAAATAATCAGAAGTATATGAAGTACCTGTCTAAAAATCGACAGATCAGATTATCAAACATATGGCTTGCAGATATACTATGTAAAAGGATGTGGAAAGGATGCTGGAAGTATTGACCGACCCAAACGGGTTCTTCAAAAGAAAGATCAACGAAGAAAATGAGTGGAAAACCCCCCTGATCATAATGGCCGTTATGGCAATACTGGGTGCTTTGAGTGCTTACATTACAATGATGAAAGTAATGGAGTCATTGCCTCAGGAAGCGGCAGCATTTGCAGGAGTTGGTGCAGCTTTCGGGATAGTTGGTGCGATAATTGGCGTTATTTTTGCATGGGTCCTATACAGTGCGATATTTTACCTCATATCACTGGTGTTCAACGGTGAAGGAAGTTTTAAGAGAGTCATGGAGTTTGTGTCCTACGGTTTCATACCAAGCATAGCCAGTTCTGCCATCAGTCTCTATTTCACTAATAAAATACTTTCTGGTATTGATTTTAGTATGGATGACCCCACAATGATAGCAGATATGATTCTCACAGACCCTTCCATGAAGATAGCGGGCATACTTGGAATAATCTTTACACTCTGGAGTGCGAATATCTGGATATTTGGCATGATGTATGCAAGAAACCTTAGTTTCAAGAACGCTGCAATAACAGTGGGTATCCCAATAGGGCTTTATGTGCTGTACACATTGTATACCCTTAAAATATTCGGCGTATGAACATGAAGAACATGATAAAAGTACTGATTGTGGCAATGATATTTCTTGCCACGTTCTCCTTTTCCGGAACTGCAAGTACGACGATCAGGCCAACTGTCTCCCTTGACTATGAGATGGAACCGGAGGTATTCATGCCCGGTGACATAGGCACCATCACTGTAACCCTTAAGAACATGGCAAGCGGTGAGATATATGTAGAAGAGGACGATGAGACACTGGACATGAACGCATACATTGCAAGTGGCAGCCTCAATGGGAACGGGAAGCTGGAAATACTGGACCAGAGCTACACAAACATCGGGATGCTGGGGCCCGGTGATAACCTGAGACTCACATTCAATATCAAAGTAAAGGATAATGTTGCCACGGGAGTCCATTATGCGGATCTTAAGATAATTGGTGGCAGCAACATGTACGACCTTAACTACCGCATACCTGTGAAAGTGGATGAGAGGAATGTAAAACTGATAGTATCCAATCTGCCTTCAACACTTATGAACGAGGTTTCCACCATCAGCGTGGACGTGGTGAACCGCAGACCAAATGATGTAAAAAGCGTAATCGTTACACCATATGCAGAAGGTATGACCTTCACACCCTCCGATTACTTTGTAGGAACAGTATCAGAAGGAAACAAATCAACTGCCACATTCACCCTCAATACAATGTCCTGTGAGCAGGAATACAACACAGTCTCATTCTCAGCATCCTATTTTAACGGAGACAACCTGCACTACACAGAAAATACAGTAAAGGATGTAAGGATAATAAAACAATCTCCTCTTGTGTTCACAGCTATTGAGACAGTGAGTGCAGGAAACAAGTACACGATCACAGGGGACCTGAACAATTTCGGCATCACGGATGCCAAGAACGTGATGGTGTCAGTAGCAAGCCTTGATGGACTTGAACCTGTACAGCCTTATGCAAATTACTTCATCGGGACACTGGAGGCAGACGACTTCAGCAGTTTTGAGCTCAGCGCCAGGGTGACATCCGGGAACATAACTGCAATACCAATACTCATAGAATTCAGGGACCCTGACAATGCCTACACTGCGATCTCCCAGGAAATTCCAATCCAATCCGGAACAGGAACAGGAACAGGAACTAGTTTCTCTGTGAAAAACGATGAGAACGAAAGTTCCACCGGCCTCTGGCTGATGGCCGGGATAATTGCCATCGGGATCGTTGCAGTAATAGGTTATTCATGGAAAAAGCGCAGGGATGAAGAGGAAGGAAAAGAAGAAAAAGAAGGATATGAAGAGGAAGAGTATGAAGATTGGGAAGATGGCGAGATAACAGAAGACATCATTGATGAGGAAGAATTCCTCAAATAAACGGTGCTTACATGCAACAGGCAAAACCCTCATCACATCCAAAAAAGAAAATCGTTCCTTCTGACAGGCCATATCCCATAGTACAGATGAAGGATGTTAAGCGTATATATACACTCGGAAAGAACAGGATACATGCCCTGAACGGGGTCAGTCTTTCCATTAAGAAAGGGGACTTTGTAACCATCATGGGATCATCCGGCTCTGGGAAAAGTACTCTTTTGAACATGATAGGATGTCTTGACCTTCCCACTTCAGGCAGAGTAAAGATCAATAACGTAGACCTCTCAAAACTTGATGATGACGGCCTTACGGCAATCCGCAGGAACAATATAGGTTTCATCTTCCAGCAGTTCAACCTGATACCGACCCTCACTGCCATCGAGAATGTTGAGATCCCTATGATATTCAACGGCCAGTCCACCGCCAAAAGGAGGAAGAAAGCCCTTAGTGTATTGAAAAGAGCAGACCTTCCACTGGAATTTGCAAACCACAAGCCCAATGAGATGTCAGGAGGGCAGCAGCAGAGAGTTGCAATTGCACGGGCACTGGCAAACGACCCACCTATACTGCTTGCTGACGAACCGACAGGTAACCTGGACACCAGGACCGGAAACAATATCATGGAACTGCTAAAGCAGCTGAATGCCAGCGGAACGACTGTTATCGTTGTCACTCATGATCCTAAAATGGAAGAATATTCTAATACAAGCATAAGGATACAGGACGGGGAGATCATAAAATGAAAATTACGGATAGATTTCCATCCGTGCCTTCCATGCTCAGGAACAATATGTATGCCGAACTGGCAAAACGCAATCTCAAAAGACAGTCCGTGCGTACCATACTTGCAGCCATAGGCATTATCATAGGAGTGATCGCAATATCCTCCATGGGTATCCTGGGTAACAGCCTCAAGCTCTCGGTCACAGACTCCTTTGCTGATGTAGGAGACAGGCTGGTGGTCTCGCCTGCGCCCGGAGAAGACCATATTACAGAGAGGCAGGTAGACCAGATGAGAAAGGTAGCGAATATAGAAAGCATAATACCCGTATCATCCAGTGGGGAGATCATCGAGTACAAAAAAAGTGGAGCTACTATTCAGTCTTTCGTATCGGTATATAGTATCGGCAAGGATGACCTTGAGAAACTGGCTGAACTTGAGCAGGGAAGATATTTCAAAGCCGGATCCACAGACTGTGTAGTAGGTGCAAGCATAGCACGTAACCTTGAACTTACCCCCGGACAGAAGATAGAGATAGATGGCAATAAACTCAGGGTCGTTGGAATACTCAAGGAAAAAGGACTGGGGTTTGACATCAACACCGACAGTGGAGCATTCACTTCTGAGGAGATGTACAATAAATTATATCCGGATGCTGAAGAAGGGTATGACACTGTCATAGTCATAGTGAAGGACATAGACAATATAGACGCAGTTGCCGATGAGATAGAAGAACGCATCAACAAGAAAGAAGAGCTTGTTACAGTCTTTGCCATGAACGCCATTACAGATAGTCTGGACGATGTGTTCAGGTCCATTTCCATGTTCCTCATTGGCATAGGTTCCATATCACTGCTTGTTGCCGGTGTGAGTATACTCAACGTTATGCTCATGTCCACCATGGAACGAACAAAGGAGATAGGCATCATGAAAGCTGTTGGTGCATCAAGGAAGGATATTCTCAAGATGTTCCTGCTTGAGGCACTGTTCCTTGGACTTATCGCCAGTACCGCAGGTGCGATACTCACGATCAGTGGCAGCTATCTAGTAATGGCACTGGTTGTCAAGAACACCTCATACCTCTTTACTTTATCCAGTATGTTCTATGTTATGGAGGGGTTCTTCTTCGGAATAGCTACAAGCCTTGTTGGTGGAATGTATCCTGCATGGAAAGCTTCAAGGATGAAACCACTGGATGCACTGAGATACGAGTGATACACTCTCATTTGCGTGCTTTTTCCAGTTTTTCTAGCACTTTTTCACTTCTCAGTTCCCTGAGTGCATCGGCAGCGATCCATCTGGCACTGCCGGAACTTCCATCCAGCAATTCTTCACATAATGCCATGGCACGTGCGTTAAGAGCGAGGTTCCTTTTACCTATCTGGCGCAAAGCCCAGTTAACAGCTTTTTTAACATAGTTACGCGGGTCATCTGAACCATTGATTATCAATGGGAAGAATTGTTCAAACTGAGCATCGTCGGCTTTTTTATCACTCACAGCAAGCCTTGCCATCATAACATATCCAGCCCTTTTTACCAACTCCTCGTCCCTGCGACTCCACTCCATGGCCTTATCATAGGCAAGCGGATGATCCTCAAAAAGATTCATGCAACACTGATCACATATCTCCCAGTAATCGAACTCCTGCACCCACTCGTCCATCTGTTCCCCGGTAACCTGGGACACATCATCCACCATACCTGCAAGTATACGTGTTTCGCGGATATCGCCTTCCCAGAGTTTCAATGCGAGTTCATGATTCCTGCCCAAACCTTTTGCTATCCTGCGCAGCACAGGTATGGAAACACCGTATGCCTTTTTCGGGGTGATGCCATACCTTGCCATACCTTCAATTGCTTCAGGTCTTGAATTAGATTCCAGTTCATGGATAATATCACTGTATATTTCTGAGAATGAAAGTACCATATCAGGACTCCTTATATCCAGTAGTCAGTATGAAGATATTAATTAAGCTCACAGATTGATATAAATAGTATCAAAATGAACTTATTTAAACATTGGAGCCATTTCATGAGAACTGCTTTTTTGTCCCTTGTATTGATCCTGCTTATCATTTTCTCTGTAAATACTTCTTATGGACTTGATTGCGAATCTGAGAACAATGGCTTATATGTCACAGATATCTATTCTGACCTTGAGACATGCGACATAACATTGCAAAGCTCTGAAAATATCAGCGGACTGAAGCTTGATGTAACCCTGGAACATGCCGGCAGCATACTGGACAGACAGACCTTTTCCATTGAAGCGATCTCGCCCGGAAAGAGTGTTACAAAAGCCTTCATGTGGGACACTGACAATAAAGGTGATGGGAAATATACCGTGAGGACCGCTGTCACCAGAGACGGATGCACACTCATAGAGGATACATACAATTTCATTGCCGGGCGGCAGATAATCCCACGACTGACCGTTAATGACCTTGTCGCCAATTCCAGAGGCGCCAGCATCATGGTAACCCCGACGGATGCAGTGCTCTTTGATGTGGAGTACATGCTAATAGAGGGATCAGATGTGATCTACTCAAGCACCCAAAAGAAAGTCTCCGTGCACACCCAGCCAATGGAAGTCAGCAGGGACTGGAACGTAATACTTGAAAACAACAGGCAGTACAGTGCAAAGGTCAAGGTCAAAATATACTCACCTTCTGTGAGCTATATTGCCCTCAAGGAAGATTTCGTTGCACATGACGATGTTTTCATCAGTGACAGCTATAAGGACCATATCGGAGCCAGTGCCACCATTGAAGGTATATCGCAGGTGCCTTTCACAGGCTCTGTGAGGTTCACAGTCTCAAAACAAGATAATGGAAAAGAAATTGTAGTATATTCAGTTACAGAAAAATCACCTGTAATCCTCAATGGGGACGACGAGACTGTGGAAACGATCTGGCAGGAGCGTCTGACCAGTGGGTTATACAGACTTGTCATCGAAATTATCGCCAATGACGGGGACATTCTGGACAGGGAGGAAAGTATCATTGAATCGGATTATGAACCCCCTGCAGAACATGCAGGAACAACAGGTTCCGATGATGCCGGACAAACCCCCGGATTCATGCTGCCAGGCTCTCTGGCCATTGTTGCAGTTGCTGCCCTGATAAAGACGTGCCGGAAAGAACACTGATAGGTGTGAGTGATGCGATATGAGCTTTTCATTGCAATACGCCACATAAGAGCAAGAAAAAGACAGACCATACTCTCAGTTGCAGCCATAGGGATAGCTGTAATGATACTCATGGTGTCCCAGGCATTCATGGCAGGATTCACCCAGGAACTCTACGACAAGACAGTAAATAACCTGCCGCATGTTGTCGTTTCGCCCAGGGAAAATGATGAATACATCCACCTTTATAAGAATATTGTCGGAAAGATCAGCGATATAGACGGTGTCGTAGCCTCATCACCTTACCTGATAGGAGAGGCTTCTTTTAAGTCCAGGGACAATACAAAGAATGCTGTCCTTAAAGGTATAATACCCTCACAGGAAGACTATGTCGCCCACACAGGAAATGATATAATAAAAGGTGAATACGACGAACTTACATATTCAGAAAAAAGCATAATCATAGGAGATAAGTTCGCAGAAGATATGGACCTGGATCTGGGAGACCGGGTGGAGATCTCCTTCCCCAATGCAAACCCGACATCCCTTAAAGTTGTAGCCATCTATGACACCGGCACGGCACTTGACGCAAGCCTGACATACACATCACTTAAAGACGCCCAGGACTTCTACGGCACTGCGGATGTGATAAACGGGATATCCCTGCGGCTGGAGGATTTCAACAGGGACAGGGAAATAGCCCGGATAATAGAAGACAACGGTTACAATGCTGACGGATGGACGGTAAACAACCCTGAGATACTCAGGACCATTGCCATTGAGACCATATCGAACAATGTGACGCTTGGATTCATCCTGCTCATTGCCTCCTTTGGGGTTGTGAGCACACTGAACATGGTGGTCATGGGAAAGGTGAAAGAGATAGGCATATTGATGGCAATGGGTGCCACAAGGTCACAGATAAGGTTCATCTTCCTGATAGAGAGCGGCATACTTGGCCTTGCTGGAGCGGTATCTGGAACTGCGGCTGGTGTCTTGCTTGCGATGTCCATTGGAAGCTACCAGCTTCCCGAAGGTGTGTATGGTCTTGAATCCATACCAGTGGTAGTCAGAAGCGCAGATGTACTGTGGATAATCACAATAGTATTTTTGCTGAACCTCATAGCAGGTATATATCCGGCACAGAAGGCTGCCAGCCTTGATCCCGTGGAAGCCATATCCACAAGGTAGTCTGATGAAGCATTTTTATCATCTGCTTCCAGGTTTTTATCATCTGCTTCCAGGCTCTCTGTTGTACCAGATTATTCCTTTGAACCTGCAGGTTGTCATCTTCCTTTTCATGAAAAAGTAATAAATCATCTTGAAGGCTGCATAGAGATGAAAGTAGCAGCAAAAAACCGGTCCTGAAAAGAAACCGCCCATGCAGACTATCTCCTTGTCATCTTCAACAGAATCATCGATAAACTTTACAACACCATGTGTCCGGGACACTTCAAGAACAATTCCCTGATCCAGCCGGGGGCCTATTACCAGAACATCTTTTTCCATACCGTCATCTGCAAGGCTTCCTTGAATGAAACCGTAGTTGAAGATCGTGGGAATGGGAGAGATAAATTCCCTTTCAAAGTGTGAACCGTTTTTGTAATACTTGAAAAAGCTGTACTTTGGTGTCTCGATGACAATCTTCATGTTAACATTATTGGCACGCCTCATAAAAAAGCATAGGGGATGCGAACGGGCAAAGGGATTGAATGCACAGGTTGGTGACATTGGAGTGTATTGGAGAGGTACTATGTAAAGAACCCGTTCGCAAACATACAAACGACTTTTAAGAATATATACCTTTCGCCACCATACGAACAAACTATAGTTATTTGGTCAGAAAAACAGGATATGAAATCATATCGATTGAGTTCATTCACTTTCAATAGCTTCCACAGGATCAAGTGCAGCCGCACGTCTTGCCGGATAGACACCTGCAACGATATTTATAAGGAAAGAAAAGACGACCGCATAAACATAGTTCATTATATCTGTCTTAAGGGGGAGGGTAGTCAGGCCAAAATACATCTCCTGAGGAAGATCTATCTGGTAAGAGGCCAGTGCAGAGGATGCAAGATAACCAAGCACACAGCCCAGCAGTACGCCAATTGTGCCCAGTATAAGGGACTCAAGCAGAAATATCATCGTTATATTCATCTTTGAGGCCCCCATCGCCTTTAACATTCCTATCTCACTCTTCTTATCCATGACAACAGTAAAAAGAGTATTTGCAATCCCAAAACCCGCGATCATGTATATCAGGCCGTAGTACAGCCATACGATCAATACCTGGGTGTTAAGAAGTTCAAGTATCTCACTGTTCGCCTCCATCCAGCTTAAAGCATCAAGACCCGTATCCTGTTCGATGGAGCTTGCAATCGTGTCCGCCTGGAATGGATCGGCGACTCTGATGTTGATCTTGCTGGCAACTCCGTCCCTGGCAAAGAAATCCTGAGCCGAGTCAAAACGAACATATGCAACGCTGTCATCACTGGACGTACCCGTATCAAAGATACCTATAACTTCAAAGGATGATGAACCAAATCCCGGCATGACTATACTGACTTTATTCCCTGTTACAACACCCAGGTCATCTGCAAGATTGTCACCAATGATCATTCCATTGTTACTTCTTCCAAGAGCAAAGAAGTCTCCTGACACCATATCTGCGGAAATTTGCATCACACTATCTTCGGCAACGGGGTCGATGCCGTTAAGATCGATACCTTTAGCCTTATCCCTGTAACTTACGGCTGCCTGACCTGCAAATGTAGGAGAAACGGCAATAACACCATCCATCCCGGATATCTGTCCGGAGTAATAATTGTAGAAATGAACATAATCCTCTTCTTTATCTGATGAGGTTATAACGATATGTGGGGAATTCTCCACTGTAGAGGAGATGAGCTCATCGGTGAAACCGGACATCAGGGACATCAGGACAACAATCACAGCTATGGCCAGGGCTACTGCGAACACTGCAAAGAAAGTAAGACGCCTGCGGGCGTTTATGTGCCTAAGGGCTATTCTCAGTTCATACATGCACAGTACCGCTTGAATACAGATTTAATTGTACCGATATAACTATTTCCTGAACATACAAAAGAATAACCCGATCATCACTGGTGTGACAATGCAAGCTCCACGGCAATGAACGAGTATATCCCGGCCTTGGCCCTGTTGATATGTTTGCCCATATTCGGGCTTTCTATGACCCTGGCACCAATATAACCTGCAAAGAAGGACACCAGGAAAAACACCGCAAGAGCCTGGACAAGGAATACACCTCCGAGGAAGAGCATCTGTAAAGGAACATTTCCTGACCCGGTGTTTACAAACTGGGGTAAAAAAGCCAGGAAGAACAGGGATACTTTGGGGTTTAAGAGATTCATGAAGATACCTCTGCGGTAAAGAAGTGAAAGATCGGTCTCTTTTACATATCCTGCCGATGCAAAGCTCCCGCCTTCGCGCAGTGCTTTATAGGCAAGATAGAGCAGGTACAATGCTCCTGCATATTTCAGGACAGAAAAGGCAAGCGCAGAACTGTACAATATTGCAGAGACACCCAGTGCTGCGGCGGCAGTGTGGAACAGCAATCCGGTACAAAGGCCCGAAGCAGTTGACATACCGGCCTTTTTACCCTGTGATATGCTCATCGTGATAACAAAGATGATATCAGGACCCGGCAAAAGTGTCAGGGCAATGGAAGCTGCAATGAAGTATAGAATTTGCACGGGTTCGATCAATCGCTCACCTGTCTTAGAAAAACCAGAGTCAAGAAATAAATCACTGGTGAATATAATATCCTATAATAAAGGAATGCTATAAATAATACTTTCCATTATGAATAATGCTTTAAAAATCGATCAGGCGGATACAAGATCCGGAACCCGGAGGAATTACTATCAAGATACAGATACCCTATGGAAAAGAATTCTTTGACCTTGACGTACAGATACCCCATGAGGTCATAGCGCCCAACCAGGTAATAGCAGGTGATGAATCCGAGATCATCGACCGGGCCCTGCAGAATCCCATAGACATGAGTTCACTGGAAAAATTCGTAAGAGACAGTGAAAGGCTTCTGATACTGGTCAACGATGCCACCAGACCGACACCTACGGCAAAGGTCCTTCTCAGGATGCGCAACATCCTAAGAAGTCACAGAGATGTAAGATTCCTGGTTGCCACCGGTGCACACAGGGGCCCTACCGTGGAGGAGTTCAGGTATATTTTCGGAGAATTTTATGACGAGTTCAAAGAAAACATATTCGTTCATGATGCCCGCAGGGATGAGGATATGGAATACCTGGGAGTGTCATCCAACGGGACCGAGATGTTCCTCAATAAAATGGTTAATGAGAGCAAAAACATCATTGTCATTGGAAGTGTTGAGCCTCACTATTTTGCCGGCTACACAGGTGGAAGAAAAGCATTCCTGCCTGGTGTGGCTTCGTACAGGACAATAGAAATGAATCACAAGCACGCACTCTCAGACGCCGCACAGCCCCTGGCCATCAAGGGAAATCCTGTTGCAGAGGACATGGACGATGCAATGGACGTTCTCAGGGAGCTTAATATATTCTCCATACAGACTGTACTGACAGCAGAACATGGCCTTTATGCTATGGTTGCAGGTGACCTTTTCAAAACGTTTGAGATTGCTGTGGAGAAAGCTAATGAGGTGTTCTGCTCCAGATGCAGCCGTAGAGGAAATATTGTGCTTACTGCTGCCCCCTACCCAATGGACATAGATCTTTACCAGTCCCAGAAAGCTCTGGAGAATGGCAGGCTGGCCCTGGAAGACGATGGCATCATAATCCTTGTATCCAAATGCAGGGATGGTATAGGAGATGATGCTTTCCTGAACCTTCTCAGTTCTGAAAACACTTGTCATGACGTGATGTGCAGGATAGAGGAGGGCTATAAGCTCGGATATCACAAGGCTGCCAAGATGGCGCAGATAGGAGTGTATGCTGAGATGTGGGCAGTATCCGGCCTGGACGATGCAACCATCAGAAAGGCAAAATTGCAGCCGCACAGGGACATACAGAAAACCTTTGACATGGCAGTGGAAACGATAAAAAGACAGGGGAAGGAACCTTATGCGGTAATCCTTCCACAGGGGAGCCTGACCGTCCCCCTGCTAGAGTAAATATACGATATAATCTATTGATATGGTCTATTATATCTGCATGTAACGTGCTGCTTCACCCAGGTCCTCTTCGATCCTGAGGAGCTGGTTGTATTTTGCAGTGCGTTCACTTCTTGCCGGTGCCCCGGTCTTGATCAGGTCTGCCCCAATGGCCACTGAAATGTCGGCAATGGTGGTGTCCTCGGTCTCTGCGGAACGATGACTTACCACAACACTGTAACCATTGCGGTTTGCCATGTTGGCTGCATCGAATGCTTCTGACAGGGAACCTATCTGGTTCACTTTCAAGAGCAATGAATTGGCTGCACCCATTTCAACGCCTTTTACGAGACGTTCCACATTGGTGACAAACAGATCGTCACCTACGATGAAAGTGTCCCACGCATCGTTGGTCAGGGTTACGAAGTCCTCGAAAGCTTCTTCGTGGAATGGGTCCTCGATGAGTATAATGGGATATGTCTCTATGAGCTCAAGATAATAATCTATCATCTCTGCGGGTTTTAGCAATTTCCCGTCGATCGAATAATCGTTACCGTCAAAGAACTCCGAAGCTGCTGCATCAAGACCGATGCTTATCGCGGATTCTGTATAGCCTGCTTCCTCGATAGCACTTACCAATGCATCAAGGGCATCATGGGTCATTTCAATGGAAGGTGCATAACCTCCCTCATAACCAACATTGGTTGCCGAGCCACCATATTTTGATTCCAGTATCCTGCCAAGTACATGGTATGTTTCAGCGCCCATGCGCAGTGCCTCCGAATATGAACCGGCACCCTTTGGCTGTATCATGAATTCCTGAATGGAGAGAGAGTTCCCGGCATGTTTTCCACCGTTAAGCACATTCATTGTAGGAACCGGAAGGGTGTATGCATTGATGCCGCCCAGATAGCGGTACAGTGGCATATTGAGGGAATCCGCAGCAGCCCTTGCAACAGCCATGGAAACTCCCAGAATGGAGTTGGCCCCAAGTTCCATCTTGTTCTCAGTGCCATCAAGTGCCAGCATCAGTCCATCGATCTCACGTTGTTTTCTGACATCCATGCCCAGAAGCTCACACTCAATGGTAGAGTTGACATTGTCAACTGCATCAAGTACACCCTTTCCTCCGTAACGGTCCTCTTTGTCGCGCAACTCAAGTGCTTCATTGCTTCCTGTGGAAGCACCGGAAGGTACACTGGCCCTTCCAAACCCGCATGAAGTGTAAACATCCACTTCGACTGTAGGATTTCCCCGTGAATCCAGGATCTCACGTGCATGAACCCGTTTTATCTTATAGCTATTGTCATCATCAATATACGGCATCCTATTCCACCTTGGCTTATTTTTACACCTACTTTGCAATTACCGTATATATTGTTACCGTTCATTTCAATATATTCCATGGTAAACCACTTCCCGGAAAGAAAAAGACCTGCACTTATATACTCATAAATTATATAAACTTAAAAGTATTATAGTATACAAATGAAAAGCGGAGATATCGATCTTTTAAGTGGCAAAGGGTACGAGATAATAGAACTCTTACAAGGCCTGGACGTACCCAGGACCGAAGCCATTTCTATTGCCTGTCTTGTTTGCGGAGGCGAACTGACATCCCAG
The DNA here is from genome assembly GCF_045690325.1 of Methanolobus sp. WCC5. Taxonomy (GTDB): domain Archaea; phylum Halobacteriota; class Methanosarcinia; order Methanosarcinales; family Methanosarcinaceae; genus Methanolobus. Next base: position 2,371,231 of record NZ_CP146981.1, on the reverse strand, counting down.
AATATCGAACAGGCCTCAGGACTAAGGCAGCCTGAGGTCAGTATTGCTATGCGCCCTTTAAGGGAAAGAGGGTGGATAGAAGAAAGGAGTGAGAAGAAGAATACAGACAAAGGCAGGCCTGTAAAATACTATAAGCTGGTCGTTCCGTTTGATGATATAGTCAGGATGTTCGAGTCAAAAGCACTTAAAAAGAACATGGAAATGGTTGAAGCCCTTGAGCAGCTCAAGGAGCTTAGCAACAATGGTATTTGAAAAAGGCCTTATCTGAAAGTCACCGGGGAAAAACCTCTTTTGGGATCGAATACCCTCGTTGCCGATATTGCGCATATCTCCATGATGAATACCTCAGCAACCATGAAAACCTCGCTTTCTTTCCGCAGACATCCGGCTTTAACTGACGCTCCTCTTCCTGCAGCAGAATGAAGATGGATCTTTGGCTTTCCTTCTTCCCGGAAGATATTACCAATACCCAGGATCTCATGTGCATCAGTGATCTTTTCCCATGAAGGATCAGGAGGCACCTCACAGGTCTTAGGACCCACAACAAGATTTGCCTCTTTCACCGCACCCAGCATAATAAATGCTGCAGATCGTATATCTTCTGCCACAGCAAGTCCTTCAAGTTCCCGGAGAATGTCATCCCCGTGGTCCAGACGAACTGCAAATACCCTGCCTATGTTCCCTACAGAATAATCCATTTGCTCACCTTTTTACTCACCTTTTTATGAATCACCTGATATTTGTCCATCGACTATCCTTATTATTCGTTCTGTTTTCCGGGCCATTTCCTCATCATGTGTAACAAGGATAAAGGTTTGCTCCCTGTCACGGTTCAGCTTCCTCAGCAGGTCGTATATCATGTCACTGGACTTTGTATCAAGGTTCCCTGTAGGTTCATCCCCGATAATTATTTCAGGATCATTTGCAAGGGCCCTGGCAATAGCAACCCTCTGGGCCTGGCCTCCTGAAAGCTGGTTTGGGCGGTGATCCATCCGGTCACCCAGGCCAACCTCTTCAAGTAAGGCAGATGCTTTCTTTTTTGCATCCCTGTTCTTCATGCCCCCTATCAGAAGAGGCATCATCACGTTCTCAAGAGCATTGAAATCAGGCATCAGGTGGTGATATTGAAAGATAAAGCCCAATACTTCATTGCGTACCCTTGACCTTTCCTTTTCTGACATGTTGGTCACAACCTTTCCAGCTATACTGATACTTCCTGATGTCGGGGTATCAAGAATGCCGATCATGTGCAAAAGAGTACTTTTTCCAGATCCTGAGGGACCTATTATAGAAAGGAATTCACCTTTTTTGATATCAAGGTCCACATTGTCAAGAGCACGTACTTCCACACCGTTCATGTAGACCTTGGAAAGCCCTCGCACCTGAATTATATCAGACTTATTGTCAGCAAGCAAAATAAAACCTCTGATACCTTTATTTAGGCCCGGACTATTTCAATGTATTTGATTTTTCAGAAATGGAGAAACAGAATTAGCGGATCTGAAAACAAAAAAAGGAGAGATGCCAATAAAACATCTTCAGTAAGAAGGATCCATTCCATCTATCTGGGAAAATGCCTTATCAACTTCCTTTACTGTGGACACACGTTCCTTTTTATCGCGCTCGTGCTTGATAGCATCCACAGCTATAGCATAAAGATTTTCCAGTTCAGATGCTGATTCCAGTGTAAGGACCGCCAGTACCTGAGGGAGTTCCCCGTCCCGGACAATGATACCTTTAAAAACATGGCCTACCGCACTGGATAATTTTTCCACCTCGGTGGATATCTCATCAATGCTCAGACGCTCCCTGTCACCCCTTATGATGATCATGGCCCTGCTGGCTTCCGCATAAACATCACTGGAGAACAACAGACCCGAAGGTGAAAGAGCCTTCTGGATCGCACCCCTCACAGGTATTTCCACTCCGGCCTCGTAGAACCCTATGGTTGCAAGGCCTGCACCACCGCTCATGACAGTCTTGAAGTCACCAAGATCAGTGACCATCATCATTTCACTGTCAAGCGCATCGAGCAGGAAAAGTATGCGTCTGGCGATCATGTCATTGATGCCATTATAGGCGGATTCGACATTGCCCCCCATCTGTTTGAGGAACTGGTTATCGGCAAGTATGATCCCGTCTGCCCCGCTTTCACGAATATCCCTGAGACAGAAAGCAGCGTTCTGAAGATAAAGAGTACCTTCCTCCCGGAATGGAAGGACCACTATGGAGTAGACAGGATAATCATACTTGGACTTCATTTCCTTTATAAGCATAGGAGTGAAAGAGGAACCCGTTCCTCCTGAAGCTGAAGTAATAACAAAGCATACATCAAAATCACCCCGTTCTTCTATCTGCCTCATAATATGGGTCTTGTTATCCTCAAAAACATGTTTGCCCACATTTCGATTTGCACCGACGCCGTGCAGGTGAGGAATATGGATCCTGTCTTTTGCTTTTGTGAATTTCATCTCTTTGAGATCATTCACTGCAGTGTTGATAGCAATTGTTTGCACATTGCTTTTATATTTTTGTTGGGACAGGTACTTAGCAAAGCGGCTCTTTTTACCAAAAGATTCCCTGTTAATAGCATCCAGTATGCGATTTCCACATTGTCCGTTCCCAACGATGAGTATGTTGAGCAAGTAATTCCTCCAAGTGATAATATAATTATGATTAAATAAATCTTATGACATGTTTGCTTTGATTATAAATCTCATATCAGAACTTATATTGTTTGTGCCTGTAATAGATCCAGCCGGCTATTACGCCAATTATAAGCAATGGTATCAAATACACATAGACCGGTTGCTCGAAAAGGTAATCGTACTGCCCCTTAGAAACATATATATTTTCAGTTACTGAAGTTGAACTGACCTGCTGCAACTGTGCATCAACGCCATTATTGAAACGGTAACTGTTCTGGACAGATAGTGTGTAAGTCCCCACTTCCTGTGGCTTCAGGGTAAAGAAGAATTCTTTTTCCTGCTGGACACCAAAAGATTCCAGATATATGGAAGGTACCCCGGAGATTGTCTCAATACCTGAGCCACCACTGAACTCCAGACCATCAGGGACCTGGATAGACACGGTTAGACCTGTAGCAGACGCGTCTCCGGTGTTCTTTATCTTTATAGTTCCCCGGATGTCCTCATTTCTGCTGACTGCATATTTATCCAGGGTAGTTGTGAATTCAATATTTGCATTTACAAGGCTCTCACTGGCCCCGACGGTCACAGCAGGGGAATTGGAAGAGGCCATAGGGAACTTCTGGCCCGCAGTGTTCGAAAAACTTGCAGTTGTGGGGGAAAGTGTGTATGTTCCCGCCTCTGTTGCCTTTAACTGGTAAACATAAAGGGTCTTGGATTCTCCGACATCAACTGTGGTCTGACCGGTGTGGGTAACAAATGTTTCATACAACAAGAACTTTGCCTGCTGAGGATCCTGAAAGATCACATCCACTGCTTTGTCATCCCCCACATTCTCAACGGTCACGGTCACACGTACAAGATCCCCTACACCTATCTCAGACTTATCCACAGTCTTTGTTATCCTGAGCTCAGGAGTACCGGAATATGTTGCATACTCGTGTCCACCGTTGACAATATCGTTCTTATAGAGACTTTGGTAATTATAGTTACTGAGAACTATGGATACGCCTGCCCTGGGGATTATTCCACTGCTGACGCTGCGCAATGTGACCTTTACTTTACCACCATCTTCAAAATCGAACTCAAAGGAGTCACCAGTATTGACTAAGGCATTTTTGACCTCTTTGTTTTGTTCATAAACATAAAAAGAAGCACTGTTTGCACTTACAAAGACATCTGTAACATCTATCACGTAATTGTTTATCTGATATCCGTTACCCATTTCAATGCTGGAATTATATATCTCTGCTGCAGCAGAGGCATTTCCTGCAAGTGCGATACATGAAAGAATTAGGCATAAAGAAATAATTAATAAGCGAGTGGACCGAACCATATTTTCCTCAGGGGATCAGATTTTGTTTTTGTTTTTCAGGTAAGATACGCTGTTTTTGATATAAAGCTTATGATTTAATCGTTTTTATATTTTTGTGCATGAATAATTGATCCTGCCACACAGCCGGCATACCTATTATCCATATTCCATGAACTCTATTCCATGAATCCTATTCCATGAATCCTATTCCATGAATCCTATTCCATGAATCCTATTCCATGAATCCTATTCCATGAATCCTATTCCATGAATCCTATTCCATGAATCCTATTCCATGAATCCTATTCCATGAATCCTATTCTATGAATCCTATTCTATGAATCCTATTCTATGAATCCTATTCTATGAATCCTATTCTATGAATCCTATTCTATGAATCCTATTCTATGAATCCTATTCTATGAATCCTATCTTATAATCTCAAGACTGACATCTATCCAGTGAGATCTGTGGATAAGAGAGCCCATGGATATCACATCCACACCGGTCTTTGCATACTCTTCCAGGTTGTCAGCATTGATCCCGCCTGAAACCTCTATGACCATATGTCCGGGAACTGATGACCTCTTTAGCAATTCAACCGTATCGATCACCTCTCCTGGCTCCATGTTATCAAGCATGATTATATCCGCTCCTGCCTTTGCAGCCCTGAGGGCGTCTTCAGCTGACTCTGCTTCCACCTCCACCTTCTGAGTAAAACTTGCCTTCTTTCCTGCAGACATGATGGCATCTTCAATGCCCATCAGCTTCACATGGTTGTCCTTTATCATTATAGTATCCGAAAGACCGAACCTGTGGGGGTCCCCACCACCGGCTATTACCGCCATCTTCTCATATTTACGAAGTCCGGGGGTTGTCTTCCTGGTACAGGCGATCCTTACATCCGAATACTGCCGCGCTATATCCACACATCTTCTGGTATTAGTCGCTATGCCACATAGATGACCCAGGAAGTTAAGGACAAGCCTTTCGGCCCTTAGCACTGAATGGGAACTGCCATGTAAGGAAAAGATCACATCACCCTTTGAAAGCCGGTCTCCGTTGACACAGTCTGTACCGTATTGAAGACCAAAATAATCAAAAAAAGCCTTTGCCTCATCAAGACCTGCCAGTGTACAATCCTCCTTTGTAAAGATAATGGCATCAATAAGCTTTTCAGGAACAAGGGTACAGGAAATATCATTATAGCCCAGGTCCTCTTCAAGAAAGGACTCTATTTCATGTATAAACATCATATCATCTACCCATATTTACTCAATAAAGGGATTTATATGCTTTTAGTATGTAAGCAAAACGTACTTAACTAATCAATATATGCAATATCCAACATATCTACCAATCAGCTCATTGGCCAGGGATGAAAAATGCTTAAGATAGGACTTATCGGCTGCGGCACAATTGGTACCACCATCTGCAAAGCAGTAGATGACGGGACCGTTGAAGCAGAGCTTTTTGCTATTTACGACAGGAACATAGAGGATGCACAAAGGCTCCTGTCAAGCCTCCGGAGGGAAAAGCCCCGGGTAATTGAAACTTCAGAAATGGTAAAAAATATAGACCTTCTGATAGAATGCGCTTCACAGGAGGCAGTCCCGGAAGTGATACCGTTGGCCCTTAAAGCACATTGTGATGTGATGGTCATGAGCGTAGGTGCTTTTGCAGATGAGGTATTATTCATGACCATCAGAGAACTTGCAAAGGATAATAACTGCAAGGTATATCTTCCATCAGGAGCTATCGCAGGGCTGGACGGACTGAAGTCTGCATCTGCAGAGGATATATACTCTGTCACACTTACAACAAAAAAACCACCGGAAGGACTCGAAGGGGCGCCATATATAACCATGAACAATATAGACCTTGGCAGTGTAAGGGAGGAAACCCTTCTTTTTGAGGGAGCTGCCATTGATGCTGTCAGGGCATTCCCGGCAAATGTGAATGTGGCTGCCACCCTAAGCATTGCAGGTATCGGTTTTGAGAAGACAAGAGTGCGCATAGTGGCCGATCCGGCACTCACACGTAACATACATGAGATTTCCGTAGAAGGAGCATTCGGGAAGTTCACAACAAAGGTAGAGAACCTCCCATCACCTACAAACCCCAGAAGCAGTTACCTTGCATCCCTTTCTGCCATCGCAACGCTGAAAAGGATAACTGATCCATTCCAGACAGGCACATGAAACGCAGAGCACTCCTATCCTGGTACACGTAAAAGGGAAGTTTGAACTTGGAAAAGACAAAATGATGGATACAGAAGGTTTTGATCATATGCAGGATACTCAAAAGATCATTGAAAGGATTCTGGAGCTAAAGAAAAAACGTAGTGCTGTTATCCTTGCACATAACTACGAGCGGGGCGAGATACAGGACATTGCCGACTTTACAGGCGATTCACTTGGACTGAGCAGGCAGGCAATGGAGCAGGATGCAGATGTCATTGTCTTTTGCGGAGTACATTTCATGGCGGAAAGTGCAGCCATCCTGAGCCCTGAGAAGACCGTACTCCTGCCAGAGATACATGCCGGCTGCCCAATGGCATCCATGGTTACTGCTGAGGCTTTGCGCGCAGAAAAGAAAAAATACCCGGATGCTGCAGTAGTATGTTATGTTAACTCAACTGCCGATGTAAAGGCACAGAGCGATATTTGCTGCACGTCTGCAAATGCAGTGGAGGTTGTAAACTCCTTAGAAGAGGACGAGATCCTTTTCGTACCCGACAGGAACCTTGCCGATTTCGTATCAAGGTACAGCACAAAGAAGATAATCCCATGGGAAGGGTATTGCCCCACACATAACCAGATACTTGCCACAGATGTCATCAAAGCCAGAGAGGAACATCCCAATGCAGAGGTACTGGCACACCCCGAATGCCGCAGGGAGGTCATAGACCTGGCAGACAAGGTATTCAGTACCACGGGAATGACAGAATACGCAAAACATGCAGGTGATGAGTTCATCATTGCAACTGAAAGAGGCATACTTCACAAACTTAAGAAGGATAATCCAAAAAAGCGATTCTACAATGTATCAGAATATACCGTATGCCCGGAGATGAAGGCAATAGACCTTGCCTCGTTGTTGCTTTCACTTGAGAATATGCAGTATGTCATCACCGTTGATGAAGACATAAGAGTCAGAGCCAGGCTTGCACTTGACAGGATGCTGGAAGTGAAAAGAAACAGGTAATGGATCCATGCAGACATATCTGAGACTGATGCGCCAGGGCAATTGCCTGATGGCTGCTATTGCTGCGGTTATTGGGGTCTTTATCGCATATAATATAGTTACTGCCAACATCCCTGACCAGAGTTCATATCCAATCCTGTTCCCGGTAATCGATGCTTTGAAAGTAGCCCTTGTAGTATTTCTGGTAACCGGAGCAGGAAACGCTATCAATGATTATTTTGATATTGAAATAGACAGAATAAACAAACCCCAAAGACCTATTCCTTCGGGAAAGATCGGTCTTAGGACAGCATTGTATTTCTCTCTGGCACTCTTTTTTGCCGGTACGGTCCTGGCCCTCTCAATTAATCTGATATGCGGTACCATTGCCCTTGTAAATTCCCTCCTTCTCATATATTATGCAAGCACTCTTAAACGCACTCCGCTCCTGGGAAACATTGCCGTGGGTTACCTTACAGGCTCTACATTCCTTTTCGGAGGAGCTGTATTCTATGCGAACGGCGGTATAAATGGAGTATTTGTGCTTTTCCTCCTGGCAACCCTGGCAACTCTGGCCCGGGAGATCGTCAAGGACATAGAGGACATTAAAGGAGACCGTGAAGACGGCGCACGCACGCTGCCTATTATCATCGGACAAAAAAAAGCTGCCTATGTCGCATCATTCACAGGGCTTGTTGCAGTAATTGCAAGCCCTCTACCATACCTGCAGTCGTTAATGAGCATACGCTACCTGTTCCTGGTGGGCATTGCAGACATAATCTTTGCAGTTGCTGTTTATCATATATTGGTGAAGGATGACCCCACCGGATCCTCAAGGATGTTTAAGATGGCAATGGCCTTCGCACTGATATCATTCATTGCAGGAACCTGATCTCAGCAGACAGGTATCATGCCCCTGGCAAGCTGCATGCAGAAATCCCGGATATGCTCAAGTTCAAGGTCAATGACCTCTACAACTTCTTTTTCCACAGATGCCACTGTTCCTTTCTCCATTATTATCTGGGCGGCAGCGACCTTGGGTCTGTCGATGGGAACGCCTATATCGCTCAGAAGCCACACATATGCTTCTTTCACATCAGGTACCTTACTTACGATCTTTCCTGCAATGTGATGGGAAAGCACGTTGTATATCTTACCCACGTGGCTAACCGGATTCTTACCCGCCGCTGCCTCACTGCTTACAGGCCGGTTCAGAGGGATTATGCCATTAACACGGTTTCCACGGCCAACCTGCCCACAGTCCGCATCTTCGGCAGAAGTTCCAGTGACGCTTGTGTAAATACCATCCATCCCACGACCCGCAGCATCAAGATTATTGAACGAAATGGATGCATTCATGCAAACATCTTTCTCTTCCATATAACCGGTCAGGAATCCGTTCATTGCTCCAAAGATATCCTTTTTCATATTGAAGTAATGTTGTTCAGAATCCACAAAGGAATCAATAAGAGGCATGGCAACTGTGAGGTCAAGTTTATTGCCTCTTCTCACCCCCATGACCTTTACATCCTCTCCTGATTCAGGATACTCCTCCTTAAAGGTGGGAGAGTTAAGATGTTTTTCCATATCCAGTACAGCCTTCTCGGTGAAAGATAGAGGGGCATAGCCCACTGCTGCTGAGGTGTCATTGGAGCCAAGTATGCCCTTTTGCCTGCGGAAGATGTCGGTCAGCTCTGCAGAACCATGTTTAAGCTCGACCTGGTATTCAACGAAGTCCGGTTTTACAAAACGCAGCTTCTCATCAAACCACCTTTTTGCAGTGTCCATTGCTATATTGGCAACATCTATATCGATATCTTCCGACCTGAAGGTTGCACGGTCACCAATTACAAGGAGCATGGGTTCAACTACGACACCTCCGCCAAAGATACCTGCTGTCTCTCCTGCAACAAGCAGGCATTTATCTATATTGTGATGGAGAATGGCATCGAACCTCTCAATATATTCGGTGCACAGGTCCACAGATATCCTGTCCATGATAGCATCGCATATGCTGTCAGGATGACCCAGACCCTTTCTCTCCACTATCTCAAGATGCTGCTCAGGTGCGCTTGAAGACCTGAATCCCTCTACTGTGATGTTTCTCAATTTACCACTCCCATGATAATATTTTATTGAAAACAATAACAGTATATCAATCAATAAATGATACTTACCATGTTGAATTATGTTATTGTTGAATAGTGTTATGACAATAGCCGGTTAATAACTATTCCTTTTCAGACCTATCCTTCACATATGAGTCAGCATGCTTTAGATACTCCTGCAGTATCATTGGAAACGTATTTGCAGGTACAAACCTTACGCCAAGTTCCTCTGCCCATTTCTGTATCCCGAAATCGCTGGCTACGACCGCAGCATCCAGTTCCTTTGCAAGTATGAGCACATCAATGTCAGGAGCACTATCCAGAATGCCATAACGCAGGGCTGAACGGTATTTGTTCCTGAATTTGCCGATCTGACCACCGATAACCCGTCGCTCAATATCGAAATCTATATCTTTTTTCGTCTGTGCCTTCGTATCGATGAGCAGGCATTCAGTAGCAGCGTCCCAGATGGTTTCCTCGGCAATGACCATTCCCTTGTTGATACGTTCACGCATATGTGATACATATTCATGGAAGACCTTGGATGGTATCTGTACATTGTACCGGTCAGGAGCTTTCTTCACAAGCCAGGTATCGATCTTTGCAATGACCTCTGTATCACAGCTGTTGTTCTTGGCAAACTCCTGGAGTTCATTGTATACAGAAGGGAACGGCACATAACAGCTGATCCCAAGGTTTAGCCTGGAACTGGCTATCAGCCCAAGCACTTCCTTCATCCCCTCACATAAGCCATCCATTCCCAGCCTCTCCCTTGCCTGCAGATCGGTCAGAGCAGTAGTATCCAGAACAAAACGCTGTCTTAGCATGTGATTACCTTCATAGATGAACAGTTTATCGGGCCTGGCCCACATATATAAAAGGGCAGAATAAGCTTAAGTATTTTTGCTAGTCACCTACAAGACTCTCGTTGGCGAGCAAAGTGGTACTGCCCAGGTGATCCGAGAGATACCACTCCATGCCTTTGGCTGTCTGCCTGGCAATGCGCTCATCGTCGCGGAAGAAGTAGCTGGTTGTTGTGCCGTTCTCGATCTCGTAGAACTGGTTGACATAGTAGGTGAATTCCCCGGCAGAGTTCTGCTTTTTGACCCGCCTGTCGTTTCCGTCGTACCAGTACTTTTCTGCAAGGGTATTGTTGCCGCAATGACGGACCTCGCTCAACTGTCACTTGTACTTTCATGATTTCATTGAACCAAAGACAATAGTTGCTTTATTGTAGCTTCGGCAGTATTTTGCGAAAATCTGCCATATTTTTCGAGTCCTTCATTTGTTTCATATGCGGTGCGCAAGGATCGTTCAAGGAAAGGATACTTTTTTAGCAGCTCACCAAACACATATATATCCAGTTCTCTGCCACCGTGACCGGGATCGAGTAGTGCAAGGACATCCGCCCTGTCCTTTACAAGTTTTCCACTTTCCCACAGAGAATCATCGCTTAGTTCATTCTCGATCCTGTACTGCCGGTCCCATATGGCTTTCAGTTTCAGGATGATCAATGTTTCCCGGTTTGGAACGGCTATCTCAATACCGCCACGGATTGTTCTCATTTCAGTCTTTCCTTCAATGATGCGAAAATCCAGAGAAATGTCATCAATTCCTTCAAAGGGAAAGGGTTTCTGCCAGGTAGCAAAGTCGATGATCACCGGTCCAGCGTCGGTCATTTTCTGGACACTTGTGGATATGCCGGGAAGTCTGTAGGGCTTAAAGTCCCTATTTTCTCTCAGATGGTACATTATGCTCTTGCGTATCCTGCTGCTTGTGATAAGGTCGATATCGATAGACCCGAACCACGGGTTATAGGAATCGACTGCCCAGCCACCGATGAGCACGGTATTCGGGTTTTTGATATCATCATTCTTTTCATGGATATGCCGGATAATTTCATTTAATTCTTCCAGAGAAAGAGCAATTATCCTTTGTGTGGGTTCATATTGTGGCATAGACCGACACCAACTGCTTTGTCATATCCATTGCAGAGTAGCCCATTCCTGCCAGGTCGAGCAGTGTCTGGGAAGGAGATACTATCCTGATACCTTCCTTTCCACGGGCATCCCGGAAAACGTCCCTGTCAATACGGTATATGTATGCCAGGACTCCCTTATCAGAATCGGACGCGAACAGTTCCCTGAAGTAACCGAGGTGTTCTTCCTTTATATAGAGATATACGGCATCATGACGTACCCCATAACCTGTATACAGTGATGCGGCGGTATAGGATGTGAACCCGAAGGGTATATCTTTCTGGTTTTCAAAGGCCGATGTTATTTCTTTTGCGGCTGTCGTGGATTCTTTAAAACAGACTCGTATCTTGTCGATCATGAGATTGGAGAACGGACGTTCCCAGGCAATGCCATTCAGGAGCTTGTTGACATCGGAGATGCTGACATGACCATTATCCTGACTGATGATGTTCTGCTGCATGAGTGCCCGGACGGTTTTGTGTGCCCAGCCGTAGGATACGTTTTCCATTAGAGAGAGTTGCCTTATTGATGTCTTTTTCTCCTTCAGCAGACGGGATACTACTTTCCAGGATTTCTCAGATGTAATCCTGTGTCCGGCAGATGTGTACTGTTCCCTGCTTTCAGAGATAAATGACCGGGGAAGCTTTATTGTGCTTATGCCCAGTTTTTCCATTAGCTCTTCTTCCATCTTCGGGATGTATTTCGCAGCAACTACAAGTGCAACCTGTTTTCCATTCCCTTTCTCTCGTTGCCATAGCTCACGGAAGAGATTCAGCCGCGATATCACGTCAAACGTTACTCTGGACTTTATTGCGATGACATAGAGCATGTCTCCTTCTTCCAGTATCATATCGGGACTGAAAGGCAAATCGTTCAGGTAAGTTCCTGATCCAATGAGTCCTGCACCCACAGGAATACCCAGATGATCCATGATGTACGTACGGGTATCGTCCTGTTCTTCTCCACTTTGTTGTGTCATTCTTGTTATCTCTATATAGTGATAACTATATATAAGTATCAGTGATAGGTATCATTGATTGGTGATATGTAGATAGATGTATCAGTGATAACTTTGAAGAGGTCTGAGGGTGGATGTCAGGAGTGTATCCGTACTTTTGGCTGTCTGCTTGGCTACACGTTCGTCGTCGCGGAAGAAGTAGCTGATTGCCGGAATGAAGGACCTCGCTTAACTGGTTTGCGTCGTTGATGACTGGAGCAGTGATTATGCCTGGATTAATTTTATCCACTCAGTATCTCTCAGACAGCAATTCCTTCTCTTTTTTGCGAATGAATTCTTCAAAATCCTTTCTGTATTTCTGTGTATCCGGGTGTGAATTGAGTTTCTTGCCCTTGCGCTTAAAAATAATGTAATACATTGGCCAAATAAATAGGAAAAGGAAACTGGGAAAAGCTAAGGTAAAACAATATCGGTGCCATGGGGAATCTGCGGGACATATAATCCATGCAAAATATGTTGAAGCAAGAAAAACTATTAAAAGATATACAAGACCAAGCAGATGCCATCTTTTAAAGCCAAGGCCTACATACCACATTATTTTGGTTGTAGCTCCTTCATCTGCAAAAGTTATGTTCACAGAGTCAAAAAACACATGCTTATTTTCCTTTTTCTTATAAGTATGCACACTAATTTTTGAAATCCCATATACATTATCTATTTTCACCAATGGATCGTAATCTTCAAAGATGATATCATCTGCTGTCTCTCTAGCAAGTCTTATTTTTTTGTGACTCATTGTCCTGTAAAAATTACAGATGGTGTACACTAGTTTGTCTTTTGGGATTTTGGTCGTGAGCTCGAAAACTGGTTCATCCATCTGATCACCTTTTAAACATGGCTATCATTTCTGTTCATTAGTGGTTGACGACTTGTATATATTACCTCCTGAATAAATTCTTTACTGATTTGAGCCTTAACCATTTACTCTAAAATCTCTTTTATAGCCAATTAATACATTATAATGTATTTATTCATAATAAATTTACTATATTTGACTTTAAAAACGAAATTGAACACTAATAGAAAGGATTATGCCTAATTAAAGCATTATTTAAGTTGTTACCCAAAAATAAGCTCTATATAGGCATAACCATGTTTACAATAATCTCTAAAGAATATAAAATTTATGCATTACAATTCAATGATTTTCCTCAAATATCGAGCAACATAAAAATTAGTTTGAAAACTCTAAAAGGGCAGAAAATATATCAGAAATTGTTTGGCAAATTCGCAAAACCAATTGCAAAAGCACTTAAATATAGATCATTTTATTTAGATCAATCTTTTTTAAGCGATTATTCACAACCAATTGAGAATAAAGAATCAAGAGATTCCATCATCGACCAATTCTTACACAATCCGGAAAAATTTAAAATATCTGTTGTAAGTGCAGATGTGAAAAGTAAAAAATGCAGACTTGCATCAAACCGGCGCTTGTTGCATATATTCCAAAGAATGATCACTGATTTTTCACGAGAAAATATCAATATTATCAAAAACAAAATCAAATTGCCATATAAAAAGCTTCCAAGAACCACGAATAATTATGTCGAAGGTAATGAAGATATACCTTTAAACCAAATAATGGCCTTTAATTCTTATGGAAACTTCAAAGGATATTTGAATCATCTTTTTGTCTTAAACCCTTCTGTTGATGAATTTTATGATTCTATTCAAAAGGATATGGCATACAAACCACAATCAGAAGTTTTGAATATGAGAAACATTGTTAAATTGGAAATTGCAAGATGTAAACTTGCTTATCCTAATATTGAAGGCTTTATAAGAGATTATAATCAAAATAGAACAATGAAAAAGGAAATAGGAATTCACAACAATGACATTTTATCATTATCATCTTACAGAAGAGGTTTAGATAAGGTTTCAGTCCATCTTTTGAAATATGCACAACTATTGATCCAGGAATGCAGAGAGCTGGGATTGATCGCTGATAAGATATGGACATGGGATAGACGTTTTATCAAATGTAATTGCAATGGAGTTAAAAATAGATCAACAGGTCTGACTTCAGATCCTGATTCTGGAAAATATGTGAAAAGATCAGGAGCATATAATATATTGTCAGGAACTGGATACACTGATACTTGTATTGTAGATTCCTTATTTGGATTGCCAGTATATTGGGATGCAGTTGATGCAAGTAAAAATGATAATACTGTATTTCAGGAAACGGTTCGAAACTTTGAATTACCAGAGTCAAGAAGGCCAATTATTCTATTGGCAGATGCAGGTCCAGATAGCTATAGATCAAATATTGAAGTCATTAATCGGGGGATAATTCCAGTAATAGCTGCAAGATCCAATAGTGTGGGAAATATTCTGAAAAGTGATAGGGGTAACCATTTCAGAGCAGATTTCATTCCAAGAAAATATCATCCTCTTCTTCAAAAAATATATGACATAAGGACTACAGTCGAACGTAAGAACTCATTTGAAGTTGTTGGGTATAATCGCTCAAAAACGCTGACTAGAGGCATAGAAGCTGCAAGGATGTTTGTGACCATAGGCAACATTGCTGCATTATTGACAGCATTAACTGCTTTCAAAGTACAAAGAAATGATCTTATAAGATCACAAAGTGCTTTTAGAAAATTCGAATTTTAAGTCATTAAAAGCAAATTTTAAGGAAAAGAAAGGATAAAAGAGATTTATTGTTAAATTAAAGAGTAAAGAGCATTAATGGTTAAGGCTCATTTTATTATTGTATCCTTGGTTTTACTTATATAGGTTGAAATTGAGTTTGTAGCTGTGCTTACAGTGGTTGAAATTGAATTTGTAGCTTTACTTACAGTAATTGAAATTGAATCCTTGGAGTTACTTGCAGAAGTTGAAATTGAATCCTTGGTGCTACTTCCCCAATTTAATGCATCGCCTAGTCTTGTTCCGCCAATGGTATTTTCTTCAACCGTAGCATCTACAGTAGTATCAAGATAGTTGATTCCTCGTGACACTGCGAAAAAAGCTCCGTCCGTAGAAGCATATAATGCAAGATCGGCGGTGCTAACAGATAGGCCTTTTCTATATACTTTAAGGCCACCTATAACTCCTTCCGCCTTTACTCCTTCTTTTGCAGCATTCATCAATTTTTTCTGTTTACCAAGTTTGAGGACTAATTTAGCTGCTCCTCCTCCAGAAACTGGCAATGTAAGAGCTATATTGACCATTAATTTTTTTGTGCTCACGTCGGGATCACGCTTATTCCAAGCTATTGCAGTCTGTACCAAGTCATAGTAAGACCATGCGGTCAGAAGAACCAAGCCAGCACCAACTAATGCTGCTGCAACCTGTGGTATATGCCCGCTCGGATCAGTATACTTCACCGGATTATTCAGCGCATAAGCATACCTGTTCAGAGCCTGTGGATTATACGGGTCCGGCAGCATCGTATCCGGCTGCACAAACACCCTATACTCAGGTGAGTAGTAGCGTGCACCATAGTACATCAACCCGGTATCAATATCATTCTCCTGGCCGGTAAATCCATACTTCTCCAATCCACCGGACTGCACCTGGCCGTACGGGAAGTATTCGGTGCTTTCGGCCTCAAAGAAGCAGCTATAGAATAGATAATATGTTTTTGAAAATTGATTTATAGTATACCATATTATACTGTAGTATATGACTGCAGCTACAACTATAAAAATAGACCCCCGCCTGAAAGATAGCCTTGATAAACTAAAATTGTTCCCCAGGGAAACATATAATGAAGTGGTTTCCCGCCTTGTGGATATGGCATACGACCAGGAGCCTCTGAGTGATGAGACCATCAGCAGGATAGAAGAGGCACTGGAAGACTTCAAACGTGGAAGATATTACACACAGGAAGAAGTAGAGGCTGAACTGGGGCTTCGGTGATGTACTCGATCCTCTATTCTCACGCTGCACTGAAAGACCTTAAGGGTATTCCCCAGGACGTTGCGGAAAAAGTAGTAAAATCGATCAAAGAGATCAGTGAAAATCCGAAAACACACGTCAAAAAACTCAAAGGATCTCCGAACACCCCACTTTACTCCCTGAGGGTTGGAGACTATCGTGTCATTATGAGTATTGAAGGAGAGAAACTGGTCATTTTTGTTATTGAAGTGGGACATAGGAGTAAAATCTACCGTAAGTATTGATTAAGGACAGATTCTTTGAAATACACGAGGGTGTATGGGGGCAGACTTTAAGCTGTTTTTTCTTTAATCAGTCCAGACCGCCGGACTGTACCTGACCGTATGAATAGTACTCGGTGCGCTCTACCTCAAGACCACTTTCGTTAATCAGCAAAGTGGTACTGCCGAGGTGATCTGACAGATACCACTCCATGTCTGCGGCTGTCTGCCTGATATGTGCACCGTTAACAATTGCATTGCCCTGGGTATTGAATTTCACTGATATGCCCGCTCATCCTCTCCCAGACTTTTTTCCTCCTCATTTGCAGCGTACCTGGCAAAGGCTTCAGCCGCCTGTTCGTAGAAACTCATGGCGCTGCGGGAAGTGGTTGGTTTGACGCGTTTTTTGGCTTTGTGGAAATGCCGGGCTGTGACTTTCAAAACGGCGGCTCTTTCCATGGCTTCCTCAGAGCTCATACCGGGTGTGATCACCTCACGCAGAGCCAGCATTGAGGCTTCACGGCAGATGGATTCGATGTCTGCACCCACATAACCTTCGGTCAGCTCTGCAAGTTCATGGAGATCCACATCAGGTGCAAGAGGCTTATCTGCCAGATGGATCCTGAAGATCTTTTCACGTCCCGGCCTGTCCGGCGGACGTACGTATATAAGACGGTCAAAGCGCCCCGGTCGAAGCAGGGCAGGATCAACAATATCCGGCCGATTGGTGGCTGCGATGATCACAACATCCTTCAGTTCCTCCACTCCGTCTATCTCGGTGAGTATCTGGCTTACCACACGCTCGGTTGTATGTGCATCTATGCTTGAACCACGTTCTGAAGCCATTGAATCGATCTCATCGAAGAAAACAATGGTCGGAGCTGCCTGTTTTGCTTTACGGAAGGTCTCACGCACAGCCCTCTCGGACTCTCCGACATAACGACTGAGAAGTTCGGGACCCTTTATACTGATGAAATTGGCCTCACTCTCCGTTGCCACAGCCTTTGCAAGCATTGTTTTACCGGTTCCCGGAGGACCGAACAACATGATCCCGCGAGGTGGCTTGGTACTGACCACATCAAACAGGTCCGGATATTTCAGGGGCCACTCCACAGCTTCAACCAACTCCTGTTTGGCAGCCTCCAGCCCGCCGATATCCTCCCAGCTTACATGTGGCACTTCCACAAAGACCTCTCTCATGGCAGAAGGTTCTATGTTCTTCAGCGCCTCATCAAAATCCTTCCTGACAACCTCCAGCTTTTCCATGAACTCCGGCGGTATCTCATCCTCAACATCATCGATCTTAAGCTCAGGAAGCAAGCGCCTCAGTGCATGCATTGCAGCCTCCTTGCACAAAGATGAAAGATCTGCTCCCACAAAACCATGGGTCGTGGCTGCAATTTCCTTCAGCTCCAGTCCCTCCTCCAGAGGCATGCCCCTTGTATGCACATAAAGGATCTGCAGCCTGCCCGCAGAATCCGGGATACCTACCTCTATTTCCCTGTCAAACCTGCCTCCCCGGCGCAGTGCCTCATCTATGGAATTGGGACGGTTTGTGGCAGCGATAACTATGACCTTACCCCTTGAAGCAAGGCCGTCCATCAGGGAAAGCAACTGGGCAACGATCCTGCGCTCCATTTCCCCGATTACCTCATCACGCTTTGGAGCGATCGAATCGATCTCATCGATAAATATGATAGAAGGAGCGTTGCGCTGGGCTTCCTCGAATATCTCCCGCAGCTTCTGCTCGCTCTCCCCGTAATACTTGGACACGATCTCCGGACCGCTGACGGATATGAAATTGGCATCTGTCTCACTTGCCACAGCCCTTGCTATCATGGTCTTGCCGGTACCTGGAGGTCCAAACAACAACACTCCCTTTGGCGGATCGATGCCAAGCTTGTTGAACAGTTCCGGATGTTTCAGCGGAAGCTCGATCATCTCGCGCACAAGCCCCAGTTCCCGCTGAAGACCACCGATATCCTCATAAGTGACCTGACCTGCAGTAGTTTCGGCGATAGCAGCTTTTTCACGAAGCTGTATCTGGGTGTTACGGCTCACAACCACCGGACCGGATGGTTTGGTGGAAAGCACAACAAAAGAAATGGGATTGTTTACCGTCTCTACACGGATGTTCTGTCCCTTTGCAACCGGACGGCCTTCAAGTATCCTTAAAATGAAACGTGCCCCTCCGACAAGATGAGTCTCCCGGGTAGGAGCAAGGGTCACAGAATCCGCCTCGACTATCTGAACCTTGCGAAGAGTGACCTTTTCATCAATACCCACCCTTGCATTGTTGCGCAGGTTCCCGTCAATACGTACAAGATCCTTACCTGCATCTTCAACATAACCGGGCCAGACCACAGCATAGCATTTTTCCTTGCCCTTTATCTCGATGATGTCACCGCTTATGGCACCTATCTGTTGCATAAGAGTCTTATCAAGCCTGGCAATTCCCCTGCCTGCATCCCGGGGATAAGCCTGACCAACGCTGACGGTGATCTCTTCAGTCAAGTTGCATCACCATTATATCCCATCTTATGGTATCAATAGTCTTCATTTGCAATATATTGAGCAGGCCTATGATTTAATATTTTGGAATTTCAGGGATAATAAAAGAAAAAATGTCAACGTTACAGGAACTGACAAAAATATGACCAGATGCGATCAGATCACATCTCATTCTTCAACTTCTCGACAAGTTCTGCCTTGATGACGGACGTCCTGTCACCGCCGCAGACCATGCCGCGCACACCGATGATATCAGGCTGGATGCGCTTGAGTACCGGGAGATCCTCGAACTTGAGGGTTCCGGCAAGTGCGGACAGAAGTCCCTGCTCACGGATAGCTGTTGTGAACTGTGTGAGCTCTTCCTCGGTCATGAACTCAAAGGTTGAGCGGCCGTCCTTGATACCGGTGTCCACCATAACAACATCAACACCTGCCTTAGCGCCGATAGCTGGAAGGAGTTGAGGATTAATGGAATTGATACGTTCATAATCAGAGTAACCTGATGCGACAACCTTCTTTTCAGGATCCATATCCTTTACGGCCTTTGTGATATTTACAAGCATCTCCAGCGCCTGCTCCTCGGTCTGGACATCATAGAGCCCCACCTTTATATAATGGGCACCGGCTGTTGCCGCACCCAGGGCCGCAAGAGAAGCAGTTCCAGGTTTGAAATTGAAATCACCTATCGTGGCGCTGATGGGTTTTTCCGAATTGATGGCTTCTTTCACCGATCGTATGACCCACGGGAAATTAGCACCCAGGGAACCTTCTTTAGGGTTTTTCACATCAATGATGTCAGCACCTCCTTTGTGTGCTGCAATTGCCTCTTCAGGGCTGATCGGACTGACAAGTAATTTCATAGTATTGACCTCTTTTTTATAGCATGACAGATGTATCAATTATATATGTTTCGTATCATTTTCGTTCTTGATATATTCAACCGTACCGTAGTTCATGCGCAGGGTGGTACACGCAGTGAGTACAAGCCCATACATTTCTCCAGCCATATATGCAATACCTCTGATGCCGTGAGGATAGTCGACACTGTAAAACCGGCAGAGGTATACATCGCAGATCTCAATCTTCTTGAGAATATCGGCAAGAGGGAAAAGAACTTTGATATAATACAGAACGTTGCCGGAAAAGCAAAAGTGATGCTTGACCCTGGTGTTACGACAGTTTCCGAAACAGAGGATGTAATGGAGATAGTGAACTCAGTTGTCCTTGGAACAGAGACCGCATCCCTTGATACGATAGAGCAGGTAAGTTCCCTGTATCCCGGCAGGGTGAATGTCAGCATTGACAAGAGGAAGGGAAAGATACTGACAAACGATCCTTCCATGCCGGAAGACCCTTTTATGATAGTCGAACTTTTAAATGATTATGAACTTGACGACATAATCATCCTGGACCTTGACAGGGTCGGGACATCAAGTGGTGTGGATTCACAATTCTTAAGTAAGATAGTTGATATCTCAGACCACAATATACTGCTCGGTGGCGGTGTACGCAATGTGGAGGACATCGAAGCATTGGAAGAGATCGGTGTAAAAGGAGCGCTCGTGGCAACTGCATTGCATAACGGCTCAATACCCCTCCGAATGGTTCAGCAATGAGTTAATAATGATATAATACCGGTGTGATCATGGCAGACAAGGAAGAAACAGAACAGATAATAGATGTGGGCGAAGACTATGCAGAGATAAAGATGGGAGGCGGCTGGTTCCTTACAATCACCCTCGCCTCAAGTGAAAAATACGAGAAAGAATACATAGAGATCGCCAAGGAAAGAGGCGGACAGAAAAGGGGACGTTTCAATCTCAATCCCAAATACGCCCGTGTGCTTGGTGAGGCACTTATCAGGTTCTCTGACGAGAACGGGTTATAACCTCATTTTACTTTATTTCTTTTTTTATCCATATTCTTCTGCACAGTTATTCCTGCAGGATACCAGTCAGGGAAAAGATGGCATCCAGAACATCCTTTTCAACAATATCCACCGGCCTGTCAGTACCTATCACCAGGAACCTTTCAGGATCTTCTTTTGCCAGACGCAGGTAATTGGACCTTACTTCCCTGAGAAAGTCGGTTTTCTCAAATTTGGTCTGAGCACCACGGTTCCCGCATCTTTCAACTGCAATTTCCGGGTCAATATCAAAAAGTATTGTCAAATCCGGAACTATTGTCCAGCCTTCGTGTATGCCCTGTATCCATCTGAGAGGGTCCGCAAAGCGGCCTTTAAGTGTCACGGCCTGGTAGGCATAACGGCTTCCGGAATATCGGTCTGATATGACATTTTTTCCACTCTCAAGAGTCGGGACAATAAGTTTGGAGATATGCTCGGCATGGTCTGCTGTGAAAAGCAAAAGCTCTGCAAGGTCATCGGTATCCGAATGTATCGCCCGGTTCACTGCCTCACCTATCCATCCGGTAGTTGGCTCCCTTGTGAAAATAAATTCAGAGAACTTCGGATTAGAATTCAGACGGGCAGTTATCGTTGATTTCCCACAACCGTCTATACCTTCCAGTGTAATGAGCTTTCCTTTCATTGACATCAACACTGAAAGTAAATGGATACTATTTAGATTATTTGTTCCGGGATAACAGTGAGATCTTGATCAGGTTCTGGAGACGTTCTCGCTGCCGCACTGGGGACACATGACCGGGAAAAGGTCAGGATTCTCCATAAATATGAATTCACAGGTATCGCATCTGAAATATACTTTCGTGGGATCATAGTCGTCCATAATAGCACCTCAAACAAACAATATATTTAATGATAAATATACTATATGGTTGCATATATTATCCCGGCAGGCATATATGCAAAGCAAAATAACCCTGAGAAGGATAATCAATGACAACGATTGGAGTGATCACCCGGGGAAAATATGGGAAACGTCTGATAGAGACCATCATTTCCAGGACAAGAATGCAGGTGCTCTATACTGACTTACCTCAGATACTACCTGACCTTATTGACGAGCCTGAAGAGTTTCTGGAGGAACTTGACATAGACGATTCTGTTTTCAGAGCTGACATCGTTGTCACATATTCACTACATCCCGATCTTACAGTGGCAATAGCGCACCGGGCAGGAAAAGCAGGTGTTAAAGCCCTTATAGTTCCCGGAGGAGTCTCAAAGGCACCGGTTGTGGAACTCGAGAGGATCTCCGAACAATATGGCATGCTCATTGAAGTCGAGGAAATATGCTGCACACTTAAGGAAAAACCGGAAACTAAAGATCTTTGTTCCTGTCTTTCAACCCCTGTACTTAAGATCGATACCGACAAAGGATTAATAGGGTCTGTGGAGGTATTATGCGGGGCTCCATGTGGAAGTACCTGGCATATGGCAAGGGAACTTGTGGGGACTAAGGTAGAAGATGCACCTGCCAGGGCCGGCCTTCTGATACAACAATATCCATGCAGAGCCGTCAGGGGAAACACCGGAGGCATCCACCAATCCGGGGAAATACACAAAAAAGCTGTGGAAGAAGCCCTTAAAAAGAAACTTGAAAAGAGCTGAATATGGTGGGACATGGATAACGTTCAGATAGCCGAGATGTTCAGCCGGATGGCAAAACTTCTGGAATTCAAAGGTGAGAACCCTTTCAAGATCAGAGCCTACGTAAATGCTGCACGAAGCATAAAGGGATTGGATGAAGAGCTGGCAGTATTGTACACCAGTGGAAATATGGACAGCATTCCCGGGGTAGGGGAGGCACTTCAAAGCAAGATTGCTGAAATGCTTGAGACCGGTACATTTGAAGCTTATGAAAGAACTACAGGGGAAGTACCTACCGGTATCATAGACATTATGGATGTTCCCGGAATAGGACCTAAAATGGCAAGGCTCTTTTACGAAAAACTTGGCATAACATCAATTGATGAACTCAGCAAAGCAGCCAGAGAGCACCGGATACGAAGGCTTCCGAGAATGGGAGAGAAGCAGGAAGATAAGATCCTCCGGGCTGTCATGAGATTACAGCAGGACAAAGACCATGGGCGACATCCAATTGTAATTGCAGGGGAGATTGCCAGGGAAATAAAGCAGGAACTGTCTTCAAATCCACATATTGGATCTGTTGTCATAGCCGGGAGCCTGCGCAGAAAGATGGATACTGTGGGTGACATTGATCTTATAGCTGTTTCCAGTGAACCGGAAAAGGCAGTGATCTCTTTTACAGGCCTTTCAAAGGTCAAAGAGATAATTCAGGCCGGCACTTCAAAAGCTTCTGTCATATATGCAGGGAACATAAACGTAGACCTCAGGATTGTCGAGAAAGAATGTTTTGGTTCCATGCTGCAGCATTTCACAGGTTCCAGGGAACACAATATACATCTAAGGAAACTTGCCCTCTCCAGAGGTTACAGCCTGAATGAATACGGTTTCACGGATCTGAGCAGTGACAAAAAGACCTTATGCAGTAAGGAAAAAGAAGTATACGATTTCCTGGGACTCGAATACTTTCCCCCGGAGCTTCGTGAAGACAGGGGGGAGATAGAAGCCAGCCTGACAACAAACCTTCCACAATTGATAACTAAAGAGGACATCAAAGGTGACCTGCACGTCCATTCCAACTGGAGTGACGGGATAAATTCCATGGAAGAGCTTGTACAGGCTGCAATACAGAGAGGATATGAATACATTGCAATTACCGATCATTCACCATCCACGGGAATTGCCAACGGTTTATCTGAAAGAAGGCTCCTTGAACATATAGAAGAGATAGAACATCTTCAGGACAGATATGATGATATAAGGATACTTTCCGGAACCGAATGTGATATACGTGCTGACGGGAAGCTTGATTACAGTAATGACATCCTTAAGAGACTTGATGTTGTCATAGTGGCTGTTCATGCAGGGCTTGAGCAGGACAGGAACAAAATGACAAAAAGGATTGTTGCTGCGCTTGAGAACGAACATGTGGATATACTTGCCCATCCCACGGGAAGGAAGTTTGGGAAACGTCCTGCATATGATGTGGACATGGACAGGATAATTGCCGTAGCAAAGGAAAACAGAAAAGTCCTTGAGATAAATTCCTCTCCATGGAGACTTGACCTTAATGATATCAATGCAAGGAAAGCAAAAGATCATGGAGTTATGCTTGCCATCAACACAGATACGCATGCTATCGAGCATTTTAACAACATTGCCTATGGGATAGATGTTGCAAGAAGGAGCTGGATAGAGCCGGAGGATGTGCTTAATGCCATGAAACTGAAAGAATTATGTGCGTGGCTGGGTCTTATGAAGGAATAATATTACAAGTCCGATGAAAAATTAATATTATACGGCTAAAATCCACATTCATATACAATAACTGCGATTAAAGATCAAGAGAGAGACTTATCCCGGGGTAAAAAAGCAAAAAATATAAATTCCTGTGATGTAGATTAAAATTTAATAATTACAAAAAAGAGGTAGGATTACTTAAAATTGAAAGTTCATCAGGCTATGTTTTCGAGTATATGGACGCTTTATGCTTTGCCGGTAGTTAAACGCATCATTCATGATCGGTTATGAGGTGCAATTTTGAAAAATACAAAACCCAACAGGCATGACAGATATGTGAAAAGACATGAAATAGAGTTCCAGAAAGAGATGAAAAGACAGCAAAAAAGACGAGCATGATCTTACCGCTTTTTTGGATCGGATGAAAATGTTTATTTATGGCAGGAAGAACCTGCCAATTCTTATTATCAGGTTTTTATCACTGATTTTTGTCACTTATTCTGTAACTCACTTATTCTGTAACTTTATGCGTTGCCCAAGTATGCATTTTCCTCCCCTGTGTCCTCCAAGGGGGTTGAAAGTGGTTCCAAGGGAATTCATGCACCTTGCCATAACGGCGGCACCGCGTGCAAGACCGTCATCCACAAAGACAACATTCTCATCGATCCTGTGATTGATCCCCAGCTCATGCAGATATTTCAGTATGAGCTTTGGCTTGTTACCGGTTATACCTGCCCTGCCTGTGACACCGATGGAAGTGTCCTCATAGACAAGACCTTCATCCTGTGCAACTTTCACAAGACGCTGCACCACCCGTGCCATGACCTCGTCAATAATAGCAAACAATACCCTCATGTTGTATTTTTCATAAACCTCGCCACCCAGTGATGAGAGTTTGTCCATATCAGAACCGTTATCCCCCACATCACAACCAATGAGAACTACATTTATAGCATCTGCAGCCTCTGAATTTACAGGTACGCTGCCATATCTTTTACGGCCTTTGGGTACTTTTTCCACAACAATGTAATTCAACATCTTCTCCGCATATTCCCTGATAATCTTCCCCTTAAGCATCAGGGTTAGCCCGTCAAGTGACCTGTTGTCAAAAACATCGAGAGCAGTACCTTTTTTACCATCAACAAGACCTGTGCCCTTGATAATTGCATCCGGGATTGCACCTGCATAACCACAGAAATTCCCGATGGTCCTTGCATAGGGTAGGTCCGGACTTATGATCCTGCCATCAAGTGTCGTACCGAAGTCCATGGAAATACATGGATTGCGGAAATCCACATCCACCCATTTTGCACCTTCCTTTATTCCGGCTGTTGCAAGTTCACCTTCCATCTCATTGGCAACGATCTCAACACCAGTTGAACCCGTTGGAGGGGTCACACTTGCTACTGCACCGTCAAATATTACCTTTTCAAGTTTGGAGTATTTCCGGAAGCGGTCCGGGATATTGGAAATAGACATTGGAGGAGTCATACGGTTTGGCGGCACACCCGCCATCAGACAGCCATCTGCAAGTGCTTTGATGAATTCACCAACCTCATCAGGAGAGTCAAAGCCCGCTACAACACCAGTGGACCTGACAACAAAATGAATATCGGTTTTGATGTCCAGATTTGCCTCTTTCACGGCTCCCAGAAGAGTGTCCCTTACCAGTTCACCAACCGACTCCCTGGTCAGTTCAACACCGTTAAGCGTCCTTCCAAAGATAACTTCACCTGGTTTTGGAGGACGCACATCCCGTGTCATACTAACAGTTTTCTTAATGAGCCGGGTCTTTCCATCTTCAAGGTTTGTAGCAGTAAGTATACATTTGGTAGTAGTATTACCGACCTCTACCGATGCCACGATGAAATAGGATTTTGATTTGTCCTTAAGGTCAAGTAAACGAACCGAAGGGCTTTCTGCGATTCTGGGTTTGTGTGCCATTTTATTCCCTCACATATAAGGCTGGAGTTTTTGGACGATATTCTGTTTTGGAACAGCGCCTATTAAACTGTCAACGAATTTTCCTTCCCTGAATATGAGCATTGCGGGAATACTGCTTATCCCAAAGGATACTGCAGTCATTTTTTCCTCGTCTACGTTCAACTTGCCAAAAACCACTTTCCCCCGCATCTCCAAAGCCAGCTCATCAAGAACAGGAGAGAGCATTCTGCAGGGGCCACACCATGGCGCCCAGCAGTCCACCAGAACAAGAGGATATTTTGATATGAGCTCATCAAACGAAGCATCGGTAACTGTCACCGGACTTGCTGGATAATCTTTTTGCTCAAAAGACCTTCTGATTTCCTGCATCCTTTTTTCCCTGATAGATTCTAACTCATCCATTGGATTCACCCTTTGTATTAATATTATAGTTATATTAAATTATGTTAACCTTGGCATAGATATTTAGCAGTTGACATAACTTGACAGATATATACTATTTCTCCTTGGTTTCTTCCTAATCTGTTCTTAACGCATTTAATTGTTTGCATGGTTGTGCAATAACTGAGCACTACCATATGATATCAAACAAAATCAGGGAAAAACTATTAACTTAAAAATAACAGATAAAAACAGATAAAATGAAAAAATGGACAATCGATATCCTGCATGAAATTGATCCTAAAGATTTTGAGACGCTGCTTTCAGGACTTTTTTCTAAAATAGGCTACAAGACAGAACTTACTCAATACTCCAGGGACAGAGGAATTGATATTGTAATTATGATAGAGAACTTCGGACTCTCACACACCTGGCTGGTGCAGGCAAAGAGATATTCAGGTCCGGTGGGAGTAAAGGAAGTAAGGGAATATAGCAGTCTGCGATACAGGGACCGTGTGGATGGAGTGATAATGGTAACAACTTCATCTTTTACAAAAGAAGCGATCGAGGAAGCTGCAGAACATAACCTTAAACTCATAGATGGGAAACTTCTTGTGGAAATGCTTAACCATTACCTGCCTGATGCATGCATTGATCCAGTATATATACCGGAAATACGTGCTGAAAGAGAAATGAAAGAAATAGGCAATGGTACTATATTAAAAAGAGGAGAAAGGCTGCTTGCAAATGAAGTCGTGATGATAGGCAGCGAGAAATTTACCATGACCCTGACAAACAGGAACATCTTCCTGAAAAAGGAAAGTTCAGGGCTTTTTCCAAAACGTTTGGATATTGAGGAGCGCATCGACATAAAAGAAATACTTGGCATACATTGCGAACCTGACAGGCTCATAATGATAACAGGTAAAAAGAAGCTCACAATGTATCCCATCAGCTGCGGAAAGCTTGCCCTGATTAAAGAGACACTTAAGACCCTTCGCCCCGAATACCTTAAAGGTGAATACCTTACACTGTCATCAAGAAACCGTGGGCAGATAATAATGCTTACTAACAGACGTGTAATTGTTGCTGATCTGACACAAGGTATAAGATATGAGATAAGCAACAGTAAAATCGTTGGTGTTGAAATTAAAGGAGGATTTCTCAAAAAAGACAGCTTGATAATCACCGAAGATACAGAAAAAATGACAAAACATCAACTTGATGTCGATGCTCCTCTCAGATGGAAAGAAATGATAGAACAATGCGTTAGAACCTGCTGAACTTCACGGGTACTTCACAAGCGTGAAAACTATATAATTGACGGACCAAATGAATAGCAAATCCTTTAACAGTATTCCCGGGAGAAAAACAATGGTTACAGAAACAATAAATATAGAAGGTATGATGTGCGGTCACTGTCAGGCAAACGTGGAAAAGTCCATAGCTGCAATAAAGGGGGTCAGCGAAGTGAAGGTGGATCTGGCAGCAAAAACAGCTACTATCAATTTCGATCCTGCGATTGCAAATCTTGATTCCATAAAGAAAGCAGTAACTGACGCAGGATATGAAGTGATCAGAGAGCAGTAAGGGAAGGTTCGTTGTCCTAATTTACAGGCAAAATGAAAGCAGAAATCAGAATCTTTGGCATGACCTGTGAGCATTGCCACAAGCGTGTAACAGATGCCATATCATCCCTTGAAGGTGTGACATCCGTGGAAGTCAGCCTTGAAGAGGAGAAAGCAGCAGTGGAGTTCAATGCAGACAGGATAAGCATTGATGATATTAAAAAAGCAGTCACATATGCCGGATACGAAGTTGGGGAAGAAATCTGTTCGGTTCCTGACACTGACGAAGGGGAGAATGCGTGTCCCATTGTAATTGATGATGACGGGATAACTGATGTAACGATAACTGAGCCTGGTTCTGTTAAGAATATTGTTTTCAGGATATCAGGGATGCAGTGCTCTGCGTGTGCACAGAACATAGAAAAAGCACTCAACAAACTTGATGGTGTGATATCTGCCTCCGTTAACCTGCCTATGGAAAGGGCAGCTGTGGATTTTAACCCGGCACATATCACACCCCAAGAGATGGAAAAAACCATCGAAGGGATCGGTTATCATATTGTAAGGGACCGTGCCGTGCTTGAGATAGGAGGGATGAAATGTGCAGCCTGCTCCCGGAATGTGGAGAAGGTACTCAGAAAAGTCAAAGGAGTAAGTTCTGCAAATGTGAACATTACTACAGGAAAGGCAATTGTAGAGTACAATTCATCCCTTGTCACAGCAGAGGTTATGAAAAAAGCCATCGAAAGGATAGGATATTCAGCATCGCTTCCTGCAAGCCGGTCTGAAACACAGGACAGGGAAAGAATGGAAAGGGAGCGTGAGATCAGGGAGCAGAGGAACAACCTGCTCATTTCGATTGCAGTAATGATCCCTGTTATGCTCGGGCACATGAAAATGATGTTTCCCGGATATTTCGCTTTTGTGCCGGAACTCTTCCTGGACAGGAACATGCTTTTCCTGCTCACTACAATTGTGATGGTCTTCCCGGGAAGACAATTCTTCGTTGGGACTTACCGTGGCCTGAAACATGGGGTCACAGATATGAACCTGTTGATTGCCACAGGAACCGGAGCGGCCTATGCTATCAGCATTGCGGCAAGCTACCTGGACCTTGGACCCGGCTACGAGCACCTGTACTACGACACTGCGGTCATGCTTATCGCTTTCATAGTACTTGGAAGATACCTTGAGGCAAGAGCAAAGGGCAGGACATCGGAATCTATAAAAAAGCTTATCGGCCTGCAGGCGAAAACGGCTCGTATAATCGCAGACGGACGGGAAAAGGAAGTTCCTGTGGAAGAGGTACAGGTGGACGACATAGTCTTTGTGAGACCGGGAGAGAAGGTGCCTGTTGATGGTGTTGTCATCGAAGGTTCCTCTGCAATGGACGAGTCAATGATAACCGGTGAGAGCATCCCCGTGGAAAAGAATGTTGGAGATATGGTCATCGGCTCAACCCTCAACCGGTCAGGTGCAATCAAGTTCAGGGCAACCAACGTTGGAGCTGACACTGCCCTTGCAAGGATAATCGAACTTGTGGAAAATGCACAGACTTCAAAGGCACCGATACAGCGTATAGCTGATGTTGTTGCAGGTCATTTCATCCTGGCAGTACATGTTATCGCCCTGGCAGCATTCTTCTTCTGGTATTTCATCGGCTACGAGAAATTCAATGTTGTAATTAATTCGGGAATGGCAAGTCCGTTCCTATTCTCACTACTCATCTCAATTACGGTTCTTGTGATATCCTGCCCCTGTGCTGTGGGACTGGCAACACCTGCCGCCATTATGGTAGGTACAGGCAAAGGTGCAGAGAACGGAATACTTATCAAAGGCGGAGAAGCCCTTGAGAGGACACTGAAAATAGATACCATTGTGTTTGACAAGACAGGGACCCTCACAAAAGGAAAGCCCGAACTTACTGACATCCTGCTGACCCCTGATGTAAAGATGGATAGTGATGTAATGCTTTCCATGGCTGCAAGTGCGGAAAAAGGTTCTGAGCACCCTCTGGGTGAGGCAATCGTGAAGACTGCTGAAGAGAAAGGGCTTGAAATAAGGGATCCGCAAAACTTCAGGTCCATTGCAGGGCATGGTATCGAAGCTACTATTGATGGCAATCGGATACTTCTGGGAACCCGCAAACTCATGGAAGACAATGAAGTTGACATCTCATCGTTAACCCGGAACATGGAAAGCCTTGAAGCAGAAGGCAAGACCGCCATGATAGTTGCGAAGGAAGGACATGCCGTCGGCCTGGTTGCCGTTGCAGATACGCTCAAAGAGAACTCTCAGGAAGCCGTGAAAAAGCTGCAGGATATGGGAATTGAGGTCATGATGATAACCGGGGACAACAAAAGGACAGCTGATGCGATTGCAGCACAGCTTGGTATTGACAGGGTACTGGCAGAAGTACTCCCTGGTGATAAGGCTTCCGAGATAATGAAGCTGCAGAATGAGGGCAGGATAGTTGCAATGGTGGGAGATGGCATCAATGATGCTCCAGCACTTACACAATCAGATATAGGAATTGCAATGGGAGCGGGCACGGATGTTGCAATGGAGTCTGCACAGATAGTCCTTATAAAGAACGATCTTCGGGATGTGCTGGCATCCATAAGACTCAGCCGGCTTACAATGAACAAGATAAAACAGAACCTTTTCTGGGCATTCGGCTACAACAGCATCGGCATACCACTTGCAGCAGGAATACTTTATCCATTCGTCACAAAGATCGTCATCAGCCCCGAGCTGGCCGCGGCTTTTATGGCCATGAGCTCGGTATCCGTCACAACGAACTCACTGCTCATGAAAAGGAGCAGGATAAAATAAGAAAGGAGGAGATGTCCGCATGGAAAGAACAGGTTACGATACAGGAAAATATGCACTTATCGCAAGTGTGGCCTCTTCACTTATACTTGTGACCATATTTGCAGGGCTTTCGGTCATTGTGAACAGCTCCAGAACAGTGCCTTTGTACAGCCAGGTGGATATCATTGCAGGCATGATCTTTGTGTTCATCCTCAGCATGATAGTGGCGGCCTCGGTGTGGCCGGAGTTAATAGAAAAGATAATGGACAAGAGAAACAGATAAGAAAGTAAAGATAACGAATGAAAAAGAAATGGCAAGGGTTCATTCGCTAAGATCGGCGTGCGGATTGATGTCACAACCCGTACAGGGCAGGCACATCGTCTTAAAGGTATCAGCACGCAGGCCGTACTCATCCAGTTTTTCACGGAGGAAATGATTCAGCATAAGCAGCCTTTCTGCGGACGGGCGCTCTATAAACACTTCACCGTCCCTAAGTGGATGCCTGGAGGCTGCCCTGAGGATAGGGACAACTCCCATTGAAACAAGCTCTTCTATGCCTTTTTTTGCAGATTCGTCTGTTTCACCCAGACCTATGATGAAATTGGAGCAGACCTTATTCCTGCCAAATACCTTTACGCCTTCCCTGAGCGAACCAAGCAGGAATTCAAGGTCCTGGTCCGGACATAACACGGCATGTAACTTCCTATCCATGGTCTCGACATTGTATTTTAGCTCGTCAGCACCCGCATCCCTGAGCCGGCGTGTGGAATCTTCTGTGGGATAGACGGAAACACCTATTGGGACACTATATAGCTCCCTGAGCCTGAGGATAAGTTCTTCAGCCCTCTCTACCTCATGTTCTGCTGATATCTCAACTCCGGAGGTGATGGATATTGCCTTCATCCGGCCGGTTTCATGTGCTTGTGCTATCATCTTAAGCATCTGGTCCATGCTCTTTACATTTCCGCAGAGTTTGGGGACAGGGCAGAACTTACAGTCAAAGACACACTTCTCACACATGGTGATGAAGGCCTGGTCCGGGCAGTGGATCAGCTCCTCTTCAATACTGCCTCTTGCGATCTTAATACCATCTTTCCTGATCACGAGCTCGCCACCTTCCATT
Source organism: Methanolobus sp. WCC5 (assembly GCF_045690325.1). Taxonomy (GTDB): domain Archaea; phylum Halobacteriota; class Methanosarcinia; order Methanosarcinales; family Methanosarcinaceae; genus Methanolobus. The sequence continues at coordinate 2,339,275 of NZ_CP146981.1, read as the reverse complement.
CCAGCTTCAAGAGAGGATTCTTTTTTAACAGCAAGACGTACACGGTGTCCTCCCGAATTGAAGAAGAAGGCTACGTTCCCGGCTCCGGGACCTGCTGTGGGAATTGTCAGCCTGCGGATGAGAGAAGGATCCATATTCACGGAACCTGCGGAGATGAGTTGAGCTTTTGTTTCTGCGTTCATGGATGCTCCGATACCAGAGAACTGGCCGTTTTGATTTATCAGGCAACTGGTGCCTTAATATAAGCTATTTTTGCAGGAGATACTTTATAGTTTCCCCGGGAACCATAAACTGCGCAATGGTCTGTGACAGCATCCCAAAAGTGCTCAGGGTTTTTTAATGATTATACGGTTCAAATTTCATTATATATCAGAGAGAATATAGCAACTCCAGAAGGACATCCGCGATCCTGGGAGATTAAGATGCCTATTGATCCTATATGCAAAAATAAAGTACAGGAAGACACCCCCTATTATACCGAATATGGCGGGAAGCTCTACCGGTTCTGCTCTTATGAATGTAAGAACAAGTTCGACCTGCTTGAGAAACGAGTCATCCGCCTTAAACGCTCTATTGCAGAGCAGGAAAAGATATCTTTTGGAAAACTCAGGAAGGATATAATCAAGCCCGGCATATGCACACTCTGCGGAGCTTGTGCCGCATCGTGTGAATCTATTGTTATAAAGGATGAGCAACCCAGGCTGATCGACAAGTGTACCGCCTGCGGTGTATGCTATAACCAATGTCCAAGGACCATTACCACAGAGGAAGGGCTTGTTGGAAGGATACGCAATGCCTATTGTGCAAGAACAGCCATACCTGAGCTGAAGGGACAGGACGGAGGAGTGGTCACATCCATGCTGGCCTATGCCCTGGAAGAAGGACTTATCGACTGCGCAATCGTGACCACCAGATCAGAAGAGGAGCCCTGGAAACCTGTGCCCATTGTGGCAAAGACCTATGATGATATCCTTGAGGGGACAGGGAGCATCTACAGCCATAGCATGACACTGGAGGCTTTGATGAGCGCTATCAAACAGGGCATGCGAAGCATTGCCTTTGTTGGTCCAAGCTGTAATATAGATGCCGTAACCAAGATGCAGAAAAGCCCGTACGGATTCCTGCACCTGTTCATGAGAGCTAATATCCTGAAGATGGGGCTGTTCTGCATGGATACCTTCTATTATGAGGGCATTAAGGAATTCGTTGAAAGTAAGGACATGAAGCTTGACGATATCGAATGGATGAAGATCCGCAAGGGAAGGTTCGAGTTCCAGACCAGGGATGAACTTAAGGTGTTCCCGCTGGGGGAGCTTGACCAGTACAGGAGCAGTTCATGCAAGTACTGCACCGACATGGCCTCTGAGAGTGCAGACCTCTCATTTGGCGGTGTGGGAACCCCCAGGGACTGGACCACTGTGCTTGCACGTTCCGGCATGGGATATGAGATATTCAACGAGGCAGTGGACAACGGATATATCGATTCCCGCCTGCTTGAGGAAAAGGAGATGAAAAATATACTCAACCTCGCAAAGATGAAGAAGATCCAGATGTATTCGCTTAACCGCAGGCAGAATGTCTGAGGAGAAAAAACCCCTGTATTTTTAAACACTTCCGCACAATATCACATCATGCCTTCCCCAAAACCCCACGATTATGTCCATGGCTATTCCGAAAGAGAATCTGTCCGCCTCAGCGACCAGGCAAGCACACTTGAAGAGCTCCTGCACAGCGACACAAAGTACCCGCCCGGCAGCCGGGTACTCGAAGCCGGCTGCGGCATCGGCGCCCAGACCGTCATCCTCGCAAAGAACAGCCCGCAGGCCCGGATCACATCCATAGACATCTCGGAAGACTCCCTGAACAAAGCCAGGGAACGTGCCGCCAAAGAAGGAGTCACCAACGTGGAGTTCCGCGTGGAGAACATCTTCGACCTGCCCTTCGCGGACGAGAACTTCGACCACGTCTTCGTCTGCTTCGTACTCGAGCACCTCAGGGAGCCTGTCAAAGCACTGACAAGCCTGCGCCGCATACTCAGGACCGGCGGCACCATCACGGTCATTGAAGGCGACCACGGATCATGCTTCTTCCACCCCGAAACCGAAGCAGGAGTGAAAGCCTGGCACAGCCTGGTGGAAGTGCAGGCAAGGCTTGGCGGCAATTCACTCGTCGGCAGGCAGGTTTACCCACTTCTGAAAAAAGCAGGCTTCAGTGATGTAACAGTCTCACCCCGCATGGTCTACAGCGATGCCAGCCGTCCGCAGATGGAGGAAAGATTTGTGAGAAGGACGATCATACCGATGGTTGAGGGCGTCAGGAAGGATGCAATTGATACGGGGATTATTGAGGCAGAGATCTTTGACATGGGAATTGATGATCTGCACAGGACGGCGGAAGAGGAGGGGAGTTTTGTTTATACTTTTTTTAAGGGTGTGGGGAGGAAATGAAGAGACAAGGAATCTGGTCTTAGTTTCCACCAGTGTGTCCTCCAATATTATGAAGGTTCCTGCAATTAACGGTAAAACCAGTTGGCAAACTAATATCAACACGACCATCCGCCGCAGGCGGCACAGTCCTCTGCTGCCGTACCGAGAAATATTGAATTTCTTTCAGTATATTTATGTAGCCAAATTACTGACCCTAGAGAACAACTTATACAGAATTGCTGCCGAAAATTTATTCTGAAGGCAGCATGCTGCTTATTTTCCTTCGTCGTGCATGTTCAGCCGTTTTCTCCCCACCACAACAAACCCATTGACCCGATTCCCTGTCCTCGTCACAAACGTATCCCTCTTAAAATACTCAATCTCAAACCCGTTCTCAACCAGCAAAAACACCAGCTCCTTCTCAGTAAAATGATGGGAGATATAATCAACTTCACCTGTTTTCTCATCATAGGCCATAAATGAACCCTCCTCCTTTGTTACTGGCAGGTCATTGATGTAACGTTCACGATAGATATTCGAGTGCCAGGTCTGGCCGAAATCGGCAATGTAGAGGTGGCCGTCAGGTTTAAGGACATGGCAGGCTTCCCGGATGATTCGGCTGCGATCTTCCTTTGAGACCACAGTGGTCAGGAACGCCTGCATCACGCAGAGGTCAAAGGTTTCATCGGGGAAGGGGAGAGCGGTGGCATTGGCTTTCAAAAAAGAAGGGGACATAGGACATTGCTGTGAACCTGATGAGTGCTTTGCCAATTCCAGCACATCTGTGTTGATGTCGATACCTGTGACCGAATAGCCATGTATTGCGATGGGTATACTGACCTTTCCGCAGGCACAACCAATATCAAGAACCATGGCATCTGTGGGTGCATAATTATAAATAACAGGGTCAAGTTCGATGGTTGCCGGAATATCCTTGCCTTTTATGCCGGGCCATGGATTTATCCGATAGTTCGCTGGCTTTTTCATTATATCCTCAGATTCACCTTAATCCCCACCCATATGAGGAGACATCTGATTTTGTGAAGGATCCATATTCATTCATTCATTCATTCTTGGTTGGTTTAGATCACAAACCCTGACGTATCTTCAACCATACCAAGGCCACTTCCTGTTTCTTCCAGTGTTATGATCCTATCCTCAGTCTCTATCCTCAGGTCCACCACGTCAACAAGGTTCTCGATATAGCTGAAATTGAAATTCTTCGTGAAACTGAAGGATTCCCTGCAATAACTCTTCGTGACCACAAAAACACGGAAGTCCTCCGTGGTGATAACCCATCTCTTATCACCTTTTTCAGAAGGATACTCATGTACCATTGCCTTTTTGAAATTATGCATTTGCTTTGTAGTTGCATCATAGAAGCTCATGAAATTCCGTATCTCATATTCCAGTCCTATGACCCCTATGTTTGATGTGTAGTAGGTCAGTACAGACCCATTGGTAAAGATGATCCTTGACCATTTCCAGGGAAGCAAAGGACCAATAACGATCACTTTTTGCACATAGCATTTCCCGGAGAAATCCTTTCCGAACAGTTCACCATTGAAGTCAAAATACAGATTTGCCACCCTGTAGCCGAAAAGACCCTTGAAGTTCTCCATCAGCTCGGTATTGTATCCGTCCTCCTCCGGCTCATGGATATCCAGAGAACACACTTTCCTGTCACAATCCGATATCTCCAGTTTATATTCCGGGAAAGAACCGTGGAAACTTGCCTGGATAACCTTATTGGACCAGGCAACCTTATTGTCTTTTACCTCAATCATCCCCAGATCATCTGTGATCTTCCTGTAAATTTCATCGTATGCCCAGGAAACGCAATATCCCTCTATGCTGTCATCCACTATCCTGCTGCCCTCCACATACCTTCCATTGACCGCAATATCCCCGGCACTTCTGCCGAACATGTAGAAGAACTGCCGCCTTGAGCCATCGTTTGAAGTGAATTTCATGAACCAGTATTCTTTTCCGAAAATAGGCAGGTCCACAAAAGAGAAAAGAAGGTCATCAACACATTCACTTCCGTTTTTCTTGAGCAGCAGTTTTTCGATCTTACCCTTGCGTTCCTTGATCTTCTCTATTGACGCAACGAATGCTTTCTTTTCAACATCAGGTAAGCTTTTGATGTAATCATTCCTTTCCTTGATGAAATTCAGGAGCCTGCCCTTTTCTACTATGGGAACACCTCAGGTTTTTGTTTTCAGCCGGTTTTTACGGTTTGCTTTTTTACTGCCGTCTGTATGTCATTGCAATGCGATGCCAGTCCTGTAACATTGATAAAGATCCTGACATACACTATAGTACTGAGTTGTATTAATAATGAATTATGGATAAGGCACAGGAAAATCACAAGATTGACCATGTATCTTACGCTTCTGCAGTGACCTTTGCCTTATTCTTACATTCCAGCATCTGCTGGGCTTCACACCTGCACTCATTCATGATGTGCTTTGGGATCATTTTCATGACAAATATCAATCCCAGCGGGATAAGGATAATATCATCAATGATTCCCAGGACAGGAACAAAACCGGGAATTAGATCGATGGGACTTAAAATATAAAGGACCACAAAAGCTGCAAACAACCTGGTATAAAGTGGCAGATCGGACCTTTTACTGGCCAGAGATAACGTTTTTGTGTGTAATTGCAGTTTGTAGAATCGTCCTTTCAACAAGGCTTTCAGGACAATTTTTATTAAGCCCATTGATAAAATCTCCTTATAATAAAGTTAGCAGGAACAGTTTTATTGACTATATTGAGATTCACAAGTTAAATATCAATCGGAGAGAAAGCTTCACGTTATTATTTATGAAATGTTTGAAAATAGGATTCGGGAGATCAATATAGGTATATATAAATAAATAAGTAAATATAAGTACACGTTTTCAGAGTATATATCCAGTTGAAATTTGCGATGAATTGAAAAAAGCAGGGTCGATCAGAATTCTCTGAAGAATGAAAAAATACAGATTCCTTAAGCTAAAAGTATAGGGTACGTTTTTTCTTAACCAACATTTTTAATATAATCGTCTGCTTTTCTAACACTTAAATATCTATATATCTTACCCTATTTCAAATCCGAGGAACTTACGATGATCACTAAAGAAGAAGTAGAACACGTAGGCTGGCTCGCACGTATCGAGATTGATGCAAAACAATCCGATGCTTATGCAGAGAAGCTTAACTCCGTACTGGACTATTTCGGACAGCTCGACGAGGTCGATACCGAAGATGCAGCACCCACATACCATGTAGCGGACATTGTTAACGTGTTCAGGAAAGACGAAGTCACAGAATCGTTGCCACAGGAAGCAGTACTTTCAAACACTGAACACAGGCAGGAAGGCAACTTTAAGGCCCCCAGGATCATGTGAGGTGTGCATATGGCAGCATGGAAGGATATTTCAGGCATCAGGCAGAAAATCGCAGACTCTTCAGCCCAAGAGGTCACAGCCTCTTATATTGAGGACATTGGCAAGAGCAAGATAAATGGCTTCACGACCCTCTGGGATGAAGCTATCGACGTAGCCCGCAAGATCGATGCAAACGGCCACCAGGGACCTCTGGCAGGTGTACCGATCGCTATCAAGGAGAACATATCCACAAAGGGACTCTCCACTACCTGCTCATCAAAGATACTTCAGGGATATGTGCCACCATACGATGCACATGTCATCGAGAGATTAAAGGAAGCAGGCGCAGTGATCCTTGGAAAGACCAATATGGATGAATTCGCAATGGGAACATCCACAGAATCCAGCTACTACGGACCTACCTTAAATCCCTGGGACCATGAAAGGGTGCCTGGTGGATCTTCAGGAGGCAGTGCCGCTGTGGTTGCGGCAGGTGAGGCACCGGTCTCCCTTGGTTCTGACACCGGGGGGTCGGTCAGATGTCCGGCAGCATTCTGTGGTGTGGTGGGACTTAAACCTACATATGGCTGTATCTCAAGGTATGGACTCATCTCGTATGCGAACTCACTGGAGCAGATAGGTCCCCTGGCAACCAATGTTGCAGATATCGCAATACTCATGGACGTAGTTGCAGGATATGATCCCAGGGACAGCACATCCATCAACCGGGAGAACACTTACTGCAATGCCCTGAAGGATGATGTCAAAGGACTGAAGATCGGCGTACCTGAAGAGTACTTTGGAGAGGGTATCGATGAGAAGGTTGAAGCTGCAGTATGGGACAGCATCGCAAAATTCGAGGACATGGGAGCTACTTACGAGAAAGTGTCCATGTCACATACAAAATACGCCCTTGCATCATATTATATCATAGCCATGAGCGAGGCTTCTTCAAACCTTGCACGTTTTGACGGTACACGATACGGTTACCGTGCGGATGGCGAGAACTGGCATGTCATGGCATCAAAGACACGCGCAGAAGGATTCGGTGCAGAGGTCAAGCGCAGGATACTGCTTGGGACCTACGCACTTTCGGCGGGTTACCATGACAAGTACTATCTTAAAGCACTCAAGGTAAGGACCCTTGTGAAACAGGACTTTGACAGGGCGCTTGCAAATGTTGATGTGCTCATGGGACCGACCATGCCTGCACCGGCTTTTAAGATCGGGGAAAAGATAGAGGATCCGCTTTCACTTTATCTTACAGATGTTAACACGGTGCCCATCAACCTGGCAGGAGTACCGTCCATCTCAGTACCATGCGGACTTGCAGACGGAATGCCTGTGGGACTCCAGATAATCGGTAAGCACTTCGATGAGAACACGATCATCAGGGCAGCCTACAGCTTTGAGCAAAATACAGACCATCACAACAAAAGACCTCCGGAGGTGGCATAATGGTTTACGAGAACCCAGACGGAGTAAGGATAGGACTGGAGGTTCACGTCCAGCTGAACAAGCTGAACACAAAGCTGTTCTGTGGATGTTCCACAAACTACCACAACTCCGAACCGAACACACATGTATGCCCGGTATGCCTGGGACTTCCCGGTTCACTGCCGGTCATCAATGAAAGGGCTGTGGAGTTTGCCATAAAGATAGGGCTGGCCCTTAACTGCAGCATCGTTGAGCAGACCCAGTTCCACAGGAAGAACTACTACTACCCCGACCTTCCAAAGGGATTCCAGACAACACAGTACGATTATCCTATCGCGGGACAGGGAAAGATAGTGATCGAAGGTGAGGACGGGGAACGTGTGATAAGGATCACACGTGCCCATATGGAAGAAGACCCCGGAAGGCTGCAGCACATGGGAAGTATCGACAGGTCCAAGGGTACGCTCATCAACTACAACAGATCTGGCATGACACTTATTGAAATTGTAAGTGAGCCGGATATGAGAAGCCCAAAGGAGGCAAGGCGCTACCTGGACAAACTCAGAAGCATCCTCGACTACCTTGACGTTTTTGACGGCGATCTGGAAGGAGCAATGAGGGTTGATGCAAATGTCTCTGTTTTTAACGGAGAGCGCGTTGAGGTCAAGAACATATCATCCTTCAAGGGAGCCGAGAGGGCCCTGCTCTACGAGATAATGAGACAGAAGAACCACATCAGGCGTGGTGGTACTATTACTTTGGAGACCAGGCACTTTGATGAGGCAAGAGGTGTGACGCTTTCCATGCGTACCAAGGAAGAGGAACATGACTACCGCTACTTCCCAGAGCCTGACCTGGTACCGTTAAGGGTTGCTGGCAGGGTGCCGGAGGTTCTTAAGACACTGCCCGAACTTCCTGATGCAAAGAAGGAACGCTTCATGAAGGAATACGGTATTGCAGACATGCACGCAAGAGCACTGACCACAGAGATCAAGGTGGCCAACTTCTATGAAGAGGTGGCAGCAAAGGTGGACCCGAGGGCAGCAGCCGTATGGGTTGCCGACATACTCAAGGGAGAGCTCAACTATCGTGACCTTGCAATCGATGCTTTCACAGTGGACGATATAGTCGATATCATGGAACTTGTAACAGGTAACAGGATAACTGAACAGAGTGGCGTTGAGATCATCCGCACAGTCCTTGACCATGGTGGCAAGCCCCGGGATATTGTCAATGAGAAAGGCCTGCTCAAGGTTGAGGACGACATCGTGGCAAAAGCAGTTGAAGAAGCAATTGCTGAAAATCCGGAAGCTGTTGCAGATTACCTTGCAGGCAAGGAAAAGTCCCTGAACTTTATCGTAGGTAAGGTCATGCAGAAGACTAAGGGACGAGCTGACGCCCGTGAAGCAAGGGAGAAAGTGCTTGCAAAATTGAAAGAATGAATCTGAAGCTAAAAAATGGGGTTGTAACCCCATTTAGAACTTTTTATCTATTTGACTAAAACTCACTTTTGTATTTCATTATCAGATCTACCAGCTGGGTGTCAGCTTTAAAGGTGCTTTGCATCCACATTCTCCAGGAATGCTTCGCCGCGTACCGTGATAACGTAAGTCGTATCATCTTCTTTTTCGATGTATAGAGTATCCACAAGCATATCAAGATTCAGCCTGGCCTGTACATCATTAAGATCAAACCTGGCCTTGACCTCATCGAAAGTCATTTTCCCTTCACCCAGGCTTTCAACAATCTGCCTGCGAATAGGGTTCTGCATTGCCTTCAAACCTGCTTTATGGTCCTCGGTGGGATTTGCCTTGAGCTTGCCTTCTTTCTTTGCCTTTTCGTACCATTCGTCCCTTCTTGTCTTCAGATCATCCTTTGGCTTAACACTTTCAAGGTACGTCTCGCCACGAGGTGTGAGAACATAGGTAGTATCATCTTCTTTTTCGATGTGCAGGGTGTCTTTGAGCATTCCAAGATGCAGCTTCATCTGCATGTCGTCAAGGTTGAACTCAGACTTTAGCTCATCGAAGGTCATTTTCTTATCGCCCAGACGTTTGACGATATCTCTTCGAACAGGGTTCTGCATGGCCTTAAGGGTTGCATTATGATCCTCAGTGGGATTCCTGATCTTACCCTCATTTTTCATCCTTGCATACCATTCCTTCCTTCTTTGTTCCAGATCCTTTTCAGACATAGCCATCGGTCATTATTAATTATTATATTTGATATATAGTTTATCCTGCAAATCTGATAATTAGCAGCAATATTTATACATTAAAACGTCGTGACAGGTTTACTCCACAGAATAGTAAATAGAGCAGGGATTGCCAAAACAATTATATGTTTTGAGCATCATGTAAGCAGCCTATTCTAATATACATATTACAATCATTCAGGTGAAAAATAATGGCAAGATTCCCAGAAGCTGAAAACAGAATATTGATAAAGAAGATCTGTATGGACTGCAATGCACGCAATGCAGTACGTGCAACAAGATGCAGGAAATGCGGTTGCAAAGACCTGCGTATGAAATCCAAGGAAACAAGAGGCTGATCGTTCTTATGCAAGTGGAAGAGTACCTTAACAAGATCGTTGAAAGTGAAGGTACGGTTCACTTGACACTTATCGATCCGGCATCCCAGAGCCCGGACCAGGCTGCGGAGATAGCATATGCTGCTGCTCTTGGTGGCACGGATGCCATCATGGTCGGGGGCTCCACCGGAGCCGGAGGGGTGATCCTTGATCAGACGCTCCTCAAGATCAAAGAGAAGACAGACAAGCCAACAATTCTGTTCCCGGGCAATGCTGCAGGTGTCAGCAGGTATGCTGATGCGATATTCTTTATGAGCCTGCTGAATTCCCGTGATATTAATTTCATCACCACCAACCAGGCAATGGGTGCTCCGATAGTTTACAAGAGCGGTATCGAGCCCATATCCATGGCATACCTGATAGTCGAGCCCGGAGGGACCGTGGGATGGGTCGGTGACGCAAAGCTCATACCAAGACATAAACCCGAACTTGCAGTTGCCTATGCACTTGCAGGGAAATACCTGGGGATGCACTACACATATCTGGAAGCCGGCTCCGGTGCCAGTGCTCCGGTCACACCTGAGATGATAGGTGCGGTGAAGCATGTCCTTGGAGACAATAAACTGATAGTTGGAGGCGGCATACGCGACGGTGAGACTGCCAGGATCTGCGCCCTTGCAGGAGCAGACATGATAGTAACAGGGACTATCCTGGAAGAGAGTTCCAATGTCACTGCAAAGATAGAGGAGCTTGTTTCAGCTATTAAGAGATAATCAGATACTTTTTTCTTAATTATTCCCTTCATATCAGAGCCATTCGCGGAGGATTGCTTATGCTTGAAGTATGCAATATCGTAAAGGAATATGAGTTCAACAATGAAAAGAAAAGAATTCTGGATAATATCAGTTTCAATGTTGCAGACGGAGAGATTCTTGGGATCACCGGGAAAAGCGGGAGTGGAAAGACCACCATATTGAAGATCCTGAGAGGACTTGAGGATTTTGATTCCGGGAACTTCACACTTGACGGGAAGAAGATAGAACCCGGCAATGAAAAAAACAAACTCAGATTCCTTGCATATAACAGTGCAATACACCTGCAGCGCAATTTCGGACTCTGGAACGGACCGGCAGTGGAGAATATAATCAGAAGGCTCAATTTTCTTGCAGATGGACATGAGGGCTTGCCTGAACCTGATGCTTTCAACTACGATGAACTGCATGAGGAGGCCATGTATTACATGCGCCTTGTACGCCTTGAACACAAGGCACAGCATTCTTCTAATCTTTTAAGCGGCGGTGAGAAGCAAAGGCTTATACTTGCACGCCAGCTTGCAGCAAAACCACGGCTTCTGCTCCTTGACGAACCTGTTACAATGACCGACCCCGGCACAAAACAGGAAATGCTTGATGTTATCAGGGACATAAAAAAAGAGCTTGACATCCCGATAATCGTTGTTTCACACCTTCCGGAGATCCACCTCTACCTTGCAGACAGAGTGGCATACCTGGAAGACGGAAAGATGGTTGAGACCGGAGAACCTGAAAATGTGCTGAGACACTTCCTGAAAGACCTCAATGAACAGGTTCCTCTTCCCGGATTGGACGACAGGGAACCCATAATAAAAGTAAGGGGACTCTCTAACCGTTTTGTTCTTTTGAGGGTCGGAGAAGTATTGAAATTCGAAGATGTTTCGCTTGACATAAACAAAGGTGAGGTAACCGCATTGATCGGACCTTCGGGTTCCGGGAAGACAACACTGCTTAAGATGATAGAGGGATTGAGGCTGCCTAAAGAAGGAGAGATCAGCTACCATCACCATGGAAAATGGCTCAATATAGTTGATTTCACAACACTGCGCCTGGACCTGCGCAGAAAGATGAGCATCATGCACCAGGAATTCACACTTTCCCCGCATTCCACCATCAGGGAGCAACTTGCGTTCAAATTGCGCCTGAAGGGGGAAGGATCCCTGGAATATGCAAGGCAGAAAGCCCCGGAACTTGGAATATCAGATGAGGCACTTGATACACTGTACAAGCTCACCGAAGTTGCAGAGGAAGAGAAGGATAAGACACTGAAAGAAATGAACCTGTCAGTTGACATCTACGCCAGACTCTTCCCCACGATCACAAAGGACATAGTAGATGAACATGCTGCCGAGGTATTCAAAGCTCTTGGCCTTCCAATGTCTGTGCTTGATAAGACCCCATACCAGATAAGCGGGGGAGAACATGTCAGGGCATATATTGCACTTGCACTCATATCACGCCCGGAGATACTGATGCTTGATGAACCCTTCGGCGACCTGGACCCTGTAACTCTCAGGGATGTCACAAACTCCCTGAAGAACATAAACCGGGAATTCGGTACTACCATCGTATTTGTGAGCCATCACACAGATTTTGTGAAAGAAGCTGCACACCGGGCCATCCTTATCGATGATGGAAAAGTGACCATGGACGGCAGACCGGATGAGGTATGCGGCAGGCTCATAGAGATGTGCCATGCAAAATACATGGAACATGATATCAGTGAACTCACGGGCAGCGGCCTTTAATACATTTTTTACATGATAATATATTATTGCGAATTAGATCATTTCGAATTACATCCGTTTTTTTGATAATAATAGATAGAACATCCTCAGACCGCAACTTCGGGAATGAACACCCAGAATAAGATATTTATCATAACACATGCTAATTAATCAATGGAGGTTTATAATGAAAGACGTTACAGATATCACAGAAGTCATGAAAAAGGTCGGTCTTTTCGGGATTGGTTTGTGGGCACTGACAGAGGAGAAGATACAGGATATCGCCGATGAGCTTATTGAGAACGGGGAGATCAAAAAGGAAGAGGGGAAACAGTTTGTCCGCGATGTAGTCGAGGAACAGAAGAAACAGAAAGAGGACATGGAGAAAAAGATCTCTTCTAAAGTTCAGGAAACGATCAATAAGACGGATATAGCAACAAAGGATGAGGTCAAAGAGCTGAAGGATATAATCAAAAGTCTTGAAGAGAAGATAGACAGGCTCACAAGTTCCGATGACAAGGAAAAAGACCTGTAAAACAAACACAGGAGGGTTTGTATTCAGCAAAGAGAAGAACATCTTTTTGAATATTTCAAAGGCACTTTATTCCCTGACCCACGACCTGAAGGAAGAGAACCCGGATGCATCCGTGGATGAATGGACATTTCTCCCTTCTGGCCCATGTACCGGAGATGTACTCGACATCAAGGGTAAGACAGCACCCGGTGAAAACATAGGCATGGAAGTTTCATTCACGCTGTTTGTACCGGTCATTGATAACAGATACGAGTATGTGTTCAAAAATATCAGGATACCCGGAGGTAGCAACAGCTTCCGGGTCAGATCACAGAAAGTGGAGGACCTTAATTTTATAGTCAGGATGTTTGTGGATTTCAAACGTAGTTTTCATGCTGAAAAAGGGATCGCAGAATTCTTTGAGAAAAATGTTCCTGCAGGGAATTACGAAATTGCAATAAACGGAAATGTGCCCGATGGGGAAAAGGAAGTAAAGATCGATTTTGTGGCCACCCAGACAGTCAATGCGGACCAGGAAGGGAACTTTTACCACCAGTATGATACCTGCTCTCTTCCCGAAGGTGAGTTCACTGTAAAAATAGGGAATAATGAAAAGATCATCACATTGACGCCTTCTGACTGAAGTTTATAAAAATAGAACCAAGGGGATCAAAGTCCCTTTGATACCATTAATTTTATGAAATCCGTAGACTCCATCACAGGTACGCTGTCTATCCTGCAGATATCAGACCAGGGAAGGTTGAACTCGGCATAGGCTTCTGTGTTCTCAGCCTCATAAAGAATGAAATAACGGCCGCCGTTAAGGTCCACCCACTGGTTGATAACATTAATTCCTGCAGGTGGTCTTAATTTCTTGAAATGCTCGATCACTTTCTCACTATCTTTAGGTTCCCACGAACTTATATCAAAGAATAACATATTTTCACTCCTCTGTATTTCTTATCCATCTCTTTTCGAATAAGCCAGACTTATTCTGGCCATTGATAATTTGAGATTAAGAATTATATAACTGACCCTCAGAACCAAAACACGATCATGTCCTCAGTCCTCAATAAAGCATAACGATAATTTAATAATAAAGCCAGTACTAAATCACTACATCCAAACAAAAAAATTGAAGTAAAAAGAAGATGATGAAACCCAGAAAGCTCCACAGATACACAATGATCAGAAGATATGGGAAGATCGTTGATGCCCTTATAAAATATGAGTTCGGATATCTGGCCGACAGGATGGGAATAGGCGGAATAAGACCTTTAAAGTCACGGATCCGAAGACAGGAAAAGGTCCATAAGGACACAGGTTCCGGTGCCCTGAATGCCAGGCTCATGCTTGAAGAGCTTGGACCTACCTACATAAAGCTTGGACAGATACTCAGTATGCGTCAGGATCTGATACCACCGGAATACAGCAAAGAATTTTCCAGGCTGCAGGATGATGTACAGCCTTTTGGAATAGAAGAGGTTGAAAAACTGATCAAGGAAGAGCTTGGAGCCGGTATAGATGACCTGTTTGCAGACTTTGAAGATTTGCCCATTGCAGCGGCCTCGATCGGACAGGTCCATCGGGCTAAATTAAAAAGCGGTGACCAGGTAGTTGTCAAGGTCCAGAGACCCGGTATCCGGAAAACGATCGAGGCGGATCTGGACATAATGTACAGCATTGCCGCTTTTGCTGAAGAACACCTGCCTGAGGCAAAACTATACCGTCCTGTTGAAATCGTCGGAGAATTCGAGCGTTCCATAAAGGCAGAACTTGATTATGCACAGGAAGGTAGGAATGCAGATCACTTTTTCCGCAACTTCAGGGACCATCCACGTATATACATCCCCAGGGTTTACTGGGACTACACCAGCGCAAAGATACTGACCCTTGAATATATAGACGGCGTAAAAAGCAGCTCTTTTGACGAGCTTGAAAGGATGGGAGCTGACAGAGCAGACATAGCTATTGAGGTGCTGAAAGCCTTCATGAAGCAGATATATGAAGATGGGTTCTTTCATGCGGACCTCCATCCCGGAAATGTCTTTATAATGAAAGACGGCCGCATAGCTCTGCTGGATTTTGGTATGGCAGGATTCCTCTCGGCCGACATGCGCAATCTGCTCATTGATGACCTTATTGCCATCACCAGGGGTGACACCTTATTATATGTAGAGCTTTTGAGGGACCTTGGTTCGATAGATGATGATGCGGATATTACCTCACTAAAGATGGATATCGATAATCTGCTCTACAAATATTATGGAAGGCCCCTCAGCCAACTTAACACTGCCCAGATACTTGAAGAGATGATCAATCTCCTGAGGAAATATCAGGTTCGTATCCCTTCAAATATCGCATTGCTCTCAAAAGGTGCCATGACAGCAGAAAGTTTTGGCAGTATCATGGATCCGCATATCAATCTGACCGTCATAGCAGAGCCCTTTGCAAAGAAAGCAATAAAAGACCGCCTTCGACTTACAAACATAGCTAGCAGCGCTTACCGGGATTTTAACAGCTGGTCCCGGGTACTTCACCGTTTACCCATTAAATTTTCCCATATACTCGATATCGCAGAAAGGGGATACCTGAAACTGCGCATCGATTCACACGGTTTTGACAGGATAGTGGCCGAGATAGATGCCGCAAGCAACCGACTGGCTTTCAGCCTTATAATTTCAGCCATAATAGTAGGGTCGTCCCTGATAATACAGACCGGAATGGAGCCATACATATGGGGAGTACCTTTGCTGGGAGTAATGGGATTCCTTGTTGCCGGATTTTTAGGCATGTGGCTTGTAATATACATACTTAGGACCGGAAGGATATGAACTAACAGTATATCTTAAATAGACATAGAATATAAGTAATACGCCGTTTACGATGTAAACACGAAATTCCTGGTGAAAAAATGACAGATCCAAACGTTGAGAGAAAGCTTGTCGAAATAATGAGGATAATTAGTGAAAGCGATAAACCTCTGGGTGCACGCCTTATAGCTGATGAGCTCCATAACCGGGGATATGCCATTGGGGAAAGGGCAGTAAGGTACCATTTACGTATACTCGATGAAAGAGGATTCACCAAAAAACATGGATACATCGGCAGGACCATTACCGAGCGTGGCAAGAAAGAGCTCAGTGATGCCCTTATCAGTGACAGGTTCGGTTTTGTCATCACACGGATAGAAGAACTTATCTATAAAACCGACTATGACCTGGAAACGGGCAAAGGGAATGTGATAGTCAATATCACCAACATAGATAAGGACGACTACGATAATGCCATGGATATCATAAGGTATGCCATGGACCATGGTGCAACTATAAGTCCTAAAGTAGGTATAATCGAAGAGGATACAGACCTTGATATTTATGTACCCGATGGAAAAGTTGCGGTCGCAACTGTATGCAGCATAACTTTTGACGGATTGCTATTGAAAAACGGAGTACCGGTGGTTCCTACCTATGGAGGGCTCATGCAAATGGAAGATCACATCCCTGCAGGATTCCTGGACCTCATATCATATAGCGGTACCTCTATAGATCCCATAAAGATATTCCTTCGGCGCAAAGCTACATCCATACTTGAAGCAATTGATACAGGTAATGGAAAAATGCTTGCGAACGTGCGCCAGATACCGGCGTCTGCATCCCAGAAGGCTGCCAGCATTCTGGAAAAGGCAAAAAGACATGACATTGATGGCCATATCACAATAAGTGAACCCTATCAGGACATCTTTTATGCACCCATAGAAAGAGGAAAAGTAGGCATATCCGTAATGGTAGGAATCAATTCGGTTGCTGCTGTGGAAGAGGCAGGTATCAAGGTTGATACGAATCCTGTATCAGCAATGATGGAATACAATAGAATGAAAAGGCTATAGATACCATCAAACCATCATTGATCCTATATTTTTTGGAAGCCAGAAAGAGTGTTTTTGTATATATCCTGCAATTGTTAACATGTTTGTGTTTTTTGTTCAATATCGTGATCATGGATCATATTCTATAGTGATCAGATAATGTTACAGTCATTAAGTGTAGCTCTATTTTAGTGTAACTCTATTTTTGCCCTATTAAGTCCTCATTAAAACCCTCGTGCTGCAACCCCGACCGTGACAGATGCAACAACATAGTCTGCAAAGTTCACTGACAATGACAACAATCCTCGTTCTCTGTGAGCTAAGCGGTTCAAAATTAAAGCATGTTTTTGGACAAGTAAAGCGTGTTTTTGGACAAGTCACTTTTAAGAAAAGCAGATAGAAAACATAACGATGAGTTGCCCGGAAAAAAAACGATTCCCGAAAAGTAGCACTTGTTCTGATATTCCGGAAGGAGTAAATTTAGCTTTTTGTGTGTATTCTCCCGGTCTTTGACCGTTTTTACCCGATACAATTCAATTATATTGATATTTTAAGAAATAAAATACAGAAAAATACACAAATAAAATCAAAAGAAACAGTAAATAAGTGTAAATAACCAATATGTTTAAATAATATAAAGTCTACACATAGCATCCGTCTTCCTATAAAGACAAAACAAAGGTGTTACTCATGTATAGAATATCACAAAAATTCAATTCAAAGATGATCTGGCAGGCTTTGCTGCTGATCAGCATCATATTTATGACATTTATAGTTCCGGCATCTGCAGGAACTGTTGAAGAGAACAGTGAATCAATTGCAAACCTGGAGACAGCATTAACATTCATGTGGCTGGTCATTGCAGGTGCAATAGTATTCCTGATGCATGCCGGATTCTCACTTGTGGAGATAGGCCTGACAAGAACCAAGAACACGGCCAACATCCTCATGAAGAACCTCATGACAATCAGCCTTGGCGTAGTTGTATACTGGGCCGTGGGCTGGGGCATTATGTATGGTGCAGACTATGCAGGCCTTATAGGTATTGACCAGTTCTTCCTGATGGGGGCTGACAATGCACTGTGGAACAGCTGGTGGTTCCAGATGGTCTTTGCAGCAACCGGCGCAACCATAGTCTCAGGTGCAATGGCTGAGAGGACTGATTTCAAGGCGTACCTCATATTCACGGTAATCATGGTAGCACTTATCTACCCGATATACGGACACTGGGTATGGAGTGGTTCGGGTATCCTTACAAGCGGATTCCTCGTTGATGCAATAGGTGTTGCGCACCATGACTTTGCAGGTTCCGGAGTGGTACACTCCATAGGCGGATATGCAGCACTTGCCGGTGTAATGGTCGTTGGTGCAAGGATCGGAAAGTTCAGGAACGGCAAGCCAATGGCAATACCCGGTCACAGCCTTCCACTGGCATTCCTCGGTACACTTATACTGGCGTTTGGCTGGGTAGGGTTTAACGGAGGCAGTACACTGGATGCAAACGATCCGTTCGTCAATCTTGTTATCGCAAACACATTCCTTGCCGGTGCAGCCGGCTGTATAGCAGTCATGGCGATCACATGGATGAAGACAGGAAAGCCGGACCCATCACTCACAGCAAACGGCCTTCTTGCAGGTCTTGTAGCGATCACGGCACCATGTGGCTCGGTGAGTAACTGGGCAGCAGTTGTCATCGGTCTTATCGGAGGTATTATAGTATACGCAGGAGTAATGTTCAATGAGAATGTGCTCAAGGTGGATGACCCGGTAGGTGCAATCGCCGTACACGGATATTCCGGTAGCTGGGGATTGCTGGCTGTGGGTATCTTCGCCCTGGGAACAGGTGAAGGTTCAATAGTCGCAGATGCAGCATACACAGCAGGAGCAGCAGGACTTATCTACGGAGGATACCAACTATTCCTTATCCAGGTTGTTGGAGTAATACTCAGCATAGTATGGGCATTTGGAGTCTCATTCATTGTCTTTAAGATACTTGACATGGCCATAGGACTGCGTGTATCCGAAGAACATGAGATAACCGGACTGGACATAGTTGAGCACGGTATCAGTGCATACCCCGAGTTCCTTATTGCAAAGGAGTGATTTAAATGATGAAGATAGAAGCAATCATAAGGCCAACGAAGATCCATGAGGTCAAGGACGCACTGGAAGAAGCAGGATATGAGAGTGTCACCGTGACCGATGTAAAAGGCCGTGGTAAGCAGAAGGGCGTAATGCAGCAGTGGAGAGGACGCAAGTATTGTGTTGACCTGCTACCAAAGATAAAGATAGAGATCGTAGCAAAGGAGGAAGATGTTGATGCTGTCGTGGACATCATCATCAAGACAGCAGCTACCGGTTCAATCGGTGATGGTAAGATCTTTATCTACCCTGTAAGCAAGATCATCAGGATCCGTACAGGAGAAACAGATGGAGAAGCACTTTAAGTGCTTCCTCATTTCTATTTTTTGTTGTTCTTTCACCACAATACAGACAATCAAAGTGAGCTCCGGGAATTTAACATACCAGCTACAAAGATATTGTAGCCTTGTTGTCCAGTATAGCACTTCCATAGTTTCCCGGGGCTCTTCCCTAAATACATCTTTACATCGGATTTCTTATTTTAAAGTAATTTTGCCTTTTCGTGTTATTTGTTTGTGTTACTTGTTTAATTATTATCTGCACTCGTACAGATAATATTTATATTGAATGTACACCTAAACTTTGTCAAGATCATTTCCTTTACCCTTAGAATTACCCGCAACTCATGATAAACAGCGGACGTTTAGAAGTGCAGTAACATGAACTATAATCAAAATCCAGAGCAGAAAGCCAGAGACAGGATCGATGAAAACCTGAATAATTCTGGCTGGAAAGTACAAAAAATGGATGATATAGACTGGAGTGCTTCTTGTGGAATTGCTGTTCGTGAGTACCGGACTGATGTAGGACCTGCTGATTATGTTCTTTTTGTGGATAAAGATCCTGTTGGGGTTATTGAGGCAAAAAAGGAGGAAGAGGGACATAAACTGACCGTTGTTGAGGAGCAGTCTGCAGAATATGCTTCCAGTAAACTAAAATACCTGAATAATGACAGACTTCCTTTTGTTTATGAAAGTAACGGGGAGCTTACAAGATTTACAGACTACCGTGACCCAAAGCCAAGGTCAAGGCCTGTTTTTTCCTTCCACCGGCCTGAGACTTTCAGGACATGGCTCAAAAAGGAGAGATCTTTGCGGGAGAGATTGCTTGACATTCCGGGATTGGGAACTAAGGGATTACGTGATTGCCAGGTAAAGGCCATCATGAACCTTGAGAACTCATTCAAGGATAACCGTCCGAGGGCACTTATCCAGATGGCAACAGGGTCGGGAAAAACATATACTGCTATTACTTTTATTTACAGGCTGCTGAAATATGCAGATGCTAAAAAGGTGCTTTTCCTTGTAGATACAAGAAACCTTGGAGAGCAGGCTGAGCAGGAATTCATGGCCTATGTGCCAAATGATGATAACCGTAAGTTCACTGAGCTGTATAATGTGCAGCGGCTGCGTTCCAATTATATTGCTTCGGATAGTCAGGTTTGCATTTCCACAATCCAACGATTTTATTCGATCCTGAAGGATGAGGAGCTGGATGAGGAAACAGAGCAGGAGAATCCGGCGGAGAGGAAGTGGCAACCTAAAGAACCGATCCCGGTTGTGTATAATGAGAAGATACCGATAGAAGAGTTTGACTTTGTCGTTATCGATGAATGCCATCGCTCAATATACAACCTGTGGCAGCAGGTGCTGGATTATTTTGATTCTTTTTTGATAGGGCTTACTGCTACCCCGGACAAGCGTACTTTCGGGTTTTTCAATGAGAATGTTGTAAGTGAGTACAGCTATGAAGAGGCTGTTGCAGATGGTGTTAATGTCATTTACGATGTTTATACCATTGAAACTGAGATAACAAAGAATGGTGCGCAGATAAGGGCCAGGGAATTTGTGGATAAAAGAGAGAAGCTCAGCCGCAGGAAACGATGGGAGCAACTGGATGAGGATCTGATATACAATGGCAAGCAGCTTGACCGGGATGTGGTCAATCCCAGCCAGATACGTAATGTTATCCGGGCGTTTCGGGATAAGCTGCCGGAGATATTCCCGGGAAGGAGGGAGATCCCAAAGACCCTTGTATTTGCCAAGACGGACAGCCATGCAGATGATATTATCCAGATAGTGAGGGAAGAGTTCGGAGAGGGGAACGCTTTCTGCAAGAAGGTGACCTACAAGGCCGAGGACGACCCGAAATCTGTGCTGGCAGCTTTCCGGAATGATTATAATCCCAGGATCGCTGTGACGGTAGATATGATAGCTACAGGCACGGATGTGAAGCCGCTGGAATGCCTGCTGTTTATGAGGGATGTCAGAAGCCGTAATTATTTTGAGCAGATGAAGGGACGCGGTACACGTACCATAGAGTATGATGACCTGAAGAAAGTCACACCTTCAGTGGTTTCTGCTAAGACGCATTTTGTTATTGTGGATGCTGTGGGCGTGACAAAATCCATGAAGACCGATAGCAGACCACTTGAACGTAAGAAGGGTGTTGCTCTGAAGGACCTGCTGGCGGCTGTGACATTTGGAGCGCAGGATGAGGATCTGTATGTGTCACTTGCCAACCGGCTGGCCAGACTGAACAGGCAGCTTACGGAGGAGGAAAGAGATAATTTTGCCCAGAAGGCAGATGGTAAGACCGTTAACCAGACGGTGAGGGACCTGCTGAATGCTTATAATCCTGATATTATTGAGACGAAGGCTTTTGATATCAAGCTACGCCAGCCGGAGATGACGGAGTCACAGGTGACAGCCCAGGCCCAACAGGAGCTGATAGATGTTGCAAGGTCTACTTTTACCGGAAAGCTGAACGAATACATTGAGAATGTTCGCAGGGTGCATGAGCAGATAATCGATACGGTGAATATTGACAATGTGACCAGAGCCGAATGGGATAAGGATGCTGTGGCGAATGCAGAGGAGATTGTGAATGATTTTAAGACATACCTGGAAGCTCATAAGGATGAGATCACGGCGCTGAAGATATTCTACAACCAGCCATTCCGTCGCAGGGAAGTGACCTTCAATATGATCAAGGAAGTGCTGGAGAAAATGAAGATGGATAAGCCCCAGTTTGCACCTTTCAGGCTCTGGCATGCATACGAACAACTGGAAAAGGTCAATGGGAACTCCCCCAAAAACGAGCTTACAGCTCTGGTCTCCCTTATCCGCAGGGTGACTGAGATAGACCCGGTTCTTACAGCTTACGATTTGACAGTGAACCGCAATTTCCAGGACTGGGTTTTCAGCAAACAGGCCGGAACCCTGAAGTTCAATGAAGACCAGATGAACTGGCTGCGCATGATAAAGGATTACGTTAGCAACAGTTTCCACATGGAAATAGATGACCTAGATTACACTCCTTTCGATGCCCTGGGTGGTCGTGGCAGGATGTACCAGCTCTTTGGCGATGAGATGAACGTAATCATCAGCGAATTGAATGAAGCACTGGCGGCTTGAAAATGGATGAATGGATAGAGAGTATTGTTGCGGCTGGTGAGGGTTACCATATCGAGTTCAAGGAGAGTCTTGATAAGTCGTTTGTGGAGGAAGTTTGCGCTTTTGCAAATTCCAATGGTGGGAAGGTATTTCTTGGCATTTCTGATAAGGGTATTATCAAGGGAGTTCAGACCGATAATAGTTTCAGGTCAAGGGTGCAGGATTCCCTGAGGCAGTTGCAGCCACAGCTCGATGTTAAGATCGAAGTGCATGACAATTTTATTGTCGCTGATGTACCGGAGGGGAGCGAGAAGCCTTATGCATGTTCCAGAGGGTTCTTTCTTCGAAACGGGGCAAATTCCCAGAAACTGAACCGTAATGAGATCATCGCTTTTTTCCAGAAGGAAGGTCGTATCCGTTTTGAGGAACTTCGAAACGGGAAGGCAGATTTTGAGAATGATTTTGATGAGAGGGCGTTTCGTAATTTCCTGAAACTTGCAGGCATTACCAGTTCTATTGACAAGATGGCTTTGCTGCGAAATCTGGATTGTGTCACAGATGACGGAAAACTAAACAATGCCGGGGTCCTGTTCTTCGCAAAGGATATTGATTTCCTGCTAAATCATGCAATCGTTGTCTGTGTCCTGTATAAAGGAACAAAAAAGGTGAATATCCTCGATAAAAAGGATTTCAAGGAAAATATTGTTGAGAATATCGATAATGCTATCCTTTTTGTTAAGAGGCATACCAATGTGGAGTACAGGATAGAGAAGATCCGCCGGGAGGAGATTCCGGATATTCCTGATATTGCTCTCAGGGAGGCTATCATCAATGCCGTCTGTCATCGCGATTATTTTGACAGGGGCTCCAATGTGCTTGTTGAGGTCTTTGACGACAGGGTGGAGATATCAAATCCCGGCGGTCTGCCAAGCGGCCTGAAACCCTCTGAGTTTGGAACCCGGAGTGTTGCCCGCAATCCCCTTATTGCCTCCCTGCTGCACAGGATCGATTATATCGAGAAGGTCGGCACGGGCATTAACCGCATCAGGCAGGCTGTGGATGAGAATGAGAAGACTTCAGTGGAGTTCTCATACGATGGCAGCTTTTCCGTGGTATTCCGAAAACGCGCTGCAGGTTCGGAGATCGAGTTGGGTGATGGTTCGGAGAAAAGTTCGGAGAAAATCCTTGAAGCAATCAAAGAGAACCCTGCTATTACCCGTGAAGAACTTAGTCAAATCACGGATTTGTCTATACGAGGTGTTGAATGGAACCTTTCCAAATTGAAAGATGAAGGAAAGATAAAGCGCATCGGATCAAGAAAGAGCGGACATTGGGAAGTAATTGAGTAATCCTACTATTGATGCATAAACTGTGGTATAAACTGTGGTATAAACTGTGGTATAAACTGTGGTATAAACTGTGGTATAAACTGTAGCGAAGAAAGTGAGGCTCTGGCAGCTTGAATCTGGAATGAGTTAGTTGAATACGTTACACATCGATCATAGATACATTTGACTTATTCTAAGTAGCACTCAATACTATCACTCCACCAACGGAGGTAAAATATTTCTATAACCTCTTAACATCTACAATTAATGTAATGAGGTGATAAGTGGAGTTGATTTTGAATGATGAAAATTCTTTACGACACCAATATTTTGATTCATATTGAAGACCCGAAAGAACTTTCTCCCGATCTTCAATCATTGCTTTCGCTAATCCGGGAACATGGTCATCAAGAGTTTATTCATCCTGCTTCTTTGAAGGATATCGAAAATGATAACGACATTGAAAGAAGGAAAATTACTTTGTCAAAACTTAGAGGATATCCTCGTCTTCCTTCACCACCAAAGCCAGATGATGAATTCATGTCTTTTGTCGGAACTCCACTGAATCGACATGACGAAAACGACAATGACATTCTTTTTTCACTTAAAAGGAATCTCGCTGATTTCTTGATTTCAGAAGATAAAGGAATTAGGAAAAAAGCAATTCTATTGGATATTGACGATCGTGTTTTCTCCATTGCTTCGGCTCTTGATTACTTCCGTAGGTTATACAACAGGCATCTGCCAAAGCACACTTTGCTAAAAGAGTGCTATGCCCATGATATCGATATTAATCAGCCTTTTTTTGACTCATTGAAGAAAGCTTATCCGGATTTTGAAAACTGGTGGTACGAAAAATGTGTCAAGCAAAGCCGTAAGTGTTGGACATATGAAGAGGAAAAAGGGATAAAAGCATTTCTTATGCTCAAAGATGAAGATCAGCCTATTGAAACTTTTCCTCCGGTGCCTGCCGGGCGCCGGGTAAAGATAGCTACACTGAAAGTTGATCTCTCTGGCTCGAAGATGGGAGAGTTATTTCTTAAAATGGCTTTTCAGTACTGTATCAATAACCAGTTCTTCGAAACCTATCTGACCCATTTTGAAGAGGACGATGACGGTTTAGTTTATCTTATCGGAAATTATGGTTTTGAAGACGTTGGAAAGAAAGCCAGCAACGGAGAAAACGTATACCTGAAAAAGTTCATCGCTGGAGATAGAAGTTTGCCTCCTCTTGCAATCGCTAAGAAATACTATCCCTGTTTCAAAGATGGTGCAAACATCAAGAAGTTCATAATTCCAATTCAGCCACAGTACCATGATACTCTATTTCCCGACTATCCCAGGCGCCAACTGACTTTTGCAGATTATACTGAAATCAATATTCCTGGAAATGCCATCAAAAAAGCCTATTTGTCGGCTTCTAAAATAAAGAAGATAACACCAGGAAGCATCATTCTGTTCTATCGTTCAAAAGATCAGCACTCTATCACCGCCGTTGGAGTTGTTGATCAAGAGCCGATCAGAACAAATGATCCTGATGAACTCAAAAGGATTGTAGGCAAAAGAAGCGTTTATTCAGATGAGGAACTTTCAGAATGGGCACAAGACCCGGTTTTTGTGCTTCGCTTTAAACATCACTTATACTTGCCAAATCCTTTAAATCTGAAGTACTTAAATGGCTTGGGTATTGATGCCCCGCAATCAATAAGAGAGATAAACCATGAGCAATATCTAGCCATAAAAACCGGTGGCAAACTCGATGAACGTTTTACTGTCAATTAAACCGACTTATGTGGATGAAATCCTCGCAGGTAAAAAGAGATTCGAGTTCAGAAAAGCTATTTTCAAAAAAAAGGACATCAGTAAGGTATTCATCTATTCGAGCTCCCCCGTTCAGAAAATCGTCGCATCTTTCGAGATTGCGGGAATAATCGAGGATTCGCCCCAAAAACTATGGGATAAATGCCGGAAACACGCCGGTATACTTGAAGAGGATTTCTTTGAATATTTTAAGAATTCTGACATTGGTTATGCCATTGAAATTAAGAATCTTGAGAAATTATCCGAGCCTATTGATCCATACTTACTGGAAAAAGATTTCAAGCCACCACAGTCTTACTGTTATTTACCACTTGATTATTTCTACAAAAAATCCCAGAGCAATTCTACGGAAAGGGAATATAAGACGGTGTTTTTGACAGAAGATAACGAAGAATACGGGCCTGAAGACTCTGCAATTGAAGAAAACATTGCACAAATCATCCTCTATTCAAAATCTCCAAAAGAAAAAGCTGAATGGGTAGATACCAAACTTGGAAGTCTTATTGATTTTGTCGGTGGAGGTACTCCCGACAAAAAGACATCTGAATACTGGGGAGGAACTATAAAATGGGCTTCAGTAAAAGATGTCAAAAATAAATATTTGTATGAAACTCAGGATAAGATCACTGAACTGGGTTTAAAAAATAGTTCCTCGCAACTGGCAGGACAAGAAGAGCTGATATTAGTCACCCGTATTTCCCCCGGAAAATGTGTGATTGCAAAAGATAATATAGCCATAAATCAAGATTTGAAAATAGTCCGACCAAAAGTGGATATGTCAACAAAGTTCCTTTATTACTTTTTCAATTCAACTGAAAGTGAATTTATTAAAAGGTCCAGTGGTACGACAGTAAAGGGAATCAGACTTGAAGAAATCAGAAATATCGCAATAGATCTCCCCCCACTCCCCGAACAACGCGCCATAGTCTCCAAAATAGAGCTGCTCTTCAGTGAACTGGACAACGGCATCGCCAATCTCAAACTGGCACAGGAGCAGCTCAAAGTTTACAGGCAGGCGGTGCTGGATGAAACTACAAAAACTGAAAGGTTTGTACCTATGGTTAATGTTATTGAGGAACTTGGGCAAGGATGGAGTCCTAAATGTCATAACGAGCCATCTACGAATGATGAAGAATGGGGAGTAATAAAAACAACTGCCATTCAAGCTGGTTATTTTAATGAAAAAGAGAACAAGAAACTTCCTAACAGTTTAGAACCAAGGATTAAACATGAACTTAAAGCAGGAGATGTACTAATAACACGGGCCGGTCCTAGAGCCAGAGTCGGAGTGTGTTGCTTAGTTAAAAAAGTCAGACCTAGATTAATCAATTGTGATAAAGCATACAGAATTAAACTTAAAACAAATCTAATTTTACCTGATTTTTTTGAATATACATTGAATTCCCCTAAATATACACTTAAAATAGAGGATTTGAAAACGGGCATTAGTGATAGTGGTGTAAATCTCACCCATAAAAGGTTTGTGGATTTAAATATTCCATTGCCTCCACTTGCTAAACAACAAGCCATCGTCAATGAAATCGAAACCCGCCTTTCAGTCTGCGATAAAGTCGAACAGGACATCGCGGAGAATCTGGAGAAGGCTGAGGCGCTTAGGCAGAGTATCTTGAAAAAGGCGTTTGAGGGGAAGTTGCTGAGTGAGAGGGAGCTCGCAGAGGTGCGGAAGGCGGAGGACTGGGAGCCGGCTGAGGTTTTGCTGGAGAGAGTGAAGGGTGAGAAGACGGGGAGGAAGTGAGAAGGGATGATATCAGAGCAACTTAAAGGGATCATAAGAGATGGCGAAGGATTAACCATCGAGTTCAAGGAATGTACATCCCAGGTAAACAAAGACGTGTATGAAACGGTTTGTGCATTTATGAACCGCAGCGGAGGGCACATTATTCTTGGAGTTGACGACGGCGGGAACGTTATTGGAATTGACAGGGAAGCACTTCCTCAGGTCAAAAAAGACATTGTAACCACACTCAACAACACCCAGAAAATAAATCCTCCTTTGTATATCTTACCGGAAACCCTCGAAATTGACGGGAAAGTAGTTCTTTATCTCAACATTCCCGAAAGCTCGCAGGTACACTACTGCAACGGGAAGATATTTGACCGTAACGAAGACGGGGACATGAACATAACCAACCAGTCCGATGCTGTGGCTCATCTATACATACGCAAGCAAAGCTCATTTTCCGAAAACCGCATCTATCCTTATGTCCGTCTGGAAGACCTCAGGACCGATCTAATACAGAAGGTCAGGAAGATCGTCAGCATCAACAACCCGGACCATCCCTGGGCGACAATGGCAGACGAGCAGCTATTAAGCAGTGCCCGCCTGTACCAGCACGATTACCAGACAGGAAAAGAAGGTTACACACTGGCAGCAGTCTTGCTCTTTGGCAAAGATGAAGTGATCCAGACCATCCTGCCCCAATATCGTACCGATGCCATCCTCCGTAAAGTGAATCTGGATCGCTATGACGACAGGGACGACATCCGCACCAACCTCATAGAAAGTTATGACAGGCTCATGGCGTTCGTTGCAAAACACCTCCCAGACCCCTTCTACCTGGAAAAGGACCAGAGGATCAGCCTGCGGGACAAACTGTTCAGGGAAGTTGTTGCAAACATACTCATACACAGGGAGTATCTCAACGGATTCCCTGCAAAATTCATAATTGGAAATCATCAAGTCACATCAGAGAACGCCACCAGACCGCATGGACATGGAATTATCAACCCCTTCGACTTCACACCATATCCTAAAAATCCTGTAATCGCCCGTCTGTTCAAGGAAATAGGAAGGGCGGATGAATTGGGTTCAGGTGTAAGGAAGCTGTACAAATATACAAAGGCATATTCAGGAGGAGCAGACCCAAAGTTACTTGAAGGGGATATTTTTAAAATCATTGTTCCTCTTACCCCTCAAGCTACCGTGCAAGCTACCATGCAAGCTACCCCGCAAGCTACCCCGCAAGCTACCCCGCAAGCTACCCCGCAAGCTACCCCGCAAGCTACCCCGCAAGCTGCTGAGAGAAATGAAATAGATAAAACTGACGCACTGCTTGAATATTGCATTGAACCAAGAAGCAGAGCTGAAATTCAAGAATTTATGGGATTGAAAGACAGAGAATATTTCAGACTGGAAATACTGAATCCGCTAATTCAGGAGGGCAAGCTTCATCTTACAATTCCTGAAAAACCAACCAGTCCGAATCAAAAATACTATTTCAAACCTAGGGACCAAAAACATGACTGAAATTCATCACCCATCGTATTTAAAGTGTGGAGAGAGTTGAGGAGAAAGTAAAAAAGGAGAGTGTTTTAATATGGATATTTCGCCAGATAAACAGAATATTGATCAATTGTTTTCAAATACCACATACTATATCGACTTCTACCAGCGTGACTACAAATGGACAAAGGAACCTGTAGAACGTTTGTTAGATGACATCTTTTACAGATTTATCCAAGAATATCAAAATCACAAATCTCTTGATCCAACCAAGGAAGCCATTTCTGCTAACTATCCATGGTATTATTTGAACACATATGTTACTAACACTGTCGAAGGAAAAGTCTATGTTGTGGATGGACAACAACGACTTACAACCCTCACATTAATTTTAATGAAACTGTATAATCTGTCTAAAAAATATGAATCTAAGACAGATAAATGGTTAGAAAGCAAAATTGCAGGTTGGGCTGGAATGGAATATTCATTCTGGATGAATCATGAAAAACACGAACCAATATTAAAAGACCTTTTTGAAGGTCAGAAGGATTTCAAAGAAATGGATGTGTCTAGCGGAATCACAGCAGTAAACATGCTTGACAATTATCAAATAATCAGCAGATTATTAGATGAACAATTATCAGATAAGCATGAATTTGAAACTTTTGCTATGTATTTCCTTTATCGTCTTGTGCTAATCAATTTATCAGTAGAGCAAACAAATGTTCCAATGATCTTTGAAGTAATTAATGACAGAGGAGTTAGACTAAAGCCCTATGAAATATTGAAAGGAAAACTTTTGGGACAGATAGATAAAATAGAAATGGACAGAAAAGATTACAATGGACTATGGGAAAAGCAAGTTCAAGCAATTAATGACTTTAAAGAAGATGAAATTGATACTTTTTTCAGATATTTCTTGAAATCTAAATTCTCTAACGCACAAAGTGAAGGAAAATATTTTGATGGAGATTACCACAGGGAAATGTTCAGCAATGATGTTAACAACAATTTAAAGTTGAAACATAATCCTTCTGAAGTAAAACGTTTTCTTGAACAAACATTCACTTATTATACACAGCTTTATGTAAAAATATGGAAAGCCTATTCGCATTATGACAGCTCGTATGAGCATGTTTTTTTCAATAGATTGAATGAAATGGACGGACAATTTTTATTGATATTATCTTCATGCAAACTAAACGATGTTGAAGAAGATGAAAAAATTGAAAAAATCGCTTATGAACTTGACCGTTTTTTCTCCTTACTCCAGCTTCAAAATGCTTATGAAAGCAATATATTCAGTCAGACCTTGTATAAAATATCAAGTGAAATTAGAGATGAACCCATTGCTAAAATTAGAGAAGTCTTTGATAAGTACTTACTCGAACAGTTGTCAAATCGGAGAAATTCAGAAGCATCACAGCCTGTTCAATACGCTTTTTTCAAAAACACCGGAATTAATCTCAATATGCGTTTTAAGAGATACTTCTTTGCCCGTATTGAAAAATTACTTGCAGAAAACACTAAATTAAATATGAAACACCAATTTGAAGACTTAGTCACTAAAACAGGCCCAAAAACAGGTTTTCATATTGAACACATCCTGTCAAGAAATGAAGAGAACCTTAAACTTTTCAATGATGACGATGATGTATTCGAGCAGGAAAGAAACCGCCTCGGTGGTATTCTTTTGTTAAAAGGAAAAGATAACATTTCAAGCAGTAATGAACCATATTCTGATAAATTGAAGTCATACGATAACACGCTGTATTGGAATGAAACTTTGAGAGAAGATTTTTACAAATCTAAATTGGACATGAGGGATTTTAAGGCAAAATTTGCGCTTGATGAACTTGTTCCATTTACAGACAAATTCGGTCCAGAAGAGCTCGAAAGTCGACAAAAACTTCTTTTCAAAATGATTAGAATAATCTGGAATTAACATGACCGAGAACACATCATCCATCGTATCCAAAGTGTGGAGCTTTTGTAATGTACTGCGTGACGGAGGGGTGAGCTATGGAGATTATCTGGAGCAGTTGACATTCCTCATATTCCTGAAGATGGCGGAGGAGTACAGGAAACCGCCGTATAGCAGGGATATTGGCATCCCGGAGGAATGCACATGGGATGTGCTCAGGCAGAAGCGCGGAGCTGAGCTGGATCTACATTACAGGAACCTGCTGGATGAGCTTGGGAAAAAGCCGGGGATGCTCGGGCAGATATTCCTCAAAGCTCAGAACAAGATAAGTGACCCTGCCATGCTGTACAAGGTCATAGACATGATCGACAAGGAAAGCTGGGTCATGATGGGCGTTGACACCAAGGGCGAGATATACGAAGGACTCTTGCAGAAGAATGCAGAGGACACAAAAAGCGGAGCCGGTCAGTACTTCACACCCAGACCACTAATCAAGGTAATGGTGGAATGTCTGCAACCGCAGCCCATGAAGACCATCGGCGACCCCTGCTGTGGAACAGGCGGTTTCTTCCTTGCAGCCTATGATTTCCTGACATTACACACTCATGGACAACTTGACCGGGACCAGAGCAGGTTCCTGAAGAACAAAACCTTTGGCGGCAATGAAATAGTACCCGGAACCCGCAGGCTGGCTCTTATGAACCTCTTTTTGCACAACATCGGCGAGATAGACAGCGAACCCCTTATATCCATATCTGATGCACTCATAGCCGATTCAGGTGATCGCTACGATTACATCCTCACCAATCCTCCGTTTGGGAAGAAGAGCAGCATGACCTTCACCAACGAAGAAGGAGGGCTTGAAAAAGAAGACCTCACATACAACCGTCAGGACTTCTGGGTAACTACCAGCAACAAGCAGCTTAACTTCGTGCAGCACATTCATACTATTCTCAAAACAGGAGGTCAGGCTGCTGTGGTCTTGCCTGATAACGTTCTCTTTGAAGGAGGAGCCGGGGAAACCGTGCGTAAAAAGCTTCTGGAAACAATGGACCTGCACACAATACTTCGTTTACCCACCGGCATATTCTACGCTCACGGAGTAAAAGCCAATGTACTCTTTTTCCAGGCAAAAGAAGCAGCTAAAGACCACTGGACAAAGGAAGTATGGATATACGACTACCGTACCAACGTGCATCACACACTAAAAAAGAACCCTCTGAAGTACTCTGACCTTGAAGACTTCATCACCTGCTATAACCCGGAAGACCACCACAAACGCAGGGAAACGTGGAGTGAGGAGACTCCCGAAGGCCGTTTCCGAAGGTTCAGCTACGAAGAGATCGTATCAAGAGACAAAACCAACCTTGATATATTCTGGCTCAAGGACAAAAGCCTTGCAGACCTTGACAATCTCCCAGATCCTGACATACTTGCAAACGAGATAATCGAGAACATAGAAGCATCACTTGAGAGTTTCAGGGAAGTAATGGAAATTGTAAATGGGAACGGAAACAACGGGTAAATATACGCAGATCAGACTCCCAATTACTGATAAAAAGCTTGAATCTGCAACCTAATATAAATCCAAAACGTAATATGTCATATAACCGTATATATAAAGAGATGCCGCTTCTTTCTGTTTTTGCCCTCAAGAACAAAGAGAACCTTGAATTGAAAAAATATCGGGAAAACAATGGAAGATGGCACAAATGAATGCAAAAAAAGAATAGAAAGGCAGACAACTGCCTTCCATAAATTACGTATTTATTTCCTGAACTTTCTACTCACAACAAAAGCAACCGATACAAAGACCAGACCAATCATTGCACTAAATCCAGGCGTGCTCTTTGTTTCCTCTTCTTCAGTAGTGGGCTCTTCTTCGATGGCTGGTTCTTCTTCGATGATCAACTCCCCAGCATTGTCTTCCTTACCAGGCATTCCTAATGCTGATATAGCAAAGTGTGAGAAGTCTGTTGCTTTTGCCTCATAGTAATAGTAGGATGCATCTTCATCTGTTTGCATCGTTTCTAATTGATTCCAGCCATTATCGTAGTGGAAAAGGAAGATCGAAGAGGCATCCATATCATTCCCGGAGAGCCATTCCTTGCTTACCTTAAATCCTATTACAGGGTTCTGCATATTGTTTATACCAAATGCGGCATTGCCCACCCAGATATTAATGTTGCGGTAAACCATAGCTGGTGCATCCTCACTAACCAGGCCGGACCTATCCTTCAAAGCCTCAATAAGTGTCCTGACCTGACCGGAATTTGTGGCACCCTTGAATTTGATATAAGTTATTTCGCTTGCCTCATCGAATTCATAATTGACATTCGAACCTATAAAAACAGGCACTAACTGCGAATACTTTGCTAATATGTTCTCAAAGGCTTCTCCGGTGGCACCACCGCCACCTCCGCCGCCGCCTCCACTGCTTCCACCGCCTGAGGAACCAGGGGAACCAGAGGAAGGTGAAACCACACGGAGTTGTGTATTGGTGACGTTTACTTCTTGGGCAATGGATGAATTAAGATACCCATCAAAGCTGTAGGTCCCTGCAGTTGAAGGAGCCTCCAGAGTATAGGTGAATTCATCAAGACCGAAGAAGTAAAATAAATATGATGGATCATTTTCATTCACAGTGATGTTATCCTCTGAAACCAGACCTATAAAATCAAAACCTGCAGGTATGGTTTCATTCACCATTCC
Organism: Methanolobus sp. WCC5; assembly: GCF_045690325.1. GTDB lineage: Archaea > Halobacteriota > Methanosarcinia > Methanosarcinales > Methanosarcinaceae > Methanolobus. The sequence goes on along the minus strand of NZ_CP146981.1, from coordinate 2,306,017 downwards.
AAAGGGTCCGTAATTGCTCATATTTATAGTAACGTTAAATACTTCTCCGGTATTCACTGATGCAGGGAGTACCCTTTCAGATGAAGGCAATGGCAATCCTGCAACCGCCTGTGTTGCCAGCAGCAATGACATTACCATTAACACAATAGCCCTTTTTGATAATATATTCATAATACTAACTCCTTTATCTGAAATAATCCTCTATAAGTGCCAGTACTATTCTATCAGACACCAGACCTGCTCCGTTGTCAGCAATTGCCTGTTCTATCTCATTGACAGAGAGACCGTCTCCTCCTGAATAAGTGCCTATTACTTCATCAGAAGTAGTAACATTCAGGTAGAACTGAGAAGATGTAACAGAATTATCTGCATTATCAACAGCTGTGATAGTAAAGGAAAAGTTACCTGCCATTTGTGTGGAGATAGAATAGGAGTAAATATCATTACCCAGATATGTCATCTCCGTTACAGGTTCAGCAATCTCAGAAAGATCAATTGTGACATTCTTTAAACCTGATATCTCATCCGTTACATTAACAGTAACAAGTGCACTGTCTGTTGTAATATTTAGTATTTTGCCGGGAACAATTGTCAGATCACTCAATACAGGAGGTACGGGATCCGGACCCAGGTTCAGGACAATTGAAGTGCTATTGACACCAGTATTACCTGCATTATCTGTGGCTACTACCGTTATATTATTCTCACCTTCTGTAAGATCAATGGTCGCAGAATAATTGGCACCAGCAAGTGAAGCAGACGCTCCGTTTACTGTAACCGAAGCAAGATTGATCTCATCCACAGTACCTGTTATGGTCTGGCTGCTAACATTTGTAAATTCATCCATGGGGTCAATGTAGACCACAGGAATAACTGTATCAAGCACAATGGAAATGCTGCTATTGGATCCACTATTACCTGCAGAGTCCACCGCAACAACAGTGATTGTATTGGCACCTTCTGTAAGATCAATGGTCGCAGAGTAGTTGTTACCATCAAGGGAAGCAGAGACGCCGTTTACAGTAACTGAAGCAAGATTGACGTCAACAACACTACCGTTTATGGTCTGACTGCTAACATTGGTAGGTGTGGTCACCGGGTCAATGTAGACTACAGGAATAACTGCATCAAGCACAATGGAAGTGCTGCTATTGGAACCACTATTGCCTGCAGAGTCCACCGCAACAACAGTGATCGTATTGGCACCTTCTGTAAGATCAATGGTCGCAGAGTAGTTGTTACCATCAAGGGAAGCAGAGACGCCGTTTACAGTAACTGAAGCAAGATTGACGTCAACAACACTACCGTTTATGGTCTGACTGCTAACATTGGTAGGTGTGGTCACCGGGTCAATGTAGACTACAGGAATAACTGCATCAAGCACAATGGAAGTGCTGCTATTGGAACCACTATTGCCTGCAGAGTCCACCGCAACAACAGTGATCGTATTGGCACCTTCTGTAAGATCAATGGTCGCAGAGTAGTTGTTACCATCAAGGGAAGCAGAGACGCCGTTTACAGTAACTGAAGCAAGATTGACGTCAACAACACTACCGTTTATGGTCTGACTGCTAACATTAGTAGGTGTGGTCACCGGGTCAATGTAGACTACAGGAGCAGTGGTATCCAGCTCCGCATAGACAGTGTTATTAGACTCAACATTACCGACATTATCAACTGAATAATACGTAACGGTATTATTACCATCAGTATCGATCAGGACAGAGGTACCGGAGATCCACGAACCGTCATTGACCTTGTAGAATGTGGAATTAACACCGGAGCCGGAAACATCGCTTGCAGTAAGAGTGATGGTAAAGGAACTGTTCTGCCAGCCAACTGGTGCATCGTCGGTGGTGACCGGAGCAGTGGTATCCAGCTTCGCATAGACAGTGTTATTAGACTCGACATTGCCCACATTATCAACTGAATAGTACATGACAGTGTTATTACCATCAGTGTCGATCAGGACAGAGGTGCCGGAAGTCCACGAACCATCATTGACCTTGTAGAATGTGGAATTAACACCAGACCCCTCGTCAGTAGCGGTCAGATTAATAGTAAAGGAACTGTTCTGCCAGCCCGATGGTGCATCAGCGATGGTGGTTACAGGAGGATCGTAGTCATAAGCAGTGAGATTTAGAGTGCGCACATGACCAAGGCCCTCTAGAAAAACACTTGTTTGTGTTGCATTAATATTTTTTACTTTGAATGTAATGGTCTTGCCCACATCGCTGCTGCTGCTGGGAGAAACATGGATGGTATAGTTACCTGCATCTGTTATTGTCGTGCTTCCATGAACTAGAGTGCCATAATCAATATATGCCTCTATAACAGTACCTACAGGCGCAGCTGTATCATTGATCATAACCGTTCCAACAAACGTATTTGGCCCTACGTTTGGATCTGCTCCTGCCATTAATCCGGGTGTCATGCATACAAGCAACAATAATAGCATTGTTACTTTTGTAAGTCTTCTTATTCCACTCATTGCAAATCACCCTTGCGTCTGAACTTACTTATTAAAAATACAGAAGCCAGCATCCCAATAGCCAGAATAAAAGAGAATCCGTTCAAAGACTTTTCAGTGTCCGAAGATGTACCGGTTACTTGTTTGTCTTCTGGATTTGTTGTATCACTGAAAATTGAAGATTCTTCGGGGCTTATTTTTACAGCCGTACCTGTTGTAGAAATATCCAGAACTGTCGGATGAGGAGCATAAATGCTGAACTCTGCGGTTTGTACTGCAGCAGAATCATCAATTATGAAAGTTATTTCTTTCTGATGATCGGCGGAGTTGCCCTGCACATGTATTTCATAATGACCGTCAATCGTGATATTGGCAGAACCATCAGGTTCAGTATCATTCTGGTAATCTATATATGCTTTTATTGTTGTACCGACAGGTGCTTCTGAACCATCCAGCGTAACATTGCCACTAAATGTATTGGGCAATGGTGGTATGCTATTAGCCATTACAGGAATTGCCAATAAGGATAACAGCATCATAGTGGTAAGTAGTAATTTCGTCGATTGAAGATGATGCGTTCTCATGTTTTATTCCTTCTTATTTCGATTTGCTCCAATACAAAGTATGATAAATCCAATTATCGCAGTAAATGAGGCAAAACCGGGAATTGCTTTGGAAGATGATGGGTTTTCTGCAGTTTCTGATGTACCAGGGCCATTATCCGGCATGGTTTCCGGTTCATCAGCCACTGTTTCAGTATCATTGGGTTGATCTGAAGGAGACTCTTCTGAGCCTGGATCTTCGGATGGTCTTTCAGTATCTGAATTAAAGGATGAATAGGATGATGAGGCCGAAGAAGACTGTGTATCTGAACTATCAGCTGTTGAGATTGACAGGTCTATTGTTACAATTGCCCCTGATTCCCAGTTTTGGGTAATATCTGTCCTATCCCCGTTCACAAAAAACTCAATTAGCTTATCGGCATCACTGGATTCGCCGGGAATTGTCAGCATATATTGACCTGTGGACTGCACAGTGTACGAATCTACCAGTTCCCCCTCCATTTCAGCTGTGACAACAGTACCTGCAGGTGCAGGATTACCGTCTATAGTGACATCACCCTGAACGGACAGTGGAGTCAGAGGTATTGCGAAAACTGCAGTAATTGACATTAAAATGAAAATCGATGTTGCAAAGCAAACAATGGTTTTGTTTCCTGGGTTAAGAACCATACATTATTTCTCCAAAATAAATAAAGAGAACTGGTGCAGTTGCACCAGTTTCAACTATCGAGCCTTCAAACTGGAAGATTCTCATAGTAGGCGTCAATTGCTGCGTATGTCTTGTTCTCCGTCATGAAGATCCAGTACCCTTCACCAGCATTCATCTGCTCGATCTCATTGAGTTCTGCATTGATATACCTTTCCCATCCTTCTGATCCTGAATATCTAAGGAGGTTACTGTAGGAGCCTGTTATAGATGCCAGGGAAGTGGTTACGTTAATAGGGTCTGCAGAGGTGTGGCCTATCATGTTCCAGCCCGCAACCAGGTCCTGTGTAGGAGGTATCTTTGGAACACTTCCGTCTACAGGCATGTATTCGAACAGGAGGTTAACTGAATCCACTGTGTCATTGGCATTGTATACCCAGTACCCTCTGCAAGGAACTATGTTTTCAGGAGAGGTGTCCCATTTTATTTCTGCAGATGATGCTGCATCATAATAGAACACATATCTTTCACCGAAAACATCTTCTGTGCTGGAATTGTCCAATCTGCCCGGTACTGAAACAAGGTTCCAGCCCTGCTCCAGGGTCAGTGTCATGTCAGGGAACGATTTGACCGGACCAAAGGATACCACTGTATCGTTCTGGTTGCCAACAGTGTCATTTGCTGCAACTGCAACATAATATTCCACACCATCTGTGATCGGATCACCATCGATGGTCTCGAGAGGGGTTGTAGTTGTATTGACATCAGCTACATTAGCTTCAGGAGTCATACCAGAAACATCGGTGATCGGTAATCTGCTGATGTAGATGTTGTAGCTGGCAAAGTCTTCAACTTCGATTTTATCCCAGCTGACATTCAGGCTCCTGCCAGCATTTTGCAGATCTTCAACCGTAACACCTGTCATGGATGCCGGTGGAGTTGTATCCGTGGTAAAGTTGACTACCCCGGTTGTATTTGTATTACCGGCATCATCACTTACAGACACCCATACATTGTGGCTGCCATCTGAAAGTGTGATGTTATGGTTGTAACCGTCCTCATTGACAGTATTTATTGATGCTTCAGCTACTCCGTTGACAAGGATGACAAGACTGCTGGTGTTGATACTACCTATACCTGCATCAGAGTAAGTTCCATTGACCCACAGATCGTTGGTGGCAAATGCATCTCCCTCTGAAATTGTATCAAGGGTCAGTGATGGGGTGTCCGTATCAACTTCGAAGTTGATTGTTCCTGTTGTATTGGGGTTGCCTGCATAGTCGCTTACAGAGACTGATACATTGTGAGCACCATCTGCAAGCGTGATGGAGTGGTTGTATGCGGATGCTCCTGGCTCAACTACATCTACTGCCGTTCCGTTGACCATGAGCACAAGACTGCTGAGGTTGACACCAGTGACATCGTCAGAGTAGGTACCGTTGAACCAGACAAGATTGTCTTTAAGATTGACATTTTGGCTGATAGTATCAAGGGTCAGTGACGGATCGGTTGCATCAACTGTGAAATTGACCAGCTCTGTTGTCTTAGTGAGTCCTGCATAGTCGCTTACAGACACAGAGACATTGTAGTCACCATCTGAAAGCGTGATGGAATGGTTGTAACTGTTCTCATTAGCAGTACCTGTTAATTCTGCGTCTGCTCCGTTGACGAGGATGGCAAGACTGCTGGTGTTAATACCTGCACCTGCATCAGAGTAGGTACCGTTGAACCATACAAGACTCTCTGTGAGATTGACACCTTCACTGATGGTATCAAGGGTCACTACCGGATCAACCGTATCAACTCTGAAGTTGACTGTTCCGGTTGTATTGGTGTTGCCTGCATAGTCGCTTACAGAGACGGATACGTTGTGAGCACCGTCTGCAAGCGTGATGGAGTGACTGTATGCGGATGCGCCTTTGAACGCAATCTCATCTACTGCCGTTCCGTTGACCATGAGCACAAGACTGCTGAGGTTGACACCAGTGACATCGTCAGAGTAGGTACCGTTGAACCATACAAGATCGTCTGTGAGCTTGACACCTGCGCTGATAGTATCAAGGGTCAGTGACGGATCGGTTACATCAACTGTGAAATTGACCAGCTCTGTTGTGTCAGTGAGTCCAGCATAGTCGCTTACAGACACAGAGACATTGTAGTCACCATCTGAAAGCGTGATGGAATGGTTGTAACTGTTCTCATTAGCAGTACCTGTTAATTCTGCTTCTGCTCCGTTGACGAGGATGGCAAGACTGCTGGTGTTAATACCTGCACCTGCATCAGAGTAGGTACCGTTGAACCATACAAGACTCTCTGTGAGATTGACACCTTCACTGATGGTATCAAGGGTCACTACCGGATCAACCGTATCAACTCTGAAGTTGACTGTTCCGGTTGTATTGGTGTTGCCTGCATAGTCGCTTACAGAGACGGATACGTTGTGAGCACCATCCGCAAGCGTAATGGAGTGGTTATAAGCAGATGCACCTGGCTCTATTTCATCCACTACCGTTCCGTTGACCATGAGCACAAGACTGCTGAGGTTGACACCAGTGCCTTCTTCATCAGAGTAGGTACCGTTGAACCATACAAGGTTGTCTGTAAGATTGACACCTTCGCTGATAGTATCAAGGGTCAGTGACGGATCGGTTGCATCAACTGTGAAGTTGACTGAGGTAGTGTCGACATTACCAGGGATATCACTCACAGATACAGACACATTGTAACGACCATCCGCAAGACCACTGTATGTATAGTTGAAGTGATCAGCAGTGCTTGTTCCGGTTGTAACAATGTCCACAAGCGCATTGGATATCGTATTGTATATCCTGATGTCCAGTGTATTGTCATCAACACCCGAGTCATCTGAATAGGTACCATTGAATACAACAGTACCCGATGAAATGTTCATACCCTCGGTGATGCTGTCAAGAGTAATTACCGGAGCTACGGAGTCAACTGTGAAGTTGGCCACAAATGAAGCTAAATTACCGGCGTTGTCATCAACTTCGATAGTTACATTGTAGTCACCATCGGCAAGTCCAGGGTAAGTATAGTTGAAGTTAGATGTTGTGTCGGTTCCACCAGCAGAGCCAACAAGCTCGTTAGATGTCACATTATAGACCTTGACGCCCAGTGTGCTGTTATCAACACCTGCAACGTTGTCCGTATAAGTACCGTTGAATGCTACATTTGCGGGTGTGACGTTCATACCTTCATACATAGTATCAAGAGCGATCACCGGAGCGGTCCAGTCAACTGTGAAGTTGGCGAAGGTCACATCGGTGTTATAGACATAGTCGCTGATGGCAAAGGATATGTTGTAAACGTCTTCAACATCAAATGCAGCACTATAGTTGTAGAGTTCATCTGTATGGATTCCTCCTTCTAAGAATTCAAAGTCCGAAACCAGTCCGGAGGAATTGAATAATGCATATGCAAATGTGCTTGCATTGATACCTACAAGATTATCACTATAGGTACCGTTGAACCAGATGGCAGGAGTGACTGTGTTGAAGTATTGTCCTTCACTAACAGTGTCAAGAGAGATTTCAGGGGCTATCGGATCAACTTTAAAAGGCCCTACCTCAGCAATCTTGAGATTTGTAGCGTTGTCGTTGATATGAACACCTACGTTAAATGTACCATTCTGAAGGTTGGGGTGTATATTTAGTGCTTGTTGTTCAGTAAAAGTAAGGTTAAATGTAGTATCATTTTTCAAAAGAGTTCCATCATTGTGAATGGAAGAACCCAAAGCATCCGGCACAAATCTTAACGAATCCACATCTATACCTGAACCACCTGCATCAGAGTAAGTACCGTTGATAGATATATCAGCCCATGATGAGAAATTCATACCTGCAAGTTGAGAATCAATTACTATTACAGGACTGGTCAAATCAACACCGAAGTCAACTGTAGTAATAGCATTAAGGCCTACGAAGTCATCTACAGATACTGTTACGTTATAAAGACCTTCTGTCAAAATTTCACTGTAGTTGAATAACCAGGGTGTTCCGGATATGTCGTGTGATCCAGCCAGACCAACAACTTCGGCGTTGCTTGTCTTATTGAACACCTGGATAGTGAATGTGGAATTGTTGATGCCTGAATCATCATCGTTGTAAGTACCGTTAAACCAGATTCCTGAAGTTTTGAACCACTGATCCTGTGAAACCGTGTCCAGAGTCACTGATGGGTCAGCATTGTCAATAAGGAATGTAGCGTTTGTTGGTGTGCTGTTGACATTGCCTGCAAGGTCATAAGCTGTGATGATCACGTTTGCGTATCCGCTGCCGGTGTTGGTAACATTAGTATAATTGTAATACCAGTTATCTCCGCTTCCCATCATGGTTGCAGAGGATACGAGGGTGTCTCCATTGAGCATTATGGAAATGAGGGGTGAATCGCTTACAGATTCGGTGAACTGGGCTGTGATATTGATTGCATCTGAAACTGTGGTGACATTTGAAGGATCATAGGAGAGATCTACATCAGGTGTTGTGGTGTCTGCAATTAATGTATTGGTCTCTAATAGGGTTGCATTCGGATTAGAACCAGAAGAAACGTAAAAAGTATTATCACCGCCAATAAGTCTCATTCTTATAGCGTGACTGGAAGAATCAGACCATGTACTACCGGTTCTAATTGCAATATAATAACGCCCATCGGTGGGAAGGGAAGGAATTGGATGACCATTAATATCAGCAACAGTAAGCTCCATAGAATTGTCAATATTTGTACCATCGTTCTTAAATCCAAGACGTGTGTCTTCAGCAGGATTTAAGGTAGCATCCGAAGAATAGTATAAAGCGACATGAGGTATGGCAGAGCTAGGCACACTACCTCCCACAGACTCAATAGTGAAAGCTACTTTCATAAGTTTTTCATTGTCAGTTGCATCAAGGAAAAATTGCAGCATTGGAATTAAATCGCTGCTTGCTTTAGCGGTTTGGTTTTCTTCAATTAAGCCTTGTGCAGGCGCAGTCTCATTAACAACAGCACCAGCCAGTCCCGACATCATGAAAATAGATATCATGATCGATACAAGTAGAAATCTTTTCTTTATTTTTAGCACATTCAATCCTAGATCAGCCATCTCTTCACCTTTGTGATTTTAATAAGATAAATGATACATTATTACCATCATAATGATGATGCATTAATAGTAAAGCATATAGAGAAGATAAGATTTAAACCTTTCTACCTCAGAAATATTTAATATGTAGAATAAAAGCATATAGAGAGGCACATAGCTAAGAAATTAAAATTATAATGGGGTGTTTTTATAACTGTTGAGCAGTAAACACAGATGAGAAATTATTGCACAGATATATAGGCAACAATTGTGACATTTCACGTAATTTAAACTACACAATGCTTTTTTCAATAAATATTGAGGAGCAACCTTCAATCATATTGTTTTAGATTGCTGCTGCATTGGGTTTCGGGATGAGTGCACATAGATACGACTTAGTTGTGTAGCATGCTGCAACAGCAAATAAAATTTAATAAAAATATAGTAACTAACATATTAATAGACTATTTTATATACTAAAACATAGTACATAGGATTCCGTTGTATGATAAAAATTAAAGCAGCTCCAATAATATACACAGTTGTACAACACACCCAGAACAAACAAAATGAGTACAGAAGGAAAAGACCATGCGACAAGTAGCAATATACGGAAAGGGCGGAATTGGCAAGTCAACGACAACACAGAATTTGACAGCGGCACTCGCCACAATGGGAAAAAAGATACTGTTAGTAGGATGTGATCCTAAAGCGGACTCCACAAGAATGCTTCTTGGAGGTCTTAGCCAGAAGACAGTACTTGACACATTAAGATCGGAAGGTGATGAATCCATAGAACTGGACAAGCTTTTGCAACCGGGGTTTGGCGGCATTAAGTGTGTGGAATCCGGAGGTCCTGAACCGGGAGTTGGTTGTGCCGGAAGGGGTATCATCACATCTATCGGCCTGCTTGAGAACCTCGGTGCATACGAGGATGAACTTGATTACGTTTTCTATGATGTACTTGGAGATGTCGTATGCGGAGGTTTTGCAATGCCCATCCGTGAAGGAAAGGCGCAGGAGATCTACATTGTAGCCAGCGGGGAACTCATGGCCATCTATGCAGCGAACAACATCTGCAAGGGCATCCGGAAGTACGCCAAGGGTGGCGCACGTCTTGGCGGGATAATCTGTAACAGCAGGAAGGTAGACGGAGAACGCGAACTTCTGGAGGCATTCGCAGAAAGGCTTGGAAGCAAGCTCATCCACTTCGTGCCAAGGGATAACATAGTCCAGCGTGCAGAGATCAACAGGAAGACAGTTATCGACTTTGACCCGGACTGTGACCAGGCAAAGGAATACCTGACCCTGGCAACGAACATAGAAGAGAATGACAGGTTTGTCGTACCCACCCCGCTGGAACTGGAGGACCTTGAATCAATGATGGTGGAATTCGGTATAGTCGAGATATGAGGTGAGAAACAATGCAGATGATCCGTGCAATAGTCAGGCCAGACAAGGTACCCGATATCGTGGAAGCCCTTGAGAAAGAAGGTTTTGTATCCCTGACCAAAACCGACGTCTTTGGAAGAGGAAAGCAAAGGGGCATCCATACGGCAGATATACAGTTTGATGAACTTCCAAAGACAATGCTCATGATGGTTGTCGATGAAGAGAACAAATCAAAGGTAGTAGATATAATCAGGGATTCTGCCCACACAGGCAAATACGGGGATGGAAAGATCTTCGTGAATCCTGTGGAAAGTGTTTATACCATACGCACCGGCGAATGCGGACTTTAAAACCAGGGGGAGTCTCAATTGAAGGAAATAACGGCAATAATCCGCATGAATAAGGTGCAAAAGACCCTTGATGCACTATCTGAATGCGGATACCCCTCATTCACTGTCGAAAAGGTCATGGGCAGAGGAAAGCAGAAGGGACTGTGCTATGAATTCGACCCGCCGCTTCCTGAACAGGAAGAGCCGAACCTAAGCCACGTACCATTTGTTCCAAAGCGCCTTTTCACAGTGGTCGTTGATGACAGGGCAGCTGACAGGATAGTGCAGAAGATAATCAAAGTAAACCAGACCGGCCATGCAGGGGATGGAAAGGTCTTTGTCACAGACATCCCGGAAGCATACAGGGTAAGGACAGGCGAATCCGGCGAAATGACCGTAGGGAGGGACATGGAATGAGCTCTGAAATAGAACATTCGAAGAATGTCCTTGACGAGATGATGAAGATATACCCCGAAAAGGTTGCAAAGGACAGGAGACAGCACTTCACAGTCAAAGATTCATGTGCTTCTGATCAGCATATCGAAGCCAACGCCAGGACAATTCCCGGTATAATGACAAGCCGGGGTTGTGCATATGCCGGCGGGAAAGGAGTGGTCATGGGACCCATCAAGGACATGATCCATATCACACATGGCCCTATTGGATGTTCATATTACACATGGGGAACCAGGCGTAACATGGCAAAGGCAGAAGAAGGCGGCGACAACTTCATACAATACAGCTGCTCCACCGACATGCAGGAAACAGACATTGTGTTTGGTGGTGAGAAAAAGCTCAAAGCAGCCATTGATGATGCAGTCAGGATCTTCAAGCCTGGTGCTATCTCCATCTGTGCAACCTGTCCGGTGGGACTTATCGGAGACGATATTGAATCAGTGGCACGCAATGCAGAAGAGGAACATGGTATCAAGGTAATGGCCCTGCGTTGTGAAGGCTACAGAGGTGTGAGCCAGTCAGCAGGACACCACATCGCAAGCAACGTCCTTATGGAACACCTGATCGGTACCGAGGAACTGGAAGATCCCACACCCTTTGACATCAACATCTTTGGTGAATACAACATTGGAGGAGATCTCTGGGAAATCAGGCCACTCTTTGAAAAGATCGGATACCGCATCGTTTCAAGCTTTACAGGAGACGGTTCATTTCGCACCCTTGCAAAGGCACACAAGGCCAGGCTCAGTATCCTCCTCTGCCACAGGTCGGTTAACTACACCAACCGCATGATGGAAGAGAAGTACGGAGTCCCATGGTTAAAAGTGAACTACGTCGGAATCGAAGGTACAAAGAAGTCACTGCGCAAGATGGCAGCATTCTTTGACGATCCCCAGCTTACAAAAAAGACAGAGGAAGTAATAGAGGAGGAAATTGCAAAGATAATGCCTGAACTTGAGAAGTACAGGAACAAGCTCATGGGCAAGACAGCTTTCATCTACTCCGGCGGATCCAGGTCACATCACTACCAGAATCTCTTCGAGGACCTTGGCATGAAGGTAGTTGTTGCCGGATACCAGTTTGCCCACCGTGATGACTACGAAGGCAGGCAGATCCTTGAAAGCATGAAGGAAAAGGCATCAAGTGGAATCCTTGAAGACCTGCACTACAAAAGAGATGAGAATTTCACACCTGCCATCAGTGAAGAGCGCATGAAGGAACTCAGGGAAAAACTCGGGCTTATGAATTACGAAGGAATGTTACCTGAAATGAAGGATGGCACCATCGCTGTGGATGACCTCAACCACTACGAGACTGAATTCCTCATCAAGGAGCTTAAACCGGACCTTTTCTGTTCAGGTATCAAGGACAAGTACTGGGCACAGAAGATGGGAGTCCCTTCCAGGCAGATACATTCGTATGATTACAGTGGACGCTACACAGGCTTCTCCGGAGTGCTCAACTTTGCAAGGGATGTGGATATGGCAGTGAATAACCCAAGCTGGCAACTCCAGAAGATACCATGGAAGGGAGAATAAAGGAGGTCTTAAAATGCTAGATTATACACCAAAGGAAAACGTCCAAAGAGATTCACTGGTCATCAATCCCGCCAAGATATGCCAGCCTATTGGAGCAGTATATGCTGCAATGGGCATACACAACTGTATGCCCCACAGCCATGGCTCACAGGGATGTCTTTCCTACCTGAGAATGTGCCTGACACGGCACTACAGGGAACCAACCCTGGGTACAACCAGCAGTTTCTATGAAGGGACTGCCGTATTTGGAGGTGCTTCAAACCTTAAGCAGGCTCTTGCCAACATTGAAGCTGTTTATACACCGGAAGTCATTGCGATCCATACTACATGTGTTGCAGAGACCATTGGTGACGACGTGAACCAGATAATAGATGATGTGCAGATGGAGGAATTGATAGACCCGTCCATCAAGCTCTGTGCTGCATCAACCCCCAGTTATGTAGGTTCTCATGTAACTGGTTATGACAACATGGTAAAGTCATTTGTCACAACCTTTGCCACAAAGACAAAACCAAACGGGAAGCTTAACATCATACCTGGTTTTGTGGACCCCGGAGACATCCGTGAGATAAAGCGGATCCTCTCGCTAATGAAGATCACCGCGATCGTGTTCCCTGACCAGACAGATGTATTTGACTCCGGACTTACCGGGGACAGAGAACTCTATTGCAGGGGAGGAACACCAATAGGTGATGTGGAAGACAGTGCAAATTCCATGGGAACCATCGCACTATGCAACATGGCCGGCGGAGCAGCAGCAACGGTCTTTAAGAGCAGGTTCAAAATGCCAGTACAGATAGGACCTGCACCAATAGGCATACGCTTTACGGACAGGTTTGTCATGAAGGCAGCTGAGCTTGCAAACGTGGCAATCCCACCGGAGCTGGAACAGGAAAGGGCAAGGGTCGTGGATATGATGACAGATGCTCACCCTCACTACTACGCAAAGAAGGTAGCCATATTCGGCGACCCGGATATAATTGAGGGCCTGACAGGTCTTGTGCTTGAGATGGGAATGGAGCCTGCGGTGGTACTTTCCGGTACAGTGAGCAAGAGTTTTGAGGAAAGGGTATCAGAAATGGTACATCCGCTATACCCCAATTCACAGATCCTTAGCGGTGCGGACCTGTTCACACTTCACCAGATCATCAAGAATGAGCCCGTTGACATGCTGATAGGCAATACCTATGGTAAGCATATAGCACTTGCTGAAGACATACCACTGATAAGAGTGGGGTTCCCGATAATGGACAGGGCCAACCTGCACCACTTCCCCGTAATGGGATATGCAGGGGCAGCACGCATGATAGAGTGGATAGGGAACACTTTCCTGGACATAAAGGACAAGACTATTCCCGAAGAAGAACTGGAGGTCGTGCAATAACGACCCCACATATTATTCTATATTATTTTGGAGTGAGAAGATGCCAGACATTACACGCGTGATCAACACGCTGGATGAAAGACAACCATACATAGCACTGAAACAGGCAAAGAGCAGTGAAGAGCTTGCCTGCGACAATACATCCATTGCAGGTTCAATGAGCCAGAGGGCCTGTGTATATTCAGGAGCCCGGGTAGCATTGAATCCCGTAACAGATGCCATACATCTGGTACACGGCCCCATAGGATGTGCAAGTTACACATGGGATATAAGGGGTAGCCTTTCAAGTGATAAGGAAACGTTCCGCACCAGCTTTTCAACTGATATGAAGGAACTTGATGTTGTGTTTGGTGGAGAGAAAAAACTCACAAAATGTGTCGATGAACTGGTCAGCTTATACAACCCTCCGGTCATCTTTGTGTATTCGACCTGCATTGTCGGTATAATCGGCGATGATCTCCAGGCAGTTTGCAAGGAAGCCACTGACAGAGCAGGCATACCCGTGATACCTGTGCAGTCAGAAGGATTCAAGGGAACAAAGTCTGACGGATACAAGGCAGCATGTAATGCACTTATGCAGCTCATCGGAACAAAGAAGCCTGATATCCGATCAGAATACAGGATCAATATACTTGGGGACTACAATGTCGCCGGGGATGTCTGGCTGGTAAAGCCCCTCTTTGAGAAGATGGGCATACAGGTCATCACTTCCATGACAGGGGATGCAACTGCAGACAGCATATCAAAGGCACACGCAGCTCAGCTTAACCTGGTGCAGTGCTCAGGTTCCATGACCTATCTTGCAAAGTGGATGAAGAAGGAATACGACATACCTTTCATAAAGGTTAGTTACTTTGGAATAGAGGATCTTGCAATTGCCCTGAGAGAGACTGCCGGTTTCTTTGGGTCAGATGAGATGAAGAGAATAGCTGAGGAGATAATCGAGCATGAAACAAAGAGGATCATGCCCGAGATAGAAGCCATCAGGAACCGGGTTCAGGGAAAGAAGGCAGCCATATACATGGGTGGTGCTGCAAAGGCACTGACACTGATAAAGGGCTTCCGGGAGCTGGGCATGGAAGTGGTCATAATTGGCACGCAGACGGGGAAGCGTGATGATTACAAACAGATAAGTTACCAGGTAAAGGATGGAACGATCATCGTGGATGATGCAAATCCCCTGGAGCTTGCCGAACTTCTTGTCAGGCAGAAAGCAGACCTGATGGTAGCAGGCGTTAAGGAAAGGTTCCTGGCTTACAAGCTGGGAGTTGCTTTCTGTGATTTTAATCATGACAGGGTAATTGAGTTTGAGGGCTATGACGGATTCCTGAACTTTGCAAGGGAACTGGATACTTCCATCAACAGTCCCGTATGGAGATATGTTGGAAGCAAACTGGCAGCCACATCATCAGCCGCAGGGACCGGACAATGTAACAAAAGATCCGCAGAACATGGTTCAGATAATGACAGGATAACAGGGGAGAGAAGCAATATGAACGAAATGAACAACATTGCATTACAGGAGTCAATGGCATGACAGAGCGGAATTATACAACGGTCAATCCATGTATAATGTGCCAGCCCATTGGCAGTGTCATGGCTTTTAAGGGAATAGAGGATTCCATGGTACTTCTGCATGGTTCACAGGGCTGCAGTACGTATATGAGACTACATCTGGCACATCACTTCAGGGAGCCCGTGGATATAGGCTCAAGCTCGCTCAGTGAGAAAGGAGCTGTTTATGGAGGAAGCGAGAACCTGAAGAAGGGACTTAAGAATATCATCATACGCTATGACCCGAAGGTTATCGGGGTTTCAACCACATGTCTTGCCGAGACCATAGGCGATGATATTAATCGTATCATCGATGAATTCAGGGAAGAGGAAGACATTGGTGATGAAAGGATAATAATCCCCGTCCCTACGCCCAGTTACGAGGAAAGCCACAATAGCGGATACATCAAGGCGGTGGAAGCTATTGTCAGGACCTTTACGATGGTCAATTCAAGAAAGGAGATATTCAATAACAAGCTCAATGTAATATTATCCGAGAACATCTCTCCTGAAGATACAAGGGAACTGAAGCATATATTCGGCACCGTCGTCGGGCAGAACTCGTTCGTCCTTCTGCCCGACATATCAGAAACATTTGACGCTCCTATGACAGGAGATCTGCATAAGATACCGCCCGGAGGAACGACACATGCTGATATCGCAGACATGAAGAACAGTGCTGCAAGCATTGGTCTTGGAATTACCAACGATAACAGGGCTGTCAATTACCTTGAAAGGACATTCGATGTCCCGTCACAGGATCTGCCTCTTCCGATAGGACTTGAATACACTGACAGGGTGCTTAACGCCCTATCCTGCATATCCGGAGCAGATATACCGGAGGATTTCCAGAAAGAAAGAGGCAGACTCATTGATGCCATGGTGGATTCCCACAAATACGTTTACGGCACAAAGGTTGCCATTTACGGTGATCCTAACAACGTTTTAGGAATGCTCTCTCTTGCCCTTGAAAATGGCATGCATCCGATACTTGTGGTCGCCTCCAGCAAATCTCCCCGATTTGCCGAGCATGCAATGGAAAGAGTGAAGCAGGTTAAGCCGGACTGCGATGTCACTATACTTGAAGATGTGGACTTTGATAGTTTCAATGATGCTGTAAGGAAGGCAAAGCCACAGATGCTTATAGGCAATTCCAATGGGAAGTATATTGCAAAGGAGATGAACATACCGTTAATAAGATTCGGATTCCCCATACATGACAGAGTAGGAGCCCAGAGGATACTGACACTGGGATATAATGGATCAATGCGCATGCTTGACAGGATAACAAATACGATCCTGGAAGTCCGGGATACTGAGCTTGCTGCGAAATGGTCCGAACCGCAAAGCTATGTTCCGCTTGGTGAGGGTAACTTTCGCTCCGCAGAAGCATAAGAACAAGATAAGGAATGTGTAATCGCATCAAAGTATGGTTTGCAGGATAGAAAAACGGAAACCATATCCTGCATCAAAAATATTTAGCATGGCATATTATATTATATTATATTATATTATATAGTATATTAAATTATATTATATTATAGTATGCCGGAATATAATTCACCTTACCCAGACAACCTCCGGGTCTTTCTTTTCGGGTTCTTCGGGTTCTTTTGCCGCATATCCGAACACTATCGGTGCGACCACCCGGTAATTTGGAGTTATCCCCAGCTCCGCCATGAACTCAGAGTTATCCTGTATGAAACATGCCGTCCCTATCCAGCAACTCCCGATCCCCAGGGAATGTGCTGCAAGCATCATGTTCTGTGCACACAGGGAACAGTCATAGTCCGTTGTAAAACCTGCATTGCTTCCAAGGACCATTATAACTACTGGAGCATCGTAGAATATATTGAAATCGGCGTTTGCAAGCTCTTTTTTAAAATCGATGGCATTCTCATCTGTGACCTCTTCCAGTTGCGCCAGCAGACGTGGTTTGCAATGATCTGACATCCTTTTCATCATTTCCCGGTTCTTCACAACCACAAAGAACCAGGGCTGGCTGTTAAAACCGGAAGGTGCATGAACACCCGCATCGATGATCGTAAGGATATCATCATCACTTACTTCCCTGTCAGTATATTCCCGGACACTTCTTCGTGTCCTTATGTTCTCAATTACACCATCTTTTTCTGTTCCCATTGATATCACGTCCTGTTTTTACATTTAAGGAGTGACTGCACTGATATATCCATAAGGCTGCCAAGGATGATCTCCCCTTATGGCATACACCACACCCCCGTGTTTCATCGTACCATCTTTCCCTGTGAACAGGGATACGGAGCACACAGGCCCCATACAGGGACCTTCATAGCCCCAATAATTTGGAATATTTCTGCGGGTTGTACCCTACAACCACATCTTCATCGATTTTCACAAATGGAAAGGACATTTCCGAATCATGTGCCTTGCAGTCGTCCCTGATAGCCTGTTTTGTCCTGTCATCTGCTTTATCATAATCCGTATATTCAAAAGGAATATCATTTTCCCTGAAGAATTTCTTTGCCCTCATACACCAGGGACAGGTGCTGAGGGTGTACATGACAACTTTCTTCATTTGCCTGCACCTTCCATATTGACAAAAACACTTCCTTCCATAAGGCTTGTTTCATATATAGGGACCTTGATCTCTGTTGCATCAAGGAATTCACCGTTTCGGATATCAAATTTCCAGTCGTGGCAAGGACATTTTATCACATATCCTTCCAGTGTACCCTTTGAAAGAGGGCATTGCATATGAGGACACTTATTCGACATTGCATAAAAGTCGCCATCTATTCTGAGGACCAGTACCTTATTGCCCTCAAGTAATAAGGCCTTCTTATCCCCATCTGCAAGTTCATTTTCCTTTATTGCCAATATCCACTTGTTTTCCTGAGTCATAGATACATACCTGCCATATCAAATAAGCACGGATATCTTCCCATCCTTTTCCTGTGTTTCATATATGTTTAACCTGATACTGTCAGATGCTGCATAGGCTCCGGTACGGATGTCAAAGCTCCAGTTATGGCATGGACATTTAATAGAATGACCCTCGAGAATACCGCCCTGAAGAGGACAGTTCATGTGAGGACAGCGGTTCTCAATGGCAAACACTTCATCCTCTATGCGAATAAGGAGAATTCTTTTCCCTCCTGCATCTAAAGGCTTCATCCTGCCTTCTTTTACTTCATTGCCACTTGCTGCGATCAACCATGAAGTCATTTCAGATCACCCAATAAAACAAATGCATCAAAGAAGAACAAATATCTTCCCATCTTCTACTTTGTTCTCATATAGTTCCAGCGACTCTTCCTTGTCCCCAAGGTATTTACCGGACCTTATATCATATTCCCAGCCATGACAGGCACACTTAAGGATGAAATCATCACTGAAAGTACCCTTGGAAAGACGGCACCCCATATGTTTGCACTTGCCAAAAAGAGAATATACAGTCCCATTTTTCCTTGTCATAAGTACAGGAGTTCCCTTTACCCTGGAAAACTCCAGGCCTCCCTCTTTCAGGTCATCATCATTCATTGCAAAAAACCAGGATTTCTCTGACATCACTACCTCCCACAAATATCAGGGATTCAAAATTATAAATAGTTGTCGTGAAATGCCGACAAATATAAGATTATCATGCATTACCTGTCCTCTTGCGGAAAGAACAAGCCTGGATAATATGTATATATTTCAGCTCTGTAGAAATCCAGATCGTCAAAGAGTTTTAAGTCATAGCCGCAGATAAACGCAGATGAACACAGATGAACACATATTGCATTTTTTCACATTTGTGATTTATAGTAACGTAGAGGATTTCTACAGAGCCTATATTTCAATAACTGCAAAACCCAAATCAAAATTCCATTGTCAAAAATACGGACATTCCCAGAAAGCCGATATAAACGCTTAAAAGAACATATCATTCGGGGGCACTTGTCAACTACCCTTGGCCCTCTGCCCTGTAAAGGAACATAGAAGAACAACACACCCGATTATACAGTAGTAGTTAATGGCAACCTATAACTGCATGGAAGTAGATAAGCAGGAATAATTTTGCATACTATGTGCAGGATATATAGGAAGAATAGCAGGCGATCCAATGATAATTTGCAATAAGGAAGACGTTATCAAAGCAATTGAAACGAATAACGTAAAGTTCATAAGGTTACAGTTTACAGACATACAGGGTGTGGTCAAAGATGTGGAGATCCCTGTAACGCAGATAGAAAAGGCATTGACCATAGGCATCTCATTTGACGGGTCATCAATTGAGGGCTTTGTCAGGATCGATGAATCTGACATGGTATTAAAGCCTGATATCACAACCTTTGCAATACTCCCATGGAACAAAGAAAAGGGTGTTGTAGCAAGAATGATCTGTGATATCCATCTCCCCAACGGGAAACCTTTTGAAGCTGACCCCCGCTATGTCCTCAGAAAGGTTATGAAAGAGGCTGAAGACATAGGATATACTTTCAATGTCGGCCCTGAACTGGAGTTTTTCCTTTTTGAGAAGATAGATGGGAAAGTGACCACAATACCCCATGATTACGGAAGGTATTTTGAGTTTGCACCCACTGACCTTGCAGAGGATATCAGAAGAGATATAGTCCTGACACTTACAGATCTGAATTTTGACATTGAGGCATCCCACCACGAGGTTGCTTTTGGTCAGCACGAGATAGATTTCAAGTACGGGGATGCGCTTACAACAGCTGACAACGTCATGACATTCAAATATGTTACAAGGACCATTGCAAAGCTGCATGGACTGCATGCCACATTCATGCCAAAACCCATTGCAGTAGAAAACGGATCAGGTATGCATGTGAATCTTTCGCTATCCCAGGGGGAGGAAAATGCGTTCTATGACCCGGAGGAAGAGATGGAGATCAGCGAGACCGCAAGACAGTTCATCGCTGGTGTCCTGAAACACATTAAAGCTATCAGTTGCATTTCAAACCCGCTTGTAAACTCATACAAACGACTGATACCCGGTTACGAGGCGCCTGTTTATATCACATGGTCCGGTGCAAACCGCAGCTCACTCATACGCATACCTTCTGCCAGGGGAAAGAGCACAAGAGTGGAGCTTAGAAGTCCGGACCCCTCATGCAATCCGTACCTTACGTTTGCAGCCATCCTTGCTGCAGGCCTGGAGGGTATCAGGAATAAAATGGATCCCGGAAAGATAATGGATTACAATGTATTTGACCTGACAAAACAGGAGCGTGTAGAGAGAGGTATCGAGACACTGCCATCCACTATCAGCGAAAGTGCCGACCATCTTGAGAAGGATGAACTCCTTAAAAGTACACTTGGTGCACATGTCCATGACAATATACTAAGACTTGCAAGAGCAGAATGGGATGCATACAGAACACAGGTCCACGACTGGGAGGTACAGCGTTACCTTAACACGATTTGAAAGCCATGGGCCCTGGATTTTGTATAAGGGAAGCAAAAAAAGAAGACAATCTACAGGTTAAAGGGTTTATTGAGCTTGTAGATAACGATTTTTATCCTCCCCTGAGCAAAAGGGGAGGAGGTATTCCCGAAAGGATTAAGAAATGTCTTGACACACCGGATGCAAATTTCCTTGTTGCAAGCTTAATGGGAAGGGACCGCCCTGACCCGCCTGAAGAGTTCATAGGCATGGTGGGGTACACAAGGAACTGGAAAAGTGATGACAGCGCCTACATTAATTTCCTTGCTACACATCCGGAACACAGGAATGCCGGTGTTAGCAAAGCACTCTGCCTGAGGCTTGAAGAGGAACTTGTTGAACAGGATGTAAAGACCATCTACCTTTGCACCTGGTCAGGCAATCCTGCTGCAATTAAATTCTACGAGAGGTTGGGATACTACTCATATACTGTAGTCCTCAATGACAGAGGAATTGGCATAGATACTATATATTACAAAAAAAAGGTCTAGCACATCCTTGTGCAAAACAATAATATAAGATCAGATTCTCCAGTAGAGAGGTTTTGAGTAAAACCCATCGCTGCGGAGTATATTACAGGAAACCCATCCTGAAAAATGACCGCTCTGATTGAAAAAAGACAGGACACGAATGCCTATTGCATGGTTAGGAAGAATAGAGGAAGTGGATAGGCACCGTGTCCATAAATGTGATATTTTCGTTTTTATTTACTCCTCCGGCATTCGTTCAAGCTTCTTTGCAGAAAGCTTTTCAACCAACTCCAGAGTTACATCATCTTTAAGTGAGAGCTTTTCATTCCTTAAGGCGTTGTCAACGAACTGCTTACCAACAGGATTACGTATGATCAGGGTCGTAGCCCCTCCCGGGCTGCCAATGGAACCTGCAGAGATATCAGCATCCAGCGCAGTAAGGTCTGTGCATATATGACATCCCGGACGCACGCAATCTTCAACCTCCTGAAGTGAGATAGTTATCATGCTTCCATCTTTAAGGGTGATCTCAAGCTTACCCTTCACATCGAAACGTATTATGTCCAGTGGCTCTATCTGGCGCTGTGCAATGAGCTTATCCTGCACGAGTTTTTCATAATCGAATGTCTCGGTACAGAAAAGTCCCACCACAAGACGTATGTATTTCCTGAAAGGACGCAACAGATCCAGGTCACTCCTGCGCATCTTGCTCACAGCCTGCACAACGCATGGCACACCCACTACAGCAACATTGGTGAATTTCCGCGTGATGATGGCTTCTTTAAGAGAAGCTACAAGAGGAACCCACCAGTTGTAACGGCTGCCTGCGTGGTGAACAAGCACCTCGGATGAAGTTATTACAGCAGATGAGGGCCTGAGCGTCCAGGGATCTTCCACAACAGTTACGATGGCATCTATCATGCCCTGCTCAAGGGCGTTGGCCAGTATCGCCGTAACAGCCCCGCCGCTCTGTTTTCTGGGCACATCCATCGTTGACTTTGCAGACACTATATCGATGTAATCACCAAGTACCTCAGACGATGGCCTGTCAATCCTCGGGCAAACCTCATAGCATGCACCGCATGGAACCCCGTCGTTTACATCCTTACAATAGCCACTATTGAGAGGATGGGTGGAATCCCTTCCAATCTCAAAATAAATGGCATCTGCCGGACACACCGCAACACATGCACCACAAGAGGCACATTTTTCCGTGTCCCATATCTCTGCCTTCAGATCCAGATAATTCTTACCAGTCATTGTGATCACTCCCATGTGTATTTACCTGCAAAAGGCCTGCTGCTTGCAGGGATTATTCTCGAATAGTTCGTGTCCAGGAAAGGAGCAGGATCGATACCAAACCTTTCACAGAATTCTTCTATCACAGGAGTTAGCCTTTCCAGATCCTTCTTAGTGAACTCAACCTTTTTAGCCCCTACACCAAGAAGCTTTTCGCTGATATCACCCCTGATGACAATCTCGCCACCATGTATGCCACTTCCGATCCCACGGTCCCTGACCGCCGGCTCCTGGCCGATCCCAAGCACCAGGATAAGACCACCTGCCATGTATTCGCCCAGGAATGCATGAGTTGTGCCACCAACAGCAAGGATGGGATACTTGCCATCATATTCCTTCATATGGATGCCGCCACGGTATCCAATGTTTCCCTTAACGAATACCTTGCCTCCGCGCATACTATGCGCCACTGCATCGCCGGCACTGCCATGGATGAAAAGGTAACCATTGTCCATTGTATTACCAGGAGCATGTTCAGAATCACCGAATATCTCAAATTCAGGACCGCTCATAAACATCCCGAGGTCCCCCCCGGGTACCCCATTGATGATTATTTTAACATTGCCTCTTAAGCCGTTACCAATAAAACGCTGGCCAAGGACATTATTAAGCACTATGTCCCTGACGCCGGAAGCCACTGCCTCACGGATCATTCTGTTCAGCGGGGTGTAGTGCATGCCTTTAACATCAATTACCAAAGGATCCACTTCCATCAGGCCCCCACTGATCCTACTTTAAGGACATTGAGCAGACCTTCGTCAAGCATGTATCCACGCAGGCGTTCACGATTCCCACGAAGGCTTTCAATACTGTTAATACCTGCCGCACCCATGAGTTCGCTCAGCTCAAGTGTCCATGCATGTATGAGATTTGCAACATGCTGCGAACCTAGCTCCGGATCGATGCGCTGCACCAGTTCGGGCTTCTGTGTAGCAATACCCCACGGGCACATACCACGGTAACAGTTACCGCATACACGACATCCGAGTGCTATCAGAGAAGCTGTTCCTATGTACACAGCATCAGCTCCAAGAGCTATGGACTTTGCAAGATCGGCACTGTTACGTATACCACCACTTGCAATGACAGAGACCTGGTTGCGGATGCCCTGATCATTTAACTTCTGGTCCACTGCAGCAACTGCAGCCTCTATAGGTATGCCTACGTTATCCCTGAACACCTTTGGAGCAGCGCCAGTTCCACCGCGGAAACCGTCAATGACAACCGCATCTGCAGATGAGCGGGCAATACCTGCTGCTATTGCAGCCACGTTGTGCACTGCAGCTATTTTCACAAAGACGGGTTTCTCCCAGTTCGTAGCCTCCTTAAGGCTGCGTACCAGCTGTGCGAGATCCTCTATACTGTAAATATCATGATGTGGAGCAGGGCTGATCGCATCCGAACCCATGGGTATCATACGGGTACATGAAACATCAGAACATACTTTCTCCCCGGGCAGATGACCACCAATACCAGGCTTTGCACCCTGGCCTATCTTGATCTCAATAGCTGCACCACGCTCCAGATAATTGATATCCACACCAAATCGACCTGATGCTATCTGGACTATAGTATGGTCCTGATACGGATAGATGGCTTCGTGCATCCCTCCTTCACCGGTGCCCATGAAGGTCCCGGTCTTTGCAACAGCCTTTGCCAGACTGAGCTGTGCGTTAAGGCTGATGGCACCATAGCTCATATGACCTATCATTATCGGTGTATCCAGCTTCAGATTTGGAGAGAGCTTTGTTTTAAGCTCCACATCCCCGTTGTTCTTTGTGAATTCCAGTTTTGCAGGCTTCTTGCCAAGATAGGTCCGAAGCTCCATTGGCTCTCTCAGAGGATCTATGCTCGGGTTGGTGACCTGGCATGCATCAAGCACGAGTCTGTCAAATATTATTGGATAGTCGATCGCATTGCCCATTCCGGCAAGGATTATCTTGCCGGTACGTGCCTGGTTGATGATATCTTCACGTGCCTCTGCTGTCCACAGGGGATGGCTGCGATAATCAACAGGCTTTTCCTGTAGCATGATGGCATCTCTGGGACACATGGAAATACAGCGATGACATGCAGTACACTTGCGGGAATCGATGAGGATCCTGTCATTCTCTATCCTGTAAACGCCATAAGAACAGTTATCGACACAGCGCATGCATTTCATGCACTGGTCACGGTCAATACTTATCCTGTACTTAAGCGGAACACTTCCAAGACTCATGTCATGACCCTCCCAACAACCGGTTCTCCTGCCCTTGGCATGTATATTGTATCTATATCAGGATCCATTATACGAATGGCAGCTTCTTCACTGGATATGTAGAGAAGAGGACCCTTCTCGCCCACGACAAGGGGCCGCAACTTTATCCTGTCGGTAAAACCTACGATCCCGTCCTTTGTAGCAACTACTATTGCAAAAGGACCATTCATAAGTGCAGGCCCATACGTAAGGCGCAATGCCCGCATGAACTCTTCCTGTTTTTGCGGCATCTCATCGATCTCGTCCCAGAAAGGAGGAGCTAATGCCGTAACCACGGTCTCAGAGGGAAGACCATGCCTTCTTCCCAGAAGATCAAAGAGGTAAGCCACAACTTCGGTGTCCGTAGACATGGTACATTTGTATCCGTTACTCTCCACATAACGACGGTTGGTGCCGTATGAGGTTATCTCACCATTGTGGACAACTGCCCAGTCAAGCAGGTTGAATGGATGAGCCCCTCCCCACCATCCCGGAGTGTTGGTAGGGTATCGGTTGTGAGCAAGCCATATGTAACCTTCGTAATCCTCTATCCTGTAGAAATTTGCCACATCCTCAGGCCATCCGGCTGCCTTGAAAACACCGAGATTGATACCGGAAGAAAATACCAGGGCACCTTCTACTGTGGAATTTATTGTCATCACAAGATGCTTGACAGTATCATCAGCCGGGCTTGTAGTACCTACCATAAGGTCCGTATATGGCTTGAAGAAATACCTCCATGGAATGTGTTCCTTTTTAAGACGGGGCTGGTCATAGGTAGGTATCTCTTCCTGGTGAGCTATCCTGCCCCAGGTTTGAAGTATCCTGTCCACAGTGGATTTCGGTTCTAACAGATTATCAAAAAATACGTGGATCGCGTAGCAATCCGGATAGTCAGGATATATACCATAAGCTACGTATCCTGCGCCTTCTCCACTTCCTCTTTCATCCATCAGACTCAATGCTCTCTTAATGCTGGAGCCGTCCATCCTGGACATCGTCCGATCGATTACGCCTATAATTCCGCACATGTTGATCACTATATGTAGTTTTTTACTGAGGGCCAAATGTAGTATTTACCTTTATGGATATAACCATGCAAAGATCCACAAGGTCGCCCGTGTCGCATGAACTGTTGATGTTCACGTTTTAGCAGCTTTTAAAGTGCTGCGGATCTAAATATATTATGAATTATTGTAAGTTCAAGTATGTCATGAATTGAATATAAAGTGAAAGTAAGGGGAATCCCCTTACAGTATGCTAAGATATGTGTCAAGTTCCCACTGGTGTACCTGTGCCTTGTAGTCGTCCCACTGAGCATTCTTTGCCTTGAGATAATTTGCGAACACGTGGTCACCCACAACACTCTTTACGAATTCACTGCCTGCCATAAGATCAACGGCTTCCTTAAGGTTACCTGGCAATGACTCGATACCTCTTGTCTTTCTTTCATCCTCACTTAGCTTGAAGATGTTGACATCGGTTGACGGAGGAACTTCCATTTCGTTCTTTATGCCTTCAAGACCTGCACGAAGCATCACTGCAAATGCAAGGTACGGGTTACATGCAGGGTCCGGGCATCTCAGTTCGACCCTTGTACCAAGACCTCTTGATGCAGGGATCCTGATAAGTGAGCTCCTGTTGGATGCTGACCAGGTACAGTAAATCGGTGCCTCATATCCCGGTACGAGCCTCTTATATGAGTTCACCGTTGAATTGGTTATTGCAGCGAACTCGCGGACATATTTAAGGATACCTGCAATGTACTGCCTTGCAGTTATTGAAAGCTTGTCAGGGGTGTCCGGGTCATAGAATGCGTTATCACCATTCATCATCAGAGACTGGTTGGAATGCATGCCTGAACCGTTCACACCATAGAGTGGCTTTGGCATGAAGGTTGCGTAATAACCCATATGTGCTGCAATGGATTTTACAACATACTTAAATGTAACAATACTGTCACATGTGCTTAGCACATCATTGAACCTGAAGTTTATCTCGTGCTGTGAAGGAGCAACTTCATGGTGGGATGCTTCCAGCTTAAAGCCCATGTCCTCAAGGGCGAAATCGATAGCTCTCCTTACATCCTGTGCCTTGTCAAGGGGTGCGAAATCAAAGTATCCACCCTTGTCTGTGAGATTTGTGGTAGGATGACCCTTCTCATCAAGTTCGAAGAGGAAGAACTCAAGCTCCGGACCTGTGTTCATTGTATATCCCATCTTAGCTGCTTCTGCAACAGCCTGCTTCAGCACATACCTGGGGTCTCCTTCAAACGGCTTGCCGTTGGGCCTGAACACATCACCTATGATACGGGCAACTGCACCTTCCTTTGGCCTCCATGGAAGTAACCTGAAGGTAGAAGGGTCTGGCATAAGGATCATATCGGACTCTTCTATCCTTGTGAAACCCTCGATTGATGAACCATCGAACATTACACCGTTCTCAAATGCACCTTCAAGATCTTCTGCCGGGATAGCCCAGCTCTTGATCATTCCCATAGTATCGGTGAACTGAGTTCTTATAAACTTAACATCACACTCGGTTACAGCCTGTAACACATCTTCCTTTGTTACTGGATTTGCTTTTATCATTTAGACTATTCCTCCATTCGTTAAGGGGTGTAAGTAACCCATTACCTATTAGATAATATATATAGTTTGCCGTTGATCTTCGACTGAAGTGTTTACTCCCCAAAGAAAAGTAAAATATGAGGATAATTAAAACTTACCTGTGAAAAGATAAAAGAACAGGGAAAAACAATAACATAAAAAAGGAACTAAAAAAATATACACTTATTATAATTTGACCCCCATATTATTATGATATTTCCGGCAAAGGGTTAAAGAAGAGAAAAAAGGATATTCATATCCGAAGTTGCCGCAACTACAAACTATACTTGCGCAAGCTTTACCAGTTTTGCAAAAATACAGATTCCAGGAAAAAGTCCTATGAAAGACGGGAATACGGCTCAAACGGCAAAGTCACATGAAACCGATAACCATCATAAAGATATTCTCAGATGTATGCAATGCGGAGTCTGCAGTAGCAGTTGCCCCTCCGGCAGGCACACAAGCCTGAATATCAGGAAACTTGTGAAGATAGCTGGCAGAAAATCAGCCATACTCAGTAATGAAGAACTATGGATGTGCACCACCTGCTACAATTGCCAGGAGAGATGCCCAAGGAACATTCCCATCGTTGATATATTGCTGGACATCCGGGCCACCGCTGTGCATCAGGGGATAATTCATCCCGAGCACCGGGAGGTCTGCACAATGTTGCTGAAGTACGGCCATGCAGTACCCATCAATGAAGAGAACAGGAAGATAAGAACATATCTTGGAATGGAGGAGCTTCCTGAGACTGTGCAGAAGTACAAAGAAGGGCTTGAAGAAGTGAAGGAACTGCTCAGATCCTGTGGATTTGAAACAGTCATTGGACATAACAATGATCATGAGGCAGAAGGTTAAATATGGGAACATTGTCGCTCTTTTTGGGATGTCTTGTGCCTAACCGATACCCTGGAATCGAAATGGCAACGAAACTATGTCTTGCAAAACTAGATATTGACTGCACTGAACTTACAGGGGCTTCCTGCTGCCCTGCACCCGGAGTGTTCCGATCCTTTGACAGGACATCCTGGCTGACAATTGCAAGCCGCAATATAGTACTGGCAGAGCAAATGGAAAGGGATATACTCACTATCTGCAATGGGTGTTTCAGTACGCTGGCGGATGCTAACCACATCATAAAAGAAGAGAACGGGACAAAGGAAGAGGTAAACAGACATCTGAAAAAGATAGGAAAGGAGATAGAAGGCAGAACAGATGTCCGCCATATCATAGAATACCTGTATGATGAGTACAGTCCTGAGAAGATCAGCCTCCATGTTGAGAGGAAACTGCCCCTGAGAGTTGCGGTACACTATGGGTGCCATCTTATCAAACCCACCCGCGACAGAGGTCTGGGTAATTTTGAAAGACCTGCATTTTTTGATGAACTGGTCGCAGCGCTGGGAGCAACAAGTGTGGACTACCCGGACAAGATGGCATGCTGTGGAGCTGGCGGAGGAGTGCGCTCCGCCATGAGGGACAAATCCCTGAAAATGACACAAGCAAAGCTTTCCAGGATAAAAGAGGTTGAAGTGGACTGTATTGTCAATTCGTGCCCGTTCTGCCACATGCAACTGGATGCCGGACAGGAAGAGATCAGGGAGAAGATGAAAATAGAATACGACATACCCGTCCTGCATTATACACAGCTTCTGGGACTTGCCCTGGGATTCCCGCCACAGTTGCTTGGGATTGACAGCTCCATTGAGAAGAACAGGAAACTGATGGAACTGATGGAACTGCAGGAGTGATTACATTGCACATTGATCCCCATACAAATAAAAATAGAATACAAAGACAACGGTAAGGAAAAGGTTTTCACCAATAACTTTAAGATATTGAATGTTATTACGTGAGTATCGCAACATGAGCGTGTGGCCTAGTCAGGATATGGCGGCAGCCTCCTAAGCTGCAAGCCGAGGGTTCAAATCCCTTCACGCTCGCTATTTTTCTTTTTAACAATTCACGGAGATTGATAATTGATAATAAGAAAGGCTACTGTTAATGATATACCCGGGATAAAGAATATCATAGACCATTATGCAAAGCTGGAGAAGATGCTTCCGCGTTCGCTGAGCGAACTATATGAATTTACCCGTAGCTTCTATGTTTGTGAGATAGATGATGAGATAGTAGGCTGTTGCGCCCTCCAGGTAAGCTGGGAGGACATGGCAGAAGTGATGTCCTTTGCTGTAAAACCCGAGTATAGAGAACAGGGCATTGGTACGCAACTGATCAATGCCTGCCTTGAAGAAGCAAAAAGCCTTGGAATCCGGAACGTGTTCACTCTTACCTATGCTGTGACGTTCTTTGAAAAACAGGGATTTGAGAAAATAGACAAACAACTACTTCCGCACAAAGTATGGAGCGGATGCATAAAGTGCCCCAAGTTCCCCAATTGTGATGAGGTCGCAATGATGAAGGTCATATGACCATCGCATCAAAGGTGCCTTTCAAACCACATGGTCCCATTATTTTTTTTCACTACAACAAAACCACTCTTCAAATACATCGAAATGGCTTTTTTGAGTGAACTGTCCGTTTTCAGTTTTATGCACAAGTGATCCTTTTTTGCAAATTCCAGTGCAGTGAGGAACAGAGACAGGCCTATACCCTTACCACGACATTCTTTCTTTACATATAGTCTTTTTATTTCGCAAACTCCGCAACCAAGGTTCTTTACAGCAGATGTCCCGATCAGCTTCTCACGATGAAGTGACAGGAAAAAGACACCTCCATTGTGAAAATAACTGGAGTGGATGTCATCCAGATCAGAATCCTTAAGAGAGTCATAATCAAAACCTTCCTCTGAAAGCACCCCAAGGACAAAGGACCTGGTACGGGAGGAATATTCAGGAGAGAAAGGAACTATTTCCATCCCAGATAAGCCTCCGGTCTTTTCATAAAATCAAGAGCTACAGAACTGAGCAACTCGATACCGGTGATCAACACGTCCTCATCTATGTCAAAACTGGCCGAATGGTTGCCTTCAACAATGCCTTTGTGCACATTCCTGGTCCCCAGGATCACATACATGCCGGGTATTTTTTGAAGATAGTATGCAAAATCCTCAGCACCAAATATTGCCCTGGCATTGGCATTAACAAAGGGAAACCGGGACCTGAGCAACGTGGAAGCAGTGTCCGTGAAAAGGAGGTCATTGAAAAGTACAGGATATCCATGCTGGATATCCAGCTCATATGCAGGAACACCGGAAATATCAGTACGGGAATAGGAATGCATGAGGGAATCAAGTAAAGAGGACATTACCCCTTCTATCATTCCAGTGTCATGCTCATTGAATGTCCGGAAACTGCCGTCGAGTTCAAGCACATCAGGACTTCTGTTGAATTGCCTGCCGCTACTTATCGTGCCAAAGCCGAGTACATAGTCTGTGGGAGCCACCTTTTCTGAGATAAGATGATGCAGTGAGGATATGAATTCAGAGACAATTTGTATGGGATCGATGCAATATTGCGGTGTGGAATGGTGCCCCCCTTTTCCGATTATCTTCAGCCGGAAGCGGTTGGAGCTTGCCATGAAAGGACCCGGAGCTACATTGATTGCACCCGCATCAACATCGCCAAAGATATGAAGGCCAATGATGGCATCCACACCATTAAGTCCGCCTTCATCTATAACCCTGGAAGCACCGCCTGGTGGCACTTCCTCTGCAGGCTGGAAGATGAACCGCACAGAACCGCAAAAATCACTTTGTTTTTCCCTGATGAGCCTGGCAACCCCCAGAACTATGGCCATGTGACCATCGTGCCCGCAGGCATGCATTACACCGGGATTGAGGGAAATATAACCTTCATTGAACCGGGTCACAGATTCATGTACAGCAAGGGCATCAATATCCGAGCGTATGGCAATGCACGGACCAGGACCTCTACCCTTTAGCTCAGCTATAACTCCGGTGCCTGCTATCTTTCTGCATTCCACTCCAAGTTCTTTTAATATGGACATGATCCGCTCCTGCGTCCCATACTCATTAAAACTTAGCTCCGGATGCATGTGGAACTCCCTGCGGATATCCAGTACCCATTTTTCAAAGGATCTCAAAACATCTCTCCTTATTAGAAGTTATATAAAGGTCAAATCAATATTCATATTGTACATTCATATCTTCCATGTGACTGGAAGTATATATCAGATTTTATCAGATCTCATATTCATGATCCTGTGCCAGTATCATTTTTATGTAAAAAGGCATTTTACCTGTACAAATATCTGCCGGAAAAGTACCGGAAGATCAAGAGGAAGACAAAATATGATCAAAACAAGACTCAGGGATTTCCTCATTACAAGAGATGACTGGATATTCGCTGTTTCCGATTATTTTCATCCACATGGAATCAGGTCAACTTTAAGATACGTACCTGATGACAGCGGAGAGCGGGAACTTGCCGGAAAACGCTACAAGAAGTATGATTTTGATGTGGCTTTTGATTTTATGCGCATGAACCGCCCTGAATGGGTGGAGGATGTGCATGTAGTGCCCGAAGAAAACATAAAAGAGGTGCTGTCACCAAGCAGTGCAATTGCAAGACTGTACGGCCTGGACAAAAGAGTAACTGAAATTGTGGACATACTTGAAAGGGAAGGTATAAACAGAGAGATGATGGGCATTACAGGCTCCCTTCTGCCCGGCCTTCAGAACGAGGGTTCAGACATAGATTTTGTAGTCTATGGAGAAAAATGGTTCGTTGCAAGGGATGCAATCACAAAGGCAAAGTCAGAACCCGGACCTATCGAAGATATTGACATGGATATGTGGAAGAATATATACAATAAGCGCATCCCGGAGATCTCTTTTGACGAATTTGTCCTTCATGAGAAAAGAAAAGGCAACAGAGGAATGGTTGATGGCACTTATTTTGACCTTCTGTTCGTTCGCTCCTGGGAGCAGATCAAAGACCCGGCACCAAGAGGAATAGATACCGGCACCATGAGAACAGAAGCAAAGGTCACAAATGCAGATTTTGCCTTTGATAGTCCTTCAATTTATAAGGTGGAGCATGATGAAATAGACCACGTGCTTTCCTATACACACACCTATGCCGGGCAGGCCCTTGAAGGCGAGACTATAGAAGTACAGGGCGTCGTTGAGCAGATAGGAGAGATAAAAAGACTGGTAGTGGGTACATCCAGGGAACCGAAGGGCGAATGGATACGATCGCTCACATTGCTTGAAAAGGAAGGTTATATCTGATATCTGAAAAATACCATCTGAAAAATACCGGATATGGGGTCAAAAAATAATAATCATGCAAAAGGGTGGCCGATCAGCCACCACCGGTCACCTGTCCGATATCAACACCTGCATCTGTTGAGGCTCCGGAGGAGCGTACATAGGACTCGGCATCTGAAGCAGATATACGGGCAACTCTCTCTTCCTTAAGTTCACTGGCATCTGCAATGACAAGTGTTTCGGGTTTATAGAAAAGGCCGGTAGTATCCACCATGGCCCATATGCCTTCACTGTCTTCCATGATGTCTGTTACCTTTCCCACAGTGCCTGTTTTAATGTACCTTACCACAGATCCTGTAATGATAGGATTACCGTCCATACCCAGAACTTCGGCATCTTTCGAATCTACCACGGTGTAACTCCTGCTGATTCTGTATTAGGATATATGACAATAGAGGGATTAATAATTAAGCATTGCATCAGGCATCCTGGGATATTTCCAGGCGAAGGTCACCAATGGTTGCAACCCTTTCAGCAAAGGCATTGTGCCTGTGTATGCTTTCTTCATTGATCTGCTTGATAGTTACAACTGCCTCATCCGGCAGGTGCCCAAAAGCCTTTACAACATTCTTTGCCATGGTCCTTACACAATCCTCTACGAATTTCGGATTGTTATGAGCAGTCTGGACTACCATTGCCTCATCGGAGCGCTTCAGAAGCTCAAATACACTTGAACTCATTGATTTTTCAATGATCTCTATTATCCTCTCAAGTGAGACAAAGATATTGCCTTCCACCTCTATGGAAATAATCCCGCGTCCGCGCTGATTGTGGGTTGCCATGGGAACCCTGTGGAGAAACTCTGCGATCTGCTTTCCATCCACACCGATATTTTCAAGCTCTTTTCTTGCGTTGTCCCGCATTATCTCCTGGGCACAGGGACAAGCGGTCATCCCTACTACTTCCGCACCAATGAGTTTCTTGACCGCCATGTGCTCAACATCGTCACGCATGGCAATTGCTTCGGCAAATATCTCCACGACCTCCTGGCACTCCATTCTGGTGGAAGGGGACTCCCTTTTGACCACGTACTCACTTTTAAGTATCACTTCTGCCCGAGTGGCATATTCATGACGTGTCAGAAGACTCTGGGCAACATCACTGCAAAGCTGTTCGATCTCATATACAGGCATGTTGACTGCTTTTTCAAGCACCTCATCCACTGCCTCAAAATTGCGTGACAGGTTTGCACCTTTCAGGTGAGAAGGAAGGTCTACAAAAATATCGAAGGTACAGATAAGGATGACCGGACGTTTGTCCTTCCTCCTGATCTCTACAAGTTTTTTGACATTTGTGACACCAACACGTGTCAGGTTAATAGGTATCTGCGGCTTGTTTGCCTGTATATCGGGTAGTTTAACAACAGGGACTTCCATTATTATAACCTCTAACAATCAAAAGATGGTATGCCACCATGAAACGGTGAACGATATAGTAAGTATATCATGTTGAAAGGGACTCATTGCATGTAAATGTTGTGTTAAGTCCCGGACTTTGTAAGGAAAGAAAATAGTGAGAAAAAGAGATAATATGCAAATACTTCAGCATGAGCAAAAAAAGACGATACTGTGGCACCCATGCATAAAATCAAGTTAACTTGACATGTTGCCACAGCTTAATCTGCGTTCTGTCGTAATTTTGTGGAAATAATATAAAAATATGCACCTATTACCCCCCGATAAATGCCCTAAATTACGGGAATTACATTAAAACAAGAACAAAAGACGACATTAAAAGAAAAATATATATACCTTATATACTAAATACGGTTAGCAGAGGTAATCGCATAATGATTACGAGGTGACATCATGTCTGAAACAAGAAATTTTGTGTTAAGAGACAAGAAAGGAAATGAACATGGGGTATTCACTGGAAAACAGCCAAGACAGGCTGCACTCAAGGTGGCTAACAGAGGAAAAGGAACAAAATCAAAGCCAGAGGAGATCAGGCTTCGTGAACGCGGAACCAAGAAAATACATGTCTTCAAAGGCTGGAAAGAAAAGGTAGAAGCTCCAAAGAACAAACCTGACTGGATGCCGGACAAGATAAACAAGCCTTTTGTAAAGAAGGTCGGCATCGAAAAGCTTGAAAAAGTCTGATTTTCCAAAGGCCCATTTTATGGGTCTTTTTGTTTTAAAGCCTTTATCCATACCTGTTCTTATGCATCGTTTGCCTGTTGCGTTGAAATAACTTTTAAATCATTTAAGCATATTAATAACAAGCTCCGTAATTTAACAGGATTTATGACAGGAGCTATAAAATATCGCAGGTACACATCATGACGCTTAATCGAGAGAATGTGCTGATAGAGGCATTGCCTTATATAAGGGAATTCCATGATTCGATAATGATCATCAAGGTCGGGGGCCATGCAATGGTCAATCCGGAAGTAATGAGTGATATCATTCAGGACATCGTCCTCCTGAGGTTTGTAGGCATACATCCGGTAATAGTACACGGAGGTGGCCCCGAAATCTCAGAGAAGATGAAGCGCATGGGAAAAGAGTCCCAGTTTGTAGGGGGCCTGCGAATAACAGATGATGAAACACTTGAGATAGCACGCATGGTGCTTGTGGGCAACATCAACACGGAGATCGTTGCACTCATCGGAAAACATGGTGCTAAAGGGATCGGGCTTTCAGGAAAGGATGGCAAATTGCTCATCGCAAAGAAAAAGCCATTCCAGAAGGTCATAATAGAGAATGTGGAACATGAGGTCGATCTTGGCTGGGTGGGGGATACAGAGATAATCAACCCCGAGATACTGAATATTCTCATCCGTGAAGGATATATCCCGGTTATAGCTCCTCTTGCAATGGATATCAACGGAAAGGCCCTGAACATCAATGCAGACACTGTGGCAGGAGACATTGCAGCCGCATTGAAGGCAAAAAAGCTCATCCTCATGACCGATGTACCAGGACTACTGAAAGACATAAACGACAGAAGTTCGCGGATATCAGGGATAGCCATTGAGGATATAGAGGAACTAATAGACAGTGGGTTGATAGCCGGAGGGATGATACCCAAGATGAGAAGTGCAGCCTGCTCGGTTACCAGCGGGGTGGAAAAGATCCACATCATAGACGGAAGCGTTTCCCACTCAATACTGCTTGAGCTGTTCACAGACACAGGTATAGGTACAATGGTCTACAAAAAAGAAGACGAGTGAAAGCCCGTCTTAGTCCATTATTTTAATCATCCATTATTTTAAAATTGGTGACAGTAGATGGTTTCAGTCAATTACCGGGCTGCCAAAAGAGTGATCATCCAGTACCAGAACCTGTTCCCAGAGGGCCTTACAGTCACAGCTAAGCTGTTCAAGGCAGGAAATGTCCTGGGTAAGTGAGAACAGCCTGATGGCATCGGCAACGGCATGACTGCATTCCCTGCAGTTGCGGGGACCTCTTTTAGAACCGGCCCCTACAGGGTCTGAAGTGATCACCATATCAGGGAACTCTGCCTTTGTCCGTTTCAAGATCTCGACTATGCTCCAGAGCCATGGAGGACGATATTGCCTCCTTTCCCACAGGTACTCCACGAATGTGCCGCGCTGGACATTGCACAGATTGATGGAAAATGTATCCGAATACGTCGAAGCATCCCGTACTGTCTTTACAATGTCCTCAAGAGCCTCGTTTTCTGAAAGGAAAGGTGGTTTTAACATCAGGTAGGACTTGACAGTTGCACCGTTTGTCCTGGCTGCTGTTGCGGCATCAATGAATTGCCTGAATGTAAAACCCTTGTTAATGGATCGTTTGCGTATAAGGTCTGAGCTTGTCTCAAGGCCCATGGCAACCTCAAAAGCCGTATTCCTGAGGATACCCGTACAATCCCTTACATTTTCACCTGTTACGAATTCCGGGCGGGTTTCAGCCAGTACTTTTACAATACGCTCATCTTTGTCAAGCTCAGAGAGGATCTTGTGCCGTACCTCCATTGATATCTCATTTGTATCGAGGAAACTCCCTGAAGTGAATATCTTTACCATGAACTTCTCAAATGGCGCTGCCTTTTTCATTGCTTTTTTAAGCTGGGCAAGAAGGTCATCGGCAGCAGGTGGTGTCTGTGCACTATCATAGACATAACCACACATGGTGCAGCCTCCGGCTTTCCCCCACCAGCACCCGGAGGTCTTGAAGATTATGGTGAGCGTGTCTATCTCCCCGGTCCCGGCCAGATCCTTTCCGGTCCATACGGCACATGGTTCATCTGAAGGAGAGGGTTTTACCCTCTGCCGATTACGTATATCCAGTACTGCTCTGTTAAGTGACATGTGTTTTTACTCTGTAATCAATTTAACTTTATCTGCTGATTTGCCTTTCACTCAAATTCTATAGTGGCAGGTGGTTTGGGGGTCAGGTCATACAATACCCTTGCAACCGAAGGTATCTCTGCGGTGATCCGGGATTCGATCCTTCTCAGGACATTCCATGGTAATTCCATGGCCTCAGCTGTCATGCCGTCCCTTGAACCCACAGCTCTGACCGCAACTATCCAGCCATGTACCCTTACATCACCTTTGACACCTGTGCCTTTACCCACAATAGCTGCAAATGTCTGCCATGGATGGAACTGCTCCACAAGCTCTTCCTCAACAATGGCATTTGCCTCTCTTACGGCATCTATGAGCTCTTCTGTAACCTTGCCCACGACCCTGACCGAAAGACCGGGACCCGGGAAAGGCATCCTTTCAGATATCTCGTGCGGCAGTTCAAGTGCACGGGCAACCTCACGTACCTCATCCTTGTACAGGTCCTCTATTGGCTCAACAATGGCCCTGAAATCCATTACAGAAGGAAGTCCCCCTACATTATGATGGGATTTGATACCACCCTCGGACTCGATCCTGTCCGGATAGATGGTACCCTGTATCAGATATTCGGCTTCCAGCAACTTTGCCTCTTCTTCAAAGACACGTATAAAGGTCTCGCCGACTGCCTTGCGTTTTTCTTCCGGATCCTCGATGCCGGCAAGGGCTGAGAGGAAACGGTCCTTTGCATCCACTACCTGGAGGTTCATATCAGAGAAGATCTCCTTTATCCTCGCGGTCTCACCTTTGCGCATCAGGCCTGTATCAATGTAAATGGGTGTCAGCTTGTCACCGATGGCGCGGTGGGCAAGGACGGCACAGACCGAACTGTCAACACCTCCTGAAAGTGCTATTATGGCCCGGCCATCGATCTGCTGCTGTATCTTTTCTATTGCTTTGGGAATGAATCTGTCTACTTTTACCATGAATGAGAACTCCGAAAATATGAATTGTCCTGAGATTTTGTTCTGTGAGCTAGTTCTAAGAGTTAGTTATGAAAGTTAGTTATGAGATTTAGGTATGAGATGTACCCAGAGATAGTATTCCGTACATATTAATGCTCGCCCATAAATAAGAGCCTTGCCGCAAATATGGAAGAATACTTTCACCCTGCACTCCAGAAAGTTAAATACAGCGGATACCTATATGCAGCAAAAACAAATACGGTCTGAAAGATGCACGATACTCTGCGCAAGTACTTTGGATATTCTGATTTTCGTCCCCTGCAGGAGGATATCATCAACGATGTGATCAACGGCCAGGACACCTTTGTGCTTATGCCCACAGGCGGAGGTAAATCCCTTTGTTACCAGCTTCCTGCCATTCTTCTGGATGGGACAACCATCGTAGTCTCACCCCTCATATCACTCATGAAGGACCAGGTAGACAGCCTTAAGGAGAACGGCATATGTGCGGCATATCTTAACAGCACCCTGAAGCCGGCCGAATCCAGGAGAATATATGATGAGCTGAAAAGGGGTGAGATAAAGATACTTTATGTTGCACCCGAAAGACTGGTCATGTCCCATACAATCGACCTCCTTAAGAGTCTTGATGTAAGCCTCTTTGCCATAGATGAGAGCCACTGTATCTCTGAATGGGGACATGATTTCAGACCGGAGTACCGTAAGCTGAACATCTTGAAGAAGAAGTTCCCCGGGATCCCTGTTATAGCGCTTACGGCAACTGCCACCCAAAAGGTGAGAGAGGATACCATCAGACAACTTGGGATCAGCGGTTGCAGGACATATATTGCAAGTTTTAACCGTGAGAACCTGTTCTATCGTGTAAGGGCAAAGAAGGATACCTATGATAACCTGCTGCAGTACCTGAGAAAGAAGAAAGGTGAAAGTGGCATAATATATTGCCAGAGCCGCAGAACTGTTGACAGTCTCACTGTAAAGCTCAGGAAGGATGGTTTCAATGCACTTTCCTACCATGCCGGCCTTACTGACCTCCAGAGGGAAAAGAACCAGGACATGTTCATAAAGGACAGGACAGAGATCATCGTTGCTACCATTGCCTTTGGAATGGGGATCGATAAACCAAACGTCCGTTTTGTCATTCACTACGACCTTCCCAAAAACCTTGAGAGCTATTACCAGGAAACCGGACGCGGTGGCAGAGATGGCCTGGAATGTGAATGCGTGCTTTTCTTCAGCCGGGGTGACAGGTACAAGATAGAGTATTTCATCAAGCAGAAGGAAAAGAAGGAAGAAAGGGATATCGCCCTGAAGCAGCTCAGTGATATGGTGGACTACTGTGAGAGCACAACATGTCGCAGGAAAGTATTGTTAAGGTATTTCGGGGAAGAAACAGATGATGATAACTGCGGCACATGTGATGTCTGTCTGCAGCCACGTATTGAGATCGACGGCACGGAGGATGCGAAACTGCTTCTGAACTGCATCATGGAACTTGACCAGCGCTATGGCATGAACCATGTCATCGATGTGCTTACAGGCAGCCGGGCCAGGAAGATAACAGACAAGAAACATCACCTCCTCAAATATTACGGGCAGGGGGACATGCACCCAAAAACATCCTGGGTGGAAATGGCCCGTGAGATGATCAGGCAGGACATCATTAAAGTGGAAGGGACTCGTTACCCGCTGCTAAGGCTGTGCGGCCGAAGTGAGGAGGTCCTGGCCGGCAAAAGAAAGGTCACCTTCACAAAGAAAGTAGAGCACGATTACCAGGAAGAGTATGAACCTGTGATACATGCCTCTCCCGCGGAGGAAGAGATAGAGGTTGAGAAGCCACCTGCTGTTGTGCACAGGAAGATCAGCAATGACCCTGACAGGGATCTTTTCAACAGGTTGAAAGAACTGCGTATATCCCTGGCACAGATGCAGGATGTACCACCTTACATAGTATTTGCCGACACAAGCCTGCGCCAGATGGCTGCCCGCAAACCCCGTGACAAAGAGGAGATGCTGAAGATAACAGGTGTCGGGGAGTACAAGCTCAGGAAATACGGAGATATATTCCTCAAAGCGATAGCAAAACATTGTGATGGAACCAATGAGACAGAAAACGGAATGCAAGCACATGGGATTGTATCGCCGGATGTGCCTGCACGGGAAAAAAACAACCAGAGCATATCATCCGGGGGCCCGGGACCTGAACTCGAAAAAGGTATCGTCATTGGGGCCATGGAAGTAATGGAAGATGAACTTGTCAGGATGATCAGGGATAAACTGGACGGTGTATACTCAGATGATCAGATCAGAGAAGTATACCGGTCGATAGTCAAAAATAAATAATCGGGATTATCACGTCCCATCATTCGCAGGTATCCAGCAAGTGCCGCTTTGGGCGAACCCTGGAATCCCCTGGATGGATTGGAGTGACCTTTGCCTCTTTTTCACCTTCTGATGTATC
Organism: Methanolobus sp. WCC5; assembly: GCF_045690325.1. Lineage (GTDB taxonomy): Archaea > Halobacteriota > Methanosarcinia > Methanosarcinales > Methanosarcinaceae > Methanolobus. The sequence goes on along the minus strand of NZ_CP146981.1, from coordinate 2,265,604 downwards.
GTGTAGCTGTTTTTTCTCATCGCGAGTTTTCTCTGTCATAAAACCCACCTCCATTCAATGATTTGTGGCCGGAAGTATTAAAGGTTACTGATAGATGAAAAGCAGTTCACATCAACATGAACTGCATTGTAAGGTAGAATATAAGGTCACCAAATATTACTGCTGTGATAAAACCTGCTGTTATAGGGACCATAAAAGGCAGACCAGGGGTAATCCACACGCCATCCCGGATCCTGCCTGCCTTCTGGTAGTTTTTCAGTTCTGAGATGACATCAGATGTAATTTCGGTACCCGATCTTGTGAATCTGAACTCGACACCTTTCTTTGTCCTGCTATACGAATCGATCATGCGGAAATGCCCTTTTTCCAGTCGGGAGATGGGAGTGATATAGCCTATGAACATATAAAGAGGTCTTTTCAGCGACTCTTTTGGGTTTTTAACTAAATTATAAAGGAACAGCCCTATTGGGACTATGACAGTAAGTATCACTGAATTGCCAAATACGCTGAAGGCAAACAGATCTATGGGAGGCACCCCACTTAGCGGTAGCAAACTTTGACCCACTGAGATCACAGGATATGTGGGGATTATCAATGAGATAACCATCAGGACCTTTGCATCGGCCCCTCCGAATGCACCGAACTGGAAAAGGATGTAAACAAAAGCAAAGATGAACAGGAAAGAAAGTATGTTCCTTAACAGATATGGAAAACCATATGTTATCAGATCGTACATGATAAAGATATACCCGACCCCAAACATCATGAACCATACTTCATTGACCACACGGCGGGTTTTGATATCAGCATAACATGCATAAAGTAAAAATGGCATGCAAGCAAGCACTTTTAGTATTTCTATCATATCAGTGTTTCTCCCATTTTCGCAGTTTCATGACCTCTGACAGGGTAGAACCCCTGCGTATCTCCTCGAAAAGGCGTTGTTCGGTCTTCTCGACCTCCTTTGCCCGCCTTGCTATCTCATATGCGCGCTCTTTGGGGATAACAACAACACCATTATCATCTCCTACTATGTAGTCACCAGGCCTTACCGTCTGATTGCCACAGACTATCTCAGAATTGATCTCACCAAAGCCCTTGGGCTCTCCCGCATTGGGAACATTGCAGGTTGCAAATACAGGGAGCCCGATACTTCGAATATCATCTATATCCCTCACAGCACCGTCAATGACCACACCTGCAACACCCTTGTTAAGGCAGCTCATGGTTGCAAGACCACCCCATGGGGCAACATGCCTGCTACCGTTATAGATAACAATGACATCCCCCTCCTTTGCTTCATCGATGGCCTCTACTGCCTTGGCCCAGTCCCCCTTGAAGGTCTGGACAGTGACGGCAGTACCTACCATTCTTTTGCCAGGGAGCATGGTAAAGATATCCTGCATGGCCCCTTTGCGATGCATTGCATCTGAGATGTTGGGTGTGGAGACACCTTCAAGTATACGGCGTATCTCCTCATCGGCAGAATACTTCAATAAAGGTGCTGCAGAAGGAGAGTCCACACTTTGCCTTATAGCCATGGCTGAACCTTTCACATCGGAAGAGCGAACGATATTGCCTCCCACGATCACAATGTCAGCACCTGCGCCAACAGCCTCTGAGCACGAGACGGCATCCAGCCCGCCTGCTATGGCAACAGGTATACTTACCTTTTCTACAACTTTTTTCATTATGGAAAGTGAGTCCTGGCCCGTCATCTGCTGATCAATTCCCGCATGCACATTGATATAATCCACACCCATCTTTTGCAGCTCCATACTGCGGGAAACAGGATCAACAGCTGATATCAGATCTGCCATAATCCTTACGCCATATTTCCCTGCCGCGCGTACAGCCTCCAGGATCGTGGAATCGTCCGCACTTCCAAGCACAACTATGATATCTGCACCGGCCTTTGCCCCCATCTCAACTTCCATGGCACCGGTGTCTGCGATCTTCATGTCTGCGACTATGGTTCTGTCAGGAAATTGTTCCCTGAGCTTTCTTACTGCATCCATGCCTTCACTTTTTATAAGAGGAGTGCCGGCCTCTAACCAGTCGGCACCTCCTTGAATGGACTCCTGTGCAATTTGTATTGCCCTGTCTGCTTCCGGAAGGTCAAGAGCTACCTGGATTATCGGTTTTATATGGTCACCTTTGGACATACTTACAATACTAAAATACTTCAAAACCTATAAATTTAATCACGCAAAGATAATAGATTGACATCATATCCTGAAAATAGTGAGACAAATGACAGAAAATGAAGAGATATCTGACCGGGAGCGGCAAAAGTTGCTGAACAGGCTTCACAGGAGTCTTTTCTGGGTAGGAAAGCAGATACCCCGGAAGATAAAACTCAACGAAAAAGAGATAGACCTTCATGAAGTGATCTGGGAGATCGTCAACAGGCCTAAACTGGAAAAAGATGACTTGAGGGATATCGAACTATTCATGGGAATGTTGATAGATAAGGAAAAAGAATATGAGAAACAGCTTGAAAATGAGCAGCTGAGTCCTGATGATGCAAAAAAGGTCTTTGACCTGGCCGCCGGTGTAAGAAGAGCCATCATGGACCTTAAGGAACTCACAACACCTTCTAAGAGAAAAGCAATTTTCAAGGATCGGCATATATGTAAAGATGTTGAAACCGATAAGTGGGACAGCCTGACAGATGAACTGAAGAAAAAGGGATGTTAATTTTACCCCTGACAGCCACCCCCAGCAGGCAAATATTATATCCCATGCAATGCCTTTAGTAGTCGATGAAATTCAAGGACCAACATATCATTTCGATGAGGGATTTCTCCAGGGAAATGATCGACCACATCCTCAGTGCTGCCGAAGTGATGGAACCCATTGCACGCGGGGAACAAAGGTCAGACCTTCTTGCCGGAAAGATCCTTGCAGTCCTCTTTTTTGAACCAAGCACAAGGACAAGGATGTCCTTTGAGACCGCTATGTATCGCCTTGGAGGAGATGTACTGAACCTGGGATCGGTGGATGCAAGCTCCATATCAAAGGGAGAGACATTGGCAGATACCATCAGAATTGTTGATGGATATGCAGATGCCATAGTCCTGCGCCACCCCAAAGAAGGAGCTGCACAGCTGGCATCCGAATTCTCAAGAGTGCCCATTCTTAATGCAGGGGACGGAGCAGGACATCATCCTACACAGACATTACTTGATCTTTACACAATAAAACGTGAAAGCCATCTTGAGGACCTGAAGATTGCCCTTGCCGGTGATCTTAAGTACGGAAGGACGGTGCATTCACTCTGTTATGCATTGTCACTTTACGGAGCACAGATAACATTGATATCCCCAAAGGAACTGTGCATGCCAGAGGAGATCGTAAATGATATCGTTGAAAGGGGGGCAGAGATCATTGAAACTGATTCCGTTGAAGATGCTATCAATGATGTAGACGTGCTTTATATGACACGCATACAGAAAGAAAGATTCCCAGATCCTGCAGAATATCATAAAGTTGCTAACCGGCTGAAGATCACAACCGAGTCCCTGAAAGATGTGAAACCCGGGCTGAAGATCATGCATCCGCTTCCAAGAGTAAATGAGATAGACCCCAAGGTAGATGCCACTTTGCATGCGTGTTACTTCAGGCAGGCATTCTATGGAGTACCGATACGTATGGCACTACTGGGGCTTTTGATGGGGGCAATACAATGAGTGATATAGAAACAGAGCTGAGGGTGCGCAGGATCGAGAACGGAACGGTCATAGACCATATAACTGCAGGTAAAGCCCTGAACGTGCTTAAGATACTCGGGCTTCCGGATTCCTCCGAAGGGGTTGTAAGCGTACTGATCAACTCACATGGAGGGTATGGGAAAAAGGATGTTGTCAAGATAGAGAATCGTGAGCTAAAGGTCGAAGAAGTTGACAGGATAGCACTGATAGCACCCAACGCCACTATCAATATCATACGCAAGTTCAATGTGGCAAGCAAGAACAGGGTCCATATTCCAACCTTTGTGGAAGGTGTTGTCAGATGTATAAATCCTAATTGTATCTCCAATAGCAATGAACCTGTCACATCTAAATTCAAAGTGACAACCGAAGAGACCTGCCTGAAACTGCGGTGTTTCTACTGTGCAAGAGTGATATCAGAGAATATTGCAGAGCATCTCCTCTAGGCCGGGTAAAAAAATCAAAAAAAGGAAGAAACATCTGGAGGTAGTAACAATGGCAAAATGCACATGCTACAATTCAGATTATATATGAGCAAATATATAAAATTCATGTCCAGTTAAATAAAGACGGGATGCAATAATATGCGCACATATTGTGAAAACTGTGCCACAAATGAACACATTGCTCCGGAAAAAACTCATCTGTAAAAAAAACAGAAAAATGGGTTATCAAAGACCAAGAATATCCTGCATTGTGTAAAGACCCGGCTCCGCCTTTGCTATCCATTCGGCTGCCTTTACAGCACCACCGGCAAAAGCCTGCCTTGAATGCGCCTGATGCTTTATTTCGATCCTCTCACCATCACCTGCAAAGAGCACTGTATGGTCGCCTACGATATCACCGCCGCGAACTGCATGTATACCTATCTCTTTTCCGCGTGGTGCAAGACCTTCGCGTCCATAGACATATTCCTTACCGCCCAGAACCTCACTGATAACCTCAGCAGCACCCTTTGCAGTACCGCTTGGAGCATCCTTCTTCTGGTTGTGATGGGCCTCTATTACCTCAATATCAGCATCTCCAAGATACTTTGCAGCTTCCCTGAGGATCCTGAAGAATACGTTCACGCCCACTGAATAATTGGGGGAGATGATTCCTGCAACGTTATTGCTTATGATGGAATCCTCAATTGTCTTCTTCTGCTGCGGAGTAAAGCCAGTGGTACCGATAACAAGGTTAACACCACAGGCTGCAGCCCTTGGCGCATTTATGATCGTGGCACCTGCTATAGTGAAATCGATAAGTACCCGGGTATCGGTATCCTTCAGAACAGATTCCATGTCTGCAACATCAGAAACGGGTACATTCAATTTACCTGTCTGGGCGACCTCACCCACATCCATGCCTATGTTCACAAGATCAAAGGCCGCAGACAAATGAAGTTCTTCTGATCGGAGGATGTTGTCGATTATAAGCCGGCCCATCTTCCCGGATGCACCGGTCACTGCTACGTTTATCATGCGATACACCCCATATTACGAAGGACATTTTCAAGCACAACACTGTTCTCCTCGCTAAGCGGCGCAAGAGGAAGCCTCATTGTTCCGCCAGAGAGTCCAAGCAGTTCGACAGCACGCTTTACAGGGATAGGATTCGTTTCCATGAACAGTGCGCGAATGAGTGGTGCCATTTCAAAGTGAAGCTTTCTTGCTGTAGCAAGATCCCCTGCACTCACAGCCTCTGTAAGTTTGACCATCATTTCAGGAACTATGTTGGCAACAACGGATATCACACCTGTGCCCCCCATAGCCAGAATCGGGAATGTTAATCCATCCTCACCGGAGATTACTTCAAAATCCTCATCCACAGTCTCTTCAAGTATCCGGGACAACTTGCTGAGACTGCCACTTGCCTCCTTCACAGCTACGATATTATCAACCTTTGAAAGCTCAACAATGACCTCTAAAGGCATATCCTGCCCTGTACGGGAAGGCACGTTGTATAATATGATAGGGATATCCGCAGACTCGGCTATTTTCTTAAAATGAGCTATCAGACCTGCATTATTGGGCTTGATATAATAAGGAGATATAATGAGAGCACCGCCTGCTCCCGCGTCCGCCGCATGCCTGGTAAGTTCGACTGCCTCAAGGGTGTTATTAGACCCGGTGCCTGCAACCACAGGAACCTTCGCATGGTCCACGCAAAGGTCGATCAGTTCTTTATGCTCTGCAGTGGTAAGTGTTGCGGATTCACCGGTCGTACCGCAGACCACAACACCTGAAACACCGCCCTCTTCAACGTAATTGACAATATTCCTGAAACTTTCCTTATCAATAGTGTTATCGTTAAAGAATGGTGTTATAAGGGCAGGCAGAACTCCTTTAAACATAGGAACATCCCTCCCTCAGGACCTTACTCTCTGGGCCTGTGTGTCATCTTCCTTGTCACGTAACCTGCTACACGGTTTCTGATGACCTTACTCTCAATAGTAGTGTACTTTGTCACAAGGTGCTTGTTTGTGTCAAAGTCGGTTGTGAACACGTCCCCGTGGTTTTCAGCTAAGCGAATTGCGATTCTCTTGATATTGGTCTGTCTGATATTTCCCATGATAATTCTCCATTATTGCATATTGAAAATCTATGATAGTGAATTGCACCATAGTAAATGGTACCGGGATATAATAAATACCCTTACATTTATACCTTTTGGATTAGCGAAGATGGGAACGGATATCCAATTATATATATGATCATATATCGGTCTTACCAAGGAAGCGGTCAATTGTTTTCGCATCCCTGAAAACCTTCTCCCTTTGACCTTTTTGATTTACCAGAAGAGCAATGAGAATTATCAAAAGACCTATATTGGGATTCCATAAGGTGAACAATATGCCCAGAAGTACAAGAGTCGAAGCAATCAACCCCTTCATAGCACCCTTACGATAGGATTCATACCTGGTCCTTTTATAGATACGGATATCCCTCAGGGTCAGAAAGAGAACTACGAAATAAGCCAGTATTGCTATATGAGTATACATTCTTGCACCAGTCATTCATCAAAGTCCCTGATATTATATCAGTTTTCCGTCAAACATGCCGCATATCGACCATTTAGTATTCACACAAATTATAGTATTCGCACTGATATTATATGTGAAACAACATAAGATATGACACTACTTTGCTAAATCCTGTCAATATAAATTAAATCCCAACCATAGATGTACCAAATGAAAAACCCATCCGGTGAAAGAATAACATTGCACCTGGACATGGATAGCTTCTACTCAGCAGTGGAAGTACGGGAGCAGCCTGAGCTTAAAGGATTACCGGTAGTTGTAGGTTCAGACCCAAAAGGCGGCATGGGCCGGGGAGTTGTAAGCACATGTTCCTATGAGGCCAGGGAATTGGGGATACATTCCGGCATGCCCATATCAAAGGCATACAGACTCTGCCCTGATGCCGTGTACCTCCGTGTCAACTTGAAGCTCTACAAGGAAGTATCGGAAAGCATAATGGGAACGATACGTATCTTTGCCGACAGGTTCCAGCAGGTAAGCGTTGATGAGGCATACATCGATGTTGGAGATTCCATCAATGATTACCACTCCGCGATACTCCTTGCAAGGAAGATAAAGAACGAGGTCTTTCGCCTGCATGGACTTACCTGCTCCATAGGAGTTGCACCCAACAAGGTTATTGCAAAGATCGCATCAGATCACAACAAACCTGACGGGCTTACGGTCGTAAAACCGGAGGATATCCAGGAATTCCTGTCCCCGATGCACATATCAAAAATACCCGGTATCGGAACGAAGACACAGCCACTGCTTCATGAGATGGGCATTGAGACCATAGGACAGCTTGCATCATCCGATGTACAGCTGCTGATATCGCGCTTCGGGAAATCCGGAGTAGTTATGCATCAGCTTGCAAACGGTATAGACATGCGTGAAGTAAAAGAGAGGGAAGAGGTAAAATCCGTCAGTACCGAGGACACTTTTGACGAGGACATATCAGACCCATTGCAAATTGACAGATACATTCACGAACTTACAGAGAAGGTGCATGAATCGATCACCAGGAAGCACTTCAGGTTCCGGACAGTAACGCTGAAGGTACGTTTTGAGGATTTCAGGACATATACACGTGCAAAAACATTGCATACAGCTACTACGGATAAAGAAACCATCAGAAAGACTGCCATGGGACTTATGGAAGAGTTCCTTGGGAAAGGGAGATTCAGGTTACTTGGCGTAGGGGTCAGCAAACTGGAAAAGCTTGACAAAGGACAGACATACCTGACTGATTACCTGCAGCAATAGTCCGGCAGGGAGCAATTGTGAAGAGATTATATCATTTAAGACAAAATGAACAAAGGATTTATAAGGCCCTTGAAATGAAAATAAATACCATAATAAGATACAAATTGAATTAAAAGTATTTTGAGATTTTAAAATGTATAAAAAGAGATATTGAAGGATTATATACAAAATATAGATGTTTAAAACTTCAAAAATGATAATTAAAGTATATAAAACATAAAAACTAATATTGAACTATTTTAACTAGATGAAAGCATATTTAAAGGGCATAAAGCAACTTATAACCTGATAAAAGATATAATCATAGATTTTTTATTCTTAAATGTCCTATATGCTCTTTGAATGCACCGAGTATGCATTCCAAAAAATAGAGGGTTATACCTGATGAAAGATAGATCCAGAGATTATCAGAACAAAGAAAAACAAAAACCAAGGACATTAGGTCCTGTCCCACACCTGGAAGAGCATGTGAACCCGGACTGGTGGAAAAAGATATTCAACTCACTTTACCTGAAGACAGATGCAGATATCGTAGATGATGCATCCATCACAAAACAGGAGATAGATACTTTTTCTTCCATCATGAAGCTGAATCCGGAAAGCCACGTACTTGACCTGTGTTGCGGGCAGGGGAGACACTCCCTTGAACTTGCAAGAAGGGGTTTCAGGAACATAGACGGACTTGACAGGTCCCATTACCTGATACAGAGAGCTAAAAGCTCTGCAAAGAAAGAGAGTCTTACAGTCAGATTCAGGGAAGGGGATGCAAGAAAGACCCCATATGCAACAGACAGTTTTGATGTTGTTATGCTCCTTGGCAACAGTTTTGGTTACTTTGAGACATCTGATGAAGACCTCAGGGTACTGAAAGAAGTAAAAAGGATACTCAAACCCTGGGGTAAAATTCTGCTGGATGTGGCTGATGGATCATACCTCAAGGAAAAATACCAGCCAAGATCATGGGAATGGATCGATAAGCATAACTTTGTATGCAGAGAGCGTTCCCTTTCCACAGACGGACAGAAACTGATATCCAGGGAAGTGATAGTCAATGATGGTTCAGGCGTTATTGCAGACCAGTTCTATGCTGAACGCCTTTACACCAGCGAATCCCTGATAGAACTTCTTAAAAAGGCAGACTTCGCCGATATAGACATAGTTGATGCCATAGACTCCCGGACATTGAGAAACCAGGACCTGGGCATGATGGAAAGACGTATACTGGTCACTGCTTCGGTGAGAAAGGAGTGGACACCTAAGAAGAAAAAAGGGAAAGATGTCGACAAGAACATTGTAGTTGTCTTTGGCGATCCCAGAAAGAATGATTCACTGAAGCCATGCGGAGTCTTTGATGATGATGATATGTATACTATCGACCAGCTAAAAGGAGGGCTGCATGACATAGAAGGGTACTCTTTCAAGTACCTGGACAATCATGACACCCTTATAAGTGACCTTTCCAGAATAAGAGGAAAAACGGATTTCATTTTCAACCTGTGTGATGAAGGCTATGGGAATGACCCTAAAAAAGAGTTGCACGTACCTGCAATGCTGGAAATGCTGAATTTACCGTATACAGGATCCGGGCCGCAATGTCTTGCCTTTTGTTATGACAAGGCATTGGTCAGAGGCATAGCCAAGGACCTTGGAGTACCCGTACCTGAGGGAATCGTTGTGAAAGGGGAGGACAGTCTTTTTGAATTGCCAATGGATTTCCCGGTTATAGTAAAACCAAACTTCGGAGACTCAAGTTTCGGGCTGAACCAGCACAGTGTATGCAGCAACCGCGATGAGGTCGTAAGGGCCATATATGACATAAGGGAAGGATTGGGTTATGACAAACCAATACTTATCGAGGAATTCCTTACAGGTAAGGACCTGAGTATAGGGATAATCGGAAATCCTCCTGAAAACTATACAGTGCTTCCGCTTACACAGGAGGACTATTCACAACTGCCCGAAGATCTGCCCAGGTTATGCGGCTATGAAGCGAAATGGATCCCTGATTCACCATACTGGAAGATAAGATCTGCTCCGGCCGATCTTCCTAAGGAGACCGAGGAGATGATAGTTGAATGCAGTCTTAAACTAATAAACAGGCTTGAGTGCAGGGACTACACACGCCTGGACTGGAGACTTGATGCTGCAGGCAACCCCAGGCTCCTGGAAGTAAACCCTAATCCCGGGTGGTGCTGGGATGGACACCTGGCAAAGATGGCAAAGTTTGCAGGCATCCCATACAGCGAAATGATAGGAATGATACTCAAGAGTGCAGATGAGAGGATATCTGCGCACAGGTGACCAGCCGGTGCCATGAACCGCGATCATCATCCTTTTATTCCAGATGCCCCGGCAGTTATAAGTAATCAGAGTAACCATGGATTACAAGGACAAATGGAAATAACAGGAGAGTGGAAATATGTTCTCAAAAGTACCGATAGATATTGCAAAGATCAAAAAGGAAGATATAAACAAAGAGATCCTCAGGGCTGCGCTGGTTGCAGAACTTGATGCCATCAGCCTTTATGAGCAGATGGCAGAGATGACAGAGAACCAGGAAGTGAAAAGGGTCTTGCTTGACGTTGCCAGGGAAGAGAAGACACATATAGGGGAGTTCCAGACGCTCCTGCTGAGAATGGACAAAGAACAGGTCGAAGAACTTGAGGCCGGCAGGGAAGAGGTCGAGGAAGAGCTACAGGAATAAACAGAGGAGGTGGATACCTTGTTCTCAGAAGTCCCCATAGATGTTGAAAAGATAAATGCAGAAGACCTTGACAAGGAAATGATGAGAATTGCCATCATGGCAGAGTTCGATGCAATAAACATGTACGAGCAGATGGCAAACCTTACCGACGACAAGGACCTCAAAACCATCCTGCTTGACATAGCAAGGGAAGAGAAGATACACGTAGCCATGTTTGAAACAGTACTCATGGAAGTGGACCATGAATACCTGAAGGTCATGGCAGATTATTCACTGGCAAGGAAAGAGTAATTAGCCAAACTTGAGTCCGGGTTTCACTCAAGCATTTATTTACTTAAATTCATTTATTTATTTATTTATTTATTTATTTGTTTTACAGTTAGTTAATTGTTAATTATATTGAAAATGCATTAAAGCTGATCGATTTTCACCTGGCTATGAAATGATTAGTATGGATCAACGGACATTATCAGTAAATCAATATGAATCGTAGTAATTTCACATATTAAACTATATAATCATTCCTGATTGTTTAATCCATCATCATGATTATTATTTTTTGGCTTTTGAAAAGCTATTTATACAGATTCACAGATAATGTAAAATGGTTGGAATAGAGCTTCATTTTGAAGAGATATACTCCACCCGCATAAACAAACGGTGGTATGATAAAATTGAATAAAATAATAACATTACTATTAGTACTCTCGTTGCTAATAGGAACAGGCGCAGCAGCAAACAATGACCTTGATACAAAATACACGCCTCAAGTGTCAGTGAACAATATGAAGGTTGCCGCTGCAGCAGAAACAACTATTGACAACGGAGACGGGACATTCACGTATACTCAAACTGTGAATCAATACAGTACAGCACCCCACTACGTAAAACCTGCAAATGGTGGAGGATTTGGGATATACAGCTGGTGGAATCAGGACTATGGGTGGTTGCATACCTTTGACATGTGCAGCGAACCCAACATGACAATAAACTCAGTACAGCTCATAGTTACTGCATGGGATGTAGACTCTGACATAGAGGATGGAGAGTATGACCACCTGACTGCTGACGGAGTGGATATGAACCCGGTATACCTTCAAGGATTCAATGATGAATGGTCAGTAACCACATTTGACGTTGATCCTACCCTGTTGATGGACGACTGTGAACTGGAGATATTCATGGATATTGACATGAACAACAATTATCGCGTCTGGGCAACAACACTGGATAAAAGCCAGCTTATCGTGGTTTATAGTTATGGGAACAACAGTGCACCATATCAGCCTGTGGTAGAAAAGAGTCCTGCAAATTGTGTGGACACCGAGGATGACCTTGTTGTAACAGTCATCGGGCCAAACCCTGAAGACCCTGATGGAGATGAAGTTACATATAAGTACAGATGGTTTGTCGACATAGGAACTGGTGGATACCTTGATGATGATTTTGCCATTCTTATTGATCACACGAGCAACACCGTGCCTGCAGCGAATACCGAAATAGGACAAAAATGGATGGTCCAGGTAACCCCTGTAGATGAACATGGAAGACAGGGACCAATTGCAGAGGTTGAATTTGGAGAGATTGTAGAGAAATGCTCCAATGGAGGAGGCTCCAATGGAGAAGAAATCCCCGAGTTTCCGACACTGATCCTTCCAGTGGCTGCAATAATTGGTCTTGCACTGGTATTCCAGAGAAGTAAGAAAGAGTAAGTGAAACACTTACTCTGTTTTTATTTTTACACCAATATGAGCAGCAATCCCACGATCACCGGCTGATGGACCAGGTAGATCAGCAGTGACTTTTTTCCAAGATACACCAGTAACCTTACAACTGCATTGCTTTTGCATTCACACATCCTGAATTTCCTTTGATAACCGGAATACAGGCTGTTTCCCGTAAAGACACCTAAAAGAACAACACCAAACCACGGAACAAGAGGGAAATAGTCAAGAGTGTAAAAACCATGTGGTTTAATGCCAAGCCATAGAAGCCAGGGAAAATCCGCATATGCAGTTTCCATAAAGAATCCTGAAAACAGTACAACCACCCCTGCAAGCAGAGTAAGCGACCTGTATTTCAGGAAGGGGTAGGCAAGTATGATGGAAATACCTATCATATGCAATATCCCGAAATAGATGGTGCCCTTTTCAAGAACCGTTGCCGTAACAACAGTGATCAGAAGACCCCACGAAAAGATGCCTGTCCCTCTTCTGAGAAGATGAGCAAACTGCCCCCGTGCATCCCGCCGGGCCAGAACATATCTTGAATTACTCAGTGTAAGCGAAACACCCACAAGCAGGATAAATAGTATCGCAGCACTTCTTCCCACTATAAGGAGAAGTCCGGAATTCATATCAAGATCAGCGATACCGAGAAAATCAAGGTCATAAAAGAAATGATATATCACCATCAAAATGATTGCAATGCCACGCAGGGCATCGACTTCGAAGAAACGTTCTTTAGAAGTTCTATCCATCATATATCCCGCAAAAGGATCACTTACTCTTCCTGCCCTTTTTCTTCTTCTCATCATCCTTCTTGAAAACAGAACCAAGGTGCAGTGCGTAAGTACCATCCTCTTTTATGGCCATGACAAGTTCCTTGCGGTCAAGCAGGGAATCAAGGTTCAGTTCATACGAACCCGGGCCAAGGATACGGACAGACTCCACCCTTTCACCATCCTCTTCAGTTACACTGGGCTCCTTCTTTTTTACACCCAGTATATCATCGATCTCTCTGATGATGGTCTCAGAAGTCTTATCGGATTGGCTTGCAGAAGATGTTTCATCAATGATGGCGTGCCCTTCACCTGCTTCAGTTCCCTGGGCTTTCTCCCCGGCGGACTTCTCAAGCTCCTCATCCTTTACATAGAGGAACTTGTTCCAGCCACATTTAGGGCATCCGCTAAGTATTACTGAAGCACCGTCTACAAAGATAGATTCGCATCTTGTACACTTATGAGGCATTGATCCACCGACTTAAATAAGCGCCATGATATATTAAAACACTTGCGATAAGCTGCAAGTGGTAGCAAGCCAATCATTCTTCATTACTCTACCATTCATTGATTCCATCTTAATAAGTTCATTCATCGACATATTTACGGATAAGAGGAGATAGCTTTCTTTTTGTCTCATTGGGTATCATTGAAGGAACTGTAGTTATAGCACCCATCAGGGCATCCTTGCACATACAATGCTGCTCAGGCTCGAGTCTGTCAAGTGCAGCCATAATGATATCCTTTACAGCAGCTTCGTTCTTCATGGCATTTTCGATCACTGCCTCAATTGTCACGTCGTTATCGTGCCATACATCATAATCTGTCACCGTAGCGATCATGGAATAGCAGATCTCGGCCTCCCGGGCAAGCTTTGCCTCAGGGATGGCAGTCATGCCGATTATATCAAACCCGAGTGCCTGGTAAACCCTGGATTCTGCCCGGGTGGAGAACTGGGGACCTTCCATACAGAGATAAGTTCCACCTTCCTTGACATTATAATCTTTTGACCTGGCAACATCCACTATGGTCTTTGAGGTCTGGGGACAGAAAGGATCGGCAAACCCCATGTGTACTACAATACCGCCCTCAAAGAAAGTTGCTGGCCGGGATTTAGTATGATCGAATATCTGGTTAGGGATAACTATATCCAGCGGCTTGAACTCCTCCCTCAGGCTTCCGACTGCAGATGCGGCTATTATGCGTTTTACACCAAGTTTTTTGAGTGCGAATATGTTGGCCCTGGAATTCAGTTCTGAAGGAGATATCCTGTGTCCCACACCATGTCTTGCAAGGAAGCAGACTGTCTTATCCCCGTGCTCACCGATTGTTATGGAGTCAGAAGGTTTTCCAAAGGGTGTGTCTACATCTATGATCCGAACATTGTCCAGCAGATTAGCATCATATATGCCACTTCCGCCGATTATAGCAATATCAGCTTTTTCATGCATAATATCCCACACGGAACTCAAACAAGCTTCCAGTACTGTTTCCCATCTTCACTAACAGAGCTTACCATACCTCTGCGATGCATCTCTTCAAGCACCTCCAAAAGTCTGCCAGGCTGAGCTATTTCGAATGCAAACGAATCCAGGGAATGATACATGTATAGACCATGTCTGATCGCAGGGATATCCCACATTATCCTTTCCTCTTTTTTCATGAGAGTTGATATGAGATCGGACATATCTTCGATGAAATTCCATGGGAATACTACCCATGCCCATTCCTCGAGGCGTTCACCACAATAATCGGGATCATGTTCGGAGGAATCAAGGTACTGGAGAGTTGCGGTCCTGAGCTCTTTGGGATTGTGCTGCTTTACATATTCAATGGAGCGCAGCAGGCTCTTTCCAGTATCGGCTATGTCATCGACCAGAAGTATGTTCTTCCCGGCAACCGCATTATCTGCAAGCGGATATCTTATCATTGGTTCATCACCGGCAAGCGCAGTTCCAAGATAATGTTCGATCTTCAGGCTTGTGAGATCATCCAGCCCCAGGAAATCACAAAGTACGCGACCTGCAAACCATCCACCTCTTGCAAGGGCAATTATCATGTCAGGCTCATAGCCTGAAGCTTTTACCTCATTTGCAACTTCCCTGCAAAGGTCGTAGATATAATCCCAGTTCGTAACAACACATTTGAATTTATCAGGTAAGACCATTTATTATTCTCTCCGAGTCATTATATTTACACTGATTATTTACCCAGATAAGAGATATATTTTTGCTATAAATAATAGCCCGTCTCCAGCAATATCAAATACCGGTCCATACGCAAACTATATCTGTAATGAAAACGTTGATGGGGGAGTACCCTTCCAAAAACAACATCAATCTCCAAAGCGGGGTGGGGTAGCCAGGAGATCCCGACGGGCTCATAACCCGTAGACCGATGGTTCGAATCCATCCCCCGCTATTTTTCTTGTATTTTAACACAATATGACCACCAATGAACCATTCGTGGTCCCTTTTTTCAAATCCAGGTGGTTGAGATGGATCTCACTATTGCTATATTCGGACTTGCAGCAGCAGCCTGCTGGGGTGCCGGTGATTTTTGCGGAGGATTTGCAACAAAAAGAAACGGAGTATTCATCGTTGCCATAATTTCCCAGATCGTAGGGATTACACTTCTCTCAGTGGCAGCAATCGTATCCGGTGAAAACATTCCGGGAAACGGGGATCTTCTATGGGGGGCAGCCTCAGGACTTGCTGGCGGGATCGGCCTGCTTACTCTC
Source organism: Methanolobus sp. WCC5 (assembly GCF_045690325.1). Lineage (GTDB taxonomy): Archaea > Halobacteriota > Methanosarcinia > Methanosarcinales > Methanosarcinaceae > Methanolobus. The sequence goes on along the minus strand of NZ_CP146981.1, from coordinate 2,249,677 downwards.
TACCACGCCCTGTCGGTTGAAAAGATGGGGATCGTTGCACCGGTCACAGCCGTATGGAGCGCATTTGTACCCATGTCATTCGGGATTATAATAAACGGGTGCCCCACACCCGGCCAGTTAACAGGGTTCTTTTTTGCATTCACCGGTGTGTGGCTGATATCAAGGGAAGAGAATGGTCCGAAGATAGAATGGAATAGGATAAGGCTTCCTTTAATAGCTGGCACGGGGTTCGGTCTTTTTATGATATTTATCGACCAGGTACAGAGCAGCGGGATCCTGTGGCCTCTTGTAGGAGCAAGAATGGCATCCATCCCAGCATTCATAATAGCTGCTATCTATATCAGGCAAACCGGGATACCGCATCTCAGATATTTACCACTGATAGCATTGGCAGGTTTCCTTGATACCGGAGGCAATGTATTCTACGTGCTTGCAGCAAGGACAGGAAGAATCGATATTGCTGCCATACTCACCTCACTCTATCCTGCAGTGACGGTACTACTGGCGTGGCTACTCCTGAAAGAAAAGCTGAAGAGCAGGCAGTGGATCGGTATTTTTTCCGTGCTGGTTTCTGTGATGCTGATAACATGAACATAAAAAGTGACAATATAGCCGGGTAATAGAACCTGTTTTAACATTTAATACAGTAAAACAACTAAAGCTTTCACAACAGAATTAAATATGAACTGCCCATTTAATAGAACAAAAGAGAGAACTGAACAGGATGATCCTTAAATGGTAATGGACAAACTCGGGAATTCCCTGCAGGATGCCCTGAAAAAACTGGTGAAATCGGGGCGAATAGATGAGCGGACCGTAAATGAAGTGGTCAAGGATATCCAGCGGGCTTTGCTCCAGTCAGACGTGAACGTCAAGCTGGTAATGCAGATGTCGCAGCATATCAAGGAACGTGCACTCAAAGAAGACGTCCCCTCCGGAATGAGCCCCAGGGAACACATAATAAGGATAGTGTACCAGGAGCTTATCAATATAATAGGGAAGAGTACCGACATTCCCCTCAAGCCCCAGACAATAATGATGATAGGTCTGCAGGGTAGCGGTAAGACGACAACGACATCAAAGCTTGCACGCTACTTCCAGAGGAAAGGGCTTAAACCTGCTGTTATTTGTGCCGATACTTTCAGGCCCGGAGCATACCAGCAGCTCAAGACGCTCTGTACCAGACTCAACGTTGCATTCTATGGAGAAGAGGGCAATCCGGATGCTGTGGGAATTGTAGAAAGAGGCCTGAAAGAGCTTCAAAAACATGACGTACTGATCGTAGATACTGCTGGAAGACACTCACTTGAGAGTGACCTTATAAAGGAAATGGAAGACATACACACTGTGGCCAGGCCGGACTATAAACTGCTTGTACTTGATGGCGCCATCGGACAGCAGGCCAGTGAACAGGCAAAAGCCTTCAATGATTCCATCGGGATATCCGGCGTGGTTATCTCCAAGCTTGACGGTACCGCAAAAGGAGGTGGTGCACTCTCTGCAGTATCCGAGACAAACTCATCCATAGCTTTTATTGGTGTGGGCGAGACACCCGATGACCTTGAGAGATTCGAGCCTGACAGGTTCATTTCACGCCTTCTGGGAATGGGCGACATCAAAAGCCTCATCGAGAAAGCGGAGGAAGCTCTCGGTGAAGAGGACTTTGACATGGAAGCAATGCTCCGTGGCAGATTCACCCTTAAGGATATGTACAAACAGCTTGAGAGCCTCAATAAGATGGGACCCATGAAACAGATCATGCAGATGCTCCCACTTGGCGGACTCGGTGCCAAGATACCCGAAGATGCATATCAGGTGACAGGAGATAAACTTGGTAAATACCGGGTGCTTATGGATTCCATGACCGAAGAAGAGATGACCAATCCCAGAATAATAGGAAGTGCCCGCATCAAGAGAATTGCCAGGGGGTCCGGATGCAATCCTGAGGATGTCAGGGAACTCCTGAAATATCACAAGATGATGCAGACCGCCATGAAAGGTTTCCGTGGTGGCAAGTTCAATATGCAGAAGATGATGAAGAAAATGGGAATGTGAGGTCAATATTTCTCACATATCTCAAAAAAATTAGTCAACAGCTGTTCTCCTTTCTCCGTGTGTGCAACCTCAGGGTGCCATTGCACACCAAAGATAGGCCTTTCCACATGCCTCATTGCCTCATATTCACATATTTCTGACCTTGCAAGCTGTATGAAATCCTCAGGAAGTCTTACAACCTCATCCGCATGGGAAGCCCATACTGAGGTTCGGGGCCCCAGGCCCTTAAGGAGCTCATCCTCTTCAACAATTTCGACCTTAATATCTGCATAACCGCCTGATGTCCCCGGCGCTACTTCTCCCCCGAAGGCCTTTGCAATTACCTGATGACCCAGGCAGATACCAAGTATAGGAAGATCGATGCTCTCCACGTATTCAAAACATAGCCCCGCCCTTTCCATTGCAGGGCCCCCGCTTAATATAAGCCCGTCCGGCTCCTCGTCAAGGATATCATCAACAGGTGTTGTGTTGGCAACTATCCTGCTTTCCATATCAAGGTCCCTTACTGTGCGGTGGATAAGATGGCAGAACTGCCCGTAATTATTGATAACAAGAATTTTCAATTCTCTCATGATCGGTTCCCTTATTGCGTTGTATTTTCACCATTTATTTAATAAGTGAAATAATGATAATGTGATATTGCAATTATAGTAATTCCCATATAAGAGAGTTTCATAACATACAATACAGTGCTTTTGCGGAATTTAAGCAATACATACTACACTAATACTGCAAAAAATCCTTCCCCATGAAAGTAATGAATAATGTTAAGTAAAATCATCAAGTAAACTAACTATGGGAGTAAATGGCTGCATAAGAACAAAATAAAATATAGATAGTGAAAGTTAATTCTCCCTTACTGCCACAGCAATGCTTAGGCGAGGTAGCACATTGGAAACCAGAAGCACAGGAATACCAGGCTTTGATGAGATACTGGGCGGAGGCATAGTAGTCCCATCCACAATATTGATAGCAGGCAATCCAGGTAGTGGAAGGACCATTATGGGAGTACAGAGTTTATGTGAAGCTGCAAGGAACGGGGAAAACGTCCTGTATGTATGTATTAGCACTAAATCAGAAAGTTCTGTGAGAGAAAACCTTGCAAGTTACGATTTTTATGAGGAATCGCTGAATATACGCACATTCAGCGTCAGCTCTGTTGAGAGGGATCCGCTTACAATGCTGGTGGAACTAGGGAATTTTGTTGCATCCCTTAAACCTGACAGGATACTCATAGATCCCGTCACACCTATTGGTTTCGGCTTCCCCGAAGCTGAAAGAAGAAGGTTCATGTATTCACTTAATGCAGCCATTGGTGAGTGGAATGCCATTGTATATCTTACAGGAACCATGTCGCAAACGGACGTATGCAGGTCAGTTGTCAGCGATACGGTCGAGGGAATAGTCTACCTTTCCCAGGATATCCAGAGAAGAGGCAACCATCGAATAATCAAGATCATGAAGATGAACCGGCCAGATTATATCGATGGTGAGCACACATTTGACATTTCAAATAATGGAATCGTCATCTATCCCAGAATAACTGCAAAGGACGCAGAAGAACCAGCAGGATCAGAAAGGGTCGATGTGGGAATAAACAGGTTTAAAGAATTAAGTCGTGGAGGCTTGTTCAAGCATTCTTCTACATTGATAGCAGGAAATACAGGAACAGGCAAAACATTATTTGGCCTGCATTTCATTGTTCACGGAGCCATGATCGGTGAGCCGGGAGTAATAAGCAGCTTTGAGGATAGCCCGGCGGAACTGCGCCGCTATGCTGCAAGCCTTGGCCTTGGACTGGAAGAGCTTGAGCAGCAGGGAATGATAAAGATAATGTACACTCCGCCCTCAGATATCAATGCAGGCAGGCACGCAAATGAGCTCAGGGAGTGCATCGAAAAAACAGGGGCAAAAAGAATCCTGCTTGATGAGATATCAGGATTTGATTACGCCTTCGGGGATCCCATAGCCAAAAGCGAGCACATAGCCAGCCTTATAAGGCTTTTCAAGAACATGGGAGTTACATCCATGCTGATAAGCGGAAACCGGGCAGCTGGCAGCAATGTGCTTACATCCGAAATACCATTATCCCCACAGGCGGATGTGTTAATACTTCTTAAGCATGTGGAAATAGGCAAGGAGATAAAAAAGACCATGTCCATCCTGAAGATGCACGGAAGCGACCACGAGAAGCGTCTAATTGGATACGAGATTGATTCTGAAGGAATACATATTGGCGAGTTCCTGAAGGATATGTGATACTCTTTGTACTGTTTTATGCCGAAATATCCACAAAAACATTTAAATATAAAAGTGTGCTACTATGTCACATAGTAGCATGGTTAAATCATATAGAATGGCAGAGTACATGAATGAACAGCATGCAACGATTATATACATTTAACATCTAACAACTACAATGGTGAATAGATATGACTGATATCGGTAAAAAGATCCGTATAGAAAGAATAATGCACAGAGACAGTAGGAACATGGTAATAATCCCCATGGACCATGGTATATCAGATGGCCCTATAAAAGGCCTTATAAATGTGGCAGATTCCATAAACAAGGTTGCTGATGGCGGAGCTGATGCGGTGCTCATGCAAAAGGGAATTGTCACCCATGGGCACAGAGGATATGGGCATGATGTTGGATTGATAGTCCACATGAGCGCATCCACATCCCTTGGACCTGACCCCAACAACAAGGTCCAGGTATGTTCGGTGGAAGAGGTAATGAAAATGGGTGCTGATGCCGTGTCAATACACGTGAATGTAGGTTCTGAGACCGAGGCGGACCAGTTGCAGAAACTGGGGAGTGTAGCCGAAGAGTGCAACTACTGGGGAATGCCGCTTCTGGCAATGATGTACCCCAGAGGGAAGGATATCAGCAATCCGCATGATTCAGAGCTTGTAGCACACGTTGCAAGAGTTGGTGCCGAACTTGGTGCTGATGTTGTAAAGACCCTCTACACGGGTGACCCGGATACTTTCAAGGATGTTGTACTGGGATGTCCTGTCCCCGTAGTAATTGCAGGCGGACCAAAGACAAATACTGACAAGGAATTCCTTGAGATGATCCAGGGATCCATGGAAGGAGGAGCCAGAGGCGTTGCAATAGGAAGGAATGTGTTCCAGCACGAGAACCCTACAAAAATTACAAAAGCCATAACATCGATAGTGCACCATAAAACTTCAGTAGAAGAAGCGCTTGAAATGCTGAAATAACACCATATGCTTTTTGCGCTTGCGGACGTGCTCATATGAAAAGTAAGATGATCTGGATAAAAGCCGATGAAGGCAGCTGGGAAGAACGCAAGACTGTGGTCACCACAGGAATGGAATCTGGTGTGGATGCCGTACTTGTCAACGCTGCAGATGTTGAAAAAGTGAAAGAGCTAGGAAATGTGAAGGTTGCTGCCTTTGCTGCCGGGCAGGTGGAAGGAGCGGACATAATCGTCGTAGGAAAAGGCGGGGAAGGAGATGGTACAAAACCATTGCCTCCGGATTACAGTGGATCCCTTGATGTTACAACAGCCCTTCGCCTGAAAGAGAAGGGACTTAAGGTCGCAGCTTATGTGATAATCCGGAACAAGGATTATGAGAACTTTGCAGCCGAGATGGGAAGTATCTGTGATTACCTTATAACCATAGGCACGGACTGGCAGGTCATTCCACTGGAGAACCTTATTGCAGGACTACAGAAAAAGGATGTTAAGCTCATACCAGGAGTTAAGAATGCAGAAGAGGCAAAACTTGCCTTTGAGACAATGGAACATGGTACAGACGGGGTTCTGCTTGACACAAAAGATCTGAGCCAGATAAAAAAGACAGCTGAGATTGCTGAAAGTGCAGGTGTCATAAACCTCCGGATGCAGACGGCTGTTGTCACAAGAGTGGAATCTGTGGGTATGGGAGACAGGGTATGTGTGGACACCTGCAATCTTATGGTCAGGGGAGAAGGCATGCTTGTAGGCTCACAGGCAAACGGTATGTTCCTGGTGCATTCCGAATCAGAGGAAAGTCCGTATGTCGCATCCAGACCTTTCAGGGTCAATGCAGGTGCTGTACATGCTTACATAAAGGTTGGAGAAAAGACCCGCTACCTTTCAGAGCTTAAAGCCGGCGATGAGGTAACCATAGTGGACGGCGAAGGGAAGCAGAGAACAGGAGTCGTCGGCAGGGTAAAGATAGAAAGGAGACCCCTTGTCCTGGTGGAAGCAGACCTTAACGGAAAGATAGTAAAGAACATCCTGCAGAACGCAGAGACCATAAAGCTCGTTACCGCAGATAAAGAGCCGGTATCTGTTACAGAACTAAAGGTTGGGGATGAGATACTTGTCCACTCCGAGGATATAGGCCGCCACTTCGGGATGAAGATAGAAGAGACCATTATCGAGAAGTGAAGCAAGGGGTGCCCCGATGGTTATGATAGGGAAATTGGACCTTGATGAAAAACCTGCAATTGTTGCAGTTATAGACGAGGATCCTGCAGAGAATGCCAGGGCTGCCAAATGGCTGGGAGCTGACGTACTTGAACTGAGACTGGACCTCCTTGAGTTTTCAGGTATTGAAGAGGCAAACAAGACAATTGAAAGGATAAAAGTCAACACAGACCTTCCATGTATTGCAACCAACAGAGTACAATGTGATGGCGGGAAGTGGCAAGGAAGCGAAGAGGAAAGAATTGCATTACTTATTGATATAATGCCTTTTGTCGATGCAGTGGATATCGAGCTCAGCGCAGACAGTGGATTGCGCCGCAAGGTTATAGAAGCGGCAAAGGCAAGGGGAGTGACTGTAATAGTTTCGGCTCATGATTTCAATGGTACTCCATCTGCGCAGGAGATGAAGAACATCCTCCACAGTGCACACGAAGCTGGTGCTGATATCGCAAAACTGGCTGTCATGGCCAGGACAAAACAGGACGTACTCAATATACTGCAGGCAACCTATGATATGGAAAAACCTGTTTGTACAATTGCAATGGGCCAGATTGGCAAACACAGCCGCATAATTGCTCCATGCTATGGTTCATGCCTTACATACGGAGCAATAGCCAGAGCCGTGGCACCCGGACAGATAAAGATACATGAACTTAGGTCAGCCCTGGAGATACTCTTTTGAGAACGGTTTTTGGCGTATTCGGAGACCCCATAGCACATTCAAGATCTCCCGACATGCACAATGCAGCTTTCAGGGAACTTGGCATGGAGTGCAGCTATCATGCTTTCAGGGTGAGCCCCTCAAAACTGAGGGATGCGCTTCTTGGAGCAAAGGCCATGGGATTTGGCGGAGTGAACCTCACTGTCCCGCTGAAACAGGAGGCATTGAAGATCGTTGACGCCGACCCGCTGGCTGCAAGCATTGGTGCGATCAATACCGTTGATTTCAAAGAGGAAATGAGGGGTTACAACACAGACGGGACCGGGGCAAAGCGCACCCTTGAGGAAAAAGGTGTGATGATCGCGAACTCCCGGGTGCTTATCGTAGGTGCGGGAGGAGCTTCCAGGGCCATTGCATTCCAGTTTGCAAAAGACGGAGCCGATATCACCATAGCCAACAGGACCGCAGGTAAGGCTATAGAGCTGGCATCTGATGTCTCAGCCGTGGGTATTGCCAGTGGGTGCGGACTTGAGAACCTGAAGGGATTGATCGCTGATAGTGACATACTCATCAATTGTACTACCTTAGGGATGCACCCCCACACCGAAGGAACAATAGCAACGGCACAGGACATGCACCCTGGACTCACTGTCTTTGACATCGTCTACAATCCCCTGGAGACCAGGCTTGTAAAAGAGGCAAAGAAAGCAGGTGCAAAGGCAGTTACCGGTGAAATGATGCTCATCTACCAGGGTGCAGAGGCGTTTAAGATCTGGACAGGCGTTGAACCTCCTATTGATGTAATGAAAAAAGCAGTATTGGAGGGTTTCTGACCTTGAAAGTCCTGATCATTGGCGGCACTGGTGAAATGGGACAGTGGTTCACCCCTTTTTTCAAAAAAAGAGGCTATGAGGTTATAGTGTGGGGGAGCAGCGGCAAGGTGGAGATTGCAGAGCGAATGGGGGTGGAATTTGCATCAGACCTTGGCGGCGCCATACGCACCAGTGACATCGTAATTGTAACAGTACCCATCAACATCACCGAGAAGGTCATCAGTGAAACTGCACCCAGGATGAAGAGTGGAAGCCTGCTAATGGATTTCACCTCCCTGAAAGTAGGACCCACTGAAGCCATGAAGAAATACGCTCCGCAAGATGTTGAAATACTCGGCACCCACCCTATGTTCGGACCATCCATACCAGGCCTGCACGGACAGATATTCATACTGACCCCCATTGAAGGGCGATGTGACAGATGGTTCCCCGTGATCAGAGCACTTTTTGAGGACGATGGAGCGCACATCGAAGTCATCAGCCCGGCAGAGCACGACAGGTTCGTATCCGTTGTGCAGGGACTGACACATTTTGCATATATTACCATAGGCACAACCTTCGATAAACTTGATTTCAGTGTGAACGAGTCAAGGAGATTCATGAGCCCTGTATATGACATAATGCTCGATTTCGTTGGCAGGATAGTGGGACAGAACCCATACCTCTATGCATACATCCAGATGGAGAATCCGGAAGTGCTCAGGGTGCATGACGCTTTCATGCAGCAGTGCAGCGAGATGTCCTCCATCGTCAGGAAAAAGGACGTTGAAGCCTTCACTGCAAAGATGAAGGAAGCTGCCGTGCATTTCGGTGATACTGCATCGGCGCTGCGCCGCTCGGATAAGCTCATCAACTCAAAGATAGCGGAATTTGACAGGCTTCTGGATTCAATCGGGCAGGAGATCGGTGTCAGGCACATCTATTCAGGGATTGTGCATACCGGTATCGTTGACAAGGTAACTCCAAGAACCGTTGTTCTGGAATGTGGCAGCAAGATGGTACCTCTCAAAATCGAGAACATTCGCCTGTTAGACGAAGAGGAACTGCATGAGTGGAAATTAGGGAACCTTGAGCATCATTTGAGGGATATATCGGTGCTGATCCCTGAAGGAGCTGATGCTGAAATGATCATGGAACTGGTATCCTGCAATGATAATATAGTCTCAATTGAGATCATTGACAGGTATCAGGGTGTTGAGGGAACGGAGAGGCTGAGTGTTACATACCGCGTCATGATAATAGGGGATGTTTATGTTGAGGGGGTTCAGCAGGTTGTGGAGAGGCAACTGAAGGGGATTGGTTGTAGTATCAGAGGATAAAAGCAACCGAAGACAACTCTGCCAGGAATGATTCCTGACAGATGGAATTGGCTTAAAAAAGAATGATCAGACCTTACTTACAAGGTCCTCAAGTGCAGCCTTCGGGTCAGCGGCCTTCACAATACCTGATGCCAGCAGCACACCCACAGAACCGAGTTCAAGAGCTGCGGCAAGATCCTCTCCTTTTGAGATACCTGCACCGCAGAGAACCTGTACTGCAGGGTTGATCCGCTTTACTGCTTTGACCGAACCTGTGACAACCTCAGGATCTGCTTTTGACACAGGGATACCGGAACCGATGAGCTCGGGCGGTTCCACTGCTACATAATCAGGACCCAGGGCTGCTGCAGCGGCTGATGTTGCAACGTTGTTGGTGCAGACTATCGTTTTAAGCCCGGCATTTTTTGCGGTTGTAATGGATGCATCGATGTTTGCCAGGGTAAGGCGGCATTCCGAGTGGTTGATGAGGGTCCCGACCGCGCCTGCATCTTTTATGCATTGGACGAAAGCATGTCCTGTGAAGCTGCCTGCGCCTACCGGGTCAAGGCTCTGTGCATAGACCGGCAGGTCAACCTGTGTGGCAACACGATAGATATCACAGAACTGGGGGGCAACACCGATCTCAATTCCGCTGTCATCTGCAACTTCCTTACATGCCTGTGCAACCTTTACGGCGCCTGCGCCTGTACCCTCAAGATAGGTCTTAAGGTTCAGGACAATTAATGTAGAACTCAAATTTGATCACTCCAATACGAATTTATCAGTATAAAGATGAACAGAAGTATAAAGGTAACTGTAAGAAAAGAAAAACGAAAATAAGCTTTGCAGAAATCTTCTGTACATAAAAACACAGATAAAAGCTGATTCACGCAGATGCTTTTTAATCTGTGTTACCTGCTAAACGACTATTCAGCAGGTACTCAACTCCGTAGGAGGTAAGTGTATCCGTGTTCATCTGTGGCCCACAATTCAGTAACAACAGATATTCTACAAATCCTGATAAAAGAAAAGCGTATGGCATTCCACACGCTTAGAAGTCGGTCATTACCCTGAACTGGTCGATCTCGGGGTTGTTAAGACCTTCAATGAATTTCTCGGCAATCTGCCTTACATCCTTTGCGTTGGTGATAGCCCTTCCGACCACAAGGACATCAGCACCTGCGCTGAGTGCTGCAGGCATTGTATCGATACGCACACCACCGGCCACTGCCACCAGGATCTTTGGTGAGAGTGCCTTGATAGCCTCGATGTTGCCCCATGCATGCTCGGTCTCCTCGATGTCGATACCGCGGTGAAGTTCAACTACATCCGGAAGTACATCGAGCTTCTTGAGCACTGCCACAGGGTCATCACAGTTGAGTGTGTCCATGACAGCATAGATACCTGTCTTGTGGGCTTCCTCGATTGCCTTGTTCAGTGTTGCGACCGGTGCGAGTGCGGAAACTACAATTGCGTCTGCGGTTGCGTCTGCCACCATACGTGCCTCGAGGTTTCCTGTGTCGAGGGTCTTAAGGTCAGCAACGATGAATGCATCAGGACGGATCTCCCTGAGCTTTGAGATTACGTCAACACCACAGCGTTTGATAAGAGGTGTGCCTGCTTCCAGAATAACGTGGTCGCTCTTTGGGATCTGGCTTACGATGCTCAGGATCGCACTGAGATTCGGATTGTCAAGTGCAACCTGCAGGTATGGAGGGTTCCAGAGCCTTGATACCTTGAATCCCATGATTGCGTGACCCATCCTGTCCTTCTCCTTGAGTACCGTGTCAACATCCGGGAAGCCATCTACTGCACGCTTTACAGCCAGCTTGGTTGCTCCGTAGTTGTACCTGTAGATCTTGTTGTAGTCCTTTGCCTCAGGGTGGATAAAGACACTTGCAACAACAACGAGGTCCTCAACATCCATGTCGCCGAATGCGCCTTCTTCTAGAGCATCTGCAACAGCCTTTGCAACAGCAGCCTGTGCAGGACCGAATATCTGGGATGCCTGACCCATGTTCTTTACCGTGACCTTTGGCACGATAAGGGTTGCCGGCTTTGCCGGAAGGTTAGGGCGGATTACCGAGAGCAGAGGTGTGTGACCTGCTGATAACTGTGTTAAACCGTTTGCGAATGCCTGACCTACAGGACCGTCTTTGTTTCCGATAATAAGGTCAACGTGTGCGAGTTCTGGTGCCTCGCCTATCAATGCTTCTCCGATTAGTAACATGATTCTCACTCGTTTATTAAATAAATATGAATATACCTAGGTAGTTTGTTTATGGCATTACTATTATTTCAGCACTAATTTGCCAGTATGGAATTTATCAGTTCTCATGCAAAACCAGCACTTTATATATTACATTTATGGCATAGTGCACGAGATTTGTGCTTTATAGATTATATATCAATAAATAGTTTGTTGAAGCTCTCATTTTTAATATGGGCACAGTCAACGTATCTTGGGACAGATATCTTCCATAATACACTCCCCGCACTTGGGCCCCACCGGTCTGCACACATTCTGGCCAAACAGCACCATCAGCCCGTTGATGTCCTTCCAGTCCTGCCTTGAGACTACCTTCTCAAGCTCTTTTTCCGTCTCATCCGGATCGTATGTCTTAACAAGACCCATACGGTTGGATATCCGATGCACATGAGTGTCCACTGCAATGACATCCTGCTCAAATCCATAACCAAGCACGCAGTTGGCGGTCTTGCGCCCGACTCCGGGCAGTTTGAGAAGCTCATCCATGCTGTCGGGGACAACACCGCCGTAGTCCCTGAGGACGATGCGGGAAATATCAATAATGCGCTGAGCTTTCACTCTGTAGAAACCCACGTTCTTTATCAGTTCCTGTATCTCTTCGGCATCTGCTTCTGCCATTTCCTGAACCGTGCCAAACACGCTGAAAAGCTTCTGTGTTGTGGGGATGGTCACATCATCGCGGGTGCGCTGGGAAAGAACAGTTGATATAAGAAGATAGAAAGGATCCCTGTTGATATGGAAATAACCTTCCGGGTACAGTTGTTTCAGGCGTGAGACCACATCTTTGACATACATCAGGTTATTGAGAAACACCGGAGTATAAAAATACTTTGCAAAAGATGGTATTCAATAATACTCTAAAATATTAAAAAATAGCCTGCAAAATTCAGTACTATACACAAAAAGTGAGATTTGAAAGAATAACCCGTACGCTTTAAACGGGATATATATAACGTCTAAAAAGTGTACGCTTAAATATTTAGGTAATATTTTTTTAAATCAAAAAAAGTAAAAAATAAAAAGATTATTTATCTGTTTGTTTACACTTTATTCTTCTTCTTCTTCTATTTCTTCTTCAACTTCCTCTAAAGTGATATCTATATCGTAGTTACCATCTGAGAAACCATCATCTTCATAAACAGTAACACTTAGAGTAACTGAAGAACTTGGAATATACTTCATTCCTTCTATTTCCACAACTGGATAATCCTTTTCAAAAGTGATATCTAATGAATCTCCTTCAACAGAAACATCTCCACTTTCCCAGCCAGAAGTTCCTGCTAACAATTGATCTTTTAAGGAATTCAAATCCAGAACTTCATCAGTTCTTGCTTCAACACTTCCTGAAAGTGAATCTCCCTCAACTTCAAAGTTGCTTGACAATATTTCGTGATCAACAGTAGGATCTATAGATAATTCTGCTATAATTTGATCCATGGTGTTTACCAATGCTTGTCTTGTCTTTTCTTCGTTTAGTTCTTCTTCTTCTTCATCATCCTCTTCGAACTCTATCTCTTGTTCTATCTCAATACTTGTTTCTCCACTCTCATTTTCAATCTCTATTTCAATCTCGACTTCTCCTGCGTTCTCGTCGAGAGTGGAAAGAATTGAATTTATCAACTCGTCAATCTGCTCCTGTTGCTCAGGAGTTAGGTCGCCTTCGATTTCAATCTCAATCTCAATTTCCTGTTTGAAATCATTTACCTTTTCATCATGTTTTTCAATCCTAGCTTCATACTCAAATTTTTGTTCTGACTCTTCAGGATCCTCATCGCTCATCTCCTCTATTTCAATCTCCAGCTCGGTCATGATTCTATCATGCTCGTTCACAGCCTCAGCCATGGCTTCAAACTCTCCTTCCAGTGCCATTGCTCTAGCTTCTGATAGCCTTTCCGTTGCAAACTCCAACTTTTTCTCCACTTTTGCATCTGTATCAAATGTTAAAGCCAATTCCATATTTTCCATGGCTAGATCCAAGAAATATAAGAAACTGTCAGGCGTTGTTCCTGGTTCAGGTAACTCCGTATTGGATTGTTCTGTCTCCTGCGCAAATGCTGTGGTTGTAGACAGCATGAACAGTACTAATAAGATGGATATTATTTTTTTCATATCACACGCTTCCTTTAATTGAATGGTTAATATGTTATTTTTAGAATATATATATATTCTTTACTTTAGGCTTTAATTAAGCATAATAAATTAGATTTTTTGAAGATTTTATGACCTCTTTTGCTTTAAAAAACTTTAGAACACATTATTTGGGCTAATTTAGCCTTAATATCTTATAAAAAATGAAATTAGACAATATTATTGCTTTTTTTTAATTCATATAAAATATGTAATTAATCGGCTAACAGTAACTTCCTTTTAAGCACCAAATAACTGAAGAAATTATTCAAACCTCTCCCCACATTTCCAACCGTTCCCTCACATGAGCATTAAGAGTAAACGGTTTATCCCCTTTCGCATTTTTCTTCATGTAGTGTAATGTTCCCTTAGAAAATCCCATATCCTTCCATTCAGAATAGGATATATTCAAAATCTTCTTCCTGATCTCATCCGTATCCTGTCTTTCAATCGTATAACAGGGATTCACAAAATCAATCTTCCTCTTTTTACCGTTCAAAAACTGTGCCAATTCCCTTGTTTTGAGTAAAAGAACATAGCTCCACATCATTGATTTGTCCTGATATGTGGTTCTCTTATTCATCCAAGTTTGGAACTCCTCTGTAAGCTTCTTAGCTCCACTTGGTCTAAGCCTAAGAGAGTAATTATCAGTCCTGATAAAGTCCTTCTTCTCCATCCTATCAGTTTCAATCAGATTGATCACTGCCAGATCAACGAGGAATCTGAAAGGCTCTTGCATATCATAGGCTAAGCTGTTCTTACCTGTTGCCATCTCATGTAAAAACCCCACATGTACATCCATACCAACAGCATTGATAGTTCTCATACACTCAGCTTCAAGGAGAGAATAACCATAGTTAAGCATACAATTGACCATATCCCCTGCACCATAAGGACGTGTTTTATACCTGCCTGTACGATCATCAAACTCATACTTTTCAGGAATAAACTTTTCAAACTGACCCCAGTAATAGACAGCAACCGCACCTTCGACTCCTAGAATTTCCCTTATGTTACTGACATCAGGGAGCTTGGAAGAATGTTTTGAAAAGTCGTTATCAATATCAGGATAGCGTTGATGTAGGTAATCTAGGACTATCTGGGTCTTATCAAACTTGGCTTCAATGAAGCTTTTAGCCAGTTTTAATCTGGTTTCCTGATCCTCATAAGCATGATACTGTGCAAATTTGGTTTTGACATTGGTACTTTCAGGAGGAAGCATGGTTGTTAGTAGCTTACCGTTCCAGTCCATTATACTAATCTGTACGTTATGCTTGATTAGCCATCTGATAGCGTCTATACTCAGATTCCCACTCTGTCCATACACGACTATACTGTCAATATCTATCCGCTTAGGAGAGAATACGTATTGTTCAGGCTCTTCATTTGCGGAAAATCTACCATCCTTAATATGTAGCTTGGCATTGCTGACACGCATATCTATTCCGTGTCCATTCAAAAGTATGAGTTTCATTAGAATCCCTCCACATCAGCAATATTCTGCTTTAAAGGATTATCATACATCCCAAGATGAATCATAGCTGTAACTCTAGTTTGAGCAATGAACTGAGCAGGTTCTTCTTTACCCTCAAGTCTCAGTTTTTCCTCGAATTCGTATAGCTCTTCTCTATGATCCTCGATTATATTGGCTGTATAGTTAGACTCATAATCACGCATTTCATGAAGATTATCTAATTCTTCAGCATCCTTTTTTAGTCTTTCAACAACAGCATAATCATTATAGTGCCCTAGTAGGTAGATAAAATGAGTTCTAAGGTTTTTATTTCTATGAAGTAAAGGCTTAGGATATTTGTTTAGTAGATTTCTAAGCATCTCAATAGTTTTAGGGCTGTCATAGGGTTCTATATCCTTTTTGTCTATGTAGGTATAGACAATTCTCAGGATATTATCTATAAAATCTATGTCTTCTGTGTCTAGTTGGGCTATAAGTATGTCTAGTTGTCTAGGATTGAGTAAACAGTATTTCTCATATCTTTCCAATTCCCTAAGTGCCATTTTTTGTTTAATAGAGTTATCTGAAGAAATGTTACCTATAACTGAATCTAAATGAGAGGCTATTTCTTCAGTTTTCTTTAAAGTAACATAACGAGAACGTTTGTCTTCATCCTTAATTCCAAATTTTTGGAAGTTTTTAGGACTTATTACAAGAAGAATCCCTTTGTGTTCCATATCATAGAGCTTTTTTTGAATATTTTCAATGCTATAACCTCTGGTTTTCTTAAATTCAGTTCTCAAACTCTCAATGAGTTGCCGCTTTCTTATAAAAGGAGTTTTTTGTAATAGGCTAATCACATTATACTCAAACTTATTAGTGTTTTTATAATTATTATAGTTGTTTTTATCAGTATTCATATGTAAATTCATAGTTAAATTTATAGTTAAATGTGATTCAAATAGATAGCGGTGTAAAAGAATATTGATCAATATGAATTCAACAAAAAATACACCAAAAGTTCTTGCAACTCTGTCTCCTTACCTCAAGGAGAAACTTGTACTGATGTCTGACTATTTTGGCTGCTCTCAGGCTGAAGTTGTTAGAATAGCACTAATGAAGCTCTGGGAGGAGGAAAAGTGAGCAGACCTGAATTCTCTAAAGAATACAGAACGTATGGTCAATGGCTTAAAGCACAACCCAGAGATACCAGGTATGCAAAGGAGATCATTAAGAAACACCAGATGTTTCCTGATAAAAGCCTGAAGCAGTTGAGAAAATTGAAAGTATCTGATGTGTCTCCTGCTTTGAAATCATTTGATACTTTGTCCCCTGCACAGCGAGACGTGAGAACAAGAGCAGTTCAAGCTTTAAGCGATGTAAGAAAGGGTAAATCCCTTACCACAGCAGCAAAGGAGCAGGGAGTCACTGTACAGGACGCTCTCAAGCATCTTGGAAATGCTGTACATAAGAAGAATGGACGTTGGGTTGCAACCAAAACCGATAGCATTGAGAGAGGTAGGTGGCTTTACTCCAATGGTAAAAGAGTTAGCGTTGTTGTCAAAAGCTCAAAGGATGCTTCCCTTATCAGCAAGTACCTGAACGCTGTCAGGACTGCTTTGAATACAGGAGATGAAGCATCACTCAAGCCATTCAAGAATATTACAATACAGGGTGCAGATGGGAAGGACTACCCACTTGAAACTGATCTTGATAAGCTGTATGAGGCGAATGAGCAAATCGAAGACTCCGAGTTCATACCAATCTACGACGACAGAAATTAAACTAATTTAACTGAGGAATTTTACATGATAAGCAATGATGAATTACTTGAAAAGTTGAAAAAACAAACAAAATTTGCCAATTTGATACAAAATGGAATATGTGAAAATTGTGGAGAAACAAACCCTTATGCTCTTCGAATCTTTGAAGATCATCATATCTCAACCAGAGCTTTTTCACCTGAAACCAGTGTACATTGTCTTAATTGTCACGCTGCTATAACACATTTCCAGAATGAACTGCCTCCTAAATTCAGATCAAAACAGCTAGATTTGCAAGATCGTATTCCTTACGTTCTGCTTTCTCATGCTGCTTTGAGAGATCGAATGGCAGAAACAGAGCGAAAATTACTTGATCAGTTCTATTTGGAGGCACACACATGGAACACATAGCTCTGAGGACTTTCTCAACCAAGGAAACCGAGAAGAAGCAAACAACTTCCAATTATATGCGTGAGAATCCTGATTTTTCCAGACTTCTCACTTTTGATACAGAAACAACAGCAGACGAGTTTCTTAACTTGAAGTTTGGTTCATTTACTGTACATGAGAATGATATCTTCCATTATGGTGGATTATTTTTAGATGAGAGACACGTTTCAGAAAAGGAGTATAAGATTCTAAAAAAACATGCAGAAAAGCGCAACATACGCTTATTCTCTCTTGAGGAGTTCATCAAAATATTCTACTTGGAAATCTACGAGAGGAAAGCACTCTGCATAGGCTACAATATCAACTTCGACCTTTCAAGAATCATTCTTGATTACGGTCATGGAAGGTACTCAGGCAAAGACGGATTTTCATTGAAATTAACTGAGGATACAACCTATCCACGTTTACGCATCAAGCATCTAACAGGGAGATCATACAACGTTGAGTTTACAAGAGCAAAAGGCAAGTACAGGAAGGAGAGAACCTTTAAAGGTCACTTTCTGGATGTGTGTAACCTTGCATGTACTTTGACTGATAACAAATCCCTCACACTTGAGAAGGCATGTGAAATATTCAACACTCCAATTAAGAAGCAATCAACAGCTAAACATGGAGTGATAACTCCGAAATACATTGATTATAACATTACAGACGTAAGATCAACTTACGAGCTTTTCAAAAAAGTAAGGCAGGAATATGAAAGGTATCAGTTGGATATTCCAATGACAGATATTTATTCCGCAGCATCTCTTGGAAAACAAGCACTTAATCAGTTCAATATTACTCCTTTCATGCAGCAGAACCCTGATTTTCCTCCTGAAATTCTTGGAAATACAATGAGTGCTTACTATGGTGGAAGATGTGAATGCAAGATAAGAAAGAAGCCTGTTAAAGTTACAGTTCTGGACTTTTTCAGCATGTATCCGACAGCAACGCTTCTTCTTGGTCTTGGGGATTTTACTATCGCAGATAAGATTCAATACGCGGATGATACGCAGAACGTTCAGCAATTTATCGAGGCGTTCACATTCGCAGATGCACTTGACCGCGATACGTGGAAGCAGTTAAACGTCCTCGTTGAAATTGAGCCTGATGACGATATTCTCCCCGTTAGAACGAAGTACGCGGGAGAAGATGGAACGTTCAACATCGGCGTTAATCGCATAACGATAAACAAGTCTATGTACTATTTTCTACCCGATATTCTCGCCTCGAAGCTGCTTACAGGCAAAGCACCCAAGATCAAGAGTGCAATCAGGTTTATCCCTGAAGGGATACAGGAAGCACTCACTGAATCAGAGGTCTATGGTGTTCATGTGAATCCAAAGGAAGATAATTTCATCAAAGTCCTAGTTGAACGCCGGCAGGGAATAAAAAATGAGATGAAAAAGGTATCTAAGGACTCACATGAATATGATGCTCTGGATGCACAACAGCGAGCTTTGAAGATTCTTAATAATGCCACAGTATATGGGATTAATATTGAGATGCATCCTAAAGACGAGGAAAAACTGAAAGTATTCAGTAATGTTGATTTTGAGTCTGAAGGCAAATATGAACAGCCTGGGAAATACTTCAATGCTATTATCGGTGCGAACATTACAGCAGGAGCAAGACTATTGCTTGCTATTGCAGAGAAGTTTGTGATGGATAAAGGAGAGGTACATGCATACATGGATACAGATTCAATCTTCGTTCCACCACACCTTGCGGATGAATTAAGTCATTTATTTGATTCATTGAACCCTTACGATTTTGACAAGACTATTCTGGAAATCGAGGACGGGATGGAAGATATTTGGTTCTATGGAATCAGTTCCAAGAGGTATTGCCTGTTTAGAAAAAAGGGAAATAAGATCATTATTCCCGAAGGCAAGAAGCTGTTCTATAAGCTGCATGGATTAGGACACATCACAGACCCATTCAAGCGAGAATTACGGGAAGGAGATCAATGGCACAAGAAATTGTGGGAAGACATACTCAGGGTTCATTTCCATCCTGAAGAGTTGCCTGATGTATTGGAGAAGTATGAGAGCTACGCAGTTATTTCCAAGCTTGCAGTATCCACAGGAACAATACTGAAGCGATTCAAGAAAATGAATGAAGGGAAGGGGTTTGATAAGAAGATCAAGCCTTTTAATTTCATGCTCGTTGGCAATGGTGCGACAGTCAATGAGGAGGGAGAGAAGGTCAAACCTGTTGCTCCTTACAATAATAATCCACAGGTTGCTATTGAGCAAGAGTTTATAGACTACAATACAGGAGATACGCTTCAGGGAAGAGAATACTGGAAGCCATTAAGCGATGTATTCCTTGATTACATAGACCATCCAGATGCTAAATTTGAAGGGGATACTGGGATTTTAGAGAGATGGCATCTTAAGCCTACTGGATGCGTGTACATTGGTAAAGAAGCCAACAAGGTTGAGATGCAGGAGCTTGAGAGCAACAATGTTGAGATGTACCATGATATTGAAAAGATACGGGAACTTGTTCTGGGCTTAACTCCTGCAGAGGCTCGGAAGATTGGGATTAAGTACAGGAGTACATTGAAAAAATTGAAGGATAGGGTGAAGGAAGGGGATTTTAATTTGAATACGAAGGAGATGAGGAAGGTAATTCAATATTTAGCTTAAATACTCATGTTAGGGAAAGGTTGGAAATGTGGGGATAATTAATAAGTACATTTTAGGCTTTAGTTATTATATAGACCATTTTATTTATATAGCAGAACGGTATGGTGTATATACAGCAAAGCCAAATTGGTTTTGTGTACCACCACAATTTTTATGCAAACTTGGTTTGCATACCCCCCCCCAAAAAAAACACCGATGACTCATATCGGTGTCCCTCTCTTTATATTTACATGAAAGAATGCTGAAGTTGATGTTGTTTACTCTTAATTCTCATGTGAACAGTGTAGAATCCGAGATCAATAAAGGTAGTACTTTTACATTTACTATACCAATATGATTACTACACAACTGCAGGAATTAATGTATATACAGCAGTACACAGAAAGCAATATATATATACGCCGTTAACCAAACAGATAGATGTGGTTTGTATTTCTAGTGCATATCCAACATGTGCAGTACCACCCCCGATACCCCATTCCCTCAAAAAAACTACATCTCATTTCTCTCTTTTATTTCTAGGAAGTGATTAAAAATGGTAAGAGTTACACGAAAAGTTACTTTAAATGGCACATTACTTGCAAAAAACAATAGAACTATCCTCATAGAAGGAAAGAACTATTTCCCACCTGAATCAGTAAATATGGAATACCTCAAAGAAAGTGAAACAAAAACAAATGTTTCAGGGATGGGAGAACTCAGTTACTACGACATTGTAATTGATGGTGATGTAAGCAAAGATGCTGCTTGCTATTTTGCTGAAACTGATTCAGAAGCCCTTAAAAAGATTGGAAAAGATTATCAAAATTACATACATTTTATGAAGGATACCAAAGAAGAAGTGAGCATATAAATTTATTCTTCCCTTTTCTTTTTTTTACTATAAGTCTCTCTTAATTCCGCATTTTCCTAAGTAAAGGAAGATAACTGATAATAAAAGAAATATAAAAATTTTGGATATCTAAATTTATATTATACTATGTCGAGTATATCCCACTGTTCTTATATAGGCTTAATAAGACATTATAAGATGGGAGGTCATAAAATATGACATATACATTAGCTTGTAAAGATGTGGGGACTACCTGTCCTTTTGTTGCTAAAGCAGAAAACATGGAAGAAATGATGGAGATTGCTGCAAAACATGCCAAAGAAGAACATGGGTATACTGACGAGCAATTAAATGATCCTGAATTTGAAAAAGAAATTAAAGCAGCGGTCAAGGAAGAATAATATAAAATATCGTAAATGGGAGTGACTTGCTCATAACAAGCAGGTCACATCCGAATACAAATTATTTTGAACAGATATTTACTTCATACTTTTTAAAACAATTCAAAATCCAATTGTTTTTTGTAGAAAGTAGCGTACACTTTTTTCCGTTTGTATATATCCCCGTACGTTTTAAACTGGCATTTCAGTTTTATTTTCCGGTTTATTCCCACCTGATGTTTTGTTTCTGGAAAATGATGGGAAGATAATATGTACAGTTGTTCCAAACCCTTCTCTGCTTTCCACCCATATGTTACCGCCATGGATCTGAGCTATTGTTTTACTTACATAGAGCCCTAATCCGCTTCCTCCGTATTTTCGCGACATGGAAGCATCTATCTGGTAGAAGCGTTTGAATATATTCGGCAGTTCGTGCTCCGGGATACCAATTCCGGAGTCCTTCACAGTAATGTGGACATCATCTTTATCCGAAAAGGCACGGATCATTATCTGCGAACCATTGGGACTGAATTTGATTGCATTATCGATTATAGACCTGAAAAGATAAGGCATGTACTCAACATCACCTTTTATCAAAGGAAGGTTATCTTCAAAATCAAGGAGGATCAGCAGCTCCTTATCCTGCGACCTGAATGAGAAATAATCGATAACTTTATTCAGACTGTCCTCTATTCTCATAGGGTCAAGCCTGTAATGGACTTTACCTGATTTGACAATGCTCATATATATCAGAGAATCCATGAGAAAACTTAAGTGTTCATATTTTTCAAGGACTGTCTTCATGGCCTCTTTCTGCCTGCGATTGAGGGGACCAAGCACCTCATCATGGACAAGTTCACTATAGCCTTTGATAGAGATAAGAGGTGTTTTGAGTTCATGGCTCAGGTTGGAAATGAATTCATCCTTCATCCTCTCCAGAGTCTTAAGCTCCTTGTTCTTTTTAGCTATTTCCTCTGCATATGAATTTATCTCTCTCTCAGCTTTTTTACGCTCAGAGATGTCACGGGTGACACCGAGGAAGAAACGGAATTTTCCCTCTTCATCATAAACAGGATTTGCAACTACTTCAGTCCACACAAGGGATCCGTCCTTATGGTATTGCTCCAGTTCAAGCGTCTCTGAATAATTGCCATTGCCCGCTTCTAGATTCGTGTAGAATCTGTCAATAGCGCTCAATATTTTTTCCTGATGCTCCGGCGGGAAGATCTCATCAAATGACTGATCTGCAACCTCTTCGGGCGAATAACCGCGAAGCTTGAATATAGAAGGACTTGTATATGTGAATTTTCCCTCCGGGCTCAGGGTCCATATAACATCGTTCGCACTTTCGGCAAGAAGGCGGAATTTCTCTTCAGATGCCTTCAGTTTCATGGATGCAAGCCGCTCCTCTGTTACATCAGAACCGGAACTTATCACGCCAGAGATGGACCCGCCGGAGTCCCGAAGATAAGAGTTGGTCCATTGGATTATTCTTCTTTCCTTATCCCTGGAGAGGATACTATACTCAGATATTCCGATATTATCCAGATCACCATTGATCATATAGTTGAAAGTCGTAAACGCAAGATCCTTCTCTTCAGGAAGAAGGAACGTTTCAAACCAGTTTTTCCCGATCAGTTCCGATTCCTTGCACCCCAGTACTTCATAGCATTTCCTGTTTGCAAGTTTTACTGTGCCATCTGTGTTCAGAGCGATTATCATGCATCCTGCGATATCAAGATAGTTCTGGGCACGGTCTCTTTCACAGACAAGTCCGTCGTGCAGTTGTTTGTTCTTTAACAAAGTCCTCACACGTGTGAGCACCTCTATCCTGTCAATCGGTTTTACAAGGAATTCATCCGCCCCTGCCTCAAGCCCTGTGATCCTGTCATCCTTTGAGGATAGTGCTGTGATCATAATCACCGGAATGAAATGTGTTGGCATGGAAGCTTTGATCCTGCGGCATACTTCATAGCCGTCCATACCAGGCATCATTATATCGAGAAGCACAAGATCGATATCTTCAGATAATATGATATCAAGAGCTTCTTCGCCACTGTGAGCCCCACGGACCATATGTTCCTTTGACAGGAAGGCTTCCAGAAGCTTTACATTGAGCGGGTCGTCATCAACGACCAGTATTGTATGTCCGGATTTTTTGTCCATTTTTTGAAACCCTTATGCTGTGATCAGGAAATAAATTTAGATCAGATGCGATTATTTTTGAAAACTGCAAGCTATTTATGAGTAATTGTTGCACACTATGAATATAGGACATTTTAATATATAAAATCCATGCGATGATAAAATGACAAATATAGTACCTGGGGCAGGACAATCCAACTATATCAAAAATAATCCTGCTTAAAATAGAAAAGTGCAAATGTCAAATGTCAAAAAATCATTCCCATGTAAATGATCATGTATTTCTGTTTACTGACACAAACAGCATTTGATCCAAAGGCAAAAATTGAAAGGTATTGAATACAGCACACACTCAAACTTACTAGATACATATCTGTGATAACACCCTTCAATACAAAATAGGGCAAAGTTATATATATACATCCAGAACATATAAATAAATATATATTACCAACTATAGCAAAAACATTTTTAAGGGAATAAAAATGGCACAATTGGAAATTGACGAAAGATCGCTGAAGAAGAATTCATTGCTCTTACCTGTTGCTGTGATCCTTGGAACTCTTCTGGCGATCATTGCCTACACATATTTACCACCCACAACAGCATTGATCACCATATTCTCAGGCACCATCGTCGTAGCATTGATCACATACGCCGTCCTGAAAAAAAAATACGACCAGTAAAATAAAAGGCAACGACAGATTTATACACAGGGAGAGATATCTCAACCCAGATATAAACAGGGCTCGTGGTCTAGCTGGTCATGACGTCGCCTTCACACGGCGGAGGTCCGGAGTTCGAATCTCCGCGAGCCCATTTCTGTTTTTCATCGTTTTTGCGGTATTGAGCGAAGCGAGATACCTCGAAACGCGCTCCAGAAGCGTGATCTGGGTTATGAATCTCCGCGAGCCCATTACTTGTTTACAATCCTCACATTTATCTACACAAATTTGCACAATCGTTTTAGAGATATCAAGCGTAGCAAGATAAAACTGATAGCATCCCTTTTTGCAGGAACTGTTCAAAAGCAATTCACTTAAAATAATTCACTTAGAAGAAAGAGAGAAAAGCAAAGAGAATAACGAATTGACCAAAAAAAACATAGAGGACCTAAAAATGATCAGTCCTCTAAACAGAAATGCCAGCTTGATTCATCCGGGATGCTTTCCCGTATCGGGGACATATATTCCTCTTTGTAATGAGGAAGATCTGCACTTACGTATTTAGGGAAAACAAGAAATATCTCTTTCTGGTAAGTGGTTCCATCAGGACTTAAACTTACACGAAACATAATTTCAGGTCTGTTCCCATACTTCAAAATATCCGTACTGCTCACATCATTCACTCCTTTTAAACTATACTCAGTCCAATAGTCACTACTGTTTCCATTACCATGCTCCTTAAAAAGTAGGAACAATGGATTATGAAAACTTCTCAAACTCACCAAATTACATATAAGTTCCAATATAAATATAAGCCTTTTGGTTAATAACCATGTACATTAAAGATTAATGACATCTACTTATTAGATAACATGATTCCAAAAAGATATATCCAATAAAGCAAACTTACAAGCATGACACTCTTATCAAAAAATGAACTCCGGGACCTCATAAACAGCCCTGTGCCACTCGTTGAGAATATGAAAGACATCAAAACCCAGCTTCAGCCAAACAGTGTGGAACTTACTTTAAAGAGCATAGAGACATTCTGCAGTGAGGGGGCTGTCGACTTTGACAACACTGAAAGGGAAACACCGGCAACAGAACCTCTGGATTTTGACGATAAGGGATGGGCACACCTTAAGCCCGGTGTATACAAGATAACTTTCAACGAAATTGTGAACATCCCCCTGGACCTTGCGGCTATAGCCAGGCCAAGATCGACACTTCTAAGATGCGGAGCAAGCATAGGCACTGCTGTATGGGATTCCGGATACAGGGGGAGAAGCGAATCAATGCTGGTAGTTCACAACCCTTACGGCTTCCGCCTGAAAAGGAATGCACGTGTCATGCAATTATTGTTCTTCAGCCTGCACAGTGAGCTTGAGGAAGGATACTGTGGCAGATATCAGCACGAGAACATTCAGGAAATATGACCCGGATAAACTTGAGAAGAATAATATAGCAGAGGGCTTTATGGACCATAATACCGACATTGCCATATTAGTGAGTGATGAATATTCAAATCAGCCATATGAAGATGATCTGGCACTCAAAGAGGAGATCGAAAAACGAGGACGCACATGCCAGATCGTTTCCTGGCGGGACTTGAATATTGATTACCGCACAATTGGATCTGTTATAATAAGGTCTTGCTGGGATTATGACCAGTATCTGGAGGATTTCCTTCAAATATTAAAAGGAATAAGTCACCAAAGTGTGTTGTTCAATTCGTACGGGATTGTTGAGAAAAACAGTGACAAGACATACTTGAAGGAGCTTGAAAAAAAAGGGATAGCAATAATACCAACTATATTCCTGGACAAAGCTGAGCTTGATATGAGCCTCATTCCTGCACAATGGAAAACATTGATAGTAAAACCATCTGTAAGCGCAAGTGGAAGAAATACATATAGAGTGTCAAGAGAGAATGCAGAATATGCATGCTCAAGTGTTTCAATGCAATGTTGCAATAGCAGTGTGATGATCCAGCCTTATATTGAAAGTATTGAAAATGTCGGAGAGAGATCAACCATTATGATTGGTGGCTTACCAGTGTTCACTATGAAAAAAACCCCTGAAAAAGGCGGATTCCTTGTGCACGAACACTACGGTGGGACATATGAAGAAACACAGATAGACCAGATAGACAGGCATTTCCTGAAAAATGTATGGAATTCACAAACAGAAGAGCCTCTTTTCATGAGAGTGGATTATGTTTATGATGATAAAGGGAAACCATTGCTTTTAGAACTGGAAATGATAGAGCCTAATCTTTACCTGGCACGCAATCCCCTTGCCTTAAAAATGCTGGCCGACAAATTATGCAGATCTGTTGAATAACAGATGTTCCTGACATATTACAAGGTCATACACACAAGGAAGCTTCAACACACTAACAGGTTTTTCGTCAGGGTTATCTACAATAAAAGCAATGACGCAATCATGAGCGAAATTGGCAAATCAGTCAGGATGGAAAGGATATTCGACCGCAATACAGGTAATACCATTATAATACCAATGGACCATGGTGTTGGTGCAGGCCCAATAAAAGGGATCATTGACCTGCCTGCCGCTGTGAACAAGGTTGCAGAGGGTGGGGCAAATGCAGTTCTGGGACATATGGGTCTGCCAAAGCATGGACACCGGGGGTATGGAAGGGATGTAGGCCTTATAATACACCTCTCAGCCTCCACTTCCCTGGGACCGGACCCAAACCACAAGGTACTTGTCACAGACATCGAGGAAGCTATAAAGGTTGGTGCGGATGCAGTATCCATCCATGTGAACGTAGGTGCTGACGATGAAGCTGAAATGCTTCAGGACATGGGTTACGTGGCCAGGAAGTGTGATGAATGGGGAATGCCATTGCTTGCTATGATGTACCCCAGAGGTCCAAAGGTCATGTCCGAACACGATGTCGAATATGTGAAACATGCCGCCAGGATTGGTTCTGAGCTTGGGGCCGACATCGTCAAGACAAACTATACCGGTGATATAGACACTTTCAAAGAGGTTGTCAACGGATGCCCGGTACCGGTAGTTATAGCAGGTGGCCCCAGAATGGATACTGAAAGGCAGCTTCTTGAAATGATATACGATTCCCTCCAGGCAGGCGGTAAAGGTGTGGCCATCGGAAGAAATGTGTTCCAGTCAGATGATCCTACAAAACTCGTTTCAGATATTTCAAAGATCGTACATCATGGCATGACAGCAGAAGAAGTACTTGGACCGGAATAAAGGTAATGGATTTTCCAGTGGAAACAAAGGGGTTTTGCTTGTTTTCCACAAATACATTCTTTTTTATTATGTTTTCAATCTACAAATAACCTAAGAATACATTATGAGAATATATTAATACTCCAGAATACCGGAAAGTACAAAGCATAATCGGCAAAAAATCCTTGAATTAACAGATGAAAGAATAAGAAGAGCAAGGCCAGTGTTGAAATGACCAATTGAATCATATAAGATGGTGGTACGATATGATATGATTTGATTGAGATTCGACCTTGCTCAAACATAAAATGTATGAACATGCATATAATCCTAATGACACCATTCTATGCATCTAAGTACATGTTGTGATGAAACGTGCACATGGATGTTTCATATAACTTTCGTTACCATTAAATGTAATGGGCATATCGATGGATTCATAATAGTACAAGTAATTCCAATGCACATACATTGATCCAAATAT
The DNA here is from genome assembly GCF_045690325.1 of Methanolobus sp. WCC5. Taxonomy (GTDB): domain Archaea; phylum Halobacteriota; class Methanosarcinia; order Methanosarcinales; family Methanosarcinaceae; genus Methanolobus. Next base: position 2,221,960 of record NZ_CP146981.1, on the reverse strand, counting down.
TTTAGAGGCTAATCTATGGATAGATACGAACAGGTAATAGAACTGGCAAAACGCCGGGGATTCCTATGGAACTCTTTTGAGATCTATGGAGGAACTGCCGGTTTTTACGATTACGGACCCCTTGGAAGTACCCTGAAACGCAGGATAGAGCAGATATGGCGCGACACTTATGTGATCAGGGAAGGGTACATGGAGATAGAGGCACCAACAATAGGCATAGAGGAAGTCTTCATTGCATCCGGTCATGTGGGGGGATTCTCCGACCCACTCTGCGAATGCAAGAACTGCGGTGAGGCTTTCAGGGCAGATCATCTTGTGGACAAGATAGTAGCCTGTGCAGACGGGCTTGGGACCAGGGAACTTGACATGGTGATAAAAGAGAACAGTATCAGCTGCCCGGAGTGTCAAGGAGAACTTGGGGAAACATACGAGTTCAACCTCATGTTCAAGACGAACATAGGTCCAGGCTCCGGCAGGCAGGGATACATGCGTCCTGAAACTGCACAGGGGATGTTCGTGGACTTTTTAAGACTTGCCCGATTTTATCGTGACAAGCTTCCATTTGGTGCAACCCAGATAGGTAAGTCCTACCGCAATGAGATATCCCCACGACAGGGAGTTATAAGGCTTAGAGAGTTCACCCAGGCTGAAGCGGAGATATTCATAGATCCAAACGACAAGAAACACCCCAACTTCCACAGGTTTGCAGATAACGTGCTCAACCTCTATTCGGATGAAGCTCAGCAGAGAGGTACTGCAGACCAGATGAGACTTGATGAAGCGGTGGAGAAAGGAATAATAGCCCACGAGTTTTTGGCATACCAGATAGGACTTACCAACCATTTCCTCCAGCGTATCGGTATTGCAGGCGACAAACTGAGGTTCAGGCAGCACAAGAAAGACGAGATGGCACACTATGCAATTGACTGCTGGGACGCAGAGATTGAGACCGAGAGGTTCGGTTGGGTAGAAGTTGTAGGAATTGCAGACAGGACCGATTATGACCTGAAGGCACATGCTGCTGTGAGCAAGACCGAGCTTTCAATTTACAAAGAGTACAGCGAACCCAGGATGGTTACCAGGTTTGTTGTCAAACCAGATATGGGCAAACTTGGACCACTCTTCAAGGGAAAGGCAAAGGATGTTGCAGAAGCATTGAAAGCCATGAGCCGGGAAGAACTGGAGAAGGACAATATCACAGTCATGGTTGGTGAGGAGGCATTAACTGTTCCAAATGACATTGTCGAGTTTGCAGAGGAAACTGTAAAGTGCAGCGGAGAGAACATCATCCCCCATGTCATAGAACCTTCTTATGGCATTGACAGGATATTCTATTCCACAATGGAACATGCATTTGCGGAAGAGAAAGTTGCCGGAAAAGAAGATACCGAAGACGAGTCAAGGATAGTCATGCGATTCAGAAAAGAAGTAGCTCCTGTCCAGGTAGCCGTACTTCCGCTCCTTACAAGGGAAGAGCTCATCACCCCTGCAAAAAGCATAGAGGCAAGTATAAGGCAAAAAGGACTATTAGTGTCTTATGACGACTCCGGCACAATAGGAAGAAGATACAGAAGAAATGATGAGATCGGAACGCCATATTCTGTTACCATCGATTATGATACACTTGAAGACAACACTGTGACCATCAGGGACAGGGACAGCATGAAACAGATCCGTGCACACGCAGATGGGATAGCAGACCTGCTCTATGAACTTATCTACATGGAGAAGGACTTTAAGAGTGCCGGGAAGGTACTCTGAATACTTTGAGCATAGCAAATGTGATACCACATTGTTGCACTAAGAACGATAAGAAGCAATAAATGACAAAAATACTTTCACCATGCTTAGCTCAGCTTTAAAAGTCTGAAAAGTGTATATATGGCAAACCAAGGGCCATACACATGCCGGAATACATCAGACACCCTTTGATCAAAGCAGATACCGTGGAACAGCGGCTGTACCAGCTTGACCTGGCAGGCAAAGCCCTTGATACATCCACTCTCGTAGTCCTCCCCACCGGCCTTGGGAAAACTGTCATCTCCCTGCTTGTGATGGCATCCCGGCTTGAGAAGTATGGCGGGAAGGTCATGATGCTCTCACCGACAAAGCCACTGGTGGAACAGCATGCTTCTTTTTTCAGGAACGTATTCAACCTCCCGGAAGATGAGGTGCTTACGTTCACTGGCAGTGTAAGCCCGGTAAAACGCGCCGATATGTGGAAAAAAGGAAAGGTCATAGTTTCCACTCCCCAGGTTATCGAGAATGACATACTGACAAGGAGGATCAGCCTTGATGATGTCACACACATCACCTTTGATGAAGCACACCGGGCAGTTGGTAACTATGCATACACGTACATAGCAGAGAAGTACTTCGAGACCGCAAAAAGTCCCCTGTGCCTCGGGATCACTGCAAGTCCCGGAAGTTCGGATGAGAAGATAGCCGAAGTATGCCAGTCATTACATATCGGATCAGTGGCTGTTAAAACCGAGTCTGACAGGGATGTGATACCATACATCCACAGAAAAGAGATCGAATGGGTACGCATAGATCTTCCTGACGGGATGAAGGAGATCAAGGAGCTTCTTGACAGGGTACTTGAGGACAGATTCAAAAAACTCTCAGAACTTGGATACACCATACACAACCAGAAGTATGTCTCTAAAAAAGACCTCCTGGGCCTTCAGGCAAAGCTGCAGGGTGAGCTAAGAGGAGTCCCTGACCCGGCGGTCTACGGAGCAATCTCGATACTTGCAGAGATACTTAAAGTGAACCATGCAGTGGAGATAATAGAGACCCAGGGGCTTGGATCTTTGCGCATGTACATGGAGAGGCTTGATAATGAAGCTGGCTTAAAAAGCGGGAGCAAGGCTTCAAAAAGACTTGCAGAGGACCTCTATATCCGCCAGATGGTAAGAAGGCTTAATGACTGTGAGCTGGAGCATCCCAAACTGGAACATGTGAAAAGAATAGTTCATGAAGAGCTTGAGAACAAACCTCACTCCCGGGTCATAGTCTTTGCGAACTATCGTGACACTGCCGAGATGATCACGAATGCTCTTTCAGAGGTTGAAGGGATACGGCCTGTAAGATTTGTAGGCCAGGCATCGAAATACAAGGACAGAGGCCTGACACAGAAGCAACAGGTAGAGATCATCGAGAAGTTCAAGGCAGGAGAACATAATGTACTTGTAGCTACATCCGTTGCAGAGGAAGGCCTTGATATCCCATCCACAGACCTTGTCCTGTTCTATGAGCCCATTCCTTCAGAGATCAGGAGTATACAGCGAAAAGGCAGGACGGGAAGAAAACACCAGGGGCGTGTGGTCGTACTCATCACAAAGGGAACCAGGGACGAAGGATACTACTGGAGCAGCCTCTCAAGGGAAAGAAAGATGCAGAGCAACATGAAAGAGCTGCAGAGGGTAATGCCTGAAATGAAAGGCAATACCATGGAAGAGTTTGGAGCCATGGAACCTTATGAGAAGCAAAGAACGCTCATTGAATATGAAAATGACAGTAATGACAATATTATCAAGATAATAGTTGACCAGAGAGAGATACGCAGCTCGGTTGCCAGGACCCTTGACCGAAACGGTGTTGAAATTGTTGTCAGGACCCTGGAAGTTGGAGATTACATCCTCAGCGACCGTATAGCTGTTGAAAGAAAAGAAACACAGGATCTTGTCAGTTCGCTCATAGAAAAAAAGCTCTTTGAACAGATCGCAAATCTCTCCAGAACATACACAAAACCCATACTTGTCATCGAAGGGGAAAGCCTGTTCAATTGCAGGAGCATAAGTCCCAATGCAATCCATGGTGCTTTGTCCTCAATATCCCTTGACTTTGGAGTTTCTGTATTCTACACCCGTGACCCGGAGGATACAGCCTCTCTGCTGATGCAGATTGCAAAAAGAGAGCAGACGGATGAGAAAAGAGAAGTTGACATGCACGGTAAAAAGGCTGCAACAATGTTGCCGCAACAACAGGAATATGTAATCTCCTCCATATCAGATATCGGACCAAAGGCTGCAAGAAACCTTTTGCAGCATTTCGGTTCGGTGGAGAATGTAATGAAAGCAAGTTACCAGGAGCTTCAGAAAGTCACCAACATAGGACCAAAGACCGCCGCCAGGATCCGGGAGATAGTTGGCAGCGAGTACAAAAAATAAAAAGTTATTGCAAATGAGCGGATTAATATCCGCAATGTCCACATTTGCAATTATGGATTTTGGCGCATTCTGGACATTATATCCACACAACGATCTATAAGGTCAAGATGTTCAGCTATCCTCCTGGCATCGGTCTCATCCTGCATGGAACGTGCAACACCTATCATTTTCCTGATTATCAAAGACTCAACTTCTAATACACTATCATGCAGAGGATCATGATCTTTTGCAGGATCCAGGAAAGAACTGCTTTTTGGATAAGGGTCAACCGTACTTGCCGCAACCTGTTCATCTTTTGCTTTTTGAGATGAAAGTGGAACTTTTTCCATGGAGGAGGAAATTACTTCTGTGGCCTGCTGGACAGACCCTCGCGGGTCGCGCACGCTATCACAGACCGGACACATTATTCGCCCCTGATAGCGGAAAAGAGGAGCTCCGCAATTATCACAATGTTGTGCCAGCATAGTGCCTCCTATCTCAAGCATCCGGGATATCTTCTGTATATTATCATCATCTAGGTTTGACATATTATCTCCTTTTTCTCAAAACATATATACCAATGAAAGTCTTTTTATAGAATATAATGATTTAGGAATAAATTGAGCAACCCTATTTTGATTTCAAGGTTATCAAGGTGATCCTACATGTCAAGTTTTGAACAAGTCATTGAAGAATGCAAACAGAAATTAGAATATATCGCAAACGATAATTCAGTACCAAGGAATATAAGGCGTTCTGCAAATGAAATCCTGGAAACATTAAGCAAAGAAGATGAACCACTCTTTTTGAGAACATCATCCAGCATATCTATTCTTGAAGATATCAGTAATGACCCTAACATCCCCGTCCACACAAGGACACTAATATGGGATGTTGCAAGCCAGCTGGAGACAATTCCGGTTGACCAGTAGAACCAGAACAAGATTTTGTTCTACCTTTACCTTTTTTAACTTTGGGATTAGCAATAATTACATTGATCTGCTTTTTACCGATTTTTAATCCTTTGAAGAGCTTTTGCAAAACTGTTTATACCAGGCTGCAAATGAACTAAAGGATTTGGATGATCAATAACATTACCGGCAGGATAAAGGATAACTTCAAGGCAAAAGATAAAGCAAGGGAGAGCACCCTGGTAATCTCCAGAGATGTCGTGCGCAATTGCAGGATGTCAATGTACAACATACACAACGGGAATTATGAAAAAGCCTTTGAATTGATAGAAGATGCCGCAAAGATGCTTGAAAGCATGAATTCAATGCTAAAGGATCATCCTGACATATACTATTCAGGATTTGTGGAACATGCTCAGCAGGAGTTTGTGGAATCCATGGTTGTCTACTATATCCTCAGAAATGAAAATGATAAGACAATACCCGGCCCCGATGAGCTCAGTGTTAGTGATGTGGCATACCTTAATGGCCTTGGAGATGTGAGCGGGGAGCTTAGAAGACATGTACTTGACCTCATCAGACAAGGCAGGCCCGGGGAAGGGGAGATCTACCTGCAACTGATGGAAGACATATGCAATTGCCTTATGATGTTTGACTATCCTGATGCCATGACCCGGGGATTGCGCCACAAGACCGACATAACAAGGTCTGTGATCGAGAAGACACGGGGAGACCTTACAAATGCAATACGCCAGCAGAAACTGGAAAAAGCCATGAGGGAATTTGAAGATCGAATTAATTAGTTCATTTATCAATATTAAGAGGAAAATTCATGAGATTTGATCCCGATCATATAAAAAAAGCAGCAAACGAGGATTTTGACGCTGCGTGGAACCAGGGGAAGGACTACATCAGTAAAACAGAACTGAATGAACAATACCCCCACATGACAATCAGATATGGGAAACCACACCCGGTCTATGATACAATCTCAAGACTGCGGGAAGCGTACCTCCGGATGGGATTTGAGGAAATGATGAACCCCATCATAGTCGATGAGAGAGAAGTCCATAAGCAATTCAGCCACGAAGCACTTGCTGTCCTTGACAGATGTTTCTACCTTGCCGGACTCCCGCGTCCGAATGTCGGCATTTCAGATGAACGCATCAGCAGTATCAGGAAGATCATAGGCGATGTGGACGACCAGGCTATTGAGACCATCAGGAAGATCCTTCATGCATACAAGAAAGGTGATGTGGAAGGGGATGATCTTGTACCCGAGATAGCTGCAGGCATAGGCGTATCCGACTCCCTTGTGGTTGAAATGATAGACCAGGTCTTCCCTGAGTTCAAGGAACTTGTGCCCCAGTCTACAAAGAAAACGCTCAGAAGCCACATGACATCCGGCTGGTTCATCAGTCTGGCATCCGTAGTAGAGCGTGCAAACCCACCTTTTAATTTCTTCTCCATAGACCGCTGTTTCAGGAGGGAACAGGATGAAGATGCTGCACGTCTTATGACATACTATTCGGCTTCCTGTGTGATAATGGATGAGAAAGTAACCATCGATCATGGAAAAGCAGTTGCCCAGGGCCTGCTTTCCCAGTTCGGTTTTGAGAAGTTCATGTTCAGGCCGGATGACAAGCGTAGCAAGTACTACGTGCCGGATACACAGATAGAGGTCTTTGCCTATCACCCCAGACTTGTGGGTTCAAAGACAAAGTACTCCGATGGCTGGATAGAGATAGCCACATTCGGTATATATTCACCTACAGCCCTTGCACAATACAACATACCTTTCCCTGTAATGAACCTTGGGCTTGGGGTTGAAAGGCTGGCAATGATACTTCACGATGCAACAGACATACGCTCACTCACATATCCCCAGATAGCACAATATTCGGACTGGGAGATGAGTGACAACGAACTTGCGAAGATGACATATGTGGAGAATGTCCCTGTGACAGACCAGGGCAAAGAGATAGCAAAGGCAATAACTGCTGTCTGTGAAGAATATGCTGCCACGCCCAGTCCATGTGCATTCCCTGCATGGAAAGGGAGCATAAATGGAAGAATGGTAAATGTCTCGGTTGTGGAGCCGGAGGAAAACACAAAGCTCTGCGGACCTGCCGTGTTCAATGAGATCGTGGCATACAACAGTGACATAATGGGAATCCCGGACAACAAGAAATGGAAAGATGTACTTGAGAACCATTCGGCAAGGACCGGAGTCCGATTCCTTGATGCATTTGCGGCCCTGGCGGCAAAAGAGATCGAGGATGCGGTTGTAAAAGGTGAGAAGGAAGTCGAGACCAGGGTAAGGATAGTTAAAGTCCCTTCTGAGATAAACATACGTCTTGAACCTCTTGCTCAGCGCTATATCACAAGCAACAAGAAGAAGATAGATATCCGCGGGCCGGTGTTCACCACTGTGAGGACAACGATTGGATAAAAAGGAAACGGATTACTGGTTCAGCCCTGGTTCCCGTACACTGGAAGAGCTCAGGGCCCTTCAGGAAGAAGTCATAAAAGACGCGAAGATCAGGGATGACTACGGGAAAATAAAGTGGATAGCGGGTACTGATTGTGCCTATTTTGATGACCGGATCATCTGTGTAATGGTAGTACTTGACTATGACACCCTTGAAGTAAAAGAAAAGAAATATTCCGTAGAAGATGTTGTTTTTCCATATATTCCCACATACCTCAACTTCCGGGAAGGAAGAAATATTGTATCAGCATATCAAAAACTGGAGATCGAACCTGACATCCTTATCTTTGATTCATGCGGGATAAACCATCCCTTCAGGGCGGGCATGGCAAGTTATTTCGGAGCTGTAATGGATGTGCCGACAATAGGAGTGTCAAAAAAGATACTGTGTGGTACAGCAGAGGAGCCTGCCGGAGTAGGAGAGTATCATAAACTGATACACCAAGGCAGGCAGGTAGGGTGGTCACTTAAAAGCAACAGAAGAAGTAATCCGATAATAGTTGCCCCGGGCCATCGGGTATCTCTTGAAGGATGCCTGAGAATAGTAAGACATTGCATGAAAGGGTACAAACTTCCGGAACCTACAAGGCTTGCACATATATATGCAAATGATGTGAAGAAATGCCTGTCCCTGCATATGGAGAACAGAACATGAAATCATCAGCATACCCGAATATCGAATCACTCATGGACGATGGGTATCCAGTGTGTATCGCATTCTCTGATGAGGACGGTGATACCTCCGACCTGCTTTACTGTGAGCTTACCCACAAGGCAAGACATGGCGAGTCTTTCATTATAGAACACCAGCGATGCAGGCCTGGAGATTACATACTGGGAATCTGCGATATGAGCCCGGCTGCCGGCTGATTACTACCTTCGGTCCGGCAGGTATAAAGACCTGGCAACTGCACAAAAAGCAGTATTTTCACTCCCCGGGGTTAGAAAGGAATTCAGTTCAATAAGGATCAAGCCTCTGGCAAAGAATACAGAAAAGTTTGACGTACTTCTGCTATACCTGAAACCTGAGAAGGCCATGAGGATAATACAGGCATATGCATATCATTTCGGGAATGCCATCCCTTCAAGGACCATTGGTACTGCATCGGTCTGCGGGGATTGTACTGCAAGACCGCTTACTGAGGCAGTAGGCTTGTCCTGTGGTTGCAAAGGCTCCAGGAAACACAGCAGATATGCCAGCGAGGAAGTACCTTTAGGGATCAGCTATGGATTACTGGAAATAATAGAAGAGGGATTGAGCAGCATCCCAAAAACATTTGACTGATATCTCTATCTTGCATTGTAGAGCGGGATTTCCTCTGCATCAACCTTGGTGGTTTCACCAAGAGTATTATTTAGCACCTTACGCACTCTTGCAATGCATTTAGGATCAAGTTGCAACCTGAGGCTTGTGGTCTCGCGTTCTTCATAGTAAAGCTCACTGCTGTGCATCATGCGATGGGTGGACACCTGGTGCCTTAGCAATTTTGCTACAATTCCTATGCTTCCTCCTGTGAGGTCCTCGGGACTTGTATGAGTGAGAAATAGCATATCACCCACATTCAGGTGAAGTGCCGGCAGAAAATTATGAGGACTCCTTATTTCTATTGAAAGGAGCCTGTTCTGCTTCAGTTCTGACATAACCCGTTCGGATATCCCTGTTAAAGCAACATATTCCATGTTATCACCCATACATTGGGAATTCTTTCCTGGTACCTGATGGCTGCTCTGTTGTCCTTACATCCTCAGCAAGACGCTGCATCTCTATCTCTATCTTCTCTGCCTGCTCAATAAGGCCTTCGGTGTTGATCTCAAAACCATAGAGGAGATTGAGGACATCAATAACAACGGCTGCTGCCCGAGGATCCGGGTTCTGGCTCATAGTTGAGCCCAGAAGGCTTATTGCCGGTATGTTGCGCACAAGGCACTCTCCCATAATACTTCCGGATATACCGGATATTGTGCCCATCTGGAAGAGTTCTACTTTATCCTTTATCCTTTCAAGCATCTCCTCTGTGGTCGCTGCACCAAACACTTTATGGTCCTCGCTCATAGTAGCAATACCTGCAAGAGAGACGATCTCCTTTACTTTTATGGACTTTGCCCATGTAAGAAGTGCTTTACTTATATCATAAGCCACCACAGGGTTTATAGGAATGTCTGAAACCACCATTACCATTTTGTGTTCGATACTTTCGTATATCCTCACAGGCATATTGATAAGGCCTTCATAGAGGACTGCAATTGGAGGGAAGTGTCTTGAATCAATAGAACCCCGGTACTCCATCTTCAATTCATCGATTATCTGCTGGCTGGCAATGTTGCCTACAAGGCCTATTCCCGGAAAACCCTCTATCAAGACCGGGTTTTCTGACTGTATCTCTGTAGTTATGATCTTTACATTGTTATCATCATAGTCTGTTCCTGACAAACGATCACCTTTTGAAAATACGACTTGGTAAACTCCCTTGCATTAATATAACAGCCGTCTTATAGATAAGAGCATCGTTTGCATATTTGAAGTAAACTTATATGCCATGAGCAGAGGAATTGTCTATTCATTATAATGAAACAATGGTGATAGCATGGATAAGACCATAACATATTTTGACGATGTAGGAAAAGCAAACACAGAAGAAGTGATGAAAGCGGCTGCAAAACGGGCAGATGAGCTTGGTATCCGGCATGTAGTGGTGGCAAGTACAAGCGGGGAAACCGCACTTGCGGCAGCTGAGGCGTTCAGGGGCCAGAATGTGGAACTGATAGCTATAACCCACCAGTACGGCCTTAAGGAAAGTGGCAAATGGGAAGTTGATGAGGGGAAACTGGCAAAACTGGAAGAACTTGGAGTTGTAATGACCACACAATCCCACATGTTCTCAGGAGTTGAACGTGCCATTTCAAAACGTATAGGAGGTGCCAGCCGTGCTGATGTGATATCAGATACTTTGCGTGCTGTGTTTGGCAAGGGTTTCAAGGTTGCCATCGAATGTGCGATGATGGCAGCAGACTCCGGACACATACCAGTCTCTGCGGATACGGAAATCATTGCCATCGGAGGAACACGTCAGGGTGCTGATGTGGCACTGGTTGTAAGGCCGGCGCATTCTTTTGATTTCTTCAGTCTTCAGGTAAGGGAAATAATTGCAATGCCAAGGGCTAAAGAAGAATGATATCAAAATATGCCCCTGTAATAATATTTATGCAGGGATATCTGCACACTTTTTAGCTTTGGATTCAGTCCTTCTTTTCATCCAGGACAGGACCCTGAGTGTCTTTTTTTTCAGACCAGGGGTTTTCTTTCATATTGGAATCGGAACTCATACCAATGGCACTCTTCAGGAAGTAAGCGGTCAGTAGTACGAATACTACAAAGAGAGCTATGCCAATTAAAAAGGCATCAATGAAATCCATAAAAAAGGAAGTACCTTAAAGGTACTTTATTGCTTTGGTTTCTCGTAGAGAGAGGTCTTGGTCATCAGGTAACCTTTCTTGGAGTGTGGCTGCCTGAAAACACTGTCGTTTGCTTTCTCGATCTCTCTTGCCTCAATAGCCAGCTGTGCCGCTGCGCGCATCATCTCATGGCCTGCTGCTGCTGTAAGTGTGACCTGTTCGATCTCTTTCATCATGAAACATGCAGGGAAATTGATCTTTGCGACCATGTCAGCCATGTGAAGAGCTGCAAGACCCTTTGCTTTTGCATACGGGTTGCTAAATCCTGCCCTTTCGATGCATTTCTCAGGCTTTGCAACAATGTGTGGAAGCTCAAGCTCCTTGCCTTCGTCTGCCATTGCGGCAACCTTGTCAAGTTCTTCCTGAATAAGCCTTACTACACCACATGTTGAAAGGACCTTCATAGCATCTGAATTGAATGATGCCATCTCAACAGGGTCAAGGAACTCTGTCTTTGCACCGATGAGCGGGTCAACGGTCATGATGATGTAACCAAAGCCTGCTTCCTCAAGGGCTGCACGGTCTTCCTTCTTGGTCGGACCATCAGAGATAACGATACATGGTACATCCTTGTATATCTCACGTGCTGCGGTTGGACCCGGTGCGCTTGCGTTCGGGCTGATCATTACATAGAAGTCAGCTCCCCATGCTTTGAGCTCTGCAGTTGCCGCAGCTTCATCTTTGCCCATTTTGGGACCGGTACCGAAAACACGTACACTGATACCTTCTCTTGCTGCAATCTCATCCTGAACAAGGTCTATTACCTGGCTCATACCTAAGTTACCTAGCTTAATGAATCCAATCTTTGCCATGTAAAATCACAGTAGTGCAAAGGACAGTGTAGCATATATTATTTTTGGATTGGAGCCGGTATTATTTTTTGACCGGGGACATGGGAACATATCATCATTAAAAAATGAGACGTATAAAAATGGATCTACCCGAAAACCTTAAAAGCAATGTGGCTTATTTCACATCAATCTCGGCACTTAAATACTGTTTCAATGCGGGATTCAAAATCCAGGTTTGATGAAGTGAGTCGCACCAGCAGCAATTCTGATAGGATCAAGTTAGTAGTTTTTGATATGGACAGTACTCTTATTGATGCTGAAACCATTGATGAGCTTGCACATGCCGCAGGAGTGGGAGACAAAGTGGCCTCGATAACAGAAAGAGCAATGCAAGGTGAACTTGATTTTTCCGATGCGCTTTTTGAACGGGTCAGGCTGCTAAGAGGACTTTCACTCAAAAATGCCCATGATGCCCTTGATAAGATGCCTTTTATGCCCGGCGCGAAAGAACTTGTCAATTACCTGAGATCCCGGGGTTATAAGACCGCAATGATCTCCGGCGGATTTACCATTGCTGCAGAGCGTGTTGGTAAAACGCTTGGGATAGATCATGTGGTCTCAAATGAACTTCTGATAGACAATGACAGTCTTACAGGGGAAGTGAGAGGTCCTCTCACAGAACAGGGTTCCAAGGAGCATGTTCTGGAGGATATCTCCCGTAAATACGGAATTGAGCCGGAAGAATGTATAGTGATTGGTGACGGTGCCAATGACATATGTATATTCAAGAGGGCAAGATATGCCATAGCCTTCAATTCCAAACCTATCCTCCATGAGCATGCTGATGTTGTCATAACGGAGAAGAACCTAGAAGCAGTAATACCGGTCATCCAGTCCCTGGAAATCGGAAAAGGGCCAAGTATCGTGCATTAGAGATGCATGAAATGCCAGCTTTTTTGCTGGACCGGGAGGATAATAAGGAAATGATGAAAGAACTGAATGACAAGAAGACTGAACTTAAGGACCAGTCTGAAGAATATAAGAAGAAACGTAATGAGCTTAATGCAGAAGCAAGTACGCTTGCATCAAAGCGTAATGAGTTGAACAAGAAGACCAAGGACCTTATCAACGAAGCCCAGGAATACAAGGTGCTCCGTGACGAGAACAATGAAAAGGTAAAGGAACACAAAGTACTCCGTGATGAGGTCAACAACAAGGCAAACGATGTATTTGCCAAGATAGACCAGATACGCAATGAGAACAACCTTGGTGGTCCTTCGATCAAAGACATACGCAAAGAGATCGACAGGCTGGAATTCGCACAGCAGACTGAAGTCCTCACAACCAACAAGGAAAGAGAACTGGTCAATAAGATAACTGAGCTCCAGAAGCAGTATGTTCAGAAGAAACAGCAACTTGAAGGTAATGAAGAACTCAAGACATTGCTGGCAGAAGCACAGGAGATCAGGGACGAAGCTTCAAACTATCACACTACACTTTCAGAGTACGCTCAGAAGGCACAGGAATATCACGACAAGATGATCACCACCTTCAAAGAGGCTGACAAGATACGCGCTGAATCCGATGCTGCTCACAAGGAATTTGTTCACTTCCAGGAAAAGGCTGATGAACAGCACAAGCTATTCATTGCAGCGCAGAAAGAGATCCGTGAGATCGACAAGGAAGTCCGCAAGATAAAGAAGGGCGATGTCGATGGAAAGAAGGAAGCTGCAAAAGCAGATGCACGCAAAGATGCGGAAGACATCCTGGACAATTTCAAGTCCGGCGGAAAACTCACTACAGAAAGCCTCATGGCACTCCAGAGATCAGGTTTCCTGAAATAATCAAAATTCAAAGGGTGTTCTTCACCCTTTTTTAACTGTTTTTACTCGTTTTCATCTTTACTTCAATTGCTTATTTCAATTGTTTAAAACTGGCCATTAAACATAAGTTAAACGTAGTTATTATTGTTCGAGTCCAAGATGGACCTTCCTGAACTCAGGATCCCTCATTAAACACGGACCCGACTTGAAAACAGGATCCTTGTATATCTTTTTCCATATAGACCCTAAAGATTCATTGTGTATGTTACCATATGGTTTTGGCATGCATGCACATGGAAGTACGTCGCCCTCAGGAGTCACATGAAGCCATTTACGACCTGCAAAACATCCCATTTTCCTGATGATCTGAGGAATGGGGAACACACGAGGACCCGGGGCATGCGATGTACGCTGTACAAAAGCATCAAATCTGTTCAGATCTTCAGACGAGAGGACTTCTTTTTCATGGCCCTGCCATCTCCCTGTGGGAACTATCTCATAAAAAGACAGCTCATGGACACCAAGCTCCTTAGCAAGCTCATAGAAATCATCCAGTTCACCAACGTTGGCAGGGGAAAGAACGACATATATGCCAACTAAAAGATCCGCAGCAAGCCCGCATCTTATAGCATTAACAGCCTCATTGAATACCCCTGGCCTCCCACGCATGTGATCATGCCCCTGTGCATTTGCACTGTCAAGACTTACACTGAGCATGGAAAGACCCGCATCTTTCAGGTTTGATGCACGTTCAGGGGTCATGCCAACACCGGACGTGAAAAGACCAGGGATCGCGCGGGACCTGTCCACATAACGTATAAGATCCTCAAGACCATCATACAAGAGGGGTTCACCACCATCGAATATAATCAGGGTCGTACCCAGATCCTGTACCTGGTCAATGATGTTTTTCACAACATCGGGACTGAGCCTTGCTTTGTTCTTAGTATCAGGAAGAGCACAGTGCAGGCATCTGTTAGGGCATTCTTCCGTGATAGAGATTGTGATCTGTTCCGGAACGTACTTGCCCCTCATTGCACTCATCTGGCTTGATACGAGCCTGTCAAATGCCTTACTTGGTATTGGAGGCATCCATGTGGAATAGATCAAACGGTCCTTTTCTATTTTTGATGGTTTCGTGTCCTCGAATATCTCCATCATATCCGATACAAAAGACCCCATGAAAGAAGATGCTATACCCGAGGTCTCCATCTTTACCCGGCCATCCTCTATACGGGCATAGACCTTGAAAAAGGGATTCCTGTAAAAGTAATACTTGTTCTTCATTGCTCATTTCGTCCTGAATACAGCCCTGTAAGAAAGTATTGAGGAAGGGTTGTTTTTCAGTATCATCTTTGATATCTGTACTGCCTGGTTAAAAGGACTTCCGCCCAGAACTTTCAGGTCCTCCCCCTCAAACACCTTCATCATGTCATCTATCTCTTTGTCTTTCATTTTCCGAAGGGTCTCAAGGGCAAACCTGCCAAGATAATATTCTGTCCTGTAGGCATTATTCCAGCGCCTTCTGTAACTTTGGAGGAGACTCTTTGATGTGTCACCTTTTGCAATGGCATCGGCTGCAACATCTCCGCACATCTGACCCGCATGCATGCCATATCCAATGCCCGACTGGGCAGCTGAGCCACCGGTTATCATGACACCATCTGAGACTATCTCACCCGGGATGGCAGCAATTGGGTCGCCACCTGTTGACCTGCTGATTATCTTCACTTCATCGAGTCCCTTAAGGGACTTGAATTTATCAAGCCATGCATCAAAGAGATCAGAAACATCCTTCCCATGCCTGCGTGCATACATACCAAGAGTTGCCCTGTTCCCGCCGCATGGTGAGTATGTGGATTTCCAGCCGGGGGCATGATTGCCCACATAGTACTCGAAATAATCAGGCTCACCGATGCCTTCTGCCTCGATCTCGGCTTCTACGGACCAGGCAATATCCTCTGTGTGTTTTATTGGCTTCATACCCAGAAGTGCCGCTATCCTTGAGTTAATACCATCAGAAACAATGACAAGCTTGCATTTTATCTTGCCTTTTGATGTGCTTACAATGAAGCTACCGTCTGTTCTGAGGACATTGAGAACCTCTATACCGAAGCGTACATCAACACCAGCATCCTGTGCCTGTTTTATGTAGAATTCATCGAACTTCTTCCTGTCAAGGAAGTAGGCCTCTCCTTCAAACATGACATTTTTCCCGGAGGGGGTAATGATATAGGCACCCTTGAGGTTCTTTATCACATAACTCTGGTCAACTTCCTCTCCTGTCCTGTCAAACATTCCCTTGAAAAATGTGTTTGCCGGATGAGTTGGTACACCTGCAGCCTCCTTTTTGTCCAGAAGGATAACTTTTGACCCTTTGGCCGATGCATTTCTTGCCGCCATTACTCCCGCAGGAGAAGCCCCTATTACAATTATGTCAGCATCCATTTTGAACCTCGTTCGACCAGTTTCCCGGTTTATATCTATAAGTTATCATCTATCATTACCAGAGTATACCGGAATATGCCGGAACAAGTATCAGGAGTATTACATCAAGTATGAGCGAGCCAAACATTATACCCCTGTATCTTGAGCCCTGAAGGAACAGTTTCCCTCCACGCTGCGGTGTATGGTTCTTTATAAAATCAAAGGACTGTATGAGCATCCACCCACCTGCAAGCAATGCTCCTGCAAAGAAGACCGGCCCAAGCTCTGCTGTGAGTCCGATGGCAATAGAGGCAATGACCCCTACCACCCACATGAGTGTCACAAACTTTGCTGTTGCAGGGACCCCGAATGTCACCGGGAATGTGGGTGCTCCTCTTGCTCTGTCCCCTTCAACGTCCCTGGCAACGCCTGAGAGCGTGAAACCCCAGTCTGTGAAGCACATCATCAGGCCAAGGAATATGGCAGGAAGTGGAAGTATTGAGCCGTAATCCGGGTTTTTAAGAATTCCCGCCGGGTCAAAGGCGAGCCATATGCCGATGGGCACAAGCCCGTATGCTATTCCCACTGGAACAAAGCTTAAGAATGTCATTCTTTTTGCGAGTTTTGAGTACATACTTATGGTTACCACAGCAATAACAAGTACAACGAATGATTCTGGATTCAGGTAAAGAGCTGCTGCACTGGCTATCAGGAAGAGGAAGCCTGCATATTTCATAGCCTGTGACCGGCTTAGCCGGTTAGCCACAAGTGGTCGGTTAGGAAGGTTTATCTTATCGATATCAATATCACAACAATCATTATACACATAGGAACTTGTGATTGCTGCATAACCACCTATCACTGCAATGAGGAAAAGGAAAGGATCCGGAAGTGAGCCTATTGCAAGGTAGGATGCCAGCAGGGCACTTGCTGCCGGGAGAGCAAAATCCATATCCGCAATTTCCGGTCTTAACAGTTCAAGATAGGGATTTCGTGTTTTAGAGCCTGAAGTGGAAACCAAGTATATCACCAATAGATTATAGTTTGTAATCCTCAGTATCGTATATTAGCATTAGGGTTGGGCAGGTGAGAACAAAATAAGTGGACAGGTTGGTGAAGCAAGTGAATCGATAACCAGCTGATACATGCTTCATTCACCCTTACTATTCAATACCATTAGATAGCGTGAAGTTATCCATGTTCCTGAGTTTTTCCACGAGAGGATGATCGAACCTCTCATGCATAAGGAAAGTGAACTCTGCATCAGGGTTCAGTTCCACAAGCCTTATAGTGTTCATGTAAGCACTCTGCAAAGATTCATAGTCAGGAGTCCTTACAACCTCTGCATTGAAAGGATAGACCTCTGCCAGTTCCTGGGGATAAGAACCGAACGGGGGTTTGAATATAAGCACATTATCATAATCGTTGTCCTTTTTTGTCGGGTATGCCCTGATAAGCACTGAACCTTCAATAGTGAATCTATCAAGCTGTCTGCCAAAACGCAGCACTTCCGGGCGCCTGGATGATTCCGGTCCGCAGTAGAAGAAAGTGGACTTGGAGGATGGATCGCATTCCTCCAGCCACGGAGAATAAGTGTACATCTGCTTCAATGCCTCCAGCATCCGGGGATGTGAGCGACAGCGCTGTTCCACAAGCTCCAGGAGGTTGCCTTCCCATATAGCCTGCTTAACCTCACGTATTTCCTCAAAGGTCACATAGAGATTGTGCCTTGCAAGAAGCTCTGTACAGTTGTATGCCTTTTTCAGCTCCTGGGCAGTGTGGGCCATACATACGGGACAGGAACACGGCAGGTACTTGAGCTGATCCACATGATATGTGCCTCTTGATGTGATGTAGCGCCTGTCCTTTGCATACAGTGCATAGGCTGCAGAGTCAAAGAGATCACAGCCCAGGGCAACTGCCAGTGCGAACATCATGGGATGCCCGGCACCGAATAGGTGAACAGGAGCTGTCGGATCAAGGCCCTTCTTGGCAGAAGCTATAACGTCCACCAGATCGGCATAACGGTACGATTCCATCAGCGGCACAACTGCCCCGAAAGGATATACATCAAAACCTACATCTGAAAGCTCGCGGGCACATTCCTCCCGCAGGTCCTTATAAGTAGCACCCTGCACCGGACCTGCAAGGAGCATATCGCCTTTTACAAGTTGCCTTGCTTGTTTGAGCCGCTCTATAGTGATATCCATATCTTCCTTTGCCTTCTCATAGGACACATCGGGGTGCGTAGGAATATCCAGAGGAACAGCGATATCAGTTCCGATCTTCTGCTGGAAATCAATTATCATCTCATTGGTGACCTCTACCTCACCATAGACCGATAACTGGAATGAACCGGAATCTGTCATAATGGGGCCGTCAAAGTCCAGAAGAGCGTGCAGTCCATCTTTAAGGGCCTTTTCCCTTAATTCATCCTTGCGATAGATGATGTATGAATTGGTGATAAGTATCTCAGCACCGAATTCCCTCATCTCGGAGGGTTTTATTGTCTGTATATTCGGATTGATGACAGGCATTACAGTAGGAGTCTCAACCACCCCATGAGGTGTTGTCAGTTTACCGATGCGCCCTGCAGCATCCTTATGGATTATATCGAATTGTGATGACATGAGCCTGTAGATGGGGTTTAAGATATATTTAAGCTTCCTCTGAGGAACATAAAAACGGACATGCGAGATGAGTGATATCATATAAAGTAAAGTTAAAGCATGTTTTTACGCACGATATATAAAGTTACATGCATCATTATATTATATGTACGAACTGCACACACCTGTCAACCACAAGGCTGTAGTTAAGTACATGGGGTATTTCCTAATAGCTTTCACATTCGTGATGCTTGTTCCCATGATCGTAGCACTGATCCTGAGGAATACAGAAGCAGCCACCTACTATGGCTTTACTGCTGTTGCAGTGTTCATTCTTGGTTCTGTCATCTACCGGGCCTTACCTGAATATGATCTGGAAACAAAAGAGGCTGTCATCATAGTAGCTCTTGTTTTTCCGGTTTCTGCATTCATAAGTGCAATACCGATGTCACTTTCAACAGGAATGCCGTTCTTTGATGCTTATTTTGAAAGTGTGTCAGCAGTTACGACAACAGGACTCAGTGTTGCACCAGCTGACATGGGACCTGTTTTCCTGTTTGCCCGATCGTGGGGGCAGTGGATTGGAGGAATAGGCATCATCCTTGTTGTCCTTTCTGTCCTGATAAGACCTGGAACTACAGCTTTCAGGATATATAAAGCCAATTATGGGGACATGAAAATAAAACCAACTGCAATAGCCACAACACGTACACTTGGCAAAGTATACATAATCATAACACTGGCGTCCATAGCGTTGCTTTTGATCAGCGGGATGTCATTATTTGACTCTGTATGCCATGCCTTCAGTTGTGTTTCAACCGGAGGATTTTCAACCCATACGGACAGCATTGGTGCGTACCAGGGAAAGCTCATACCTGCAGCCATCAGTATATCATGCCTGCTGGGTGCAGTTAGTTTTGTGCTCTACCCGTATCTGTTCAAAAATCCGGAGAAATTTTACAGGAACCAGGAACTCCGGTATCTCCTGATGATTACAGCATTGGGAACAATTATATTTGGATACACACTTTCAAGTGGGAATTTTGAAAACGATATCATAAAGCACAATGTTTTCCATATGATCTCTGCCATTACTACAGCAGGTTTCTCCACATTTGATCTGTCTATACTGTCAGAAGCCTCTAAAGCAGTTTTGATATCTCTAATGTGGATAGGAGGGAGCATTGGGTCTACAGCAGGCGGTATTAAGATATTCAGGGTGCTTTTGTTATTCAAGGTAGTGAACAATGTGCTATTGAGAGTATTCCTTCCAAGAGAAACGATAACTCCTATTAAAATAGAGGATCATGTTGTAGAAAGTGAAGAGATATACAACCTTGTATCATTTATGTTGCTCTACACGTTGATCCTGGTGATATCATCATTCATTTTCATGTTGTATGGAGTGGATACAAGCAGTTCTGTATTCGAGGTATCCAGCGCTTTGAGCACTGTTGGACTTTCTGCAGGCGTTACCAGTGGATCAATGCCTGTTGTGCTAAAGACCGTGTTGATAATAAACATGCTGTTTGGAAGGATAGAAATAATACCATTGGTATTGCTTTTTATTCCAGGTACATGGATCAAGAGGAAAAAGAGCCAATAAAAGGAAGGTGAAAATATGAGGATAATCGTAGTAGGCGCGGGTTCACTTGGTATACTTCTGACAAAGAACATGATCGAACAGGGAAGAGAAGTCATTATTATAGAGAAGGATGAGACAACAGCCAAAGAACTTGCAGAAACACTGGACTGCACTGTGATAAATGCCGAGGGTACAAGACCCGATATTCTTGAAAAAGCAGATCTTGCCAGTGCAGATGCAATCGTTGCCTGTACGAACAATGATCAGAACAATATTCTCATTGGTTTGATTGCCAGGGATGCAAAGGTAGAGAAGATCATCCTGAAAATAGACGATCAACAGTTCATGGATGTGGCTAATAAACTTGGTTTCTATTACATGATCAACCCGTCAAGTATTTCTTCAAGATACATATCAGACGTTCTCAGGGGGATAAATACAATAGAGCTGAGTAATCTGGTGCGTTCAGATGTTCGTTTTATGGGAGTGATAGCTTCAGAAAATGTAATTGACATGAGGCTATCAGAGATATCACTACCGGAGCATAGTGCTTTTATCGGTATATATCGTAAAAGTGAGTTCATACTTGCTAAAAATGACCCTAAGTTGAAGGAAAAAGACGAAGTGATTATTGTTACAAAAGCAGATCTTATTCAGGATGTAAATGAATCCATGGGAAGAATCATAAAAGAATGAACTTTTATTGTTTCTGCAGAAAAACTCTGCTCTTTAATCGAATGACAATAAAAGCAGATGCACAAAGATGACTTTCTGAAGCTTTGCATGGGATTATATTCGTATTTAGAGATATATGCGGAATTACTTTATGTCAAATTATGCCAAGATGAAACTGACAAAGAGAAAACAAAAGTAAAAATAATTGCTGAAAAGCAAAAAGAAAGGAAAAAAGATAATTTGTATGAGTGAGCTGGCAGCGATCCAGATTTCCCGAAGGCTCCCGCACTTCAGTACAGTAAGGAACGCTGGCAGGCTTATCTTCTGTGTTCGGTATGGGTACAGGAATTGCCCTGCCGCTATGGCCGCCAAACTCTCTCATGATGAACAGTAAAGCCAAGGTCCGGATTCGAACCGGAATGGAATCGCTCTGCAGGCGATTGCGTAGCCGCTCCGCCACCTTGGCAATGAGCGATTCATGAATGAATCCATTGCATTTAAACTTTACTGGAAAGTTCGTGTATATCATCATGCACATATCAGATTTCGCCTGGACAAAGCAAGACGGACAGGCACGGATTTTTAGTAGCCGCGGACTGAACACCTCGTTGCCTTGGTGCGTACATCCCGACCCTATCAAACCGGTCTTGTACCGGGATCCTTAATGTGGTCTCTTTTCAAGTCAGATTTCGAGCTTAGATGCATTCAGCTCTTATTCCTTAGCGCGTAGCTGCTCAGCAGTGCCCTGTCGGACAACTGATACACCAGTGGCGCCGCTACCCTGTTCCTCTCGTACTAAAAGTAGCTTACCCTCAGACCACTGACACCTCTAGTAGATAGTAACCGACCTGTCTCACGACGGTCTAAACCCAGCTCACGATCTCCTTTAATAGGCGAACAACCTCACCCTTGGCCGCTGCTGCACGGCCAGGATGGAAAGAACCGACATCGAAGTAGCAAGCTGCCGGGTCGATATGTGCTCTTGCCGGCAACAACTCAATTATCCCCGGGGTAACTTTTCTGTCATTTTTGGCTCGCACCAAGCGAGCACAAAAGTTCGCTAGAACCGACTTTCGTCTCGTCATCCACTACTGTGCTGAATAACGTCAGGCTGACTTATGCTCTTGCACTCTTCAGTGGGTTTCCGACCCACTTGAGTCAACCTTTGTGCGCCCTTGATATCTTTTCAAGGGCGTCCCGCCCCAGGCAAACTGCCCACCTATCGGGGTCCTCCTCTCGGAGTTAGGGCCGTAATTTCAGAAGGGTAGTGTCCCAATGGCGACTCCACCGATGCTGGCGCACCGGTTTCGACGTCTCCTACCTACACTGTACATCCAAAATCACAACCCAACGACAGGCTGCAGTAAAGCTCCACGGGGTCTTCACTTCCCCCTAGAGGTCTCTAGACTGTGCACTAGAAAGTAAGCTTCACCGGACTCTGGCTAGGGACAGTAGAGCTCTCATTGATCCATTCATGCAAGTCGCCAATTAAGCGACAAGGTACTACGCTACCTTAAGAGGGTCATAGTTACCCCCGCTGTTTACAGGCCCTTCGTCCCGTTGAACCGGGGTTTCAGGTACCTGCACTGAGCAGGATTCAGAGATCGTACTAGCCCTTACGGGTTTGCGATCTCCTATGTTGATATTAGACAGTTAGAGCTCTCTTGTCACTGCGACCTGCTGTCTTCACAGCAGGCACTCCTTCTCCCGAAGTTACGGAGCTAATTTGCCGAATTCCCTTAGCCAAATTATTCCGACACGCCTTAGCCTTTTCAGCTAGGGGCACCTGTGTCAGTTCTCGGTACGGACCCATGACTTCCTTTTCACGGGTTCCCGGGTGCAGCTGACTTTCGCCATAACACATTCGCCCGCTTCTCGCCATTACGGCTCTCCACGGGATTCGGTGCTTAGACGGCGCGACGACGCCGCTCAGCCTGCCCAAAAACGTCAGTTTATTGTCATGAGGTACAGGAATATTAACCTGTTTCCCTTTTGGCGTACTCGGATTACGGTACGTCTTAGGACCGACTAACCCTCGGCTGACGATCATTGCCGAGGAAACCTAGCCCCTTCGGCGGATAGGATTCTCACCTATCTATGCTGTTACTATTACCAGGATTTTCGTTTCCGCACGGTCCACAGGACTTCACAGCCCTGCTTCTGCCCGAACGCAACGCCTTCCTACGAGATCACCTTGCGGTGCTCCGTGGTATCGGTGGTCGACTTGAGCCCCGTCCATTTTCGGGGCCCCAAACCTCGACTGGTGGGCTGTTACGCACTCTTTAAAGGATAGCTGCTTCTAAGCTAACCTTCCAGCTGTCTAGGGCTTAGGACGCCCTTTAGTATTAACACTTAGTCGACACTTTGGGACCTTAACCACGGGCTGGGTTGTCTCCCTTACGGACTACAAGCTTACCCCAGTAGTCCGGACTCCGATCTTCTCAGACGACGGTGAGTTTGGAGTTTGACAAGTAGCTGAGGAATTTCTTCCCCGGGACCACCAATCAGTGCTCTACTTCACCGACTATCTCCGATCAGGTCATGCTGCGACATGTTTCGGAAGGAACCAGCTGATGCCGGGTTAGATTAGCCTTTCACTCCGAGACGCAGGTCACACGAATGATTTGCAGATCAATACCGCTTGCGGTCCTCCACGTAGCTTTCGCCACGCTTCAACCTGCCCACGCCTAGATCACCCGGCTTCGGGTCGTATCCCAATGACTCCACGCACTTGTATACGTCGCTCCTCGCCTTACGGCTGCGAGCATGTTGCTTTCGCTTCGGCTTCCTATTTGAAAGTTAGCCATCGCCATTTGAATACACTCCCTGGCCCGTTCTTCAAAACGTAAGATATGACATTGGCAGTGATGCCCGTACAGCAGCCTCGCGACTGTTTCCTTCGCATCAAAGATCCTTTAACGCCATATCGCTCCATCGC
Source organism: Methanolobus sp. WCC5 (assembly GCF_045690325.1). Taxonomy (GTDB): domain Archaea; phylum Halobacteriota; class Methanosarcinia; order Methanosarcinales; family Methanosarcinaceae; genus Methanolobus. The sequence goes on along the minus strand of NZ_CP146981.1, from coordinate 2,198,103 downwards.
CTCCAGGTTTCAGGCACTTTTAACCTCCCTTCTTGGGGTACTTTTCAGTTTTCGGTCACCCTACTAGTTCGCTATCGGTCTCAAGTCGTATTTAGTTTTGGAAGTTGGTGCCTCCCAAATTCACGCGGGAATTCCGACCCACGTTACTCAGGTTATAATCCAGATCCTTTGGTCGTTGTTTACGTGACTATCACACTCTGTGGTCTAACGTTCCAGAAAAGTTAAACTCCAACCAAGTGGGACCTTTAGAAAGAACCTACAACACCACATCTCCCGCTCGTTACCGGCGGGATTCAGTTTGAACTGTACCGTGTTCATTCGCCATTACTAACGGTATCTCTTCGATTTCTTTTCCTGCCCCTACTAAGATGCTTCAATTCGGGGCGTTCCCGATCATTGATGATCGACACGTAAAACGTGTCAGGAAGACCCATTAGGAGATCCCGGGTTCATAGGCTCCATGCACCTACCCCGGGCTTATCGCAGCTTGGCACGTCCCTCATCAGCGCTTGAGCCGAGCCATCCACCTGAAGGCATATTTACCAGAGTCCATCTCACTTTGTCCAGTGAGCGTCTGATATATGCATGCGTATACACGATCTCATTGCAGCCGGCCTGGTCGCCGACCACTTCATCCTTCCCCGGCAACATTACTTGCCGGGTGCACTGAATAATGGACTTGCTGGGATTCGAACCCAGGGCCTTCGCCTTGCAAAGGCGACGATCTTCCAACTGATCTACAAGCCCATGAACGATCCTTATGTTGTGGATCTTCATTCTGGATCTGACAGTTTTTCGATTTCTGACCGGTTGTGGTGATCGGCGTTTTGCCGATCTGCTTAGGAGGTGATCCAGCCGCAGATTCCCCTACGGCTACCTTGTTACGACTTAACCCCCCTTGCGAAATTTAGGTTCGAACACGGCACTTGGTCCGTGCCCTCACCCATACCTCACTCGGGTGGTTTGACGGGCGGTGTGTGCAAGGAGCAGGGACGTATTCACCGCGCTATATTGAAACGCGATTACTACGGATTCCAGCTTCACGAGGGCGAGTTGCAGCCCTCGATTCGAACTACGGCCGGGTTTATGAGATTACCAACCCCTTTCGGGGTAGGGACCCATTGTCCCGGCCATTGTAGCCCGCGTGTAGCCCTGGAGATTCGGGGCATACTGACCTACCGTAGCCCGCACCTTCCTCCGCTTTAGCAGCGGCGGTCCCCACAGAGTACCCATCATCCCTAAGGATATGCTGGCAACAGTGGGCACGGGTCTCGCTCGTTGCCTGACTTAACAGGATGCTTCACAGTACGAACTGACGACGGCCATGCACCTCCTCTCAGCGATTCAGGTAAGACCTTCAGCCTGACCTACATATTGCTGTCGCCCCAGGTGAGTTTTCCGGCGTTGAGTCCAATTAAACCGCAGGCTCCACCCGTTGTAGTGCTCCCCCGCCAATTCCTTTAAGTTTCAGCCTTGCGGCCGTACTTCCCAGGTGGCTCGCTTCACGGCTTCCCTGCGGCACCTGAAACGGTCGCACCATCCCAGACACCTAGCGAGCATCGTTTACGGCTGGGACTACCCGGGTATCTAATCCGGTTCGTGCCCCCAGCTTTCGTCCCTCACCGTCGGACCCGTTCTGGTAAGACGCCTTCGCCACTGGTGGTCCCACAAGGATTACAAGATTTCACTCCTACCCCTGTAGTACCTCTTACCTCTCCCGGTCCCAAGTCTGACAGTATCCCCCGGAAGCCTAACAGTTGAGCTGTCAGATTTCCCGGAAGACTGATCAAACCGGCTACGGACCCTTTAGACCCAATAATAGTGGCCACCACTCGGGCCGCCGGTGTTACCGCGGCGGCTGGCACCGGTCTTGCCCGGCCCTTGCTAACACATGCTATTTATACATGCGGACAGCCAACATTGTATGCTGGCACTCAGTGTCCCCTTATCGCGGTTTCCCGCATTGTAAAGTTTTCGCGCCTGCTGCGCCCCGTAGGGCCTGGATTCATGTCTCAGAATCCATCTCCGGGCTCTTGCTCTCACAACCCGTACCCGTCGTCGGCTAGTAGGTACGTTACACCCACTACGACCTGATAGGCCGCAGATTCATCCTAAGGCGCCGGAGCTTTTGACCACAGAACATTCCAGTATCTATGGTATATCAGGAATTATCACCAGTTTCCCGGTGTTATGCCTGACCTTAGGGCAGATTATCCACGTGTTACTGAGCAGTACGCCATGTTCACGAAGAACATTTGACTCGCATGGCTTAATCGAACACTGATAGCAGTGACCTCTGGCAGGATCAACCAGAATTGTTGATCACACACAAATTTTGGAAGTCAATTAAGGAATCGATCGGAAAGAACTCTCTTGAGAGTATACTTCCTTTCTGCACATTAGTTTGGTTAATTCCTTTAAGTTTGTAGTTAAACACTACCGGTCAGAATTAACCGAACTGCCAAATCCAACGTCGGACAGAAAAAGCTTCTGTCCCCACTTGTTAAAAGGCGGTGATTGTAAGTGTTTCGCGCGATTTGCGCGGACTCCTTCAAAGGCCGTATTCGTATATATACCTTTCGAACCAGAGGGTTCGAAGGGAAAGGGGGCCTTTGAGGCAACATTAACCCATCCCGCACTTCCACTCGGATTATATCTTTATGTTATGATCCTATATGGAATTTTCGGTCTGCGTCAATATTGAGATATAACTGCCAAAGGGTAGACGCTTTAAGGAAAACATCCGACCGCATTGGTGGGATTTTCTAGATAAGAATCATGAGATATAAAGATATCGTACTCAATTAATTTTGAATTTTTAAATGCCATTTTAAATCAAAAGAGCCAATAAATAAACCATAACCCAAAACACAAGCAGAGATACGCAACCTTTAACAATATCAGTGACATAGCACTACTCAAAACCTACTCAATACAATATAGAAGAGAGGAATCAACCTGCAAACCAAAAAAAAGAACAATAACCCGGAACCTGCAGAAGTCACAAGAGTCCGCACCCCCCGCAAGGAAAACAAGGAAGTATTGGCAATCGTTGAAAGTATGCTCGGTGCAAATCATGTAAAGCTGAGATGTATGGACGGAATAGTGAGAATGGGAAGAATACCCGGCTCAATGAAAAAGAAAACATGGATAAGAGAAGGAGATATCGTAATTGCAGTGCCCTGGGAGATCCAGAACGAAAAAGCTGACGTAATATGGAAATATACCCGACCACAGGTCAACTGGCTGGAACGCAAGGGATACCTGAAATCATAAGCACGGATCATGAAAAAAGAAATTGTAAGAAAAGTTGAACGTATCGACACTAAAGTGGATAAGCTGCGCATGAAGCGCAAGGATACCGATACACTGAAAGTAAGGGAGAACGTATTCGACGAACCAACCCTGAAAACCCTTTACATCCTCTCCAACAAAGGAATAATCGATGCCATGGGAGGATCCATCAGCACCGGAAAGGAGGCAAATGTATTCCTTGCAGAAGGAGAAGAAAAGGATGTTGCAGTCAAAATATACAGAATATCTTCAAGCACTTTCAATTCGATGGAAGACTACATACTGGGTGATCCCCGTTTCAGGAACATAAGGCATTCAAAACGCGACATCATCTTTGCATGGACAAAAAAAGAGCAGAGAAACCTCATGCGTGCAAAAGAAGCAGGAGTCCGGGTGCCAGAACCCATCGTTGCAGAACGGAACATCCTGGTTATGGAATTTATGGGAGAAGATGAAAAACCATACCCTCTGCTAAAGGATATCACTCTTGAAAAAGAAGATGCTAAGAAGATATATGATACTATCATGATTTATATAGACCTTCTGTACAACAAAGCAGACCTGATACATGGAGACCTGAGCGAATACAATATACTAATAATACCAGATAAAAAAGACACCGTATTCATAGACATGGGACAATCAGTAACATTACAACACCCCCGATCAAGAGAATTCCTTCTGAGAGATATCGAAAACATTACGCGATATTTCAGAAAATACGGCATTGACGATGATCCGCAGGAATTATACTCTAAAATCAGGAACAAAGAAGAAAAAACGCAAATAATTGATTCAAAATAAGCAAAGGTAGATCGATATGACACACATCAAAGTTCCTAAAGACAGAGTCGGCGCCATAATCGGACCAAAGGGTCGCGTCAAACAGATAATTGAGGACAAATCAACAGCCAAACTGGACATAGATAGTGAAAACGGAACCGTGGAGATTATTCCCGGTGATGACCCTGTTGGTGCCATGAGAGCCGAAGACATAGTTAATGCAATTGCAAGAGGATTCAACCCGGACAAGACATTCTCGATGTTTGACGAGGATCTGCTGATGCTTGACGTAATTGACATATCAAAATATACCAGTACACAAAAAGAACTACTTCGGCTTAAAGGAAGGATAATAGGGAAGAACGGGAAAACAAGAGAAATAACCGAACGATTGACAGGCGTAAAGCTATCAGTCTACGGAAAGACAGTGAGCATGATAGGCACACCTGAAAGGAATCAGATAGCCAGGACTGCAATTGAGATGCTCATCGAAGGAGCAACACACGGAAGTGTCTACAGTTACCTGGAGAAGAAAAGACAGGAACTGGTCCAATCCCAGCTTGATTATTACTGAGTGGATACACAAAATATATCTCAGAAAAAATATTAATACCTCTGGTGCCTAAATAAGAACGGTGTATAAATGAGAGGATATATCAACACAACCGAAATCCGGATGTACGCAGCTTTTATACTGATCTTGCTCCCCACAGCAACCCTTTGCTACAAAGGACAACTATCCCTCGGCACCATAAACTCCATACAATTGATGGCAATTCTCTTTTTTATGCTTGCGGGGTCCTTGATAGAGATACCCATAGCAAGAGTCCGTACAAAGAAACCAGAGCAACTATTAAGATATGCACCGATCCTTGAAGACATATATTCCGTACCCATAGTGAAGGAATTAAGCATAGGCAAAGAAAGGGTCTTTGATACCACACTTACTGTAAACCCCGGAGGAGCATTGATCCCTGCCCTTGCAACAATCTACCTCCTCCTGACGCAGCCAAACAACACTGCACTTCAGATAATGCTCATAGTAGTCGTTGCAGTCATCCTTCTCTCAGAAATGATGATAGGAGTAGGAACAATAATACCGGGATACATAGGATTGACAGCACTTCCATTCGCACTCATAGTGGCTCCGGAAAATGCCGCATCGATCGCTTTCATAGCCGGGGTCGGGGGCATTCTCATAGGAAATACAATCTCTGTTATGACCTTCAACAGAGAAAGGACCGGTAGTGCATTCATCAGCATTGGTGGGGCAGGAAGTTTCAGGGCAATTTACGTAACAACAATTATTGCAGCTTTAGTCTCATACTTCATCCCCTGAAATACCAAGCCTTTCTGCCCTGCGCTTCTCTATCCTGTCCTGAAGGACTTTCGATGGAATATTCAGAGCCCTGTATTTAGCTATACCATTATTAGTAAAGCGGAAAGGTTGGGGAGTATGATCAACACGTGTGGCCCTCATTTTCTGGACAGCCATAACCGGCATAGGTGTCGTATCAATGTCATTTGTCTGGATAAAGTCAAGGAAAATAACACCGTCACCCAGAAAATCAAAATCATCATACTGCTTCTTTTCAATTCCATGGGACTTCTCAGTAACAAGAATTGCAGTTGTCATATTCTTTTTCAGCAACCTGTGCAGGCCACGCCATGAAGTAGAGGTTCTGAAATCCCCGGGAGCTGTGAGAACATTCATGGAATCGAACACAACCCACTCCGGTTTATGAGAATCTACTATCTCCATCATTTCTTCAGAGGTCAGCATTGAAATCCCGAATATCTCCAGGTAGCCATCATCAATGTGCTTACCGACATCCCATCCAAAACGTGCAAAGTGCTGAACAAGCTGTTGCGCCCGTTCTTCAAATGAGAAGAAAATGCACCGTTCACCATTCCTGACACCTTCCATCAGATATTGCATCGAGAATGTCGTTTTTCCTGTACCCGGGGGACCTGTCACAACTACAGCAAATCCTTTAGGAAACCCGCCTTCCAGAAAGTCATCCATTCCGGGGATTCCCGTAGGGACCCTTTTTATAAGACGGTCTATGTTCTGAGTATCGAGCTTGGCTTTAAAACGCGTTGAATCCAGATTAAGGAGTGCTTTTTCAAGGACAACGTTCTTAGCACCAAGTTCTTTCTCATATCTTTCAAGGACCTTTATTGCATCCGCACTTAATGTAGTATGAATAGGGAATTTGGTTTTCATCACACCACCATGTGTACATAATAGGTGATTATATATTTAAAATGTTATGGTATTATGAACATACACAAAATATTATGAACACATCATTCCCCTACAAACCCTTTTCCAGGAAGGAAGTTTCCCCGTCCCCTTGAAGCCATTATATCACCATCCCAGATCAGTTCGCCTCTGGCAATCGTAAATTCGGGGAATATCCCATCCATTCCTTCATAAGGGGTCCACCCCGCCTTACTATGAAGATCGTCACCTTTGATCTCACGAACATTGCCCGGATCAACAATAATAAGATCTGCATCAGAACCTTGCGCAAACGACCCCTTTGAGAACCTATCCAGCCCGAAGATGCGCGCAGGATTCTTACTGGTCACATCTATCATGCGCCCCAGAGGAAGCAGATTCCTCTTTACTGCTACAAGCATCAAAGGCATCAGCGTTTCCACACCAGGAACTCCCGAAGGCGCACTTTTGATATCAGTGTCCTTTTCAGCTTCCGTATGAGGGGCATGATCAGATGCCACAACATCAATGTTGCCATCATTAAGAGCATTAAGGAGCATCTTGACACTTCTGCGGTCCCTGAGAGGAGGATTCATCCTGCCATATGAACCCAGACGATCCCAGTCCTTTGTGGAAAGGAACAGATGATGCGGCGCTGCTTCACTTGTGATTGCAGGAGACACGCCTTCTTTCATCTCAATATACCTTTCCCTGCGTAAAAGTCCGACGGATTCGAATGCGCTTATATGACAGAAGTGAGCACGTGTACGGTTCTTTCTAATGAGCTTTATTGCTTTTTCAACAGCAAAAGCTTCACAATGGTTAGGGCGGGCCCTTGAATGAGAAGCAGGAGACATATCATTTTTCAGGAATGCCTCGCATTCAAGCCTTATCTTGTCATCTTCGGCATGGATACATGCAAGTGCATCCAGTTCTTTAAGCACCGCTAAAGCATCATCAAGTGTTTTCTCATTTATGTTCAGCGCACCTGTTGACTCTGCCATAAAGATCTCACCAAAGGCAGTTGCCCCAAGCTCCCATAATTCAGGAAGTTTATCTATGTTGCCCGTTACCCCTCCATAAAGACCAAAATCCACAATAGAATTGCGATTTGCGATTTTCAGCTTTTCCCTGAAGGATTTTCTGTCAGTTGTCGGAGGAATAGTATTGGGATGATCCACAACAGTAGTAATACCACCGGCAGCAGCCGAACACGAACCAGTATACCAGTCTTCCTTTTCAGTAAGCCCCGGATCCCTGAAGTGGACATGAACATCTATTCCTGCAGGAAGGGTCAATGCACCTTTTGCATCGATAGTTCTGTTCAATCTCTGGACATCTATCTCTTTAGCTATTTTTATGATCTTGCCGTCCTCTATCAGGACTTCGGCAGGCTGGAGATAATTGTTGAAGAAGACTTTCGTGTTCTTGATAAGAATATCGGGCATAGTCAGTTAATATTCCAGTTAAGGTATATGCCCTTTATGATAAGCTTGAAGCTTTAAAAAATGAAAAATACATAGACAATATAGGTACTATATAGCCACCCTATTAGCAAATAGAGAAAATATGGATATATATTGTAAGTACGTAACCCTTATGTATCGATTTTGTAATGGTTCACTGACAAGTAAAGACCATAAGGTGAATCAGAATATGATATCAGAAAAATTACTGAAGAATATAATGATAAGTTCAGTTGTAGTCCTTATCATTGCAATTGCGTTTGCCAGTGTTGGCTGTGTTGACCGTGATGATAGTGATGAGAGGGCATCAGGCGATTCAAGCCTAATGATCAAGGGTTCAGACACTGTGCTGCCACTCTCTCAGGCAATGGCTGAGGAATTCATGCTTTTAAATCCGGATAAAAGTATCACAGTGGTTGGCGGTGGCTCAGGCGTGGGTATTTCCGCACTCATTGACGGAGAAGTCAAAATGGCAATGTCTTCACGGGATATAAAAGAATCAGAGATGACCAGTGCACAGGCAAATGGAGTCAACCCTGTATTACAGGTTGTTGCTTTTGATGGGATCGCAGTCATAGTGAACCCTGAAAACCCAGTCGACCAGTTGACCTTCAGCCAGTTGAAAGGTATCTACGATGGAAGCATCAGTAACTGGGCAGAAGTCGGAGGAGAGGACCGTACAATCACGGCAATCACCCGTGACAGCAGTTCAGGAACCTATGAGTATTTCAGGACAGAAGTGCTTACTGGAGATAATTTCCGCCAAGATGCATTGGTACAGCCTGCAACCGGGGGAATTGTACAGGAAGTGGGACAGAATAGGGGAGCCATAGGCTACATCGGCTATGCATACCTAAATGATAATGTCAAGGCACTTGCCCTTGATGGAGGAGATGGCTATGTAGAGGCAAACCCTGAGAACATCATGGAAGGAGAGTACCCACTTGCAAGACCTCTTATGTACTATGTAGACGGGGAACCCACCGGTCTTACAAAGGAATTCCTGGACTTCATTAGGAGCCCTACAGGACGTGACATAATATTAGATGTGGGATATTTCCCGGTCTAAGAAAATCACTCCCGGAGGAATAGATGTCAAACAGAAAAATAAAGGAAAAGGGTATTGAATCCCTGCTATTCGCATGCGCTATAGTTGCTGTTGTAGCCCTATTCCTCCTTTGTATCTTTTTATTCCGCGATGGAATAATGCTGTTTGAAAAGTACCCTTTCAGCAGCTTTTTAACTGAGACGAAATGGTTTCCCACTGCAAAGCCAGTATATTTCGGACTTTTACCATTGTTCCTGGGTTCATTGATTGTGACCATCGGAGCAATCCTGTTTTCAGTCCCGCTGGGAATAGCAGCAGCAATTTACATCTCTGAGATCGCAAATCCAAAAATAGCAGAGATATTAAAACCAACTACCGAAATACTTGCAGGTATCCCTTCCGTTGTATTCGGGTTCTTTGGCCTTGTAGTACTTGTGCCCTATATACAGAAAACACTGGACCTGCCAACCGGACAGACGGCACTTACAGGTTCTATAATGCTGGGAATAATGGCACTTCCTACAATCATATCCATTTCAGAGGATGCCATAAGTTCGGTTCCAAAATCCATAAAGGAGGGTGCCCTTGCAATGGGATCCACACATTGGCAGACAATATACAAGGTGACGGTGCCTGCAGCACTTTCAGGCATATCTGCAGCAACAATGCTTGGAATAGGGCGTGCTATCGGTGAAACCATGACTGTGATGATGGTGACAGGAAATTCAGCCGTAATACCGGGATTCCCTGCAGGATTGTTTGAACCTGTCAGAACAATGACTGCAACCATCGCGCTGGAAATGGGCGAAGTCCCGATGGGAAGTGACCATTATCATGCGCTTTTTGCAGTTGGTTCGGTTCTTTTCATAACTACATTCATTGTCAATATCATGGCTAACTACATAAAACAAAGATATAGGTTCCAACTGTGATCACCATGTTTTCCAATGCAAAACTTAACGAGAAAATAGCCTTTGCAATGCTGAGGGTAGCTATGGGAATGGTTGTTGCCTTTGTCCTGGTAATCCTATATTACATAATATACAATGGCTACAGCGTAATTAATCTCGAGTTTATTACCAGCATGCCAAGGAGCAGAATGACCGAAGGTGGCATATATCCTGCAATAATGGGAACAATATACCTGATCATAGGCTCTATATCGTTTGCCCTGCCACTTGGCATACTGGCTGCTATTTATCTGACAGAATACTCAAAGCCCGGAAGAATTACCTGGGCAATAGAAATGGCAATTAACAATCTTGCCGGAACACCCTCTGTGGTCTTCGGTCTTTTTGGGCTTGCGTTGTTTGTAAGATATTTCGGATTCGGACCGTCCATAATATCTGCTTCATTGACACTTGCACTATTGATATTACCTGTTATAATAAGAGCCAGTCAAGAAGCACTCCTTACAGTTCCAAAGGAATACAGAGAAGCTTCACTGGCCCTGGGGGTCACAAAATGGGATACTATCAGAAGAGTTGTCCTGCCATCTGCAATTCCCGGCATGATAACAGGTGCGATACTTAGCATAGGGAGGGTCGCCGGGGAAACAGCACCCATATTGCTTACAGGAGCTGCGTATTTCCTTCCAAGGCTGCCGGATTCCATATATTCACAATTCATGGCATTGCCATATCATCTGTATGTACTTGCAACAACGGGCACCAATATTGCCCAGACAAGGCCGATACAATACGGTACTGCCCTTGTATTGCTTATGATAGTATTGGGTGTGAACATCGTAGCAATAAGCATAAGGACCCATTACCGCAAAAAAATGAGGAGATAACTCCATTAGACCAGGATTTAGATAAGGATAACATTAAGATAAAGAGGTCATAATATGCCAGAAAATCACGACAATGGAATAGAGATCAAGGTACGGGACCTTAACCTGTGGTATGGTGACAATCACGCCCTGCATGATATCTCTTTTGACATCCCAAAGAACAGCGTTACTGCACTCATTGGTCCATCAGGATGTGGTAAATCAACCTTCCTCAGGTGCCTTAACAGGATGAACGATCTTGTGAAGAGTTGTCGTATAGAGGGAAAGGTCCATATTGATAATCAGGACATATATTCAAAGGATGTTGATGTTGTAGATCTTAGAAAAAGGGTGGGAATGGTATTTCAGAAGCCAAATCCTTTCCCCATGTCCATAAAGGATAATATTGCCTATGGGCCACGAATTCACGGGGCAAGCAAAAAGGATATGTCTGCCATCGTGGAAGAGGCACTTCGGTCAGGCGCCCTATGGGAAGAAGTTCATGAAAGGCTTGACGTACCTGCACTGGACCTTAGTGGCGGGCAGCAGCAGAGATTATGCATTGCAAGGACCCTTGCAGTCAGGCCTGAAGTGATATTGTTCGATGAACCATGCAGTGCACTGGACCCCATATCCACAGGGAAGATAGAAGAATTGATCCTTGAACTGAAGAAAAAGTATACAATCGTCATCGTTACGCATAATATGCAACAGGCTGCCAGGATCTCAGACTACACCGGTTTTTTCCTGACGGGGGACCTTGTGGAATTTGACAGGACCGAGCAGATATTTGAGAGCCCCAGGGAGAAAGCAACTGAGGACTATATTACAGGAAGATTCGGGTGAGGATATGACACGCACTAAGTATCAGGAAATGCTTGGCATCCTGAAGAGCAATGTTACAGAAATGGGAAAACTGTCCCGGGTATCACTGGGCAATTCCATGAAAGCCTTAAAAGAGCTGGACCTTGATCTGGCAAGAACGGTCATTCAGGGAGATAAGGTAATTGATGAGTACGAATTAAAGATAGAAAAATGTGTCTCCCAGCTAATAGCACTTCAAAACCCTACTGCAGGAGATATGAGATTTGTTACTTCGTGCCTTAAGATAGCTATCGATCTTGAAAGGATGAGTGATCTTGCTGTCAATATCGCAGAGATAACCGAAAAGATAGAGGGAGAACATATCAAGCCACTTGTAGACATTCCAAGGATGGCAGAGATCGCAGAGAACATGCTTGAACAGGCAATGATAGCCTTTGAGAACAATTACATTGACCTGGCAGAGTCCACTGCAAAAAGAGATGATGAGATAGACAGGATATTCTATGCAACTGAAAAGGAACTGATCGGGATGATGATAGAAGATAAAGAGATCATTACCAATGCATCCCACCTCTTGTTCACACTTCGCTATCTTGAACGGATTGGTGATCACGCATGCAATATATGTGAAAGTGTGGTTTACATCGCATCCGGAAAAAGAATAAACCTGAATTAGAAGTCCAAAAGGGAGCTCTGGGACTTCTTATCTTCACATACCTGCTGCTGCGGCTGAATCTCCTTTTCTTTTTTCCGCAGATTTTTAACAGAGGGCTCCTGCAGATCGTCTGAAAAGTCAAAGAGGCCTTTTTGTCTGGAATCGTAGTCAAGGTTTGCCATATCAACCCCGAATACACCCAGGATCCTCTCGACTGGGGGCAAAACCTGTTTCTTTATATAATAGTCCACGTCGATGGGCACATTGTTCTCTTTTACATATTCCGGATCTTCAGCACGGTTCACAAAGAGGTCCTTGCCTGCCACAATAACAAATGGTATGCGCTCTCCTACAGGAGGCGGGGAACCCGTCCGGCGTTCGATCTTTTCCGCAACTGTCAGATGAGGCTGTTTGTTCTTATAACTGGTAGCCTTTTTAGAGAACATGCGGGTCATGGTAAGGTCCTCTATTATTTCAGCATCCTTTCTTACATCAAGGTTCCTCACACCATCGACAACGCTGCGCACATGTTGTACAGCCGCCTCCACATTACCTTCCTTGAGCACCAGTTCAAGGACCCTGTTAAGGGTCTTGGAAGTAAGTTCACACCAGTCCCGGCGAACGGTTTCCATTCCCTTGACCTTGATGCCGTCCTTCCAGCCATCACCGGATGGTTCGAAAACCCATATTGCATAGCGTTTCTTGGCAATGAAAAGTGCGCGCTTAGCAATCGATTCAAATTCAAGCTCCATGGGATCAGGAAGTGAAGCAGAGACCATGGCAGCTATTTTGCTTCCAACAAGCCCGGCGTCATCAAGAGATATACCCTTTTTGGAACTGCACTGGACGAATACACTGTCTGTGTCACCGTATACAACTGAAAGGGACACAATATTATCCTGCGGATCAAGGGAAGATAGCTCTTCTGTGAAAAAGGCATTGCCATCCCTTAAGATGACCTTACTTATTGTACCGTTTATAAGTGCCCTGGTATTGAGAATGTTGTTCCTCCCAAAGCTTGTTACCGCATTTGCCAGGGGAAGACTGTATAATCTTGCCCGGGTATAACCCGAATATCCGTAAAAACTGTTCAGTAATATCTTAAGGGCAAGCTGAGTAGCATCAAGCACACGATATTCTGAATCATTGGAGGCTTTTTTCATTCTTCTCTTGGTCTCAACTCTCCGCTGCAACAGGCTCTCGAGGATGGAAGGCATTATGCCTTTTGAGACATCCGCAGGAACGAATTCCCCACCCGAAGGTGGCTTTATTGTATCGCCCTGTGGGCGGTCCTTTTCCACAACCGTGGTATAGCAGAGGTTGTGTGCCATCATGATGGTAGGGTAAAGTGATTTATAGTCAAGTATGACCACATTTTCAAGAAGGCCTTTTTTCGGCTCAAGCACCTCACCACCTTTGAGACCTTCGCTGCCGCGGTTTCTCATGCCCACCAGCTCATCGCTGGGTTTTGGAGGAATTACACGGTCCTGCTTCCCGTACTCACGAAGCAGGAGATTATCCACCATGGACGTCTGTCCCCCGTCCACTACCTCCTGGAGAAGGGAACCGCTTACCTGCGCTACTGCAATATGCTTATCCAGAAGCTGCAGTTTCAGGAACAGCTCCATGGCAAGTTCGGAGTCCCTGCGGGCATAATCTATGAACTTGAGTAATTTCTCGCCTGAATCTTTCCAGTATTCTTCCATCTCCGACGGTGCTACATCAAGTTTTTCCTTATCCAGGAGCTCTTTTGAGACGTTGCGCAGAGTGTAGCGCTTCAGGCTGTACTGGCTCCTGAGCATTGGAAGAGCATCCACCACAACCCTTCCGGGAATGGACACCATGGTCCTGTTGCCTATCCTGCGGTAGCTCAGCACCCTGCCGTCACGACCCACAAAAGGTTTTACATTTTCCCCTGAGCCGGCCAGGATGGCAACCCTGTCTGCGATGTAAGGGATATCAAAGTCATTGATATTGTACCCGGACACTATATCAGCATCGTATTCCTGGAATATCTCAAAGAAACGGTTAAGCATCTGGGTCTCGTTGTCAAGGCCCTTAACATCTTCACCAGCCCCTTCTACCTTCTTTGAAACAAGGACGAGCGTGTCATGACCCCTGAATGCAGGACTGAAGGACATGCTGACCATTATCACAGGAGAGCTTTCAGGAACCGGCATGGAACCATCTATAGGAAGGCACTCTATGTCAAACGAGAGGTATTTCAGAGGAGCAATGGACAGCTTTTCAATTTCCTCAAGGGACTCTGCGGTAAAAATCGAATCACAATATATATTTTCTTCTGATACCGGACCATGGGACTGCACGACTTTTGTTTCAGCTCGCACCCAGCCCATACCGTGCAGACCCCTGTCTATCATAAAACGGTTCCTGAAAAGGATATCCGTTTCATAGATATCAGTCACACCCGGAAGTGCCAGGACATCGTCCCTTATCTCCGGAACGTTCCTTGGCTCCATGGTAGTGACCTTCAGCATGGGTTTTTTTGACAGCTGGTACCCTATGGGTTCAAACTTTGCTACGATGTCCACTTTTCTGATCACATCGAAGCGCTCCTTAAGCATGACTGCCAGTTTGTCAAGCTCACCTTCTGCATTGACATAGAAATATGGCTCAAATCCGGGTACAAAACAACAGACACTTCTGCCATCTTCAGCCCTGCCAAAAAGACGGATCACAGGGCCATCTTCAGTCCCTGTGTAATCAGCGTCCAGTATCTGAAAGTCCATGACCTACCTTACAGGTTTGCAGCATATATGCTTTGCGTTAAAGATGTTTTGAAGAATTTACCTAAAATCTAACCTAGATGCTTATTGAAATTGATAAACCACAGATAAACGCTGATGCACGCAGATATTTTTCATCTGTGTTTATCTGCGGTTCACAAATCATTGATAAGGTGTTCTAAAGAGCCCGAAGATCAAAAAACCATTAAGAGCAAAAAAGTAAAATGCCCGGAGCGTGACTCGAACACGCGACCTCCAGATATCTCAGGAGATTTGGACGCACGGTTAAATTACCCTATGAGTCTGGCGCCCCAACCAACTAGGCTATCCGGGCAGTGCAGCATGTAAAAGGGCAAAGTCATATTAAAGCATATCGATTGAAAAGCCCATTACATACTCATTTTACAAAATACATCATAAAAAAAAAGAGATTGCAGAGGTCAGTATCCTGTTGCCTCAGCCAGACTACTTATATAAGCAGGATCAGCCGAATTTCCGCCCACGACAATTACAAAGTGTTCGTTGCTCCATATATAATGATACCTGGCAACCGGATTACCGTTAAATGTTGTTGAGGTGGTTATGCGGGTAGCGCCATGGCCATTAAATGACTCCTCAACGAAACGCTCACCTGAGGAAAGTGGTTTGAAAGTTGCCTTATACTGCCCCACAAAATCCTCCGCCTCAGAGCTGCTGCCAAATTCCATTGCATGGATATAGAAGTCCACACCATCAGCCTGATAGAATCCTTCTGCCCCGTCTACAAGGCCTGAAACTTCCACATACTGCCTGCTGACATCTTCAGCGCTCAGCATCCTCTGCCCAAGGAACTCAAAACCAGAGGCATCTTCCAACGACACAAGATCAGCAGCATTCACACCAGACATAGTTCCCTTTATCTCACCATTGCCAACACAACCGGAAAGGGATAGAACTACCATGATAATTGCAATACACGATATTAAATGGATATTCAATTTCATCTGTTAAAACCTCAAATGAAAACAGCGCCTAAGCTATTCATAATTTTTAAAGCTATTCAAAAATCTATCTGAAAAAAAGAAAGTATGAAGGGAAAGATCCCTTCTGTCTATTCATTTATCTGTTTTAGTTCCTTCTGACAAGGTATGCGACTGCAAGGAGACCAGCTACTGCAAAGACGATCTCAAATCCTGGGGATGGCTCTGCAGGCTCTTCCTCAGGTGTCTCAGGCTCCTCTACAGGTGTCTCAGGCTCCTCTACAGGTGTCTCAGGCTCCTCTACAGGTGTCTCAGGCTCCTCTACAGGTGTCTCAGGCTCCTCTACAGGCTCCTCATCGTCTGGCTGAGTTACACCGTCACCGGCGATTGTCAGCTCAACGTATGGGTAGTATCTGAGAGTGTTGTCGTCTGCAACCTTGAAGTACATGTTCTCAGCAATTGAGATATCCTTGCCCTTGCTGAGGGTAATTGCGCTTGAGCTCTCCATATTGATGGTGCTGCCGCTTATACCAGTTACCTCGAGTTTGCCGAACTTGTCATCATCTTCAATGGTTAGAATGTTCTCGTAGTCGATCAGCCAGAGACCTTCAATGATTGCAAGGCTGTCTACCTGACCCTGGAAAACCTGGGTGATGTGTGCCCTGAATACAATGACATCTTCCTTGTCGCCTACATCGGTGTCATAGGTCCAGGTAACTGCACCATTGCTGACATCCAGTACTTCATCCTCTATGAAGTCGCCGTCCTTGGAGAATTCCATCCAGACCTTGTTACCCTCAACATCGATCTGTTTTGCAGTGAGTTCATAGCCGTTTGCGAGCTGAAGAGCTGAACCGGTCCTGAGAGTGTACTTGTCATCAGAGTCAAGGAGCAGCTTTACAAGCTCATCTGCCTCATCGTCATCGAGTGATACATACTTCTCTGCAAAGAAACCAATTATTGGATATGTGGTGTTGTCGGTGTTGCTTGCTCCGGGTTCATCATCGAAATCTGCAGCATAGTCTGCCTGTGCGATGGTGGTGTTATACAGGAGTTCACCACTGTCAATTGTTCTGGATGCTCCGGATACCGCTGTTACAACTTCCAATTCCTCAGTACCTATGTCATCAGTAAGATCGTAGAAGAAACCTGCAAATTCCGTAGATGTCCAGGTGTCAGCACCTGTTGCTACACTTCCCCTTACTTCATATGTGCCAGGAGCGGTGTATTCCTTCATAAGATAGAATCTTACATCGTTATCGTCTGCAACCTTGAATGCAAGGCCTTCTGCAATGTCGACGACCTTGTCCTTGCTGAGTGTGATAGAGTTAGAGTTCACCAATTCAATGGAGCCGCCACTAACACTGCTTACTTCGAGCTTGCCGAACTTGTCCTCATCTTCGATGGTAAGGATGTTCTCGTAGTCAATGAGCCAGATACCTTCAATGATTGCAAGGCTGTCTACCTGACCCTGGAAAACCTGGGTAATGTGTGCCCTGAATACAATGACATCTTCCTTGTCGCCTACATCAGAATCATAGGTCCAGGTGACTGCGCCATTGCTGACATCCAGTACTTCATCCTCTATGAAGTCGCCGTCCTTGCTAAGCTCCATCCAGACCTTGTTACCTTCAACATCGATCTGTTTTGCAGTGAGCTCATAACCGTTTGCGAGCTGGAGAGCGGAACCGGTTCTGAGGGTGTACTTGTCATCAGTGTCAAGGAGCAGCTTTACAAGCTCGTCTGCCTCATCATCGTCAAGAGGTACATATTTCTCTGCAAACAGGCCGATCACAGGATAGGTAGTGTTGTCGGTGTTGCTTGCTCCGGGTTCGTCATCGAAATCGGCTTCATAGTCAGTCTGCTGGATTGTTGTATTGTATACAAGAGCATCTTCAGCGATAGTTCTTGTTGTGTTGCTGGCAAAAGTCAGCTCTATCTCTTCACTGGAAAGATCGCTGTCCAGATTATACCAGAAACCTGCAAATTCGGTTGGTGTTATCGTGATAACTGGTGCACCAGGGTAATCTGTTAAATCATATACGCTGCTGCGCACCTCCACGGACTGCACTGCTGCAGTTGCAGGCACTACTAAAGCTGCAAGTGCAAGAAGAGCAATCATGGCGATTGTCGTAAATCTTTTCATTATTTTCCTCCGTATTTATTCTTGATAAAAGAGTGAGAATCAGGGAATAAAGCAACTTTTGCTTTATTGTCTTCTGACAAAAGACAAAGATTATTCGTCTATTGCCGAAGGAGACTTCATCACCCTCCTAATCCCGTCATATTGGATTACAAGTGTTCTATTACACAATTGCCGTTTTAAATCTTTTGTGGTCCAATTTTGAACTATTATCGCATTGCAATGGCAAACACCGATGCAATTGACGGTAAATGTCGAACTTGTTGGGGACTGATAGAGAAAAAACAGTCAAATACATAACTGAAGTTAACAGATCGTCGATATGGGACGATGTGTTAACTTTCATGACAGACAGGGATATAGTAAAGCATTAATATAAATTCGTTGCAGCAACGAATGGTACTGGAAATAATTCAACATATTTATATATATGAGAACATAAAAGAGACATAAAATAAAAGTCTGATGTAAGTATAATAAGTATGTAAGTATAATAAGTACATAAGTATAAGATTTTCAATCCGCATTACCAGAATGAGAGAATCACTGATCACAAGGAGTAATAATAAGATGTTTGATGGTGCAGTTTCTGAAGAGATATCAATGGAAGATGAAGCAAATCGCGTCAAGACGGGAATCCCGGGTTTTGACGAATTATGCGGAGGAGGACTTATGCGGGACAGGACCTACCTCATCTCCGGCACATCCGGTGCAGGCAAAACTAATTTTTCCATACAGTTCATCTACAACGGAATAACAAAGTATGGCGAGAACGGAATCATTGTCGCAACCGAGGAAAGACCTGAGCAGATAAGGGAGAACGTCCTTAAGTTCGGATGGGACCTGCAGGCACTTGAGGACGAGAACAAGCTCGTGATCATTGATGCATGTTCCACCAAGATAGGTATACCCTCACAGGAAAAATATGTTGATGTGCGACCCTTTGACATCAGGTCAATGATGGACCAGATAATCGCAACACAGGAAGAGATCAACGCTAAGAGGGCACTTATAGACTCAACTACATCGGTAAGCTTCTATCTGCAGGACCCTGCAAAGATAAGGATAGAGCTCCTCAAGCTCAGCACCACCCTGGAAGTGATAGGGCTTACCTCCATGATGACATGTGAGCTTATCGACGATTCAAAGCCCTCAAGATTCGGGGTGGAGAATTTCGTCACCGATGGTACCATAGTACTATACTATAAAAGACATGAGAATGTAAGGATGCGGAGTATGGAAATATACAAAATGAGGGGATCGGACCACAGCAAGAAGATCCATCCCTACGACATAACCCCCGGCGGGTTTGTAATTCATCCGCACGAAGAAGTATATTCCATGTTCTGACAGGATCAATGGTCCGGGTACATCTCTTCATGGCCGCATTCCACGCATTTGTATATTGCAAGCGTGCGGCCAAAGTGATCATACCTTTTAAGAACAGGGTATCTCCATCGATTCATCTTTCCATCACATTCGGGGCATCTGTAGTTCATCCGATTCACCAACAGTTAATTATATAAAAATGTATATTAAATTAACGAATAAAATTTAACCGGCTGATCGAAGCAAAATCCAAAAAGAAGATAGAATGGACAAGTTAAAACATATCTTATGCGGAATAAAAGGACTTGACACAATACTGGGAGGTCTGGTGTCACCCTCAACGATCCTGGTGGCAGGAACAGCAGGTGTGGGAAAGACAATAATGTCACTCCAGATGCTATCAAGCGCCTCCCTGAAAGGGGAAAAGGCACTCTACATACCCATAACGACAGAAAGCGCCGAAAAACTGAAAGTATACAACTCCACACTTGATTTCTTTGAAGACTCATTTGAGATGCATCCAATAAACAGGCAAATTGCCGAGAAAGACCCCCTGACAACATTGATAGAGATAGGGAATATAATAGAATCTGTCAAACCGGACAGGCTGGTAATCGACCCAATAACCCCCCTGGGATTCGGATTTATCGAACAGGAAAAACGAAGGTTCTTCTACACACTTGACTCCATGCTACAGGAACAAAATATGCTCACGTTCCTCTGTGGTGAGCTCCTTAAGTCAGAGCTTCATAATTCCGTAATAAGTCACCTCTCAGATGGCATAATCTATCTTACAAGGGATGAGAGAAGCTCAAGAGCTGACCACCACATGGAGTTCATCAAAATGAGAGGCATTGATCCGGGAAAACGGTCAGAGATAACTTCACGTAAGTACCTGTACGACATCAATTCCACCGGCTTTACCGTTTATCCACACCTGAAACCCAAAAAGGAGATCATTATGGACGATACAAGGGTGGAAACAGGCATTCCAGGTCTTGACAGCATGTTCCAGGGAGGACTTCTCAGATACAACAGCCTTCTGGTAGCCGGAACCCCGGGAACCGGAAAGAAAATATTCGGATTGCAATTCTTACTACACGGCCTGGAGAACAATGAACCGGGGATCGTAGTCTCTTTTGAGGACACACCACATCAGATGCTGCTTGATGCAAAACACATGGGATGGGACCTGCAGCGCTACATCGATGATGAACTATTGCATTTTATCTGCAGCAATCCAAGTGATATATACCCTGCAGAGCATGCTGCCAGGATCAGGGAGGCGATTGAAACAAAGAACATCAAGAGGGTCTTCTTTGACGGAACCAACCACCTGGAGCTATCCATACCTGACAAGCTGGAACTTAGAGGGTATCTGCATTCAATGACAAGTTACCTTAAAAGTCATAACATAACTTCCCTGTTCACAACAGATACTACACCTGCAGAATGCCCCGGAAACGAGAAACTGGACGCAGCATCCATAATGGATTCAGTCCTCATACTGCACAATTCACGGGCTAGGGACCGAAGATACATGTGCGTTACCAAATCAAGAGGTACAAAGCATAAACGTTCAGTAAAGGAATATGCCATCACAGAAAGCGGAATAAAACTAAGGACAGACACCCTGATATAAGAAAATATGCTTCCGGGATAAATAAGAAAATAAAGTGAAAAATGAGACCAGGCAGATAAGATCAAATGCTCTGGACCCTGCGCTCTAAAGCCTCTCCAAGATCGGTCAGTCGGTACATATCATTTTCCTGCATGATCAGTTCTTTTTCAATCAGTTCTTCGACTATCTTATCCACAGAAGGGCGGGCAATATGCATATTCCGGGCAAGCTTTTCAGCATCCAGCTCATGTCTGGAACCTAACAGAGAAAGCAATTTCTGACGATTTTTGTTACCTGTCACAAATCCTATCAATTCTTCCATATTCTGCCTCCATTACATCATTGGACTGCATGCTATAATTACTTTTACATATTTTACAATATCAGGGATATTAGACATATCAGACATACCAGATATCTGAGCAATGGTCCGGGGACGATAATGCAAAGGATACTTTTATTACCTGTAATGCATATCTTAGGGTGGCAGGCTAGTCTGGGTAGGCCGGCGTTACCTGTAACCCGAAATCGCCGATATGCGGGAGACGAAGCCTGAGGAAGATGTTTGGACCATTTTCAAACCTGTGATCCCAACTGAGAAGCCCCGTCCTGCTTGGATGACGTTGATATAAGGGCTTGCTGGAAAGCTTGTCTTTGTATCTTAACTGTGAGAACCAGTTCAGGCCCGGAAGGGAGCAGACCAACCGCAGACAATTGTCGCTTGGAGGGTTGCGGGGTGGAGAAGAGATCGCAGACCACCTGATCATGGAAAAGACAACGACTTCAGGCGTGCCTGCCACTTGAACCTGGAAAAACGTTAAATAGCTGGATTGCATTTAGGAACGAACACTAACTGTGACGAGGTAGCCAAGCCCGGTATGGCGCAGGATTGCTAATCCTGTGATGCTATGCATCTCGGGGGTTCGAATCCCCCCCTCGTCGTAGCACTTACTTTTCTATCAGGCTTTTTATCGTATTCATTATCGCATTAATTGCAGGCAAAGGACCTAATAGTGATAAAGGACAAAAGAGGATACCATAATGTCTGAGAAAACAAACATTCCACTACTAAAAGATGATATACCTTGCTCTGAAAACAAAGAAGAAACATGTTCATCCTGCAGCACAGGAGGCTGCTGCGGTGGCTTTGGGATCGTAGCTGGTTCGAAAAAAGAAGTGGTCATGAGGAATATATTCCTGTACGTAGGGTCAGGGATAATAATGTTCACTGTAGCCTACTTAATAATGAGGCTCATAAGCTGGATTAACGGATGATCACTCTGTTTTTGATGGCCTGAATGGATATCTTTTAACCTCAGAGCATCTGAGGCAGGTCACAGTAATGCGGCCATCTTTAAGGCGTATCCGGGAGTTATTACCTGGCACAAGTAAACACCCGCATTTTTTACATAAGTTCCGCTTCAGTTCTGCAGGTATACTAACACGATGCCTCATACCTATTTTTCTTGCAAGGGCAACATATCTTTCGCTCCTGGCCGGATCCTGTGAAAGCTCGTTTTTTGCCAGCTCGAACAGGTACCCGATCCTCTCCTGTGCAATGTCCCTTGATATTGCCTTATTTTTCTTTCTGGATTTTGCCATCTGTATGCCCCTTCTTTAAAGGATTACCACCCTTGTAGCCGGAGATCTTTCTTCCATAATGGACATGAACTCCCTGGCTGCAGACATGCCGTCTTCATCAGAATCATAACCCATGGGTATCACCGCGCCCGGGGATATAGAGGATACTGCGTCTGCTGCCTGTGCCTCGTCCATGGTCATGTGCCCACCGATGGGAATCAGAACTATGTCCGGCGAATGCAGCCCCACATCAGGGATCGCACATGTATGCCCTGCATGATATATCTTTGAACCACCCAATGTAAAGAGATAACCTACGCCAGCTCCCGGGGATCTGACACCCTCACAGGACATGTATGTAGCAAGCACCTCAATATCCACTCCCTTGATGCTCAGATCACCCGTAAGGGAATCACCCGCCATAACTCTCCTTGCATCCCCCCTGAACTGCAGGCTCATATTCTCCGGTATAAGAGTAGTGCAATCCGATTTGCGGACCATCCTGATAGACTCAGGATCACAATGCCCGAAATGCTCATGTGTGATAAAAAGCAGGTCTGCCATTTCATCCTCCGCTACATTGCCCGCTATATTGCAGGGGTCGATGTAGATGACCATTCCATTGCCCCTTATCATGAAACCTGCATTTCCAAGCCATTTGATAAGAACACCATCAATTGTTATGCTATCCAGAATATCACGTCCTATGTCAATGGTTCTTTATTTAGTGACTATATTGAGAATATAATATGCCAACTGCCACCGCATGAATACAGTGGCATCCTGCTCTAATTAGGTGAACATCAAAGCCGATACATCAGATGACAGCATAATATGCTTTAAAGCTACTGAGAGAAGAAAGACAACTATAAGATAAAAAGATACGAGTATAAGAATGAAACAAAAGCATTGATGATAGCAGCAGATATATAGCATAGCCGGAAAAGAAAAGTGTTGATCTTGTCAGATAAACAGTATCATATAAACATGAAAGGACCAGGAAAGGCATGAAGACGAACATACTTTGTTCAACTGCAGACAGAGCAAGCCAGAACATAAAAGAGCACCTGCTCAGGCATGCCCGGTGGGAGGAACTGAAAAATATCCCCCAGAACTGGGAGTCGCTTGTGTCTGTCCACGAAAACCCGCAGCACAGGATAATAGAGATCAGAGAACATCATATATACCAGGACAGAATTGACGATAAAATGGCCTCTTTCGGATTTGATACTGATCTGATAATAGTGGCATCAAAGCACAAAAGCATGGATGGAAGATCAGTGCTTACTGCTCATTTCACAGGAAACACAAAAGATGCGGATTTTGGAGGAAGGCCGTGCGAACTGTCAGTACCTGCGCCAAAGATAATGCGTTCCATAATAAAGAACATGGAAAGAATGGCAAAGGATACAAAATATACAGTCAGTATGGAGTCCACCCATCATGGACCCACAGAAATGAGAACACCCATGGTCTATGCAGAGATAGGCAGTTCAGATGAACAGTGGACAGATCCGGCAGCGGGAGATATCGTTGCAAGGGCAATACTGGAAGCTTATCCTGAAAATGTACCTGTTGGAATTGGTTTTGGAGGAGGACATTATGCTGCAAGACAGACCGGACTGATACTGGAAACAGATGTTACGTTCGGTCATAATTTCCCAGACCACCAGTTGCCAAATGTCGATAAAAGCATGATCATGCAGGCTTTTGAAAAATCAAATGCTGATTTTATTTATTTTGACAGGAAATCCATGAGTTCAAAAGAAAGGGAAAGGCTAAGCTGCATCATTGAAGAACTCGGATATCCCACACTGAGAGAAAGCGAGATCAAAGAAATGCAAGGCATTCCATGGAAGTCTTTCATGAGAATAAAAGACCAATGTGATAAATTATGCCCGCAAGGCAGATTCAGGATCACTGAATCATTAAGGTTGTTAATAGGAGAGGCTTTCCGGCAGGATCCTGATTTGGAAGTACCAAAGCTGTCCTTGTGTACGGTCAGCGAGGACTTACTTCAGGAAGCCATCAGTGCAGACCGTAAAAGGACGACTGACATACTTGAGGGGCAGACACTGACCTATATAGAAAAACAGAACGGAACGATATCCAGATACGTACTGGGTATTGAAGAGGAAATGAAAACTGCTATGCAGAACGTCACAAATGAATGCATTAAAATACTAAAAGAGCATTATGAAATTAAATATATTCCTGATGAGAATATACTTTATATAGTTCGGGAAAAATTCGATCCAAAAGCAGCAAAGGAATTAGGAGTCCCGGCAGGACCACTGTTAGGAGAACTTGCAAAAGGGAACAGGATTGTTACCGAAGGAAGGACAATTGAACCTTACATGGTCCACAAAAAAAGAATAAAGGAAATCAGACTGTCCAATCAGATATAAATAATATTCATACCTGTAATCCAAAATACGATTTTCATTTGAGGGAGAAAAAGAATGAGATCCATAGTAGAAGAGGCACTGGCAAGGTCTGAGCAGGAGACACGTCTTCGCAGTCCGGCCGCAGGCCAGGAGCACAAAGACATAAATGCAGAATTAGAGGAGATGCTACGCCAGTTACATACCAACATAAAGGTCATTGGCTGTGGCGGTGGCGGTTCCAACAGTACGCAGAGAATGGTCGATGAAGGAATAAAGGGTGCAGAATTCATTGCAATGAATACCGATGCACAGCACCTCCTGAATATAAAGGCGGACCAGAAGATCCTCATAGGAAGGAAAAAGACAAGGGGCCTTGGTGCAGGCAGCCTCCCCCAGATAGGGGAAGATGCAGCACTTGAAAGTGTTGATGAGATAGCTGCTGCAGTAAGTGGAAGCGATATGGTTTTCATTACATGCGGACTTGGAGGAGGTACCGGAACCGGATCCGCCCCGATAGTTGCTGAAGCTGCAAGGGATGCAGGAGCACTTACTATTGCTGTTGTTACCCTCCCGTTCAGTGTGGAAGGACAGGTCAGAAGGACAAATGCCGAGGCCGGACTTGAAAGATTAAGAGAGGTTGCAGATACGGTCATTGTAGTTCCTAACGATAAGCTTCTTGAAGTGGTCCCAAGACTTCCGCTTCAGGCCGCATTCAAAGTATCGGATGAAGTGCTAATGAGAGCAGTGAAAGGTATCACAGAGCTTATCACAAAACCCGGACTTGTAAACCTTGACTTCGCAGATGTCAGAACCGTTATGCAGAACGGCGGAGTGGCAATGATAGGCCTGGGAGAGGCAGACGGAGAAATGAAGGCAGTCGAGTCTGTGCAGAAAGCACTTCGCAGTCCCCTTCTTGATGTAGATATATCCGGAGCAACATCCGCACTTGTCAACGTAATAGGCGGACCTGACATGACAATTGCCGAGGCTGAAAGTGTAGTACAGGAAGTATACAGCAGGATCGATCCTGAAGCAAGGCTCATATGGGGAGCTCAGGTCAATGATGAGCTCGAACATACAGTACGCACCATGATCGTAGTGACAGGTGTCAGGTCCCCGCAGATATATGGCCATGGCGGGGCCAAGAATGTGACCCGGAAATACGGAATCGATTTTGTTAAATAGAACTTCTCCTTTTGTTAACAAAATGACCTGCTGATTGGATTGCATATTGTCGCGATCCAATCGAAAGGTATTTTATTTAAGACGTTGTTTACGTGGCGCTACAGATTAGCAGACAGTAATGTTCTGACATAATCGCGACTTCAAAGAATACGCATGCAATATAAATGATCATAACCGGTTGTGAAGTACTTTGGCAGAAGATTCATTCAATCTAAGTAAAATCAATGGTAATAGCATTAACCAATCCCTGAAGACATATCTAAGGGTCCTCAAACTTACAAAGAAACCATCCAGAGAGGAGTTCCTCACCATTTCCAAGGTTGCAGGACTGGGAATCCTGGTTATTGGTTTTGTAGGATTCCTTATATACTTATTATTGGTAGAGATGCCTAAATGGGTGTGATCATGACAGCCGAATCTGTGATATTTGTCGTGAAAACAACTGCAAACCAGGAACGTTCAGTCGCAAATATGATAACACAGGTTGCAAAGAAAGACCACCTGGACATCAGGGCCATCCTTGCTCCGGATGAACTGAAAGGATATGTCCTGATAGAAGCGGTTTCCCCGGGAGATGTCGAAGAGTCAATACAGACAGTTCCCCATGCACGTGCATTGGTGAAAGGGCAATCCACCATCGAGGAGATATCACACTTCCTGACACCAAAACCTACAGTAACCGGTATTTCAGAAGGTGCAATTATAGAGATCACTTCAGGTCCGTTCAAGGGAGAGAAAGCTCGCGTAAAGAGAGTTGACGAAGGCCATGAGGAAATAACTGTGGAACTGTTCGATGCAGTCGTACCGATACCTATAACTATCCGTGGTGATACTGTAAGAGTCCTCAGGAAAGACGAGGAAGAAAAAACCTGAGAGCTTAGAGAGCTTAATATTTATTCATAATTCAATGGTGATATTCAAATGGCAAATGTTGTTGAAGCATTGGTCCCGGGAGGAAAGGCAAATCCCGGACCACCTCTTGGTCCGGCATTAGGTCCTCTTGGAATTAACATAAAAGATGTTATTGAGAAGATCAACGAAAAGACAAAAGATTATAACGGGATGCAAGTCCCTGTTAAAGTAATAGTTGCAGATGATAAGAGTTTTGAGATAGAGGTCGGAACTCCCCCAACGTCAGCACTTATTATGCAGGAAGTCGGAATCCAGAAAGGATCCGGAGAACCTAAAACCGTGATAGTAGGAGATCTTACCATCGCACAGGCAGCAAAGATAGCCCGTATGAAAAAGGATGATATTCTCTCATACGACTTGAAGGCAGCTGTCAAAGAGGTACTCGGATCCTGTGTCCCCATGGGAATCACAGCAGAAGGTATGCCTGCAAAGGAATGCCAGAAAGCTATCGATGAGGGACAGTTCGACGATGCGTTGGCACAGGAAGCATGGTAACACCATGCTTTGACCAATAAGTATAAAAGTGATACATATTATTGGTGTGCCACCAAAGACAGAGCCAGGTTTTGGACCTGTACTCTAGATACAGCCGTAGTAGACCGAAGCGGTCCTGCCTGAACATATAGTTCGCACTACGGGAGGTAAAGAATGGCAGACAAGAATATAATAGAAGCTATTGAAAAGTTATTTGTGGATTCACCTGAGAGGAAGTTCCAGGAAAGTGTGGACCTTGCAATAAACTTAAAGAATCTGGATATGAGTCAGCCTAAAAACCGTGTTGATATAGAGATATTACTTCCACACGGTCGTGGGAAAGACCTTAAGATCGCAGTCTTTGCGAAAGGTGAGGTCGGACTCCAGGCAAAAGAAGCTGGCGCAGATTATGTATTCTCAGAAGAGGACCTTGCAGAGATCGGTGCTGACAAGGCACGTGCAAGAACAATTGCAAATGAATGCGATTTCTTCATTGCTGAGGTTCAGTACATGGCACAGATCGGTAAGAACCTTGGTGCCATATTGGGACCCAGAGGCAAGATGCCTGCACCACTGGCACCTGGAAAGAATGTGGCAGACCTTATCAAGAGCGCAAGAGGGTCTATAAGGATCAGATCCAAGGACAAGCTCACTTTCCATGTAGCTGTCGGGCGCAAGGACATGGATATCCAGAAACTTGCAGATAACATTGAAGCAGTCCTTAGCAGAGTGGAGCAGTCCCTTGACAAAGGCAAACACAACATAAAAGCTATTTATGTTACAACCACCATGGGTAAATCAGTGAGGGTGCTATAATGGACGAAGAACACCACAGCAGCCACATCCCACAGTGGAAGAAGGATGAAGTTGAAGATATAAAGGAACTCATCAGGAAATACCCGATATTTGGTGTCGTCGGTATTGGAGGTATCCCTGCAAAGCAACTTCAGAAGATGAGAAGGGATCTTAAGGATAATGCTGTTTTGAAAGTCTCAAGGAACACCCTTATCAAAAGGGCACTTGCAGAGTCAGGTGATGTACAGGAGATGGAAAAGTACATCGACGTGCAGACAGCTCTCGTTTTTACCGAACAGAATCCTTTCAAACTGTACAAAACCCTGGAAAAAAGCAAGACTCCTTCCCCTATTAAAGCAGGTACGATCGCACCACGCGACATTGTAGTGCAAAAGGGACCTACATCATTCCCGCCTGGACCCATACTTGGAGAAATGCAGGCAGCAGGTATACCTGCGGCAATTGATGCTGGAAAGGTAGTGGTCAAGGAAACAAAGACCGTCGCAAAAGAAGGAGAAGCAGTTTCCCAGAAATTGGCTGCAATGCTTACAAGACTTGAGATCTACCCAATGGAAGTTGGCTTAGACCTTAGAGCCACCCTTGAGAACGGACTGGTATTCACACCGGACGTACTGGCCATTGACGAAGAGAAATACTTCTCAGATATCGTACTGGCAACGCAACAGGCATTCAACCTGTCAGTCTTTGCAGCATATCCGACTGCAGACAACATCAAGGCACTCATTGCAAAGGCTACAACAGAATCACGCAATCTCGGTGTCAATGCAGTTGTTCTTGAACCAGGCATCGTCGACTTACTGCTTGGTAAAGCCCAGTCTGAGATGCTTTCAGTTGCAGCTCTTGCTGCATCCAACAATGAAGATGCAGTTGGCGATGAACTGAAAGAAGCACTCGGTGCAGCCGCAAGTGCTGCGGCAGCCGTTGCAACAGAAACTGTAGAGGAAGTCGTCGAAGAGAAAGAAGAGGAAGAAGAAGAGAGTTCTGAAGAGGATGGCATGGCCGGCCTTGGAGCGCTTTTCGGATGATCAGGATTTAACGGACTACATAACTTATATTGATAAATAAAAGGTGATATTACATGGAATACATATATGCAGCACTTTTACTGTACAAATCAGGTAAAGACATTACAGAAGAAACAGTTACTGCCGTACTTCAGGCAGCAGGCGTAGAAGTAAACGATGCACGTGCAAAGGCACTGGTTGCAGCCCTTGACGGAGTCGACATTGAGGAAGCAATGGCAACTGCAGCAGTGGCAGCAGCACCCGCAGCAGCAGCAGCACCTGCAGCAGCAGCAGCAGAGGCACCAGCAGAAGAAGCACCTGCTGAGGAAGAAGACCACTCAGAAGAGAACGGCATGGCCGGTCTTGGAGCACTCTTCGGATAAAAAAACTTCATGTCCGCCATGGTGCGGACAACATCTTCTTTTTTTAATAGTGTTTTCTGAATAACTGACATTTCACATAGGATTTCAGGTATACATCCTTTTCAAGATCAAGGCCGTTCTCCCTGCAAATATCCGGATAATTGTTATTCCAGCTATCTGCATTTTCCTTGAACATAAAGAAAGGAAGCATCATTACAGTATCTAATCCAAATATGGGCTTTGAACAGTCAACAATAGCAAAATATCCATCGTCTTTCAATACCCTTGAAACTTCCCGGATAGCGCTTTTGCGCACATCAGATGTTGTTTCACAAAATGCCACAGAGCTTACAACAAGATCGAACACTTCGGCAGCGAATGGCAGCATATCCATGGAGCCCTTATAGAGGTTCACAGATACTTTCATCTTTTTGCCCTTATAAGCAGCATATCCCAGCTGCACACCGGAAAGGTCCAGTCCATGTATGCATACATTACCTCCCAGATTCTCTGAGATGGCAATTCCCACTGATGCCGTACCACACCCTATATCAAGGACACATATCCCCTCTTCCAGAGGAAGAACACTGGCTACCTTTTCATAATAGGATTTTCCAAAACCAAGAATCGTAGCGAAAATATCATAGTGTTTGCCTCCGAACAACCAGCCAAAATCGTTTCCTTTTTTGTGATTTACCTCAACACCCCCGACCAGAGATATCTCTGATTAGCGAACCATAAACAAGATCCATTGACCCTAAGATCTTTTCAGGAACATAATCCCAAAAAGAAGTATAGCAATGATAAAACCCCCAGTACCCATAAACGGAAGATAGCCATCCCCGTTTACAGCCAGATATGTAGAAGAAACCAGGATTCCAAACAGGAAAACATATTTTGCAATGGAATCAATGGTCCTGTACCTCCTTATCTCATCACTTTTCTTTTCCAGCCGCTCGATCCTGTAACCCCTGATGGTCTCAATGACATCATTAACACCCTCGGGCAGGTTCTTAACGATCTCAAGATACCTGTCCCCTTCCAGTTGAAGGTATTCAAACGCTTCAAATGGAGAATAACGTTTCATCAGAACTTTTGTGATCACTGGTTTTGCATTTTCCAGCAGATTGAACTTAGGATCAAGCTCAAGGCAGTTTGCCTCTATAAGTATCAGCGCTCTTTCAAGAGTTGAAAACTCACTTGGGAGTGAAAGGTTGTACTTTAAAGCCAGTGTGGCATAGTTATCACTTTGCCTTTCACCTGCAGAATAGTTCTGTTTAGAGATAATATCATCAAGATCCAGCTTAAAACGCCTGACATTGATATCTTCCCTGTTTATGCCAGTTATTTTCAGGAAAGCCTCAAAGACAACATCGCCCCTCTTCTTGTAGATACCATAGAAAAGGTTCAGCATATTGCGTCGCAGCTCATCATCAATTGTCCCTGCAGCTCCAAAGTCAATATAGGCAATGCCGTCTTCCTGGAGTATTATGTTGGAACTATGCGGATCTGCATGATAGAAACCGTCTATATACACCTGCTTGAGGTAGCTGGTACTGATAACCTTTGCATACCATTTTTTCTTTTCAGGAGATACCTGTGAGAGCTTCCGTATAGTTACTCCTTCCATATAATCCATGACAAGGACATTCTCACTTGAATATTCATCATAGATATTTGGCACATGAACTTCCTTTACATCTGCAAAGTTCTCCTGGAAACGTTTGATGTTCCTGGCCTCGTTACTAAGATCAAGTTCACGGTTGAGCAGCTCCCTGAACTCGTAAAAGAAGGCACCGATATCAAAATTGCTCCCAAGCCCGATAAGCCTTACAATAAGAGGTTTGAAATCATCCAGTATTGCAAGATCGAGGTTTATCGTATCTATCAGGTTAGGCCTTGTTATTTTCACAGCCACCTTCTTTCCATTAAGCACCGCCTCATATACCTGGGCTATAGAAGCACAGGCAATTGGTTCTGTGTTGAACTCGTCGAATATGTCCAGTATGTTGAAACCCGGATTTTCCAGACTCTCTGATATCTGCTCTGAACCTATACTACACCTGAAGCCCTCAAATGCCACTTTCATAGTGTCAAAATCAAGAGGATTAACATTATCCTGGAGATTGCCAAGCTCCTCTATATAGATTGCAGGAACTATATCCGGTCTTTTGCTCAGGATCTGACCAAGCTTTATGAAAGTAGGACCAAGCTCCTCCAGGGCCTTTCTAAGTTTTACTGCATTCTCCCTGTTCTTAACATCCAGTACACAGGGAGTCCTCCGATTGGAAACATAATACTGGTTGACCTCACTATACAGAAGACTGAAAAGATTGTATTTTGAGAATACCCTGAGAATAGTGATATACCTGCGGATTTTCCTGAACATCACACTATTATTTAACCTGTTACTAGATATAGGTTATGATATTATTTTCCTATTATTATTTTATGTTCCCTTTATCACGATGATGATTGTACGAATGTATCACATCAGACAGCTCTTTATGTGTGTGCTCGTGAATATGCAGATGAATATGCCCCTCCTTACCCTCGATAGTCTTTGTAAGGATCTGAACCGCCTCATCAAAAGACAAAGGAAGATCATCTGAGGAATAACCAAAACAGTTCAGTACTTTGAAGAGTTTAAAAACATCCGGTGCCTCCAGACTATTTGTCCTCAGCAGCTCCCAGTCAGAGAAGATCTCCCGCGGTGACCCTTCAGCAACTATCCTGCGGTTCAGTACATAGACCCTGTTGGCAAGCACCGGAAGTGCATTGACATCATGCATTGCAATTATCGTGGTTATACCATCACGCTCGTTAAGGTCATTGATCAGGTCTATGAAATCTGCACGGCTTTTTGGATCCAGGTTTGCCGTGGGTTCATCCAGCACAAGCACTTTTGGCTCCATTGAAAGTACCGATGCAAGAGCAACTCGCTTTTTCTGCCCGTAGCTAAGATTATGAGGAACTCTTTTCTCAAAACCTTCAAGACCTACTTTTAAAAGAGCCACATATACACGCCTTTCAACTTCCTCTTCATCAAGACCCATATTTACCGGACCAAAAGCAACATCATCAAATACTGTTGGCATGAAAAGCTGATCATCCGGGTCCTGGAATACAACACCTACCTGATGGATCCTGTCCTCTATCCTCATGGAGGAGATCGGCCTTCCAAAAACAGAAACATTGCCTTGCGGATTTTTGATGGTGCCGTTGAGATGAAGGAAAAAAGTGGTTTTTCCGGCTCCGTTAGGACCTATTATAACAACCTTTTCACCTTCGCTTATAGTAAGATTTACATCCTCCAGAGCAGTTGTTCCGTCCGAGTATGAATAACTTAGACCTTCGACCTTAATTGCATCTACCATAATTATACCAGCTGATAAGCATGAACAAGAATAGCAATTCCCATGATACATGTACTTAATGCATAATCTTTTGCACTCATTTTGAGATGGATCAGGGTTTTTGGCTTGCCTGTATACCCCTTGGAGACCATTGCCTGATATACACGGTTTGTACGGTCATAGCTTTTGATTATAAGCATACCAAGAATGTTGCCGAATATAGAAAGACCATGGTAATTGGCCTTCAGTGTAAAACCCTTGCATTCCATCGATTCCCACATCCTGCTGAACTCATCGGTTATTACAAAAATGTACCGGTAGGTGAACATAAGCATCTGTACAAGTGTACCGGGAACCTTTAAGGCATACAGTGCTTTCATGGTCATGTCAAATCGGGTAGTTGCAAGCATTGTAACCGCAAGTGTAACTGCAGCAAGGGCCCTGATGATTATCAGTGAAGCATATGTAAAACCCTCCAGCGAAACAGGAATTGCGGAAATGGCAACAATTTCTGTGCCCTCAACTGTCAGGGGCATGATCAATAATAGAGGGCAAAGGAAAAAGAACACCATACGTATTCGCTTCATGGCAAACCCCGGAGGTATCCCTGATATGAGCAATATGGCAACAGATAACCCAAATCCCAGTAGGGCCACATTGATGCTCTCCACAAAGACCAGAGAGAAAATAAGGAAAGTAAAGGACACTATCTTGGCGCGGGGATCGAATCTGTGGATAGGTGAGTCCATTGATGCGAATGCGTCTATCTCCGGATATTCCATAAAATACCACCTTCTAACTAAAATAGGATCCTCTTACTCATTCGGTTTTGGCTTTCCGTGAGGAGAAATACAGCGCAATACCGGCAATCCCAAGAATGTATCCAAAACCTGCCCCGATACTTGCAGCCAGTGGTAATTCCGCTTCTGCACTAACCCCGGCATCACCTGTAAGGCTGAAGACCTTTTCGTTCTTGTGACCACTTTCAGACACAACTACCCGGTATTCAGACACACCAGGTTTTGGGGTGAAATAATACATGCCATTTGAGTCTGTCCTGTCTTCAATATAAAGTTCTTCTTCACCATTTTTGATACCAAAGATCAGGATATCTGCATCTGCCATAGGGTCCCCACCACCAAACCAGGCCTTGATCTCAACCTCTGTGATCCTTTCCTGGACATATACCCTATGTGCAGAAACTGCCGGCATCAAAAGAGCCATGATTACGCTTAGCAAAACTAAAATCCTTACTATCTTTAAAGAACCCATGTTTTAAGCCTCCTTATCCAGTGACAACAACTCAGGCCTCACTTTCAGGATGAAAGTCACAACAGAACCTGTAATGATACCCTCAATGACCATTACAGGAATATGTGCCATCACCACTGCATATGCTATAGCACGGAACTCCTCCCCTGTGCTTATCAGCATCAAAGCCAGAAAAATGCCTGAGAGGAATATCCCAAGAGCACCGCCCAATGCACCTAAAAATGAAGGGTTTATACCTTTACGGTATCCCGACCTGAACACCTGATACGCAAGAAGGGCCGGGACACCCATCATCACATTATTGATACCGATAGTTGTGATACCACCATGCTGGAAAAGGAAAGACTGCAAAGTGAGACCCACCAGCATTGCAGGAAAGGCCATGATACCAAGAACAACACCAAGGAGACCATTCAGCAGGAGATGTACGCTTGTAGGACCAATGGACACATGAACAAGGGAAGCAACAAAAAAAGCACCTGTCATGATGGAGACCTTTGGGATCTCTGCAGCCATATCATGCCTGTATTTGCAACGCCAGATAATAATGCCGTTCAGAGACAGCGCTATTACCCAACCGGCAACAATGACAGTAAAAGACAACACGCCATCTGAAATATGCATAATTGAAACCTCATATTTAAGATAAGATATGAATTGTTATTAAATCTATATGATTTTGACAGAGAAAGAATAACAATATATAAAAAAGAATTGACAGGGCAAACCTGCCCCATCTTATCCGGTCTATTCTTTCCTCATTTTTGTATAGAGAGCACCAAGAATGCCTGCAAGCGCAAGTGATGCCACAAAGCCAGGAGCACTGGCAGTCTTCCCGGATGCAGCTTTTGCCTCTTGTGCTGCCTGTTTTGCTTCAGCTACAGCCGCATCAAGCTCAGCCGATGAGAGACTCTTTGCAGGGAAGGCCTCGATTATCGGAACTATGAATACGCCCCTTACAGGCTGGCCTTCTTCGGGCTCCATGGTTGCACCAACAAACCAGATACCCGGTTCATCCAGAGTGTAAAGGAATTCACCAAAATCATTGGACTTTGTAAGTCTTGTGAATACAATAGGTGCATCGTACGGGAACATCTCTTCAGCAGCCTTTACGATCTCAATACCGTCTTCCAGGGTATTATATATCTCAATTTCAACATCAGCTCCTGCAAGGGCCTCACCGTTATACAATGCCTTTCCGGCAAAGACAAATCCTTCCTCCATACCATATGGCCTCATATACGGAATGATCTCAGTTTCCTGGCCTACCTCAGCATCCCATCCGACCCACATTTCTTCACCGCAATGGATAACAGCTTTGGTGAAGTCAACCATATCCTCATCAACATCCTCATATTTTACAGAGATGACCGAATCCCCCATCTGGTCAATAGTAAAAGAGGTCTTATAGGCTACAAAGGTACCCATATTCCCATCTTCATCCATTCCGTCAACAGTTATTTCTTCAACTGTGAGTTGTTCAACCGTACCGTCTGGCCTGGTAACTGTAACCTCAGGTGTGGTAGACATATCAAAAAGAATATGTTCGTATGGATGCCCCCACATCATATAGATGTCTTTTGTATCCCCAAGCTGTGCAATGTAATCCACCGGAGCTACATCCCATATGGTATCTTCACTGTCACTTGGGAACACCATGGTAAAATGGGCACCTGCAATACCTGTGGAACAAATGATAATAGCTAACAATAAACTGAAAATTATATTTCTCATATTGAAACCTCCTGCTGGCATACTTGATTCAATGTTGACGATAATACTAAATAAATAGTTTTTGCTACTAATGTAGTGTAATAATATCATTTATAATAACACATGGCATGGGCAAGAATAATGTGCATAAGGTATTCTTGCATGAAGCTCGTGAAAGGAAGGATATTCCTTAATCCAAAGTTTCAATTAGAAAGAAATACTTAACAGGGATTGTTTCTATGAGCAAATATTCCCCACTCATTGCTGCAAAGGCTGTCTGGCAGATGCGAATAAGAAAACGTCCTTTTGTCCTCTCCCATGCCATCAACTCCAGGTGCAACATGAGGTGTTCCTTTTGTGAGTACTGGAAGAACGAAGGCGTGGAGATGGAACTTGATGACATATTCAGCCTCCTTGACCAGGCAAGGGATTTCGGGATACTGGTATACAACGCCTGGACAGTTGAACCGCTTTTAAGGAAAGACCTGCCTCAAATACTGAGGCATGCAAAACAACTGGGCATGGTGACATCGCTCATAACCAATGGCTTACTACTGGAAAAGAGAGCAGATGAGCTTGTGGACCTGGATTA
Source organism: Methanolobus sp. WCC5 (assembly GCF_045690325.1). Taxonomy (GTDB): domain Archaea; phylum Halobacteriota; class Methanosarcinia; order Methanosarcinales; family Methanosarcinaceae; genus Methanolobus. The sequence continues at coordinate 2,161,581 of NZ_CP146981.1, read as the reverse complement.
CCTTTCCGTATCTGTGGACGGGACTGCCAGCTACCAGGATATACGGGGAGTCAGCCTTGAAAGGATAATGCCAGGGATAATCAAAGCAAAGAACATTATCAACAACCCCCTTCTGATGAACTGCGTCATAAGCGGTAAGAACCTTGATGACATCGAAGAGCTCATCACCATGGCAAAGGACCTGGATGTTAAGATATCCTTTGAGCCCATGCACGAGTTCCAGGGAATTGCCAGTGACACGTGGAACGACATGGGAATCAGGGACATGCAGAAGTACCGCAGGACTGTGGACAGGATCATCGAAATGAAAAAGGAAGGTTACCCCATAATCAATTCCTGCACGTACCTGAAAATGGTCCGTGACCTCAGGCCAGCATTTAACTGCCATGCCAATGACATCATACTGGATGTGAACGCAGATGGAAGCATTGAGAACTGCCGGGTTCACCGAAGCCCCATAGGACACATCAGCGAAGGTATCGGGAACGTGTGGGAAAGAACAAGGAAGACCAGGAAGAACATAGCCCGTGAATGTAGCAAGTGCCTGTTCTTTGGCTATGTGGAGAACAGCCTTATGTATAATTTTAATCCGGAAGTGGCACAACACTACGAATGGATGTGAATGGGGATTCCAATTGAGGGGAAATGATTTTATTATTTAGTTGTTAATTATAATTTAGAGGTTTGCTTTATGCTATGCAAGGATTGCTGCAGAAGATCTGCAACTGTTTTACTATTCATGATCATTATCCTCTGCCTTACAGGAATTTCAAGTTCTCAGGCAGTTATCGGATTCTCCCCAGACCGTCTCAATGTTGAAGAGAATGGAAGTTTCACAATTGATATCATGATCGCATCAGATGTCAGGCTGTCCGGGGCTGAGTTGGAACTCTCATATGATCCGGCACTTGTCAATGTAGCATCCATAAAAGAAGGGGATTTTTTTAAGCAGGAAGGAAAAAGTACAATATTCTCAAAAGGTGAGATTGACAACGGGATAGGCAGTGTTACCGGTATATATTCAGTAATGATCGGAAATGAGATCCTGCCGGATCCGGGTACCTTTGCAACCATTACCCTGAACTCAAAAGACAATACAGGGATAGCAGAGCTGGAAATGAGAAATGTGATCGTAAGTAACTCCGCAGGAGATAGTCTGCCCGTGATCGTGAACAGTGCACAAATAATTATAGGGGATATAGAGATTGACGACGACAAAAAAGCTGAAAATGCCATCGAAGAAAGTCAGAGCTCAGGACAGAACAGCCTCATATACCTGCTATTGGCAATTATGTGTCTGTATTTCTTAAAGAAGAAATGAATTACATAAAGGACAGATGGGAATCAAGATCTGGAATGAAGACATGATACAGGAAAAAAGATGGTCGTTGCTGTCAAAGAACAATGTCATTGATTCTGAAAGGATTTGATCATATCAGATAAATGCTGTCCTTGATACTTCTTGTTATTATTTCCACACTATAGTTCTGGACAGGGAGCTCATAAAGAAGACGATTGTTTATGAACGTGGTCAGTTCCTCCTCATCATTGAAAAGACCGAATGCTTTGATCGAGTACTGACCGGTGGTCTGGTAGATCTTTATGAATTCCTCTATCAGAACGAGTTTCCTGATACTTTCCTTTGTCTTTTTTGGCTCCATTTCCAGATTAAATATGGCAAAGGTACGTTTACCGAATTTTTTCGGGTTCAGCAGGACAGTGTAATTTTTGATGTAGCCTTCATCCTCCAGCTTTTCAAGCCTGTACCTGACACCATTCTCACTGAGACCCACCTTTTTAGCTATCTCGGATATTGGTGTCCTGGCTCCGTTCTGAAGCATCGATAGTATGATCTCGTCCTTTTTGCTTACCATTTTCTTAAACTTGGGTTTACTGATATTAATGAGTTCTTATCACTGTGCATTGGAATTACCAGATCACATTCCACAAAATTGTTAATGGATATCGGTGGATATCCGGATTTGCCAGTAGTATTATTTAGTATGATGGTATCTAAGGTATAGTTTCAATTTCAGTAACCCAATTATAATTATATCGATCAGGTGGAAATATGAAAGGAAGAGTCTGGAAATTCGGAGATGACGTTGACACGGATGCTGTAATTCCTGGAAGGTATCTTATACTCAATACCCCGCAGGAGCTTGCAGAATATGCTTTTGAGGGTGTTAGACCTGAATTCTCAAAAGAAGTAAAGGAAGGTGACATCATTGTTGCCGGAAACAATTTCGGTTGCGGTTCTTCAAGGGAACACGCTCCTATCGCATTGAAAGGTACAAAGATCAGTTGTGTGATAGCTAAATCATTTGCACGTATATTTTTCAGGAACTCTATAAATATCGGTGTTGCTCTGCTCGAATGCCCTGATACCGATAAGATAGATGATGGAGATGAACTTGATGTGGACTTTGCCTCCGGTGTGATCAGGAATGTCACAAAAGGTGAGCAATATCAGGCAACACCACTCCCTGATTTTGTAAGGGGGATCATGGATGCCGGCGGCCTCATCGAATATACGAGACAGATAATCTGAAGTGTCCCTTGTATTATCGGGACCTTTGTAATCATTAATACATCTAGGAGTAACCATGACACAGTACAAAATACCTGTAATACCGGGAGACGGTATAGGACCTGAGATCATTGCACAAGGCTGCAAAGTGATCGATGCCGCAGGCGAAAGGTTCGGATTCGATGTTGAATGGGTCGAGTTCCCGCATGGTGCAGACCATTATCTTGCAACCGGAGAACTTATATCGGAAGATTCTCTGAAAGAGCTTTCGAATTATCCTGTAATCTATCTTGGTTCCATCGGTGACCCAAGGATCGCACCGGGAGTGCTTGAAAAGGGTGTCCTGCTTGCTGCAAGGTTCTATTTTGACCAGTATGTGAACCTGCGCCCCATCAAGTTGCTTGAAGGTGTCTGGACCCCCATAAAGGATAAAACTCCGGCAGACATCGATTTTACAGTTGTAAGGGAGAACACGGAAGATTTCTACATAGGAATCGGAGGGCGTGCCAGGAAGGGAACCAGCAAGGACCTCCTGGAGGTATCAAGAACACTGTACTCTGCAAAGTTTGGCCTTGATATAGAGACCGACAGCGAGGAAATTGGTTACCAGATAGGAATGATCTCAAAGGAAGGTACGCAGAGAGTTATAAGGTATGCATTCGACCTTGCTGAGAAGAGAAAGAAGCACGTCTCATCTGTTGACAAGGCAAATGTGCTTTCTGACATCTATGGTTTCTGGAGAGAGGAATTTGAGAGCGTTGCAGCCGAGCACCCGGATGTTAAAACCGATTTCAACTTTGTTGATGCAATCACCATGTGGTTTGTGAAGAATCCGGAATGGTTCGATGTTGTAGTAACGCCCAACATGTTCGGTGACATCATCACAGACCTTGGTGCAATGGTTCAGGGTGGTCTTGGACTTGCCCCTGGCGGAAACATCAACCCGGAAGGTACCAGCATGTTCGAGCCAATCCACGGATCCGCACCAAAATACAAGGGACAGAACAAGGTAAACCCCATCGCTACCATCTGGGCAGGTGCCATGATGATAGAGCAGCTCGGTGAAAAAGAAGCTGCAGATACCATTGTGTCTGCCATTGAGACAAACATACTTGAAGCAAATATCAGAACCTATGACATGGGTGGGTCTGCCGGCACATCCGATGTTGGAGATGATATTGCAAGGATCGTGCTTGGAAAGTAATTACAATTGCATCCTCAGGGATGCATTTTTTTATAACCTTTCAGGCACACTTTCGAATATAATAACTGATATTATTATATAAGGTGCCATCATAAAATTCTGTTTTGTTCTCATTTTGTTACATTTTGAGATCCTATGTGCTTTTTTTAATATACGCTTACTCTATAATGAACGTTTATGGGGTTTTAGTTTGTTTTCTGCAAAGAGTATATATACATGTATAAAAATGTGAATTTTATTATAATAATATATTTAATTAATTTGTTTCCAACCACCCAATCCAGATCAGAGGGATGATACATTGTCTCAGGAAAAAGAAATTACACGGCTTATAGAAAAAGCAAAGAGTTCAGTTCTGAATTTTGATGAAATAGCTGCGGAAAATGTAGCAAGGAATACCCTCAAAATGGGTTTGGATATCACAGAGATCATAGAGAAAGGATTCCTGGAAGGCATGAAAGCGATGGGGGACCTGTTTGAAGAAGGAGACGTATGCCTCCTCCATATTTTTGCAGCATCTAATGCCATGAAAGCAGGTATTGCAACATTGAATGACTACAAAAGTGATAAAAAAACCAATGAGAATATGGTCATAGAACGTATAAATGAAGGCGGAAAGGATGAAAAGATAGACATCCTTGAGACCATGTTCAAGATAAATGGTTACGATGTCGTGGAAATTCCGGATGATGTCCCAATCGTTGATTTTATCGAGAAGGACAGGGGATTCATAGATATTCCCGATTCCTGCAAAGAAGAAATAAAAGCCACAATTGCAGCTAACCCCAGAGTTAGCACTTTTCAGTTGTGTGACATGACAGGGAATATTACCTGTTAGGTGCCTTTATCCACTTATTTAATCTTTACTTTTATCCATTTCTCTTTCATTGCCAGGGTTCATGCCCGAATAAGCAACTAAATATCATCATCATTATAGTTATTAGATACCACATGATAGATATTCTTATATATGCGGATAAACACCCTATAAAATGTAAACAGATGAAGAAACGGCCTTTTTACAGAACGAACGGATAAATGGGCCTCACATAAAGGAGTGTGGATCCTGATGACAAAATCAATCAAAGAACTTGAAAATGACCTTGATACAATGAATGAGATGTTCCGCAAATATGTCAAGCTCTCATTAGATTATCAAAAACAGATCAATAATGCTGACATTCCTGAAGAACAGCGCAAGGCTCTGATGGAAAGGCTTGAAACTGAAAATGAGAAAGTGAGAAAAGCAAAGGAACAAATTGAAAAATTTGAACGGACAATTGAGACACTCAAAAGATCCAATGATAAATTAAAGCAGGTTGTTTCATGTAAGAAAGAACCTGAATACCTTGTGGCTTATATCTGAAAGCCGCAATCTGTTTTCACAGATTACGTACTCACTGACCGACTATCCGGGTCCCCAGATAAACGCCTTTTATCTCACCAGATCTGTCTTTTTCCTCAGAGATAGCCCGAAGCACATTTTGGGGGTCACTCCCTTCCATAACGATAGTTTCAATGTTACAGCGTTCTATGATCTTTGCAGCAAGAGGATCAACGGGTGATTTTGAACCGGCTTTCATTTCGGTCGTCATTACCGTATTAACGAGTTGTTTTGCAGACATTGTTTCGTATTTGACCGCTTTGGGATCCTTGCGGGGATCCGCTGAATATACCCCATCAACGGCCGTAGCTATTACAAGCATGTCCGCCCTGAGATACTCTGTAAGAATAGCAGCAACTGCATCAGTTGTCTGTCCGGGAATGACTCCTCCCATGACGATTATCTTTCCGGAAGAAAGAACTTCCTGTGCTTGCTTGTAATCCTTCGGAGGCTCTGGATAGGCAGCATCCCCTAGCGCGGAAATAAGAAGTCTTGCATTCAGGCGGGTTATGTCTATTCCTATATAGTCACATTCCACCTCATTTGCGCCTGCACTGCGGGCAACGCTAATATAATCCCTTGCAGCAACGCCACCACCGGTCACTACTACAAGATCATGTTCTTTAGCAAGCTCTTTAAGTGCACCAGCATATACCAGAAAACTATCCGGTTTAAGTTCTTTTGCCAGTATCGATCCACCGACTGATAATACGATTAACATAATGATCTCTAGTCGTTACGCCGTCTTGATTTTAAAAGTAACGCCAGGGAGAGTATAGCAAGCGCGCCCATCATTGAAGAAAAACCAGGAACCAAAGTCGAAACTGATAAAGGAGACTTGTTCAGGCCCATGCTTTCACTATGAAGCACCCTGCCATTTAAAAGTCCGAATGTTTTAACATCGTACCCTGCTTTAAGATCAGTGGAACCATAGAAAAAAACTTTTAATGTATTCCCATCTTCATCCACAATCGTAGCCGTATACCTGCCCATACTCATTTCAAGACTTGAAAGATTGCCCGTAACGGTCATATACTTACCATTATAGGCAGGCGGATCGCTTACAATACTGCTGATATTGACAATCCCCATGTCCTGTGCAGGATAATGAAGAACATATGTGGGTATCAGAACACTTTCTGCAATGGGTTCATATATGAATTCACCGGTAACGAGTATCTGATCACTTATATTGAGACCTTCAAAGAGTTCCGTTTTTGTGATATCGACCTTCAGAGAATCTTTCCCGTCATCCAGAATTACAGATTGTTTATTCAATTCGGAAATATTCCCTATAACACTTATCTTGCGATATGCCATAGTACTGTCATAGGCAGTAGGATTTTCCTTTATTTTAGAAATAGGCACTATCTCAAGCTCGAACATGGATGCATATGCAGCCGTGGCAGTACAACTGAATAACATCATTGCAATAAATATTGCTCTTATCATACTGCCGCTTAGCATTATGCCACCTGCTCAGAGCTTTCCCATCTTGTGAAGCAGTTCTGCATTGAGGACACTTGCACCGGCAGCTCCGCGAATGGTATTGTGCCCCATGGCCATATAGCGTATGCCTTCCCTGATCCGGCCCACAGTGATGCTCATACCCTTGCCCATGTTCCTGTCAAGGCGGGGTTGTGGCCTGTCTGCTTCATCCCTTACGATAAGGACCTGTTCCGGCTCTGTTGGAAGGTCACCCAGGTCCGGGTTGAAACTAAGGAAAGCTTCCTTTACCTGCTCAGGTGTTGGATCATCTGTCATCTTTGCCCATATGGCCTCAGTATGACCGTCCATAACCGGAACCCTGTTGCAGGAGGCGCTTACCTTAAGATCTGCATCTATTATCTCAGCACCGTCAAATTCACCCAGGAGTTTCAGTGGCTCAGTTTCAACCTTCTCCTCCTCGCCACCGATGTACGGGATGATATTATCAAGTATTGCCATTGAAGCAACCCCATCATATCCTGCACCAGATATGGCCTGCATCGTTGCAACTGTGACCGATTCAAGCCCAAACTGCATAAGAGGTTTTAGTGTGGGCACCATGACGATGGTCGAACAGTTAGGATTTGTGACTATATATCCGTCCCATCCACGTTTGTCCTGCTGCACATCTATAAGTCCCAGGTGATCAGAGTTTACCTCCGGGATTACAAGAGGTACATCTTTTTCCATCCTGTATGCTGACGCATTGCTTGCCACAGCAAACCCTTCCTTTGCAAACTCAGCTTCTACAGTCTTTGCATATGACGATGGAAGTGCTGAGAAAACAACATCCGCATCAACTTTCCTGGGGTCCACTGGTACGACTTCCATGTCTTTGACCGAATCAGGCAGTTTGTCCTCGAGTCTCCAGTTAGCAGCTTTCCCATAATTTTTACCCGCACTTCTTTCTGATGCTGCAAGTGATGTTATCTCAAACCATGGATGATCTTCAAGTGCCTGTATGAATCGCTGACCAACAGCACCTGTAGCTCCCAAAATACCCGCTTTGATTACTTCTGGCATAAGTTTCCCTCCGGGATTAAAAAAAGATAGAAAGGTAAGGAATAAAGATTTAAAAACTCTCTTATTCCATTGCAATTGCATCTGTTGGGCATACGTCAATGCATGCACCACAGTCCAGGCATTCGCCTGCATCTACGATGGCAATGTTTTCTCCGTTAAGGACAATTGCCTCTGCAGGACATTCGTCTATACATGTTCCACATCCGACACATTCATCGACAGTAATAATTGCTACCATTTGTTTTACGCTCCTTTGATTGTATACAATGTGCTATTGTTTTGTATATTAATCTACAGTATATTAGTAGAACTCTACACACTATCATAACACAAGTGAGATAAAAAGTTATCGTTATCCAGGTAAAATCAAGGTGCATGCCCGCAGATTTACCCTGGTGCCAACCTGAAATGTCATAACTCCACCCACGGCAATTAGTCAGGAGAATTGATCAGTAGTCAGGAAAAATCCTTAATCTTGCCTTTCAGAATAACACCCCACATTATTAATAAAGTTATAGGCCATCAATATTTGTCCCTGCTGGCATTCACATTTTTAATTCACATGATAAAATTCAATTGACCATATACTGGTGTTAAATATATTAAACAAATTAAGATTAATTTATATATTACTTTTGAAAATTGTGCTTGTGAAAAAACAAATTCCAGGTAATTATAAGCACAGCAGTGCAATGACACCAATTATTGGAGTGCTAATGATGCTTTTCCTTACTCTGCTCCTGGCAGGCGTCACAGTTTCATCTGTGTATGGAGAAGATATTTCTGTATCCTTAACTAAGGCACCTATGGCCATAATCGAGGTGGAATTTGCAGAAGGTGGTGTGCCAAACGCTGTAAGATACGAAGAGAATTTCCTGTATCTTGCACACATGGGAGGAGACCCTTTAAGAACAGATTCCACAAAGATCGTAATATCAGGTCAAGGAAGTGCCTATGAAGGAGTCGTACCCTATGGCAGACGTCATTACGGTGACTTGCTCATCAGCTACGACAACCTGCTTTATGAAGGGAAGGTTCCCGAATATGCCTCAAAGAACAAAGATATCTCAGACGGTGTGTGGTCTGCAGGTGAGAAACTGGTGCTCAATGGAGATGACAGCATCAATGGAAGTGTTCTCTCTTCCGTATCCGTAAGTATAAACGGGATCAAAGACACATCCAACAATTTCGGACTGAAGACAGAGGCCACCATAAGCATTAAGATAATTGACAAAAACACACAGAGAATAATATCAGAATGTGAATGCAAGATAATCCCTGCAAGATGAGAATTAACCTATCAAAACCGTTTAAGTAATGTAAGGTTATAGGTAGTGCGATGAACGGCAAAAGCGGATACATGAAATATTTCCCGAAAGAGAACTGTTATCCACATCAGCAGGAGGCTATGGATAAGATCCATACATCCCTCATAAACAAGGACATAATACTTTTTGAAGGAGCGTGCGGCACCGGTAAGACCCTCAGTGCCCTGGCACCTTCCCTGAATGTGGGAAAGCAGCTCAGCAAAACAGTAATAATAGCGACCAATGTTCACCAGCAAATGGTGCAGTTCATCAACGAGGCCCGGGAAATAAAACAGAGCAACGACCTGAAAGTTGCAGTAGTAAAGGGCAAGACCGCAATGTGCCCCAATGAGACCGATTACGAGGAATGCCGGGTTAAACGCGAGAATACCTTTGAGCTTCTGGAGACCGAAAGAGAACTTATACTGAAAAAGCAGGAAATGAAATCTGCTTTTGAGAACTATAAACGCTCAAAGGACCCCGCGCTTGTGGCACTTCGGGATGCACTTTCAAAAGAGCTGGACGTAGCTGAAGAGAAAGCAAAGGAACTTCGAAAACGTTCATGTAACTATCTGTATGAGGTGCTGCGTTATGATGGTGAAGCTTTCAGGCAATGGCTGTTTGAAGATGTGCGTACCCCCGAGGAAGTTAACGATTATGCTTTCCAGAAAGGTATGTGCGGATATGAACTACTGAAACGCGAACTTAAGCATGCAGAACTTGTGATATGCAATTTCCATCATGTACTGAATTCGGACATATTCATGACCGTGCTCAACTGGCTTGAAAAGGAACCACAGGATGTGATCGTCATCTTTGACGAGGCACATAATATAGAATCTGCCGCAAGGTCGCACTCATCTATCACCATTACAGAACATACCCTGGAAAAAGCCATCGCTGAGATAGAAGCAAACATAGACCAGATGCCTGATGGTGGTGCTCATAATCTTTTCAGGATGCTGAGGGGTGTCATCCAGGAGATATATAATTCACGTTTCAAGTTCGGTGAAAGGGAGAGAGTTGGAAGGCACTGGTACGATATGCGTATAAGCGACCCCTACGAGCGCAATGACATGGTCCGGGGTAAGTTACTTAAACTTGCAAAAGATGCGGGTTTCGGGGAAGAGCCACAGATACAGAAAGTGCTCTCAGAGGCAAGCGCTTTTGGTGCTATGCTTGATGATAACTACCGCGAGCAATACAAGAAGGGGCTTAGCGGTGTATTGAAACGCTCACATATTAAGTACGCAGCCGATTTTCTTTCCTCGTATCTTGTGCTTTCCAATAACCTGAACTACTATCCGATACTTAATGTGCGGCGTGACCTGAATAATGAGATATACGGGCGCATAGAACTTTTCACCTGTATACCCAAAAATGTGACCGAGCCACTCTTTGATTCGATATTCTCAGCGGTGCTTATGTCAGCAACCCTCAGGCCTTTTGATATGATCAAGACTACCCTGGGGATAGGAAGGCCTACATGCGAGATAGCTTATGCGACCTCATTCCCTGAGGATAAACGACTGACACTATCTGTATCTGTTCAGCCCCTGTTTGCAAAGACCAGGGATGATCCCCAGACCCTTCAGGCAGTGGAGGAAGTAATGCTCGATGCTATAGAGCAGACCAAAGGAAATGTAATAATCTTCTTCCAGAGTTCCTATGAGGCCAGAAGATATTACAATAAACTGGAAACAAAGGTGAATGTTCCGGTTTTCCTGGATGAGGTAGGAGTATCGTCCCAGGAAGTGAGAGAGGATTTCTTCAGGATAGGAGAATCAGGTGGTAAGGCCGTGCTGGTCTCATATCTCTGGGGGACGCTTAGCGAGGGCATTGATTACCGCGACGGCAGAGGCCGGACGGTCATCATAGTAGGTGTGGGCTATCCGGCACTGAACGACAGAATGAACGCAGTGGAATCGGCTTATGACCATATGTTCGGCTACGGAGCCGGGTGGGAATATGCGGTCCAGGTCCCCACGATCCGTAAGATACGTCAGGCCATGGGAAGGGTCGTGCGCTCTCCGCTTGATCACGGTGCAAGGATACTTCTTGACGGGCGTTTTACCACCGAAGCCCCTAAGAAATTTGGCAAGTTTGCGGTCTTTGAGATATTCCCTGATGAGGAGAGGGAAGAGTTCATCGATGTGGAACCGGACAAGGTGAAATATTCCCTGATGAATTTCTTCCAGGACAACCCATAGTATCCCCGGTTGCGGAAGCATTTGGTGGGCTTGCCATATTCGTAGTTTATGTAGTTGCAGTATTCTATAGAGAATACTTCTTTATAATTTGAGAACTTCCTTTTATCAGGAATTGTTATTACCAATAAAGTTACATTATATGTAGTTACATTATATGCAGGGGTTATAATATGGCACTTGAAGATATTATGAAAGAAGTATCCGCAGAGCTTGAGAGATTAGTGAGCACAAAGACAGTTGTAGGAGAAGCTATGGTCGTTGGTGAAACAACCATTATTCCTGTCACAAAGGTCTCGTTCGGATTTGGAAGCGGTGGCGGCGAAGGAAAGAAAAAAGGTGAGGAAGAAGGTTTTGGCGGAGGCGGTGGAGCCGGTGCAAAGATAGAACCTGTGGCTTTCATAGTAATATCACCAGAAGGAACCCGCCTGATGTCCTTATCCGGCCAGACAGACTTTGGGAAGATACTTGAATCCGTCCCCGGCCTGATAGAGAAGGTCAGGTCGATGAAGAAGAAATCAAAGGAAGATGATACCTGCCAGGAAGGGGCCGGTCCTTGCGAAGAGACGAATGAGCCTTCCAAAGACTGATCATTCTTTTTTTGTTCAGCCTCGTAGGAGCAGCTATGCTATCTGTCCAGGCAGTTATAGTGCTTCTTCTTCTATTTTTGCTATTGCTGTTGCTGTTAGTCCTCTTTGCAGCTTTTGACGTGTTTTTCCGGGTAAAGGGATCTGATAACTTCCTTGAGCATGAGATATATGTACGCTGGCTCATGTTCTCCCGGCAGGTAAATTCTTCAAGGGGCTATGGCCTTCCTGCAGAAGAAGAAGAAGTCGGAAAAAACGAAAAACCTGTCAGTGAAAAAGTAACCGGAGATTTCCAGGGGAAAAAAAAGATTAAGGGAGAAAAAAGAAAAAAGGAGAAGAAAACTAAGAAAAAAGCAGATGATATTTCTTTTTCTGATGTATTGCAGGCCTTCAGGCAACTCAGATCACCTTTGATCCGATTGGTGAAAGGTATTGTAAACGCCATAAAAATACCCGCTGCAAAGGCCAGGATAGGATTCGGTTTCCCGGATCCGGCATATACCGGAATGGCCTATGGTTATGCCCATGCTATGAAAGGTTATCTTGCATCCCGTTCAGAAAAACTGGAAATACAGCTGGAGCCTTATTTCCTGGACACCAAACTTGACATTGACATGTCCGCAACGGTCAGGATAAGGTTGTTCCGTTTTGTCCCGGTAATGATTTTCTTTATCCTTAACAGGAATGTACTGCATTTCTCATGGTACTTCCTCATGAAGAAGCGGGGTTGGAGATAAGGTGTTAATCTTTAATAGTATGTGGCACTGATAATCAATGACATGATTACCATTAAGTCTCCATCAAGGCTCCATCTCACTCTTATTGACATGAACGCTCAGCTTGGCAGAGTGGATGGAGGTGCAGGCATATCCCTGACATCACCACATGTTGTGATCTGCGCGGAAAGATCGGATACAGTTGAAGTGATGGGTGACCCATCCCTCAGGGGAAGGATGGAGAATGCTGTGAAGCAGGTCCTTCCTGAAGGCGAGGGAGTCCATATAAATATTGAAGAAGAAGTGCTGCCTCATGTTGGTTTTGGTTCCGGTACCCAGGCTGCACTTTCTGCAGCAGCAGCAGTGAACGAATTATACGGGCTTGGTATGAGTGTGAGGGAACTTGCAATTGCAGTGGGACGTGGCGGGACATCGGGCATAGGTGTTGCATCTTTTGAGATGGGAGGATTTATCGTAGATGGAGGGCACAGGTTCGATGAGAAAGGATCATTCTCACCCTCGTCTGCAAGCAGAGCAGACCCTGCACCGGTGTTGTTCAGGCATGATTTCCCGGAATGGGACATAGTGCTTGCACTCCCTGAATCACCCGGGGCCCATGATGCAAAAGAAGTCGACATATTCCGCAAGGAATGCCCAATCCCGATAAACGAAGTTCAGGAACTGTCGCACCTGATCCTCATGAAAATGATGCCTGCCATAATGGAACAGGACATCGGGGCTTTTGGTTATTGCATAAACCACATACAGAATATCGGTTTCAAGAAGCGGGAGGTTCAGCTCCAGCATCAGGCGGTCAGGGATGTTATGACCCTGATGCAGGACAATGGCGCCTATGGAGCAGGCATGAGCTCATTCGGACCGGCGGTATATGGCATAGTTGATAACAAAGAAGATGCTTCCTACCTTCAGGAGGATGTACAGGAACTCCTTGACAGGACGATAGGCGGCAGGGTGATAGTTACAAAAGCAAACAACACAGGCGCACAGATAAGGAGGGTCTGACGTGACGAATCCGGAATTTACCACATGGTTTGGAAAACTACGACTGGATGTAGAAGGCGGGCTTGCGGATTGCAGCCTCTTTGACAAAGATGCAAAAATGCTGGCTGCGGTTGTTACCAGGTTACAGGAGAATGTTCAACCAGTACCGTTGAAAAGACCTGACCTGCGTGAAGCTGCCATAGAATGTGGTTTTGTGGAGCTGGACGAGGACTACGACATACTCCTGAGGGACGTATGCATTAAAGCTGCCAAGAGCCAGATATCCCGGACAGATACCGATGATGCAAGGATAATCCAGGCTGTTGAGGCCCTGGATGATATAGACAAAAACGTTAACGAACTGAGTGAGCGCCTTTTTGAATGGTACGGCAGATACTTCCCTGAACTGGAAATGACAGGTGAGGAGCTTGCAGGATTTGTCGCTGCGTATGGTTCCCGGGCAAATTTGCCAAATGAGCATGAGCTTTTTGAAAAGGCATCTGCCTCCATGGGCTCCGAACTATCCGTTGCCGACGAGGAGCTATTGCGGGCTTTTGCAAACAACATCTGCAGCCTTTATGACACACGCAGATACATCGAGAATTATATTAACACCAGCATGGGATCGGTTGCACCGAACCTGTGCAACATCGCAGGAGCACCACTTGGTGCCCGCCTTATGAGCATGGCAGGAAGCCTTCAAAAGCTTGCAGCTTTCCCATCCAGCACAGTGCAGGTGATCGGGGCAAGCAGGGCGCTATTCAAGCACCTGCGTTCCAGGGCACCATCCCCAAAGCACGGTATCATCTTCAACCATCCGGTCATCAGGAATGCGCCCTGGTGGCAGAGGGGCAAGCTTGCAAGAGCCCTGGCAGCAAAGATAAGCCTGGCAGCAAGGACTGACTTCTATTCAGGAGATATGGAGCAATCGATCGCTGAGAGCCTTGAGAGAAAGCTGGAAAGTATAAGACAGGCCAATCCGGTTGCGCCAAAGAAGGAGCCTCGGCCAAAGACTCACAGCAGGGAAAAGGGCGGCCAGCGTAAACAAGGAGGCAGGAACAGGAAGAAAGGAGGAAAACGTTGATGCCTGTAGAAGAGATTCACACGGGTATCCATGAACTGGATATCGGAAACAGGAAGATGCTTGCAACCAGGAATATGATGCCAGGACTGAGTGTTTATGGGGAACGGCTCATCGTAGAGGATGATGTCGAGTACCGCCAGTGGGACCCCGGCAGGAGCAAGCTCGGAGCAATGGTGCTCAAGAACTTCGATATACCTATAGAACCTGATTCCACGGTGCTATATCTTGGTGCTGCCTCAGGCACCACCGTAAGCCACGTATCCGACATACTAATGGACGGCCTTGTATACGCCGTAGAATTCTCCCCGCGCACCATGCGTGACCTTATACAGCTCTGTGACCAGCGCCCAAATATCATTCCCATACTTGCAGATGCAAACAAACCCCGATCCTACGCTCACATCGTGGAAAAAGTGGATGTGATCTTCCAGGATGTTGCCCAGCCCAACCAGGCAGAGATAGCCGCCCTCAATTCAAAATACTTCCTGGAAGAGCACGGTCACCTCATGCTCTCCATAAAATCAAGGAGTATTGACACCACAGCCAGCCCCAAAAAGATATTCAAGGACGAGGTCCGCAAACTGGAAAACGGCTTTGACATCGAATTTGAGGTACTTGAAAGAAAGGAACTTGACCCTTTCCACGAAGATCACCTGGGCGTGCTGGCACGGATTTTTCTGGAAGATGAGGAATGAAGGGACTTAAAGAAACAGGTTTTTCAGGATTTGTGCCAGTGCAACCATCCGCCACAGGCGGCATGTTCCATGTATTACATTGAATACGTGCCTATCTGCGAACTCTCTTTATTTATCAGCATGTTTTTTCCCAGGATTACCTGGATCTTGCAGAGCAGACGTTCGTGGATTATAAGCAACGAATACTCTACCTTAAAAATTCTGTCCATTGATCTTTCGATTTCATCAACTCATACACAAATTTATTTAACTCAAAAATAAGGTCGGATCGATTACCAATTTGTATGATAAAATACCCCAATAAGATAAACAGTTCCAATAAATGAAAAAGTTCTTAGAGAAGAGGGAGATTATATCCAAAGTACCGTTTGCAAGTAAAAAATGCTTTGGTCCTTAACAAAAAAGATGATAAAACAAAAATGACTTTAATCCAACTTAAATCCAGTTAAACAGATTAAAAAAAGCCCGGACAAGCCGGGATTTGCTTAAAACGCCCGAACCGGGATTCGAACCCGGGTCGGAGCCTCGACAGGGCTCCATGATAGGCCTCTACACCATTCGGACATTTTGCGGTTTTTCGCTTGTGAGCACCCCATAAAGGATGTTTTTGTATATATAGCTTTTCCTGATTTTAAAGGTCCCGCCTCCCAGACTCGAACCGGGGACATCGCGGTGCCTGCGCGGTATGTGTGAACGTGTCACATGAACCATACTACAGCCGCGCACTCTACCACTGAGTTAAGGCGGGTCCAATAAATCAAGCTACTGCACAACATTGTCGTGCGATGCAACACTCCAATACGCGCAATCATACTTAGCTCTTTCGCCGAAAAGTGCCACTAACCCTGAGTACATATAAAGGAAAGAAAGGAAAGGAAAAAATCAAACCCGAAAAACAAAATAAAAGACAGGAAGAAATCATCAGCAGGTAAAAATATCAAGTCAAAATATCAAGTCAAATATCAGGAAGAAAAAACAATATTGTATTTTTGTAGTTAAATAGAAAAAAGCCATCCTGCATAAGCCAGGATGGAGAGTTCAAAATCAGAATGTGTCCAGTTCGCCGTTGATAACCATCCTGGTTATCTTTGTGACATCAGCAAGCCATTCATCCATCACAACTTCCGTTTCAGCCCTTATGGAAGCGAAATTTGCCCCGTCTTCAGGGATTATCTGCGCACTTGCAACAAATGGCTGGTCTATTGGCTGGCCTATCTGAGAAAGCAATTTTATATAGACATCCTGCACACCTGGAACAACTTTCACAATATCCCTTGCCATCTGGGTGGAAAGCAGGTTGTATATCTTACCAATATGGTTGATCGGATTCTTACCACTGGTTGCCTCCATACTCATTGGCCTGTTGGGGGTGATAAGTCCATTACAACGGTTGCCACGCCCCACAGAACCATCGTCACCCATTTCTGCAGAAGTACCGGTAACCGTAAGGAATACAGAATTGCACTTTACGTTATCGGCTGCGTTTACAAAGGTCTTGACATTGCGCTCTGTGCGCTTAAGTGCCAGATCGGTCACATAATCGGCCATCTCTTCCTTGATACTGAGATAATGGTCCATATCATCGACATGCCTTCCAACCATGCCGCAGCATATTGTCAGGTTTATGTCATCATTGTCCCTCAGACCCATAACCTTTATATCAGTACCTATTCCAGGTATCTTCTTTTTCAGGTCAGTTATCAGTTTTCTCTCAGACTCATGGACGATCTGTTCAAGTTCAGAGAAGGGAGCATGCCCTACACCAAAGGAAGTATCGTTTGCCACCGGGACCCTGTCACGGTTGAAAACATCCCTGAGATCCGATGAACCGGTACCAAGCTTACAATCGACTATAATGTCGCTCTCAAGGTCAATATCAACAATGGTATTCCTCAGATACTGCCTTGCTGCCCTGAGGGCAACTGCCTCGGCAGGGATCTCCACGCCTTCGAATTCCTTGGTTGCCCTTCCCACAAGCAGTGTATATATGGGCTGGATAACCTCTCCGCCACCGAACTGCGGATTGGATCTGCCTGCCACTATCTGGGTCTCATCGGTATTATGGTGCAGAACTACGCCACATTTACTGATGTATTCCTTACATAATGCACGGCTTACAGCCTCTGCAAGGCCGTCGGAGATACTGTCCGGGTGACCGACACCCTTACGCTCCACAAGCTCTATCTGCTGTTTCTCCACCGGCGTTTCAATCAGGTGTTCAACTTTGATGTTTCGCATCATATTAATCCTCTTGATCCTCTGGAAAATCAATCAATGACAAATGAAAGATAAGAATAGATAATTAAGGTTAATTATGAATTCTTCGCTATAACAAGCAAACACATCCTATATAATATTACCTGCCAACAGATATAACCGCCAATAATAAATCATTTATTGATTCACGTTCTTTATGATCATCCTTGCAAGGTTATACTGGAAGAAGAAATCAGCGTGAACTCTATATGCTATAAAAGTCTTTGAAGGAACGTTCAATTGACACCGATCACAATTTCACAGAAGGATCACGATGATACGTATTGCAATACCCAATAAAGGGCGTTTACATGACCCCACAGTGACCCTCCTCAAAGAAGCAGGGCTTCCCGTACTTGAAGGAGGGACAAGGAAACTTTTTGCCAGGACCACCGATCCTGAGATAACCTATCTTTTTGCAAGGGCAGCGGACATTCCCGAATACGTGCAGGACGGTGCCGCAGATGTGGGCATTACAGGCCTGGACCTTATAGATGAGACCGAAGCAGACGTGGACATACTGCTTGACCTTAAATTCGGCAGTGCCAATCTGGTCCTTGCTGTACCGGAGGATTCACCCATAACTTCGGCAAACGAACTTGCCGGGATGCGTGTTGCCACGGAATTCCCCCATATAACCGGCAAATACTTCAGGAACCTTGGATTGGACATAGAGGTCATTAAAGTCAGTGGTGCATGTGAGATGACACCACACGTGGGCATTGCAGATGCCATTGTGGACATATCCAGCTCCGGCACAACCCTTGTGACCAACCACCTTAAAATGATAGAAAAAGTATTCTCCTCATCGGTATATCTGATTGCAAACAAAAAGTCAAAAGTGAACAGCGATAAGATCGGACAGATCAAGACTGCTGTGGAGAGCGTCTTAAGGGCAAAAGGAAAGCGATACCTGATGATGAACGTACCTGCAGGTTCACTGGAAACGGTCAAGAAAGTCCTCCCGGGTCTTGCCGGCCCCACTGTTATGAAAGTGGAATCAGATGATTCAATCCTTGCAGTGCATGCAGTGGTTGATTCGGACAGTATCTTTGCCACCGTTGACGAGCTAAAGAAAACCGGTGCAAAAGACATACTGGTAGTGCCAATTGAAAGAATGATGCCCTGAGGTAGCATGACATTTGAAGTTATTCCTGCCGTTGATATGAGAAACGGCAAGTGTGTACAACTTGTCCAGGGGATACCAGGCAGTGAAATGATCTCAATAGACGACCCTGTAGCCGTAGCAAAGGACTGGATTGCACAGGGTGCAAAGACACTGCATCTTATAGATCTTGACGGGGCAATTGATGGCAATCGCAGGAACGCAACGATCATTGAAAAAATAGTGAAGGAGTGCAAACCCCTCGGAGTTAAGATACAGGTTGGCGGCGGGATACGTTCCTTTGAAAATGCAGCTGTACTGCTGGAAATGGGAGTCGACAGGGTAATCCTCAGTACCGCAGCCATAAACAACCCCCGGCTTGTCAGGGAACTTGCAGATGCATATGGAAGCAAGCACATAAACGTTGCACTTGATTCAAAGAACGGAAAGATTTCCATAGAAGGATGGAAAAAACAATCTGAATTCACAGCCATTGAAATGGGCATCCGTTTCCAGGAGCTTGGAGCCGGAAGTATACTGTTTACAAACATAGATACCGAAGGGCTGCTGCAGGGAGTCAACACCGCACCCACAGAAGAACTGGCAAGATCGGTCAGCATCCCGGTTATCGCCTCCGGTGGAGTCACTGGTCTGGATGACCTTATAGCACTAAAGAAGACCGGAGCAAAAGCCGTTGTTGTCGGAAGTGCATTATATACCGGAAAGTTCACACTTCCAGAAGCAATAAATATCATCAGTGAAGATTTGTAAACAACATAATAAGCAGGTGCATCCATGAGAAAAGCGAATATCGCACGCAAAACCAGCGAAACGGACATTAAGATCGAGCTGGATATCGATGGACAGGGAATTGCAGATGTCAGCACAGGTATTGGTTTCTTAGACCATATGCTCACCGCATTCGCAAAACATGGGTCCTTCGATCTTATTGCCAAAGCCACCGGCGACCTTGTTGTCGATGATCACCATCTTATTGAAGATACAGGTATCGTCTTAGGCCAGGCAATAGCACAGGCCCTGGGTGACAAGGCTGGTATCGCACGGTTCGGTGAGGCACGCATACCGATGGATGAAGCACTTGCAGATGTCGCCCTTGACATGGGAGGTCGAAGCTATCTGGTAATGCATGCGGAGTTCAGGGCACCCAAAGTAGGAGAATTCAGCACTCAGATGGTAGTTCATTTCTTTGAAGCAATTGCACAGAATTCAAAGATAAATATGCACGCTCATGTTTACGGGGATAATGACCATCACAAGATAGAAGCACTTTTCAAGGCATTCGCCTATGCACTCAGAAGAGCTGTGACAATTGAAGGAAAGGGTATCAAAAGCACCAAAGGTGTGCTTTAATTCCGAAATTTGCTTCTCAATTTGTCATAAAATGCCTTTTCATTCCCATTGCTCTTTTTAGAAAGTCTTTCGACTATCAGTTCAGGTGTGCTCTTTGCAGTATAATTATAACGGGGACTCCTGTCAACTATCAGATTAAGGTCTGCATCCAGACCACTGGCCTCTATCCCGTCAATCCTTACAGGACAGCTTGTATTCTCCATGATCAATTCGGAGAGATGGGACACAAATATGGACATTGTATTGAGGTTCTCTGTGAGGACTTCAAGTATCCCCGCCATTATCTTTGCAGAAGCCCCGGGCTCTGTTATGGATTCAAGCTCATCTGCAAGCACTAATTTTGCCGACCCATCAGCAACCACAGAGAACTCAGTGAGGGTCGTTTCGAAAGCACCTGCATCCAAAGTTCCTTTGGACTTGGCAAAATAATAAAAAGAATCCGTCAAAGATATCTCCATTTTTTCTGCAGGTACGGGAAAGCCCATATGTGCAAGGATAATGCTCTGGGCCAGAAGTTCCAGGAGAGACGTCTTGCCTCCTGAGTTCACACCACTTAGAAGTACTACCCTGCTGCTCTCACCGTCGGGACTGAAACTATTTGCACCTATGGAATAGTCAATGGGTTCCACAGCACCATGTCTGCAAAGCAGGAAAAGGTTTCTTCCACCCGTAAAACCAATGCCTTTGCTATCTATTACCTCAGGCATTACAAGACCATACGCATTTGCAAAAGAACCTATAGCAAAGCCCACATCATAATCGAGTACCTCACGGACCATCTCCCGGGCTGATTCCCTGTAGGAGGACAATATGCGGGAAACTTCGCGCTTATGCTCGAATTTTCTCTTCCGGGCCTTTTTATCCAGATACTGTTTCAAAGCATTGATACTATCAACATCCGCTTCTACAGGATGCATGATATCTTCCGGAAAAAAAGATTCAACCATCAGTCTTTCCTTTTTCTCAAGCCCAAGTTCATTGCATATCCTTTCAACTCCTTCCCTGATAATTGAATGGTAGTTCTTATGCAGTTTCTTCCCGAGCATTTCTTTCAGTTCAATGGAACCGTTCATCACCTTCAGCATATCCTGGCCACTAAGTACCATCTGGCTGTTCTCAAGACTGGAATTAAGCTTTTCATTCATGGAACACACGGTTTGAGAAACAGATGAACCAAGCCTGCTTATGGCATCGGAGATCCTGTCGATCTCTGCATCCGTGCCATGCACAATATCACCGCTCTCATCTATCAGGGCCAGTGTGGAGGCAAGCAGTTCAAGCCTGTCATCATCCATCCTGTCAAAGAAAGTAATTCCTTTTGAACGTAGAAGCCTTATCACCTCTATTGAAGATCCAAGGGAACAAAGGTTCCTTGAAAATAAAAAGACCTCCTTTTCAGGTATAACCTTATAATCATCCAGTTCCCCGATATCTGAAAAGAATTCCGGCTCTACATCCTCCGGAAGATCGAATGGAAGATAGTCATCCCCCAGGGCTATCACCTGTGAAAAACCCCTGGAAACATCAATGAATTCAGAAAAGGAGCGAGCAAAGTGAACATCGACAAGGCCTTCAAAGCGTTTCCTGGCCTGTTCATATGCACCCTGGTCGGATGTGATGACCACCCTGTCACGGATTTTAGGACATGTATGCTTAAAGTTCAACTGGCTTACCCTTGGTAAAAGTTCAGCAATGGTCATGTCATCTTCCAGCAACCTGGAATTCTCCATATAATATGAGACAGATTCACGCACTTTCATTACCTTTTCGACCCTGCTGGAAGGATATGGATAAAAAATGTGCAGTTTATCCCTGGAGTAACGGGTATGTGCAAACTCCCTGATAAGATCGATCAATCTCTCATATACATCCATTGCTTCCCTGGTTCTTAAAAAGTCAGTAACGTCAACTCCTTCCACCATGGAGCTTACATCCTGTACAAGAGATATGGCATAGCGCTGTCCAATTCCCTCAACTTCGGAAATACTGGCGATATCCCCGGCAAGTATTGCATCAAGAGCCAGGCTTTCACTGCCAAAATGCTCTACGAATCGTTTTGACATCTTATTCCCTATTCTGGGAATATCCTGCAGAGTCATGGCGGTGGTTAACATTATGCCTCCTTTTCCGGGATGAAATTATCCAGGGTGCAGTTTGAAATACCCCTTTCAACCTTGTATCTGTCCCTTTCCGACATCCTGCTCATTGATGCTGACACCTTGGGTTGCAATTGTTTTGCATGCTTTTTGTTTCGCCTTTTATGTATTACCTGGGAATCATAGTACATGTCCCACATATCATCAACCTCATCTATCTCACTGGAAAACTCCAGACTTCCTGCAATAGACGATGGTATCTTTGTAAAATGCTCAAGCCCGACATGTCCTCCATTGCCTATCCAGGCAATATCTCCCTCTGTTACTGAAACAGGAAGATCGGGGTTCTTCCGCGCAAGCCAGCGACAGAACAGGTCCCCTATACTATGCGGGGAGTCAACCTTAACAGACAGCACACCATTAACAGGACATGGACGGGCAAACATACACAGGCGTTGATAAGAGCGACTTACATCACGCATGAAATCGTAGTGCTTCTTACCAATGATACCCTTACCGGAATAAAGCAACTCTGCATTATCCTTGCATGAACAAAGGAAACGGACCAGTTCAACCGGCCTTGAATTCCTGTGCCTCAATACCAGGGATATATATCCTTCTATATCCGGATCCCGGCAGAACATCTTATGAGGCTGCCTTCCAAACAAATTCCTGACAAGTCCGGTTGTGTCAGCCACACCCCTAAAACCAAGCAACTTCACATCATCAAGACCTGAGAATTCCATTTTTCCTTTCAGTTCATCCCTGTCCTTTGCAGATATCAGAACAACATCCGGGTTATCGACCAGCTCTTTGCACGCAAGAAGAACACCTGCCACATTTTCCCTGAAAGCCACTATCATGCACCCACCCCTGCAAATGAGAAAAGGTTTGTCTGCTTTTTGCCATTTATCTCAATGAACGGACGGGCACGTGCAAGCACAACGCCCATTCTTGCAAGCTCTTTTTCCGAACTTACAGGCCTTGACCGAATTATACGATCAGCGCCAACCGGACCGATTCCCGGAACCCTGAGCAGGGCATCCCTGCCTGCAGAATTTATGTCTACCGGGAACATTTCCGGACTGCACGATGCAAGAAGCATCTTTGGATCCGCATCAAGAAGAAAACCGTTGTCATCAAGAACAGGATCCAGGTCACTGGCCCTCAGACCATAATCCTTGAGAAGATAGGATGTCTGGTAGAGTCTTATTTCTCTCCATAGCGGAGATGGCTCATTTTTCTCAAGAGGAGTGAACGGAACCGGGTCAAAACTCATAAAATACGGCCTTCTAAGCTCATAACGGTCCATGAAATCATCAACCGTACCAATAATTTCCCTGTCAGATTCCTGCAATGCCCCCACAACGAACTGTGTGTCGTTGGCACCGACCACACGACCCCTGAAACCTGCTTCACGTCTTTTCTTCTTAATGAGGTCACGAGTCCACTGTAAACGCTGGAGTACATCGCTTTGGTAATCAAAGTTGGGGCATATCTCCGAATAGTTCACAGAACTCGTTGTCTCCGCATTCACACCAAACTTATTTGCACAATCAGCGATCTCTTCCAGAAGATACTTAGGAGTACCCGGCATCACACGGATATGTATGTATCCTGTAAAACCCTGTGTCCTCAGAAGCCCTGCCACCTCCAGTTGCCGCTCTGCTGTCCTTTCGGCATCCCCTATAACACCAGATGACAGAAACAGGCCTTCTATTGCATTCCTCCTGTAGAAGGACCATGTTATCTTTACGATTTCCTCCGGACTGAGTGTTGCACGCAGAGCATCCCTGCCACACCTGTTAGGACAATAAGTACATTCCCCTGAACAGGCATTGGTCATAAGGGTCTTGTACAGCTGGATACACCGTCCATCCGGTCCAAAAGCATGGCAGACTGCACTCTGGTTGCAACTGTCATACTTGGTACCTTCAGACAGCACCCGCATCCTTTCCATAAGCGTCATGTGGTGCTCATTAACAGGATTCCTCTGGAACATCATTTGATAGGATGCACCACATACATATAAGCAAATGGCGAGCGGGGTGAAAGTATTGAGGGCCGGAAGAGGATCTGAGTGGAAGAGAAGAAAAAGCCCTTAAAATCAAAAAAGGGACTTTGCAGCCCTCTGATACAGGTAATATTCGCGTTGAAAAATATTAGTTTTGCAGCCGATAGGAAAAGGATCATTCCTTTTTCAACCGGACTTTTACCTTCAGGATACTTATAGGTTCCAGTTTCTTCCACATGACCGTTGAGTCACTGTCGAATCTGTATTCATTCACATTCTTATCGGAGAACACCCCGTCCACTTCATATACAAAGAAACCTTCCTCCCCGTTGGTAGACACAATATTATCCTGGCCGTGTACGTTCTTCACTTCAACAACTGCAGCCTTCTTAAGAGCCTCAAGAAGTGTGGCACCCTTCTCAACTTCAACCGTTCTGGAAGGGGCAAAGATATCCAGTGCATTGAATATATTCTTATTATTCAATTGCAGAACATGGGTCTTGCCGTAAACCTTGCGCTGTATCAGATCTGCATCTTCCAGTATATTTGCATGTTTTGCAGCAACCGGAACAGAGATACTTAGTTCCCTTGCAAGTTCGGAGATATGCATTTCACCCTCAGTTAGCCTTTGGAGCATCCTGAGGCGGGTCTCACTTCCAAGTGCACTGAAAAGTTTCAAACGATCAGTGTGCTCTGGATTCTCGGAATCATTGTTATCGAGAGTGCTCATAATTAGAAGTAATTGTTGTGTTACATATATAGTTTTCTGCGTTAACAGTTCAATAAACGGGTCATTCCGGAATTAATATGTCAATTATTCTAAAAATAGAACAATAAAAATCTGTAAAAGAAGATAGAAGAAGATCAACTGTGCAAAGCTCTTCTCTGGGTCAACAGTTTTTCATCAAGTGTCTGCAGCTTGGTCGAAACAAATTCATGCGTAAGAAAATCAGGTGACACGAATTCAACTATTTCAGAACACCTCTCACTGGTAAAAGGCATGTGCTGATCCATCTGATGGAGAATTTCCATGGCAGGCAGGAGACGATCGTTAAAGGACATATCCTCAAAACCTTCCGGAAGTTCCATATCCAATGACCTGCACATATACTCGCCAGAAAGGCTGCAATGAAAATGCATGCCTTCTATGCGCCTTATAAAATCCTCTGAATGTGATGACAGAAGACCGAGTACAATATCTATGGAAGATTCCTCATCCACACACCTCATTGTCGCATTCATAAGATGCCCGGTATCAAGCACAAAGGCCCAGTTATCAAAGTCAAGCAGACTGGTGAAATAATCAGCATTTGAAGGCTCAAGGAAAGTAAGTCCCGGCCACCACAGATTCTCAAAGAAAAGTCTCACAGGTGGTTCACCACCCGGATAAACAGACACCGCCTCATTCAGAAATTGTGCAGTTGTCTCAAGCACGTCGTAGTCCGTGCAATTAAAACAACGTGTATAGACCTGCTCCAGTTCGGCATAGGATACATGGAACACTGCATAGGATGCATCCAGGCTTGCAGCATTCTCAAGTGGCTTCCTGAAATTACCAATTACCTCTTCTCGGCTGCTTCCACCGAAAACGTAAACCTTCTCAAACTCCTCCATTTCGCAGGAAAAAGCAGATGGATCCACCCAGGCCCTGTGCCTCCCCATCCAATAGGGAAGATGTACCCCTTCTATAAGGTCTGCAGGAATATCCGGAAGCGGGGAAGAATCCACAAAGAGCTCCAATCCATCCAGATCATGCCTGACAAGAAAATTCCGTATCATGCCCCAGTCAGAATCAAACATCTTCATATCATTCTCATAAAGCGAGAAATTCATAAGTTCTTTCATATTTACACCTGAAGATCATAGACCGGGATCGCACAGTTCCCCAAGACCACAGTTCTTTGCAATCCAGGCTGTAACACGCACCCAATTATCCAGTATAGTGTCCTTTTCATCCGTAAGTTCCCCAAAAGGCAGGTAAGCCTCAATATCAAGCATCTGCGGCAGGCCTTTCATAACAGATATGGCCACCCTCCTGCCTGCTGTTTCAGGGATCAGACCCCATGTGACCTCATCGGCAATATGCAGTATGGAACACGTTGCTCCGACAAGTACAGGATTCTTTGACATTTCCCTCAAAGTCTTAAAAAATGCAGCCTTCCTGTTATCACCTTCCATGCCCGAGGCAGCCTTCCAGTAATCAGTCTCACCAATCCCGAAACGCTCCAGCCTCACAAGCATATCCCTCTGGGATAGTGGAGTTAACTCTGACTGCAGCTCAAGTGCCTTAAGAGTACATTCGATCACAACAGTACCTATCAGCTCTCCAAGCTTTGAATGCTGTCCCGCATCTGTCAGCAAAAGGGGGCTCGTACCATCTGCCACCACAGCGATCATATCCGTACCTGAACCAGTGGCAATACCCCTGGAGTAACGGCTTGGTGCCATCAACTGCTGCAAAGCCACAGTCTTTGCCTCTGTGGCTGTAATTATTGCCCTTGCCATAGTGTATTCAGGTAGGTCTGCACCTATGACAAGTATAGTGTTAATAGTCCCCTGAATGAATTGATGCGAACCATTCTCCTGATAGTAGGAGGCAGGATCTCCGGCACGCCCGCCGTTCACTTCGATCCCTGCAGTCATAACAGCAGTAACTTCCACACCACGAAAAGAGCGGGTCACAATAGAAACGTTATTCATATTTGCAGCCGTCAACAAACCCGAAGAAGTAGCAGGTTCCAGTCCCAGCCTTTTTGCAATGATAGAAAGATAAGCAGGAATGCTGCCTCCGTCAAGATCCTTTGGAGCATGCTTTCCCTTTGGTACCCTGTGATTGAAAACGGACCTCAGGTCTTCCCTGTAACCACCGTTTAGCCAGGAAGTACTGAGGATCTTTCGTCCCTCTGGAAGCATAAGCAGAATAGAATCACTGTACCTGTATACTTTCTCCTTGCCTGTGGTCTCAAAAAGAAGCACGCCTTTTTCTTCCCTGTGATCGGCAACAGATTCAGATGCCTGGGACTGTATGATTTTTCGGGATCCTGATGCCATGGACATCTCCATAATATATGTCTTTGTCCTGCTACAATATCCCGGAAGTAATTACAGGTTGACACAGGACTACAAAGGTTTATGCTCTGTGTAGATTAAATAGCTTTTGAATTCTAACGAATCTGTAGCGAACAATGTCTGTATTCGGATCTATATTGACAGTACCAGAAGCAACCTATCATCTTAATCCGGCAACCCGGATACAATATCAACGCTCGTCCTTGTCTTGAGCAGTTTTACCACATATAGTCTTGCCCACACAAAGATAAAAACAGAACCCAGTATGTTACCTACTACCATCCCCCACCATATACCCGTAAGTCCCAATTCGAGGTTGAAGGCAAAGATAATAGCAAACAACGGAACGAATATGATAGCACGCAGTATCGTTGCAATAAGCGAATTAAGCCCTTTGCCCACGCCCTGGAAAAGAGACGATGAAAGCATTCCAAGGGAAACGGTAGGATAGAAAATACAGATGATCCTAAGAAACAGGATAAGATCGTCTGTGATATGGGAAGCGCTTTCTGACATGGTGAAAGCATAAGCTATCTGTGGAGCAAATATAAAGGTCATGACCGCTATGGCAGTCTCAACAATAAGACCGATCTTCATGGAATACAGGTGGGAGAAAGATAATTTCTCATATGAACCCTCACCATATGAAAAACCTGTCATTGTAACAACAGCTGTGGAAATACCAATGAGTGGGGCAAGAGCTATGGTTGCAACACGCCATCCCACCGTGTACACTGCAACTCCGTCAGTATTGCTGGCCGCAATGATAATAACATTCATGACGAGCATCATAAGAGCCATAGAGGTCTGTTGCACAGAAGCAGGTACACCTACCCTGAAAATATCCCGCAGTATTTCCCTTTCAAAGCTGAAATCCTTAAAATCAAAGGAAAGATAGGTATCTTTTTTAAAGAAAAGCCAGCTTGACATCATGACAGCGGTCACTCCCATGGAAACAACAGTCGCCCACGCTGCACCCGAAACACCCATATCTAAATGATAAATGAATATCGGGTCAAGGACTATATTCAGCAGGGAACCGAATATCATGGCATTCATGGCCCTTCTGGTGTCACCCTCACTGCGAAGTATCGCATTTGCAACGTTGGTGAAGAACAGCAGCACACTGCCACCAAATATAATACGGCCGTAAGATGTTGCCATAGCAGTTGTCTTACCGGCACCTATGAAAGTGAAGATCTGCTCTGCAAAAGTAAACAGGCTAATGGTGAAAACAGCAGATATCAGAAGCATCAGTATCATTGTATGAACTGCAACATTATCTGCACCTTTTTTGTCCCTGGCCCCAAGCCTTCTGGATATTGCCGAACCTGCGCCAACTCCCAGCCCATTTGAAAGGGCAATGATAACAAAAAAGAAGGGAAATACAAAACCAACTGCTGCAAGGGCATCTGCACCAAGACCGGAGACCCAGAAGGTATCTACAAGATTATACAGGGTCTGGACAGACATACCCAGCATCATTGGCAGCGCCAGTTTGATTATGACCTTTTTAGGGTCACCCAGCATTGACCTCATACCTGATGTTGCCTTTCCGGGGCCAATAGCCTGGACTTTTTCCCCCGCCTGTTTTCCGTTATTCATTTGAAGCCTTCTTCATATCGTTCTCAGATGAGATGTTCATGGCTGCTTTTTCCACAAGGGAGATAAACATTGCCTTTTCCTTGTCACTGAACCCGCGCAGGAGTGTATCATTTAGCCTTACTGAGATAGAAATCAGAACATTATCCATTTCACGCCCTTTGTCTGTAAGATAGATGCAATAGGCACGTTTATCACATGGGTCCCTTTTCCTTGTAACATAACCCATTTCCTCGAGCTTGTTCACAGAACGGGTTATCGTTGCCCTGTCATACCTCAATGAACTTGCAAGTGTTTCCTGGCTTACTCCGTCCTGATGGAGCAATCTCATGAAAAAAGGGAACTGACCACTTCCGATCCCATATGGTTCCAGTTCTTTTGAAAGGTAGATATTGATGGACCTGAAAAGGTGTGAGATATCCCTGCCAATGGATTCGTGTTTTTTCAGGCCGCAAATGCATATGTTCTCTGCGATATCTGTCAGAATTATCACCGGACTGTTAACTCATAAATAAATGGTTGCTATTGCAATTGTTGCATATGCAACTAATATATAAAAATACATCGTATCAGAATATAATTAACGGCCATAAGCGACAGATAACAATCCCTGTCTGCGAAAGTCTTCAGTTCACAAAGAATTCTCAGTCTACAAAAAGCTCCACACCCATAAGTTCAAGGAAGATATCTTCCAGGGAGGGAACGATCGTGCGCATTTCCACTATGTCTCCGCCTTTGGATGCAACCCACTTTGTAGTCTGGTTCACCACACTGATATCATTGGTAATGACCACATAATTACCATCTGATAGCCTGATATCCGACATTGTATATTCCTCTACCCCATCCACCCTGAACTCTAGACGGTACTGGATCCTGCCATATTCCTTCCTTATTTCCTCAGCAGTTCCAAGGGTCACCATTTTTCCGCCCTTGAGAATGAGTATCCTGTCGCAGAGGCTTTCCACCTGGTAGAGGTTGTGTGCACTGAAAATGACAGTCTTTCCTGCCTTTTTAAGCAAGCGCACATAATCAGTAATATATCTGGAAGTCATGGGATCCAGACCCGATGCCGGTTCATCATATATCAATATGTCAGGATCATTGATAAGAGAACGGGCGATTGCAACTTTACGTTTCATCCCCTTTGAGAAATCACCTATCTTTTTGCCGTCTGCATTGAGTGAAAGATCAAAAAGGAGCTCATTTATCCTTTTCTTTGCCTGTTCCCGGGGAACAGAGTAAAGCTCGGAGAAGAACAGCAGATAGTCATCCACAGTCATGCCTTCATAAAGTGGAGACTCTTCAGGAAGGAATCCAAGGAAAGATTTTATCGCAACTGCATCACGGTTAATATCCAGGCCTTTCATGGATATGCTGCCGGAAGTAGGCCTTATCAGACTGCTGAGCATCTTTAATGTGGTCGTTTTACCGGCGCCGTTGGGTCCCACTATACCGAATATCTGCCCTTTGCCAACTGAAAAGGAAAGATCATCAACAGCAATGAAATCGCCGTATTCCTTTCTGAGGCCGTTAACCTCGATAATCCCTGGTTGCACACAATGACTATAGTTGTAACTATATATAAATTATGTTATAAAATAAGAGAGGCATAGTTGATGATCAACTATGCAGTTGATTCATTGATCGTACATATGCACATCCATCTGTGGGAAGGGAATCTCAATATCCTCTTTGCCAAATGCAGCATGAATGGCTATTGTAAGATCATTTTTGACAGCCCAGAAATCACCAGTCTGCACCCAGGCACGCAGCTGAAGGTTCACAGAGGAATCCGCCAGTTCCGTAGTTACAACCGCAGGTGCGGGATCATCCATTACCATAGAATGCTGCTTGATAACATCAAGAGCTACCTGTACTGCTCTGGGTATATCCGTTGCATAACTCACACCTACATCCACAGCCACCCTGCGGGTTGGCATACGGGTCACATTAACTATTGGACTGCCCCACACAAGCTTGTTGGGAATAGTTATGAACTGGTTATCAGGTGTCAATAATTCCGTTGCCATGATACCGACAGCATGAACTGTGCCTGAAAGTCCGTTTACAGTTACATACTCACCCTTATCAAGGGGCCTTAATGATGCAATCCATACACCTGCTGCCATGTTGTTCAGTGAGTCCTGCATACCAAAACCAAGCACCAGGCCTATGACTGCCGAAAGTCCAACGACCACTGAACTGACATCGACACCAAGGGTGCTCACAACCGCAAGCAGTACTGCCACATAGAGCAACGCACGCAGGAAGCGTACGAGGAACTCAGTGACAAGTTCGGGAAGTTTAGTCTTCTTCAGCCCTCTCCTGAACATCCCGGAAAGAATTCCGGCTATCAGAAGACCGGCAAGAAGGACAACCAGTGCAAAGACAACATTTGCCAGTGTAATTGTTGTATAAGGTATTGTCTGAGATAGGATATCTGCCATTGTACCACTCCTTAAATGATTTATCGATCTTCATTTAATATGAAATTTACATGCATATATTCTTTTTCAAATATTGCAAAAAAGGACTTAGGAAATACCTATTAATATAATAAAGTACTAATAAAATCCTCATGAGCGGCTGGTTCACTATTGCAAAATGGGAGATATTGAGATCAAAACTTAAATTCGATACCCGATCAATGATAATCCTTACCTTGTCATTGATAATGGTAATAGTGGCATCCTACGCAGCATCCCATACAGGGATGAGTATGAACCAGAAAATATATCTTGCCGCAATCTCCCAGCCGCAGATCAGCCCCATTATCGATACAGACCAGAGGTTTGATCATGTCCTTGTAGACATGTTCGGCGCAAGCAATTACCATGAGTACGGGGCCGACCTTGCCATAATAGGGAACAATGTATATATTAGAGATACACGTAAGGCGGCCGCTGCAGGAGATGCACTGGAAAACACATTCAAGACATACAGAGAAGTTGTACTTAGTTCATACAATGATATTAATAACAGCCATCCTGTATGGGTAACTGTCCGTGACCTGGAAAGACCTCAGGATTTCCATCTGGCAGGTGCAGGCGATACGGCAGAAGGAATAAGCAGAGGGATACGCGAAACTGAGATGCCCGAGGGCATCCCGGGAACAAGCAGCCAGAACGGATATGCAAGCAGCGGAACCGCCAGACCCGGGTCATCGACCATAAGTCCGGAGGAAATCGCAGCCCTGGATGCCATGGAAGGGAAGACCTTCTTTGAGAGGCAGACAATCGCCACACCTTCCAACTTCTCAGCACCGATTCCATTCACAGCCATACTTTACGCTTTCCTTTTCATATTTCCCATCTACTTCATCTCACAATTCTACTCTACAAGCCTTATGGACGAACGCACCAACAGAAGAGGAGAACTTATACTGGCCGCACCCCTTAAAGGAAGAGACGTAGTCATAGGAAAAACAGTACCCTACATTGCGATAACAATGGCCATACAGGCAGCTATCACTCTATATATACTCGGCATACCGTCAACTCTTGAAGAAACAGGAAGGATATTGCTGGTGCTTGCAGCCATACTCCCTGTGGTGCTGCTCTTTTTTGCACTTTCGTTCTACAGTGCCATCCTTTCAAGGAGTTTTAAGGAACTGACATTTGCAAGCGTTTTCCTGTCAGTGATCATCTCAGGATACCTGTTCTTCCCTGCGATGTTTGCAAATATCCATGCCATAAGCTCCATCTCGCCCATTACGCTGGTAGTCAGGCTTATAGAAGGTGAAACTGTCCTGGTAAACACATACCTCTTCTCAACCCTGCCATTTTATTTTGTAGCTATCTCAGTCTATACTTTTGGAACTTTCATTTTCAGGGAGGAAGACCTTTTCACACAAAAACCCATCACTGCAAAGATCGTCGACTGCTTTGAACTGTTCCTCTCATATCCATACGGTTCCGTGTTCCTGCTCAGTATCATATTCATCCCCTTCGTATACATGACACAATTGATGCTGATCGTCATGCTTTTCAATCTGCCTGTGCCTTATTCGATAATCACGATGATCCTGCTGTCTGCAATGGCTGAAGAAATCGTAAAATCCGTTGGTATCTACACATTGTTCCAGAGAAAGATAGCAGGTATAACCGCCAGGAATGCTATTAAGTATTCTGTCCTTTCAGGTGCCGGATTCTTTGTGGGGGAAAAAGCCGTTGCACTGCTTACGCTGGCACCGATAGCAAGTTCGGCCTTTGGTTCGGTAATGACAATGGGTGCTTTACTGCTGATACCATTGTTCCTGCACATTACAACCGTTCTCATCAGCTCAATGGTAATGTACTGGAAAGGAACACGTCATTACCTGATGGCAGTGGTACTTGCAACCCTTTTCCATAGTATCTACAACTTAATAATCCTCAGGGGGCTGCTCTTTTGACCCGACATGGTAATTCCTGCAGAAAAATGAAGACAGTGGCTAAAAAGGAATTCAAGGAACTAATGAGGGAAAAGACATTCATTCTTGCCATTGTTATCCAGCTTTTCATTGCATCATTCTCAACTTTCCTTGTAATAGGACTAACATCTTTCTATGACCCAAGCATGCTGCAAAACACCGATATTGAAGGAAGTTCCGTTGCAGTCGTTGGAACATCAGAGGATGAACTTTACAGGATACTGCAGCAAAGCAATGTCAGAACATACCTCTACAATGATTTCCAGGCAGCATACACGGACTTCTATGAACGTAGTGTCGATGCGATAATCGTAACACCCCTTGGACATCCAGAGGGTACCGAGCTATTGAATGTCGATATCTACCTGCCAAAATCAGAAGTCAAAGCAACGGTTGTGTCCCTCCAGTTAAAAGAGCCGCTTGAAAAATACGAGCAGAGTGTAAGGGATATAAGGACGCAGAGATTGCCCGGTTATTCGCCCGTTGAGTTTAACATCATAAAAAGAGGACTTCGGACAACTTCCACATTCTTTGAGTTCATCTATGTAGCACTTCTTCCTCTGTTGATATTTACACCTGCATTCATATCGGGAGGTCTGATAATAGATTTTATCACAGAGGAATATGAACGCAAGACCATGGACATGCTGCTTGTATCACCCGCATCCATGCTTGAGATAGTAACCGGCAAAGCTCTTCTGGCAACATTGATCGTTCCCCTGCAATCATTGGCCTGGATGCTCCTGCTTTCCATGAACCGGATATCGATCGAGAATTCACTGCAGATACTGCTGCTTGTGACAATAATCGCTATGATACTGGTATTATCCAGTACCATAATTGCAGTCCTGTTAAGGGAAAGAGGAGTTGCGCAGTTGCTATACTCGCTTATACTGATCTTCCTCTTCATGTCATCCTACCTGTTCACTAACTCCCCCCTGAACCTGGTCACCCGCCTATCGATCCAGAGCATAGGTGCATTGGAGGCATGGGCCTGGACAGGTGGGTACCTGGTTCTGGCACTGTTACTTTATCTTGCAATGATAGCAACGGTGAAGCAGAATACAAATAACACTTAAAACATACAAATATATAGATGATATTGATGCCTGCAGAGAAACTGTCAGTCCTGAAACTTCTTCCTTTATTGTTCATCCTGCTGATATTAACAGCCCAGGCCAGTGCCGGCGGCATCCGTGAAGAGGACATATGGATATTCCAGGGTTCCTATGAACTGGGGACAGGTGAAAGAGCACATCTGGAAGGATTCACCGTCAAGATACACGAAATAAACGCAAATGAAACTTATTCTACGTTGCTGATATACAGGAACGGTGTATTCAAGGAGGCCTTCCGGGCAGACACTGGCCTGAACAATGAACACACATACAATAATGAGTTGAAGATAGACATACTTACCATCACCCCGGAAAAAGTATCCATTGACGTATACAAACAGAAAAGTGAGCTTGTATGGATAACCGACATCCCCCGAACAGCCTTCAAAGCAGGAGACACCCTGACCGCAGAGAACTATAAGCTCACTGTTGCGGGTATCAGCGAAGATGGTGCCCATATAAAGGTACAGTTTGGAAGCGATATCCACGACAGAAACTATCAGAGCGGGGAATACCAGAAGATCTCTGATGATTTCATGATCAATGTGCTCTACCTGAAAAGGGAAACGGGAGAAGTGTTCATAGAAACACTGAAACCCGGCTCACCCGGGATAAAGATAGATGTTGCCAATTTGAAGACCATTTATGAACCTGATGAGTATATAGAGTATGAATTAATCGTCACGAACAACGGCACCATACCACTGCATGGGATAATACTCAATGTTGAATGTGAGCAGGGATCCGTTTCACAGGAAAAGCAGCAACATTCAATACTGGAACCCGGCAAGATGAAAAAGTTCAACATAAAAATAGAGCCATACAACCATCCTGTAGGCGGGAGCATAAGTATCCGGTCAAATGTCCTGGGATATGACTACAGGGCCAATGAATACAGCGCCGGGACAACTACAGAAACAAGTATCAAGCCGTACATATCCATCAAAAAAGAGATCATATCAATGAAAGGGTCATCATCTGAACCGGAATCTGGAATCGAGGAATATTTCAATGTGAAAATAACAATCCAGAATAAGGCTGATTCCCGCAAAGCTGTCACTGTCACAGATGAACTGCCTGCATCCTTCATTCCTGACAACCTTCGTGATACCGAGTGGGCAATCTTACTTGAGCCCGGGTCAACAACAACGATTGAATATTCAACATCTCCCACAGAACCTGGCGAGTTTACATTCTCACCTGCAACAGTGGTCTGGAAAGACGAAGGGAAAACCTATATGCTGGAATCAGAAAGAAATGACATGACATTTCATGTAAGCGGTCCCGATATCCTGGTAGAGAAAGAACTCAGTTCCAGTTACATGCTTGTAGGAGAGGAGATAGCCATCAACATATGGATCAGCAATCAAGGCGACAGAAACCTTAAAGCATCATTCAGGGAGAGAATACCCAATGAGCTCACATTCATCGAGGGAGATGACGGATGGGAAGGAACGATTGAAGCAGGAACGACAAAAGAGTTCAGTTATGTTGTCAGGGCGGAAAGGGCAGGAGAACATTATCTGCCGGAAACAGAACTTATCTTTGAGGATGGAAATGGAAGAATGGGAAGAGCAACATCATATGAACCTTTCCTCTACATAGATGATGCGATTTCAGAGGAGGAGAATGCCTATATCGATGGACAGGGCTACGAACATGATATTGAACCTTTTGGCTCACATCCAGGAACTGGGGCCGAAAATTCAGAGATCACACGAGTCCAGGCTGCAGGGTTCCTTGCCTCTTCCTTTGCAGCACTGTTCAGCCTGATTGCCGTAGTACCGGTCTTTGCATATTTATATATAACAAGAGTATATAAGTGAGAATAATAACCGTACAGGAGAGAGTATACATGGAAATTCTGGCATTTATCGGATCTGCAATTCTTTTTGCTTTGTTTGCCATGTTAGTTCTCTTTGTACTTATCAACATATCATCCAGGCTTGCATTCATCATTCTTTTCTTTACACCTCTGATCTTCATTCTTATTATACCAAAAACGTCGATAGCTTTTCTTGCATATCAGCAGATGCTCCTTGCAAACGGACTTGTACCCGTGAACAATTTCCATATATTACTGATGCTCTGGTCCACCCTGATAGGAATAATACTGTATACCGAGTTTTTGACATGGTACCTTGGCAAGGGAAAAAGTATGAAAAAGAGAAAGCATGATCTAACAACGGATAAGACCTCTTCTTCAGATACAGGAAGCAAAAATCTGGGATATGCTATTAAAGAGGCAGAAAATATCCTTTTGAGACGCAATTGATATCGGTAAATTTGTTATGCAAGAAGTGTATAATTTAGAGTCTGAAGGGAGGAGTCTGATGACCGATCAGGAAAGGGAGCACATCGTCCAAAATGAAAATGGAGAGCGGACACCTGTACCATGGAAAGCTGCGCTATACTCCATGCTATTCCCGGGACTGGGGCAGATATATAACGGAGACGTGGGCAGAGGATCGTATTATTTCGTAATTGCCTTTATACTGATAGTTTCTGCATATCTTGTGATTCCCATAATCATATTCATCTTTTTCTGGTTATACAACATATACCAGGCTTTTAATTATGCCAGGGATAAGCAGGATAAAAACAGAATTGAAGATAAATGAAAATAAAGGAGCTATAAAGCCCCTTTTATGCTGGATTGTGCCTGCTGTAAGGTGCTGCAGCCAGAGAGGATACACTACCTGTGGATATTGAATTATATACCGGCTGGGTGGGTGCAAGCCATACGGTCCCGGTTCCTTCGAATGTCTGGAGAAGTCCTTCACCAGAGGTGAGGCGGCCTGCGATGCCCTTGCCTGAACTTTCAATACTGAATCTGACCGAATCGGACCTTAGAAGTGCAAAGTTACCGTCGACCTGAAGTTTTTCGTTGTTAAGGTTGTATTTGAGGATCTCACCCAAGGGAACAGGGCTTTCCAGTATACAGGTACCTGTACCACTTATCTTTGTCTGGAACCAGCCTTCCCCACCCAGCAATCCGGCTGCCAGGTTCTTCTGGGCTGCCACGCCAACCTCCAGGCTTGATTCGGAACAGTAGAATATACCTTTGTCAACAATGATGGAACCATTATCCAGGCTCACTATCAGGAAGTGACTGAAACTTGGTTCAAGGAACACCTCACCTGTTCCCCTGTATAGAGGATTGAAAGCTGTTTCATTGGTTAACTTTTTCTTTATCATCTTCTTTGCAAGACCACCAACACCACCGATATTTGCATCGCATGTGATGGCACCCTTATGGAAATACAGTGCTCCGGGCTCGACTATCACCCCGCTATCATTCAACGTTATTTTTATCTGTTTCAGGGACATGCCTGCTTTATGTACATAATACAGATTCCGTGCAATGGAAGGGTCCTTACTTCCTGTCAGTGAGTTGTATTGAAGGATCTCGGCTTTGAAACTGCCCTTATCGACACTATCAAGGACAGTTATGTTGTTATAGAATTTTGTTTCTGCGATAATACCACATCCGTTGAAAAAACAGCATCATGGGACATTAAACCATGTTGTTGTAATAATATATTTACAGGTATATATTATATAAGCATATCTGCATATAAGCAATGAACACCATATGCACCCTGAACACCCTGCCTGAACATCCTGATAATCGCATTTAGAGACAGAAAGATATGAACCTTAAACTCAGAAAATACGGGACATCACCATATAATATTGCAGTGATCCATGGCGGGCCCGGTGCACCCGGAACTGTTGCAGAACTGGCTGCCGGACTGTCTGATATGACAGGAGTACTGGAACCATTCCAGACATCTATGAGCATCGAAGGACAGATACGGGAACTAAGGGATACGCTAAAAGAGCATGGAGAACTTCCTGTGACGCTGGCAGGACATTCCTGGGGAGCATGGCTGGCCTTCATGTTTGCTGCACGCTATCCGTCCTATGTAAAAAAATTGATACTTATAGCAAGCGGACCTTTTAAAGAGAGCTACGCGTCCCTGATAATGCAAAAAAGGCTGGAGCGCCTCAATAATAATGAGATCCGGGAGTACCTGAAGCTTAGTGCAAGCATGGCTGACCCTGATGTGAAAAATAAGGACTATTTTTTTACAAGATACGGGAAATTGATATCAAATGCAGATTCCTTTGATCTTGTGCATTCCGGGGAAACAGGACCCGGACTCCGCTATGACGTCAACAGGATCATATGGAAAGAGGCCAGCTATTTAAGAAAGAGCGGAAAACTGCTGGACATGGGAAGAATGATACGATGCCCTGTTGTGGCGATACACGGAAATTATGACCCCCATCCCTTTGAAGGTGTGAAAGAGCCGCTTTCAAGGGTCATCGACGATTTCAGATATGTCCTGCTGGACAAATGCGGCCATTATCCCTGGCTGGAAAAGCATTCAGCTGAGGCATTCTACCATGTGATGGCAGAAGAGATCGCAGTATAGGATTATCCGCAAATCATGCAGATATAAAGAAAAAGATGGGGATCATTCATCAATTATATTATGATAATAATATTCTCCCCTTGTCTTTTGTTCCCTGTCAAGTCTTGAATCGGGTTTGTTGACCCTTGGACGGGAAGTGTCCTCATCACGCCTGAAAGTTATATCAAGGTTTTTGAGGAACTTGTTCATACCTTGCTGCATGCCAGTGGGTTCATGTGCCTTACCGTAAACAGAGGATTCACCCTCAAAGACAATTAGACGCTCACTAAGCATATCTATCATATAGATGTCGTGGTCAACGACCATGGCAGTCTTTCCGTTGTTCTCAGCAAACCTCTTTATTACCTTTGTAGCCATTGAGCGCTGTTCTACGTCAAGGTGTGCACTTGGTTCGTCAAGTATGTACATGTCAGCATCCTGGCACAGGCAGGCTGCAATGGCCACCCTCTGAAGCTCACCGCCGCTGAGCTCGGTAACCAGCTGATCGTAAAGACGTTCGATATTCAGCGGCTTTGCTATTTCAGACTGATAATAACTGCTGTCGAATTTACTGGAGATGCCCCTTAGGAGATACCGTACCGGTATTGGCGTATCGGCTTTGATGTACTGGGGTTTGTAAGAGATCCTGATGTTGAGGTCAAGTTTGCCTTCATCCGGTTCCACCTCACCTGCCAATATCTTGACAAATGTAGACTTGCCTATACCATTGGGGCCCACTATTCCCAGAACCTCGCCTTGCTTAAGGGAACCACCATCAGTGGAAAGATGGAAGCCTTCACCATATTTCTTGGAGAACGCATCATAATCCACAAGGGTATTGATATCAGTTTCCACCCTGGGCGGATGGACTTCAAATTTGATGGTTTCAGGACGTATACGTACATTCTCTTCGGGAAGATAACCTTTCAGGTACTGGTTGATGGCAACACGCACACCTTTGGGATGGGTTATCACACCATATCCGCCGGGCTCTCCGTATGCCACATGTACCACATCGGCAAGCATGTCAAGTATAGCAAGGTCATGCTCCACCACAAGTACGGCCTTGTCTTTGGCTATCTCCTGGATGAGCTGGGCTGAATTGATACGCTGGTAGATATCCAGATACGGACTTATCTCATCAAAGAAATAGAAATCCGCATCCTTTGCTGCACATGCGGCAATAGCCACCCTCTGAAGCTCACCGCCACTGAGCTCTGAGATCTTGCGGTCAAGCACATGTGAGAGGTTAAGCCGCTGGATGAGTTCTGCAAGTATGCCCCTTTCATCGGTCTTGTCCAGCAGCTCA
The DNA here is from genome assembly GCF_045690325.1 of Methanolobus sp. WCC5. GTDB lineage: Archaea > Halobacteriota > Methanosarcinia > Methanosarcinales > Methanosarcinaceae > Methanolobus. The sequence goes on along the minus strand of NZ_CP146981.1, from coordinate 2,121,579 downwards.
CGGGTCTTACCCTTGAAGGCTTTGGGAATGAGGTCCACATACTGTGGTTTCTGGGAGACCTTTATGTTCCCATCCACCACATCACTGAAATAATCATAAAGAGCAGTACCTGCATAATGTTCAAGGACTAAGTCCCAGTTTCCGCTCTCCTGTGAGAAGTTTGGTATAAGGTTACCTGAGAGGATCTGGACTGCCGTACTCTTACCAATACCGTTGGGACCGAGAATACCGGTGACCCTACCAACCTGCGGCACTGGCAGGCCATAGAGTGCAAACCCGTTGGGACCGTACCTGTGTGTTGGTTCGTTGAGAGCTTCAGGCAGACCGATTATCATTATAGCTTCAAATGGACACTTGTGGACACATATACCACATCCCACACAAAGCTCTTCGGATATCAAGGGCTTACCGTCATCCCCGAAGATAATAGTCTCATCCCCTGTCCTTACACGGGGACAATATTTTTCGCATTCATGACTGCAACGTCTTGGCTGGCATCTGTCTTTGTTCAGTATGGCAATTCGCATGTTAGATCCCTGTCAGTGAAATAAAGTAATGGATAAATATGGAAAAAGAGATGATCAATTAAGAAGCAGCGCCCATGTAACAAGCCAGAAGTCTATGACGATGAACTCTACATAGAACCAGTCCTTAAAACCGAATTCCTTTGTCCTTACCTTGAAAAGAGGAAACACCAGCCTCATGGCATAATAGGAAAGTGCAGCAACTATGACCATGATCGCATACCATTTCAATGTAGGGTCATCACCAACGCCAAGCTGCAGATAAGTGAGAAAACCTGCAATTACACCGATAACAGAGGCAACTGCCGTTTTAATTATTCCTTCCACATGGGCCTTTTTCCTTTCCTCCGGGGTCCTCACTTTGAACCGGGGCTTACCGGAATCAGAAGAAACAGGAGCTTCCTGTGAATTATCAGCGGATTCCTTCCTGGATAGGGCTTCTGATTGCTTTCTCTTGGATGATTTGGACAATTGATATGATCTCCTGGTACAACTTGGATAGTGTGGGTACTATAAAAACCAATACTTATATAAATGTTTATCCTGCCAGAGCTATCACACAAACTCATTGCTCAGCACATTACTGATTCCATCGATTGGAAGTGCATTAAAACCAATTCCTTTAAGGTGCTTTGCAAACCTTCCAGGACGATGGCCGCCTGGATGATACACAACCGTGAACTCAGGATCGATGTCCTTTACCATGGACACGAGTCCTCTGGCATCCAGATGATCACTTATCTGGATAGAGGGATATCTGTAATCATTGCGGCCGGTCATCACATATTTTGATAAAACGGAAGGCAGTTTATCCAGATCCCATGGAGGCACCACAGTTATACGATCGCCGCAGCACTCCCCAATACATGCAAGCTCACCTGCACCCTCAAGAAGGGTGCGTGTCAGTGAAAGGGACTGTTCCTCCATCTCTATTATCCCCGCATATCCAAGGCCTCTGAGCATCTCCACAGTCCGTTGGGCCTTGCCAAACGCATAGGCTCCAAAGGCAATGCAGGCATTGTCCCTGAAGGCATTCTCAAAACCTGTTATATCATCATCAAAATAACATGTTGCATCCCCAGGATCACCATAATTCGCTTCCGTTATAAGAAGATCGCATTTAGGAAGCATGGAAGCATCCTTCACATCCCCTGTCACAAGTATCCTCGTACCCAGTTCGTTCTCCCACATAAAAGAAGTGGATCCAACTGTATGGAAATTGTGGAATGTCCTTAGAGTTACACCATTGACCTCTAAGGATTCACCAACCCTGAATGTTCTGCCGGCATATTTACGCTGGTGGCGTATCTCCAGTGCCAGAGCGGTCTTATCAGAACAAACTGCATTTTCTGAGAGCATCGCAGATTTGCCGTGGTGGTCTGAATGAGCATGAGTGATAAGATAGGCATCTGGTTGCTGGTATTTAGCAGGAGTACGGGTTGTATCTATGGAAAATGTGACAAGCTCACCTTCCACAGACCTGAACTTTACAGAAAGATGAGGCTTGAAAGAGCCCCGGGAGTTCTTCTCCCTGAAAACCATTACACCAAGATCGACCAGTTCCTTCAATTCTCCAAAACCTCGAAACTGGATTGATCTTAAGGTATTTACACTTTTTCAAAATACGTCGGAAAATATTTCAAAGAACAAATAACAGGTGCTTAAAGCACCTTTTTAAGCTCTTCAATAAGGATGCCGGAGGTTGTAAGACCTGTAAAGCGCTTAACAGGGGCACCGTCCTTCACAATAATAAGGGTAGGTACTGCCTGTATACCATACTGGGCTGCAAGACTCTGGTTCTGGTCCACATCTATAACCTTTACGTCAACTTTATCGCCAAATTCCTGACTTACCTTTTCCAGATGGGGCTTCTGCATCTTACAGGGTCCGCACCATGTTGCACTGAAATCCAAAAGTTCCGGTTTGCTCATATAAACACCTCTGCATTGTAAATGATAAATTGATCATCTTTACTATCTCTACATGCATTACCCGAAAGAAACTTTCTGCAATTATCCTGTGAGCCAGATCCCCAAAGTCAAAGGTTTTTGCATCGGTAATGCATATTACTTACACAACCATGGTGTATATCATATATAGGATTTTCGCTTCACATATATCCGGTTAATGCTCAGATACGCCTTATACGGGAAGTAAGATCCAGCGGCTTTGCATAATATGGAGCAGTCGTCACTATCACATCAACAAGTCTTGCATAATCGGATATCATACTGACATCTATACCACCCACCGCAATCTCAAGATGAGGGTTCAGGGAGCGAAGCCGGGGCACAATGGATTCAAGTTCCTCCGGGCTGTAATGGTCAAGAAGAAGTATATCAGCCACCGGAGCAGACTCGCAGGCCTCTTCAAATGTGCGGGGCTCGATCTCTATCTTGCGCATGGACCTGAGATCTACCTTTTTCTCCATGACATCCAGGTGGTTCTGTGTGATGAGTATAGAATCGCTCAGAGAGTTGCGATGGTGCTCGCCACCTCCTATCTTTACGGCCTTAAGCTCATATTTGCGAAATCCCGGATGTGTCTTGCGACTCGTTGCTATCATTATATCCGGATTGGATTTCCTTGCAAGCTCCACAGCAAAACGAGTGCTAGAGGCAATAGAACATACAATTGAAAGGAAGGTCTGTGATATACGCCAGAGCTTAAAGATTGCAGGAAGATCACCCTGGGCTTCGAATATCACATCATTGGGATTGAACTCCGCACCATTGTGAACCATGCTCACGACCTCAAGACCATGCTTTTTATAGAAATCCCCAAGATCATCCATACATGCAGCAACGCCGTGCTCCCTTGATTTGATCCGAAGCCTTCCGCTTCCTTCTATCCCGAGAAGCTCGGTTGTCTCGTCACCATAGGGGCAATCCTCTGAAAGATAAAGATCGAAAAAGTCTATCATGGTAATCACATTCAATAATTAATAGTAAGGAATGATTCATAACTATTACTATTTAGGAAAATGTAGTAAAAGGAGGATCAATCCTCCAGAGTGGAAATGTCCCCCGGATCCTGACCCAGTTCCTGTGCCTTAAGCAGACGTCTCATTATCTTGCCGCTTCGGGTCTTTGGCAGGGAATCCACAAACTCTATCTCCGATGGTATGGCAATGGGTCCCAGGTTCATCCTTACATGGTAGACAAGCTCCAGTTTGAGTTTGTCACCTGGCTTATAACCCATACGGAGTATGATGAAGGCCTTGATGGAATCACCCTTAAGAGGATCCGGTTTTCCGATCACTGCTGCTTCGGCTACAGCTTCATGTGAGACAAGTGCACTTTCAACCTCAGCACTTCCGATATTGTGCCCCGCAACTATTAGTACGTCATCTGAACGACCCAGGATCATGATGTAGCCATCCTCATCCTTTACTGCAAGATCACCAGCCGCATAATAATTCCCAATGGATGTCCAGTACTGCCGATACCGTTCGTCGTTGCCGTATACTGTTCGCATCATGGAAGGCCATGGCTCCTTGATGACAAGGAAACCGCCTGTACCGGCAGGTACAGACTCCCCTTTCTCATCCACCACATCCGCTATAACACCGGGGACAGCCCTGCCTGCAAAACCGGGTTTCATGGGTTCCCCTATTACCGTGGTTAACATGTGCATGCCGGTCTCGGTCTGCCACCACGTGTCCAGTACAGGGCATCTTTCCTTTCCTATGACATGGTAGTACCACTCAAATGCCTCCGGATTGAGAGGCTCACCCACAGAACCCAGAATACGCAGTGAGCTGAGGTTGTACTTACCTGGCCACTCCTCACCCATCCTCATGAACATACGGATAGCTGTTGGTGCTGTATAGAAGACCGTCACATCGAATTCCTCTACGATACTCCACCATATACCCGGGTCCGGGTAGTCCGGCGTTGTTTCGGATATCAGGATGGTGGCACCCACAGAGAGCGGACCGTAGACAATGTAACTGTGACCTGTGATCCAGCCCGGATCTGCAGTGCACCACATAACATCGTTGTCTTTCAGATCGAACATGTTCTTTGTGGTATAATACGTACCCACCATGTATCCTCCGCAGGCATGGACTATTCCCTTTGCAGGACCTGTGGTACCACTGGTATAAAGGATAAAAAGAGGGTCCTCTGCATCCATCACCTCGGGTTCACACTCTTTTTCCACATTCTCCATTATCTCATAGAAATCAACCTCTATCTCGGAAAAGAGTTCCAGCTGGGGCGTCATCCTTCTCAGGACCACTATCTTTTCAACACTGGAAGCATTGACCACGGCCTCATCCACAAGGGTCTTGAGATCTATGCGCTTCCCGCGCCTGAGGGTTGCATCTGCGGTAATCACTATCTTTGCCTGCGCATCCTTAATCCGGGAATGCAGGGCATTGGATCCAAAACCACCAAATACAACACTGTGTATCGCACCTATGCGGGCACAGGCAAGCATTGCGATTATCTGCTCAGGTACAAGAGGCATGTAAATGCATACACGGTCACCCTTTTCCACACCTAGGGACTTCAGGCCGTTTGCAAACCTCATCACCTCCCTGTAAAGCTGGCGATACGTGATAACCTGCTCCTCGCCGTTGTCACCCACCCAGATCAGAGCTACCTTGTTCCTTTTTCCGTTAAGCACATGCCGGTCCAGACAATTGTATGTGATGTTTAGTCTGGCATTGGTGAACCACTTTGCATATGGGTGGTTCCATTCTCTTACCTTGTCCCACTTTTCAAACCACTCAAGCTCTTCTGCAACGTTTGCCCAGTGTTTCTCAGGGTCTTTAAGGAATTCATTGTAAGCGGCCTCATAATCCTGTATCCAGGACTCCTGCTTTACTGAAAAGGGCGGAAGATAGCTTTTGCTATCAAGTTTTACATCAAAATTCTCAGACATGTTTACTCCAGCTATTAATCCATCATAGATCGTTTCATGGTCTCCGTTTGATTCCAAAGCAACAGAACCATTTTTCAGAGCAACCGCATCATGTCATTTTGAAGAACAAACAAAGGTTCAAATGAACCCCGGGACATGCAGTGGCTGTATTGAATGAGGACCCGCAATTTGCAGGACACTTCCAATTATCATTTATAATCGTGAGAGTAATATATACCTATTTTGGTCTCAATAGAGAGAAAATATAAAAGCAGGTATCTATTCGACAACGATCAGACAGAAAAAGTGCACACAAACAGTATCCCAGGAAGAAAAGAGAATAAGCAGACAGAGAATATACGAAAGAACAAAGTTAACCGGAAAAATAAAAACAATAATAAAAACAATAATAAAAACAAAAATAAAAAGTAACTATTCAGCCTGATTTTCCTCATTGATGCAAAAATCGATATACTATGAACACATTCTACATATTATTAAAATATTTAAGTGTCGTCAATAAAAAACGTCTATCAATCTGAGGGGATTTGTATAGAACGAGAAGAAATACTTGCAGTTTATGAAACTGGTCCTGAAGCAGTAGTAGAACTTGTAACTCAGCTATTTGGGATAATAGAAAAACTTGAAGAACGTGTCAAGCATCTGGAAGAGATGCTTGAAAAGAATAGTAGCAACAGTAGCAAACCACCTTCTACTGATTATTATGCACGGAATAAACCAAAGGTCAAAAGTCAGAGAAAAAAGAGTGGTAAATCCCCAGGTGGTCAAAATGGTCATCCGGGTACTACCTTAAGAATGACTGATGAACCGGACGAAGTTGTTGTTCATCATGTTGACAAATGTACTAATTGTGGAAGCTCGTTAGCTTCCATTCCTTCTGGTTATGAACGAAGACAGGTCTTTGACATTCCACCAATAGTAATTAAGTGTACAGAGCATCGTTCTGAGATAAAAACATGTCCTAAATGTTCCCGTGTAAACAAAGCTGTTTTTCCTGAGGGTGTGACTCAGCCAACTCAATATGGTATTCGGGTCAAGTCTGCTGCAGTTTATTTGCACATTAACCAATTACTTCCTTATAAGCGTGTAGCCGGTTTGTTCTCTGACATGTTAGGATGCAGGATAAGTCCTGGTACAATAGTGAACATAGTGAGCAGTTGCTTTGGCAAACTTGAATCATTTGAAAACGAAGTCAAACACCTTCTGAAACAATCTCCTGTTATCAATCTGGATGAAACTGGAATGAGGGTAAATGCAACTCGTAACTGGCTTCATGTAGCAGGGACAAGCAAACTGACATATTATTTTCCACATAAAAAGAGAGGTTCAGAAGCAATGGAAGCCATGGGCATTCTACCAGGTTACACTGGTGTTGCAACTCATGATTTCTGGAAACCTTACAACAAATACGATTGCCAGCATTCGTTGTGTAATGCACATCTGTTAAGGGAGCTAACCGGAGCTCATGAAAATAGTGAACAACAGTGGCCAAAGATAATGGCAGATCTGTTGATGTGCATCAAACATCATGATGATAATGGTCTTTTAAATCCGGATTTAATTCAAAGGTTCAGTGAGGATTATGATCACATCACTTGTTTTGGGATGAGTGAAAATCCTCCTGACCTTGAATCAAATGTGCTGTCTGGAAAACGGGGACGTAAGAAGCAAACCACGGCAAAGAATTTGCTGGATCGATTTATCGGGTTCAAGGAAGATATCTTGCGGTTTATGTACGACCCAGACGTTCCGTTTGATAATAATCAGGCGGAAAGAGATATCAGAATGACGAAAGTACAGCAGAAGATATCCGGTACTTTCCGTAGTGAACAGGGTGCGAGAAATTTCTGCCGGATAAGAGGATACGTTTCTACTGTTAGCAAGAATTCTCTATCTGTTATCGACTCAATTAATGCAATATTCTACAGGAATTCACTTTCTCCAATATTGCAGAATTGATAGTGGATTAAGAAATCTGGTAGTAGAAATGAGCTAGGCTGAATAGTTACAATAAAAAATAAATAAGAAATCAGACAGATTTAAGATGAGAGTGCCAGGATAGCCTCTGCAAGATCACCATTGGCATCTTTCAATGCCTGGCGGGCCTTGTCCTGGGAAACACCGGTCTGCTCTGCAACGAGCCTCACGTCGTCATCGGGAATCTGCAATTCCCTGGCCACTTCTTCCGGCGTGCCGACTATCTGATATGTATCCACACCCTGGGCATTCATTATGGAAACATTGGCATCATTGAAAACGATATCCTTTGAAGCAGTCCTTATGATGACCTGTTCAATATCCTCGATCTCAGTGATGTTGATGCCCATCTGTTTCATCATCTGTTTGACCTTTGCAGGGTTCATACCCCTGCCACCTAATCCCGGAAACATTTTATCACCTGTAATATGAATTACCCAATTTGCCTATATGAATATCAGACCCGCTTAGTGGCAGCTGCCACCACAGGATGTACCGCATCCGGCGCCTGACACCGGGTTATCGATGATGAAGCCCTTTCCGGAAGGACCGTCCACATAGTCGATCTTTGCATTGGACAGGCCATCTGCATCATCTTTGTTCATAACTATTTTAAGACCATTGTCTTCAACCACAAGGTCATGTTCTTCACTTATCTCATCTTCAAGTGACATTCCATACTGCACACCGCAGCAGCTCATGCCTGCAATGAAGATCCTGAGAGCGTGATCCTGTTTGTTCTGTTCCTCAAGCAGTGATTTTAATTCAGCTGCTGCTTTGTCAGTTACTTCTACCATTATTTATTCCTCATTATTTAAGTGAATTTACTACAAGGTGACTACCGGGTAATCCTTTATATGTGTTTTTGATATTTAAACCATTCGTATACTTACGAACCAATTTCAGTATCATTCACAGATGCAGCTTATACAAATTCGACATCATCGTCCACGGGATTTCGCAGGACCTCTCCACTGGAGGCGTTGATCTCCACCGAATTGCGCTGCCCCTTTATCTCCCATACCGGTACATAGACCAGTTCCACATTCAGGTCTATATCTGATGCTGCTGGCTTAAACCTTTTGTGTTCGGAAATTATCGCATCTCCCTGTGTATTGTCAAACCGCAGGTCGCGTGTATATTCAGTGATTATCATGTCAAGAAGCTGTTTGCGGGCATCCTCTTCAGTTGTTGCGGGTACCTTCACATCATACTCAACATCGGGGACCATAACACTCTCATGTATATCACTAAGGTGCATGTTCTCGTTGTTGCCGTTAAGAGCATTGAGACAGCTGGCACCATCTCCTGATATATCTATTATCTTGGACCTGTAACGATGTTCAACACTAAGCGAATAACTATATTTCCAGAAAGGTACGAATTTCAATACTACAGCATTAGCACCCCGAACATGCGGAACTGCAATAGAGAGTGCACGTTCTTTTGACACATTGACGGGTGATGAGCGCAGGTCCATGAATACGGGCTCCCTCTGTGACCGGGCATATACCGGGGGTGCTTCCACCGGCACCTTCTCTTCCCTTGCCTGTGCGCTATCAGATAAATGCGGCTCCTCTGCAACCGGTTCGCAAGTAACTGCCCGGGGACGATAGTATTGCACTTCAGTTATCTGCTCCACAGAAGGCGCCGATGGTCTTGATGACCTTGCTATAAATGAACTATTCAGGGATTCTTGATCAACATGCGGGGATGATCCGGTACCAAATATGGCATTTATGGCCTCTTTTGCAACCTCATCGACCCTGCTGACAGGGCTGACAGGTTTTTCCGTGAACTGACCAAGAAGGTCAAGCTCTGCTGTGGTTCCCTCTATGTCAGCGATCACCGCCCTGCCGATCTTCAAGGCCATATCATCACGGGTCCATACTTTTATGCCTGAAGCCCGTGCCTGACCAAGGAGCTCCTCAGTGGTATCTGCGGCAATAACATAAAGCCCTTCACCTTCTGTAAGCTGGCCTGCAAAGTCCCGCAGCTCGGTGATATCGGGATTGTATGAAAGCTTAATTACTGTCTTCAAGCCATTCCTTTCAGCAACAAGGTCATGCCTGAAAGAATCTGTAACATCATATCCCGATGATGTGAAAATATCCCTCAAAATTCGCACTAAATCCTGTTTCATTATTATCATTATCCATTTTGCCGTTTAGCTAAAATAGCTTTCTACAAATAAAAGGCATACAGATAGAAAAGCATGTTCCGGGAAGGAACATGAACGATATTAAAGAACGCGCGTTGTGGTCTCCAGTTCAATTCCTTTCTGTGTGACCATATAGGAGATTGTCCTGTTTGGAACTATCATTCCGCGCATCTTACGTATCATGATATTGCGCTCGATCTCACTTCCACGTTCCTTGATCCTGAATTCAATAACACCGTCACATATATGGCGCAGGGTATTCTCGGTTACAGAATCATGCATACCACTGGTCATCATTATCAGATGGATGGCGCCTGTGGCCCTGCCAATCGAGGAGACCATCTCAATGACCTCTACAACCGTATTCAGATTGTAGGCACGCAGGAAGTATGAGATAGAATCAACAACACCCCGGTAATTTCCATCCCTTTTTTGTGTGACTGTAGCTTTGAGCAGACCCATTGAATCGATGCCCTTTTTCAGGAAATCCTTGGCTGAAAGGTTGCTTGTGAACTCCTTTGGAAGTACATTATAGAACCGGGGAAGATAAGCATCGATAAACTCAAGCTGTCCGTCCTCAACGTACTTTTCGACATCCCATCTCATGTCCTCCATCTCATGAACGATCTCCTGTGCCGGATGTTCAGAAGTGAAGTAAAAAACGCTCTCATTGTTCAAAAGACCGCCATAAACGAATTGCTGGCCAAACATCTCCGAATTGGCTCCTGGCTCTGCAAGGATCAGGATCGTAGCTCCCGGGGGAACACCACCTCCAAGCTGTACGTCCAGTCCGGCTATTCCTGTGGGGACCCTGTATCCCCCTGTACCATCAAAACTGTAATCCATAAGAAGACCCCTGTAACACAAATATCATAAATATTTTACTCTCAATTATATTAATAATGATGTATAATAGTATTTTATAGTATATAGCAATTAGTGATACATATGATTAACATCAATGATCTGAAGTATGACAACGGTCTCATAGCGGCCATTGCCCAGGACAACGAAACAAAAGAAGTGCTGATGTGCGCCTTCATGAACAGGGAAGCATTGCAGAGAACCATAGATACCAAAATAGCACATTACTGGAGCCGTAGCAGGCAGAGCCTGTGGAAAAAAGGAGAGAGCTCAGGACATATCCAGAAGATCATCGATATAAGGATCGACTGCGACATGGATGCGGTGCTTTTGCTGGTGGAACAGACCGGAGGAGCTTGCCACACCGGATTTCGCTCATGTTTTTACAGGAACATCGAGGGAGAAGAGATCGGAGAAAAGATCTTTGACCCTGACAAGGTCTACTGATAAAGCCAGAAGGCCCTGTATTTCCAGTTCACTTTTTTAAATTCCGGGCATTACCTAAGTGATGGCGACTTAATTATATAGTGCGCAACCCTATCCATAATTATGGAAGAATGCACCAAGAACAGACAGAAGATAGTTCCCGACACAAGTGCGGTCATCGATGGTATCCTTTCCGGAAAGATACTTGATGGCGGACTTCGGGACGTTGATATCCATGTCCCTGAAGCTGTAATGGCAGAGCTGGAAGCGCAGGCTAACCGGGGACTTGAGATCGGATATAAAGGGCTTGAAGAGATACAGGAGCTTCAGCGCTACGCCAGCAAAGGTTACATCAGATTATTCTTCACCGGCCTTCGGCCTAATCTGGATCAGGTGAAACTTGCCAAGGGAGGGGAGATCGATGCGCTCATCAGGGAAACTGCGGTAGAGCTGGATGCTAAATTTGTTACCGGTGACAGGGTGCAGTCCCTGGTCGCACGGGCAAAGGGAATTGACGTTGACTTCATAAAACCTCCCCAGGAAGAGTTCGGGCCCCTGCTTGTTGACGAGTTCTTCACACCTGATACAATGTCGGTGCACTTAAAGCATAAGGTCTGCCCCATGGCAAAGAGAGGGTCCATAGGGGATGTACGGTATGTGAAGATAAGGGATGAACCCTGCTCATACCAGGAACTTAAGATGATATCCAGGGAATTGCTGGACAGGGCACGCTCAGACCTGGAATCCTTCACAGAGATGTCCTTCAGCGGTGCCTCGGTCCTTCAGATAAGGAATATGAGAATAGCCATATCCCATCCTCCCTTCTCCGATGATATGGAGATCACCATAGTCAGGCCTGTGGCATCGGTGTCACTGGAAGAATACCGCTTAAGCGATGTGCTCAAGGAGAGGATACGCACCCAGAGAGGCATACTGATCGCAGGACCACCCGGTGCAGGGAAGTCCACGTTTGCAGCCGGTGTTGCAACCTATCTCAACAACAAGGGCTTTGTTGTAAAAACCATGGAATCTCCGCGTGACCTGCAGGTTCCTCAGGAGATCACACAGTATGCACCTCTTGACGGCAGCCTTGAGAACACAGCAGACGTACTGTTGCTTGTGCGCCCCGATTATACAATATATGATGAGGTGCGCAAGACAAAGGATTTTGGGATATTTGCGGATATGAGGCTGGCAGGCGTTGGTATGATCGGAGTGGTGCATGCCAACCGGGCAGTGGATGCCATCCAGAGACTTATCGGCAGGGTGGAGCTTGGTGTCATCCCACAGGTGGTGGATACTGTGATATTCATTGACAAGGGCGAGATCGCAAAAGTGCAGGTGCTTGAATTCACAGTGAAGGTGCCTGCAGGCATGATGGAGGCAGACCTGGCAAGACCGGTGATACTTATATCGGACCTTGAGACAGGCAAGAACGAGTTTGAGATATACACATACGGCGAGCAGGTCGTGGTCATGCCCCTGGGAGGCGAGCAGCAGAGAAGCCCTTCATGGAAGCTTGCAGAAGGTGAGGTGCAGGACTTTATCGGAAATTATGCAAGCGGCCCTGTTGAAGTAGAGATGGTCTCAGACAACCGGGCTCTTGTACGTGTCAGGGATAAGGACCTTCCCAGAGTAATAGGTAAAGGCGGAAAGACCATAGATGATATCGAGAAGGTGCTGGGCATCCATATCGACGTGCGCAAGTTCGAATCCTCAGAGGAAAGGAAAATGCGCGGAAACAGGGAACACCACCCGATAATCGAGCGCACGAAAAAACACGTCATCCTCAATGTCCCCGAGGCTGCAGGGCGTGATGTGGAAGTCTATGCAGGTGAAGAGTTCATGTTCTCGGCCACTGTCGGCAGGCACGGCGATGTCAAGGTAAGGATAGATTCCACCATAGCTGATGATATCCTGGATGCTGTGGAAGAAGGAGAGGTCCTGTGGGTGAAGGAAATATGAGAGCTTGATCATTCTGGGAACCAATAGTGCCACCGGGCGGAAAAAGGATTAGTATCCGCAATCCTGCTCAGCTTTATCAGATTTTCTTTTCAAACATTATAGCTCACAGAGTACATGAAAGATCGGGAGATACCCGAAGGTGTCCGGGAAAATCTTACTTGATACTCCGGGGGCCTTACAGGCACAGGACTTAGTTGCCAGATACATGCTTTTTTGAGTATATGCGCAATTGCGGAATTGTTACATATTATGGCAATAAATATATATTATTACGTACAAAGAAAATAGATAACATTCCATAAAATATAATCTCTCAGAGGAAATAAGATGAGTGAATGCGAACTACTCATAAAATGCGGATTCTTCAAGAAGTATCAAAGCACTAAGGAACTGGCATGTAAAGGATTCATAAGCAGATACTGCAAGGGCACTGACATGGATAACTGCAAACGCAAGGCATACAGGAAGGAACATGGTGTGGCCCCAAGCGATGATATGATGCCTGATGGTCACATGATCGGCAGGGTTTGCTGAGTATTCAGAGCCCTGCCAGGATCTTCACTGGAAATGTTACCAAAATAAAGGAATATATAGTGAAGAAAAAGAGTATGGTTATCCATTGAAACTTGTTTCTGGCTCTGTGGGCACAGTTGACCGTCACTTTCAGATCAGTGATTCCCAAACCGTCCAAACCAAAGCAAAGAAGCAAGGAATGTAGGTAAAGGATAATACCCTTTGCATTTTCAGACCTTTGGGCAGCTCACATTAAAAGGAGAGCTTACTACAGAAACCGGGGAAAGCGTGAACACCTGCGGAGAGTCTACTATCCAGTCTATGCAGGACTTATCGTTAAGCAAACTCATTAACCTGGGGTTAATGATGTTTTTTGGAAAGAACATAACCTGTTGTCCCGGACTTTAAGACGATCTGTTCTTATCGTTAAATCGTGAACTTAAAGAAAACCAATCCTGATCACTGAATGATTCCCTGAAGGAATTTTTTGCAGACGGGACGCTGCACATCCTTACAACAAGACCGATGATGGCAGATATAGCAATATGATAGCGATAGAACAAGCAATTCAAAATATATTTATATGTGCCACTGATATATATTCCAATCAGCATGGGATTAGACATAAAGCGTGGTTATGAGATCTTTCCTAACAATAATGTAACGTTTGGGATCAAGGTCACTAACAATACAGATTCTGTAGTCTCTGATGTGCAGGTCATCCTGGATTACAATGAATCGCTGTTCAGTTTGCAGAATGAGAGAATCCTGAAGCTGGACAATATCCCTCCGACAGTGACCAGGACAGCAAAGTTCATACTGAAGCCACTTGGATGTGTCCACAAAGAGAATATTGAAGCAACCATCAGTTATCGCGACCATCGCTGGGAAAAACACATAGTTAACATGGTGCCAAAGGAGATCCACTGTGTGTGCCCTTTCCTGCGTCCAAGACCTATGAGCAGGAGCGATTTCCTGCATCTTTCAAACACAGGACATTCCATAGACACAAGCCTGACATTGCAGGGAATATCACCTGATGAGATCACTGCTTTTCTGCTGCAGACCTGCAGCAACCGTCTTAACATGGTCGACAGGCGTTCTACGGGCAGGGACGTAGCGATCTATTTTTCAGGAGAGTCTGTTGGTGAGAAAGTATATTACCTGCTTTCAGCTCTGATAAAGGAGAATACTGATACAGGTGTGATCCAGGTCATATTAAGAGCCACATCAGACAGGACACATGGTATAAACGGGTTCCTGAACGAGGTGGTTTGTGAGCTCAAACACCTGATATGCACAGTGAGCTCTGCAAAGGAGATAGGGTGTATAAAGAACGAACAGGTCATAAATATCATCGATTCTGTCGTGCAAAGAAGCAATATAATAAATGGGAAAAGTGGGCCCTCAATAAACATAAAGGATAGCGTGCTGCAGAGAACAGAGATACATGGCTCTGGAGAAAGTCCGATTAACAACGGTGTACTTCCCCCTGAAAGTAGCAGATCTTCTGTGAATGAAAAAGGGGATGATGAGATATCCGATATGTACAGGGAATATCTTGAGGATGTCAGGGCAAAACAGGAAGAAGCTAAGAAGGCGGGCATGGGAAGTAAGGACACGGGTTTACAGGACCATTCCGGTTTTGGAAAGAAAGCACACTCACAGCGTGATTCCCTTTATTCGTCTTTGAGACTTGACGGGAACGTTGTTGAAAAACGACGTTTTAAAAGGAAACACCTGGTGTGGTTTGCCCTTCTTGTAATTGCTTTTTCTGCCTATATCTGGGCTATGCCGCTCATAGAAAGCAAAGCGATCAGCAGGGACATGACATCACCTATTGATTTATACCTTGTGGGATCAAAGGTAACAGGATTCCTCGATGCTGTGAACAGGGGCGATACCTCCCAGGCCTACAAATTGTACAAAGGCAGTGATTTCCTTGTCCCGGTTGCCATTGATGCGGCATTTAGCAACGAAGGTATTGAAAAGGGAAGTATACAGGATATAAATATCATCTACAGGGAAATAGTAAACGGGCAGGCTCTGGTGGAAACCAGCTGCAATGTTTCAGTTCAGGATGGTATGGGCATAGAAGCCGGAATTTCATCCATCCCCATTTACTTTGGGCTTGAGAACATAGATAAAAGATGGAGAATTACAAAGGTTTCCTTCTATACACCGATTACCATGGAATATCATGATGGGGATATCCCGGGTTCCCCTGCATCAGGAGACAGATCCGGTAAGCTGGCTATGGAGACTGTTTCTTCAAATCTTATGATAAAGAACATAGAGGGAGTACGTGCAAAGAATTCCCCGGCGGATATCTCTGGTACCATTGACCTGCTTAAACTGAGTGTCGGCCTGAATGTGGGCAGCTCTCCTGTGGACATGAGCAATATGGTAATTTCCATCAGCGATAGCAAAAGAGCAAATGTGCTTGTCTATGCGGCAAGTGATAGTACCGGCCATGTCATGAAAGGATTCAGTACCAGTTCTGCCTATCAGAATCTGAGGCAGCTGCTCATAGAATCCGATAACCCGGCAAAGTACTATACCGTGGAGAAGATACGTGATGAGGATGGCTCATTCTCACAACTCACACCCTTAATGAACACAGGGGATCTGGCAATTGTGTACATCGCTACAACTTCCCATGGAAGTACACATTACTCTTACGTTGGTAGCACACACGTCTCTAAGCTCAGGCCATCCGGCCTTGAACTTGCACCGAGGACAACTGTGAGCATTGTGCTTGGTCCGCAGTCCGGCGCAAGCACCACTGCCGATTTTGTCACACCTTCCTCCTATGGCGTCCGGGAGACTGTACAGTTATATCCGTGACAATACAAAGTATGGAAAGTGTTCTGTTTTCTCCGGTCAGCCTGCATTCTGCGGTCTTAAAATGTGAAGGGGATTGCCGGTACCATATACCTGTAACATATCCCGAATAACCGACCATACATGAGTCAAAACAATAAGGATTAAACAGTAAGGATTATCTGCCTGCAAAGTAAAGTAAGCTATGGACCTGTAGCCCAAATATTGGAGAAGTCAGTATGAGCGGTGGAATCGAGATAAAAGAAGAACAGGCACAACCAATCCTGTCTATCAGAACCAGAGCAGCGGTCCGTGACCTTCCCGTTGTGATCGGTGAGAGCTATGAGAAGATAATGCAGTACATGTACCGGATCGGCCAGGAACCTGCAGGAGCGCCCTTTGTTGCCTACTACAACATGGACATGGAAGACCTTGATCTGGAGATAGGCTTTCCGGTTGCCATGCCCCTGCAAGGCAGTGATGAGATCGGCAGTTCACAGATCCCTGCGGGCAAATATGTATCCATGACCTACAAAGGCCCTTATACAGGCATGGAACAACCCTATGGCGAAATGGCAAAATGGATAGAGGATAACGGATATAAACCAAAGGGCATCTCCTATGAGTACTACTACAATTCACCCATGGAAGTACCTGAAAGCGAGCTTTTGACCCGCATCGTGATGCCTGTCGAGTAAAAAGAAGGACATGCGCAAAGTGTGAGGAACACACTTTGTAATCACCAGGGTAGATGATCAAGATCTGCTCTTTTTAGATCAGATCTTTTTGGGCTCTGTGGCTCTGTAGAAAAGCCCGCCAGAATAAGATAGATGATCCTGAAATAGATGTAGACTGACATAGATGTAGAGGTTATTGCTAATGTGTTTGATCCCGATTTAATGGAAAACAGAGCTGCTCTGCCTGATAATCCATTACATGGATAGTGGATATATGATAGTCGGATATATATTTATGCTAACCAGGCTTAAATCCTCTGAATATAGTACTGGTACTAGTACTGATTTTAAGCCATTTGAGGGAAAAGCAGTCCTTGGTAGCCGGGGTTGCCGGAGGGACGAAATATCCTGAAAAGTTGAGCAAAGTTCCTGTGGGTGGTCTTCATATGTTGAAAAGTCAGCGTTTAAAGGAAAATCTGAACTCTCTTATGAAAGAGCAGAAACTTGCAGTTCTTGCAACATACCATGATGAGGAAACATATACTAACCTGGTGGGATTTGCAGCAAGCAATGATCTTAGGTCCATATATTTTGTAACTCCTGTGGCCACCAGAAAATATTCCTATCTTACTGGCTCTGGCAAAGCATCCATGATGATCGATAACAGGACAAATACAGCCAATGATTTTAAGGATGCTATGGCTGTGAATGCCAATGGGAAAGTAGTGGTGGCTGAAAAGACAGATGAGCTTAAAAAGCTCTATATTGAAAAGCACCCATACCTTCAGGATTTCCTGGAGTCACCATCATCAGCCCTTATAAGGTTAGATGTGGACAGGTATATCATAGCGAGCAGTTTCCAGAATGTCATGGAGCTGGACATGACATGAGAGGGTATGTCATCAACATGGGAGAAATACAGGCAAGGCACGGGGATATTATTGGTTCAAAGGCTCTTTCGCTCCACAAGGTGATGGAAGGAGGTTTGAAGGTCCCTTCATTTACATGCATCAGTACAGCAGCTTATGAAAGATATCTGGATTCCAGCCATATAAGGGAGCGGATAATAATGGAGCTTTCCCGCAAGGATATGGCAGACATGCGCTGGGAAGAGATGTGGGATACATCCCTTAGAATACGTAATATGTTCCTTAACACAGCAATTCCCGCAGAGCTTGAAAAAGAACTGTTTTTAGGTATTGGGGAGCGATTCTATGACAAGCCTGTTGTGGTCAGGTCCTCTGCCCCGGGTGAGGACTCAGGCAGAACATCCTTTGCTGGCCTGCATGAATCATATGTTAATGTAAGAGGCCCTGGTCCCATAATAGAGCATGTGAGACTTGTGTGGGCATCCCTGTGGTCTGATGCGGCCTTATTGTACAGAGAGGAGCTGGGGCTTGATGTGGGAAAAAGCGGGATGGCAGTAATCATACAGGAGCTTATGCAAGGTCAGGTATCAGGGATAATATTCAGCCGCAGCCCCAATGATAATGAGCAGATGATAATTGAAGCTGTACACGGGCTAAATAAGGGTCTTGTTGATGGTGACCTGGAACCTGACAGGTGGGTAATTGACAGGAAAGACGGTGCTATTATCAATTACCAGGGACCTTCGGGGCGTGAGAAGATAGTGCATCTTGTGGAGAGGGGCACTGTTCTTGAAAATATGCCCGGTGAACTGGCAGACAGGGTGCCTCTTGATGAGAAAGAAGTTCACAGACTGTATCATATGGCCATGGTACTTGAGGGAATGTTTGAAGGACCACAGGACATTGAGTGGACCATAAAAGATGAGGATATATACATCCTCCAGTCAAGGCCCATAACTACCAGTAAAGATCAGGAGAAGGTATGGTACCTCTCCCTCAGAAGGACAGTGGATGACCTGCAAAAACTTCGCAGAAGGATTGAGCATGAACTGATCCCGGAAATGATCGGTGACTACCAGGCCCTGCTGTCAGTTGATCTTCAGGGCATGGATGACAAAGAGCTTGGCAAAGAAGTATTGAGAAGAAAGGAATTGTATGAGAGCTGGAAGCAGAGATATACTGATGAGTTCATCCCCTTTGCGCATGGGATGAGATTGCTGGGACAGGTCTACAACGATGTTATAAGGCCTTCAAACCCATACGAGTTCATGGAACTCCTTTCAGGTTCCGGGCTGCTTAGCATCAAAAGGAACGAGGAGCTTAAAAGGCTGGCAGATATGCTAAGACAGGATACTGCTCTGATGAGCAGGGCAAAGAATGGAAAGGCAGAAGGAGTTTTCCTGGAAAGGATAGAGGATTTTGCACAGAACTACATGCATGCTGGTATTTTTAAAAGCAGGGAAGAGCTGGTAGGACATATAGTACAACTTGCATCCGTTCCTGACAGAAGGGAAGCTGTGAGAACGTACAGGGAAGAAAAATATGAAGAGAGGGACAAACAAAGGGATAAAGAAGAGATGGAGCACAGCTTCATCTCAGCCTTTTCAGATAGTGAGCAGGCCTTTGCCAGAGAACTGCTTGATATGGGACGCACAAGTTACCGCCTGCGTGACGATGACAACATACATCTTGGAAGAATAGAGCATCAGTATCTTGTATCCATCTATGAGGCAAGGGGCAGGATTGCCATAAGGGTACAGGACTTTGATACAGATACAAATACAGATACAAATACAAACGATTATAGTGAGGATGAGATACTCAGGGCACTGAATGATGAGGAATACCTTCCTGTGAAAGGATCCCTGAAGAAGGAAGAGGATAAAGCTTTAGATGACAGGGAGCATGTCAGGCAGATACAGGGACAGCCGGCCGGGGAAGGTCTTGTTACAGGTATTGCCAGGGTCATTGCGGATAAACAGGACCTGTTGAACGTGAGGTCCGGGGAGATACTGGTATGCGATGCCATAGATCCCAATATGACTTTCGTTGTACCCCTTGCAAGCGGTATAGTGGAACGCAGGGGAGGTATGCTGATACACGGGGCCATCATTGCACGGGAATACGGGATTCCCTGTGTTACAGGCATACCCGATGCCACCAGGATAATAAGGAATGGTGATGAGCTGACAGTCGATGGTTACCTGGGTATAGTCACCATAAGGAGAAGGTGAGCATTTACGTGATTTAAAATAACCGGAGGTGACCACAAAATGCTATATAGAATGTGGTCACCTGCCAGCAGGTCAGCGTATGCAATATTGCGAAATTATCATTACTGAAATCGTTAATTGTGAATTGAAATAAAATTAGAATGGATCAGCTTTCAAGCGTCGATATTTGGGGGCGTGTAACTTGGTTGCGCAGAAAGAGCGATTCATTATTCCCTGCTTAGATACCTGGCAGTATGCCTGGCAAACTCATCAAAGTCCTCTAACCTTTCTGTCAGGAACATATGCAGGATATCGATATCCACTTCTTCATAGATATGGACCAGTACATTCCTCAAACCTGCTGCCTGAGCGAAGCCTTCTGCAAATTCCGGGGGAATGATCCCGTGATTGCCTAATATAAGGAACACACTCCGATATACTTCGGGCCTTTCGAATCCTTCCCTGGAGATGATCATCTCGCCGATGTCTATTGCACTTTCAATGGCAAGCTGGAAATTACGTTCGACAGCACTGCGCAGCTGGTAATTTTTTTCCAGTTCAAAGCTGTCCGCATCCACCGACTTCAGATAACTTACGCATTTTTACATGAAGTTAAGTTTCCGGAGTATTTTGTCGTTACCATCCATTCAGGTCAGTCCCTTTTCCATTATCCTTTTGAGAAGATGTTGATTCGTTCGATCCTCATAGTATTTCCAGTCCAGGTACACCGACATGATACGCTGCTCCACGTCCACTTTCAGGTCAGGGTCCCTTTCAAATAAAAGGACATTTGGCTGTATTATCTCAAATTTAAGCACCGGTGAAACATCATTGATCAGCACCAGATCGACCCTGTCACTCCTGAGGATGGACATGAGCCTGCCAATCAGCTCAATGCGCTTACGACCCCTATCAGCCTTTGTCAGCGTGTCGGACAGATAGACGCCTATATCGATGTCACTGAGAGCCCTGCCTTTCCCCTCAGCAAGCGAGCCGAAGAGATATGCAAGCTCCACGCACTCCTCTGCCCGGAAGAATTCACGCAGGAGGGGGAGAAGCTGTTCTTTTTCCGGGAAGGATGTTTGTGCGTTCATATGGGTCACTTGATAGGTGTTCTTCTAAATATTTTGTAGGTCATTATATGTGATAAAGGTTAAGTAAGGCCTCAGGATTATTCCTGTTTGTCTTTAGGAAAAATGCCGGCTTGACCGGACCCTTCGGGCTCACTCATCTATTCATGACTTTGGGTAAGTTAATTGGCGAACTATAAAAGAATCACAGATGAATGAGCATGGAGTACACAATCGTTCTTGAAACAGCACAAGAGAGCGGATATACTGCAAGGTGCCTGCAACTACCCGCAGCGATCAGTGAAGGAGATACAAGCGAAGATGCCCTTGAGAACATCAAAGAGGCCATTGAACTGGTGCTTGAGGTCACTGAAGAGCAGGCAATTGGCCCACAATACTCATTTTAAGCTCTTTCTTCAACACCGCCACCTTGGCAGGAAAACTCCCGGGCCCCTGATCTTCTCCCTTACTTTGCGCAGCATCCACTCCTGCATGTCTACCGATAAGTTAAGGATATGCCATATTCCGGATTTATCGTTAACTAGAATCGTTAATTTGAGGTTAACGATAAATCAAGACATGGATGAGTTCCTTGATAGTCATTTTTCATTACAGAGGAATTATCGTTAAATCGTAAAGTTAACGATAACTCATTCTTTGTTTTCAGAAATAACGCCCTATGACATCGTTCTTGCGAAAAGGAAAGGTTATCGTTAAGGAGGCTGGCTTTACGATATGAACAGCTGACTACACCGAAAGAATGTTTGTAATCACCTATAGAATACATTTCGCAAAAATGCACTCGCAGTAAAATCAATTTAATATACAAAAACGTCTAATGGGTATTCATGGAGTACACAATAGTCCTTGAGGCTGCAGAAGAAGGTGGATACACTGCACGTTGCCTCGAACTACCCGCAGCGATCAGTGAAGGAAATACAAGGGAAGAAGCCCTTGAGAACATCAAAGAGGCCATTGAACTGGTGCTTGAGGTCACTGAAGAGCAGGCAAGAGTACTTGGCGAGATCGCAAAGGTTGATGTTGCAAGTGCCTGAGATTCCTGTAATTTCCGGCCGGAAGGCTATCAAGATCCTGGTGAAACTTGGTTTTGTGGTTGTTAGGCAAAAAGGTAGTCACGTGTTCCTTCAACGCGGACATGACACCGTGACCGTACCTTTACATGACCCTCTGAAAAAGGGCACATTGAATAGTATACTTAAACAAGCAGATGTATCGCTTGAAGACTTTTTGAATGAAAGATGACCATAAGTCACCCATCTAAAACAGATAGATAATCATCCTACAGCTTTTTCAACACCGCCACCTTGTCAGGAAACCTCTTCGGCTTCCCCACAACCACAAGCCCCTCCTCACCTGCGATCCTGAGCGTTTTTTCAAAAGCCTTCCCTGACACCTCAAAGGGCGGCTCTGCCAGATAGACCACCCCACCGTCCTTAAGCAGCCCCTGAAGTTGCCTGAAAAGCCCTCTCTTATCCGCCACCTCATGGACCACATAGAACAGGAACACAAGATCAAAACTCCCCGACACCCCCAGCCTGTCCTCCTCACACCTGTGCAGCACGATCCTCCCCTCAAGCCCGGACCCCCTGATCTTCTCCCTTACTTTGCGCAGCATCCCCTCCTGCAGGTCCACCGCCACAACCTTCCCCTTCTCCCCCACCATCCGCGCCAGCTCCCCCGTGAAGAACCCCGGCCCGCACCCAACCTCCAGCACTTCCATCCCTTCCTCCACATAAGGCACAAGGATTTTACGGGGATCCTGCAGCCACCTGCGAATACGATTATCCAGGATGCCTGATATTGCTGCGGGGCAGACGTGTGTTTTTCCAGAAGTCATCACTAAAAACTACCTTTTAAGCTTCGATTACATTTGACAATATAAACCATTGTATATATTATGTAACAAGTAGGTTAATATGCCGGCCAATATATTTTTGGGTAGAGAGGGGCTACAGATATTATAGAGATTTGTGGGCATCTTTATAGAGTGTAACATTAGAAGATAAATTATGAAAATGTTTCTACACAATATATGTGAACACAGTTTTCAAGATACATTACACATTTAATTACAGAGAGCTTATATTATAAATCATACTAAGATTTGAGCTAGTAAAAACTATGCATGTATACATTCATAAACATATTTATATTGTGGTGATGATATTAGTAAATAACTATTATTCGATTTGATATCAAAAAACTAATCACAGAATAGTTAAGTTAGAGGAAAAAATGAATGAATCTTACGAAGAAATCCCCCCTCGCGCAGATGCAATGGTTACTTCTTTGAGAGCAATGGGATATGACCTGCCAATGGCATTTGCTGATCTGATTGACAACAGCATCTCTGCAAAATCCCAGCATATTTGTATTGATTACAAATGGGAAGGTAATGATTCATGGATACGAATTCTGGATGATGGCTTTGGGATGACCGAAGAACAACTAAAAGAAGCCATGAGACTTGGCAGTCAGAGTCCAAACGAAGATCGAAAACCTGATGACTTAGGCCGTTTTGGGCTTGGCCTCAAAACTGCATCATTCTCACAATGCAGGATGTTGATAGTGCAGACAAAAACTCCTGAAGGTGAAGTATCCAGACGATTTTGGGACTTAGACCATGTAGAAAAGACAAACAAATGGGAAATTGGGACAACAGTTACAGATGATGTGAAAAAACTACTTTCCCCACTGGATAAAATGGAACATGGCACAGTAGTATTGTGGCAAAAGCTGGACCGAATAACTGGTGATTTTGATACAGAAAAAGATGAAGAGATGAGAGATGCGTTTTATGATAAATTCTTATCATGGGTGAAGCCCGAACTTGAGATGATTTTCCATAGATATTTATCGCCTCCTATTAAGTTATCAATAAGAGTCGGCAGAGATACCTTGAAACCATGGGATCCGTATCTTACTTCTAATTTTTTTACTCAAAGACTTCCAAAAGAGAAATATGAAAAAGGCTCTGTTGAACTTATTCCATATGTTCTTCCACATGTTTCAAAAAGAACCCAGCAAGAAAACTCAGCTGGTGCCGGACCTAAAGGATGGAATGCTCAGCAGGGTTTCTATCTTTATAGAAATAAAAGGCTAATTGTTCCAGGGGGATATCTGGATTTCCAGCTGAAACCTGAAGAACATTATAAACTTGCAAGAATCAGGATGGACATTAACAATGAAATGGATCACGAGTGGAAAATTGATATCCGAAAAGCAGCTGCAAGCCCTCCTGACAGACTCCGGCCAGAACTGGAAAAAGTTGCAAGAGCCACCAGAGCTGAAGCAGTGAAAATATATAAAGCAAGAACCGGGGCTCCACGCAATTATTCCAGAAAAAACACGGACGAAGTATGGGTAAAAAAGAGAATTGGGGAAAAAATTGTCTACAAAATAAATCGTGAAAATGAAGTCATAAGCAGTTTGCTGGAGGAAAATAATTCATCCCGCTCTTGGGCAAATAAAATATTTCATACTATAGAAACCACAGTTCCCTATCGTTTAATAATCATGGATAATTCCGAGATTGAAGATTGCCATGTAGATCAGCCTCTTGAAATAAATAATCCAAGCACGGAAATGATTATGTTATGTCGAAATTTTTATCAAAGAAAACGTGAAGAAGGCAAAAATCATGAAGAAGCCATAGATGTCATAATGTCACTTGAACCCTTCAATACACATCCCGCTTATAGGGCATCTTTAGAAGAAATGGGTGAAGTAAATGAATAATGCAGGCAATATATACGATACCATCTTAAATATGTCATACTCTTATTTTTCAGAAACGAAGGCAACCCCCGATTCAATCAGAGAATTCATAGAGATGATGAAGCGTGCCTATGGCAATGACTATATTGATGAGGATTTGTTGTTCAACAAAATTGAAGCAAGTCATTCGATTGTTATTGGAAAGGAAACATTCTTAGACGATAATACCGACCATGAAAATTGGTTTAACCCAGCAACAAACACAGGAATAAAGAGAGAAATTCCTTGGCATTTCTGGGACCATTATAAAGGTTATCTTACATCAATAAAAGGATGGCCACCCAATATTGTAGATAGTATAGATAGTATGTCAAGTGAGATTCTATCGCGTATTGAAGATCCACAAAAGTCAGGTACTTGGGACCGCAGGGGCATGGTAATGGGAAGTGTCCAGTCCGGGAAAACAGCCAATTACACTGCCCTTATCACCAAGGCAGCAGACGCAGGATATAAGCTATTCATTGTCATGGCAGGAGTACATAATAGCCTGAGAAGTCAGACCCAGTCAAGAATAAATGAAGAATTTCTTGGCTATGACCTCGACAAGGTTGAAAAACTCACAGGTGGAGAAAAACCGATAGGTGTACGTCAAAGATATAACAATCACAAAACAGTCTATACGCTTACAAGCAGCAACGAGAAGGGAGATTTCAAAACAACTATTGCCAATCAAATAGGAATATTTCCCTCAAATGATGCGCCTCCTATAGTTCTTGTTGTAAAAAAACACACAACTATATTAGAAAATGTACTGAGGTGGTGCAAAACAGGTGATAATCATGGAGGAAACAATTTTACATCAGAGATTCCTGTCTTTATTATAGATGATGAATGCGATTATGCTTCAGTCAATACCAAGAAACCAAAAATTAATCCTGATACAGGAAGGCCAGTAGAGGAATGGGATCCTACTAAAACAAATAGATTGATAAGAGAGCTTCTTTCTTTATTTGATAAAAGTATTTACTTGGGTTACACTGCAACGCCCTATGCAAATATCTTCATTCATAAGGATCACACACATGAAAAATATGGTGAAGATATATTCCCTAAAAGTTTTATCATGAACCTTCCAAAGCCAAGCAATTATCTTGGTGCTGAGGACGTTTTTGGACTTAAGGCCGATTCAAAAAGGAATATTGAAGAGATAGAAGCCCTACCTTTAACAAGACCAGTTGAAGACCACAGCCATATTATTCCAGATAAACACAAAATTACACAGGTAATTGAAACCCTCCCGGAAAGTATGAAGAAAGCAATTAAGAGTTTTCTTCTTAGTTGTGCAGCACGTTCCATTAGGAAGCAAGGACCTCCTCATAATTCCATGTTAATACATGTCACTAGATACACAGGTGTGCAAACAAACGTTTATCAGCTAGTTGAAAAAGAACTTCGTAACTTGGCAGCAAGAATAATGAGTGGTGAAGAGCTTTCTGATTTCAGAGATATCTGGGAAAAGGATTACCTTCCAACAACAAGAAAAATGAAAGAACTTGGTTTTAATGAAGCTGTGGAGCATAGCTGGGAAGAGATAGAAGATAAACTCTACCAAACAACCCGAGTTATTAAGATAAAATTGATCAATGGATCTGCTAAAGATTCTTTGGAATACAGGGATACTGAACTCGAAGTAAGAAATAAAATTCAAAATGAAGAAGTAGTTCCATGGGAAGAAAAAGGACTCAATATTATTGCAATTGGAGGGGATAAACTATCTAGGGGATTGACTCTTGAAGGCTTAACCGTAAGCTATTATCTCAGGACAAGCGAAATGTATGATACTCTAATGCAAATGGGAAGGTGGTTTGGATACCGGGATGGATTTAGCGATCTTTGCCGCATCTACACGACTAATAATCTTTTATCATGGTATCGACATATTGCCAGTGCTACAAGAGAATTAAGAGAAGAGATAGACTATATGTCATATTTAAATGAAACCCCTACCAATTTTGGGCTCAAAGTCAGAAGCCATAGCAGCCTTATGGTGACATCCGCCGCAAAATCCCGAAATGCTAAAAAAATTAAACTTTCATATTCTGGAAAAATATCTGAAACTATTGTATTTGACAAGAAGCATCTGAAAAATAATATGCAAGCTCTTCATGAACTAATTAAAGAAATGGGACGTCCATTTGAGAATGAATTTGATGAAAAGAGACCTCGTTATCAATGGAAAAAAGTTCCTTCTGCTATAGTTATAGACTTTTTGCATAGATATAAGATAAATGAAGGTGCTATGAGATTTGTTAAACCCGCTGTATTGGCAAATTACATTAAAGAACAAAACAAGAATGAAGAACTAATAGAGTGGGATGTCGTCCTTGTCTCAAAATATGGAGAAGGAACATCTTTTAAAGTACTTGACTATGAAATAAACCCGGGGATAAGAGCTGCTACTAACATATCAGAGAATTCAATTACAATTGGAAGACTTGTAAACCCACCTGACGAACATTCAGACCTTTCCGAAGATGAAATGAAAATAGCAGAGCAATTATTTGAATCAAATAAAGATAAAATTAAAACTTTGCAAATTGCTGTCCGTCATGTACGCCCAGAAAGGCGTGGATTATTAATTATATATATAATTAAAGGAGAATGCACAGAAACGAGGCAGAACTATGGAGGAAATGGAGAGGAAGTAGTTAGTTTTGGTATCAGTTTTCCCACAAGTCAAAATGCATCCCCAGTTGAATATGTAGTTAACTCGGTTTGGATGGATGAAGAAAATAACTTTGAATAGTGGTGGGTATAATGGAGACGGAAATTGACAGTATATGGTACAATCTGGAAAATGAAATAAAAGAAGATGATATGAGGAGACTTATAAGGTGTGATTTTGAAAATGAGTCTGGAATTCGACTTGCAATAACAAATCCGGGAAACTTTCGTGAACTTCTCATTCAGATTGATGAAAATGATGAATACCAATTCAATCCCCCAAATTGGGTAGGAATGAAATTCGATATTCTCAAACTTGATGTCCCCAAGAAAAACACCCAACATATATCCATCTGTTTGGAAAATGCTGAACATAAACGAATATTTACAACTGTCTGTAGTGATATTGCAGAAACATTGTCTTCCATCAGTGATTCCTCACATAGAACACGTGAATTGAAAATCGTTCTTGATCAATGGACGCGTTTCTTCAAAAATTACGGGCCGGAAGGGTTATCTCCTGAGGCTCAACGCGGCCTTTATGGTGAACTTACGTGGTTGGAATTGCTTCTTGTTGAAACTGTTCTGGACATGCCAATTGCAGTTGAATCTTGGCAAGGTTATAAGAATGGATACTATGATTTCGAACTAGATGGAAGAGTGTTGGAAGTAAAGACAACCATGACGAAAGAACCACGGAGGGTGAAAATAAGTAATGAGCGTCAGCTGGACGACAGAGGATTGGTTTCACTGCACTTATATGTATTAACATTGCAGAAACTTCAATCTGGAGGAGAGACATTGCCAGAGATGGTTGCCAAATTAAGAACGATTCTGAAATCCAATTCAATAGCAAGTGATGTATTTGAAAAGGCTTTGAAAAAAGACGGTTACTTTGATTTTCACGAACATAATTACACTTCTGGATATGTCCTGAAGAAACAGGAAACTTTTCGGGTTTCAGAGGGATTTCCACGTATAATTAATCCACCCACTGGAGTGGGGGACATTTCTTATTCGGTAACTATTTCTGCATGCTCCGATTTCTTAATAGATTTACATTCTGCTGTGAGTAGTTTTATGGGGATTAAAAGATGAATCTTCAGGAAGCTTCGGAAAGGTTTCATTCAGACATAGCAACTGCTTCACTTGAACTTGATCTTCTCAAAGAGCATCGTTTTGTTGAAGAAATGAGTGAAATTCTGGTAGAAGCAGGAGAGATAGATGATTGTTTAACCTGCTCTTATCAAGGACACGGTTTAAAAGTAGACGGATATCATTTTGATGAACATTTTGGCACACTTTATCTTATAGTTGCACACTGGATTGATGAAACGGATTTATCAAATGCCAGAGTAACAAATACAATTGTAGATAATATATTCAAGCGCTGCACAAACTTTTTTGAGCGTAGTTTAAAGAAACTTTACGAACGTATTGATATTTCTAATGAAGCCCATGATCTCGCTAGCTTAATTTATAGTCTCAAAAACGAAATAAATGATGTGAGAATTATCTTAATTACAGATGGATTCGCACCCAAGAGATCAGCTGAGTATGACGATGTTAAAGGTATTAGAATTACACGTATCATATGGGATATCGAAAGAATATTGCTTTTCACTGAAAAACAGGAGAAAGAAGCAATAATTATAGATTTTGCTGAAATTAATGGAGAAGCAATTCCTAGTTTATCTTATATAGATACAGATAGCAGATACAGAACCTATCTATCATATTTATCCGGTCAATTTCTGGCAGATATTTACTCTCAGTGGGGAACAAAATTACTTGAAATGAATGTCAGAGTTTTTCTATCTGCCAGAGGTAAGGTAAACAAAGGTATCCGAGACACAATAATTAAAGAACCCAATATGTTTTGTGCTTATAACAATGGTATTACGGTTTTTGCTAGGGAAATTGAGGAAATTCCTTTAGGTGAAAACATAAAAGGAATATCCAAAGCAATTGATTTTCAGATTGTAAACGGTGGTCAGACAGTAGCTTCACTCTATCATACAAATAAGAAGCAAAAGGCAGATTTATCAGAGACTTCAGTCCAGATGAAACTTATTGTTATTAACAATGAAGAAGACATTGGAAATCTTGTTCCCCGTATTAGTGAGTATTCAAACACACAAAATCGTGTAAGTATGGCAGATTTAAATGCCAATGACCCTCCGCATCCAGAGTTACATGAAATATCAAAAAGACTGCGTTCACCTGATCCCACGGGGGGATCAAGGGAATCATACTGGTTCTACGAAAAAAGTAGAGGAAGCTATGAAGAAACAAAGAATTTAAAAGCAAGAACTCCCGCCCAACAAAAAGCCTTTGAAGCATATTACCCAAAAAAACAGAGATTTGACAAGAGCTTATTCGGAAAAGTGTGGAACACTTTTCTTAAAAAACCACATATAGTATGTTTAGGTGCACAAAAAAATTTTGCAAACTTCAATACATGGCTCAAAGAACAGGATGAAGATTGGGAACTGTTTTTCAAAAGGACTGTAGCACTTGTGAATATTTGGAAGGAAGCAGAAAAAATAGTAGCAAGGCAAAAATTCGAAGGATATCGTCATGCTATCGTAACATATACTCTCGCATGGATATTCGAAATGACCGATTCTAAGGTTGATTTGGATAAAATATGGAATAAACAAAATGTAGATGAAAACATTCTGGACTCCATTGAAGATATGTGCTATATTGTAAACGAACATATCAGAAATACAGATAAAAATATCAGCGAGTGGTGCAAAAAAGAAGAATGTTGGAAAGAACTTAGAAAGAAACATTACAGCCTTCCAAAAAATATAGAGAGCTCATTCATTTCTCTTGAATCTAAAGAGAATAGTTATGACCCCCGTACCAAAGATGAATCTGAAGCTGTAGATTTTTGTAAGGCACAGGGATTTACTGCTTGGCTCGAACTTTCCAAATGGCTCAAGGAACGCAATTTTCTTTCACCTAAAGCCCGAAGTCAGTGTTATAATATTGGAAGAATTCTTAAACAGAATCGTGAACCGTCTGTTGTTCTTTCGAAAGCATGCAAAAAAATATGGGTCGACTCGGAAGTACGTGGCTGGAATCCAAAAACACAGTGAACTTTGATTAAACATAGTAATAAAAAAATTAAATATTAATAAATAATGTACTTTCCAATGATAACTTATGAATCAAGGAACTCCTTAACATTATTCCATAGTGGAACCAAGTCCGGCTTTTTTAACTCACATTCCCATATTACTAAGTATTTCCATCCTGCTGATACGAGCTTTGAATAATTGTAAGAATCCCTTTTTACATTACCTTCTATCTTTTGATGCCAGAACTCTATATTAGACTTCGGCCATTTAAAATACTTACAATCATGCTTGTGCCAGAAACAACCGTGCACAAAAATAGCTTTTTTCCTCCCTATGAAAACAATGTCCGGCTTCCCCGGCAGATATTTGAGATGAAGTCGATACCTATATCCGTTATTCCAGAGCCACTTGCGTACAATCATCTCTGGCTTGGTGTTTTTCCCTTTTATTTGAGACATATTATAACTGCGCACTTTTGGAGAATGAACATCCAATAAAAATCACCAGAATTAGAATTTTTCAAATACATCTTTCATTTTACCATTTTTCCTTTAGCTTTTCTGCAATTTTTTGAGCCAGTAAGACAGGAACCGCATTTCCTATCTGCCGATAAGCTGCAGTACGACCAGGCTTCTCTGAGACACTTTCAAAGAAATAATTATCCGGGAAAGTTTGCAGACGAGCTGCTTCCCTGGGGGTAAGCGATCTGTTTTGCTGGATATCAGGATGAATATAATAATGTCCATCTTTAGAAATATGCGCTACGACAGTATGTGAAGATGCTTCGTTTGCTGAGACTACTTTAAAACGATCAAGGAAGGAAGAGCGATTATTATGAGTTTTTAAATGTTCTGGCAAATCGTTGTAATCCAAACGATCACCTTTTTTATTCCACTTTTGAACAGCAATCCGGTATATTTCAAGATCCTGTTCTGTATGAGGTCTTGCCTGATGTAAGGTAACCGGAAAACAATCATCCCTTATACCTGACTCATAAAGATAATTACCATTGTATTCACTTAAAGCACATGAAAATAAAGAACCACCACCAGCGTTGATTTTTGGCAAGTCATCCAGTACTTCACCCACATTTACATCTGGTTTCCACTCTTCTGGCTCAGGAAAAATACCAGTTTCCTTTCCTCTTTTACCGACTAAAATAATACGTTTTCTTTTCTGAAGTACTCCATAATCATTTGCAGATAAAGTTCGAAACTCGGTATTATATCCTGCCTCCCGGAAAAGACTCCGCATCATTTCAAAGTATAACTTCCCTTCAGGAGACTTTGCAGATAGCAATCCAGTTACATTTTCAAATACGAAATATCTGGGTTTGTATCTTTTTAGAAATTCTGCATAATAAACAAAAAGATAATTTCTCTTGTCACCCATCATTCTATTAGAATCACGAGATCTTCCAACTAATGAATAAGCCTGACAAGGAGGACCACCTATTACAAGATCAAGATGCTGATTGCCTAATAATCCATCAATTTCAGAAAAAATAAATGATAGAGAATCTTTGTTTATTTCAGAATTAATAACTGAATTGATCAGCGATTCAGGAACTGAATCATATAATTGAGAACGGCTGATTTTCCTATGAAGATAGTCATTATAAATTTCGATTTTGCCGTGCGCTTTAAGCCAGTGATATGCTGCCCTTGTCTTCAATGTATAACAAGCTGCAGCATCCATTTCAACGTGTGCAACCGGAGAGTAACCTGCTCTGATGAAACCTTCTGATAAACCACCTGCTCCGGCGAATAGATCAAGAAATGTCAGAGATTTTTTCACTGCACTTATCTCCAATAGAGATCACTTGTAGATTCCTGATTTATTATCTCACCAACATAAACGAAGTATTGTATCCCATATATACTATCAGTTGAATTTAATATAAAGAGATTACTGCTTTTTAATTAAGTTTTAGACATGATTACCAGGTTAGTATAAATAAGTATCCAACTAAAAACATGAGTTAAAATCACTCCACCCCAAATCCTAATATACACTCCCAAACAATCTTCTACCATAAGGAGAATCCATACATGAAAGTATCAATCATTGGCTCAGGCTATGTCGGGTCTGTCTCTGCGGCTTGCTTTGCGGAGCTTGGGCATGAGGTTATCTGCATTGACATCGATGAGGAGAAGGTAAAACAAATCAATGCGGGGGTTGCGCCCATATGGGAGGAGGGGCTGGATGAGCTGCTGGCAAGGCATACGCAAAAGACGCTCATTGCGACCTCGGATTATGATTATGCTGTGGCGAACTCGGACGCTTCGTTTATCTGCGTGGGGACGCCGTCGGGGGAGGATGGGGGTATTGACCTCTCAATTGTTAAGGCGGCAAGTGCCAGCCTTGGGAGGGCGATAGCTAAGAAGGAACACTATCATGTTGTTGTTGTGAAGAGTACCGTGGTGCCGGAGACTACCGAAAAGGTGGTGCTTCCTATTCTGGAGGAGTATTCGGGGAAGAAGGCGGGCAGGGACTTTGGGGTCGTGATGAACCCGGAGTTTTTGCGGGAAGGCAAGGCTGTGTATGACTTCATGCATCCGGACAAGATCGTGGTGGGTGCAATTGACCAGAGGTCGTTCTTTGTGGTGTCAGAGCTCTATCGCAAGCTGGATCGTCCGGTAACACACACAAATCCCAGGACCGCGGAGATGATCAAATATGTCAACAACTCATTTTTGGCAACCAAGATATCCTTTGCCAACGAGGTGGGCAACATCTGCAAGCAACTTGGCATCGACACATATGAGGTCATGGATGCCGTAGGAACGGATTTCAGGATAGAGCGCCAGTTCCTGAACTGCGGGGCAGGTTTTGGAGGCTCATGTTTCCCCAAGGATGTCAAGGCACTGATAGGCAAGGCCAGGGACATGGGATATGCACCACAACTCCTCCAGTCCGTAGTTGATATCAACAACAGGCAGCCCCTGAAGATGGTGGAGCTGCTCCGGGAAAAGATAAGCGACATGAAAGGCGACATGAAAGGAAAGAGGATAGCCGTCCTGGGCCTGGCCTTTAAGAACGACACTGATGACATAAGGGAATCAAGATCCATTCCGGTTATCGAGGAACTGCTGCGCCTTGGAGCCGATATCGCCGCATACGACCCCATGGCAGAGGAAAGCATGAAAAAGCTCTTCAAAGATGTAACATACTGCAAGAGCGCATCTGATGCCCTGACAGAAGCCCACGGGTGTCTTATCATGACAGAATGGAACGAGTTCAGGAACCTTGACAAAGAGTTTGGCCTCATGGCCAGTCGTGTGGTCATTGACGGCAGGCATCTTATCAATCCTGAGAAGCTCAGCACGCAGATCGATTACCAGGGCATCTGCTGGTAAACACGCTTGGCAATACAGATGTGCAATATAATACAACAACAGCTGGAAAACAGGTCTTCAAAGAGGTCACACCATGGCGGAAATATTCATGCTTAACACCGGACAAAGAAAGACCATCAAAAGCGGCTTTCTAAAGACCAGCATGGTAGACATGGTCTACTGCGGGATGCCCGATGAGAACACCTTTTCCATAGGCATGCTGCTCTCAAACGGATACCAGGGACATGGACTTAACATCTTCTTCTCCAAAAAGAGCACTTCAATCATGCTGGACAAACACAAGTACTACGTTCTCAACGTAACTCCCGAGAATATAACTCTTCAATTATCCGACTAAAATCGAAGGATTTTAATAGATTAAGTAAAAAATGACCGCTCAATTGGTGGGCAGGTCATGAAAAACGACAACCAGGTAAAAGAAGACATCAACGGCAGGTTACACTCCATTGACCAGAACGTGCGAAGCGTGGAAAGAAGATTGCGTGCAGTGGAACGCAGGCTATCTGTGGATGTAGCTTTGCAGGACATCATTGAGGAGTATGAGATCGATCCTGAGAAGTCCCTTGAAGGGATACGGGAGGACATCACAGCTATCCTTTCAGACATCGCTGAGCTAAAACAGGGCAGGTCACATGACCCGGGCCTTGAAGAGAAGGTCCTGGAACTTGGCACACAGATAAGCATGATGGACTCACACATCACAGAGCTTCGGCAAGAGAACAAAGGGCTCAGTGAACAACTGGAAAAGAACAGTTCCCGCAAAGAAGAGGAAGAGCTGCTCACCAGGTCCTGCACACTTGACTTAAAGAACGAGATATCCCGGCTCAGCATGCGTCTTGAAAGAGCTGAGAACCGCAACCGCATCAGCATCGGTTCTGTTAAGGTCCCTGTGGAGCTGTCAGGCATTGTGGGAGCGCTCATACTGACACTCACAGGCATCCTCATAATGCAGGGCCGCTGGGACATCATACGCTCGGCCTACTTCTCCTTTGCCATAGCCCTGGTGTTTGCAATGGCGGTGTTGTTGAAGTTCTATATGGCCAACAGCAAAAAAGCATGATCTAACTGAGGGTCCGTACTAAATATACCTGAGGATCCCTGCGGCCCCTCACATGAACAAGAACAAAGGTCATGGAGAGAAAGGATAGCTTACATAACAGGACAGGATCATACCCTCCTGAGCATATCACACTTTCCTGACCTTCACAAACAGGTCATCATTGTGATCCAGGTAGCCTTCCTGCATCACCTTCACTGAAAGGTAACCTTCTGTTTTCCCCTGCGGCAGGGAGATATTCAGCAATCTGTAATGGAACTCACCGTTGTGGTCTGTGACACCACCAACAGCCTTTTTCCTGGAAGGGCCCCAGACAACGACATTTGCATCGCCTACAGGCCGCCCTTCATTATCAAAGACCCGGACTGTCATATCAGGGGAATCACACACATTTGCGGTCATGTTAAAGCTGCTGCGGTCCGGGGATGCGAACATGGTATCAGGAACAAAGGGCGTGCTCATGACAGCACTGAGAATAGCATATATGCCTATCATTCCGATGATGGTCAGTACCACTATCCTGATGGGCAGGTCCACCGAGGCATTCTCATCTGATAACATGCAAAGCTCCGGAATAAAAAAGTGGTCAGGATCATGAGGTCCTGACTATCATGACAGCATTTGTCTTTTCAAAATCATAGAAACCATTGGCCGATATGGTAAGGTCCAGAGTGCCTTCATTCTGGTTGGAGCCAAGGCTCAGGGGCGCACCATCGGCAGTGAACAGATCGCACATACCATTATCATCAGTGACACCTGTTGCCACACCTCCAAGACCACGCAGCACAACGTTTGCATCCCTCACCGGATAACCGTCAGGGTCGACCACAGACATGCTCACATCGATATCAAATGAGTTAGCGCTTAAAGAATCGATTATTACCGTATTGCCTGATTTCAGAGCAGTGCCATTCTCCCCGGATTCAACAATACTCACTGACATGTTCTTTGTCGGTGGGGGGATTATTGCCACAAGTGCTGCAAGGGCGACCATACCAACCACCAGCATAACAACAATATTGATAGGCAGCTCAATAGCCCTATCATCATTGAACAGTTTTTCTGTTATTCTCAAAAAATCACCGGTTCGTAGGAAAAACACATGAGATATAAATTTATTGATTTGTATCTGATTTTTATATATAAAGTTTAATAACTTGCATGTATATGTGCATTTGCAGCAAGCACCATAAAAAAATCATATTGCAGCAGCATATAGATAAGATAATTACAGATACATGATGAACAGAAAGCCCATCTGATAGTAACTGCACTTTTTTCAAATAACCAGTATGTTTAAATATAGAGAAAATAATAAGCAGTTTAAATATACATTAATATATTATAATAATATGGATAATATAAATTGGATAGGGAGAATTACATTGAAGTTCAAGAACAAGATAATCCTTTCATTCATCCTGTTATCAATGCTATTGATAGTGCTTTTTGCATATCAGGGCGCAAACAATCAGGATATGCTGATAGAATCCCAAAAGCATGATATTGCACTGCAGGTTGAGAAAAGTGTAAACACCCGGATGGAAATGCAGGTGGAGACCGCAACTACCTCACTTGTGACCGTGAGTGAGAACCAGGATATACTGAAACTTTTTGCTGAAAGGGACAGAGAAGGCCTTAGCACACTGCTTCTGCCCATCTATAAAGAACTTTCATCAAGAGGTGTCGAACAGTTCCAGTTCCACTTGCCGGATTCCACATCTTTCCTGAGGTTGCACAGTCCTGAAAAATATGGAGATGACCTTTCCTCATTCAGGAACACCGTAAATGAAGCAAATGCCAGGAGTGAGACGATCAGCGGCCTGGAAGAAGGAAAAGGAGGATATGGTTTCAGGGTAGTCTCGCCCCTTGCATACAATGGGGAACACATAGGTTCAGTGGAATACGGCCTGGCTTTTGATGAAACGTTCCTTGCCCAGTTGCAGGATGATTTTGCAGGCAATTACTTCATATACACATTCCCGGATGCAAAAAGCGTCTCGTGGGAATCCACTGACAATGGTTTGCTGGCCTCAACCCTCAAAAACGATCCATTTACCGTGACAGAAGAGCAGCTTAATTTGCTCAGGAAAGGAGAATCAGTGTCATTCACATCAGATGACGGATCTCAACTTGTGGTATTGATACCTTTTAATGACTACACCGGCACAACAAAAGGATACATCAAATCAGCCATTCCTCTTGACGGTGTCAGCCTTCTTGCAGACAAGACAACAAACAACACCCTTATGATCTCGATCATAGGACTTGTGCTGTCTGTCGGGTTTGGCCTGTTCATTGCAAATTCACTTGCAAAGCCACTTAATCGCATCGTTGAAGCAACCGAGCACATTGCAGGAGGCGACATGACCGTACAGGTGCAGGAGTCAGATGATGAGATTGGAAAACTTGGGGCCTCCATCAATAAGATGGTTGTGGGCATAAAGGAAATTGTGCAGGAGGTACAGGAGAAGTCTATCTCTGTCAACGCAACGGCAGATAGTTTCATTGATTTTACAGAAAAACTGAGGTTTTCTTTCTCAGAGGTAAGAGAGGATGCCTCAAGGATATCATCCGGAGCTGACAACCAGTCCCAGAAAGTATCCGAGATCACCTATGCAATGAACGATATGACCATGGCTGTGCAGGATATAGCTAACAATGCAGGAAATACATCAGCGACTTCAATGAATGCCAATGAGATGATGCAGGATATAGGAAGGCAGTCCGAATCACTGCTCATGCAGATGAATGGAATAAAAGAATCATCTCATGACTCAGTAAAGGTCATTGAAAGACTGGATACCAAGTCAGCCAAGATAGGTGAGATAGTTAACGTAATCACAGGCATTGCAGACCAGACCAACCTTCTGGCATTGAATGCGGCCATTGAAGCTGCAAGGGCAGGGGAACATGGGCGTGGTTTTGCCGTTGTTGCTGACGAGGTACGCAAACTTGCAGAGGAATCGGGTTCTGCGGCAAAGGAAATTGCCAAGCTGATCAAGGATGTGCAGCTGGAAACCGAAAACGCAGTGGACTCAATAAGAAACGAAACCGTCAAAGTAGAAGCAGGTTCTGAATCCATAAGCAAGGCTGTTGAAGCTGTGAAGAATGCTATCAGAAACGGCGAGGAAGTTGCAAGGATGGCACAGGAGATAGCCGCTGCCACACAGGAACAGTCCGCATCGATACAGGAGGTCACAGCCTCCCTGGAAGATGTTTCTGCCATCTCTGCAGACTCTGCAGCCGGCACTCAGAAGATATCCCTGACCATTGAAGAGAAATCTGCCATGATGTCAGACCTTTTTGAAGCAGCAAACAATCTTGCCGGCATGGCAGAACACCTGCAGGGTAGTATTTCAAGGTTCAAACTGGAATGATAGCAGAATATCTGGTATTATCAGGACAGCAGGAGCACTGTCCTGATCCTTTTTCTATTTATTTCTTCCATCCTTTTTAAGGTCCTGCGCACAGGCACAGAACAAACATCCATGTGATCTGCATCCATCTGCGCTTTTCAACCATAATGAAAAAATCCTTTCAGGATCTGCCTTCAGAAGCTATAATCGTTACATTCATGTACCAAAACCATTCTTTAATTCTCACATGAAGAAGATCGTTATCATCGATTACGGACTTGGTAATCTCAGGAGTGTCCGCAAGGGCCTGGAGCATGCAGGAGCCAGCGTACTCATATCAAGCGACCCCGAAGAGATAAGGAATGCTGAAGGTGTGATCCTTCCGGGGGTTGGGGCATTCAGGGATGCAATGAAAAATGTAGAGGCCCTTAGAGCCACTATCGATGATTATGTTGCCTCGGGCAAGCCCATGCTGGGCATATGCCTGGGACAGCAGATGATGATGAGCACATCTGAGGAAGGCGGTATCACCGAAGGTCTTGGCCTTGTAAAAGGAAAAGTACTCCGATTCCCGCACTCTGAACTCAAAGTCCCTCACATGGGATGGAACTCTATCAGGATAACACAGCAACATCCTCTTTTTGAAGGTATGGATGACGGTGCTTTTCTTTACTTCGTCCACTCATACTACGTTGATACCGCTGAGAAGAACACACTTCTTTCATGCGAATACGGTACTGGATTCGCAGCTGCCATCGTAAATGATGCAGGCAATGTCATAGGAACCCAGTTCCATCCGGAGAAAAGCGGGGATGTGGGACTGAAGATACTGAAGAATTTCGTTGCTATGTGCTAAAGAGATGAGAATATGGATATTGAAGGCTACGCAAAAAGAGGGCTTGGAAAGAACGAAACCGACCTTGAGGACAAACTCACTGCCAGGATACTGGAGGTCAAGGATACAAGCCCGCAACATGCACGTAAACTCGCACAGGCAACCATTATCGAAGCAAAAGCGACCCTTGACCTGAAAGGTGACGTACTTAAACCCACCATATCAGGTGTGACAATGGGACAGTTCGGTGTCGGTTCCAGGGGTCTTGGGGACTTCTATACACATGAGAAGATAGCCGAGGTAATCGGCAAGACAAAGGCAGTCGTTGACACAACACATCTTGACGATTCAGGAGTTGTGAGGTCTGATGCTGGTGAATACATCATCCTCACCGTGGACGGCATGCACTCCAGGCTTAGCGATTATTCATTCCTTGCAGGATTTCACGTTGCAAGAGCAGCACTGCGTGATATCTATGTAATGGGTGCAAGACCCGTTGCCATGCTCTCTGACATCCATGTGGCAGATGATGGGGATGTGGGAAAGGTCTTTGACCACATTGCCGGCATCACAACTGTCTCGGAACTCTCAGGCATCCCGCTGATAACCGGAAGCACCCTCAGGATCGGCGGTGACATGGTAATAGGTGAACGCATGACTGGAGGGGTGGGTGCTGTTGGTGTTTCAACAGAACTGACCTCACGTGAGCAGACACAGGCAAAAGATGTGATCCTGATGACAGAAGGAGCAGGCGGCGGAACAATATCCACGACCGCACTCTACTACGGGATGCATGACATCGTTGATGAGACCATCAACATAAAGTTCCTGGAAGCATGCGAGAAACTGCTGGATTCAGGTCTTGTTAAGTTCATCCATGCAATGACAGATGTCACAAACGGCGGCATAAGGGGAGATGCCAAGGAGATATCCAGAACAGCAGGTGTCAAGCTCATTTTTGAAGAAAAGAAAATGAGAGAACTTGTCAACCCCAGGGTCCTTGAAATGCTTGAATCCCTTGAGATAGATTATCTGGGAGTTTCCCTTGATGCTTTGCTTATAATTGCACCTGAAGAGTATGCGCAAGACATTATGAAGACCATCCGAAGTGCAGATGTTGACATTGCAATAATCGGGAGAGTTGTTGAAGGCACCGGATCAGAAATAATTATAAACGGCGAAGCAAGGGATTTCACACCGCGATTCCGTGAATCCGCTTACACTCCTATAAAGAAGATGATTGGCGATGAGAAACCCCGTGATTTTGATGATATGAAAAAAGCCATTGACAAAGCGGCACTCATTGCCATGGAAAAGAAACGCCGGGTTATCGAAATGATAAAAAGGAAATAGAAAGGACCTGCCTTTCTTTCCTTAAACCTTGGTTTTGCAGAAGATACACTTCATCCCTTTTTCAGTTCCTGCTCATCTTTCAATTTTTCAACGACCAGCACCACGCCATCTTTCTCAAGCACCCTGACCTTGTCTCCTTTTTCGATCATGTCTGAGGAACGTGCTTTCCAGTGTTGTCCACGAAGCAGTATGTATCCTTCATTGCCGTCACCTATGGGATCGACTGCCTGGCCGGTATCCCCTATAAGTTCCCCGAACAATGGTTTTCTTTTTTTGACCTCTATTACCTTGTAGAGAGCGAACACCAGGAACAGTCCAAGAACAACAGTAGGTGTTGCAATAGATACTATGAGCGTCCTCTGGAATTCCGCCGGAGTATAATTGCGTGGGAAATCAGTGGGTGCCAACAGCACACTGCCGGCAATTATACACACAAGGCCCGCGATTCCAAAAACCCCGAAACCCGGTGCCTGGAATTCCAGCACTAGCAGGATCACACCCACAATAATAAGGAACAGAGCACCTGTATTTACATCAAAGCCGGTGCCCACCAATCCCAGGGTGATTGCAATGACACCAAAGAGTTCCGCTCCAAAACCAGGGTTTGATATACCCAGGATAACGGCATAGACACCAAGAAGCAGGAGCAACGAGGATACTATCGGATTTGATATGATGTTCATGAACTCAAGCCGCAGGGATGGCTGGTAGTAGGTAATATCCGCACCTTCGGTGTTAAGCACTCTTCCTTTCACTTCCTGCCCGCTTACCTGGGACATGAGATCCTCTATAGAGGAAGAAACATACTCAATAACTTCATACTCAAGGGCCTTATCAGCATCAAGATTAAGGTTCTTAGTGATAAATTCCTCAGCTGCAGTCTGGTTACGGTTGTGCTTCTTTGCATTCTCAGTGGCTCTTGTAACAAGGGCGTTGATGATCTTTGCATCATCTACAGGCTCACTTCCACCGGGAGTTACAGAAACAGGCTGTGCAGAACCTATTATAGTAAAGGGCGCCATTGCCGCTATATCCGTACTTATCAGAATAAGCGTACCTGCAGACCATGCTTTGGTCCCCTCCGGATACACATAGCCAATCACAGGAACATCTGTTGCGGCTATCTGTTCAATGATATTAAGGGTTTCGTCCAGTCCGCCACCCGGAGTATTCAGAGTGATCACCATGGCTTCATAATTATCATTCTCTGCAAAGGCAATAGCATCAGCTACTATGTCATCTGAGACAGGAGTGATGGAGCCGGATATCTCAAGCACCAGCACCTTCTGCTCAGCAGCTAATGCAAGACCAGAAAGCTGCGACAGAACCAATAACAAAAAAAGAAAAGTGCCAAGGTATGAAAGGCACTTATTTTTCATGTGCCCTCCATCCTTCATTTCTTATCAAATGCCTTTGAGAACGCAGCAATGTTCCCAATATCTGTCGGATTGGCAACAACGATCATGTTCCTTTCCCTTGCTATCTCAGCATAGGTCTGCAGCTCCCTGAGCTTGATGGCAACAGGCACTTCTTCATAAAGACGTGCAGCGTCCTTCATCTTAGTAGCAGCAATGTACTCACCATCGGCAAGAATGATACGGGCTCTCTTCTCACGCTCTGCCTCTGCCTGCTTTGCAATAGCACGTTGCATTACATCATCAATACTGACATCCCTCAGCGTTACACTTGTAACTTTTATACCCCACGGATCAGTAGCAACGTCCAGCATCTCCTGAATGCTTTTGTTTACATCATCCCTGTTTGACAGTACATCATCAAACTCTATCTGTCCAACAACGTCACGCAAGGTTGTCTGGGAAAGCATAGCTGTGGCATACTTGAAGTTCTCGACCTCATTAACGGCTTTTGAGGGATCTATGACCTTGTAATAGACCACAGCATCAACTGCCACTGTGACGTTATCCCGGGTTATGACAGCCTGCTTGGGCACATCGATCGTTACAACACGCAGGTCTACCTTCACAACCGTATCGATTATAGGTATGATAAGGAACAGACCCGGACCTTTAATACCACTCAGTCTTCCAAGACGGAAGATTACCACACGCTCATACTCATTGACTATCTTCACAGCTTTTGACAGTATGAAAATTGCTACAATAGCCAGAGGCAAAATAATATCAAACGAAACCATAACCATTCTCCTGAATTATCATATACATATTACATAAAGGAGACAAGTTATATAAATGACCTAGTTATTGGCTCTGTAGAAAACCTATTTTCAATAATTTCCGAACCGCAGATACACTCACCTCTTACAGAGTTGAGTGCCTGCTAAACCTCCGTTTAGCAGGTAACGCTGATGCACGCAGATATTTTTCATCTGTGTTACCTGCTAAACCACTGTTTAGCAGGAACTCAACTCCGTAGGAGGTGAGTGTATCCGTATTTATCAGTGGTTTATTAATAAAGAAAGGATTTCTACAGAGCCTAGTTATTCAAATAATATAATATCGGCAATAATAACACAACAAACCAGTCAGTGTTTATGAACATGTATAGAAATGAATAATAGAAGGCTGGGTCTGAGTTCTTGTTTGAGGGGATGTACACGAAAGCATGAAAGCGTCGTTATTATAATAATAATAATAACGTTTCAGACCCAACAAACAATAGAACTCTTTTATCGTTTATTAATGTGATTGATTTTGATGTTAATAATTTCAAACCGGCTTTTGAAGATGTCCCTTAAAGACAATGACATGCCATATGGACGGATATAAGCCTGGAAACAGGCAGGAAAAAAGCATAATAATATGATGCGCGGTTGAGACAGATACAAGCAAACACATAAATCCAATATATACCATCTAAGACTAGATACAA
Organism: Methanolobus sp. WCC5; assembly: GCF_045690325.1. GTDB lineage: Archaea > Halobacteriota > Methanosarcinia > Methanosarcinales > Methanosarcinaceae > Methanolobus. Next base: position 2,078,243 of record NZ_CP146981.1, on the reverse strand, counting down.
TGAGTGAGAAATGTATAGAGTGCAATGGGAAAGGATATAGTGTCACTGGCACTGCCAAATGCCCGGAGTGCAAAGGAACAGGAAAATCAAAGTCTATTGACTTTATGAAACTTTCTGAAAAGGACATGGCCAATTTTCTGAAGAACGGTTCTTCCTGCAACAACTGCGGAGGAAGCGGGGAAATCGAGACAAGAGAGACATGTACTGCATGTGAAGGCAAAGGGACATTTTATAAATGTAAAATATGCGGATCTGCAATGGAAGGGCCCTATGATGGAGATGAGATATGCCCGTCCTGTGCAAAGAAGCAGGTCGTTTACAAACTTGATAATTCATGCACCCTGGAAGAACTTGAAGTTGGCAGGATGTATCATGCAGTTGTACGCAACATTGCTGATTTTGGTGTTTTCGTGGACCTGAATTCCAATCTCAGGGGACTTGTACACTCCAGCAACATGAAGGAGACCCTGGAGGTGGGGGAAGCTGTCATAGTAAGCCTTAAGGAAATAAAACCAAAAGGCAAAATGGATCTGGTGCCGCGTAAGCTGAAAGAGTATCAGACAGTGGAACTTGAAAAGGACCTTCCGACAAAAACGGCAACCGAGGTTTCCCGGATGGTCGGCCAGAAGGTACGGATAGAAGGTGAGGTCATACAGGTCAAGCAAACCGCAGGCCCTACAATATTCACCATTGCCGATGAAACAGGACAGGTTTCAGGCGCTGCATTTGAGAGTGCCGGGGAGAGGGCATACCCGCAGATAGAGTCAGATATGATAGTTTCTGCCACCGGGGAGATAACATCCCGCGGAGACAGTGTGCAGCTTGAAGTCCAGAGTCTTAAGAGACTAACTGGGTCAAAAGAAGCCGAGATACTCAAAAGAATAGAGGCAGCCATTGACAACAGAGCCGAGCCCTATGAGATCGAATACATGGTCAGGAGTGAAGTACTTGAGAAACTCAGACCTGCCATGAAAAAAGTTGCAAAGGAAATTAGAAAAGCGATAATCAAATCAACTCCTATCATACTGCGCCATCATGCGGATGCCGACGGGATGACCGCTGCAATGGCCATAGAGAAGGCCATAATTCCGCTGATAAAGGAAGTTAATGGCTCTGACGGAGAATATCATTTCTACAAACGTGCACCATCAAAGGCACCTTTCTATGAGGTCATGGATGTTGTACGAGACATCAGTTTTGCCCTGGAGGACACTGCAAGGCATGGCCAGAAGATGCCACTTGTGGTAAGTGTGGACAACGGCTCTACCCTTGAGGATGTGCCTGCAATGAAACAGGCCAGGGTCTATGGGATCCAGATGATAGTCGTGGACCATCACCACCCCGACAAGGAAGTGGATGATTACCTCATAGCACATGTTAATCCCGCCCACGTAGGAGGCGATTTCGGAGTGACCGCCGGTATGCTCTGTACCGAGGTTGCACGCATGATCAATATTAATGTGGAAAAGGAGATAGACCACCTTCCTGCTGTGGCTGCAGTAGGTGACCGCTCCGAAGCTGACGAAGCAAGGCAATACATTGAGATGGTTGCTGACAGATACAGCCTGCAGGACCTTAAGGATATGGCCCTTGCCCTTGACTTTGAGGCATACTGGCTTAAGTTTAACAACGGTAAAGGAATCATTGATGATATCCTGGACTTTGGGGATCACAGGATACACAAGAACCTGGTCAACCTGCTTTGCGAGCAGGCAAATGAGATGATATCCGAGCAGATAGATGTCTGCATGGCCCATGTTAAATCCCAGAACCTCCCCAACGGAGCAATTCTCAATGTACTGGATGTTGAGAACTACGCCCACAAATTCACCTTCCCCCCACCCGGAAAAACATCAGGGGAGGTGCATGACAGATTGTGCCGCAGATTTGCAGACAAACCTGTAATAACCATCGGATATGGACCTGATTTTGCGGTCATTCGCTCAAAAGGAGTTAAAATGAACATTCCCCGGATGGTAAGGGAGCTCCACGAAGAGGTCAAGGGCGGCGGTGTAAATGGAGGAGGACACCTGGTAGTGGGCAGCATCAAATTCGTAGAAGGCATGCGCACGGAAGTGCTCTCAAAACTTGCCGAAAAAGTAGGATCCGTAGGAGTTGAATAACTCCTATAGGACCTTCTGAAATAAATTCCTGTGAACCTTTTGACCCTGTGGATCTGGCCGGAACTGACCTCAGTCCACGCGCACTATGCGCACAAGCGCATGCACGGGTACATCTGACAATGCATCAGAACCTGTTTTATCTACAAGAACAGCAATTGCCAGTGGTTTTGCACCAGAGCTTCTCAGGTGGGTGATGACATCGTTGATGGTGTTACCGGTGGTGATCACATCATCCACTATTATACACTTCTTGCCCTTGATACCTGCAAAGTTCCTGCTGAAAGCTCCCTTTAACTTTGCCTCACCTTCATGTTCACCATATGCATGATAAACAGATAGCTCCGTATCCAGTTCATCTGCCATCAGACTTGCAAGCGGAACCCCACTCAACCCTATACCGACCACCAGGTCGATATCGTTGCCCGTGGCTTCCACCGTATCAAGCACCATGTCACACATCGCGATCCCTATATGGCGCATCCTGTAGGCGCTTTTACCAATACTGCTCCAGTTGACGGATATGTCTTTGGGTGCAGTGGAAACGTCTTCCTTTTTTGCACGGGTCAAAAGCCACGTGACCGTTTCCCGGGAAACGTTAAGTTCATCTGCAATTTGCCTTGTTACAAGGCCGTTAGCCTGTAATTCAAGGGCTTTCTGGATCAAATTCTCAATATTCTTCATATGAATCCCGCATATTCATTTTATCTGTAATCCATACCATATATGATACAACAACAGAGATGTTATATTTTTCTTTTACGCTTTTTCTTAAGAGAAGAACCACAGACAGGGCAGATATCACCCTCATCATAACACCGGTGGCAACCTGTACATTGCTTTTGCCATACAAGTACATCCTTTATCTTTTTCTGGACCACAGGCCTGGCTTCTATACCCATCACCCTGGCAACGTTCTGAACGGCATAATCATCTGTAAGGAGTACGGAACTTCCCTTATATTCAAGGGCCTTGGCAAGAATATCAATATCTGTTGATGATAATTCCTCACAATCCCGTGTTCTTGCGGATACACTCACCACTTCCTCCCGAAGATGTTCATCCGGCATTTCCACACGAGCTCCGCTTTCCCTGGCAAGTTCAAACCGCAGGGAGGCTTCATAACTTTTCAGTTCATCGATCACCGAAGGGACCGTTATTGTCCTGTGAGGTTCGATCCCTGATCCCATAATGAAGACCGCAGAATCAGCAATATAGTAATCCATATGATAGAAGATACTTTCTGAACATAGATTAATTCTTTGTCAGCTACAAAAGATGGAGTTTTTTATTTAATAATAGTATTATATAGAACATAATATATAATATATGGTGATAGCAGATCAATTCTGAATCTATTGATTTAAAATGGAGCAACAATTCATGAAAAGATTATCCTGCGGAATTAGCGATCTGGACAGAAGGATACAGGGCGGATTTCCCGAAGGCGAATGTATCCTTATTACAGGAGAACCGGGTACAGGAAAAACTATCTTTGGGATACAGTTTCTTTACAGAATGTGCAAAGAGGGAAGGAAATGCATGATGGTGGCAACCGAAGAGGTCCCTGAAAAGATAGTATTACATGCAAAAGAACTTGGTTTTGACCTTGAGCCTTTCATAAAGAACGGTCAGCTTTCTATGATACGTTATCTTGAACTGAAAGCATTCGATATTCAAAAAGATAATGACAATATACACACAAATATAGACGACCTGAACAACCTGATACATATAACCGAGGATAACATCGAGGTCTTCGTGCTGGATAACCTGGGCACGTTCTCCATTGGAACCGGGCTTAAACAGTTCAAGGATAAGATAGACACCCTTTCATATCTGCTTTCAAAGCAAAAGAGGACATGCCTTATGATGATGGATGCAACTGCACACGAGCTAACTCATCGGATTGCTGAATATTCAACATACGGGACTATCAGACTGATGACAAAAGAGAATCCATACACAGGAAAAATGGAAAGGTTTATGCACATACCTAAAATGAGAGGCACGAAGATCTCCCTTGAACTCATTAATTACGATATAACAGAAAATGGCATAAAACTGCTCCTGCCAAAGACAAACAGATAAGTATAATTGATAGCATTCACAGTTAATATCCGGCAGGCATGGTACAATGGATATTTCAAAGGCTAAAGAGATCATCGTGGGGTTCATCAGGGAGAAAGCAAATCAGGCAGGTGTAAAAGGAGCTGTTGTCGGCCTTAGCGGAGGAATCGATTCGGCCCTTACAGCTTACCTGACAGTTGAAGCACTAGGAAAGGAAAATGTCCTTGGTATACACATGCCGGAGCTTAACCTCACACCTGCTGAAGATGTACTGGATGCCACAGAGGTGGCTGAGAGACTTGGCATAGAACTCAGGACCATCGATATCTCAGAGATACTTTCTGCATACATGAACTCTATCCCTGAGAGCGATCTTTCCAATTCACATGCAATCGGCAATCTTAAGGCCAGGATAAGAATGTCTGTACTTTATTATTATGCCAACAGCATGGCAAGGATTGTCATGGGCACAGGCAATAAAACAGAGATCCTGCTTGGATACTTCACAAAATACGGGGACGGCGGTGTTGACATCGAGCCTATAGGGGACCTGTACAAAACCGAGGTCAGGGAAATGGCATCACTCATGGGAATACCCCCGGAAATCATCACAAAAGCCCCCTCTGCAAGACTGTGGGCAGGCCAGACAGATGAGGAGGAACTGGGCATCACTTACGAGCTGGTTGACAGGTTCCTTGCACTTTTGCTTGAGGGTGAAAGTCCCCGGGTTGCACAGAACACACTCGGGCTTACCGGCGGGCAGAGGGATTCTGTCATAGGACGCATCAATATGAACCTGCATAAACAAAAAGCTCCGGCTATAGCAGAGCTCAGAGACCTGCGATAATGCAGGAATAAATGTCCTTACCTGGAAGGAAAGACTGGTACATCCTCTTTTCCAAACCTTAGAAGCTGCTTTGCAAGATGTCTCCTTGCACAGGGAGGAACTTCGTAGAATCCAGGCAATACAGCCCTTTTAACTTCCTTGCTTTGCGTTGTCATTGACTTTGTATTGCACTTCCTGCATCTGTAACCCTGGCCAGAGCCGGCGGATTTCATTCGCTTGCCACAGCAAGGACATAAAGGGTTAAGGACTTCATATTTAGATGCAAGACCAATTATCTTTATTTTCTCAATGTTCACTGTTCTTTCGGTAACACTTCCGTAAACTATTACCCTGTCACCGGGGATGAGCTGGCGCACAAGTTCCCTGAAGTTCTTTGTGGGCTCAAAGGCCGCACAATCTATCTTCTGACCTTCTGCGTCCTGTAAAGAGAAGATGGTGTGTCCACCTCTGATAGTAGCAGGCATGGAACAGACCTGACCTTCCAGTATATAGGAGTGCATCCCGGTTATCTCAGATATGCCCCCCGCAGGTAACAGATGCATATCAGTGCCCTGGTTTGTACGGAATGTGCATGCCCGTTCCACAGGCTCGCAACGAACAAAAGATGCAGCCTTCTCCACAGAGGAACGATCCTTTCCCCTTATCCCGTAAAGGACCGGATCTGCCGAATGGGGCACACAAACAACCATGTCATTAAACAGATCCACGGTATCCCATGTATCCGGATAGGTCTGCCTGTCAGCCTTAAACAAAGAATCATCATCAACAGAGCGTGGTGTCCCCCATGAATCTTTTACCCTGTATGCAAGATACTCATAGGTGTGGTCCCACTCCGGATCAAGCATTGCACCACATGCAGAAAGAGCACCTATAAGACCACGTCCGTTCTTGAAGACCTGGAACCGGAGGCAAAGTTTCAGGGCCATTTCCTTTGCTTCATCAATTGTTATAACATCCCTTACAGCACGTCTGAAGAACTCACTTAAGTCGGGCCTCACCGTCCCGAACTGCTCATCTGTGATGAAAACAACTCCCGGATTGGTGTTCTCATTGTCAAGACAGGACATGGTGGCAACCCTGCGGGTCACATGTTCCATTACTTTTTCCGGCTCCCTGCATTCCACTAGCAGAGCAACCGAGGCATTCCCACGTGTCTTGTAGGGGATCGTGGGGTTCAGCCGAACAAGCATGGGATCTGATACAGCTTTTGCAAAAGATGACAGTTCATCCCTTAGCAGGGCGCAGAGGTATGTAGTACACATACCCTCCCTGGAATCCGTATCATCGATACCGATGACCATTTTTGTATGTTCGTTGCTCATTGGACCAATAGCACATATGATTCATCATTGTTAAATGGTTCTGCAGGGACCTTAGATCTTTCCTTCTTCAATTATCGGAAGAAGCACATGTAATTCCGTGCCCCTGCCCTTTTCACTTACAGCCCATATGGAACCGCCGTGTGCTTCCACAATACTTTTGCAAAGATATAATCCAAGCCCGTTGCCACCATAACGCCTTGTGAGTGAGCCATCTGCCTGATAGAATCTCTTAAAGACATTCTGGAGTTCAGCTTCAGGTATGCCAATGCCGGTATCTTTCACAATGATGTGGATCATTCTCCTCTCCTGGTATGCATTTACCGTCACTGACCCTTCAGGAGGAGTGAATTTGAATGAATTTTCAATTATGTGGAAGAATACCTGTTCCAAGTATACCCTGTTGCCACATATGAAAGGAAGGGGAGATGTGTATTCTTTGATAAGGGAAGGACCATTTTCCTTTCTTAGTGATACAATGTTCCCGGTTACTTTTTCAAGTATACTGGCAACATCTATGGAATCCAGATGATACTGGACATTCCCGGAATGAATATTCTGCATATAAAGCAGGGAATCAATCAATTTATGCAGCCTGTCAGCATTCTGCAGGATAACTCCAACACTTCTCCTCTGATCTTCATCCAGGCTGCCGAGATGACCTTCAAAAAGAAGTTCACTGTATCCTTTGATAGGAATAAGGGGGGTCTTCAGTTCATGTGTGATATTTGCCATGAACTCATCTTTCATGCGGTCCAGTGATTCAAGCTCCCGGTTGTTCTTTGCAAGCTCTTGCGCATATGTTCTGATCTTATCCTCATCCTCTTTTCTCTTAATAAGTTCCCAGGTAGCTTCCATAAGAAGTGTTATCTGCCTTATGTCAGAACTGTCATAATCACCTGTTTTGTTTGCAACACCTGCAACCATAACGATCTTATCGTTATCAAATATTGGGATACCCAGATAGTTACGCGTGTGAACACAGCCTTCCAGGAAACGGTTATCAGTTGAAATGGTATTTTCACAATCATTGATTACCAAAGACATATGTTGCCTTATAGGTTCAGCCCAGAAACCCATTTCACCAATATGAAATACACTGTTTACATCCTTAATGCAGCAAAGTTCCATTGATCTTGTTGACAATGCAGGTATCTTTACTGTACCCCCATCCTCATTTACAAATCCAATACAGCCTATCTGACTTTCAGTTAGCTCCACGGCTTTTTTGAGGGAGAAATCAAGAACGTCGTTTACAGTTGAACCTTTAAGTTGATTCAATTCAAAAAGTGCCTCCAATCTTAACTCATCAAGAAGAAGAGCTTTTTCAGCAGTTTTTACCTTTGTCATATCCTTGAAAACGAGAATTATCCTGTCATCTGTTATTTTTGCCAAGCTGCACTCAGTATCCCTTGAAGAGCCATCCTTGCACAGAACAGCCCTTTCATTACTAAAAGCCGTTTCATCAGTTTCTGGAAAAGAGTATCCGGGATTTATAAAATCGGATTCTTTGATAGGATTTGCAGGAACAGGACCAGAGTCACCCCATAACTCACGTAGCGAGGGCACGTTTTCAAGAGTGTAACCAAATGTCTCTGTAAACTTCCTGTTCAAATGAACAATATTGGATGCTGTATCCAGCAAAGCCATTGGCAATGGAGAGAATTCCACTATATGTCTCAACAACGGTTCTATTTCACGTGGGATATACTCTGTTTTTTTACTATTCTTTTGCAAAAGAATGAAAACAAAAGGCATGACCAGGAATAAGATGAATATATACACATAACTACCTGTTGAAAGAGCAGGCGCGGAAATTCCCTGGAAAAAGGAATCAGATGACATAAAAAACCTCAATGATGAAACTGCCAGCCATGCAAACAGGATAAATAACAAAAGAATCAACAATATATTTTGCAGCTCCACTTTAACTCTGCTGGATATAAGCGTCAACGGATCTCTCAAAAGATCTGTTTTTTGCATTTCTTCATCCCGTACCTTCGTATTCATGATATCAACAATCAGACATTGCGAACTATTCCTGCAAAAATGGAGTTGTTATTAAGCTATTGTATATACACCAATATTTCAACACATCAAATAAATAATTTTCTAACTCAAGATTATATAGAGGCGCCAGGCAAATGAGCAGTCAATGCCAATGGAAGGAAAGGTGAAGAACATATTTATATAGATGTGCAAACAATGGCTATTTACTAATGACAAAAGAGATCCTTATACATCAGATAGTTGATGTATTACAGCAAGCAGGCTTCATTGTATCAAAGAGGTGCAATATAAGACCAAGGAGCTTTGATCTTGCAGCAAGGAAAGGTGAAACGCTCATTTTTTGTAAGGTATTGTACAATATTGACGGCCTGAACGAGGAAACTGCAAAGGAGATGAAGAGCCTTGCAAGGTGCCTGGGGGGAACTGCCGTACTGGTAGGTGCAAAGACCAGGGACCAGATGCTGGAAGACAATGTGGTTTATATGCGCTATGACATCCCTGCTGTCAATGTACCGACCCTTTATGACTATTTTGTAGAGGAGGTGCCTCCCCTTGTGTCGGCTGCTCCCGGAGGACTTTATGTTTCAATAGATGGTGATGTTCTCAAAGAGGCCCGCAAGAGGACTGCCATGTCACTTGGAGCACTGGCCACTGAGCTGGGAGTTTCCAGGAGGACCATTAGCAAGTATGAGGAAGGCGGAATGGATGCTTCCATAGACATAGTCCTCCAGCTTGAGGAACTCCTTGATGTGGCACTGGCAAAATCCATAGACATACTTCGCTGTTTTGACAAGGACATGAATATTGAAAGACCTCAGGAGAAGATGTCTGATACACAACCTGACGATGGCATCCTGGGCATGCTCTATGCTCTGGGCTATCAGATCATGTCAACAAGTCAGGCACCTTTCAAAGCCATTTCAAAAGACACATCAGATACACTGCTGACAGGTGTCAGCACCTACAGCACTGCAATGATAAAACGTGCAGATCTCATGAGCAGTATATCGGGTGTAACCAGGACAAAATCTGTTTTTATCATAAACGGGCAGATCAAATCCGAAACTGTTGAGAACACTGTACTTATAGAGAAGAGGGAGCTGGATAAGCTTTCAGGTAGTGATGAACTTGTGGAGCTTATCGATGAACGGACCAAGAAACACAGAATAGACCTGTGATCCAATTTATAACCTGGCAGTCTGAGATAAATCCCAAAACGCTAATATACAGAAATCCCTTTTAGAACTAGCAATGACTACCAACATCGCAGTACTTGTTTCAGGAAGAGGATCCAATCTTCAGTCAGTGATCGACAATATCGAAAGCGGATACATAAGGGATGCAAGAATAGCTGTTGTGATCAGCGATGTGGGAGATGCCTATGCACTTGAACGCGCCCGTAAGCACGGTATTACCGATGTTTTTATAGATCCATCGGATTACGCAAGCAAGCATGAGTATGAAAAGGAAATGATGGAAGTCCTTAAGGACAACGATACCGACCTGATACTCCTTGCAGGGTACATGCGTCTTATAGGAAAGGAACTCATAGTTGCATACCGCAACAGGATAATAAATATCCACCCGGCACTTCTTCCTTCTTTTAAGGGACTTCACGCACAGCAGCAGGCTTTTGATTATGGCGTGAAGGTCAGCGGATGCACAGTGCATTTCGTAGATGAGGGAATGGATACAGGCCCTATAATCCTCCAGAGATGTGTGACTGTCCTTGACACCGATACTGCTGATGACCTTGCAGCACGTATACTTATAGAGGAACACAGGATACTCCCCGAAGCAGTCAGACTATTCGTTGAGGGTAAACTTAAAGTGGAAGGTAGAATTGTAGTACACATAAATTAGCTAACATTAACCAATTATCTCCCGGAAGATCCGGGAGCATACGAACATATCACTATCAAATAATAACGGTTGGTAACAATGTCCTATATCTCAGAAATCGACCCGGAGATTGCAGAGGCCTTGAGGCTGGAAGCAAACCGCCAGGATTACAAGTTGAACCTGATAGCATCGGAGAACTATGCAAGCCGTGCAGTAATGGAAGCACAGGGCTCTGTAATGACAAACAAATATGCTGAAGGATATTCAGGAAAGCGCTACTATGGGGGATGCGAATTTGTGGATATTGCAGAAGATCTTGCCATTGAAAGGGCAAAAGCGATCTTTGGTGCAGAGCATGTGAACGTCCAGCCACATTCCGGTTCCGGTTCCAACATGGCATGTTATTTTTCGGTCCTTAAACCCGGGGACACCATACTTTCAATGGATCTTACACACGGAGGCCATCTTTCGCATGGCAGTCCTGTGAACTTTGCAGGGCAGCTATACAATATAGTACCATACGGCGTTGACAAAGAGACAGAGGCTCTTGACTACGATGCACTTATGGAGATGGCAAAAGAGAGCAAGCCGCAGATGATAGTATGTGGTGCTTCTGCCTATTCAAGGACACTTGATTTCAAGGCATTCAGAGACATAGCTGATGAGGTTGGAGCATACCTGCTTGCAGATATCGCACACATTGCAGGACTTGTAGCTGCAGGTGCTCACCCCAGCCCGGTACCTTATGCAGACTTTGTCACAACCACGACCCACAAGACCCTCAGGGGTCCCAGGGGAGGAATGGTAATGTGCAAAGAAGAACATGCAAAGGAACTGAACAAGTCCGTGTTCCCGGGAATCCAGGGAGGACCTCTCATGCATATTATTGCGGCAAAGGCCGTTGCATTCAAAGAAGCCATGGGTGAACTGTTCAAGGCGGATCAGCATCAGACTGTGAAAAATGCAGATGTGCTTGCAACAGAACTCCATGACAGTGGATTTGACATCGTTTCCGGTGGAACTGACAACCATGTTATGCTCATAAACCTAAATAAGTTCGGGATAACAGGAAAAGAGGCTGAAGCCGCTATGAGCAAAGCAGGTATCGTGCTTAACAAGAACACCATCCCCTTTGAGACAAGAAGTCCTTTCATAACCAGCGGAATAAGGATCGGTACACCGGCCACAACTACCAGGGGAATGAAAGAAGAAGAAATGAAGGAGATCGCGGGCTTCATCACAGAGGTCATCAGCAATCTTAACGATGATTCTGTACTTAACAGCGTCAATTCCGATGTTGAGCAGCTTTGCAGCGGATTCCCCATATACAGATAAATTAACACAAACGTCATTCCTTTATTGGAAAATTGCACAGGTGCTTGCATATGGCAGAAGAGAACTACGATTCCAGGAAGATAGATGGCAGAAGCCTGTCAAAGAAAGTGGAAGAGCAGGTAAAGCAGGGAGTTGACAGGCTTAAGGGAGAGAAGGGAATTATCCCGGGACTTGCCACAATACTTGTGGGCGAGGACCCTGCATCCAGGATGTACGTCCGCCTCAAGCACAAGGCTTGTGAAAGGGTTGGCATACATGCAGAGGACCATGATATGCCAGAGGCCACAACACAGGAGGAACTCATGCAGCGTATTCTGGAACTCAATTCAAGGCAAGACATACACGGCATCCTTCTCCAGTTACCGCTTCCTGCACATCTTGATGACAAGGCTGCAATGCTTGCCATCGACCCTTCAAAGGATGCCGACGGGTTTCACCCCTATAACATGGGTAAACTCCTCATCGGAGAAGAGGGGCTTGTACCCTGCACCCCTAAAGGAGTCATAAGGGCACTTGAAGAGTACAATGTTACAATACAAGGTAAACACGCTGTTGTCGTGGGACACAGTAACGTGGTGGGCAAACCCATGGCAGCAATGCTTATCAACAGGAATGCAACTGTCTCTGTATGTCATGTTTTCACGGATGACCTGAAAAAGTTCACCCTTGATGCCGACATACTTGTGGTGGGTACAGGTGTGAAGCACCTTATAAAAGCAGACATGGTAAAGGAAGGCGCAGTTATCTTTGACGTGGGCATAACTGAAGAAGAAGGTAAGGTCTACGGAGATGTTGATTTTGATAATGTGGTAAAGAAAGCCTCGCTCATAACACCTGTGCCTGGCGGTGTAGGTCCCATGACCATAGCCATCCTCATGGAACATGTGCTTATGGCAGCTGACAATGCCTGATAAGCATTTTTATATTTTAACGAACGAATACTATTCTATCCCAGTGATTTAACATACTTAACCCTGAATGATACTGCCAGGTTGAATAATGCTTGTTGATGTTGACATATGCGGCTTGAAGGTTGGTGATGAACACCCTGTGAGGTTGATGGGGGTGATCAACCTTAGCAAGGAATCCTTTTACAAGGGTTCTGTTGTTGGTAATGATTCTGTTCTTGAGGTGGCCCGGAGAATGGCTGATGCCGGCGCGACGATCATAGACATAGGTGCCCGTTCCACATGGCCTCTTGCAGAACCTGTGATAAGCGAAGCAGAAGAACTTAACCGTATGCTCCCTGCCCTTGAGGCCCTGGATGGTAATGTGGATGCGCTGATCTCCGTTGATACGGTATATGCCAGTGTTGCACAAGAAGCCCTGAAACATGGTGCTGATATCATTAACGATGTGTCCGGCTTCACAACCAGCCCCGGGATGCTTGATGTGATGAAGGACTATGATTGTCCTGCTGTTGTCATGGCATCTGAAAAGCTTCCGGGTGACCCAATTGGTATGGATGCGGTTATGCGATCACTGGCAGCAATAATCGAAAGGGCCGATTCCAGGGGAACAGATACAGATAAACTGATACTGGACCCTGCGATTGGCAGGTGGGTACCTGAAAAAGACCCAATATATGATTTTGAGACCATAGACCAGTTCGAGAGCCTCAGGGTGTTCAAAAAGCCACTTCTGGCAGCCATTTCACGGAAATCATGCATTGATGCTGTGCTGCACAAACCTGCGGCTGAAAGATTATATGGCAGCCTTGCAGCAACAGCGATCGTAGTGCACAAAGGAGCACACATCATCAGAACACATGACATCCCCCAGACAAAGGACGTAGCTGAAGTTGCAATGGCAATGAGAAGAAGACGGTCGGTTGTGATGAACGGTGAATTTGGGGTTGAGATCACAGACATTACCCATCCCGATGATGCCGTATATCTCATGAAAAGTATGGGTGTCACAGGCACTGGTGCCAGGGTCATGAAGAACAAGACCGTGAGCAAGGTGATACGTGTAAACAATATCAGCACAACCGAGGCTTTGATAATCAAGCAGGAGATGCTGGCAAGAGGGGGTGATGCTGCCCTTGAAAGGGATGCTGTGTCCCACGAGACGGAGAAGACAGAGCTGCTCATAATAGGCACGCTGCTGCAGTTTGAGAAACTTGTCAGCAAACTCTCATACCAGGCACGCAATCTTCCGCTCATCGCAGAGATGATAGCTGAAGCACTTGAGAATGACATGGATGTGGAGCAGCGATATCAGAGGGAACTATGATAATCTCATCAGCAAAATCTTTTGAGGAGATACTAAAACTGCTGAAGGATGAAGATGATATCTTCATCATCGGCTGCAATGCCTGTGCTGCAAAGCTGCATGTTGGCGGCGAGCCGGAAGTGAACATGATGCAACAGCGCCTTGAGGTTAACGGGAAGAATGTTGTTGGATGGGTCATCCCAAGCGCCGCCTGCAGTGTGGCATCCTTTGATTCCCTTGTTGAAAAGAACCCTGCTATAAGAGAGGCAAAAGCTATCCTTGTAATGGCATGCGGCAGTGGTGTATCCATAATAGCCGGGGTGACAGATATCCCGGTCTACCCCTCAAATAATACCGAATCCCTGGGTGGACGCTCACAGGGAGAAGTGATACCCCGGCTCTGTGCCATGTGCGGTGATTGTACGGTGTATTATTTCGGTGGTATCTGTCCCAGGGGACAGTGCCCCAAACAGCTCCTCAATGGCCCATGCGGGGGATCACTTTACGGGAAATGTGAGGTCGATACTGAAAAGGACTGTGTGTGGGACAGGATCTGCAGCAGGCTGGAGAAGATGGGCAGGCCGGACCTGATGGAAAAGGTGTGGCTTGCTGAAGAAACACCATCTGACATTTAATCATTCTGCAGGATAATAGAATTTATTGGCATACATGCAGCACATACATCAAAAATTGCAGAAACTATTTTCGCGATGATTTTAAAAATCAAACCTGCATATTACCCTAAGATGTCCCGGACCTTCAAAGACAAACTCAGATCAAAGGATTTTCTCATAACAGCAGAGATATGCCCCCCTAAGGGAACAGACATGGGAGGAGCACTTGCTGATGCAGAACTTATCCGTGGCTTTGCTGATGCCCTGAACGTCACCGATAACCAGCGAGCAGTCATGCGTATGAGTCCGCTTGCTATGAGCAAAACGTTGCTGGATGCAGGTCACGAGGTGATCATGCAGCTTACATGCAGGGACAGGAACAGGCTTGCGTTGCAATCCGACCTGCTTGGAGCATACGCAATGGGTATAAGGAACGTCTGTGTTATGACAGGGGACCACACCACAAAAGGAGATCATCCACGGGCAAAACCTGTCTATGATCTTGATTCTGTGCAGCTTCTGGGAATGATAAAAAGGATGAAGGAAGGTTATGACCTGGCAGGGAATAAAACAGGACATCTGCCGGACCTTGTTGTTGGCGCGGTTACCAATACGGATCCTTTAAAGGCCGGCCAGATGATGAAAATGCGGAAAAAGGTAAAATCTGGGGTCGATTTTATGCAGACCCAGGCAGTTTATGACATCACACAATTCGAAGCCTTCATGGAGTATGCGGATGATATCGATGTACCGGTAATTGCCGGGCTCATTCCACTCAGATCCGCGAATATGGCACTTTTTATGAACAACAACATTCCCGGCATCCATGTACCTGATGAAACCATATACCGGATGGAAAAAGCCGAAAAGCCCATAGAAGAAGGTATTTGCATTTGTGCTGAAGCCATCCGCGAGCTAAAAAGGATGTGCCGGGGAATTCACATAATGCCTGTAGGCAACCATGTGAATACGATAGATATACTTAAAATGGCTGGGGCAGGGAAGATAAAAAAATGAAGAAAACGCAGGTAGACCATGCAAAGGATGGTACCCTCACAGCAGAGATGAAAGAAGTTGTAAGGGTTGAGGGAATTGAAGAAGAACTTGTTCTGGAAAGAGTTGCAAACGGCAGTCTTGTGATAATGACACGCACCGGATGCCCTCCTGTTGCCATAGGCAAGGGTGCTACCACCAAGATCAATGTGAACATGGGAACATCCTCTGCTGCAATTGACCCTGGATCTGAGATAGAGAAAGTGATAGTCGCGCAAAAATACGGCGCATCAACGATTACTGATCTCTCAATGGGCGGTGACATTTCTGCCATCAGGAAGATGGTTTTTGAGAACACAGGACTTCCGGTTACTACAGTTCCCATTTACCAGACCATTGTTGAATGTGGAATGGATAATGTCACCATTGATGATATCCTGTCATACATTCAAAAACAAATCGATGAAGGTGTAAGCTCAGTGCTCCTTCATTGTGTTGAAAGGAGAATGCTTGAAAAACTGAAAGGTTCGGCCAGGGTAATGGGCATGGTATCCAAAGGAGGGTCATTTACCAGCACTTTCATGCTGCTCAACGACTGTGAGAACCCCTTCACGGAACATTTCGATGAGATAATTGGGATACTCAAGGAAAAAGATGTCGTACTATCCCTGGGAAACACCATGAGAAGCGGATGTGTCCATGACATAAGGGACAGTGCGCAATTAATGGAGATAGAAACGAATGCCTCCCTGGCAAAAAGAGCCAATGAGATGGGAATACAGGTAATTATCAATGGCATGGGAGGACATATCAGGGCATCAGATATTCCGGATTCTGTGCGTTTATACAAGGAAAAGGCGGATTTTCCTTTATTTGTAGCAGGGCCTCTGCCAACGGATCTTGCCGTTGGGTATGACCACATAGCAGGCGCTGTGGGTGCAAGCATGGCAAGCGGAGCAGGTGCAGACTATCTTTGCTATATAACGCCTGCAGAACACTTATCCCTGCCCAATCCCCAGCAGGTCAGAGAAGGACTTATTGCATTCAGGATAGCAGCTCACATAGGAGACTCCATGAAATACGGTTTAAATGACAGTGACCTCATGCTTGCAAAGAGAAGAGCCTCTTTTGACTGGAAAGGTCAGGCGCAGGTTGCTATAGATCCTGAAAGACCTGCGCAGATGTGTCCTGAGGAAGGGCCTTGTTCTATGTGTGGAGACTACTGCGCAATCAAGATAATGAAGGATTACCTGGAAGGAGATAATAATGCACAATGATCGTACTTCCTGCCAGCCTTCCTTGCAGATGTTTGGTATAAAGACCCCACTTATTGAGCCTGGTGACAATATAGTACAGGTACTAATCGACTCGATGGAGAAACAGGGATTACAATTCCGTGAAAACGATGTCCTTATCATTGCCGAGTCGCCACTGGCAACATCTGAGAACCGCCTGGTCTGTCTTGATGATATAGTTCCCGGGGAAAAGGCAAGGGAGATGGCAGAGGAATACCAGCTTGATGCAAGGGAGATGGAGCTTATACTGCAGGAATGTGATGAAATATTCGGAGGGGTTTGCGGAGCTGCACTTACCATCACAAAGGGCACCCTGGCTCCAAATGCCGGTATAGATGGTTCTAATGCACCCCAGGGGTATGTGGTCCTCCTCCCGGAGAACCCGCAGAAGAGTGCTGCAAGGATCCGCAGGGAAATAAAAGAGCACTGTGAATGCAGGGTAGGAGTTATAATCGGAGACAGTCGCACACAGCCACTGCGTCTTGGATGCGTCGGGATCGCCCTTGGAAGTTCGGGAATCGTCCCTGTGGAGGATGCCAGGGGTACACTGGACCTGTTCGGAAAAGAAATGAGGATCACACGCAAGGCAGTGGCTGATAATCTTGTATCTGCCGCCCAGTTGCTTATGGGAGAGGCAGGAGAAAGTGTGCCTGCAGTGCTTGTAAGGGGTGCCCCTGTAAGTATAATGGATGATGACATTGAAATGCCATTGTTCAGCAGGGATGAGTGTATGTATTACAGCAATATAAGGAAAAACAAATAAATCAGTTCTATGATTGCTGATTCTTCGTATATGCAGGCACACAGAGGACAAGCAAGAAGATGATAAGCGATCCCGGAGGGATTCGAACCCCCGACCCTCGGGTTAGAAGCCCGATGCTATATCCTGGCTAAGCCACGGGACCGCGTAAGGATTGGCTGGGGTGTGAAATAGGTTTTCAAGCATAAAAGCCTTTTGTAAGGAGGGGGCAACATATGCATATAATATTAAATGTTCTTGTGAATACAAATATATAATAGTTTGACATGAACACTAACAACTATTTCAACGCTGAGGCTTTACAGATGAGTGAATTATTGATTTATTACAACGGAGACTTTGTCCCGAAATCAGAAGCCAAGACCTCCATATACGATCACGGTTTTTTGTATGGGGATGGTGTCTTTGAGGGAATAAGAGCTTACAACGGACGTGTATTCAAGTTACGTGAGCATGTTGACAGGCTTTATGACTCTGCAAGGGCGATCGCTCTTAACATACCGATGACCAAGGAGGAGATGGAAGAGGCGATCCTGGAAACGCTCCGAAAGAACAATCTTACAGATGCCTACATCAGACCTATAGTTTCAAGAGGCATCGGGGATCTTGGACTTGACCCCAGGAAATGTCCAAAGCCTAATGTATTCATCGTATCCCAGGAGTGGGGTGCAATGTATGGCGACCTGTATGAGATCGGCCTCACCGGAGTCACTGTCTCTGTCAGGAGGAATTCATGTGATGCACTTTCCCCGAATATCAAGTCACTGAACTACCTGAACAACATCCTTGCAAAAATAGAGGCAAATGAGAAAGGTGGCGATGAAGCAATCTTCTTTGACCGCAACGGTTACCTCTCAGAGGGTTCAGGGGACAATATATTCATCATCAAGAACGGAAAAGTCTATACCCCTCCGACCATCAATAACCTGAAGGGAATAACAAGAGCTACCGCAATTGAACTGCTGGCAGAACTGGGAATTGAGACTCATGTTGAGAATCTGGGAATGTTCGACCTGTACACCGCTGATGAGATCTTCGTCACAGGAACAGCAGCTGAAGCAGCACCTCTTGTAAAGGTTGACGGAAGGCCCATAGGCGACGGGAAACCAGGACCTATTACCAAACAGATGGTTGAGGCCTTTGAAAGAATTACCACAACAACAGGCACACCTATTTATCCTTGATCTTAAGAGAGCATTCTTCACCTTTTTTCTTCATTTCTTTTTTAATTTCCTGTTTTAAAATCCACGTCCCTGAACCCCGTGCAATTATATAACAATAATATTATATTCAATTACTTCATTATAATAAACATCGAGGTTTCAGAATGGAAAAAACCGGAGAAAAGGACAAACTTATATTACAGAACCTGAAGTACCTTAACGACTCGGTGATGGCAATCCTGCTTCTGATGCCGGTCACGCTTGTGATAACCTTTGAAGCACTGGATGAAACACATAATCTTAAATTACTTTCCATTGCAACATGGATAGTGTACCTGATGGGATTGTGGTATGTGGCTTCAAGGGTATTCAAGCTTAACAAAACGCTTATAGCTTATATCGACAAAGAATAAGCCGACTGGAATGCAGCGCAAGGAATTCAGAGAACTGACATCCGTAGAGGATGCAAGGGTACTGGTTGGAAAGATAAGGGTTACACCAAAAACCGTAAAAACACCTATTGAAAAAGCTGCAGGGCATATAATAGCAGAAGACATATTTTCAAATGTGGATGTACCTGCTTTCAACCGTTCTGTCAAAGATGGGTATGCAGTCAGGGCAAAAGACACATACCAGGCAAGTGAGCCACAGCCATGTGAACTGCGATGCACAGCATCCATTCCTGCGGGTTGTGCAGATGATTTTTTTGTTGATGACGGGGAAGCTATCGAAATATCTACAGGAGCACCCATACCCGATGGTGCAGATGCTGTTGTCATGGTGGAGAATACAAAGCAAAGCAGTGATTCTCTCCTGGTTTACCAGCCTGTGCACATCGGTGAGAATATCATGCGCGTAGGCTCTGACATCATGAAAGGTGAAAGGATCCTCAGGAAGAACACACGTCTTGGGTCACGGGAGATCGGTGTGCTTGCTTCTATTGGTATGAGCGAGGTACCTGTAAAAAGACTGCTCGTGGGCATAATTTCAACAGGCGATGAACTAATCAGACCCGGCGAAAAGATCGAAGCCGGCAGGATATATGATGCTAACTCTTATGCTACCTCAGTGGCTATAGAGGAATGCGGAGGCACTCCAAAAATATACGGCATAGTTGCGGATGATGCGGCACTGATGGAAGAGGCTCTTGACAGGGCCATCATGGAATGTGACATCGTCCTGACATCCGGGAGCACTTCTGCAGGTGTTGGCGATATCATGTACAGGATAATCGAGGAGAAGGGCAAGACCCTTACACACGGCATTGCCATTAAGCCGGGAAAACCTGTGGTTATTGGGATGATAGACAATGTGCCAACCATCGGGTTACCCGGAAATCCGACCTCTGCTCTTAGCATATTCAATGAATTCGTTGCTCCCATTATCCACAATTCACTGGGTGTGCGGCCATCTTTTAAGACAAAGGTCAGAGCCGTAATGGGTACAGGCATCCGTTCAGGAGGAAGGGAGGAATTGTTCCCGGTAGGCCTGGTGCGGGGCAAAGTGTATCCTGCAGATAAGACGTCCGGTGCCATCACCACACTTTCGGATGCAGACGGGATCATTGAGATAAGGGCACATACAGAGTATATCAAAGCCGGCTCAGAGGTTGAGGTCACCATGTTTGGCAACGTCACAAGCCCGGACCTTATGCTTGTCGGCGGGCAATGCCCGGGGACCGATCTGCTGGAGGAGATGACCGGGCTTGTTTTCAGGACCTTGAACATGGGATCAAGTGCTGGATTTACAGCGATATCCGGAGGGACTGCAGACATTGCATGTGTTAATATGGTCGACCCGCAAGGTGATTTCAATTCATCGGTACTTGCGAAAATGAACCTTAAAGATGTGGTACTTGTCAAAGGATACAGGCGTGAGCAAGGCCTTATATTCGCTGCTGACAACCCGGTCCATGGACTTGAGAACCTGATCACCGGTGTGCGGCTTATCAACAGGAACCGCGGCTCAGGAACCCGGGCACTGCTGGAAAGGGAACTTGGGATACTGGCCGCAAAGATGGGCACCACCAGAAATGAACTCATTAAGAACATAAACGGTTATAATTCCGGCTCAAAGACCCACAGGTCAGTCTGCGACACTGTCAGGAGTGCAAGGGCAGATGTTGGATTTGGACTGCGGGCAGCAGCTGATGAGGCAGGGCTTGAGTTCATCCCTGTTGCAGAAGATGAGTTTGACTTTGTGATAAGAAAAGATCTCCTGGATATAAAGGAGATACGGGTCTTCCTGGATGCTCTGAGCTGCGAAGAGTTCTCAAAGAGGCTTCCCCCCGGAATGTACACCTATGAGATGACCGGCAGGATAATATCATCCTTTTGACTTTAAGTCCTGTCGTTGATATTCGGGAAAATCTTTTTTATCTTGACGTTATGGTAGGTTGCAAATGGGAATACATGAGGATATACAGGAAGTAGAAGAGGAGATCAAAAAGACTCCCTACAATAAGGCAACATCCTATCATATAGGGAAGCTGAAGGCCAAACTGGCCCGCCTGCGGGATGAGGTTGTCAAGAAGTCTGCAAGCAAGGGCGGTGGCGAAGGATACTCCGTGAGAAAGTCAGGAGATGCAACGGTAACGCTTGTAGGATTTCCATCTGTGGGAAAATCAACTTTACTTAACAAGCTAACAGGTGCTAATTCAGAGGTGGGTGCCTATGAGTTCACAACCCTTGATGTCATTCCCGGAGTGCTTGAACATAATAACGCAACCATACAGATACTTGATGTACCCGGACTGGTCAAGGGCGCAGCCAGTGGGAGAGGCCGCGGACGGGAAGTCATTTCAGTTGTCAGGAACTGTGACCTTGTGGTCTTTATGCTGGATGTGTTCCAGAATTACCATCACGGCGTCCTCACCCAGGAACTGTACGATGCCGGCGTGCGTCTGAACCAGAAGGCACCTGATGTTGTAATCAAAAGGCAGGACCGTGGTGGCGTCACCATCAGCAGTACCAAGGAACTGGACCTTACAGAGGATCTCATCAAGGCAATACTTAACGAATATAAGATACACAATGCGCATGTCCTCATCAGGGAGCCCATCGATGTTGACCAGTTGATCGATGTTATAATGGGTAACAGGGTGTACATCCCCGCTGTTGTCGTTGTGAACAAAGTGGATATGGCAGATGAGTATGTGCTGAAGAAATGCAAGGAAGAATATCCTCATGCCACATATATATCGGCTGACAAGGAGGAGAACCTTGAGGCTGTCAAGGATCTGATATATGAGGCACTGGATTTTATCCGCATTTATCTTAAACCCCAGGGCGGACCTGCTGATATGGAAGAGCCCCTTATCGTGCGTAAAGGAACGACAGTGGGAGATGTTTGTGATCACCTGCACCGTGATTTCAAGAGAAAGTTCAGATATTCACAAGTATGGGGCACATCCGCAAAACACCCCGGCCAGAGAGCAGGTCTGGATCACGTCCTTGACGACAGGGATCTTCTCACACTCATCATCGCAATGTGATTAAAAACCCGGCTTTGCTGCATAACAAATAAGTATTATTATGCATTTATTCTGCTGGAACATCCGCAACATAATAGTCCCGTAGGGTAGTGGTCAATCCTTTCGGCCTTTGGAGCCGAAGACGCTGGTTCGAATCCGGCCGGGACTACCAAGACACAGCAAGGACATTGATGCTGTTTTTGCGAGAAAGTCCGGTTCTTTTTCAGTTCTTTCAATTGGGATCCATTATGAACTGTGTTTACTCTGAATACGGTGGAAATTCGTATTTGCCGGTACTCACGGCATCCGCTCAACTCCTTTATACTTATAAATAAAGCTCCTGCCTCTTTCCAGCTTTTTAACATACCCCAGTTTCGCGAGGTGCTGCATGTCATTTCTTGCGGTGTCATAGGCAATGTTGTACTTTCCTTTGATCTCAGCAATGGAGAAATACCTGTCAGGTTCTTTGAGCAGATTTTTGAGTATGTCAGCCTGCCTGAGGTTCAGGCTCTCAGAATTTTCGATGATGCGCATTGCACCATAATGCTCCTGCTTCTTAAGAGCAATATACCCTTCAAGATCCTGCAATGCCTTTTCTATTGCTGAGAGGTTGTAGCTTATGAAATATGTAAGGTCATTCTCATCGGTTTCGGTATACAGATAGGCCAGTGAATAACTTGTTCTTGAGCGCAGCAGTATCCTGGATATTGGCATATACTCAAAGAGCCAGTAGCTGCGGCTGAGCAGGTACCAGTAGAAGATAGACCTCGCACAGCGTCCGTTACCATCGATGAAGGGATGAATATAACCTATGAGGAAGTGGAGAATTATGCCTTTGATGATGGGATGGATGAACTCTCCTTCATCGTTGCTGGCGAACCTGCAGAAATCTTCCATGAGCGAGGGGATTTTCCGGTAGTCAGGCGGTACATGATATATCCTGCTGCCGTCCCGGGGGTCTGCCACTACTATTTCGTTGTTGTCCCTGAACTTGCCTTCATGTTCCGGCTCTTCAAAAGTGTCATGGGTGATCTCCCTGTGTATCCCAAGGAGTGTATCCACATCAATGGAACTATCCTTCATTTCTGCTATCCGGCACATTGTCCGATAACCATTGAGGATCATTTTCTCAGAGTAGTCCCGGGGTTTTCGCTCCTGGCGCAGCATTTTTTTCGCTGCTTCCCGTGTGGTGGCTGCTCCTTCAAGCTGGCTGGACGCAATCGCTTCTTCCATGAGCGAGTTGACAATATACCGCTTTCTATCCACAGCATTCACTCCTCCAGGCCCGCTTTCAAGATTCCCGGCACCTTTGGTGTCCAGCAGGTGTAATTTCCTTAGAGTATCGCCGGACAGTACATACCGGAATGTCCACTCTCCAAACTCAACACGTTTGGCTTGTAGCGTCCTTGAACTTTTGATCAAAGCCCAGAGCTTTTCAGCTTCCACAGGCAGTTTGCGGTGCCTAAGCTCATCCCAGTGTACATATTCCTGATTATACTTTGCAACCAGTTCCTGCATCTGAGGATCAACAAACATGTGGAGCATCTCAGGATTTTTCCTGAATATCTCCCACATGTCCGGCGCTTTCTGTGGAATCTTCACAAATACCGATCCGTTACTTTTTGGTATATATTAGTAGTTAGTGGGATAAAATATTAACTACCAATCCGAGAGAAATTGGTAGATTTTGGTATTGATCGTCAGGCATACTCCTGACAATTTGCTATAAGGCTTTAATCTGCAAGTCTCTGGAAATAGCCTTTGCAGCAGCGTGTCGATACAAATCAAGTGATGCTATTGAAGGCATAATATGTTTACTTGTATAAGCTAAATTCCGATTAGGCCAGGAACTGCCAAATCCGATTCAAGAGGGTTGAATTCATGCGTTTTCAACATATATGACAATAAGTAAATATTTAGACATTCATTTTTTTGGAACAAAGTCGAAAGTTGCATCAATAGTAAAGAAATCAGTAGGTTCCCATTAACGATACCCGGGATCCCTTTTTTCCGACTATAATACCATGACTATTGGCCAGTTTTTAATCATGCTATCCAAATTGACCGTTTGAACTGAAGACTGGATCATTACCATGCCTCCGTATATCTTCTTTTAGAGCTTAGAATGGAGCAAAATAGGACCCGATTTGATATTCTCACCATCAAAACAAAACCCATAAATCATTTATTTATAGTAGTAACGCCGTTAAATGATATAGAGGTGTGTGTTTCTTTTACGAAAAACGACCACTCCCCCCTACACCCCCCAACACACTCTAAAGCACACATCTCCTTATAATCCATTTGCGCAACTGCCAGCCGGACGAGGCTTTGCAGGATCGGGGATATTTCAGTTCCTGCATCCTTTTTCCATGATCCTGAGCACCTCAGCGTCGGAAACATCGTACCAGTTCATATAGACCTGGGCAACTGCCCTGAAATTTGCAGGGGTTTCCAGCACCACGATCTCATCGGCCATATCACCTATGTCCCTGGCAACCTCCCTGCCAGCCACCGGTACAGCAACCACTATCCTTGAAGCACCTTTTTTCCTGCACAGCATAATCGATGCCCTCATTGTGGAACCCATGGCAAGGCCGTCATCTACAAGTATGACCGTCCTGCCGGCGATCTCGGGCAAAGGTCTGCCTCCCCTGAGGACCTCTATCCTTCTTCGGACCTCCGCTGTCTGCTCACTTACTATCCTGTCTATCTGCTCCTGTGACAGCCACATTGCCGCATTCCTGAAAATAAACACGCTGCCATCCTCAGCAACTGCCCCGAATCCCGCCTCCGGATTATCAGGAAATGGCAGTTTTCTTGTCACCATGAGTGAAAAAGGCACCTGAAGATATTCTGCAACCTTGCATCCTACTTCCACACCACCCCTGGGTATGGCCAGCACCAGCACATTCCTGCCTTTGTACTTTAACAGCTCACGGGCAAGTCTTTCACCTGCATCGCTTCTGTCCCTGAAGACCATTGTATCATCTCCTGCCTGATTAATGATATTTCATCGTTCACTAAAATAGCTTTATGTAGTTATGGTTGAAGAGATCGTTAAAGACATAGCTTTCCTTCTGCACAGCAGATATAAATCAGAACATGATAAGAGTATTATCTGAAAAGGAGGACTGCTATGGCAATGAAATGCGCTTTATCCGAAGAGCTGCCGGTTGATGAGTACCTGATAAAGGAAGAACCTTACTACGTACCTGTGGGCAACGAGGTGGAAATATTCACAGCCGCTTACAGGAACATGCTGCCTGTAAATCTGAAAGGACCCACTGGTTGTGGAAAAACACGATTCGTGGAGTATATGGCATATAGATTACAACGCCCGTTGATAACCATCGCCTGCCATGAGGACCTTACTGCTACAGACCTTGTGGGGCGTTTTCTCATTAAGGGAGAGAGTGTGGAATGGAGCGACGGGCCCCTCACAAAAGCCGTTAAAAGCGGAGCTATCTGTTATCTCGATGAAGTGGTGGAGGCCAGGAAGGACACCATAGTTGTCATCCATCCGCTGACCGATGACAGGCGTATCATCCCCATTGACAAGCTGGGAGTAATAGTCAAAGCTCCCGGAGAGTTCATGCTGGCGGTCTCCTACAATCCCGGGTACCAGAGCATTGTCAAGGACATGAAACAGAGCACAAGACAGCGTTTTGTTGCCATTGACTTTGACTATCCGCCGGCAGATCTTGAAAAGCAGATAGTTTCCCACGAAAGCCAGATAGATGAGAAGACCGCCGGTCTGCTTGTGGAAATTGGCCAGAGTATCAGGAACTTCAAGCACCATGGCCTTGAAGAAGGGGTCAGCACACGCCTGCTGATATATGCAGGCAAGCTCATTCGCGAGGGTATAGAGGCAAAAGAGGCCTGCAGGATAGCCATGGCAAAGCCTATAACTGACAATCCCGACCTGCAGAAGAGCATTGATGAGATCATCGCCGCCATAATGGAGTGAATCAATACGCAGGCAGACAACCAAAACAAAAAAGATGCTGCTGCCACGGGAAGGACAACAGAGCTTATATCTTCCCGTTTTCCTGGACTGGACAGTTATGTCAGCAAGAAGGATATAGCTTTGATGGCGGCAGGATTTGAAGAACTGAGTGATGAAGAGCAGGAGGAAGTGCTTCACGCAGGGAGGGGGGCACTTAGGCGCGGTACCAGGGTACTCATAGCCTACCTTGCAGCTGCACCCAAAGTCTACAAAGCTCTTGGAAAAGATGATTTTGTCAACTGGCTTGCTCTTGCAAGAACAATATCAAAGCTTAGTGTCTCATGCTGTGAAGGTTTCTTTGACTCATCGCTCCCGATCATAGAAAAAGGAGGGCTTGCACTCCTTGGACACTGGACAGATACCGGCATAGCCCTGTCAGAACATAACAAATGGGTTTCAATAGCCTACTTCAAACACACCGGCAAAGTAATAGTATCCACAGGACCTGAGATATTCGCTGAACTTGCTGCAAGGGGCAGAGAGCTCGGGGATATCAATGCAAAGATAGCAGAAGCATATTTTGAACATCTTATCCATTTCCACACCCTCCTCACACCGAAGATTTTCACTTTATTCTGCAATATCGCCAAACGTCTGGGCAAAGACCACTGGCTCATTTCCATAGAATTCATAAGCCTGGCAGGGAAGATACTTACATCCGTTCCCAATAAAAGAAGAGCAGAGGTGCTTCGGGCAATGGACAGCCTCCTGAACTTCGGTGAAGGGCCTGCAATGGCATTGTTCAGGAATGCGGGAGCAATTATTGGAAATACGGATGAGCAAAGGTTTGCAGCACTCATGCGCCTTGCAACAGATCTTGCCAGGTACGACAAAAAGAGTTCAATGTATTTCCTGAACACCATTCCACAGTACATAGATAAACTTGAGCTGAGCGAGGCAGAAGAATGGAAGGACAGAGCACTGACCTCATTAAAGGACAACAGGAAAGCACTCAGGACCTTCATTCAGACAAGCCTCATACTGGGGAAAAATCCCGAATATACGGACACCAAAAGCCGGACTGCGATCATAGACAGGGGTATCGTGCTGGCAGGAATAGAGCCAAAATGCCTTGAAAGCTACTTTAACAATGCTCCCCTGGTCTATAAGATATTCACTGCAGAGATCTTTGAGGAGTGGGTTGGCACAGGTGAGGGCATTGCCATGCAGGATCCCGGGCTTGCCTTGGCCTACTATGGGGATTCGGCCCAGGCAATGAGCAGTATATCATCGCAGCACCATGAGAAGATATTCCGGATCGCAAATGTGCTCCTTGGAAAAGATGCTACCCTGACCAGCACATTTTTCGGGAACCTGGAAACCTTCGTCCACAGGACAAAAACGGAAAATGTCACACGATGGGCAGAAATTGCAATGAGGGTCTATGATAAGGACAAAAGGCTTGCAGCACATTTTTTTTCACATTCCCCATACTTGCTGGAAAAACTGAACGTTGATGAACTGGAAGAGTGGACCATCAGAGGCCTGGAAATAAACGCAAGTAAAATGCCTGCAGGAGAGGCTTATTTCAGCCTTGTCTCAAAAACTTCAAGTGATCTTGCAGAAGAGCTTAGTGGCTCCTTAGCACTCAAAAAGGTGGCAAACGTATTGAGATACTATGCCCTGGGCCTCTCAGGCACTAACTTTGTTATACGCTCCATGACATCACTGCCGCTTGCGGAAGACACCCATGGGATGAATCCCATCATCGCGGGCAGGACCATATATCTTGCTCCAAAAATGAGACTATACGAGAACATGGAGGATAATTTCAGGATATACAAGTTAAGCGTGATGCATGAGGTAGGACATGCCCGCTTCAGTTCACTTGAGATAGAACCTGAGAAGGCTGCTGCACTTGCGGACAGGATAGCCAGAGAGTACAGCACTGGGGATGATGAAAGGATTATAAAAGCGGAAGATCCTGATAACATTAATGTTGATATCGTAGATGTACTCTCACTTTTTCCGAATCAGATAGTTGCTGCAACTATATTGGGAATCCTTGAGGATGCACGGGTGGAGTATATGATAATGGAGCATTACAGGGGAGTACGTTTCGACCTTGAAGAAATAAGGCACAGAATGCTGTTGGCAAGATCAAAGCCTTCGGCTGGCCTTGATGAGTTCATGGAAGCGTTGCTGTGGGCATCTACCGGGCATAACGTGCAATTCGATACTGGTGAGATTACCAGGAACATCCTGGAAGAGGTGCGCAAGATCCTGGAGAACAATATATTCAGGAACGATTCCACAACAATATCCGCTCTTGAGGCAACATTTGAGATATATTCCAAACTGGAAGAACACTTCGGCCCTCTTGGACAGATCGAATATGAAATGCTGAGAAACATAGCCTATCGTGGCATGGATATCGGTGCATCGGGAAGCAGGGACCCGGTAATGACCAGGCCCTATGAGGATGTCATCAGGAATTTCATACCCCAGACAGAAGCCGACCTCACTGCACAGGAGGAAAGGCCAAAGGAAAAGGCTACCACCAAACCCACACAGGCCCTGAACAAGAACTGGGGCTTGCTTGGAACTTACAGATACGATGAGTGGGACAGTTCCATAAATGATTACAGAACAGAGTGGAGCACTGTCAATGAGATAGAACCTTCCGGAGGGTCCACATCCTACTACAAAAAAGCTATGGAGCGCTATAGCAATGAGATAGCACTCCTTAAACACACGTTCAGCATGATAAAACCAGAGGCATTCCATCGCCTGAAAGAACAGAATGATGGCACAGAGATAGATATTGATGCCTTCACAGAATCACTTATCGCAAAGAAGTGCGGCATCAATCCTGATGAGAGGCTGTACATAAGGTGGGACAAGCACGAGAGGGATGTAGCAACCCTTTTCCTGATCGATGTAAGCGCCTCAACACGTAAGATACTCGGTAATGATGGCAGGAGTATCCTGGAAGTCGAAAAGGATGCGCTGATCATTATGAGCCAGGCACTTGAGAGCATTGGGGATAAGTATGCCATATATGCATTTTCCGGTAAAGGCCGTGAGAATATTGAGTATTTCGTGATAAAGGAATTTGACGAGAAACTATCAGATGATGTGGCATGCAGAATGAGCCTCCTTCAGCCTGCGTCCAATACACGCCTGGGACCAGCCATCCGCCACTCCATCAGTAAACTGGAGCAGGCCCGTGCAAGTACAAAGATGCTTGTGCTGCTTTCCGATGGTGAGCCATATGACAGGTCAAAGGGAGAAAGCAGTTATCAGGGCGATCTTGCACAGGAGGACACCAGAGTGGCCATCAGTGAAGGAAAGAACCGTGGCATGCACTTCTTCTGCATCACAGTGGACAGCAACCCCGGGGATTACCTTGACAACATCTTTTCTGATGTGGGATACACGATAATAGATGATGCCCTGATGCTGCCGGAAACACTCCCTCTGCTTTACAAGAGACTGACAACTTAAAAACCGGTCTCTGTTATTTCCAGCCATTACAGAAAGATCATTCCTCTTTTTTATAGGATTGCCATTCGGGATTACGGACCAATAATGGATCCCATCAACAATTCACTTTTTCAACTTAAGGATGTTTAAAGATGAATAAATCAATAAAACATATTGAGAAAAATATATTAAGGAGGGAATTTTGCCCTCCCTGCCTACATATAATAATGCTATCAAATTATGCAACCTTCGTTTATACCAAACGAAGGCTTTGAACTGGAATTACGGTCTCAGATATCACAATTTTTTGATTTAACTGATAGTTATCCTTCCTTTAGGCCTGACATACAGTACATCGCTGGCCACCAGACGATCGGTTATATTGTTCTGATGAAGGGCCGTTGCTGTTATGTAAGCCTTGCCGGCAATTGCACTTGTGAAATTCACACTTGACTCGGTAACATTATAAATATGGGTTTCATTAAAAGATCCGATGCTACTATTAAGGAGCAAAATAACGAATGCCGGATCGCCGTTAATGTCAGTGACTGTCAGAGTGAGAGTTGTTGTTTCACTTATATTGATCACATTACTGTCAGGAACTATATCCAGGTAAGCCAGTGGGAAAGAAGACAAGCCACCTCCAAAACCACCAACACTTGCAGCTCCTCCCCCTCCAACATTGACTGTTATGTTCTCACCACTAAGATCAGTGTATGTTACAGTTGAAGTTGGCATGATGATAGGCACATAACCCGCACCATCTACTTTCATCTGGTACCAGATACCCCATTTATCACCGGGGCCAAGAGTAGGTAACTTCCATTCGAGGATGGATTTTGTTCCGGAAGTTGATATGACAGGTTCTGCGTTCCCGATTCCCGGGGATCCCGGGATATTGAATACACTAAGATTGCCGGTTGTAGCATTGCTGCTTCCGGTAACATACGTAACCTTGGCCACAGACAGGGGAGACACATAATTATACGGAACATGCAAATTCAATTCCGGGCCGCCTGCTGAGAAATTAGTTATCTGCATTGCTATTCCCTTAAAAATATCCTCCAGTGCACTGGAGTTTGGAGCAAAATAATATTGTCCGCCGGTAATACTTGCAATCTCTGCAAGTATGGGGTCCACTTCAGATTCGGTATTACCAAAGCCCACTGTATATATCGTAGTGTTATTGGTCTTTGCCCTGTATGCCTCTTCCAGCATAGAGTGATAACCTGCGTTGTCAATTCCATCTGTCATAAGGACAATCGTTGATTCACCATCTACAGAGGATAGCTCATTGTTGGCAACAAAAAGACCTTCATCTATAGCTGTCAGGCCATCTGCTGTGATCGTATCTATAGAATTGCTAAGGTGTGAGACGGAATCGTTTTGCAAAGATGAGGTCACACTGGCGGTCCACTGGTTCCATGAGACGGGGGTACTTTGCGAAGAACCGCTCTGTGTGGAGAATACAATGTCAAAACACTCAAAATCTCGTGATGAAGATGTTTCAACTTCTGTAACACTACCCCAAGAGGAGCCGCTCCATTTCTGAATATTAAGGTCATAACTATTATCAGATGTCATCAAAAATATATCATTCGAAACTGAGTCCGGAACCAATTTCACAGATCTGGGGTAAGCACCCACATTAAAAGCATAATCGGTGGTACTCCACGATGAACCATACCAGATACGATATTGTGGGTCATTACTATCCCCACCCCATGCAACCATCCCATTACCTGAAACATGCTCAAATGCAACATCAACGGATCTGACGGAAGGGTATTGAACACTGCTTTGAAGTTCAGAGAACGCAGACCATGACGCCCCATTCCATGAAGCTGCACGGATACGATATGCATCTTGAAGGGCTATTAGCGCATTATTTGAACCCGGATCTGCTGCAGCTTTGACCCACAAACTGTAACTTGAATATGGATTACTAAACCCTGTAGAAGAATAAGAGAAAGGGGCCATACTGCCTGGAGACCAGGAACCGCCGTTAAAAATGTGATAACCTGTCCTTACATTGCAGGTATATGTAGTCCAGAACCAGAACCCACTGGATGAAACTGACCAATCGGCCCAGACAACCATAACTCTGCCATTACCATCATAAATCACATCAAAGCTCTGATATGCACCATTGGCAGCATTTGTAATAACAACAGAATTGCCCCATGAATTGCCATTCCACACCTGAGCACGTATTCTGCCTGCATCGTCCTGGGTTACTAGTGTCATATTATCAGAATTAGGGTCTGAAGCAAGCTTCAACCACTCAACCCTTCCTGTGCCAGCATCTGTTCCGTCCACTGAAGCTGCCGCACTCCACGAAGACCCATCCCATATCTGATAGCGTGGAACACGACCACTATTGATGTTCCTATTCATATAAACAGCAATGGCATCGCCGGATATCTGCTCATATTTTACGTCAAAACCTCTTCTGGAATTCTGATTCAGTTCCGTACTCAGTTCACTGATAGAACCCCAGGAGCTACCGTCCCATATCTGGGCATTTACATCATTTTGGCCATCACCCGTAAGCATTATAATTTCAGAACGTACCGGGCTTGAGTCCATTACTACAAAATATGGATTTCCACCCACATAGTTTGCAGATCCTTCCAGGGACCATAGAGAACCATCATAGGTTCTGAACTTAGGAGTCCCTCCACCACCTCCGGCATCATAATAAGCAGTCATGATTTTATCCAGAGAAGAAACTGAGACATTCACACTGAACCTGGTGTCAGTATTTGAAGATGCACCTTTGACAACATCGAGACGATATGTTTGCTCAGGATACAGCACTGCCGAAACCCCACATGAATTTATACCGCTTGAGGAATCCAGCAAATCAATGCCATCGAAGAGGTAAACATCTATTGAAGAAGAATCTTCCCACGAAACATTAAAAGTGTACCTGCCAGTGGACGGGACTGTAAAATATCCTACCCATGAACTGTTATCGTATACATAACTCGTTTGAGAGTCAGTTAGAACGACATTCTCAAAACTGTAAAGAGCAAGCCCTGCTTTGTCGCCCCTGCTTTCATCAAAGCTTGATATGAATGCATGCGAGGATAGCTTGGCTGCACTTTTCCTATCGATATAGGTCGATATATTGAAGTTCTCCTGCCACGTACCTGTACCTCCGTTACTTATACCTGTTACGCGGACAGTCCATATACCCGTTTCAATTGCATCAGCATCATCCTCGTAAATGCCGGAAAGCGGATGTATCCATATGTACTCCGATATTCCATCACTTCCTGGATAGTAACCCTTGGTATCATAACCTATACCATATACTCTTCCTGAGGGACTTTCCAGCTGCAAATCAAGATTTGCATATTCGTGTTCCCATTGAAGTTCTACTTTAAGGTCATCGATAGATTCATTTATCTCGAATGTGTCTTCAAAGTAATCCGTGGAAAGAGGAGTATCAAATGAAAGAATGTATCCGTTTCCATTGAGATTTGTGCTTGTACTATATGATTGTATCGTGTTTCCATTATGTTTGACCACTACGTTCCTTACCCTGTTGTTTCCTATGCCAGAACTCCACCAATATGAATAGCCGTAATAGTTGTAATAATCCTTGTAACCTGTGTAATCATAATAGTCATAGAAGGACAGGGAATTCTCACCGGAGTGAACATAATCAGTGATATTATAGCTGAATGACTTCCAATTATTTGAGTTTGAGGTCGTTCGGACTACAGGAAGCAGACCAAGATTATTACCGTTTACCTTGATCAAACACTCTCCAGCACTAGTATCTCCATAATACGGACTTGCATCGAATACATCATCTAAGTCATAGCCATCAAAACTGAGAGTATATGTGTCTTCAATAGATATTGAATCACTGAAGGTATAAGAATAAGGTGTGAAGCCCTCCTCAGCATATTCGATGTTAGTGACATCGTAATCAGAAATATCCTGTGCAATGGCATTATATATAGAAACAAGATCTGAACTACTGGGTGCAGAGTAATATTTTCCACCTGTGTCCGAAGCGATCGACCTGAGAAGAGCTTCATTGATATCACTTCCAAGGCCAATTGTGTATATGGTAATACCGTTGGCATTTGCCAATCCCACGGCGTTGGAACCGTCCTGGTCATCACCACTGTTTGTCTCTCCATCCGTAAGTATGATCATTACTTTGCGGGAATCTGGACGACCATCATTTATAAGTATGTCATTTGCATCCGCCATACCTTCTCCCATAGCAGTTCCTCCAACTGCATGCAGCTTGTCTATTGCCGCATTTACCAGAAGCAAATTTTCAGAAGAATTAAGCGGAGTTAATTCCAAATCTACACTGCTTGCTACGTATGGATCCCACGCAAAAGAAACGACACCCAATTGAGAGTTGGAAACCAGATTTGATGCAAACTTCTTAGCAGCTTCTTTTGCGTCCAGCATAGCATTATAATGCCTAGGTCCCATACTCCCGGACCTGTCAATAACCAGCACAACATCAAGTGGTGACCCTGCATAATAATCCGGGTCCATACTGCCTGAACGGTCAAGGACCAGCATGGCACTTGCTGCAGGACGTATTATTGGGAGCTCACCTTCTATCGATATGATGGTTCTTATGTCAACAATTCCACCGGAAGTTACATTCTTTGGGCTTACACTCAGGTCCACACTCAGGAAAGGTTCAGATTTAACACTGATATCTGTGGAAGCATTGATACTACCACTTGTTGCTACAATGGTGGCGTTTCCTGAAACATTGCCTGTGAAAAGAGCACTTATCCTGCCATTTGCATCCGTTGTTGCATTTACAGGACCCGTAACGTTGACACCATTAACAGAAAGTGTTCCTACTGTAGTATTCGTATTGTTAAATGTCACTTCTACATTGGGCAGAGTATGCCCCCATTCATCCAGTGCAACAAGAGAAACACTTGCATCATGGTTCCCGTTAAGATCCTGGGACAGGACTGCATTTGGAACAGAATAAAGATCCATGACATACAGAGGTCCTGCTACAAAATAGAGAGTTGTACTGTTTGTAAAGTTCGTATAACCTGATGCATCCCTGTATGTCGCCGATACCAGAAGAGATTCAACATACGGGGTCGGACCCACCTTTGTATTTGCCTGACCCTGGCTGTTCAGGGGCACCAGAACCAGATTCCCGCTTTCTGTTGTGAAACGGACCATTTCCTTAATAGGAGTTGTAAGTGGCAATATGGGATTGAGGAACTGGTCTACGGGCCGTGCTGAAAGTGTATAGAAATCCTTATTATTTGAAATGGCAGAACTAGGGGAATAGGAGAGATACAGATTATCTATCTCATCTGCAATGCCCCTTATAGTGATATTTCCCTGTAATGAACTGTTAACTACAGACACGGTTATGACATTATCACCTGCTCTTTTATCTGTTCTGAACACATTATAGAGCTGCCCGTTAAGGTCAGTGGTTCCGCTATAAGAGCTCAGAGAGGCAGAATTGTACACTACAGGACTGTTGCGAACAGTATTTTCAGGTGAGGTTACACTGAATGTCAGATTGGTATTCGGTACACGATTATCATACACATCATAGATACGGATATAAATGCTGGAACTGGTGTTGACGGTATATTCATCATTGAACACAGCCCCCATACCTGCAGGTTCAGCTGGCAGGAACACCAGCTCTGTTATGTTTGTGGCTGACCCTGCAGCAGAGGTGATCGTAATGTTCCCTGCTATAGTTGAGTTCAGACTGAAAAATGAACTTCCTGATCCAGAAGAGAAAGGCAGCTGGGATATCGTCCAGTTTATATCATTTTCAGCATCCCTGCTAATCTCAAGTAGCGTGGTATTATCAGTATGAACTGACAGATTGTTATATTGTGCCACATTGCCGGACCTGTCTGTCAGGACAACATCCAGGTAAACCTGTTCGCTTGAATTGATATTACCATAAATATCAATGGGAGTGAAAGTAATATTTGTGATCTGGCCTGCAACATTTACCGGGGAGTCGGCATCTGCAAGAAGCGAAGCTGGAGCAAGTGGCAGGAAGGTAACGTTTGTCAGATCGTAGGCAGCACCTGAACTCGCATTGATATGAGCAATGCCTGCTACCGTTGAATTGATACTTAACTCTGCAACCCCTGAAGAATTGGTGTGTGCAGATGAAGGGACCAGTATCCCGAGGTCTGTTGTGAAATTAACCAGTGCATTGTTCACAGGTGTACCGTTGTCATGTGTTATCAATACACTTATATTGGCCGATTCGCCGGCACCGGCCTGGAAATCCGCGGTGAGAAACTCAACATTAAGAGCAAAAGCAGACGCTGAAAGAATAATGAATATAGAGAAGACATATAATAGTTTTTTAAAACTGGCCATGTAGTATACCTCAAGATCACCCTTTTGTTACCAACCTGAAAACTGAAACATAATATACTAATTTAGATATATGTGTAATGTATATATAATTACTAATATAAGATATTTCTTATACTCTCAGTTTGGCCTGAATTAACACAAGTCTACGAAACACTTATATGAGGCACACCCATTTACCAATCTCATAAAGGTGAACCTCATGAAAAAAGCGATCATCGAGACCGACAAAGGGAACATTGTCATTGAACTGTTCGAAAAGGATGCTCCAAAGACCGTTGCAAACTTTGAGAAACTCATAAAGGAAGGATTCTATGACGGACTTACCTTTCATCGTGTAATTCCGAATTTTGTAATCCAGGGTGGGTGTCCAAGAGGAGACGGCACCGGAGGACCTGGATACAAGATCAAGTGCGAAACAAAGGGAAACCCGCGCAAGCACGGCAAAGGCGCACTCTCCATGGCACATGCAGGCAAGGACACCGGTGGCAGCCAGTTCTTCATCACACATTCACCACAACCTCACCTTGACGGCGTCCACACTGTCTTTGGACAGGTCATCGAGGGCATGGATGTCGTGAACAAGATAAAGGCAAAAGATGTGATGAAGAAAGTCACTGTTATCGAAGAATAATATCTTTTTTTTGAAGTATCCTTGATACTTCTCAATTATTTATTTCAAGGAAACCATTGAAGTATCTATTTTTGATTTGTCCCTGCTCCTTAGCTTAACAGAATCCTTACTTGGAAAGATACTTATACTAGAAAAAAGAAGATGTGCGTTATGTGCCGTAGGACATAACGGTTGAAAATGAATTCAACTAAAGTCCGGCTGACAAAAAGGAAGGTACCATCATGAAAATAAACAAAAAGATCATCCTTGCTGTTGCATTTATACTGACATTTTCACTCGTAATGAGCGGATGTGTGGACAACACCGCATCTGAAACAGGTAATGAAGGCTCACCGGAAGCTTCCGTGCCTGTGCAAATAACAGTATCTGCTGCAGCAAGTCTTACAGAGGCTTTTACTGACATCGAAAAACAATTTGAGGAGGAATATCGTAATATTGACGTGAATTACAACTTCGCAGGATCGGGAACCCTCCGGATGCAGATAGAAGGCGGTGCGCCCATCGATGTGTTCGCATCCGCATCAAAGAGCCATATGGATATATTAAGTGACCAGTCCTTAATAGTTGAAGATTCAAGAAAGGACTTTGCAGAGAACACGGTAGTTCTTATTACACCCGCAGACAGTGAGCTTGACATCACAGAACCCGAGGATCTGAGTGCAGGGGAAGTCAAAACAATAGCAATCGGAAATCCTGATACAGCACCTGTCGGGAAATATACGGTGGAAGCGCTTACAGAAGCAGGTCTGTGGGATAATCTCCAGGACAAGTCCATACTTGCAGACGACGTGAAGCAAGTATTGGTCTATGTAGAGAGAGGAGAGGTAGATGCAGGATTTGTCTACAGTACAGATGCAGCAACATCCCGTCCAGACAGCATCAGGATTGCGGCAACCTTACCAACTGTGACACAGATAAGTTATCCGATCGCTGTAGTCTCAACCACGGAACATAAAGCAGAGGCACAGATGTTCGTAGACTTCGTCACCTCGGATGAAGGCAGAACAATACTCGAATCCTATGGATTTACAGCTTAAAAAGGAATAGAAGAGATGATGGACCAGTTGTGGTTTCCCCTTACGCTCACGCTGAAAATATCAGTATTGTCCACTCTTGTAGTGGCACTTGTAGGTGTGATAATATCATACATACTTGCAAGACGTGATTTCACAGGAAAATGGTTTGCAGATATCCTTGTCACTTTACCTCTGGTGCTTCCTCCGACAGTTACCGGGTACATATTGGTTGTCATGCTGGGAAGGAATGGAACCTTTGGAAGGATACTGTATGACCTTACTGGCTGGACCATACTCTTCACATGGGAAGCTGCAGTAATTGCAGCATTCATCGTATCCCTGCCACTCATGGTAAAGACGACCACCGCAGCCATAGAAGCGGTTGACAGGGATTTGGAGTATGCTGCTTTCACACTGGGAAGAAAAGAACTTGAGACGGCACTGTTGATCACATTACCACTTGCCAAAAAAGGGATACTTGCAGGTATAGTACTGAGCTTTGCAAGGGCTGTGGGAGAGTTCGGTGCTACACTGATGGTTGCAGGCAACATCCCGGGAAGAACGAACACCATGTCAATTTCAATATATAGTGCATTCCAGGCAGGGAACAATGAGCTTGCCAACATGCTTGTGATAATACTTGTGACAATGTCCCTGCTATCCATGGCCATAACTGCAAAACTTGTCAACAGCTGGAAGATATGAGGTAATACATGGGCATCAGAGTGGATTTCAGGAGACGTTATTACAGAAAAAAAAGTGATAAGAAAAAAGGCATAGACCCTGCTTTCATACTTGATGCCAGGTTTGAGACGGGAAATGAGCTTGTGGTGCTATTTGGACGTTCGGGTTCCGGGAAGACAACCACACTGCAATGTATAGCCGGACTTCTTGAACCAAACGGAGGAAAGATAGTCGTTAACGGCAAGGTGTACTTTGATTGTCATAAAAGAATAGATCTTCCCGTACAACAGCGCAGCCTCGGGTATGTTTTCCAGAACTATGCCCTTTTTCCCCACATGGATGTGAAAAAGAATATTGCCTACGGACTTAAAGGACTTAACGTTGAAGAAAGGGAAAAAAGGATCAATGAAATGCTGCATTTGCTCCATATAGAAGGACTGGAGAACAATTATCCGTCACAACTATCCGGTGGGCAGAAACAGCGTGTGGCGCTGGCAAGGGCCCTGGCCCCTAAACCTGACATACTGCTACTTGACGAACCATTCTCTGCTCTTGATATGGTTGTGCGCATGAAGCTTCGGGAGATCATCAAGCAGATCCAGAGAGAACTTGGTATTCCTGTGCTTTTCATCACTCACAACCATGTGGAAGCATTCACCATAGCAGACAAGATAATAATGTTCCACGATGGCCGGGTTCAGCAGATAGGGACACCTGAAGAGGTGTTCTACCACCCGAAGAACAGGCATGTTGCCGAGCTTGTGGGATTATCGAACATATTTGAAGACTCTGTTGTATTAAATAATGATGAGACGTCAGGGACTGTGACACTCAAATGTGGTGACATGGAAGTTAAATTGAACAGGGGCCTGATTAAGCTAAAAGATAACGGAAATGATAAACTAACGTGGGGAATACGGCCGGAGAACCTGCGTATATTTCCAGTCTCACAAAAGAGTTATGAAAGAGGCGATAATACGTTCAGTGCACAAATAAAAAGCATTGTTAATAAGGGATCAAGCAAGGTATTGGCACTAAGGATAGCAGAACACAATGAATTGCTGATGGCTGAGATAGCAAATCAGTTATTTGAGGATATGGATAGCAGGATAGGAGATGGATGCCTGGTAAGGATAGAAAGCAGCAAAATAGTGGTATTCTAAAAAAGCATGATTGGTTGCGATACACCCACTATCCCCTTCTTTGATGCCCAATAGACATTTAAAGTAAAATCGCATTATTTTGTTGAAGAGATGAAGTTCATTAAAAGGCTTTTTGGAAAAAAGCAGGAAAAAGAGGAAACTCCTCCGTTGGTTTTTGATTTTTCAGAGATTACCAATTTGATAAAGACCGAGATAAAAAAACAGGAAGATCTAAGCAGGCCTTTTGTAAAAGAGAGATTTGAAGAGATTCAGCGGGCACTCAAGGAACTGGATGTTTGCAAAAAAGAATTGCTTGCTGCAGACCCGATAGAAGGGGCAAGCAAAAGAGGAGAAAAACTAGGAGATTCTAACCGTGATAACGTTGTGAATAACCTGAAGATCATCCATGAGAAACTGAAAGTTCCCGCCGACACAAAACCTGAATCTGCTTTTGAATTTTATACAGATGCAAAATCAACACTTAAGACAGTACTTGATAACACTCGCAGAAGTCTGCTCTATATAAAAGCGCTCTATCCGCAGGAGCATAAGAATATAAACCAGGGCCTTTCTGACCTTGAAGACATACTCGATGAACTTTATTTATCCATAGAAGAAGTGAACAAAAATATAGGAGAATTGGGGAAGATAGCAGAAGAGGTTAACAATGTCAGGAAACTTCAGACAGAGATAAAGGATAGTAATCAAAAGATGATGGAACTTAATCAAAAATATGAAAATGGAAAGTCTGAACTAGCTATTTTTGATTCCAAGCTGACAGAACTTGATCATAGTAAGGAGTTTGAAAAAGCAAAACAACTTGAAACCCAGATCAAGCTCCTTGACACTAAGATAGCGGATGTAGGGTCAGAAGCAAGAAGGGCATTCACGCCACTTTCAAAGGCGATCAGCAGGATGGAAAAACAGGATGAGAACGAGAGATGCGTGCTTTCCCCTGAGAACCGGAGAATAATTAAGATGATAACTGAAGAACCGGCTTCAGCAATAGAATATGATATGAACACTTTTCTTTGGCAACTTAGCGAGCGGATAAAAAGCGGGGAGCTTGGTTTAAAGGAACAGATGTGTGATAAGGCTTTAAAACACATCCAGGCCCTGCAGAACAATAAAAATCTATCACTCCTTGCTGAACAGAAACAGGTATACCATTCACAACGGGAGGCTCTGTATCAGGAATTGAGCGTCCTTAGCATCTATAAGGAAAGAGAGGGTATTGAAAGGAAGATTGAAAACCATCAAAGCCTTCTAAGATCGGTCAATAGTGATGTTGAATCAGAAAGGAAACGTCAGGACAGCCTCATGGAAGAACTGGAAATGACCAGGTCTGTGCTTCAATCTGATATCAGGCATGTTTTTGGTGAGGATGCTGATATAAGGTATCCGAATGATTTTCTGTGAACTTCTTTTGATTCTTTAATGTTGATTGTTGTAGTTGATTGCATTTTCTATTTATGGGCAATTCGCGAACAAAAATTCCCATTTCAACTAGATCAGCATCATCCGGCTGAAGATAGCAAGCTGTTGCAATATTGACCTGCAGGTCCCCCGGACAGCTTGCTGAGAAAGCTTCAGATAGTGTTATACTCTAACACATAAACTTTTGTTAGATATTATCAATGGAAAAAGAGATTGTTTGCGCCGCTGTCAATAATTATTTGTAAGACATTTAACAATTTATTACCATCACCCGGTGCTTTATTCTGCGTAATCATTTCTTTTTGATCAACCGTGAGATAAGAATTTGAACAGTATAAGATATTGACCAAAGATATATTATCATTCAATGCATTAAAGATGGATTCACGATCCCTTGCATAAAAAGGAACGGCATTAAATCATAAAATCAAAAATTCGTGAATAGTTATGGGAGACCTTATCAAAGAATCAATTGTTGCAATAATAGTGGCTATTACAACTTTATACCTCTGGAACACGGGGAGAAAGAACAGGGATATTTCCAATAGTGGATGGCAGATGATACTTGTTGGTTTCGTATTACTGTCAGTAGGCCATGTTGTTGATGCTTTTTACAATATATCGATAATACAGAGCTATGTGGAAAACAGTATGCACGGGGATGTGATCGAAAACTTTCCCGGGGAAATTGCGGGTTTTATTCTCATAGCTCTGGGGGTCATTAAGTGGATCCCCACGATAGCAAGTGCGGGTATCCTGCAAAAAGAAGCACAAAAAAGACAACTAGTACAAAATGAGCTCAGCAGGAAGACCTCAAAGCTCACAGGACTGTTGAATTCCATTCCTGACATGGTCTTTTTCAAGGATACGGAAGGAAAGTACCTGGGATGCAATCCCGCTTTTTCAGAATTTACGAATATAACTGCAGAGCAAATCAAAGGTAAAAGTGCGTATGAACTTTTTCCCAAAGAGAAGGCTGATTTTTTATACACCAAAGATATGGAAGTCATAGGGTCAGGAAAGCCTATCAGGTATGAAATATGTGATGACAGGTCTTCTGAGACAAGATACTATGAAACGATCAAAGCTCCACTATTTGATGCAGATGGATCTTACACAGGTCTTGTAGGTATTACCCGGGACATCAGCAACCACAAGGAAAACGAAGAACTAATTAAGTCCAGGGCGGAGGCAGAAGCTGCTAGCAATGCAAAGAGTGAATTCCTTACGACAATGAGCCATGAACTTCGAACTCCTCTAAACTCCATTATTGGTTTCTCTGATGTGATGCTTAGTGGGATGACCGGAGAGATAACAGAGCAGCAGGAGAAATATCTGAAAAACATAGCTGTGAGTGGAAAACATCTCCTTGAACTTATTAACAACATTCTTGATATCTCCAAGATAGAAGCCGGAAAGATGGAGCTGGAGCCTGAGCAGTTCATGGTAAGCCATGTCATCGATGAGGTGGTTGATGT
Organism: Methanolobus sp. WCC5; assembly: GCF_045690325.1. GTDB lineage: Archaea > Halobacteriota > Methanosarcinia > Methanosarcinales > Methanosarcinaceae > Methanolobus. The sequence continues at coordinate 2,035,991 of NZ_CP146981.1, read as the reverse complement.
GGTAAGTCCTCTGGCAATCAAAAAAAGGATCAAACTTGAAATAGAATGCGCAAACAAGGTACAGAGCATCTGTGCTGACAAACTCAAATTCAAGCAGATAATCTACAATCTCATGAGCAATGCCATCAAGTTCACCCAAAAAGATGGTTTTGTCAAGGTATCCATAAGGGCTTCAGAAGACATGATCCTCATATCAGTCACAGATTCGGGCATTGGCATTTCAGAAGAGGAACAGAAACATCTTTTCCAACCTTTCAGGCAGATAGATAATGGAATCGAACGCCATTATGAAGGCACTGGCCTTGGGCTTGCCCTTGTAAAAAAATATGTAGAATTACATGGTGGCAGGATATGGGTACAAAGTAAAACAGGGCATGGCTCAACATTTGCTTTTGAGATACCGGTCAAGAGCTTAAACCTTTAGAAGTATTTGATTCAATTTGATGCTTTTCTCTTTTTGCAGAAATGACCTGCATGATAAAATATGTTAAATATGGCTTGCTTGCCTATTATATAAAAATAGGAATAAAGATAATTATAGAGCTTATTTTCAAAAAATAAGATATAATAGAGCGTATTTTTGCAACGAAATAACGAAAGGTTAATATAGGGTAACCCAGTCAAAACTATAGGATAGTAATTAAAATGACCTTATTTCAAATTGAGGTATTACAATTCAAAAAAATAAGAAAATTGAGGTACGCAATCTTGTCAAGATCTTTGGCAAAACACCTCAAAAAGCAATTTCCCTTGTAGAGCAGGGAATATCTAAACAGGAAATATTCGAAAGGACAAAACAGACTGTCGGCCTTTATAAAGTGAACTTTGATGTTTATGAAGGAGAAACTTTCGTACTCATGGGACTGTCGGGTTCAGGAAAGTCCACTCTTTTACGTTGCCTGAACCGCCTGATCGATCCAAGTGATGGGCATATCCTCATAGATGGCGATGACATTGCCACAATGAATGATAAAGAGTTAAGGGATGCCAGAAGAAAGAAAATGAGCATGGTATTCCAAAGCTTTGCTCTTCTGCCCCACAGAACTGTTATTGATAACGTTGCTTTTGGACTTGAGGTACAGGGTATCCCTAAAGAGGACAGATATGCAAAAGCAGAGGAAGCTATTGTCAAAGTAGGTCTTAAAGGTTATGAATCAAGCAAAACATCCCAGCTAAGCGGTGGAATGCAGCAGAGGGTAGGACTTGCCCGTGCACTTGCCACTGATCCGGATATTTTACTCATGGATGAGGCGTTCAGTGCTCTTGATCCGCTTATCAGGTCTGAGATGCAGGACGAATTGATCGCACTCCAGGACAAGCTCAGGAAAACCATAGTATTTGTTTCCCATGACCTGGATGAAGCCCTGAAACTCGGGGACCGCATAGCCATTATGAAAGATGGGGTCATTGCCCAGATAGGAACGGCTGAGGAGATACTAACAAATCCTGCCGATGATTACGTATCTGAGTTCGTTGCCGGTGTTGACAGGACAAAGATCCTTACCGCAGAGAATGTAATGAAACGTCCGGAACCTGTGGTATCTATCAATGCAGGACTTACCGTTGCCATGCAACTGATGAAAAAACACGGAATATCGTCCATTTTTGTGGTCGATCCTGAAAAGACTATCAAAGGCATACTTCTTATTGAGGATGCTGTAAAGGCCGTCAAGGAGAAGAGGACATTACAGGATGTATTGATCACTGATGTGCCGACAATTGCACCGGATGAGCCTATCAAGGATATCATTCCCATGATAGCAGAAAGTCATTTTCCACTTGCAGTGGTGAATGACAGGAACAGGCTTCTTGGAATCATTGTAAGAGGTAGTATACTGGGTGCCCTCACCATAAAGGAGGGGGATTAAAATGGTGATACCTGATATAGCCATAGGGAAAAACGTTGAATCGGGCGTTTACTGGCTGAATGATAATTTCGGTTTTTTAATGGATATCTTCAGCGGATTTATCGATTTTCTTATATCCGGATTCAAAGACATATTAATGTTTCTGCCACCCATTGCTTTCATATTCATTGTTTCTGTCCTGGTATATATCGTTTCCAGAAGGGATCTTAAACTTTCCATTGGTACTGCAATTGGTTTTGTTTTGATAGAAAGCATGAACCTCTGGAACCTTTCAATGGAGACCATTGCCCTTGTACTGGCGTCTGCACTGGTAGCCCTGATGGTAGGGATCCCAACTGGTATTGTAGCTGCAAAGAATGAAACAGTATTCCATATAGTCAAGCCAATACTGGATTTCATGCAGACTATGCCTTCTTTTGTGTATCTTATACCTGCTGTGATATTTTTCGGGCTGGGTAATGTACCGGGACTTGTTGCAACCATTGTGTTTGCAATGCCACCTGCTATTCGTCTTACCAACCTTGGTATCAGGCAGGTCCCTGTGGAACTTAACGAAGTGGCAAATGCATTTGGAACGACCCAAATGCAAAAACTTATAAAGGTAGAATTGCCGGTTGCTCTCCCGACTATAATGGCGGGTGTGAACCAATGCATAATGCTCTCACTTTCAATGGTGGTCATTGCTGCTATGATAGGTGCACGTGGGCTTGGGTACCAGGTGCTTGTAGGTATCCAGAGGGTAGACATAGCCCAGGGTTTTGAGGCAGGTCTTGGGATTGTGATAATTGCCATCGTGCTTGACAGATTGACGCAGAGCATTACACCTAAGAAATAACAAAGTAATTTTTGATGTTTACAGGCCTTTTGGTCTTTTTATAAACTAAAATGTTGTGATAAAGTGAAAAGAGAAATAAAAGTCCTTTCAGTGCTCATAGTGCTTGCCATGCTTGTCATGGTAAGCGGATGCACTGATCAGGATACAACCGGAGATAATGGAACAGATGAAGCAACCACCACAAAGGAAGCAACTATCGGCTATGTTCTCTGGGACGGCGAAATAGCCAGTACCAATGTCATGAAACTTGTCCTTGAAGAGGCAGGTTATGATGTGGAGATAATAGCTGTTGATGCAGGCGCACTCTACCAGGGACTTGCAGACAGCCAGTTCGACTTTACGACTTCTGCGTGGCTTCCACAGACCCAGAAGAACTACTGGGAAAGGTATGGAGAAGACATTGACAGTGTTGCCGTGAACCTTGAAGATTGCCGTATAGGGCTTGTTGTACCAACGTATGTCACCATTGACTCCATCGATGAGCTCAATGACAACAAGGACCAGTTCAACGGTGAGATAATAGGTATCGACCCGGGTGCCGGAATAATGTCAACAACTGAAACAGCCATAGATGAGTACGGACTTGATTATGAGCTTGTTGCAAGCAGCAGTGCAGGTATGACCGCCTCACTCAAAAGATCAGTTGATGCAGGAGACTGGACCGTTGTAACTCTCTGGTCACCACACTGGGCATTCAACAGTTTTGACCTGAAGTATCTTGAAGACCCAATGGAGATATATGGTGAGGCAGATCATGTTGAGACCCTTGCAAGAATGGGACTTCAGGAAGATGACCCGCAGCTCTACGGAATAATCAGCAGGTTCAAGTGGACCCACGATGACATCCAGTCTGTAATGTCAGACCTTGCAGACGGTATGTCCGAAGAAGATGCTGCCAGGAAATGGGTGGATAACAACCCTGAGAAAGTAAGTGAATGGATCGGAGAGAACTGAGGTTCTCTCTTTTTTCTATTTTTAATCACTCGGCTTCTTCCAGTCCATATGCCTGCATGATCATATGATACTCATTGACCGGCATCCTTGAATAAAATGCTCTTTTGATTACCTCACTTAGTGAAGGATGGATGTCCATTGCATACATTATTGGAGTTGCATCCTGTTTTTCCGTGTACATCAGCGGGATTATCTGGTGGATGAGAACTGAGGCCTGCGGACCTATTATATGTGCACCGAGTATTCTCTGGGAATCGTTTGCAAGTATGATCTTCACAAACTCATCTGTAAGCGACATAGCCATACCTTTTGCAGTATCCTGGAAACGGTAAAAACCCATGACTATATTCTCTTCACCGTACTCTTCAATGGCCTGTCTCTCGGTCATGCCAACACCTGCGATCTCAGGATATGAAAAAACAGCATAAGGTACTGCATGATAATCTACTTTTGCTTTCTTTTTCAGGGCAGCATTGTAATAGACAACAGTTGATTCATGGTTTGCAACATGTTTGAAAAGATACTTTCCGTTTGCATCTCCAAAAGCCCAGACATTTGGCTGAGATGTTTCCAGATGTTCATTCACCTTTATCCATCCGTGCTTATCTGTGTTGATAACTCCAAGTTCTGGTTTGAGTATATCGGTGTTGGGACTCCTGCCCGTTGCCACAAGTATTGAAGAGGCCATGACCTCTTTTTCTTCACCGGTTTTGCGGTCTTTTGCAACTACAACATTTCCCTCAGATGATCCCTTAACCTCGACAACCTCGCAGTTGGTCAGAATATCCATATACTCAGACATCATTTTCTTTGCCAGGACTGAGATCTCAGGTTCTCCTTCCGGAATAATTCGGGCATTTCTGCCTATTATCGTGACCTTTGAACCCATGGAAGAAAAGAAATGACCATATTCGGCTGCAATATATCCTCCTCCGATTATGGCAAGACTTTCCGGAAGCTCTGTTAGTTCCAGTACATCATCACTTGTGAGATAATCCACATCATCAAGTCCTTTTACCGGTGGAATTGCAGGTTTTGAACCTGTACACAGGAATATCATTTTTGCAGTGATGGTCTCCTCACCTGCTTTCATGGTATAGGGTGAGACGAACTCTGCGGCCTCATTATAGAAATCCAGACGGGGAATGTGTGTGTATCCGTGCTTTATGCCTTCAATATCTGCTGATATTGTTGAACGCATCCTGTCCATTACAGCCTTGAAATCGATGCTCTCAATTGAGGCTTTGATCCCGAAATTTCCTGCTTTTGCAATGTCCCTCACAAGTTCTGCAGGGTAGAGGAGCATCTTTGAAGGTATACAGCCCCGGGTCAGGCAGATACCTCCGGGTTCATCTTTATCAATAAGAGCAACTTTCATTTCAGGATTTGCATCAAGCATTGCGCTTACATAGTTCATCCCGGAGCCGGAGCCAATTACAATAAGATCGTATTCTATCATATAAATCCCCACTGTATAAGATTCCTGTTATTATTGTTGTTAAGCCGTATAATAATTTCCGGCTATAGCATGCATACTAACGATTAATATAATTATTGCACATATGTTCAAATAATTCAATGAAGGACAGGAAGAATTAAAGATAAAGAAGGGACCAGCATCGAAAGGGAACAGCTTACAAGCAGACTGGGGTTTTTATTGATATCTGCAGGTTGCGCTATCGGGCTTGGCAATATATGGCGCTTTCCATACATCACAGGAAAATACGGAGGTGCTGCTTTTGTTCTTATTTACCTTGCTTTTCTTGTGTTACTGGGGCTACCTATCCTCGTGATGGAATATTCGATCGGAAGAGGAGGAAACTGAACATTGCCGGTGCAATGCGCAAACTTAAGCCATCGGGAACTGAATGGCATGTATTTGGCTATATGGGCATCATAGGGAATAAGCGCAGGTGCAGGAGGTATGGCAATATTTGGGAGCTATATAGGAAAGGAGCGACCCCTTCCGGGAGAAGCTGTCAATGTGGTTACTCTTGACAATTCCATTGCACTGCTTGCAGGGCTTGTGATATTCCCGGCAGCTTTTGCTTTAGGGATTGATGCAGGCTCCGGCCCGGAACTTATTTTCGTGACACTGCCAAACATATTCAATCAGATGGCCGGAGGTATCATATGGGGATTCCTTTTCTTCGTCTTCCATGAGTGGTGATGGAACAGGTTTGTCATGGAAGCAAATACAGGAAAATGAATGAAAATACCCGGATGTATCAGCCCATATGCAAGGTACGTACTGCCACTTATAATTCTTACAATAATTGTACAGGGGCGGATGGATCTGATGAAATAGACATAAAAAAGAAATAAGGGCTTTGTAGCCCTGTTTTTGAACAAGAGAGAAACAGATATACTAAATATCTTATGTTATATAGGTGCTTTTGAGTATATAATTAGAGTAATATAACACGGGACGATAAAAATAATTAAATCCAGCCTTCATCACGATATATTTCAAAACCTTTTTTGAGTAATTTTTCGATTTCAGTAAAAATAATTTCATCTTCTTTTTTTACGTGAAAACATGATTTGCCTTTAAGTAATTTAATCAGGTCCTCATGTGTATCTGAGAACATATTATGATGTGTATAAATTGGGAAAAAATAGAAACCAACGTGATTCTTCCATACTTCCAATGAAGCAAAGTATACACGATCATGAGTCTTTTTTCCAATAGTAACTTTGACATCTCCGTAAACATCAAATTTTTCGTCTTCATCTCTGGTAATAACCAGAGGTGGTACATAAGCTGAAAGTAATTCTTTCAGTTTGATGAATATCAGTTGCTTTTCATCTGTCATACACAGATTGTGATTGAAATGATATAAAAATAATAGGGTTCCATAAAAAGTTAGTTCAAACTCTAAAGCCAGCACTATTCAACTAAATATTGTAGGAAATAGAAAAGATAATTTGTATGAGTGAGTTGGCAGCGATCCAGATTTCCCGAAGACTCTCGTACTTCAGTACAGTAAGGAACGCTGGCAGGCTTATCTTCTGTGTTCGGTATGGGTACAGGAATTGCCCTGCCGCTATGGCCGCCAAACTCTCTCATGATGAACAGTAAAGCCAAGGTCCGGATTCGAACCGGAATGGAATCGCTCTGCAGGCGATTGCGTAGCCGCTCCGCCACCTTGGCAATGAGCGATTCATGAATGAATCCATTGCATTTAAACTTTACTGGAAAGTTCGTGTATATCATCATGCACATATCAGATTTCGCCTGGACAAAGCAAGACGGACAGGCACGGATTTTTAGTAGCCGCGGACTGAACACCTCGTTGCCTTGGTGCGTACATCCCGACCCTATCAAACCGGTCTTGTACCGGGATCCTTAATGTGGTCTCTTTTCAAGTCAGATTTCGAGCTTAGATGCATTCAGCTCTTATTCCTTAGCGCGTAGCTGCTCAGCAGTGCCCTGTCGGACAACTGATACACCAGTGGCGCCGCTACCCTGTTCCTCTCGTACTAAAAGTAGCTTACCCTCAGACCACTGACACCTCTAGTAGATAGTAACCGACCTGTCTCACGACGGTCTAAACCCAGCTCACGATCTCCTTTAATAGGCGAACAACCTCACCCTTGGCCGCTGCTGCACGGCCAGGATGGAAAGAACCGACATCGAAGTAGCAAGCTGCCGGGTCGATATGTGCTCTTGCCGGCAACAACTCAATTATCCCCGGGGTAACTTTTCTGTCATTTTTGGCTCGCACCAAGCGAGCACAAAAGTTCGCTAGAACCGACTTTCGTCTCGTCATCCACTACTGTGCTGAATAACGTCAGGCTGACTTATGCTCTTGCACTCTTCAGTGGGTTTCCGACCCACTTGAGTCAACCTTTGTGCGCCCTTGATATCTTTTCAAGGGCGTCCCGCCCCAGGCAAACTGCCCACCTATCGGGGTCCTCCTCTCGGAGTTAGGGCCGTAATTTCAGAAGGGTAGTGTCCCAATGGCGACTCCACCGATGCTGGCGCACCGGTTTCGACGTCTCCTACCTACACTGTACATCCAAAATCACAACCCAACGACAGGCTGCAGTAAAGCTCCACGGGGTCTTCACTTCCCCCTAGAGGTCTCTAGACTGTGCACTAGAAAGTAAGCTTCACCGGACTCTGGCTAGGGACAGTAGAGCTCTCATTGATCCATTCATGCAAGTCGCCAATTAAGCGACAAGGTACTACGCTACCTTAAGAGGGTCATAGTTACCCCCGCTGTTTACAGGCCCTTCGTCCCGTTGAACCGGGGTTTCAGGTACCTGCACTGAGCAGGATTCAGAGATCGTACTAGCCCTTACGGGTTTGCGATCTCCTATGTTGATATTAGACAGTTAGAGCTCTCTTGTCACTGCGACCTGCTGTCTTCACAGCAGGCACTCCTTCTCCCGAAGTTACGGAGCTAATTTGCCGAATTCCCTTAGCCAAATTATTCCGACACGCCTTAGCCTTTTCAGCTAGGGGCACCTGTGTCAGTTCTCGGTACGGACCCATGACTTCCTTTTCACGGGTTCCCGGGTGCAGCTGACTTTCGCCATAACACATTCGCCCGCTTCTCGCCATTACGGCTCTCCACGGGATTCGGTGCTTAGACGGCGCGACGACGCCGCTCAGCCTGCCCAAAAACGTCAGTTTATTGTCATGAGGTACAGGAATATTAACCTGTTTCCCTTTTGGCGTACTCGGATTACGGTACGTCTTAGGACCGACTAACCCTCGGCTGACGATCATTGCCGAGGAAACCTAGCCCCTTCGGCGGATAGGATTCTCACCTATCTATGCTGTTACTATTACCAGGATTTTCGTTTCCGCACGGTCCACAGGACTTCACAGCCCTGCTTCTGCCCGAACGCAACGCCTTCCTACGAGATCACCTTGCGGTGCTCCGTGGTATCGGTGGTCGACTTGAGCCCCGTCCATTTTCGGGGCCCCAAACCTCGACTGGTGGGCTGTTACGCACTCTTTAAAGGATAGCTGCTTCTAAGCTAACCTTCCAGCTGTCTAGGGCTTAGGACGCCCTTTAGTATTAACACTTAGTCGACACTTTGGGACCTTAACCACGGGCTGGGTTGTCTCCCTTACGGACTACAAGCTTACCCCAGTAGTCCGGACTCCGATCTTCTCAGACGACGGTGAGTTTGGAGTTTGACAAGTAGCTGAGGAATTTCTTCCCCGGGACCACCAATCAGTGCTCTACTTCACCGACTATCTCCGATCAGGTCATGCTGCGACATGTTTCGGAAGGAACCAGCTGATGCCGGGTTAGATTAGCCTTTCACTCCGAGACGCAGGTCACACGAATGATTTGCAGATCAATACCGCTTGCGGTCCTCCACGTAGCTTTCGCCACGCTTCAACCTGCCCACGCCTAGATCACCCGGCTTCGGGTCGTATCCCAATGACTCCACGCACTTGTATACGTCGCTCCTCGCCTTACGGCTGCGAGCATGTTGCTTTCGCTTCGGCTTCCTATTTGAAAGTTAGCCATCGCCATTTGAATACACTCCCTGGCCCGTTCTTCAAAACGTAAGATATGACATTGGCAGTGATGCCCGTACAGCAGCCTCGCGACTGTTTCCTTCGCATCAAAGATCCTTTAACGCCATATCGCTCCATCGCCTCCAGGTTTCAGGCACTTTTAACCTCCCTTCTTGGGGTACTTTTCAGTTTTCGGTCACCCTACTAGTTCGCTATCGGTCTCAAGTCGTATTTAGTTTTGGAAGTTGGTGCCTCCCAAATTCACGCGGGAATTCCGACCCACGTTACTCAGGTTATAATCCAGATCCTTTGGTCGTTGTTTACGTGACTATCACACTCTGTGGTCTAACGTTCCAGAAAAGTTAAACTCCAACCAAGTGGGACCTTTAGAAAGAACCTACAACACCACATCTCCCGCTCGTTACCGGCGGGATTCAGTTTGAACTGTACCGTGTTCATTCGCCATTACTAACGGTATCTCTTCGATTTCTTTTCCTGCCCCTACTAAGATGCTTCAATTCGGGGCGTTCCCGATCATTGATGATCGACACGTAAAACGTGTCAGGAAGACCCATTAGGAGATCCCGGGTTCATAGGCTCCATGCACCTACCCCGGGCTTATCGCAGCTTGGCACGTCCCTCATCAGCGCTTGAGCCGAGCCATCCACCTGAAGGCATATTTACCAGAGTCCATCTCACTTTGTCCAGTGAGCGTCTGATATATGCATGCGTATACACGATCTCATTGCAGCCGGCCTGGTCGCCGACCACTTCATCCTTCCCCGGCAACATTACTTGCCGGGTGCACTGAATAATGGACTTGCTGGGATTCGAACCCAGGGCCTTCGCCTTGCAAAGGCGACGATCTTCCAACTGATCTACAAGCCCATGAACGATCCTTATGTTGTGGATCTTCATTCTGGATCTGACAGTTTTTCGATTTCTGACCGGTTGTGGTGATCGGCGTTTTGCCGATCTGCTTAGGAGGTGATCCAGCCGCAGATTCCCCTACGGCTACCTTGTTACGACTTAACCCCCCTTGCGAAATTTAGGTTCGAACACGGCACTTGGTCCGTGCCCTCACCCATACCTCACTCGGGTGGTTTGACGGGCGGTGTGTGCAAGGAGCAGGGACGTATTCACCGCGCTATATTGAAACGCGATTACTACGGATTCCAGCTTCACGAGGGCGAGTTGCAGCCCTCGATTCGAACTACGGCCGGGTTTATGAGATTACCAACCCCTTTCGGGGTAGGGACCCATTGTCCCGGCCATTGTAGCCCGCGTGTAGCCCTGGAGATTCGGGGCATACTGACCTACCGTAGCCCGCACCTTCCTCCGCTTTAGCAGCGGCGGTCCCCACAGAGTACCCATCATCCCTAAGGATATGCTGGCAACAGTGGGCACGGGTCTCGCTCGTTGCCTGACTTAACAGGATGCTTCACAGTACGAACTGACGACGGCCATGCACCTCCTCTCAGCGATTCAGGTAAGACCTTCAGCCTGACCTACATATTGCTGTCGCCCCAGGTGAGTTTTCCGGCGTTGAGTCCAATTAAACCGCAGGCTCCACCCGTTGTAGTGCTCCCCCGCCAATTCCTTTAAGTTTCAGCCTTGCGGCCGTACTTCCCAGGTGGCTCGCTTCACGGCTTCCCTGCGGCACCTGAAACGGTCGCACCATCCCAGACACCTAGCGAGCATCGTTTACGGCTGGGACTACCCGGGTATCTAATCCGGTTCGTGCCCCCAGCTTTCGTCCCTCACCGTCGGACCCGTTCTGGTAAGACGCCTTCGCCACTGGTGGTCCCACAAGGATTACAAGATTTCACTCCTACCCCTGTAGTACCTCTTACCTCTCCCGGTCCCAAGTCTGACAGTATCCCCCGGAAGCCTAACAGTTGAGCTGTCAGATTTCCCGGAAGACTGATCAAACCGGCTACGGACCCTTTAGACCCAATAATAGTGGCCACCACTCGGGCCGCCGGTGTTACCGCGGCGGCTGGCACCGGTCTTGCCCGGCCCTTGCTAACACATGCTATTTATACATGCGGACAGCCAACATTGTATGCTGGCACTCAGTGTCCCCTTATCGCGGTTTCCCGCATTGTAAAGTTTTCGCGCCTGCTGCGCCCCGTAGGGCCTGGATTCATGTCTCAGAATCCATCTCCGGGCTCTTGCTCTCACAACCCGTACCCGTCGTCGGCTAGTAGGTACGTTACACCCACTACGACCTGATAGGCCGCAGATTCATCCTAAGGCGCCGGAGCTTTTGACCACAGAACATTCCAGTATCTATGGTATATCAGGAATTATCACCAGTTTCCCGGTGTTATGCCTGACCTTAGGGCAGATTATCCACGTGTTACTGAGCAGTACGCCATGTTCACGAAGAACATTTGACTCGCATGGCTTAATCGAACACTGATAGCAGTGACCTCTGGCAGGATCAACCAGAATTGTTGATCACACACAAATTTTGGAAGTCAATTAAGGAATCGATCGGAAAGAACTCTCTTGAGAGTATACTTCCTTTCTGCACATTAGTTTGGTTAATTCCTTTAAGTTTGTAGTTAAACACTACCGGTCAGAATTAACCGAACTGCCAAATCCAACGTCGGACAGAAAAAGCTTCTGTCCCCACTTATAGTATAAGGCGGTGATTGTAAGTGTTTCGCGCGATTTGCGCGGACTCCTTCAAAGGCCGTATTCGTATATATACCTTTCGAACCAGAGGGTTCGAAGGAAAAGGGGCCTTTGAGGCACTTAACTGATGAAATGGGATTACTACTTCATCAGATATTCACGACTGACAAATTAACTGATGCGCAGACCGCATCATCTGGCTCGTCGCGAGCACCCCTACATAACAGGCTTTGTATAAAAGGGTTGCGGAGAAGTGCTCCCTCATACCCACCCCACCCCATACATTGAACAAATCACATAAATCCCAAATAACTACGGAGATTATTTATAACATAAGTTACAAGGCGGGATTGATTAACATGAATCCAACCGTAGAACTGAGGGATCGCTTTTTACAGCGATAAACCACTTATAAACACACACAAGACTATTTTTGACACTACACTGCGCGACGGGGAACAGACACCCGGCGTATCACTGACCAACGAGCAAAAACTCAAGATTGCACGCCAGCTGGACAAACTTGGCGTTGATGTGCTCGAAGCTGGTTTCCCGGTCTCATCAGAAGGCGAAAAGCAAAATGTAAGAGCCATAGCCAGCGAAGGTCTGAGTCTGGATGTCTGTGGTCTTGCCCGCGTCCTTACCAGAGATCTGGATGCATGTATAGATTGTAATGTTGATATGGTACACACCTTTGTGTCAACCTCTGACATCCAGAGGATACACACTATCAAGAAGAGCCGGGAGGAAGTCCTTACAATGGCAGTTGACGCTGTGGAGTACATCAAAGATCATGGAGCTAAGTGCATGTTCTCTGCCATGGATGCCACCAGGACCGACCTTGACTATCTGATAGACGTATACAAAGCTGTAGAATCCGCAGGTTGCGACATAGTAAACGTACCTGATACAGTCGGTGTTATGTCACCATCATCAATGTACGAACTCGTAAAGAACATCAACTATCATGTGAACATACCCATAGATGTACATTGCCACAACGATTTCGGGATAGCTGTTGCAAACAGCATCATGGCAGCAGAGGCCGGTGCCAGCCAGATACAGGTCACTGTCAATGGTATCGGAGAGCGTGCAGGTAATGCAAACCTTGCAGAAGTGGTCATGTGCCTGCATTCCATATATGGTGCGAAGACGAACATCAAGACAGAGTACCTGCTTGAGACCGCCAGGATGGTTGAAGGTTTCACAGGCATTCACATGCCTCCGAACACACCCATAGTAGGGGATAATGCATTTGCCCACGAGTCCGGTATCCACACCCATGGAGTACTCGAAAAATCCGATACTTTCGAGCCCGGCATCATGACCCCTGAAATGGTGGGCCACAGGCGCCGCATAGTGCTCGGAAAACATGCGGGCAGGCATGCCGTAAAGAAATCACTCGAAGATATGGGTATCGAGACCAACGAAGAACAGCTGGATGAAATACTGATAAGGATCAAGGACATAGCCAATAAAGGCAAACGCATATGTGACGCAGATCTCCATGCCGTAGCATCTGCCGTACTTGGCCGCAACCTGGGCAACGAGACCATAATACTCAAGGAATTCTCGGTAATGACAGGCAACCTTACAACCCCGACAGCTGTTGTCAGGGCAAAGATTGGAAATGAAGAAGCCGTTGCATCGAACTACGGCGTAGGACCTATCGACGCTGCCCTTAAAGCAGTGGAACTGATGATAGGCAATTACACCAAAGTAAAGGTGCGGGATTTCAGCCTTGAGGCAATAACCGGCGGAAGTGATGCACTTGCAGAAGTGACAATCTCCGTGGAAGATGAGGACGGCAGAGTGGTCAGTGCGCAATCCGCAAGTGCGGACATTGCCACTGCATCCGTTGACGCACTTATCACAGCCATCAACATACTCCTTGAAAAGAAGAAACTATGGAGTATGCAATAAAAATAACCAAGATCGCAGAACCGTAACAACCTGCCTTTATCTGCGGTTCTTCGGTTTTCTGGTTCAGACACTATATTCGAAAAACTTTCCTTCAGACTTGTTAATACTGCAATACTACAATTCCTATATAATAAAACCCGAATGTGAACACATGGAATATGAAGTAATAGATGCCCATTGCCACCTTGATTTCTCAAAATTCAACAAGGACAGGCATGAAACGATCGAAAGGGCCAGGAACAGTGGTGTAGTGGCAATGATAAACTCCGGCATTGACTACAGAACGAATGCTGATTCCCTTGAGCTTTCCAGAAAGTACGATTTCATCCATGCAACCCTGGGCCTTAGTCCCCAGATGGTGCCTGATGCAAATGATGAAAAGATAAAACAGATACTGTCCCAGATGGAGCGCAACATTGAAAGGGCTGTAGGAATAGGAGAGGCAGGACTTGATTTTTACTATTGCACAAAGGATGCAGGCAGGGAAAGGCAGAAAGAAGTGTTCAGGCAGGTCATTGAAATAGCAGACAGGTACAATAAGACCCTGGTGATACATGGCAGGGATGGCGAGGAGATGGCACATGAAATGAGCAGGGATCTTGACAGGGTGATCTTTCATTGCTATGGAGGATCACTTGAGACCATGCAGAGTATCCTTGACGCAGGACACTACATATCAGTGCCAACGCTGGTCTGCTTCTCCCAACACCACAAAAGAATAGCACAGAAGCTGCCCCTGGAGAACATGCTCATAGAGACAGACAGTCCGTTCCTGTCACCAAGGAAAGGCAGGAACGAACCTGCATTCGTACTTGATTCCGTACCTGTTATCGCCAGTCTTAAGGAAATGGAGGAGAAAGAAATAGCCATGGCGACAATGAAAAATACCCGCAGGGCATTTCATCTCTAAAATAATCATTCAGGTAATTCTTTATTCCGATAGATCTTTTTTTCAGGGAGAATAAACATGCAGGTCAGACATATCAATACCGCTCTTTACGATGCAAACTCATACCTCATAAACGGGAAGGTGCTGGTGGACACCGGTATGAACACAAAAGGACTGTTAGAGGAAATAGCTAAAAGCATAGAATTAAAGGACCTTGAACTGGTAATACTCACCCATTGCCATTATGATCATACCGCATCGGCTCTGGAAATATCACGCCTTAGCGGTGCAAAGATAGCTATTCATAACAATGACGCGGCTCTTCTAAAAAATGACAATGTCAGCGCAGCCTCACTGTTCGGATACAAAGCCCCGGCCATCGAACCTGACATCCTCCTAAATGAAGGTGACAGGATAGACATTGGCAATGATGAAGAGCTGGAGGTGATCCACACACCCGGGCATACTCCTGGAGGCATCTGCCTCTATGAAGCACAGTCGAAGAGTCTTTTCTCAGGAGACACAGTATTCCCTGGCGGAAGCATAGGACGCACTGATTTTGAAGGTGGCAGCCGCCCACAGCTTACAGAATCCATCGGCAAGCTTGTAAAGCTTGACGTCAGGACACTCTACCCGGGACATGGAGAAGTAAGCTCCAATGATGTTAACAGACAGATAGAACTATCCCTGCGCATGTCAAAAGGCATATTCTGAAATGTCACAACCCAGGATCAAACATGAAAAACAAGAAAGGAAAAAGGAAGAATCCTTCCACAGACTTCCTTCCAATGAGTACAAAGGAAGCAAATGAGAAAGGCTGGAACGAACTTGATATCATAATAGTGACAGGCGATGCCTATGTAGATCATCCTGGTTTTGGAACAAGCATCATAGCCAGGGTGCTTGAAGATGCAGGTTACAGAGTAGGGGTCATTGCACAACCCGGATGGGATAACACAGATGACTTCAAAAAACTAGGCAAGCCACGTCTTTTCTTTGCCATAAGTGCCGGGAACACGGACTCAATGGTCAGCAACTATACCCCTTCAAAGAGATTGCGGCACGAGGATGTATACTCACCCGGGAACAAAACAGGACTTCGGCCGAACAGGGCAGTGATCGTTTATTCAAACCGCCTTAGAGAAGCATTTCCTGACGTACCCCAGGTTATCGGAGGAATTGAAGCTTCCCTGCGCCGCTTTGCACAATATGACTACTGGTCAGACAAAGTGCGCCAGTCCATCCTTGCAGACTCGCCTGCAGACCTTATTGTATACGGCATGGGAGAGCTCCAGATACTTGAGATCGCAGACAGGCTCAACAAAGGAAAAGCAATCTCCGGTATTAATGACATTGATGGCACGGTCTGGAAAATGGACATCAGAAGCTGGAAAGAGAAAAAGGAGGACACCCTGGGGGAGTGCATAGAGATACCACCATATACCGAAGTCTCAAAGAGTAAAGAGCTTTATGCAAATGCATTCAGGATCATCTATGAAGAACAGGACCATATAAGAGGCCATTGCATCGTACAGGTCCATCCCAAGACCGTGATAGTCCAGAACAGACCCATGCGGCCTCTCACAACTGAAGAGCTGGATCATGTATATGAACTCCCATATACCCGGGAGACGCATCCTTCTTACAACGAACCTGTACCGGCACTTGATATGGTAAAGTTCTCTATCAACACCCACAGAGGCTGTTTCGGTGCATGTTCTTTCTGCGCGATCGCCCTGCATCAGGGAAGAATGATACGCAGCAGAAGTATAGGATCCATACTTATGGAAGCTGAAGGCTTCAGGAATATCAGGGGATTCAAAGGTACTATCAACGGACTCGGAGGCCCTTCGGCCAATATGTACGGGATGGAGTGCAGTAAATGGGAGAAAAAAGGAGTGTGCAAAAACAAGGTATGCATTCATCCCGATGCCTGCCCTTCCCTTGACACAAGTCACAAGAAACTAATTGAACTTATGCGCAGGCTCAGGGAACTGCCCGGAATATCAAAGGTCTTTGTAGGTTACGGAGTTCGCTATGACCTTGCACTGCTTGATGAGGAATACATGGAAGAGCTATGTGCCCACCACATCAGCGGACAACTGAAGGTCGCACCTGAGCACTATTGTAACAGTGTCACCAGTGTCATGAAGAAGCCTGGCAGGGAGGTATTTGAACGGTTTGAGCAGAAGTTCACAGACATCAACAAAAAGGTTGGCAAGGACCAGTACCTTGTGGCTTTTTTGATGTCAGGTCATCCCGGATGCACCCTCGGTGATATGATAGAGACCGCTGAATACATCAGAGATACCGGAAGGTACACAAGACAGGTACAGGATTTCACACCCACACCCATGACTGCGGCAACCTGCATGTTCCACACAGGAACAGACCCTTTCACCGGTAAGAAGGTATATGTGGCAACCTCCCAGAAGGAGAAGAGCATTCAGCGGGCAATGCTGCATTACAAGGAACCTTCAAATCATAATCTTGTCTATGAAGGCCTGAAACGTGCCAACCGCCTTGACCTTGCCGGTAATTCCTGGAACTGCCTGATAGGCCGGAAAAAAGGAGGAAAGAACGGATGGTAACTCCCGGATAAGATCGTTAACTTTTAAGAAGATTTAAGAACATCAGAATATGCTTTTCTTTGTAAAGGATATTCCTGAAAGGTGGAAATTATCCCATAGCCTTCTCCAGCAAGTCGATGATATCCAGCACTTCAACCTCCGGACCGCCGCGTTTGAGGTTTGTGCGACACAGAGGACATGCAGTTACAAGATAATCCACATCTTTGGGAATCTCCTCAAGTCTTTTCTTTGAAATATCAAGGGAGAGTTCAGGATAACCTTTAAGCACTCCGCCACCTGCACCACAACATTTGGATTTTTCCCTGTTATTCTTCATTTCCTCAAGGTCGCAGACTGACCTTATTATCTGGCGGGGGGCATCGAACACACCATTGCACCTGCCCAGGTGGCAGGGGTCATGATAGGTAACTTTAAGGTCCAGCTTTTTCAGGTCCAGCTCAGCCAGGCGGTCGGCCAGGAACTCTGTTACGTGGACAACATCCAGATTTCCCGGATAATCGTTCTTAAGTGCAGTGTAACACCCTGCACAGCCGGTGATTATAGTGTGGGCACCGGTCTTTTTTATCTGCTCAAGGTTCTTAGAGATGAGTTCAGAAGGATCAGAACCTGTCCTCAGAAGCGGGGACCCGCAACATACCTCTTCTTCCAGTACGGTGACACCAAAACCCTTCAATATGTCAAAGGTCCTTTTTGTGAGTTCAGGATACCTGTATGAGCCCAGGCAACCTGCAAAGAACACATAATCTGCCGTTTTTGCAATATCCTTTCCACAGTCACCAAGCCATGCCATCCTCTCTTTGGTCTCACCAAGAGGATTGCCTTTTCCAATAGCTTCGCTGCGCAATGATTTTTGTGCCCCGGTCATCTTACCCTGGAGAACAAGTTGATGCCGTACATTCTCTATGACCTTAACAGGAGATGCACCGGAAGGACACATCTGCTCACATAGCCCACAGGTGGTACAGGTGTTCAGGCTGTCAAATACGCCATTATCTACATCCATGCCCTGGGAAACACCGTGGGCCACCAGCATTCGTCCGCGGGAACTGGCCGATTCCCAGCCAACAACATCAAAGACAGGGCATATAGAGCGACATGTACCGCAACGGACACATTTGAGTATTGAACGCATATCAGAGTTGTTCATTCTCATACTCCCATCTTCCCCGGATTAAGTATGCCCCTGGGATCAAGAGCTTTCTTTATCAGTATCATAACATCAAGGCCCCTTCCAAGTTCAAGTCCCATGTATTCCGCCCTGGCACTGCCAACACCATGCTCAGCAGTAACTGTTCCGCCGACCTCTATGGCAGTGCGGTGTATCTTATCTGCCGCCCTGTTAAGCTTATCCCATTCCTTTTCGTCAAGCATATCGATACACATGCCGGTATGAAGGTTTCCATCACCTATGTGACCATAGGTCATTATCGGCATGGAGAATTCCTTTGAGATCTCACTGACCTTATGTAGCATCCCGGGAAGTTCCTTAATAGGAACGCCTATGTCCTCACCCACATAAACCCTGGTACGAAGAGGGTCGAGCCTGGAAACTGCTGCACCCACAAGCCTTCTTGCAGCCCATATCTCATCCCTTTCCTTTTTGTCAGATGCAGCCCTGATACTGGTCGCAAGTGAACTGCAAGCATCTTTTACCATTTCTATGCCTTCACGAACTGTGTTCTGCGTACCGTCCACCTCGAACATGAGAATAGCACCTGCCCTGGGAAGACCGATATTAGGATCGTAGGTATTTATGGCCTCAATGATGTTGCGGTCCAGGATCTCACATGCCGAAGGAATTATTCCGCTGGAGAGCACCTTGACCACCGCTTTGCCTGCAAGTTCAGGATCCTCAAAAGATGCAAGCAGTACAGAACGCTCTTTTGGAAGTGCCCTTACCTTCAGAATAGCCCCCGTGATGATACCGAGGGTACCTTCCGAACCAACGAACAAATCGGTCAGAGAATATCCTGCCACAGATTTGGAGGTCTTGGAACCGGTATTTATCACCGTACCATCCGCAAGTACCACCTCAAGTCCCAGCACGTAGTTCCTGGTGGTCCCATATTTGACTGAACGCATCCCACTGCCATTATTGGCTATAAGCCCGCCAAGTGTGCACATTGCAGAACTTCCCGGGTCAGGAGGGAAGAAGAAACCATATGGTGCAAGTACATCATTCAATTTTTCCTGGACGATACCAGGCTCAACTACAACCTGGAGATTATCCAGATCCATCTCCAGTAGTCTGTTCATTGAGGACATGTCAAGAACAATGCCCCCTTCTACCGGAACACAACCCCCTGCAAGTCCTGTGCCCGCACCTCTTGGAGTAACAGGGATCTCATTCTCATAGGCAAACCGGAGTATCTTTGAGACCTGTCCGGTACTTACAGGCCTGACAACAATATCAGGCATTCCCCTTACCTGGGAAGCATCACATGAATAACAATAAAGCTCTGCAGCTGAAGCGGAAACCCTTTCCTTTCCCACTATTTCCTGCAGGTTTTCAAGTAAATCTGATTTTTGCATGGAATCGTTTTTTAAGTGAGATAGTAAGATTTATACTTTTTGGTGAAGGCAAACATTTACATCTGACTACAACTATTAAGCAGCAATGACACGATACTTTGAGGTTCAGCAACGTGACGGTGCTGCAAGGATAGGAAAACTTCTCCTGAAGCAGACCATCAGAACGCCTTATATAATAGATACAAGAAGCCTTAGTTCCCCGCAAAGTCCTATAATAGACGGTGGCTCTCTCTGGAAATACGGAACGTTTGAAAAGGCAGAAGAACACCTGCGGGAATTAAGAAAAATTGCCGGGGAAGATGCTATCATTATACTTCCCCATCAGGACCTTACACCTGATGCACCCCATGAAATTGCCCCGAGGTCTGCAGAAAGCTCAGAATTTGAAAGTGTCGGTGCTACAGGAACAGTCTGCATCAGCGGACAGAAAGTAAAGGAACATGACCTCTATGTCATGGAGGGTGCCGGTTGTTTAGAGAATAACGCAAGGCTTTTCCTGAGCACACTGACCGGGATGAGAAGAGAGATATCTCCTGATGCAGCCATCTATGCACCAAATATCTGCACTCCCGAGAACCTTGCTATGCTGGCATATCTCGGTATCGATGTCTTTGACAGCACAAGGGCAATAACTGCGGCATACAGCGACATATATCTAACTACTGCAGGAAAGTTTCACCTTGATTCGCTGGCAGAGTTACCCTGCAGGTGCAACGCATGTTCATCAACCGATCCTGCCAGTATGATGGCAATGGATAGAAAGAGCCGGGCAATGCTCCTTGAACAGCACAATATCAACGCTATTGAAGCTGAAGCAGCCCTTGTCAGGGAAAAGATACGTAGAGGAATGTTGCGTGAATATGCAGAGGGACAATGCAGGGTCCATCCCTGGTTAACTGCCCTCTTAAGACTTTCAGATGCAGAATACGATTACATGGAAAGTAAAAGCCCCATTGCAAGGAACAACGAACTCATAGCAACCTGCAGTGAATCGCAGAACAGGGTGGAGATAGTCAGATTTGCAAGGAGGATACAGGAAAGATACACTCCTCCCCACGCGGATATACTGCTTCTATTACCTTGTTCTGCAAAGAAGCCGTATTCAACATCCAACTCCCACTGGAAATTCATCAATGCTCTTGGCAAGAACCGTAAATATGTACATGAAGTCATTATAACATCGCCTCTTGGAATAGTACCAAGGGAGCTTGAATTGACATACCCTGCTGCACACTATGATACCACCGTGACAGGACACTGGGATGCAGAAGAAAAGGAGTGGGTTTCAGCATGCCTTGAAAACTATCTTTCACAACACCGGTATACGGCCATTGTTGCACATGTGGAGGATGCATACCGCCAGATATGTGAAATGGTGGCAACCAGGATTGGCATTAGTATGATATATACAAGCCTTGGAAATGTAACTTCACAGGAGTCACTGAAAAAACTCAGTGAAACCGTATCAGCACTCTCCACCGGAAGAAAACGCAGTCATGAACAGACCCAGAAAGACTTGATGAAGGCTGTGGCTGACTTCCAGTTTGGTAAAGGTACAGGAGAGAGACTCGTACCTGATGATTCGACCATCAGGGGACCATTCCCGAAGCATCAGGTTTTCGTTGGAAAGAAACAACTTGTAACTCTGATACCTCAGTACGGCACCCTTGCCATCACCATCGACGGAGCCAAAGCCCTGATAGGACAAGGAAAATATATTGTAGAGATTGATGATTTCGTCCCCAGGGGCTCACTTCTTGCACCCGGGGTAGTGGATGCAGATCCACTGATAAGGCCAAACGATGAAGTGCTGGTCAGTGGAAAGAACGCAATTGCCGTTGGAAGGGCTAACATGAGTGGCGACGAGATGAAAAGGTCCACACGCGGAGTTGCTGTAGACCTGCGTCATGTCATAAAGATAGAAGGATAAATGATATTGTGGTTTTGAGATGATCATTGTCAGGAACTTTGAACCTTCGGATTTTGAGGAGGTTCTTGAAATAGAATCAGATGCATTTTCGGAACATAACCCGTTCCTGTACATGAATTTCTATGAAATGAACAACGAAGGATTCTTCGTTGCAGAACACAACGAATACATCGTAGGTTTTGTTGTGGGTTACCAGTTATCCCTAAGTGAAGGGAGGATATTCTCACTGGCTGTAAGAGATGGATTCCGGAGTATGGGAATTGGAACAAAGCTTATGGAAGCTATTCTTTCAGTATTCTTTGGGAAATTCCTGCAATATGCAAGCCTTGAGGTCAGATTGAGCAATCACAGGGCCCGGGAATTCTATAAAAGGCAGGACTTCATTCCCTGCTGGATAGAGCATAGCTACTACTCCGATGGGGAAGACGGAATTATCATGAAAAGACGTCTTACTCCATTTACCCGTATTCTCCCCTGGGAACACAAGTAAACCTGTGTTACCGTCAGGGAAACACAAGTTCAGTGTTCATGATCATATCTGATATATCTAATCTAATTCGTGTTTGCCAGCTGACCACTTGCACGAACCGCAAGCTCCTGCATCCTTGCCGAAGTCCTGCCTATTCCGGAGATATCATCCTGTGATAACGCTGATGCGATATCATTTCCAAGCACGAATATTGCATGTTTGTGCTCAGCTTTGCTCCTGTGCACATGTAAGGGACTGATGGACAGAGAATCGTACCCATGGAAGGAATTACCCATTCCCATATGTTCAAAGTGTTTTTTAATCTGTGCCATCAATGTGTGCAGTTGTATCAACTCATCTTTATGCATACCAACCAACCTTTGCGTAAAATTGAATTATTGTTTATTTCCTGTGCACTTTTAAAATAATGCACTAATGCTAGTTGGTTAATTTCAAAATAAAGGCATTTCCCACGGAAATGGATTCCTAATACATTGTATATTAATATTGTGGTATTATTGTCACGAATAATCATGATGATATACCTATCAAACAGATAAACAAAATAAGAACTTGCAAAAATAAATACAATAAAAAATAGATAATATATATACTGTGCGCAAGCACAGTACACAAAATTAAGTGTCACTCACAGTGAAGCTGCAGTGAACACCTTCACAGAGGCAGGCCTCTTTGTAACACTGCCCACCTTTGCACCGATCAGACACTCAATACCCTTGTCTGCTGCAATGTCAAGTATCCTTTGTGTGACCACACCATCAAAAACAACTGTTTTGACCTCAGCCTCGTAATCTTTAAGAGTACTTACAAGGTCACGAACCGCTGTCTCATTGACGACATTGTCCTCACCATCAAGGAACCTGGCACTGAACGTACCTATCAGGTCCGTAGCATGGCCTTTGAACCTCTTGTTCTCAGGAGATGATGGTATCTTGCTCTTCGGAACAACCGCCTGCTCTGTCTGTGGTTCTTCTTCCCTCTCTTCGCGTGGTTCATTTTTTCTGTTATCCCTTGCACGTGGTTCCCGGGAAGGCCTTGGTACCTGAGAAGCTCCAACACGTTTTACATCAGGAGCAGGTCTTCTTTCCTTACGTTTGGTAACACGTGAGATACGACCATTGTCAGAAGGAGCAGCCTGGTCCCTGATAACATATTTATCGATTACCTGCTCAACAGGAACCTTTTGTCTGAGAGACCTGACAATCTCTTTTTGCACCAGATCCTCAACACTCTTGCCGTCAGGGGCTCTTGCAATGAAGTCCACATTGGCGATCTGGACCAGTTCCTTTATTATAAGTTCTCCTCCACGATCACCATCTGTAAAGGCTGTCACAGTATCCTTTTTCTTAGTCAGCTCGGCAACTTCGGGAGGTACATTGGTACCGCCTACACAAATAGTGTTCTTTATACCGTACTTCAGGAGATTCAGGACATCCGCACGGCCTTCTACGACAATAATTGCATCGGAATCGAATATAGCCGGACCACACGGGATCTTGTTCTTTCCGAAATACTGCATCTCCTCAACCCTTACGGACTGGCGTACCTCGTCAGCTATTTCCTGGGACTCAGGGAGATTCTCGTCGAACATGCCCCTGAAAATGAACTTTGCCCTTTCAATTATCTGCTGGCGCTTTGTTGCCCGGACATCCTCGATATGGGTGATCTCTATCTTTGCACTGCACGGACCTACCCTGTCGATGGTTTCCAGCGATGCGGCCAGTATGGAAGTCTCTACCTTATCAAGGCTTGAAGGAATAAGGATGGTACCTTTGGTCTTACCAGCTTTGGCATTTACAACGACCTCGATCCTTCCTATACGTCCTGTTTTCTGAAGGTCACGAAGATCAAGGTCAGAGCCAAGCAACCCTTCGGTCTGTCCAAAGATCGCCCCGACTATATCCGGACGTTCTATGATTCCATCTGCACTTATTTTTGAATGAATTATGTATTTAGTGGTATCTGCATTTTGCATATAATGACTCTCCTAATTCAGCTTTAATGAAGACACCGGGAACATTCATAATACAAAAATAGCAGAGCAGATTTGCAGAGACAAAAAGGGTCAGCAAATCAAAAGGACAACCATGTCAAAGAACGACCATACCTAAACTTCAATGAATAAACGTGAAGATCTCTACTTGATACTAACCAACGCCAAGCTGAGAACAGCAGTAACTTTGCACTCTGCACAAAATGCAATAAGCTATTGAACTTTCTTCCTGACCTGGTCAATAAGCAGTGTTTCCAAATCCCTCATTGAATACATATGGCTTTTGACCTGCTAAGTTTTTGATGATATTACGAGTATTTTATCGACTGATGATCCCTATTTGAATCTGTAGTGATTACGGATGACTAAACTATATTTGTATTATTGGAAGATACCTTTGTTCACAGTATCTGTATTATCTCAATTTCAATCATTGATGTAATCATATAACCACGATTACATTAAGTAATAGAATTCAAAGTTTTATAAACTTATGGGTTGACATTTTGTTGGGTATTTAAAATGAAAAACACAACCTACGTTGATTTACTTACATCAGGTCCCAATAATGACAGAGGAAGGTGATTAATACATAAACCGTCTTTTAAACTAACATGCAAGATAAAGACGTGTATAACAACATAAAAGTTATAATAATAGGCGGTGGTGCAACAGGCATGGCAGTTGCTACAAGCCTTATGCGTCACAGTGATTATTCAGTAACAGTATTTTCTGCAGACAGTCACACTGCATACAGTCAGTGTGGCATGCCATTTGCCATAGGCGGGAAAATAAAGGACCTCGGATCACTCGTACTCAGAAACAGGAAGTTCTTCATGGACATGGGAATCGACCTGAAACTGGAAAGCAAGGTCAATAAAATCAACCTTGAAGAACACTTCATAAGCTACGCAGGGAAAAACCACCATTTCGACAAACTGGTGATAGCTACCGGCAGCAAAGCAAAGATACCCGGGAACATAAAAGGAACCTCACTTAAGAACGTGTTCACCTTAAGGACACTTTCCGATGCAATGATGATAGAAAAAGCATTCACAAATGCTTCAAATGTTGTCATTATAGGCGGAGGGTCCATTGGAGCCGAACTTGCAGCTGCCGCTGCTGGCCGGAAAATAGACACAACACTTATCAACAGAAGCTCATCGATCCTCTCCCGCAACATCGACCCTGACATGGCAGAGCCTGTCCGGGAGCATCTTGAATTCCTCGGTGTTAAGGTAATTACAGGCTACTTGCCCCGTTCCATCAATGGAGAAGAATATGCTGAATCTGTTACAGTTGATTCAACAGATTTCCCTGCCGACGTTGTGATAATAGCAACGGGTGTTGAACCGGAAAACGAGCTGGCAGCAGATGCAGGGCTGGATATTGGCATAACAGGAGGGATCATTGTCAATGAATATCTGAATCCTTCTGTAGGAGGCAGATACGACCCTGACATCTATTGCGGTGGTGAGTGTGTAGAAGTACATGGGCTTATCACAGGCAAAGCGATCTTAAGCCAGGTAGCAAGCACTGCAAGAAGGATGGCAGGCACTATAACCGCAAACCTTATCTCAGAGTCTGCAAAATTTGGCCCGATACTGAATCCATGGGTAGCCGTTATCGGAGATATACAGGCGGGAACTACAGGCATCACCTCAAAAGAAGCAATAGAAAATGGCATGAAAATAGTAACAGGTATTGCCACAGGTTCCACAAGAGCGGATTATTACCCAGGAGGAAGCAAGCTTTACATAAAACTCATATTCAGCGACAGATATCTTGCAGGAGCACAGGTCGTGGGAGGAGAAGGGGTAAAAGAACGTATAGATGCCCTTACCCTTGCCATCAAAAAGAGGATGACTGCAGATGAGCTGGCAAACATCGAAACCTGTTATGCTCCTCCGGTTGCAATGCTGACAGACCCGGTGGTCTTTGCTGCAAAAGGTGCACTGAAAAAGATGCGCAACTCAAAGACATGATAGAAATAGACGGTTCATACGGAGAAGGAGGAGGGCAGATACTCAGGACATCCATTGCCCTCTCGGCCATAATCGGGGAAAACATAATCATCAGGAACATACGTTGCAATCGTCCGCAGAAAGGACTCAAGCCACAGCACCTCAGATCAATACAGACAATGGCCCTTATGTGTGATGCCAATGTAAGGGGACTTTTTCCCGGATCTACAGAGATATGCTTTTCTCCATCGGAAATAAGGGGGGTAGAACAGGATATATCCATAGGTACTGCCGGGAGTATTCCTTTGCTTATGCAATCTATCATGCCCATGGCTGCCTGTTCAAGCGGAAAGACAAAACTGAGGATCACCGGGGGAACTGATGTCTCATGGTCACCTTCAATAGACTACATGACAAATGTTACAATGAAAGCCCTCTCTAAAATGGGATACAAAGCAAGTATCAGGCTTATAGATCGCGGTTACTATCCAAAGGGAAAAGGAATTGCAGAAATAGAGATAAGACCCTCTGCAATGAAAGCTTTCGATTTCAAACCCGGCAACAGTACTGCATACGGAATATCACATTGTTCAAACCTGCCTGAGCATGTACCCCGGAGGCAGGCATATTGTGCAAAAACATTCCTTGAAAAGAACGGGATCAAAACACACATTGACTTTGAAACCAAGAATCTGATCTCCACAGGAAGCGGCATCACACTGTGGTCTGACCTCATCGGTTCGGTCAGTATTGGAAAAAAAGGACACCCTGCTGAGAAAGTAGGCATGGAAGCTGCAAAGATGTTGCTCGATGACATGCGATCCAAAGCAGCGGTTGACATCCACCTTGCTGACCAGCTCATACCTTATATAGGACTTGCCGGAGAAGGAACGTTCACCACACGGGTGCTTACAGAGCATTGCCTTACGAATATCCACATAACAGAACAGTTGCTGGACGTTCGGTTCAGCATCAACAAAACTGGAGGGCTTGAGGAAGTATCACTGGGATAAGGATTACTCCCCGGAGTCCACAACACTCAGATATTCAGGAGGTATACCCCTTGCAAGCACTATATCATCGTTCACTGTAACAATATCCACTCCATCCTGCTGGGCTGCGCTTGCATCAATTTCAATGATAACAGGGTTGTCCGTATGGACCGAAGCTGCAGTCATTGCTTTTTCAAACGATGTACTTAGGTGCACATAGCATTGCCTTATAGGATAGATACCATTGTCAAGCAACATGTCCGCTTCTTCCTGACTAACACCGTAATAAAGATATGTCAGATCATTTTCAGGATAATCAGATATCAGATCCACATCCACTGAGTGACCGTATCTTGCCCTGATATAACCCCCGTCTATCTCATAGCGTCCTTTCCTGTCAGATTCCACAAGCGAGATCAGGCGTTCCATGGTTCCCCACTTGTACCGCCTTTTCATGATATCACAAAGCTGGTCCAGAACTACCCAGCCCTGAGCATCCATTTCAATACCCACATCTTCAGGGAAGTGTCTCAATGCACCGGAAATGAATCTTCCAAGCCTCTCTTCCCGATCATCATCCAGTACATAACGTCCTTCATCTCCACAGTCAGGGCAAGCCTCTCCCCTGAAATAGCCATGCTCTTTACATTTACGGATCATGATAACTGCAAATACATCTCATAATTAATATAACTTATTAAACGGCGCAACAAGCATCACAAAATATGTAATGCCAAAGCATTTTGATCATTAAAATGTTTTCGTTAGGTTATTTATATAAGAGAATACTAGATTAGGCAAAAGATAGATGGATAACCGGTCATTATAATATAAGACTTTAATTCATTTTCAGGGTATTATTATGGATGAGATCAATGAAGTATACGAAAAATTAGGCGGCGTCATCAGCAAAGATGATTTTACACGTAAAGTGCAGGAAAAAGTGGAACAAATGAGCGGCCTTTGTGACACAAGGACGGCCGCCATGCTTGTCGCCCATGACCTGGGGGTCAGTGACAACGTACAGACGCAGTTACAGAAGATATCAGACATCAACCCAAATTGTAACAATGTCAAATTCATTGCCAAGGTCATGTCTGTTTTCCCTGCAAAGGAATTCAATCGCAACGATGGTACCATCGGAAGGGTGGCCAATATCATTGTAGCTGATGAGACAGGTTCAATACGCCTGACACTATGGGATGACAGGGCAGATCTTGCAAAGACAGGAGAGATCGGGATAGGGCAGAACTACCAGATAGCCGGTTATGTAAAAGAAGGATATTCAGGTCTTGAGGTCAATATAGGTAATAATGGAGTATTCTGTGAGACCGATGAAAAAGTAGAGGCGCGTATTGAGTCCAAACATATAGAAGATATTAAGAACGGGATGGGAGATCTTAATATCCGTGCCCGCATCCTTGACATATCCGACATCAGGACTTTCAACAAGAAAGACGGTGGAACAGGAAAGGTTGCAAACATCCTGATAGGTGACCAGACAGGTAAGATAAGGGTAACACTCTGGGATGAGATGGCAGACCTTACAAAAGACCTTGAGATAGACGATTCAGTGGAAATAATAAACGGATACGCACGGGAGAATAATTTCAACCAGCAGGTGGAAATGCAGGTTGGTAACCGCAGCTCCATCAAAAAGATCCATGACGAAATAGAATTCAAGGAAGATTTCACACCAATCTCAGATATTATACCCGGAGAGTCATATTCCATAGCCGGACAGGTCTCCGGACTCGGTGAGATCAGGGAATTCAATCGCGATGACGGCACCGTGAATATGGTCTCCAATATATACGTATCCGATGACACCGGCAGGATACGCATAGCTTTATGGGGTGACCATGCACTTCTTGTGGACCAGCTGGATATCGATATGTCAGTAGAGATAATAGATGCATATGCAAAGTCGGGCTTTAATGAGGAGGTTGAGCTCAGTGCAGGGAACAGAACAAGGATAATGATCCGTTGAAAATGCATAATTTACATATATAAAAATCCCGGGAATGTTTCGGGTGATCTATGAGATGTCCCGAATCAATTATTTTTTACTAAAATAAATAGCTCTAAGCCCCTTGTTTTCAAAAAACAGGCCATTCAAAAGAAACCACGAACACCTATTTATAGAATAAAAGTAACATTTTAATTGTGGACTATAGGTAACAACTTCCTTTAATCCGGGATTCTGGAGACATCTTATGGTCTTGAATGCTCAGAACGACATGAAAACCGATATCTCAATTCTGGAGATCCGGAATGAGATGCTGGTCAGGGAAACGATGTCAAAGGATATTGTTGATATCGATGCTACTGCCAGTGTTCTTGATGTCGCCAGAAAGATGGCAGAGAATGATACCAATAGCGTCATCGTAAAAGAGGACGGTGACAGTATTGGCATCATAACTGAACATGACATAATAATCAAGAACGTGATCAGGAATGTCCTTCCTGCAGAAATGAGAGCAATGGAGATCATGTCATCCCCCATAATATCAATAAAGCCCTCCACAAACATAATCGAAGCTGCTGAAATGATGGTCAGGTCCAACATTCGCAGGCTTGTGGTAATGGAAGGTGACCAGATAGCAGGGATGATCACTGACAGGGATATAATTGCCATTGCTCCCGGTCTGACAACGATCCTGGAAGGTCTTATCGAATTACATCATGAGAATAATATCCAGCAGGAACAGGAGCCTGAACGGGGCATATGCCAGCGTTGCAGCGCTTTTGTTGACAACCTTATGGATGTTAATGGATTGATGCTTTGTGAGGACTGTAAAGAGGAGGAAGGTTACTACGACTAGTTATTTGACTGGTCAATTAATATTAAGCACTTCAAACTGGTGAAACAAATGTCTGTCCCGATATATCTTAAAAAAAGGAATGTATCGACTTTCAAAGCAACACATGGATCACAACCGGGAAAAATCACAGGTAGCCGGTATTTTGTGTTGACTGGATCCACTTTTACTGCAGACAGACATTGTATGTTAACTGCATATTGAAAGTGTAGCCCTGCACCCGGTTCAGAGATGTATACCGCGAGGTTTAAGTATCGTCCGGGAAACTTCCAGATATTATACCCAGAGCCACACTGAAATTTTGATATGTTCAGAGAACAGTGGTGCAATTGAAAATAAGATACAAGATCAGTGAACTGGAATGAAGAACTGTCATGCTACGGTCCGGGAAAAAACTGATACAAAAGATCCAAAATTGACATGAAGGTCACATCAGTTGACATTGGACATTATCCGGAGGTGAAAGGAAAAACCGATAGCATACTAAAAACCGCAAATATGGTTTCA
This sequence comes from Methanolobus sp. WCC5, assembly GCF_045690325.1. Taxonomy (GTDB): domain Archaea; phylum Halobacteriota; class Methanosarcinia; order Methanosarcinales; family Methanosarcinaceae; genus Methanolobus. The sequence goes on along the minus strand of NZ_CP146981.1, from coordinate 2,005,573 downwards.
GAAATACAGAGGGATTAGGAACTTGTTCCTGCAATAAAGTAAACAGTCCCATAGAGAAAGAACATGAGTGAAAAAGGGCACACAAAACCGCTGTGATCTACCAGTGGTGGGCTCTTGAAAGATCAATAGAAAAATATCCTGCAGGCTGGTTTTAATCAGTACCCAGGCCTCAAAAAGGAGGAACAACATGAATGTGAAGGACATTATGAGTTCACCGGTCTTTACCATAGCACCGGAAGAAACAGTAGCATACGCAAGGAACCTTATGCTGAAACACAAGATCAGCACCCTTGTGGTAGCTAAAAATGATGAGATGGTTGGCATTGTCACAAAGACAGATCTTGGAAAAAGGCTCGCACAGGCTGAACCTATGTGGAGAAGGAGGCCTATTGACAAGATTCCGGTAAGTATGGTGATGCATGAGAATCCTATCACAATATATCCCGGAGCATCTGTTGCCCAGGCAAGCAATCTGATGATAGAGAATGGCATAAACTCACTTGCTGTGGTGAACAGGGAAGTGGTAGGCATAGTGACAGGAACAGACATCATGAAATACTTCTCCATGCAGGATATAAAGACAAAAGTATCAGAGATCATGTCAGATGACATCGTCTTCGTTCACAGGCACCATACAATCAACCATGTTATCCACGAAATGGAAGAGAACCGGACAAACCGTGTGATAGTCAACGACGATGCTGATGAAGCAGTAGGGATAATAACCACTACTAATGTGGCGTTCAACCTTATGACAGACAACGAAGGGAAACTGCCGTCAAAGAGCATAAAAATGACAAGACGCTCAACCCCTGCCGGCCAGAAAGAGTACCGGTACATAAAGGAAGTACCTCTTGTAGCTGAAGACATCATGTCAGAACTGCCACCAGAAGTGGATATGAAGAATAAGGCGGTTCATGCTGCAAAAATGATGCTTGAAGAGCACGCCATTGCGCTACCTGTTGTTAACGGTGGACAGATAGTAGGGCTGATCAGCAGGAGAGACGTACTTAAAGCAGTTCAGTGAGCATCGAAGGAAAAAGATAAAAACAAGATCAGAGGGATTATAATGGAAGTAAAGGATATAATGGCAGAACCAGTGCTTGTAGATAAATCAGATACTATTTCCCATGCGCTTGACATTATGGATAAGAAGGGAATAAGACGTCTCCTGGTAAAACACGATGACAAGCTGCTTGGAGTACTTACTATGAGAAATCTGACAAGAGAGCTTGGAACACGCAAAAAGGGAAGTAAGCCGGCGTCATCACTTCATGTTGCAACAGCCATCTCAGACAATTACGTGAAGGTCCTGCCCGATACCAAAGTAACGGATGCCATCACACTTATGATAAATAATGGCGGAGTGGTCGTTGTTGTTGAGAATGAACAGATACTTGGATGGGTAACACCAAACGAGATACTCAAGAACAATAATTTCAAAGGGTATGCCGGCGAGATAATGCAAAAGAATCCCATCGTTGCAGGCCCTGCAGACCGTGTAAGTCATGTCAGGAGAATGATGCTTGACAACAATATAGGAAGGATCCCCATCATGGAAGGAGATAAGATAGTGGGGATGGTAACTGAAAAAGATATTGCAAAAGCCATGCGTTCCTTCCGTGATCTTGTGGAGGGCAGCAAGCAGGAGTCACGTATAAAGAACCTGATCGTGGAGGATATCATGAAGATGGGGGTCAAAACAGTCTACACGAACACATCAACAAGCGATGCAGCCAAGATGATGCTTGAAGAGAACTTCGGTGGATTGCCTGTTGTCAACCTTGAAGGACAGATGGTGGGACTGATCACCCGAAGAAGCATCATCAGAGGAATGGTCCAGTAAAGAACCAGGTGTCTGGTGATGAGATACCATCAGGAAACCGAATTTGATATTGAGAAGGCGGCCAAGTTCCTGGAACTTCCGCCTTCCAGGCTTTCGGAGATTATTGAAAAGGGTAACCTGAGGCAGAATTGGGACGAATATAACAGTATTTACCGCTTCGAAGGACACGCACCACAGCTTGAAGATGGAACTGTGCTGATCGACAAGCATGGCTCTTTCGAACTGGTGCGTGGTTTTCCAAAGATTAAGAGGGCAATGCTCCTTGAGCCTGCGCTGAAGAAGAATTTCAATGATATTGACTCCGTTGTCGTTGAAGAGAAAATGAACGGCTATAATGTCCGTGTTGTTGATTACAGAGGGCAGCTCATTGCTTTTACCCGTAGTGGCCATGTATGCCCCTATTCCACAGAAAGGGTGCAGAACTTTCTAAAAAGGGATTTTTTCATGGACCATCCTGACATCGTTGTATACGGAGAGATGGCAGGTCCGGATAATCCGTATGTTCAGAAAAAAGTCTATGGCATAGAGTCTCTGGACTTCTTCGTTTTTGACATGAGGTATAAAAATACCGGAGAGCCATTGAATGTTGGGCAAAGAAGAAAACTGAGTGAAGAATACGGTTTCAACCAGGTCCGGCTTTTGGGGGAATTCAACGTTCCTCAGGCATCAGAAAAAATAATGGAAATCATAAGGGAATTGGGTGAAAAGGGACATGAAGGTGTGGTAATTAAGGATCCGGAGATGGTATTGCAACCAATTAAATACACATGTTCCCAGAGTAATTGCTCCGATCTGGAACAGGCATTCAGATTTTACAATGAGGCAGGACGTGATTACCTTTTCTCCCGGGTGGTACGGGAAGGCTTCCAGTCCTATGAGTGGTCTGAAAGTGAGGAAGAGTTCCGGGAGAGATGCCGAAGGCTTGGGGAGAGCATACTTAGCCCGATGAAAGGAACAATAACCCAGGTACAGAGTGGTGAAAGAATATCAGATGATTTCCGCATAAGGGTCAGCGAAGAGAATGTCATCTACAGGTTCAAAGCCTATCTGGAAAGGTTCGGGCTTTATGTAATTATTGGAACACCGGAAAGGATTGGTGAGGATTATTCCGTAGAGATCAGGAAAATAAACAAGAGCACAAATGATAAAACACTTGCAATGTTAGAAGGTCAGTTGTGGTCATGAAAAAGAAATATATCTGAGTAGATTAATTCGTAAACCACATAAAGGTGCCCATATGACAAAGATTGCTATCATCGGAAGTGAGAAAAGCGGCAAGACCACGCTTGCCGGGAAACTTGGAAAGAAAGGTAATGTCACTGACATAACAATGTATGATTATGCCAAGAACGACAGGATACTCACAACCATTGATGCCACCGGATACCCGGTATCTGTCAAGTCACTGGTCACCGCACTTAACCTTTCTGATATTGCTCTTTTATGCATCCCGCCATCCGGGCTTGACCAGTTTGCTGCAGAATGTATTATCGCACTTGACCTGATGCAATATAAGCATGGGATCGTTGTTCTCACAAAATCGGATACTTCATACCCCCTTGCACAGGAGGAACTCAGGGAAAAGCTGCAGAAGGTCACAAAAGGCACTGCACTTGAGAACTGGGATTATATTTCTGTATCCACCACATCCTTTGAAGGGATGGAAGAACTAAAAGAACTCATATTCTCAGTCGGTGACAGGGCAGATCAAAAACTGAGAGAACTTGACAGCAGGCAGACACGAGTGATCATAGACCAGTCATTCAATGTAACGGGAATCGGATGTGTGGTGCTGGGGGTTGTCATGCAGGGAACCCTTAATGCAAAGGATAAAATGATCGCATATCCGGCCAAAAAGGAACTTGAGATCAGATCCATTCAGATGCACGATGTGGATGTAAAATCGGCTCCTTGTGGTGCCAGGGTGGGGCTTGCTCTAAAAGGTGTCCAGTCAAAGGACATTGACAGGGGCTTTGTAATCTCCCGCGAAGAACAGGTTGCTACTGATCTTGTGCTCAGATGTACTCTTTCACCGCTGGCAAAGGAGTTCAATGTGAATGACATGCTGCATCTTTACACAGGACTCCAGTCCTCACCTGTGAGGGTTACTGAGATAGTAGAAGGAGACGCAAAAAAAGAGACTGCTAAACCCGCAAAAGAATACCTTTTGAAGTTATCCGGTTCAAAGGAGATCGCCTACAGCAAAGAAGACAGGTTCATTCTGGCAAACCTTGACGAGAAACAAAGGTTCGTTGCCTTTGGTCATGAGCAATAACAGCTGAAAAAAGAAGGAAGTTACTTTATTTCTTTTTAGGTGTCAGATGCCTGGCACCATCAAGGAACGAAGGCCTTTCTATGGCTTTTGTCCTCTCTATATTATCAGGCAGATCAACCAGGCCCGGTTGGAGGATCATATCCGAGGAAACGGGAAATGAGATATCAGAGCTTTTGTAACCTGAGCCTGGTTTTGAGATGTATGCATCGTTTTTTGCCCTTTCAAATGTAAAGCCGGGAGGTTTTTCAGGCTCCTGCGGAGAAAGACCCCGGGAAAGACCGGATTTGGTATCTCTTTCCTTTACTTTTGCACCTTCCTCTTTGCCATAATTGTAATATTCCTTTACAAAATCCCTGAGATCATATTCTTCAGCAAATCTGTAGATCTGGGTTAATTTCTCCTGGACCCAGCCAATCTCAGAGTGGTGATGATACCCTACCTCAAAACCAAGCCTGCGGGATGCATCTGCAAGCTGTGCCTTGCCATCTTCGGGAAGAGTCTTTTTTTCCCCTGTTCTCTTAAATATCTTTACCATTGTAAACAACCATCATTCAAGATAGCCTTCGACTTTCAATCCTTTATCGGTGAAAGTGACACTGCGCATGTTACAATCATGCTTTGTACCTCGCATTTTTATGATCTGCAAAGCACGGGTCATGGTCTTGTCATAGAGGAAATTGTGCATGAAAACCACCCCATGGGCAGCAAACTGCTCAGTGGAATATGCGGTCGGATCTGTCATCTCAGATAACAGCAGAGTAGTGCATCCCAGCTTTTTGAGATTGCGTATGAACCGGCTCATCTCTTTCTCCTGCAGGGACAGATCCTTTGTGGTAAAGCGTATCGCAGAAACCGAATCAATTACCAGCCTCTTTACATCATATTCCGAGACATATGCTGCAATCTCTTTGAAGACCATTGAAGGCGAGGGAGCCTCACTTTCAATGGAGCTCTTGCCGACATTATAGTCCGTAGTGATGAATTCGTTTAGCTCATCCATGTAACCGTATTCCATGCGTGGACCAAGGTCTGCAAAGAGAAGTTTCTTCATCTTTATCAGCGTGGGAACATTCATGGCATAATTTGACATATCATTGATGATATTTTGCGGGCATTCCAGTAAAGTAACGTACAGACCCACTTCACCCATTGCTGCCCCCTGGGCAAGGAACTGAACCCCGAATGTTGTTTTTCCACTTCCCGGTGGACCGCTTAATACATAAACCCTCTCGGTCAGAAAACCGCCCTGAACAAGATCGTCAAACCCTTCTATTCCTGTAGGTATCCGCATTTATATACATCCCAGACTTAGTAGATAATGATATAGTAATATAGTAATACAATTATATAATAACTAAAGTATTTCAATGCATCGATATATAAAATTTAACAATGTAGCGTGCTTTACATGATAAATGGCAGATACATAAACGATGGCTGTAAAAATAACGAGAGTCTCAGAATTGGTCTTGCAGATGTAAAATGGTCGGCAAAGGTGTTCATATTATCTGTTGCTGTCTCTTTTAGCGTCGCCATAATTGCATATATCCTGATGTTCACATTTGCTCAACCTGAACCTGTAAGTGAGGTTATTATGAACACAGCTTCTGCGGCAACTGCAAAGGTAACAATAAGTGCGAATTACATGAGTCTTTTTTGGGCAATATTCATCTTTAACAGTATTGCAGCCTCCTTTGCGGTGATCGGTACAGGGTTTTTTAACATGCTGCACAGAATACTGATAAGTGATATCGGCATGAGGCCAAAACATCATCTTTATGCATCCTTTTCCATTGTTTTTGAAAAGGCCATGATGCCTGTGTTCAGGGCACTGACGGCAATAACATCCATACTTGACAGGGATTTCTCAACCCTTGAAAGGAGCAGGGAAGAAAAAAAAGGCACTATCTGGCAGTATTGCGGTTACGGGAAGAATGAATACCGGGACTTTGCATTCATGCTTCCATACACAGTACCTCTTATGATAGTGATAGTAAATGGTTGTTTGATGGGTATCCTTCTGGCATTCTTTACGTTTAACGGGGCTTTAACGGGTTTCCAGTTATTCGGACTGAAAGGAACTGCTATCGGGTTGATGTACAATGTGATCTACTTCTTTGTTGCAATAGTTCCCCATGGGATCATCGAGATCCCTGCACTTCTGATTGCCGCAGCCATCGGCTACAGGTTCGCATACCTGCAGTCTCATGATGTGATCGGCAAAAAACTGTTCAATGGTAATGACATCCAAAGCCTGCAAGAGGATGCAGGATATACATATACAATGGCAAAGGATTACATCCTCTCAGGATATACATGGAAAATGCTTTGCTGTATCATTCTTACACTGCTGGTGGCAGCATACATTGAGACCTACGTGACACTGGAAATAGCTGACCTGGTAATGCTGGCACTGGACAACAGCCTGGAGACATTCCTGACCTGAATCAGGATGCAAGAAAAATACGGCTTCATTCCCTCTACCGGCCTTCCCTGAATTTTGCCATGCCCTGGGCCACATTGCTCAAAAGACTGGCAGCCATCTCCTGCGAGGGCCAGGAACCCAGACCACAATCAGGACCTGCGTATCTGATGCTTTCACCAAACATCGAATATGCCTTGCTCAGGCGCTTTGAGATGAGCTCAGGGGTCTCCATCTCATCTATGATCTCCGGGAAATAACGGGTATCCTTCCAGACATTGGTATTGTACTTGTCGTTAAGCACAGAGACAAGATTGAAGATATCCGTCCTTGCAATACCGACCCTCAGGCAGGAATCGCTTTCTTCAAGGACCTTTTTATCTATAAGATCAAGATATGAGGGAGTTGCTGCGGATTCTACCCCTATGACACTGATATTCTCCGTCTGGCAGGCGAGTTTATAGTGAAGCGGGGAATGAAGGTGGATCTCCACATCACAGGCAGCCTTTTTTGCAGAAATGCATGCAATGTCCATGGCCTTGATGAGGTCATTGTCAGAGAACATTACCTGCGGATTGATACCTATGCTGGGTTCATCAATTGAGACTGTTCTTATATTGAAGTTCCTGGCATTGGAAAGAGAGTTCTTCACGAAACGGTCAACACTTTGCGCAAACAGGTTGAGTATATCCACATACTCGGTGCCGCCAAACTCCTTGAGATAAAGCTCAAGGGGACCGGTAACACAGATGCGTACATCAAGCTTTTCACCGTTCTCTTCCCGGTAAGCCCTGGCAACCGTTTCAATGGCCTGAAGTTCAATTATACGTGCATTGGCAAGCTTTACCTTAAATGGCTCTTCTGTCAGATCTGCATCCCTGATGATAGAGAGGAACTGCTCGTTCATATCCTGGTACTGGGGATATGTGGGTACCTCTACACCGGCTTCAACCTTTTTCATGAAAGCTTCGTTTATTACCCTGAAAAGGTCCTCATCGCTTTTCTTTCCGGAGAACTTTCCCGCCATCCATTCTTTGGACTTACCTGAAGGAAGGGGGAAACTGCCAATGTCATCAAAGATAATCTCTGCCATGGCAACATTATTAGCCTGTATTTCACTTATAAGTTTTGAGTGATGATCATGCCAGGATCCGGTAAGATCGACATTTGAAAGGATTGGGATTACTCAAGATCCGCAATTAACAAAGCCAAAGCTCTGCTTAAAACAGGATGGCAAAAGAATAAAATGACCAAAATGCCTGTTCTACTTCTTCAGGACAGAAGAGATCTTTGAAACATAATAATTGATGCACATCTGGGAGTAATCAAGTGACCTGGTTGACATGTGGGAAATTATCTCAGTTTCATTCCTTTCCGCTTTTGAACTACCCTGCGGGATACCATACCTGTCATTACGACCCGAAACCCTTTGAAGCATTATGTTCTGCAGTTCCACGACATCGAACTTTTCCTCAGGGGTCAGTTCTTCAAAAAGATCTTTCAGGGATTTGATCTGTTCCCTGTTCTCTTCAGTCATCTCAATATCCAGAATAGGATTTTTCAGTTCCATATGTACCACAAATATCTATAGAGAAGTTACATTAGATATAGTTTTTGAAATAATATAAAAATAATATATAGAAGGTATATAAATATCCGGATTTGTTATTCAGTCAGAACTGAATAAAAGCAGGTATTAAAGCAAATTATTAACTTGGAAATGAACTATAGCTAACAACTTAACTGTTATAACTTGTTATCCAGAAACTTCTCAATCCATGTTCTTGTGAAGCTAAGATTTGATGAACAACAAATAAACGTCTTATTAATCAGGTTTTCATATTGTAGAGATCTTTGACAATTTTCCGGACTGGCAATGTGACAATATATGGGGCATTGCTTTGCGGAAGAATAAACGTTGGAATTTACAAGAAGTTGCCACTGGAAGAAAAAATGGTCCTGGCAAATGAGATCTGCTCAATGATAGACTACGAGGCAAGAAAAATGAATGTTACCGATGTTCCGTTAGTGTTCATAGAGGATGATCATGAACAAACGCTTGAAGAGAAGATAGCTTCCAATGAAAATGAAAATACGGAACAACCGGTTAATACTACCCCCGGCTTTTCGGCTTTGACTCTCATGACGATCATCTCATTGATGATTATTCTCAGACCAGGGTGATCAGCCCGGTAAAATAAGAAAAGAAGGTGTTCCGGCTGAAAACCGGAACAATTTGCAAATTTTATCTGTTGTCGGCAGACGGCAGTGTCATCAGCAAACCGATATTGCTAAGTGCTTCTGCAACCTGCTTGAAAGCCACAAGGAATTCCTTTGTGCTGAGGTCCAGGTCAGCGGCCATGGGTTCTGATGAGAACCAGATCTCTTTTTCATTCTCTCCGCGGGTAAGGGAAACGCAGGCAAGCATATCAGCCTTTGTCAGCCTGTAGACAGAGTCCCTGCCAGATGGTGTAACCCAGGAAGGATGAATGGACTTGAGCTCATTTACGAATTTATCCCAGTTGATGGTTGCAGATGCTTCAAGGTTGAGCTTTACACTTGCACGGTCACCGGTAATTTCTTTCTCAATGGTCTCAACGAGCTTTTTGTAATCCGGATCGGATTCATCAACTACCATGACTTCTTTCTCAAGCTTTGCAGCCTCGTCTGCAAAGAAGGGGGCAAGGTTCACGGCACTTGACGGTTTTGTTGCCAGGGAGACAACGAAAAAGGCAACTCCGCTAAGCAGCATTCCTACAATGACACCGTGGTTTGAAAGAAGGGGATGGATGGTATCAAGGTAAGCCGGTGACATTGGTGGTGTTTTCACAAGGTCTACAACCGTCAGTCCAATCTGTGCAACGGCACCAACAATGAGTCCTGCCAGGGCACCTTCCTTTGTTGCACGCTTCCAGAACAGGCCTCCCATGAGCGGGAAGAAGTAGGATGCACTTGCAATGAAGGTTGCAATGTGAATGACATCGATGATACTCTGGATATAGAATGAGAGTACGGTTGCCATTGCTACTATTATAAGCAAAGCCACCCTGTTGACAGCCATCATTTGTTTCATGGTCGCATCGGGTTTTATGTAGCGCTGATATATGTCACGGGAAAGACAGGATCCACCGGAAGTTGCAAAGGTGTCGGCCGAGGACATGGCAGCTGCAGCAAGACCGACTGCACACAGGCCCAGTGCCAGAGGAGAAAGATTCTCCACGATAAATACCAGCAATGCAGGCTCAGCCTGGGCCATGGCACCCATTCCTATGTCTGCAAAGGATGCAGGTATAGACGGATACAGATGGTTAAGACCGATCGCAATAACGGTACATGCCACACCGAATATCAGGAAGATAAGGAAAGAACCCATGATCATACCATTCCTTGCTGATTTCTCATCCTTTGCAGCCCATATCCTCTGCCAGGGGTCCTGCTCTGTTACCCATCCGGGGATAATTGCAAATATGAATATCATAACAGCAGGAAGGCCTATTATGAACGGGTTCCACCAGTCTGAAGGGACGTTGCCGAAAAGCTCTGAAGTGCTTATAGCAGGAACATCTGCAGAACCTGTGGTTGCTGCGTTGACAACAACAAGTGCAATTGCAATGGAGAAAGTTGCAAGCATTATGAACTGTATCATGTCGGTCCATATGACCGCAGAGAAACCTCCAAGCGTCACATATACGGATATGGCAAGGGCCACGATAGCTGCAGCATAGATTGGCGGAAGACCGAAGAAGACCTCAAGCACAAGGGAGAGGCCCTTGATGTCAGCAACTGCGAAAAGAACCATCACAATAGCGATGATTATCGCAACAGGACCACGCAGAGTGCTGCTGTACCTCTGTTCAAGCAATTCCGGTTGTGTGATCGCAGGCAAGTGTTTTATCTTGCCAACAAGCAGGGCGATCAGCAACAATGCAAGAATATTGGGAGCTACAAAACCCCATATGGAACCCATTCCAAGCAGCATATAAAAACCGATAACAGCCAGTATGCCACCCGCGGTCATCCACGAGGAAGCAGCTGAAAAACCAATACCTATTGAATTGATCTTGCGGCCTGCAAGCCAGAAATCGGTCACGGATTTCTGACGTTTTGTGAAATAGAACCCTATGCCTATCAATACCAGCAGGTACACTGCCATCAATAACAGGAATATCTGATAACTTTCCATAAATAAGACCTCTTAAATTTACAATGAGCAATCCCCGGCAGACAAACTGCTGAAGACCTTTATATATGTGATATATTTCTTATTGCGGTTCATATATAAGGTTTTTCAGAAAATGAAGTTTATCTGTAATCAACTTTACTTAACCTGGCTTCCGAAATACTCTCTTTGGTTACTTATTTGCGTTTTGCCATAAAAGGAAATAAAATTAAATTTACTTTTTACAAATGTATCCTGCATCCGGGATAATGTCTGACAGGACATGCGATACAAAATAATATTATCTTTCACATACTATCCTATCACATGACCCTTGAGCCGGTTCACATAAAAGAGATCCATGAGATAGTCGACCGTATCGATATCTGTTTTAAAGATGACAGAGATGAATGTGACGACAGGCAGAACGTAAAATACATCTTTGACAGGCTCGGAAAACTCGAATACAACGGAAAGATCGTTCTGCAATCCATAGGACCGGTCAGGCGCGCCAAGGCAAGCATAGAGAGAATGCTAAGGTCCGATGACCCATTTCCCATGACTTACTCCTGTGACAGTGGCAGTACCACGGCTAAGAAATTTGATAACGGTCTTTATGTGGACATTTGCCATTGTGCCATGGCAAGCACTCCCACAGACCTTGATATCCACAGCAAGAGGACCATTGTTGCGGCCACCTACAACGCAAGCAAAAAACTGTATATAGATACCAGCAAAGGCTGGGAATCATTCGATAACAACTACTGCCGCAAGAAAATAATCCGCATCCAGCCGGAATCACTCGAAAGGAAAGTAACCGACATACTGCATGATGTGGCTATGTACCTTTGCGAGTCAGAGCATATACTATGGATGCTTGACAGCATTGATGCGAATGGCTTCTTCATAATGGACGGACCCATCTATCCTAAGAGGATCATGTACTGGACAGTGGTGGATTCCGATGATGTGAAAATAAGGAGTGAGCCCGGCATTACTGAAATAATACAGAACTATATAGATATAATGGACCATCATATAGAAAAAATGAAACCACTGGTGGGTTTTGTCAAGAACCCGGAGGACATGCAGATAATGCTGACACTTAAAAAACAGGAACCAGGACTTGACCTTCCCTGGCTGGTGGATGCCCAGTTCTTCAGAAATGCACTGTCCCTGGAAAAGACAGGAATGAAGAAGAGGGAAGCTGATAGATATATTACCTATACAGGCTGGTTCATGCAACCAAACCAGTTCTACGAGAAGATGCTCAGGTCCACTTCACCCCTGGTGGCCGAACTGGCAGGGGGTGATTTCGATGCTGAGGATTATGCCCTGTGTTTTTTCATGGCATTTGTGCCTAAACTTAACACCATGTTCAAGATAGAATCACCCTACGGACTTGTGAAGAACGAGGAATTGAGGAACCGGATGACAAGAAAAGTGCTCTACGACCTGGCAATGAACGGAATACCCGCAACACTGGCAAAAGCAGATTCCATCGCAAAGATCCCGGTGTCCGAAAGACGCCACATAGTAGACAGGTTCAGGAATTCAAGGATAGATACTAATTATAACGATACAAGGTGGGAAGAAAAAGTATGAGAGATGAGGATATACTTTCCTTTGTGAAGAACAGAAGTGATAAGGTTGATAAGGCCACCGGGAAGCTTGCTGATGAAACGGAAAAAGGGGCTTTGGCTTCACAAGGTAATGAGAACACGTTTGAGGATTTTGAGCCCGGGTCATCGATACTGCAGAATGAGAGACCAGCTCCTGGCAGCAGTAAAGGCAATGGCCCAAACGGTGTTTCAGATGAGGCTTTCGGTATAATCACCACAGGTATGGACCCGCTGGAGATAACAGAATCCGGTGCAAGAATTACAGGCTATATTACCACATCCCACCGCCAGAAAGTGAGGCTTGGCACGTATGCCATTGTACCATATGGTGATGAGGACCTTTTCACAAGGATATGGAAGCTCCAGTACCTCCAGGAGTTTGCGGTGGATGATGCCACAGAGATACATTCCCGCAGGATGTTGCAGTCCAATACCACAGATGAAGTGGATTACAAGTTCCTGGCCTATCTTGACCCTATATGTATCCTCTATGAGGCAAAGGATAAAGGAGGCAGCCTTGCCAGGAGAATGAGCGACAGGATACCCCGCCCCAACACACCCATAATGCCTGTGACGGATAAAAAGAAGATACAGGCAGGCCTTAATATCCCGGAGGAGGGTATCTTCATGGGCCATCTGAGTGTTGGAGGAGAACTTGTGAGAACACATGCAGTACCTCCTACAGTGCCATATTACCTGAGAAATGATTACTCTATGGGTGACCCTCTGATCTTCAGGCACATGCTGGTCTGCGGCAGCACCGGTACCGGAAAGACCTTCCTTACCAAGAATATTCTGCGCCAGTTCATGAGTGAGGACAATCGCTATCATCTCCGTGGCTCTGAGGAGAGGAAGAACCCCTGCCTTGTTATCATGGACCCGCAGGATGAGTATTCGCAGTTGTTTGAGGACAATCCTCAGATAACAGACAATGATGACTTCAAATTCCAGGCTGAGAAGATCAATTTCGGTGCATGCAAAAACACCAGGACCTTTGTTGGAAAGGTTGACGGCCAGGGTTACACAGGCAGGTCCAGGGCAGAGCAGATAGAGTTCACGATACCTTTTGAGATGGTACGCAACAATTCATGGCTCATTGCCCCTGTGGGTATGACCGAATTGCAATATGTGGGAGTTGACCTGCTGCTTGATGATTATTTCAAGAAGGGAGGGCAGCACACCTACAGCGGTTTCATGGACTTTATCGATAACGATGTAACCAGGGATATGTATGTGGAAAGCGGAAAGATACATGAATCGTCCTATGACGGTATCGTGCGCAGGGTGAAGAACCGCTCACTTGCAAGGGTGTTCGACCAGCCGGCAAGGCCTATAAATGAGATCCTGGGACAGATATTCAAGCCCGGGCAGGTCAGCGTCTTCCCAACAGAATACATCACCAACTCCCGCATAAGGGACATCATTACTCTCACTTTGATGAGCCTGATCGTTGACAACAAACTGAACACGTCCGGTGAGGCGGCCGTGAAAGAAACTCCGATAATCCTTGGACTGGATGAAGCTCACCGCTATCTTGCAAAGGCAGGTGGAGAACACTCCCGGCGCCTCATTTCAAAGTTTGCGGATGCTGCACGTCAGGGCAGAAAAGAAGGACTGGGACTTTTCCTCATAACCCAGGACCCCCAGGACATCGATGAGACCATCTTCAAGCAGATAAACACCCGCATAATCCTTAATCTGAGCAATGATGCCGCCATCAACAGCATGAAAGTGAAAAAGGAATTTGAGAAGCGCATCCCATACCTGAAGAAGGGACAGATGATAATCCAGAGCCCGGATAATAGTGATATGGTGGAGATCATGGGACTTTCCAAATGTGTTGTGAGGCATGTATGATAGGGGAATCATTTATGCTAACAAATAAAAGCAATGCAAATGAACATATAACCTTGGCATAGGTGTCAAGGTTAATTTATAATTTTTGAATTATCATTGCTAAAAAAAAGTTCATAACGCTAAAAGAGTAAACTGATCCACTAGTGTGTCATGTGCTTTTCTTTTGTCTCAACTTCAATTGGTTCTAACTTTAAATCAGCCATTAGCTTTTTCTCTTCTTCACGGATGTGTTCTAAAGATTTTTCATAGTCTTTTAGTGAAAGCTCAGATTCACGTTGAGCTTTTCTAAATTCACCCATAGATTTCCCCATTGAGTTTGCAAGTTCCGGTAATTTGCTTGCACCAAATAACAAAAATATCGCTGCAAATATAACTAAAAATTCAGTCGGTCCAAAACCACCAATCATTAATCTAACACTCCTACAAAATGTATATTGTTATTAGTCAGGTTATGATATCTGTGCCATTAGTACTGTTTTTTTAAATAACACTAATATTTTTACGAATTGTAGACAAACCAACAAAGTCTTAGTTGTACATCCTACAGAGAACAGATTTATTATTCAAAATACTTATTTAAATATGAATTATTGATAACATAAATAAGTTTTTTAGAAACATTTATATATGGTCTTGAAATATATGTTTTAAAAAAGGAAATTGATAATGCCACACAATTTTTTAGACATTCATATTGTAGATTTCTGTCAGTTAGATTGCAAGCATTGCTATTTGAAAAAAGAAGAAAACTACATGCCAGTGAGTATGATAGAATATATCTGCACAGATTTCTTGCAAAGTAACTTCCCATTGCCATCTAACAACATAATTCTTAGCGGTGGAGACCCCTTACTCCACCCTGAGTTTGAAAAAGTTTGCGATATTGTAAGAGATCTCAATGGCTTTGTTTGTTTAAGCACAAACGGAATTCTAGTTCCGAAATACATAACCTCATTCAAAAAGAACGATGGAATCCAGGTAAGCATTGACGGAAACGAAGAAATTCATAATTCGATCCGTGGCAATGACAATTACAAAGACGCTGTAAAAGCTTTGAAATTGTTAGATGAATATGGAATCAAACATGGAATTGGATTTACGATTAATCAACTGAATAAGCATTGTATCGACCATGTTATCGATCTCTGTATCGAGACCGGGGCGTCAACACTAAACTGCAACATTTACCAGCCTCTCAACTACGACTTCTTACAACCAATCACATTCAAAGAATGGTTGGATATAAGAGAGTATGCAGCAAAAAGAGCGGAGAAGGAAGGAATTTACCATCCAAATGTCTGCATTGAAAAAGGATGTTGTGCTGGAATACTCGGAATTTCTGTTCTGACTGACGGTACTTACTGGGACTGTTCCCGGAACCAACAGGTGATCGGGAAGTACCCTCAAAAAATCAATGATGTTCTTTTTTGGGACAATATCAAAAATGTAAAACCAAGGGACAAATTTGAAACATGCTGTAGGAGTTTAGTCTATGAATAAAAACCAAGATCTAAAGGCCTGTGAAGAAGATCCGGATTGTTTAAAGATGAACAGACGTACGTTCCTGAAAGCAGTCGGCGCTGCAGGGGCTGCCGCATGCATGGGAACATATAAAGCAAACATCGCAGATGCTCTGGGTCCTGCAAAAACCGGAACCACCAAAAGCAGGATTTATGTTTTGGCATCAATCCCCAACGCCGGAAAAACAACCACTGCAATATCCATGAAAAATTATTTTGAATTGCAGGGACTGAAGGTTGCATGTCTGCAATCTATTACCAAAGGCTACCAGGATACAGGAAAATATCTTAAGTACACGCATGATCATTTCAGCATCCCAATTGAAGCCACAAGAAGTAAAGAAACACTTGAAAAGTGGCTGCCGTACGGATATGATATATTCATTCTGGAAGTCAGTTCAGCTTACGTATTTCCGATATCAGCTGCAAGGATCAGTTTATTTGATAATATAAATGAACTAATGCCTTATGATATGAGTGGTGACTGGGATGGGAATCTTGCTAAAAAATATAAAAATCTTCCTTTTTTGGATGTCGTTAGGAACAGAAACGTAAAACCCGTCATAACCAAATCACCCGAGAAAATGAATTGCGCTTCTGTAGATTCCAATTTTATGATCCACAATATTGATGATTTTGTCTATGACGAAGTTGAACCAAAGATGGTGCTTTCAAAAAGTGACAAAAAGGTCATAGCTGTCGGAGCAATTCCTGCTGAGTTCTGCAATATGTACCCGAATTTGAAATGGTACGATTATGACTATCCCGGATTCTACAATGCCTACAAAGAAGAAGACTATGATTTCGCAATAATCGGTGATTGTAACAACGACGAGATGAAATTTTCTTTCAGACCGGACAAGCCAGTTATCTGTTACAAACCATCAGTATACATTGACAATTTGGTTAGATTCCCAAAGGCATCAGCATCGACGGACAAAGATGAAATTTTCTCTCTTGTAAGAACAGCAAATGTTGGCACTTCTTTGGGAAAAGATGGCTGCCGTTATGAAGCTTTTAACAATAAATACTGGATCAAGCATGAATTCATGAATCTGGATACAATCACTACAGAAAATAACATAATATTTTGCAACGGATGGGTTTTACCACAGCATCTGATTCAAGAAGGATATATGGAGGTATAAATATGGGATGGATTAGTTGGGGAAACTGGAACGATTGGGGAGAATGGAGCGATGCGCCAAGGATGCTAGACACCCTTGGATCAACATATGGAGATTGCATTGAAGTTATTGCAGCTCTTGAAGTTGAAGTATCTTATGCCATATGGCTTCCTCTAACTCAAAACTGGTTGTATCAATGCAGGCTTAACTCTCTTGGAAAGGTACGATTAAAACCAGAAATGCCCCCCTACGTAGCGGGTTGGGGATCATACTGCAGCACCATAAATCTTGAAAAAGTAGAAAGTGGGGATCCCGCATTCCGGTTCTCCCAAGATAGTACTGCAAGTAACTTTGGTGCATTTCCACATGAAGGGGACCATCCTGATTATAGTCCTGTGTATGATGCTCTACTAGTTCTTGTTTCAGCTGGATTAAGTAAAATGAATGCGTATGTAGCCTTTGGACTGACTGCAGTACAAGTGATAAGTGCACTATGTGGAGAACCTGATGATACAATTAATGAGGCAGAGAGACTAATGGCAGAGTATGAATACCCTGAGTATCCAGTTAATGGCTCTTTCTCTCCAGAAAGCAGTTGCTGGTATTGTTGGGAAATAAGAGCTAATAGCAATGATTATGTTACATTTACCTTGGAATACGACTTTGGTGCTTATGAATTTCTTAATCCACCATCACCGGCGCAGGTAGTTCATCTTATAAATAGTAGTACATGGGGTATTCCAACTCCTCCTCCTCGTGATCGCATGACACCTGAAGAAAAAGATAGATATGGATTTGTAGAACTTTCTATTCACGATATAGAGAAGCAAGCTTCTGAATTTGGAGTTTCTTTTGAAAAAATTAAGGGCTTTGTAAGAGAAGAAGAGTCAGTATATATATTAACTAACCTTGAAGTCAAGTTAGAATCAAGTAATTTTACAAGTAAAATTGAACCTATAAGGCACAAAACATCAGATGACATTTGACATAGGCGCCAACAAAATGAAACTCCTTACTTATTTTTTTGCACTGATGCTTCTCCTCCTAGCAGGCGTCCATTATACAAATGAAGCACAAGAACAGACCATTGCAAGAGAAAATGCACTCATTGCAAATGAAACAAAACAACAGATGGAGTACATACAAATCCTGCGAGCGGAATCTGAGAGAATCTTCACTCAGGATCAGGATGTACAAAATCTTCTGGATGAAAACACCAGTTTCAGAGTCTATGAGATAATCCATAATGAGAGCCTTGTAGAGTATATCTACATTATTGGGTTTCATCTTCAAAAAATAAAGTACTCAAGAGAACCCAGAATTGTTAACGGGACTGTTTACATATTCTACATCGATCTGGACAATAAGAGTGTCACTAATGAAGATGATGCGAACTTCGCCTATTTTAATCAAAGTTACAGGTTACTGAGACTTAAAAATAATGTGCATAAGGAAGAGAAAGGAGTATTTTTTGACTCGTCTATGACAACAAATGTCTGGTCTGGAACTTGCTTGCCATATAGTAATCGCTGGTTATACCCATTCAGGGTAGAGGGACATCAGAGCATCAATCGTGTTTCAGATTCTACAAAAATACCTGCAATGAAGTATCAACTGGAAATCAAAAAGATGACTGATACTGACAATATGTACCTGACATATGACAGTACCGGAAGAAATGTAGAGATTATGTCTGACAATGCTAGCGTTTCATCAAAGTATTGGAAAGATGAGAGAAAAAGGGAAGTAAACACTCTGACAATGTCCTTGCCTTCAAAAGCTGACTATCCTATCGACTGGTATTATACATGGGAGGTCAGAAGTGGTACTAACCAGACTATTGTTTTTGATATTGATATGACAGCTGACGGATGGAGTAACACTGACGGACCTGAAGAGTTGTACGGATGGAGATTCATCATAGAGACGCCTCCGAATACAGATGATATGTCAGAAGAGGAAATGGCAGAACTTGGAGTATGGCCAACAACAGGTTTCGGGAATTTCTATCCACTCTCAACTACGATCGTTAGAAAAGGAGAATGGCTGGAAAATGCATGAAGTGGGGCTATGATTTACTATGAAAAAAAGGTCATTCCTTTTTATCTTTTCACTGGTACTTCTCCTGCTAGCGGGCATTTATGTTATAAATGAAGCACATGAGCAGGGTATCCTAGCAGAGAACGCACGTACTGCAAATGAAACCAAGGAACAGATGGAGTACATACAGAGCCTGCAAGCGGAATCCGAAAGCATATTTGCGCAGGATCAGGATGTGCAGGACTTACTAAGTGAAAACACCAGTTATAGAGCTTATGAGATAATCCACAATGAGAGCCTTGTAGAGTATATTTATATCATTGGATTCCATCTTCAAAAATTCAAGTATGCAAGAGAACCCAGAATTGTCAACGGGACTGTTTACAGATTCCACATCGATCTGGACAATAAGAATGTTACCAATGGAGATGATGAGAACTTCGCCTATTTTAATCAAAGTTCCAATCTACTGATACTTAAAGACAATGTCTATAAAGAAGAGGAAGGAGCCTCTTTTGAATCGTCAATGACAATAAATGTCTGGCCGGGTGCTCACCATTATGACGGATTGGTGTATGATTACAAGATAGAGGGATATCAGAACATTGATACTTCTTCCAGTTCAACTAAAAGACCTGCAATGGAGTATCAACTACAAATCAAAAAAATGGATGATACAGATAGTATATACCTTCCGCTTGATACCGGAGACAATGTACGCATCCTATCTGATAACAATAGCCTTTCAGCTAAACATTGGGAAGATGAGAGAAAAAAGGAAGTAAATACTCTGACAATGTCCTTGCCGGGAAAAGTTAGCTATCCTATCGACTGGTATTATAGATGGAATGTCGGAAGTGGCACTAACCAGACAATCGTTTTTGATATCGATATGACAGCTGACGGATGGAGTAACAATGCCGAACCTAAGGAATTGTACGGATGGAGATTCATCATAGAGACACCTCCGAATACTAATGATATGTCAGAAGAAGAGATGATTGAACTTGGGGTATGGCCAACAAACGGCTTCGGAGGTTTCTATCCGCTCTCAACTACGATTGTTAAAAAAGGAGAGTGGTTGGAAAACAGAAGTAGGGCATAGGATGATAAGCATGAAACTAAAAAGATCAGGCATGATTGCAGGAGCTTTGGTATTGCTCCTGTTTGGATTTTTTATATACAGTATGTATGATATGGATAGCGAGTATTATCCAATTGTTGTGGATGAAATGTCCTATGAACTTGGAAAAGGCCTGAAGTGGGAGTATTATTGAATATGAAAAAAATGTCATTTCTTTTTATCTTTGTAATAACACTGCTTCTATTAGCTGGCACTTTCTTTGCAATTGAGGCTCTGGAACAAGACATTGCAGAAGAGAATGCACGCATTGCAAATGAAACCAGAGAACAAATGGAGTACATACAAAGCCTGCAAGCGGAATCCGAAAAGATATTTGCGCAGGATCAGAATGTGCAGGACTTACTGAGTGAAAATACCAGTTTTAAAGCTTATGAGATAATCCACAATGAGAGCCTTGTAGAGTATATTTACATCACTGGATTCCATCTTCAAAAATTCAAGTATGCAAGAGAACCCAGAATTGTCAACGGGACTGTTTACAGATTCTACATGAATCTGGACAATAAGAATGTTACCAATGGGGATGATGAGAACTTCGCCTATTTTAATCAAAGTTCCAATCTACTGATACTTAAAGACAATGTCTATAAAGAAGAGGAAGGAGCCTCTTTTGAATCTTCAATGACAATAAATGTCTGGCCGGGTGCTCATCATTATGACGGATTGGTGTATGATTACAGGATAGAGGGAAA
This sequence comes from Methanolobus sp. WCC5, assembly GCF_045690325.1. Classification (GTDB taxonomy): domain Archaea; phylum Halobacteriota; class Methanosarcinia; order Methanosarcinales; family Methanosarcinaceae; genus Methanolobus. The sequence continues at coordinate 1,984,869 of NZ_CP146981.1, read as the reverse complement.
TCAGAACATTGGTACTTCTTCCAGTTCCACTCGAAGACCTGCAATGGAGTATCAACTGAAAATTAGAAAAGTTAATAGTGCTGAAAGCTTCTACCTATCGTATGACAGTACCGGAAAAAATGTAGAGGTTCTGTCTGATAATGCTAGCATTTCATCAAGGTATTGGAAAGACGAGAGAGGGAGGGAAACAGAGTCTTTGACAATATCTTTGCCAGCAAAGATCAAGTACCCTCTGGACTACCTTTACAAATGGTTTGTTGTAGCTGGCAACAACCAGACTATTGTTTTTGATATCGATATGACAGCTGACGGATGGAGTAACACTGGCGGACCTGAAGAGCTGTACGGATGGAGATTTATCATAGAGACGCCTCCGAATACAAATGATATGTCAGAAGAGGAGATGATGGAACTTGGAGTATGGCCAACAAACGGCTTCGGAGGTTTCTATCCGCTCTCAACTACGATTGTTAAAAAAGGAGAGTGGTTGGAAAACAGAAGTAGGGCATAGGATGATAAGCATGAAACTAAAAAGATCAGGCATGATTGCAGGAGCTTTGGTATTGCTCCTTTTTGGATTTTTTATATACAGTATGTATGATATGGATAGCGAGTACTATCCGATTATTGTTGATGAAATGTTCTATGAACGCGGGAAAGGCATGGTGTGGGAGTATTATTGAATATGAAAAGAATGTCATTTCTTTTTATCTTTGTACTGATACTGCTTCTATTAGCTGGCACTTTCTTTGCAAATGAGGCCCATGAGCAAGACATTGCAAGAGAGAACGCACGTATTGCAAATGAAACAAAGCAACAGATGGAGTGCATACAGAGCCTGCAAGCCGAATCCGAAAGAATCTTCACTCAGGATCAGGTTTTACCACATCTTCTAATTGAGAACACCAGTTTTAGAGTCTATGGAGAAGGTTGAATCGATTATTTCAGATAGAAAATATCTTGCTCATATCAGAAATATCTTTGTTAATGAGACCTTTTCCTTTTTGTCGGAAAACGTTTAAAAAATGATAACAAGGGATTTTTTTTCAATCTCTCAAAAATTAAACTCATGCTCCCAATCAAAATATGCTGCATCCTCATACCATTCAGGCCAATGCTTACACCATTCAGGGACAGTACATTCTCTTACGCGCTCACATAAATGATATGGCTTAATATCCAAGACAGGTGTTCCTTCTGCAGAGTCGATGTAAGGCGTGTAAATTCTACCCTTACCGAAATCAATTTCCCGGACATAAATAGTTGTGATCAGGACCGGATTTGGCCTGTATTCCGAACGGGTCGCGAACACACCTATCTTTTCAGGTCCTTTTTTATACGGTTTCTCATTCACCAGCATCTGACTTCTCTCGTCATCAGCAGACAGGTTTCCCCACCAGACAATCTGTAAATGACTGAAACCTTCAAGATTGGTTAAACCTGATCTGTATTTCTTATCCAGCTCGATAAAAAATAACCCATTTTCAGAATGTACCTTCCCGATCTCATTAAGTCTTATTTCGTTTACCATTCTTTCACTTCCTGTAACTTAACTATAAAATTAGTGATCCACTCTTTTTCAGCTCTCAATAAACAGATCCTCCTGGTTGCCAGCTGAACGTAAGAAAGATCACAAGCATGGTCTTGCAAGCTCTTTTCCAATGCTTTGTAATATTCTATCATTTCATCAAGAGACTTCGAATAACTATTTAAACTCTGAACAGCATCCGTTTTATTTAGTAAAGTCAGGTTGGATAAAGCAACATCTACAGGGTATTTTGAAGGTTGCCAGGCAGAAACCAGTTCTCTTACCCCATCTTTTAAAACATATTTCCCTTGTGGTGTGATTTTATAGATTTTTTGTGAGATGTTATTTTCAGAAAGTCTTATTTCACTTTCCAGTAATCCGTTCTTTTCTAACTTATTCAGGAGTTTATACACAGAGGACATGGAAATATCCGTCCAGTATCGCATATCTCTTTCCTTGATATCATTTTCAATTTCATAAGCATGCTTGGGTTTTTCATAAACCAGTCCCAATAATGCTACTTCTTTGGAAGATATTGTCATAATACAATATAGTAATAGTACAATATAGATAAATGTTTCGTAATAATATCCTTCTTTTAGGATTAAGAAACAAAACAAGACGAATCTCCCATCCTCACAAATGGTGCACCCCAGGACAGGAAAAACAGATCAACCAGCGCATCATCCTCAACTTCAGCAACAACTGCAATCGGTGCCATGAAGGTCAAGAAAGATTTCGGGAAGCGGACTACATACCTGAAGAAAGGGCAGATAATAGTGCAGAGCCCCGATAATTGTGATATGGTGGCGATAATCGGGCAGTTGAAATGCGTGGTGAGGCACGTTTGAGTTCCTTCAAACGCCTTTAACCGAAACGTATATAAGACCCCAATACGTATGGGTGTCTCGCTCAATTGAGCATGACAACGCGGGCCGGTAGCTTAGCCAGGCAGAGCGACGGACTCTTAATCCGTAGGCCAGGGGTTCAACTCCCTTCCGGCTCGCATCATACAATCTTTTTTAATCTTCTTTTAATCTTGTTTTCTCTAAAAGGTTAAATCCTATCAGTTCAATCTGTCTTCATCCTTTATCCCAAAAAAGGTGGAAACATGCCAAAAGTAAGTGTTGACATTCCCCAGGAACTTCTTGATGACCTTAACAGTCATGTCGGAGACAACAAGAAATTCATTACACAGGCTGATGCCATAAGAGCGGCGATCCGCAAACTGCTGGACCAGATGGATGATATAGACCGCAGGCATGGCAGGCTGGAAGAATAAGAAAAGAAAATATGGAGATAAGTCTATCTGCCCACACTTTTTTGCACTCAAAAACCAGCTCTTTAAAATACCTCTGCTTTGCTATAAACCACAGATGCACGCAGATGTAAATAACTGTTATCTGCGTATATCTGCGTTTATCTGCGGTTATGATTCAAAACTCGCTGATAAATAGGATTTCTCTATCTGCCCACACTTTTTTGCACTCAAAAACCGGCTCTTTAAAATACCTCTGCTTTGCTATAAACCACAGATGCACGCAGATACACACAGATGTAAATAACTGTTATCTGCATGTATCTGTATTTGTCTGCGGTTATGATTCAAAACTCGCTGATAAATAGGATTTCTCTATCTGCCCACACTTTTTTGCACTCAAAAACCGGCTCTTTAAAATACCTCTGCTTTGCTATAAACCACAGATGCACGCAGATACACACAGATGTAAATAACTGTTATCTGCGTATATCTGTGTTTGTCTGCGGTTATGATTCAAAACTCGTTGATAAATAGGATTTCTACAGAGTCCAAAAACTAGAGCTTCTTTAAATACTCAATGCACTGCCGGCCCTCTTCAAGACTGCCCATCTCAGTAACAAGCCTGCCTTTGTAAGCTGAAAGACTTTCCATGAGCTTCTTCCAGTCGATGTTACCCTGTCCCAGAGGCAGGTGCTCATCATGGGTACCGTGGTTGTCATGGATATGTATGTGCCTTATCTTATCGAAACATTTCTCCACGAACTCATCCAGAAGTCCCATGGTGTTGGCATGTCCCACATCCAGTGTCATGTACGCGTTATCCCTGTCCACCTGGTTGAGCATATCGATCATCTCACCGGGTTTCCTGCCGAATATCTTGGGGATATCGGGCATGTTCTCAACAGCAATGAGAATGCCCCTGTCTGCTGCAAAATCGCAGAGCTGCTGGATGGACCTGATATTTATCTCCCAGGCTTTATCAGGTACCTGGCCACCGTAAGGTGAAAGGTACCCCGGGTGCAGCACTGCCAGCTCTGCAATACCTGAGACCAGGTCCAGGTAATACCGCATCTGACGCATCACTTCATCATGTATACCGGGATTGAGACCTGCAAGGTTCATATCCGAGAACGGCAGGTGTATCGTAAGGGTAAGATCGGTGGTTTCAAGTATGTCCCGGACCTGCGGGAGGTTATCATCATTAAGGCATTGTGAGCCTTCCTGGACCATCTCCCAGCCGGTATATCCGATATCTTCAAGATCCCATGCCCAGTTAAAAGGATCTTCAACGGCTGTACGTGATGAAAAGCTCAGATTTCGGACATGCATTTCAGACATCCCTTATATCCATTTCAAAATCTGGTATACCGTTCTCTGTCGGCGGGGTGAGCCAGTCGAAACATCTTGTGAGCTCGTTGCTGGAATCAGCCCGGATGCTTATATTGACAGAGCCCAAAGGCTCCTCCTGTGCAGGATAGTTCAGGCGGCCAACGGTGGCTACCTGCTTGTTGATGATGAAAGAAGTTGACAGACCGTCATCCGATAAACCTACATTGAGGCGGGTCCGGGATGTATCGATGATCTCCTCTTCCCTGATAAGATAATGGATATATCTGAGAGCGTGAATGTCACCCTCACCTGAGAATCTTCCCCGTTGTTCAGACAATTCTTCAAAGCCAAAGTCAATCTCAGGGAAGAGCTGGCTCAGGGCGGAGTAAACCTTATCCCTGCTCTCTGTGGGATTAACATCAGCGTAAACCTGGACCTGTATCATGATACTCATTCCTTGATATCACTGTTGATGAACCATCAATGCAGTTATCTTTTCCCTGAACTGCTCAAGGGAACCATTGTTCTCAACTACGATGTCCGCTATCTTCATAGCCTCGCCCATACCCCAGCCAAGCTCGCGCTCATCCCTTATCTTCAGGGCACTGATGTCCTGCATATCATCACTTCTTTTGCGGGAGAGTACACGCTCAAACCTCAGCTCAAGCGGCGAATCTACAGACACCAGGGTAAAGTCAGAACCGAATGCATCTTTGAATCGTTCCACCTCGTAAACACTGCGCACACCATCGATACCGATGAAATCCTCGTTTGTGGCTTTGATCTTGGGGATACATCTTTTTGCAACTGCATCACTGCCTTCCTTTTCACGCAGTTCGGTACCAATACCTCCTGTGTTGGCATCGGTGGGTTCCAGTCCCCTGCGAACGACCTCTTCCCTGATGACATCTCCCATATTGATAACAGTAATACCTTTACGGCGCAGGACAGACGCTGCCTCTGATTTGCCCGAGGCCGGCATTCCAACAAAAGCTAAGATCTTAGTCATGGATGAACCTGTTATTTTTTTTCAAAATCGATCAATGAACCCATTGTCATAATACAAACTGTTATAAAACAAGTATTATAAAACAAATTGTCATAATCAGGATTATATTTGATTTTCCATACATTCTGCTTATATATTAGTATACCCTTCGATAGAACAATTCTGAACCATATTTTACAAAGCTGTAGGGTAACAGATTGCAAAAACCTGCATCTTTATGGCCCCAGCATCATTGATGATCATGAAAATAGCAGACATTGATATCCCCGGTAACATCCTGCTGGCCCCCATGTCCAATGTGACCAACCTGCCGTTTCGCCTCATGTGCAGGGAATATGGTGCCGCCCTTACATATTCGGAAATGATAAGTTCGGATGCTGTCATTTACGAGAATGAGAAAACCATCAACAGGGGTCTCAGAGCTGAGGCTGAGAGACCTATGGGAATACAGATATTCGGCAACTCCCCTCATGTTATGCGAGAGGCAGCCCTGAGAATCGAAGAGATGTACCGGCCTGAGATAATTGATGTTAACTTCGGATGTCCTGCAAGATTGCTGACAAAGGACGGCTGTGGATCAGCTCTCCTGAACTACCCAGGTACTATCAAAGAAATAGTAGAAGAGCTGGTGGAAAATCTCAATACACCGGTTACCGCCAAGATACGTATCCTTAAGGATATGGAAAAGACACTGGAAATAGCCAGGCTGATAGAAGGGGCAGGAGCCAGCGCAATAACGGTTCATGGCAGGACAAGGCAGCAACAGTATTCAGGAAAAGCCAGCCATGAATATGCAAGGAAGATCAAGCAGGAACTAACTATTCCGGTTATCGCCAATGGTGATATCGTGGATGAGATATCGGCAGAACAGACACTTGAATACACCGGATGTGACGGAATAATGATCGGAAGGGCTGCAATGGGAAATCCTTTCCTTTTCAAAAGGATATCACATTATCTGGGAACCGGGGAAATGTTCAAACATGATAAATGTGCCCGGAGAGTCGCAGACCTCAGGTATTACTTTGATCTTCTGGAAAAGCATGAACTTGTGGATACAGTGAACATAAAGGCGCAAGCACAATGGTTCACCCGGGGAATGAGAAATGGCAGGCATATAAGAAGAAATATTGCAGTGTCAAGAAGTATGAAAGAAATTATAAGTAATTTGGAGAAAATGTGTGAAGATTGCCCATGATGCGTGTTTGTAAAAGATGACATTATTAATATAATGCGGCAATTATCGTATTATAAGTAATTAACGGTGTAAATTACCGAAAGACTAAATAGTAATTAATCGATTCTACACAATTAAACATTGCATTTAACGTCAGTTGACGAAAATATGAGGCGTTTGAAACATCGATATTCGACACAACACCTGGCAATGTTACGCTAAAAAACGTTTGAGCAGTACCGGAATGAAAATTATAGCTATTATTACAAGGTTTATGGAGAATTCTAGATGAAAGAAATACGAATACACGGTCGAGGTGGTCAGGGCTCTGTCACAGCTGCTGAACTATTGGCTGTTGCTGCTTTTGCAGACGGGAAATTCAGCCAGGCCTTCCCCGCATTCGGTGTGGAAAGGAGAGGAGCACCGGTCCAGTCATTCACAAGGATCAGCAATGAACCCATCAGGCTCAGAAGTCAGATCTACGAACCTGATTACGTTATAGTGCAGGACCCCACACTCCTGGAAGTAGTTGATGTTGCATCGGGCCTTAAGGATGATGGAATACTTATAATCAACAGTGACTTTGATGCTGACAGTTTCGATATCAACACAAAGGCAAAGATAATGACGGTCAACGCAACAAAGATAGCACTGGACATTATCGGCAGGCCAATAGTAAACACAGTACTACTTGGAGCCTTTGCAGGTGCAACAGGTGAGATAGAGCCTGAATCCATCAAGATGGCTGTGAAAGAGAGGTTCCCCGGCAAAATAGGAGAGAAGAATGCCGAGGCGATCCAGGAAGCATACAGCATGATGAAGGAGGAGAAGATATGAAGATCCTACCGGGAGGAGTATGTGAGGCAGGAAGCACCATAGTCAACAAGACAGGCGGATGGAGAAATTTCAAACCGGTCTACGATTATGACAAGTGTATCAAATGCAAACTATGTGAATTACTATGTCCCGATATGGCGGTGAACCCCAGGGAGGACGGATACTTTGAGTTTGACTATGATTTCTGCAAAGGATGCGGGATCTGTGCAAACGAATGTCCAAAGAGTGCAATTGACATGGTTCTGGAGGAGAAGTAAATGGCACCTGAAAACAAACTTGATAAGAGCAAGATGGTCGTTGTAGAAGGATCATATGCTGTTGCACATGCTGTTAAGACCTGCAGGCCACATGTAATATCAGCATATCCTATCACGCCGCAGACCCACATTGTAGAGGAGCTCTCTCAATTCATGGCAGACGGTGAGATACCTAACTGTGAATACATCAATGTGGAATCTGAGTTCTCAGCACTCTCCGCACTGGTGGGTTCTTCAGCCACCGGAGCAAGGTGTTACTCAGCAACAACATCACAGGGACTTGGACTCATGCATGAGGTACTTTTCAATGTATCAGGAATGAGGTTACCTGTTGTGATGACCATCGTGAACAGGGCTGTCAGTGCTCCCATTAATATATGGAACGATCAGCAGGATTCCATATCCCAGAGAGATACCGGCTGGATACAGTTTTACGCCGAGCATATACAGGAAGTCTCGGATATGACAGCACAGGCCTTTAAGGTATCAGAGGATAAGGATATCCTCATGCCCTCAATGACCTGTATGGACGGCTTTATCCTGTCACATGTTTATGAACCGGTAGTGCTTCTTGAACAGGACCTCACAGATGAGTTCCTTCCTAAGTATGAACCCGAATACGTGCTTGATCCAAAGAGACCGCTAAGCTTTGGAGCTTTTGCAGATCCTCACTACTACACAGAGTTCAGATACATGCAGGAGCAGGCAATGCAGCGGGCCCTTAAGAAAATAGAGGACGTGGCAAATGAATTCTACGATGTATACGGAAGATACTACGGAGGACTTATTGATGAATACCGCACAGATGATGCAGACATCATCATCATGGCAATGGGATCCGTTATCGGAACCATTAAGGACGTCATTGATAAGCTCAGGGACCGGAATGTGAAGGTCGGTCTTTTGAAGGTCAGGGTGTTCAGGCCATTCCCTGCGGAAGCTATCAGGAATGTTATAAAGGATGCAAAGGTCGTTGTCGTGCTTGACAAGAACATATCACTTGGGCTTAACGAGGGTGCACTCTGCACTGAGACAAAGTCGATACTTTATAACTCAGATATCAGAGTCCCTGTCGTAGGTTATATGATAGGTCACGGCGGGCGTGATATCAAGACAGACACTATCGAGAAGATAGTCGCTGAGGCAGAAGAGGTCATTAAGACCGGGATCAGGATCGAAAACCAGTTTACCGACCTGAAGGAGGAACTACTATGAAGAATTTGTTCGGTTCGGGACACAGGGGATGTGCAGGTTGCTGTGACGCAATGGCTGCAAAGTTCACACTTATGGGTGCCGGAGAGGACTGTATAGTCATTAACCCTACCGGATGCCTGGAAGTTATGACTACCCCTTTCCCTGAGAGTTCATGGAACGTGCCATGGATACATTCCCTTTTTGAGAATGCAGGAGCTGTGGGCTCAGGTATCGAGGCTGCTCTTAAGGCACTCGGAAGGAAAGAGAGCACAAAGGTTGTTGTAATGGCAGGTGACGGCGGAACGCTTGACATTGGTATGCGTTCCATATCAGGCGCCTTTGAGAGAGGCCATGACCTCACTTATGTCTGCATCGACAATGAGGCTTACATGAATACCGGTGTACAGAGAAGTGGAGCAACACCATACAATGCATCGACCACAACAAGTCCTTCAGGAAAGGTATCCTTTGGAAATCCAAGGCCTAAGAAGAACATGCCTGCTATAATGGTTGCACATGGTTCACCATATGTGGCTACAACTTCCATTGGTTTCCCCAAGGACATGATCAACAAGGTCAAAAAAGCCACAGAGATCGTGGGCCCTACCTATATACACGCGCATGCCCCGTGCACTACTGGATGGGGATACGATACTTCCAAAACCGTAGAGGTCGCAAAGATGGCAGTCCAGACCGGACTGTGGCCACTTTACGAGATCGAGGATGGGGAGCTCACAAAGGTCAGGAAGATCGGTAAGAACATCAGGCCTGTTGATGAATACCTTAAGATGCAGCGTCGTTTCAAGCACCTCTTCACCATGGAAGGCGGCGTGGAAGAGATCGCAAAGATACAGGCAATCGCTGATAAGAACATTGAGTTTTACGGGTTGTGACCCGTAAACTTTTACTTTTTGGTTGGAATTGTTTGCTATTGAACCTCTTTTTGAGATATGGATCCTTTTCATATTATTGCAAGGTGCGATATAATAGAATAATTATTGTTTCCAAAATTATTTTTAGTTCTAGTCGAAATGCCGGGGTTCTCAATAAACATAATAAAGATCATACCACAATTGACTTCCATGACCATGTTTTCTGCAAATCCGGATAATCGGGTAAACTTCGAAGAGATATTTAACCTCCTGCAGCATGAGTACCCAAATGCAGAGCCGATGCTTCATTTCAGGAACCCTCTTGAACTGCTGGTTGCAACAATACTCTCTGCCCAGTGCACCGACAAACAGGTCAACAAGGTCACACAGGTGCTGTTCAAGAAATACAGCAGCGTTGAGGATTTTGCCAATGCTGATATTGCAGAACTTGGAAAGGACATTTATACTACCGGATTCTACCACCAGAAAGCGAAGCATATCATCGGCAGTGCGCAGTTGATAATCACACAGTTCAACGGTAAAGTACCTGATACTATGGAAGACTTACTGAAACTGCCGGGTGTCGGGAGGAAGACCGCAAACATTGTTCTTGCCAGAGGCTATGGTATCATCGAGGGTATTGCAGTGGATACACACGTTACCCGGCTGTCTCAAAAACTTGGTCTTACACAGAACAGCGATCCGGGGAAAATAGAACTTGACCTGATGAGACTTGCAAAAAAAGAGGATCTTGAAAAACTGTCCATGACATTGATACTTCATGGCAGGAATATATGTATTGCAAGAAGACCGAAGTGTGGAATTTGTGTTGTTAATGAGCTATGCCCTTCCAGCGAAGCATGAAAATGCTTCATACAGACATGCAGACCTTTCATTTTGTCTTTTTTCATTTATCATTTTTCCATAGCTTTTGCCCTCAGATCTTTCGGGAATTTCTCAATGGCATACCTCAGCGCAGTCCGGGGCATGACCTTCTTGTTCTGCATGACGTAATCAAATATTTCCTGCTGATGCTCCCTGCTGGCTTCTTTTAGCATCCATCCATAACCCTTCCTGACCAGGTCATCCTCATCGGTCAGCAGCAGGTCTGCGATCTCCAGCACATCATCAAGGAAATCACCCCTGCGGGCAGCCAGGATAAGCGCCACAGCAGCAGCACGCCTGTACCAGCGGTTATCCGAAGCTGTCCACTTTTTGAGTGAATCAATATACTGAGGATACATGTCAATGAATGTACCTACGGTATGATTACAGAGAGTATCGCATTTTGCCCAGTTGTTGACATAATTCCCGACCCATCTTTCAAACATGATAAAATCCTCTGGTTGGTACTGATCTCTCAGATAGTAGGACCATTCAAGCGCGATAAATGATTCTTCCATATAATCCGAGCTGAGAAGCTCCTCACAGAGTGAAAATATCTCGGGCTTGCTTTTGCCGGATATGGTCCTTAAGTACTGCTTTGCCATCTTAGTTACCAGGGCGGTCTTTACACCGTAACATTTGATATCCTCCTTGAAAAAGCGAGAGCTGTTGTTTTTTGTCTTTTCATCAACGTTCTGTTCCAGCTCTTTTCTAATCTGTGGGATGATATCGTTCATTAGAATTTTAGTGGGAGTGAAAGAAGATAATCTTAATGGATGAACGGGAACTGTGGAAAAGCAACAGGAAATGATACTTTGCATAGGCGGGAGATGGTACCGGATATGTATGAGCCACACTGATGCAGTACCCTGCAATTTAGAAAAAATTGGCATCTTTGAAAAGGTAGAACCAAAGGCCACCAATTGCAAAAGTCTGAATTAGTGGGAAACCGGAAGGGAACGGATCGGTCATGGAATAAATGAAAAAACTGCCCAGCAGACCAATAGCAAGAGTAGAGAGAACAAGATCTTCGATTTCCATTTTAACACCAGGTGAGGAGACTCAATAAAATGAGTTTTTTAGTTTTAGTTTTTGATTCTGCCTTTTACAGACATACGCTCTAATAACACTTATCGTATAAAAGAATTGACAGGACATTACAGATTTGCCTCTTTCATAAATTCTCATAACATTTATAATTTATTTCCGTTATCAATCAATCTTATATATCTGATCACTCTTCTACGCTCTCATCAGAACACTTTTTGACGCGGGTCAGCTGGCTTGTAATATGGAAATGCAAAACAGGTTTTCACAATACTTCAAAGAATCGTTTACCAGTGACTTTAAGGCCGGATTTATCACGGCCATCGTGGCATTGCCACTTGCAATTGCTTTTGCCATTGCTTCAGGTGTAGAACCACAGATGGGCTTATATACAGCTGTCATCGCAGGAATGCTGGTATCAGCAACCGGAGGGTCACGGTATTCCATCACCGGACCCACCGGGGCAATGACAGTGATCATACTTTCAACACTGCACAGCTTCGGGCTTGAAGGTCTTTTCCTTGCAGGCTTCCTTGCAGGTGGGTTTCAGATACTGTTCGGAATCCTGAAACTTGGTAAAGTTGTAAAATACATCCCCTTACCTGTCATATCAGGATTCACGAGCGGTATCGGTGCAATCATTCTCATAGGTCAGGTACCCAATGCCCTGGGACTGATCATCCCTTCAAAGGAACACGTGTGGGAAACACTGCATGTGGTCATCTCCAGTCTTGACCTTATTGACAGCACTGCAATATTGATCTGCATCACTACGATCCTGATGCTTTTATACCTCCCGGGGCTCATGTCCGGGGCCAGGTACATAAACAGCCTTCCACCATCTATAGTAGCACTCACTCTCTCAGTGATTATGGTCTTTTACCTTAAAATGGAGATACCGCTTGTTGGCAGTATCCCTGCCGGACTTCCACAGATACAAATGCTTAATTTTAACCTCGAACTGTTCAGGGCAGTACTTCCGGCGGCCCTTACAATTGCACTTCTGGGGGCCATTGAAGCCCTGCTATGTGCTGTGGTATGTGACGGCATGACCAATAGCAAACATGACAGTAACAAGGAACTCGTTGGTCAGGGAATAGCCAACATGGCACTGCCATTCTTCTCAGCAATACCATGCACAGCTGCAATTGCAAGGAGTGCTGTTAACATAAGGGAAGGTGCAAAGACACAGATTTCAGGCATCATCCACGCCCTGATACTGCTAGTGATATTATTGTTCCTGGGTCCTGTTGCTGCATTCATTCCAAAGGCCTACCTTGCCGGTGTGCTGATCCTTGTTTCCCTGAGGATGATAAACATCACGGAATTCAGGACCACCATGCACATAAGCAAGATGGACACCACCGTCCTGATCGTGACCTTCCTGCTCACAGTACTCACTGATCTTGTATTCGCGGTCCAGATGGGTATGTTCCTGTCCATCATACTGCTCTTCATAAGACTGACAAATGTCATCGACATCCAGACAATGGAAAACTACGACAGGACAAAAGGTATCAACGCCACTATCTTTGCCGACCCGTACCTTGAAAAGAACGTCTCGGTCTACACCATCAACGGCCCCTTCTTCTTCGGAGCCATGAACGTTTTTGAGAGCAAGATCAACGAGCATATGAGTATCAGCAAGCCTCACATTATCTTGCGTATGCGCTACGTCCCTTTCATCGATACGACAGGTATCGAGCGCCTAAAGACATTTATCAAGGCAAGCAGAAAACAACACCAGAGAGTTTATCTTACCTCAATACAGCCCGAGGTCATGAAAAGGATGGAAAGCGACCTGGAACTCACCGAACTCATGGAAAAGCAGCATGTGCATATTTGCGACAGCACCCAGGAAGCCCTTGCATTTTTGAAGAAAGAGAACGATAATCCACAAAATCGAATTTGAGATGAAACTTACAACTCAACCATCATCCCGTAACCATACTCACCCACAGGCCTTTTGAAAAACCCGAATTTCTCGTAGAAAGCCTCCCTTCCCTTTGCAGCCATCAGAGTAATGTATGAATATTCCTGCACGTTCTCTTTCAGGTACACAATTATCCTTTCCATCAGCGCAGTGCCGATCCCCTGATTCTGATATTCCGGCAGGACGATGACATCGGCAATGAAATAGATGAAACTGTCATCTCCCACCACACGGGACATACCTATCACCCTGCCGTCCCTGACAGCACAAACGCAGTAGTTGGAGTTGTTCAGGCTCTTTTCTATCGCTTCCTTGCCTGGATAGGGCCAGGCGACTGATTCCCTGAGATTTATGTACTCCTCTGGTGAAGGGAGTTTTTCTTCGATGGTGTATTTCATCATAGTATCCTGGTTTATTACAAAAGATTGTCAAAAAGAGAGCATTTCAGCAACCCTCATCAGCAAACAAGCGTTTAGCAAAGGCAATTCTCTCTTCCAGGCCCGGACCTTCAAATTCTTCTGCAACCTTTTCAAGCATTTCAGGTATCGGTATGTGCTGAGGACATGCATCCAGACACTGGCCACACTGCACACACTGGGAAGCGAAGTTAGTGTCAGACCCCCTGAGGATGCCTCCAAGCTTTGCTGCGTACATCATCATCAGCCTGTCAGAACCACCAAACATGTGCAGATTGTTGTAGGTATCAAAGCATGCCGGAATATCCACACCTTCAGGACACGGCATACAGTATCTGCAGCCGGTACAGTTGATCTTCATGAGCTCACCGTACTTCTGTGCGACCCTTCCCACAAGATGGAGCTCTTTTGCTGTCAGTGAGTCTGCAAGACCTTCCTCTGCAAACTTCAGGTTCCCTTCAACGTGCTCCGGCTCACTCATACCTGAAAGTACAACAGTTACCCCGGGATGGTTCCATACCCACCTCAATGCCCATTCAACAGGACTGCGTTTCACCTCTGCCTCGTTCCATATTTGCATAATCTCTTCCGGAACAGGGTCTGCCAGGTTCCCACCCCTGAGGGGTTCCATTACAACAACACCAAGGCCCCTGGAAGCTGCATAATTCAATCCTGCAGTCCCTGCCTGGACATTCGTATCCAGGAAATTGTACTGTATCTGGCAGAAGTCCCAGTCATATGCATCAACTATCAGTGCAAAGTCCTCAGGTGCACCATGATAGGAGAAGCCTGCATTGATGATACGGCCATCAGCCTTTGCCCTTTCAAGAAAATCAAGTACACCAAGATCCCTGATATTCTCCCAGCTGCTTCTGACCAGGCTATGTATCAGATAGTAATCAATATGATCGGTATTCAGTTTCTCAAGCTGTACATTAAGGAACCTTTCCATATCCTCATACGATTTTACAATCCACTGTGGCTGTTTTGTAGCAAGTTTCACCTTCTCCCTGTAACCTTTTGCAAGTGCACGGGCAAGGAAAGGCTCACTTTCTCCCATATGGTAAGGCCATGCCGTATCCACGTAGTTCACGCCATTGTCTATTGCATGGCGGACCATCCAAGTTGCCTTTTCCTCATCGATGCTGCCATTCTCTTTTACGGGCAGGCGCATGGCACCAAAGCCCAGTATGGATAGTTCATCTCCGTTTTTTGGCATTTTCCTGTATAACATATCAAGTTTTCCTTTAATTCTTTACTGAAATTTTCCTTTCATTCTTTACTGAAATGTATTTGTCCTTTTTTACTAAAGATATCATTGCTTGAAAGATAGTCATATTTATAATTGAGTTTAAACTTTATAAAAAGTGTTCGGGTTTTGAGTAAATGGCGTTTGGACCCATGTGTACATTTCCTTTGCTCACGATTATTTTCATTGATCACCAATAATATCCTGCATATCCGGAATAATAGCATGTATCCTGTCAAGCGCAATAGATAAGCATCCATAGACCGATAATCTAACGATGATAAAATGCCGGACATGGGATTGATATATTTTCATTGCAGGAGGCTTTAGAACTTGCAGGAGGAAACGGACACAAAAAACGGGAATATATGTTGCAGTCCGGACGTTCCTGTCATTAAAGCCAAAGAGACAAAAAAACTTAAGCTTGACAGTGCAGGGTATTTTATAATCGTGGCACAAGCTGAAAAAGGTACTATACTTGCCAAGCATTATTCCTATGACAAGGAACTGCTCAGGATTATAGAAGGCACAGATGCACGCTCTATCTATATAACTATTATAAGGCACGGGTGGGTAAGCACGCTAAACCACGCAGCTTATCTCGGACAGGAGCTGACAAGGGCACAGATAGCTATGAAAGCAGGATTTGAGTACGTGCAACAGTGAAAAAACGATATAGGAACATACAAATATATAGATATTTTTATATAAAAATATGTCTACATAAATAGCTTTAACTGTTCAACTGGAGCTGACCACCTTAAAGGTTTTAAGCTCCGGGGCATTAAATCCCATTCATGTTATCTTCAAAACCGCAACATAATAGTGCAAAATATCCTCCCGAGGATTTTGATGCAAACATCACAAAGACCATTCCCTACTATGATTCCTTTCATATGGAAAGCATAAAAGTTGTCAAATCACTTCCATACAGTCCGCATGTATGGCTGGATACAGGATGTGGCACCGGCACCCTTATTCACAGGGCAGCCGGGCATTTCCAAAATACCCGGTTTCTGCTGATGGACCCATCCGAAGGTATGCTGGAGCAGGCAAAAAAGAAACTCTCATATCTCCCTGCAGGGAAGATAAGATTCCTTGAGCCCTCGACAACAGAAGGTTTTTTTGCCAACATCGATGAAAAACCCGATGTCATTACTGCCATACAGTGTCACCACTACTTAAACCATGAAGAAAGGATCAAGGCTATAGCTGTATGTTATGAATTGCTGGAAAACGACGGGATGTTCATTTCTTTTGAGAATATAAGGCCCCTGACAAAAAAAGGAACTGCCATCTTTAAAGAGTACCTGAGGGATTTTCAGTTAGCCCTGGGTAAAGATGCCCATGAGGTTCAGAAATACCTTGACAGATTTGACACTGAGTACTTTCCCATAACCATTGAAGAGCACCTGGACCTCCTGAGAAAAGCCGGATTCAGGACCGTAGAGATGTTCTGGTACTCATACATGCAGGCCGGCTTCTATTGCATTAAGTAAAATTAGGGGATCTTTGGATATCATACCCTTATCTTATCTTAATACCTCAGCAGTGCCCCCACCATGTGATCCTGGTCCGGGAAATCATCCTTTTCCACAAATTCCACGTCTGCAGCTGTGCGCTGGGCAAGCTCGTAGAGTTCTTCCACCACATCTACAACTGAAGTGGGACCTTTGCATCTGTCACATTCCTCAGGTGGACGGGCATTTGCCTGCAGGTTCTGGCATCTCTCACATATCCAGCCGGGAACTGATGAACCTTTCAGAATAAGTAGTGTGTTCACTCTTCCCTGCTCCAGGGCATCCCTTACATCCTCCACTCCGTACGCAGCTAAACCACCACGGAGGACAGCATTTTTAAAATCAGCTGCCAACTGTGCGGACCTGGAAATATCATTATCATGCAACACAGCATTACCTGCTTCTACCAGTTCATCCCTGGATATGTCCATTGGCATGTCAATGATCGCCAGGACGTTCTCCTGAACATCTTTGGGGAGCAAGTCCCTAAGTTGCTGCTTTGCACTGCCGGGACCTGCAAGTACAAATCCTTGCATTTGTAACTGACCACAGGTATCCCGTACATTATCTGCAACTTCAGATAAAAAGGACTTTATAGCACCCTTTCTCAGGTGGTTGAAACGTGCCTGGCTCCAGCCTCCTTTTTTGTGCTTGTTCATAAGATCGGTTGACAGGCGTTTTTTCTCCTCTGCGATGTCTGAGCGTATGCATGTGAACCTGGCTTCCCTGGAATCCACAAGCAAGACACCATAATCCTGGTAGTCTGCCCTTAATCTTGCAAGTGGCAGCAGAAAAGGTGATGTATCAAGGACAATGGCCAGTTCCGGCTCCACAGGCAGCCTGTATACATGCAGGAATGCCTCGGCTGAACTTGCAAAGATCACTCTCCCGTTCTCACCGGAAACAGGCGCTTCGTACACATAATCCCGTACCATCTCAAAAGTATTTTCAAAATGCGACCTGAGCACAGGTGACAGGGCATCTTTTATCGCCTTTATCCTGGAATCCACGAATATCCTGTTCAAATGCTCTTTCTCCCTGCCTGACAGCGGCAAGTAGATCGAAAGGTAAATATCTTTCTCGTCATAGATCTCAGCCAGGTCCCTTATACCTATATCAGATACAGGCACCGGGATTTCAGAGAGCACGCGCAGTTGATCCTGCCGGGGTTTCATAAAAGTTGTACCATTGGGTGATATTTAAAAGTATTCAGACTGCCAGTAAAAGGACACTGAAGAATTCCTGATGATCTTGTAAATAGCTGGTAACAGGTTTTCTCTAAACCCGGGAAAACTCAAAGCTTTTAAGTGCGATCATTTACAACCATTCAATGAAAGATTGACCGGAGTGAGGAATTGCTGAGAGATAAGGCAATACTTTCAGCAAATTTGAATGAGTGCTAAATGCCTGCAGATATATAGAAGGGAATCATAGTTCACAGCGTTAACATTATAAATATATCCAGCTAAATGATGTATAAGGGATATGAGGAATACATGGAAAAAGAACTAAAACAGGAAAAGAAAAGATGCACGATGCTGGAGTCAGTGATCGATAACAAATATCGGTCACAGATCCCGGACATAGTTGAGATGGTCACAAAAAGTTGCTCTGACAGGGGCTGTTTCGATCACCTGGATGCAGCAGTCATACCATCAAGAGAATCACTGATAGAGATCATCGACCTTATAAAGGATATTCTCTTTCCTGGTTACTTCGGGGATCAGACCGTTGACAGGAACACACTTTCATACCACATCGGAAATGAGATAACAGAACTGTTCAGCAAGCTCTCAAAACAGATAACAAACAGTATAATATATGACTGTGCCCGCTATGAAGAAGATTTTTGTGAGTGTAGTGAATGTATTGACCGCGGCCATCAGGAAACACTGAGGTTCCTCAAGAAGATCCCTGAGATCAGATCTCTCCTGGCATCTGATATCATAGCCACATACGAAGGGGACCCTGCAGCCAAGAGCTACGACGAGATAATCTTCAGTTATCCGGGGATCTTTGCCATGACCATCTACAGGTCGGCCCATGAACTGCACCGGCAGGGAATCTCCATCCTTCCCCGAATAATGACAGAGTATGCACATAGTGTGGTCGGTATTGATATCCATCCGGGTGCAAAGATCGGAAAGGGGTTCTTCATTGACCACGGAACCGGTGTTGTGATAGGTGAGACCTGTGAGATAGGGGATAACGTCCGCATCTACCAGGGTGTTACCCTTGGTTCCCTGAGTTTTCCAAAAGATGATACAGGAAAGATCATCCGTGGAAAAAAAAGGCACCCCACAATTGAAAATGATGTTATCATCTATTCAAATGCAACCATACTTGGAGGGGATACGGTCATAGGTGCCCGCTCGGTTATCGGAGGCAATGTATGGATTACCAAATCCGTACCTCCTGATACGAAAGTTATCATAGAGGAGCCAAGACTGATCTTCATGGAGAAAAAATGAAATCTGTTAGAGGAAGCATTTAAGGGAGATGCTAAAATGAAGATATATGATGATATTACTAAGACCGTTGGCAACACACCACTTGTGCGCCTGAACAGAATAGCTAACGGCTGCCACGCAGAACTGGCTGTGAAACTGGAATCCTTCAATCCTTTAAGCTCTGTAAAGGACCGTATCGCTCTGAATATGATAGAAACAGCTGAAAAAGAAGGATGTCTCAATAAAGATACGGTCATTATTGAGCCAACTTCCGGAAATACAGGCATTGGTCTGGCTTTTGTCTGTGCATCGAAAGGATACCGTCTCATTCTAACCATGCCTGAGACCATGAGCATCGAAAGAAGGAAGATACTCAGTCTGCTTGGTGCTGAGATAGTGCTAACCCCGGGCATCAAAGGAATGAACGGCGCCATACAGGAAGCTGAGGAGATGGCAAAGAAAACCGGGAATTCCTTTGTCCCGCATCAGTTCATGAACCCGGCAAATCCTGAGATACACCGCCTTACCACTGCAGAGGAAATCTGGAAAGACACCGATGGCACAGTCGATATCCTTGTTGCAGGTGTGGGCACAGGCGGGACCATAACCGGGATCTCGGAAGTCATTAAGTCCCGTAAACCATCTTTTAAGGCAATAGCTGTGGAGCCTGCAGATTCACCTGTCCTTTCCGGAGGAAAGCCCGGCCCTCATAAGATCCAGGGAATTGGTGCCGGTTTCATTCCCGATGTGCTTAACACCGCACTGATCGATGAAGTTGTCAGGGTAAGCAATGAAGATGCCTTTGAGACCGCAAGGCAGCTTGCAAGGGAAGAAGGGATACTCGCAGGAATATCATCCGGTGCAGCTCTGCATGCAGCCATGGAGATGGCAAAAAGGGAGGAGAATGCCGGTAAACTGATAGTTGTCATTCTGCCTGATACAGGGGAAAGATACCTTAGTACTCCTCTTGCTGATCCTGATGTATAGGAAAAAGTTAGGACAGAGGTCATGCATCAATAATTAATACTTAAATCCCTGCATTAAGGTCTGTCCAAAACCTATATATCCAATCGAATCCAAGATTTATTCGGGAGTATTTGAACACTGGATATATATGCATAGTTTTTACTTTGCTTTTCCGTTTTTTTTGTTTTCCAGCGGATGAAGTGCACAAGGAATCATGTGGGGGTAATTATATGCTGAGCATCAGACCCTTGGGGGAAGAGGACAACGAAACCCTGCTGAATATCGAAAAACTGTGTCCCCAGGGAAATGAAGAATGTGCAATGGTGGTCGATAAAGGACCGGATATAACTGCAAGGTATGGGCTTTATGAGAACTGGCAGATCCGCGTTGCAGAGAAAGACAATATAACAGCCGGATGGATAGGATGGACAGTAAAACAGACTGCGGATGATAAATATGTCTATCTTGCCGAGGTGATGGTGCATCCGGATAACAGGAGGCAGGGTATAGCTGTCAGACTTGTAAGGGAGGCGGAAAAAGCTGCAGAGGAAACTAAGGCCTCACATATATACTGTTATGTGTACGGGCCAAATGAGGGTTCTGTGAAGCTTTTTGAAAAACTCGGATACATTGAGGAAAAAGAAGTAAGGATAGTCGAGATAGCCGCATATAAAAAAGAGCATGCTGAGAGGCAATATGATCTTGAGAGGATAGACATCAAAGATCTTCCTGAAGCCGTGGGGCTTATCAACAGCTATTATCAGGGGAAGGCTCACTTTTCTCCTTTCACAACTGAAAGTTTCAGGAAATACGCAAACCGGATACTTGGATACGGCCTTGAGAACTTCATTGTTGCAAAAAGAGATGGCAGGATAGTTGCATGTAGTGGTTTCTGGGATTCATCTGTCCTCATGGAGATGACATACACAAAGGAGCCGATGATGTGGAAGCTCATGGCAAATGCCTATGGGATACTCAGGCACTTCATCAGCATGCCAAGGATACCTGCAGAAGGCGAGTTCTTTAAATTCCATTCCATAGTTGATCATGCATTTGTGCCCGGGCATGAACTTGCGATGGAGGAGATACTTAACTACTGTAATAATCTCATGTATGACACAAAATGTGAGTTCTTTGGTGCCTATACCGACCCGGAGGACCCACTGCTTGCGATTGCCGGAAAGTTCAGGCCGATGTATGAAAAACTGTACCTCTACGCTAAACCAATATCAGGAAAAGTGCCGGATTTCAGTAGCATCTATGTTGACTGCAGGGACCCTATCCTCTGAAAATTGAAAAGTTCAGGGATACGATGAACAGTGATCATGCGATAAAAAAGCTGGAAAGTTTCAGGAGTATCAGGTCTCCTTTTATGAGATGGACCCTTCATCTCCTGCCCTGGGCCATCCTGCTGACAATTCCACTTATAATCGCAAACTACGGAGCAAACGCCTCAATTGTGATGTATGTAACAGGCCTTCTTACGGCAGCTTTGAGCTTGTTTGCCTTCCGGTTACTCATGAAAAAGATCCCACAGGCCTTCAGTACCATATGGGACAGGAAAATAATCGTTGAATGTGAGCCTGCTTCACAGGATATAGCTCGTGATAAAGACTTTGCCGATAACAGGGAACCGAGAAAAGATAGTCAGTATGTTGAAATGAAGTACCTTGAATTCATCCGCAAGCTTGAGGATTGGATGAACAGTCCTTTTCAGATGGTCACAGGCTTATTCTTTTCACTTTTTGTTCTCACCTGGGACTACAGCTCAAAAGCTGAATTCCTCATTGCTTTCATAATAGGTATCATGGCATGGAAAATGACCGTAACTGCAATATATGTATGGAAGCTGGGGAAGGATTTCTGTATTGAGCCACAGCTTGGACATGCTGACAAATGCGGTGGTCTCTCCCCGCTGGGAGAACTTTGCCTGTGGAATGCCATTATAGTCACCATACCTGCAATATATCTGGGTTCCTGGATAATAGTCGGCATGATAACTGAACCCCTGACATCTTATTTCCTTCAGTCCGAAGAATATGCATCCCTGTTCTCCTGGCTCCTCTTTGTACCGGTGTTATTTGCCTTGATAGCTTTTTTTCTTCCACTGCGTAGCACACACCAGTTAATGCTCAGATGGAGAGATAAAAAACGATCCCAGCTGGATCACCTGGAACAATACATCTACCGTCTTGAGTGCAGGATACTTGAGGAAGCAGAAAGCATGAACGAAAAGGAATATGAATGTCTTTTCAGGGAACGGGAATTGATGGAACAGCTTTACAGGCAGAGCAGAATGATACCTGTGTGGCCTTTCAATACCGGGATCATTACCAGATTGCTGCTTTCACAAAGTATACCCTTTTTTGGGATATTTACCCATGTCCTAAGCCTTATAAAAAGGCTGCCATAATACAACACTGAATCGTCCCTGTGTCGGTAAATATATCGCTATTATATCGGCAAATATGTCGGAATTATATCGCTAAACCTAAAAAGCAGCCAAACCTTTTAACCTGTAATGGAACGCGTGATCATCCATGTGGACATGGATTACTTCTATGCAGCCATAGAGGAGAGAGAGGATCCTTCCCTTAAGGGTAAGGCCGTAGTCGTCTGCATGTATTCGAACAGGGGAGGATCAGGTGGTGCTGTAAGTACCTCTAACTATGTTGCCAGGGAAGCAGGAATAAGGTCTGCAATGCCATGCAAACTGGCAAGGTCCAAAAAACCTGATGCAGTGTTCCTCCCTGTGCGCAAGGAATTCTATGAAGAAGTATCCGCAAAGATAATGGAGATCCTCAGGTCCAATGCCGACAGCGAGGAAGCCTTTGAAAAGATCAGTATTGACGAGGCATTTCTGGAGATAAGCCAGTCCTGCAGCGGCGACTATGATCTTGCAAGAGATATAGGCCATAAAATTAAGGAGGAGGTCAGGTCTCAGGAAGAGATCACATGCTCTGTTGGCATCGGCCCTAACAAGCTTATTGCAAAAATGGCATCATCATTCAGAAAACCGGATGGTATCACCGTTGTCAGGCCGGAAGATGTGCAGACATTCCTGGGTCCTATGACTGTGAAGAAATTGTGGGGAATAGGCAAGGTCACAGAAGAGAGGTTAACTGAAATGGGCATAAGGACAGTTTCAGAACTGGCTTCTTATGATGTCATGGAACTTATCTCTGTATTCGGTAAGAATAAAGGCATGTGGCTTAGCCAGGCTGCTATGGGTATTGACGGGACAGCTGTGAAAGAGAGAACAGCAACCGACCAGATAGGGCGAATGGCTTCCCTTGAGCATGACAGCAGGGATGAGAATATGATATTCACACTTATGGATGAACTGATCGATGATGTGATCAGTAAAGTAAAAGCACGGAAAGTATCATTTCGCTCAGTAACAGTGACCGTCATATTCTCGAATTTCAAAACCTCAACTAAAAGCCGCACACTGGGTCACGCCGTAAGTGACATAAGCATCCTGAGCGAAAATGCAAAGGAGATGATGAAACAGTTCCTTGAGGAAAGTACCATGAACTTCAGGCGTATAGGAGTCAGGGTAGACAACCTGCAGGAAAATACCGGACAGAAGAGCCTTTTTGATTTTTGAAGATAGAAGACTTGCCTCACACAAGAGCATGCTTAATATGAACTCCAGGCAACATGCATTGACCGTTGCAACTTTCAATTAAAACGCAACAAGAGGCTTTGCATCACAAAATTGTATTTTGAATGTCAAATATTCATTTTCATTAAATATCTGAGATTGCTTATAAAATGGAAATGATTATTATCAATACTTATATACTTATTCTAAACTCCTTTTTTGAAGGTTTTCTTAAAAGAAAGTCTCAAAGATATTGTTTCTATCAACATCATGCTCATCATCATAGCAATGAACATCAGATACCTATAAATATGAGAATTTAAGACAGTTTTTCACAAATAAATCAGTATAAAATTATACCATCGATATAATTATACCACTGATATAAGTGGTTTATTAAGATTGCAGCCTTCAATAATGGGTGATCCACATTTCAATCTGTGAACAAAAAAACGATGAGCTGAAAAATGACCAGCTTAAATTGCTGAAAAAGACACTTGCATCAGTGCAGGACCTCATAGTGGTAATCGACCGTGACCTGAGAGTTGTGACAAGTAACTGGAAGAATTGTGATCCGATACCTGCAAATGAAAAGCAGGGTCATCCGTTTTGCTATAGCTGTCTTATGAAACGGAACACGCCCTGTGAGCCTTGCCGGCTGCTAGAGGTATTTGCAACCGGTACATGCAGGAAATTTGAGATAGAGGACCCACTTGATGAAAAGACAAAACTGATAGAGCTATCTCCTCTTTTTGATGATGAAGGCAACGTAGTAATGGTCGTAAGGCATGCAAAGGATATCAGTGAGCGCAGAGCAGTTGAAAAGAACCTGCAGATGAGAGAAAGGCAGCATGCTGCTGTTGCAAAGCTTGGCCAGGAAGGACTTGCCGGAGCAGAACTGGAAGAACTGATGCAGCAATCTGTCAGACTTGTGGCCAGCACACTTGAAGTTGAATACTGCAGAATAATGAAACAAATGAAGCATGATGATGCTGATCCTGTCATGGTTGCAGGCTTTGGGTGGGAAGGAAAGACCGACAACAAAACCGGGACATCAGAGAACGATATTGTCTGTTACACGCTTTATTCAGGTGAAAATGCAATAGTTGACACAAGTAAAGCTCCGGAAAGGTTCAGTGGCCTGTCACTGCTGAAAAACAGCGGTATTGTCAGTGGTATGGATGTGGTGATCGGTAGCAAGGATAATCCCTATGGGACCATGAACGTGCATACCATCCAGAACCGGGTGTTCACAAGCGATGATATGCACTTTGTACAGTCAGTGGCCAACATACTGGCCGAATCCCTGAGCAGGAAACAGACAGAGGAGAATCTCAAAAAATACGCCAGGGAACTTGAGGATGCAAATTATCTCAAAGTGCTGTTCACTGACATACTCACCCATGATCTGCTCAACCCCGCAAACATTATCAGGGGGTTCACCGAGGAGCTCATTATTGTTGAAGATGAGGATAGTAAGAAGAACCTGCTGGATAAGATACATAAGAACAATGAGAAACTGATATACATGATAGAATCAGCTTCCAAGTTCATCAAGCTTGAATCTATCGACGATATAAGGTTTGAAGAGCAGGACCTGTTACCTGTGCTTGAGAAGGTCATCAGGAACTTCGTATCGGAAATGGATAAGAAGGGCATTGAAATAGAGTTCAGGCCCGCAGGTGAGTATCCTTCCCTGATCAATCCCCTCATAGAAGAGGTATTCATGAACCTGCTGTCCAATGCTGTCAAGTATAGCCCTCATAAAGGAAAAATCAGTGTTAAGGTCTCTGACATAGGTGACAGGTGGAAGATCCATGTAGCTGACATGGGTCCGGGCATCAGTGATGAGGACAGCACAATGATATTTGAGCGTTTCAGGCGTGCAGACAAAGGAAGCGTAAAAGGGAGCGGCCTTGGACTTGCTATTGTCAAGAGGATAGTTGAGCTACATGGAGGAGAGGCAGGAGTTGACAACAACCCCATGGGAAGGGGAAGTATATTCTGGTTCACCGTTAAAAAAGCATTGGAAAACGATCCATCAAAATAACCTTAAAGGGCCATAGCTCTTAAAGACTGCATGCTTTCTTTGCCCTGTTTCCCTTCCTGTCCTACTTCTTTTTCTTCTTAGCTATCTGTGCATCCACTTTGACCTTCCGGATGGCAAGGTCCATTGCCAGACCACGCAACATCCATCTCAGTGCAGAAGCCTGGAGACTGGCATCATCCGGAAATTCTTTGAGGACCTGGGAAGATGGATTTTTGCCGGCTTCCTTTTTCAGTTCATCAAGCCTCTTCCTGGAGAAAGCATCAAGACCACCTACTTTCAGTTTAGCGAATGAACGAAAGCCCGGCGAAGGATCTGTGTTCAGTTCATTTATCCTTACTTTCAACTGTGGAGAGACTGAAGTTGAATTCACATCTGCGACAAATTTCCTGTTCTGTGGTCTGAAAGATGAGTCATTGGACATGTTCACTGAAGATGAAACGGGTGAAACATTTGATGATGTTCTTGATCTGGAAGCTGGCATTGCCAGTCTGTCAGCAGTGCTGTTACGTTCTCTGGGCACCCAGCTGAAGTTAACCTGCAGATGATGTTTTTTGATTACAGATAGTATTTCCTCTTTAATTGCAGCAAGGTTTTTGTTATTGACTTTCCACTTACCTGACATCTGGTTTATCACCAGGCTGCTGTCCCCGTAAACCTGCAGAGGGCCCTTGCCTCCATGTTCAAGATAGTCCAATATCCCTTCTTTTAATGCCGTGTACTCAGCAACATTATTGGTGTTTGCAGGAGAGGGCTTTTTTTCTTTACTGCCCTCTTTGTCAGCCTTGCCGTTGCTCCAGTGAATGATCCAGCCAAATCCCATTATACCTGAGGGATTGGGGTCGCAGGAACCGTCAAAGTTCAGTGTGTCCATGATATGTTGAAAGCTGGTCATTACTTTTGTATCTTTAGGTGGGAAAGGTAAAAAATATGCAAAAATACCTGATACAGGCATTGCATACATCATCTTTCATTCACAGTCATATATTTTAATCATCTGTCATACAGACTTTAATCATGTATTATAATCATGTATTATATAGACCTGCGAATTCCACAAAATCATAGAAATCAACAATATCATTATCATCAAAATCAAATACCGACAGGAAATTTGCATCAGATGACCTTGAATTATAGGCTCCGGCAAATTCCACGAAATCATAGAAATCAACAACTCCGTTCCCATCGAAATCTCCTTTCATGGCACCTGTGGGTACTGAGGATATCACTTCCAGTGACCAGATCACCGAATCGCTTCCTCTGGGACTTACAGCATTGGCTTTTATCTCATAGCTCCCCTGTGAAGGTGATATCATAGTAAAAGAGGAACTTGTGACACCTTTATTGCTCCTGACAACCGTGCCGTCAACAAGCCATGTGACATCGCAGATATCACTTGCATGTACGCTAAAGAACTGATCATCACCTTCTGAGCTTAGAGTGTTTAAGAGCGGTTCAAAACCTTTTATCGAAAAGGGGATCTCAGCCTCTGCATCCGGATCCCATCCGAAGTTCTGGGTATACATGGCAGTGTTCTGATATGAGTTATATTCTCCCACCCATATACCTATACCTATCTCATTGTAATCAGCACTCAGTATATTGGCCCTGTGACCGGGCGAGCTCATCAGGTTATTGTGTGCCTTTAGGACATCCGGAGGAAAGTTCATGGCAATGTTCTCTGCAATACGGTACACAGGATAACCGCAAGACCTTATCCTTTCTGAGAAATGTGTGCCATCATAGGAATCATGGGAGAAGTAATCCATGTCTATCATCTCTTTGCTGTGCTCCCTGGCAACCTGGGTCAGCACCGGGTTGAGGATAAGAGGCCCAAGACCATTATCTATTCTCTCGCTATTGATAAGATCCAGCATCTGTCGTTCCTGCGCTTCATAGCTGTCTTCTGCCAATGCAATTGTTGTTAAACATGACATCAGCAGAATAAATGCAACAATGATTCCTGATAGTTTGTACGTTTTGTTCATGACATGATCCCTCATCGGAACTTTTCATGATTGGTTCCTTTGGAGGAGAAGTATCTGATATGATATATACATTCTTATATAATAATTTGTAAGGGATAATTACTTTGTATGAAATTAACATCAAGAGCCAGAATTAAAAAAGAATCCATCTGCGAAAACCGATCTGCAAAAATAGATATGAGAATGTGCATACTGAATTATCAGGAAATGTAAAACTATTTTCCCAAAGAGTTTTTATTTCCTGCTCTCCCACATATATAATGGAAGAAAAACGCAGGTTAGAACAATGGAGGGATTTTGTGGAAGACGACAGGATATCGTATCATGACTCAGTGCGTACAGTGTACAGAAGAATAAAAGAGGATGGTATGACCAATATATGGGACCGCTATGAAGCCCAGGGGATGGGAGGTAATCCGGACAGGCGATGCACCTTCTGTCAGGGTGGCATGCGTTGTGATCTGTGCTCTAACGGACCATGCCGCGCTGATGCCTCTAAAGATAAAAGAGGCGTCTGCGGAATAACTGCCGATGGCATGGCCATGCGTATGATGCTGCTGCGCAATGTCATGGGTGCCTCGACCTACCAGTACCATACCAACCAGACCATAAAGACACTGAGGGCGACGGCAAAGGGTGAGACTCCCTTTAATATAAGCGAGGAAGACAAACTGAGAAACTTTGCAGGCAGGCTGGGTGTGGATAACAGCGGTGATGTGAATGATGTCGCTCTGAGACTCTGTGATTTCGTGGAAGCTGACTTTAGCAGAGAGTACGGAAAGCCCAGCAGGATTGTGGAGATGCTTGCCCCGCAGGAGAGACAGGAACTGTGGAAGAAAATCGGCATCTTTCCCGGGGGTATACAGACCGAGATACTAAGGTCAACAAGTTCGTCCCTGACCAACGTGGACGGGAACTATGTCAGCCTTGCATTAAAGGCCATGAAACTGGGAGTTGCCATGGCATACCAGAGCCAGATAGTCAACGAGTACTGCCAGGATATTATTTTCGGATTACCCCGGCCTCACAATATGAGGGTTGACCTGGGAGTGCTTGATCCTGATTACGTTAATGTGCTGCCTAACGGGCATGAGCCGTTCCTTGGGTTTGCAATGGTGCAGCTTGCCCGAAAGCCGCAGTGGCAGGACAGGGCAAAACAGGTCGGTGCAAAAGGTCTTCGTATAATTGCCAACATCGAGACAGGACAGGAAATGATACAGAGATGGGACATGGATGATGTGTTCTACGGATTCACCGGGAACTGGATCATGCAGGAGGCAGTGCTTGCCAGCGGTTGTGTGGATGTGTTCGTTGCAGACATGAACTGTTCCATGCCCATCGACCCGATGTATGCTGAAAGATACAAATTCAGACTGATTCCCGTAAGTGATCTGGTATCATTTGAGGGGGTCAGCGAGCGCCTGGATTACATACCTGAAAAGGCCGGCGAACAGGCAGCCCGGTTGCTGGATATGGGAATCGATAATTTCAAAGAGCGACATGGATCCGTAAAACCTGTCACCGGCCTGCCGCTAAGCGAGGCAGTTGTCGGTTTCTCCACCGAGAGCATACTGGACGCCCTTGGAGGTAAACTGGACCCGCTTCTGGATGCTATAAAAAGCGGAACCTTGCGCGGCGTTGCAGGTCTTGTTTCATGCACCACACTTAGGGATTCGGGACAGGACAGCCACAGCATTGCAGTTGCAAAGGAACTCATCAAAAGGGATGTGCTTGTGCTCTCCATGGGATGCGGTAATGCAGCCATGCAGGTTGGAGGACTGTGCAGTCCACAGGCAAAGGAACTTGCAGGACCCGGGCTCAGGTCCATATGTGAGGCACTGGGAATTCCGCCGGTGCTCAGTTACGGAACATGTACCGATACAGGCAGGATAGCTGATCTGATAGCTGCGGTTTCAGCAGGTCTTGGTGGTGTACCCGTACCTGAGCTCCCGGTGGTTGCCACGGCTCCTGAATACATGGAACAGAAAGCCACAATTGATGCGGTCTTTGCACTGGCACTGGGACTTTATACGCATGTGAATCCGGTTCCCACTGTAACCGGAGCACCAAACCTTGTAAAACTGCTTACAGAGGACTGCAAAGATGTCACAGGCGGGGTCTTGAGCGTAGAAACCGATGCTGTGAAAGCAGTTGAGCTCATGCTCGAGCATATAGAGGAAAACCGCAGGAAACTTGGCATATAAGACCTGAATCTGAGGCCTGTACCTAAGACCGGGTCTGAGGACAGCCAAAGAAGAGGAGATAATATGGATCATGACAAGACCGCCGGGGACATGGATGAACATGTAATGCATGAGCCAATGCATGAAAGGGAAGCAATGGATGAAAATGAAAGCCATCAAGGTCACAAAGGCAATCAGGACCATCAGGGACATAAAGTACATGCAAACCACCATGCAATGATGGTGGAGGATTTCCGGAAGAGGTTCTGGGTATCGGTCATAATTACAATACCGATACTCCTCCTCTCACCCATGATCAGGCAGTTCCTGAATGCGGTATCTGGAATAATTGTCCCCTCCTTTACAGGGGATATTTATCTTCTTTTTGCTTTTTCCACATTGATCTTCTTCTACGGGGGATGGCCTTTCCTTAAAGGGATAATTGAGGAGCTCAGGTCAAAGGATCCCGGTATGATGACACTTATAGCAGTTGCCATCACAGTTGCGTACGGCTACAGCAGCCTGGTGGTCTTCGGACTTGAAGGCAAGCTCTTTTTCTGGGAACTGGCAACACTGATAGACATCATGCTGCTGGGACACTGGCTGGAGATGAAGTCTGTTATGGGCGCTTCCATGGCCCTGCAGGAACTGGTAAAGCTCATGCCGGCCGATGCCCACCTGATAGGCTCCGATGGAAAAATGGAAGATGTACCTGTAAACCAGCTTAAAATGGAAGATAAGGTCCTTGTCAAACCAGGGGAGAAGATCCCTGTAGATGGTGTTGTCCTGGAAGGGCAGAGCTCTGTGAATGAAGCAATGCTCACAGGTGAGTCAAACCCCGTTCCAAAGGAAACAGGGGACGAAGTAATAGGCGGAGCTGTCAACGGAGAAGGTTCTCTGACAATTGAAGTACGCAAGACCGGCAAGGAATCTTTTTTGTCCCAGATGCTTGACCTTGTATCACAGGCCCAGCAAAGCAGGTCCAGGACACAGAACCTGGCCGACAGGGCAGCCTTGTGGCTTACGATAATAGCCCTTACAGCCGGAACACTCACTTTTTTCACCTGGCTGAGATTAATGGATACAGATATTGCCTTTTCACTTGAAAGAGCGGTGACTGTCATGGTCATCACCTGCCCGCATGCACTTGGACTGGCAATACCTCTTGTTGTTGCTGTCTCATCTGCCATAGGTGCCAGGAACGGTCTGCTTATCAGGAACAGGGGGCCATTTGAAAGAGCACGGAACATCGATGCGATCATCTTTGACAAGACAGGTACCCTCACAAAAGGGAAATTCGGTGTCAGTGATGTTGTCCCTTTAACCGGGAATATGGAAAAGGATGAAATACTGAAATATGCCGCATCCATAGAAGCAAACTCAGAGCATCCGATAGCCAAGGGTATACTTGATGCATCGGAGGGGGTCTACAAGGTCGGCAACTTCAATGCAATTGCCGGAAAAGGAGCTGAAGGAGTCGTAAATGGGAAGGACGTCAAAGTGGTAAGTCCCGGATACCTGAAAGAGAACGGTATCGATTACCAGGAAGGGCGACTGAAACATATTGACAACACGGGAAGGACTGTGGTCTTTGTATTGATCGAAGGAGAAGCTGTCGGGGCTATTGCACTGGAAGATGTGGTCAGGCCGGAATCAAAGGAAGTGGTCAGCAGGCTGAAGGATATGGGCATCAAATGCATCATGCTTACAGGTGACCGTAAACAGGTGGCTGAAAGAGTGGCCGGGCAGATCGGCCTTGATGAATACTTTGCAGGTGTCCTTCCCGATGAAAAGGCCTCCAGGATAAAAGAAGTACAGCAAAGGGGACTCACTGTTGCAATGGTGGGTGATGGCATCAATGACGCACCTGCACTGGCACAGGCAGACATCGGAATAGCCATTGGTGCAGGTACCGATGTTGCAGTGGAAACAGCGGACATCGTACTGGTAAAAAGCAACCCTCTTGATGTTGTTGCAAGCATAGAACTCTCCCGTGCCACATACCGCAAGATGCAGCAGAACCTTTTCTGGGCCACAGGTTATAATGCAATTGCAATACCACTGGCAGCCGGAGTGCTTTACCAGCAGGGAATACTGCTCTCACCTGCCGCAGGGGCTGTGCTGATGTCCCTGAGTACCATCATAGTTGCAATCAACGCCAGGTTACTATCGATTGACAAGAACAGGAATATCGATTAATTTCAATATATATATAAATAAAAATGTACAATATATTGCCATGGAGATCCTGATACCGGACATTGTTGATACAGCCCTTATAAGTGGTATGATATCACTTTTCATTTTTGCAGACATACTCTTGAAGAACTATCTTAAAATGGATCTTAAAGGGGCCGGAGCTGACCTTGCTATCGGTGCATTTGTCATCCAGCTTGCATTCCTTGCAACGTTGCTCACTGATCAGCAGATGGACCATTTCAGGTATAACGTTATTCTTGCCATATGTTTTGCATTCTTCTGGCTTATGTGCCTCTGGCTGGCAGCTAAGGGAGATGTTTTAACTGAAATGTTTTCCTACACCATCGGGACATTGTCTCTGGCAGCAGCGATCATGCATTTTTTGGGAACTTTCAAAGCCACAGGTATGATACTACTGCTTGCATACACTTTTATCCTGTCTGTGGTGGCCTTCCTCCTGGCAGACTACCTCAGGAAGGAAGCAGCAAGATCGGATATTGAGAAACTTGTTAAAGACCTGCAGATCTATGATATGAATGAAAGTTACAGGAAACTTGCAACCGGAAAAAGGAATATGGATCCGCTCCAGCCGCTTATCGATGTTATCCGCGGTGCTGTAAGGAGCAACAATGACCTGGTTGCTATCACAGGTATCCGCAGAATCCCTGAGCTGGGTACAAAGGTCCTGGTCCCGGGCGGTAACAATGGCCTGATCATAAAACATCTCAATATGCATCTTTACAAGATCGCCATTCTTGCAGATTATGAAAGGAACCGATACGTACTGATGGAAACCATTGATGCTTTCGGTTCACTGGGAAAACAATGTTCTATGGCAGGCATGGATAATCTCACCCTGCAGACTATCGACAATATGAGCAGTTTTTTTGAAATGCACAGGGAAAGGGGTTACTTCCCCAAACCGGACAAACTGGCATTGCTGATGAACTCAAAAAGCCCAAAGGACATTGTGAACATCGCCAGGAAGAAAACAATAGCCACCCCACTGCATAAGCTTGCAATAGCTATTGGTGACATCGGAACGACATCTGCAAAGAAAGACATGCTGGACCCTACTGAAAAATCAGTGACACTCCTGAAAAGAATAGCCCTTGATGCTGCAGAGAACAGGGATACGGCTACCCTGGATAATATCAGGAAGGTACTCCTGGGACTTGCGGCAACAATTGATAATAAGGACATGGAAAGTTTAAAAAGACTGATAATCTATGCATTGAGGGACATAGGGATAAAAACCGTTCAAAAATCCCCTGACAGGAAAAAGCATGAATGTCTTGACAGGGTGATAGAGGCTTTGAAAGAGATAGGAGAGATCTTCGGGGACAGTTCAATCCCTGATGTGGCAGCAGCCCTGAAGGATATAGGAATAGTTGCCGCAAGAATGCATTCCGATGAAAAGATCTCCCAGGTCATTCCGGTAATGGAACATTTCTGTACGGTTGCGGCACAGAGAAACCTGGAGGACCAGGCTTCACAGGCTGTGCATGGGATACTTGAGGTCTGTGAGATATCCATAAGGGAACAGATGGTAGAATCCACCGCAAGTTCCTCAAAGAGCCTTGCAAAGCTCTCAAACATCGAATCCATCTCTGTTATTGTCAACGATGCTGTATTTGAGATAGGCAAATACAGGGAAATTGACAGGGAGATGTTCGCACTTTTTGATAAGACCTACCGCAAGTCTGGCGGCAGGTAGACTTCTCTTTTCGAAGATTATATGTATTGTAATTGTCTTGTATTACTGCTATAGTCAGGTTGGCATGCAACATGTCCCAAACTATAATGTCTGATATGTCGACTTAAAGTACAACTTAAAGCAAGGGATTATTATGGAAATCAACGGAGTAGAAATCGAAGATACTTTTGCAGAAGCGTTCCCGATCAAAATAGCAAGAGTGCTTATCACCGCAGCAACAAAACGCTGGGCTGAGGTAGCTGCACTTGAAGCAACAGGATTTGGTACATCTGTTATTATGTGTCCTGCTGAGGCAGGTATTGAGAAGTTCGTCGGTCCTGATGAGACACCTGACGGAAGGCCCGGTGTTTATATCCAGATCTGTACTTTCGGATATGAGGCACTTGAACACCAGTTACTTGAGCGCCTTGGCCAGTGTGTACTCACAGCACCTACAACAGCGGTCTTTAACGGGCTTCCTGATGCTGAGAAACAGTTCAACGTAGGTTTCAAGCTTAAGTTCTTCGGTGATGGTATGGAATCCGAGACCGAGGTAGCCGGCCGCAAGATGTACAGCATCCCTATCATGGAAGGTGACTTCCTCGTGGAAGAGAACATCGGCGCTGTTGCAGGTATAGCAGGCGGTAACTTCTTCATTTTCGGTGACTCCCAGATGACCGCACTCACAGCAGCAGAGGTTGCAGTGGATGCAATTAAGGACCTCAACGGTACGATCACTCCATTCCCGGGAGGAATCGTTGCCAGCGGCTCAAAAGCGGGTTTTAACAACTACAAGTTCATGAAGGCAACAGCGAACGAGAAGTTCTGCCCCTCCATCAGGGACAAGGTCGAAGGCACCCAGATCCCCGAAGGCGTAAAGGCAGTTTACGAGCTTGTCATCAACGGTCTTGACGAGGACGCAATCCAGAAGGCCATGAAGGCAGGTATCGAAGCAGCTATCGCAGTCCCCGGTGTATCAAAGATCACCGCAGGCAACTACGGCGGGAAGCTTGGAAAATACCAGTTCCACCTGAAAGACCTTTGTTAAAGGTTCTTTCTTTTTTCATATTTTTGCTTTTCTTTTAAATAACTATCTTCTGATCCTTATTCCTTAATCCCTTTTCAAGCGTTAATTATACCTTAAGTGCATAATACGACTGATACATAATGGTACAAATAGACAGGCTTAGCAAATTACTGAGAAACACCCCAGTTAACGCATTTGCCGGGTGGGCAATGGTAGTACTGCTTTCCCTGCTTGGTATTATTAACCTGATGAACGGGAGGCTCACATGGTTTGCGCTCATAGTTCTTGTTATCTGCATCATAATAGCGCCTGCGTTGCTATTGCGCAAATTCTCTGTCATGCCATCCTGGTATTTCGTTGTACTGGCAATAATACCAATACTTGGCAGCACCACAGCCTATTATTTCTTTCTCACGGCCATACCTGTTTACTTCTCAGTGGCCACTATTGCATTGCTGCTGGCAGCGGAGATCAGCTGGTTCACATCTGTGCGCATGCACTACAAGTTTGCCATAGTCCTTGTGGTAGTCACAACACTTGCAATGTCAGGGCTCTGGCATCTGTTGCAATGGTCGCTGGATATTAACTTAGGAACGACGTTCCTTCTTGACGGGAGGTCATCTGATGAGATAAACGCCCATGTTATGTACAGGTTCATCTATGCCACCTTGACAGGTATTGCTGCAGGACTGTTCTTTGGATGGTATTTCAGGAATGTCGGGCCGGACATGGGAATAGAACTACCCCCACGTGGATCTTTGAGGACACCTGAATATACTATATCAAGGCCGCCCGCACCTATACGCAGACTGCTCGGTATCTCAGACAGGAAGCAAAAGATCGCAACAAGGGTAATGCAGACAGGACTTTTCATCTTACTTCTGATGGCTGTATTCTTAAAAGACATACCAACCGCCGTGAATGCAGTTGCAGGTCTGGCTGTCACATTCGTTCCGGCTTTCATCAAGCTCAAATATAACATAGCCCTTGATCCCGGACTGACACTTTGGGTTACCCTTGCTATTTTCCTTGATGCTCTGGGGACCTTTGCATTCTATGACAATGTGGCCAGATGGGACAACATCACTCATGCCCTCTCAGCCAGTGTTGTTGCTGCTGCAGGATATGTACTGATAAGAGCTATCGATATCTATACCGATGAAATATACATACCGCCTAAAGTGCTCTTCCTTTTTATCATGTTGTTCGTACTCGCAACCGGAGTGGTTTGGGAAATACTGGAGTTCCTGACAGACGAAATGGCAGCAGAACTGGGGTACAAGGCCATACTTGCCCAGCACGGTATCCATGACACCATGATAGACCTTGTTTTTAACCTGCTGGGAGCCATCCTTGTAGCCACCTGGGGCACTGCCTATCTTTCCGACATATCCTACAGGCTTGCGGATAAGTTCGGGGAGAGGGCTGCTAAAAAGAATAAATAGAATTTTAGATGATGATGCGGGTTTTGTGAGGGTTTTCTGCCAATATGATCATCCCATGCCAAGGGCCATGAGTCCTGCACTTATACCGGTCTGGATGACTTCCTTAGGGTTAATTCCTGTGACCTCAAGCATCACATAGACTCCCAGGAAAGTTCCGATAACACTGCCAAGATTTGCAAGGGCAGCCACCATTACCACACGAAAGAGATTGTTCTTCATCATATCACCAGTTGTTTCGATCTCAACAAGCTCTTTGAAATCATCAGTGGTTGGTTTACGATACCTGGCCTCTGTCAGACCCGCAAACCATCCGGCTGCTATCATAGGGTTAAGAGATGTGAGCCATGCAACCGAGAATGCGGTAAGCACTGAATATGGATGACCTCTTGCAATCACGGCACCCGCAGCGCTGAGCACTCCGTTTATGATGAACCACCAGGCAAATGCGATGGCAAGGGTTTCAAGGGGGACGCCTGATAGTATCAGCAGGCCAAATGTACCAAGAGCAAGCGCAACAATAGCAGCTCCGAAGAGTTTTAGTATGTTAAAGCGTTTTTTCGGAGCCTCAGCTGCATAATCGATCATGGGGATGGTCTTTGGATTTTCAAGATAACGCTGGATACCGGCCCTGTGGCCTGCACCGATCACAGCGACTATCTTCCTGTTGCCACTTGCAGCCGCCCTTATAAGATTATTGGCCATGTATGCGTCCCTTTCATCTATGAGTACCCTGACAGCATTTGGAGATGACTCCCTGAACTCTTCCACGAGCATGGAAACCACATCCTTATTTGTGATAGTGTCCATATCGATGTCCTTGGTGCCACCAATACCCAGGACTGCTGCAATAAGACCTGCAAGCATCTTCAGTTTCTCGATAAAACCCATCTTGCTCCAGAAACGCTGCAGGGTTATCTGTACATCCCTGTCTATCAGAAGTATCTGCGCACCGCTTGCTTCAGCAGCCTCAAGAGCACTTATCATCTCAGCACCCGGCTGCACACCCATCTGGTCAGCGAACTTTTTCTGAACATGGGCCAGAAGCATATGAACAAGATAGAAATAGACCTTGCCTTCCTTTAAGAGTTCTTTTACCGGTATATCACTATTCTTTACATTGCCTTTGATGGCCTCATACCTGGACCTGCAAAGCTCAACGGCAACAATATCCGGTTTTTCCCTCTCTATAGTTTCGTTGACTTCCCTGACACTCTTTTCAGAAACGTGGGCTGTACCTATCAGTATGATCTCAGTTGGTTTTTTAAGATCTTCAGGTAGCGATCCAAAACTTTGTCCGTTTGCTGTTGAGCTGGTGGTTGCTTCTGGTTCTATCAGCTCTTTTGTCACCTCTATCTCAGAAGAGCCTGAACCTGAGAATGACAATTTCCCCGCAGAGTCCTGAGAATACAGATCATCATCCGTGCTACTGTAATCATAATCAGGGGCACTCTGCTGTGAATCACTTAAATTATCATGTTTCAATGTAGATCCTCTTTTAAAGATTGGAGTTTTAAAGATCAGAGTTCGTTCGATAACATGAGCAACCTCATAAGATCTGTCCTGGAAAGGATGCCTTTCACAGTTCCATCATCCACTACCAGAACGCGCCCTATATTGTTCATTGTCATTGTCTTGAAGGCTTCTGCCGCATTAGCGCTCAAAGGAAGGGAGATCACATCCTTTGTCATCACATCGGATACAAGGTTAGCATAGCGTTCATGCGGAAGAACGTTACGTATGTCTGTAAAGGTCACAATACCTTTTAAAGAATTGCCCTTCATCACCGGATATCCCAGGTGTTTGTGCTCGAACATGAAATGAGACAATTCCTCTACTGTCATCTCAGGGTGCACCGAGAGCACATCCTTTGTCATCACATCTGCGACCCTATACTTTTCAAGGCTTACGGTTACTGTTGTTGACTTATCTTCTTCCGAAGCACCTATATACACAAAAAGAGCTATCAAGATCAGCCATGCATTAAAGAAAAGACCTATTATTGCCATGAAAAAAGCAAACATCTTCCCAATATAGGCAGCATAGTGTGTTGCTTTGACATAGTTCATTCTTTTTGCATACCATGCACGCAGGATCCTTCCACCATCCATGGGGAAAGCGGGAAGCAGGTTAAAAAGTGCCAGTATGATATTAATAGTAGCCAGTATACCCACCATAAGGTACACAGATGTATTCTCATATGAAGGCATGATATTAACTGTCACTATGTTCAGGCCCAGCAGACCAAAACCTATGATAAGACTTACCAGTGGTCCGGCAAATGCCATCTTTAATTCCTGTGAAGGCTCCCTTGGGATCTCTTCCATGGAAGATACCCCTCCAAATAATAACAACGTGATGTCCTTTATCTCGACTCCGTAGCTTTTGGCGATATAAGAGTGACCCAGTTCATGGAGCAGTATGCAACCGAATAACAGTATCGTTGTCAGCAGGGACAGAGCATAGTTCATTGTAGTTGAACCAATATCTGCAAAGCCGTATGGTTGCGGATTTGTTGCAAAGACAAGGGCAAAAACGGGAAGTATGAGCAAAAAAGTGATGTGCAGCTTGATAGGTATTCCCATGATGCTTCCGATCTTAAATGAGGTATTCATGACACCATGTTAGATGGGTTAATATTTATTATTATCTTATTTTAATGAGTAGTTACTGGAAAGTGGAAAGGAATCTATTAATAAAACCATGAAGAACTGCTCTTTTCTTTGATACCTTCTTGATACTTTCACCCTTCCTTAATACTTTCACCCCGCTTGGTCCAGGATTATATGTAAAAAAAGAATACTCTCAATTAAGACAGGCGAGATGAACACACGCCTTACACGTTTCAAGGCCAGGTGTCATCGAGCCTTATCCCCTCAAATCGGCACATTCAATGACATGAGAACCTCATTAAGGTCCCTCACAAAAGAATCTATCATACCAGCTGTCACATGGGGCATTATCACAAGACGCAGGCAATGTGGATTCTGAGTGATGGATACCTGCCAGTTGAATTCCTTAGCCAGCCTGCTTCGCACAAGATCAGGCTCAGGGACTTTCAGCGCAACGACATTCATAACAGGTTCTATCCAGGGATAAACGCCAATCCTTTCAAGTTCCTGCAAAAGATAAAAGGTTAATTCCATACATCCGGACACCGTTTTTCTGTAACCTTCCTTTCCCAGGTAATTAATTATTGCCCAGGTTGCTGCCACCGAAGCTCCACTTCTTGTTCCCGTAAGTGTGTATTGGGTGGAAACTGTTAGGTAAGGTGTGTCTGCTTTAAGGCCTTCCAGCTGTTCAGAGTCCCTGAAAAGCAGGACACCTGATGGTATTGTACTCAAACCCATCTTATGAGGATCTATTGCAATGGAGCTAACTCCCGCTAATTTGAAGTCGAATTCATGGATATCATCAATGAAGGGAAGGACAAAACCACCAAAAGCAGCATCTACATGCAGGAAAATGTCATTGTGCAGTGCAATCTCAGAGAGCCTTTCTATAGGATCGACCTGGCCGAACTCCGTTGAACCAGCTATAGCCACAAGACCTATGGTATTCTTGTCTATAAGGGCCTCAACAGACTTAACTGATACTTTTAGGTTTGCATCAAGACTGGCTTTTCTCAACTCGATATCAAGGATATCTGAAACCTTGTCAAAGGAAAAATGAGCTGAATCCGGAACAACGATATTTGGTCTTTCACACCACGCTCCCGGTGTTGAGAGATTTCTCATGGACCTTATAGCCTGAATATTGGATTCGGTCCCGCCTGTTGTCATATAACCTGATGCATTCGGGAGGTGTAAAAGCTGGCCCAATGAACCGATGACTTGTTTTTCAAGATCATAGGTTCCTTTGAAAAGACCAAAATCACCCATATTCGATTCTATGAATCCCATATGAGCTTCAACAGCTACCCTGTGAGGATAAGTGCACATGGAGCTAAGTACACGCTCATATTTCAGATCCTGCCCTTTTGAAGCCTCTAAGAAACTACGTATTTCCTCTCCGGATAGGCCAGTTTCATTCATTGGCTATATGAATAAAAGAAGATATTTAAAACAATTGTGTTACGACCCGTTGCCATAGAGACTACAATAATTCCGGTCAATCGATTGTTTAAATCTCGGTACAGGTTAAATTAGAGCTAATTAGAGTTCTTTTTACATAGTTACTTACATAGTTACTAAGGTAATTATGGCAGACAATCAATATACAGACCCCATCATTTCCACTGGATTTTTGTTTTATGGATTATTTTGATTAGTTCTTATTTTTTGATCAATTCTTGTTTTGTTTTTAGGTTTGTTTACTCATGTGCTACCCCATTGTTTCAACTGGAACATATTTGTCAGAACATTGTTAGAACAAAAATTTCTGAAATTTGTTTTTTCTAAACAAAAAGCTTATATACTAACATATTTATACATACACTGCCATCTTTTTTTCAAAATTTTTAAAAAAGATAGTCATATCTTTTTTTCATGTTCCAATTGAAATCTTAGGGTCACTGTCCTTTATAAACTTTCCAGTAGAAACAAAGGGGTTTACATTCCATAGGAAGCTTTTTTTTTGTTTCCTCTTATATAGTCCGGGTAACCACATAATAATAAATAAGGATATAGTTATTGTTTTTTGTTTTTATTATTCTTTTTCTTCAAATCTCCACTTGAAATCAGGGGGTCTAAACCATAACCATTAATAACCCCCACTTCCATTGTATCGTTTGGAATAGAGAGAGTAAATCCAATCCCTTTGATTGGTAGTCCTTATCCCTTAAAGACAATTTAGTTTAAAGTATTCTTTGTAATTTTAACAGGATTGGGTGACATAAGTAAATGCAGAGTAAATCGTTAGATGGCTTGTTCCAGGAATTACTGGAAAACGAACCAATTTTCAAAAATAAAGAGGTTTTACGACATTCATACACTCCTGACTCCCTTGTTCACCGTGATGAACAGATCAATAGTCTTGCTTCAATTCTCGTTTCAGCTCTTAGAGGTGACACACCTTCTAATATTCTCATATATGGTAAGACAGGTACCGGTAAAACTGCTGTGACAAGACACGTGGGTATAGAACTGGAAAGAAAAGGTGAATCCCTTGGTATTTCCTGTAAGGTCGTCTATCTTAATTGTGAGGTTATTGACACTCAATACAGACTTCTTGCAAATCTGACACGTCAGTTTGGTGAAGATGTCCCGATGACCGGCTGGCCTACAGATCAGGTCTTTTTCAAATTCAAAGAGACAATTGATACCGAGAGGCAGGTTGTCATTATAATTCTGGACGAGATTGATAAACTGATTAAAAAAGGTGACGATGTCCTTTATAATCTTTCAAGAATCAATACAGACCTTGAACATGCAAAGGTCAGTATGATAGGGGTTTCAAACGATCTTAAGTTCACAGAATTCCTTGATCCCAGAGTAAAGAGCTCCCTTGGTGAAGAAGAAATAATATTTCCTCCTTATGACGCTGACCAGATCAGTGATATTCTTCATGAGAGAGCTCAGATAGCTTACAAACCGGAAGCTTTGGATGAAATGGTCATTCCTCTTTGTGCAGCTTTTGCTGCCCAGGAACATGGGGATGCAAGACGTGCCCTGGACCTGCTTAGGGTGGCCGGTGAGATCGCAGAAAGGGAAAACAAATCACGTGTTGATGAACAGCATGTCAAGGGTGCACAGGAAAAGATTGAGGTTGATCGGGTCATTGAAGTGGTGCGCACTCTTCCTACCCAGTCAAAACTTGCACTCTACAGTGTTATGCTTTTGAGGAATAACGGTTACAAGAATGTCACTACAGGAGAGGTCTATAATGTTTACCGGCAATTATGTCTGCAGGTGGACATGGATATTCTCACACAGCGCAGGGTAACGGATCTTATGTCAGAGCTTGATATGCTGGGTATCGTGAATGCTGTTGTTGTTAGCAAGGGCAGGTACGGCAGGACAAAGGAAATTGTATTAAGCGTTCCAATAAACAGTACCAAAAAAGTGTTGTTTGAGGATTACAGGCTCAAACCACTTGAATTGTTCAAGCCTGTACTCACAACCCAGCTGCATCTCTAAAAAATCAGAAGCCCGGGAGCATCAATCTGAGATAACCTATGTAAGGTATCCTATAACGTGCTATACCTATCACCCATTCTTCTTTAACCGGCATCATGTAACTGACCTGACCCTGCTGGTCGTAATACCTGTTGGTCATTTCATTGTCTCCTTTGGTGATATATCCTGCATGAGGTGCGGCGGGTCCGCCTTCCCACATTTGCTCTCCCTCCTCAACGTAATACATCGCCCGGTGGATGATGGGAGTAACTCCTTCCTGTCCATAGGGCTTGTATAATATCACATCGCCATAATTTTTAAATGAGTTGTAGTTGTCCATGCCTTCCTCATATGTAACAACCTGCGTCCTGTCGATACTCTGGATGAAAACGATATCACCTACGTTCATATGTGGCTCCATACTACCTGATTCCACGGCCACCATAGGAGTCCACATCCCAAAGACCACCTGAGAGAAAGATGCAAATATCAATACGGCTAACAGGACAGTTATGATGTCCCGTGCAAGTGAAACAAAGAAATTGTCACTTTCTTTGAAAGCATGAAAGGTTTCTTTTAAGTTCATTGTTCTTACCTGTATTCTGCCCCAATAAAAGAATGTATTTATGAGTTAAGGAATAATATTCGCAAAATAAAATGTTTACGGTTTAAAATGATTTTGTAAGTTCTTGCACCCATACTGTAATTATCTTCCCTGCAACTTAAATTTAGCTCTACGATCATGAATGAAATTGATGTTCTTACCGCTTTCATCGAAGAAGGATACCAGATAAGCCCTGAAGCAGTAGACCTTATCTGTTCGCATTGTTCTCCTCAGGAACTTGTTACATATGTGCTTGAGAACATAGATCTTTCAGTCCTTGTTATCGATATAGAGCACATAGACTTGGAAGGCTTCAGTTCAATTGCCGGTGTTCAGGAAAAATCGTCTGTTTCTGTTTACGAACCAGTTTCTGTTCATGGAACGATCTCTGACTTTGAACCTGTAACTCAAAAACCCACACCCAAGATCTGCAAGAGTCTTTCTGCCGGCTGCAACCGTATTTCTCCGGCAGGCACCCCGCTCACGATATGTAATAATGACAGTCCGGTTTCGGTGATTTCTGATATCACGGATAATTCCACCTGCGTAGGTGAATATATGGAATTTGTCCAGTTCTTCAGGAACCGTTACAGCAGGATAAGTGATATAATCAGAGGCAGGATAAATGCCCGTCCCATAGAGAGCCTGAAAAAGAACAAAGGGACCAATTACAGGGGAAGCAGGGAGGCAGGGGAGGTCTCTGTCATTGGAATGATATCTGAGATAAAAAGCACAAGTAACGGGCATAAGATACTGGAAATAGAAGATCCC
Source organism: Methanolobus sp. WCC5 (assembly GCF_045690325.1). GTDB lineage: Archaea > Halobacteriota > Methanosarcinia > Methanosarcinales > Methanosarcinaceae > Methanolobus. The sequence goes on along the minus strand of NZ_CP146981.1, from coordinate 1,941,316 downwards.
ACCGGCTCTTTCTCAGTACTGATACGCATGGCTGACAAGGAGCTTTTTGAGCAGGCCAGTCATTTTGTGCTGGACGAGGTTGCAGGATTCACAGGCACTCTCACAAATGATGGCAATCTTATGATAGTGCAGAAGATAACCCTGCCGGACCTCCCGAACACATATATCCAGAAGAAAGGAACCCATGGAAAGGCTATCCTCACATCTGATATCCATATCGGAAGCTCGACATTTATGGAGGAGCCCTGGGAGCGTTTCCTGGACTTCCTCAACTGTGACACTGATAATGAAGCCCTGGTTTCCATTGCAAAGGAGGTTCGCTACCTTCTTGTGGCAGGAGACCTGGTTGATGGGGTTGGTATATACCCCGGCCAGGAAGAAGAACTCTCTATCCTGGATGTCTATGATCAGTACAAAAAAGCAGGTGAGTATTTTTCGAGGATACCAGATCATATAAGGATAATCATCTCTCCTGGTAACCATGACGCTGTGCGCCAGGCTGAACCCCAGCCAAGACTGCCTGGGCGCATAAGGGAATATTTCCCGGATAACGTTACATTTGTCGGGAATCCTTCCATTGTCGACCTGGATGGTGTGAAGGTGCTTCTATATCACGGCCGTTCAATTGATGACCTTGTGGCCTCAGTTCCCGGTGTCTCATACCATGATCCCACCAAGGCAATGGTGGAAATGATGAAGTTCAGGCATCTGTCACCAATATACGGAAGCCGTGTTTCCATTGCACCTGAAAAGAAAGATTACTTTGTCATCAGCAATGTTCCCGATATCCTTCATTGCGGCCATGTGCATACCCTGGGTATCGAGTGGTACAAGAATGTCCTGCTGATAAATTCGGGCACCTGGCAGGATCAGACCGAGTTCCAGAAAAGGGTCAACGTGGTCCCCACACCTGCACAGGTGCCTGTCGTAGATCTGGAAACCCTCAAAACAACGATTCTTAAATTCAATGAGTGACCTCTTCAGTCTTTGCTCTTCCTTTCCTTTATCTTCAACAGACTGTGGTTCATTGTTTGCTCAGGACATATGGTCACGCAACGCCTGCAGCTTGTACCCAGGCAGTGCTGGCTGTCAATGTTGGCAAATCTCTTTCCCTCTCTTTCAACGATTATCACCGCATCTTCAGGACATTCTTTTTCACATTTGTGGCAGAGTATACACTTTACTACCGGGGCCTCAAGTATGATCCCTATATCCTTGACTATATCAAGACCCATGTAACCTACGTCATCTATGTCCCTGTACACTCTTTTTTCGATATCCGCTTTTTGCAGGTCCCCCGGGAATCCGGGGATACCATACATTCCCAGCATCTGGTTGTACATATCCTCAGGCATCCCATTCTGCCAGGTCGCCAGTTCGCAGACGTATATGTCCTTGAAGGTTTCACTGGTAGCCATCATAAGGTGGTCTGCCTGTATCTTCTTTGCAATGGCTATAACGTCATTGAGCTTTGATCTGTCCATAGCTATCTTCTTTGCAAGACCTAAGGAAGTATTGCCAAACTGCACGATATTCGGGACAAAACCGGGAACAGAACCTATATGCCTTGCTTTGTTGGCATCAACATAGGTGCCTGTGGCCCCGGACATATATGCATAGGTAAGATCCTCATATTTCATTCCTGATTCTACCATCAGGGTCATATGCGCCGCCCTGATCGCCCCTATGGCTTTCCCCACTTCTTCCACATCCTTATTGGTTATAACTATACTGTTTCCAAGTATCAGCTCCCCGTTGGGAAGTTCAGGGAGTTTGGTGATGAGCCCCTCCTTGAGTGCAAGTGCTATTGTTGATATCACTCCGGTACCGGTTATACCCTTTGGTATCACCATGCAGCTTTCAATACACTCCCCTGTGATAGGATTAACAAGGGGTCCCTTTACAGGTTTCATGGTATCGTCAAGTACAGTGAGTCTCCACCATTCTCCTTCGCCGTTCACATCACTGATAGCTCCCGGACCTGCAAGCATCCCGCATGCTATACCCTGCCCTTCGATAGCAGGGCCTGCGGCTGCACTTGCAGTTATTATCCTGTCACCTATCTTCAGTGCCATCTCTGCATTGGTACCGTAGTCGGTTACAAGGCATGGCTCTGTCTGGTGAATGAAATCGGTTTCAAGCATCATTGCAAGGGCATCTGCACCTATCTCGTGTTTGATGGCAGGAGGAACGATTATCTCACAGTTATCCATTTCAAAGATGTCTTTGAAGAGTTCGTTTGCAGGGAAGGTTCTGGCATCCCTTTTGACGTCCTTCACCCCGAGAGCTTTCTGTTTGTTCTCTCCTGCATATGCAAGGTCCCTTATTTCGATATTCTGGAACAATGAGAGTTGTATGGGATTCCCGCAGACTGCGATACGCTTTATTTCCCCCGGCTCCACATCGAATTTCTTGAGTATTTCCTTAACTGTTTCAATGATCAGTTTGTGAGCAACATCGGCTCCTGTAGTTATGGCAAAATCCAGATGGTCCATCACGTTGCCGCCCGGGAGCGGGTGACCCATGGTTATCACAGTCTTCACAGTCTCTTTTTTCTCAAGGTCGATCAGCTGGGACCTGAAACCACTCGTTCCAAGGTCAAGGGAAATCACATACATGTTCTCAACACTCCGTTAATTTGTATTCATTTTATTCTTATTTCAGTATCTTAATCCCGTATCACTGAATACAGCATTGAAGCAACCCCTATCACAAGGGGTTCCATCACAAGGTCCACACGATACTTCTTTCCGATCTCAGGGGGCAGCCCACATGGTATTCCAGGTGTCGAGACAAGACATCTTTCTTCGATCATGCCCTCTGATATTGTGTCTGCATTGGGTGTGGCCTCAAATACCATGGAGAACTTCTTCCTGTCGTCGCTGCAGTAAGGCTTTATGCCAAGTTCATCAACGGCCTTTTGAAGGAATTCCCTGTTAGGGTCACAGGCATATACGTTAAAGCCTTTTTCAACAAGGTGGCATGCTCCTGCATAACCCACTCTGCCAAGCCCGATAACAAGTATATCCTTTGAACTTGCTTCCATGAACCTGGAAGCGATGTCCGCATATATCACACCTGTAGCCACATGATTGCTGACTATCTTCTCGTTGCGCAGGTCATGTGCAACAAAAACATGGTCATCAGCCATCATAATGATATCCGCACCCTGGGATACGGCTTCATAATAGCCGGTAACGTCAGGATGTTCTGTAACAAAACCATCAAAACCGAAGTATTCAACGATGAAAAGCAATGAAGATGTGAAATTACTGATGATCCCGTTGCCTGCGGTGATGGGTATGATGCCAACTTTCTCTGAACCGGGTTTTGTCCCGTAGAGTGCTTCACATATTCCCCTTACATCAAGTCCAGTCACTTTTTTGAGGATCTTGTCATTCTCTTCAAGCTGTGCTGAAAGATTTTCCAGATCCTCGGGTGTCAATAGCGCCATATTATTCCCCCTCCGGATTCATTTGGAAATGTCCGGTGATCAGTTCCATTCCTTTATGTCTCATTTTTTCAGCCTCCGGTAGGTCATCTCCCACGCTTATGAGGGTGAAAACACTGTTTTTCCCTTTCCCGCGGGATTCAAATATCTCAAGTCCTTCCCCTATATGGAACTGTACGTATTCATCACCCTGGGAAAGCACATGCTCGCCAACAGGTTCCAGTTGCCCGTTGTTCACAAGGAGATGCTCATAGATGCAATAGTTCTCCACGACAGTGTTTTCAATTTCGGTCACACCTTCTGAAAATGCCTGCATGAGCAATTCCACAAGGTTAATACCTGTCGAATGGTACACAACAGTAGGGGTCTGGCTTGGGAACCTTGCATCTATCTCAAGTACTTTCAGGCCCATGGGACTGTCTATCGCTTCAACATCCATTATTCCGCGAAGACTGAGATTCTTTGCAAGTTCATAGCATATTTTCCTGAATTCAGCATACTTTTCCATTGGAGTGACCATATGGCAATCGTAAGTAGCGTCAATATGTATCAGTGTCTCTTTTACAACTGCAAAATTCCTGCCATCCCCGATCACCTCAAGGGAGACAACATCACCTTTCACATATTCCTCTATGAGCATTGAAGGATCAAGTCCCTCCAGTTCCCTGTCTTCATATATTATCGAAGTTCCGATACTGCTGCTCTCACAGGGCGGTTTCACAAAATAAGGGGGTTTTTCGGGTTTGTCTGCAGGAGCAGGGATTCCAAGGGACCTGAAATAATCCTTTGAGCGTTTCTTATCCATGCTTACGTAGTAGGCGTCAAAATCAAAAAGTACGGGACATGCAAGCTCTTTTTTGATGCTTCTGAGGAATTCGATGGTCCTGAGGTTCTCATTCACAGGGATGATGGCATCCACCTCTTCGCATATCCTTCTGAGCTTTTCAGGTTCGCGTATTATATCAAAGCAGTGAAAACTGTCAACCATGCTGCGTATCAGGGGTTGTTCCCGGCGATCAACGAGTACTACATTTATGCCTGCCTTATGCGCCAGGTAAGTGACCTCAAAACCCTGTAATTTCCCGCCGATGATGCATATTGTACTCATGCATGCACCACCGGTGTTTCAAATAGTCCAGTAGATGCATTTTCTATAAACCTGTAAAACTCATCCTGGCTTGCAGGTTCCATACCCATGGTCAGCAGCCGCTTAACAACGCTTTTCGGGTCCCTGTCCCTCTCCTCAAGATCCCGGTCGTAATTGACCACTCCTTCCAGTGAAGAATCCGAGGGTATTATGGATGTGACCACATTGGCACCTGCATTAAGGCGATGTACCATACCATCGATTCCTTCAAGGTCAAGAGAAGCCGGAATGAGTTTAGCGGGGAACAAAAGTCTCAACACTGATATTATTTTCAGTTCACTGAGACTTGATTCCTGGCTGACTTCCTCAAGAGGGGTTCCCTCCTGCGGGACAAAGGTCATGACACGGACCATATCAGTTTGGCCTTGCTGCATTCCCCTGAGGGATCTTATAGTGGATTCGATGTCATTCCCCACACCTGTGAGTATACCGTCTTCCACACAGTAGCCGATCTTTTTGGCGAATTCCCTTGCATGTACCCTTCCTTCAAATGACTGGCCAACCCTCAGTTTCCCGTAGAGCTCACGATCATGGGTCTCCTGATACAGTGCCAGGAAATCCGCTCCGCTTTCGTGGAGCATGCTCAGGGTCCTGTCGTCCATAACACCGGGGGAGATCATAATTGGGAGCCCGAGCTCTTTCTTAACTGTTCTCACCACATCAACGAACCTCTCAGGCTCGTTATGGAAGTAAGGGTCTTCTCCCATTGTCAGGTCTACCATGTGGATGTTCTCGTTCTTCAGGACCCTGCAGATATTACGGATCTCTTTGGTATCCAGGCGGTAGCGCTGTATATCATTGCACCTGTTATAGTAACAGAAGGCACAGTTGTTCTTACAGTAGGTGGAGAAGTAGACGAAACTGTAGAGGAAAACCCTGTTCCCGAAGAAATGATCCCTCACTTTTCTTGCCACATAATGCAGTTTCCCGATCCCCTCGTCATCTTCCATGGAGAGCAGTTCCCTGAGATCATCGTCTGTGAGCTTAAGACCACTCACTATATCCCGTGCAAACCTGTCAAGCTCGTGGTCATTCATATCATTTATCATTTTAATAACCTCACAGGTTTATGCTTACGCCGTTGTAGTAGGATTCTGACCGGGCTGCACGTTTGATGTTCTTGAAGTCATGTTTTGCCTTAAGCAGTCTCTCAAGACCAAAACCTGCTCCTATCCAGGGTTTGTCTATTCCCCAGTCCATATCCATTGGTATAGGCCCCACAACTGCGGAGGAGAGTTCCATGCTTTTGTGCATGACATCGATGGTGTCACCATAGACCATGCAGTTGTCTGAGACTATCTCATATTCGATCCCAAGGAATTCCAGGAATTCCCCTATTATGAATTCCAGTTCATCCCGTGTGCATCTTGATCCCATCTGGCAGAAATTCAGCATGGTGAACTCTTCGAGGTGGCTGTTACCATCCGATTCTTTACGGTAGCACGGACCTATCTCAAATATCCTGACAGGATCAGGCAGAACATTGTCGAATTTGCGCAGGTGGTTGTACAGGCCCGGGGCAAGCATGGGACGCAGGCACATGTTATCGCCAACCCTGAATATCTGCTCGGATAGTTTCTTGTCCTCACCGACACCCATCCTTTCCATGTATTCGAAAGGTATGAGTATGGGTGATTTCACCTCAAGGAAACCCATATCAACAAAGAACTCGGTTATGTTCCTCTCAAGTTTGCCGAGCAGGTTCTCGCGGCTGTTCTCATACATCTGGCGGATATCATTTTTCCTTTCAGTGGCAAGTATGGATTCCAGTTCGCCAAAGGAACGTTTTTCCTTTGAGAATGATATCATCTCCCCTGGCCCCAGAAGTGAGAGTATCCTGGTCTTTTGTAAGGGTGTGAATTCATTTTTCCTGGACTTTGTCTGGGGCTGGAAGGTCTTTGCAGGGATTTTGGACGGGCCAGTGGTCTTTTTTGATTTTAGTTTTGTTTCCTGACCGTTTGGACGGTTGCCTGCATGCGCTATTTGCGGCTTTGTTATTCCGGTCAGATCAGAAGAAGGATTTGTTTCTGTTTCCGGAGCCTTTGTAATCTGTGCTATTACCTCAGACGCCGGTTTTTCGGGCTGCAGTCTGAAAGAGCGGATGATCTTGATCTCAGTTTCATCCTTTCTGGAGATCTTCTTTGAGAACTCATTGATCCTGTCCTCAGGCAGGCGGCATCTTTTGCAGGGTTTGTTGAACTTATGGTTCCTTAAAGACCTTGCAGACCGGCTCGATCTTGAATTGCGTACGGTGATAACTTCTCCGCAATCCATTTCTATCCTGATGTACTTCTGGGATGTCTCACATTTTTTAATCCCGTGCAGGTATCCGTTGCGTGACACCCACAGGCCGTTTTTGCTAATAAGTGTATCAAGTGGCTTTTTTTCCATGCTAACAGCTCCTGGATAATTACCTTTTTTCCAATCAATTCCTAAAATCCCAGGTACGCAAGTATCCAGCTGTGGTTCTTTTTATTGATCGACATTTCTTTTCTTCCTTTGCGCTTATCGTATTTGCCTTATCTTTGGGATGATGCCTGTTTTTATTATCTTTGCTATCTTTGAGCATAGATTTTATCTTCTGATCATCCTCTAATATAGAATCTTGTTCACCGGCATATATATATATCGCTCATATTTATGGTATTTAACTTTTATTAAAAATCAGAGAAATATGTAATATATATAGTTGACGACGGTGCTAAGGAAGTGACGGGGCGCAAAATTTTGCGCCCCCTATGTGGATATAGCTCCGGTGTAAATGTGCAGATAGCAGTTTCCGGTTTCTCTGCCTATGGTATCTCTAACACTGGAACCAATCAGAAATAGATATGGATAATATATAGTATATTTCCGTATCACTTGTCATGTGATATGTGAATTGTAAAAGGGTGTGCTTTTTAGTAACACCTGCATACACCAGGACAAAAACGAAATGTCATGTTTCCTTTTTGTCTTCTTTTTGAAGCAACTGGTAATTGTATAATGCTATCTCTATGGTCGTACGGAGATCATTTTCTTCAAAAGGTTTTAATATATATCCATACGGATTTGTCAGTTTGGCCCTCTGGAGGGTCTCATCATCAGCATAGGCTGTAAGGTAGATAATGGGGACATCCATCTTCTCCCGGATCCGTCTTGCTGCCTCTATGCCATCCATATTTCCTTTCAGCATGATATCCATAAGTATGATGTCCGGTGAAAATGCTTCAGCCTTGTTTATAGCTTCCTCACCTGTTGAAGCTACACTGGGTACCACATAACCAAGTTTTTTTAATCTGCTTTTAATTTCCAGGGCTACTATGTTCTCGTCTTCAACTACTAAGACTTTTGTCTTTTCCATTTATCACACCTTCAATCAGAATTCTCTACTTTGAACAAAATACTGAAAACAGTACCATGTTCTCTTTCTATTTCAATTATTCCATCTATCTGTTCCACAAGGATCATTACAAGTTTCAGTCCCAGAGAATCGTTGCTCTCGATATCAATGTCTTCAGGCAGTCCGATACCGTTATCTTTTATCTGAAGCAGGATATTCTCATCTTTGCGCCGGATAATAACTTCTATCTTTCCATGCATCTCCTGCGGGAAAGCATATTTAAGGGCATTTGAGACAAGCTCGTTAATTATCATCCCAAGAGGAAGCACCGTATCTATCGAGAGAAGAATGTATTCTGTACTGGCATTGATCTTAACGTGCTCTTTTTGGATTGGATAGGCATCCACAATGTTCTGAAGTAGTTTCTGGCTGTACTCCTGGATGTCAATTTCCCTGGAACTTCCTGTCTTGTAAAGTTTTTCATGGACAAGAGCCATTGATTTGACACGGTTCCTGCTGTCCAGGAAAGCTCCCACTACTTTTTGATTGTTGAATCTTTCAGATTCCAGGAATAGAAGGCTTGATATGATCTGCAGGTTGTTCTTTATTCTGTGATGCAGTTCCTTCTCACGAACCTGATCTGCCTCCCTGAGCGCCTTTTCTGCCATGATGCGCTCGTTTGTAGTCTGAAGTAATGTTTTGCGTGTCTCTTCTATTCCTTCAGTGAGCACTTTAAAGTCTCCTTCCCCGTTAACAAACACTTCACGGGAAAAGTTATTTTCCTGAATGGATTTCAGCACTGCATTGGAATCGTCAATGACATCATCAAGATGTTGTGCCAGGTCATCCAGAGAATCTCCCATCTGTTTGAATTCTCCTTTAAGGGCCAACCGGCTCCTTGCAGAAAGCTTACCTTCTGACAGGGCTTTACTCATGCGGATAGTTTCACGTATCGGAACGATGAAAGCATCAAGTATCTTGTTCAACCCCCGGGGTATATCCCGGAAATCAACATCAACATCAAGATTAGCTCTTGAATCCAGATTACCGTTCACAGCATCCTCAGCTATTTCCCCGAAATCTGAAATTATCTTCCTGATAGAATCTGTGATAGACACTGCAATGAAATAAGAGAGCATTAACATGAAAAATATAGATAGTGAGGATATCATTGTCAGTTCCGTGGCAAGGACCCTTGAACCTGCGAATATCTCCTCTTTTGGGATCACAAGCAGAAAAGAATAGTTCCCTGTGCTTATTGGTTCATAGAAAACCACTACATCCTTATCTGTAGCAGGGTCCTTGGTCTCGAAAGTGCCGCCCTTACCTTTTTTGATATTGTCTGCAGCATCTGATATTACAGGATCATCAAAATCGTACAGGGTTTTTTTACTTGCCCAATCCCGGTATATTGGATGCGTCACCAGCATCCCGTCATTATCTGTTATAAAGGCATATCCGCTATCGAAGGCTTTTATGCTGCCCACACTCTCATCCAGGTACTCCAGAGATACATCCACACCTGAAATACCTATGAATTCCCCTTCATGTATTATTGGGGAAACATAACTGACCAGATATATACCCTGGTAAAAGTAAGGACTTGTAACTGTATCCTGAAGTCTTCTTTTTGTGAGCTGGTAATAGTCTCCGGAATTGTAATCTACCAGTGGCTCCAGATCTATTTCCCCGTTGATGGTATTCCAGTAGGGAACGAATCTTCCCGTTTCATCGTGTCCGTAGGTTCCGGCGTACTCTGCATCCTTACCATCAAATTCATCAGGCTCAAATCCGACATAGATACCCACTATGTTCGGATTATAGTATAGCAGGTTGTTTAGCATCCGGTTGACCTCTTCTCTGTCCCTGGACTTATATTCTTCAAGGGAATGGGCAAAGGTCCTTGCTATTGCCATGTTCTTCTGCATCTCTCCGTCAAGCTGGTGTGATGATGCTTTAGCCAGTTCCACACCCTGAAGATATGCAAGTCTTTCAGCCTGATAATTCACCGTCGTGATGGTCACTAAAGTTGAAAGACTGAGTATAATGAGGACTCCACCGACAATATATAAAATCAGTTTTATCTTAAGAGGCACATCTTTCCATCTTTTCAATGGCATGGTCCTGGTCCCCCTTTAGAGAAGATGCTGTATTTTCCGGATTTTATCATGGATTTCCCCTTTTATCGCAGCTCAGTGGACCTTATTGATGCTCTGTCCTTGTAGTAGCTGAAAAGCTCTCTGCCCCACTTCAGGGCAGTTTCGTTGTTGCTCAGTATATCCTGATGGTCATACCTGTCGTTCTTATTGAAGAAGCTTATAAGAAGCGTGTTGTCTGTAACAGTGAATGCAGGGGGGGACATACTTTCCTGCAAACAATATATCTCTGTGTTGTTGAATTTGCTCATTTCACAGAATGTCTCGGGAAAATTTTCCTGAAGTGTCTCACATACACCTTCTGTCAATATAAGGGATACTTTCCCTCCTTTTTTAGCAACCGCATTATAAAGGTAAAGTTGTTCCGGATAGAAAAAAGAAAATACTGACATTATATTCTCAGTTTTGGATGTAGAGTTAATGAATTTCTGTGGAAGCTGGAACATATGCCCCAGGTCCTGCTCGAATAATTCACAATCACCAAGTTCACCCAGTCTTCTGGCAAAGGTCCTGGGTATATTTGAGAGGTTGCGGCTTGTCCAGTAGGCAGTATTGTTCTCGAACAGGTTTGCCAGATAATAGGCAGGTTTGGCATTTATAGTTATAATCCTGCCAAGCTGGGATAGGACAAAAGTATCATTTTCCTGTGTTACCAGTCTTTCTTCCTTAAGTTCCTTCAAAGGAAGGTGCAGGGCCCGCAGGTCCAGTTCAAGCTCTTCTTTTATTTCTTCAGCTGTTTTTGGTCCCAGGGTCAGAAGCATTAATATTTTAATTCTTTTCTGCGACAACCATACTATATCTACCAGTGGAAAGGATGACATTACGTTCCCTCTTGTTCAAAGATCAATTATCTGCCAGCAATTTAATAGCCATGGATCTTTTACCATAATATTCAATGAGCTCTTTACCCCAGGAGACTGCACTCTGGTCAAAACTGAGGATATCTCTGTGTTCATACCTGCCGTCCTTGTTAAAAAGACTGAAATACAGGAACTTCTCGGTAACACATATTATTGGTATATTGATATTGTCCTTTATAAGATAGATATTTGATTTTGCAGATGAGAGCAGTTTATCGGTAATCTCGGAAAAATCCTTTTCCATTCTCTGGAATGCCTCAGGCAGGATGAACAACGAATATTCATCTGAGTTCTCTATTATCTGCGTGCAAAGTGAAGGGTATGTCGGATGGATATATGATTTTAGCATTGTGACCTTTTTGCATTTGACAATGTTTTCCCTGAATTCTTTCGGATAATTGTATATGTTATGCAGGTCAGGTTCGATCAAATAATAATGGCCAAGTTCACCTATCCTTTCAAGCAAATGGCCGGGGATCCCTTTAAGGTCACGGGTATCCCAGAAATCCCTGTTCTCGTCTATCACCATTATAGTATCAAGGAAAAGCCTCATGTTGTCAACCAATAGTTCTCCTATCGCAGATAATTCAAATCTTTCTTTCTCTCCAGCAACCAGGAAATCTTTTTTTAACTTTTTTATCTGGGGCATTATCTCGCGTGTGGAAAGGTTAAGGGACTTTTTGATATGCTCTATATCCTGAGAACCTTCTGCCAGGAGGAATAAAATTTTGATTCTTTTCTCAGAAAACCATAATGTTCCGGTAAGTTCTTGCTGCATATGCTCCCCTATTAATTGTAATTTCCATTCCTTATTAAGCTATTTCGCTCATCTTCCTGATTTTTCATTTTCGGCAAACCAGTAATTCTGTCTGAACAACATACCTGTATACATTTCACAAGCAATTATCCAGATCACAGACTTACAGATAAATCATATTCCATATGTTAGGTAGTATCCCCTTTGATCATCAACAATCTTTCCTGCAATATCAAAAGGATCAACCAACAGCAAGATCCCTTTACATATCTCACAACCGGTGAAAAGTAACCACGGGTCATTCTATATTGAAAAAAGTACAACGGTTGTCTGGGGGTGTTCGTTTTTAGAATGCTTCCTCATAGGTTGTATCTTATTATTGCCATTATTCAGTTCATTTATCGGTAAGATGGGATACAGGAAGGAAATAGGAGAAAGAGGTAGTTAAATGTCAAATAAAGAAATTTTAGACAAACTAAAAAATGCTCTGGTCAACCAGGACATAAATGGTACTGTTGAAAAGACAAAAGAGGCTCTTGCAGCGGGTATTTCAGCAAACGACATTATAAATGATTCCCTTGCACTGGGAATGAGGGTCATCGGTGATAAGTTCGAAGCTGCAGAGATCTATCTCCCTCAGATCATGATGTCTGCAAAGGCTATGAACAATGCCATGGAGATCCTTAGGCCGGAAATGGAAAAAGAGCAGATTGGAGAAGGAAGTGGTATAGCCATCACTTTTGTGCAGGAAGGCGACATCCATGATATCGGTCACCGTCTTGTTTCGACAATGCTGGGTGCTAATGGCTTCCAGATAGTTGATCTTGGTGTAGATGTGCCAAATGAGAAGATCATGGACGAGGTCAAAAAGGTCAAAGGAAAGAAAGTATTGCTTGCAGGCTCGGCTTTGATGACCACTTCAATGATGAGCCAGAAGGACACGATCGTAGCTCTCAAAGAAGAAGGGCTAAGGGATGATGTAAAAGTGATGTTTGGCGGAGCACCTGTATCACAGGCATGGGTCGATGAGATCGGTGCAGATGCAACAGCAGAGAATGCTGCTGAGGCGGCCAAAGTGGCACTTGATCTTATGAGGAAATAAAGTGGGGTGAGAAGAAATGACATACAGTAGATCTTTAGATGTTTATGAGTTCTATGAACGTGCCAAGACTGGCGCGAAGATTACCCAGGATGATTGGGATTTGATGGTAATTCCTTCAAAGACTGCAGAGCTCAAGCAGAAATATGGTCTGGACTTTAAGGGAGAGTTCATTCCAACTGACATGGATATGGCAGAAAAGCTCTTCAAGGCAGGTTTTGAAATGCTCCTTGAAGCCGGTGTATTCTGTACAGACACCAGCAGAGTTGTGAAGTACACAGAGGACGAGATATGGGATTCCCTTAATAATGTTCAGAGGGAGTTCACACTTGGAAGTGGCAGGGATAAATCCTTTATCAGAAAGAGGAAAGTAGGGGACAAGAAAAAGCCACATGTTCAGGGTGGTCCCACAGGTGCTCCTGTATCAGAGGATGTATTTGTCCCTCTTCACTTAAGCTATGCACTTGAGAAGGAAGTTCAGACAATTGTTAATGGTGTGATGGCTTCGGTCCGTGGTCATGGACCTGTACCTGGTAGTCCTTATGAAGTGCTTGCAGCCAAGACAGAAGGCCGCCTGATAAAACAGGCATGTGCACTTGCAGGGCGCCCCGGAATGGGCATATAGGGACCAGAGACTTCCCTGTCCGCTCAGGGAAATATATCTGCTGACTGTGTCGGTGGCATGGTTAGCAGTGACAGCCACGAGGTTTCCCAGCTCAATGAGCTTAAGATAGACCTTGATGCTATCAGCGTGGTCGCACATTACCAGGCTAACAGTGACATCATCATGGATGAGCAGATGCCGATCTTTGGTGGCTATGCCGGAGGCATAGAAGAGACTGCTATAGTTAATGCAGCAACTCACATCAATGCATTTGTAATGAACAACGCAACCTGGCACCTTGACGGTCCGATCCACATTCGCTGGGGATCCACAAACACCCGTGAGACCCTCATGATCGCGGGCTGGACATGCGCAGCCATGACAGAACACACGGATATGCTTACAGGTAACCAGTACTATCCATGTGCAGGTCCGTGTACTGAGATGTGCCTGCTGGAAGCCGCCGCACAGTCCATAACTGACACTGCATCCGGTCGTGAGATACTTTCAGGTGTCGCATCTGCAAAAGGTGTTGCACTGGACAAGACCACAGGTATGGAAGCCAGGATGATGGGAGAAGCTGCAAGGGCAACAGCCGGAGTTGAGATCGAAGAGGTCAACAAGATCCTTGATTCCCTTGTCAAGATGTACGAGGGCAACTATGCAAAAGCTCCTTCCGGAAAGACCTTCCAGGAATGCTACGATGTGAAGACCGTTACTCCTACTGCTGAATATCTGAAAGTGTATGACGGTGCACGCAAGAAACTTGAAGATCTGGGTCTGGTATTCTGAATGGATTGATCAAAGAACAAGATAGGCCGGCAATCTGATTGCCGGCCTAATATAAAGGAAAGGAGGTACTATGATGAAAAATTTCTCCAAAATCGCTTTGAAGTTTTTCATAGTTATATTATTATTGAATATAATAGCTCCACCAGTGGCAGTTGCCCAGAGCCTTGAAGATATTTACAGCACTCCTACCGGGGAAGAGGGTCTTACTGCTGATACGTCTCATCTTGGAGATGAGCTGCATAAGTGGAACAAGAACATGGATGTCTGGTTCATGTTGATGCTGGTCGCATTCCTGATGCTTTTCATCAAGAAATTCGAATGGGGAGTGTGTCTTGCCGTGCTGCTTGTTACGGCTGGAAGTTTTATCACCTATATGGCAATACAGCAGTTCGTGTTCGGTCAGTTTGTCTGGACGCAGGACTGGACTATAATGGGTGTTTTTTGTGCTATTACGGTTGTGATAGCCATCGGGATCTTCCTGGGGACTGTCAAGATGTGGCAATATTTCCTGGCAGGTGTCCTCTTTGCACCAGCATGGATAGCAGTTGAATGGTGGATGTTCAGCTATCTGGAAGGTGTGGTCGATCCCGGAGGATCAATGCTTGTCCACATGGTAGCAGCTTACTGGGGCTGGGGAGTCATATTAACTCTCAGGGAAAAGAGAGCTTTTGATGTACCGGTCTTTACGACCACGCACAGTGTGTCCTTTGTCTGGCTTGCATCCATGTTGTTGTGGGTACTGTGGCCCTCTTTCGTGACCGCATTACTACCTGCAGACCAGGTGACATGGGCGATGTTCACATGTTATATGGCAGGTCTGGGTTCGATAATCACTACCTATATATTCTGTATGATATGGCAAAAGAAGGTCGATCCGCTGGTGTTCACGTACGCTATGCTTGCAGGCCTTGTGGCTATCGGATCACCGCTGACTTCTGTTGATCCGTGGACAGCTCTTGGAATCGGACTTGTTGCAGGTGCAATATCAGCTACATGTTTCATCAAACTGCATCCCTGGCTTTGTGAAAAGATGGGAGTGCTCGATGTCATGGCAGTAAACAACCTGCATGGTAT
This sequence comes from Methanolobus sp. WCC5, assembly GCF_045690325.1. Classification (GTDB taxonomy): domain Archaea; phylum Halobacteriota; class Methanosarcinia; order Methanosarcinales; family Methanosarcinaceae; genus Methanolobus. The sequence continues at coordinate 1,926,054 of NZ_CP146981.1, read as the reverse complement.
ACCCGGTATCTTCGGAGCCATATGCGGAGGTATATTTGCCGGGGCACTGATGACCAACTTTGTAAGCCTGGTAGGTGTATTTGTTATCTCACTTGTGACCGGAGGAATAACAGGTTTGATCATCAGGGCCACAAGAGGAGAGATGGAAATAGGTAGTATGATGAGTGACGGTGCTGACTTTGTAGGATGGAAGCCGGAACCTGTTGCAACAGAGGATGGAAAAGTAGTTGTTCAGGATGCCTGAATCACTATTTTTCATTTTTTATTTTTAGATTGCATGGATCTCATGATCTATAAATGACTATAATGATGAAACAGAGGACAATATGGTTGAATATACTCCAAAAGAAAGGTTAGCACGTGTATTGACAGGTCAGTCAGTTGACAGGATGCCTGCTGTGTCATTCACACAGACTGCAACAGTGGATCAGATGGAAGCATGTGGTGCTTTCTGGCCTGAGGCTAACGATGATGCAGAAAAGATGGCAAAACTTGCCCAGGCGGGTCACACCGTTGTAGGATTTGAAGCGGTCCGTGTACCTTTTGATATTACCGCAGAAGCTGAGTTCTTCGGCTGTGAGATAAAGGCAGGTACAAAAGAGCAGCAGCCATCTGTTGTGGGTCATGTTGTGAAGTCAGTGGAAGATATCGAGAAGCTCAAAGGCTATAACCTCGATCACGGCAGGATCGGTGTTGTTTGCGATGCTATAAAGGTACTTGCTGATAGATACGGTACCGAACTCCCGGTAATAGGGAGTATGATAGGCCCGTTCTCACTGGCCCAGCACCTCAATGGTGACGAATGGTTCATGGCTATCTTCACTGATGAGGCCTTCAGCCTTGCACTCATGGAATTCACAACCGAGTTCAATGTTGCTTATGCAAGGAAGATGGTAGAGAATGGTGCTGATACCATGGTGATCATAGATCCTACTGCCAGTGCCCAGCTCATTGGTGCTCAGTTCTATGAGAAGTTCGTTGTTCCGTATCACAGGAAAATAGTTGATGCAATGCATAAGCTCGATGTTGCTACGGTTTTGCATATATGTGGCGATACCACACAGGGTTTGTCCCTCATGGAGGCATGTGGTGTCGATGCTATCAGTGTTGACCAGAGTGTCAATGTATCAGATGCCATGGACAAGGTCACAGAGGCAATAATAGTAGGCAATCTTGATCCTGTGAATGTGCTCTGGAACAAGACGCCTGAAGTTGTGAAGCAGAAATCAAAGGAATTGCTTGATATGGGTGTGACGGTGCTGGCTCCGGGGTGTGGTATTGTCAGTAAGACACCAACTGCGAACCTGCAGGCAATGGTTGAAATGGCTAAATCACACAGTTATCAATAAAAGCTAAAGCAACTCAAAGAATAAACTTCAAAGAATACAAAAAAAGGCTTGGATCATATACTAAAAATAATCTGACGTATCAAGGCCTGAGGCAGGGCAAGTGCCTCAGCCTTATCTTTTTATCGTGTTCAGATACATATGATCAACAAACGGATGGTGAAAATCCTTTGCAGATCATTTCTTCAGTGATCCACTGCCTTCCTTTCAGGGAATAGCCCGTTACTTTGGTGTTCACAGTTTCCTCAGAGGGCATGCTGTCTTTAAATCCACGCTGGCTGAGGGAATATTCCATGGAGGTGATCTTCTTTACAGTTGAAGGTGTTAATTCAACTTTCCTGTCCTTAAGAGAGTATTTAGTTACCAATTTATTCACTTCCTTTCATGTTTTGTCTGCAGCCACACTGGCACACAGAATCTCTTTACCGTTTTCATATTATATATACTTATCGCAAAACGCAGCACTTCTATAATATCGGTTGATTTACATGATTATATTTTATAGTTGAAGACAATTTTTATATACTTCAATGAAGAGCCACCATAGATCCCGCTCCACTGGTATCCGCCTTCGAGCATAACTTTGTATGGAAGCTCAAATATTAATACTTTTTGGTGACCCTCGGCTGTAATCTATATTTTTTTACAGGTAATCTGGCGGAAGGTAGTGTTTTTTTGCTATGGGCTTGCCACCTATGTGTTCTATGGGTAGTAACATATATATACAAGATTTATCCTCCTGCCCCGGATGTGAAGGATATTTGGGATCGACGCTATTAATTGCATTCCCTGGTTACCATTTATCTAAGCAACTTCATCCACGCAAACAATTCTTGTATATATATTTTGTGCCCATTTCCATCCGTAAAATAATTTTCCGGACAAGGCTCTCATTGAACGGAAAACTAAAAAAATCATATCAGGATAAGTTCAGGCATAAATTCTCATCCGCATTGTTAAGATTACCTACTTATGAGATCACATTAATATCTGCTTGTATGTGAAAGTAGTATCAAAAGGATGATATAATGACCAAGGAAGAAACACTCAAGGAACTGTCAGATGCTGTAGTCTCATGCAAAAGGGACCTTGTCGAGGAGGCTGTAGAAAAAGCAATTGCTCAATGCATCCTGCCTGAAGAGATAATAGAGAAAGGTCTTGCAGCCGGAATGAATGAGGCAGGGAATATGTTTGAGAATGGGCAACTGTTCCTTCCACATCTTATACTTGCAACCGATTGTATGGAAGCGGGCATACGCATGCTTGAGGCTGAGATGGGAAGAGAAGGGCTTCCCAGATCTGGTATTATAGTCAGTGGTACGGTCAGAGGTGATGTCCACGACATTGGTAAGATAATAGTATCAAGTATGTTCAGAATATCTGGTTTTGAGGTGCATGATCTTGGCAGGGATGTACCGCTTGAGGATTTCATTGATGCTGTCAAAAGAACAGGTGCGGATATGCTTTGTCTGTCTGCACTTACAACAACCTCGCTGTCACGCCAAAAAGAAGTAATTGAAATGCTCAAAGAGGAAGGGCTCAGGGACAGGATCATTGTCATGATAGGTGGTGCACCCGCAACTCAGGAATGGGCTGACACAATTGGCGCGGATTGTTATGCAAAGAATGCTATTGAAGCGGTTTCAAAGGCAAAGCATTTCCTTGGTCAAAAATGATATACGGCGGGAATGCAGGCTTTAAAGACCATTCTATGATATGTATTTTATTTTTCACATCATCTGTTTTTTTCTATTTTAGACTTGTTTAAAAGATTACAACGCCGTTGTAATAGTTCAATTATACACAAACATTTCTCAGGTATTAACTAATTCATATGCAGTAAACACATTTTGTTGAGTTTATGATATATAGTGTACTCTTCATGCTTATTCTAACTGATTGTCTCCTGAAACCTGATGTATGTTTTGTGCCGGGAGAACGAAAGGTGCGAGGTAGTAGTAATGAGCAAGGAAGAAATGTTCAAACAACTTTCTGATGCCGTCATTTCCTGCAAGAAGGATGCTGTGACAGCAGCTGTGGAAAAGGCAAGAAGTGAAGGTATTCCTCCTGCAGAGATCATAGAGAAAGGTCTTGCAGCCGGAATGAATGAAGTGGGAATCCTTTTTGAAAGGGGTAAATTATTCCTGCCACACGTTATGATGGCAGCAGGTGCAATGGAAGCCGGTGTGAAGCTCCTTGAGGCTGACCTTCCAAAAGATGCGGTCAGTAAGAAGCTGGGGGTTATCGTAAACGGTACGGTTGAGGGAGATGTCCATGATATTGGTAAGTCTATTGTCTCAACCATGCTCCAGTCAGCAGGTTTTGAGGTCCATGATATCGGCAGGGACGTGCCACTGCAGGATTTCATTGACAAGGCAAAGGAAACAAATGCTAACATGATAGGCATGTCCGCACTCATGACAACCACATTGCCGGGTCAGAGAGAGGTCATCGAGATGCTCAAGGAACAGGGCATGCGTGACAAGGTAAAGATAATGGTGGGTGGTGCTCCTGCAACTCAGAACTGGGCTGACAAGATAGGTGCTGACTGCTATGCAGAGAATGCAAGTGAAGCTGTTGCAAGGGCCAAGGATCTTTTGCTTTAAGTGAGATGATGACATGACTACAGAATATAAATTAAGAATGGGAGATGGAAAGCGCATCTTCATGACACGGGAACAGATAGTCGCTGACCTGAAAGAAGGTATGGCAGATGCTGTTGACCTTGGCGATATCCCTGAGCTCAGTGAAGATGAGATCGATAAGCTTGTGGACATTCTCACAATGCCTTCAAGGATGGTAGGTGTTGAGCTTGGCAAGGAAGTCCCTGTGACACATGATATCGGAACCATCAGGATAGATGGTGACCAGGGTAACAGTGGTGTAGGTATTCCCTCCAGCAGGCTTGTAGGTTCAATGATGCATGAGCGTGCTTTTGGCGCTGACACAATGGAGCTTGGTCACATAGATTACAGTTACAAACCTGCAAAACCTGTGATCGCCCAGGAAATGCAGACAATGGAAGTCTGTCAGCAGAACATGATCGTTCCGCTGCTTTATGGTGCAATGCCGAATATGGGCCTTTATTACACTCCTGACGGGCCGTTTGAAAATCCGGGTGACCTTATGAAGGCATTTAAGATAGACGAGGCCCGGGAGTCAATGGAACATGCCGCAAAACACCTGACAAGGGATACTGTCTGGATAATGCAGAGAATGATGTCTTCTGGTGCAGATGGTGTAAATTTTGATACTGTGGGCGCCGCAGGTGATGGCGATATGTATGCTTCACTGCATGCAGTAGAAGCTCTGAGAAAAATGTATCCTGAGATGTATATTGAAGTAGGTATGGCAGGCGAGCTCCTGCTGGGTCTGCATGGTGAGATGGAATATGACGGAACCGTGCTTGCAGGACTGTGGCCGCATCAGCAGGCTCCACTGGCAGCCAAGGCAGGTGCCAACATCTTCGGACCGGTGGTCAATACCAATACCAGTAAGAGCTCCCCATGGAACCTTGGAAGGGCGGTCACCTTTGTTAAAGCAGCTGTTAAGGCTTCAACGATTCCCTGCCATGTGAACATGGGTATGGGTGTGGGTGGTATCCCGATGTTCGAAACCCCGACAATTGATTCAGTTTCACGTGCCAGCAAGGCGATGGTCGAAATTGCCGGCGTGGATGGTATATAGATAGGGGTCGGCGACCCGATGGGTATGCCGATCTCCCACATAATGACCTCCGGAATGAGCGGAATAAGAGCTGCCGGTGACCTTGTTGCAAGGATGGAGTTTGCAAAGGGCATGAGGATTGGAGAAGCAAAGGATTACGTTGCAAAGAAACTGGATGTAAGCACAGATGACCTCAGTGACGAATATGTGATGAGGGAACTGAGAGAGGAACTTGGTATAGGGGTCATCACTTCAGTTGCAGGTGCTCCGAAAGGAATTGCAGCAAAGATGAACATCGAAAAACTCCTGGACATCAGGATCAACTGCTGTGAGAAATTCAGGGATCAGGTGAAGTAACCGGATCTATCTCCTTCCGGTAATCCGGCCAAACGTCTGATCCGGAAGTGACATTTCACCTGCAGGTTCCAAATGGGATTTTGCAGGTATTTATTATTATTGAAAGAGAGGTGATAACAAAATGGAGCAGAAAAAAGAAGGTATAGACTGGTCTCACGCAGAACAATGTTCAAAGGTCGTCTGTGAGACCGGTGAAGATAGCGGTCTTGAACGTTCAATTGACTGGAAACAGGGTCTTGCAATTGCGGTTGGTGTGCCTTTGCTGATCTTGCCGTCAATTGGTTACTTTGCAGGTTACCTGTGGTCAGCAGCCATTATCGTCTGGGGTCTTTCCGTATTCCAGGGTTTCATGCAGAACCTGGCCTATGGAGAACTTGCAACGACCTTCCCAAAGGCATCCGGTCTTCCCGGATTTGCGCAGAATGTTTTCAAAACACATGAATACAAAGGAAAATACGACAGAGGTAAGCTCATAGGTGGATTCAGTGCATGGAGTTACTGGTTCGCATGGAATCCCGTACTTGCTATATTTGCCATACTTGTAGGTTTTTATCTTCACAGCCTTTTCCCGTCATTGGCAGCTACATTCACTGAATACCAGCTCTCACTGGCAGCAGGCATTGTTATATTCGGAGGTCTGATACTTGTCAATTATCGCGGTGTCTCAAGTGGTGCACTGGTAGGTTATATCCTTGCAGCACTTGCATTCGTACCGCTTATCATTATCGCACTTGCACCTTATGCAACAGGTGATTTTGTACTTTCCAATATCACCAGCACCTGGTTGCCAACTGAGTGGGTATGGGATCTTCACCATATTCTTATCCTTCTGGGTATCTTTGCAATGGCACAATGGAGTGCATGTGCGTGGGAAACAGCGGCTATCTATGGTCCTGAATACAAGGAGCCAGGTACTGATGTACCAAAGGCACTTTTCACCTGTGGTGCTATATGCCTATTTGCATACGTGATCGTACAGACAACCGTTACCGGTGTGCTGGGAATCGATGGTATTGCCAATGCACCTATAGACCCTATGCTTCCTGTTGCACAGGCATCTCTTGGTGATATCGGTTCTACTATTGCCATTGTGATGCTCATTGCTGCAATGGTCCTTATAATACAGACCGCATACCTCGGTTCTTCAAGGGCTATGCACTCCATGGCTGTTGAGGGAAACCTTCCGAGGATATTCGGTAAGGTAAATTCCCATGGAACTCCCGTCCTTGCAATGATCGTCATTGGTGTCTTTAATCTGGGACTCATCTCAATGGGCACGCCAACAGCTATCCTTGCAGCATCAGCCATCGGATATGTCTGTGCTAACGGTATCAGCCTTTTTGCATACGTGAAGGCAAAGATGAACCCACGCCTTGCAGGCCTTGAAAGGCCGTTCAAGGCACCTGCCGGCTGGAAGAATGTTGCACTTCTGTTCGGTCTGTTCAACCTCCCCCTCTGCCTGATAGGTGTCATTTACCTCAACAGTGTTGAAGGTAGCTGGTTCTCCACCGGTGTCGGTATCCTGGTACTGGCTTTGTACATTCCTATGTGGTATTACTCACAGCATGAGAACCATGTTGCAAATGCAGAGACTCAGATGGCTTGAACGCGAAGAAAGAACTTACCGGCAGCATGCACTGAAATAAAGTGCCTGCTGCATTTTCTTTACCGCATAACCTCCAATTATGCACAAAACATTCAGATCTGGCAGCATTGAAAAGTCCAATGGCTGTCAGGTCTTTTTTTTTCAAAATCTTATCATTGAATGCTTTGAGCATTATTTTTAAAATAAGCGAACAATTCCTTGCTCCATCTCAGTGCTTTGCTGTCAAAGCTCATGAGAATTGTGTGGTCATATTGGCCTTTTTTGTTAAAGAAGCAGAGGAAAAGGAAACGATCGGTGCTTACAAGTGTTGCAAGGCCTGTCATTTCATCTGATACGAACAGTTCTGTATTGTCAAAACCCATGAACTTCTTAATTTCATCTGAATAATCCATTTCCATTCTCTCATGAACCGGATTTGTTGTTACAAGTGAAACATAGATGCCATTTTCAGCAAGGCTTGAATAAAGGGCAGGATATTCCGGATGGAAATATGCATTAAAAGCCATGACGTAACTGGATTTGAAAATATTCTCGGTAAATTCCTTAGGGAACTCAAAAAGGTAGTTAAGGTCAGGCTCAATGATGACACAGTTCCCAAGTTCACCGAACCTTTTGAGTATCAAGTCGGGTATACCACTAAGATCACGATTCAGCCAGTAGTTGCTGTTCTCTTCAAAGACTTCCACAGCATTCAAAAAAGGCAACATGTTGGATACAAGTACTTTACCCATACTTGTCAGTACATAGTGGTCCCCGTTCTGTATGACAAGACCGTGTTCTTTTAGCTTCTTTATCTGGGGAATAAGGGCTGTTGAAGTTACATTAAGGCTTCTTTTTATCTCTTCGCGGCTCTTTTTTCCCTCTATTAGAAGTAGCAGGACATTCTTCCGTTTTTCAGAATTAAGGATTATGTCTGTTAGTGAGCTTTTCATCCATACCAACTGTTATTATTCTGGTTTTACGTGTCTCTTCTTGATGAACTGCCTTATCCAAAGAGTTCATATATTTTTCGGTTATTCTTTTTTATGAGCACCTTTTTCCATTTTATGCTTGTAAAGTGCCATCTCTATGTTGCTATGCAGATCATCTGCCTTAAATGGCTTTACTATATATCCGTAGGGCTCTGTCCTTTTTGCTTTTTCAAGGACCTCATCATCGGAATATGCAGTGAGGTAGATGATAGGGATATCAAAGCTCTTACGGATCTCTTCTGCAGTATCCACTCCATCCATATCCCCCTTTAGTCTCACATCCATTAATACAAGGTCAGGAAAAGTAATCTCTGCCATCTTTATGGCCTCTTTTCCGGTTGAGACTATAGCCGGAACAGTATATCCAAAATTCTTAAGTTTCTTCTTTATGTTAAGACCAATGATACTCTCATCCTCAACAACAAGAATTTTTACTTCATCCATCAGTTCACCTTTATCTATGACTTTATCTATAATTCTCTATAAATTGCGATCAATAAGTAAAATCAATATCTGATTATCTTTTTATTCCAGAACGATACTGAATTTGGTGCCCAGGCTTCTGTCAAGTTCGATGGTGCCGTCTATCTGGGCTGTCAGGGTCGTTATCAGTTGTAGTCCCAGGGAATCCGTTTCTCTGAAATCTATATTCTCCGGGAAGCCGACACCATTATCCCCTACGGTCAATGTCAGCCTTCCGCCTTCAAGAGTGAGGTCCACATGTATCTCTCCTTCTTTTCCCTGTTTGAATGCGTGCTTGAATGAATTTGAAACAAGTTCATTTACTATCATCCCAAGGGGAATGGCAGTATCCATGTCCAGAAAAGTAGGGTCTACGTCCATCTTTACCTGGATCTTCTCTTTATTTATGGCGTATGAATATGAAAGCTCATTAACAAGCTTCATCAGGTAGTCTGAAAAGTCTATGCTTTCCATGTCCTGGGACCTGTATAGCTCCTCATGGACTAGGGCCATGGATATCACACGGTTCTGGCTTTCTTTGAAAGCTTCAATGACCCCATCATCGTTAAATTTATCGGATTCCAGATCTAGCAAGCTCGATATTACCTGCAGGTTGTTCTTAATACGGTGATGTATTTCTTTTTTCCGTATCTCTTCTATCTTTTTGCGCTCATCTATCATTCTTGAAAGAGTTGCCCTTGTTTTTTCTATTCCCTCGGTTAGGATGAGAAAATCACCTTCTCCATATACTTTGACCTTTCTGGAGAAATCATTTTTCTGCACCGCAGTAAGCACCTGGCTTGAATCTTTTATTATTATATCGAGTAATTCCGCAAAGTTGTCAAGTGTATTTGAAAGCTGTCTGAATTCTCCGTGGACGTCCAGATGCGACCTCTCATCAAGTTCGCCCTTAGCAAGTGCATTGGTCAGTCTTATCGTATCACGGACAGGTGTTATCACAGCATCCAGGATCTCATTGAGTCCCATGGGTATTTCCCTGAAATCGATCTCAACATCTGTTTCAGCCCGCGAGTCAAGTTTTCCCATGACCGCATCCTTTGATATGTGCTTGAAGTCGCTGACTATCTCCTTTATAGGTCTTGTGAAGGACAAAGCTATTAAATAAGAGATACCAGCCATGAAAACTATTGCTGCAAGGGATATCTGCAGAAGTTTGTTACCAAGGGTGGTGACACCAGCAAGCATCTCTTCCTTGGGTATGACAAGGATAAATGAATAGTTCCCTGTCCTTATGGGTTCATAGAACATCACGATGTTCTTGCCTGTGGTTGGGTCTATGGTCTCAACGTGTCCTCCTTTTCCCTCTCCGATGTCATCAGCGACCTTTGAGAACTCTTCAACCCCGAAATCATAAAGGGTTTTTTCTCCTATCCATTCTTTATGTGTAGGATGTGAAACAAGTATACCGGTATTGCCCGTCATTAAAGCGTAGCCTGTATCAAATGCTTTTACTTCGCTGATCACTTCATCCATATAATTAAGCGAAACATCCACTCCGCCAATTCCAATGAACTCTCCATCTTCCATTATGGGAGATACATAACTTACAATGAAGACCCCTTCGTAATAATAGGGTTCTGTCAGTACCTCATCTTCTGTCTTTTTTGGTAACTGGTAATAATCCAGGGTCTCATAGTCCAGAAGAGGGTCAAGTGTGATTGGTCCGGTGATCTTATTCCAGTAAGGAATGAAACGTCCTGTGGAATCATGTCCCTGTGAATCTATGTAGTTACTGTCGTTCCCGTCAAAAGTGTCAGGCTCATAGGCAACGTAAGTGCCAAGTAAGTGGGGATGTTCCACAACCAGGTTGTAAAGCATATTGTTTGCTTCCTCCCTGCTCATGGAGTCATAACTTGCCATGCTTACAGCAATCGTCTTTGCGATTGCCTTGTTCATTTCCATGTCACCATTGAAATCATTGGCATAGTTCCTTGCCATCTCTATGGATTGCTTGTAGGCAAGATCCTCCTGCTGTGTGGTTACGGTGGAAATGGTCATTGCGGTACTTGCAGCAAGTACAAGTAAGGTACCTGCGACGATGTACAGTATAAGTTTGAATTTCAGGGACCTCTTTTTCCATTCCATCTTTATAGCCTGTTATTATCTCATGTTAAATTTGAAAACCAACGGTTCAGGAACTTATATAGTTATTGTTGGATTATGCCTTAAAATGAACCTCTTTTAAGATTATAATGTCATTGTAATGTTAATCTGGTCTTGTAACTTCCCATGTTCAACGGCGTTCCCGTCAAAGAATAAAATAAAGGTAACTGCTGCAGATATGCGATAAGAGCAGATGGAACAGGCTGAAATAGAATTATGGACTGGGAAAAATAGTTATCCTCATTATGTGACCTCCACATAATGAGCAGATAATGGCGGAAACCCCGGGAATTTAACCCGGCTGAACGGATTTAGAGTCCATTCGATCAACCTGATCCGATTTCCATGATGACTTCTTTTGTCATTTACATGGTATGATAATCCAGTATTTATATTTTTCCCATGCCCGGATTCAAAAAGTAAAGATAAAAAGTAAAGATGGCTACAAGTGGCTCATTCTTTACTTTCTGCCTTTGGCATTCCTGTTCCCAGGAACAAGAGTCTTGTTTCAATAGGAGCTCCGCTTTCCTCGGCCATAGTGATGTCCTCTCTTTTGATATCGATACTGATATCTTCTGCTTTTATGCCTGAGTTTATCATGTATTCCATTATCAATCTGTTACCGATCTCATTAGCATATTCAAGAGCTTCAGCATGACTTACAAATTCCCTTCTTTCCACAGGAGAGAACACGACTATGCTTCTTTTTGCTTTCTTGTAGAATGACTTTATCAGTATCTCTATGCTCTTGACACCTTTTCCCACAAGGGCTCCTACTGCATTTCCGACTTCTGCATGTTCTGGGACAATGATATTTGCCTCTATCAGTTTGCCAAGTTCTTCAACATAGGAGTGCACAGGTCCCCCAAGAAGGACCACGGGTACATTGACCTTGAATTGGGAGAAGAACTCTCCACGTATTATCTTCTCTATCTCAGACTTCTCAACACCCTTGAAAATAAAGCCCATAAGGTCCAGTGCCATATTGATGGCTACTTCTTTTTTGATATGGAGGCACAGTTCATTCTCATTCATTGGTGTCAGTCTTGCAAGTATCTTTGCACCTGTTAGTGAAGCATCACGGCTCCACTTGGTGTATTCTCCAAGCACATGCAGCACATCGGTTGGTGTGAACCCGATTGCCTGTACCAGCCTTTTCTGTATCAATGCATCTATCTGGTCTGCAGATATCGGGGTTCCCATTTTCCAGAATATATCATTGATAGAAACCGGCTCTTCGCCTATTGTTGCAAGCAGTTGTTCTTCAAAGGAGCTGAGATTTGGTGCTTTCTTGCCGGTTCTTACAAAAAACTTAGTGGGCTGGATATTCTCTGCAAGCTGCACCCTTGATGGTGTTCTGCCAGATCTTAGCTGGTCCATGAATCCGGGATATTTTACAGCAGCAAGGCAAAGAGGCATAACCCTGCGGGGTCCTATATTTATATTCCGGTTCTTGACCCATACATGACTGTCACCGCCCATTGCAGATGTTTCCATGCGTATGGCCTTGACCTTCGTGTGCCAGCCACCGACCACGGCTCCCGTATCGACAAGTTCCGGAAGGCCATTGTGGTTCAGTGATACATCAGTGCTTGTCCCTCCTACATCAATAACGGCGCATGTATCATTCTTTGACAGGAAGGAAGCCCCCATCAGGCTGGCAGCAGGACCGGAGAATATTGATTCTATAGGTCTTTCCATAGCTTCGTGTATGCCTATGACAGAGCCGTCACATTTGAGCATCATGAGTTTAGCATCGATGCCCCTTTTCTTAATATCAGTGATTATAGCATGTATGAATTGGTCAGCTATGGGGAGCAGTTGTGCGTTAAGATATGCTGTGACCCCACGGTCATATGCTCCCAGGTCCTGGGACAGTTCATGCCCGCAGACTATTGGCAGTCCTGTCAGTTCGGTCAGCATCTCCTTTATCCTGATCTCATGATCCGGATTCCGTATGCTGAAATATGATGAAACGGCAAATGCCGATACCCTGTCTTTCATTTTAAGAGCATACTCTTTTACAGTTTCAATATCAAGGGTCTCATCTTCGGTACCTGCCACATTGTGTCCGCCTTTCACAACGATGTAGTCACTGATAGGTGGATTTGCAGGTAAGGTGTGTTTACCTATTAATATAAGTGCTACAGGATAGCCCGTTTTCTCAAGTATTGTATTGGTGGCCAGAGTTGTGGATACCGACACAAGTTTGACATCGGGGAGATGTTTACTGTTCAACCCGTCTATGGCATTCTCTATACCTGTAAGCAGATCAGGATAGGTTGTAAGTGCCTTATTTGAATCAACGACTTTCCTGTCCGAATTCCTGACGATCACCGCATCTGTATAAGTTCCGCCTGCATCTATTCCCAGACTGTACTGCATTTAATCTGCCTCCATTATTGTTTTATCCTTCCTTACCTGACCGGTCCCTGAAAAAACAAGCCTTGTTTCCACCGGGATCCCCCCTTCATGTGTGACGATATCATCACGTTTCATATCGATAATTACCTCACTGGTGTCAAGCCCGGCATCTGTCATGTATTTCATGATGAGCCTGGTCCCCGTCTCTTCACCATATTCCAGAGCCTCACTGTATGATGCAAATTCTTCTTTTCCTCCGGGGTAGAAAGTTGCAAAAGAGGATGTTTTGAGATTGTATTTTGATTCCGTATAATTGGCTTTTATAAGAACTTCCAGTTTTTTGGATCCTTTTCCTGCAACTGCACCAACAGCATTGCCAACGCTGCAATTCTCAGGTAATATTATCTGTGCATCTATAAATCCTTCAAGCTCTTTTGCATAGGCACTGACAGGCCCTCCCAGCAGGACCACAGGCAGGTCTGCCTTGAAACGGGCAAAGAACCTTCCTTTCAGCACTTTTTCTATTTCCTCCTTGCTGATTCCCTCCAGGAGGAAGGAAATGATATTCAATGCCATGTTCCTGGCCACATCCTTCTTTATATGCAGGCAGAACTCTTCCTCCTCTATCCCTGCAAGTTGTGCCAGTAAGGAGGCTCCTGCTAAGGAAGCTTCCCTGTTCCATTCTGTATATTCCCCTAGTACGTGAAGGGCGTCTGTGGGTGTGAATCCTATAGCCTTTATGAGCCTTTTTTGTATCAAAAGGTCCAGTGTTCCGGGATTTGGGAGCCTGTTCTGGTTCCAGTAGATCTCACTTACAGTTTTTGGCCTTTCATCTATCCTTAAGAGCAGCTCTTCTTCCGCAGGGCTTATCTTTGCAGGTCTAAGGCCTGACCTTATGAAGAACTTGCTTGGCTGCAGGTTCTCTCCTATCTGATTGCGCAGTATTACCTGGTTCTGTTTGAGTTTATCGACGATCTCAGGATAATCCATGGCTGCCCTGCATAGAGGTATTACTCTTCTTGGCCCTATATTTGTGACGTGGTTCTTTACCCATACGTGGCTATCTCCTCCCATTGCAGAGGTCTCCATGCGTATGGCCCTGACCTTTGTCTGCCATCCTCCTACAACTGCACCGGCTTCGCTAAGCTGGGGAACCCCTCTATGCAGAAGGGAAACATCTGTGCTTGTCCCGCCGACATCGATAACAACACAGTCTTCTTTCCCAGAAAGGTATGCAGCTCCTACAAGGCTTGCTGTAGGGCCTGAAAATACTGATTCGATAGGTTTTTTCAATGCTTCATTTATACCTACCACTGAGCCATCACATTTGAACATCATGAGTTTTGCAGCTATGTTCCTGCTCTTTATCTCGGACCCGATGGCTTCCATAAAATGGCTGACCACTGGGATCAATTGTGCATTCAGGTATGCTGTGATTCCTCTTTCATAAACACCAAGGTCCTGTGACAGTTCATGGCTGCAAACCACCGGCAGGCCGGTGAGTTCTGTTATGAGTTCTTTGACCCTCAGTTCGTGTTCGGGATTACGTACACTGAAGTAAGCCGAAACAGCAAATGCGGAAACCTTTTCCCGGACGCTAAGGGCAAAATCCTTCACAGCGTCTATGTCAAGGTCGCAAACTTCGTTTCCTGCACTGTTATGCCCTCCTTCTGCAACAATAAAATGCTCTATCTTTGCCCTGTTAGCTATATCAGCGTCATTTATAAGGATGAGTCCTACAGGATACCCCGTTCTTTCCAGGACACTGTTGGTTGCAAGGGTTGTTGAAACAGATACATAGCGGGTCTTTTCAAGGTAAGAGGGATCAAGACCGTCTAAGGTGTTCCTTATCCCGCTTAAAAGGTCGGGATAGGTTGTAAGCGATTTGTTATAGTTGACGATGTTTCCGTCAGAGTCGCTTATTATAACAGCATCAGTGTAAGTGCCTCCGGCATCAATTCCAAGGCTGTAGTGCATCAGTGCATCTCCTATGGGGTCTTTGTATTAAGGGTCTTTTTCCCCGGTTCAGTCCCTGAGTCCTTCAGGCAATGCTTATCCATGAAACCGAGACAACTAGAATTTGCTGTTTTTGCTAAAGACATCTTGAAACCTCTGAAAAAATAAATGTGATGTAGGAACTCTTGCTCCCTGTTTTCAGTGGAGGTGAACAAAGGAGCAATTGAAGGAGGTAGAATTCCTACAGAGATTATTTGCCAGGATATAGACCCTATTCAAATCAAGGCAGTCTGTTTAATCTCATTTAATATTATGCAATTCTGATATTTATATTTTTGGTATATTTCTTACTGATCACATGACTTCATAATGTTAAAAACATGTCATCTGGTGTTGTTTAATATTTTTATTTCATTTAAAATGAACTGTAGCTCTCAAAGAAAAGATATATATACTTGATTTATTTTTGCCAAATTCGTTCTAATCTCCGCAAGCAGCTATTAATTTCTAATATTTTCATTGTTCTGCTTTTCTGTTCTGGTTCTCGGTTCCATATTTTTCTGTATATATATTTTGTGTCCGCAGTAAAGTGCTTTCCTCTCAATATGGGTTCAATTGGCATCTTTTTTCTTTTCCTTTTTGGGTGGCAAAGAGCATATTCTGTTGCCATCCAATATATTTATATACTATTTATTGGACTGCCTATCCGTTAGTACTATATACTTGCAAGCTACTTCCACAAACAAATATAAAGATCAATATAAGATGAAATTGAGATCTTGATCCCATTCCACAGAAAACATATATTTAAAACGAATAATTTAAAACGAATATGTGAGTCGGGAGTGATTAATATTTCAGATGCTAATAACTCGGGAAAAAATGAAGCTCATGGCATGAATGTATATGCTCCTGCTCCGGTTGACAAGAGACTTGAAGCCGTTTATAACAGCAGTCCGGTGATATCTTTCCTCTGGAAGGCAGAAGGAAAATGGCCTGTTGAGTTCGTGTCAGGCAACATCACTCAATTTGGATATGCTCCGGAAGAGTTCCTGTCCGGTGATATTCTTTATGGGGATATTATCCATCCGGACGATCTTGACAGGATACTGCTGGAAGTCAAAAAGCATTCTGAAAAAAGGAACACATACTACTTTTCCCTTAATTACCGGATACTAACAAAGTCTGGTGAAATAAGGTGGGTTACTGAAAGATCTTTCATACAAAGGGATGAAGAAGGTAAGATCACTCATTTCCAGGGTATAATCATTGACAATACAGAGCTTGAGAGGACTGAAAGGGAACTGCTGGAGACCGGAAAGAAATATCAGGTAATATTTGAACGCTCACCTGTAGGGATAATATATTTTGATGAGAGTGGTCTCATTACTCATTGCAATAAGTGCTTTTCAGATATCATCGGAGCATCTGTGAAGAGAATAATCGGTTTTAGCATTCTTTCATCTTTAAGCGATGAAAAACTCAAGAGTGCTGTAGATCTTGTTTTTCTTGGCCACCCCGGTTATTATGAAGGTGAATATATTTCAAGCATAAGCGGGAAACGAATGATGGTCAAGGCAAGCTTTTCTCCTGTTATGAATGAAGATGGTTCCCTGCTGGGTGGTATCGGTATAATGGAGGATATTGCCAAGAACAAAAAGGCTGAAGAATTGATAAATCTCAACGAGATGCGCCTTGAAGCTCTTCTGGAACTCTACCAGATGCAGGATTCTCCCCTGAACGATATTGCTGAATATGCAATAAGGAAAGCTGCAGAACTTACCAATAGTAAAATAGGTTATCTTGAATTTTTAAATGAAGATGAGAATGTGCTGGAGACTTACCAGTGGCCAAACAATCTCAGTGAATACTTATCCGGCAGTGAAGAACCTTTTATTCATCCGGTAAGGTCGACGGGTTTCTGGGGTGAAGCCATCCGCGAGAGAAAACCTGTGATCGTCAACAAACAATATGCTTCTGAAACCATTGATGATATATATCCTGGCAATAAGGAAAGACTGTTTCGCCACATGACTCTTCCTGTCTTTGACAAGGATCAGATAGTTGCAGTTGCAGTAGTTGCGAATAAGAAGACGGACTATGATGAATCCGATGTCCGGCAGTTAACTCTTTTAATGGAAGGAATGTGGAAACTTGTCCAGTACAAGAATACTAACGAAGTTCTTTATGAAGCCCTGAGAATGCGAAGGATGCTTGAGTCAATTATGAGTTCAAGTCCTGCAATAGTGTTCCTCTGGAAACCCGAACGTGACTGGCCTGTGGAATTTGTTTCTGAGAACATAGCGCAGTTCGGATATACGGTCAGTGATTTCATTTCAGGAAAGATGATATATGGGGATATCATCCATCCTTCAGATCTGAAAAGAGTGAGAGAGGAGGTTGAAAGAGCTTCAAGGGAAGGTTTTTCAGATTTCAGCCAGGAGTACAGGATACTGACCAGATCAGGTGAGGTAAGATGGGTTGACGAAAGGACGATGCTCCATTATGATGAAAGAGGTATGGTTGATTACCTGCAGGGTATCATTGTTGACATAACTGAGCGTAAGCAGGCTAATAACTTTATACATATCGAATGTGATCTGGATAATGTACTGGGCAAGACAGGTGGTCCTGAGGAAACATTTGAGAGGCTGCTTGATTTTGCACTTGAGGCAAAGACGATAGATTCGGGAATCATATATATTGTAGATCAGGCCACTGGCGATTTTGATGCTGTGGCTTACAGAGGTCTTTCGGAAAATTTTGTCAATTCACTCTCGCATTTTGGTTCCAACACTCTCATGTCCCGTCTTTTCAATACAGGTTATCCGGTATATAAATATTTTTCAGAGATAAATATGATGCTTTCTGCTGAGAGCCTTGATTATGAAGGGCTGCAGGCAATGGCATTTATACCTGTAAAGTTCAATGATAAGCTTGTAGCATCCATAGTTCTTGCTTCCCACAAGGAGCTTGAAATTCCGGCTAACTCCAGGAATCTGATAGAAACCATTGCAAACCAGGTGGGTATCATTATGTCCCGAATGAAAAAAGATTCGGTGCTTCAGAAAAGTAAGAACAGTCTTAATTCACTTCTCGATGCCCTTGATGAAATGGTATTTATCGTGGATATGGAGGGAAGGATACTTCATGTCAATACTACTTTGATGAAGAACCTCAAATACTCAGCAAAGGATCTTGAGATGAAGGACTTTCTGATGCTTTACCCTGAGGACTGGGAAGACGATGTACTTTCAACTCTGGATGAGATCATGGAAGGTAAATCATCAACATGTGAAATCCCACTGGTAAGTAAAGAAGGTATCCTTGTTCCCGTAAAATCAAAGTTCACAATTGGTGAATGGGGAGGACAGGATGTCCTCATAGCCATTTCCTCAATTGTTAAAGAGCCTGGCCCTTAACAACAATCCTGGGTACTGTTCCTGTTGCCAACACCAAGCACTACAAGTTTTGTTTCCATTGGTGTTTTCCATCCCAATGGGATGATCTCTTCTTTTTTCACATCTATTTTGATGTGGTTCGAATCAAGGCCTGCCTCTTTCATGTAATCCAGAACGGTTGTTTCCCCAAGGGTAACTGCATAGTCAAGGGCCTCCTGGTATTGGAAGAAATTTGTTTTCCCGTGCTCTGAAAACACAAGGAATTCCCAATCAGGTGCTGCCATGGATGCAGGTCGTATGAGTACTTCGAATCTTCTGATACCCTTGGCTGCCAGTGCACCGGCAGCATTGCCAACTTTTGAATATTCCGGAAGTATTATCTCTGCATCAAGTATTTCCTGCAA
Source organism: Methanolobus sp. WCC5 (assembly GCF_045690325.1). GTDB lineage: Archaea > Halobacteriota > Methanosarcinia > Methanosarcinales > Methanosarcinaceae > Methanolobus. Next base: position 1,907,397 of record NZ_CP146981.1, on the reverse strand, counting down.
CTCTTCAACAAAGGCAGCAACAGGTCCGCCTATCAATACAACAGGGACCTGTATTTTGAACTTTGTGGGTGCCCTGATGTCAAATATTTTCCTGAGCTCTTTCTTTTCCACACCTTCCAGGAAGAATGATATGAGATCGCATGCCATGTTCTTTGCAAATTCTCTTTTGATATATATGGCAAATTCCAGCCTGTCCATGTTCACAAGGGATCCAAGCCTGTCGGCTCCGATATTTGCAGCTTCAACGTTCCTGTCTGTGTATTGTCCAAGGACGTGCAGAGCATCGGTGAGTGTGAAACCGATCGGTTGTATAAGCCTTTTTTGTATAAGGCTGTCAAGCACCTTGCTGGAAGGGTATCTTTTCATCCGGTTGAAGATCTCGGTTATGGAAGTAGGACTATCCTTTATGGTATCAAGTATCTCGTTTTCCTCTTTGCTTGTTTCCAGTATATGGTAGCCTGTCCTTAGGTAGAACCGTGTTGGCTGGTAGTTTATTCCCAGGAGCATCTTTGATGGTATGGGATTTGAACTTAGCTGTTCGAGGAAATCAGGATATAGCACAGCAGCCCGGCACAATGGGATCACCCTTCTGGGGCCTATGTTGATATCTTTTCCTTTCACCCACACATGACTGTCCCCTCCCATTGCAGATGTTTCCATTCTTATTGCCTTGACCCTTGTTTTCCATCCTCCTACGACTGCTCCGGAATCACTCATATCAGGAACGCCGTTGTGTATCACAGATATGTCAGTACTGGTCCCTCCTACATCGATTACTGCGCATGTCTCTTTTTTTGCAAGAAAGGAAGCTCCCACAAGACTGCCGGCAGGTCCTGAAAATATGGACTCGATGGGTTTTTTGAGAGCACTCTGTATCCCTATGACAGAGCCATCACATTTGAGCATGAATATCTTTGCATCCATACCTCTGGATCTTATTTCAGCTTCAACTGTTTTCATGAACCTTTCAGTAACGGGTATAAGTTGAGCGTTGAGGAACGCGGTCACTGCCCTCTCAAAAGCTCCCAGGTCCTGGGAAAGTTCAAAGCTGCAGACTGCAGGAAGTCCTGTAAGCTTTGTGACAATCTCTTTTGCCCGGAGTTCGTGATCATGGTTTCTGACGCTGAAGTATGAAGATATTGCAAAGGCAGAAACTTTATTCTTGACCGATTGTACAAATTCTTTGATGGCTTCAGTATCCAGATCTTCTGTCTCTTCTCCATTGTGATTATGGCCCCCTCTTGCCTGCAAAAAATGTTTGGTTGGTAGCTCCTGTTTGATATCGTAATTGCCAATAAGTATCATGGCAACGGGGAAGCCAGTACCTTCAAGTATGCTGTTTGTGGAAAGTGTTGTTGAGACAGATACCACTCTGACATCTCTGAGACACACAGGGTCAAGCTGGTCAATAGCCTGTTTAATACCTTCCAGCGGGTCAGGATAGCTTGTCAGTGCTTTTCCTGACTGGATAATAATATCATCGTCATCTCTTAAAAGAACTGCATCGGTGTATGTTCCTCCTGCATCTATTCCAAGACTGTAATTCATTTTTGGACTCCTTTCATGTTCTGTTGTTTGTTGATTTGTTGCAAAAACAAGTTATTTATATATTGTGGTTGGTTTTTAACAGTGTTAATCAAAAAAACATATCCAACTGCCTTCTTTTAATTTATATTGTAGAAGTTTGGCAGAGTACAATTAACAAGCTTTATATATCAGAAAAGTGTCCTCTTTTTTAATACTTGTTTACTAATAATTTGATTCTGTCTATTGATAATGTAATGTTCTCTTCTTGTACCTAATGTGTTTGTCTTTCAATAGTTATCTTTATATATCATATTAAACTCGTGCTCAACAAACAAGTATATATATTATAAAAAATATTGTCTATTTACTTCGATGTCTATTTTTCTGATCATTTGTTAATAACGGGTGGCATCGTGGTCATGTTTACTTTCGGGCTTGCTCTTTCTGGGGTATCTTTATATACTATAAAAGAAAGCACACATACCGGAAAATATATATAGTAGTTCTATCAGCAAAGTTTATATATGGGATATATTCTACCTATTCTACAGGAATACATTGCTGAATGCATGTTCACTTCCTCAAGAACATCTGCACGATGTCTTGAAAAACGAATTACAATTGGAGGTTAAGAAAATGGTAAAACAATATTTCCCGGGCAGGACCCCATTAGAAGGTGTCAGGCTTGAGCTCTTCTCTGAGGATGATCTCAGGTCCATTCACTATGCAACAATGGATGTCTTACTGGAACCAGGTATACAGGTTTCAGATGCTGAGGCAAGAGCATTATTCAAAGAAGCTGGCTGTTTAGTTGACGAAAAGACACAGGTTGTCAAGATCCCTGAATTTGTGGTAAACAGAGCTCTTCGCGACTGTCCTTCAAAGTTCACTCTCTGGGGACGTGACAAGAAGAACAACGTCAAACAGGAGCACAAAGGAAAGGTACACTGGACCTGTTTCGGTACCGGTGTCCAGATGTGTAACTATCTTGGACCTGGCAAGTACCAGACCGTAGACTCTACGGAAAAAGACCTCGCAGACACAGCAAAGCTTTGTGACTGGGCAGAGAACATAAACTATTTCTCACTTTCAGTTTCAGCAAGGGACTGGGCAGGCAAGGGTGCACAGGATGTACACGAGACCCTGACCCCTCTGATGAACACCACAAAACACTTCCACCACATTGACCCAGTGGGAGAGAACGTGGAATATTATCAGGAGATAGCTACAGCATATTATGGTGGAGATGATGAGGAAGCACGCAAGAAGCCTATATTCTCAACATTGCTCTGTCCTACAAGTCCACTTGAACTTGGTGACAATGCATGTCAGGTAATCATAAAAGGTGCAAGGTTTGGCACACCAGTCAACGTACTCAGTATGGCAATGGCTGGCGGTTCATCCCCGGTTCACCTTGCAGGTACACTTGTTACACACAATGCTGAAGTACTTTCAGGTATCGTGCTCGCACAGATCGTCAAGCCAGGTGCACCAGTATGGTATGGAAGCTCAACGACAACATTCGATCTTAAGAAAGGCACAGCACCTGTAGGTTCACCGGAACTCGGACTTATCAGTGCAGCTGTTGCAAAGCTCGGTCAGTATTATGGCCTACCCACATTCGTGGCTGGTTCGTAGGCTGATGCCAAGATACCTGATGGCCAGGCTGGCCATGAGAAGACAATGACAACACTTCTCCCCGCATTTTCAGGTGCAAACACCTTATACGGCGCAGGTATGCTTGAGCTTGGTATGACATTCTCACTTGAACAGCTCGTTCTTGACAACGACATGATCTCAATGACAAAGAAGGCAATGCAAGGAATCCCTGTAGATGAAGAGACATTGGCAGTTGAGTCCATACAGCAGGTAGGTATAGGGAAGAACTTCCTTGCACACAAGACAACAAGGAAGAACATCGACCTCCCGTCCAGCCCGATGCTCATTGACAGACTTATGTACGGAGACTGGAAGATGGCAGGTGCAAAGGATATCGCAACGGTTGCTCATGAAAAGGTCGTTGACATCATGAAGAACCACGAAGTCGCACCAATAGATGCTGACCTGCTCAAAGACATGCAGGCAGTTGTAGAGAAGGCTGACAAGGCTTTCAGGGCCAGCATGTAATTGAATGGAGGTATAAAAAATGGCAACTAAAGAACAGATTATCGCAAAAGCAAAAGAAGCGATCTTGGATTTTGATGAAGATGTGGCAGCAGAGGTCGCACAGGAAGCTCTTGATGCAGGTGTCAGTCCGGTAGAGCTTATCGAGGACGGGTTCACCGCTGCAATGACAGAGGTAGGAGAACAATTTGAGGCAGGTACACTTTTCCTTCCGCATGTAATTGCAGCATCTGAGGCAATGAGTGCAGGCGTGACTGTACTTACTCCTGAACTTGAGAAGTTGGCCACAGAGACAAAGAGCAAAGGTAAGATCGTAATCGGTACCATTGAGGGGGATATTCACTCCATTGGTAAGGACATCGTTGCAACAATGCTCAAGATCGCAGGATTTAAGGTCGTCGATCTTGGAAGAGATGTACCGATCACATCATACGTAGAGAAGGCAAAAGAAATAAAAGCAGATGTTGTAGCTTCATCCGCTCTGATGACCACCACAATGGTCAACCAGATCCAGATCGAGGAGCAGCTCAAGGAAGCAGGTATCCGTGACTCACTCAAGACAATGGTCGGCGGCGCCCCTGTGACCCAGGACTGGGCAACAAAGATCGGTGCGGACATTTACGGAGAGAATGCGACAGACGTAGTCACAAAGCTGAACGCACTCTTCTAAGTCTTTGAATCCCTTAAGTCAGAGGGTGTATGCAACTGCACCCTCTGGCAAAATATGTTGTAGTTTAAGTTTAGTCTTTCTTTGCTGAGTGCTTTGGGAAGTTCTTCTTTCCCGTTTTTAGTGCACTCCGCAAGAAGATGATATGCCACACCGGCTGGATCAGGATCGGTGTTGTATCATCTTTTTTGCGTATCCTCTCCCTATTCCGGTTTTCCGGAGGTAGTATTATGCAGAGCCATTTAGTGGCCAGTCATATAAAATGAAGGTTGAAAATTGGAGGTATTAATGTGGATTTGCAAGCTTTAAAAATGCAAGAACATAAGAAGAGAATCAGATATGGTTATATGTGGGCTCTCTTCTGTGCGGTTCTCTGGGGTCTTTGGTATCTTCCCGGAACTGCTGTATGGGTACTAAACCCCTTTGATGAAATGTATGGTGAGATCGCTGCAACAAGCGGCGACGGGATGGCACTTGTGATTGTGGCTGTTCTGATCACGGCATTCAATGCGTTAACAGTTATTTTAGCTCTTATGGTATGGAATGGTGTTCTTGGTAAGTTCGGTGAAATGAACAGGACTCTCAAGGAATTCAAACCGTGTTCCAAGTGGTTCTTCCTGGCTTCTATTTTTGGTGGTCCGATCGCTATCCTGGGTTCCTTTATGGCTATGGGATTCGTCGGCGGCGCTTTTGCTGCTGTGGCAGCTTTGATGTATCCTGTTGTTGGTTCGGTACTCGCTTCAAAGTGGTATGGTGAAAAGATAACCAAACGTGCCTTTGGAGGTATTGGTCTTATCATTCTTGGTGGTTTCACTATATTTGGCGGCGGAGTTCTTACCGAACTGGGTAGTGGCAATGTAATGTGGTTAGGTTACCTTGGAGGATTAATGGCAGCTACCGGCTGGGGTATTGAAGGTGCCATTGCCGGAAAAGGTCTGGACATTGCAGAACCGGATGTAGGACTTACATTGAGGTTCCTTGGAGAGAATATCATCTGGTGGATAATTATTGTTCCTGTGCTTGCAATTGCAGGTTTCCCGATGTTCAAGTATGCATTGCTGGCTTTTGAACCGCTCACAATACTGGTACTCGTATTTGCAGGTATCACGTTTGGTTTCTGTTATGTTACCTGGTACAAGTCTTTCCCACTCATTGGAGTAGGAAGGGGTCAGGGTATCGGGAACCTCTATGGTCTCATGGCTGTGATCTTTATCTTCCTCTTCTTTGGAGATGTACCTTCCTGGACCATTCTGGTAGGTGGTGCACTTTGTCTTATAGGCAGTACTGTCATGTTCTCTGAGGACACAGGCGAAATGGAATCATTGAGAGGTGATTAAAATGGCTGGAAACCGTCCTATAAAGTTCAGGATACTTGAATTGTGCAACAGTGGTAAATGGAACTATGAGATCGTTCAGCAGATACAGAAAGAATATGGTCTTAAGGGTGATTACCACAGGGATTCCATAAACTTCGATATAATCGAACTTGCATCAGGTGGAATGCTCAAAGATGTAGAGGTAAAGGTCGATGAAGAAGGCATCTATAAGAAAGGTTTCCTTCTGCACAAGTACGTACTGACAGACTTTGGAAAAGTAAGGGCTACAGATGCCTGTTTGATGTATGTTTAAGGAGTGATATGAATGGTACAGTCACAAGCTGCAATGGAAGCTTACAATGCTTACTGGGCGAACTCCCCTTTGCCGGCTGCCGACGTTCTGTGGATGGTTGTCATCCTGATCGTGGCTATCCTGGCACTCTGGCAGGCAAGGACCTTTGTTTCAGAGTTCTGAAAGGGAGGATTCGGAAAGCATTTAGGATCTGTTGAGTAGATAGGACACGGCGATAGCTCATGCCAGTATTTATTCATGTTTGCTGATATGGGCTGTCCTGTGTCTTTTTTATCTTATTTCTCTCTACCGATCTGATAGCATATTACGGGGAAAAATATATATACTAGTCATCAAAGAGCAGTTAGGGTAATATTTAAATACGGTCTTTAAAGGCAACATATATATTTATCGTACATGTATCCTATTGTATCGGGAATATCCCAAATCAACAACGTATCAAAATTGTAAATGATCAAAGTGAGGTGTATAAAATGAGCAAAGAAGCAATGTTCAAAGAACTCTCCGATGCTGTAATCACATGCAAGAAGGATGCTGTGACAGCAGCTGTGGAGAAGGCAAGAGGCGAAGGCATTCCTCCTGCAGAGATCATAGAGAAAGGTCTTGCAGCCGGAATGAATGAAGTAGGTGTCCTCTTTGAGAGGGGGAAATTATTCCTTCCCCATGTAATGATGGCAGCAGGTGCAATGGAAGCAGGTGTCAAGCTCCTTGAAGCTGACCTTCCAAAAGATGCAGCCAGCAAAAAGCTTGGTGTTATCGTTAACGGTACAGTCGAAGGCGACGTTCACGATATCGGTAAATCTATTGTCTCAACCATGCTCCAGTCAGCAGGTTTTGAGGTCCATGATATCGGCAGGGACGTACCACTACAGGATTTCATTGACAAGGCAAAGGAAACAAATGCTAACATGATAGGCATGTCCGCACTCATGACAACCACATTGCCGGGTCAGAAAGAGGTTATCGAGATGCTCAAGGAACAGGGCATGCGTGACAAGGTAAAGATAATGGTGGGCGGTGCTCCTGCAACCCAGAACTGGGCTGACAAGATAGGCGCTGACTGCTATGCAGAGAATGCTAGCGAAGCTGTTGCAAGAGCCAAGGAACTCCTGCTCTGATCAAGGTGATATCCATGGCAACAGAATATAAATTAAGAATGGGAGATGGAAAGCGCATCTTCATGACAAGGGAGCAGATAGTTGCTGACCTTAAGGAAGGTATGGCAGATGCGGCTGATCTTGGTAGCATTCCTGACCTGACTGAAGATGAGATCGACAAGCTTGTGGACATCCTCACCATGCCTTCAAGGATGGTTGGTGTCGAGCTTGGTAAGGAAGTTCCTGTAACACATGACATTGGAACCATCAGGATAGATGGTGACCAGGGTAACAGTGGTGTAGGTATCCCTTCCAGCAGGCTTGTGGGTGCAATGATGCACGAGCGTGCTTTTGGTGCTGACACAATGGAGCTTGGTCACATAGATTACAGTTACAAACCTGCAAAACCTGTGATCGCTCAGGAAATGCAGACAATGGAAGTCTGTCAGCAGAACATGATCGTTCCATTGTTCTATGGTGCAATGCCAAACATGGGTCTTTACTACACACCTGACGGTCCTTTCGAGAACCCGGGGGACCTGATGAAGGCCTTTAAGATAGAGGAAGCAAGGGAGTCAATGGAGCATTCTGCAAAACACCTGACAAGGGACATAGTCTGGATCATGCAGAGGATGATGGCATCAGGTGCAGATGGTGTTAACTTCGATACTGTGGGTGCTGCAGGTGACGGAGATATGTATGCTTCACTGCACGCTATCGAAGCACTCAGGAAGCAGTACCCTGATATTTACATCGAGGCGGGTATGGCCGGGGAGCTTATGCTTGGTCTGCACGGTGAGATGGAGTACGATGGTACCGTGCTTGCAGGACTCTGGCCACATGAGCAGGCTCCATTGGTTGCAAAGGCTGGTGCTAATGTATTCGGACCTGTTGTTAACACCAACACCAGCAAGAGTGGCGCCTGGAACCTTGGAAGGGCTGTTACTTTCATCAAGCAGGCTGTTAAGGCTTCACCAATTCCCTGCCATGTGAACATGGGTATGGGTGTAGGCGGTATCCCTATGCTGGAAACCCCAACAATCGATGCAGTTTCACGGGCCAGCAAGGCAATGGTCGAAATTGCCGGCGTGGATGGTATATAGGTAGGGGTCGGCGACCCGATGGGTATGCCGATCTCCCACATAATGACCTCCGGAATGAGCGGAATAAGAGCTGCCGGTGACCTTGTTGCAAGGATGGAGTTTGCAAAGAGCATGAGAGTTGGAGAAGCAAAGGATTACGTTGCAAAGAAACTGGACGTAACCACAGATGACCTCAGTGACGAATATGTGATGAGGGAACTGAGAGAGGAACTTGGTATAGGGGTCATCACTTCAGTTGCAGGTGCTCCGAAAGGAATTGCAGCAAAGATGAACATCGAGAAGCTGCTAGGAATCGATATCAACTGTTGCCAGAAGTTCAGGGGACAGTTGAGGTAATTTGTGTATCTGGTCAATAAGTCCCTGTTATCAGGGATTTATTGATATTTTTATTTACGGTTTACTTAATAGAAAAATACAAATAATAGTAATACGGTAAATGATTACCGTATACCGGCTGTTTGTTGCAAGGCAGGAATGGCTACATGCTCATTATTCACTGGCATACCTTTCCGGCCCTGGACCAATTCAGCATTTACATTTAAGGAGGCTAAAAATGTCAAATCAGGAAATCTTAGACAAACTCAGGGATACAATTGTCACTCAGAATATCAATGGCTGCGCCGAAGCTGCAAAGGAAGCATTGGCTGCAGGTCTTAGCGCTGTAGAATCCATCGAGAATGGTCTTTCTGTAGGAATGAAGATAGTAGGAGACAAGTTTGAGGCAGCAGAGATCTATCTCCCACAGATCATGATGTCTGCAAAGGCAATGAATGCTGCTATGGAAGTACTTACCCCTGAACTTGAGAAGGAGCAGACAGGCGAAGGTGTAGGAACTGCAATTACCTATGTGCAGGAAGGTGACATCCATGATATCGGACACCGTCTTGTTTCTACAATGCTTGGTGCAAACGGCTTTAAGATCATCGATCTTGGTGTTGATGTAGCAAATGACAAGCTCATGGAAGAAGTAGCAAAGAACAAGGGTCACAAGACAATCCTGGTTGGCTCTGCACTGATGACAACATCCATGCTCAGTCAGAAGGACACAATAGAGATGCTCAAGGAAGAAGGCCTCAGGGACTCTGTAAAGGTCATGTTTGGCGGAGCACCTGTATCACAGTCATGGATCGATGAGATAGGTGCAGATGCAACAGCAGAGAATGCAGCAGATGCAGCCCGTGTGGCACTTAACCTTATGAAGTAAGGAGTTTTTGATATGGCATTTACAAAATCATTAGATGTATATGAGTTCTATGAACGTGCAAAGAAGGGCCAGAAGGTTACTCAGGATGACTGGGACCTCATGACCATTCCAATGAAGGCAATGGAACTCAAACAGAAATACAATCTCGACTTTAAGAATGAGTTTGTCCCAACCGACAAGGATATGATGGAAAACCTGTTCAAGGCAGGTTTTGAGATGCTCCTTGAATGTGGTATCTTCTGTACAGACACCAGCAGGGTGGTAAAGTACACCGAGGATGAGATCTGGGATTCTATTAACAATGTTCAGAAGGAATTTGTACTTGGAACCGGCAGGGATGCCGTTAACGTCAGGAAAAGAAGCGTAGGTGACAGGAGAAAGCCTATCGTACAGGGTGGTCCAACCGGTTCTCCAATCTCAGAAAATATGTTCATGCCAATCCACATGAGCTATGCTCTTGAGAAGGAAGTGGACACCATAGTAAACGGTGTCATGATGACAGTCCGCGGCAAGCCACCTGTACCAAAGAGTCCTTATGAGATCCTTGCAGCAAAGACCGAGACAAGGCTTATCAAGGCAGCAGCAGCAATGGCCGGAAGGCCGGGCATGGGCATATAGGGACCAGAGACTTCCCTGTCCGCTCAGGGAAATATCTCCTCAGACTGTGCCGGTGGCCAGATCTGCAGCGACAGCCACGAGGTCTCCCAGCTCAATGAGCTTAAGATCGACCTTGATGCTATCAGTGTAATTGCACACTATCAGGGTAACAGTGACATCATCATGGATGAGCAGATGCCTATCTTTGGTGGATACGCCGGTGGCGTAGAAGAGACTGCTATCGTTGATATTGCAACCCACATCAATGCATTTGTGATGAGCAATGCAAGCTGGCACCTTGACGGACCAGTGCATATCCGCTGGGGATCCACCAATACCCGTGAGACCCTCATGATAGCAGGCTGGACATGTGCAACCATCTCCGAGTTCACTGACATGCTTTCCGGTAACCAGTATTACCCATGTGCAGGTCCATGTACTGACATGTGTCTGCTTGAACTGTCCGCTCAGTCAATTACCGACACAGCATCAGGCCGTGAGATCCTCTCCGGTGTGGCAGCTGCAAAGGGTGTTGTCCAGGACAAGACCACAGGTATGGAAGCCAGGATGATGGGAGAAGTTGCAAGGGCAACCGCAGGCATGGAGATCGAAACGGTCAACAAGATCCTTGACAACCTGGTCAGGATGTACGAGGGCAACTATGCAAAAGCACCAGAAGGAAAGACCTTCCAGGAATGTTACGATGTAGCTACCGTAACACCAACAGACGAATACGTCAAGGTCTACGAAGATGCACGCAAGAAGCTCGAAGAACTCGGACTTACCTTCTAAGTCCGGATCCCTGTGATAAATTAGTTTATCACTTCCCTAGCAGCCAGCGACTTATCACCGCTGGCTCACCCATTTTCTAATGATATTCTAGTTTTATTGACCAAAAGATATTATATGTACACATAAGACTTCCTGCAAAGTGGCAGGTATCTCTCGTAGGATCTCGTATCACTTAATAATAAGTGTATGATCCGTGAATGTACATTTACATTCGTTAGAAATTTATATTATCTGGACGATATGGACCCAGGTCTCAAAATTGATAATCCGGGGATACGGGAGTGTCTTGCAAAAAAAAGGACAAGTATTCATATAAATGAAATAGCTGAATACTATCTGAAATGATATTCACTCGCTGATCCTGACAAATGTCTCATTTTCAAACCGGTTCCCCGGGAATTTCTCCCATTATCTCATATGAGATCTTCCTGTAAAGTGCCAGGTAGTCCTCGGTGGGTTCCATGTCGTATTCGGAGTTGATCTTGTAGCATTTGTCAAAGGATTTCCCTTCAGGGGGGTTATTCAGGCGGTCAGCGTATTTTGAATATATCTTTGCTACAAGCTTGTTTGCCTCTGAGAGTGTAAGATGGGTTGCCATTTGTGCCATTTCCCCCATGAAACGGGATTCCAGTCCTGAGGAGTGGTCTGGTACACTTCCCAGGCGGCCGGTTGGTCCTAAAAGGATGTTCCTGCCACATACCGTATCCCCGATTGCCTGTGCTGCTGTCTCATAGAACATCATGTCGGTGCATATGCCGGCGGCGTTCCAGTAGTATCTGGCAGTATAATAGTTCATATTCCTGGATATTGCAAGGGATGCCATATTGGATGCCCAGAGTATCTCTTTTGCCGATGATGAACCCGTTTCTGCATTAACAGCACCGGATGCGTGTATGCTGGAGTGTGTCAGCACCTTTGATTGCAGGGTCTCGGCCACGTCTATGATGGCAAGTCCTTCAGGTGAGCCGATACAGGGACCACCGAAAACAGGCACCTGGCCGGAAATATAGTGGTTGCCATGTTCCTGGTGGTAGATACATTTTGAAAGGGTCTCATAATCGACCTTCAGGTCGTCCATATAGACTTCCTGAGGATCAGCACTTGAGTAAAGTTCATCTGATGACACAAGTAATGATGATGTTGCAAGGGTCGAGGTACTTGGCCCCATGAGTGTAAGTCCTTCCCTTCCGGCTATTTTCGTAGCCAGTCTCTCATTCCTGGCGGCTTTAAGCACTGCAAGCATCTCCAGAGGGCTCTTGGGTTGTATGTATTCTCCTCCGAATTGTTTCATGGCCCCGCTGTATATGCCCTGCACAACGTTCTCCTGTACAGAGCTCAGGTTTATGTAAAGGAAGTTCTCTTCAGATACACTACCTCCCATTGGTCCGCCAATGATTATTGGAGGGAACGAGACCATTGGATATCTGTGAGGTACTACTACTTTTTCCTTGAGCCTTCCTATCTCAAGGGGGTTTGTAGTGTTGAGAGCTTTCAGTATATCTTCCTCATCGATATTGATGATCCTCTGGGTGCTTCTGCAGAATATGCCAACAGAGTGAAGTAGCTCTATGCCTGCTTCAAAAACAGCATCTGCAACTTCCAGATCGTCAGGGACGAAAACGGCCGGATCATACTTAATATCATATTTGAGAGCTAATTCTTCTGATTTTTTGAATACTTTTATATCATGCTCTCTTTCTGTTCTTTTTTCTCCTCCGATGGCATATTTGAGGTATTTGTAGATATTTTGCATGATCTTTCTCCTTTAGAAAAGAATAACCCAGTATGGCCAGTTATGTCAGGTGCAGGTTCTTGTTTTTATATAAAAGTAGTGATTGATTCCATATATATATTTTGTGGTATGGGAGCAGTCAATTCAGCATACCGGTTTGTGAATATAATCATATGAATACAATTCTAAGAGTCCTTCTTTGTATGTACCGTAGGCTGATGGGATGGGTAATGTTCTGTAGCAAATCTTTTATGTCAAATTCTTTCATTGTGTAATCGGAATGCATTCTGATCTTTCTTTGATCGGGATATCGTCTTATGCCTTCTCTTATTTTTCATTCTTTTTAGTCCACTGCAGCTGTAAACTGAATACTATTATTTATATTTTACGTCACATCATGTTCGTAGTATTTCATATTGATTTAGGGGCTCACTCTCTCAAATAAATTATATTTACTTTTTCTGTATTCCTGGCATATTTTCTTGCATTATCAAAAAAACGCATTCAATCAAGCACATCTTTTTTTGTTCTCTATTCCCTTATTGGCTATGATCGCAGGTTCTCAATACTCGTATTTATCTTTTTCCAAGGACATGCTTTGTCTTCTAATATTTAAGGCTATCCACCGATGAATAGAAAAATATATATGTGTGTGGACACCATTTGACACATATTCTATAATAGGAGATTGAATTTATGGCAGAATATACACCTAAAGAAAGATTAGCACGTGCATTGACCGGCAAGCCTGTGGACAGGATGCCAGCAATTTCTGTAACCCAGACCGGAACTGTGGACCAGATGGAAGCCTGTGGCGCTTTCTGGCCAGAGGCTAATGATGATGCAGAAAAGATGGCAGCTCTTGCAGAGGCAGGACATACTGTTGTTGGCTTTGAGGCTGTACGTGTGCCCTTTGACATCACCGCAGAAGCAGAGTTCTTTGGCTGTGAGATAAAGGCAGGTACAAAAGAGCAGCAGCCATCCGTTGTGGGTCATGTTGTAAAGTCAGTGGAGGATATCGAGACGCTCAAAGGCTATAACCTCGACCACGGCAGGATCGGTGTTGTGTGTGATGCTATCAGGATCCTTGCAGACAAATACGGTGATGAACTCCCTATCATGGGAAGTATGATCGGTCCTTTCTCACTTGCTCAGCACATCAACGGTGATGACTGGTTCATGGCTATCTTCACTGATGAGGCATTCGGCCTTGCACTCATGGAATTCACAACCGAGTTCAATGTTGCTTATGCAAGGAAGATGGTAGAGAACGGTGCCGACACCATGGTCATCATCGACCCCACAGCAAGTGCCCAGCTCATTGGTGCTGAATTCTATGAAAAGTTCGTTGTACCCTACCACAAAAGGATATGTGATGCAATGCATGAGCTTGATGTACCTGTGGTATTGCACATCTGTGGTGACACCACCCAGGGTCTTGCACTTATGGAATCATCGGATGTTGACGCCATCAGTGTTGACCAGAGTGTAGATGTTGCAACTGCAGTGGGCAAGGTAGAGAAAGCCGTGATCGTCGGAAACATTGATCCTGTTAACATGCTCTGGAACCAGACACCAGCTCTCATAAAGGAACAATCACAGAAGATCATTGACGCAGGAGTAGATCTGCTTGCACCTGGTTGTGGTATTGTGAGCAAGACCCCCACTGAGAACCTCCAGGCAATGATAGAGGTTGCAAAGAACCACAAATACTGAAACAATATACATTGTTTCACCCTCCATAGCTCCGGTCCTTTTTTAAGGGCCGGTGCCTCCACCCTCCTTTATACTTATTCTGACGTCTTCTTTGAATCTCTTCATTTTCCACACATTTATATTATAGTATAGCATCTACTTGGCCCGAGAGATGTCCCGCAGAAAAAAGAACAATACAGTACAGGATGATTCCGGTATTACGGATTTCAAAAGCCTGCTGAAAAAACAGGGTTACAGTCTTGCAGGCCGTCACAGTGCCGTCAAGACATGCCTGTGGCTCAGAAGATCTATTAAGGATGAAGGCGAGTGCTACAAATCCATTTTCTATGGCATTCATTCACATCGCTGTCTCCAGATGACGCCTACACTTATGTGTAACCAGAGATGTCTTCATTGCTGGAGACCCACTGAAATAGAAGTGCCCATGCCATCAGGATGGGACTCTCCAGTGGAAATAGTGGGGTCTTGTATCGAATCCCAGAGAAAACTCATATCAGGCTTTGGAGGCTCTGCTCCACCTGAACGCTGGCAGGAAGGAAATGACCCAAAACATGTGGCAATATCACTTTCCGGGGAGCCTACCCTTTTCCCTTATCTTCCGCAACTCATCGAAGAGTTCAAGGAGAAGGGATTCACTACTTTTGTTGTAAGTAATGGCACTGTTCCGGAAATGATGGCACAGATAAATCCTGCCCAGCTATACATGAGTCTTGATGCTCCTGACAGGGAAACATACGAAAACGTCTGTCTGCCCAGATCTCCTTTACTATGGGATAATGTTCTCAGATCCCTTGAAGTGCTCAGGGACAAAGAAACAAGAACGGTCATTCGCATAACACTTATCAAGGGTGTTAACATGTTCGACCCGGCCGGCTTTGCAGAACTTATAAGGATAGCACAGCCTGATTACATAGAGGTAAAAGCCTACATGCATCTGGGTTTTTCCAGAAAGAGGTTACCCCGTGAAGCAATGCCTTCACATCGTGAGGTGATGGACTTTTCCAAAGAACTTGCCAGGCATCTTGATTACAGGGTTGCAGGTGACGTTGAGCTTAGCAGGGTTGTACTGCTCTCTGCACACGGCAATGTTTCCCCCCTTGTGTAGCAGGTCATGGATCCTCACTAGATATATAAGAATTACAATGAAGTAATGTTAAGATCTGACAAGCTCTGTCACAATCTCTCTGTCACAATCTATATTTATAGCAACGTATACATAAGCACTCAAAATAATCGAAGATATGGATTATCTTTTTATTTCAATCGGAGTATTCACAAAATGTCAGAACAATCCGCTCATTCAAAATATGAATTCAAAAAGAAACTGGAGGAACTACGTACCAAAAAAGGTAGAGGTACCGAACTTATCTCCCTGTATATCCCTCCTACAAAGCAAATATCCGATGTAACGTCCCAGCTCAGGACCGAACACGGCCAGGCTTCCAATATCAAATCCAAGGTAACGCGTGATAATGTGCAGGGTGCACTGGAATCACTGCTTTCAAGACTAAGGTATGTGGAAGTCCCCGAGAACGGCATAGTCTTTTTCACAGGTGCTGTGGACATCGGTGCCAATAAAACAAACATGGAAACCACCATACTCGAGCCGCCTCAGCCTATTGTCACTTACAGGTATCATTGTGACTCCTCATTTTTCCTTGAACCACTTGAGGAAATGCTAAGGGACGCAAAGACATACGGGCTGCTGGTCCTTGACAGAAGAGAGGCAACTGTAGGTCTTCTTGTGGGTAAGCACATAGAACCCTACAGGAATATGACATCTACTGTTCCGGGTAAACAAAGAAAAGGTGGTCAGAGTGCCCACAGGTTCCAGCAATTAAGGCTTATTGCAATCCATGATTTCTACAAACGCATCGGTGACGCTGCAAGCGAGATATTCCTTACAGTTGACCATAAGGATTTTGAAGGTGTTCTCATCGGGGGTCCTTCTCCAACAAAAGAAGAATTCGAATCCGGAGAATTCCTGCACCATGAGATACAGAAAAAGGTCCTCGGTCTTTTTGATGTTGCATACACTGATGAATCCGGCTTGTCAGAACTTGTCAATGCTGCCAGTGAAAGGCTTGCAGACATAGATCTGATGGTAGAGAAAAAACTTATGCAGCGTTTCTTTGTAGAACTGGTCTCTGACTCCGGGAAGGCTGCATATGGTGAAGCCCAGGTGCGTAACAATCTGGACATAGGTGCAGTTGAAATACTGATGATATCCGAAGGTCTCAGGGCAGAAAGACTTACTTTGAGATGTCCTAATGGGGATTATGAAGATAAGATCACCCGTAATTTCAAACCAGGCGAACAGGATATATCCGCTGGTTCATGTCCGGTATGTAATGGTAATCTGGAAATTGTGGAAAGGGTTGATATTGTTGATGAACTCTCAGAGCTTGCAGACCAGATGGCAACCCAGGTCGAGTTCATATCCAATGACTTTGATGAAGGTTCCCAGCTTTTGAGCGCCTTTGGTGGTATTGTTGCAATACTGAGGTTCAATACCGGTGTCTGATGCAATTTCCGATAAGTCGGTCATAAGCATATCTTATATTAGTATATCAAATATTTCAGGATCTTAAATTGTAGGTGTTATCTTTGTTCCTCGAATTTAAAAGACAGGTTTCAGATGCTCTTAGTAATGCTCTCTTATCCCTTGGTCTTCAGGCAGACGATCTTGGACTGGAGCCATCCCAGCATGCTGATATTGCCTCAAAGGTGGCTTTCAGGCTGGCTGCACAGGCAAAGTCTAATCCCAAAGAGCTTGCTGAGAGGATAGTCGATGCTATAGAATTGCCTGAGTCTTCCCTTATAGGTGATATCAAAACAGTGGGCCCTTACATAAACATAAACGTGGGGCGCAATTATGTGGACAGCACGGTCACCCGGATACTGGAAGAGAAAGAGTTCTTTGGAGGTGGTTTCTGTGAGGGGAGGATATTGCTGGAGCACACTTCGGCCAATCCCAATGGTCCTTTGCATGTAGGCCATATACGTAATTCCATAATCGGCGACACCCTTGTGCGCATACTCAAAAAAGCAGGTTATGATGTACAGACCCAGTACTATGTAAATGATATGGGCCGTCAGATAGCCATTGTTTCATGGGCGCTCTCGCAGTTCGAGTTTGACAGATCCAAAAAACCGGACCATGCAATAGCAGATGTTTACATCAAGGCAAACGTTCTTCTTAATGAAGAGCCGGAAAAGGTTGCTGAAATAGACAAACGCATGCAACTTGTGGAAAGTGGTGATGAAGAAACGATCAAAAGCTTTGATGAAGCTGTATGTTTTGCAGTTTCAGGTATCAAGGAAACCCTTTTGCGTATGAACGTAAGCCACGACAGTTTCCCTCATGAATCCGGTTTCATTCGCTCGGGTGCGGTCTCCAGGATCGTTGAAGAGATAAAGGCAACTGGAAGAACCGAGGATGATAATGGTGCTCTGGTAGTTGACCTTTCGGATTACGGGTTTGAAAAGACCCTTGTCATACAGCGCAGTGATGGGACGTCCCTTTATACCACACGTGATCTTGCCTATCATGAATGGAAAGGTGAGCGTGCGGACAGGATGATAGATGTGCTTGGTGCGGACCATAAACTCATCTCGGGTCAGCTCAAGGCAACCCTCAACGCCATAGGCAAACCCGAACCTGAAGTGGTGATCTTTGAATTTGTTTCTCTTCCCGAAGGCTCCATGAGCACACGGCGGGGAAAATTCATCTCTGCCGATGACCTGCTTGAGCAGATAGAACAGCAGGCATACCTTGAAGTTGACAAACGCAGGCCTGAGATGCCTGATGAGTTCAAGAAAGAAGTTGCCAGCATGGTTGGTATCGGTGCTGTCAGGTATGATATTGTAAAAGTCTCTCCTGAGAAATCCACGGTTTTCAACTGGAAAGAAGCACTTGACTTTGAGAAGCAGGGTGCACCCTTTATACAGTATTCACATGCAAGGGCATGTAATATACTTAAAAAAGCAGAGGAAGAAGGCAAATGGGACCTAACCCAGAAGATCGACCCCTCACTTCTGACCGAGGACACAGAGCTTGACCTTATCAGGAAGATGGCATCCTTTGACAGTATCATAGACATCTGTGCAAGGGATTTGAAACCGCATACAATGGCCATCTATGCCAGAGAACTTGCAGAAGCTTTCAACCAGTTCTACAGGTTTGTGCCAGTGGTAAGCGCTGAAGAAGATGACATAAGGGCAAGCAGGCTGGCTCTTGTGAACTGTGCAAAGATCGTTCTTTCAAATGCTCTTGATACACTTGGTATCGGTGCACCTGAATCAATGTGAGAAAGTGGTCCCTTCTCATAGATTCTTTTTTGGTAACTATTCAGCCTCCCTCCAACAAAAAAGCAAAAATCAATATAATATGACTTCATTTTAACATTCAGAATAAAAGTTCTGTTGATCTGAGGAAAAATAATCTTCTTCGCTAATCCGGGAAATTATCATGACCAAGATAGCTTATCTCTACGTATTTGACACAATGGCCGACTGGGAGCCAGGCTTTTTGATAGCTGAAATAAATAAAGGTCGCTACTTCCAAAAGGATGCTGCAAAATACATTGTCAGGACAGTTGGTACTACAAAAGAACCTGTTGTCACCATGGGAGGAGTACGTATCGCACCAGATATAAGCCTTGAAGAGTGCATAACTGATGATGCCGGAGTCCTGATTCTACCTGGTGGTGATACCTGGCTGGAGGATATCCATCTTCCTCTGCTGGATAAAGCCAAGGAGTTCCTGAATGCAGATGTCCTTGTGGCAGCCATTTGTGGTGCAACAATGGGCCTTGCCAAAGCAGGACTGCTGGACAACCGCCCTCACACCAGTAATGATCTGGGATATCTGAAAGCAGTCTGTCCCACTTACGCCGGAGAAAAGTTCTATCGCCATGAATCTGTGGTTCCTGACGGCAATCTGATAACCGCATCAGGTGTTGCTCCTCTGGAGTTTGCACGTGAAGTTCTCAGAGAGCTTGGCGTGTTCTCAGCCCAAACCCTTGAAGCATGGTATCAGTTGTATGTTACACACCAAGCGCAGTATTTCTATTCGCTTATGGAGTCGCTGGAGGAGTGAGATATATTATGCCTATTATTTGAAAACCTCTTTTAACTCATTTTTTCAGATCGAACACCCATCTGCTTATCCCGGGAGCCACATTGCCGCACCTGCGATGGAATAGTACCTCAAATCCCATATTCCCGTATCTTTGGATCAGTCCTTCGATGTCCTCTTTTGGTTTGAATGTATAGAAATGGATATAGCCTCCGGGCTTTACAAGAGTGGATATACTTTCAAGAAAATGGTCCATACCGTAAGGTGTGGGGATTATGGCCCTGTCAAATCCAGTTCTCAGCATATTGGGTATGCTAGATGCATCAGCATTTATCACGTGAATATTCCTTTCTACTTTGTTGAGCTTGCAATTAATTGCAAAATATTTGCAGGCATGGCGGTTCATTTCCACTGCAACTACGGTTGCTGCAGTCTTTGCTGCGGATATCGCAAAAGGTCCGGCTCCAGAAAATGGCACAAGCACTTTTTCTCCGGATCTGACCAGAGATGCCACCCTTTTCCTCTCAAATGAAAGCCTGCCATTGAAAAAGGATCGTTTCAGGTCTATACTATATGCAAGACCGAATTCCCGGTGAATGGTCTCTGTGCTTTCACCTGCAATTATCTCAAGGTTGGCGACCCTGTGGTCTCCTTCAAGTTTTGATGTCTTGTTCAGCACTGTCCTGATATTCTGCATCCTTTCCATGATAACCCTGGCTATATCCTCGTTGTAGGTTTCCATGCCTTGTGGAACAGACACAATGGCTATGTCACCGATAACATCAAACCGGTTGGGAAGTTTGGAAAGATAATTTTGCGGGACTATACCTTTCAGTTCATCTCTGAGGCTCATTCTCATCGCCTTTTATGCAACAATGGATTAAAAGCATTGGTCTTTTATTGTGTCATTAGCAGGAATCAGGTTGTAGTTGTCCTGCTATAGTGCCCTGGTCTTGCGATCAACCAATCATTCCCGTATATTGATCCTCATACTTTCCTGTATCCAGGAGTGACCATTTTTTCAAGTGCACTAAATGATCTATCTATCAGTATTGCAAGCATGATCGCAGGTATGGCACCGGCCAGAAGGGTACTGGTATTGTAACCTATAAGCCCCTGGAATATAATCTCTCCAAGCCCTCCACTACCTATAAAAGCTGTAAGCACTGCAATACTGTTGGCCAGGATACCGGCAAACTTTATTCCTGCAAACATTGCAGGATATGCATTTGGCAATCTTATATACCGGTGTATCTGCCACTGGTTCAGCCCCACCCCCTGGGCATAATCGATAAGGGAGGGATCAATGTTTTTCAGACCAATGTATGTGTTCTTTACTATAGGGAGTAAAGCACGCAGCATTATGGCCACAACAGCCGGAGTGAAGCCTATGCCAAGCAACGGCACCATGATAGCAACAACTGCAAAACTGGGAACCGCCTGTACAAGGTTTGCAAATTTCATCACCACAAATTCCAGTTTCCTGCTATAGAGGGATGCAAATGCAAGGGGTATGGAAATTGCTATGCTTATGGACAAAGTGATATAAACAAGTATAATATGTTCCCATGTAGCCTCAAGTATGGTCTCAAGGCCTACCATGTTCCATACCTCTCATGAAGTTTTTTCTCAATGATGCCTGCAAAACCGTCAAGTAACACCGCAAGCAATCCGGTCCATAATCCGGCAACAAGGATCGCATCCTTCTGGTAGAGTTGTATCCCGTTCTGTAATACGGTCCCAAGTCCTCCGGCAGCAACCAATCCGCCCAGGGTGACAACACCCATGCAGAACACAAGTGCTATCCTTATACCTCCGGCTATCAGTGGCAATGACAGAGGTATCCGCACCCTGAACAATGCTTCCCGGGGCGAGAGCCCGATGGCACTGGCAACATAGGTGTACTGGGCATCCACGCCCTTAAGACCTGTATATGTATTCCGTGCAATAGGCAATATCGAATAGAGCACACATGCTGCGATGGTAGGGCCGGCTCCAAGTTTGAGAATTGGCAGGAGCAGCACTATAAGTGCAAGATCGGGTATAGTCTCAACTATATTGAGGAAATTCAGTACAGGATCTGCAGCTTTTGGTCTCATGTATATGAGAACACCTACTGAAACACCAATGATTATTGACAGCATCAGGGCTATGCTGAACATCTGCAGATGCTCGATGGTGCGTATTGTCATCAGGTGTTTGTCCCAGACCTCTGCAATGACCTGTATCGTTAACATGTATTCTCCTTTCCGTTCATTCACGTATCTTTCAGATCAGCTTCAGCAACACCTCATCCGATACAAGGATGCCTGCAGGCTCATTTGGATCCATGACGATTGCAAGGTATTCTCCGCTCTTTTTCATCTCTGAAAGTGCAAATGCAACCGAATCAGAGGGATTGAAGTTTTTCATGGGCTTTGCAAGATCAGCCAGTTTCTGAGATTTTATCCTGCATTTCATAAGGTCCACCATTGTTACCTGCCCCAGCAATTCATTCCCATCAAATACAAAAGCAGTTTCAAGGTCCCTTTTTGTCATTTCTTCAACAGCATCACATGCCTCTGTTCTCCCGTCAAGGGCATATTTATCTTCATATGCAGACATCAGGTCTTTGACCTTAAGAGTGTCCATGTGTTTGTATTTGCGCTGGTTATCGACAATATCTGATACAAGCTCGCTTGCAGGGTTAAAGATAAGCTCTTCAGGAGGCCCCACCTGTACAAGCTGTCCCTGATCCATTATGGCTATCCTGTCCCCCAGTACAAGGGCTTCCTCAATATCATGGGTAACAAATATGATGGTCCTGTTTATCTCATTCTTTATCTTAAGGAATTCTTTCTGAAGCTGCTTGCGCAGTATAGGGTCCAGTGCCCCGAATGGCTCGTCCATTAAGAACAGAGGCGGATCAGTTGCCATGGCCCTTGCAAGACCAACTCTCTGCTGCTGTCCTCCGCTTAATTGCCGGGGATATCTTTTCATGAAGATGTCAGGAGGAAGTGACACAAAATCCAGTAAGTTACGCACCCTTTCCTGTATCATCTTCTTGTCCCATCCATCAATTTTTGGAACCAGACCTATATTTTCCCCGATGGTCATGTGCGGGAAGAGTCCTATATTCTGTATCACATATCCTATGTTACGGCGCAGGCGTACGGGGTCCATGTCCCTTGTATCAAGGCCGTTGATAGTGACAGATCCCGTGTCCTGGTCTATCATCCGGTTCATCATTCTTAATGTGGTGGTCTTCCCCGAACCACTTGGCCCTATGAGAATGAGCAGTTCCCCGCCCCGCACTTCCATATCAAGGTCTTTGACCGCATATCCGGTACCGTATTTTTTTGTAATACCTTTGAACTTAATGGATTCTATACGGTCAAACAGCCTCTGAGTCTGCATATAGTGTACCCCGTGAGTGATATCGTGTTTAAAAAAAGAGAGGGAAATCTTTCCCTTATCCCTCTATGATGCCTTCATCGACAAGGAACTGATATGCAATATCCCTGGGCTGCTTCTTCTCAATGTCGAACTGGTAGTTCAGCTGCGTCATTGCATCGGTATCAATTGCACCTTCAAGTTTTTTCATTGCAGCAATGGCATCAGGATTGTTCTGTGCGAATGTTTCCGTTACTATAAGGATGGCATCATAAGGGGGAAGAGCGCTCTGGTCATCCTCAAGCACCCTGAGGTTGAACACCTCATTGCGGGTGTCAGTGGTATAGGCTGAAATGGCATCCACCTCATTATTCTTGATGGCTTCGTACATTACGGTAGCAACTGCCTGTTTGTAATCCCTGAACTCAAAACCGTACACGTTCTTTATGGCCGGGAGCCCATCCTCACGGGTGGCAAATTCAGGATCAGTTCCAATTGTCATCTCTGCAGCATATTGCTCAAGATCACTTATCTTTGTGACATTGTGCTCGGCTGCCCAGTCCTCACGCACTGCAATGGCATATGCGTTCTCAAAACCAAGGTTGCTTACTATCATAACCCTGTCCTGTTCCAGAAGACCGTTCTCGGTTGCATCGGCTACTACCTGCCTGTCCCAGTCTTCAAGCTGTTCCAGGTTAAGGATCTGGCTGTATGCAGTACCTGTATATTCTGCATATGTGTGTATCTGGCCGGCCTTCAATGCCTCATAATTGACAAATGTACCTCCAAGGCCCTGCTTGACATCGGTCTCATATCCCGCATCCTCCAGTACAATAGCTGTCATGTGTGCAAGTATGTAGGACTCCTGGAAGAGTTTCGATCCTATGACAATGGTTTCTTTCTGCTGTTCACTGGAAGGCTCCTGCGTACATCCGCTGGCAAGCAGAGCCATAGCCACAATTAACAATATAAAAATAGTCTTTTTCATATTCAAAACCCCGAAAATCGCTTTTATGAATAACTTTAATATAACTTTAATTCGACAACGACTTCCCTTTAATATAGATTAAGTGCACCTTTTATAAAGTTATCTGTTTTAATGGAAGCAGGCATCAGTTAGGATTCATCATGCATAGTCTTTTAAATCATACAACACAAATAAACAAGAGGAGTGGTTCAAAATGACAAAAGCTACATGGAACGGAGCTGTTCTTGCAGAAAGTAACGAAACGATAATTATCGAGGGCAACCATTACTTCCCACCGGATGCGGTGAACATGGATTATTTCAGGAAGAGTGATTTTAACACAACGTGCCCCTGGAAAGGGGTTGCAAGCTACTATGACGTCGTTGTGCAGGGGAAGGTCAACAAGGATGCTGCCTGGTACTATCCAAATCCCAGGGAAGGTTCACCGGAAAAGGTGGGAAAGGATTTCACCAACTACGTTGCATTCTGGAAAGATGTGGATGTAAGGTAACCTTCTTTTTACTTTCACTTTTACAGCTCACAGAAGATCCCTTTGAGCTTATCGGTCAGTTTGATGTTCTCGGAATAATCCACAGGTACATCAAGCAGCCAGACCCCACCCGAATTAAGGGCTTCAGTGAGCTTTGGTCCTAGCTCTTCTGCGCTTTTGATCCTTACACCATTTGCACCAAAGCTCTGTGCCAGCATCACAAAGTCGGGGTTTTTGAAATCGATGCCTATGGTCTGGTTGAAATATTTCTTTTCGTGCCATTCAATGAGTCCGTATTTTGAATCGTTGAAAATGACCACTACAAAATTACATCCCAGCCTGACAGCAGTTTCAATCTCCTGAAGGTTCATAAGAAAACCTCCGTCCCCTGCAATTGCAACAACCTTCTTCTCAGGTTTTATCAGGCTTGCTGCAATGGCACCCGGAAGTGCGAATCCCATGGATGCAAGTCCATTGGACATGAATACAGTATTGGGCTCATATGCAGGAAAAAGCCGCCCGACCCACAATTTATGGGCACCGACATCGCTGACAAGTATGTCGTTCCTTCCCATTGCTTCTCTGACATCGTAGATTATTCTCTGGGGTTTTAGCGGGTATGAGGGGTCGTTCCTGTAATCCTCAAGTTCGGCCTTCATCCTTGAGCGGACCCCTGAGAATCTCTCTGGTATCTCCCTTTTGAAATCGCATTGTTGCCTGAGATTGAAAAGTGCCTGCCTGATGCTGCCAATTAGCATAATTTCCGGAATATAATTCTCATCTGTTTCCGGGTGTTCGGTGTGTATATGTATTATTTTCTTTGATCTGTCAGGGTTCCAGGATTTTGGGCCGTATTCAACATAATCATATCCTGCACAAATGATGAGGTCAGCCATTTCAAAACCGCACATGATATGGTCATGATCCTTGATACCCATGGAACCCAGGAAGTGCTCGTCATCTGCAGCCACTGCACCTTTGCCCATAAATGTGCTTACCACTGGCAGGCCTGTGAAATGAACGAATTTCCTGAGCTCATCAGCCGCATCTTCCCGGAAGACCCCGTTTCCAGCCAGGATGACAGGCATTGAACTCTTTTTGATCATGTCTGCAGCCTTTTTTAGCTCCTTCTCATCATGCAGGCTGATATGTGGATAGATCTTTATGGAAATGGGTTCCTTTGTTGTTTCTTCCCGGGCCACATCCTCAGGAAGCTCTATGTGTGTGGCTCCCGGACGGTCAGTAGCAATATCAAAGGCCTTGTGAACGATCTCCGGTATGAAATCAGGTCTTATTATCTTTGAATTCCATGTTGTGAAAGGCTTGAAGGCCGTAACGATGTCGATATACTGATGTGATTCCTTGTGAGTCTTCTCAAGCGCCGACTGGCCGGTGATCGCCACAAGGGGTGCCCTGTCAAGCTGGGCATCGGCAATGCCTGTTATCAGGTTGGTTGCACCCGGACCAAGTGTTGCAAGGCAGACCCCTGGCCTGTGGGTGAGCCTTCCGTACACATCTGCCATGAAAGCGGCGCTTTGCTCATGTCTTGTAGTTATGAATTGTATCTTTGAGCTCAGGAGGGAATCCGTAAGATCGATGGTCTCTTCGCCCGGCACTCCGAATACATATTCAACTCCTTCATTCTCAAGACACTTGACAAAGAGGTCGCTTCCTTTCATCCTTAATACACCTTCATGGATTTGATATTCATAAATTCCAGCATTCCTGTGCGGTACAGCTCTCTTCCCACACCGCTCTTCTTCATTCCGCCAAAAGGTAATCTTGGATCGGATGCTACAACGTTATTGATGGTAATGACACCGGCTTCTATATGTCGTGTCATCCGCATGGCCCTCTCAGTTTCCCTGCTCCATATACTGGCACCCAGCCCGAACTCTGTGCTGTTTGCAATGCTGATTGCCTCTTCCTCGTTTTTGAAAGTTATGATAGGTGCTACAGGTCCGAAAGTCTCTTCTGTGACAACAGGAGCCATTTTATTAATGTCGTTAAGGACAACAGGCATATAATATGCCCCTTCTCCCTCTTTTATTCCTCCTTCCAGAACGACGTTTGCTCCCATCTTAAGTGTTCTTTCAACCTGCCCGCCCAGGATATCTCTTTGTTTTTCACTTGCAAGAGGTCCCATATCGGTACCAGCATCCATCGGATCGCCTATTTTGAGTTTCTCCACATTATCTGCAAAAACGTCTGTGAAATCTTCGGCAATCTTTTCATCTACAAGTAAACGTTTGGCTGCAATACAACTCTGCCCGCAGTTCTGAAATCTGGCTGAAACCGCTGCTTTTGCCACTTTCCCCAGATCCGCGTCCTCCAGCACAATAAGCGGATCACTGCCTCCCAGTTCCAGGATGAATTTTTTGATATTCTTTCCAGCAGCCTCAGCGACCTTTTCTCCTGCAGACCGGCTGCCGGTGAAGGAAACGGCGTTTATTTCATCTCTTGATATTAGTGAGCTTGCAGTGGGACCGTCCACAAGGAGGGTCTGATAGGTGCCCTCAGGTAACCCTGCCTCAGTGAATATGTTCTCCATTTCCAGGGCGCACATAGGTACATTGCTTGCATGTTTCAACAGGACCGTGTTCCCTCCGGCAAGGGCGGGTATCCCGAACCTCAATGCCTGCCAGAATGGGAAATTCCAGGGCATTATGCTTAGGACCACTCCCACAGGCTCATAGACAAAACCTGATGTTTCCGCATCCGTCTCCACAAATTCTGCAGCCAGGAAAGTTTCAGCACTCTGTGAGAAATAGTCACATGTCCACGCACATTTCTCGATCTCCGAAAGAGATTCCTTGACAGGCTTTCCCATCTCCGTTGTGATGAGCTCTGCAAGTTCCTCTTTCCTGTCCCTCAGTACCTCAGCCACACATTCAATGGAAAAACATCTCTCTACAATGGGTTCTTTTTCCCATTCATCGAATGCCTTTCTTGCAGCTTGTATTTTCTCATCGATAACCTGCCGGGAATGAATATCGAATTCTCCATTCAGTTCACCGCTTGCAGGATTGACAGATCTTATTTTTCCCAATTTGATTCCCCTTTTATCATTTGTAGTAAATATGGGAATATTCACTCCCTTCTTTTATATAATAGTTGATAGAGCCTTAACCATTAATGCTCTTTACTCTTTAATTTAACAATAAATCTCTTTTATCCTTTCTTTTCCTTAAAATTTGCTTTTAATGACTTAAAATTCGAATTTTCTAAAAGCACTTTGTGATCTTATAAGATCATTTCTTTGTACTTTGAAAGCAGTTAATGCTGTCAATAATGCAGCAATGTTGCCTATGGTCACAAACATCCTTGCAGCTTCTATGCCTCTAGTCAGCGTTTTTGAGCGATTATACCCAACAACTTCAAATGAGTTCTTACGTTCGACTGTAGTCCTTATGTCATATATTTTTTGAAGAAGAGGATGATATTTTCTTGGAATGAAATCTGCTCTGAAATGGTTACCCCTATCACTTTTCAGAATATTTCCCACACTATTGGATCTTGCAGCTATTACTGGAATTATCCCCCGATTAATGACTTCAATATTTGATCTATAGCTATCTGGACCTGCATCTGCCAATAGAATAATTGGCCTTCTTGACTCTGGTAATTCAAAGTTTCGAACCGTTTCCTGAAATACAGTATTATCATTTTTACTTGCATCAACTGCATCCCAATATACTGGCAATCCAAATAAGGAATCTACAATACAAGTATCAGTGTATCCAGTTCCTGACAATATATTATATGCTCCTGATCTTTTCACATATTTTCCAGAATCAGGATCTGAAGTCAGACCTGTTGATCTATTTTTAACTCCATTGCAATTACATTTGATAAAACGTCTATCCCATGTCCATATCTTATCAGCGATCAATCCCAGCTCTCTGCATTCCTGGATCAATAGTTGTGC
Organism: Methanolobus sp. WCC5; assembly: GCF_045690325.1. Classification (GTDB taxonomy): domain Archaea; phylum Halobacteriota; class Methanosarcinia; order Methanosarcinales; family Methanosarcinaceae; genus Methanolobus. Next base: position 1,879,372 of record NZ_CP146981.1, on the reverse strand, counting down.
ATATTTCAAAAGATGGACTGAAACCTTATCTAAACCTCTTCTGTAAGATGATAATGATAAAATGTCATTGTTGTGAATTCCTATTTCCTTTTTCATTGTTCTATTTTGATTATAATCTCTTATAAAGCCTTCAATATTAGGATAAGCAAGTTTACATCTTGCAATTTCCAATTTAACAATGTTTCTCATATTCAAAACTTCTGATTGTGGTTTGTATGCCATATCCTTTTGAATAGAATCATAAAATTCATCAACAGAAGGGTTTAAGACAAAAAGATGATTCAAATATCCTTTGAAGTTTCCATAAGAATTAAAGGCCATTATTTGGTTTAAAGGTATATCTTCATTACCTTCGACATAATTATTCGTGGTTCTTGGAAGCTTTTTATATGGCAATTTGATTTTGTTTTTGATAATATTGATATTTTCTCGTGAAAAATCAGTGATCATTCTTTGGAATATATGCAACAAGCGCCGGTTTGATGCAAGTCTGCATTTTTTACTTTTCACATCTGCACTTACAACAGATATTTTAAATTTTTCCGGATTGTGTAAGAATTGGTCGATGATGGAATCTCTTGATTCTTTATTCTCAATTGGTTGTGAATAATCGCTTAAAAAAGATTGATCTAAATAAAATGATCTATATTTAAGTGCTTTTGCAATTGGTTTTGCGAATTTGCCAAACAATTTCTGATATATTTTCTGCCCTTTTAGAGTTTTCAAACTAATTTTTATGTTGCTCGATATTTGAGGAAAATCATTGAATTGTAATGCATAAATTTTATATTCTTTAGAGATTATTGTAAACATGGTTATGCCTATATAGAGCTTATTTTTGGGTAACAACTTAAATAATGCTTTAATTAGGCATAATCCTTTCTATTAGTGTTCAATTTCGTTTTTAAAGTCAAATATAGTAAATTTATTATGAATAAATACATTATAATGTATTAATTGGCTATAAAAGAGATTTTAGAGTAAATGGTTAAGGCTCGATATGATATATAATTACTTCAAAGGATAAAGCTAAGACCAGGGGGTATAAGATATGTCACCTGTTATGTCGTCTGATGATACACTTCTATTGGTTGCTCCATGCGGAATAAACTGCAGTGTCTGCATGGCACACCTCCGGCAAAGGAACAGGTGCCCTGGATGCAGGGGTCCTGACAACAGCAAACCTGTTAGTCGATGGGATTGCAGGATTAAAAAGTGCGAAGTGTTCAAGGGAGGCAAATCCCGGTTTTGCTTTGAATGCGATAGTTTCCCATGTGATAAACGAAAGAACCTGGATAAGAGATACCAGAATAAATACCACACAGACCTCATTAAAAATCTGAAAACAATCCGTGAATCGGGAATTTCAGTTTTTTTGGAGAATGAAACAAGTAAATGGACCTGTTCTAAATGTGGCGGTACTATTTGTATGCACAAAGGTTATTGTTATACCTGCGGAGAACCCAAAACCGATTTTTGAAGGTGATTTCTCTTTTCACGCCTGTACACTGATAAACTACGGTCCGGTCATCTGAAAGGAAATATCAGCTTCTTTACAGCGATAATCTAATCATTAAACCCAGCTTGAGAAAAGTTTTCGAATTGGAACTCCATTTCAGATAAAAATGCATTTATTTAGGGACATCAAGAGTATAAAGAGTGAAGGGAATGAGCGATTTTAGTATCATAGACCTTACCCCGCAAAACATTTCAGAATACGGGGTTTGCGGTTATAAGGATGTGAACAGGCATCTTGAGCTTAGAAAAAAGATAGACTGGTTCAATGAGTATTATCCAAAGGGTCTGAGGATAAAAGCCGTTATCTCAGAAAAAGGAGGATACCAGGGAATGCTTGAATACATCCCCGGTGAATATGCACACAGGCCGGTAGATGCCAGAGGATACATGTTTATCCATTGTATCATTGCCGGGTTTAAAAAAGAGTTCAAAGGAAAGGGCTATGCATCCTGCCTGATAGATGAATGTGTCAGGGAAGCAAAAAATGAGAGTATGAACGGGGTTGCAGTTGTTACGAGAAAGGGTTCATTCATGGCAAAAAAGGACATTTTCATCAAGAGGGGATTTGTCCTGGTCGATAAGGCAAAACCTGATTTTGAATTACTGGTCCTGAAATTCAATGAGGATGCACCGGACCCAATGTTCAAGAATATGGAACGTCAACTGGAAAAATACAAAAAGGGCCTTTATGTAATGCGTTGTGCTCAGTGTCCTTATACTGAAAAGAATGTGAATGCTATAATTGTGTCTGCAAAAGAGGAACTTGGGATCGATGCTACTTTGATCGATCTTGGGGATTATGATGCTGTTCAGGTTTCTCCCTGTGCTTTCGGTACTTTCTGTATTGTTTATGATGGTGAGATTATAAGCCATCATCCGATAAGCAATACGAGATTTATGAATATCATGAACAAGAAGATGAAATGAGACCTCAATGCTTTTCAAATCAGTTTCACGGATTTGATATTCATGAACTCATAGAACCCGTGCTTTGAAAGCTCCCGGCCCATGCCGCTCTTCTTGACCCCTCCAAAGGGCAGGCAGGCCTGTGGTGTGCAGAAAGAGTTCACTCCGACCATCCCTGTTTCAAGCTCCGTGGCAACTCTCATGGCCCTGTCCCTGTCTTGGCTCCACACGCTGGCACCCAGCCCGAACTCGGAATCGTTCGCAATTTCTATGGCTTCCTTTTCATCCTTCACGGTGATTATCGGTGCCACGGGTCCGAATGTCTCTTCCCTCATGACCTTCATCTCACTGCTTACCTCAGCAAGGACGGTCGGTGAATACATGTAACCCTCAACTGCCATCCTTCCGCCGGGAATAAGAGCCTTCGCACCTCTGGATATCGCATCCCTTACCTGGTCTTCCAGTATTAGCATCTGCTCATTCCTGACCATTGGTCCTATATCCGTGTCAGGGTCCATGGGGTCACCGATCTTGAGATTAAGTGTATGTTCCACGAACCTTTCAGTGAACTCCTCTGCCACATCTTCCGCCACCATGAAGCGTTTGGCTGCAATGCAGGTCTGTCCGGTATTGATGAAACGACTTGCAACACCAACCTTTGCCGCCATCCCGACATTGGCATCATCAAGGATTATGAAAGGGTCACTCCCTCCAAGTTCCAGCACGAACTTCTTCATTTTATGGGCTGCAATTTCAGCAACCTTCTGGCCGGCATCGTATCCTCCTGTAAAGGATACTGCTTTTACCTCATCCCTTGAAATAAGTGAGGATGCCATTTTGCCGTCTATGAGAAGTGTCTGGAAGACGCCTTCAGGAAATCCCGCTTCAAGGAATATATTCTCAATTTCAAGAGCACACATGGGTACATAGCTGGAATGTTTGAGCAACATGACGTTCCCGCCTGCAAGCACATGTGATGCAGCACTCAGGACCTGCCAGAAGGGGAAGTTCCATGGTTTGATGGCAAGCACAGTACCCATAGGTTCGTAATGGATCATTAAATCGCATGAACCTTCTTTTGCAGGCTCGCTTTCAAGCATCTTCTCTGCGTTGCCGGCAAAATGATCGAACATATCCGCACATTTGGCGACTTCAGGAACAGCCTGCTTTATGACCTTCCCCATCTCAGTGGTAATGAGTTTTCCGTACTGCTGTTTGTTCTTTCTAAGCATCCGGGCAAAATTCTCAAGAAGCTCTTTACGCTCTGAAATATCGGTTCTTTTCCATTCCTTAAAGGCCTGGGCCGATCTTTTGAGTATCTGGCTGACATGTTCTTCATTATGCATTTCAGTTTTGCCTATAACTTTGCCTGTTGCAGGGTTGATGGATGAGATGCCGGTCATATAAAATCCTCAAAGAGCAGTGATAGTATTGAAATGTCTATATTTGATTTTGTTGATTGGTTTGAAAAGTGAGACCTGTCTTCCACATATCTGTTCACTGTCTTGCACATATCCGTTCATCTCATCGCTATCTGTACAACACCCGGATATTTCTTCATGATATTATAGGCTATGGACCTGCCAACCCATAGTTTTCCCTGCTGCATCCTTCTCATTTTACTCATTTCTTCTAAGATCTGTAAAGCTTCAAGAGCCAGGGAGTCATTGAGATAACAACTGTCAGGAACCTTGTTATCTGAAAAAAGGATAATGGGTATCTTTAATTTCCTGTGCAGGTCGGATGGTAGTTTGTTCCCCAGTTCTTCCAGTATTTCTTTGTCAAAGACATGTTCATTCCCGGCCTTTGTTCTGGCTGCCGGCCTGTCCTCTTCTAAAAGCCGGACAAGGGGTTTGCGCTCTGAGACTATGCTTTCGTTTATCTTTCCTATCTCCACCCTCATCCAGCGCATGAGAATGGAATCGTCGGACATCGGATATTGGCCGGACATTTTTGTTCCTGTTTTAGTTTATGATCGTTTGATTGAAATCTGTTTTTATTCATATGACTATCGGATAAATAATTTAAGGCTTTGGTTTATAATGTAGGCAGGATTATATTAACGAAACGAACAAAAAAGGAATCAAAAATGAATACATCTTCACAAGTCTTTGAACAATCCATCAGAAAAGTGAAAAAAGCTGTTCTCCAGGCGTTTGAAGACGAAGATGTCAGCATAATACTTTTTGGCTCAAGGGCCAGGGGAAATGCACATCATACATCAGATATTGATATCGGCATTTTGTTGCCCGGAAATTATGGCAGGAAAAAATTAACTGCCTTAAGAGCCGAATTAGAGGACATGAACATTCCCTATACTGTGGATCTGGTGGACCTGTCCGTGGTTTCGGAAGAGTTTCGCAAACAAGTGCTTGATGAGGGAGAAGTATGGAAAGACAGTACAAGCTTGAAATGAAAGCAAGGGTTGCAAAAAGAGCCCTTGACACCCTTAAGGAAATTATGGCTGAACCCTATTCGGTCATAATCAGGGATGCTGCCATCCAGCGCTTTGAATACACTTTTGAGGCTATCTGGAAGCTTATCAAAGGGTATCTGATAGAAAGAGAAGGTATTGTATGCAATTCCCCCAAGTCCTGTTTCAGGGAAGCTTTCAGAATTCATCTGATAGATGAGGATGAGAGTATGCAGGCTCTTTACATGACCGACGACCGGAACATGACCACCCATACCTACCATGAGGATGTGGCAGAGGAGATCTACAGGGAACTTGCCGGATATTATGGCCTTATGGATAAAATATACCAGAGCATCATCAGAGATTCGGGGCTTGAATGATCATTCTGGTCTTTGTCCTTTCACCTAAAAGCGTCTCTTATCATATCAGTTCATCCAGGTGGTCGTACCTGAGCTTATAATAAGTTCCCCGCCCTGTTCTTCCAACCTGGACGAATATCTTTTTCTTAACAAGTTCCTGAAGGTCCCTTTTAGCGGTTGAAACTCCCAGTTTACACAGTTTCTGATATTCCATGTTTGTGATCTTTCCCATCTCCCTGGCAAAATTGATGGCCTGTATCTGCCTGTCTTTAAGCCCCGTCTGTATATACTTTCCAATGGTACCATGGTCCCGGTTTATGTTCAGAACGGCATTCTCAACTCTTGAGACCTTCAATGCAAGACCGTAGAGATAATACTCCAACCACTCGCTCAGCTCTGGTTCTTTTCCATTGCTTCCCTCAAGTTTTGCGAAATAGTCCCGTTTTCTCTGGTTAAAGAACTCCTCGATGGTAAACAGTTTTCTTGCTTCCCTGAAGTTCCTTCCCAGTATGTATGAAGAAACAGTCCTTGCAATTGTCCCGCTCGCATTTTCAAAGGGATGTATACGATACAGTTCATAATGCAGTATCCCGGCCTGCAGCGCAGGTATCATTTCCAGGGCTTCATCACTGTAGACCCAGTCTATCAGGTCCCTTACACTGTACCTTATCCTTTCCGGTTCCATGAACCCTTCAACTACAATGGTCCGATACCTTCCGACATCATCCTCTGCGATTATATTCTTCGTGGCAATTTTGTGAAGCGTGAGTATCATTTCTTCGGATATCTCCTCACTTTCAATGCCCTGAAGGTACTCATTCATCTCCAGGAAGTTCAGGACTTCCTTTTTATCTGTTTCATCCCCGAATATGTCCTGCCCGTTCACCAGCTTTGTAACCTGGCGGATAGAAAGACCGTTATCCTCAAGACTTGTTGCATGATAGGCCAGCCTGAAGAGATTGTTTATCTGCAGTCTTCTTTCCCATGCCGCAGGAACATGGGTGTTGAGAATTATCTCCCTGGCTGCCTGTATCCTTGCAAGCAGGCGGACCATTCTGTCAGTATACTGGAACTGGGGCTGGTACATTTTTCTTTTCTCCATCCGTCAGGTGTTTGACTGGCTAATTATAAATTCATTAAATGAGACTTATAATTATGGACGGCCTGAATATTACAGCAGAGAAGATAAAGACCATGGAGATCAGAGGTGCGGGAAGGATCGCTGTTGCAGCCTCAGCAGCACTCAGGGATTATGCTATGTCACTTAAGGACATGGGTCTGGATGAATTCAACCTTAAGATTGAAGAAGCAGCAAAGACCCTTGTGGATACCCGGCCTACAGCTGTATCTCTCCCAAACGCTGTTGCGCTGACCAGAAGGCACAGCGCAGGCAATGTAAGTGATGCTATTGATGAGATAGCAGGGAATGCGGAAAGATTCATAAAGAATGCCAGTGAGGCACTGGAAAAGATCGGGAGGATAGGTGCGCAGCGCATCAGGGACGGGGATGTCATCATGACCCATTGCAACTCCCACGCAGCACTATCCATTATCAAGACCGCTTTTGACCAGGGCAAGGACATATCTGTGGTCGCCACCGAATCCAGGCCCAGAAGGCAGGGTTTTATTACCATAAGGGAACTGAATGACCATGGGATCCCGACCACTCTTATTGTTGATTCTGCCGTGAGGCTGACAATGAAAAAGATCGACCTTGTTGTGGTTGGCGCAGATTCGATATCAGTGAACGGTGCACTCATTAACAAGATCGGCACTTCCCAGCTTGCACTTGCAGCACAGGAAGCCAGAAGGAACGTGATAGTTGCTGCAGAGACCTACAAGTTCAGTCCGCGCACACTCCTTGGTGAGATGGTCGAGATAGAGGACCGTTCAATAGATGAGGTTATAGATCCTGAGTTTCTCAGTGAGCTTCCCAATGTCAGGGTAAGCAATCCTGCATTCGATGTGACCCCTGCTGAATATATCGACCTTATAATCACAGAGGCCGGAGCATTCCCGCCAGCTATGGCCTTTACAGTAATAAAGGACTATCTTGGACTTGAACTGGAAATTTAAGTTTAAATTTAAGTTTAAATTCAGGCAATTTGAACAATTATTCCGGAGGTATCAATCCTTCCAGTTCCACCATTTTAGCAGATGAGGGTCATGTTCATCGTTAGATGCAAAATAAACTGCACACCTGAAAACATAAAGCATGCATCTGTCCACATGCATGCCCTGAAAGTCACATAGTTGCTGATAGAGTTCTTCAGGTTCTTTATCTTTTAGTTCTGCAACACTTCTGATCCCTAGATTCCAAAGGTCATCAGCTATCTTTTTTCCAACACCTGGGATTAGCATGATCTCCTTTGTCACAGTTTTATAGTTTGAAGATGCTGAAGAAGTTTCATCTCTCATTTTTTCCCCAGAGTTGCAACATAGACAACAAATTCGTTCTCACCATCGATCCCCATTGCAGGATTTATCTCCTCGTCAAGGAATGCGGCAATTGCACAAACCCCGCATCCTATGGACTCTGCGCTCAGGTAGAGATTCTGGCACACATGCCCGGCATCCAGGTGAAGATACCTGTAAGCTCTCTGTCCGTATCTCCAGGCCATCCTGTAGGGCACTGCTGTCCATATGAAGGTCACAGCACTTGTCTTGATGAATGCCTGGTCCAGGCATCCTTTCTTTATCCTGTCTGTAATGTCTTTTCCCATATCCTTTCCTACAAGTTTGTGTTCAATGGGAAGGAACCTGTACAGGCCTTTTTCCAGTCCTCTTACATTGTTCACAAGTATATATGTCTCCAGAGCATGTCTTGCTCCTGCAGATGGCACTGTCCTGAAGGTTACGACATCCCGGACAATTTCCTTTACTCCCTGTGTGCACCAGAGCAGGTAGGAAAGTTCTTCCAGAGATATCGGTTCTGAACTGTAATTCCTGGTACTTGTTCTCCTTTCAATGGCCTGCCTCAGACTTATGTCATCTACCTGGATCTGCTTTGGTTCCGGAAGGTCTGTTATCCTGTCTGTGTCCTTTGCTGCCAGCTCCAGCGGAGGCTGGGGGTGACCCATGGACTGGTCTGACCTGCTCAGGTATCGATACTGTGTCTTTTCCATGAACTCCTTGCCGATTCCACTCATAATAGTAAACATCAGAATAAGAAAATATAAACCATTTGATTGCCCATCTACAAATATGATTAGATGCCAATGGGCTGAAATGAACGAACAGGAAACAGATTACCATGATACTGAGTGGGGTGTGCCTGAGCATGATGACCGCAAACTATTCGAATTCCTTATACTGGAAGGTGCCCAGGCAGGACTTAGCTGGGACACTATCCTTAAAAGAAGGGAGAATTACAGAAAAGCCTTTGATGGTTTTGACTACATGAAAATTTCCTCCTATGATGAATCAAAAGTTGAGGAAATACTGCAGGACAAACGTGTCATAAGGAACAGGCGAAAAGTACTATCTGCGGTCAGCAATGCAAAAGCATTCATTGAAGTGAGGAATGAGTACGGTTCATTCGACAGTTATCTCAGGACATTTCTTCCGGATGGCAAACCTATACAGAACTTCTGGAAATCAATGTCTGAAATCCCTGCAAGTACCGTTTTGTCCGAAAAGATAAGCAAGGACATGAAAAAACGCGGGTTCAGCTTCGTGGGCCCCACTATCATCTATGCCTTCATGCAAGCGGTTGGAATGGTAAATGACCATGTTGTGGATTGTTTCAGGCATGAGGAATGCATGAATATGAAGTGAACAAGTTAGATCGGCATTGACGGTAAGATGCTGATTTTCACATAACCTATCATATCGCAATGATTTCTATACTTGGTGCATCCTATCCGGTTCTTTTCCGGTATCTCTGTATGTAAATCCCGGCAGCAGGCACAAATGAGAGCATACATGCCATGTATATCGTTTCGGTCCCAACGGCCCCTATAAACGGATTGATCGTCAGCGGCCAAAGTGGTCGTATATCCGTATAAATAAAGGAATCAAACAAGACATGGCTCCATGTTCCGATCACCGAACCTGCAATTACAGTTACAAGGGAATATGTCTGTTCTATCCTCATTTTGTCAGTAGTCTTTTGCAGCCATTGCCTTTGTGAGAACACAAGCCACGCAAGCAGCAGGGCAATTACGGTTGCACCAATAAAAGTATGTAAAGGACCATGTAGTGGCCTGCATCCTGAAAAGAGACAGTATGTGGCCCTCAGATCGATAATCATGCTTCCCAGGAGGATAGCTATAAGATTCATCCTCCTCTCAAATAGTTCGCCGAGGAGGAAGGCGGGTCCAAGGTGCAATGGGGTGAAAGGCATTGTATCAGGTGATCTGGCCGTAGGGACTTTCCTCATAGTAGCGCAGGAACTCCTTTGCAGATACGGTGGCTTCCGCCTCCGAGCCAAAGAGCAGGCTTGAGATGGACGGTTTGTTCATATAGACAATCGTTGGTTGTCCTTCTATACCTCCGATCTCTGCTGCCCTGTCTATGGCATCGTAAAGGTTACCGAACTCATCCACAAGTCCAAGCTCTTTTGCTTCCCTTCCGGTGTATATCCTTCCGTCTGAAAGTTCCTTGACCTCAGTGATACTAAGACCCCTGCCTTCTGCAACATGCCATATGAAGTTGTTGTAGATCTCTGCAACTACTTTGTTAGCGTATTCCTTCTCATCTTCCGAGAGTCCTCTCCATGACCCACCCATGTCCTTGAACTCTCCGGATTTAACGATGTAGAATTCAATTCCTTCATCCTCATAATAGGCAGAAAGGTTCTGGAATGTCCATATGGTTCCTATGCTTCCTGTCATGGTGGAAGGGTTGGCTATTATAAGGTCTGCAGGCGCTGAGAGATGATAGGCCGCACTTGCTGCGACATCTCCCATGGAGATTATGACCGGTACTCCTCCATCACTTGCTTTCTTGACCTCTGTGTAGATCTCCTCACCTGCTGTAGAGGAACCGCCTCCGCTGTTGACCCGCAGGACAATGGCTTTTACATTCTTATCCTTAAGAGCCCTTCTGATGTTATCCGACACTTCTTCAGAGCTGACATACCCGAGTCCTCCCGGGATACTGCTGGAAATAAGGGTTCCCTGCACATATATTACAGCTACTTTTTCATTTGAGGAGTAAATGTCGCCATTGAAGGTCTGGTAAATTACCGCAAAACTGGCCCCTATGATGAACAAAACAACGGCCAGGACAGCTACGTATTGCCACATACGGCCTTTTTTCCTGGTTGCAGGAGCCTCAGTGAACGGGACGCCTCTGGCTGTGGCTTTTTCATTGCCCGGCTCATCTATTTCTTTTTTTTCAAAAGTATTATTTTTGGCGGTATCTGAAGCCTGGACATTCTCTGTGCTTTCAGATGGCTCTGCTTTAAAACCAGTTTTTGATTCAGGCATTTCAGTTGCATTTTCTTCGGTCGTGTCCTTTACGGAAATCTCATAGGTCTCCTCATAATCCTTTATTTCTTCCTGCCTTTCTGTTGCCGGTGTCTCACTGTCATCCTGTTCAGTGCCTGGGGATTCTTCTGTAGTGGTATCCTCTTCCCTCTTTTCTTCATAACTATAGGGGTAAAGGTGATATTCCACATCATCCTCTGTCCTTTTATCTGAATTTTCTCCGTTCATCTCATTATCCATCCCGCTTATAAAATGCATGTGAACATTCAAAAACCTTGCCTTATTCCCTGTGTGAGCGAAATATATTTTATAATTGCACGCAATGCAACATCAGAGCTATTTAGCAATTCCCAATGGAGAAAATAAATGTCAAACATCACTTCCGATAAAGCCGTGCTTGTAACATGCGGTCTTCCATATGCTAATGGAAAGGCACATGTGGGGCATCTTAGAACATACATCCCTGCAGATATCTATGTGAGGTCCCTGAAAAAGAACTCACAGGAAGTTACATTTGTCTGCGGGTCCGATACACATGGCACACCTATTGTGGTAAATGCCGAGGAGCTTGGGATCACGCCAACAGAACTGGTCAGTAAGTACCATGTCCATTTTGATGAGGTCTTCAAAAAAATGGGTGTGATCTTTGATGCCTTCGGGACGACGGATGATGACACAAACCACAGGCGTACGCTGGACATCGTTGACAGACTTATTGAAAAAGGGTACGTGTATCCTAAAACCATAGAGATCGCATATTGCCCCCAGTGCGACCGTTTCCTGCCGGACAGGTACGTTGCAGGCACATGTCCCCACTGTGGAGAGAAGGCGCGTGGTGATGAGTGTGACCAGGGATGCGGCAAGCATCTGGAGCCAGGGGAACTTAAGGAACCAGTGTGTACAATATGCAGGGGCCCTGCAGAGTATAAGGAACAGGAACATTTCTTCTTCAAGCTCTCGGAGTTCAAGGATTTCCTGCTGGAGCACCTGGAAAACCTTGGGGGTACACTTAATGCACGCAACTATGCACTGGGCTGGGTAAAGCAGGAACTCACTGACTGGTGCATCACAAGGAACCTTGAGTGGGGTGTGAGATTCCCGGACCATGATGAACTTGTTGTCTATGTATGGGTGGATGCTCCAATCGGTTATATCGCATTCACGGAACAGTGGGCAGAGGCTACCGGTGGCGACTGGGAGAAGTTCTGGAAGGGTGACTGTCCCATAGTCCATTTCATAGGCGGAGATATCATCTACCATCACTGCATCTTCTGGCCCGCGATGCTCAAAGGTGCTGATTACAGTCAGCCTTCTGCAGTTGTTGCTTCAGGTATGGTGAAGATAGAGGACAAGACATTCTCAAAGAGCCGCGGTTATGTTGTCTGGGTCGAGGAGGATTACCTTGATCATGGTTTCCACCCGGACCTTCTCAGATATTATCTTGCAAGTTATACCTCACATACAAAGGAAGTGAACTTCTCATGGAAGATATTCCAGGATAAGATCAACACGGAACTTGTAGGTGTTTTCGGCAATTTCCTGTACAGGAACCTGCTCTTTGCCTACAAGAACTTCGGGTCTGTTCCGGAGGGTGACATCGAGCCAGAGGTAATGGAGAAGATAAGCTCCACAATTGAAGAGGTCAGGAAGGCAAATTCGGAGTACGAGTTCAAGAAAGCCGCAGATACTGCAATGGCCCTTGCATCATACGGGAATTCATACTTCCAGTCCAGCGAACCCTGGAAGCTCATCAAAGAAGACAGGGATGCCTGCGGAAAGGTTGTCAGGAACTGCATGCAGATAGCAAAAGCCCTGGTCCTGCTCTTTGAGCCTATGACCCCTGGCAGCATGGAAGTGGCATGGAAACAGATCGGTATGGACTCTGATGTCCATACGGCAAGTTATGATGAGGCAAGCGTCCATGTGCTAAGCGGTACAGAACTGATGAAGCCGGAAATACTCTTCACAAAGATCGAGGATGAAAAGATAGCAGAGATGGAAAAGATATCCTCAAAGCGTGTAAAGGCGGCCATGGCAAAGGAAGCAGGCATCAAGGAAGCAGAGATAATGGAATACAAGGCCGAGATTGAGTACGATGACTTCGCAAAACTTGACATCAGGGTAGGCAGGATCGTCACTGCCGAGAAGATAAAGAAATCCAAAAAACTCCTGCGCCTGCAGGTTGACATAGGCGACGATGAACCCCGACAGGTGGTCGCCGGCCTTGCAGAACACTACAAGCCCGAAGAGATGATAGGCAAGACCGTGAATATCCTTGTCAACCTGAAGCCCGTAAAACTCTGCGGTGTGGAATCCCAGGGCATGCTCCTGGCAGCAGATGCCGGTGAGAGGGTCTCTTTACTAACGACTGATAAGGATATGGATCCGGGTTCCTGCATCAGGTGAAGTCGGGTTTTCTTTTCTTTTGTAAGGATGGGCTGTGAGGGTCCATCCAGGTTGACCGCTATGACCGCTCCCTGGACGATGTCATCCGCTTTGTCGCCAAAACCTTCAAGGAACCGAAGACTTAATCTACTCCCTGCGCGAGTGCGACATCTTCGAGTCCTGCCAGGCCAACCGCTAAGTCCGCCAGCGCCTTGTCAAAAAAAGTGTCCTCCTCAAAAAGTTCGATTCAGACGGAAGCCAGCAGCGAGGCGTCTATATCGTGAACCCGATAATCCGGGATTTTCTGAACATGTATAAGGTGAAGGGTAACGAGCATTTTGTGAAGGGAGGATTGTATGTGGATTTGTAAAGAACACCATTGATTGCAGAAATCAGTATACAATTGTTACCAAAAATAAGAAACTTTACTATTGATGGAAAAATAATAAAGGAGGTTTCATGTTGCTTTGTCAGATGCGCTTCCAGGAGTTCCATTTTGACAAATAATCAGGCTACGGAGAGTACCTCTCTTTCTTTTGGCTTACAATCGCGGCAACTTTTGTCTTTCCTGAAGTATTTGTATTCGTTTGTAAACCGATACTATATAGATTAGAACCTTTTGAAACTTGTTCCTTTACACCAAGAGAAATCGAAAAATGCAGTTGTGTTCCATTTAGATTATCACTTGTGTAAATATAAGTATCATATGTATAAGTAGGTTCATAAAAGGAACTTTCTATTCCACCAGATGAAATATTACCAATATAAGAAAAATTAGCTGCAGGATAAAGAATCGGGTTATTTTTTTCAAGTGGGTTTAAACCATCTACATAATCTAGAACAACTAGTTTTTTCAAATAAATGTTTTCAAGCAGAGTTTCATTCGTTTGAAAACTCAACATAAATCCATCTTCAGTTGCAACTATATAGCTGCTCCAATTCCCATCAATTGATCTATTATCAAATGTTTCGGTAGTGTTTTCTAAGTAAGGACCTTTTTGCAAATCAATTGGCGTATTGAATACATACTCATACAGAAATTTTCGAGAGATGCCGGGCTCTTTTTGAGTGGGTGTTGAAACAAATAAACCATCGCTGTTTGCTGGTATTGGAACTATTATATTTGCAGTCCCATTCACAACTTTGCCTTCAAGACCAGTTACCTGCACAACATAGACATAATTGTTTCTTTCATAATCACTGCGCCATTCATATAGTTGTGCGTCAATTCCATGCAACACAAAACCTACAAAAAGTAATGTAACAATAAACATGAAAATTACTACTTTGCTGAAATAACTCATGCTAATACTCCATTTTAGTACTTTTTATAGATAAAATATATGTTATGATTAGAAGATCATAACATATAGTAACATTAAATTTAAATAATATTGAAAAGAATGCGATTATCTCTTAACGAATACCTCATCCCTCATATACTCCTGCAAATTCCACAAAGTCGTAAAAATCTACATCTCCATCTTCATCGAAATCTGCTAACGGATCATATGGGTTTGGTGGTGCTGTATAATGAGCAGCAAATTCCACAAAGTCGTAAAAGTCTACATCCCCATCGTTGTCCCAGTCACCTTTTTTACCCCGGACATATTTTACAAGCCCAGTGTTATATTTTGTAGTTCTGGCAAGGAGATCATTTGTAAGGGAAACTACTTCAGGCATGTCTCCAAAGGTATAACGATTATAATATACATAATCAAATAAATCATTGAGATCTGCATGGCTAATTTGTGCCAACTGTATGGCGGAGGTTGGAGTAGTTACTACATAATATGTGTTAGTATTTTCTACAGTAGAATGGAAATTATAACCTGAATCCCAATTGTTTTTTACGTAATTCTCATAGGAATAATGGACCCAACTATTATTTATCTGCTGTAGTTCATGACCCGTATGCATAGGATTTCCCAAATCCGTCAAGAAATGACTTGCATAAGCAAGATTTTCATACACATCAAGATATTCCCCATCATCATAGTAATTTTTTGCTAAACTAGCATGTGTATGACAATTCATATGAGCTGAACCAATCGTTAAACCACCAAATGCA
The DNA here is from genome assembly GCF_045690325.1 of Methanolobus sp. WCC5. Lineage (GTDB taxonomy): Archaea > Halobacteriota > Methanosarcinia > Methanosarcinales > Methanosarcinaceae > Methanolobus. The sequence continues at coordinate 1,864,285 of NZ_CP146981.1, read as the reverse complement.
TAAGGATTATAATAATGGTTAAAGGAATGCCAAATTTTACCCAGTAAGATACTTGTATACCAATCATCTGGATCATCCGCATGGTCTTTAGCAAATTGGGTATAAGAAGAGCTTACCCCCCAAAGGAGACAAGACTTTTCCATGATATCTGCATGAGTACTACCATTCCATCTTACCCCGCTATTTGAATACTCATCATTTAGATACTCCGCGGTTTTCATTTCAATATACCCTAAAATGATGCTGTCTTGTTCTGTTATTCCTTCAGGATATCGTTCCCAAATATCCTTCATCGAGTCCTTCATCTCTTGCTTTTCTTTTTCAGATGCATAACAATTATCTATATATTCAAATAAGACTGCTTGCTCTTTGGAATCCGCTTCGAGTAAGTATCCATAACGCAAATAGGCGGGCGGTTCTTCGATAGTAGGAAGAGGTTCCGCTACCGGGTCTATTTTAGCCGTTTTTGTTTTTTGTGCTGTTTCTACTATCAAAGTGCCTGCTTCTTCAAACAAAAGATAATCTTCTTTTTTAGTCTTATCCGGATAACGGTTCCAAGCATCTGAAAGATCATCCTTTAATTGTGCCTTTTTCTCAGAAGATAACTCACACAAATCAATGTATTCAAGAACATTTTCTTTGTCTTTGTCAGTGGATTTTATCAATAAAGAATAGACACTTAATGCTGAATCTTCAGTTATATTCAGGGTACATATGTCCTTTGAGCTGTTTGCTATTGCCGATGATGCAAATAGCAACAGAATCATAATTAGGCATGTTCCTAGTTTGTATAGAAAGTTCATTTATAATGCACATCCCAATTTTTAGTATATATTGTATCAATAAAACTAACTGAACGATATTATATATTTATTTTGAAACAATACTTCTAACTAAAGATAGTATTAATTTCAATACTTAAAATTATATATTATATACATATAATTCTCACATTCTCCAAGTACAACACCCAGAGCGGCATCATCTAGCTGCAGGATGTCAAGTAGGACAACATGATCAAAGTGACCAGGAAGTACGACAGGGTCACAAAAGTGGACGACCATGACCTCCAGCCACCCCCAAACGGGATCTCCTGTACATGAACCGGGTCAACTCAGGGCGCAACGAGAAAAAGATCAAGATCTACCAGAAAACCTTCGGCTTATGCCTCATAGAGTTCATCCCTGACTTCCCATAGAATTAGGCACATATTCCAAGTGCATCTAATACTCATTTTGTTTTTGTAAGGATGGGCAAACGCCCATCCTTTTTTATATATTTAAATAAACTTATGTACTACATTCAGAATATCTTTATATGGGCATAATGTGAAATATATATTCTATCTATAACCACTTATAATTGGGTATGAATATGGCTCTGGGCTATGAGAAAAGAAATGTTAGATTGTATGTCGACGGTGGAAAAAAGGTTCCAGCGATTGATTTCATTAATTCTCTTCAGCATCTGCAGAATATTCTTTATCACGTAGGAGATTACGTATTTGGAAATGGATGTCGTACAAGTGGCGTTTTTCCTCAGGAAGTCAGGGATTCATGCACTCTGCTTTTCAAAGACATTAAAATGGGTAGTGTTGATGCAGAGCTAATAATTGGCGATGAACAAGTTAGTATCACAGATGATGGTACATTAGGTGAGATAGCAATATGTGCTACAAATGACCTTCTCAAAGCTATATCAAAAAAGGGTGCATTAAAAGAGGAATTGTACCAAATAATAAACGACCCACATCGCCTTAATAAATTACTTAAGGAATTCTATTCAATGTGTCCGGAAACTGGTTCTTCTAAGACGGTTTCAATTGGTTTCTGTGGTGAGAAACCAACAGAACTTTCCTCTCTTCATAAACAAATATTACATGAGTTGATGAATAAACCAGCCGAAGAATATGAAAAGGAAATATTTGGTTGGGTATTTGATTTGAGAGTTGATCAAAAGAAAAAGATTATGGTTGATACAACAGAGGGACAAATAAACTGTTTCTATGATAATGAAATAGAAAACGAGGTTAGGGAGTATATAGGTAAGTTTGTAAATGTAAAGGGAACGATGAAGCCGCATAACAGGTATTATGCTATGTACATCGACAGTGAAGATTCAATTGAAGAAAAAAAAGATTATTTCCTCAAGCAAATGAGAGTAGCAGATGAGCCAAGAATTCTTTTAGAAAATGTACAGCTTTTATTGGAAAGAGAAGATGACTGTTATGTTGCTTCAAATGATGGGTTAGGGATTCTGGCTGTAGGTAACAGTATGAAAGGTGTAATAAAAGAAGCAGAAGAACAGCTTTTCATTCTCTTTAAAGAATATGTTCTAACCGATGATGAACTAGCAGATAGCGGGAAGCTCCTTTCTGAAAAACTAAGAACAATAACAGGCGGTACAAGTGGCTACCTTTAAACCAAAAGACATCGAAAGTGCGCTGTCTAAAAAAGGTTTCCATGCTAAACCAGACGGTCATCATCGTTTGTATGTTTATTATCTGGAAGATGGGAAGATAGCTGCAAGGATATTTGTCAGTCATGGTAAAAAAGAGTATGGTAGTATCCTGTTAAATAGAATGAAGAACCAGCTTCATCTTAGTAAAGAGCAATTTAACGACTTACTCAAATGTCCTTTAACAAAGGAAAAATTACAAGGGATATATGAGACTAATAAATGATTTTTCTCAGCATCATAATCACTATTCTACTGTTTTCATATATTTTTTGTAGATTGTCTCGCAGATCTCAATTTTTTATTTCATTGCTTATATCATATAGCTCAGAAAAATCACCAACATAAACGAACTTGTTTTTTTATATTGATCAAGCCTATCCATATATTCCTTATTTTACTTCTTGATCCTGGTAATTGCTCTTTCAATGAATCTCAAAAGCTCATTCAAATTTTACTTATCCTCACCCTGCTCCAGCACCATTTCAAGATAAGAGGTCCTGATGGAATCCTCTTCACCAATGCCAAAGTTCTCTAAAAAAGAGAATATTCTCTTTCTGTGGATATCGATGTCCGATTCGTTAGCATATTGGGCACTTATTTCCACTTCAATGAACTCGCCAAGCCCTTCTACCCTGTCAAGGCAGATGGTCATGTTCTCAAACCTGAAGATCTCCCTGGTCTTCCTTACGATGCCGGATTCAGAGAATCCCAGGGCAAGAAGGATGCTTCGTGTGTTCCCTCCGTCCACTTCGGTCTCAAGTTCCTCACGTGTCTTTGATATGGTGTCCAGTTTTCTGCCCTTGTAGGTCAGGACAGACCTGCCGTTAACGGAGCGTATCCTCAGTGCTTCGTCAGTATCTGCAAAATCCCTGTGAGGGGCATTAAAATAGGTGTCACAGTGGTGCTGGACACCTGTAAAAACAGCACCCATGGCCGACAGCAGTTGCTTTACCTGCTGGTGGCCGGCACAGGCTTTCACTTCTATCTCTAACATTTTCCGGGTTGTTCAGGTACGAACTTGGTACCGTAGAATATCATTCCACGCTCACTTGCCTGTCCCAGTTTCCTGAACACCGGTTTTACCTTCATGCCTATGTGAACGTATTCAGGCTCACATATTATCTGGCTTGTGAGGCTTGGCCCTTCCTCCAGTTTGATTATTCCCAGGATATAGGGTGTCTGGTTCTCAAAACCTTCAGCTGCGGTGTGGATCACAGTGAAGGTTTGTACCTCCCCTTTTCCACTGAACTTGAAGTCCTCTATCTCACCCTCACGTCTGCATGCCGGACACATGTTACGTGGCGGATAGAAATACTCCCCGCACCTCTTGCAGTGTGTGCCTACAAGGTTGTACCTGGCTATCTGTTTTCTCCAAAATCTTGGTACTGACATGACAATCACCTGTTCCTCGAGAATATGTGTACCACGGCAGTGGCTCCGGAACCTCCCACATTATGGGTCATCCCGACTTCTGCTCCGTCAACCTGGCGTTTTCCTGCCTCGCCCCTGAGTTGCTCTACTATCTCAACAGCCTGTTTCACACCGGTGGCGCCCACAGGGTGTCCGCAGGACTTGAGTCCGCCTGAAGTGTTGACAGGTATCCTGGCGCCTATTGCTGTCTCTCCGTTCTGGGTGACAATGCCGCCCTCGCCCTTCTTTGCAAAACCGAGGTCTTCAATGGCGCATATCTCAGCAATGGTGAAGCAATCATGGACCTCTACAAGATGAATGTCCTTTGGTTCCATCTTTGCCATCTGGTATGCTCTCTTTCCTGCTGCAACGGTTGCATCCAGAGTGGTTATATCCCTTCTGTCGTGCAGTGCTATGGTATCCGATGCCTGTCCTGTTGCCTTGACATATATCGGAGTATCCGTGTACTCGTGAGCCACATCTGCAGGTGCAAGTACCACAGCTGATGCACCGTCGGTGATAGGAGAACAGTCGAATATATGCAGCGGGTCTGCAACCATTATTGATTTGAGTACTGATTCAACGGTAATTGGAGTCTTGTACTGGGCAATGGGATTGAACTGTCCGTTGTGATGGTTCTTCACAGCCACTTCTGCCAGCTGCTCGCTGGTGGTCCCGTATTTGTGCATGTGCAGCCTGGCTATCATTGCATACAATCCCGGGAATGTTGCACCCATGATGCCTTCCCATTCCCTGTCAGCGGCTGCCGCAAGTGCTGAGGATGCCTTTGCTGAAGGGACATCTGTCATCTTCTCGGCTCCGGCAGCAATGACGATATCATCAATTCCCGAAGATACGGCATATATTCCCTGACGGAGTGCCAGTCCTCCTGAAGCACATGCTGCCTCAACACGTGTTGAAGGTACGTGTATGTCCTTTGCAAGTCCCGAATAATCGGCAATTAGCGCCCCTATATGTTCCTGCTCTACGAATTGTCCCCCGCTCATGTTGCCCACAAACATCGAGTCTATCTTCTCTCCGACAACGCCGGCATCGTCAACAGCACCTACTCCTGCCTCAACCACAAGGTCTCTGAAAGAGCGGTCCCACTGTTCGCCAAAACTTGTGTTCTTGATACCTATGATCGCTACATCTCTCATTTCTGACACCTCATGCCACCTTTATTTTTCCTTTATGCCTGGCGTATTTGGAGTAGTCTATGTAGACAGGATCTGCAAGGAGTTCCTCCACCGTTGGTGCTTTATCCCTTATTTCCTCGATCCTGTCGGTAACCGTTATACTGAACGCATCTCCGCCGGCACCTGAACCAAATGCCGTTGCAAATATGCGGTCCCCTGGTTTTGCCTGGTCAAGGGTTGCGGCTATTCCCATCATACATGATCCGGAATAAGTGTTCCCAAGCCTTGGGACCACAAGTCCGGGCTTTATCTGCTCCTTACTGAAACCCAGCATAGAAGCAGCACGGGTGGGGAACTTACCATTGGGCTGGTGGAATACAGCAAAATCATAATCTGCAGGTTTTGTGTCTATTTTTGCCATCAGTCCCTTTGCAGCATTTGTGACATGTTTGAAGTAACCCGGTTCACCTGTGAACCTGCCACCGTGTTCTGGGTACGGCATGCCTTCACGTCTCCAGAAATCAGGAGTGTCGGTTGTAAAGGAGTATGTGTCCTCGATGACAGCCACAAGTTCTGACTCCTTGTTTCCGATGAGATATGCAACACCACCGGCCGCAGCAGTGTATTCAAGTGCATCCCCGGGAGCTCCCTGAGCAACATCAGCACCTATTGCCATGCCAATATCTACCATTCCTGAGGAAACAAGTCCCATGCAGGCCTGGACTGCAGCTGTACCAGCCTTACATGCAAATTCAAAATCCGCAGCTGTAAGCACCGGGGTTGCACCAGTTGCCTCTGCAACGATGGTACTGGTTGGTTTTACGGCATAGGGGTGGCTCTCCGAACCTGTGTAAACAGCCCCAATTCTTTGTGCATCTATGCACGATCTTGAAATTGCGGCCCTGGCAGCCTCCACTGCAATAGTAGCTGTATCTTCATCAACAGCAGGCACTGATTTTTCATAGACCATCAGTCCTGACTTGAGTATCTCTGCATCGTCTCCCCATACGCGGGCGATGTCATCGATCTTAATTCTGTATTTTGGTACATATGCACCATATGAGACTATCCCTACACTCATCTTAACACCGTTCAAATGTGCATTTTAATGTTATATCTACTCGATTACATGGTATTCGCTGTACTTTTTCAGCGCCTCTACCATTTCATCAATGTCCATTGTCGTTGCAAGAAGGGGAATCCTGTCAATTTCAGCCATTTTCTTTGCCATCAGATGAACTTCATTTCCGCGCAGCCCGTGTATTACAACGGCACCAGGTTTAAGGTTGGTGACCCTGATGGCAACCATCGGCGACTTGCCGGTTGTGACCTTGGTGAATATCATTGCACGCTCGGTGCTCCAGCCGTAGAGTTTCTGGAACTCATGGGATGAAAGCTCAAGAATTGCCTTTTTACTGTCAACGACGGTGAATCCGTAAAGCGGTTTCTCTATTCCTTTATTGACGATATCCGCCTGGATTATATTGGCAAGCTTTGCAACCTGCATGGGAAATGTGTATTCATATGTAGCGTAAATGGCTTTTGACTTCTTATCTGCGAAAAGTATCCCCTCATAAGCATGAATCTTCTGTCCTCCTCTGTTTGAATCGATATTAAGGAGGGCTTCGACTATCCGGCTCACAATAAGTGTGCCAGGTGATTTCCTTCTGCCGCTCTCGTAGTCACTGATGACAGAAGGGGAAACGCTCAGGTAGCCTGAAAGATCTGTCTGTGCGATCTCGAAGTTCAATCGCCATTTTTTCAAAGCCTCGCCAGGCTTATCTGACAGCGTAATCTCGCCTGCCATCTTTTCTGCAAGACGCTGGCGAACCATTTCATGCGATTCGTCTTCATTCATGCTTTATATTCCTAAGGATTGATTAACATATATATTTAACGAATACAAGTTCGCTTATTGTCGATATACTTCGTATCAAACCATTTATGTATTTATACTATGTTATATATCTACTATTAAAATATGTTTCCCAAAAAAGAAAAAATTAAAATAACGGTTTCCGAGTTATCGCTTTATTTTTCATGTGCAAGGAAATTATATTATTCATGCCGCGGTCATCAGGCAGTATCTTCTTCTTCCCAATCCTTTATAGAACATCTTGTATTAAAGGAAATGGCTATGTCATATTCTCATATGTTGAAAGACTCTTCGTCAAAAGACGATGTAACATCTGAGCGCCTGGAGGGATTTCTTTCGGAGGCATTGGGGGCCATACCTCATATATATCCTGTGGAAATGGAAGGAGTTACGGCAGAAATGATACAAGGAGCATCACAGATCATAAGGTCCTGTTTTGCCGTACTTGAGGAAAATCTTTCCGCGCAGATTTCCCTGCCTGAAATATCGCTTCTTGCCGGCAGGCTGGCTGCCCGGGGTGAAGAGCCTTACCTTTACTCTGAAAAACTCAATGTCACCGGTGTTCCCTATCGACTTGCGGATATGGATGGGACTTATGCTCCGGTCATTATCAAAACCGGAAGTTCCCCGGACAAAGGTGTCTGGATGAACGACAGGTTACACATAACATCTTTTGCAATGCTTGCAGAAGAGATGCATGAAAGTCCTGTAAAGTATGGTTTTGTTCTCTATGCAAGGTCCGGTATCTTCAGGAAGGTCAACATCCATTCCACCGACAGAAGGCAGGTGTTAAGTGCAATTGGCCGGGTCAGGAAGATCAAAGAAGGGTCAATGCCGGACAAACAGGAAAGTCCTCTGTGTGAAAGTTGCAACTATTCTGATATGTGCAATGTGCGATCTTCGTTAGCATCTAAATTCTTTTGATCTTCTATTTGGCAAAAAGTATTTAAGACTTCAATATGGAGGAAGCACAATGTCAAAACCTCTGTATCTTGGTGAACTGCTCCTTCACTGGTGCCCTTCATGTAATGTTCCTGTCCTTGGGAAAGAATGTTCCTGTGGCACGGTTACCAGACAGGTGACTGTGACCCCTCCCGGAGATATCCGTCCTGCTTTTCCATACGAGATCGCTCATATTAATGATATTTCAATTGAACAGTTCAATGCCCCCCTGATTGCCGATGAGCGTATAGTTGTCCTGAACAAATCTCCCTATGATGACCGTATGGACGAGATTGTAGTTGACGGAGAGGTCATAGCTAATATCCGGTTTGAGCTTGAACAGTTAAAATGGGTCCTGCTCCTGCGTTTAAATGGTGCACGCAGGATATTTGGCAATGGCGGCCATAAACTCCTGAAGAACTGGGTATGCATTGATGCCGGGGCTGAAAAGTTCATCCTTGATGGTGCAAGCGTACTGGCTCCAGGTGTGAAGGATGCTGACCCCCGTATCAGGGAAATGGATGAGGTGGTCGTCCTGACCCATGAGGGTAAAGTGCTCGGGGCCGGACGCGCGCGTATGAACGGGGAAAAGATGCTTGAGAGAGGCAAAGGTTCTGCTGTCAAGGTGAGGTTCAAGGACAAACCGGCTGATGTATCAGTTCCTCAGGGTGGGCAGACATGGGATGATGCTGTAAAAGCAAATGAGTTCTACATGAATGAGTTTGTAGAACGTTCTCACAAGTTCATTAAGAATGTTTCTTCCTCTGTGGACCGGCCGGTGACAGTATCCTTCTCCGGTGGTAAGGACAGCCTGGCAGTGCTTCATCTTGTCAGCGAATGCCTTGATGACTATGACCTTCTTTTTGCAGACACGGGTATAGAGTTCCCGGAAACCGTAAAGAATGTACATGATGTTGCAGAGTTCTATGGCAGGCCGCTGAAAATGATAAGTTCCGGCAATGCTTTCTGGGATTCGGTGGACAGCTTCGGTCCCCCAAGTGTGGAGGTGCGATGGTGCTGCAAGGTCTGTAAGCTGGGTCCCATCACCCAGATAATCAATGATCATTATGAGAACGGATGCCTTACTTTCATCGGCCAGAGAAAGTACGAGTCAGATACAAGGGCCAAAAGTGAGCGGGTATGGAAGAACCCATGGGTAAGTAACCAGGTTGCTGCAGCTCCTATTCAGAACTGGACGGCAATGCATGTGTGGCTCTATATCTTCAGGAATGATCTCCTGTTCAATCCTATGTATGAGAACGGTTTTGACAGGATCGGGTGCTGGCTGTGCCCTTCCAGTTCAATGGCCGATCTTGTCAGGCTTAAGGAAACACATCCTGAAATGGAAAAAAAACTTGATGATTACCTGCTTTCCTATGCTGAACGTATGGGCCTTTCAGAGCAATGGGTAAGACATGGTTTCTGGAGGTGGAAAGAACTGCCTTCCCAGTTGAAGGAACTAGCAAAAAGAAAGGGAATAGGCATCGTTGCCAAAGGAGACGGAAAGGCCAGTCTTAACTTCACCGTGACATCAGGTTATCGTCCATGCAGGCAGGGAGGTATATCTGCAGAAGGTGGTTTTGACGGTCCTGTTGATCTTGGAAGGCTTGAGCAGACCGGGATTCTGGGGACAGTGGGAAAGGCTACCTATATGGAGGGCGTTGCCATGGTGTCCCGCGGAGAGGACCGCGCACAGATATTTGCATCGGGTAATGTCACTGCAAGAAGCGATTCTGACAGGGATGCCAGAAGACTGATGAGAAAAGTGGAACTCTCTGTGAGAAGGGCTTTGTTCTGCAGTGGTTGCGGAGTATGTGTGGGCAAATGTCCGCAAGGGGTTGTCAGCGTAAAGAAAGGACTGGCTATCATTAGTGAAGGGTGTGTACACTGTGGGAAGTGCATTGATGTGTGTCCCGTTGTCAAATTCAATTCCTGATTCTGACCAGAAGCCTTATAGTATATATCTGCCAATTTCATACGGTGATTTTTTGGTAAAGAGAGCACTGCTCAGCGTTTCTGATAAGACCGGAATTGTAGATTTTGCTCGTGGACTCGAAAAACTTAATATACAGATCATCTCTACCGGCGGGACTGCCCGCATGCTCCGTGACTCAGGTATCGGGGTCATGGATGTGGCAGATGTCACGGGCTTCCCGGAAATGATGGGCGGACGCGTGAAGACGCTCCATCCTAAGATCCACGGTGGTATCCTGTGTATAAGGGACGACCACGATCATATGGGTGAGGCCCAAAAAGCAGAAGTGGAAATGATAGATCTTGTGGTTGTCAACCTTTATCCTTTCGAGATAACCGTTTCAAAGGAAGGTGTGCTGCTTGAGGAGGCTATTGAGAACATTGACATCGGAGGGCCTGCCATGCTTCGTTCGGCAGCCAAGAACTACAGCTCTGTAACTGTAGTATGTGATCCCAATGATTATGGCTCCGTGTTAAAGGAGATCCGGTCCACCGGCGTTGTATCCCTCCGCTCCAGGGAATTGCTTGCAGTTAAGGCTTTCAGGCACACAGCTGATTATGATGCCACCATCGACACCTACCTTAGCAAGGAATTGCTTGGTCAGGATGTTTTGCGTATGAAGTTTAGCGATGGCATTACTCTCAGGTATGGTGAGAACTGGCATCAGGATGCAAAATTCTATAAGGATGCCAATATAACCGGTCCTTCACTTGCAAACGCAAAACAGCTCCATGGGAAGGAATTATCTTATAACAATTATATCGATGCTGATAATGCCCTTCAGACAGTCAAGGAACTCTCTTCGTCTAAACCGGCAGTGACCATTGTAAAACATAACAACCCGTGCGGACTTGCAACCGGCAACACCCTTTTACAGGCCCTTAAGGCAGCCTGGGACGGCGATCCTATATCGGCTTATGGAAGCATAATATGTACCAATACCGTCTTTGACCTGCAGGCGGCGGAATTCCTTAACGGTAAATTTGTTGAGATCATCCTTGCTCCCGGTTTTGAACCTGATGCCCTTGATTACCTCAGGAATAAAAGTGCGAACCTGCGTCTTCTTGAGCTGGAGGAACTGAATGAGCCTTTCACTGTGACTGATACTTATAAGTATGTTATTGGTGGCATCCTGAAACAATCACGCAACATTGGCATCTATGAAAAATGGGATTGTGTAACCGAAATTGAATATCCTGAGGATCTTCGTGCTGTATCCGAATTCTCCCTACATGCTTGCAAATGTGTGAAGTCAAATGCAGTGACCCTTGCATATGAGTATGATGACGGTTGCTACATGATGCTTTCAATGGGTGCAGGCCAGCCTAACAGGGTTGATTCCATCAGGAAACTTGCAGCAACAAAAGCCCGTGAGAACCTTCAGGTCATATATGAGCGTGAGAAGCCCGATGTATCATTTGAGGATTATGTAAATAAAATCTTCTCAAGATCGGTCATGGCATCTGATGCATTCTTCCCCTTCGATGACAGTGTTGTGCATGCGTCTGAGTTTGGTATTAAGTATATACTGTCTCCGGGTGGCTCTATCAGGGATCAGGAAGTAATTGACACTGCTAACAGGTTAGGGATATCCATGGTATTTACGGGAATGAGGCACTTCCTTCATTGAAGTGCTTTATTCTTTCAGTTTCATCTTTTTATATTTCTCGTTGTCACGAAAGAAAATTTGCTTTAAATGCAGTGGAAATTTGTCAATGATGTACAATTTTTATACTATACTGCACTTGATTAGAAAACACTTATAAGCCATTAATTAACTTTTATATAATTAACAGGGGTCGTTCTGTTGATCGGCTGGAAAATGGCTCAATAAAAATATAGGTGGTAATCGTGAAATCAAAGGGGCTTTTAAGTATACTGACCTTTTCGGAAAAAAGAAAAGATATCTTGTTTTTACTTGAGGAAAAGCCGAGTACATTATCAGATATTAAGGACCATTTCGATGTATCTTCCCCGGAGATATCTCCGCGGCTTAAGGAAATGCAGGCCTATAATCTTATAGAGAAGACGGATAAACATTACCAGATCACTCCTATCGGAAGAGCCATAATCACTCATTTCAGGCCATTTTTAGAAATGATCGAAACCATTGAAAAGAATGAATCCTTCTGGGAAGAGCATTATCTTGATGATATCCCCAGGCATCTGATGGACAATCTCATGGACCTGATAAACTGTGAGGTGGTTTCTGATAGTATTGAGAACATCTATGAGTCACATAAGACTTTCACAGAGAACATTTCCAGATCCTCTTTCATCAAAGGGGTTTCATCCATATTTATCCCTACATATCCTGATTTTGTAGTAGGGCTTGCTGACAGGGGAATCCCGACTTCTTTGATCCTTACTGAAAAGGTTTTCTCAAAGGTCAGGGATGAACATTTTGACAAAATGGAGTTCTACTTAAAATCACCTCATACTGAATTATTTGTCATTGAAGATGTCAAACTTGCGTTTGTGGTTACAGATGTTTTTTTCTCGATGTCCCTTTTCTTCAATCCGGACACATATGACCCCAGGGATGACCTTGTAGGCTATGATAGTTCAGCTCTTAAGTGGGGCACTGGTCTTTTCGATCATTTTAAGGGTATATCGCGTAAGATCGTTTCTATCTGATGAGCTCAGATAAGGATCCCATATATAAGCGTTCTTAATCCTATTATTGATGTTGACTCTCCGTCGATCATGAAAAGTCTCCCAGCCAGTCTTTTCTTTGTTTCTCTTTCTACCTGTTCTGCAAAGCTTTTGATATATAGTAGTCCGATGAACAGGCTGTATATAAGTATCACAGGTTCAAAAGCTATTGTTCCTGTAATTATGGCTGCCAGAAGAATTGAATGTGAGAGAAGGTGGAGGATGAGAAGGATTTTTTTTGCTTTTCTCTGGCCCAATACTACAGGTAATGTCCGGATTCCTGCCAGAGTATCTCCTTTTATGTCTTTAAAATCATATATTGTGGAATTTACAAAAAGTTTCATGCCAAAATACAGGAACACTATTAGTGGAGCAACGACATTCCCGGAATCGATCCCTGCAATCCCTGCAATAAAGGCACCCCAGGTGATTCCCACAACAAGGTTTTTCTTACCAAGCCCTCCTTTAAGCTTCAGATCGAATTTTCCTATTTTCAGGCCCTTGCTGTAAAGGTAACCTGTAATGAGTGGAAGAAAGGCGATGATCATGAGTCCGTCTGAAGTGAGGATTGCAGCCCCTGCCACAAAACACATTAAAGAGACTATCAATGCTGTTCTATTAGAAGCTCCTTTTAATTCGGGTCTGTTGGCCATGTCTTCTTCAGAGTCCATGGCCCTGTCCAGGGTATAGACTGAATAAATTATGAGTCCTCCTGCCAGGCAGTTCAGGAACACAGAACTGATATTCATCAGGAGGAATGCTATGTGTATTCTGAGTGCTCCTGAAAAGGAAACGAGTACGGAACTTCGTAACAGGTTGATAGTTGGTATGATGGTATTTCCAAAACTTCTGCATGCAGGTTCATATTTGTTAATCAAGGAGCCTGGATGACTAATCGTGCAATTAGAGTTCATAGTTTAGAAGAGTCGCAGACGATCTAATATTATTTTCCAAGTATAATATTATATCAATAAACTACTGGATTCTAAAGACACGTCTATTCAGGCTTAAATAAAAAAGCCTGACAGGATATTGTTCAGACCATGATCTAAATCTGGTCTGTGCACGTATATTTGCCTGTATGCCTGCGTCCTAATATATTTTACTATCTATATATAATGTTTGTCATATATTATTATTTCTTTAGATTAAATTATGCAGCAAAGCTATTCTTAGCTCAAAATTACTATATATATACATAATTGCATTAAACTTTGTATCTTATGGTTATAATCTGATGGAACTTAATACTCAGATGATTATGGTCATTGTTTGCAGATCTTGCTGAAAGCAACGTATTTGCTTAAATCAGGTAATTCTACTTAACTTGTGTAGCATTATTATTTGTGTGGCATTTAAATAAATCCGGATGGTGGGAATTTGGACTTTGATGGTAATTCACCTGGAAAAGATGTAACTATTGCAGAGTTACTTCCTGATTTGCACAAAGGATGTAAATGCCGTTTCTGGACAAATGCATATGGCCTTAACTTCCATTTGTGTTTTGATGAAGATCAAACTGCTCTTTCTTTTGAGAATATATATCATATCATATCTGGTTCTATACGTTTGGTCTATCCGTTTGAAGTTTCTTTTGCTACTGCTTTTTCAAAAAAGGTATTGAATGTCATAAAAGAGGAGCTTGTTCTTGAAATGGATTCTTCACATGTAATCGATGTTCTTATAGAATGGAAGTCATTTTCAATGCTTATTCTGTCTTCAAAAACGTCCTCACCGTCAGACATAGCGGTGTACATAGGATCAAAAGAATACTCTCTGCGTTTCTGAGTGGCTGGATATTACAGTTCACATAGAATATGTCTTTTATTACTGGGGAAGTGCCTATATATTACTTGATGTTCTATATATTCAAATATTTCATAACATAAATGAGGGATTTCAATAGAAACCAGAAAAGTTCAGCAGACAGGTGGTTCTACTTACATAATATCGCTTCCAAAAACCTGGGCCGATAAGGTAGGTATCAAAACAGGCAGCCGAGTCACTTTACAGCCCCAGCCTGACGGGAAACTGGTCATCGATCCGATACATGATGCTCCTCCGGCCAGGAAGATCCAGATCGATGTGTCAGGGAGGATGGGCGATGTCCTTATGAGGGACATGATAGCTGCCTATCTTGCAGGGTCTGATATAATCGAGGTGAAAGCTGACAGGATACTTGCAGAACAGAAGAACATCATCCGAAGCATGTGTTACAAGTTGATAGGTCCTGAAATTATCGAAGAGACCGCAAAAAAAGTGGTTATCCAGGATCTTTTGAATCCGGATGAGATATCCATTAAAAAGAGTGTAAGAAGGATGTACCTGATATCCAATTCAATGCATATCGATGCAATAAAGGCTATTAAGACACTTGACGCTGATCTTGCCCTTGATGTTGACCAGAGGGATGATGATGTGGACCGTTTGTTCCTTCTGATTGCAAAACAGTTCCGTGCCATATTACGCGGGGCCAGGTTGCCGGATGCGGCTGAGACTTCCATAGATGAGTACCATGACCTGAGAATGGCAGCCGGTCCCATTGAACGTATTGCAGACCATGCACGAAAGATAGCCAAGGTCACCACTACTCTGAATGGCCCTATTCCTGATGATATAATGGAAATGCTAGAAACGACTTCCGAGCTGTCAAGAAAGATCGCGGAGGACGCAATAGACGCACTCTACAATTTCGATGTGGTGTTGGCAAATCAGGTAATTGACCGGGTTTCAAACATATCTCCCATGATAAACAAACTTAACGGGTCTATCCTCAAGATCAATTCCTATGGATCGGTTGTTGCTCTTGGTACGGTGGTGGACAGTATTGACAGGACTGCTGACTATGGTTCCAATATTGCAGAGATTGCAATAAATTCCGCAATGTCAAGGGTCGTATGATCTCAGGGGCAGGCAGGCAATGGTTTCAGATAATAAAAATTATATGTTAATGAGTGTTTATACTACTAAAATTATCCATGGTTAAATATAATGCTACTTCACGGAGGGAATGAATGGGCGTAATCAAGAAATTCAAGAGGAATTTTTCAGATATTTTCAAAAAGCTGTTCAAAAAACAGAATGCTCGAATTGGTATATATGGTCCGCCAAATGCAGGAAAGACCACTCTTGCCAACCGCATATTAAGGGACTGGACCGGGGATGCTATGGGCTCGGTATCTCATATTGCCCACGAAACAAGACGGGCAAGGCGCAGGGAAGGCGTAACGATCAAGACCAATGGCAGTTCCATCACCCTTGATATCATCGATACGCCGGGACTTGCCACCAAGATAGACTTCCATGAGTTCATGGAGCAGGGCATGGATGAGGCAGAGTCTAAAAGACGCGCAAAGGAAGCTACAGAAGGCGTTATAGAGGCTGTGAAATGGCTTGAGAATCTAGATGGTGTCATTCTTGTGATGGATGCCACAGAGGATCCTTTTACCCAGGTCAATGTCACTGTTATAGGGAATATGGAAGCCAGAAGTCTTCCGCTTCTCATAGTTGCCAACAAAGTGGATCTTGCAGAAGCATCACCGGCAACCATAAGAGATGCATTCCCACAGCATCCTATGGTTTCGATCTCGGCCCTGGAAGGAAAGAACATAGATACATTCTATGAAGAACTTGCAAAGAGGTTCGGGTGATGTCAATGCAGGGCTTCCAGATGGATCTTGTATCTGAACACAGGCTTGCTGAGATGACTCCTGTGGAAAAGGTCAGGTTTATTATAGATGAGGTAAAAAGCGGAAAGATACTGGTCCTTGAAAAAGGCCTGAGTCCTGAGGAGGAAGCAAGCCTTATAGAGATGACCATGACACTTATCGAGCCGGATGGTTTTTCGGGCATAGAAATGGAAAGCTACCCTTCAGAAGTGGATACTTCTTTTATAGGGAAGCTCCTTAAAAAGAATGCACTTAAGACAAGGCTCACAGTCATTGGTCCTGCTGATCAGCTAAAGACGCTCAAGAAAGACCGTAATATGATAAGTGCTCTCATTTCCATAAACAAATGATTTGCGTGAAGCAAATGGATAAAAAAGAATACAGGGAAAATCTGATTTCACCTAATCTCTCCCTTTCTTCACTTGAGATGGGCAGGGATGATGTGAATGTAGTCTGTACATACGGCAAAATATCCGTGTGGTTTGGAAGACAGGTGCCGGATGTCGTGATAGGGCAGATACTTCTGGGTATTGCCAATATAGACAATTCGGCTGTCCATGAACTCGAGGTGACTTGTGATTTTGAGGATATCACGGGCTATGAAGGCAATGGATATATCCTTGTTTCGTATGCAAGGTCAAAAGAAGGTTACAGGACAACCTTCAATGTTCCTTTTTCCAGCAAAAAAGCCTTGTTCTACCTTGCAGGTTCGGTAACCGAAGAACTTAAAGACAAGGACACTATCTTAGACTGCTACTGGACCGGAGACAATTCAGATATCATGCGGCTGTATGAAGAATTGAGCAATATCGATGGCTGGAAGCTTAAAAATATCAATTATAAGGATGATGTAAGGGACAAATATGATGATCCTGTTATTTTAGATTGACCTTCAGAGGAAATCAGATGAAAGAGATTCATTTAACTGAATGTAAATATTTAATATCTTCTATTCGATTAATGGCACAGCATCTTGAAAATGTGGCTGATAAACTTGACAAGGATTCTGTCAGGCAGATGCTTGAGGACATAATGGGTGCACGGAGGATCTTTGTCATGGGCGCCGGACGTTCGGGTCTTGTCGGAAGGGCATTTGCCATGAGGCTCATGCACCTTGGTCTTGCATCCCATGTGGTGGGTGAGACTACAACACCGGCAGTCAGTAAAGCTGACATAGTGATTGCTATTTCAGGCTCAGGACAGACACGTTCTGTTTCAGATCTTGGGAAAGTTGCCAAAGAAATAGGTGCCAAACTAGTGACAATCACTTCCAATAAGGATTCCAAACTGGGGGAATTATCGGATACTGTAATAGTCCTTCCAGGCAGGACAAAGGATGATGCAGGAGGATATGTTGAGCGTCATATGCGTGGTGAATATACTTACCTCACCCCGCTGGGCACCTCTTTTGAAACGTCTGCAAGTGTTTTCCTTGATGCTGTGATCGCAGAGCTGATCTACATAACAGGAGCTTCGGAAGAGGACCTGAAATCAAGACATACTAACATAGAATGAATATACTGAAGGGACAAATATGCCTGGTTCAAAGTTTGCACAGAGGGTTTTGGATATTGACATCTCCGGTATAAGGAAGATGTTTGAAGGTGCGGGTCCAAATGCCATTAATCTTGGCCTGGGACAACCGGATTTTGATACTCCGCAGCATATCAAGCAGGCTGCAATAGATGCTATAAATGAAGGTTTCACCGGATATACCGCAGGTCCGGGCATACCTGAGCTTCGCCAGGTACTAAGTTCCAAATTCAAGAATGAGAATGGTTTTGATGTTTCTCCCGAAGGGATCATTGTCACTTCCGGTGCATCAGAAGCCCTGGAGCTGGCAATTGCATCACTTGTGGACCCCGGGGATGAGGTACTGATAGCAAATCCGGGTTTTGTATCCTATAATTCCCTGGTGAGCCTGATGGGCGGTCGTGTGATCCCTCTCCCTCTTGCAGATGATCTAACGATAAGTCCTGAAATGGTTGTGGAGAGGATCTCCCCGAAGATCAAAGCCATGATAGTTAATTCTCCTGCAAACCCTACAGGGGCTGTTCAAAGTAAGGGTGATATGGAGGCATTTGCCCAGATAGCAGATGACCATGGCATTACCCTGATCTCAGATGAGGTCTACGAGCATTTCATCTATGAGGGTGAACATGTAAGTCCTGCACAGTTCTCTGATAATGTGATCACCATCAATGCAGTTTCCAAGACTTTTTCAATGACCGGGTGGAGAATAGGCTATGTAGCTGCAGGTAAGGAATATACGGAGCAGATGCTCAAGGTCCATCAGTATGTACAGGCGTGTGCAAATTCAATTGCACAGAAGGCTGCACTGGCTGCCGTATCCGGGCCCATGGACTCGGTTTTTGCCATGCGTGATGAGTTCAGGTCCCGCAGGGACATGCTTGTAGAAGGATTGAACTCATTAGGTTTGGATTGTGCTTCCCCTAAGGGTGCATTCTACGCTTTTCCGCAGGTGCCGGAAGGCTCAACATCAGGGGACATTTCATCAAAATTGATATCCAACGGAGTGATCGTTGTTCCTGGTACAGCTTTTGGTGACAGGGGTGAAGGTCACATACGCCTTTCCTATGCTTCATCCATGGATAAGCTTAAGGTTGCGCTGGGTATTATGGAAAAGGTCCTGTGATCATATCACAGTTCATTTCCGATTGTTTCCTCTTTTTCATCAGTCTGCTTTTCTTCGATGGCTTTTCTGACCATCTCTATAAGTCTCAAAGTAACCTCATTAACGCCTTCATCGGTTGCCATGGACATTCTCATATCCACAAAATCAAGTTCCCTGTACTGCGGGAGGTCACACTTGTTTGCAACAACAAGCACAGGTAATCCGAACTCACTGCGCACCTCGTCAAGCATACGTTTCTGGTCTTTTATCTCGTATCCGCATGTCTCAGTTGCATCTATTATGAAGAGGACTACTGCATCCAGATTCTTTAAGGCGGTTATCGCCTGAAGTTCTATCTCATTGCGCTGTGACATTGGCCGGTCAAGAAGTCCGGGAGTGTCCATTACCTGGTATCTGTCACTCCCAACGAAGAAATGACCTATAGATACACCTTTTGTGGTGAATGGGTATGGTGCTATCTCAGGTGTTGCTCCTGTAACCTTTGTAACAAAGCTGGACTTTCCTATGTTGGGATATCCTGCAACAACTATGGTCGGTTCATCGTTCACCGACGGGAGTTTGCGAAGTTTGTTCCGGGCCTCATTAAGGAAAAGCAGATCCTTGTCTATGGAATACAGTATGGATGAAATACGTCCGAAACATTGTTTTCTTACAGGGAGGGGGTCCTTGCTCTTTCTGATCTTCCCTACGTACTCCCTTGCTATCTCATGTATCTTTGCACTTGCCCAGTCAAGCTTGCTCAGGGATTTTCTCATGTCATCCACTCCCACCATTACGTCTGCAAGTTCGTAGTAGAATGGTGGAAGATTTTCAAAGGTAGGGAATCTTCTGACAATGTTCTTAAGATTATCTGTAAGTATGTTCGCTGCTGTCAGCATCATAGATTCATTTGCCTCAAGGGCGGTCCTTCTGCCAGTGATGGTCTTCCCTGACATTGCCCTGCTTGCTCTCCTGAAGGCCTTGTCCAGTAATTCTTCTGATGTGGGGACTGTATTTATTTTTTCAAAGATCATGTTCCTTCCTGTCGTGGCATCAAATCACTTTAAGGTATAAAGCCCTATTCCTATAAATATAATCTTTTCTACTATCATTTTGCTGAAATACTACAGTTTATATATCTCCTTTGAGTATCTATTACCTATATTTGAGATAATGGACCGGTGATTTAGTGGAACTGACTCCTATACAGAAAGATATTCTCATCGCATTGATCAACCTTCAGAGGGAAAAAGACCGCGCTATTAAAGGTGAGGAAATTGCAGAATTGATTAGTCGTAATCCCGGAACTGTCCGCAACCAGATGCAATCTTTGAAAGTCCTTGGTCTTGTAGAAGGCGTTCCCGGTCCTAAAGGTGGTTATAAGGCAACGGGTGAGGCATATGAGGCTTTAAGCATTACTGCAATGGATCATGAGGCCACTGTGCCTATCTATAGAAACGACAGGCTTGTGGAAGGGGCAACAGTGGCAGAGATAAGTTTCACCACAGTAAGGCATCCGGACCTTTGCCACGGTATGATAAAGATTCTTGGTAATATAAAGGGATTTGAGCAGGGGGACCTGGTCCAGATGGGTCCCACCCCTGTGAATAAACTGATAGTCCGCGGGGAGATCGTAGGCAGGGATGATACCCAGAACACCCTTGTATTCTCTATCAACGAGATGATCTCACTTCCAAAGAAACCTGTCAAGAACTATGCACGCACAAATCTTATTTCCATAAGCGGAAATGCTTCCATACAGGAGACGGCACGTTTGCTTGTGGAGAACAATATCCATGGTGTTCCTGTTATGGAAGATGGTGAAATACTTGGTGTTGTCACTTTTACGGATATAGGCAGTGCTGTTGCAAGTGGAAAAATGACTGCCAGGGTCAAGGATATAATGACCCGTGACCTCATAACCATAGACTCGGAAACATCACTTTATGATGCTGTAAAGGTCTTTGACAGGCATGATGTTGGTTTCCTGCTGATCTTATATGATGGCGTTCCAAAAGGTATCCTGTCAAAAAAGGATGTCTTCCATGAATTGATAGTATACTGAGGTGTCTTTTATTGAGATTTTATACCTTTGATCCGATACCCGGTAATATCATTTTCTTCTTTTCTTAAGTTCTGTGGCTATCTCTTCAAGGGATATTCCCTTTGCCACAAACATTACCATGAGGTGGAAAAGCAGATCGGATGATTCATATATGATTTCTTCCCTGTTGTTGCCTTTGACGGCAAGTATTGTTTCTATGGCTTCTTCCCCTACCTTTTCCAGTATTTTATCAATACCTTTCCTGTGGTCGAGCAGAGAGCACACATATGAGTTCTGAACAGGATTTTCCTTCCTGTCCTGTATTATGCCGTACAGTTCATCAAATATTGAGAGGTCAGTGTCTGCCATTATCTATCCCTCCAAAATACATGGTAATCATATTACATCTTTATGGTGTAGGGACCTTATTCCCACAATCATGCTTTTGGCCATGAAGAGAAGTTATGAAAAAAGTCATGGTGACGTTGGTTGTAATCCACACACAATATGACGGGATAGTGTTGGTTATACCAACGTCTGAAACTATCATATAAATTTGTGTAATATATCTTTTGTGGTCTCTCTTTACCAAAAAAAGAGATCAGATCTTTCTGGGATCTGTAATCTCTCCTGTGAGTGCGGAGGCTGCTGCTGTTGCTGGTGAGCTCAGGTATACGAAGGACTGAGGACTTCCCTCACGTCCCTTGAAATTACGGTTGGATGTTGCAAGCCCTACCTCGCCGTCACCCAGCAGTCCGAAAGAACCACCCATACAAGGACCACAACATGGAGCTTCCACGATAGCTCCGGCCTCCATGAACTGTTCGATGTAACCTGCCCTGAGCACTTTCATGTATTCTGTCCTGGAAGCAGGGATGATAAGAAGTCTGACACCTTTTGCCACTGGCTCATCTCCCATCATCCGGGCAACGATCTCTATATCCTCAAACCTTCCGTTGGTGCATGAACCAACAAATATCTGGTCAACTTTTGTACCTTCAACTTCAGTGACAGGTTTAACATTGTCCACGTTGTGCGGGCATGCAACCTGTGGCTCAAGATTGCTGACATCGTACTTGTGAAGTTCATATTCCGCATCTTCATCCGATGCCCAGTAAGGGTCAAATTCATAGTCAGGTATGCGTTCTTTGAGGTACTTCTCTGTGATCTCATCTGCCTCTATGATGCCTGCCTTTCCTCCCATTTCTATGGCCATATTGGAAATGGTCATGCGCTCAGACATCGGCATTGATCTTATGGTCGAGCCTGCATATTCGGCTGCCTTGTATCTTGCACCCTCTGCTCCGACATCGCCTATGAGGTGGAGGATGACATCCTTGGAGTAAACGTGTTCCGGAAGCTTTCCCTCAACCTCGAACCTGATTGTCTCGGGGACCTTGAACCAGAGCTTTCCGGCTGCAAAGACTGCTGCCATATCCGTTGAGCCTATGCCTGTTGAGAAAGCTCCCAGTGCACCATAGGCGCATGTGTGGGAATCAGATCCAACCACAAGGTCTCCGGGCCTGACGTGTCCTTTCTCAGGCATTACCTGATGACAGACACCCTCATAAACGTCATAATTGATGATTCCCTGTTCCTTTGCGAATTTCCTCAGCATTGTGTGGTTGGCAGCTGCATTGAGGGAATCCGCAGGAACCTGGTGGTCAAAAAGGATAACTATCTTGCTTGGGTCCCATACCTTTTTCTCTTCCTTGTCCCTCATTATTTCGTAGAATCCTTCTACCGCAAGAGGTCCTGTGATATCGTGGGTCATTGCCCTGTCTATATTTGCCATTACGAATTCTCCGGCCCTTACCGTCTTCCCGGAGGCCTTCGAAAAGATCTTCTCAGAGATCGTCATAGGTTCATTGTTAGCAGACATGTTTATTCCTGCATACTGTTTATTCATTATAAATCAATCGATAGACCGGAGTTCAGATATTCCTGGTGATCCTGCACTTTCCTTCACTATTATGGACAATGTAATTTAAGTAGCCTTGCTTCAGATTCGATCCTGTAATTACCTTACCTTTCAGTCCGGTTGTAAAACTGCTATAGTTCTCATAGGTCAGAATGGTATCTTTAAGCTCACACAGGTATCTTTCAAGCACCATGTGTGCAAGTTCCCTGCTTTGCTGTATTCCTATCTCCTTTCCAAGTCCTTCACATTCTGATGTTCTAAGCTTAAGTCCTTCCATGTAGAATGGATATGTGCTGCACATGAGGGGACGCAGTTCATATATGCTACAAAGGTTGTTACTTCTTTCATCAGGAATGAAACAGCAATCCCTGTTCTCTTTCCGGCGTAGCATCCATCCGAAAGTATGGATGTTGCCATCCTCATCGATCATACCGGATTGCGCATGGAGTGAACATTCTTCTTCTGGCGACTCTGCTTCTATGTTCAATGGTTCAGCCACATCATACATTTCCAGGTTCAGCCCATTCTGTATCCTGCGTATTTCCTCAGGCACCAATGCCACCCGGTTATCGCCAGATTCCCTGCGGCAGCACCTTCCACACATAAGACAATGGAATCCTGTTCTTTGTATCTGTGCTGCTATTTCCTCTGCATCTGTCTTTTTCGCATCATCAAGCTCATCTTGCAGTTGTCTGATAAGCATTTCTTTTAATGTGTCATCCATTTTTTAAATGTTCGCAGACATGGTATAAGAAAATATCTTAATGCCTTAAGTCTCAAAGTAAAATTCAGTCATCGAGATGAAAAAAGGAAGGATTGATGAGGTCCATCAGTCATCGTCTTCTTCCACACCTACGGCCGTAAGGAACCTCTTGACAACAGCTTCATTGACAAGCCTCAAAAGGGTCTGCCGGTCCTTTGCAGCGCTGAAAACTCCCAGAGGTATCTGGGCTGCAGCTGCTGTTGCATGTCCTCCACCTGCATCCTCGCCAAACGCACGCTTCATGACCTCTCCCAGATTGACCC
Source organism: Methanolobus sp. WCC5 (assembly GCF_045690325.1). GTDB lineage: Archaea > Halobacteriota > Methanosarcinia > Methanosarcinales > Methanosarcinaceae > Methanolobus. Next base: position 1,840,534 of record NZ_CP146981.1, on the reverse strand, counting down.
GGATGTCATTGCTGCGCCCTGAGATGTATATTCTGTCCTCCGCAACTCCGAAAACAATGGATGTGGATATACCTTCAAGGTTTAGAAGGTAGTCTGCTGCCTGGGGCAATGTGTCCCTGTTGCGTATGCTTCCTACATTGGATAGCAGATAGCTTCCTATGACCTGGCGGTTATTGATTGCCTCACCCAGGACATCCAGCGTCTCAATGGACATGGATGGCCTCTCAAGCTGGTCCAGTATGTCATGGTCTGAGAGGGGATAGAGATAGGAAGCTGCCGAAAGGTCTGCAGAATCGGTATTTCTCTTAAAGTCCAGTGTATCGGTCCTGATCCCGTACAGCAGGGCAGTCGCAAGATCACTGCTTATGTCAACATTAAGTTCCTGCAGGTACTTTGTCAGTATGGTGGCAGAAGCACCGACATTGGGGCGTATGTCTATGAAGTCCGCATCCATGTCCGCATCTGTTATTGGATGATGGTCAATGATGATGTTAACATGCATGTCTGAAGGAAGGGGGTTGTTGGCTCCCGGCACTGCACAGTCTATCAGTGCAAACTTCTCATATCCTGTGAATCCTACATCCTCGGTCCTGTAAAGGTCTATTCCCAGAAGGTTAACAAAAGCCTTGTTCTCCTGGTGGCCTATCTCTCCATGGTAAAGGATGTCAGCAAGTACATTGAAAGATGAGGCGACAGTTTTCAGTGCAAGGGCACTTGATATGGCATCAGGGTCCGGGTTATCATGGACGACTATACCAAGCTTTTTACCTTTGTTTGCCTCAAACCACTGGGTCAGTTTATTGCCCCGGCGCATTGCTTCTGCACGTTCAAGGGACCGGGATAATGATTTTGCAACCATTCTGGGTGGCATTATGACCTGGTCCGCACCCATTGTTTCCATTTCCTGCATGTTTATAACATCAGGAGCTCTCACCACGCAGTAAACATCCTGTGATACCTTGTTCCTGATATTCTTCAGGGCCATCTTATTTGCTTTTGGATCAGAACTAAGTATAAGTATGCCTGCGAGGTTCTTTGTGTTGATGACATCGAAAAGATGAGGGTCACTTACATCACCGACAATGGCCTCATAGGCTTCTTCACGCAGTGTTTCCACTTTTTGGGAATCCTTGTCCACAATGATAAGCTCTTTGTCAAGCTCCCTCAGTTCCTTGGCTAACGCAAAGCCAAAACTCCCACTTCCTAGTATGAGATATGTGGGTTTGATCTTTGATTTATCAGTTGCGTTTATTTCTTTTGCAACGGTGTTAATGAAAAGACCTCCATCTCGTATAAGGTGTTATAATAGCATAAAATGATTTTCGGTAAAAAGTATAAACAAGTTAACTGATAAATAGAATGCAAACAAAGGGATAAATAGATACCTATGTTCCCGTTCACTTTCTCGAAAATGCGTGCGGTTGATTCTAACTGTTCACACCTTGGTCTCATTCCCCTGCAGCTAATGGAAAATGCAGGTGCTGCAATTGCCCGGGAAATAATGTCCCGCATTGAATATGGAAAAGTAGTCTTCGTTGCTGGCAGGGGCAATAACGGAGGAGATGCATTCGTTGCAGCAAGGCACCTTGCACTTGACGATGCCTACGATGTAAGAGTGCTGCTGCTGGGCCATAGTGAACGCATCAGGACAGATGAATCCAAACATAACTTCTCCCTGCTGGCTTACAGTGCTATCAGGGAGATAAAAGAGATAGCCGATTCAACAGAACTTGATAACTACCAGGGCTTAAAGGATGCAGACATCATTGTTGACGGGATACTTGGCTCTGGAATAAAAGGTGCGCCAAGGGAACCTGAATCAACTGCAATTGACCTTATCAATTCATCCGGGAAGTATGTGATTTCCATTGATTCCCCTTCAGGCTACGATCCGGAGGGTGAAGGGACCGTGAAAAGCATCCGTGCAGATATGACGATCACCTTCCACAGGATGAAACAGGAACTGGGAATAGCCGGTTGTGAAATATACACCGGTAAGGTGAAGGTGGTTCCCATCGGTGTCTTAAGGGATGCTGAGGAATATGTGGGCCGTGGCGATCTTATGAGGCTTGCCCGGCGAAAACAGGACGCTCACAAAGGTAACTCCGGTCGCATTCTTGTGATAGGTGGCGGTGCCTACTATGGTGCTCCGGCCCTTGCAGCTATGTCGGCACTTCGCACAGGTGCCGATATTGTAACAGTTGCAGTTCCGGAGAATGTTGCAGACACGCTTGCTTCATATTCTCCCGATCTGATAGTTGTCCCTCTTAAAGGAGACAGACTCAGCCCGGGCAACATCGATGTACTGGAAAAGCTTATTGTATCTCATGATGTTGTAGTCATAGGTCCGGGAATTGGCAGGGACCCGGCAACAATAAAGGCCGTAGAGCTGCTTCTTCCTTTATGTGAAAAGGCCGTAGTTGATGCGGATGCACTTTTTGATCTTACCCTGCCTGCAAATGGCAAAGGTAAATTCATAGTGACTCCGCATGCAGGTGAGTTCTCACGCCTTTCCGGCCTCACAGTTCCCCGGACCCTTGAAGAAAAGAAGAAGGTGGTGAGGGACTTTTCCGGTGACAAAAAGGTCACCACCATCCTTAAAGGAAGTATTGATGTGATATCGGACGGACAGAACACCCTTCTGAACAGTACAGGGAATGCAGGAATGAGCGTGGGAGGTACCGGGGATGTACTTGCAGGTGTTACCGGGGCTTTGTTTGCTGTCAATGCTGCCATAGATGCTGCATCCTGTGCAGTTTTTATAAATGGTGCTGCAGGCGACCTTGCGTTTAAAGAGAAAGGTTTCGGTTTGCTTGCGACAGATATAATTGACCGGATTACAGATGTTATATCGAAGGTGTTTTGATATGGAGAGAGATAATAGAAGGATCAGTGTGGACATTGAGAGGAAATGGATCCGTATAAGCATCAGTCATGGCAAGGATGAGGAAATCCTCAAACTAAGTCTTGACGAGGCCACAAGCCTTAAAGAACAACTCAACAATACTATAGAGGATTACCTGCAAAGGCAGAACATAAGGATCGATTAAAAACGGTGATCTATTGGAAACTACATTCACACATATCGAAAATGACCGGGCGGTCATGGTCGACATAAGCAGGAAAGATAGCACGGTTAGAAAAGCCATAGCCTCCGGGGAGATTGTGCTCAGCGGGGCAACCATCGGGAAGATACGTGCCGGGACTGTTGAGAAGGGCAATGTATTCTCCACGGCACGCATAGCTTCCATACTTGCTGTCAAAAGGACACCCGAACTCATCCCCATGTGCCACCAGATTCCCATCACTTCGGTGGATGTTGATTTTTCTATCCATGGCAATGTTGTTCGTGCTGAGGTGGAGGTAAGATCTGTGGGAAGGACCGGAGTTGAAATGGAGGCCCTGACAGGTGTTTCGGTTGCCCTGCTTACTGTATGGGACATGGTCAAGTCTGCAGAAAAAGATGAAACAGGCAATTATCCTGCCACATATATTCAAAATATCAAGGTTCTTGAGAAAGTCAAAGAGAACCAAAACTAATGTATTATAAGGGTACATTAGGAAAACTCGGCTTATAGAAAAATGAAATCTTAAAGAGGTACATTATTTGAAGATCATAGGAGGACCGGCATCCCAGGCTCTTTCAACAAGGGTGGCAAGAGAGCTGAATATAGAACCGACCGTGTGTGATTTTACAAGATTCCCTGACGGGGAACTTTACTCGCGCATCCTGGACGAAGACGTGGATGAAGTTACTATCATCCAGAGTACGACGACCGATTCTGACCTTATAGCATTGTTACAGCTTATAGATGCCTGTGAGGATTCACCTGTCATAAATGTGGTTATACCTTACATGGGCTATGCACGGCAGGATAAGAAATTCAAAACCGGAGAACCTGTAAGCGCAAGGGCAATTGCAAGGACTATCAACGCAGACCGGATTTTCACGGTTAATGTCCATGAGTCAAGTGTGCTTAGTTATTTTAATGCGGATGCCTTCGATCTTGATGCCTCACGTCTGATAGGTTATCATATAAGGTCACTGAACCTGTGCAGTCCACTGATAGTGTCACCTGACATGGGTGCTATAAACCTTGCTGAAAACACGGCAAAGGATGTTGGCCTTGAGTTCGATTATCTTGAAAAGACCCGGTTGTCAGGGGATACTGTGTCCATCAAACCCAAAAATGTGGATGTAATGGACAGGGATATCATCATTATCGATGATATGATCGCCACAGGCGGAACCATGGCAGAATCCATAAAACTGCTCAGGTCACAGGGCGCAAGGGATGTATATCTGGCATGCGTCCATCCGGTGCTGGCAAGAAATGCTGTGTTGCGTCTTTTCAATGCAGGGGTAAGGGATATAATTGCTACCGACACCATCGAAAAGGCACAGAGCTGTGTCAGTGTTGCACCCCTGATCGCCAATGCTTTAAGAAGTATCTGATCATTAATATATAGAGGTTAAATCATGACGTTACCCGATGTTTGTCCCAGGGACGGAGTTTCCAGGTGTAAGAAGAAAGACTGTCATCTTTACGTAATCGAATGGCGTACAGGGGATGAACAATGTATTATCGGGTATCGACTGACTCATAAAGAGCTCTCCAGGTCTGCCCCGCTGGAGGATACATATGCTGAAAGGACGCGCCTAAGACTTGGAAGGGATATCAGGCACGAGAACGGAGAACGCCGGCAGGCACCGGATGTACCTGAGAGAAACCACCTGCAAAGGCAGGTAAGTAATGTCGAAAATGTTATCAGTGGCAGTAATGGGGAATCTTCCATTCTGAAAAGCAGTGAAGAGATCGTGCTCAGCAATAAAGATACTACAGTTATCGAATCAAAGCATGGTGGTGAAATCCAGGTAACGGGTGACAGAAAAAGAAAGTCACTTGATGAGATGATGGACCTGGACCTTCCTGAGAACTATGAGGAAGACTTCTGGAAATAATGGTCCCATATTGAATATGAAACAGGTAATACTTTGTAATGTATATGATCTGCTTCTGAATGAACTTGGGCCGCAATACTGGTGGCCTGCACAAACTCCTTTTGAGGTGGTTGTCGGTGCAGTTCTCACTCAGCAGACAAAATGGACAAACGTGGAAAAGGCTATCCATGACCTTAAAGCACATGGTTTGCTTGAAGTGGAGGCACTTGCAGAAGCAGATTCCGGGCTTATAGAAGAGCTTGTAAAGTGCTGTGGTTTCTATCGGCAGAAAGCTTCCCGTATCAAGGAAATAGCAGCCTTTTTTGCTGAAAATGCCATGGAGACTGTTTTTTCCATGCCGGTTGAAGACCTTCGCAGGGTAATGTTATCCCTCAGGGGTGTAGGGGACGAGACCGCTGACAGTATAGTGCTTTACGCTGCCGGAAAACCAAAATTTGTAATAGATGCCTATACGACACGTATGCTCAAATGTATCGGGATCAAGGGAAATTACCAGGAATTGCAGCGGATGTTTGAGAACTCGCTGCCCGAAGATGTCGGCATATATAAGGAATATCACGCTCTGATAGTTGAATATTCAAAGGCCTTTTGCGGCAGGAAAAGATGTGAAGAATGTATTCTGAAGGATTTGAATGAGAATGGATATTGAAACCTATAAACAGATATATGCAAACCTTGGAAGTGTTGATGATGTTAAAAGCGTTGCAAAACAGTTCTCACAGCCGGTGGGTACCATTCATTCAATACTTAACCAGAAGACTGTTGCAAAGGTCAAGAGGAATTTCTCAAAGGTCAAGAACAATAGTGGCAAACATTTAAAGCAGTGGCAGAAGGGTAGAAGTATAACTGAGATCGCCCGGAAGAATGACATACCTGCAACTCTTATAGTTTCCATGCTTCTCAAGGAGATGGGCATTCCCAAGAAAGGTTTCATAAGGAATCTTGATGATTACCCGGAAGGTCGGCTAAAACGTGAGGTAACGGAAGCAATGGGGTCAGATTACTTCTTTTCCCCCAGGGCCCATGACCTGCATGCAGAAAAAGGAAAACTTGGAGAGTCCATACTTGCGGCCTGGCTTGCTGAGAGGGGAGTTACCTACAGGTCCGAAGAGGACCTGAGGAAAGAGGGTTTTACAAAAACACCAGATTTCTTACTGAACGAGGATATCGATGTTGACGGGGCGAAAGTTTCCTGGATAGAGAGCAAGGCTCTTTTTGGTGATGAGAAAGAGCATGATTATTATATAAAAAAACAGTTCAGAGAGTATGAGGAAAACTACGGTAACGGGATGATAGTCTATTGGTATGGTTTCATTGATAATATCAGTTTCAATGGGAATGTTATAAAGGACTACCGTTTCTTTGGTGAAGATCAGGGTATGATGGAAGAGCTCCTGAACTTTGAGACCTACTGGTAGTATTCCTGCCTTATCATTCCTTTTTTAGCGGTACCATGACATTTTTTGTATACACCTGGTACACACCTTCCTCATCATATACAACAACTTCTTTGTTCATTGTTGCATGGTTTCCGTGAACGACCAGAAAAGGCCACAGTTCACTGTTCTCAGGATCCCGCTGGTTCTTCATGTTGAAGATGTCCTCCGAAGTGCTTATTGGTATCCTGTGCATGCTCTGGGTAATACGGGTCATATCTTATTGAAGACCAGATGCTTATTAATATCTTTCGTATAGGCATTATATGAGGTATGGATCTGTCCTCTGAAGGACAAAAAGCCTCTATATGTTCCTGATTGGATTTTCTTCATGAGCAAAGATTATAATAGTAACAATCCTCTAAGGTTACTGGCTTTTGAGCAACTTATATTACAACTATTCATATTATCGGTGAGATCATGGCAGATATTACACATTGGGCAGATGTCATAGCAGACGAGGTGCTTGCCAAGGGCAGGACACATCTTGTTGCAACAGGCATTACGCCATCAGGTCACATTCATATTGGTAACATGCGCGAGGTCGTAACGGCAGATGTAGCATACAGAGCGCTTGTTGACAAAGGTGCAGATGCCGAATTCATATATATTGCAGACACCTACGACCCTTTAAGGAAAGTCTATCCTTTCCTGGATGAAAGTTATGCGCAGCACGTTGGTAAACCCCTCTCTGAGATACCATGTCCCTGCGGGGAGCACAGGAGTTATTCGGAGCACTTCCTTGAGCCTTTCCTTGGAGCCCTTGAGCATCTGGGAATACGACCCAGGGTCTACAGGGCAGACGAGCTTTACAAGGAAGGTGTCTACGTTGATGCCATTAAACAGGCCCTTGTAAAAAAGGATGAGATTGCGGCTATACTGCAGAATGTTTCAGGGAAAACGCCGGCAGATACATGGAATCCCTTTAATCCCATCTGTGATGAATGCGGTAAGATCAACACGACAATTGTCACGGGTTTTGACCTGGATGCAGAGACCGTGGATTATGAATGTACATGCGGACACAGCGGAACCGTTCCTATGAAAGGAGGCGGTAAGCTAACATGGCGTGTGGACTGGCCTGCAAGATGGAAGGCACTTGGAGTCACTGTAGAGCCATATGGAAAGGACCATGCTTCCAGAGGTGGCTCGTATGATACCGGTGTGGCTATAGCCAGAGAGATATTCGGTTATGAGGCACCCCATCCAATTGTCTATGAATGGATCATGCTGGGTAAACAGGGCGCTATGTCATCATCAACCGGTGTTGTGGTCTCCATTGCCGATATGCTTACGGTGGTCCCTCCTGAGGTTCTGCGATACCTGATCATCCGTACAAAACCCGAAAAGCACATCAGATTCGATCCTGCATTACCACTGCTCACACTTGTGGATGAGTTTGAGCGCCTGCACTCAAGCGACAAGGCCACATCCTATGACAGGAGGATAATAGAACTCTCACATGCTGCAGGACTTTGCCACACAGATATTCCCTTCAAGCACATGACGACCATATATCAGGTTGCAGCAGGTGACTTTGAGAGGATACTGAATATAGTGAAGAGGGCAGGATATGACACTACTAATGAAAAATGCATACGCGAGCTTGTGGACAACGTCGGCAACTGGCTTGAGATGTATGCTCCTGACAATGCAAAGTTCAGCGTGCAGGATGAGCTTCCGGTAAGTGCTGCACAGCTCAATGATCTACAGAGGGCTTTCCTCAGTTCTTTCGCATCCATACTTGACAGGAGCGGTGAACTGAACGGTGAGGACTACCACAACCTTGTATACTCAGCAAAGGAGCAAGGTTCTGAACTTAACACCACGATCGCTGATGCAATCAATGCAGATCCATCCTCACTTGAGGTCAATACTAAAGAGCTCTTCAAGGCAATATATGTCTCAGTACTGGGACGGCCTTCAGGTCCAAAAGCAGGATGGTTCCTCTCCTCGCTTGAGAAGGACTTCCTTGCGCAGCGTTTTAAGGAAGCAGCAGAGTACAGACCCTGATCATGGAGAATGATTCTTTCCCGGGCAGTGATCTTCAAGGCAAATCTCATTTCCTTGCCTGGGACGAAGAATACAAACATGTGACCTGGGGAGGTCCCAGATCTATCTCGATGCTTGAGGGGTTGGTAACTGATTCTGCACGTGTCCTTGACCTTGGGTGCGGCAATGGAAGGTACCTCCTTCCTCTTTCCAGGAAATATGATTCTGTAGGTATCGATGTTTCAGTAAATGCTGTCCTAAGGGCAAGGTCTTATCTTTTAAAAAGCAACATCCAAAGCAGCAAACACACTGAATGTCTGGTATCGAGTATAACTGCACTTCCTTTTTTAGAAAATTCTTTTGATGCTGCACTTTGTCTTGGGGTCTTACAGCACTTGCTGGAAGATGAAAGAAAGCAGGCAATTTCTGAGATCAAAAGAGTGATGAAAAGCGGCTCTTCTCTTGTACTGGAAATTTTTGGGACCGGGGATATGAGGTATGGTGGTGATGAGGTGGAAAAGGATACTTTCATGAGGAAAAACGGGATAGTATACCACTATTTCACCATGGAGGAAGTAGGATCACTTCTCAGTGGATTTGAGATCCTGGAAATGGATGATCTGATATCAGAAAAAAAGTTTCATGGCAAGCCACACAGGCGCCATCAGATAAGGGTACTTGCCCGTCTTTAGAATGCGATTCCAAGATAATTAAGAACAATTATCAGCAGTGCACCTACAACACCTGCTATCGCACATATCAGAATGACTATCCACGTGTAAGCTATTTCCAGCCCAAGTGCCAGGTTTGCCACAACAAGCACTATAAGTCCTGCGATTGTGTTAATTACCATGTTCTTTACAGTCTTCAGTACTTTCCATAGAAGATATGCAGCTATGATCGCTACAACCAGGATTATTATTTCAGTTAACATAATCACCCTTTTTATATTGCGATGATAAGTATTTAATGATTACTTAAAAATTAACATCCATTCAGCTTTTCAAGGAAACCGTCTATCGCTTTTCTCATGGAACCGGAGTTTTGGTATTCTTTACTGATTATTCTCCTGTCTCCCAGTATCATGGCTGAAACATTTGCCTGCAGAGTGTGCAAACACAGGACAGGCAGACACATGTTCAATGCGCTGCATACCTCATAGCCAACACCTATGGAAGGAGTGCTCACTTCTGCTATCAGACAATCGCTCTTTTCAAGGAAATCCATGTCGCGGGTATATATCTCCTGTTCTGTGAGCAGGGATTCTGTCTTTTCAAGTTCCGGATCGGCCACATGCCAGCTAAGCACTTCATGGCCTCTGTCCTGAAGATAGCTGCATATGTCCATGTATGTGGAGAGCATCTGCCTGCCACCTCTTATTGATGCTGAAAGGAATATCCTCATAGTACGCCTCTGTGGTAATGTCCTCTTGTGTGTTCCTCACTGATGTCGCTTCCCTGCCAGATGTGTTTTGTTTCTCCTGTGTAAAAGGCATCGATATTGGCCCGGTATGCTCTTGTGACCATGGCAACACGCTTATCCTCCATATTCCTGGCATCTATCCTGAGTCTTGAAACACCTGCCCTGATAAGATGGGGAATATCATCCAGCAGGCAGAGTTCCCTTGAGTTGAATATGTGAGTCCTGCACTCCGGATCTGTCCTGACCGGGAACTCAAATCCTTTCTCGTCCATGATCTCAAAATTGCCACTTTTGCACAGGGAAGCACAATTAAGAACATTATCATCTTTCTGCTTCAGCAGACCAGCTATAAGGCAGTGTTCGGATTCCATTATCCGGATTTGCCCATGAACAATGTATTCGCAATCCCCATACTTTGCTACCTCATTTATTTGTCCCAGATTCATTTCAGTTGAGAGTGTGACAGTGTCTGCTCCTTTTTGTTCAAGTACGTGAAGACTATACCTGTTGAATACATTAAGTGAACTATCACCCAGAATTCTCATCCCGCAATTGCGTGCAATTCCCAGGACACCTGTGTTAGCTGCAATGATGCCTTCAAATCCCAGTTCCTTTGCAAGTACTATAGTCTCTTTGAGCTTGGTAACTTCCCGGTCTTTCACGATGAGGGGGGTGTGCAAATATAACGGAATCTTTCTTTCAGATGCAAATGAGATGGCAGTTTTCCATTCTCTGTTCTGGAGCCCTTTAAGCGATGTATCAATGTAAATAAGGTCTGCTCCGCTTTTCAATGCGGAATTCAGGTTCTCAGGACCATTGACACTAACCGAAAGCAGTGTCCTTTTCTCCTCGCTTTCACCTGTCGTCCCTGTCTGACTTATCATCTCTGTCTGCTCTTCAGACATTTCGTAACTTCTCTCATGTGCCGGCCTTCTCCACTTCCCGGTCCTGATGCTTTCCAGTTTTGAGGTAGCTGCGGTTCTTGCATTGTTCAGCTCTTTGATCGGGATGAATGCATCATCAGGCATATCGACTTTTATCCTGTGAGCTTCAAAAACAGTATTTCCGGTTTTAGCAAGCTGTTTTCTAACGTCATCTTCTGTTGTGGGCCTTTTTTGTGACCTTTCAACTATATATTCACAAATAACAGTTGATGTGTTGTTTTCCCTGTCAGAAAATGAGAGCTCAAGCTTCTCACCGATATGCGCTTTAAACCCGATGGAAACAGGGACCTTTCTTATCGGGGCAGGGGACCCGTACGAAGCCTGCAATTCTTTCATAAGCGAATCATCAAGTGTCCTGTAAACAATTGTACCGTTCTTCGGTGGCTGGTCATAATTGATGGTAATGATATCTCCGGTGCCTGCCTTTTTCTCGAGTCTGTTCCAGATATATATGCCCCGGACAATTGTGCCGCAATCCCTGCTGCCTTCAAAGCCGATACCGTCCCCTACTTCAAGTTCCCCGGTAAGTGTTATCTCCATTCTGTTGAGCTTATTGTTGAATCCTGTAACTTTTCCAATCGCAATTCCCTGGTTATGCGGTCTTTCCCGGCTCATCAGGTCCCCTGCAGGATCATCTTTGAAATATCCGGTCGTGAACCCGCGATTGAAGAGTTGTTCCAGATTTTCCTTTTCTTCCTCTGTAAGAAAATAATTGTTCGGATCGTCTGCAAACCTGTCAATAAGATGGCGATATATCCTTACAACACCGGCAACATATTCGGGGCGCTTCATCCGTCCCTCTATCTTGAAAGAATCTATTCCTGCCTTTATGAGTTCAGGCAGGATCTCTGATGTGTTTAGGTCTTTGGGACTCAGGAGGTAGTTCCCCTCTGTTTCTACTTGCTTCCCGTTTTTACGTAAGCTGTATTGTTTGCGGCATGGCTGGGCGCAATATCCGCGGTTCCCGCTCCTGCCTCCTATCATACTGCTCATGAGGCACTGGCCTGAGTAGCAGATACAGAGTGCACCGTGAACGAAAACCTCTATCTGTGCACCGGTCTTCGTTTTCATTTCCGCAATTTCCTCAAGTGAGAGTTCTCTTGCAAGCACTATCCTTTCCACTCCCATACTTTTAAGGAAACGGACGCCTTCGGTGTTGTGGATCGTCATCTGGGTGCTTGCATGTATCGGCAAAGAGGGGACCTTTGTCCTTGCAAGTTCCACAAGTCCCATGTCCTGCACTATGATAGCATCGGCTCCAAGTTCATCCAGAGTGTACATGATATCAAGGGCTTTTTTTATCTCGCTGTCCTTGATGAGAGTGTTCATAGTGACATAGACCTTAACTCCCCTGAGGTGAGCGAAGTCAAGAGCGTCCCTGAATTCCTCTATGCTAAAATTGCCGGCGTATGCCCGTGCACTGAAATCCTTGATTCCAAGGTACACAGCATCCGCACCGTTCTCCACAGCAGCTACCAGTGATTCCATGTTCCCCGCAGGGGCCAGAAGTTCAGGGGTCTTAAGCATGATATCCGCCCAGATGAGTTAACAGTATATAAACTCCTCTTTAGTGCTTATGTTGCAGCAATTAGGGATATCTTAAAGTAATTAAAATTTAGTTCTTCCTGCATAGATAGGTTGCCATGAAGCCATCCTCATAAAAAGCCTTCTCTATGGTGAAACCTGCTTTTTCAAGAAGACCTTCCATTACCCAGTCAAAGGTTGAGAATTCCTCCTTTATATGGTGGACAAAGTCATCGACCATTTTATCTCCTGCATCATGTGGTATGTTGCGTAACGTTTGTGAGAAAAAGGAATCATAATCATATATCTCCGATGAATATATGACATCCCTCAGGTAGAACCTTCCTTCAGGTTCAAGCATTGAGCTGATGTTCTTTAATGCAGCAAGTTTCCAGAAATCGGGCAGGTGATGCAATACCAGCTGGGTCACTATGACATTGAATTTCCTCTCTGCAGGATCGTATGTCAGAAATCCGCTGTTGACAAGTTCAATATTATCCCGTCTTGCCCAATGTGCTTTCTTTCGGGCAAATTCAACCATCCCGGATGAAATATCCAGGGCAACTACCCCCTTGCAATGCTTTGAAAGCTCTATTGTAAATTCACCGGTCCCACAACCTATCTCCAGCACCTTTTCCCCCGGCCGAAGATCAATAAGTCCTAGCATGGTTTCCATCTCTTTGCCTATGTTACGTATTTTATCCATGCTTTGGTCATATCCCAGGATCTCATCCCTGTTTGTGTAATCCGTTCCGTTCTGGACGAATTCATCGTAGTACCAGACAGGCAGTTTTCTCATAGTTTCCAACTCCGGCATCTTTGCTTTGGTCTTTTCATATCTCAGATTGTCTTACTTTTCCTTCTTCAGAATATATCCCTTAAGGACCCACAGGCCCACAACTATTACTCCCAGATTGTAGGAGGCCATGACAAGGGGAACGTACTGAGGTTTGAACCAGGTGTAGATCACTTCGTTCACAATAAAATATAACTGAAAGGCTGCAATGGAAACTATGATGCCCACAAGCAGGAGCATGCCACCTTTGAAATAATCCTCTCCTGACCTCTCCTTTTTCTCTTTAATGTTATGCTTTGAAGATAATGATGTCTTTTCATCTTTCATTTCACTGTCATCCTTTTCAGCATTCATTGCAATCTCCTCCTTGAAATGTATATTACAGCGATAAAAGCAAGCAATGCCATCATTATATTAAATCCGGGAGTCTCAGTTGCAAAAGCTTCCTCTTGCGGATAGTCCCAGGTGTAGTCCCAGGTGTAGTCTTCCTCAACAACAAAGTCAGTGCTATCAAGATTTCCGGTCTGCACGAGCTGGTCTCTGTCTATTGTCTTTTCAGCCATGGCAATTAACTGGAATATGTCTGATCTAAAGCTTCAGTCCGTACAGGTGCAGGGATTCTTACCGCACGTTGGACACCTGTCCGGATATTTTTCAAGGAAAGCAGCTTCCAGGTCAATATCATACAGGTTTGCAAGTGCCGCTATCCATGCAAAGCAGTCTGCAAGCTCCTCCCGTATATTGTCCATATCCTCACGCCGGATGGCCTCTGCAAGTTCACCTACCTCTTCTACAAGCCAGAGTGTGGTTGCTGCTGCACCCCTTCGGCGGTCATTGTGGGCGTAGAGGTCATACATACGTTTCTGGAATTCGGAGATCTCCATTTTTTCACACTTCTCTTCTGTTTAGCTCAGAGCCTCACAGGAATGTCCTTTTTCCTGAGATATTCCTTGACATCATTAACCGTGTACTCCCCAAAGTGGAATATGCTGGCTGCAAGAGCGGCATCAGCCTTGCCTTTTGTAAAACCCTCATACATGTGTTCAGGGTTGCCCACGCCCCCGGAAGCAATGATAGGTATCTCCAGTTCCTCGGAGAGCTTCCTTGTGATGGGAATATCAAAGCCGTCATAGGTTCCGTCCCTGTCCATGCTGGTGAGCAGTATCTCTCCGGAGCCAAGTTCCTCTACTTTTTTAGCCCATTTTACAGCATCTATCCCTGTTGGCTGCCTGCCACCGTAGATGACCACTTCATACCATGCCGGTGTACCGTCCTCAAGTTCAAGTATGGTCTTGTCAGGATTGTTCCCCACATCAAGGTTACGCTTGCAGTCAATTGCTGTGACGATACACTGGGCACCGAATATCTCCGATGATTCCCTGATAAGCCCGGGATTCTTCACCGCAGCGGTATTTATGGATACTTTATCTGCGCCTGCCCGGAGTATCTGGCGTATGTCCTCTATGGAATTGATTCCACCGCCAACTGTGAGCGGGATAAATACCTCATCAGCAGTCCTCTCTATCACATCTATCATGGTAGAGCGCCCTTCATGGGATGCTGTGATATCAAGGAATACAAGTTCGTCGGCACCCTGTTCATTGTATCTTTTGGCCAGTTCCACAGGGTCCCCGGCTTTTCTCAGGTCCACGAATTCTATTCCCTTGACTACGGTCCCGCCTGCCTCATCAAGTGTAACATCAAGGCATGGTATTATTCTTTTTGTGAGCATGTGTTATCTTATCCCTTGTATTGATTCTGTTTATTCATATCTTAGGCTCTAAGGCAGATGATACGGCTGAAATGTTTGATATGTTTAGAAGATGTGGATGCTTCAATTTAATACTTGTTGCAGGGTCCTTTTGGTATAAATGATACCATGATATGGGGCGAACAATGACAAAGGGTAAATGGTTACCTTTTTCCACACACGGCCTTCACTTCCCTCCAGGAACTCGTTTCATTGATATGCAAAAAGAAATAACGGATGATGGATAGAACATCCGCTCTTTCCTGTTGATGACAGCATCGTAAAGCCTTTCAGTCCTGTCTCATCCGCTAATGCTCACAATATATATCATTCTGTCAGAACCCATGGGGAAGAGCATTATTTTCGTATCCCCTGCGGAAGAATCTGTAGTCTGCGGCTCTGTTACGTCAATCTCCCTGCCGTTGATCGTGAAAATGCCGGAAAAGACATCTATCACTAACCGGTCATCCATGCTCATTACTTCTTTATTTCTACTTAAAGGAGAATATATGCCAGTGCTTCCATGTGAGGAAAGGACCATTCTGACCTCTGCAAGGTCTATATCATCTCCGCCTTTGTGTTCAAGCAGATATTTGCCATCACCAAGTGCAGAAGCCTGAAGTGTCAGTTCCGGGACCGGTTGTGCCGGAGTATCAGCCGTGCTGCTTTGCTTGTTTTGTCCGGCAGGCAAAGTCATCTCACTACCCTGATTTTCAGTTTGTGCTGCACCGGGTGTGGTTTGATCATTGTGTTCTGTTTCTGTGCCGGCATCATTTTGCTGTTCCGCTTCAGATCCGGTCTGCTCCGGTATGTTGATATCATCTTCGTCGTTATCAGGTTCTGATATGCAACCGGAACCTGCAATAGCCAAGGCTATCAGACAGATTGCCAGGATCACATGAACATAAGTATGGTATGTCTTCAACTAAATCCCCCTTCCCTTTAGGCTTATTATTTTGTTAATTTGTATGCTATTTATTTCTTCTCATCACGGCCGGATGATCATTGACAGGGTGTTTATGTTCTGTTTTTCTTTAATGAGCGGTATTGAAGGAAGCTCTATGTTGTCCCCGGGCCACAGACATTCCCGGCTTTTACTTAGATTGCGGTATGCAAAGAAGTTGCCCGGGTCGCCGAGAAGGGATGTGGGTGAGGTTTATTCTTCAATATCCAATTGATACTCTTTACTAAAAATGAAATATTGTAAAAGCAAAAATTTTATAACACTTTCCACATAGAATCTATAATATGATACAGCAATACTTCGAGGAAGAAATAGAAAACTTAAGTGATGAAGATGTCGCTATCGTTCAAAAGTATCAGGGTACGCAAAAAAGGCTCGTGACTCAAAAAATGGATTTGTATATTCCAAGTCTAAAAGATATGCTTGCTAATAATGTTATTAACTTAGAGCCAAAATTTCAAAGAAGAGATAGGTGGAATACGAAGCAACAATCAAAGTTAATCGAATCAATTATTATGGCTATTCCCATTCCTCCTATTTTTCTTGCAGAAGAGGAGTATAATAGCTACTCAGTGATGGATGGAAAACAGCGGCTTAATGCAATTAGTTCCTACATTGGTGATACATATGCATTAACAGGTTTGTCTTTTTGGAGTGAGTTGAATGGTAAAACGTTTAATCAATTAAACTCTACGATTCAAAATGCAATATATCGAAGGGCAATTTCTGCAGTAGTCATACTCAAGGAGTCAGATCTAGATATCAAATTTGATGTTTTTGAACGGATTAATACAGGCGGTGAACATCTTAATCCACAAGAAATTCGCAATTGTATTTATAGAGGGAGTTTCAATGATTTGCTGATCGAACTATCCGAAAATCGCTTGTTTAGGAAGTGTTTGGGTCTTCCAAACTCACAGAAAGAGATTGAGCAAACAAGAATTTACAAGCAGATGGAAGATGTACAGTTAGTTTTAAGATTTTTCACATTACAAAAGTTTGAAAAAATATCGGGAAATCTAAAAACGTCTATGAATAAATACATGGAAAAATCACTAAAGTTTACAAATGTTGAAATGCAATCTCATAGGTCCCTTTTTATTGAAACAATTGAAAAAGTACATTCTGTATATGCAGATCAGGCTTTCAGAAAATGGGATCCAGATGATAATAAATGGTCAGTATTGTCTGCCCCAGTTTATGACGCTGTGATGTATTCCTTTTCGAAAATCGATAATAAATCAATTAAAGGTCACGAATCTCGTATTTTTAACAATACTAAGAAATTATTTGAAGATGATGATTTTCTTGATTCCGTTAGAAAAGGAACGAATAGTCTGGAAGCAAATAAGACTCGAATGGGCAAATTTTTGGATATGCTAAGAAAATCAATTGAGTAAAATGATTCATGCATTAAACGATTTTTTAAAATCAATTGAAGAACTTGAAATATTACTCTCTCATTCAATTGAGCTAGAAAAATCACTATCAAGGGATAATCTATCGATAATATCAGCAACATCTAAAAGTGTAGTTGTATTGAGTTGTGGATATTTTGAAAATTTTCTAAAAGCAGCTTTTATGGAATACATTGAAATTATCAACAAAACTAATGTTCCAAAAAAGTATTTGCGCCCTAAGATATGGGATACCAACAAAAGGAATACAATTAAAGTACTAGAATCATTAAGTAAAAAAGAAGAAACGCATCATGGAAGTATAGTTTTAACTTATGCTACATATTTTGAAAATGATTCGACATCAAATAAACCGCTTTTAGTTAAAGAAGCTTTTTCGCTTACTTATTCTAATCCCAAGTGCGAGGTTATAGAACAATTATTCAAGGGAATTGGTATCCACAGATTGAAAGATAATGAAATGCTTATGAATCGTTTTTCTAGTTATGTTTATTTTCAGAATAAGCTAAATGGCTTTGTTGACTTGCGACACTCTTATGCACATGGTGAAAAAGGTATAGCAACTTCCTCTCTTGCTGAAGTAGAAGATTACATTAGTTTTTTGAAGAAATGTGCGTATTTAGTTAATGAAATATTACGTAGTGAAATATGTAAAATAGATTGGGATTACCATTCCGATTGCTTTAAATTCTTAAATAATATTCTCTGTTTTCGACGTTAATTTCTGATTTCAAATCACTTTCCTTCCTCAAACCAGCAACACCGCAATAACCCCTGCCAGAAAAACGCCATCAAACGTTCCCGCACCGCCGATGCTCACAACAGGAGCGCCCAGTTTGGTAATGGCCCGCATGTTCAGCAGGTCGGCTCCTATCAGGGTTCCCAGGGTGCCGCTGATGTAAGCTACGGCAAATATAAGTTCGTGCTGGACCTGGGTGCTGTAGACGATAAGGATGGAACTCAGGGCGGCGGCTATGGGTGGGACGAATGCAGGGGAAACGATACCAACACCTTTTACGGGTCTGGCAACACTTTTTGTTATAAAGGCAACGATCAGGGTGGCGTAGAGGACATAAATGGTGGCATGGGGGAAGAGGGTCAGCAGGTAGAGGGAGACCATGGCTGGGATCAGTGCCCCGCCTACATTTATGGCTACTGTGGTCCTGGTAGTGTAGGTCTGTTTGAATGGGACACGGTACGATACTCCGAAAACCTTCACATATCTGTGATCCTCAATAGGTGTCTGGGACTCGATGGTCTTTAACGGTATGTTGATATTACTTCCTATCAATGAGGCAAGAAGCAGGAAAAGGGCATCGTTCCAGGAGAAACCTATTCTTGCAAAAGCACTGCTTACAACGCCAAAGAAGAGCAGGGATATGCTGAAGACTATCACAAAGGTGAGTATCAGCGTGAAGATGAAGGTAAAAGGATTATAGAATATCCGATGCCTCATAAGGTATTGTCCTTGCTGACACTATATACTTTTTTGGGTGACCTCCGGCTATATCCCATTTGCCTGTCAGTCAAATCCCATGATGGCCCTGGAACCCAGGAAATTATCTTTGCTTATTGCATCTGCGTTGAAAACTTCCTCATTGATCATTATGGCAGCATTGTTCCTCAGTGCAATAGCGATGCAATCGCTGGGCCTGGCATCGAAATCCATGGTGGTGCCGTCCTTTTCCAGCGTTATCCTGGCATAGTATATGTTATCTATTTTCTCATCTATCAGCACCTGCTCCACTTCCGCCCCCAGGCGTGTAAGCATGGATACTATCAGGTCATGTGTCATTGGTCTTGGCATGGTCTCATTCTTCAGCACCGAATTTATCGACAGCGCCTCTGACTGACCAATGTGGATTGGCATAAGGAGCCCTTCCTCATCCTCAAGCATAACAGCCGGTACAGCCCGCCCGAAGATATTGATCATATACACTCCCTTCACGGTGACTTTCTTTATTTTGCTTGCAGAGTTCATATTCCCGACAACGGCCTTTACCTTTTTCTAGATAGTCTGTAAAGCTCACAAAGCTCACTGTTGCTTTATCAGTATCATTACTTAACACTTTCTTTTTTCTCCAAACCCACCGCCACCGGGGGTCTCCACCACAAACAGGTCACCTGTGTTCATATCTACAAGGGCCCTGCCTCCAAGTTCTTCCACATATCCCCGGACCTTTCCGTTCGTATCCGGGGTCTGGTCGGACCTGATGACATAATTATGCCCTGATTTTCCGTCTTCTCCGCCCTTAAGACCTGCCGGAGGGTACTTCCTGTGACTTGAAATGATAGCTGCTCTCATTGGCCTGAGGAAACGTATCTTCCGGACAATCCCGCATCCTCCCTGATATTCCCCTTTACCGCCACTGTCCTTACGTATCGAAAACTCCTCCAGTCTTACAGGGCATCTCCATTCCAGCACTTCCGGATCGGTTATCCGGGAATTGGTCATATGCGTCTGCACAGCATCTGTGCCGTTAAAACCACTCCCTGCTCCCGATCCTCCACACACTGTCTCATAATACTGGAACTCATCGTCTCCGAAAGTGAAATTATTCATAGTGCCCTGCGAGCCTGCCATCACTCCCAGTGCACCGAAAAGCGCATCAACTATATATTGCGAGGTCTCAACATTCCCGGCCACCACTGCTGCCGGATATTCCGGGTTCAGTATGCTCTTTGCAGGAATACTTATCCTGAGGGGCCGTAGGCACCCTTCATTCAGGGGAATGTCCTTCTCAACAAGCGTCCTGAACACATAGAGCACCGCCGCCCTGCACACAGCCACAGGAGCATTCAGGTTTCCCGGATGCTGCTCTGAACTTCCTGTAAAGTCTATATGAGCCGATCTATTCTCCTTATCTATGCTCACTTGCACGCTGACAACAGTCCCGTCATCAAATGAAAGAGAGTACTGCCCATCATTCAATACCTTAATAACACTTCTCACAGCCTCTTCCGCATTATCCAGTACATGTTGCATATAAGCCTGCACAGTTCCAATAGAAAAGTGCTCCACAAGCTTTTCAAGCTCTGTGACCCCCTTCTCGTTGGCTGCTACCTGTGCCTTCAGGTCAGCTATATTCTGGAATGGATTGCGTGCAGGGTAAGTCCCGCAAAGCAGCCATGCCTTCACTTCTTCCTCCAGGAATATTCCCTGTGAGACTATCCTCTGCCCGCCTGTCATAACTCCTTCTTCCTCTATGTGCCTGCTGTCAGGTGGTATGGACCCGGGAGTGATCCCTCCGATATCTGCATGATGTCCTCTTGATGCCACATAGAATACAATTTCACCTTCATGGAAAACAGGAGTAATGGCCGTGATATCAGGCAGGTGCGTCCCGCCCTCAAAGGGTGAATTGAGCATGAAGACGTCCCCTGGTTCCATATCCGGGAACTTTCTGATAATAGCTCTTACACTTTCACCCATGGAACCAAGATGAACGGGTATGTGGGGTGCGTTGGCAATGAGATTCCCGGTCCGGTCAAAAAGAGCGCATGAGAAATCAAGTCTCTCCTTTATGTTCACAGAATAGGCGGTATTCTGAAGCGTATATCCCATCTGCTGTGCAATTGACATGAACCTGTTGCTGAATATTTCCAGCATCACAGGATCAGCTTCCTTTCCTACTTTCTCTCTTCCCGGCAGGGCTGAGATCCTCTCAAGTACAAGTTCCAGATTTTCCGTAAGTTCCGCTTTCCACCCCGGCTCAACTATAATAGTGGTATTATCCTCCACTATCATGGCCGGGCCAGTGATTATCCTTCCTGCAGCTTCACGGAGCCAGTTCCTCCGGTAGACGGGTGTTATGTGTAATTTTCCGGATGTGTACATTTTTGTATCAGGGAGCCGACATCTTTCTTCCCTGTCCCTGGCGTTGTCCAAAACCACGCATTTTCCAATCCTTTCACCCATAACGACGCTCTCTGTGGAAACAGCCTCTATGACCAGTTCCTTATTCCCCATGATAAATCCGAAACGGCTTTTGTGCTCATCCTCAAATGCCTTCCTGATATCTTCCTTTTCCCCAAGAGCGACAACTATCGAAGTCCCGGTGTCCCTGTACTTGACATGCACTTTGTGCAGGGTGTTCATGTCTTCTTCAGCGACACCCTGCATCTTCATCTCTTCCCTGGCACTGGTTTCCAGCTCCCGGGCAATTTCCTTCAGTTCTGCCATCAGCCCCTGCCCAAGTACTTTCTCAACAGCCTGCTCCTTTATTATCCTCTGGTCGGCAAGCCCCATGCCGTATGCAGAAAGAACGCCGGCGAATGGGTGTATCAGTATTTTCCCGATCCCCAGGATGTCTGCAACACCACAGGCATGCTGGGCTCCGGCTCCTCCAAAGCAGCAAAGTACGTAATCCTTGGTATCATATCCTCGCTGTATGGATATCTTCCTGATGGCATTTGCCATGTTCTCGATGGCTATCCTGAGGAAGCCCTCTGCAACCTGTTCTCCACTGTGTTCTTCGCCGGTAAAGCCACTAACCTTTTCTGCAAGTACTGAGAATCCCTTCCTGACAACATCAATGTCAAGGGGCAGGTCTGCACCTGGACCGAAAACATGCGGGAAATAATGAGGTATTATCTTTCCAAGCATGAGATTGCAGTCAGTTATGGTGAGCGGCCCACCTTTGCGATAACAGGCAGGTCCGGGGTCAGAGCCGGCAGAATCGGGTCCGACTACAAATCTTTTGGACTCAAAATGAAGTATTGACCCCCCGCCTGCTGCTACGGTGTGGATGTAGAGCATGGGCGAGCGCAGATGCACACCGTCTATCTCGGTCTCAAAGCTTCTTTCATATTCTCCGCTGTAATGGGCAACATCTGTTGAAGTACCACCCATGTCAAAGGTGATGACATTCTCAAAGCCTGCCATCAGCGATGTTTCCACAGCTCCGACTATTCCTCCGGCAGGCCCTGAAAGAATACAGTCCTTGCCCCTGAAATGTGTGGCTTCTATAAGGCCGCCGTTTGACTGCATGAACATGAGCTTTGTATTGTCTCCGCCAGCTTTCAGGGTGGAAGATATCATATCTATGTAAATTCTGAGCACCGGGGACAGATAAGCATCCACTACAGTGGTCTCCCCGCTACTAATAAACTTCATCAGGGGGCTCACTTCATGGGAGACCGATATCTGTGTGAAACCTATACTTGCTGCAATCTCCCGCAACTGCAACTCATGCTTTGGATAGCGATAAGCATGCATAAGCACAATTGCAAGTGAGCGTATCCCTTTGTTGAATACTCTCTCAAGCTCCTTTCTGGCATTATCGGTATCCAGTGCAAGCAGTTCTTCCCCGGAGGCACTATAACGTTCCTTTATTTCGATAAGCTCGTGATATAACAGTTCAGGCAGTTCTATATTCAGGGCAAAGACGTCAGGTCTGTTCTGGTAACCTATCCTCAGTGCATCCCCAAACCCCTCTGTAATTGCCAGTGCCGTAGGCTCTCCACTGCGTTGAAGCAATGCATTGGTCCCGACAGTGGTACCCATCTTTATGGAAGCTATATCTTCTGTGGGCAGCGGTTTATCCGTTCCGGTCCCGAGTATGTCCCTTATTCCGTGCATGGCGGCATCATTGTAATGTTGCGGATCAACCGAAAGGAGCTTATGTGCAAGCAAATGCCCGTCAGGTCTGCGGGCAACAATGTCAGTGAATGTGCCTCCACGGTCTATCCAGAATTGCCACTTTTCTTCTTTAGAGGACATGTTACATTCCTTAAAATCAGAAAATTATAAATGTTTTTGCCATGTCAGCTCAAAATTGTGATTATTCTGTATTATTGATCTATTGCTTATGGCTACATTGCTTATGGTATATTGAAGCCAATTGCAGAAAAGACCATGCATCTTCCTGCAGGGAATGAGCATCGAATATGGTTTACCTGTTTCCTGTGAAGGCATTGAAGCCATGGTCTCCCACCAGGGGCACAAACACCACCCCACCCCTGTTCTCTTTTGTAATTTCCCCGTCCATGGATTTCCTTATAACATAGAGGTTCTGGTAGGTATCTCCTTCCGGCAGGACCATGATACCACCTTTTTTGAGCTGTTCTACAAGGGGTTTTGGAGTATCGGGGGCAGATGCTGTTACACATATCCTGTCATAGGGTGCATGTTCCGGATAGCCCAGTGAACCATCACCCAATATGACATCAACATTGGAATAACCTGCTTTTTCCAGGCTTTCACTTGCAGATTTTGCCAGTTTCTCAATACGTTCCATGGAATATATCCTTCCTTTCTTTCCAATGATCTCCGCCATAACGGCTGCATTATAACCGGACCCTGTCCCTATCTCAAGTACTTCATGTCCTTCCTGAAGTTCAAGAAGGTCGCACATGATGGCTACCATGTGCGGAGCAGATATGGTCTGGGCATAACCTATGCTAAGCGGGCTGTCAACATATGCATGCGATATGTGTATAGAAGGCACGAAAAGATGTCTTGGCACCTTTGAGATTGCTTTTAGTGTTCTTTCACTTATCCTGCGTTCCCTGAGGGTTCTTACCAGGTTCGACCTTTCCCTTTCATACTCCATGCGGTCCTCCCTTCTCCCCAGCCTCTTTTGACTGCATCTTCGGCAAATATCCTCTTAATGAACTTTGCCTCCACTGCCGTCCCGGTACGTGATTCCAGGCTGCCGTCCCTTATCTTTATCTTCTTGACAACAAAATTATTCCGGTCTGCAGTTTCCTCTTTACCCACAATGAACTCATATCCTCCGGGGACTCTCTTCTGGATGGCTTCCGTGCTCTTTCCACGATGGACAGCTATCTTGACGACGACCTCGTCAATAGCCCTGCCCCAGATCGTAGTTATCTCTTCAGCATTTGCCTTTTCAGGTCTCTTGTCTCCGGATTCTATGGCAGTTACGATTATCGGGAATACTTCGTCTGATTCCCCGTCATCGGCAATTATCTCATCGTCTACACTTACAATGTCATCTGATGTCAGCTTTGTCATCCGGGTAAAAGATGCATCACCTTTGCTGATTATTACTTTGATGTTGAAAAACCTGGTTCTTTCTATCTTTGCCGGATGGACATTTCCGCATTCCTGGCACTGGACCACAGTATTCTGACCGGATTTCAATACATCATGCAACACAGCGATCTTCGGTGAGCAGGATGGACATAATACTTCAATTTCATCGTTCATATTCTCAATGATGTCATTGTCTGGAGTATGTAAATAATTTACTGCCCAGTGCAGTTTTCCACAGACGCAGGTGACTTCCGGATGACCAGGTCACAGAGGCATTGTTTCTTAAAGCTGTTTTCTCATAACGATGGCATCAGACCTGGCACTGTCATCAAAAAAATATTTTATCCTTTGTATTTCCCTGAAGCCATGCTTCTCATATATACGTATTGCAGCGCCCCATCTCACAGAAACCACAAGCACCATTGAGGATATCCTGCATTCTGCAATGGCCCTTTTTTCCAGCTCCGAGAACAGCTTCTTGCCGTAGCCTTTCTTGCGGTGTTCCTGCAGGATTCCCAGGGATGATATGTAGAGCTGGGTTCCGTCATTCCTGTGGACTTCTGTAATTGTGTGGTTAAGCCGGAAATTCCCTGCAGGGATATCTTCCGAATGCTCCCATAGTTCCGAGCATATGTATCCTACGACCAAGTTTCCGATTTCCAATACCAGAAAGCCCTGAGGGAATATCCTTATCCTGTCGAGGAAGACATCCCTGCTTTCAACTATGTTGGCATGAAAGGAGCCCTGCTCAATGAGCATTATTTCGTTGATGTCATTCTCCAGGGCATTTCTGATTGATATTTTCAGATTATCACCAACATTATGTAACCTGATGACCCATCGGCTACCAGCCTCATAATTTGCTGAAAAAGGGTCATTAAAAAGAATACTACAGAAATATCTGCAGCCTGATCTAGGCGTCCTGTCTTTCACTTGCAGCATGTGCTGCAATGAATTCCCTGAGTAGTTTCGTCCCAAGCAGTGCGCTTATGCCGTTATCGTATTCAGGTGCGATCTCAACAACGTCAAAACCAATGGATACGGGGGCAAATGCACGTATGATCTCCCGGACATCGATATCCGTAAGCCCGAATGGTTCGGGTGTTCCAAGGCCTGGTGCGTATGCAGGATCAAGGGCATCCATGTCCAGTGACAGGTAGATCTTCTTAGATCCGAGGTAGTCCCTTACCTTGGAAATGACCGTTCTTATACCCATTTCCCGGACATCGTCCGAGGTGTAATAGTGGATGCCGTTCTCCTTTGCAAAGTCCCATTCTTCCTTTGGTCCGCTGCGGACCCCTATGGTAACATAGGTGTCGGTGATATCTTCCAGCACATGCCTGGAAACACATGCATGGTTGTTCCTGATGCCTCCGTATTCCTCACGAAGGTCAAAATGTGCATCCATTACAACAAAACCGATATCCTCCCCTGCCTCCTCGGCACATGCCCTGACACACGGGTAGGTCAGGGAATGTTCACCCCCAAGCATTATGGGGATCTTCCCATCCTTTGCGATTGGTCTTACAGCGTGGTAGAGTTCTTCCAGTGTCTGGTCCACCGATGAGTAATGTTCAAGGTTTCCCGCATCATGGATAAACAGGTCCTCAAAGTCTATATCAAAATAAGCATTATAGGTCTCAAAGTTCGCGGAGGCCTTCCTCATGGCATCAGGGGCCCAGCGGCTCCCCGATCTGAAAGAGGAAGTGCCATCAAAGGGAACACCGAATATAACATATCTTGCAGTATCGTAATCTGCAAGTGCATCCATCATATCAGGCCTGTAGAACATGTTAATTGTAGTAACAATGATAAGAAATGACATGTGGTCCGATCATCTAAGATCGAACTTCATCTTGCCCATAGCTGTAAGGTAGGACACCTCTTCTCCTTCCTTGATCCTTTCCTTGTACTCATCAGGGATTTTCATCTCAAATGTTGAGAAGTCACCCATATCCATGAGCTGTGCCACATCGCCTGCAATGGAAAGTACCTGTGCGTTCTTCCTCTCCACAACAGGGACATAGATCTTATCGGATACAGGACCTACGATGGATCTTTTCTGGTTGTCGAAAAGTCCTATCACATCGATCCTTGCCTTTGCAGAACCGTGCTTACCCGGCTTTGATTTGGATATGCTCTTAATAATACAGGCCTCATCGTCAACAATGGCGTATTTGCCCTCTTTAAGTTCTTTTACTTCAACTTGAATTTTCACTTGAAATCCTCCATAATCGTAACAATTATTTATGAGCTAAAAGTTATGGGTATAATTTCCTATGCTATATAAGAATTTAACCTTTGATTCTGCATTAATTGTCTGTAATATTAGCAGATACCTAAAATAGGGCTATGTTTTATTTATATCCTTTTATATGTGTCTGCAGGGTCCTGAGCAGAGCATGGACCTTTTGTGTCACTGGTCACTGATTTCAATAGCTATGTCCAATTCCTTCAGCTTTTCTCCGGTCGGGACCCCGGCATCGTCCCATCCCCTGAAATGATAGTAATCCCGAAGTGTATTCTTAAAAACTTCCCTGTCAATCCCATCTCCTTTGAAAAACCTCTCAGGAAGGCTATCGTCCTTTGAAGTAAATCCTGATCGGATGTTAAAAATTCTCTCAAGGTTGTATATCCTCTCACCGGTACGCAGTATCTCCTCGGCGGAATATTTCATTCCGGTCACATGGCTTAACATTTCACAGAGTTCAACTTCATCCAGAGCCAGGATGGAGAACGGACACATTACCAGGGAATCCATTACTGCCGTAAGGTTCTGGAAATATTGTACAAGTGCAGCTTTTCCCTCGTATCTTTTCCTGTCAAGCAGCATGGGTTTGCCCATAATCTCAGGAGCAGCCATAAAAGCGCTAAGATGAGAACCACCTGTATTGGATGTTGCATATGCGATGGCCATGCCTGCCATATCACGGGGATCATATCCGGGCAGTTCCAGTCCCTTGACAGAGGTGCTGTATTCTTCCTTTTTAACGGCGCAAAGGTATGCATGTGCACCCCTGCACAGGTCATGTCTGCCATTTCCAATTTCCAGTACCAGTCCTTTAAGCTCATCTATATGCATCCAGGGATTCACCTCCATATATGATGCAATGGAAGCGCCGCATGAAAGGGGGTCCAGTCCGTAGTCAAAGCACAGGCTGTCCATTTCCCTTATGAGTTCCAGGTCATCATTGCCGATATTAGGTCCGAATGCCCATATGGAATCAAAATCCGGTAAAGGTTTGCCATCCTCAGAAGTCCTTCTGCAACCTACAGGACATGCATAACAGGGTGCAGGCTTGATCCTGTAGTTCTTATTGATCGCCTCGCCTGATAATTTTCCTGTCCCTGCAAAAGTCCTTTCCCTGAAATTGTGTGCCGGAAGCGTTCCCATATAGTCCAGCAGGTCAGCAAACACAGGGCTTCCGTATGTACTGAGGCCCCTGGAAGACGGGGGGTTTGCAACCAGCAGTTTTTTTACTCTGCCAACAACACTCTCAAAACTATCCGGCTCTGCCACTTCCACGACATTTGTACCCTTAACAACTATCGCCTTGAGATTTTTTGAACCCGCCACAGCACCATGTCCTCCCCTGCCACTGGAATACATGCGGTCATTGACAATGTTTGCCATGCTGACAAGTTTCTCACCTGCCCTGCCTATGCACGCAACATTTCCTTTTGTTTCAAGCAATGTCGTGGTCTCAGCGGTATTCTTTCCCCATAGGTGCTCAGCAGGCATTATTTCAACTTCCTCGTCAGATATCTGCAGATATACCGGCGTCTCAGCCTTTCCTGTGATCACCAGGGCATCAATTCCTGCAAATTTCATTTCCGCTCCGAAATATCCTCCTGTATTGGAGCTGAAAACAGTGGATGTGAGGGGAGATATGCATGTGACTGCAAAGTGCCCGGACATGGGCGCAGATGTCCCTGTAAGTGGTCCGGTTGTGAAAATGAGAGTATTTCCAGGGTCAAGTGGTTCCATTCCGGCTACTGCATAATCCTCTGTAAGCCTGCAACCAAGTCCCCGCCCGCCGATGAACTTTTCTGCATATGTCTTCTTGGTCCTTGATTCTGTGACCGAGTTATTACCAAGGTCGATTATTATCGTTCTTCCTGTCCATCCGAACATGTTTCCTCCCGTTGTATGTTTCTCATCCCTTTTTTCATTGGTACCTTATATCCTCTCATTACAAGATAATCCGCTCCCCATATGTAAAGTGCTTCAAGGATAGGTATCGTGGCAAGTCCCAGTTCAGTTACCGTGTATTCGACCCTGGGCGGGACCTCGGGATAAACCTTCCTGGTAATGACATTTTCATCTTCCAGTTCTCGTAGCTGCTTTGTAAGCATCCTTGGTGAGACCTTAGGGATGCTTTTCTGAAGTTCCGTATATCGCAACGTACGGTCCTTCAGGTTCCATATTATAAGAGGCTTCCACTTGCCTCCAATGACATCAAGGGCTGTTTCCACCGGGTCGGGATATCTTTCTTGTTTGTGAGAACTATCCTGATCCATACTTACAATAATGTGCTCAACTATAAAATATGTATCTATGAGCTATTTATATATTCACTATATTTTGTATTGTGAGTGTCCGCTCTAAGGCGGAGAGCCGGTCGGGTGCTCTTAACAGGCTACAGGAGATTACAACATGAATGATGTGACCATTGATGAACTTACTTGTACAGGATGTGGAATCTGCGTTGAAGTATGCCCTTACGGTATCTTTACTATTGCTGAAGGCATAGTTTCAGTTAATACTTCACTTGCATCTGTCTGAAGTGAATGCGGACATTGCTTCGCGTTCTGTCCTGAAGATGCCGTAAATATCAGCTATCCAGGATTATCCGGAGATGCCGTACAATCCGGTACAAGGGCTGATATGATGCGTGAAACAATTATCTCACGCCGTTCTGTCAGGAATTACTCGGACAAGCCGATTCCCCGCGAAATCCTCGAGGAAATATTCGACATGGTCCGGTATGCACCGTCGGGCATGAACCGGCAGAGCGTTAACTGGACGGTCATACAGGATCCTGTGGAAGTGCAGCGTATAGCAGAGCTTACGATACTATGGGCCAGGGATATCTGCAGTTGCGGGCAGAAGCATCCCCTTGCACCTATAATGCCGATGCTGATAGGTATGTGGGACCAGGGAACCGATCTTATCTGCCATGGTGCCCCACATCTTGTTATAGTGCATGGTGAGAAGGATGATCCCTCAGGTTATCTGGATGCGATCATAGCCATGACGCATCTGGACCTCGCAGCTTCCGCACACGGGCTCGGGACATGTTGGGCAGGCGTTGTTCAGATTGCAGCGGACTCCTCTCCTCATCTTCTGGAAGAATTGGGGCTTCCTTGCGGCCACAGGTCATATTATGCAATGATGCTTGGATATCCGAAGTACAGAGTTCAGAGGGTTCCCCCAAGAAATGCTGCAAAAGTGATCTGGAGATAATCTTTTATCTCTTTTCTATCTCAAGCATCTTTCTCTTAAGCTCTACCTTCTCTCCGCAGGTCTGTCCGCAAAAGCCGCCGATACCCGATGATGAGACTACCCTGTGGCATGGTATGATTATAGGGTAAGGGTTCTTTGCAAGCGCACTTCCCACGGACCTGTCAGCTCCTTCTTTACCTATACGAAAGGCAAGTTCGGCGTATGTGATGGTTTGTCCGTAAGGTATCTTCCTGACCTCTTCAAGTACAAGGCGCTGGAAATCCGTAAGTCCTGAGAGGTCCGGTTCATAATATGAAAAATCGACCATTTCACCAGCGAAGTATCTTAATATATCCCTGAAGACGGTTTCATCACTCTTTTTCCTCATTATCGAAAACCCCGTTTTCAAGATCCTTTCTCTTTCTTTTGTAATGGAGCCATCCTGTGCCGTAGTATGCTATCAGGACCAATGCAGATAGTATCAGAAGAACAATCAAAGGCCATGTTGATTTAAGCAGTAGCGGATCTATGTCCTCCCTGCTGTCATATGTGGGGTACATGATATCATTTCTGTCATTACTATGGCCAAGTCCCAGTGCATGCCCTATCTCATGTGCGGCAATATCCTGCATTGTTTTGTCTCCATACTGTACCCAGGAATATGCTCTGGAATTACCGGTCTCCAGTACGATATCAACACGTTCAAAGCGTCCGTTCACCACATAGGGTCTGGCAAATCCTGCAACACCATCCTCTACTCCCGCGTCCTGTTCCAGATTCTTAACCCACATTACCAGTATGTCAGCATTATCAGTGTCTACTATTAAAAAATCAGGCTGGTAACCCAATTGCCCGTTTCCACCCTTTTCCCAGTATTCAAGGGCATTTTCTACACTTTTCCTGTAGCTGGGACTGTAACTATCAGGTACATTGATGTCATCGATATAAACAGTGATCGGCATTTGTTCCCATGGTTCCGGATTCAGGATAAGTTCCCCATTATCCTGGTGTTTAAGACTCTCAGAAGCCAGTCCGGTTGCAATAAGGATTATCAGGGCGATTATCAGCCAGTTCATTTTTGCCATATTTACTGACATGAGATTGGTCTGCTAACATATAGTCATTTGGCACAGATAACAGGTCAATATTATTGGCTATAGCTAATCCTATATTTGATAAATACAATCAGGGTATATGGAAAAACGTGTTGCTGTGGTCTTTGACAGTGCAGGTACGCTCTTACACATGTATCGTGTTGCAAAGGAAATGCGCACGGGCCATATCCTTGAAGATATACAAAGCACACTCCTTGTGGCAGAAAAGGCCAACAGGGCCCTTGTAGTTTTGCGCACCCGCTTTGAGGACCTCAGGTCATGTGACCAGGATATGGGTTTGTACGAGTTCATTGAAAAGTATGGCATCGATATTGCTATCAGTTGTTCAAGCAGTCCTTTTCTTCTGGATGTGGTTTACAGGGTAATAAGACAGGATTCCGTAACCTTAAAGGATCTTAATGATGTGCTCTCACTTGTAAAAAAGCGGTGCCCGAATATCTTTTACATTGCAGCAGGCCTGATAGTTGATTCCCGGGATGATATGGTCCCGTATGTTCTGAGCACTGGCGGGCAGATGTATTCCAGAACATCGGAAGCTATCGTTTTTCTCAGAGAAATGGGTGTTGATATTTACATTGCCTCGGGTGATGATGCCAGGAACCTTAAAGGACTTGCCTCATCCCTCGGTATTCCTATGAGTTCCGTTTTCCCGGTTGCCACAACACATGACAAAGAGTGTATCGTCAATGATCTTAAGAAGAACTATGACATGGTTTTCATGGTAGGGGACGGCATGAACGATATCCTTGCCTTAAGAGCTGCAGATGTGGGGATTTTAACATCACAGCAGGGTGATATGAGGCCACCTGTCCTTGTAGAGGCTGCTGATCTAGTCATAAGTGATATTTTTGAAGTAGTGAACATTGTAAAAAGTTTGGTGTAATGTATGATATATCTATATCAGCATCAGTAGGAGCTCTTACTTGTTAACAGTGCGAACGGATGCGTTACTTTTATGTATTGAGTTCAATAATCCAAAAGTAATTCTTTAAAAAAGATCGCTATGAACTTGTTATCAGGTCTGCATGGGTTCCAGTCAAGCTAGTTTTGTATGGGGTCTACAAAACCGTTAAGTAATTTGAGTAGATATGCATATCATTATTGGCAAAACATGAATCCTATGCATCCTGGGCGGAGGAAATCAAATGGCATTATTCATTGAAGTTAAAAACCTGACACTTGAGTTTGATGGTGTCAAAGTTCTCAAAGATATAAACCTGACCATCAACGAAGGAGAAGTCCTTGGTATTCTTGGAAGAAGCGGTTCGGGGAAAACAGTATTGATGCACGTCCTGCGTGGTGTTGAAGAGTATGAAGGTATCAGTGGGGAAGTAATATACCACCTTGCAAGATGCGATAAATGCGGATATGTGGAGCCACCAGGCAAGGTGGGAAATGAATGTCCTTCCTGTGCAAAGGCAGTCCTTCAACCCTTTGAAGCAGATTTCATCAAGCTCCCGCTCCATGATCCTTCAAGGCGTGAGATAACCAAAAGGATTGCTATCATGCTCCAGCGTACCTTTGCTCTTTATGGTGATGACAGGGTCATAACAAACGTTGTAAACTCTCTGACTGAAATTGGTATCAGCAGTGAGAAAGCTCTGTCACGTGCTGTCGAGCTTCTGGAGAAAGTGGAACTTTCACACCGCATGATGCACGTAGCCCGTGATCTTAGTGGTGGTGAGAAACAGAGGGTAGTACTTGCCCGCCAGCTTGTAAGGGATCCCATGCTTCTGATCGCTGATGAACCGACAGGTACACTGGATCCAAGGACTGCTGCAGTTGTTCATGATGTTATTGCAAAGGCTGTAAAAGATTACAATATGACCATGGTCATTACTTCTCACTGGTCTGAGGTTGTTGAGGACCTGGCTGATAAGGCGATAATCCTCGAAGACGGAGCAATTGTAAAGGAAGGTTCTCCTTCAGAGGTTGCAAAAGAGTTCATGAACCTTATCTGTTCTGTTGAAAAGAAGTCTGATATTGTTGTTGGCGATCCTCTCATCAAGGTGGATAATCTCGTCAAGAAGTATATATCGGTTACCAGAGGCGTGGTTTACGCAGTCAATGATGTGTCATTTGATGTGAGGGAGGGTGAGATATTCGGTCTTGCAGGTACCAGTGGCGCAGGAAAGACCACTACTTCAGAGATCCTCATGGGTATCGTGCAGCCCACCAGCGGAGAGGTGCAGGTGCGCGTTGGGGATGAATGGATAGATATGAAGAAGCCGGGACCTGAATGCAGGGGACGCGCAGTGAAGTACATGGGCATATTGCATCAGGAGTACGGCCTTTACACTCACAGGACTATAATTGATAACCTGACCGAATCAATAGGTATCGATCTTCCCTATGAACTTGCTGTCAGGAAGGCTGTCAACACGCTTATAGCTACCGGGTTTACAGAAGATAAGGCAAAATCTATATTATCGAAGATGTCAGATGAGATTAGTGAAGGAGAAAGGCACAGGGTTGCACTGGCCCAGATATTGATGAAAGAGCCAAACATCGTTATTATGGATGAGCCAACCGGGACCATGGATCCCTTCACAAAGAAAGAGGTCACAAGGTCAATTCTGGAAGCAAGGGAAAAGATGGGTGACACATTTGTCATTGTGTCACATGATATGGACTTCCTGGAAGAGATATGTGATCGTGTAGCTCTTATGAGGAATGGTAAGATCGTCAGCGTAGGAGAACCGGCTGCGGTACTGTCTGAACTTACCGAAGAAGAACGTATTGAGGCGGCAGCAGAAATATGACAGTTTGAGAAGGTTACGGAGGAGTTTGGCACGAATGGCGAAATAACGATAGAGATCAACGGACAGGAACTGAGATTACCGGAAAGTTCAACCCTTGAGGATGCCATTAAGGTGTCAAACGCACCTTACAGGAAAGGAACGGCAGTTGGAATACTGATCGAGAAAGAGGATCTCAGGTCACAGGTGTCTGTGGAATATCTTGTGAAAACATCAAAAGGCGAGTTCAGGATCGAACTGCTGGACGAATCCTCACCTTCCTCAAAAAGCTGGGTCTCTCTATTTAAAGGTCTAATTGATATACCGGTCAGGTGGACAGGCAAAGATGCCCTGGCTTTTGGTCCTTTTAGTACGGACATGGTACCGGTCCGGGGGACTTGCGACATGGATATGTTCACTCT
Organism: Methanolobus sp. WCC5; assembly: GCF_045690325.1. GTDB lineage: Archaea > Halobacteriota > Methanosarcinia > Methanosarcinales > Methanosarcinaceae > Methanolobus. The sequence continues at coordinate 1,806,604 of NZ_CP146981.1, read as the reverse complement.
CCTTTTCGGTGCGGGTGGCGGGGATGCTGCAAACACTCATCTTATAATCAGCAAGACCAGACATACAGCCGAGTATGGCGCACCTGATGAGGGGATATTTGCCAGGGTAATAAGTGGAAAACACGTTCTTACAGATCTTGTGCGAGGTGACAGGATCATCGCGGTAGAACCTGTTATTGAATGGGAGAAGGCCGGTGAGCATATCTCTACAACGGATCTCTCTTTAAAGGTGGAGAATGGGTATAAGATATTCACATATGTTGAGATCGAAATGGATCTGCAAGCCCCTCAAGGTGCAGAGTTCTTCTTTGCTGTTACCCGTGATGGTACCTTTCATATCGATCTTGTATCATCGTCCTTTATATCCGACCATCGTTTTCAGGGAGAACTGGTAACTTATGAGAATTTCGAATCACGCTCAACCGGTTCTGTCTTTGTGAGGACCGTGGGATATGGTGCAGGGAAGCTCTACATCTCCACAAATGACCGTACGTCCTCTATAATGCATTCGGTGATAGGGCATGTGGTAAAGGGTATAGAACTAGCAAGGATGGTAAAAAGCGGCCAGAAAATAATGGTTGAATCCATCCCCGATCCAATAATGTTGCTGGGCAAGACCAATGCGGATGCTGAATATGAGATGCAGGCTCTTGGTATAGAGGTATTGAGGGAAGGATATGTTCATGACAATGGTTTCATAGTCAAACAGATCCCTGCAACGACAATTGAAATAATGCTTGAAAAAAAGGTTACCGTGCAGGGAGTGGATCCGGAGAAACTTGTGGCTGTAGAGCTTTATGATGACCTTGCTCCAAAGACCCTTGATTTCTTCAGACATGCTGTAGGTCTGCAGTATGATCCAGTGGGTGTGCTCCCTGTAATGATGACATATGAGAACACGTATATCTTTAAAGCTGAGAAGCCGGCAGAGTCCTATAAGGAGATATTTCCCGAAAACACTCCGAAAAAGACGATTGCAGGTGAGATCGGTGTTACCAGCCAGGCTGCAAAAAGAGCCGGTATGATAGGTGTCAAGACATCGGACGATGATCTTTTCGGGCCAACAGGGGAACGTTTTGCCAGTACTAATATTGTGGGAAGGATACTTGAGCTTGACAAACTCGCGCATTTCAGGGACGGCGATGTCATGTATATCATAGAGCGCAGCAAGGAGAAATGAAGATGGCTGAAGGAAATGAAGATGTCATAACAAAGCTTGTTGTTACAAGCTCAGATAGTGTATTGCCAATAGATGCTGCAATGAAGATATACGGATCAAATACCGATATTGTAATTAAGGAAACATGTTTTGGTACCATGGTCACAGGCCCCAGGGATGCTGTGGACAGAGTGGTCAAAGAGGTTGTAGACCTTGATAAGAATCACATATTCGTTAAAGAGAGAGGTTTCCCTCCGGGGGATGAGAGACGTTGCCGTGCATCCCGTGGTGGGGGAGCAAGACCTGGTTTCTATTTCCTCAAGGAAGAATCAATGATGCTGCCGATGATAGGCAAAGCACTTGATAAATATGACAAGGATGTTCCTCTCAGGGAGACCGAACCCAGGAAAAGGTTTGAAGTAAAAGATCTTCAGGAAATAATCAAATCCACCTCATGAGGCAATACAATGGCAAACGTTATCATATATCCTACAAACAGCCTGATACTTTCTGACCTGGTCCAGAGGTTTGGCCACACACCCCTTGCAATGATGGAAAAGATCAAGGAAAAGGTATCCACCGTAGGTGTGGATTCTCCTCCCCTGAACATTACCGCAGAAGAGCCCAAACACGGGTTGAAGTATGCGGCAGTGGAAGTCCCGGCAGGTGTCAGGGGAAGGATGGCCATAGTGGGGCCCATGATTGAGAAGGCACAGGCAGGTATCATTGTTGTTGAGTCTCCGATGGCTTTTGGTTGTATGGGATGTGCCCGTACCAATGAGCTGACAAAATATCTCATAAGGAGCCGTGATATGCCAATTCTTGAACTGGATTTTCCCAAAAATGATGATGAAGGGCAGGAATTCGTGTACAAGATCGCTGAATTCTTAAAGTCATTGCCACAGATGGGTGAGGAGGCATCAGAATGAACGACGAAGCCCAGGTAAAGGTGGCACTGGTGTCCTGCGGATCCGAATATGCCGGTGTTCACGGCGAACTTGATTCAGTAGCAGCCAGTGTGAATGCAAGGCTCATTTATCCAGAGATAGATATCAATGTCCTTGATAATATCGGCAGGGAATTCGGTATAGAGGCTGCAAGCCCGGATCTTCGTCTTATGATGGCAAGGGCCAGGGCAGTGGTTGAAGGCATCTCGGATGTGGATGGTGTGTTCATCACTTCATGTTTCAGGTGTGCAGAGGCAGCCATAGTCAGAAACGAGGTTCGCCGCTACATCAACAGATACTCAGACCTCCCTGTCATCAGTTATTCTTTCACCGAGCGCACAACTGCCGCTACCCTGCTGACACGTATGGAAGCCCTTACAACCATTGCAAGACGCAGGCATCTTCTGGCAAGGGAGAATCAAAGCGGGCTTACAGCAGGTATCGACTCCGGGTCCACTACGACAAAAGCTGTCATCATGAAGGACAACAAGATAATAGGTTCCGGGTGGGTACCCACTATCAAGGTGATCGACAGTGCAACAGAGGCATTTAATGCTGCATTGGAAGAGGCAGGTGTTAAACAGGAGGAAATCCAGGCCATTGGTACTACAGGGTACGGTCGTTTCCTTGTGGGAGAACATTTCAATGCCAGACTCATCCAGGAAGAGATCACTGTCAATTCAAAAGGTGCAGTCTATCTTGCAGGTAAGCAGAAGGGTTCGGCAACTGTGATAGACATCGGCGGAATGGACAACAAGGCCATATCCGTAGAGGATGGGATTCCCGGGATGTTCACCATGGGTGGTATATGTGCAGGTGCTTCCGGCCGTTTTCTTGATATGACTGCAAAGAGGCTTGGTGTGGATATCACCGAACTGGGTGCCCTTGCTGTGAAAGGTATGCAGGAAAATGTCGATATGAACAGCTATTGTATCGTATTCGGTATCCAGTCACTTGTCAATTCCCTTGCGAAGGGCTCGACCCCCGAGGATGTTGCTGCTGCAGCATGTCATAGTGTGGTGGAACAGATATTCGAGCAGCAGCTGCAGGAAGTCGATGTGAAGGAACCATTGATCCTTGTGGGCGGTTCCTCTCTCATAGAGGGTGTTCCAAAGGCACTTGGACAGTTGCTTAAGATAGATGTACTCGTTCCTCCCAATTCCCACCTGATAGGTGCTGTGGGAAGTGCTTTGCTTGCCTCGGGATACGTGGAGGAGTAATTCTTATGGAAGCTCTTGAGACCTTCGTAGTAGAGTCCACCGTCAGGGAAGAAGGCGATGCATACAGGAGCATAGTCGCTGACATAATTACCGAACTGGTTCTTGGCGGCGCTATCGGAAGGATAAAGGTGGTCGTAAGGCCTGAAGATTCACTTTTCCAGATGGCTGTGATCTTAAGGGGTAGCCAGCCCACGGTGAAACTGTCTGATATGGCCAGTGTAGAGGTTTCCAATCAGATGAGAAAAGAGCTGACGATCTCTATTGATCAGGAGAAATACCTGCCGGAACTGCTTGAGAAGCTCTGGGCCAGATACGGACGTATGAAAGTCTTCCAGCCTGAGAGAAAGACACTGAAAATGTTAGTTGATGACACCGGATCTGAGGTGGCGTTCCTTAATGATATGGTGGTTGCAGATCCCCGCAGCACACTTCAGTCAAGGCTGGTGGAAATGGCTATCAGGGCCACCCCTGAAGGGTTCCGTGTACGTTATCATTCAATTGATGGTCATAAGTTCGTATTCGTGGCAAGCGAGGACCCCCTGAAACCTGAGTGGATACAGGAGGCGCAAAAAATGGCTGCAGAACTTACGGAGGGTGAATGATGTCTGCGATATTGGAGCCATATATATATGAAGGCGGGATTCACAAACATACGCTCATAACAGAACTTCTGGAGGACCTTGGAGGCTATCTGATACAGAAAGTCCCGGCAGCAACGGAAGTCACACTTGTAATGCTGATTCCCCGGGATGATGTGCATCTGATCGAGGAACTGGGAACAAAACTCCTTGGTAAACTCACCCGTGCTCCTCTTACAGGAACAGAGATCGCTGTAGTATCCCCAACACTGGCTTCCCATCATCTTCCCCACTCCGCATGTGATGTGGCTGAATACATGCGCAGGGGTGGTGCGAATACGAATATGATAGGCCTGGCAAGGGGTATGGGCAGAAGGGTCTCTCTTTCAGATAATTATGAAAGGAAACTCATCAATGAACATGATATTGCATTATTCTCCTTTGGTACCTTCAGTGATTGTATCAGGAACAAGAAACCAAAGCTGCTTGAAGGGATAACCATTCCTAAGATAGTTGCCGGGGGGCCCTGTGGTCTTAAGACCGAAGATGTTGCAAATGCCGACCTTTATGTGGGAGGTATCGGCAGGGTGGCACATCGCATGAGGAAAAGCGGTGAACTTGATGCTCTTGATGTGCTGCTGGAGAAGGTCGTTGAAGTGGTGGAGAAGATGCGTGAGGACCTTGCAAAGGACCAGCTGGCGGTACTGCCTGCAAGGGTCATGAAAGAGATACATGAGCAGATACCGGAGATATTCGATGTGTTCTCTCCTGCCCCTGTTACGCTCCAGCTTGACGGGTTGCGTGTAAAGCTTCCTTATGATCGCTTCCACGGGAAAGTGGAGGATCTTGAGTTCGATGAAGGATTAAAGCTTTCGGATATGGCTGTGATCACTCCGTCAAAGATGAAAAATTATATATTGGTCAAGATCAAACGAGAATCTGAGGTAGGATTTACTACCTGATATCCTGATAAAAATCTATCCATGGGGTCATTATGGAACTGGAAAGAATAAAAGAGATCCTCGACAAGGAACCTGAAGAGGCTGCAGAAGAGATTCTGGCCGATGTTGAGAAGCGGTATGGTGAGATTCCTTACATAATCAACTTCATGAAGGATATGCCGGAAATATTCATCTCACGGATGATATACGAGAACAGTATCATGCGTGAGTTCAAACGTATGGATCCTAAAACAGTGGAGCTAATATGCATTGCTGTTGCTTCTGCCCTGCGATGTGAGCATTGTCTTAAGACCCATGTGAGGGTTGCAAAAAGGCTGGGTGTCTCCAGGGAGGAGATATTTGATTCCATTCTGATAGCAAGTACGGTTTCAACAGCTGCAGTGCTTGCTGAGGGCACCCGCTCTGTGGATGCGGAGTTCAATGGATCCTGTGCAATGTCAGGAAATTCAACGGATCCCAATTGTACCATATGCAATATAAATTCCGAACTCCCCGAGGAAGACTAAAAAAGTAAACAGGGAATAAGGTTCCCTTAATAGAAAGGTGTTCCCGGACCGGATGCCAGGACTCCGATTATATACCCGAGTATCACACCACTGTTCAGGAATGGCAACCCTGCCTGTGGTTTTCCTTTCATTACAAGGATGCTCAGTATCACGAATCCTGCAATTGTGCCTATCATTGCCCCAAGGGCGGGGTAGGATATGAATCCGAGGAACTGTAGTGTTGCATCCTTCTGAACCAGGAAGATGTTTGCAGATACGACCAGTATGGTTGGCATAATGGCATCACCAAGTCCCATGAAGAAGGCTTCTCTCTCTTTTCCTTCCTCTTTTTTGAATGAATCCTCAATGAATGAGTATCTTAAGTGTTTCGGAATAACGAAGAGTATAGGCAGACGAAGGTCCATCACTCCTTCTGCAAGGTCTATCATGTGCTTTGTCTTGTAGACCGATATCGCATCGTAGACAGCCAGCAGTACAAGAAGTACTATTACAGGGAGTATTGACAGGGATATGCCAAATATTGCACTGGCTCCTGCACCTATTATCAGTCCAATGATGTTGATCACATACCATTCAGGGAACTTGTAGAGCAATATGGTGAGGATGGCTGCCACCAGGACAGATATTACATTGTTCGTCATTTCCGATATATCTGCCAGGGACAGCAAAGCAAAGAACACATAGTACATCGTAGCTCCCACTGCAAGGAGTATTGTGAGCTGTATTATCCATTGCATGTTCCTTTTAATTGCCATCAGTAACAGGAATGTGAATACAAGGATAATTCCGATGTAATATATGCTGTTCGCAGTAGACTCGGGATTCTCAAAAGCCTTCATATCGTTCGCATTCATGGGTGTGGCCAGAAGCAATGCTGTGATCTGTACTACCAGTATGATGCCTGCCATCACAAGCATCGGTGCATAATCTTTAATACCTGTCTTTTCAGAACTCAATGCTGCAACTCCGAATGTATAAATTATTAATTATTATATAAATATAGTAAATGTCTGTTCACTATATAAGGTATTCTCTTTTAAAAAAATAGAGTTAAATAACATAAATAGCAAAAAAGCCCATATCGATAAAGAGGGAAAAGAATGGAAACCAGGGACATAATATTCTCAGTTGTAATGGTTGTATCTTCATTTGTGTTGACATATGAATGGCTTGGAAGGTTCACATACAGTTCGGCAAATACTTTGATAATCCTGTCTGCTATGGTCATGGTGGGCGCACTGGCTGCGATGATCCTGTCAGTGGATATGCGTCTGCGCAAGATAGATAACATGCTAGAGGCCAAGGAACGCTCTTTGAGGATAAATGTCCAGAGTGTGGAAAATAACCTGGATTCCAGGATAAATGAGGTAATTGGAAGAATGGATGATATGATGGCTTCCCTGGACCGGACAAGATACAGGTGATATTATACTGTGGCTTTAATTATATTTGGTCTGCCATTCAATATCCCGAAAACCATATTAACTAAGTTGTAGTAGAATGACAGATATATTCCATATGTAAGAGGTGCGTACATGCGCATTAATCTGGAACCGATAGGTATCATAAAAAAAGCAGGGAAATGTTCTGAGATACTCATCTACTCTGACTTTGAGCAGCTTGTGAAGAACATGATGTCAAAGTTAGGCAAGAATGACAATGATCAGCACAATCTCGTAATAATTCATAAAAATAAAGATTCCAGTGACCTTCACCAGGTGCAGGTCACAAAGACACATCTCATTGACAGGGTGGGTAATATCCTAAGGGTAGGAAAGATAGATGCCAACGATGATTCTGTCATTGATGTAAGACTTGAATGCAACGGGCTTATAACCAGTGAAGCCTGATTATCTTATACAGATTCCGATATGATCCTGCATGGGTGTTGATATAGGGGAACTCCTTAAGAGGAGTGAGATAGGGGTATCCGACCTTTCATCAGATGTTGTGGCTATAGATGCCTTTAACACGCTTTACCAGTTCCTGAGTATCATTCGCCAGAGGGATGGGACCCCTCTTAAGGATTCACAGGGGAATGTCACTTCACATCTCTCAGGTATCCTTTACAGGATGACAAATATAGTTGAGGCAGGAGTAAAACCTGTCTTTGTTTTTGATGGCAAGCCACCTGACCTTAAATTGCAGACAATTCTCAAAAGAACAGAGGTCAGGGAGAATGCAAAGATAAAGTATGCAGAGGCTAAGGAAAAAGGACTTGCAGAAGAAGCATATAAGTATGCACAGGCTTCTTCCAGGGTCGACGCCACGATAGTTGAAGATTCCAGGTGCCTTCTGACAGCTATGGGCATACCATTTGTTGACGCTCCCTCAGAGGGTGAGGCACAGGCTGCCTACATGGTCAGGAAAGGCGATGCGGACCTGATAGCTTCGCAGGATTATGATTCCCTGCTCTTTGGCTCACCACGGGTTGTCAGGAACCTCACAGTATCCGGAAAAAGGAAACTACCAAAAAAGAATATTTATGTGGATGTCAAACCTGAGGTCATAGACCTGAAGGAAAACCTGGATGAACTCGGGATTACCCGTTCACAGCTGATAGACATCGCCATATGTGTGGGCACTGACTATAACGAGGGTCTGGAGGGAGTTGGTCCCAAAACCGCCCTTAAGCTTGTAAGGGAGCATGGAACCCTTGAGAACATACTGGCTGTAAAAGGCATGGATATCCCGGGCCTTGAAGAGCTCAGGGAGCTTTTCCTGTCTCCTTCAGTTACAGATGACTATTCCCTGAAATGGAAAAGACCTGATAATGATAAAGTGATCTCCTTCCTCTGCGGGGAGCATGACTTCTCAGAGGATCGGGTTACAAAGGCCCTGGAGCGCCTTGAGGCATCCTCGGGCGGCGGACAGAGTACCCTGGATAAATGGTTCTGAGATCTAATTGTATTTTTGAATAAGCGAGACTCCTGTCATCTGTTCCGGTTTGTCGATCCCAAGTATTTCCAGCATTGTAGGAGCAATATCCGAGAGTCTTCCATCCCTTAATGTTGTCCCTTCCTCTGCGTTTACAAGAATGCATCTTACCGGATTGGAGGTGTGTGCAGTATGTGGCTTGCCCGTTGTGTAATTTATCATCTTCTCAGCATTACCATGGTCTGCTGTAATGAGTGAAGCACCATCTTTTTCGATAATCTGATCGATGATCCTGCCAACACATTCATCAACAGCTTCGATTGCTTTGATGGCCGCATCCATGATACCTGTGTGCCCGACCATATCCATATTGGCAAAATTAAGAACGATCGCATCATACTTACCATACTTTATTCTCTCAACTAGCTGGTCTGTGACCTCATACGCGCTCATCTCCGGTTTCAGGTCATAAGTGGCTACATCAGGTGACGGTATAAGGCACCTGTCCTCCCCATCATTCTCCTTTTCCACACCACCGTTGAAGAAGAATGTCACATGAGCATACTTTTCTGTCTCCGCTATGCGGAGCTGCTTTTTGTTGTTCTTGCTCAGGACTTCTCCCAGAGTATTGGTGATGGTCTCCGGTGGGAATGCTATTGGGACATGCAGTTTTTCATCGTATTCTGCCATGCAGACGTAGTGAACTTCCGGTTTTACCTTTCTCTCAAAACCATCAAAAACATCGTTCACAAAAGCGTATGTAAGCTGTCTTGCCCTGTCAGGACGGAAATTGAAAAAGATGACCGAATCTCCATCTTTTATGGTTGCCACAGGTTTGCCGCCGGCCTCTGTTATGACAGTAGGCTTTACGAATTCGTCATTCTCTCCTCGCGCATAAGCCATACTTACGGCTGAAAGAGCATCATCAGCAAGGATGCCTTCACCAAGTGTGAGTGCATCATATGCCAGTTTCGTGCGCTCCCAGCGTTTGTCCCGGTCCATTGCATAATACCTGCCGCAGACAGTCGCAGTCTTTGCAATACCTGTGCTTCTGCAGAACTCCTCATGTCCTGCCATATCATCAAGGGCGGTCTGCGGAGGCACATCCCTTCCATCCAGGAATGCATGGATGTAGACTTTTTCCAAGCCCTGGTTTTTTGCCATTTCCACAAGTGCTCTCATATGGTCCATGTGGCTGTGCACGCCGCCGTAAGAGAACAGACCCATAAGATGCAGTGAGGAGCCCTTCTGCTTCACATGTCCCATGGCCTCAAGTAAGACGGAGTTCTCAAAAAAGGAGCCATTGTGTATATCCCTGTTAATACGGGTCAGGTCCTGGTAAATGATCCTGCCGGCACCGATATTGAGGTGACCTACCTCTGAGTTACCCATCTGGCCCTCGGGAAGTCCCACACCTTCCCCTGATACTTCCAGAAAGCATGAGGGGTAGTTCTCAAACAAAGTGTCAAGTACCGGGGTATTTGCGGCTATGATAGCATTCCCTCTTTTTTCAGGGCTATATCCCCAGCCATCAAGTATCATCAATAAAAGTGGTCCGTTCTCATATGACATGGGTTCTGAATTGTCCCGATGGTTTTTAAATGCATTGTATTATGCTTCTGACAGCCAGGGCTACAGCCTGATATCAGTACACGTTTCCGGTCTTAGTTCTCTGTGCTGTATTTCGCTGCAATTTCTCTATGCTGTCCTTATGTGCCTGAGCATGAGGTTGAACAGAAGCAAAAGGTTACTTTCAAAGAACAATATCTCACTGTTATTCCTGTCCTTCCCTGTTGCGGTAAGCAGGGTGAACTCCAGGTCCTTTTCAGCTTCAAGGCGTATCCTTGAATATGGATCGGGACTCTCATATCTTTCAACAGATATGGTCCTTGCAACCGAGAACGGGTCCAGGTACTTGTTGACCCAGCAATTCAGTTCCCTGCGATACCTTGCAGAAAGGGACATGTTCTTTATTCTGCTCAATGCGTTTTGCCTGTTGTCTTCATAGTATGTGATCCAATCCGGCATGCTATCTCCCCTTTGATTTTTCCCGATAATCCAGCTGTTCCCTTGTAAAGATATGTCAGTTTGATAATATTAAATTTATCAAAATCAATATTTATATTTATCTATTTATTTAAGTTATATTTAATCTATAAATATCCTCCAAAAATATCCCCCATGTTTCTGCAGCATCACGTTATCTATTTAAGCTAATAGTCTCACTTCTTATGGGGGAGTTCAAAGTGGAAGATACTATTAAAAAAAGCGATGAGCAGTGGAAGGAAATACTAAGCAGGGACCAGTTCCTAGTGTTGCGGCAGAAGGGTACGGAAGCTCCCTTTACAGGGAAGTATTACGCGAACAAGGACAAAGGCATCTATCTGTGCGCAGCGTGCGGTCAGGAACTATTCGGCTCGGATGCAAAATTCGATTCAGGGACCGGATGGCCAAGTTTCTTTCAACCGGTCTCAGAGGACAGGGTAACCCTCAAGCCCGACCAAAGCCACTTCATGGTGAGGACCGAAGTGCTGTGCAGCAGGTGTGGAAGTCATCTTGGTCATGTTTTTGATGACGGGCCGGCGCCAACAGGCCAGAGATTCTGTATAAATTCCATATCCCTCGATTTTAAAAAAGAAGAGTAATAAGCTCAAAATCTGAATCCGTGGAAAGGGTATGAGGCAAGAAGCCTCGAAATCACCTTACAGTGACTGTCAGTACCATGTCAGGTACGTCCCTTACACTGAATGTGTAGGTGCCGCTTTTTGTGAATGTGTAAGTATGTGTATCGTGCACATACATTTCTTTGTCTTCAAATAGCCCGTCATCACTTACAAGCACATAACTGTTCTGTGGCTTTTGGTTTCTCCAGACAATGGAATCCCCTCTGTTTATTTCAATTTCCGCAGGTGTCATTTTCCCGTAGTATTCCATTCTCACACCAAAGGGCGTGCCCTCACCGATCGGCATTTCTTCTTCTTCTGTGATTTGGCTATCTTCTGTTTCAGTTTCAATATCAACTTCATTTTCTTCTGCATTATCTGCACAGCCGCTTACAAGCACACCGGCAAGCACCATTAGTGTTATCAATATCAGCCATTTTTTATTCATATCTACCACCCTATCTTGTTTTGTCTGTGTCCTCTTATGATCTTCACCGATACTGCTCTGCAGGATGTTTTCCGTGAGGGTCTTTTATCTGGCAATAAAAGTGTTTTCCGGAAAAATTAATACGCAATATGGTGAAATAAGAGCTATGGATACAAGCTTTATATTTTTTATGTATTTGTTGCTGGTAAATATAATGGCATTTTCCCTGATGGGTATGGATAAACGGAAGGCAAAAAAGAACCAGTTCAGGATATCTGAGAGAACCCTTTTCATGAGTGCCATCGTCGGGGGTACTCCCGGCTCCATAGCAGGTATGTATGTTTTCCGGCACAAGACAAGGCATCCGTCTTTTAAGATAGGGATGCCTGTGATCCTGCTGTTGCAACTGTATGTCTTTATCCGGTTTCTGCTTCCGCTCTTTGCGCTGGGCTGATACGTTCAGAAACCCAGCTTTTCCATTTCTTCCAGTATGGCGGGTGTGAAATTAGTAAAATTCTGGACCCCTCCGGTCCAGGCTGCTATCATCATAGCGTCCTTTACCTCCTGTGAGCTTGCCCCGAATTTTTTCAGTCTCTGGAGTATCTTGACGGCGCTCTTTGTTTTCTGGTTTGAGCAGGCAATCGCAAATACAAGTAAATGCTTGTCCTTTTTAGAGAGACCGTTCTCCCTTTCATCCCACACCGCACTGTAGAAACCTGCAACAGCCTCAGAGAAATCCTCATCTATCTTCTTTGCATAGGCAACAGCCCTTGGCTGGAAACCTTTCACTTCTTTTGCATCCTTTTTTTCCTTTATTTCATCTGCCATGTTTATCAGCAGTTAATTTGACAGGAAATCATTTAATGTTTTCTTCACAAACCGTTTTGTATGCAAAGCGATCCCAATTTACCCGGCCTTTCTGAAAAAGGCATTTACTGTCTCATATTCCAAAACGTGGCATGTAAGCTCCCAATTGGAAGACTCGGTAATATCTCCTTCCTTAAAGGTTATTATATATATGTGGGCTCTGCCCTTGGTCCAGGCGGCCTGAAAAGAATGAAGAGGCATGTGTTGCTCTCTGAGCAGAAAAACAAAAAAGCCCGCTGGCATGTGGACTATCTTTCCATGTCCTGTACATTTAAGCTTATCTGTGTTGCATACTGCAGGACAGATAAATCCCTTGAATGTGAGCTGGCAGAAAAGCTTGCCTTTTCCATGCCAGGCGGTGTTTCTCAAGGGCAGATCCCAGGATTTGGCTCAAGTGATTGCAAATGTTCTTCGCACCTGTTTTTTAGTTCCCTGTTTCCTGTAAATAACATCCAGAAAGCATTTCATGAGCTGGGCATGGATTGTGATATTGTATATCATGGCTATGATTTTGATGATTACAATGATTTCGATGATCAGGATATTATGATACTATGATACTATGGTCTGATGCATGAGGTAATCCGCCATCCGGGTGCCGGGTGTATTCCCGGACCTGCATGTTCAATGCAATAACTCCAGGTGTTCCAGCAGTGGATGAAGCAGGGTGAATATGCCTATGATTATGATTATCGTGCCACTTACAAGAGGCAGGTTATTGATTCTCTTATTTCCCATGTAATTCTGGATGAAACCTCTTCCTCTCACCATAAGTACCGAAAGGCAGACAATGGATACTGCAAGACCAATGCTGAATACCAGTATGTACCACAGTCCGTTGTAGACCTGGTTGTTTGCAATACTTATAAGAAGCACTGCAAGGGCCGCAGGACAGGGAATAAGGCCGGTTGAGAACCCAATAGCGATAACTCCTTTCCTGGTATCTATGCTGTGCTCATGCCGGTGCGGATGGTAGAATCTCCTGAGTATCCACAACCCAACGGTTATCAGTATCAATCCTCCTACAACACTCATGATGTCATGGGTAAGATCCACATCAAGCACATCAATAAGATAAACGGATGCTATTCCCAGGGTAACGACAACCATGACATGGGAGAATACCACCGTAAGTCCGAGTGCCAGGGCATCCTTAAGGTTGGCATCGGTTCCCATCACAAAGACAGCCATCACGGATTTTCCATGCCCCGGTTCCAGTGCATGTAATGCCCCCAAAAGGAAAGCTGAAATTATGAATAAAATACTCATACCTGAACCAAGGTTTCCAACGTCTGTCAACAGTTCCATACTAACACTCTCACATATTAGTTACAGTATTCGTTATTATTACTTAATAACACTATATCTATGTTTACTTATATATTGTTTATGATTTAGTATGTTACAATGTGCTATATTTGTGTTACTCTCTCTCATCCCTCATATCAAAACTGGCTTTACATTGCTGAAAAAATAAAATAAAAAAAGAGATGTTTATGAGAATCCTGTACCTGTGCTACTATATAAAAATATATTATGCACCTGGTATTCCATTTCATCTATAATGAAGTCAGTTGTCGGCCATGCAAATAGTACAATTTAAGAACCGTATTTTTAACCAAGCTTTTAGGATGTCAGTGTTAGGATATCAGTGTAGAATCTTCCTACAGTACGTTTTCTTTGCCAATTTGAATACATTAAATAGCGTATACATAAAAAGGTTCTGTAGAAATCCTATTATCAATAATTTGTGAACCGCAGATAAACGCTGATGCACGCAGATATTTTAGATATTTTTAATCTGTGTTACCTGCTAAACGGCTGTTTAGCAGGCACTCAACTCCGTAGGAGGTGAGTGTATCCGTATTTATCTGTGGTTTATTAATAAAGAAAGGATTTCTGCAGAGTTCATAAAAACACAAATGAAAAAGAAGAGGAGAATATCCTCTGTTCTGCAATCCCCCGCGTCAGGATATATCTACATCTACCACATGCTCGCTGAGGATCAGCATAGTATCGTTCATATAAGCTGTAACCGATGTCGCTGTGGTACTGGGAGTGTTAATGGAGAAACCAATCTCGTCCAGGTATTCCTCCCACTTTGTGGCATGTGCACTGTTGATGGTAACTGTCACGTTTGTTGATGTGTCGGGCATTTCCATGTCGCTTGAGTTATGCCGAAGGGTAAGTGTGGCAATACCTTTGCCTGAGATGTAGGAATCACCGTTCACCGAAACAAGTCCTATGGTCAAAATGTCCTGGCCGTTTATCCTGCTTGTATAGATAGGTGGCTTTGAAATCATCACCGTAGCCTCACGGGGATATTGCTTAAAGACCGCTCCCATTTCATAGGTCAGTGTCTTGCTGTCCTTCTGGAACTGTATTTCTCCTGTGGGAATTATCCTTGGAGGATTTGCCTCATAGGTTATGGTCATCGAGGATTCGTTGTCCACTGCAATTGCAGAGCTCTGGAGCTTTAATTTGAGGACCTTTACAGGTGTCTGGTCAAAGGCCACCCTGTCCATATTACTCTGGAGTACTATGAAATTCTGTTCCGCACTCTCAAATACGTTTGTATCGATATTCGATTGTAATGCCGGATATCCTATCGCATAGACAACTCCCATCGATAAGGTCACAATCCCGAACAACAGGATATACCCCAGGGTTTCGGAAACCGCCGCATTACTTCTATCTTCTCGAGTCATAGCTGATCACATGATTTGTAGAACTGCTCAGTGCAGTACCTTCGATCGACATTGTATTTGCAATCCCGCCGATCGTAACTCTTACTTTCTTTCCTGATGATGAGGAGATAACTTCTATTATCTGGTCGGTATTCGCTATATCTGCATTGATCATATACTCTTCCCGGCCTGCTTTAGCCGGAATCCTGTATTCTGTATCAATATACCCGTTCTCAGGGAGAATAAGGTACATGTCAGTTATCATTGTGCTCATCATGTTACCAATGTCGCTCATCTCATCCTGCATTACAACTTCATTGGGTGTCTTCATGAATATATCATCTGAATTGGCACTTATTATCATGAAAAAACCAATGCATATAAGAGAGAACAAAATGTATTCGAATAAAAGTGATACTCCTTCTTCATTTCTGAACAGTTTCCTCATCATCTCACCTCGATGATCTCCGGTTCTGATACGTAGTGTGTCCTTCCGTCATTGTATGTTATATTGACAAAGATCAGGTCTATATCACTAATACCAAACGTGCCGTTTGTGGTGTTTATGGAAACCAGTGATACATCAACGGTTTCCCCGTGAACCGCGTGCAATGCTTGTATCTGTGTGCTGTAGTTGTCAAACAACTGTTCAAAGATGACAGGTATTGTTTCATTGCTTGTACTGTTTATCTCAAAGGAAAGGTCCTTTATTATCATGGCATTGTCCCTGGTATGCGAGTTCAGTTCACGGATATTGTCCTTGGGAAATTCAAGGACTGCGTTTGATGAGTGATATCCTGCTATGACCGCCTGGTTTGCCAGTGCAGCAAGTCCTATGATTATAAGTGATATGACCAGCCCTGAAAGAGCTATCCATTGAGCGTTTGTATCCTTTTTCATACTTTCCATGCTGTCATCCTCACTTCAACAACCCTTAGTTCATCATCCTGCAGCCCCCATCCGCCGCCCATGTTATGCACGGTCTGGTTTGTAAGCGTCACATAACGCCTGGCAACAACCGCATTACTGCCCGGTGGCCCGTTGATGATCACTTTTTCAACTGTAAGGTTCCCGCTTTCAATATATGCAAAGTCCACATTATACAATACCCCTGGCAGGAGGTACAAAAGCGCATCATCAAGATTTTCAAGATCTCCTGCCGGATATGTTGCTTCTGTCTTATCCCAGCCTGCAACACATTCTGTCAGGTTGTACTGCACCGAAGACATCGGAACCATGTCAAGGACTGCCAGTGCGTCAGAGCTCATCTGCTCCAGCTGTACATCCACCGCCAGAGAGTTCTGGGGTGTAACTATCATGGTGCTCTGTGTGATGGCAAGGACTGTCAGTGTCATCAGGACGGCCGCACCAAGCCCTTCCAGGGTATGTAACTGTGCCTTATTATCCATCACCACACCTCTACTATCAGATATGCAGGTTCGTAAAGCGGAGTGCTCCGGTTATTGTATGAGACAAAAGGGGGTCCGGGATCCAGTGTGACATTGCTGAACGTAAGGTCCAGCCGGTAACTCTTGTTCAGACTGAAGAGGTTATGGTCAAAGTCCAGACAGATAATATCATCTATATCTATGCTGCCACTATGTGCTGAACTTGTCCATATGTTCTTCTTTGTTATGGTAAAATCAGAGGGTTGTGTAAGTATTGTGGTATTGTCAAGTGTCGCATTCAGGAACGAAGGACTTGTACCATTAAGGTTCCTTATCTGTATGGTAACATTATCTTCACACGGTCCGTTCACAATAATTCCCTCTGATGTGAATTCATCTGTCAGGTCACTGCCCTGGAGAACGGCAGCACGCCCGGTTTCCACAAGTACGACCCGTGTTATCTTTGCAATCTCCTGATCATCTGGTGCCGTGTTTCCCCTCACTATGGGAGTGCCGTTGATTTCAAAGGGCAGTCCATCCTGTCTAATGGATATGCTGTATCCATAGGAAAAGTGGCTTCCATCGATATTGTTGTAAAGGCCCAGCATCTCAGTGAGATTTTTTTCATCGATGAGCATGAATCTCTCTATCTTGGCTTTAGATAGAATGTTGGGACTGTTGGTCAGTTTAGAGTCAGGTTCATCGTCAACTGCAAGTCCGATCCTTTTTATGTCTGCAGGATGTGCTCCTTCCCAATCAGTTCCGCTATCTGTATTGTTCCCCCACCATCCGGTATCTTCTGCAAGGACCGTTGCTGTGCGGTAAGCTGTGTAGTCCAGACTGCTCTCTCCTGCCGAGCCGGACATGAACATGCCCGGAATGAACTGCACAGTGAAAGTAAGAGCGATAAGGAATAATGATATCCCAAGTAGGAAGTCTACTGCAATTTGCCCCTTTTCATCCATCATTTTAAGTATATATGTGACATTTAATATAAAAAAGATTTGTTAAAATAAAAAATATAAAGTTCAACACCTGCACAATTACAATTCCCGACCCTAAAAACGATTTGGATTTTCTAATTCAGGTCCACGGTAAGGTCATTCCTGCTTACATGCAGATACGTTATGCTTCCCGGCATCCCGTCATAGTACAATGTAAGTGTGGATTCGTCATAATCCACAGGATCTGATTTTCCCGGTTGCTGAAGATTGAACACCACTGATCCGTCCTTTGTGATAAGTTTCATGTAATGCTGGGTCAGGTTGTACAGGGATTCAACATCCCCATTATGGTAATCGATGTCCGGTACGATACTGATTGCTGTGTCATTTCCCCATGAGAATTCAGTGCCTTTTTTGTCGCTATATTTCATCGTCAGAGTTCTGGAAAGCATATCCACGGTTGCAGACTGTTCCTCTTTTGAGCCGCTTATCGGAAATACTTCATTCCCCTCCCACGTCTCAACTCCTCCGCCGGTGGCTGTATCCTCATATACAAGCCCGATCTCAAGCTGATTGGCACCGCCTTTCTTTGCAAGAGTGTATGTGAGGGTTTTAGTACCGGATGTTGCGGTTATCTGGTAGTTGCTCGGATTGAGGCCCTGGGATGCCCTTGCTTCAAGATCGAATGAGAAATTATACATGGGCTCGGGGTTATACCGGTTAACAGAACCGACCTTAAAAGCCGTTTTCAATGTATCTCTTCCCATTGCAGGGATTACTTCCAGTTCCACCACAGCTGTATTGTTTGCATCATCGGTCGTGGCGCTGGCATATGCAAGCGAATTCGCATAATCTGCCCAGGCGTTGTAGAATTCACTCTTAATATAGATTATCACTTTATCTGATCTTAGGGGGTTGGTCCTTCTTGCATCTGAAGAAGGGTCAGGATACAATACTGTGGGCATGTTGTCTGAGCTCACAGTTATTCCTACATCCGATCTCCCGCTATAGACCTGATTTCCTTCTATCTTCATTACAGGTAATGTAAGTGTTTCTCCGTTGTAGTGGAACTCCGGGGGTGATATCATCACCGACCTACCATTAGGATACCTTGACCATACCCCTCCCCCTTCATATCCGATCATCCTGTCCTTGTTAGTGTAAACAATACTTCCCATGGATGCATTGAACTCATTCATGCCAGGTTCACCTATGTGTGGATTCCAGCTTCCCCATTGGTTTTTCTTATTTCTGAAAATGCTATACCATGGTGCACCAATGTCAACTGATATAATTACTATCCTGCTATCTTCATAGGACATGTTATCTCCTTTCACTCTGACATCTCCGTCCATCATGGAAAAAAAAGTTGTCTGGCTTGGGGATTCTCCAAGTGCAACCTTACTTGTTCTTGAATCAAACACTGTAAATGCCTGTTCCACTTTCTGGGCATTGGCCATATCCTGCATCTTATATATTGTAGGGACGCCATAAAGGAAAATAACACTTATCGATGCAATCGTAAGTGCAAGTATCATTATCATGCCAACGACTGCAGAGACAGCATTTTCCGATTCCAGGAATTTTTTCATTTTCTTACACATCCCAAACTGTAAATTCTCACTCTACGGTCACACTCATGGGTGATACTGTTATGAATACCTCGATATCAGGATTGTAATCCTTTCCTGCCAATATGGTCCTGGTACTTGTGTTCACATCTATTATATGCATGCCAAGTGATTCACTCAGATGGTTTTCCCATGCCTGGTAATAATCACTTGATAATGTTATTTCCACTCTGGATACATTCCTGTAACTCTCAACCGAAAGATGCCCGCCATCTGATATCACACGGATCAGTCCTGATCCTGATATTGCATTAGTACCTGTGATCGTTACCATGGGTATTATCATTGAACTATTGTCATAGGCAAAAACAGGCTTTGAGATCTCAACTGCTCTGCCAAGAGGATATTTTGCCCATGCACCGGTATTCTCATAGGCAACAGTTGTATCCTTGTACTCATTTTTGATCATGCGCAACTGCCTTTCATGGGAAACAGCCTCATAGGATGATGTGCTTGCGTTCCATGTATGCATAGTAACATTCATGTAGCTGTTACCTGTCACAGAAATAGTGCCTCCGTGCATCTTCAGTTCCACTGACTGTGAGGGTGCTTTACCTGCAACTACTTTGTTCATGTTCGGGGTGAGCACCGAGAAACTTTGCCGGATATTCTCGGTATGTCCCGTTTCTTTCATGTGCTCAACCATGGGGTAACCTGCAATACCTATGATGGCAATTGCCAGAAGCATCAATCCAAGTGTTATGCTGAAATCAACAACTTCGGAAACCGCATCATCGGAAAGGAATGATCTGTTCTTGTTTTTCATTTTATCATCCGGATGATCATGATATGGTTATTGAGTTTGTCGCGGGGCTGTAGGTCATGAGATACTCGCCCTTTGGGCTATGCAAAGTGGTTGAAATGACAATTGTGTTGTCTGCATAATACGGGACTTTTATTTTCGTATTCTCTCTCTCTTCCGATACGAACACAATATCTGCGCTGCTGTTATCAAACTTGATGGAATATGGTTTTCCTGCGATCTTTTGCGGCAGGGAAAGCTCATACCTTACTTCCCATATATGTGACCCGGAGTCATCTGCACATCCGACCATGGTGTCAATTGTCGCAATACGTACGGCAATATCGTTCCCATGTATCTCAAACTCATCACGCATCACTTTTTGCTCTGCCTGGTCCATCAGGGTATAGAATGAGCTGAGAATGGTAACTAGCATCAGGACTGTAATCGAAAATGTGAGTATGAACCCTATTGATATTGAAACTGCATCGTCATCATCCTTGAGTTTTCGGAGTTTCATGCTTTCTCTCCTGGCAAAGATACGGGAAGATCGCGCTTGATATATATTTCACTTGAAGACATGGTAATTCTGGGATTTACAACTAAGTATCTTGCAAAACTGAATTCTTCACCTGAGGTCATGCTGCCTGAGAATGTACAGTATCCCGCAGCTTTGCTGCCATTTATCACATTGATTGAATAATCGTTGCCTTCTGTAAACGTTGAAAAATGGAATGCAGCAGGGGTGGTGAAGTCTGTCATGTCTCCTGTGATATTTACCTGGCCGGAAGCTGTATATGTTCCGAGTATTGTTGTCCGGTCCCTTATCGTGATATTGATCTGTCCGCCTGAACTGTACAGTTCGATAGCCCAGAGGAGTCCGGAACTATTGGTGGCTGTTATCATCAGGCTCTCAGAACTGTTTCCAAGCTTTGATACATCCGGTATTTCCATTAAGAACAGATCGGTGCTGTTAACATTGCTGGCAACTGTCCAGTTATCTTTTCCATTATCAAGACCGTTCTGTGTGAAATATGGTTCATGTAATGTATTATTCTCAAAGTTGAATGTAAACCCTGATATGGCGAAGTTCCTGGAAGCCATAAACGCATATGAGTGCAGATATTCTTCAAAAGCAGTATTGTTGAAAGTTCCTGTTTCCATGGCATAGATATATGCATCCTGGTAGGATTCTGAAGTTATCTGGGCTGCATTTGCAATGTCATAGCGTGAAGTGTCAATGCTTGATTCAGAGGCAATGTTGCTGGCGTATATCACATTGTTCAGCATGATGGTAAGCACCACTATCCCCACACCTACTGCAAACCCAGCCACCAGGAGCAATTGTGCATTGTCATCAAGTTGTCTCATTCCTTCACATCCAGTTGTTCTACATTCTCCAGAGCGTCATCTTAACATTGACTATGTTATAAAATCCACTGCCTATGTCTGCATCAGGTATGCCTGTGTTCGTAACGAATGACGATGAGTTCCCGACCTCATTGTCTGAAAGGACTACTTTTTTAGAGATTATCACTGCATTGTCGGAGGGGTCTCCATTGTATATGTAAGGCCGGCCCATCGTAATGCCATTGGTATCTATCCATGTGAAATGAACATTATGTGCAATTCCCCGGGGGATTGCAATAAAAAGGAGCATATCCCCCAGAGAACTATTTGCCAGAGGTATGCTGTCAGAATCTCTTGACTGGTATGCAGTGCCGTTCCATACATATTCTCTGCCGTCCCAATTCTTGATATCGTTCTTAAGGGCAGAGTCATGTCCGTAGGGTGCATAGGAGAGTACATTTAACATATCCTGTCCCATTGTCTGCAGCTGGGCTTCAATGTGTGCATTTGCAGTTGATGATGTCAGAGGTGTGAGGGATGTTGCCTCAACAGCAAAAACGATCACTCCTATCATGATAAGTGCCGCCATTACAGCCTCAAGGGTGTGCATCTGAGCATCTGTCTCTTTGTTTGAACAAAACATTCTCCCGGGCACTTTACCACACCCTGAATGACATGATAGCAACCTCTGTGTTCCCTGTATCGTCTTTGATCAGGACTATTCTTTTTGTCTGCCCTACATTTACACGGGATGGTATTGGTTTTCCTGCCATGTTAATTAGACCTGTGCCGTTTTGAAGTGTGACATTAAAGTCATAGCTTACATATGATCCGCTCAAACCAAGGTAGCTGGTTGTATCCGTATAATTCGTGCCAAGTTCTGTGAAGAATATGTCTGCTTTTGTCATGGTAACCAGATTTGGGACTGTTTCATCTCCTTCACTCAGGATCTTTTCCACCAGAGCTGTTGCTGTCCTGTCTGCGATAAGTGTAATCTCGTCAGAATTTGAATTAAAGGGTGCAAATATTCCTGAAGTGTAATTGAATACAAAGATGACTGTGAAAAGAAAAATTGTGATGCTTATGAGGTAGTCTATGGTGATCTGTCCTTTGCTGTCCATGGTGCCCTAATATATCTAGAACGAAGATATATAAAAATCAATTGTTATATATAATTTATATATTCTATAAACTATTGTATGTTCTCATTTCTTCCCCAAACAATTAAAAACTGCAAAAGCATATTGTAATCCCTGATGGATGATATAAGGATAATCCACACAGGGGACACGCATCTTGGATACCGGCAGTATCACAGTGATGTGCGCCGGCAGGATTTTTTTGATGCTTTTTCAGCTGTGGTGGATGATGCTATTAGTATGGATGCAGACGCAGTGGTGCATGCCGGTGACCTGTTTGACTCCAGGAATCCTACGCTGGATGATATACTGGATGCCATGGGTCTTTTCTCACGGCTGAAAAATGCAGGGATCCCCTTGCTTGCCATTGTAGGCAACCACGAGAGCAAACAGAGCACACAATGGCTTGATCTCTATGGCAGTCTTGGTCTTGTGACCCGCCTTGGTGCCCGGGCATACAGGCTGGGTGAGGTCGCACTATATGGCATTGACAGTGTACCAAAGACAAAGATCCCTCTTTTTGATTATTCGGTATTCCGGGACAAAGGGACCGATGCGAGGTATAACCTGCTTGTGATGCACCAGCTTGTAAAACCATTTTCCTTTGGTGAGTGGGACATAAAAGAGGTGATCGATTCTCTGCCCTTTAAGCTACATGCAGTTCTCCTTGGTGACAACCATAAACAGGAAACTGTAAAAGTGGATGGGGTGTGGGTAACCTATTCCGGAAGTACCGAAAGGAACAGTACTTCAGAGCGTGAGCCAAGGTCCTACAATATAGTCACTGTCCGGGACAGTGGTATAGAGATAAGCAAAAAAGTGATCCCTACTCGTGATTTCGTGTTCATCCCCGTGACACTGGCCGAAGGATCGGATGCACATGAGGAGTTATTCTCCAGGGTAATGGAATATGATATTGAAGGGAAGGTTGTCTTTGTAGAGATATCAGGCGATGCCAGGCCTAAGCTGGACTTTAGTGAAACGGAGAGATTCCTCTTATCAAAAGGTGCCCTGATACCTGGTATCAAGGACCTTCGCACGGGAGCCGATACCCTCAGTGATCAGGCACTGAAGATAACTTTCTGCGACCCTGATGATGTTGTCAGGGGAGAGATAAAGAAAATGGACCTTACAGCCGGAGGACTGCTGCTTGATGATATAATAAGGGACCCTCTGATAGTGAAGACAAGGGTAGGTGATGAAACGGAGGCCAGGCTGGGACAGTTACTTGATGATGTCGATTTTTCCGGTTCCATCCCCGCAAGGCCGGTATCTGTCAATGTTTCACATGAAACTGAAGAAATTGATGATGACCAGCTTATGAAGCATGCAGGACAAAGGGAAGAGAAGAACGTTTCATCAGGTGGCGGATCGGATGAGGGTATTGATGATGGTCCGGATATGTTAGTTACTGAGCAGCCACATGCATACTCTGGTGAAACATCCGGTGAAGAGACAGACCCCACAGAACACAAGGGTGCAGTAAGTCATGAAAAAGAGCAAATTACCGGGAAAAAGGAAGGTGCTGACAAAGCCGCAGTGAATGAAAAAGAGTCGTCCGCTGAGAAAAAAGCCGGGCATGATGCCGCAAAACCCCGGCAGTACAACCTGGGTGATTACCTGTGATGCTAAAACGTCTGGCAGTTGAGAATATCCGAAGCTACAGGAAGCTTGATATTTCGTTCAGGAATGGTGTCACTGTGGTATCGGGAGTCAACGGCAGTGGTAAATCCAGCCTTCTTGAAGCATGTTTTACTGGTCTTTTCGGAAGCAAGACACTTGACAGGGACTTCGTGCTCTCTGATATCATTACCCGTGGGGCAACAAAAGCATCCATTGTGCTTGAATTTGAGCAGAATGGTCATGATTATTCAGTGGAGCAGTCCTTCAGGAACGATCCTGAAAAAGGCAGGGCATCTAATACCAGGTCGGTCTTCAGAAAGGATAGGGAGATTATATTTGACCAGGCTACGCGTACTTATGAAGCCGTTACTTCGCTTCTTAACATGGATGAAGAGGCTTACAGGAATTGTGTCTACATTCGTCAGGGTGAGATCGATGTGCTCATCAATGCCAGGCCCAAAGATCGCCAGAAAATGATAGATGACCTGTTGCAGCTGGGTAAACTGGAGGAGTACCGTGAGCGTGCTTCCAGTGCCCGTGTAGGGGTGGGAAGGCATCAGAGGGACAATGAAAGGAGGATCCAGGAAATTTCAAAGGAGCTGAAGTCTCTTGAGGATTCCGATCCTAGTGGCAGGCTGGCATCCCTGCAGACCAGGTCAGGCCAGATAGATACTGAACTTTCCTCCCTGAATGAGAAAAGGGATCGCACGCTTTTCCTTATAGATGAGCTGTCCAAAAAGCTGTCCCAGCTAAGTGAACTTTCCGGAAAGAAAGAGGCTTTACAAAAGCAGGTAAAGGAACTTACGGCCAGGAGATCTAATTCCTTACTTTCCATTGATTCTCTCTCAAATGACATACGTTCATGCAGGAAAGCGCTGGATGCAAAAAGGGAACGGGCATCTGAGATCGGAACAAAGCTTGGGGTTGATCAGAAGCAAGCCGATTCGCTTGTTACAGAACTGGATGAGGATGAGCGTTCTTTGCGTGACGCATTGGGTGATATTAAAAGCAAGAAGGCCGTATGCGAAAAAGACCTGCTTAACATAGGCACATCTATCAAAGATAATGAAAAACAGGTGAAGTCCCTTGAAGATAACCTGAAGGATACAGGATCCAGAATAAAGGCTGTAAATGATGAGATCGCTAAACATCAGTCAAATATTGAAGAACTTGAGGCGCGCCATAGGGAAGTCGTATCAAAGGTTGCTTCATTGGGTATGACCCTTGAAAAGCTTGAGAATATAGATGATGTCCTTGATCTTGTGAACGACCAGCATAAAAGGCTGCATGGTCGCGAAGCAGGGCTGAAGGCGCAGATATCAGAACTCAGGTCAGCATTGGAGAAGTCAAAAAAGCTGCTGGAGGCGGGCAAGTGTCCCACGTGCGGCCAGGATCTTAAGGGCTCCTGTGTGGAAGAATCCACCGTATTAAACGGGGAAGCATTGGCAAAGCTGGAAACCGAACTTTCCGGTCTTAGAAATGACCTGTCTGAGATCCAGGTAAGGATCGAGAAGGTAAGGTCAGCGCGCAGTTACAGGTCAGAAATTGATGTGGTACTCAGGGATCTCGATTCTGAGAATGAGGCAATTAAGAGGGATAACAAAAGGATTGAAGAATACCGGCTGCACATACAGGAGAATGAGCTGAGGATAAAGGAACTGCTTTTTGGCAGGGAAACACTTGAAAAGGCTCTGGGTGATACCCGGGAGAGAGCAGGATCGATGAAGCAGGAGGAAGATTCGTTTTCAAAAGAACATTCAAAGGTCCTTGAAAGACTATCCCTTGCAAGGGAAATGCAGAAAACCCTCGGTGAATGTGATAAAATCGGTTCTGATATAAAGCAGATGGATGAAAAGATAAAGAGCATCCGGGAAATGATCTCTCTCTTTGACGGTCAGATAGGTGAGAAGAAGGATTCACTGAATGAAATAGATGGGAAGATGGGAGAATTTGACAAAAAGGAGCTTGAATCCCTCAGCAGTCAATATGGCCTTGCTTTGGGGGTGATCAACTCCGGGATAGGAGAGCTGAAGCTTGAAAAGGATGAGGTCATGAAGAAAGCCGGAATGGCCGAGAATGACAGGAAAAGGCTTGCAGCTATGAGAAAGGATCTTGGGATACTTAAGAACCGGGGTACTTATCTCAATGCAGTGTACTCTGATGCAGAGGAGCTTGAGAGTATGTATATGCGCGTACGTGCGCAGCTGCGTTCAAGTAATATCCGGACGCTTGATATGCTCATCAACGAGATATTCTCTTTCATGTATTCCAATAATGCATATTCTCATGTGCAGCTGGATGCCGATTACAATCTTACGGTGTTTGAAAAGGACGGCACCGCCCTTGAGCCCAAACTGCTCAGCGGTGGCGAGAGGGCATTGTTCAACCTGGTGCTGCGCTGTGCCATATATCGTTTGCTGGCGCTTGGTAATTCTTCTCACGATGGCAAGGGTCTGCCTCCCCTTATAATGGATGAGCCAACAGTGTTCCTTGACCGGGGTCATGTGCACCAGCTGATAAAGCTTATCGACATGATGCGGGACATAGGGGTGGCACAGATTCTCATAGTTTCCCATGACGAATCCCTGATAGATTCAGCAGATCATGTATTTTCTGTTGAGAAGGATTCGGTGACCAATACTTCTGCCATATATGCCAGATAAACTGGAAAGCAGGTCAAATTAAATAATTATTTATTGTTTGAAATAATAAGATGTGACAACCATAAGGTATATTTATACTTTTATTCATATATTAACGTGGCATTTTCGCACAACCGCGATGAGGGACTGAATGGATTTGCGAGGCTTTTCATGAACACTGAAAACAGGGACTTTGTCATTGAACGCCTTGAGCGGCAGCTTAAGGAAAAAGAAGCAGAACTGGATGATATCAAGAATAATCTCCGCGAGTCTATCCTCCGGGAGATAAGAAGTGATCTTAAGAACGACCTCGATTTTCACAATCGTATAGTGCAGCTTGAACATAAGGTCCAGGCTTTGAGCAGTAATCTCAATGGTATCATGGATGAGCTCCTTGACCAGAAATCAATGATACGCTCCCTTGGTGAGTTATCAGTTTCAAAGGAAAAGAAGACAGAACCAAAAGCTTCTGAAGAACCTGTTCCCAGGGAGAATAGCGCACCGAAGGTATACAGGCCGGAGCCTAAACCGGTGACATCCCCGGCAAGCCCTCAGCAACCAGGGCCTTCGTCATCCTCATCTCCAATTACTGAAACCAGCTCCTCTGTTCCAAAAGAACCGCTATCTTCTCCAAAACCGGTGAATCCGAAGGTATCTGTCAGATCTGCTGAGAGGGTTCCATACCCCGGAAATGTGCGGGAATCCCCTTCTTCAAATATGCGCCTGAATGTACGGGAGGTTCCTTCTGTAAAGCAGCCTCAGATGCCTGAACCGGAGCACAGGTCCGAATATATAATCGCAGAAACGGATGATGAGCGCAAGCTTCGGCTTGACAGGAACTCACGTAAGACAGTTGATACATGCAACTATATCGTTGCAGAGGAAGACAAATCATCATGCAATGATCAGGATTCTGAATATGAGACCGTTGAAGCGCGCGAGGATGAAGATGCGGTGGTTACCATCACACGAAGAAAATAATCCTTTTGATAAAAACAGAGGAATCACGTGTATATAAAGGAACTTGAGTTCATAAACTTCAAATCCTTCGGAAAAAAGGTTAAAATACCTTTTTTTGATGGTTTTACCACTATTTCAGGTCCCAATGGCAGTGGTAAATCTAACATAATAGATGGTATCCTCTTTGTGCTGGGATTATCAAGCTCAAGGACTATGAGAGCTGAAAAGCTCACCGATCTTATATATAATGGTGAAGCTTCTAAAAAACCTGATTTTGCACAGGTTACAATTCGTTTTGATAATACTGACCGTGAGATGCCCTATGATGCCGATGAGGTGACGATCACACGGAAAATAAGGGAGACCGATTCAGGATATTACAGTTATTTCTATTTCAACGGCAAGGCTGTAAGCCTTAGCGATGTCCACAATTATCTCGCAAAGGCCCGTGTCACACCTGAAGGTTATAATGTTGTTATGCAGGGTGACGTTACCCGCATCATTAATATGACTCCTGCAGAGAGGCGCAAGATCATTGATGAGATCGCAGGGGTTGCTGAATTTGACAATAAACGGGATCGTGCCCTGGGTGAACTGGAGATTGTGCGCGAGAGGGTTGAGAGAGTTGACATAATCATCGAAGAGGTAGGCCAGCAGCTTGGGAAACTAAAAACTGAGCGGGATCAGGCCCTGAAATACCAGTCCCTTAAAGAAGAGAAGATGAGATTTGAAGGCTTTGTCCTTCTTGCAAAACTCAAGGATGCAAAAACAGAGCTTTGCTCAGTTGCAGATGATATCCTGGCAAAGGAGGAGGTCATTGCTAACCTGGAGCAGGAGCTTGAGGCAAGAAGACTTGCTGTGGAGAAACTGGAGCAGGAGCTTGAGGAGATGACCCTGGACATCCAGAGAATGGGTGAAGATGAGCAGATCAGGGTCAAAAAGGAGATAGAAGGTATCCGGGGCGAGATATCAAGATGTACCGATACTATAGAGCTGTCTGAAAAGGAAGCCGAGGATCTCGAATCAAGACGCAGGAAAGCTTTTGTTGAGATAGATGAGATCAAAGGCAAGCTTGAGGGACTGGACCAGAAGATATCTGAAGAATCAATGAGGAAGGAAAGTGTCCTTGCTGAAATGTCAGAGCGCAGGACAGAGCGCATGTTGCTTCAAAGCAGGATTGCGGATGTTGATGCAAAGTTCGCCCAGACCAGGGATGAGCTCAGCACCCTTAAGTCCGGCCTGGAGGCAGCCAAGAATGAGAAGAATGAGCTGATGCGGCAGGAAGATCGCCTTCTTGATTCGCTGAGAAGGAAATCTGCCCAGGTCAGGGATATAGAAAGCGAGATAGCAGATGCCAGATCCAAGGCTGAATCCTCGGGTAGTGACACTCTTTCAGTTCAGTACGATATCGAAAAGCTGAATGAGAAAATAGATTCCCTCACAAAGGATATCGATGACCTTGAAAGCAACCGCTCCCAGTTAAAGGTCATTGTCAAGGAATTTGAGGATGAGCTTCGTAAATATGAGAATGATTATGCCAGGATCGAGGTAAGGGTCCGGGCGGCAGAGGACCACAGTAACTATTCCAAAGCCGTGGAAATGGTGATGAATGAGAAAAAACACCGTGGTCTCCCGGGCATATACGGTACCATCGCAGAGCTTGGCAGTGTGGACCAGAAATATTCCAATGCACTTGGAATTGCTGCAGGCGGACGGATGCAGGCAGTTGTTGTGGAGAACGATGAGGATGCTGCCAGAGCAATATCTTTCCTGAAACAAAGAAGAGGTGGAAGGGCCACTTTCCTGCCATTGAACAAGATGGAATCCCGCAGGCCCTACAAGGATCTTTCCGACAGGGAAGGCGTTATAGGCTATGCTATGGACCTTATTGACTTTGACAGGAAATTCGAAGCAGCTTTCTGGTATGTTTTCAGGGATACGCTTATTGTGGACACACTGACAAATGCACGTCGTCTTATGGGGGGTCTTCGGATGGTCACCCTGGAAGGAGATGTTGTTGAAAAGAGCGGTGCCATGGTGGGTGGTTCACAGCAGCAGAGTTCCGGCCTTTCCTTTGCTGCTTCTGAGAAGGATAAGCTTGTGAAGATTGCAGAGAAGATAACAGAGCTGGATTCAAAACGCAGCAATGCCATAAAGAAACTGGATCAGGTAGAAGGTCATATCTCCCAGATAAATCGCGAGATACATGAGCATGATAAGGAAATTTCCAAAAAGCAGATGCAAATTGAAGAGATAGCAGGGCGTGGTGAGCGTCTTAACCAGCTCATCGAGTCTAAGAGCCGGGAGCTTGAAGAGATAGAGGAGTCCCGCAGGGAACTCAGGGGTGAGATGGACGGGACCGTTTCAAAGAAGGAGGAACAGGAGGAGCTTGTCCGCTCCCTTGAAAAGGATATTGAACTGCTTGAGGAGAAGCTTGCAGGTTCTGAGGTACCTGAACTTAACAGGCAGGCAGAACAACTTGATGAGGAGATCAGGCGCCTGGATGGCAGGGTAAGGGATATTGATTCCACCCTGAATGCCCTCCATCTTGACCGTGATTATGCGTCCTCTAAGATCGAGGAGAACAGGGAACTGATAAGGTCCATGGATGAAAAGAAAGCTTCGTTCAGGCAACGTGTTTCTGATCTTAGGAACAGGATAACAGAACTTGAAGTCACTCTTCAGGAAAAACAGCAACGTGAAAGTGAGCTTGCAGACAAGCTGAGGGAATTGCAGCAGGAGCGTACCCGGCTGCATGATGAACATACTGCTGCAAAGAAGGAATTTGAGAAGATACGATTGAGGTTTGATGAGGGTAACAGGCAGATGATGGCCCTGAAAGCCACAAAGGATGCCCTTGATGAACAGGTCACGGAACTGAAAGAGGAGATAGTCAGGCGTGGTATAGAGGAGACCGATGAGGTTCCAAACTATGAGACCGTGCGCACAAGGATAGCTTCTGTAGAAAAGGCTATGGAGCGTCTTGAGCCTGTTAATATGCGGGCAATTGATGAGTATACGGAGGTAGAGTCCAGGCTTGATGAGCTTGTCACAAGGCGCGATACGTTATCCACCGAAAGGGAGCAGATACTTGAGCGTATCCGGCAGTATGAACAGCTTAAAAAAAATACTTTCATGGAAACCTATGAAGGCATAAATGAACCTTTCAAGGAGATATTCCACGAGCTTTCCGATGGTATAGGCGAGCTTGTTCTTGACAATTACGATGATCCGTTTGCAGGGGGGCTTACACTCAAGGCACAGCCAAAGGAAAAGACCCTGCAGCGCCTGGAGGCTATGTCCGGTGGTGAGAAAAGCCTTACAGCGCTGTCCTTTGTTTTCGCTATACAGCAATACCGTCCGGCTCCTTTCTATGCTTTTGATGAGATCGACATGTTCCTTGACGGGGCAAATGCGGGAAAGGTTGCCCAGCGTGTGAAAACGGCAGTTGCAAATGCACAGTTCATTGTGGTATCCCTAAGAAAACCCATGATAGAAGCTGCTGAACGCACCATTGGGGTTGCAATGCAGGAAAATAATATTACAAGTATTACGGGTGTGAAATTACGTTGAACGAAATAGCAGAAGATATAAAGACAGTTCAGGCAGTGGATATTGCCAGGGCAGAGAGCGTTTCGTTACCCTGTACCATTGACCCGGAATTCATAGAGACTCTGAGAGGTCTGGGTGTCGATGAGGCACTCCTCGATTTCCCGGAAGATGTGCTAAGCGAGCCTGTGGAGATACTCATGAACCTTGCAAAGGATGGAGCTATCAATCCATGGGATATCGACATTGTCAATGTGACAGACATGTTCCTTGAACGCATTGAGGTGATGGAGATGCTGGATCTTCGTATATCCGGCCGGACCCTTCTTTATGCAGCCATACTGCTACGCATGAAATCCACAGGGATCGTTCAGGAAGATGAGGAAGATGACTGCTTTGAGATGCTTGACACTGAACTGGACTTCTATGAGGTTGATGAGTATCCCGTTCCCACTCTTCCAATTCGCCGCAGGGCCACACGCCCGGTCACTCTCCAGGAACTTATCGTGGAGCTTCGCAAGGCAGAAAAGGTCGAGACCCGGCGCAAGGATCGCAGTATCCATCGTAAGCTGGAAGAAAGATCTGCCGTGACCACCGATGAGGTCCTTGGTATTGCCCATGAGGAAGATATACTGGGCCGTGTCCGTGACATGGGGGAGTTTCTGAGTGAACATTTCAGGGAAAACAAATGTGCAATGCTCTCCGATCTTCTGACCGGTGACAGGTCTGAGAATATCATGACCTATATATCGTTACTTTTCCTTGCCACTGATAAGAAGATCTGGTTGTCACAGAAGGAACTCTTCGGTGAACTCTATGTTTATCCTATCGAGCCTGTATATGAAGCTGTTTAAGAGGTGTGTTCCTGGCAATGAGCGACAGTAAAAACGACAGGGAAATTATCGAGGCTGCACTCTTTGCTGCAGGCGGGGCACTGGATGCGGCAACACTGGGAAAGCTGATAGGCAGGCCAAAAAAGAGTGTGATCCAGATAGCACTTGATCTTGTAAGGGAATATGCTTCAAGGGAGACAGGTATTGAGGTAATAGATCTTGGTGAACGGTATGTCATGCAGGTCAAGCCAAAATATACTGACGTTGTAAGACCGCTTGCTCCAAAGGAATTGAGTGCACCCATGCTGCGCACTCTTTCCATGATAGCGTATCATCAGCCTCTGATCCAGTCCGATCTTGTGGATATGAGGGGCAACTCTGCCTATGACCACATAAGGGAGCTGAAGGAAAGAGGTTTTGTTGAGGCTGTTCCCCACGGAAGGACTAAGTTGCTACGCACCACTTCTTTGTTTGCGGACTATTTCGGTCTGGAGTCCAATGATCCTGAACTGGTGAAAAAGAAGATAGTTGAGCTGTCCCGTCTCCAGAGCGGCCAGAGTGGCCTTAACAAGTGGCTTGGACGTAGGTTCATTGGTGTTACTCCCATGTACGAGTCGCTTATGGGCATGTGTGGTATAAGGGAATACAGGGTTATCAACGCCTATGATCCGACAGAAGAGGAACTGGATGAGCTTGAGGATGTCTATAAACTGGTGATATCAAAGGGCTATGCTGAAAAAGTGAGCAAATATTATGACGGGGAGATTCTCGAGGTCAGCTCAACTACATTTGACGACCTTGTGGACTCAATTAAACTGCTTGAAAATGTTGGTGATGAGGATAAGGTCAGCTCAAGTATCGAAAAGATCACAGAATTTAAGGAGAGGTACGTGTCAAAAGCCCTTGTAATAAGCAAGAAAGTGCAGCCTGCCACTGAGATGGTTGCGCGTATTGTCAGCGACCTGCGGCTGGGCGTATCCTCCTCAGGAATAATGATAGCTCCTGATTATGGCAGGTCGGCAGATGGTGTTGAAGTCTCTGATGGTGCGGATATCCTTATACCGACCCACCGGACTATGGAGGGCGACCTTCTCAAGAGGGTATGCAGCAAATACGATGCTGTAATTGACGGGCTTAAGAAGTTAGAAGATAACTGAAAAAACCGGTCAACGGGTTAAAAATCCTCATAAGTATTCCAATTCCATGATTTCCTTAAAAACATATATAAATAAGAGGGTATAACTTTATATACTGAATTGTTGAATATAAGCCCGCTTTAAATATGAGGATTATACTATGTCAGATTACAACATCAAAATTGAGAATGTGGTCGCATCTACCAAGCTTGCAGAGGAATTCGATCTTACAAAGATAGAGGCTGAATTCGAGGGTGCGGAATATAACAAACAGAAGTTTCCAGGTCTTGTTTATCGTGTTTCTGACCCAAAAGCTGCATTTCTTGTATTCACTTCCGGTAAGGTAGTAT
The DNA here is from genome assembly GCF_045690325.1 of Methanolobus sp. WCC5. GTDB lineage: Archaea > Halobacteriota > Methanosarcinia > Methanosarcinales > Methanosarcinaceae > Methanolobus. The sequence goes on along the minus strand of NZ_CP146981.1, from coordinate 1,773,424 downwards.
GCACCGGTGCAAAGAATGTGGCTGATGTTCATACTGTCATAGGGAACATGGCTAAGAAACTCAATGCTATCGGGATAAAAACAATAGAAGACCCGGAGATTACTGTCCAGAACATTGTTGCATCAGCAGACCTTCAGGCTGTCCTGAATCTCAATGCAATTGCAATAGGCCTTGGTCTTGAGAACATCGAATATGAGCCGGAGCAGTTCCCAGGTCTTGTCTACCGTATCGATGATCCGAAGGTGGTAGTGCTTATCTTCAGTTCCGGTAAGCTTGTGGTCACCGGCGGAAAATCCCCTGAGAACTGTGAACAGGGTGTTGAGGTCGTAAGGCAGCAGCTTGACAGCATGGGTCTGCTTTAAGACCTTTCATCTCTATTTCTCTATAGATGTCAAACGAAAATGTTTGTATCCTGTTGCCAACTCTGAACGAAGAGGCTACCATTGGTCAGGTAATCAGGGATTTCCGCTCTGAAGGCTTTGATAATATTCTCGTTATCGATGGTAACAGCAAGGACAGTACACGTGAGATAGCTGTGGCCGAAGGTGCCAGGGTTGTGCTTCAGACCGGTAAGGGCAAGGGCCAGGCAATAAAGCAGGCCTTTGATCTTATAGGGGAAGACTATGTTGTCATGGCAGACGGGGACGGTACGAATCTTGCAAAGGATGTGCATGCGGTGCTTGATCCTGTCCTTGAAGGAAGGGCTGACCATGTCATGGGCAACAGATTAGTGGACTATGAGAAGGGTGCTTTTACAAGGCTTAATCTTGTAGGTAACAAGATCATCAATAAGATGTTCGGACTTGCTTATGGGGTATGGCTTGAGGATATTCTCACAGGTTACCGGGCATTTAACAGGAAGGCTATCAAATCCTTCGAATTGAAAAAATCCGGTTTTGAGGTTGAATCGGAGATAACTATCGAGAGCGTCAAGAAAGACCTGCGGATCATGGAAGTGCCTACTACCTATCTTGCAAGAGATTCCAAAGGTGCAACCAAACTGAGCCCCCTGAGGGATGGTTTCAGGATAGGTTCCACTATCTATAAAATGGCAAAGCTCCACAATCCGATGTTCTATTTTGGTATCATTGGCGGGCTCTTCATTATATCCGGTCTGATGGTAGGGACTTTTGTTGTCATCGAGTGGTTCCAGGGCGTTACACGTATCCCGATGACTATTCTTACAACCCTCCTTATCATTGCAGGTTTTCAGATGTTTGTTTTTGGCATGTTAAGCGATCTTGTGGTTTCGCTCCACCGGGAGAACATGCGTCTGCTGAGGAAAATACACGAAGGGAAGAAAGAATGATCTTGTAATCTATCTGCATGGACACTTCCTTTGTTATGGTCTGAACAAGTGTTTTTTAGCTAAAGGAAAATCAACTTTAATTGTCATATTTGCGGGCAGCATCATTCAGGCCACAGGAAATCTATAAGGATTGTGCCTCTAGGTATCTTTAATATGTATAATTGTTTCATTTCATATGATACGTTCTATGGAAATGACTACGTCTATAAAGTTAACTTGAGTTTATCTAAAGTTTATTTTTTGAAAACTGTTATATACGATTTAGTTATTGTAAGGTACATCCAAACATGAGGTAGAATAATGACAATCGTAACAGATGCAAAGAATGGTAAGATCACAGAAGAGATGAAGATCGTTGCCCAGGCAGAGGGCAAAGATCCTGAATTCATAAGACGCGGAATTGCTTCAGGCAGGATAGTTATCCCTATGACCCCATACAGGGACATCAAGCTCTGTGGTATCGGCGAAGGCTTAAAGACAAAGGTAAATGCATCCATTGGCGCATCATCTGACATCGTTGATGAGGAAATGGAAGTTGCAAAGGCAAAGGCAGCAGAGGCAGCAGGCGCAGATACACTCATGGAGCTGGGCACAGGCGGAGATTTCCTGGGAATCAGGAAGAAGGTATGTGACGCAATTTCCCTTTCAGTAGGTTCTGTTCCACTCTATCAGGCATTTATCACAGCAGCAAAGAGGGATGGTTCTATTGTCCACATGACCGAGGATGACCTCTGGTATGCAACAGAGGAACAGGCAAAGCTCGGTACGAACTTCATGGCCATTCACACTGGTATCAACAATATTGTCCTTGACAGGCTCAAGGCACACGGCAGATACGGTGGTCTTTGTTCCCGTGGCGGTGCATTCATGAGCACATGGATGCTGCACAATGAGAAGGAAAACCCACTTTACAAAGACTTCGACTATCTCTGTGAGATCCTCAAGGAACACGAAGTTACCCTTTCAACAGGTAACGGGATGCGTGCAGGTGCAGTTCACGATGCAACCGACAGGGCACAGGTCCAGGAGCTCATCATCAACTCCGAATGCGCACAGAAAGCACACGATAAATATGACCTGCAGGTCATAGTAGAAGGTCCCGGTCATGTACCACTTGACCAGGTGGAAATGAACGTCAAACTCATGAAGGCAATGAGCAATGGAAAACCATTCTACATGCTCGGTCCGCTCGTATCGGACATAGGTGCAGGCCGCGACCACATCGTAACAGCTATCGGCGCATCAGCTTCCGCAGCAGCAGGTTGTGACTTCCTCTGTTACGTAACACCAGCAGAACACCTTGCACTTCCAAACCTCCAGGACGTAGTTGAGGGTGTCAAGACATCAAAGATAGCTGCTCATGTTGGTGACATGGTCAAGTACCCGGAAACCGCTCGTGAAGTTGATCTTGCAATGGGCAGAGCACGTGCAAAACTTGACTGGGAAGGACAGTACAAACTCGCACTGGACCCTGAACTCGCAAGAAGCATCAGAGACAGCAGAGCACCTGGTGACGAAGACGCATGTACAATGTGCGGTGACTTCTGCGCACTGAAGATCGTAAACCAGAACTACGACCTTTGCAAGTAATGCCGAAAGGCATTATTTTTCACTTTTGATATTTTGATATTTTGTTTTTTTCTTCTCCCCATTACTCCTGTTTGCAGGCCTGTTGGAAAGTACGTTTGTTTCCATATATCTCTTATACTAAAAACAGTAAAGATATATTCATGTCTATTATTACTCTGACAACGGATTTTGGTAACCTTTACCCCGCATCAATGAAAGGGGTGATATTGAGTATCGATCCTGGTGCAACAATAGTTGATATCACCCACTCGATACCGCCTACTGATATCAGGGCAGGTGCATTTGCTCTTTATTCGGTTGCCAGGTATTTTCCTTCGGGGACCGTGCATGTTGCAGTGGTGGATCCGGGCGTTGGTACGGACAGGAAACCCATAATTGTCGTTTCAGGCGGCCAGTATTTTGTAGGTCCTGACAATGGCCTGCTGATACCTGCAGCAGCTCTTATTGGAGACCCTAAGGTCTATGAGATAGTAAAAGGTGATATTCCGGATAACATTTCTTCCACTTTCCATGGCAGGGATATCTTTGCTCCGGTGGCTGCCCATATCTCAAGCGATATGGATATCGATGAGATCGGAAGGCTCACGGATGAATACCTGGATCTCGATTTTTCAGGTTATGTGATCGAGAAGGACTTCATCAGGGCAAAAGTGATATACATAGATGCCTTTGGCAATATTGTCACCAATATTCCCCACGATGAGTTTCTCAGGAGTATAGTTCCGGGGACCATTCTTTCCATTTCCGGAAGACAGATGCCTTTCCTGAGGACATATGGAGAGGTGCCCAAAGGCAGGATGCTGTCTCTTATAGGCAGCCATGGCTTCCTGGAAATAGCAGTGAATCAGGGAAGTGCTTCCAGGCTGTTGCATTTGGGCAATGGGGCCGAGATTACCATCCGGATACTTTGATTATTGTATTCCGGAGTTATTCCTTTTCCGGGTCCTGCAGGCCCTATAACTTTTTATACCATACGTTCATGCTCTCGATCCCACCGGAAATATTGGTATTGTTGAGCAGTGTTCCGGCATATGTGTAGGAATAGCGGGAAAAGGCAGTGTTCATTCCATATGATCCTGATCTTGCTATGGTGTATGCTGTTCTGATTCCTCTGTTCTTCATTTCTTTTCCCATCTCCTCCAGCAGACGGTAGGAATAGCCTCTGCCCCTGGCCTCAGGCAGCGTTGCAAAGTCTGTCATCTCCACGTTGCTGTTGCCAGGATCCATCTCGCAGGAAGAAAGGGCAACGATTTTTCCTTTCTTTTTAATGCTGAAATAGACAAAATCCTCAGACATGGTACTTATCAAATAAACAGGGTCATATATGGGAAACGGATAGCTTGGGAACACCTGCCTGTACAGGTCAGCCATTTCCGCAGCATCCTTTTCAGTGCACAGGATACATTCTTCTTCACTTGAAAGCTCTGTTCTCCCGGGAGTATCGGACTTTGAAAGGGCAATCCTCAGAACTTCCTTCCTTTTCCCGGGATTCGCTTCAATGTGGCGTTGCTCTGAGAGGTACTTTGCCATAAAGCTGCCATTCTCACAACCATTGAAGAACCCTGGGATCGTTGCTTCCTCTATGTGACCATTGTTCAGGAACAGCTCCTTTGCAGATGCAGGGATCTTGGAAAAGATCTTGGAATATCCATTATCATGTGCAATATCTTCGATAACAGAAACCATATGTTGTGGATTGTCAGGTGCAAGCTTCATAAGATATACACGATCGTTGAAGGGGCCGTGCTGTATTACAGAGCCGTCTATCTTTATTACCTGATCACGCAACGTTCCTTCTCCCCATGCGCTCGGTATCTTCGGGTACAAGGCTTAATGCATCATCAAAGTCCGACAGAAGTTTTGCAATTCCCACCGATCTGAATTCCTTTGCTTCATCAAGTTTCAGTTGCAATTTGCAATTCCCGCATTTCCTGTCACAATACACAGCTTCATAAGAATCCGGTTCCTTGTATGAAGTGATCACACCCTCATAGTTTCTCAGGATAACCTTATTCGTTGACCAGGAAATAAGATAGTTTGGCATTACAGGTATCTTGCCTCCTCCTCCGGGGGCATCTATGACATAGGAAGGGATGGCAAATCCACTGGTGTGGCCTATGAGATTCTCCATTATCTCTATACCTTTGCCAACAGAGGTCCTGAAATGGGTCAGACCTTCTGAAAGATCACACTGGTACAGGTAATAAGGGCGGACCCTGTTTTCGACAAGTTTGTGGAAGAGTTTTTTCAGTATCCTGTAACAATCATTGACTCCTGCAAGCAGTACGGTCTGGTTGCCCAGGGGTATTCCTGCATCTGCAAGCTTTTGTAGTGCCTTCTTTGAAGAAGCTGTGACTTCACGTGGATGATTGAAATGAGTGTTTACCCATATAGGATGATGTTTTTTCAACACATCCACCAGTTCGTCGGTTATGCGATACGGAAGGACAACAGGCATTCTGCTGCCAATCCTTATGACTTCTACATGCGGGATTGCCCTGAGTTGTGTGAGTATCCAGTCCAGGTACTCATCAGAGAGCATGAAGGGGTCTCCTCCTGACAACAGTACATCACGTACATCAGGATTATTCGCTATATATTCGATTCCCTGGAGTACTTCTTCTTTTCCGGGAACGGAGTCCACATCACCAACTTTTCTTTTCCTTGTACAGTGCCTGCAATACATCGAACATACGTTGCTTATGTGGAACAGTACCCTGTCCGGATATCTGTGGGTTATGCCAGGCACCGGACTGTCATGGTCCTCGCTTAACGGATCTTCCATTTCATCGCAGGAAACTACAAGTTCCTCTGGTGAAGGGAACGATTGCATGAAAATAGGGTCATTCCTGAAATCCTCCACTTCGATCAGTGAAAGGTAGTAAGGGGTTATGGAGAGCGGGAACTTTTCCAGGGTCCTTTCCAGTGCTTTCCTTTCTTCAGCTTCGAATTTGATGTTCAGGAGCATTTCAAAGGTGTCAATATCATTTACTGAATGCCTTAATTGCCACTTCCAGTCACTCCATTTTACCAGAGGTTCCTTTGAATCTATTCTGTCTACTATGCTTTGTTGCCTACTGTTATAGGTTTCCATCAATATCACTTGTTATCAATTTCAATTATAGGTGTAAAAAAGATTGCTATGATTCAACGACTTAAGTATTATTTTAGAACTATATTTGTTTTGAACTGAATGTTCTGATCATCATTCACAAAGCCATTTCCCGGGGGACTTCCCCTTAAAAGTGTATTAAAACAGGGCTGGCAGTGAATAGCTATAAAATAACTATCCGAAACAGTCCGTTAATCGTTCTTCACAATATCTATAGCAAGTCTTTATCTTTAAGTACGAATTAAGTTTTAAGTGCCAAATAAGCACTGAATACGTATTTCCATATCAGCATAGAATCTCTTTTCAGACATTATATACTTTATTTTAAGATTCCGCCAAAAACATGTGTTTATTTTGCATAAAAGGAAGTCATAAATTTGATATTATCGGGGAATGATCCCCGGGTCATTGCCTCCATGCCAGCTAAGGCGTGGTCTCATCCTTATTATGTGGGATTCCTCGGTATTATCATCCACGATGAATGCAACCCCTTTCTCAGAACCCATTTTTATGATAGAATCCGCAAAATTATCCTTCATGTACGTCGGCCTGACGGATTCAAGGACACGGATATCGTCCTGGGAAGTCAGGCGGTGGCATATCACTGTATCTGATTGCGAGAGTACATCCGGATGAATGGAGGATGGTCGCTGGGTTGCAAGCACCATGGACAAGCCTGGCTGACGACCCTGTTTTAACCACTCATTGAGCAGTATGTCCGAAGCAAGCGTCTTGCCCTCTGAAGGCAGGAATTGTTGCGCCTCATCAATGAAAAGCCATACCATGGGGATGCCCTTCTCAACATCTTTATCTCCCATCATGGCCCGTTCATAGGAGCGCCTGGCTTCAAGCCTTAGGTGATAGATATTTCTTGCAATAGAGCTGACAAGCGCCGACCTTACAGCTTCGTTCTTGATCGTGCTGATATCAATTACAGATGTTGAGCCTCCCTTTACAACATCTTCAAGGCAGGTCCCCGTTTCCTCAAAAACACCCCATGAAGCAGCATCCCTGAAATGATTTTCCACGGCACCTTTTGTAACGGTCTCAGAACGTTCATCTTCCATCACATGATCGATGATATCGTCAAAAGAAAAATCAGTTTTCTTTCTCAGTTCCCGGATGGTTCTGACAGTGAGGACTCCGGGTGGGGATATGGTCTCTATTCCAAACAGTTTGCACCACTCATATCCTTCCAGCTGTGATATTGGGATTGACAGGGGTTTTACATTGATGTGCCTCTCTTCATAGCTTCCCAGGCTTCCGGAGGGCACAAAAACATCTATGTCTAAATCTTTTGGTTCAAGTCCCCATTCTTTAACGATGTTTTCCTGCAATTCATTTTTCCTGGAAAGGGTCCAGAATATTCCCATTGTATCAATAACAACAGAAGAAATATCATCCTTGATATCATCAGGCAGAAGCATAAGCCCTTCAATTAAGACTCCCATTGTGTATGATTTTCCATATCCTCTTTTGCCTGCAATTAAAACAGCATGCGGATGGTTCACATCAAGGGAAACATGGGAACCTGATGATCTGTCACGTGCAAGGTATCTCCCAAGATAAAGCAGAACGTTCTCATGTTTTCCTCCAAGGATGTGTTGATGTTTTGAAATGCCTGCGTTAAAAGAAATGTCCATGACATGGCCAAAGGTCACAACACTATATATTATCTTCTATTAATACTCAATTTATAATGTACCAGGTCTTAAAAGATGAAAATGAATACTGGTAAGCTTTCTAACTAAAAATGGCAATACGGTACAAATCAGGAACATATATATATGTCCATTCATATCTAGGGGGAAGAGGAATCTCCGTCATCACATCATTCCCCTCTGATGCATAAATTCTTTTACAAAATGTATCATACCCCAAACTTCACCCAAACCATCATTATGCGAGATTCCTCTTTTATCCTTTCTTCTGAGATTGCAGTATTCCATTTGCAGCAAGTACCCCTGTTGCCGAGGAATTGACAAGATCACGTGAAAGGCCTGCACCGTCACCTGCAACAAAAAGATCTGTAATGTTAGTTTGCATGGTGCTGTCAACATCGATCCTGAGGGAGTATAACTTTACTTCAGGAGCATACAGCAGAGTGCAGTCAGAATCCACGCCGGGAATTATCTTGCTTAGCACTTCCAAGCCCTCAATGATATCCATCACTATCCTGTGTGGCATAGCCATGGAAATGTCTCCCGGGGTTACGTCTTTGAGTGTATTGACCACTGCATTCCTGGACAGGCGTTCTGCTGTGGAGCGTCTTCCTCTTCTTAGATCACCGAGCCTCTGTAAAACGGGCTTTCCTCCTCCGATAGTCGTTGCAAGCTTTGCCACTGACCTTGCATATTTGATAGTGTTTTCCATGGGCCTTGTAAGTTCCACATGCACAAGGAATGCAAAATTTGTGTTGTCTGATTCCCTGCTGTGCATGGAATGGCCATTGGTGGCAACAAAACCCTCATATTCTTCCTTTACTACAAAACCATGCTCGTTCGTGCAGAATGTCCTTACGAAATCATCGTATCTGCGTGTATAGATATGGAACTTAGGGTCATGGTTAATCCGGGTGATGGGATCCATTATTATGGAAGGTACTTCCACACGGACACCAATATCCACACCACTGTATGAAAAATTAATAGAATGGCGGTTCACAAGCCAGTTCATCCACTCATATCCAACCCTTCCCGGGGCCAGCAAAGTATATCTGGAACGTATCTCCCGGTTCTCTAGAAGCACGCCTCTACATTTCCCTTCTTCGATAATAAGCTCCCTCACCTTTGCTTCAAGTAGAAAGGTGATTCCTTTTGCTTCAAGATCCCTTTTCATGCAGGCAATAAGGGCAGTGGAATTATCCGAGCCAATGTGGCGCTGCTTTATGTCTATGAACCTGGCTCCGGCGGAAGCGGCTCTTCGTTTTAACATCTCAGCATCACTACCTGTGGCAGAATATGTTTTTTTTGGCGCTCCGTATTTCAGGTAGATATCATCCACCTTATCAACAAGTTTCCAGGCGCTGTCGTTGTCACCGGTAAGTTCTGCGAGGTTCCCTCCAATATCCGGTCTGAGGTTAAGCGTTCCGTCAGAATATGCCCCTGCACCACCAACGCCGCAGAGGATGCAACATGGACTGCAATGGTTGCATGATGCTATGGGCGACATCGGACAATTCCTTTTGTCTATATCTTTGCCTGCATCGATCACAAGGACGTCCAGGCCTCTTCCTGCAAGTCCGTATGCTGCAAAAAGCCCGGCTGGTCCGGCACCTACGATAACAACATCATATGTAAAATCTGCATCAGGAATGATATCACACCCATGGTCCCGCTCAAAGGGACCATAGGTAATATTGGAACTATTAGGATAAGATTTTATCCAGCTGGCCGGTAGAAATGGCTATCTTTATCTCCTGTGCTATCCTCCTGCCCGTGGACAGGTCAGGTTCGATAAGGTCTGAATAAGGAGAACCTGAAAGATAGATATTAGTTCCTGCAACAATGCGGGCGGATATCTCAAAGACCTTGATCTCAAGTTTGTCGGTGAATACGGTTTCCAGACAGAAAGGACCTATCATACCACCAAAGAGAGCCAGGGACTGCTCCACGACCTTTTCTCCAATGCTGAATATCTTTGGCAGAAGTGATTCTCTTGCAACAAGTGGAACGTTTCCGGTTACCACATAGGTAGGAATTATATCCGCCTCTGCAAGTTCGCGGGGCGAACCAAGTCTGAATATCTCGTCTGCATTTGACTCTACCCTGCGGTCCATGCTGAGCATCTCAAGGATACCATTGCTTAATCTGTAGCCTTCCTCCCGGAGTGGTGAATAAAAGAAATGGAGGTAATATCGTGTTCCTACTATGAATTCCTGTACTGTGAACTTCTCATTGGGATCAATGTGTTCCTGGAATTCCTCGTAGTTCTTGGCCACAAAGAATCCACGCCCTCCTTTGGCTCCATGGTATTTGACCATAACAGGACCGTTTATGTCCTTTGGGTTCACAAGTTTTGGCATCTCAAGGCCGGCTCCTTCCAGCCACACCCTTTCCTTGTCCCTGTCTGATTCCCACTCAAGGACGGCACGGTTGCCAAATGTCGGAACAGGCATTTCGGCAAAGGCAGTAGTACCCATATATTCCACAAAGGATCCATGTGGGATGATGATCGCATTCTTTGCTACAAGCGCATCAATTACTTTAGGTATCTCCTTGTAACTGTCAACAACAATGAATTCGTCCGGTTTTGCCAGAGGGAATGCATCATAGAACCTTGGGGGCTCTTTTACGCAGATGCCGATGGTCCTGAAGCCTTCTTTCCTTGCACCATAGAATATCTGAAGGCTTGAATGAGAACAAACAGTGGCAATGCTCAGATCATTAAGGTCGTAGTTCTCAACAATTTCCATTATTCGTTCTTTAGTAATCATGATTTAATAGCCCCTAGAATTTACCCCATATTGTTCTGACCATTCTTTAACTTTACGAGTTAGTTATCCTCTCTTGATTACTTCAAGCAGAACTGAAGTTAAAGGAAACAATATAAGTCAATGTTAATATAGAGCATTCTATGGGAGATAATGAAGAAAGCGGAAGTTCTGAAAAAGTCCTCATCCTGCCTCTCAGTGAGGACTCCAGAAAGATCACCCAGTTGCTATCCAATGAAAAAGCAATGAAAATGCTAGAAATACTTGCAGATAAGCCAATGTCTGCAAGTGATGTGGCTGAAATGCTGGATATGCCTCTGACGACCGTCAAATATAATCTTGACGGATTGATAGAAGCGGATCTTATCAAGGTCAAAGAAACAAAATGGAGTCGCAAGGGAAGAGAGGTGAAGATATATGAGCCTGTCCAAAAGCTGATAGTTGTGGCACCCGGAAGCATGAAAAACGACAGGTCATCCATCCTCAGTATGCTGAAGAAATACCTTGGCATGGTCGCAGGTGCTGTATTTGCGGCTACCGGACTTGAAGCCATTACAAGAAGCCTTGGTATAGGTGCCGCCCCTATAACATCACAGGATGCCACTGTATTTGAAGCACATGATGATGTCGGTCCCATGGAAGCCATGACCAGGGACTCTTCTGTGGAGGAGCCAATGGACGAAGTTATGTATGATTCATTTGCAGGAAAAGGCGTGATAACCGAAGAAAGCCCGTCTCCGGAGGAAGCGGAAATGTTATCTGAAAACGGGATATCTGCAGATGAGGTGACGGTGGAAGGTGACCTTGATACTTTTGAAACTGCAGAGTTTGCAGGATACGAGATTCCTGCCGAAACCCCGGGTTTCGATGCACCGCTTATTGATGAGCTGGGTCCTGATATGCTGGTATCATCCACAACCAATGGAAGTGAAGCGGGAGCCGATGCTCTGAGGGAAGGGATGAATGCCGCTGCAGGAAACCAGACAGCACAATTGCCTATGTCACCTGATTTCAGTGATAACATGACGACACTTACTGAGCCGGTATCGGGGATATTCCAGCATGACATCTTTTCACATGTCAGCGTATGGTTCTTTTTCGGCTGCATTTTCGTTATAGCACTGCTATTCATAAGAGAAATGTATTATAGAAAAAAGAACATATAACGCCAGAGTGAACGCTATGAGAGTTGCTCTGAAAATAGCATATGTAGGCACCGGATATCATGGATCACAGGTTCAGCCGGATGTTGCAACTATAGAAGGTGAGCTGTTCAATGCACTCAAACAGCTTGAGGTAATAGAAGACCCAAAATCTGCCCGTTTCTCAAGTTCCGGAAGAACGGATGCCGGAGTCCATGCCAGGGAACAGGTTGTGGCATTTGACACGGACAAACCCAGTCTGGCTATACCAAGGGTCATCAATTCCAGACTTCCCAATTCAATATGGGCATGGGCACACGCAGAAGTCACCGATGACTTTGACCCCAGAAGATGGGCTGCCAGTCGTAAGTACAGATATATCATGAGCGGTGAGCAGTATGATATCTCCAAAATCAGATCTGCTTCTAAGATTCTGGAAGGAGAACATGATTTTGCCAACTTCTGCACCAAGGATGAGGACAAGGGAACTATCCGCAATGTGGAAAAGATAGATGTGCGTGTAAGCGGGACCCTCACAAAGATAGATGTGCAGGCAAATAGTTTTCTATGGAACATGGTAAGGAAGATGGTCACCGCACTGACAATGGTAGGCAGCGGGGTAAGGGATGAAGAATGGCTTAAGCAGATGCTGGATCCGGAGTCCTATGAAGAGGGCCTGGAGCCTGCACCTGCATACGGACTAACCCTCATGGAAGTGGAGTATCCTGAACCGATCGTATGGTGTGAGGACGGCTATTCCATAAGAAAGGCAAATGAGAATGTACATGATTATATGGTGCGCCACCGGGTCATGGCTGAGGTGATGGATCATCTTGTTCCAAAGGAATGAGGTGTTTTTATTTTTAGAAATATATGCGCCTGCAGGTAACTATCAAGGATCAGGTAATAGACTATGAACTCATCAGGCTGGATATAAAAAATCCCAGGCTTGAGTTCCGTGAACACCGTTTGCATCTGATCGTGCCGCATGATTTTAAAGGACATGGGGAGTTGATCCACCGGCACAGGAGATGGATCTATAGAAGATATTCACGAATACAGGAATTAAAGATCCTTTCCCAGGGGCTGGAATTGATAGCCTGCAGGTCTGTTGAGGATTTTAAGGAGTTAGTATCTTCTTTTGTAAGCAGCATTGCAGAAGAGCTGGGTGTGGCACCTGTAAGGACCAGGTTCAGGAAAATGAAAACAAAATGGGGAAGTTGCAGTTCAAAAGGAAACCTGAACTTTAACAGTTATATGAGGTACCTGCCCGATGAGATGATAGAATACATAGTCTTCCATGAGATGGTCCACCTAATAGAACTCAATCATAGTCCTCGTTTCTGGGCTCATGTTAAAGCACGCTTCCCGGACTATGAGAGTTATGAAAAAAGGCTTACAGGGTACTGGTCACTTATAAGGGAACAGTGTTATTGTCAGTCCTTATAGAGGACCGTGTATGTCCGTGTCAGGCTTTTGTGCACTTTCTGGGTGAACTTATCAATGACCGAAAAACCCACCTTTTCTGCAAATCCGGTCACAGGTATTTCTGATACCACTACGGCAAGTCTTCCCATGCGGAGCACACGGTACATTTCAGCAAAAGAGTCCGAATAGAGGTGGTGCAGGGATTCAGCTCTGATGGCTGCCGAGCGACCATATGGTGGGTCGGTGACTATCGCATCGATACATGCATCTTTAAGAGGCACCCGGCAGGCATCCCCCACCAGCAGTGAATAGTCTGCGTTGTATTCTTCAAGGTTCATCCTGGCACCGTGTGATATCTTGCGGCGTACTTCAATGCCAATGACATGGGCACCCACTAGTGAACCTTCCACCAGGACCCCGGCTGTGCCGCTGAATGGATCAAAAAGGGTCTCCCCGGTTTTTACCTGTGATATGTTTACCAGTGCCCTTGCGACCCTGGGCATGAGCACCCCCGGATAGAAAAAAGGTTTCTTGTGGGGTGCCCTGTGTTCATAATCCCCTCTGTCAACAGAAGCTACCACCGATCCGAGTATTGCCATGTCGGTCATTATGAAGCGGAACCTTACATCAGGGTCCCTGAGATTTGCCCTGAACCCTTTGCGGAAAATACTTCCTCCAAGCCTGCCTTCGATGAATTCCCTGTTAACATTCCCGTGATGTTTTATTCTTTTTGCACGCACAACGTATGTCTGGCCAGGGGACAAATGCCCTGAAAGGTCGGAACGGTCACACATAGCTATGATCTTTTCGGTATCTATCTCGCATATACCCAGGACTTTCACTATGTGATGACACATGGCAAGCCTGCCGGCTATAAAGCCCAGTTTCTCATGGATACTGTCTCCTGTAATGTCAAGCACCAGGCACTGGTCAAAAGAGCTATGCTCCCTGTACTGAAGGCCTTCCATCAGAAGACAGGCATAGATCTCTTTAGCCGGCAGGATAGCGTGTTCTCCGGATAACTCAAAAGCATACAGCATGATAACTGCAATAGACAATAGAAGTACTATTTAAAGAGTTTCGGTGCTTTGTCATGCATAATCAAGAATCCAAAAACAGGATGATCGAGGAAGATCAGAACATGAGTTCAAGCGCTTCTTTTCCTGTCATGCCTACTTTGATGCCAAGGTTGATGGCCTCCTGTGTAGCACCAACAACCGGTGCCTTTAGTACGTCATCAAAAGTCCTGACCCCCTTTACCTTAACAGCAATATCTCCCATTGTGCCGGCAGTTTCCATATCCAGGTATCCGCACATCACAAAACCCCTGTCAGCCCGTATCACTATCAAAGGTGCTTCATGCATCTGGAAACTCAGGCCCAGGGCAGAACCGTTCTTAAGTTCAATTTTCTCCACTATCATAGGTATCACTGGTCATGTATCTGGTTATGTACTGTTTTTAAGAAGCTTTAAATTTGTCGGAACTTAATTTCTCAAGCAAACTGTCCGTAAGTCCGGGAAATATCTTTTCCAGCAATGAAGGTGTGTTTATCTCTGAACTTGTAGCTGAACTTGTTTGTGTCACATTCTCTTCTTTTTCGTTTTCTGGGATATGTGGTTCCTCTATCGAGAACATGACAGTTATTTCTCCTTCAGGGCCGAACTTTCCACGGATGCGTGTCCCATGCGGCCCTTTCCTGGCAGTTTCTTCATCAGCTCCGGAAAGTGAGATAAAGAGCATTTCAGGTGGAAGGTTGATCGTGACATCAGTGCCAGGCTCTCCCATGAACCATATTGTTGAATCTGCCGCTGAAATAGGTTTTTTGAAATCATAGAACGCGTGGTAACTGTTGACTATGTCCTTTTTGTCCCTTACAGGTCCTATCAGTTCCCTGGACATATTCGATTCCACTCTCAGCAGGTCAACGTTCTTTGAGGAATTGTTTATCTTTACATCCATATTGTTCTCTATGGAACTGAAAAAAGACCTTGTAGTCATCACATCATGCTTCAATAGTTCCCAGGCGCTGATAAAGCCATCATCATCCCCAAATTCCATGTCTATGAATGCCTTAAATATCACTGATCTGTTATCTGAATAGGTTTCGGTGTATTCCCATAGCATGCTGCCGGTCTTCACAGTTATGTTATTATCCCAGTCATATGCAGCACTGGCATTGCAGGAAAACAATAAGAATAAGACTATAAATGTTAGCAGTCCTACATACCTCAATCCACCACCTCCCCGGGATTACGTTACATTGTTGTAACTTCGCACCCGTCATCTGTTACTATGATCGTGTGCTCTGTCTGGGACACCATCCCTCCGGCTACTTCCTTAAGAACAGGATATGAGTGCACTATTCCGGCCTTTTCAAGCTGCATGAGAGCAAAATCAAGTTGCGGGGTCTTAAGCCATCTTTTTGCAAAAGGAAGTGTCCTGTATGGTTCAAGTTCCTTGAGAAGCGCCCGTGCTGCCGGCAATCGGACAGGTTTCCTGTTTATCACCTGGAATATCTCGGTAAGCGACCCGTCCACAACTTTTCCCGCACCATCGGTGGCAAAAGGTTCTATGGCTATGATGTCACCTGTACGGAGCACAACCCCATTGCTTACTCTCCTGTTAGGTATGCTAGGGTGTGCATGGGGAATGTACTGCGCAAGTCCGTGTCCTGTAAGATTTCCCACTGGCTTGTAGTCATGGGCCTGAATTGCATCTTCTATGGCTGCACCCAGCTCGGCGGTATTCACCCCATCCCTGACCGTATCTATGGCAGCTTTCAGGCCATCCTCAGAGGCTTTAACAAGTTCTGTGTAGTTGCCTGAGAGGTCGATAGTGATGGCAGAATCCGCTATATACCCATCCACGTGGACACCAATATCGAGTTTGATCACATCTTCAGCAAAAACAGTTTCATCGCCTGCAAGCGGCGTGGCATGGGCTGCTTCATCATTACGGGAGATGTTACATGGAAATGCCGAACCATCTGCTCCCAGTTCAATAGCCCTGTTCTCTACGAACTCGGCTATCTCAAGCAGACTGACACCGACCTTTATCCTGTCCCTTGCTTCACTTCTCACCTGTGAGAGTATCTTTCCTGCTTTCAGATATTTATCGATGATCTCTTCGATCTCTTTTACTTTATCTGCCATTTGAAATCTCCTTTAAGCATTCTTTTTAAGATGTTGCAGGACACTAATATACAAATCTCTTTTCCATTTCCGTGAGATTCTCATAACCATCGGAAGTTACAAGGATGAGGTCTTCAAGGCGAATGCCACCAACATCAGGATAATACAGCCCCGGTTCTATGGTAATCACATTCCCTTCTTCAAGTGCAACTTCACTGTTGCCTACAAACGGGAGTTCATGTATCTCAAGCCCGACGCCATGCCCGGTGGAGTGGATGAAACCCACATTCGACCCCTCTCTTATGGTTTCATAACCCCTTTCCACGAACACGTCACACACCTTGTTGTGTATGTCGCTGCATTTGACACCGGGTTTAATCATTTCGATGGCAGCAACCTGGGCCGCAAGAACGGCCTCGTACATATCCTCAAGCTTTTCTGTGGGTTCCCCTCTAAGTACTGTCCTGGTCATATCTGCATAATATCTTTCCCTTTTGCTGCGTGGGAATATGTCTATTACCACTGGCTCATTTGCCTTCAGAGGACCTGTTCCTTCCCAGTGTGGGTTTGCAGAGTTCTTTCCTCCGGCAACGATTGTACTCTCAGCCTCGCATCCGTGTTCAAGAAGTGTTATATCTATTTCCTTACGTATCATCTCGGATGTCAGTGCAAAGCCGTGATAATTGAGAATTTCCTCCACTTCTTCGGATTTTTTTATCATTTCCACAGCAGCTTTCATTGCAGTGTTACAGGCATCCTGTACCTTCTTTATTACCTTTACCTCTGAAGCCGCCTTTTTTGCACGCAACTGTGCAAAGGGGCTTTTTACGGCTTCTATGGAAAAACCTTCTTCTTTTAGTGTCTGAGCTATATGATATGGAAAATCCCTTGGAACCGCTATTCTCTTTGATCCCTCTTTCTGGAGTATCATTGCAAGGCAGTCACAATATGCAAGCGCAGGGTCCTGTCTTTCTTTTACTTTGGACCGGTAATCACAGTCATTCAATGTACGGATGTCTGAAACTCTTGATTCTATCTCTGCTCTTCCCTTTTCCATGTCCGGGACAAGTATTGTTTCAATGCCATCTTTTGCATGGAAGTAAGCAAACTGGTCGGAGGAGAAAAACCGGGTTGCGTAATAGATGTCTGCATTGTTGGAATTTCCCGCCATCAGATATGCATCGCACCTGTGACTTTCCAATGTTCTGGAAATGTCTATTGGAACTGTGGATGAGCTCATACTATTATCTAGTAATTACTAGTACAAAATTGTTATCTAATGTATATTTTGAATGATCTTGCAGGAAACCTGTTATTGTTTGTAGTACTGTCTTGATATATTCCTTTGTGCATATTATAGTCATTTTTGGTACATAATCCCTCTTTTTATGTACACGATAGTGTGGCATATTTCCATTCCAGTTATATACAGCTCCATGAGAAGCTTCTATTATGCACAATGCGAACCAGTACGTTGCACAATTTGAAAAAATATCCGATTTTATATTGGATATCAAATATATTATTGTGTTCTACGTACTTGGTGATTTCCTGACAACTGCGCATGCACTTAAATACGGAGTCGAGGAAAATGCTTTCCTGGCAATGGTTATGGCAAACTATGGCGTGGGATCCATGTTTATACTGAAGGTCCTTTTCCTTGCGATAGTATACTGGAATTACAGCTTGCTCAAGGATTCCGGCTCCCGCTGGACGGACCTTATATGGATTATGTCCAGGAAATTCATCGTATTTGTGGGTTTGTTCCTGGTGGTGAACAATCTGATGGTCATTTTCATGGAATGCAGTTTATTGCAGATCATCCGGTCAATGACCTTCTAGAATAAAAAACGGAAGTACCTTTCAATTAAGGACTAAAAACGACACTTAAAAACGATACCTAAAAACGGCAAAATCCACCATTCTATTTTTAAGTTTTTGTTGATCCTTTGATTTTTCCAGGTATGCCAAAGTCATGTATTCATGAATCCTGCCAACAGGCCAATAGAAAGTACCATCAGGAGGTATAACAGGACCACAAACAGTATTTTCATTGTTGGAAGGTTCCCATTTTCGCTTATGATTGCCATAGTTCCTCATATGGATGTCAACTTATCCCAATAAATAATTATGCTCCGCATTCTTTTAAGGATAGGTGTTTGCTGATGTTCAATTGAGAATGGATGAAAAAACCAATTCATGATGATTGTATCTTTTCCCACCCGTCTGCCTTAAATCAAAAGCTTTATTACTCTCTTCTCACAAATGAGATTCTGCTCAAATCTGAGATTGCTGTGATGTCATTATGTACGCAATAAAGTCCCTGAAAAAACTGGCACTGCTTGGTGCAATGGAAAAAACCGTGAAGCTTTCTTCCAGTGAATTCATGCACCACATATCCACAAGTTCCAAAACCGCTGCAAGGGTACTTAAACAGCTTGAAGAAGATGGTTACATATCCCGCAAACTTGTTGCAGGAGGGCAGATTGTCAGTCTTACGGAAGCAGGTGTGACCCTTCTAAAAAATGAGTATGCAGATTACCAGCAGATATTCTGCAAAGAACATCCGGACCTTGAACTCTACGGTCATGTCATAACAGGTCTGGGAGAAGGACAGTACTATATTGCAAAGGAAGGTTACATGTCCCAGTTCAGGGATAAACTTGACTTTAAACCATATCCGGGGACCCTCAATGTAAGACTTATGGAGCAGAGCGCACAGATGCGTGATAATATGGACCTTATGCAAGCTCTCTTTATTCATGGTTTTAATGACGGTGAGCGAACTTTCGGTGGAGGCAGGTGTTATCCTGTTGAGGTAGATGGCATAAATGGTGCCGTCATTATACCCGACAGGACACATTACCCGGCAGACCTCCTGGAGATCATCGCGCCTGTGAAATTGCGCGAAGCCCTCAGGATAAGTGACGGGGACGAAGTAAAGATAGTGGTTAAGAATCCCCGCAATTGCAGGTGATGCCCTAAGTGATAATGGATGAGTGATAATTATGGAGCCGGATACAACAGGATACAGTGAGAATATACAAAGAGCTATAGATGCTCTTTTGAATGGTGAGATGATCCTGCTTTTCGATCTTGAAGGAAGGGAGGCAGAGACCGATTTCACCATGCCTGCAAAGAACGTGACACCTGCAGATGTCAGATGGATGCGCAAGGATGCCGGAGGTCTCATCTGTGTTGCACTTGATTCGGAAGTATCCGGGGAACTTGGCCTCCCATTCATGGCAGATATCATAAGGGATGCCAGCCAGCCAGGTACTGCACTGGGTAAGATCGTAGAAAAAGGTGGTGACCTCAAATACGATTCAAGGTCATCATTCTCAATCTGGGTAAACCACAGGGACACCCGTACAGGCATCCCCGACAATGATCGTGCACTGACCATCAACAAGCTGGGTGAGGTAGTTGAAAGGACCCTGAATGGTGAAAATGTCCATTTCGGCAGTGAGTTCCGCACACCTGGTCATGTTGCAACCCTGCGTGCTGCAAAAGACCTTGTCCACGAGCGCATGGGCCAGACCGAGCTATCCATTACCCTTGCAAAGATAGCAGGCATCACTCCGGCCATGGTGGTATGTGAGATGCTGGATGACAATACCGGCCGTGCACTTGCAAAAGATGACGCAAGGAAATATGGTCAGGATCACAACCTGGTTTTTGTCGAAGGCGAGGAAGTCGTTGAGGCATATGATATCTGGCTGCGTTCACAACCGCGGAAAAGCTAAAATAGTGTAATGTATATCTAGTTACAATCCTGCGGGACTGTAGGGTAGCCTGGTCCATCCTGTTAGGCTGGGGGTCTAGCGACTGGAGTTCAAATCTCCGCAGTCCCACCATGTATCCTTTTCAATTGTCCATGAGGTATTACACGCAGTGTCATACCTCGTCTCGTGCTCCAGAAGCGTGCTCTGGGTTGCAAATCTCCGCAGTCCCACCATGTATCCTTTTCAATTGTTCATGAGGTATTACACGCAGTGTCATACCTCGTCTCGTGCTCCAGAAGCGTGCTCTGGGTTGCAAATCTCCGCAGTCCCACCATGTATCCTTTTCAATTGTCCATGAGGTATTACAGTGGATGCTATACCATCTGTCACAAATGAATCCTTTTAAAAAGAAAAAAAGGTTGCCTTTTCACGGAACCAGTATCTCATCAATGGCATGGATCATGCCGTTGCTGCATTCTATATCACCATTGATTATCCTTGCAGTATCGACCTTTATCCCGTCTTTGGCATTGATCTTTAACTTGTTTCCGCTTATTGTCTCAAGCTCTGAGAGAGATGCAAGGTCTGATGTGCTATATTTTCCTTCCACGATATGATAGTTGATAATTCCAAGAAGATAACCGTGGTCATCAAAGGATTCATCAATGACCTCATCGGGTATAGGTTCAAAAGCAGATTCCACAGGTGCAAATATCGTAAATGGTCCTTCATTGCTGTATTTGCCGATGAGGCCAAGTTTCTCTGCTGCCTGCAGGAGTGTGGGAAAAGAGCCTTTCTCTCTTGCTGTTGCTATCAGGTTCTTCAATTCTGTCATTTTTGTTCCTCTTATCTGGACCCTTTATGTTCTTCATTCTTTAAAAAGATTTGAATTCCCTCCTTTCAACAGATCTTCCATCGTTTCTCTCATCGAAATGATTAATACCGATTCATCCCAACTTCCTTAAAGGTGATAATACATAGCTTCGGTAATTTTAGCAAAGGACCTGCAAAAATCGTTCAATGGTCTTGTAGCCGTAAATAACATCAGTTTCACCATTGAGGAGGGGGAGATGTTCGGTTTCCTCGGACCCAACGGTGCCGGCAAGACCACTACCATGCGGATGATACAGTGTGTTTCCCCGGTGACCTCCGGCAGGCTTGAAGTGATGGGGCTGGATGTTGGCACTCGCAAGAGGGAAATTAAATCCCTGATGGGTGTTGTTCCCCAGGAAAATAATCTTGACGGGGATTTTACGGTACATGAGAACCTGCTGGTCTATTCCCGGTACTTTGATATACCACGTGCAGAAGCAGAAAAGAGGATTGAGGAGTTACTTGATTTTGTGCATCTCCAGGAAAAAAGGGATGTCATGACAGAAAACCTCTCCGGTGGGATGAAACGCAGACTTGTTCTTGCAAGAGCCCTCATAAACCGCCCAAGACTTCTTATACTGGATGAACCCACAGTCGGACTTGATCCCCAGGCCAGGCACCTTATATGGGAAAAGCTCAGAGGTCTTAAAAAGCAGGGTGTTACCATCGTTCTTACATCCCATTACCTGGATGAAGTGGAGAAACTCTGTGACAGACTGGTGGTAATGGACTATGGGAAGATACTTGTCCGGGGGAGTCCGGCAGGTGTCATCAGGGAGTTCATAGGTTCGGATATCCTGGAAGCAGAGAACCATCCCAAACTTCTGGAATGCCTCCGGCAAAGGGAAGCCAATTACGAGGTCATTGGTGACATGGTTCACATTTATGTTGATAATGCCAGGGAGCTCTCGGAGTATCTCCTCATGGAATGCTCCCTCTCAAAGATAAGCGCAAGACCTGCCACACTTGAAGATGTGTTCCTTAAGCTCACAGGCAGGAGGCTGAGGGAGTGAAACTGGCAGATTCTTTCCGGATTCCCGGGGTAAGTATCAGGGCCATCAAGGTCTGGCAGAGGAACAAAGATGTTTTTATGAAGGACATAAAACTGAATTTCCTTCCTCCTTTCCTTGAGCCTCTCTTGTATCTGATGGCTCTTGGTTTTGGTCTTGGGAAATTCGTAGAGAGCATTGATGGAGTTCCCTATGCTGAATTCATAGCTCCGGCACTGATCGCTGTTTCGGTGATGTACGCATCATTCTTTGAATGCAGTTACGGTTCTTACGTCAGGATGTACTATCAGAAGACTTTCGATGCCATTGTAGCAACACCATTGACAATTGAGGATGTAATTGCAGGTGAACTTCTCTGGGGGGCCACACGAAGCATGATAAATGCCACAGTGATGATACCGGTGATAGCCATCTTTGGGTTGATCGATATCAGATATTCTCTTCTCATAATCCCGTTCGCATTCCTGGGGGGTCTGCTTTTTGCAGCCATTGGTATGTGTTTTACTGCAGTGACTCCCAACATAATGTCCCTCAACTACCCAATATTGCTGTTCATAACCCCCATGTTCCTTTTCAGTGGAACATTCTTCCCTCTGAGTGCTCTTCCCCTGCCTGTACAGTATTTTGCAATTGCCTTTCTGCCATTGACACACGTAGTCAATGTTATAAGGTCCCTCTCATTTGGAATTGTTGAAGCTTCTTTGTTATTTGACATTAGCTGGGTCCTTTTTGTGACTGCAATACTGTTGATACTTTCAATCAATCTGATGAGGAAAAGACTGGTCATATGAACATCTTTTGTAGCAGGATAAACATGTGTAGCGACAGTTTCATAAAATAAATCATCAATTGGTGTATCAATGAACAGATATTTTGTCCTGGTAATGTGTACTCTTTGTCTGGTTATCATTGCTGGCGGATGTATCGATGACCTTGTGCCTGTTAACAAAGAAGACTCCCAGCAAGAGCTATCTGCATATGAGTTTGATTTATTCCTCAACAATAGTTATGATGATGAAGGAAGGTTCATTCCCACCCACACATTCTATCTTTCAAGGAATGAATCTGCAAGGGTTGTTTCTATAGTTGAGAATGAATCGCTCATAGATGTAATCCCTCTTGAAGATCTGAGCACTCCAAGGGATGGGGCAGTTAGCAATGTTGTCGTACTGGGCGATATATCTGAAAGTACCAATGTAACCCCGACATCCTTAAGTGTTTTTTCAATGAGCAAGGAGCCTTATGATGTCAATTATACTATCACAGAAGATGTTATCCGGGGACAGAAACACGTATTTATCACATTTGAACATCCAGTCACAGGGTTTGTGGCTTATACCATGTCAAAGCCTCTGGGTCATGATTTCATGTATGTTACTACACCTCCTTCAGTTGTCCGTTTCGTCCTTCCGCAGGGGTATACCACAGGCAATCCTCTTATCGGAAAGGTCAAACCATCTCCTGACAGGGTCTTTTACGATAGTTTTGGACGTGAGAATCTTGTCTGGTATAATGAGCTGGAAAGCACCGGTCTTCTGAATTTCTTTGGCAGATCCTCCCCGGATGGGCAGAGGGAAATAGACCCTATACCTAAGCTCATCAGCGTTAAGTTCTATACTGTAAACGCTCCAAGGGATCTTGGGATAGCCACTTTTATTCTGGGTGCGTTTGCTTTTCTGGTCTTTTCCAGATACAGGGCTGAAAGAAAAAGACTGGAACAGCTCCGCAAAGATATAGAAGAGCAGGTTATTGTTCCAAAAAAGAAAGGTAAGGAATGACCCACATTCGGATTTAGTTTTTCGTATATTCAAAGGACATGCCGTCATATCCCAGGGGAAATTCTTTTGCTGCTCGTTCATGCGGCTTGAAGAAATGGCTAAGATGTGTGAATACAACTTCTTTTGCTTTGATCTCCCGGGCCAGGTCAAAAGCCTCTTCTGTGTTCATGTGTTTTTTAACCTCTACCGTAGGCGGAACAATGGCATCGGCGATCAGCAGGTCCGGTTCCATTATAAGATCCATGCTCATTTTTGGAATATCCCTTTGCGTATCTCCTGTAATGACAACTTTTGTGCTCCCTTCGCGTATCATAACGCCAACGGACTTCTTTACAGGCGGGTGGATCACCTCAAAAAGAGTGAATTCAAGGCCAATTAGCTCAAAAGGTTCACAGAGTTGCCTTTCATGCTTTTTAGGGTGGAGGAACTGCAGGTAATCTAGTATATACGCAAGTGTTTCAGGCAGTCCGTAAACATCAACATTGTACTGGACCCTGTGGAACTCGGCAAAACCTGCAAAGTGATCATAGTGACCATGGGTCCATATTACACCATCTATATGCTTTGTACCATGTTTCAGCAACTGGTAACGAAGATCAGGCCCAGTATCTATGAGCACAGCTCCACAATCAGATTCTACAAGTATAGCAAATCTTGTTCTCTGGCTTTTACCACCTTTGAGTGCATCCTGGCAAGTAGGGCAACTGCAGCCAATAACAGGGGTTCCGGTAGCGTCTCCTGTTCCAAGAAGTGTTATCTTCATGAATTGTCCTGCAGTGTTATTCTTCGTATTCGTTCGTCTTGATAACTGCCCTTTCATCGAACGCTGCTACTGCATTGAGCATATCTTTTTGTGTAAGTTCCATTCTTTCGGTAACAAGTGCGCTCAACACACCTTCCCGGATGACCATGCGCAGGTCAGAACCGCTATAACCATGTGTCAGGGCTGCAATTTCCGCCGTATCAAAGTCACCTTTGATCTCTTTTGTGACGATGTCGAGTATCCGTTTGCGCATATCCACATCAGGAAGCGGGAATTTCATAATCTCGTCAAAACGCCTCCATGCAGCAGAATCAAGCATCTTTGGATGGTTCGTTGCAGCCAGCAGGAGCACACCGTCAGTTGTCAGGCTGATATTATCAATAGCTTTAAGAAGAGTGTTCACGGCTCTTTTGAGCGCTGCATGCTCATCAGATGAGCGCGTCTTTGCCACAAAATCGAATTCATCAATAAATAGTATACAGGGACTCAGTTTCTTTGCAAGTGCGAATACCCTGTCGATGTTCTTTGCTGTCTCTCCAAGATACTGGTCAGTGATCATTGAAAGCCTGACCTCTACAAAAGGAATGGAAAGGTGCTCGGACATTGCCCTTGCAAGTGATGTTTTTCCGGTTCCCGGGGGTCCTACCATCAGTATCTTGCCCACATCATACAGGCCTATGCGTTTAAGGTAGTCCCTGTACTGTATTGCCTTTACTATCTTCTTTGTTTCCTCTTCCTGTTCATGGGTGAGGACAAACTCCTTCATGGTCTGGCGTATATCTTCAGGTGCGCTGATATGTACAAGCTTGAGCATGTCAGGCCCACCCTCTTCTTTTTCAATGTCTGCGATAAGTGATTCTATCCATTCTCTGTCGACCTCTTTTGGTCTGACCTTTGATCTTGCACTGTTGTAGTCTGCACCCTCTGTTTTTTTCTTCTCGAAGTAGAATGCAAGGGCAGGATTGTGTGAAATCCGTTCCCTGTTCTCATCTTTTTTCTGGAACCATTCCGCACCAACCTCAAGAGCTGTGATCTTTGCAGAGAATTCAATCTCATCGACCTTGACAAAAGGAAGTGATCTTAGCTTACTACCGATGTCATCTGTATGAAAAATCTTCTCAATATCCGTAACTGTAACCCTGATGGGCTTTGGAACTGTTTTCTGGTCCCTGCTCCAGTAATACTTGCGTATATCCTTTGGCAGATCACTTACATCCATTTCGGGATATTTGTTATATATTTGAGCTGTAAGTAGCAGTTCCACAATATCAAGAGTTATATCGGACATATTCATACCTGGTCAAATCATATTTGGATTGTACTAAACTGTTGAGACATTACATATTATACATCTTTTTAGATATATTTTTTGTATAGTCTTATCGTAATATCCCGGTAACTCTGATATTGTACCTGATGCAGTTGCAATTCCAGGTCCCGCTCACACAAGTCCTATAGTATCTTTTGAAGGCTTGTATATTTCCCCTGCATCCAGCATCTTTGTGAGAGTATCGTCAAGTTCAGGTCCCTCTATGTCCATGGACAATGCTTCTTTTCTCAGTTCCTCATAAGGCATCCTGTTACCAGCGGACCGAAGTATAGAAAGGATCAGTTCATATGTCGTCTTTTTTTTCAGTTTTTTCCTGTTGTTTATCAGGCAGGCTGTCTTATCATTAAGCTCATCACCAAATGTCTGATATTCCTTTCCACGGGCATCTATACTTTCAGTTTGCAATGGGTATGTTCCACTTTCCGATATTCTGGCCTGTATCTGTGTTCTGACAGAGATGGCTTCCTCAAGGTTATCTGATGAAAAGAAAAGGCGAAGTTTCCTTGTCGCAAGATTTGAATTGCATCTCTGGCAGCGTATGGTTTTTGAACTTCCAACGTCAATGATCTGTGCCTGCTTCCTGCATCTGGTACATACAACGACTCCGTAAGCCATCGGTAACTTTTTAGTATGTATCCTATAAATAATAGTCTCACAAGACCCAGAAATGAAAACGATCATGTATGATATAATGATAAGAAGAGCATTGCCCTCGGATATACCTGAGATAGTTGAGATAGAGAATTGTTCCTTTAAGGTTCCCTGGCCGGATTTCCTGTTCAGGTCACATCTGAGCAACCCGGGTTTTCTTGTATATGAGCAAGGCCGGATACTTGGTTATGCAATTGTAGGTTTATCGGAGGATAAAAGGAAAGCTCACCTGCAAAGCATTGCTGTTCGTGTGGAATATCGGCGGCAGGGAATTGCCAGCAAGTTGCTTGAATGGAGTATAGATCTTGTAAAACTCTATGGTTTTCATAAAATGGTGCTCGAGGTCAGAGAAAAGAATATGGACGCCCGTCTTTTCTACCTGAGGAATGGTTTTGAGGTAGAGGGTGTGGTTGAAGGTTACTATTTTGATGATAATGCCATTCTAATGGGCAGGAATATATGATCTTTGCAATGCATTGCTATTTTCCAAATCTTCTCTGCCTTTTCTGGAAATCCCTTATTATTCTTAGGATGTCCATTTTCCGGATATTATGCCAGTTGACATCGGTGAAGTAGTATTCCGAGTATATGGATTGCCATATGAGAAAATCAGAAAGGTGCTTTCCCCCGGAACGAATGAAAAGGTCAGGTTCATTTTTGACCACCAGGCGGGACTCTATGGTTTCTTCGCTTATCAGGGAGGGGTTTATCTTCCCGTCACGTACATCTTTCAGTATCGATATAACGGCTTTTGTGACTTCCCTGCGACCACCAAAACCAATTGAAACATAGATCTGGAGTCCTTTTCCTTCTCTTTTTGAACAAAGTTCACCGTTCTGTGCAAGTATCTCGTATCCGGTATCATGAGGTGCTTTTGAAAGTATCCTGCGAATCTTTCCGTGAAGTCTGTCCGTCATTTGTGACTTAAGTGTCTCTTCAGTGTCCAGGACATCGATGTAAATACTTGTGATGTTTATCTTCAGCTGTCTGCACCAGAGTATGTAATCCCTGAGCCTTTTAAAGCCGTCATTTTGCAGCAGGTCGGTCTCGGAAAGTACGAGGGAAACATGTTCAGGCACCGGATACTTTACGATCTGCTGCAAAAGATGCTTTTCATAAAGTGAGCTTATAAAGTTCATAGGTACTTCCGAAACAGTATGTCCTCTTCATTTTGCGGTTGAGACTATCTTAACAACATCTCCATTGTTTAGTTCGTGTTTTTCTCCAAGCCGCATTTTTGTCTTTGCATCCACTGCATAGAGGAACCGGTCACCGATATCCGAATGTATCCTGTATGCAAGATCGTGGGCATTGGAACCTTTTTTCATGAGAAATGCATCCGGAAGCATCCTTCCGTTCTTATCGGTCCACTTTCCTTCATCTTCCACAGGATATATTATTATCAGGTCAAGAAGTTCAAAAACAGCGCGGTTTATGCATTTCTGTATGCCTGTCCCGTCCATTTTAAGTATGAGATCGTGCACGCTGTCAAGCCCTTTTTTCTGGGCAGGTGTAAGCTGTTCGGACAGAACTGTAAAATCATTATCCCCTGGTTCGTATTTTATAGCCCGGCTTTTGGATGCTGATCTGAGCACCAGCTCTGCGGCTGCACTTGTGGGTACAACCATCTGGTCAAGTCCCATAAGGGCACTGACATTTTGTGCGGGTGCAACATCTGCTTTGTTGGCAGCGATTATCATGGGTTTGCTCATGGCACGGATAATATCACACAGGTGAATGAGTTCATCATCTGTCCATTTGGTGTGATGGCCTTTGTCAAGTTTGCATTCATTAAGTGCGCAACTGACCTGTATCTCATCGACCCCGGCACCTGCAAGCTGTTCTGCAAGTACGCGCTCTATCTTAAGACCTTCTCCCTGTATTTTGCGTGCAAGCCTCTCCCAGTTGCGTTTGAGGATGCTGAATATCCACATGGTGAGCTCCCTGTTGAGAAAATCAATATCATCAAGGGGGTTGTGGTCTCCGATGTCTACCGGGTTGCCCTCTATATCAGTGCCACCCGAGGCGTCAATCACATGGATTATCGCCTGTGCCTGTCGCAGATCGTCCAGGAAAGTGTTACCTAGTCCACGCCCTTGATGTGCATCAGGTACCAGCCCTGCAACGTCTATGAGCTCGATGGGCACATACCTGATGCCGTCGGAACAATTGCCACAGCGCTTTTCGCGGGTTACACACGGACACTGTTCCCTTACGTATGTTACTCCTTTGTTAGCATGAATGGTTGTGAATGGATAATTGGCAATCTCAACGTCTGCCAGGGTGGCTGCCTTAAAGAATGTGGATTTCCCGGCATTGGGTTTTCCTGCAAGTCCTATTGTCATCGTCATGCTTAGTAATCATTCTTGCAGCATTTAACTTTTATTGATTGTGAACATACATTATCTTTTGGAAGGAAACACATACTCTTCCCGACCAACAATCTTTATATCAGAGAAAGACATTAGAGCATGAATCCCAATGTCCCGGTAGGGTAATGGATATCCTTGAGGCCTGCGGAGCCTTAGATCCGAGTTCGATCCTCGGTCGGGACGCTTTTCTTTCTTGTTTTTATGAAGTATGGGTTTTTGCATGGAATTAATTTATAACTTGTCATTTTGACAGATCATCCCCAAAAGAATATCTATCATCAACCCAAAATATATTTTTATATGAGTGGGTTTATACAATGTCGGATTGAATCTTTGTTTTCAACACATCTGTTCGCTGCAAAATGGAAAATAAGCGACTGGCTATTTTATTTCATACTGGTTCCGGCAGTTCTCATCATCAGTTTTAAACTTCCTGCAAGCGTGAAAGAAGCGTATTTCATATTGACTCCTTATGAAATAACGACCTACACGCTTTTCCTCTCAAATTATGTGCACAGCAATCCTCATCACTTTTACGGGAACCTGTCATCATATCTGGTTGTTTGCTTTTTGATCTTCAACTTTGAAACGAACAGGCGCAGATTTTATGCTTACTCAATATTCATGTTCCTTATCCTGCCGTGGATAATATCACTGGTATCCCTGAACATGATCGGTTTCCAGACAACATATCAGGGATTTTCAGGAATTGTCAGTTCTCTGTTTGGATACCTTACATATGCCATCTACAAATTCCTGAAAGAATACTGCTGCAAGAGCATGAATCTCACATTCCTGTTCCTGATAATGGTAATGAATCTCTTATTCGTTCTCTGGAACATCTCCTCACAGTTATTGCAGTACACATTCATAGTAACATTCGCTCTTATACTGGTCTACCTGCAAAAAGAAGTCATAATCGAAGTTACGCAGAATCATTTTGAGATCAGGGGATGGCTGGAAAAATTCCCTTATATCCTGAAAATATACCTGTTCATAATAGTTTTAGCCGCCACCAACTTCCTGTTCATTCTACCGGACCTGGTTCCTCAGGATATGATGCAGGCTGGTGCTTTGGTCAATTCGGTCGGTCATTATACCGGTTACTTTTTTGGAATATTTGTTCCAATGACCCTTGCAATTATTTCTGATCAACTATCATAGATACATAAACTCAAAAAAGATCAACCATTTGCATGCATCCGGCCAATTTACATTTAAATACGATTTTTCCCATTCTACCATTATGGAAATCCCCGACATTGACGCATACATCAAAGAAGCCGAAAAGATTGAAAGAATGTATATGGACCTTCTGGAAGGCACAACGCAAAAAAGGATGAAGCGCATTGATGATGGTTCCACAGGATTGCAAAATGTCAAATACAGTGTATGTGTCATCAACTCCGGAAATAAGCTTCTTCAAAGTATGATCCTGGAAATATACAATGCATGGTATGAGGATTGCCATGAGCTTATCCGAAAATACTCCGTTAAGGGCATGTCCGCAAAGATCGGGGATTTTGTAGAGTTGCATGAAAATATCATAAGCCTCATCAACCTGAAAGATTCCATCAGGAAATCCAGCGAGAGAAATCACCTGAGAAAAGAATTCATTGCCAGTCTCGATGCTCAGGTAAATGTACTTCACACAGTGCGGCAAATTGTTTCTTCGGGCAGGAATGACCGGATGAGGATGCTCACAGCAAACATGCTGATATCTGGGCTGGAAGAGGCTGAAAACCTATGCGAGCGGGGACAGATCCTTCAGGCTGGTAGTCTCGCAGGGCTTGTCCTTGAAAGATATTTAAGGGCTTTGTGTGAAAAGAACGGACTTCAGGCGGGTCCGGACGCTACAATGGTCGCAATGGCTCATGATATTCATGAATCTAACCTTGTATACGAGTTTGATTCACAAATGCTCCGGACAATTGTGGATCTTGCAGTTATAATAAGCAACTGTGCAGAAACAAGTAACTGTGCAGATCTTAACGAAGAAGTCCATGCCTATGAAGTCAGGGAGATGATCGATAAGGTCCGGGAACTAATATTTCTGGCCTTTTATTGAATCAGGTATGGACGTCTGTTTTACAATCTATATATTTCTCAATACTTTACCTGGAACAGAGTTATATATTTCTGAACTAATATAATTCTGCAAGGGAATATTCCTGTGTACGGCTGAAGATACATTCTAACAGTACAAGAAACATGGATGCAATAACCTTTGACGGCTCATGCACACCTAATCCGGGTGGGTGCATGGGGTTGGGTTGGGTTGTGACCTTGCAGAGCAACTCATATTCTATACTCGGAAACGACAGGCTGGAAAAAGATACCAGCAATAACGCTCTTTTTGCGGAATATCTCGCTCTTAAGAAAGGTATGCTGGAATATGTCAAAGCTCAGGGACAGGGTCCTCTGACTGTAATGGGAGACAGTCAGACGGTTATTTACCAGATGCGTGGCATCTATCCTGTAGTGGATGAGGAGATATGGGGTATCCACAGGGATATAACAAACATCATCAGGGAATATGAACTCGATATATATTTCCGCTGGGTACCAAGGATGCAGAATCAACAGGCTGACAAATTATCAAAGACAAAGCAGAAAGTGAGGCTCATCTATCCTGCAGACAGGGAGACGCTGATTGATGTGCATAATGCTCACGTATCTGCTAATTTAAGGCAGAAGATCAATGAGATGAATTCGCTTCCTTTCCCTGCAAATGCTATGTTCAGGCGCCTCCGTTCTGATCAGGGGGACATACTATCTGATAAAAGCCTGTCCGAACTACAGAAAATGGCAGGGGAAAAAGCTGTTAAAATAGTTTCTGATGCATTTCCGGGTAAAAAAGCTAAGAACAGATATCATCAGGCTCAGGGTCTCATGTGGATGCTAAGGGGTCTGGGCATGGATCTGGCAATACGAAAGGTAAGCTTTGATACGCAGTGTAAGAAACAGGATAATGGCAGCAGTAACAAAAGGGCCCGCAAGACCAAAACCCAGCCTTCTCAAGCTAAAAAGAAAATGCCATCATCAAGGGGATCAAAGTACTATCTGAACAGGAGGACCTATGCATACTGACAATCTTTTTCCCGATTTTCTATTTTTGCAGGGTTCCATATTTTAAGATCTACTGCTGTTTGTAGTTCTCCATAGTATCAAAAACATACTTTGTTAACACTGTGTAATTGCAAAATTTCCACAGCATCACCCCATATTTAAATAGAGGTACTTTTCACCCTTATTATAGTAAACTAAGGTTGGATTGATATTATTCATGGGGTATAAAATGAAACGTACTTACTACATTGGGTTTTGCTGCTTGCTGGCTTGCGTGATCGTTCTGTGCTTCTCATCTTCGGCTTCGTATCTGAACCATTCTTTCCTCGAGGGTCCCTATGAGGTCGGGCAGGATGTGACAGCGGACTGTATCGCATGTCACTCTGAACAGGCTGCAGATATGCTTAACTCAACTCACTGGCTCTGGACCACATGTGCTGAGTGCGGTTGTGAGGAAGCAAGACTTATGGAATTGGGTAAGAGGACGGTTATTAACAATTTCTGTGTTGCTGTTTCCTCAAATGAACCGCGATGCACTTCCTGTCATACAGGATATGGGTGGAAAGATAATACTTTTGATTTTAGCAATGCATCGAATATAGACTGTCTGGTATGTCATGAGACCACAGGCAGCTACAAGAAAATACCCACTGGTGCAGGAGCAGTTGATCCTTCTGTAGATCTTTTGGCGGTGGCCAGGAGTGTGGGTAGCCCTTCAAGGGCAACATGTGGTGGCAATTGCCATTTCTTTGGAGGCGGCGGTGATAATGTAAAGCACGGGGATATGTCATCTGCATTGTATGCTCCTTCAAGGGATCTTGACGTTCATATGGGTGGTATGGATTTCCAGTGCCAGAACTGTCATAAGACAACTGCACATAACATAGCAGGCAGATTTGCCGGCATACCTGGATCGGAATGCAGGGTTGAGTGTTCTGATTGTCATGGTGAGACGCCTCACCAGGGAGAATACAGTGACCGCCTTAACGACCATTCGGATTCCATAGCCTGTCAGACATGTCACATACCCACCTTTGCCCGTGAGGTCCCGACAAAGATGTACTGGGACTGGTCAAAAGCCGGGCAGGACGTTGATACCGTACCTGTTGATGAATATGGTAAAGCCACATATAACATGATGAAAGGAGAATTCGTATGGGAGATGAATGTCGTTCCTACATATGCCTGGTTTAATGGCAGTTTTGAGAAGTATTATCTTGGGGACAAGATCGACCCGCAGGAAGTTACAGACCTTTCCACTCCTCTTGGCGACAGGTATGATGCAAATTCCAAGATATATCCTTTCAAGATCCATCTTGCAAAGCAGATCAGTGATGCACAATACCAGTACTTGTTGATTCCGGACCTTTTCGGTGGGGAGGACTCTTACTGGGCAACTTACGACTGGGACCGGGCTGTCAGGGCAGGCATGGATTATACGGGCATGCCCTACAGTGGTGAATATGAATTCGTGGAAACCACTTATTATCTGAGCATAAACCATGAAGTTGCACCTAAAGAATATGCTCTTGCCTGCAAGGATTGTCACCTGGACGGGGGTAACATGGACTTTGTTGCCCTGGGTTATGAAGGTGATCCGATGATATATGGTGAGAGAGCCATCTCGGGTAAAGAGCTCGAAAAAATAGAAGCTATGGACTCAGCTATTGATGGAGCTGCTCAGGAAAGTGCCCCGTCAACACCCGGGTTTGAACTGGTTGCAGGCCTTGTTGGTCTTTTTGCAGCAGCATTTATCGGTAAATGTAAACGCAGGTAGGTCTTTTAAGTCTGGTGTGTTTTGATCCACACCAGTTATTCCCTTTTTCCGGACTTGTCTGTTAGACAACGGTTCTAATTAGGGTGATATTACATTCCATCCGTCATCATTAATAACGCGATGAATGCAAGGATGCCAAGCAGGAAAAAGCCAGACAGTGCAAGAATGATCCTTTTTCTTTGTATTTCATCTTCAGGTGCAAGCTGTAAAGGGTTTGGATTCTTCTTTTTTTCCAGGTATGTTCCTATGCCGGCCCCAAACGCTAAGCCAATTAGCGGGCCTATTGCTATCATATCCAATACAATGCCAATAGGAATGCCAAGGGGTAAGCCGACAACCATTCCATGTGATATGAAATACCCC
The DNA here is from genome assembly GCF_045690325.1 of Methanolobus sp. WCC5. Taxonomy (GTDB): domain Archaea; phylum Halobacteriota; class Methanosarcinia; order Methanosarcinales; family Methanosarcinaceae; genus Methanolobus. Next base: position 1,739,568 of record NZ_CP146981.1, on the reverse strand, counting down.
TTTGGATATCTCTTTTCATGCATATGGTGTAGATCATAATTTGAAATATAAATATGCATCCTTCAGGAAGGTTCTTTCCTTCTGCAATAACTAATTAGCATCTTTTAAAGATCAAAAAGATATGATCAGGTAAAAAAGAATGAGCAGAAGCTCACTCCTTCCTGCGTCTAAAGACAAACGCCATTCCAAGAATTGCAATCATTGGAATTGCCACGGTTGGGAACTCAGGTATTTCCTGTTCACTTCTAAACAGGCCGGTATCTACCATATCGTAGTAGTCCCCGGCATTTAGTGTGAAGCAGACTGTTTCTCCTGTAGTTGTATCTGCATCGCTGTCTACCGAGGGGTCACCACCCTGTAATACGGGAGCAAAGACATATCCTGTGGGCTTGATGAATACGATCTTGTAGTCACCTGCATCAAGACCTGTGAACTCATAGAATCCTGTGCCATCTGTCGTTGTATTTGCAACTAATTGTCCTGAGCATGTATACAGTTCTACAATGACCCCGGGTATTCCGGATTCTCCATTTTCCTGTATGCCATTGTTGTTCCCGTCCAGCCATACGAAATTACCCACTGCAGCAGGTTCTGGCTCTTCTTCTTCATACATACCGGCATCCCACCTGCAATCATATTCGCCTTTGCTTATGTATGTACAGATCGTTCTCCCGCTAACTTCATCTGCATCGCTGTCTTTGTAGTCTTTGCTTCCCCGGTCACGCGGGCTGAATACAAACCCTTCAGGAAGCTCGAACTCGACGTAATAGTTTTTACGCCCGTCAACTTTGAAGATGTACTTTCCTGCTGAATCAGTTGTTGTGTTCTTAAGATAAGTGCCGTCGCATTTATACAGGTTCACTTTCACTCCGGATAATCCCGGTTCATTTCTATCCTGTTTTCCATCCTTGTCCAGATCATTCCACACTCTATCGCCTATATAGCCATGATCACAGGCCGAAGCCGGTAAAGATAATAATATAAGGACTATCGAAGCGATTACTGCTATTTTGATAGTTTTCCAAATATGGTCATTTTTACTTCTCAACATATTTACCACCGTGATAACAGAGTATATACTCTTCCTTCTCATTAGGATTTATTAGTATATATGATTTTTTTAATTACATATAGTGAATAATTATACAACCAATCTAATTATTCTTCAAAGTCATATCTCTGTACATAAACTAAAGGGATAATATTCTTATGAATGTGAGATGAACTCCACTCCATGTTACAAGGGGGCTGCATGATACCTTTAATTACTTTGCTGGAGGTGAGTGTATCTGCGGTTCACAAATTATTGATAATAGGTTTTCTACAGAGCCGAACTTTGCATATGTATATATACAATATTCTTTTAATTTTGTTCTTCTGTCTTGTTGTTGCTTTTTATAAAATAAGCAAGGGAATATTTTTATATTATTACACGAAATATATATTGTTTATATATGATCGTGAATTCGAGGGGAATTTATGAAGGATCTAGACGAAAAGAAATTCGATGAGTTCAGGGAAATGTTCTGCAGATATCTGGAGACAGATGATCTCTCCGAACAGGAATTTGAACTCAGGTGCGACATGATCAATTTCGTGAAAACTGCATGTATCCAGACATTAATGTCATCTTGATCATGTAGGCCATATCAGTTGATCCAGAAAAGGGTCCCTGATCAATTGTAAAGCGAAAGCTATCTATTTTCATTTCCCTGCACTATGTCTCAGTCGAAAAATGAAAGTTTCTTCAATTAATGCATAATGGGCATATTATTGAAAAGTAAAAAAGTTACCAAATATTATTACCTTAGGCAAGCTTCATCTCTTTTCCGCAACATTTAAGTGTTATCTCACAGTCGTCGCCGCACCCGCCTGTACATTCATTGACGACCTCTAATGAGATCCCACATTCTTCGCAGGTGATACGCTGACCTGTCTTCAAAACACTGCATGCATTAGACATTGCTTTCACTCCCTTTTATCTTTACAAACAAGTTATTGTTTGTTCATGTAACATTTTCTCTTATTATCTGATAAATGTATCTTATCCAATTTCTTCTTATGCCAGAGAATAGTTTCAACCTTCGGTTTGAGCAATACTTATCTGTATAAAGGGATATCTTAAAACAGGGTTTACTGTCCCGGGTGTAAAAATATGCAGGAAATCAAAATATACATTGAAAAGACCGATAAGAATACGTTTCGCTCATCGGATATCCCTATCGTTGTGAAAATATTGCGCCAGGATGCCAAAGATGGAGCGATCGAGTTAACAAAGGATGATATCCATCTGTTCCAGGTATATTCATTCGCTCTTCAACAACTGGAACTTGTTGAGGGAACCGCCTCATCGCAAGTTCATGCCGGTGACTGGAGACAAACAGTTGATGATCTTTCCACACTTAAACAGGTGATGGATGAAATGGAACAGAAAAAAGTCATATCCAAAGTCGCATGGAATGCCGGGGGTATGGCCTTGTTCGAGATACCGGATAAAGGGTGTTACAGGGATCACGTGTACTGTCTCATACGCGCGCACCTGAACAAATTATATAGCAGGTAACAATACCTGCTGTTTAGATATTTTTGTTCAATGACATTTCACTGGTGTTGTGATTTTTGGCATGTCTTTTATTTTTTCTTCTTCCTGCCAAAAGTCCATCAGTTATCTTTATATAGAACTGCCTGCATTTAGATTGAGAAGTACAGGTAACTGTGCTCAATTGTGAGTTATATTAATTCTATTACAGACTTTATGATTCATCAGGAGGTTAAAAATTGGCAGGACAGCCTATGTACGCTTTAGGGAACAGATCTAACAGAAACCGCACAAGAGACGCACAGAGCATCAACATCCTTGCAGGAAAAGCCGTTGCAAAAGCAGTAAGGACCACACTTGGTCCAAAAGGCATGGATAAAATGCTTGTGGACTCGCTGGGAGATATCGTTATCACAAATGATGGTGCTACCATCCTCAGGGAGATGGATATCGAACATCCGGCTGCAAAGATGGTCGTTGAGGTTTCAAAAGCCCAGGACGATGAAGTCGGCGATGGTACAACAACAGCAGCCGTTCTCACAGGAGAGCTCCTCACCAAGGCAGAGGAACTCATGGATAAAGGAGTTCATCCCACGATTATTGCAACAGGTTACAGGCATGCTGCAAAGAAGGCTGTGGATATACTGAAGACCATCACTATTGATGTATCAAAGGATGACAGAGAAACCATGCGGAAGCTGGTAAAGACCGCTCTCACCGGAAAAGATGCAGGCGAATACAAGGATTTCCTCGCAGATATTGTCATCGATGCAGTACTTTCAGTTGCTGAGGAAACAGATGAAGGTACCCGGGTAGATGTGAACGATATTACCATCGAGAAGCGTGAGGGTGGCAGCATTCTCGATACTGAACTTGTCAAAGGCCTTGTCATTGACAAGGAAAGGGTCAGGCCCAACATGCCAAAAAAGATAGAAAATGCGAAGATCCTTCTTGCAAGCTTTGGTATCGAGTTCCAGAAAATAGAAAAAGAGGCAGAGATCAAGATCACATCTCCTGACCAGATGCAACTCTTTGTAGAGCAGGAAGAGAAAATGGTCAAGGATATGGTAGACCGTATAATTGCAAGTGGTGCAAATGTAGTATTCTGCCAGAAGGCAATTGATGATCTTGCACAGTACTACCTTGAAAAGGCCGGGATCTACGCATGCAGAAGGATCAAGAAGAGCGACCTTCAGAAGCTTTCAAAGGCAACCGGAGCAACCCTCTTCCAGGATGTTACTGACATTCGCTCGGAAGACCTCGGTTCTGCAGAAGTGGTAGAGGAAAGGGATCTTCACGGTTCTAAGATGACCTTCCTTCTGGGATGCAGGGAAGAAAAGACCGCATCACTCATTCTCCATGGTGGTACGATTCATATAGTTGATAGTCTCAAGCGTGCACTGAACGACGCACTCTGTGTTATCGGTGTGGCACTGGAAGATCAGAAGATCGTAGCCGGTGGTGGCTCTCCTGAGATAGAGCTTGCACTCAGGCTCAGGGAATATGCATCAACACTCAAAGGAAGGGAGCAGCTTGCAGTAGGCAAGTTCGCAGAGGCACTGGAAATAATTCCTCAAACCCTTGCAGAGAACGCCGGTCTTGATCCCATAGACAAGCTTATTGATCTGCGTGCACAGCATGAGCAGGGCAACAAGAACATGGGTCTGGATGTTTACTCCGGCAAGGTAGTAGACATGTATGAGAACAATGTCCTTGAACCACTCAGGATAAAGACCCAGGCAATTAACGCAGCCACAGAAGCAACAGTCATGATCCTCAGGATAGACGATGTTGTAGCTGCCAGCGGCAAAAGCGGTGCAATGCCACCTGGAATGCCACAGCCTGATATGGATATGTAAGTCTTTTCAGTGCAGGATCTTCCTGCACTTGACCTGTTTTTATTCAACTTTCATTCTTGTTCTCTGCGATTCTCTATTTCTATATTGTTTATTGGTGTTTATATCCTGTCATAAGGGTTATATATATTGTAAACTTTTTGCTTAAATCTGAGTCTACAATACAAGTCGTCCAGGTAATATTCAAGGATCTGGTATATTACGTTGATACCAAACATCCAGCACAAAAGAATTGACATAGACTTTGGTGATAAGATGGCAGAAAAAGTTTACTATCATAATGAAAACATCCGGAAAATGGTTTTTGCTTCCATGTTTGCTGCTATGATGGCAGTTGGGGCATATATAAGGATACCTGTTCCTGTAAGTCCGGTTCCTATTACATTGCAGATCCTTTTCATATTGATGGCAGGAGCGATGCTGGGTGCAAGATGGGGAACGATAAGTGCAATAGTCTATCTGCTTTTGGGAATTGCAGGACTTCCTGTGTTCTCTGGCGGTGGTTCCGGTCTTGGTATGTTCTTCGGGCCGACAGGTGGTTATCTTTTTGGTTTTGTGTTAGGGGCTTTTGTGACAGGTTTTCTGTGTGACCGCTATGGCAATTCCCGGTTTCATCTGAATGTACTTTTCATGTTCGCAGGACTCATCTTTATCTATGTTTTAGGTATTCTTCAACTGATTAACATTGCAAATCTCTCGATTGCAGAGTCAGTAGCCATTGGTCTTGTCCCATATATCCCGGGAGATGTGCTCAAGTTGCTGGCAGGTGCATTCATAGCATCCCGTTACTCTATTTGATGTGATTTCATGATTCGCCTAGAAAATGTAACTTATCATTATAATAAACGTGTACCGGCACTTGATTCAGTTTCTATTGATATCGATCAGGGTGAATTTGTCGGGGTTATTGGAAAGAACGGTAGTGGTAAAACAACTATCCTGCGTCACATGAATGGTCTTCTTCTTCCCGGTGAAGGTTCTGTCACGGTAAAAGGAATGGATACTAAAGATCCTTCTTCTATCTTTAAGATACGCCAGGTTGCAGGTATGGTGTTCCAGGATCCCGGGTCACAATTCATAGGGATGACCGTTGAGGAGGACATTGCATTCGGGCCGGAGAATCTTGGCCTTCCTCCCGGGGAGATACGCAGGCGTGTAGAAAATTCACTTTCAGCGGTTGGAATGACCGGTTACAACGATCATACACCCCGGACACTTAGCGGTGGTCAGAAACAGAAGGTGGCACTGGCATCAGTTCTTGCCATGGAGCCTGAGGTGATATTATTTGATGAGGTCACTTCCATGCTGGACCCGGATTCCAGAAAGGAGGTCCTGTCACTTATAACACAATTACATGAAAACGGGACCACGATCATATATGTGACCCATTGCCTGGAAGAACTGGTTCATGCAGATCGCCTTATAATAATGGAAAAAGGTCGTATTAAGCATGATGATAATCCACGTCTTCTGATAGGTCAGGGGAATGTCGTGAACTCTGGTCTTGGACTTCCCACGGTAATGGAGTTGTCCAGGCGGCTTTTAGAGGCCGGCTTTTTCGAACCCGCATCTTTTCCTTTGTCCAGGGAAGAACTGAGGGATTTACTATGTCAATTGAAGTAAAAAATCTATCTTTCTGCTATAACCGGGGAACATCACTTGAAAAACATGCAATTGACAATATCAGTTTTTCAATAGGTAAAGGTGAGTTCGTTCTCATCGGAGGTGAAGTTGGTTCCGGAAAATCAACTCTTGCAAGGCACCTGAATGGTCTCCTCAGGCCACAGTCCGGCTCGGTGACAATAGATGGGAAGGCAGCCGGAAGCAGGAAGGTTCGATCAAAAGCTGGTCTTTTGATGCAATATCCTCAAAAACAGCTTTTCGGAAGGACAGTTTATGAGGATGTTGCTTTTGCTCCTTCAAACTTCGGTTTTAAAGGAAAGGAACTGGATGAGCATGTAATGTATGCTCTGGGCCTGGCAGGTCTTGATGGGTCAGTAGCTTCACTATCTCCTTTTAGCCTCAGCGGAGGACAGATGAGGCTTGTTGCGCTTGCAGGGGTGCTGTCCATGAAACCTGATTATCTCATTCTGGATGAACCTGCCTCAGGTCTTGACCCTGATAATCGTGTGTTGCTCATCGGAACACTGGAAAAGCTTCATAGGTCCGGTATTTCTATTGTTGTTATCTCACACCAGTTATCTGAACTGCTATCACTTGCAGAAAAGATAATTATCCTAAAGAGTGGCCGTATAGAATTTGTCGGCTCTGTACCGGAATATTTAAGATCTGCTCCCTTCACGCTACCGGAGATAACGTCCCTTATGAAAGAGCTTAATCTTGCTGGTATCAATGTAGGTGATGATATTTACTCTGTTGATGATGCCTTCTCAGAAATAATCCGTTTCTTTGGTTCCCCGGAGGCCAGATTGGATGAATGATCTCTTTTTGTCTTTCATTCCGGGAGATTCCGTGCTCCACAGGCTGGATTCCAGGACAAAGATCCTTGGTCTTATGCTTGCCAGCATGTTCATTCTCAAGGTTTCATCATTTACAGGTATGTCATTACTGGCTTTTGTTTTTTTATCCCTGGTTGCTACATGTAAAATTCCCTTAAAGCATTTTTTCCGCTCTATACGTCCGATGCTGATCTTTTTTTCTTTGATTTTCTTCATGCAGCTTTTCTTCACTGAAGGGCAGGTGATTTTCCAGTATCGGATAATAAGTGCAAGTCATGAAGGCCTGGTGCTTGGTACTGTTCTGACTTTGCGCTTTGTTTTCTTGCTGCTCTTTGCAGTATTACTCACAGCGACAACTTCCCCTTCTAAGATAACCGCAGGTATTGAAAGGCTTGTTCGCCCTCTTCCTCTCAGGTATGCAGGAATATCTTCACACGACCTTGCTATGATGATGTCCCTGTCCCTATATTTTGTCCCCCTCCTGTATGATAGTTTCAAAGATCTGAGGGAGTCCCAGCTTTCAAGGGGCATGGACATCAAAAAAGATCCTGTAAAAGCTATTTTCTCTCTCGCGGTTCCCCTTGTGAGCACTTCTCTTCGTTCTGTGACAGATGTGTCCCTTGCAATGGAAAGCCGCTGTTATCGTGGTTTTGGGCGAACTTCTGTTCATTCAATAGGATTTAAAGCTTCTGATCATCTTACTATTTTTCTCTATGTTTGTTTGTTCTTTTTTTATATTGCACTTTAACTTGCAATAACATTAATATATGATCATATGTTCATATATACATGATGTTCATGGATACGGATCATATTTGCTCAGACGAAAGAACCCTGGCTGAAAGGTCAAAGAAACTACCCTCCGAAGAGTCAGTATACTCTATGTGCCAGATATTCAATGCCCTTCAGTGCACAACCCGCCCGAAGATATTGTTTCTGCTTTTACAGGGCGGTATGTGCGTGAAAGGTATAGAGAATGCGCTTGGCATATCCCAGTCCGCCGTATCCCATAGCCTGAAAAACCTGAGGCAGCTTGATCTTGTCAGGGTTAGAAAGGAAGGCAGGTTTGCAGTGTACTATCTTGCTGATGAACATGTGGAACTATTTATAACCATGTGCAGGGAACATGTGGAGGAAATGAAATAATGTCCGTTTCAGAATATGCCCTATCCTTCTTTACAGGCGTTGCAACAGAATCATGGCATATGTTTGAAGAGGCTGCGCCTTATCTGTTCCTGGGTTTTGCAGTTGCAGGTCTTTTACATGCTTTTGTTCCGGATGATAAGATACTCAAATATCTCGGCAGGTCTGCCGGGAAGTTCAGATCAGTTTTTAACGCCTCATTGCTTGGCATTCCTCTGCCTTTATGCTCATGCGGAGTGGTTCCTACAGCACTCTCCCTGAAGAACAGAGGTGCTACAAAGGGTGCCACCTTATCATTTCTCATATCAACCCCTGAAACAGGTGTGGACTCTGTTGCCATTACCTATGCTTTACTGGACCCGATCATGACGGTTTTCCGTCCCATTGCAAGTATGACAACCGCCTTGCTTACAGGTATCACAGAAAACCTATTGGGTGAGGAAAGATCTGGAACAAAGGACAAAAAAGAAGATAATTCTTTGCAAAAACCGTTCCCTGTAATGCAGCCAATGGCAACGTGCAGCGATACGGCTTGCTCATGCCATACTGTCCCTTCTTTTGACAAAGAGCCTTCCAAATCCGGTTTGAGAAAAATGACTGAAGGTTTAAGGTATGCATTCGTTGAATTGCTGGGTGACATATCAGGATGGCTGATGGTGGGTATCCTGATTGCGGGAATGATTTCCTTTATCATACCAGATGAGCTTTTCAGTGTTTATCTGGGAGGTGGTATCCTGTCAATGCTGATAATGTTGATCGTAGGTATTCCGCTCTACATATGTGCAACGGCATCTACTCCCCTTGCTGCTGCCTTTGTTGCAAAGGGAATGAGCCCCGGGACTGCTTTTGTGTTCCTGCTGGCCGGACCTGCCACAAATGCAGCAACCATCACCATGGTAACTAAATTCCTGGGGAGAAGAAGTGCGGCCATCTATCTTGGAATGATAGCAATGTGCTCTTTGGCATTCGGGCTTCTACTTGATGCCATATATCTGAGACTTGGTATTGAGATAAGCACAATTGTTGGAAGCGCCAGTGATGTACTGGCACCAGAAATAAAGACATTGTTTGCACTGGGTTTGCTACCTTTCATGGTTTATGGCACATATGTACAAAGAAGGTTAAAATAGGCAAAAGCATCATTTCTTCCTGTGAAGTTCTTTTGAGAGGATATCAGCCATCTTCTCTTTGAACTCATCGATGACAATATATCCGTGTTCTCCTTCTTTTAATATCATTCCTTGGGCCATTTCAGTATCTGGCTCTTCATGGGCAGGTATACTTGTTATATTTCCAAGCGTGGAAAGGTTCTTTATTTTGCCGCTTCCCCATGAAAAATCTTCATTTTCTGACATAAAGTCTCCATTTTACTGACAGGATCAGATTTATTTTATTTATTTCTGCTATATAGGTATATAAGGGATATAAAGTATATACGGTTTTTGAATAGATCGCTGGAGGTCAATTTCCTTCTTCTCTTGTTCTTTCTTTGCCAATAAGGACTCCTGTGGACTTGATTATCGCGTATACCATGTCTCCTTCCCTGATATCAAGTCTCTCAACAGCTTCGGAAGTGATTATGGATGTAAGTGCTGAAGGCTCTATTTCCAGTTTTACCCTGGAGACAAGTCCTTCCTTTTCCACTGAAACAACCCTTGCAGGTATTTTGTTACGTGCAGATATTGCAAGTCCTATATTCTCCCAGGACCCTTCATCCTCCATGGTGCTGTCTATGAATTTTCTGTTGATCTCATATTCACTGATAAGCCGGCGCCCTTCTTCGGTGAGGAACGTACCCTGATTCTTTCCCCCGCGAATGGTGGTGACTACATCCTTCCCGAGCCTTTCGCTCATTTTGTTCAGCACGTTCCAGGCATGCTTGTAGGAAATATCCAGTTTTTCACAGGCCTTTCTAAGTGACCTTTCCTCATCGATGGCTTTAAGGAGTGCAACTTTTCCGGCACCAATAATTGGTTTTCCATCCTCTGCAAGCCAGACTTTTGTTTTAGTTTCCATAATTATCTCTCCTTTGTCATTTCTCTCCTGTGTCATTTGAGGTCTGATTCATCAAATATGAATAGCTCATCAATAGTTGTTTCAAGGGTATTTGCTACCTTATATGCAAGTTTTAGTGAGGGGTTATATTTTCCTTTTTCCAGAAAACCGATTGTTTCCCTTCTGACACCGACTTTATTTGCAAGTTCCTCCTGTGTCAGTTCATGCCTGGCCCGGAGCTCCTTGATCCTCGTCTTCATATGATCATCCTTTGTATTTTTACTTATTCAACATCTCCCTTCCTGAAAAGGTACCATTGAATGCCTTTTGCTGTAATTACCATGGTGAACATGAGGATTCCCAACACCTGTTTTACATTCAACTGCGCTAGTGCGAGCTCTTCCACCCAGAACAGGAGGGCTATCACCATAAGGGAGATGAACCAGGAATAAGAGAGTCCGTAAGCACCTATTTTTACAGTTCTTTCGTCTTTTACAGGTCCATTACGATATCTTCTTGCTTTAAGGAATGTGACAAGAAGAATAACAGCTCCGATGTTGATCAGAATGATGCCTATCTGCTGATTTTCCTGAATCAGAGATACCAGAGCAACTCCTGTCAGGATCAGTACAAAGCCAAGTGAATAATTCATTTTTATATATTTTTCCTGTATTTCCATCAAATTCCTCTATCTGATTCTAACATAATGTTAGATATTAATATTATTATGTTATTTATTTCTAACACAACATATTTAAAATTATGTATCTATATCTTTGCCGGATACTTACTTATGCTGCCATTCACCCATATTAAAACGTTATTAAGTTAGGCTTGATAATTTCAAAGAGGCGGGAATGATGAGAATAAATGTTATTTTTTACAGCCTTTACGGTCACAACTATAAGATGGCCGAGGCTGTTGCAGAAGGTGCCAGAGAAGTAGAAGATGCAGAAGTCGGATTATATCAGGTAGAGGAAACCTTTACACCGGAAATTCTTGAAAAAATGGGAGCAACATACTCAAAGAAAAGTTTTGAGCATATTCCTGTTGCAGACATTGAGAATCTTTCTGAAGCAGATGCCATCATCTTTGGAACACCGACAAGATTTGGAATGATGGCTGCACAGATGCGTGCCTTCCTTGACAGGACGGGAGGGATCTGGTCAAAGGGTGAGCTAATAGGTAAAGTAGGAAGTGTCTTTACATCCAGCAGCACCCAGCATGGCGGTCAGGAATCCACGATACTTAGTTTCCATACAACACTGCTACATCATGGTATGATCATAGTTGGTGTACCATATTCTGAAAAAAGGCAGTCGATCCTTGATGAGATCACAGGTGGAAGTCCATATGGTGCTTCAACGGTTGCCGGCAGCGGCCCGAATACCAGACATCCAAGTGAGAACGAGCTTGGGATCGCAAGGTTTCAGGGAAGGCATGTTGCGCAGATCACGAAAAAGCTGGTGGGGGAATAACAGACTGGTAACACCTAATAACAGCTCTATAGTGGATCAATGGCAGATTACTTATTTCACTTTTTATTCTTCTTTTTCCTTTAACAAATCAAAATGCTCCCCCTTTCATAACTTCAAACATCTTTGAAGTTTAAGCAAAGTATATACAGCCATAGTCCTAAATTCTGTAATATGGAACAATTTACGTTTTTGAAGTGGTAAACATGAACTTTGCAGAGAGAAAGACAAAAGCATTCTTTTTTGTATCGTTGATAACGCTTTTTGCAGTTTTGATGTCAGGATGTAGCGGAAATGAAACCGGAGGGTCCGGGTCTGAGTCCAATATTGCCGGTCCGTGCGGTGGCCAGGTTGCCCTTTCCGGGGATGAGTTCCTGATACTTGCACCAAAGATGCTCTTCTCAGGCGGTGAGAGCTCCGTTACCATGGCAGCTTTCTCTGATAGGGGGCCTGTTGAACGTTGTGTTGAATATACGCTTACTGATAGCAAGAACAATGAGATACCGCTGGTCCGGGCATCTACTTCTGAATCCGGGAATGTTGTGGCCTCTTTTGAAGTGCCGGATGTTGAAGAGGGGACCTATGTACTAACAGCAAAACCTTCAGGTGTCGATACTGAGTTCAGCGCAACCGTGAAAGTGATAAGGAACAATCCTCTTTTCATCGAGACTGACAAGCCCATATACAAACCCGGACAGACCGTACATGGCAGGATACTTTCCCTGAACAACGATCTTGTACCTGTTCAGGAGAATATCACCGTTGAAATTACCGATGCCAAAGGTATCAAGGTATTCAAAGAAGAAATGAGTTCTAACAAATATGGTGTTGCTTCCTTTGACCTGCCACTCGCATCCGAGCTGAACCTGGGAACATGGAAGATAGTCGCAACAGCGGGTGATTCGATCTCAAATGTCGACATACAGGTTGATAAATACGTACTACCGAAATTCGGCGTGTCAGTTGAGACTTCCCGGGAATGGTTCCTGGCCTCTGACAGGATTACAGGCACTGTATCGGCGAACTATTTCTTTGGAAAGGATGTCCAGGGCGATGTGCTTGTTGAAGCTTCACGATACGTAGGTGAATGGGAGCAGTATGCCAGCTTTTCCGGAAAATTAAAGGATGGCTCAGTTGAGTTCGAGTTGCCTTCTGTGGGGTATGCAGCCGGTACATACGGGGCAGGTGGCCAGGCAAGCCTCATGCTCAATGTGACCGTCACCGACACGGGCAATCACAACGAGACCAGCAACAAGCTGCTGACCATAGCCAATTCGCCTCTTGTCATCCAGCTTATCCCCGAATCAAGCACTATAAAACCAGGGATGCCGTTGCAGGTGCTGCTGGTCACAAAAGACCCGGGAGGCGACCCTGTGGATACTGAAGTGATGGTGGAGGCACGTATAAGGGATGATTCTTACAGTTTCACCGAGGACACAAGGCTTGTAATAACCGAAGGTGGAGTTGCAATGCTTCAATACGATATCCCTAATAATACCAATCATCTGTTCATAGATGCCTACACTGATGATTCCCGGTCCAGCAAGTCCCTGAATGCAGCCTACTCGCCAAGTGCCAGTTTCATACACATTACCCAGACCAGTGAAGGAATACCAAAAGTCGGTGACACGGTATCACTGAGGGTCTACTCCACAAACCCGGGGACTGTATACTATGATGTATTCGCAAACGGCAGGACCGTATATTCAGCTACGAGTGATGAGCAGGATATTAGCATACCAGTGACACCAGAGATGAGCCCGCAGGCAAAAGTGGTCGCTTATATGATAAACCCTAACAGTGAGGTGTCTGTGGATGTACTCCCGATTGATGTTGAATTCTCCACACAGGTGGATCTTTCCCCTTCATTTGACAGTGGATCGGTTGAGCCCGGGGATAATGTGACCGTTATCTTTGATGCAGGGAGCATGTCCATGATAGGTTTCTCCATAGTAGATGAATCGGTATATGCGCTCAGTGAGGGCAGGCTCAACCTCAGGCAGGTATTCGATGAGCTTGAAAGGCGCTTCATGGTGCCCATGGCAGAGTCACATCCTTCATGGTATATGGAAGGTGCCTATGATATACTGGAAAGTGCCGGTGTCGTTGTGATGGCTTCACCAGGCATCGATGTACCACAGTCACCAAACAGGGGGATGGAATTTGAAGTGAATGGTTTTGCGGGATTTTTCGCAGGTATGGAAGTTCCTATGGACGATGGTATGGTCAGAGAGGCAATGCCAATGGCTGTGGATGAAGTGGCTGTTGAAGAGATCATGGAAGAGGCAGGCGGGGAGCTTGCAGAAGTGCAGCGTGTACGCCAGTTCTTCCCAGAGACCTGGGTGTGGATGCCTGAGCTTCTAACCGATGAGAATGGCCTTGCAAGGATTGACCTGACAGCTCCTGACAGCATAACAACCTGGAGATTGCATGCGGTCTCATCAGGTCCTGCCGGCATTGGTATTTCCGGATCAGGCCTGACGGTGTTCCAGGATTTCTTCATCGATCCTGACCTGCCGTACTCGGTGACCAGGGGTGAGGAGTTCCCTGTGCAGGTGCAGGTTTACAATTATCTTGATACTGCACAGGATGTGAAGCTCACTCTGACAGGCGCTGACTGGTTTGAGATCATTGGTGATGATGTGCGGGATGTTACTGTTGAGGCTAACGGTGTGGGATATGCAAGCTTTACGATTAGTCCGGCAAAAGTTGGAAAACAGATCATTGAGATAACAGGACAGACCACAAAACGAGCTGATGCGGTAAGAAAGGATATCATTGTTGAGGCGGAAGGTGCACCCCGTGAGATAGTTGACAACGGAGTGCTCAGCAACGGATCAGTGGAGCTTGATCCAACGCTGCCGGCAGACATTGTTCCGGATTCCGGGAAAGTGCTTGTGAGTTTCACCCCGAGCATTGTTGCCCAGAGCATAAGTGGTGTTGATGACCTGCTGGGCATGCCTTACGGATGCGGGGAGCAGAATATGATGCTTTTTTCCACCGATGTGGAGATCCTGCGCTATCTTAAGGCTACCGGACAGGATAAACCGGAGGTAAGGGCAAAGGCTGAGATGTATATCATCACAGGTTACCAGCGCCAGCTGACCTACCGCCACAGTGATGGCTCTTTCTCCGCCTTTGGGCAGAGCGATGCAAGTGGCAGTCTGTGGCTTACGTCCTTTGTGCTGTCACAGTTCAGTGGTGCCAGGGATGTGACCACTATTGATGAGGATGTCCTGTCTGAGGCTTCCGGCTGGATAGGATCCCATCAGCAGGAAGATGGTTCATGGGAGCCAGTGGGATTTGTGATACACCAGGACATGATGGGTGGTGTGAGCGGTACCTACGCTCTGACAGCCTATGTGACACTTGCCCTTGACGAGTACGGTTCTGCAAATCCTGTTGTAATGGCAAAGGCACAGAAATATCTGGAGGACCACCTTGCAGACCAGGATGACCCATATGCACTTGCCATCGGTACCTTTGCTCTGCAAAAGCTTGGCAGTCCGTTTGCCGATAAGGCTCTCAATGACCTGCTCTCCATTGCTAAACAGGATGATGAAGGCACTTACTGGGGATATGGTGATGGAACTGTGACAAAACCATACGAATATGGTGGCTATGATTTCATAATCCCTTCCAGCAAGAATGTGGAAACAACATCTTACGCAACTCTTGCCCTGATAGAGGCAAAACACCCGGCAGCCATCTCTTCATTGAAATGGATAGCAGCCCAGCGCAATTCCAGCGGTGGATTTTCCAGTACACAGGATACCGTCATGGCTTTCAGGGCACTGATGGGGGCGGCAGCATCCGCAGGCAGGGATATAGATGCAACAGTACATGTCATCGCAGATGGCACAAATATCAGGTCCGTGAAAGTGGACCGGCAGAATTTCGATGTGGTGCAGATAATTGAGATCCCTGCCGGAACATCGAATGTGAAGCTAGAAATGGATGGTACGGGAGACCTGAACTATCAGCTTGTCAGGCGTTTCAATGTGATATTGCCTGATGTGACCGAACAGAAAGAGATAGAACTTAAAGTGGAATATGATTCTGCCAGTGTTGCTGTAAATGATATAGTAACGGTGAATGCCCTGGTTAAGTACAACGGCATACGGGGTATTGGTGGCAGTGTAACTTCAAGTGGAATGATGATAGTGGACCTTGCCGTACCAACGGGCTTCAGTCCGGTAACGTCAAGCCTTGAAACTCTCAGGGAGAAAGAAGATAAGATCACACGCTATGAAATAGCCGGAAGGAAAGTAATATTCTATATCGATGACATGCAACCGGGTGAGGTACTGGATATCAGTATGCAGGTCCGGGCACTGTTCCCGGTGAAGGCCATCGTATCAGAGAGCAGGGCTTATTCGTACTACAATCCGCAGGTTGTGGCTGAGGTGAAGGGAATGGATGTGACTGTGGTCTAAGGGGACCATATCCCCTTTATTTTTATTTTTCATCTGCTTAATTGACTGGAATCCAATCCTTCTATCCAGCTATCCATTTCAGGCTCTCTATTCCATAATATGAAACAGCTGCAATTATTATGGTCCATATGAACAGGCTGATGGTCATCCATAATGCCACAGGATTCTTTTTGGAACCCAGGCTAAGTGCAATAAGCGCAGCAAAATGAGTGCCCAGTATCAAAGGCCCCATCATTGCAATTCCTGGCAATCCGTAGCTGTTCCAGAGCTTAATGGCCTTTTTTCTTCTTCCGGATGGAGCAGAGGTGTTTTCCGGGTTGTCTTCATTTACCCTGAACTTTTTCCATATGGTATTCAGGGAGTGATGGGCAAATACCAAAAGAAAGACCGTTACCAGGTTTCCCGTAAATGCCAGGAAAGAGACTACAAAAGGATCCAGCCCCATGGCAATTGCAGGAGGTATCACTATAAGTATCTCAAACCAGGGGATAGCTGCCATTATGAATACCAGGGCATAAGCAGCAAATCCGGTAGTGCTACTCAATGATTCAATCCCGATCATGGATTGGTAATAGTTTCCAGTTTCTCATATACTTTATCGTTAGTTTTCCTGTGCAAAAAACATTTATAAGTGATAAACCTATCATTTTTTTAAATAAATGCTAAATGCTATAGAAAAATGGTGTGGATACTCATTGCCCTGTAGTCTGCCCTATAGCAGGCCAATGTTCATAGTGGTCAAAACATGGGATTCAGTAAGACAGGTTCCCGGATATTTATTGCTTGCTTGATGATATGGATCTGAGACTTATATTCATAATTGGATTTGCAGGGTTCGTTGTAACCGCTATTTTGATGGCGATTATATTTACTTATCTTGGCGAGCAAAGAAGAACAAAGGAATTGAAAGAAAAGGCCGGATTACTTGGATTCGAGCCGGCTTCACAGGCTATCGTAACTTCCATCGGTTTTGAGCAAACCCGGATTGGGAACAAACAAAAAATATACAATGTTTTTACAGGCACATTTAATGATGTCCAGGTGATCTTTTTTGATCAGATCACAGTTATTGGAAGTTTCATAACCGGCGGCGGAACTTCTCATGGTGGTACTTTCAAGTCTTCAGGTATCATATTTAAGGAAAAGTGTCCTGTTTTCGAACTCCAGCCCCGTTCTCCACTCTCAAAGAATGCATACAACCAATACTTCTCTCTGAAAGGTGATACTTCTTTTATTAACGAAGATATTTCTGGTCACATCGGGAGAAATTATGTCATCGAGTCCAACGGAACACATGTGCTGTTTGTGCCTTCGGGTAAACTTGTTGTGGATATTGGTGAGGAATTAAAAGCCGCCTATCAGATAATGCAGGCTATAGCTTCTAAACAGTAAGTTTATATTCCATTTAATCAGGATATCCTTTTTGAAGGGGGATTTAAATGAACAAATATCTGAAAATGGTCCTTTACGGACTAATCGTGTGGCTGGTTCCTTTTCTCGTGTCCTTTGCATTCGTTGACCGGCAAGGCAATTTCATAGTAGATGAAACTTTCTTCAAATCCATCATGGTGGTTACAGGTGCTCTTGCAGGCGTTGTTCTTGCAGTGGGATACTTCAGGTATGTTGAAACAAACTATCTGAATGAAGGAATCGTTCTGGGCCTGATCTGGCTGGTCATTAATCTTGCACTGGATCTTTCAATGGTTTATGGTGGATTTTTCGATATGTCAGTTACTCAATACTTTACTGATATAGGCATGAGATACCTTTCCATGCCGATATATACCATTGGGATGGGCTATGCACTGATGCAAAAAACAAAAATACTAACAACCAGATAATTGGCAGCATCAATTTTGTGTGATTCTATATGGAAAAGATGACCCCGGCAATGCAGCAGTATTATGCAGCCAAGGAAGAGCATAGGGATGCTCTCATATTCTTCAGGATGGGGGACTTCTACGAGTCCTTCGGAGAGGATGCTAAAACTATCGCAAAGGAGCTTGAGATCACTCTGACGACCCGGGGGAAAGGACGGGACGGGGAAAAGATGCCCCTGGCAGGCATTCCCTATCATGCGATTGACAATTATCTTCCCCGGCTTATCAAAAAGGGCTACAAGGTCGCCATATGTGAGCAGCTTGAGGACCCCAGGAAGGCAAAAGGTGTTGTCAAGCGTGGGGTTGTGCGGGTTGTCACTCCAGGTACTGCCATGGATTCTTCAATGTTCACGGATGCTTCAAATAACTACCTGATGGCAGTGTATGGTGAAAAGGATGAATACGGTCTCTCTTTCCTGGATATTTCCACAGGGGAGTTCCTGGTCACACAGTTCACAGACAGTGCACCATTTGACAGGATCGCAAGTGAGGTTGCAAGAATGAGTCCGTCGGAATGCATCATGCCACCTTCTCTTAAGGAGGATCGGCAACTCTGTGAACGTTTAAGGGAACTGAAGGTTATCATCCATGAATGTGATGTGGATCTTTTCGACCCGGCAGGAGCTGAAAAGACGCTCCTGGAACAGTTCAGGGTGTCCACACTGGAGGGTATGGGCTGCAGTGAGCTCCGGTCTGCGGTAGCTTCTGCAGGTGCTGCGCTGCGTTATGCTACTGATACCCAGAAGAGGGAACTGTCGCAGGTACAATCCCTGAACACTTATTTCGATTCCCAGTTCATGGTACTGGATGCCATTACCCTGAGAAACCTTGAGATAATCAGGAATGTACGGGGCGAAGGTAACGATTCTTCATTGATGGGGGTGCTTGATGAGACAAAGACTCCCATGGGCAAGAGGCTCCTGCAGAAATGGCTCCTGAAACCACTCATATCTGTCGATGCCATCAATGACAGGCTGGATGCTGTGGCGTGGCTTCATGATAATACACTTGTTCGTTTTGATATCCGTGCTCATCTTTCCTTTGTAAAGGACATGGAAAGGCTTGTAGGCAGGGTCATGTATGGTAATTCAAATGCAAGGGACCTTGTATCATTGAAAAGGTCACTTGAAGCAGTTCCTCAGCTGCTTGATTCACTCATGGGCTGCAAGGGCGTTGGCATACTGGAAGATATTGTGTCGCAACTGTCTTCCTTCAGGGAACTGGAGGAGCTTGCCAGGCTCATAGACAACGCCATTGTTGAAGAGCCACCCCTTAGTGTGAGGGACGGCGGTATGATAAGATCCGGCTATAACCAGCAGCTGGATGAGCTGGCAGACCTTTCCAAAAACGGCAAGCAGTGGGTTGCAAAATTCCAGCAGAAGGAGCGAGACCGGACAGGTATCAGGTCCCTTAAGGTGGGGTACAACAAGGTATTCGGTTATTATCTCGAGGTTACAAAGTCCAATATATCCCAGGTCCCCGATGATTATATCCGGAAACAGACCATGACCAATGCCGAGCGTTTCTACACTCCGCAACTCAAGGAGCGTGAGAGTGCCATTCTCTTGGCAGACGAGAAGATGACCGCACTGGAGTACGAACTGCTCTGTGATATCAATTCCACTGTTGCATCACATTCCCGGCAGTTACAGGAAACGGCTTCTCTGATAGGTATGCTGGATGTGCTTGCAGACCTGGCTGAAGTGGCTGCCAATAACAACTACGTAAGGCCGGCAATAGCCCCGGACTGCAGGCTTCTCATAAGGGACGGGAGACATCCTGTTGTTGAGAATACGGTTCCCGGCGGTTTTGTTCCCAACGATACGGAAATGGATTGCAGCGAGAACCAGTTCCAGCTTATAACCGGGCCCAACATGGCAGGTAAGTCTACATATATGAGGCAGATCGCTATGATCGTTATCATGGCTCAGGCCGGGTCCTTTGTGCCGGCTTCCCATGCTTTGGTCGGTATAGTTGACAGGGTTTTCACAAGGGTTGGGGCCTTTGATGACCTTGCAAGCGGACAGAGCACTTTCATGGTGGAAATGGTGGAACTTGCAAACATCCTGAACAACGCCACTCCTAAAAGCCTGGTGCTGCTGGATGAGATAGGCAGGGGCACCAGTACTTATGATGGTTACAGTATCGCAAAGGCCGTGGTGGAATATATCCATAACAAAGGGCGTGTGGGTGTAAGATCATTGTTTGCCACACATTACCATCAGCTTACGGATATGGCGGCAAACCTGAAGCGTGTGAGGAATTACCACATAGCTGTAAAGGAGGATGGGGATGACCTGGTCTTCCTGCGCAAGATCGTGCCCGGTGCAACGGACCGAAGCTATGGTATACATGTTGCAAGGATAGCAGGCGTCCCGCATGCTGTTACAAACAGGGCCAGGGAGATCCTTGAGGATATAGAGAATGAATGCGTTATAAGTGATGATGATCGCAGGGGACGGAAAAAGCAACGCAGCAGTGCCAAGTATACCCAGGTGATACTTTTTGACCAGAATAGCTCATATGGTGCTGAGGATACAGGTAAGAAAAATCCTGTGCTGGAAGAACTTACGAGGCTGGACCTCAATACAATGACCCCTCTGGAAGCAATGAATAAACTGCATGATCTTAAGGGCAAATTATGTGGAGATGAAACGCACAATGACAGGTGATTCATGTGATACAGGGACATCAAGGATCAGGTTACTTGATGAGTCCACCATCAATAAAATAGCAGCAGGAGAAGTGATCGAGCGCCCGGCTTCAGTGGTCAAGGAGCTAATTGAGAATTCCATTGATGCTAATGCGTCCGATGTTCGAGTGGAAATAGGGGGGTATGGCACGAAAAGTATTCTTGTTGTTGACAATGGCATTGGAATGAGCCATATGGATGCCTCCCTTGCATTCAAGAAACATGCAACCAGTAAAATAAACAGTATCGAAGACCTTGATCGTATACTTACCATGGGATTTAGAGGTGAAGCCCTGGCTTCCATTGCTTCAGTTGCAAAGGTTGAACTTGTCACCCGGCAGGAAAGTGGAATAGAAGGCACCAGGGTCGCAGTTGACAGCAGCGGTGTCAGGAGCATAAGTTCTGCAGGCACTGCTGTTGGGACAAGCATACTTGTCAATGATCTTTTCTACAGTACGGGGCTGTCAAAAACTTTGGGGTTGCAAAGCCTGAGTTAATTAATAACAATAAATATATATTATGAAAGTAGATATGGTTTTGTGACAAACCATATCATATCCACTTTCAAATCTCATATTAGCTCAATTCAACTTAAACTAAACGACTGTTTTTCAGGTATCACAAGCTTTGAAGATGCTATCATATCCCAATTGTCTTCAACTGAAAATAGGAATATTCACAATGAGAAGGAGCTTGTTCTGCATGCAGACAATCATTTTGATCTCCTTCATCCTTACTGTCCTGTTTGTGGTTCCAGGAAAGTAATCAAACAAGAATATTACAAACGCAAGCTAAAATTAACAGAATTTGGAAGTCAGGTTATTTATGTTCGAAGATACTATTGTAAGATTTGTTCTAAAAAATTCACAACACCTCTTGATTCAATTGTAAAAAAAGGACATCAATATGCCCGAACTTATGAACACTATATAGAAAAAACCTATGAGGCTGGCTATTGTTCATTCAGACATCTGCAAAAGATCTTCACATCGCTATACGATTGTTCTCCCTCTCATCAGACCATTTACAACTGGATTGCAGGATCAAACAGAATATCAATATCAAGCGATGATAATCATTATTCTGGATACTATTGTTATGATGAACAATACATAAAACTGAATGGAAATCGCTTTTATAGGCTCAGTTTGATAGACTCTGTACTGAATAAACCAGTAGAAGAGAAAATTGTGCCAAATCTTGAATATGATACTGTTAAGGGTTTTATTAAAAATGCTGTAGCTTCTAAGCCTCTTCATGCCATTTCAACCGACCACCGAAGAAAATATAAATCGATTATGGATGCACTAAAAATCAAGCATCAACTTTGCATATTTCATTTGTACAAGCTTGTTGGGAAAGATGTGTACAAAAAACTAAAATCAAAATTTATTGGCTCTAGGGAAAAGATCAGGTTGTGTTTAGCATTTACAAAGATCAAAGAAGTGTTTAGAACATATGACCTAAATATCGCAATCAAGAGACTTCAAGAGATAATCAGTAATATGGAAGAAATTCCACATTTACTTCACAAATCAATAGATAAGATTATAAAAGACTTCGAAAGGTTGACTCTGTTTATGGTGGATGAAATGATTTCAAAAACAACAAACCCTATTGAGAATTATTATCGACAAACGTTACCTGATTCGTTGAAAAGGATATTTAAAACACCGAAGGGGATATTGAATTATTTAAGTGTTAAAAGAGGATATTGGGAAGGGAACATATCCAATAAAGTTTAACACCAAAGTTTTTGACAGCCTCTACAGTACGCCTGCCAGAAAGAAGTATCTCAAAAGTGCCAGGACAGAGATTGCCCATATTGTGGATGTCGTTTCCAGGAACTCCCTTGCACATCCTGATGTTTCTTTTACCCTTATGATTGATGGCAGGGTTATACTCAGGTCTCCTTCATCCGTTAAGATGCTGGACAGTATCGTTCACCTCTATGGTGCTGATGTTGCACGTTCCCTCGTTCCTGTGGAATACGTTTCAGATCTGCTGACTATCTCCGGTTACATCTCAAAGCCGCAGCTGACAAGAAGTGGAAAGGACCTGCAGGTCTTCTTCATAAATGGCAGGCCCATTTCATCAAACCAGATAAGCAATGCTGTAAGGCTTGGATATTACACCCTGCTTCCAAAAGGGCGCTATCCTGCTGCCTTCCTGAACTTTACCATCGACCCTGTGAATGTGGATGTGAATGTTCATCCCGCAAAAAGGGAGGTCAGGCTAAGCCATGAAAAAGATATCGAGAGAATGATAATCACCGCTGTGGAAGATGCTCTTGGGAAAGAGTCGCTGGTTCCTGAAGTAGAAATCAGGAAAAAGGATGTTCCGGTTCAATCACGTTTTTATGGGCCTGAAAAGGCAGATCATGGGACATCAACTATTCCCAAAAGGAATGTGGTCCTTCAAGTAGCAGAAGACGTACCGGTTCTTGATACAGCTTCTGTTACTCCGTCCAATCCACGTCTCATCAGGGAGGAAAAGCAGCCTTATCACTATCCTGCAAAGGATACTCAGCGCCGTCTGAAAAGGAGTGAGAGGATGCAGATGAGCGTTACTTGCGATGAGGTACTGGAATCCGTCACATCCTTCAGTCCCTCGGAAGTGAAGGTTTACGGTCAGTATGCCGACCTTTATATAATATGTGAGATGGACAACAATCTAATACTTATAGACCAGCACGCAGCACATGAACGCATCATGTATGAGCAGGTGCTGAGGATGCAGGATATGGGCTGGCAGGAGCTTATCACACCTGTGACACTTGATCTGAGCCAGAAAGAGAAAGTCATTATCGCTGATTTCATCCCTGAACTTGAGAAACTTGGTTTCTCGGTTTCTGAGTTTGGCCCAAAGAGTTATGTGGTGACAACGGTTCCCAGCATATTCGGGAAGCTGGAAGACACCGATGTGATACATGATATCATTTCGGACCTCCTTTGCGCAGGCAGGGTGAAGGAGGACACCGAGAGGTATGATCTCCTGTGCAGCACAATGGCATGCAGGGCTGCTATCAAGGCCGGGGCTGTGTGCAGTACCGGTCAGATGGAAGAGCTTATCCGCCAGCTCATGCATTGTAATAACCCCTACACATGTCCGCATGGAAGGCCCACCATGGTCACCTTCACAAAGGATGAACTGGCAAAGATGTTCAAAAGGACAGGGTAGAGTCGGTAGATTTTAAATATATTACTTACAATTGACCAGAGATGATAGACCCGGTAAATAAATCCAGGATCCCTGATGAGTGGCTGGATCGTTCAAAAATGCCACGTGATGAGCTGGAAGCAGGTATTAAGAGCGGAATGCTTGTGGTACTGAGCGACGGATCCGTACTGAAGAGGGGGTATACTACCGGAACCACTGCGGCACTTGCTGCAAAGGCTGCGGTTGTTGCACTTGCAGGTGATGTTACCCATGTTTCGGTACCTACGCCTGTTGGACTTCGTGCTGAGCTGGATGTCACAGGAAGCAAGGGGCATGCTGTTGCTGTTAAAATCAATAATGATCATGAATCTGACATTACAAGGGGACTTGAGTTCGTTGCAGATGCCCGGGAGGCGGAAGGAATTACGGTCTACGCAGGTGAGGGTATAGGTATAGTCACACGCAGCGGCCTTGAATCCAAAAAAGGACATCCTGCTATCAATCCACGTCCCATGGAGCAGATAAAGGCATCCATTGCCGAGGCTGTTAAGGAACTTGGCCTGAAGGGTGCTGAAGTGACCATCTATCTTCCAAAGGGCAAGGAAATAGCAAAAGAGACCCTTAACAGCCGTATCGGTGTCATGGATGGTATTTCCATTCTCGGGACAACCGGTTTTGTCGAGCCATGGAACGACCATCTCGGTGAGATGAAAGGTGATCTGATCAGGGATTCTGATAAGGTCGTACTGACTACCGGGAGGATCGGTATCAGATATTCCACAATGCTCTTCCCTGATCACACAGTTGTTCTTGCCGGAAGCCGCATATCGGAAGCTCTTGGCGCGGCCCATGGTGATGTTGTTATCTGCGGACTTCCGGGTCTTGTGCTTAAATGGGGTAATCCTGACATGCTGAAGGACAGTGGTTTTGCCACAGTGGTCGAAATGCTTGAGCTTGACCCGCAGAATCAGCGTCTTAAGCAGGCATTTGAAATGGCGGTGGAAAAAGCGAAGGGTGCCCGGATAGTTGTTGTTGACAGGGACGGGACCGTGCTAATGGATAGCGGTGAGGGCATATGATAATCGTGGGCGTTGGTGTTGGGCCAGGGCTTCTGACTCAGGAAGCTATAGATGTGATAAGTAATGCTTCGGTTGTCTACGGTTCCAGGCGTTCCATCGAGCTTGCACAAGCGTTCATCAAATGCGAAGCTCTTCTTATAAAGGATTACAAGAACCTTCATCTTTTGCCTGGGGATGCTGTGGTATTGTCTACAGGTGACCCTATGTTCTCAGGACTTGGGAAATTTGCCACTGAAAAGGACAGGGTGGTAACGGGGATATCATCCATACAGGCTGCATGTGCACGCTTTCATGTTGAGATGTCAAACCTGGCAATGATCACGGCACATGGCAGGGATCCTGCACCGGCAAAGGAGGCACTTGTAAGGGAGATTGGCCTGGGAAAGAATATATTCCTGCTGCCTGCAGATACATTTGGTCCGGGGGAAGTTGCTTTGGTCCTGAAGGAAATCGGTGTCAATGCCAGGATATGTATCTATGAGGATATAGGTTATCCTGATGAGCGTGCAGTATGTGGTACTGTAGCTGAACCTCCGGAAAACCATTCGGATATGTACTGCATTTTAGTGGTTCTGTAATGCTCAGGGCTATTTCTTATTTTGCGCCAGCTCAATTAATTCTGTTCTCGTGTATTCCATTCATATATGCTCTCATTACTTGTGTATTGGCTGATGGAACTTACTTTACAGGTGTATTACTTTTCTCATAAAGTTATATGTGTGTTATTGTTATGGATAAGGTTAGTAACCTGAGAGGTGAATCGTTATGTTTATCTATAATTACATATTACATCCCATGTCGAAATCAAATTTAGTTGATTATACGCGGTGATTAAAATGGCAGGTGATAATTAATGCATATTTTCGAGGGCTTTTTACCATCCCCGTGGTGGCAGGCATGGTTTGTCTTTTCCATCCCGGTGATATTATATGGTATGTACAGGTTGAACAAACTCGTAAATGAAAGGCGTGAGGTTGTACCTCTTTTAGCTGTTGCCGGGGCATTCATATTCGTTCTTTCATCACTTAAGCTTCCGTCTGTTACCGGAAGTTCCTCCCACCCCACCGGTACCGGCATGGCAGCGATTCTCTTCGGACCGGCCATCACAGCCGTCCTTGGTTTGATCGTTCTCTTATATCAGGCGCTTTTCCTGGCCCACGGAGGTATAACGACACTTGGTGCAAATGTTGCATCCATGGGTATAATAGGTCCGTTGGTTGCTTATTTATTCTACAGGGCTGCATCAAGGTCAGGAATGAACTTCTATCTCAATGTTTTCCTGGCAACTGCAATTGCGAATTGGGTGACCTATGTGGTGACTTCGCTGCAACTTGCGTTAGCCTTCCCGGCGCCGCAAGGTGGTATATTGACATCATTGCTGGCCTTTGGTACCGTTTTTGCAACAACGCAGGTGCCACTTGCTATAATGGAAGGTGCTCTGACCGCACTTATAATGAAATATGTTGTCCAGATCAAAAGTGATGTACTGGTCGATCTTAAAGTGCTTACCAGCAGCACAGCTACAAAACTCAGGGAGGCAATGCAGTGAAGCTGGAATATATTGTGGCTATTGTGGTGATACTCTTTGCAGCACAGTTCTTCTACGGCGTGGCTGCAAACCCCGATTCGGAATTTGGTGGTGCCGACGGTGCAGCAGAAGATGTGATTGCGGAGATAAACCCTGATTATGAACCATGGTTTGGCGGGATTGGCTTTGAACCCCCCGGTGGCGAAACTGAAAGTCTTCTCTTTGCACTTCAGGCTGCTTTTGGGGCAGTAGTGATTGGCTATACTATCGGTTACTACAAAGGCAAAGGAGATAAGAGCAAGTAATCCAAAACGTGTGTTCCTTATGGAGCACACAAACTTCTTTGTAGCCCCGGCATTCTATATTTTTTCTGTTCCACTATGTGTACTTAAATATTATACATAGTTTTATTCTCCAACGATATGTTTATGTATAAAGCATCGTCTCTTATTTCCTGACAATCTTAAGTGAACTTAAATAAAGTTTTATTTATTTTATATTGCTTCAATAACGTGGTTGAAAAATGACATACATTCTGGATGATTATGCAATATTAAGTCCGCTAAGGTCCAGGAACAACTGGCTCAAATTAGCTATCGTAGCTTTCGGGATTCTTGTCGGTGTTTCATCTTCATCCCCTCTGGTACCCTTTACCATAGCATTGTGTATGAGTTTTGCAACCATTTATTTCGGGAAGATCCCTGTGAAGTTCTATTTTCAAATACTCTCAGTACCTGCAGGTTTTGTGCTTGTGAGCATCATAGTGATAGCATTCTTTTTCGGAGAAGGGGTCAATTTTTTTAGTTTTGACTTTTTCGGATATACACTCGGAGTAAACCCCGAAGGACTGAACATGGCCCTTCTTATCCTTGCAAGGACCCTTGGTGGCATGTCATGCCTGTTCTTCCTGTCACTGACGACACCGGTGATCGAACTATTTGCAGTCTTGAAGAAGGCAAAGTTACCGGACTCTTTTGTAGAGATAGCAATGATGATGTATCGTTACATCTTTGTTTTCCTTGATGTTGCCATGGGAGTGAAATACGCCCAGACGGTGCGCCTCGGATACAGGGATTTCAGGACCTCTTTCAGGTCCATGGTGATGCTTGGTACAAATCTTTTCATAAGATCGTGGGAGCAAGGTGAGAAACTATACCTGGCCATGAATTCAAGATGTTACGATGGAAAGCTGATAATGTATGATGAAAAAAGGCCTGTGAAAATGCCGGAACTCCTGCTGACCGGGGCATATTTTACGGTAGTGCTTGCAGTATTCTGGTTTACAAGAGGAGTATCGCTTATTTGAGGTGAAAATGTGGTTATTTTAGAAACAAAGGATCTCAGTTACTCTTATCCCGACGGTACTCTGGCACTTGAGGATATCAATATTAAGATAAGGAAGGGCAAGAAGATAGCCTTCGTCGGTCGCAATGGCTCGGGTAAATCCACTCTTTTCATGACACTTAACGGCACTCACCGCCCTCGCAAAGGTACGGTGCTTTTCCATGGCAAACCCCTGAAATATGATTCCAGGTCCCTTCGGGAAGTACGAAAAAGTGTAGGGATCGTGTTCCAGAACTCGGATGACCAGATATTCGCTCCTACCATCTACCAGGATGTGGCATTTGGTCCCACTAACCTGGATTATCCAAAAGACAAGGTGGAAAAGATAGTCCACGATACGCTTGAATATGTGGGGCTTACCCATCTGAAGGATAAGCCACCTCATCACTTAAGCGGGGGGCAGAAAAAGAGGGTTGCCATAGCAGGTGTGGTTGCCATGGATCCGGAGGTAATTGTCCTTGATGAGCCCCTTTCAAATCTCGATCCGGTGGGGGCGGATGAGGTAATGGATCTTTTGAATGAACTGAATTATTTTGGTAAAACGATTATCATCTCAACCCACGATGTGGACCTGGCGTACGGCTGGGCAGATTATGTTTTTCTTATGAACGATCGCAGGGTCATCAGTGAAGGTACTCCGGAAGAGATCTTCAGGCAGACTGAAAAGCTCAAGGAAGCTTATCTTAAAAGGCCAATTACCCTTGAGATCTACGATGAGATACGAAAAAGGGGTATAGCCCGTGCATCAAAACCTCCCAGGGATATTCCTGATCTGGTCCATACCCTGAGGCCGCAACACCTCATGTGGGTTGACGTGCCTCCGGAGGTCAAGGAAGGCGAAACCATAAACCTGGGTATACTTTACGGTGAATTCGCCCAGGAATCTATGTATGAAGCCGCAAACTGTAAGGTCCTTCATATCCATGAAGATGGCCTTGCTATTGTAGAGATGGACAGGAAGGCCCTGAGGGCAGGTTCTATAGGCATATATGATACTTCAGTATATGACAATGAGGAACTCCTGAAGATTATCAAGAGGGATGGTATAGAATGTGTGGGTGCAATGGGTAAGAAAAGTAAGATAATTGCAGAAAGGGATGAGATATACCTTGACGTTACTGCAGGTGTTATCGACAGGTCTATCCTGAATGCCCTTTCAGGTCAGCGCTGCCTTATACTGACCCATGGGGGAATGGTGGAGCATGCCCTTGAAAGGATAAACGGATATATTGAAAAGAGTGGAATAAACCTTCATGTGGGTGTTGTCACAGGTGATGCCAGAAAGGACGAAGCTGCCGGACCATTTTGAAGTTCCGGATCATGCATTCTTGCTGTTCTCTTTTTATAGATTGTCATAGGTCCTTTTAAGTAGTAAGGCATCTCCTTCGTTATCAGGGCTTTCACATATAAGCAGACCCTTTACCTTAAAATCCTTCAATGCACGCATGAGTTCTGCATATCGCAGGTCCGATTCATCAAGGTTAAGGTGATTCCTCTCTCCCTTTTGCCCATATTCGATACCTGATACATGCATATGCATATCATCAAGTCCTTCCCTGCCAAGTTCATTCTCTATAAATTCCAGTGTGGCAGAGAATTCCCCATAGCTATTCTCAGCACCGTTACTTCTTGCATGAAGGTGTGCAAAATCAATACATGGGAGCACGTTTTCCAGTTCTGCTCCAAGCCTTACATTTTCCTCAAGGCTACCAAACTGTGTCCCCTTTCCGGTAGTTTCTGGCCGGAGTGTTACGTTTATGCTTTCCTCGTCAAGCCTTGAACCCAGTTTTTCCAGCAGTGTAAAGACCTTCTCATATACCATCTCCGGTCTGTCCTTGTGATAATATGCCGGGTGGAACACGATGTTCCTTGCACCGCAAAGATTGCCTATCCTTGCAGAGCTGTATATCCTTTCAATGCTTGCATCTATCTTTTCAGGTTCCTGTGAGTTCAGATTGATGTAGTATGGTCCGTGTACGCTCAGTGAGATCTCTTCTTTTAGTGATTTCTCCCTGACTTCTGATGCAGTGGATTCACCCATCCTTACCCCACGGACAAATTCAAGTTCCATACATCCAAGGCCCAGTTCCCGGACTCTTTGAATGCCTGAAATGCTGTTTCTTTTTTCGGAGCTTTTTGGTGTACCGGCTGTTCCAAATAGAAGCTTTGAAGGTTTCATCATGCCATGCCAAGCTTTGCCTTGAGCTCTTTCATCTTTGCAGCCGAGAGCTTCTCCTCAACCAGTTCCATGAAAGTGTCTATGTCCTCTTCCTCAAGTGACCTGATATCTTCTTTGCCTTCCATGGCAAGCTGGAAGAGGTAGTCCATTTCCTCCGGGTCAAGTCTTTCCATGCGATTACGGAAATCAGCTGCATCCTGTGCAATTTTATGTGACAGAGGCCGGAGTATGAAAGGATATTTATGACCTGCCGAAGACATGGTGTTCCCGCTAAGTTCCGGTGCGAGTTTGTCAAAGATCCTATTGTCCATTTCAGTGAATATTCTACCCATGGACCTTACTTGTAAAAGATAGTTTATAAATCATGTCCCTGTGTATGCCTTAAATGGCCGTGAATGTCTATCTCTCCCCGGACTATCCTTGTAGAGGAAATGGGCTCTTCATCATCGGCAAGGACGTATTCTATCCTTACTATCTCTATCTCTTCTATGTTACGCTCTCTTCTGAGATTGTTGATCTTAAGTGCAACAGGGTGTGTTTCCGGGGAAACTACAATGTAATCATAATCCTCAGTAAGCGTATTACCGTAAGGGTCTTTCAGTTCAATGACAGTATAATTCCTGTTGGTAACGATGCTGTTTATGTAATTAAGAAGTCTTTCTTTGCGGACACTGTATTCAGGTACAGGGCGTGGACGTTTTTTAGCCATTTCATTGGATGTAAGGCCAATGTCCACTTCTCCACCATCAGCCAGCTCGAATGCTTTTCTTAGAAGTTCCCGGTGCCCGTCATGGAGACACTCAAAAGTTCCACCGACTACTACTCTGGCCATTGTTCCTTAATTACTGCTTTTGCTGATAAGTCTTGTGTTAGGGTCATTGCAATAAATACTTTCACCCTGCTCTCTTCAGGTATATATACTCAAAGACCAATTAGCTAATCGAATTGTGCACCGGAAGAAAACATGTGCACCAAGGAGTTAAGATAAATGTCAGAAGTGCTATTGGAAGAACTGGATCATGTTGGTCCGGCAACCGCTCAGAAATTGAAAGATGCAGGATTTACGACCGTCGAGGCAATTGCCGTATCCTCTCCGGCAGAGCTTGCAACCGCCGCGGAAATAGGCGAGTCAACTGCTGCAAAGATCATCCTTGCGGCCCGGCAATCCGCTGATATAGGGGGTTTTGAAACGGGTGATGTCGTGCTTGAACGCAGGAAACTGGTAGGTAAGCTGTCCACTGGTTGTACCGAGTTTGACGAGATGATGGGTGGCGGCATAGACACTCAGGCAATTACTGAACTATATGGTGAATTTGGTTCCGGTAAAACACAGGTTGCACACCAGCTTGCTGTAAATGTGCAATTGCCAAAGGAAATGGGCGGACTTGGTGGTTCTGTGATCATAATTGATACGGAGAACACCTTCAGGCCGGAAAGGATAAAACAGATGGTTGATGGCCTGTCTGAAAGATACGGTCAGGAATATGACCCTGAAGAATTCCTAAAACACATACATGTGGCACGAGCCTATAATTCCAATCACCAGATCCTTCTTGTTGATTCAGCAATGGAGCTTGCGAACGAGCTCAAGGACACTGACATGCCTGTGAGGCTTTTCATTGTAGACTCACTCACTGCTCATTTCAGGGCAGAGTACATAGGCAGGGGCACGCTGGCTGACAGGCAGCAAAAATTAAACAAGCACCTGCATGGACTGCAAAAATGTGGTGATCTCTATAATTCATGTGTGGTTGTCACAAACCAGGTCATGTCCAAACCGGATGCGTTCTTTGGCGACCCCACAAAACCCATCGGTGGACATATTGTGGGACACACAGCGACTTTCAGGCTCTATCTGCGCAAATCCAAGGGTGATAAGAGGATCATAAAACTCGTGGACTCTCCGAACCTGCCGGATGGAGAAGCAATAATCTCCGTAACAACACCTGGCCTGCGTGACCCATGAGACAGGCACTTATATTCCACCTCCTTAAGGAGGAATAACTTTCTTTTTAGCTGATGCATGGGTATTTGGTGCTGCTGAAGTATTTTTAAGAATTTGAACACCCGTTGCATTGAAAACGCTTTTATCTCTCGCTTATCATCTATTGCTTATGAAGTACAAGGCTCTTGTCATAGATGTTGATGGCACTATCACTCATATGGATCGCAAGCTTAGTCTTAAAGCTGCTGCAAAACTCAGATCTCTTGATATTCCTGTTGTGATAGCAACCGGAAATGTTCTCTGTTACGCAAAGGCAGTAGCAAAACTTGTAGGTGTGTGCTGTAATATCATTGCTGAGAACGGTGGCGTTATCGTAGATGGTTTTGACAATGAGCCGATAATCTCAGATGTAATTCATGAATGTGAAGAAGCATACGAATTCCTTGCAGAGCATTTCCATATGGAGAAACTCGATTCTGTACACAGGAAAACAGAAATTGTCCTGAGAAGTGATTTTGATATTGAAAAGGCCAGAGGATTGCTGAGCTCACATTTCCCCGGGGTTGAGATAATTGATACCCACTTTGCTATCCACATTAAGAGCAGGAAAATAAACAAGGGCACAGGTTTGATCAAAATGGCAGAACTTATGGGACTTAAGACCACTGATTTTGTTGCCATCGGTGATTCTGTGAATGACCTGGAAATGCTTCAGGAAGCGGGTTTTGCAATAGCTGTTGGCAATGCGGATGATTTCCTGAAGGATGTCGCAGATTATGTCAGCACTGCAACATACGGCGATGGTACAGTGGAAGCCATAGATCATCTCCTTTCCAAAGGCATGATCTGAAAAAAGAGCATTTGTTGCAGTACTGCAAAGATGATTGCATGCTTTGCAGTCTGCTTATTCATATGTTGCTGTGTTCTGTAACCAATCCGCGTGCTATGTTCTTGTCAACGACTATGTAGTCCTTGATCGCCCTGACAGATTCAAAAGGCAGCAGTATATACTGTTCATCGGTCTTGTACTTGGATGTGTCCAGACTCATATCAGGTTTGACTATCAGGTCAATGAGATCACCTGTCCTGACGTCCATTACGATATTGAACAGAATACCTATCTCGGTTCCATCTGTTGCCATTACCTGTTTGCTCGAAAGGTTCTTTGCAAAGACATTTGCCATTTTCATTCGCCCCTTGATATAAAAATCAAATCTAAATTTTTCATTATTTATCTGTATCCTATATAAGAACTTGCCTCTTCTTTCATGATGCCACTTGAAAGCTTCTTCATCATTGTTGCTCAAAGGAAGCCTATATAAGAACTTGCTTCATCTTTCTTGATGCCGCCCTTGAACTGTTCCTGTATTTTCCTATAATATTCCATCAGGTTCTCGGACAGTGTCGGTCTGACCTTGTTCAGAGCTTCCCTGAAATATTTCATCCCAACTTTTTCCGCATTGAAGTTCTCCCTCAGTGCAAGCATCACAGCTTCCCTGCAGACTGCTTCTATGTCTGCTCCGACAAAACCCTCAGTAATGGTTGCAAGGTCATCGATTGTCACATCGTCATCCAAAGGGATGTTCTTTGTATGTATCCTGAAGATATCCTTGCGGCCGGTGTAGGTGGACTGTCCTACGAGCACCATCCTGTCAAACCTGCCGGATCTGAGTAGTGCAGGATCGATGATGTCGGGGCGGTTGGTTGCAGCAACCACTACAATTTCCTTTAATGGTTCAAGGCCATCAAGCTCGGTGAGCAACTGATTGACTATTCTTTCAGAAACCTTTGAATCCTCAGAAGCTGCACTTCTCATGGGTGCAATGGAGTCTATCTCATCAAAGAACACTATACATGGTGCTACCTGCCTTGCTTTCTTGAAAGTCTCCCTGATGGCCTTCTCGGATTCACCTACCCATTTTGAAAGCATCTGGGGCCCTTTGACGCTGATGAAATTCGCATTAGATTCATTTGCCACAGCCTGGGCTATAAGTGTCTTCCCGGTTCCGGGTGGTCCGAATAGCAAGACTCCCTTCGGTGGTTTGATGCCCATGCTGACAAACCTGTCCGGCCTTGTGAGCGGCCATTCCACAGCTTCTATTATTTCCTGTTTTGCCTTGTCAAGCCCGCCAACGTCCTCCCATTTCACAGGCGGGATCTCAACAAGTACCTCTCTCATTGCGGAAGGTTCGATCTCCCTCAGTGCATTCTCAAAATCATCCTTGCATACCATAATGGTATCGAGTATTTCCTGTGGAATATCCTCATCTTCAAGATTTATATCAGGCAGTGCACGTCTTAAGGATCGCATTGCAGCTTCCTGTACAAGCGCAAGCAGGTCAGCACCCACGAATGCCTGTGTATGTTTTGCAATGTAGTCCAGAAACTCCTCGTCAACATCTTCGGCAAGGGGCACACCTCTTGTGTGGATCTGCATTATCTCCAGTCTGTCTTCGGTGTCCGGGACTCCTATCTCTATTTCCCTGTCAAACCTTCCGGGCCTCCTAAGTGCGGGATCAATTGCATCCAGCCTGTTGGTGGCACCGATCACAACTACCTGTCCTCTTTCTTCAAGGCCGTCCATCATGGTAAGCAGCTGGGCAACAACCCTGCGCTCCACTTCTCCGGTAACGTTCTGCCTTTTCGGTGCGATAGAGTCTATCTCGTCTATGAATACAATAGAAGGGGCATCATCTTCTGCCTCTTCGAATATCTTACGGATACGCTCTTCACTTTCTCCGTAATACTTGCCCATGATCTCAGGCCCTGCGATGTAAAGGAAGTTTGCCCTGGATTCATTTGCAACAGCCTTGGCTATCAATGTTTTCCCTGTGCCTGGGGGACCATAGAGTATGATTCCCTTGGGAGGTTCGATATTCAGCCTCTGGAAGAGTTCGGGATGTTTCAGCGGAAGCTCGATCATCTCTCTGACGCGCTGTATTTCTGAACCAAGACCACCGATATCCTCGTATGTTATTCCTCTTGTTGCTCCGTCATAGCCCCGGACAGGTTTCTGGCGAAGTTCTATCTCTGTGAATTCTCCTATGATTAGGATCTCTTCCTCCGGTTCGGTCTCAACGGCTATCAGGGGTATTGCCTGCCCTCCTCCCATCTGGCTTGTCATGGGTTGTGTCATGGAGCTGATTATAGGGATGATGTCTCCTTCCACAAGGGGACGTTTCATGATGTTACGTTTGATTATCTCACTGATATGGTCTCCATATTCCATTGTGACGCCCTCAGGGGGTGCCAGTACCACTTTGGTCGCAGTCACAACATCGGCTTTTCTGATAGTTACTCTTTCACCTATCCCTACGCCTGCATTCTGCCTGATGAAACCGTCTATCCTGACAAGTCCCTGTCCCCAGTCCTGTCTCTCAGCTCTCCATACCTTGGCTGCAGTCTTTCTTTTCCCCTCTATCTCAACAATGTCTCCGGGTGAGAGTTGCAGGCTTAAGAGTGTAGTAGGGTCCAGGCGGATAATACCTCTTCCAAAGTCATTAGGGTGCGCTTTTTCTACTTTGATCTGTACTTCATCCATTATTTCATCCCAAAATTATTTTGAATCTATTGTATGCTTGTGATTTATATCTACCTATTTTATTCTAAAGGATAAATAAGATATGGTTTCCGATATTATCTCAGATGATATCCATATGCTTTCATGTTAAGAACATTTAAATACCTGTTATGTGTACTTAGCGCTGTAAGATCTTGTACTATTCTGGGATTCAGTTTAATTGGATTTTCTATCTATGGTGTTTTTCAGTATGGTCTTCGGTCTTATTTTTGAATTAAAGGACGTGCATTATTTTGTTTAACAACAATGACAGAGAATCAACAGCTCCTGTAGATGTTGGAGAAACCTATGAAGTAACGATTGAAGATATCGCAAGAGAAGGCGATGGAATTGCAAGGGTAGAAGGATTTGTGATCTTTGTACCGCAGACCCAGGTAGGCGATACTGTAAACATCAAGATCACAAGAGTACTGCGCAAATTCGCTTTTGGAGAGAAGACCGACTAAATCTTCAGAGGGAATGGTAATTACCATTCTTTCAAACTCTTTTTATTGATATTCGTTTTTTTTGTATCCTTTTCGTCTTTTAATATTTGTGTATATTCGTATCTTATCTTTCAGGGAAATACTTTTATGGGTCAACAACCCATGTTTTTACATGGGGTTAAATGCATTATTTCTCAACTGTACTCTGAAACGCTCTCCTGACATATCCAATACCAGGGCACTTATCGATAAAGCTGTCCGGCTTTTTTCAGATATCGGTATTGAAAGTGAGGTGGTCCGGGTTACTGACTACAATGTAAGGTTTGGTGTTTCTTCCGATGAAGGTGAAGGGGACGAATGGCCGCTGATAATGGAGAAGATCAAAGCATGTGATATTCTGATAATAGGTTCTCCGATATGGTTCGGCGTGCGCTCATCTGTGGCACAAATGGTGTTTGAGAGGCTTGACGGCACCTATGAGGAAAGTGATCCTGAGACCGGCCAGTTCCCGCTGTATGGAAAGGTAGGTGGAGTGGTCATCACAGGCAACGAGGACGGAGCTCATGACGTTGCCGCAAATACACTGTTCAATCTGACGCACCTTGGATGCACCATACCTCCCAATGTGGATAGTTACTGGGTGGGTCCTGCAGGCCCGGGTCCAAGCTATATTCAGGCAGGAGGGGACAAGCATCTCTATACCAACAAGACGATCCGCTATATGGTGCATAACCTCGCATATTTTGCAAAACTGCTTAAGGATAATCCAATCCCTACAAATCTCAGGGAGCTCTACGAAGATGCCCTGAAAGAGAGCGAATAGTTTTTGTGGGTAATTCCTGAAAAAGGAACCTAAATATTTTTATATCATCTGATACAGGTTGTCTGATTAGTTATAAATATTGAAAACCACCTATATTTATTTACGGTTAAATGGGGTTTAATGGAGGTGAAAGAATGCCTGAGATGAAGAGTCTTGACTGGGTAGCTATGGTGCTGGTAATAATCGGTGGCCTGAATTGGGGTTTATTCGGGATATCCCAGAATCTCAATCTCGTGGAAATGATATTTGGTTATAGTATCATTGCCAGGATAGTTTACATTCTTGTGGGCTTATCCGCACTATATATGATCTACTTTGCTACCCAAAAGTGAAAAGTGATCTTTGTCCAGTTTGGTGGGAAAATGATGGAAATCATTCCATCATCAAGTTCATGAGGCTTTCTCTGGCCTCATTTATTTCCTTAACCGTAATTGTTATTCCAAATCCGTTTCCTGATATTTTAAGTTCCTTTCCTTCAACCCTGCCTATAACGGTATATGGGACATCATGCAGCATTTCCATTATAGCTTCAGGCTCTGAGCTTGTCAGTATTGCCCTTGCATATGATTCGGAGAATAGCAGGTCGTCAGCCCTCAGCCCCTCGGCGACATTGCTCAGATCGATATCTGCACCGTACTTTACACACATCTCTGCGATCGCAGCAGCAATTCCGCCCAGTGACACGTCATGTGCTGCAGTGATTTTACCGCTTGCTGCAAGTTCAATTAGCCTGTCTATTATCCTGCTAGCATTGCCGGGTACCTTTGGGCTTTTTCCGTACTTTTCCTTTCCGACAATGTTATAATATTCAGAGCCTCCCATCTCATCAACTGTTGTACCTATCAGGAATATTGTGTCGCCCTCTTTTGTGAATACTCCTTCAGGTGCCATGCTGACATCTTCGATGTAGCCAACAAGGCCAATGGATGGTGTGGGGGCGATGGCAGTCTTGAATTCCCCACTTTCGTTATACAGGGAAACGTTTCCGCCTACAACCGGTATTCCCAGTTCTCTTGCCGCATCTCCCAGTCCGAGGATTGCATGTTTGAATTGCCAGTATATATCCGGTCTTTCAGGATTGCCGAAGTTGAGACAATCCACAATAGCAATCCCCCTTGCTCCCTTTACTGCAAGGTTCATTGCATTCTCAACAACAGTACCTTTTCCACCTTCATAGGGATCAAGCAGTGTGTGTCTTGGATTGCATCCGCATGAGAGTGCTATTCCTTCGTTTCCTTCAATGCGCAGTATTCCACAGTCATCACCCGGTTTCCTGACCGTGCGGACCTGTACCTCATGGTCGTACTGTCTGTGGATCCATCTCTTCGATGCCACATTGTGAGAGGAAAGTACATCCAGTATGGCTTTTTTAAGGTCAGATGGCATACCGGGTTTCTCTCCAGCTGGTCCGGGCTCAGGAGTGGTGGAGGGTCTTTCAAATGTGGGTGCACCTTCTGTCAGCAGTTTGACTGGTATGTCAGCTGCGATCTCCCCTTCGAATTCAACTTTGTATTGCATCTCTTCAGTGAGTTCGCCTATCATGCTTGCATTAAGATCGTACTTTTTGGCTATATCCAGGACAGCATCCACATTTTCCGGCTCTACTTCCAGAAGCATACGTTCCTGTGATTCCGCAATGAGTATCTCGTAAGGCGTCATGCCTGTCTCACGCAGGATCACATTATCGGCAATTATCCTCATTCCAAGATTTCCCTTTGAGGCCATCTCAGAACTTGCGCCTGCAAGTCCTGCTGCACCAAGGTCCCTGCAGGATCTG
The DNA here is from genome assembly GCF_045690325.1 of Methanolobus sp. WCC5. Classification (GTDB taxonomy): domain Archaea; phylum Halobacteriota; class Methanosarcinia; order Methanosarcinales; family Methanosarcinaceae; genus Methanolobus. Next base: position 1,701,254 of record NZ_CP146981.1, on the reverse strand, counting down.
ACATATCCTTTCCCGATGGCTTCCAGGGTTGCCTCGATGAGCAGCTTTTCAGTGAAAGGATCGCCTATCTGGATACTTGGCCTGTCCTGTGCCTCTGAATCCTCTGAAAGGTCCCTTGATGCAAAGGATGCTCCTCCAAGCCCGTCCCTGCCTGTAGTTGACCCCATGAGCACAAGTTTGTTACCTGCCTTCTGTGCACAGGCTGTCACAACATCCTTATTCCTTGCAAGGCCTACTGCAACCACGTTCACAAGAGGGTTTCCACTGTATGAGCGGTCAAAGAACGTCTCTCCACGTACCACCGGCACTCCTATGCAGTTGCCGTATCCTGCAATCCCTTCTATGATATGTTCGAACAGGTAGAGGTTCTTGGGGTTGTCAAGAGGTCCGAAATAGAGAGGGTCCATAAGGGCTATTGGTCTTGCACCCATTGAAATGATGTCGCGCACGATTCCTCCAACACCTGTGGCTGCACCGTTATAAGGATCCACATATGATGGGTGGTTGTGACTTTCCATGCCTATGGCAAGTACCCAGCCATGCCCAAAGTCAACGATCGCAGCATCATCTCCCGGACCTATGATCACTTTGTCACCGGTTGTTGTAAAAGTCCTGAGCAATGGTGCACTTGAGCGATATGAGCAGTGCTCGCTCCACAGGTTCAGGAAACATCCCTGCTCCACAAGGTTCGGTTCCCTTCCCATCTTCTCTGTTATGATCTTAAAGTCATCTTCAGGTAACATTCATGTGCCTCTGGTTCATAATGTGATTAATTTGATTGTTGTGATGATTCTATCAGGGCTTTAAAGAACCCGGAATGTAATAAACATTTCTTCGCCCAGGTGCAACACGTATTTTTCCCAGGCTTCCTGTGATGCTTTTGGCTTGTGATCCATTACGGCCCTCTCTCATCAAATTCAAATTCGTCCCCGTTTTTGATCCCCATTGTCCTTGATTTTCCGTGGGAGGTCTCTATGACATACTTTACTTTTCCCGGACATGTGCAGGTGCCTATCCATGGTCTCATGCTGGATGTCTTTATCACTTTTTTATGTTCGTCAAGGAAAATAACATCAATGGGGTAATTGACAAATAGCATGTGTAAGGAAACTTTCTGTACTTTTTTCATCACAAAGATAAGCGCAAAATTTTCAGATATCTTCCGGCTGAACATGAGCCCTTTGGCCTGTTCGTGCAGACTGCGGGCAAAAGCAACGTCTGTTGCTACTTCTTTACCATTAGCTTTTAATATCATCGCAGTTTTACTCTATTCATCTATTTTAATTAGATGCATAAGGAGTGTTTAAAATAGATAATAATGTCGGAGGAAATACCACAAGATGAGTTCTGAAATGTGTTCAGTCTGTGGATTGCCAAAAGAGCTTTGCATATGTGAAGAAGTGGCAAAAGAACAGCAAAGAATAACTGTCAAAGTAAACAGAAGAAGGTACGGTAAAGAAGTAACGGTCGTAGAGGGTTTTGATGCCCACGAAATAGACCTTCATGAACTTTCAACCTACCTCAAGTCTAAATTTGCATGCGGTGGAACAGTAAAAGGTAGCGCGGTGGAATTACAGGGCAATCATCTTAACCGTATGAAGGACGTCCTGATTGAAAAGGGATTTTCTCCGGATCAGATAAAAGATTAATTTAATTCTTACATGTGGGGGGATATCCCCGCATTTAATGCAGGTGTATGATGCCTGCATCTAATTCTTCAGCATGCTTTGCTGAAGGATATTTATTTATTGAAAGTCTTCTCTAGTATTACTGGATACTATGAAACGGATCTATATGGACCATAGTGCAACTACCCCGACAGATCCTCAGGTCGTGGATGCCATGTTACCTTACTTTACTGAGATGTTCGGTAATTCTTCAAGCCTGCATTCTTTTGGCAGGGAGGCTGCAGAAGCACTCTCCACTGCACGCCAGCAGGTTGCAGAGTGTATCGGTGCCCTTCCTGAAGAGATCATATTCACTTCAGGGGGCACGGAATCAGACAATATGGCCCTGAGGGGTATTGTACCATACGATTCAGGAAAAAAGCATATCATCACATCTGTTATCGAGCATCCGGCAGTGCTCAATACCTGTGCTTTCCTTGAAAGTATGGGCCATGAGGTGACGTATGTTCCGGTAAATACCGATGGTGTTGTTGATATTGATAAATTGGAGGTTTCCATTCGCGATAATACGGTCCTTATCAGCATAATGCATGCAAACAATGAAGTGGGGACCATTCAGCCCATCCGGGAAATCGCAGGTATCGCAAAGAAGAACGGTGTTTATTTCCATACTGATGCTGTACAGAGTGTTGGCAAGATCCCTGTCAACGTGGATGAGCTGGGCGTTGATATGCTTTCCATTTCTTCCCACAAGATACATGGCCCAAAAGGTGCAGGAGCTCTCTATGTCCGCAAAGGTACGGTTATCAGGCCTATCGTCTTTGGCGGTAATCATGAAAAAGGCATGCGCTCAGGAACGGAGAACATACCTGGCATAGTTGGCTTTGGCAGGGCGATGACACTTGCAAAGCAGCGCCTTGATGAGGATTCGGCCCGCATGCAGCAAATGCGTGATTCCCTCATCAGCAGGGTATTCGATTCTATATCCCATGTTCGTCTTAATGGTCATCCCACACAGCGTCTGCCCAACAATGTGAATCTGAGTTTTAAGTATGCAGAAGGTGAATCTATGTTGATGCTCCTTGACATTAAAGGAATAGCCGTATCCACCGGCTCTGCATGTTCCTCAAAGTCCCTGAAGGCATCCCATGTGCTCAGCTCCCTTAATATAGAGGATGATTACCTTCATGGTTCCCTGAGAATAAGTCTTGGCAGGGAGAATACAATGGAAGAGATCGATTATCTTGTTGAGGTCCTGCAGGAAACAATCCTTAAACTGAGGGCAATGTCTCCGCTTTCCGGTCAATGAAAAAAGGAGGAATAGGTCTGTATTCAAAAAAGGTCATAGAAGAGTTCAGTAATCCTGAGAATGTAGGGATGATAGAAGATCCCGATGGTGTGGGCGAAATAGGCAGCACAGTTGACGGTGACATAATAAACATCTCTGTCAGGATAAAGGATAACGTGCTTGAGGATGTAAAATTCAGGACATTTGGTTGCGTTGTTGCCATCTCAACGTCAAGCATGGTCACAAAGTTGGCAAAAGGCAGGACTATAGATGAGGCTCTTGCATTGACAAATGAAGACGTTATCCAGGCACTTGATGGTCTTCCTGAAGGTAAGGACAGATGCTCAGGGTTTGCCCTTGATGCTCTTAAGCTGGCAATAGATAATTATATTCGTAAGAATGAATAATAGTAATGATAATAGTACTAACAATGGTAATAATAATACGAAGAGGTCCTTCCCGTGAAAACAACATGTGAGGTCATGGTCCAGCGTGTACTTCCTGCTATACGCGCCGAACTTGCAAGATGTATGATTGCAGTCCATGGGAAAAGTCAGCAGGAAGTTGCCGAAGTTCTGGAACTCTCAAGGGCAGCAGTATCACAGTATCTGAACGATAAGCGCGGGGCAGAAATTGATTTTTCTGAAGATGCCCAGCAGGAGATCAAGCGGTTTGCTGCCAGCCTGCTTGAAGGAATGAATTCCAGGGAACAGGTTGCGGGCATGTGCAATGTCTGCAAGTTCGTTCAGCGATCGGGTTGGCTCAACAAGAATGAACCTGATACTGGTTATTGTATACTTTGCGGAGACGATGAGGTCAGGTGACTCCCGGTCTGTGCGTAAGATGTAAGGGAAAAGGTCTCTGTGGGCGGCCAGTGTGTCCCATACTGGAAAAATTCAGGTCCATTGAATCCGTGATCCCTGTTTCATCTGGTGAAACATCCATTTTCGGAGCTTCTCCTCCGTCTGTTTTTGTGGGGAGGTATAATTATCCTCAGGTAAAAGCAGGTCCTATGATCCCTCCTCAGCTTAGCGGTGATGATGCAGTTCTGCTTGAAGATCCCAAAGCATTGCTTAAGATGAATATACAGGATGTCATAGCTTCCCGCTCAATGCTTGTCAGGGCCAATACCGGTATCAACGTGAAGAATGCCCGTATTCCTGACAATCCCCTGATAGAGAAATCCCAGGAACTGGCACTATCAAAAAGACCTGTGGATACCGAGGCGTGGTTCAATAAACCTATAAACAATAAGCTCAAGTTCGACAATGTCCTCACTCCCATGGGTCCTTCCGGTGACCTTAAAAAGTTCGATATCACTGAAAACCCCAAAGTTCCTGCAAAAGTGGATTCCCTGGTGTATGACACGGATGCACTTGCAAAGGATGTCATATCTGAGCTATGGCAAAGCAATATACCGGAAGAACACATAACGCGCCTTCTCTCCATAGGACTTTTAGGTCAGGATCGAAAACTTGTCCCGACCCGCTGGTCCATAACGGCAGTTGATGATATGGTTGGAAAAGACCTCCTGCCAGGGATAAGGGACTATCAGCAGCTTAACGAAGTAATGGTATTCAGCGGTGGTGTATTTGGCAATCACTTTGAGATCGTTCTCATTCCCCGCGCTTTCTCCTTCGAGCTGATAGAAGTCTGGATGCCACGTACTGTGTGGTCTGGGGGGAGTACATGGATAGATGCGGATCATGAAGGCTTTAGCGGAAAGAAGAACTATTCCAACCTTTCAGGCGGATACTATGCCGCACGGCTGGGTGCTCTGGAGTACCTTCGCTCCATTCGCAGACAGGCAACAGTATTCATGGTAAGGGAAATAAGGCCTGAATACTGGGCACCGCTTGGTGTGTGGGTTGTCAGGGAGGGCGTAAGGGAAGCTTTCAGCAGCACACCTTTCAGATTCGAATCTTTAGGCCAGGCACTTGCAGATATTTCCTCCCGTTTGAAGACCTCTTCGTCCCAGTGGATGCCAAAAGCGTCCCTGTTGCCTGATATCCGTTTCCAGCGGACACTTGATTCTTTTTTTAAGTAATTACTATAGAGGATTTCGATAAACATAGTCAACATTGTACTAAAATATAAATAATAGGCAAATAAATTAAGTATCATGGATGATTTAACTGATTTTGCCCTTAATGAAGAATACAAACGCCTTCAATCTGTTGGAGACAAGCTTGCAGAAATAGAATCACTTATTGATTGGAAACCATTTCGTCCAATCCTGGAATCAATGTACAAGAACAGAACAGGTTCAGGCGGTAGGCCTGAAGCTGATGTTGTTGTGATGTTTAAAATGCTTGTTCTACAACAGTGGCATGGTCTTTCTGATGCTGAACTTGAAAGACAGTGTATTGACAGGATATCCTTTAGGAAGTTCCTTGGGTTTCCAGAATATGTCCCAGACAGTACAACTGTCTGGTCATTTAGAAAGAGAATTAGCGATAATGGAAAAGAGAATGAAATATGGAATGAGATGCAGAGGCAGCTTAATGCCCTTGGATTGAAGATCAAACAGGGGATGATCCAGGATGCCACATTCATCCACTCCAACCCTGGACATGCTAAGGCTGATGAACCCCGTGGGAAGGATGCTAAAACAACAAGAAGCAAAGATGGAACATGGGCAAAAAAAGGTGGTAAATCTCATTTCGGTTACAAGCTCCATACAATAATTGATAAGGATTATGAACTGATCAGAAGATTCGAAACAACAACTGCATCGGTACATGATTCACAGGTAGATCTATCAGAAGTAGGTGAAGTAGTCTACCGTGACAAAGGATACTTTGGAGCGGTTGCAAAGGGTTTTGCAGCAACAATGCAAAGAGCGGTAAGAGGACATCCATTGGAAATAGCGGATATTCTCAGAAATGAACGAATAAGTGTGCAGCGAGTTCCATGTGAAAGAGTCTATGCAGTAGCAAAGGAAGTGTTCAAAGCAGGAAAAGTACTTGTCACAACTGTGGAAAGAGTGAATGTGAAGATGTTAATGACAGTTTTTTCCTTTAATCTTCATCAATTGAGGACACTGAAAAGGAAGGGGACAATCTAGGATAGCGTAAGCTATCCTAAAATTAAGGTGAAAAGGAACAAAAACATAAAAATATGGGATCAAAAGGATGAGTTACAACTTGAATTTATCAGATGTTTAAAAAAAAAGAGGGTTAATCTGAATCCTCTATATATTATATATATTGCTATGTATGTCTATTTATTATATATCGCTTACATTTATGTCCGTGTTCTCCATTGCCATACTAAATCTATATAGTGGAGAATAATATCGATGATTCTTTTTGATCCTCTTGTATTGTTACTGGTCATAGCAGGTCTGTACATGGCATGGAATATAGGTGCCAATGACCTTGCCAATGCTATGGGAACGTCAGTGGGCAGTGGTGCTCTGTCTATCAAACAGGTTATTATCATTGCAGCAGTTTTTGAGTTTGCAGGTGCCGTATTTTTTGGAAAAAGGGTTACTTCGACCATTGCAAAGGGTATTGTTCCTGTAGATTCTATAAATCTCTTTGATCCCCACGTTGTGGCTGTAGGGATGCTTGCAGCTATTCTTGCCGCAGGTTTCTGGATAACACTTGCCACATTCTACAATCTTCCTGTATCTACCACACATTCCATAGTTGGTGCGGTTCTTGGCTTTGGGCTGATGGCTGCATACAGGGGAATAATCGGTTTTGGAGATATAGAATGGGGCGTACTTGCTAAGATCGCAGGCAGCTGGATAGTATCCCCACTCCTTGGGGCCTTGATAGCTTATATCATATTCTCCGTCATCCGGTATTTCATACTTCAAAAAGCAGACGATCCTTATAACATCGAGAAGAAATTCGTTATTTTGCAGATAATGACAGCATGTTACATCGCCTTTGCACATGGTTCCAATGATGTGGCAAATGCAGTAGGCCCTCTCTATGCAGGGCTGCATGCCCTTGATATGGCAGGTGTTTCCATCCCTCTCTGGGTGATGGTCATGGGAGGTCTTGGGATGGTCATTGGCCTTGCAACATGGGGATATCGCGTGATAGAGACCATTGGTACACGTATTACCGAGCTGACGCCCACAAGAGGTTTTTCTGCAGAATTTGCCACAGCTACGGTTGTGGTGTTGCATAGTTACAGTTCCCTGCCGATATCAACTACACACACACTTGTGGGTTCGGTAATTGGTGTGGGTCTTGCAGGTGGTCTTGCAGCGGTTGATTTAAGTGTTATCTGGAAGATATTCGTATCATGGATAGTCACTGTGCCAGTGGCTGCCCTTACATCTGCGATCATATTTGCAGGACTGCTGGGAGTTGGACTATGATAAAAAAAGATTATATCCGTTCCGTATTGAACATATTTGCAAGTTCTCCTTTCAAACCACTTGTAATGCACGCCAACAAAGGTGGGGACTGTGTAAGGAAGCTTAACGAATCCCTCCTTGCATTTTGTAATGGTGACATGGAGAAAGTAGAAGCCTTAAGCCATGAGATCGATGTAATAGAACATGAGGCGGATGTCATAAAACAGACCATCCGTTCAGAACTTTCCTCATCCATCATGCTTCCTGTGCATTCCAATGATCTTCTCAATTTCCTCAAACCACAGGACTCGATCTCTGACGACGCCCAGGAGGTTGCATTCTGGCTGACAGTCAGGCAATTTAAAGCACCTGATGAGATACATGAAGGGTTCAGGGAACTCATGGCAAAGACCCTTGAAACCGTTGAAATGTATGAGATCCTTGTTTCAACGCTCGGAGAATTGCTGGAAACATCTTTCAGTAAAAGGGATGTTGAGGATACCCTTGATCTTGTTGTTAAAGTAGAGGAGATGGAACATCAGGTAGATATCATTGAAAAGGACCTTGTCAGGCAGATATTCATGAATGAGGATAGCATCGGTGCAGTTGGTGTGTATCATCTGGCACGCCTGGTAAGGGGTATAGGTGATATTGCAGACAAGTCTGAGCACGCTGCGGACAGGTTAAGGACAATGATCCTGAGAAGGTAACACCTTCTCATATCATTTATGAAGACATCCGTCTTCGTTCATTTTCTTAAGTAATTCAACGATCGAATACGCAGCACGGGTAATTCCCATACTTCTGCGGTCCGTATCCGTTCCTGCTGCGTAGAGTCCTTTTATGGGTGTTCTCACATCGGCAAAATGGCCATCTATTGTCACAGCAGCTTTTTCAGGAACTGTTATCTGGTTGTGCTTCATCTCTATATGGTCCTCTATGGCGGGAACTGCATGGTATATGGTCTCATATGCTTTCCTGATCTGCTGTTCTTCGTTCCTTTCACCGTCAATTATGAAAGAGAAGCCAACAAGTTGTTTGCCCTTGGGTGCAAGGGATGCATCATAGTTACTGATGGGCATGGCCCAATACGGCGCATCCTTAAACCATATCTCTGAGCCGATATAATTAAACTCGTTCATCACAGAATCAAGCCCTGTCCAGACGGTCAGGCTTCTGGTGTGAACAACACCTTTCAGTTCCTGTATATAGGAATCAGGAAGGCTCTCGATCATAGACGGGAGATCGGTTACAAATCCTGTGTATATGACCTGAGCGGCATTATATAATTCATCGGCCTGCACACCGGTCACCTTTCCTTTGTCAGTGAGTATCTTCTTTACTTCACAGCCTGTCCTGATCTCCACGGTCTTTGGCAGTGAGAACAGGAGTGCATTCAGAAGTCCCTTCAGTCCCTTTCGTGGATATCCCTGGGAGTATGCAACTTTATTCGTTGCAAGCCGTCCAAGGGATGTGAACGGATTGGCTACCTTGTTGAGCCTTGTCTGCAAAGAAGCATGCAGATTAGGGGGCAGTATTGTTCTTGGTAGTGTTTCGACTGCTATTTTTTCGTTTGTCTTCATTATAGTTTCAAGCTGCTCTTGCGGAACACTGTCACGTACAAAGCTGCTTCCGGCAAGAATTCTCTGTGCAGATGTCTGTTTCATATCCTTTCCGGAAAGGAAGTGGCATATAGTATCTATGAAGTCATATGTGTCCCTTGAAAGGTTGCCCGGCATGAAATCGTATACTGACTGTTTTGACAGGTCCATACCAAATGTTGAAAATGTCAAAGCCTTTGTTATGGCCTGAGTTATAACCATTCTGTCTTTGCGGGGAAGGACATCAAATGTCACAAATTCCTTGATATTTGAAGGAACCTTCATAAAGTTGTTCTCGGTCCTCACATAATAATTCCCGTAGTCCTCAAAGACAGGCACATAATCAAAATAATTGTCCATGATCCTTCTAAGGGGCCCCACCTCAAGGTGTGTAATGGCATGGGCGCCTGTATCTACCTGGAAACCATCGACCATATAGCTGTTACAGTTGCCACCTACAAATTTGCTTTTTTCAAGTACCAGTACTTTATTGCCATGCTTTGAAAGTGCGAGTGCGGATAGAAGTCCGCTGATACCTGCACCCACAACGATCACATCATAATCGTTCATTATATCCCCTCGTAACGATCAAATGTGTGCTTTTATTCAAAGATCTCTGGCACAATACGCCTTGCAACTTCTTCATATGCCCTGGAAAGGTCTCCTTTGTCAAAGCGGAATATATCCTTATCCATTGACTGTCCGGTGCTCTTGTCCCAGAGGCGGCATGTGTCACAGGAGATCTCGTCTGCCACAACTATCCTGTCGTCCACTCTTCCGAACTCAAGTTTGAAGTCAGGAAGCAGGAATCCTTTTTCATCAAGGTATTTCACAAGTATCTCATTGACCTTCAGGGCCATTGCACGTATCTGTGCTGTTTCCTCATAAGTGGCAATTCCCATAGCAACAGCAATGTCCTCATTCATCATGGGGTCGCCATATTCATCGCTCTTGTAATCCAATACAATTACCGGGATCTTGAAAACAGTTCCCTCTTCAATGGGATATTTGCGTGTTATGGAACCTGCAGCTATATTGCGTGGAATGACCTCTATTGGTATTATATCCACTGCGCGGACAAGCATCTCATTTTCAGATAGCATTCCCAGGTAATGTGTGGGGATGCCTTCCTCTTCAAGCATCTCAAAGAGCTTTTTTGATATCTGGGCGTTAAAATATCCCTTGTTCGCAGCTTCGCTCTTCTTCTTGCCATCAAAAGCCGTAAGGCTGTCTCTGAACTCGGAAATAAGTTTCTCCGGATCATCGGTTTTGTAGATGGTCTTTGCTTTTCCTGAGTACAACATTTCTTTTTTCATTTGCATCCTCCTTTTCGACGGGAACAATTGCTACCCTTTATATAAGATGTTCTATAATTATTTATGTCTTAATTTATGTATCATTGAAGTATCATTAATGCATACTAAATGTTATTATACTAATTATTGATATAGGTGAATCACATGGAACAGGAACTTATGCGTATAGGGGTGTCTCTTCCCGAAAATCTTCTGACGAAATTTGACACGATCATCGAGCAGAGGGGCTACTCTTCCCGTTCAGAGGGAATAAGGGATGCCATCAGGAACTACATTACCCACTATGAATGGATGAGTGATGTAAAAGGCAGACGAGTAGGTACGATCACATTGATATATGACCATACCAAACGCGGCCTTTCAAGTGCCCTTACCGAGATACAGCATGATTACTCTCACATTATTAAGTCTTCCGTTCATATCCATCTTGACCATGATAACTGTCTGGAAGTGATCATACTCGATGGGGAGGGTGAAGAGGTAAAAGCAGTGGCTGAAAGGACAATGGCACTTAAAGGTGTCAATTACGTTAAACTTAATACGGCTCTTCCGGCAGAGAAGCTATGATCTGCTTTTAGCTTAAAACCGATATTATGTTATATTTTTTTGTAACTATTCAGCCTGATTTTCCTCATTGATGCAAAAATCGATATACTATGAACACATTCTACATATTATTAAAATATTTAAGTGTCGTCAATAAAAAACGTCTATCAATCTGAGGGGATTTGTATAGAACGAGAAGAAATACTTGCAGTTTATGAAACTGGTCCTGAAGCAGTAGTAGAACTTGTAACTCAGCTATTTGGGATAATAGAAAAACTTGAAGAACGTGTCAAGCATCTGGAAGAGATGCTTGAAAAGAATAGTAGCAACAGTAGCAAACCACCTTCTACTGATTATTATGCACGGAATAAACCAAAGGTCAAAAGTCAGAGAAAAAAGAGTGGTAAATCCCCAGGTGGTCAAAATGGTCATCCGGGTACTACCTTAAGAATGACTGATGAACCGGACGAAGTTGTTGTTCATCATGTTGACAAATGTACTAATTGTGGAAGCTCGTTAGCTTCCATTCCTTCTGGTTATGAACGAAGACAGGTCTTTGACATTCCACCAATAGTAATTAAGTGTACAGAGCATCGTTCTGAGATAAAAACATGTCCTAAATGTTCCCGTGTAAACAAAGCTGTTTTTCCTGAGGGTGTGACTCAGCCAACTCAATATGGTATTCGGGTCAAGTCTGCTGCAGTTTATTTGCACATTAACCAATTACTTCCTTATAAGCGTGTAGCCGGTTTGTTCTCTGACATGTTAGGATGCAGGATAAGTCCTGGTACAATAGTGAACATAGTGAGCAGTTGCTTTGGCAAACTTGAATCATTTGAAAACGAAGTCAAACACCTTCTGAAACAATCTCCTGTTATCAATCTGGATGAAACTGGAATGAGGGTAAATGCAACTCGTAACTGGCTTCATGTAGCAGGGACAAGCAAACTGACATATTATTTTCCACATAAAAAGAGAGGTTCAGAAGCAATGGAAGCCATGGGCATTCTACCAGGTTACACTGGTGTTGCAACTCATGATTTCTGGAAACCTTACAACAAATACGATTGCCAGCATTCGTTGTGTAATGCACATCTGTTAAGGGAGCTAACCGGAGCTCATGAAAATAGTGAACAACAGTGGCCAAAGATAATGGCAGATCTGTTGATGTGCATCAAACATCATGATGATAATGGTCTTTTAAATCCGGATTTAATTCAAAGGTTCAGTGAGGATTATGATCACATCACTTGTTTTGGGATGAGTGAAAATCCTCCTGACCTTGAATCAAATGTGCTGTCTGGAAAACGGGGACGTAAGAAGCAAACCACGGCAAAGAATTTGCTGGATCGATTTATCGGGTTCAAGGAAGATATCTTGCGGTTTATGTACGACCCAGACGTTCCGTTTGATAATAATCAGGCGGAAAGAGATATCAGAATGACGAAAGTACAGCAGAAGATATCCGGTACTTTCCGTAGTGAACAGGGTGCGAGAAATTTCTGCCGGATAAGAGGATACGTTTCTACTGTTAGCAAGAATTCTCTATCTGTTATCGACTCAATTAATGCAATATTCTACAGGAATTCACTTTCTCCAATATTGCAGAATTGATAGTGGATTAAGAAATCTGGTAGTAGAAATGAGCTAGGCTGAATAGTTACATTTTTTTTTGAAATGAGGACTCGATCGTCCTCAGCATTTTCTCCCCCGGTCCTGTGAGATAGTATATCTGGAAATTCCTGTCCCTTCTTGAATCCACCAGCTCGGCATCCTTTAGCAGCTTAAGATGATAGGATAGTGCCGAATGTTTGTAGTCTGTTATTTCCACCAGTACACATACACATAGCTCACTGACCCGCAGGGCCTTGAGTATATGTATCCTTACAGGATCGGAAAGCACTTTAAAAAGGGAAACCAGGTTGTCCACATTTTCCTTCATAGCCTCATGGACCTTTATGGATGTTGCATCGGGAAGTATGTACGGTTCCTGGTCTGAGTCTGTCTCCCGCATTGTCATCTGCTGGATAATTATTTTTAAATGATTAATAGGTTTTGCAACGGAACGTTCAATAGCTGAATTTCTCTAGTTAAGTCCATTCTCAATGAACAGTGGTGCATACTTTCTGTCAGTAGACTGTATGTGTCCTACAAGCCAGTTCTTGAGGAAATTAAGGATGTCATAACTGATTCCCGCTTTTCCTTTTTCATAATCTTCCTTGAATTTGAGGACATTCTCAATGAATTTCTCGTGCTCAAGTTTGTGCTCCGAATAATCCGGGTATGCGTAACGTTTCATATACTTCTCTTCAGTTGAGAAATGATACTTTGTGTACTCGGCCATCTTATTGATTATTTCAAGGGATGCTTCCTTGCTCTTTGCCTGTTTCATGGCATCATGCAGGTCGTTTATCATTCCCACCAGGACTTTATGCTGATCATCTATCTCTTTTATCTGTACACTGTATTTATCGGACCACGTAATAAGGGCCATTGCGAATCACCATAATTAATAAGGGAGTTAAAATATAAATACATTATTATATTATATATAAGATTTACGTGCCTTTATGGACCATATTCAGATTGAATGTTCTTCCTGCTTCTGGTAACATGTTTTAATCCCTCTGCCATGAGGAATGTGCTAAAAGCAACAGCCATTGGCATTATCCATTGCCCGGTAGATAGTGGCAGTAATCCGAATGCTTCATTCAGGTAAGGGATATACATAACTGACATTGTAGCAAAAAAGGTAGCTAAAACGCCCACTATCATCAGTTTATTACTGAAGATGCCTATACTGAAAACAGAGCGTTCAAGTGATCTGAAAGCAAATGGAATGAAAAGTATCATGCTTACCACGGTTGCAAACACAAGTGTACGTGCCATGATCACATCTTCTGAGGGTTTGTTCAGGGCAAAGACCAGAAAAGCTGCCATTCCCATGATGAAAGCCAGGCTGATGACCATCATCAGGTTCCTTTTTTTAAGGAAATTGTCTTCAGGGTTCCTGGGTGGTTTTTTCATGATGCCATCAGCTGCAGGGTCAAGCCCGAGTGATATAGCAGGCATTATCTCGTTGAACATATTTATAAAAAGTATCTGAAGTGCCAGTAGTGGTATAAGGTCGAATCCAAGCAGACCGATACCTGCCATAATGAGAATTATAAGCGTGAGGTTCCTTGATATAAGGTATGTTATGAACTTCTCTATATTGTCATAGATGGCTCGTCCACCTTTCACAGCCTCAACAATGGTGGCAAAATTATCGTCCTGCAGTATCATCACACTGGATTCTTTTGCAACATCAGTGCCTTTTACTCCCATGGCAATTCCAATATTGGCCTTTTTAAGTGCCGGTGCATCATTGACCCCGTCACCTGTCATAGCTACTATATGTCCCCTTTTTTGCAGGGCTTGCACTATCCTTAGCTTTTGTTCGGGCATGGTCCTGGCATACACATGAATATTTTCAACAATAGTTGTGAACTCTTCTTCATTCAGTTCATTAAGCTCATCACCCGTGATTGCGCAGTCTTCTGCTATGCGCCTCAGTTTCTCATCCTCATAGACTCCACATCCATGGCTGTCATCAAAGAGCCCTATATTTCTGCCAATTGCTTTTGCTGTCTCCTGGTTGTCCCCGGTGATCATTATGACCTGGATGCCGGCGTTTCTGCATACTTCCACTGCATCTCTTACTTCTTCCCGGGGAGGGTCTATCATAGCCACAAGCCCGAGGAATGTCATGTCTACTTCAAAGTCTTCGCTCTTTTTCCCGTCGCTCTTTTCCTTGCAGGCGACAGCCAGTACACGATATGCAGAACCTGCAAATTCCAGGTTCTTTTCAAGTATCATCTTCCTGTCATGTTCTGTGATAGATCGGGATGTTCCGTTTATCTCTATCTTGCTGCAATCAGGAAGAACAAACTCTGGTGCACCTTTTGTAAATGAGACCATTCCTTCAGGGGTTTTGTGGATGGTTGTCATGATCTTCCTTTCGGATGTGAAAACGATCTCTTCGACTATTTCATATCGTTTCTCCAGGTCGTCTTTCCACAGATTTGCTTTTGCTGCAGCAACTGTTAATGCTATCTCTGTGGGGTCTCCAACAACCTCCCATTTTTCCTGTCTTTTCTCAATTGTGGAATTATTGCACAAAGCAACTCCTTTCAGTAATTTAGTGGTTGTAGCCTGTCCGGCCACATCAATAACATCATCATTTTTCAGGAAATCTCCTTTTGGTTCGTAGCCTGTTCCTGTCAGTTCAAGGATATTATCACTGACAAATATCCTTTCCACGGTCATCTCGTTCCTGGTGAGGGTACCGGTCTTGTCAGTGCATATCACTGTTGTCGAACCCAGTGTCTCAACAGCAAGCATCTTTCTTATAATGGCATTGTGACCTGCCATTTTCTTCATGCCGTAGGCCAGGGTTATCGTGAGTGTAAGTGGCAGGCCCTCCGGTACTGCCGCCACGGCCAGGGCAAGCGATATCAATAACATATCGGAAAATGGTGCCCCTATTGACAGGCCAATTACAAAGGTAAGAGCGGAGGCCAGTATTGCAAGTATTGCAAGTGTGAGGGATAGTTTTGCGATCTTATTCTGCAGAGGGGTATTTTCTTCTTTTGTCTGTATGAGAGCGGCTATCTGTCCTATCCTGGTATCCATTCCGGTCTCTGTTACAAGGGCTTTGCACTTACCATGAACTAGCTGGGTCCCTGCATAGATATTTTCGTTCCCGTTCTTTTCCACCGGAACACTTTCCCCGGTCAGGGCGGATTCATCAATTCTCAGCGCAACGACATCAAAGAGGATCCCGTCTGCAGGGACCTTGTCTCCGGTTTCAAGAACTAGCACATCTCCGGGCACTATCTTACTTGTGAGCACCTTTCGTAGTTTTCCATCCCTTATGACAGTGGTTTCGGGCCGGACAATGTTCTTGAGTGCTTGCATTGCTTTTTCAGCCCTGTATTCCTGAATGAACCCAAGTACAATAACGACACCGATCGTAAAAACGATGACCCAGAAATCAATAACCTCGCCTATTGTCAGGGATATGGCAGCAGCAGCAATCAATACCCATACTATAAGGTTAGTGAACTGTGCGGCAAAGACCTTCAAAGCCGTGATCTTCTCCTTCTGTTCCAGCTCATTCTTTCCGTACTTGTGCAATCTTTCAAGAGCATCCTCTTCGGATATGCCTGTTTGTGAACTTTCAAGCTCCATGAAACGATCTTTGATAATCGGCTTTGCGCTGTTCAATATAATTATCTCCCTGCCGGTTTTTTATGTGGTGTGATAATTGCGGTCAAATCTTTGTTTTTTTAAATTCCTGGCAAAGTCCCAGGAAATGTAATTCTCATTCCTCATACAAACCTCAGATGCGAACCAAACGGCTGTTTCAATGATCCTGTCCCACATACTCTCTGAAACATTCTCTAGCAACCTGATGTTTTCCATGTGAAGCATATAGGCTATCCCTGCATTGAAACTGTCTCCTGCACCAATGTTACTAACGGTTCTTATTGAAGGGATAGCATAATATTTTGAAAGGTCCGGCGTTCTCAGGAACACTCCTGCTGAACCAGATGTGTATATGAGATAAGAACAACCATTCTCCCGGATCAGGTCATATGCTTCATCAGGGCCCTTGCATCCATATGCCGACCTCATATCTTCTTCTGAGCATCTTACTATATCAGAGGCTGATATATTTTTGTTTATACTCATTCTTATCATTTCAGCTGACCGTATCCGGGATGTACGGACATTAGGATCATACAGGATAGTGGAACAGGCTTTCCTTGCAGCATCAAGTATCTCCTCAACCTTTCTCCTGGCGCCTTCTTCCAGGGAGATGACAGATCCGAACATTAAAATATCATTTCGTGAAAAGGAGGGGCAATTTACCTGAAGATGCCTTTGTGTCATTTCCTCATAAAATTCATATGAAGCTTCCTTCCTGTCATCCAAAAAAGCAAGTGCCAGAGGAGATTTTCCTTCATACCGGCAGAGATGATCAGTGGAGACGTTGTTATCGGTGAGGAATCCATGGATGTTATCCCCTATTCTGTCGCGGGCAAATTCACTGATAAATGATACAGGTATGCCTGCTCTTCCAAGCGATACCGAGCTGTTGAGCATAGCTCCCCCGGGGCAGGCAAAAACAGGCTCCATATTTTTGAAAATGATGTCATAGAACGTCTCACTTAATGTAAAAACACCGTGTATGGTCACACCAGCCTGCTTTAAGGTCATTGCCTGTCAGTTATATCTTCCAGTATTCCCTGGTAGCAGATTATCTTGCCATTTTCATCTCTCATTATGGCAGTTCTTTCCTCTACTACTTTTATCTGTCCTCTTTTTGTCCTTATCCTGTAGACCTGTTTTATCTCACTTGCCCCTTCAAGTGCGTTTTCCGTAAGTTCCAGATATACACGGTCAGCGTCATCAGGATGGATGATATCCCTGAACCTGACCTTACCTGTCATGAAATCTTCAACCCGGTATCCGAAAGCTTCTATTCCTCTGGATATGAAGTCTACGGGTGCATCCATCTTCTGACCGCGAAGGAATGCTATTATCCCTGTATTATCCACAAGTCCTTCAAGGGCTTTTACATAAAATTCCCGTTTTTCATCAACTGATGATGTCCCTTGTTCATGTTCCCTATCATCCGACCCACCCTTCTGTTCGGGCCTGTCTTCCTTTCTGTTATTGTTATCTATATGTCTAAATCCTCTTTCCTGTCCTATAGGACCCCCTCCTCTTCCAATGATACGTTTATTATAATTATTTCATTCAATAATTTAAGTTATTTTGTCCGGTATCTTTTTCCTTCATGGAATGGCCATTGCTCTCTCTTTGTACTTTATGGACATTTGCAGCAGGATGGGGGAAACTATGATGGATACTACTACCATTAATACGATACTGGCAAATACTTCACTGCTTATTATGCCCAGTTCTTTTCCGATGGCTATGACAACAAGTTCAACTCCTGCCCGTGGCATCATTCCTATTCCAAACATCAGACTATCGGTGGAACTGAAGCCGGTCAGTTTAGTACCTATGAACCCTCCGATAAGTTTTCCGGAAAGTGCAAGCACAATTACAAGGATGGTAAAGATACCAGCTGTGGACAATACTTCCACATCTATGGAAAGTCCGATGAATGCAAAGAAAAGTGGCGTGAAAAACCCATAGGCTACACCGCTTACTTTTTTCTGTACTACTTCTATCTTTGCAAGCGGCAGGTCGGAAAGAAGGACACCTCCGAAAAAGGCACCAATTACAGCATGCATTCCAAACATCTCTGACAGGTATGCAGAGAAAAGTGCTATCAGTATAACAAAAGAGAACAGTGATTCTCTGGTGTGCATCCTTTGTACGTGCTTGAAGATGAATGGAAAGACCTTCCATCCCAGAAAGCCCATGATAAGTGCAAAAGCCAGTATCTGTCCAAGTATCATCAGTACATGTATGCCCGAGGGAAATTGGTTCAGCGTTGCAACAGACACAAGAAGGGTAAGCAGGAAAATCCCTATTACGTCATCGAATATTGCTGAGGTCAGCATCAGCGATCCCGGTCTGCTTGACAGGTAACCGGTGTCTATCAGTGTTTTAACAACAATGCTTATGCTTGTGGGACTGAATGCAACGGCCATGAAAAGGCTTTCTGTGAAACCAAAACCAAAAAATTCCCCCAGAAGAAAACCGAATGCAAACGCCACAATTATCTGTGATAATGTGGGGATGAGTGCACTTTTGGATGCAGCTTTCAGGTCTTTTATGTGGACCTCTCTGTACCCTGCGGTAAAAAGCAGGAATATGGCCCCTAATTCTGCAAAGAAGGTAAATGTCTCTATGTCATCAGGCTTTAAGGCAAGGGCGAAGAGAAAACCTGCCCCCATTTCTCCTATCAGGCCGGGTAATCCGAGCCTTTCGAATATTTCACTGAATATCCTTGCAAAAAACAAAATGGCCATTATCTGGAGAAGGGCTTCCATCGGTCATTTTCCCCTAAGCATGAATATCTTTTTTATAAGGTCCGATTTTGAGACAATACCTTCCAGTTTTTTACCCCTGACCACACAAAGGTGGTCGATGTGGTGTTTGATCATCAGATCGGCAGCTTCACAAAAACTGGCATCATAGGATATTGTCATAGGATGGTGGACCATAAGGGTGGATGCTTTTTCGCTAAGTGCCTTGATGGCCATCAGATGTGTATGGTGGTTTCGGTGACTTCTTTCAAAAAATAGCAATTCCAGTATATTGTCCTGGTCGATGACACCCACCAGTTCATTTTCAGAATTAAGGACCGGATAGATGTGGTAGGGGGTCTCTGCCATGAGCTCTATTATCTTCTCTATAGGATCGGTATCCTTAATGACAACGATTTCTTTTGACATTATCTGGCCGATCTCTATATCGGCACAGATATCAGACAATGTGGCTCCGTCTGGAGGATCATTCTCTCTGTCATTTGGATTTTCCGTCCTTCCCTGTTCTTTCTTTTCAGTTGTCATAGATCTTCATAGCGGTAAAGGTACGGGCATAAAAAAATGATAACAGGGTTTTTCAACGACCCTGCTTTAAATCCAAAAGTAATGTCCTTTAAAATCAGCACTTTATTTGATGTAAAGCCCGCATTTGCAGGCACCGCGCATTTCAACATCCCTTGACCTTGCAGCACACGGGCAGATGATCTTTTTATCCTGTTCCTTGTCCCCGGTTCTTTTCTGGCAGAAGCAATACCATTCACCATACTGCTTCTTGTTGTTACAAATACCCTTTACGGCAGTTGTGATGACATCCCAGTCACTGTTAAGTCTGTATCCTGACTGTTCTGCGTTTTTTCTTGACCGTTCATAGAATTCAGCTTCTAGATCATTTTCAAATCTCATATTAACACACTCGGTATTTTCATTTAACCATTCATTTACATTAATTTAAGATTTTGCATTCCCTTTTGCAATTTCACCAAGCTTGTAACCGATATTCCTGCAAGCTTTTTTATCTTCTTCATAAGGCCTGAACTTCACCTGCATGCTTTCCATGGCCAGTTCGAATTTTCCGCTCTCCATCTCTTTTTCCATTGCCCTGACAGCACCTCCTCCCCACCCGTATGATCCGAACAGGAAGTATTTCTTGCCCTTTGGGCGCAGTCCTTTCATATAGGTCAGGAAACCTGATATGGTAAAGAACATATCGTTGTTCATTGTGGGTGAGCCGATTGCAACAACAGAGGCATCCATCAGTTCTTTCATGGTCATGCTCCAGTCATTCTTGCGCAGATGCCTCAGGCGTACTTCAACACCCGATGTCCTGGCTCCTTCAACTATCTGCATTGCCATTTTCTCTGTGCTGCCCCACATTGTATCATAGATCACAAGCACCTTGGGTACTGTATCTCCCCGTGCCCATCTGGCATACGCTTCAACTATGCGCTGCACATCTTTTCTCCATATCACACCATGTGCAGGTGCTATCATGGCAGGGCTGACATCAAGCTCTTTGAGCTTTCCGACATATTTGAGCACCTGGGATCCGAAAGGGAGCAGGATATTAGCATAGTATATACCGGCATCTTCCATTACATCCTCAACCTCGTCATCAAAGCGTTTTGAGGTTGCGATGTGCTGTCCGAAAGCATCGTTTGAAAAGAGTATCCTGTCTTCTTTCAAATAGGTCTGCATGCTGTCCGGCCAGTGCAGCATTGTGGCCTCTATGAACATCAGTGTTCTTTTCCCAATCTTCAGTTCCGTGCCTGTCTCAACAACCTGAAGGTCCCATTTGTCAAAGCCCTCCTCCTTATAATATTCCAAAAGGCCTGCCTTCCCTTTAGATGATGCAAACAGCTTTGCATTGGGAGCGATATCCATGATGGCGGAGATGGAGCCAGAATGGTCCATTTCCACATGGTTGGATATGACATAATCTATCTTTGCAGGGTCAACTATCTGGCTTATCCTCCGTAGCATCTCTGCTGCAAAGGGTGCTTTTACCGTATCGATGAGGGTGATCTTCTCATCAACTATGAGGTATGCGTTATAACTTCCTCCTTTTGGTGTTTCGTAGCCATGAAAGTCCCTGAGGTTCCAGTCAACCACACCTACCCAGTATATACCGCTGGCTATTTCAGGTGGTTTATGATCATCCATTAGCATCTCTCCGACACTTATGTCTGCATCCTGAACTCGGTTGCTGCATCAAGCAGCTCATCAATTATCATGTAGTGCCCTCTTTCCGCAGCAGCTACCTTTTCATAGAATATCCGTTGTTCTTCATCCTCGGCCCTTTTTGCAAGCTCTGTGTAGAAATATTCGCTTTTGTGCTCGAATCTGAGGGCTGCCAGGAGTATGCCTATCTCTTCCAGCTTCTCATCGGAGAATTCCTCGGTGAAGGATGCTTCGAATTTAGGATAACTGAATTCGACTTCCGGGACCTTTTTGCTGTCCCTGTATTGTTTCAGATATTCAGCATGCTTCTTTTCCTCGTCTGCAAGGAATATGTATAGCTTACTGGCGGTCTCATTCTTCATGACGGATGCCTTTTCGCTGTAATATGCCATCCCCTCTTCTTCAAGTTCTATTGCCAGGGCAATTGCTTCATCCAGTGTTTCCAGCTGATCAAGTTCTTCTGCTATCTCGTGTAGTATGTCTCTCATTTTGGAATCTCCTTTAAGCAATAATATATCCATTCTAATTTACAGTACCATCGCAATTCATCCCGGCGAAGGTAAACCCACCGTACCACTTATCTGATTATGACCTAATATACCTTTCGAGCTTGTTTTATTCATCCGCAATCATATTTTTTTAAAAAAAGTTGTCTACTAGCTCCTGTTTAGAAAACTTTTTATTTGTAACAATACATCTATGAGGTTATATTTTATCTCTCATCATTTTCAAAAGATCACTTTTATAGAGGTATTTGAATGGACAAAATCAAGATTGCAATTGCAGGTATTGGCAATTGTGCAAGCTCTCTGATCCAGGGCATTGAGTATTATAGGAATAAGGAAGAAAAAGATGCAATTGGCCTGATGCATTGGGACATCGGTGGTTACAGGCCATTTGATATTGAAGTTGTTGCAGCATTTGATATTGACAAAAGGAAAGTTGGGGCGGATGTTTCAGAGGCCATTTTTGCACCACCTAACTGTACGGTGGTGTTCTGTCAGGAAATACCCAAAAATGGTGTGATAGTGAAAATGGGTCGCATTCTTGATGGTGTTTCCGATCATATGGCAAATTACAGTGAGAACCGGAGATTTGTACCTTCCGGGGAGAAGGAAGCAGATAAAGAACAGATAGTAAAGGAACTGAAGGATTCAGGGGCTGAGATATTACTTAACTATCTGCCTGTGGGCTCAGAGGAAGCTACGCGTTTCTATGCCGAATGTGCCCTTGAGGCCGGAGTTGCCTATATTAACAACATGCCTGTTTTCATAGTGAGCAACCCGGAATGGGCGGCAAGGTTCAAGGAAAGGGGCATTCCTATCATTGGTGATGATATCAAGGCCCAGCTTGGTGCTACGATCACCCACAGGATGCTTGCAGACCTTTTCCGCAAGCGTGGTGTGAAACTGGAGAGGACCTATCAGCTTAACACCGGAGGTAATACTGACTTCCTTAACATGCTTAACAGGAACAGGCTTGAATCAAAGAAGGAGTCAAAAACCGAGGCTGTTCAATCTGTTCTGGGACAGAGGATGGATGATGACAACATTCACGTAGGTCCGAGTGATTATGTAGCATGGCAGAATGATAATAAGGTCTGCTTCCTGAGGATGGAAGGTAAACTCTTCGGTGATGTACCGATGAACCTGGAGCTTCGTCTGTCGGTGGAGGACTCACCTAATTCCGCAGGTGTGGTGATAGATGCTATAAGATGCTGCAAACTTGCACTTAAAAGGGGCATTGGTGGCATCCTGTATTCTCCTTCCTCATATTTCATGAAACATCCTCCTAAGCAGTTTACAGACGATGAAGCCTACATGATGACAGATGAGTTCATCAGGGGTCTTCGGGATAACTGAGCAGGATACTGCATATGACCTTTGCAGCCATCGGAAGAAAGCGCAGGATATATGGTGTTGATTTCAGTGGTGCAAAGGATGCCGGTCGCAAGATATGGATAAGTGAAGGCATTGTGGATGGTGACGGACTTGTCCTTCTGGATTGTTATCCGGTATATGAACTTGTTCCGTATAAGTCCAAAGGAAGGGATGTCTGTCTTTCTGCTCTGCGTGACCTTATAGTGTCGGATCCACAGTCGGTATTCGGAATGGATTTTCCTTTCAGCCTTCCTGATAAAGTAATGTCAGGGGAGGACTGGTATACCTTTGTGGAAAATTTCCCTCATAGCTACCATACACCTGAGGATTTCCGAAAAGCAATGCAGGCCACCGGCGGCAGCAACGAGCTGAAACGCCTTACAGATGCAGAGGTGAAAGCTCCTTTCAGTGTGTATAATCTTTGGGTCTACAAACAGACATACTATGGAATATGCGATATTGTAAATCCCCTTGTTGCGTCAGGGCATATTTGTGCCCTTCCAATGCAGGTGCCACGGGAAGATAAGCCCTGGCTTATGGAGATCTGCCCGGCATCAACATTGAAGAGTGAAGGGCTGTACATGACCTATAAGGGCAGGTCAGAAAAAG
This sequence comes from Methanolobus sp. WCC5, assembly GCF_045690325.1. GTDB lineage: Archaea > Halobacteriota > Methanosarcinia > Methanosarcinales > Methanosarcinaceae > Methanolobus. The sequence goes on along the minus strand of NZ_CP146981.1, from coordinate 1,677,878 downwards.
AGAAAAGAACAAGAGAACACATCCTTGAAGAAATACTCAATAAAGGTGTATCTGTCCCTGAACATATTCAGGAAAGGATTATCAATAACAGAGATGGTGATGCCCTGGACAGCTTTATAGCGGCTTATGCCACATTCAGATCCATTGCAACACTGGATGATATCATCGGCAGACTGCCGGATATCTATCTAAGGGAAGGATATACCTTCTTTTAATCCTTGCTTATTCCGAGGATATCGTAGATGTCCTCCGGTCTGTTGATGACGGTTATATTCTCCATCTGCGCAAGTTTTTCGGTGTTGGATACATCCACTTCGCGCATTTTCAGTTCCATTACCCTTCCTTCAGGTGAGTATGTCTTTACAGTACCTCTTTTCTGGTCAACCGGAAGTATGTAGATAGGTGTATCGCCCTTGGCTGTCTGCGCAACGACATTCGTTACGAGGGTATCAGCAATACCATATACTATCTTTGCAACAGTGTTTGCAGTAGTTGGTGCAATTATGAGTGCATCGTAGTATCCTACCTGAAGTGGTCCTGCAATGAATGGTGAGTTTGGCCCTGCATCGGTCTTGAAGTTAGGGAAATCCTTCTGTATGTCATTCCACATACGATACCATTTCATGACAGTTTCGCCTTCTTTGGAAAGGAATACCATTATCTCTATGTTGCTCTTCTTTTTGATGTCAACCATCATTTCATACGTTTCTTTTATGAGATCCCCTGAACCTGTGATCCCCCATGCTATCCTCTTCATGATTCCTCCTCTATGTTCAATATCCTGTCAATGATTCCTTGTTTATCCTGCTGTCCGGTATTCTCATATTGTGCAGCATCTCTACCATCGCTTCCACCATTGGTGGTGGCCCGCAGATATAGAATACCCGCTCAGCATAGTCCGGCAGTTCCCTTAGGATGAGATTCTCACAGATGCGTTCCCTGCAGCCTGTCCAGTTTTCGGAGGCCCTTGTAAGTGTGTTGAACACTGTAAGTCCCGGATTATGTCTTTTCATTTCTTCAAGCTCTTCAACAAATATCATGTCCTGCTCTGTCTTATCACTGCATATCAGCATTATATCCGTGCTGAGCTTCATATCTGTGCAATATTTGCAGATGCTTATCATCGGTGTGATCCCTATACCACCACTTAGAAGTGCTATCTTTTCGTATTCACCTTCAAAGGTCATCTTCCCAAACGCTCCCCTGATAGTTGCAGTATCCCCTGTAACCATTGCATCAAGCATATTGGAGAACTCATGCCCGGTGAGTTTTTTAGTGAATTCTATATGGTCTTTTTCCGTGGGGCTGCTTGAAAGGGTGAAGGGTTTGCCTGTCTTTTTTCCATTGGTACTGAGAGTGACTGTTATGTACTGGCCTGCTTTGTAGTCAAAATCTGCAGGTCTTTGAAACCTGAAACTCTTCACATTATATGCCCTTTTGATAATTTCCGTGACATGTCCACTGAATTCCAGGTCTGCTCCCTCCTTAATGGCTCTCCTCTATATCCTTCATTGCAATTGCGGTCTTTATCAGCTTATTAACGGTCCTGTGAAGGCTACGTATCCCCTCGGGATCATCTGCAACTCCTTCTGCTCCTTTGTCCTTTGACCAGAAAGTACCACCCAGGTTCGATCCGAATGAACCGCCTGCAACAGGTATCATCTCACTTATAACGTAAAAGTTAAGGATCGTCTGAATGGCAGGTTCCTGTCCGCCTATCCTGTCCCCCCCGACAGCTGTTGCAGCACCCACCTTGTTCAGGAATACCTTTGGATTCCTGGCAACGACAGCACGACATCTGTCCATTATTGTTTTTGTCTGTGCACTTAACGTACCCTGATATACGGGAGTGCCGATTATCCATGCATCGGCCCATAACATTTTGTCATAGAGCTCCACAAGATCGTCTTTGTGTATACAGCCCTCCTTCTTACGAATGCAATAATCACAGTGGATGCAGAATTTCATGTTCTTGCCACTGGCAGAGAAATACTCTGTATCTGCATCGAATTTTTCCTGTGCATATCTGAGGGCTTCGTTGACAATATAGTCTGTGGATTTTTTCCTGGGGCTTCCTGAGATTCCCAGTAAACGAATGCTTCTGTCACCGGACATTGTGGCACTCCTTTATGTTATTACTCTAAGGTAATTGCTTCTGTGGGACAGGCATCTACACAGTTGCCGCATTCGACACAGTCATCAGGACGGGCGATGATGGCTTTGAGAGCTCCGTTATCATCCTCTCCTATGTCTATGACCTCAGTAGGACATGACTCGGCACACGCGCCGATCCCTTCACATATGTTCTTATCAACCTTTGGTATCATTTCCAGTTCTCCTCTAATTTCTCTTGAATATGTACATCATCATGGCCATTACCATGGCAGTTATAAATACGCCAAAACCAGGTGTTGTTGGTGCTGTTGATGTTGTTTCTGTTCTCTCTTCCGGGGGGGTGTCCGGATGGTATATTGTACCGGAAACCTCGTTCATACGGATAACAGGTACTTCATATGTCCCATGACCAAACAGTTTATCGATGAGCTGCTGTGGGGCTGACCTGTAGTTCAGCATGGTTTGCACTTTCAGCGGATAAACAACGTCTTCAGGAAGGATGAACGTGTGCTCTTCATTAACGGTTTCCTCTGGTCCTATCCTGTTGTCTTCCAGTACCCTGTCAGCCAGCCAGAAACTTTCGGTTGCATTTCCTTCACTGTCGCCCAGGACGGTGTTGTATATTATTTTTGCAGACCCGATGTTCCCCTCAGTGTCCAGGGCACCTGCATGATATATCTCCTTTCCTTCATTATCAGTGACCTTTACTTCAAGCCATACCTGGCGGATCTCGGAAACTCCTGTAGGTATGTTATGGCCGGCTCCTGAATTGGTTATTGATGCCCGGATCGTTAGCTCAGTTCCTTGTGCTGCCGTCTGCGGTGAACTTACCTGAAGAGTTGCTGCATTCTGTAGCCTTTCAATTGCTTTTTGTGCGACATCCTGTGCCCCCATGATCTCTGGGATGAATGCATTTGCTCCTACGATCTCGTGCGATGAGATGTGATCCCTTTTAGGACCTCCCGTGCCCGCACGTCCGGGATTTGCCTTGAATTCCGTGATTCCTTCTGTCATGTGGCAATCCTGGCACACCACATTGTCCCTGCCATACTGGCTGTCCTTCCAGGTCGAGTAGGTGTCGTCAATGACAAGTCCGTTCACCGGATGTATCACTTCATGACACATTCCACAGTACTCTGCCTGTGTGTATAGCTCAAGATAATCCGTTTCATGATACGAAGGCGTAGCATCACCATATGGTCCCCATTTTACATTGCCGGGTGTGACTGTGAAGGGTGCATTCCCTATCCCGTCACTTCCTGATACTACATGGCAGAAATCACACTGAACCCCAAGTTTTGAGATATCGCTCATCCCTGATCCGTCTACAGGCGGTATCTCACCGGATACGACACCAATGGGAGTGTGGCAACGGGAGCAGAATTCATCAACCAGACCGTCGGTATCATGGCTTGCGACCTTCACCTCTTCCAGATAGAACGGGTCAAGATATGCATTGAAATGCATCGTGCCCTCCCAGTCCCCATAGATCACAGCATGACATTGCCGGCATGTGCTTTCATAGGTAAAGTCATCGGCAGAGTATTCACCGAACTTTGTAGGCTCGGCAGCACATGAGAAACTGCAGGTCACAGCTAACAACAGAATTGTTGAAGTAAGAAGCAAACTGCTTCCTATAAATGTCCTCCTCATCCCCTATCCTCCTGGTATTGATCAATAGTTTCCTGATTGTTCAGAAGGGCCGGTTTGGCCCCTGTGTTCTTATTTTAGCAGTTTAAGTGCATCTCTGCATGCGGCAACTGCAGGGGCGCCCGATGTTATGAAAATGACATCCATCGCTTCCATTATCTCTTCTTTTGTTGCTCCGTTGTTCAGGGCACTCCTCATCTGTGATACAACACAGCGCTCGCACTGTTTTGATGCAACAACTGCAAGTGCCATCAGTATTTTTGTTTTTGCAGGCAGTGCCCCGTCCTTGAGCAGCCTGTGGTTGCACATGTTGTACTTGTGAAGGAACTCAGGTTCAAGTTCCCCTAGTGTCTCAAGTATCTGGGGTGTGAATCCCAGTTTATCGGACATATCGTCTATTATCTCTCTGTGTCCGCATCCTTTTCCGCTTTCTCTTTCTCCGCACATGTTATCCTTATCTCCTTTATCTTCCTGATATCCTTCTTTTGTTTTCCTGATTCAGTCAAATCCATCTTCTATTGTCTGGTTAAAGCAGTAGTGGCACATTATCCTGGGCAATCCGTTAGGAAGCCTTTCAACATGAGGTGGCTGTCCTACAGATACGGGAAGCTCGAGCTCTTTAATGTGGCCGCTGCAAAGACCTTTTCCGCAAGTTATACAGACACAGGTTGCTTCGGTGTCCTTTCCTTCTTCCATGCAGTCATAACATTTCATCATGATATCACCTAGTAGTTCTCCTTCAGGGCTTTATGACAGGGGATACAGAGCACTTTTTTCCAGTGCTGGACATCTTTGTAATCACAGGCAACTCCCATGCCGCATTTTAGCTTTATGCTGTATTCGCCCTCCCATACAGGTGTCTCTTCCCTGGTCAGGTGTTCTTTACAGACCCCTCTCCCGCAGATTATGCAGATAGCCACTGTGTCGCTATCCTTTCCATTTTTTGCACATTCGTAGCATTTCATGATGATCACTCTCTTCAAAATCCTCTCTGTTTGAAAACGATCTTTTCCAGATTCATATGTTTATAGCAGTAAATGCTTTTGAAGGGCAGCGGTCTATGCACCTCCCCTACATCGCCACCTCCTGCAAATATGAACATTATTTCTTCTGACATTTACCGGATATATCTGTATCGGTAAACACATATTCATCTTTTACATATTGTTCATCTCTTTGCAGTTCTTTTTTCTGCAAATCCGGGCTTGAGTATGTGTAGCTTTGTGTTTGTTCGGGTTATTTTGTTTTCGTGTGGCGCGTATATTTTTCATATGTTTCCCGCCATCAAACCAACAAAGTTTTAAATATGTACAGATACCTGAATAGGAACACACTTTAGAGGAGGATTCAAATGACATTTGGAATAGAATTTGTACCTAGCGACCCGGTTTTGAAAATAGCACACTATGCAAAACTTGCTGAACAGCAGGGCTTTGACAACGTATGGATCACCGACCACTACAACAACCGTGATGTATATTCCACTTTAACTGTGCTCGCTATGAACACAAACAGTATCAAGCTTGGAACAGGTGTCACAAACCCCTACACAAGGAATGTAGCTGTAACAGCATCAAGCATTGCTTCAATCAATGAGATCTCAGGCGGCCGTGCAATTCTCGGTCTTGGTCCTGGAGATAAGGCAACCTTTGATGCAATGGGTATTTCATGGGACAAGCCACTGACCATGACAAAGGAGAGCATCTCAGCACTTCGCAGCTTCTTCTCTGGTAAAAAGGTAAACCAGGATGGGGAAATGGTTAAGATCAGCGGTGCAAAGATGGCGTTCAATGCAGGCAATGTACCTATCTACATGGGTGCACAGGGTCCCAAGATGCTCGAACTTGCAGGAGAGGTGGCAGATGGTGTCCTGATCAATGCATCACACCCCAAGGACTTTGAAGTAGCCGTACAGCAGATAGCATCCGGTGCAAAGAAGGCAGGACGCGACCCCAAGGAAGTTGATGTTGCAGCATACGCATGCTTCTCAATCGACAAGGATGCAGCAAAGGCAGCAAAGGCAGCACAGGTCGTAGTTGCATTCATCGTTGCCGGTTCACCTGACATGGTACTTGAGCGCCACGGCATTGACGTAGCTGCAAAAGCTGACATTGGCGGTGCAATCGCAAAGGGTGACTTCGGTGCACTCATGGGCGGCATGGTCACAGATGACATGATGGAGGCATTCTCTATCTGCGGAACACCTGATGACTGTAAGGCAAGGATCAATGACCTGCTTGACATCGGTGTGACACAGATAGTTGCAGGCTCCCCAATAGGACCTGACAAAGAGAAGGCTATCAAGCTCATCGGTAAAGAAATAATCGGATAAACGAAAAAACACGTCGGAGGCAGTTAATGGCCCATCCAAAGATATTAGAGGTCATTGAACACGACGTCTGTACTGCTTGTGGGGCATGCGTATCTGCATGTCCTGCTGGCGCAATTGTTATGAACAAGCGTGCAGAGGTCCGTGACCCTGATAATTTAGAATTCTACGTCAAGGGAGCAGCACCTAACGTATGTGAGGATTGTCTTACATGCGGCAGATTATGTCCTGTTATTGACGGATATGTTGAAGATGAATTTGCAAATGTTAAAGAGTTCTTCGGAGCAAAGAGCGCTATCAAAGGTCAGGATGGTGGTGTCACATCAATACTGGCTAAGGCTTTACTTGAGACCGGTACGGTAGATTGCATTGTCGGTATCACCAAGGATGATAAGTGGGGTACTGAACTTATACTTATGACCAAACCAGAAGATGTTGACAGGACAACAGGTACCAAGTATACTTACGATTCAGTTCTTTCAGCTCTCAGGGAACCCTTTGAGAAATATGACAAAATAGGTGTCATTGGCGTACCCTGTCAGGCACATGGTGCACGTCTCATTGTTGAGAACACTAACGACAAGATAGTTGTGATCCTTGGTCTGTTGTGCATGGAAAGTTTCTATCATGATGTAATGACCGAGAAGATCGTTCCTGAAATAATGGGGCTTGATCTTGATGATGTAGTGAAGATGGACTTTGGTAAGGGTAAATTCTGGAACTATACAAAGGATGGGGAAGCTCATAGTGTGAAGATCCCTGAAGTTGCCCACTATGCCAGGAATCCGTGCCATCACTGCTGTGACTACACCTCAGTGTCCGCTGATATCTCACTGGGATCAGTGGGGACACCTGATGGATGGAACTGTGTGTTCATACGCACAGACACTGGCAGGAAGATCTTTGACCTGATCAAGGATAAGGTCGAGATAATGGAAGATCCGAAACCTGGAATGGATCTTGTCAAAAAGCTTGCCTTGATGAAACATGATAACAACTCAGGACACTACCTGGAAGTGTGTGAGAAGTTCACATTCGATGAATGTGGCATTCGCTGATGGTTTCCCATGCATATGAGAAGAGCGTTCTATATAGGACGCTTTCAGCCATTTCATCTGGGGCACTATTCCATCATTAAGGATATTGCCCTGGATGTGGATGAGGTAGTAATCGGAATAGGCAGTGCGCAAAAAAGCCACGACCCTCAGAACCCTTTTACCGCAGGCGAGAGGGTGCTGATGATAAAACATGCTCTTGAGGCCGCAGACGTGAAGCACTATGCCATACCCATCGAGGACCTTCAACGAAATTCCGTGTGGGTCTCTCATATCATTTCTATGACACCGCCATTTGATATGGTATATTCTAACAATCCTCTTGTAATCCGCCTTTTCAAGGAAGCAGGTGTCAATGTAAAACAACCCCCTATGTATCAGCGGGAAGGCTACTCCGGCAGTGAGATAAGAAGGCGCATGCTGCTCGATGAGGACTGGAGATCCCTGGTTCCGCATGCAGTGGCGGATGTAATTGATGAGATCGATGGTGTCAACAGGCTTAAAAGCGTTTCAGGATCGGATATGGATTAAGCATTCATTTTTTATATTATATATTTATATTCTACATATTATACATTTATACAAAAAAATGAGAGGATATTTATGAACCTTAACTCCGCCTATTTTAGGGAATAACTTTCTTTTCAATCATTGCTACTAATGCTGTTTCTTCTTCTCACTATCTTTCATGTAGTAGTTGCGAACTATGTTTATCTTCTATATTTTTATGATAATGTCCCTTATTGAATTAGAAATTTTGTATTTCAACAAGGCAAAATCTATATGTACAATGTAAACCCTATAGGGAATAATGGAAGAATGGGCACATAACTGGTTAACCGAGCAGCGCAAGCTTGGGGAAAAGGGGTTGGAGATTAAAACCTTTAGTAAAGGGTACTATGTCTATCGATCAACCACTTACTGGGACAAAGAATTAAAGAAACGCAGAAAGACCTCAACATATCTGGGGAAACTGGACAAAGACAAGGGTTTAATAGATAGCCAGAAAACAGTCATATCCAACAAAAGAGTTCGCTCACTATGGGAATATGGAAACTCTTCACTACTTCATACTGCAATGGAGGATCTTATTGCACCACTGCAGAATGCTTTTGGCGAAATATGGGAAGAGATATACGCCCTTGCACTTGTGCGCATAACAGGTCATGTACCACTTAAAAGAGCAGGTGTTGTCTGGGAAAAACTCTATCCTGTAGTAGATATGCAACCTTCGATGACTCCTAAGAACCTATCTAAGGTTCTCAAAGAAGTAGGAGTAAATCGCAAAGCACAAAATGATATCTTCAGAGAGTTATCAAGTAAGGATAAACATCTTGTTTATGACCTCAGTGCAATATTTACTCGTTCAGAAGGAATCAACTTTGCTGAAAAAGGATACAATAAAGAGCACTTCTATATCCCTCAAATAAACTTTGCACTGCTATGCACGGCAAATGAGAATTTGCCAACAATGATGAGAATCCTTCCCGGATCAGTTAGGGATGTTAAATCACTTGCATTATCCATTCAGGAAGTTGGAGTTGAAGACAAGACGCTTATCCTTGATAGAGGATTTTGTTCAAAGACTTCAGTGAAAATATTGAAGAAACAAAAATTGACATTTGTCATCCCCACAAGGAGAAATAGTGTCCTTTACAACAAGCCAATGGAACTTAATGCGCATTTCTTCTACCATGAACGCCTTATCAAAAGTGGGAAATGGGAAGAAGATGAAACTTTTCTTTATCTGTTTGAGGATAATGAGCTGAGAAAGGAAGAAGAATATACCCTCTACAAACGTTATGATGAAAAGAAGATAACTGAAGAGGAATTTAACGAAAGCCTCAAAAAAGCAGGGAGGATCTTACTGATCTCAAACCTGGATATGGAATGTGAAGATATCTTTCTGATGTATAAGAAAAGAGATTGTGTCGAAAAGCATTATGATACGTACAAAAACCTTCTTGAGGCGGACAAGATCTATCTCCAGGATAACGAATCTCTATTCGGTCATTTATTCATATCGTTCCTGTCACTTTATGGCTATGCAAAGATTGAGAATTACATACGGGGTGCTTCATTGACTAAAAAGTATTCACCAAGAGATTTGATTGAAATGTTCGGTAAAGTCTATATGATAGATATAGATGGACAAATGATGCTGACAGAAGTACCAAAAAAGATAGAGGATTTAGGAAAAAAGCTAAATCTGGAGTTATTCCCTAAATGAGCAGAGTTAAGGTTATGAAATCATAAACCCTCTTCATTCAAAGATCAAATTGCAGTCCCAAACTGGAATTTAGCCTTATTTCTCTTCATTATGCTTACAAGGTGCAGCATAACGGGCACTTCCACAAGCACTCCTACTACCGTTGCAAGTGTGGCACCTGACCCTGCTCCGAACAATATCAGGGCTACGGCCACTGCCAGCTCAAAGAAGTTGCTGGCACCGATGAACGTAGAAGGTGCAGCTTCCTGATACGGTATCTTCAGTTTCCGGGCTCCCAGGTAGGCTATGAAGAATATCAGGTATGTCTGAATTATCAATGGTATGGCTATCAGCACAATGTGCAGCGGATAGTTGATTATCTTATCTCCCTGGAATATAAAGATAAGGACCAGGGTTATAAGAAGACCTGCCGGAGTAACCCACTCTATTTTTCGTATAAGTTTGTTCTCCAGCCAGGAAACGCCTTTTCTTTTTATTGCGATGTGTCTTGTGATGACCGCAAGGGACAGGGGAATCGCTACATAGAACAATACTGAGAAGAATATGGTCAATACAGGCACCGGGAAACTTGTTGTCACCCCTACAAGAACTGCTCCAAGCGGTGCGAACAGTACGAGTATCAGAAGGTCATTTACAGAGACCTGTACCAATGCGTAATTGATATTACTTCTTGCCAGGTAGGTCCACACAAGGACCATTGCCGTACATGGGGCAAGGCCAAGCAATATCATGCCTGCGATGTATTCTTCCTGCAGTACAGGTGGTATGAGATCGGCAAAGACAATGCTCATGAACAACCATGCTATCAAGGTCATGGTAAAAGGCTTGATGGCCCAGTTAACAATAACCGTAAGTGTAAGAGGTTTTGAGTTTTTCTTGACATTCAGTACCTCTTCAAAGTTGATCTTGAGCATTATAGGGTACATCATTATAAGCAGGACCACTGCTATGGGGATGGAAACATTTGCAAGCTCCATGCCGCCAAGATATTGTGCAAATGATGGGGAAAGGTACCCTATCGCAGTACCCAGTACAATACATATGGCAACCCATATGGACAGATACTTACTGAAAAAATCCAATTCTCTTTCTTCTTCCATTTTTGTCACCTTTCACGTTTCATCTGTCTTTAAAAGGGATCAGAAGCAATGGTTTCTTTGTTCTTTGAAGCAGTTTCTCCGCAGTACTTCCAAGTAATATATCCTTAAAAGACCCGATCCCATGCGTTGTTATCACTATGAGGGTGATATCCATCTCTTCTGCAAGCCTGTCTATCGATTCTGAAGCTTCCCCATCGGTTACGACATAGCTGATCCTTATCCCGTCCTCAAGCTCTTTCCCCAGCTCAGAGAGAAGTTTCATACTTTCATTTTTCTTGTGCTTAAGTTCTTTTTCGTTCTTTGCCTTCTCTACTACATGTACAAATATGATCTGTTCAATGATATCTGTAAAATCCTTTATTTCATCCAGTATTATTTTGGTGTTCTCTGAGAAGTCAACAGGGAGCATTACCTTTGAAAATCTGGCCGAACATGCTTTCCTGCTCATCTCTTCCTCATTTTCAGTGATGATGTTGTACTTTTCAATAAGAATGATCTTTCCTGATCTGCGGGATATGTATTCAGTTGTCCTGCCTGTGCGACGACTTTTGATAAGTCCCGAAGTAGTTGCTCCCATGACAATGCAATCGACATTTTCTTCATCCGCTATTCGGGCAATGGTCTTTTTAACATCCCCTTCTACAACAAGCGTGCTGGCATCAACTTCCACCTCCTCCATCAATTGCCTGTAGTCCTCGATCATTTTCTTTGCGTTTTCTTCAAACATTGGTGCCAGTCCCTGGGCCTGAAATATGTCTACAACGTGTAACAGGATCACTTTTTCCAGGCCGACACTTTTAAGCTCACCGACACAGGAAAGAAGTTCCTCGCTTCCAATGGTGAAATCTGTAGGTACAAGTATGGTCTTTATCATGCTTCCCTCTGATATGTTGTTCAAACAGGACACAATCATCTGTCAATTTGTTTTATTCAGGCTTTGAATATAAGGTCAAATGCTGCATATCAAAACTTGTTGATATGAATACTTATATAAGGTTTGATTTTCTTTTTTTATCCATGAAATGCTGTCCGGCTGACAGGGAACTGAAAGAGGAATGGGAGCAGTATCTTGAACATGAGATCGCTCTGGATGAAGATGAAATTGACCATATGTGCAATGTTTTCAAGGTACTGGGCAATCCCATCAGATTAAGGATAGCGTACCACCTTTTGAAACAGGATTATTGTGTAGAGGCACTGGTCCGTGCATTAAAGGAAAAACAGAACCTTGTATCCCATCATCTCTCTGTAATGAAGAAGAATGGTGTGGTGGGATCTTTCAAAAGTTCAAGATATACATATTACAGGCTGAACCGTGAAATCCGGAACATGCTTATCAGGAAAACATAGTTCCGGTCTTTACCAAAGTGCAGGTGTCTGATGACTATTATCAGCAGATCTCATCCTCACAACCCCATCCATTCCTGACCCATAACAGTGTATGGGCTATGATACCAAGCAAAGGCAGCTCTATAAGCGGCCCTATCACAAGTGCCAGTGCTATCAAAGGCTCCTGCGGGAAGGCTGTAAGTGCAATGGCCAGGACTATCGGGGAATTGCGTGCAAGCGTTGTCAGGTTTAGGCTGGCTGTGTCCTGGTATGAGAAACCAAGATATCTTCCAACCATCTGTCCGGCAATGAACACTATTACAAAGAACAGCAGGACCGGAGTGATGAGTTTGAGCAGTATCAGGGGGTTCTGGACCAGTTGTTCTCCCTGGGATGCAAACATGGACACAATGGCAAGGTTGAGGAAAAGGAACTGTACATGGTCAAGTTTTGGGAAAACTTTTTTTTCAAGCCAGTATTCTCCCTTTATTCCGGGAACTACAGCCTTTGTGACAAGGGAGGCAACAAAAGGAATTAAAAGGACAAGGACGACGCTCTGCATAAGCAGGTAAGGGTCAATGGTTGCAATGGTTCCTGCAAATATCAAAAGGTACACGGGTAATAAGACCAGCTGCAGGATCAGGTTCATGGGAAGAATGGATGCTGACAGGGGTACGTTACCCCGCGCAATCCCTGTGAAGAGCAGATACCAGTCAGTGCAGGGGGTGACCATGAGCATGATAAATCCTATCCACAATGCAGGCGTGTCCCTTAAGAACAAAAATCCCAGAGTAAAGGCCAGCATTGGATTGAATATGAAATTGATCACCGCGCTTATGCCTGCAAATCTCCAGTTCTGAAAGGATTTACCCAGTTGCCTTAGAGGGACCTGTAAAAAGATCCCAAGCAACATAACCATAAGGAAAGGGACGATGAAAATGTCAGCATAATTCCTGGCAAGAGTGCTTTGACCGAGGACAAGACCCACGGCAACTGATACCAATATAAATATGGACTGGTATTTTTCAATAGAGCTCATGATATTTCATACGGCTAAAAGAACGGCTTATGTAAAAAGTGATTAAAAGAGTTACGTTTTTTTATATAATTGTTCCTGTATGCAGGAAAGACCTGTGCTATATTTTACAGGTATTCCATAAGAACTTTGAGGTGCTCCAGGTTGACGGTATATTTCTGTTCTAGCAGCGGAGTACACCTATCCAATGTCGTTTCTTTTGCCATCAGCCTGATAGCAAAGGAATAACAGCTCTGTTCTCCGCAAATATGGCAGTTAGTCCCTGGTAGGTACTTGTATATCTCATTGTGATCCACCCTGACCTTTTCTCCAGAGGATGATGCTTTTATTCCCTTCCTGATAGCATCGTTAATACTTTTCATTAGATCGTTGAGTATCTCTTCTGCCTCGTCGGTATCGGATATCATGGTCATGGTCACATTACCTGTGGAATAGACCGTTATAATGATGCTCCCTTTCTGGATGATCAGCACACCAAGGTTCTCTGAATATCTGGCCCTGGGGTAAAGTGGTTCAAGCAATTTAACTGCTCCCTCCAGAGGAGGTTCCATACGGGCAATTATCCGGTATTTGCTATTATCAGCTATGCACGGGAGGAACTGCCTGATCTCCACTACTTCTATGGGTTTTGTTCCCAGAAGATCTTTTTTTGGCTCAACAGGCTTTTTGTTCCTGGGTTCCAGCATATTCCTTCCAAAATCGGTCAACTCAAGTTTTTCACCCATGATCTCTGTCAGTCCTGCCTGTTGCAAGAGCTGTAAATGATAATCCAGCATGGGATGGCCTATGGCCTTACTCATATCTTCCCTGGACATGCTGCTATCTTTGAGCAAGGTCATTATTTTTCTTCGGATAGCGTTTGACATGGCGTTGCTCACCAGTTTCATCTCTTCAGGGGATCCGGGCATGTTTATCTCTCCTTATATAATGCTCATAATATTCTTACAAAACTATTTGGTCATTAAGGTACATGTTCAAATGGGAAAAACACCTCATTTTCTAATTTTAGACATCACATTCTGCTGAACCATATTCTCATACTTTCTCCAGCTATTCTCATCGATTTGTGGCATTGGGTATTTCCTGGCTTCACTTCTTTCCTTCAGCTTGCAGGAGTCTATCGCCTTCTGAATAGTTTTCGGATCAGTGGTATCTATAAGATCTATAACTTTAATCTCCTTCAAAAAGCGATTAATTGCGGTCATGGGGATCTCATCCAGATAAGGAATCACTCCCTTTGAACCGATTATCTTTTTATAACCGGCCATGGTCGAAACCCCGTTATCCACAAGTGCCATGATAGACTGGCCTGCAAAGTGTTTGCTTTCTTTGCCGCAGACTATCAGGCAGTTGATCCTGGGATTTGAAAGTACATTGACAATTACTTTCTGGATTCCGAAGTTCTCAGTAAAACATGTGCCGCATATTGCATAGTTCTGCAGGCAAGGCTTTCTGGAGTCAGGGGTTAGTGTTTCCTCTGCACGATGTGATTCATCTGCATAAGGATCATGGGTGGAATCCATATTCCTATAGTCAGAGGCAAGTGTTACCACAGCAACCGGGCATTCAGGATCCCCTAGTACATAATCGCCATCTTCAACGGGCCAGCTGTAATTATCTGCTGAGTCTGTTGCAGCCATGGAATACACCTGTATGGCCTGTATGCTTGTTTATCTTATTCATTTCTGTTTCAATTGACCAAGGCGGTCTCTACTTTACTCATCATCTCACTGACATCGCTTTCTTCCAGGTCCAGGCTTCCGCCCTTCTTCATGCCAAGTTCGCTTATCACTATGCCCTTGTCCACTGTGAAACCTGCAAGCTCCAGTGACTTCTTTGCACATAGGAGGGGGCAGCCGTCAATGGCAATGATCTCATCGGTCCCTTCAGTACTCTTTATTATTCCCGGGACCTGACCACCGATACCGACGGTACACATTATCTTTCCTTTTCCCTGTTTAGTAAGCTCAACTGCTACCTTGTTTGCCATCTGTCCTACATTGGAGCCACCGGCACATGCATACAAACCTATAATTGCCGCTTCACATGCACATTTTACTCCTTCTGCTATTTTTATATCTTCTGCCATGATAAATCCTCTATTTTTTGAGATTATGATAGCCATTCCTTTACTTTATCCAGCGTAGGGATCTTGCCTGCAACTTTCACATCGCCATCTACAACAACAGCGGGCGTTATCATAACGCCGTAGTCAAGGGCAGCATTCATATCTTCCACCTTAACGACCTGTGCATCGATGCCAAGCTCAGCAACTGCCTGTTCAACTATCTCCTTTGTCTTCTTGCATTTTGCACAACCGCTTCCAAGGATCTCGATCTTCATTTTATCACCTTTGTTCTTAATTAGATTTTATAGGTATCAAATATTTATGTATTGAATTTCACTTTCCTCTTTTCAAAATAGAGATGAGTTCTTCAGCATTGGGCATGTTCCTCCTGATCTTTTTAAAGGTCGTCTCCATGTCGTACTCTGCCCTGATGAACTCGGTCTGCAAGGTATCCGTGTCGAAAACGGCACAGCTTGCACGTTTTTCACCATCCCTAGGTTGCCCGGCAGATCCGGGGTTAATAAGGGTCACATCCTCCACTTTCCGTATGAAGGGAAGATGGGAATGGCCTATGAATATGAAATCTGCATCGACATCTTTTATATACTCCTTTACCGTTCCTTCAGGAGTATCCGGTTTGATGTAATCGTAGAAGGACCGGGGACTGCCATGTGTGAAGTAGAGTTTCTTCCCATTCTCTTTTCTTTCAAGATACATAGGAAGTTTGCGCAGGAACTGCATTTGCACATCATTTAAGATCCCTGTGGTATGATCCCTGGTCGCAAGGGAGAGGTGTTTGTACTCATAACCGCACCCACACTCCATTCCAAAAGCCACTGCACTGTCATGATTTCCTATAATGGTTGGTATGTCGTTCTCCCTGAGCAGGTCGATACATTCCCCGGGAGATGGTCCGTAATCGACAAGATCCCCCAGGCAGATGGCATAGTCATGCTGCACAGCCAGCACAGCATCCAGAGCTTCTTTATTTGCGTGTATGTCTGAAATTATCAATAATCTCATGCTTTATACCTTTACAATCTCTTTTTACAGTAGGAAATAACCAAAGGCAAGTCCTGATATCATCGAGACCACAACAACGAGTGTTATGTATGAGAGTCCTTTCTGTATTCCCATTACATGGCTGATAACGATCATATTCGGCAGGCTCAGTGCCGGGCCTGCAAGCAGCATTGCCAGTGCCTGACCCTGGCCCATACCAAGCAGTGTAAGGGCGTTGATTATAGGAACTTCTGTGAGTGTGGAGAAGTACATCAGTGCAGCGGCAACCGAGGCGATGAAGTATGAAGTAACAGAAGCGCCACCTACATATCTTGCCACGATTTCTGCCGGAAGCAACTCTACTATTATTCCTGCAAAGAATACACCAACAAGCAATAAGGGAGCTATCATCTTCACAAGGAACCATGTCTCTTCCATCCAGCTCTTTCTCTCCTCTTCAGAGTACCATTTAAATGCCAGATATACAGTGGCAGCTATGAGGGGTATCTCCACAAGTGCCAGATATACCCAGGACTGTATTATCTCCGGAACTATCAGTATGGCCAGCAGCAGCAGGAAGAACTGTACAGTGTGGGAATGCTTTTCCTGGTTGAAAGTCTTGATGCCATTATGTTCCACTTTTTTTCTTTCATAGATGGCTGCCATTATAAGCCCAATGGCAACAGACAGCAGGATTGCCGCCACAGCCCTGGCTGCTCCCAGGTCATAACCCAGGATCTTTGCAGTATATACTATGGCCAGTATATTGATAGCAGGTGCGGAGAAAAGGAAGGTGGTAGCTGGTCCAATCCCTGCACCGCGTTTGTAGATCCCTGCGAACAAGGGAAGCACGGTACAACTACATACTGCAAGCAGGCAGCCCGAAACAGCTGCTACGGAGTAAGATATGTATTTTGGTGTATCGGCACCGAAGTATTTCAGCACAGATTCCTTTGAGAAGAGGGATGCAATGGCACCTGCCAGGAAAAAGGCCGGTACCAGGCATAGCAATACATGCAATGCCAGGTATTCCTGGACTGATTGTAAACCGACGTTAGTCAGATGAATGAGATAATCCTGTGTCATATGTTTCAAATATATTTGAAACATCCTATTTAAAGCTTAAGGTTTCAAAAATAGTTGAAATACCTTGCCGGTTTCATGATCAATATTTGGCTGAACTCTCAGAACATCAAAAATGTCTGTGGCCGGTTTTTAGTTTGTTGTTTTGAGCAGCTCCAGTTTTATGCTTTCCAGTGCATGCCCTGAATACTGCCTCTCACTGATATCGGTGTCTTCACCAATTATCCTTATATCAAAACCAGCTTTTTTGATCAGTCCCAGGTAATCCTCTTTCAACAATGCCCCGCCAACGCAGGCACATATCAATTCTTCATTGTTCCTTTCTTCATCAGACAATTCTTTCAGAAGGACTATATCAGACACAAACATCCTGCCTCCTTTCCTGAGCACCCTGTATGCTTCCATGAATACCCTGGACTTGTCAGGTGCGAGATTTATAACGCAATTACTGATGATAACATCCACAGAGCCACTCTCAACAGGCAGGTCTTCTATATCCCCTTTCCTGAACTCGACATTCTCAAAACCGTACTCTCCGGCATTCTTTCTGGCCTTTGCAAGCATCTCATCTGTCATGTCCACGCCGATTACCTTTCCGCTTGCGCCGACTTTCCGGGCTGCCAGGAAACTATCAAATCCGGCTCCTGAACCCAGGTCCAGTACGGTGTCGCCTTCTTTTATCTCTCCCAGGGCTGTGGGGTTTCCGCACCCAAGCCCAAGGTTTGCCTCGGGGAATGCCTCTACATCTGCGGGAGAATATCCTATGGATGCGGCAACCTGCTCCTGTGTCATGTTCCCACTGCACCCGCAGTTTTGTACCATCCCCAGTGCGATCTTGCCATAGTTCTTTTTGACTGCATGCTTTTTGGTCTCCGGGTCCATTATACTTCCCGGACAGCAGGAATCAACCATTTCAACCCCGCATCTCTCAAGTGTGTCTTTCATTGTATCATCCTTTATACTGTATATTACATACCTGCCATCCTTTTCGTATCTCAGTATCCCTGCCTCACATAATACTTTCAGATGCCTGGATATGGTGGTCTGGTCCTTTCCTGCGATCGTGGCAAAGTCACATGCACAATGGTCATGTTTTAAAAGGCATCCGACAATGGTGAGCCTGGTCCTGTCGCCCAGGGCTTTGAAGAATCTTGCTTTGTCATCTGGCATTAATTGTACATATGCACATTTATACATATATATGTCGCATGAATCATTTCACAGGACAGATTCCAAAAAATCTTAATTCAATTATTCAGTCCAGGATCTCCCCTGCAAATACCGTCACAGCCTTTCCACAAATCAGTACCCTGTCATCCCTTACCTGCACTTTCAGGTATCCTCCTCTCTGTGAGGCCTGGTAGGCGTAAAATGTGTCCTTGCCAAGTTTTTTCATCCAGTAAGGGCCAAGGCAGCAGTGCGTCGAGCCGGTAACGGGGTCTTCCGGTATTCCGATAGCAGGTGCAAATAGCCTGGACACAAAGTCATACTCCGGCGATGAAGATACGGCTGTAACGCACACACCTCTTGCTGTGATCGCTGCAATTCTTGCAAGATCCGGTTCTAATTTCCTCAAACTGTCCTCAGAACTGATTTCCACCAGGTAATCAAAAGCATTCCTTCCAACATACACAGGTTCTACATCAAGCGCTTCCGCAAGTTCTTCATATGTTTCTTCTTCTTCTTCATCCAGCACGGGGAAGTCAAGTTCTATCCATCCATCATTCAGGCTGGCGGCCAGGGTTCCGCTTTTTGTGAAGAAAAATAGCTTTTCATCCTTTTCAGCAAATCCTTTTTCCCAAAGTATGTGGGCACTTGCCAGTGTTGCATGGCCACAAAGGTCCACTTCAGCGCCCGGTGCAAACCAGCGCAAGCAGTAACCTCCTTTTTCCGGATACAGAAATGCTGTCTCTGAAACAGCCATTTCTCTTGCAACATTCTGCATCCAATTGTCATCTGCGGGTCCTTCCAGAATGCAGACACCCGCCGGATTGCCTGTAAAGGGTCTATCTGTGAATGAATCTACCTGATATATTCTGGTCATTTTGTTCTCCGATGTGATCGTTTCCTGCAATTTGACTAATTTTCCCGCCTCCATCTGACACCCACCTTTCCATCTTCAAGAACAATACCTTTTTCCTTCAGTTCATCACGAATAGCATCGGCCTTTTTCCAGTCCTTGTTATCACGTGCTTCATCCCTGATTTTTATCATTTCCAGGATGTCATCTTCTGACAGTTCACAGATATTTTCCTCCGGGGAAGCGCTCTTATTATCTTCAAAGATCCCCAGCACTTCATTTATCTCTGAATAAAAATCCAGAGCATTTTCAAGTGAGGCTTTTCCAGGTTTTTCATAAGCCATTATGGAATTTACCTTGCGGCTGAAGACAAATAGCTCGCCAATTGCTTCCCTGGTATTGAAGTCATCATCCATGGCACGGATGAATCCATCCTTTGTTTGTTCTGTCAGATCCAAAAGCCCACAGTCGTTACCGTCTTCAGGGGCCTCTGACAGTTCATGTCTGATGTTTGAGATCGTGTTAAGCAGTCTCTTTCTTGCCCTGCCCGCTTCTTCAAGAGCTTCCTCATTGAAATCAACCGTACTTCTGTAATGAGTATAGGTTATGAAGAACCGGATAGTTCCGGCAGGGAATTTCTTCAGTATTTCCTTGATGGTAAAGAAATTGCCCAGTGACTTTGACATTTTCTCCTTATCGATTGTCAGGAAACCATTATGCAGCCAATATTTACTGAAAGGATGCTTTCCGGTGCAGCTTTCTGACTGGTGGATCTCAGCTTCGTGGTGCGGGAAAATAAGATCCATGCCCCCGCCGTGTATGTCCAGTTGCTGCGAGCCGTATTTCATGGACATGACCGTACATTCTATGTGCCATCCCGGGCGTCCCCTGCCCCACGGGCTGTCCCAGCCAGCTTCATCTTCAGGAGCAACTTTCCAGAGGGCAAAGTCAAGCTGGTATCTCTTATCGTCCTCTACATCCACCCTGCTGCCCGACCCTTCCAGGAGGCCTTCAGCGGTCTGGTGGCTCAACACTCCTATTTTCTCCCCCGACTTTGTAAGATCATAGTACACATTGCCTTTGCGGGTCACATAGGCTGTACCGTTTTGTATCAGCGTTTCCACCGCTTCGATTATCTGCGGGATGTGTTCTGTGACCTTGGGACGGCTGTCTGGAGGCAACACTGAAAGGGTATCCATGTCCTCTATGAAAGACCCGGTAAACTTTGCGGAAAGTGCAAAGGGATCTTCTCCTGTCTCTTTTGCCCGGTATATCACTTTATCATCAATATCGGTTATGTTGGAGATGTAGTTGACATCATATCCCCTGTAGATAAGATAACGCCTGATGACATCAAAGGAAACGTAACTCCTGGCATGTCCCAGATGGCAGTGGTCATACACCGTGGGGCCACAAACGTACATATTTACTTTTTTACCTTGAAGGGGAACAAATTCCTCCATCTCTCTTGTCAATGTATTGTATACCTTCAGTACCACAGTGGGGCTCCTTTGTGATCATGGTGTGAAAAATGCAGATGCCGAGGGGAAGATTCGAACTCCCGGAAAACCGCTCTGCAGGCGGTCACATTAGCCACTCTGTCACCTCGGCAAATTTAAAAGACCGGATATTATGGTAGTATGATTTACTGGCAACTTTATTTAGTTTTTGTTTGGTGGACAGAAACATCTTTTTTCTGATATTATCATCAAATATGTCGAATTATCATAACATATGTCGATTAAGGGTCATTGCAGGCCTGTCTGTTTCTCTTAGCCCTGCACAGAGGGGAAACTGTCCATTATCCATTAAAGTGGGGGCAAACCACTTTAAGTTATTAAAAGGATGCTGGATCTGTCCTGAATAGATTCCGGGACAATTGACCTGATATGTGAGATCCTTAACGAAGATGTTAAAGAAGAAAGCAATATTGAAAAGCTCTAATCGAATTCATAGTAGCTCCAGTCAACGGTTCCCGGTCTGAAGATATTTTCCAGTTCTTCGGTTTCCCCTCTCTGCAGGCTCTTTATTATTCTTTGTATATCCTTGAGGGTTCCTTCCACCGCTTTTCCTGTCGTATCAAGTTCAAAGACTTTCTCGCACCAGTCCACCGCTTCCGCCAGGATGATGTCCAGGGCTTCTGCTTCGACGTTCTCACGTACTTTATCAACTGAATACTTCCTTTTTTCCAGTCTTTCTTTAAGTCTTTCAGGCGATGTCCTCAGCACAATGGCGATGTCAGCAATATGATGTGAAAGATGGCTGTCAACTATGGTCAGGGAATTTGATCTATCCTGCAATTCCAGAACTCTTCTGTACACCAGGTCCATATCAGCTACCACACAATCCCGATGGGTGTCCACCTCTGAGTAGAGATGTTCTTCCCTGATGAGCTCATTGAGGTGGATTACCTGATACAGGCGATCCTCTTCCAGCAGTCTGGTGACAGATGTCTTTCCAGTTCCCGGTGTTCCTGTTATACCGATAAGCATAGCTTACAATAAGCCTGCAAATGCTTAATCATTGTGCATGTCCCCGGCAATTTTCAGAAAATTCTTGATGATCCTCAGTCCCTGTTCTGTAAGAATGGACTCCGGGTGGAACTGCAAGCCATATACGGGGTATTTGTTGTGCTCAACGGCCATTATTATCCCGTCATCTGTCCTTGCCGTCACTTTCAGATCATTGGCCAATTCCTCTATTGCAAGGGAATGATATCTTCCGCCGCTGAAATTGCCAGGGATACCGTCAAAGAGGAGCGATCCCACGTGCCTTATATCAGAGGTCTTTCCGTGTATTGGACCACCTCTTGTATGTCCTATGGTCCCCCCGAATGCAGCATTTATGGCCTGGTGGCCCAGGCATACACCAAGTATGGGGGTTGTGGGTCCGAATTCCCTGATTATATCAAGGGATGTTCCTATATCCTCTGCTTTGTGAGGTGTGCCCGGTCCGGGCGAGATCACAATGGCACCTGGGTGGATATCCCTTACCTCTTCAAGGGAAATGGTGTTAGGGACGACCATGGTATCGGGTTCATATATGGAAACAAAGTCCACAAGGTTCCAGACAAAAGAATCCTTGTTGTTGATGAACAGTACCTTCATTATTTCCCTCCTATGGCCTTTATCATTGCAGCCATTTTCCTTTCAGTTTCATTGTATTCGTACGTTGGATCAGAGTCAGCTACAATGCCTGCCCCTGCCTGCACATAGGCTGTGTTGTTCTTTATCAGTACGGTCCTTATAACAATGGCAAAATCTGCATCACCGTTCCATGAATAATATCCTACGCCCCCTCCGTAGATACCTCTTGACCGGGGCTCCAGGTAGTCTATTATTTCCATTGCCCTTATCTTTGGTGCGCCGGAAAGTGTGCCCGCAGGGAATATAGCCCTTGTGGCATCGAACTGGTCACATTCTTCCCGCAGCTCTCCACTGACAGTACTCTCTATATGCTGAAGGTGTGAGTATTTCACAACACTCATAAGATCATCAACCCTGACCGTACCACCTTTTGAGACCATCCTCACGTCGTTGCGTCCCAGGTCCACAAGCATCACATGTTCTGCCCGCTCCTTTTTATCCTGCAGCATCTCTTCTGCAAGCAACTTGTCCTCTTCATCATCCTTCCCACGAGGGCACGTTCCTGCTATCGGGTTTGTTATGACCTTCCTTCCGTAAACGGTCATGAGGGTCTCGGGACTTGCACCTACAATACCTATTTCCCTGAAGTTGAATATGTACATATAAGGGCTTGGATTTATCTTCCTGAGCCTTATGTAGAGCTGGAGGGGAGTCTGCTTCATTTTTACAGTATATCTCCGGGAGACTACAACCTGGAATATATCACCGTCGATTATGTGCTGTTTTGATATCCTGACCGCCTCCTCATAGGCTTCCCTGTCCATGTTGTCAACAGGTTCGTCAGAATCCGATGCCGGAATGTCCTCGCTGATATTAATGACAGATGCCATCTGCAGTGACCTCTCCATGAGTTGCGCTTCTGAATAAGCGTGTTGATAAACAGCATCCAGATCACTGGTTTCTGTGAGAAAGGGTGTTATGACCATATAGGTCTCGCTGGTAATGTGATCAAAGACAAAGGTCTTTGTCATGATTGCAAAGTGCATGTCAGGGGTTTGTGCATCCGGCTTCTTTTCTAAACCTAACCAGGAATCGTATACAAGGTCATAACTGTTGTAACCAATGGCTCCTCCAAGGAAGGTCTGCCTGTCAAAACGTTTCTGGTTCAGGAGAACTGTGCCTGTGCTTGTGGGGAAGATCCTGCGGAATGCAGCAAGTGCATCATCTCCTTCTTTTAACTTTACCCTGAACTTTCCTCCTACAAGGGTTTCAATGTCCCCCATGGATCTGACTTTGTTGTAGATGTGTTTTGTAAGCTCGGAGTTCATCTGGCATTCGATGGTCAGGTAGCGGTCCTTTATGGACACCACCATCTCAGGTTCATACCCTACGAAGGAATATCTTGCATGTCTTTTTTCCTTTTCCACCGATTCAAGCAGATAGGAGTGTCCTGCGTTTTGCAGGGTTGCGTACAATTGCAGAGGGCTGCATATGCTATCGACTTTTGTCATAAGCTGCACGATGGCAGGCTTGTGCGAACTCTCTGCCAGGGATATGAACTCCCCCTTACTAAGATCAAAATCAACCATTGATACACCTGATCTCTTCTATGAACCTGCATACTTTTGCAGGGTCTTTTTTTCCATTGCTCTCCACTCCCGAGGCAGTGTCCACGGCAAAAGGCCTGACCTCTTTGACCGCATCTCTTACATTTCCCGGATTAAGTCCTCCTGCAAGTATTACCGGGATATCGGTATTTTCCACTACCTGCCTGCTCAGTGACCAGTCATGCGCCATGCCTGTGCCACCGCTGCTCCCCGCTTTTCCTGAATCCAGGAGGATGCCGTCTATAAGGTCATTTTCTGTCAGTGTTTCCACCTGCCTCATCATGTCTGCCGGCAGTTCCCTGCTCTTAACAGGTATGGTAAATGTCCTTATGATCCTCTGGTCTGTACTGTCGCGTATTATCTCTATCTCTTCAGTTCCCATCTCGTTGTGGAGCTGCACTACATCCGGACCCACTTTCTCTATAAGGTCCAGTGCCTGCTGTCCACATGTGGGCATTATCACAAGGACAGAGTCTACAAAAACAGGTACTAATCCTGCAAGTTCTGATGCTGTTTTCAGGTCCAGTCTCCTGGGTGTGTCCACCGGGACCTCTGTTATGAAGCCCACAGCATCGGCACCGCACCTCACTGCCATTGCGATGTCCTCAGCAGATAGCATTCCGCAGATCTTCACTCTTGGATGCAGCTTCATTTATGACCTCATAGATATTACCATCATCACTGAACTCCAGTAGTTTCTGCATTGCGCGACCACTGTCGATTATCTCCTCTACAATTGGTATGGCTTCTTTGACAGAGGCGGCCTTCCCGGCAACATAAAGGGCTGCAGCTGAATTTATCACTATCAGGTCCCTCTTTGGTCCTTTCTCGCCCCTGAGAATGTATATTATGTCAAGAGCATTTTCCTTCGGTGTCCCGCCCACAATTTCATTTGCCGTGGCTCTCTTTACCCCAAGTTCTTCCGGGGTGAGGGTGTAGGTGCTTATCTTACCGTCCTTCAGTTCTGCAACACATGTCTCTGAGATGTTCGATATCTCATCCATACCGTCACCATGGACCACCATCGCCCTCTCAACTCCCAGTTTCTTCATTACCCGGGCAAAAGGCTCACAGAGCTTCCTGTCATATACGCCCACAAGCTGTACTTTTGCATTTGCCGGGTTTGTCAGGGGTCCCAGTATGTTAAAAACGGTCCTGACTCCCATCTCCTGTCTTATGGGTCCCACTCTTTTCATTGCAGGATGGAATACCGGGGCGAACATGAACCCTATGCCTTTCTTTTCAATGGATTCCTTTACCTGCTCAGGGTCCTTGTCCACCTTTATGCCAAGTTCCTTTAGCACATCAGCGCTTCCCGACAGTGATGTTATGGACCGGTTGCCATGCTTTGCAACAGCTATCCCGGCTGCTGCGGTCACTATGGCAGAAGCGGTCGATACGTTGATGGTATTATGCCTGTCACCCCCGGTGCCAACCACATCCACAAGTACTCCATCTACCCCGGGAGCTATTGTGTTGGCGGCTTTTTTCATTCCCATGGCAAAGCCTGCTATCTCATCGGTTGTTTCTCCCTTGATTTTCAGGCCGATCAGGAGGGCAGCGATCTGTGCATCTGTAGCTTCTGTGAATATCTTTGTTATGGCATCCTCTGCTTCCTTTATGGTGAGGTTCTGCTTTTCACTTACTTTCTTGATATAGTCCTTCATTTGAGCACCTTCTCACACATTAATGTATATGTTTGTACAATAATGGTTAAAAATGCTCAATTGTATTTAAAACTTATGGCTAATCGGGCTTTGTGTAAAAAGTAAATAGGGAATGTCAGTCTTTCACCGGCAAATGTCAGAAAAGAAAGTTAGAGGCCAAAATGTGAAAAGGAAAAAGAGGATATGCTGTGCAGATCCGGTCAGCCCGTTTCCCCACAGCTTCTCCTCCCTTTATCTGTGAGTCTGTAGGATCTCACGGTAAGGTTTCCGGGGCCTGATGTGCGGGGGTTGCAGGTCTTTGAACATCCCGGGCAGCTACCTGAACATCCGGTCATGTTCTCTGTAATGCATTCAATGTCTCCCTTTGTTATCATTATGCTAAGGAGGTCCCTGAACTCATCATGCCTCAGGCTCAGACGGTCAGCTATTGTCCTGACCGTCAGGTTCTCTTTTGAATCCATCATCGTGGCAAGTCTTCTGAGGAAGAATCTGTACCCTATTACCATTATGCTCCCTCCCGCAAAGCCAGCACCTCATGCAGGGAGAACCTGTTTCTCCAGTACAACAGCCCTGCAACTGAAAGTATTCCCAGGTAGATTCCCGGCCTGAATGTTTCCATTATGCTCCATCCTTCGTAATCTTCAGGGACTATGAATGAATCAAGCAGGTTCCCTCCCATTATTAGCAGGTAGACCATCATGAATACCAGGGACATGAGTATTCCGACATACAGGAAAGACACACCTGCATTTATTCCCTGCATCATTTCTTTGAATCCGTAAAGGAATACTGCTCCTGTGACAACAAGGCAGAATCCTCCCAGTATGTCCCCCGGGATGAACAATGATCCTGCCATCCCTTCATATATTCCGATATCTATACCAATCCCTTCAGCTATGTGATATATCCCTGATATTGTATACAGCACCCCGGCAAGTGCAGCAAAGGTGATTTCAGTTTTTCCGTAGTGTTGTTCCATCTCTGTCACTCTCCTTTAATGATTCAGGCAAACAAACCCATCCTGCTACCCACCTGGTACAATACAAATGCGAAGATCCACGCAAGTCCTGTGCCGTAGAGCAACTGGAAGGCTGTCCATTTCCAGGATCCTGTTTCCCTTTTGATAACACCTATACAGGCAAAGCACGGTACGTACAGCAGGGTGAATACCATAAGGCCCAGGCCTGCCAGAGGCGTCATTGCTCCGGCTGCGAGTATTTCGCTAAGGCTGTCCTCATTGTCACCAACTCCGTATAAGACTCCCAATGAGCCTACCACAATTTCCTTGGCAACAACTCCAAACATCAGCGCAACTGCGATCTTCCAGTCAAATCCAAGCGGTGCTACCAAAGGTTCTATGATCTGCCCGATGAAGCCTATCATGGAATCTGTGGTGCCGTATATCTCTTCTGAAGCAAAGGTGCCGCCACTTCCGGGAGCCGGTATGGATGCAAGGAGCCAGACCCCTACAACACCGATGAGTATTATGCCACCTGCTTTTTTGATGTAGATCTTGCCTCTCTCCCACATGTGCAGGAGACTGCCTTTCAATGTGGGGATCTTGTATGAGGGCAGCTCCATGATAAAGGGTGTGTCCTCTCCTTTTACGATGGTGCTGCGCATGAGCTTTGCGCTGATGAGCGCAACAAATATGCCCAGGGCATACAGGCCGAAGATCACAATGCCAGCGTCCCTACCAAAGAAGGCACCTGCCAGGAGCACATACACCGGCAGTCTTGCGCCGCATGACACAAAAGGAGCGATCAGTATCGTGATGAGCCTGTCCCTGCTGTCTTCGATGGTGCGTGTTGCCATTATGGCAGGGACGTTACACCCGAATCCCATTATGAGCGGGATGAAGGATTTGCCGTGCAGCCCTATCTTGCTCATGACCTTGTCCATTATAAATGCGGCTCTTGACATGTATCCGCTGTCTTCCATGAGCGATATCATGAAGAAGAGTAACAGGATATTCGGAAGGAATATCAGTACGGAACCGACACCTGCTATCATGCCGTCCCCGACAAGGGAGGCAAGCCATGAAACAGTTATCACACCGGCAGCAGTTTCTGCAAGCCATCCGAAGAATATGTCTATTATATTCATGAAGGGCGTGGCAAAAGTGAATGTTATTTCAAAGGCCGCCCACATCAAAGACAGGAATATGGGAATTCCCAGGTATTTGTTGGTAACCACACGGTCGACCATGTCTGAACCACTGAGGCGGTCTGTGTTGATGTTACATACCTGCCTCAGCATTGTCTGTATGGTCTTGTATCGCTGATCGGCTATCTTAGCCTCAAAACTGTCGGCATCGGTCCTTTGTAGTATTTTCCTTATTTGCGGGTAGTTTTCACTCTCCTTTGCTTTCTTTATTATATTTTCGTCTCCCTCAAGTAACTTCATGCTGAACCAGCGTGAAGGATAATGTGAAAAATAAGGGTCCTCTGCAAGGACATTTCCCAGTTCCTCTGCACTTTTCTCAATTTCCACGTCATAAATGAAGATGTTCTCATTTGTTCGTGTCCTGTGTATCTCTTCGGTTATAGAGTCCAGAAGGTCCTCTATTCCTCCGCCTCTGCTTCCAATGGTTGATATCACGGGTACCTCGAGGAACTCCTGCATTTTCTGCACCTCGATGCTGTCTCCTTTTGCAAGGGCCAGATCGGTCATATTGAGCGCTATTATCAGCCTGGTTCCCAGTTCCATCAACTGGGTTGTCAGGTAAAGGTTCCTTTCAAGGTTTGTTGCATCTATAACCTGCACCACGATATCAGGTTTTTCTTCAATGATGAAGTCACGTGCTATTATCTCATCAAGGGAATATGCCGTGAGACTGTAGGTTCCGGGAAGGTCCACGATCTGCATTTCAACGTCTTTGTGCTTCCTTTTACCCATTTTTCTTTCAACGGTCACACCGGGCCAGTTGCCCACATGTTGTTTTGAGCCGGTTATTGCGTTGAATATGGAGGTCTTCCCTACATTCGGATTCCCGGCCAGGGCAACTGTTATCTTTTCTGTCATTCGGTCACCATCCTTGTCTTTCTCCTGTCTTTTCCGTTCATTCTATGATCTCAACAAGGACTGTTTCTGCTTCTTTTTTCCTCAGGGACAGGTTGTATCCCTTCAGCTTGAACTCGACGGGATCTCCCAATGGTGCCCGGCGGATGACCTCCACTCTTGTTCCGGGGGTTAGTCCCATGTCAAGTATCCTCTTTCTTGAGGATTTCTGTCCAGTGACTTTCAACACCTTCACAGATGTTTCGGGTTCGATGAAATCCAGTGTTTTTTCCTGCATATTATCACCTTTTGCTAGCATATACATTTTAGATATACCTACAATCATTAATCACCTATATATAAATTTTGACTGACTTTTGATACTAGCCATGGTGAATTTATATCTATGCGGCAAGAATCAGTATGTTCGGATATTCAGAACCTGATAAGGGGGTCGTTTACCAGCTATCCCTGTGCCCGGAAAGCAAGAGCTAATGCGATTAATGTAAAGTTCCCTGAATTACCATTATGCAGGATCTTAGAGCATTCAATGTTGAAAATTAACATCAACTGACATATATCAGATATACAAATATATCAAATGTAAAAATGTAAAAAATACATTACATATAAAAACACAGTGTATATAAAAATATGTTAGATGTTAAAAAATATACCTGGTGTAAAAAAATGATCTGCAATAGAGAATTGCAGATAAAGAATACAGGAACTATTCCTGTTCTTCGATAAGTTCGTATATCTTTTTCATGTCAAGGCAGCTTTCAACAACCTCTGCAAGTTCATCATAGGCTTCATCTTCGGTTGTGACGCTTTCCGGGTGGTATTCCACTCCTTTCTTCTCTGCAAGATATATCATGAGGGCATGACGTATGTTCTCGTTCTCAAAAAGTCCGTGCAGGTATGTGCCCACCACAGTGCCGCTATCATCGATGCTTCCGTCATCTCCGAACACAGTCTTTGGTGTCTTTGTTGCGCCCATGTGTATCTCATAGCCCCATATCTCATTCCCTTTGATGTTCCTGAAGATAGGTCCTTCGGCTACGATCTCTTTTCTGACCTGTACGGTCTTTTTCTTGTATTCGCCAAAAGATGTTTCAACATCCAGCAGTCCAAGGCCTTCATAGTCGGCCTCTGTACCGTTTTCCACTCCGGAGTCGTGGATTATCTTTCCAAGCATCTGGTATCCTCCGCAAATTCCGAAGATAACTGCCCTGCCCTTTAGATTGCGTATCTGCTCATCCATACCGCTTTCCTTAAGATCGAGCAGGTCGCTGACAGTATTCTTAGTTCCGGGAATGATCACACAGTCCGGTGTTCCCAGATCCTCGTCAAGGTCTGTGTATCTGACCTTTGCTATCCTTTCCAGTGGCTCGAAGTCAGTGAAATTCGATATCCTTGGCAGACGGATCACTGCAATGTCAACGTCATTTATGCTTTCTGTTTCTGCCCTCCCTTTCTTCTTCCGGATCGCCATGGAGTCCTCGGAAGGTATTTTGAGCTTGTAGTAAGGGAGGACACCAAGTACGGGTACGCCTGTGAGTTCTTCAAGTTGTTTCAGCCCCGGCTCCAGTATTGCAGGGTCTCCCCTGAACTTGTTGATGACAAACCCTTTTAGGTTCTTGCTGACATCTTCCGGAAGCAGTGCTTTTGTACCATAGAGGCTTGCAAACACTCCTCCGGATTCAATGTCACCTACAAGTATGATGGGCGCCCGGGTTATGCGTGCGGTCCCGATGTTGACTATGTCACGGTCATAAAGATTGATCTCTGCGGCTCCTCCGGCTCCTTCCATGACTATGAGCTCATATTCGGATTCCAGTCTCTCAAGGGCTCCCCGGAGTACGCCATGCATCTCTTCGATGGAATCGTAATAGTTGCCTGCGGATTTGTCCGCATAGGGTTCTCCAAGTACGATTACCTGTGATGTCCTGTCACCTTTGGGTTTGAGGAGGACCGGATTCATATCTGCTGTGGGCTCAACACCGGCTGCCTTTGCCTGTATGGCCTGGGCGATACCTATCTCTTTGCCATCCTTTGTGATCCATGAGTTCAGGCTCATGTTCTGGGCCTTAAATGGTGCAACCTTATATTTCCTGGAAAGGATCCTGCACAGGCCTGTGACCATTATGCTTTTGCCGACATCTGATGCAGTACCAAGTACCAGTAATTTCTTTGCATTCTTTTTGTTCTCCATTGCAACCATCCTGAATATTTTGAAAGTAAATACTATGTCTTAATAATGCAACAGTTTTATGAAGGGCAAATTATATCTACTTAACTCCAGTCATCTTAGTAAATAACTCAAGTCTTTCTTAGTTAGGTGGAACATGACAGAACTTTTGCACGTAAGTGGCGGCCCCACAAAACCGGAGATTATCGCAGTATCCCTATCTAAACTTGATTTAACGGACGGTTGCAGATTCTTCGATATCGGGTGTGGTACCGGGGCCGTATCGATAGAAGCTTCAAAAATGGTGCGTGATATCAGCATAGTTGCCATGGATGCAAGGGATGAGGCTATAGATGTAACGAAGAAGAATTTCGAAGCATTTAAGATTACCAACGCACAAGTCTTTTCCGGTGAATCTTCCCAGATACTGGAAAAGCAGGATGCAGGCTCCATAGATTGTGCATTCATTGGCGGGACCAAAAATATTTCCCGTGTGCTTGAAGTGCTTGCCGGGAAGAATGCCAGGAGTATTGTGGTGAATGCTGTCAGGATCGAAACGGTCGTAAATGTAATAAACAAGATGAAAGAACTTGACATATTCGATGAGGTACTGCATGTAATTGTCTCACGTGGAGTGCCGATAACCGGTGAAACCATGTTCAAGCCGGAGAATCCTGTATATATTGTCGTTGGCAGGGCGAATAAAAAATGATCATGTTATGATCCTGATCTATGTAATATCAAAATAACCTGAATTTTAATTGATCTTTAAATTGGTGATAAAAATGCTTGTTGGAGTAGGACTTGGCCCGGGGGATCCGGAGCTTCTCACACTGAAAGCCGTTGAAACCCTGAAGAAGGCACATAAGGTATACGTTCCCGGTCGCCTTGCAGCAGACCTGGTGGCACCATATGCAGAGTCGGAGATACTGGAATTTCCCATGTTGACCGATTATGACGTGCTCAATGCTGTCTGGAAAAAGAATGCTGATATGCTTGCAGAAGAATCAAAGGATAATCTTGTGGCTTTTGGCCTTATAGGTGACCCAAACTTCTTCTCAACTTTCACTCACTTGAAGCGTGTTATGAAAAAATTCTATCCGGATGTTGAAACTGCAACAATTCCGGGCATCAGCTCAATAACCTCATTTGCGGCACAGACCGGATCAGAGGTCGACTCATCATTTGAGGTAAGCGATGGCTCAGACAGCAGGTACAGGATCAGGCTGAAGGCCAGCAGGCCGGTCGAGATCATCGACTCCTATGAAAAGGAAGGATATAGCAAATTCACTTTCTGTGAGCGTCTTTTCAGCCCGCAGGAAGTTATCATAACAGAAAGGGAGAAGATCCCTGAAAAAGGCAATTATTTCAGTATCATATTCGCGGAAAAGGAATGATCGCAGGAGAATCCAGATGACAGCTAAGAAGGTTTATTTTGTAGGCTCAGGCCCGGGAAATGCCAAGTACATCACAGTTATGGGCAAAGAGCTTCTGGAAGAGGCTGACCTTGTAATCTACGCAGGATCCCTTGTGAATCCCGAAGTCCTGAATTATTCTAAAGGTGAGAAGATAGACAGTTACGGGCTCACTCTTGATGAGACAAATAAGCTCATAGTGGACAGTCTCAATGCAGGAAAGAAGGTTGTGAGATTACACAGTGGTGACCCGTCACTCTACGGCTCCATCGTTGAACAGATAGAGGAGCTGAAGAAATTCGATGTGGAAGTTGAGATCATACCGGGTGTATCATCTGTGTTCGCCACGGCAGCTGCATTGCAGACCCAGCTTACCCTGAACGATGTTTCTGAAACGCTTATTATCACACGTCCGGCAGGCAAGACCCTTGAGAAGGACCAGATAAAGGAACTTTCCAGGCATAATGCCACCATGGCTGTCTTCCTGGGAACCCAGAAGATAGAGGAGATCATGGAAAAAGTGGAATACTCACCTGATACGCCAGTGGCGGTGGTATTCCATGCATCATGGCCTGACCAGCAGATAATAAAAGGCACTGTTGCAGATATTGCAGGCAAGGTCCGTGATGCAGGTATCAAGCGTTCCGCTATGATCCTTATCGGCGGGGTAGTTGAACCTGTGGAATACGGCAATTACGGGAGGTCTTACCTATACGGAGTGGCACAAGAACCGCTGTCATAACCTTTGAGAGGAATCTCGGGGTTGCAGAGCGCCTGGCAGGACATCTGGACGCTGATGTCCTGATATACGATAAGGATATCTTCAGGAGGGCTTTTGAGGATTATGATGCAATAGTGGCGGTCTTTGCCACAGGTATCGTGGTTCGTGAGATTGCTCCTCTTATAGAGGATAAGTGGAAGGATCCGGCAGTGGTGGTAGTGGATTCGAACATGAACTTCGCAATCCCTCTTCTCGGAGGTCACCACGGTGGCAATGAAGTGGTAAGGAAGATAGCCCAGATAGGTCCCATCCCGGTCGTTACTACTGCAACAGAAGTCCATAACCGCAATTCTGTGGAGGGTATTGCAAAAACACTTGGCTGTGATATTGTCAATAAGCCTTCCACTGTACAGGTGAACTGCGCTCTGCTTGACGGCGATGTTGAGGTCCTTGAGATAAAGGGTCCTAAAATAGTCATTGTAGGGGACGATGTTTCTGTCCTGAAAAAGGAAAAGGCTGAAGGTCCATGATCATAGGTATAGGGGCCCGGAGGGGTATAAGCAGTCAGGAAGCCCTTGATGCGATATACAATGCACTTGCTGAGGCCGGCAGGAGCATCGATGAGGTACAGGCACTGGCATCTGCAAAACTAAAAGAGAATGAGGCTGGTCTCCACGAGGCTGCAGCTATTCTCGGAATAGGTATAAGGTTCATAGATCACGAGGAATTGAATAACTATGATACGCCATCGGCTTCGCAGGCAGCACGCTTCGGGCTTACAGGTGTGGCAGAACCGGCAGCATTGTCGTTGTCGGAAAAAAAGCAATTGATACTAAGGAAGAAGGTATATGGTAGGGTCACAATCGCAATCGCAGAGTGAAGCAAAAGGAAAGCTTTACATCATTGGTATAGGACCGGGTTCAGTGGATCATCTGACCGTAAAGGCAAGGGACGTTATACTGAACTCGGATTATATTGTCGGCAACGGCACCTATCTTGACCAGATGGCAAGCCTGCTGGATAAGCAGGAAATAGTTCGCAGTGCCATGGGTAAGGAAGTTGACCGTTCACGCAAGGCAGTTGAGCTTGCACAGAATAACGTAGTCTCTATGATAAGTGGCGGGGATGCAAATGTCTATGGTATGGCAGGACTGGTCCTTGAAGTGGCAGAACACGCAGGTCTTGATGTTGAGGTTGAGGTACTGCCTGGTGTCACGGCCATCACAGCAGCAGCCAGTGTGCTGGGTGCACCTATTGTTAATGACCTGTGTACGGTCAGCCTCAGTGATCTTCTCACTCCGTGGGAGGTCATCGAGAAACGGCTCGATGCAGCTTCATCAGCTGATTTTGTGATGTCCCTGTACAATCCAAAGAGCAGGCAGCGCAAATCCAATTTTTCCAGGGCAATTGAAATAATCAGACGTCACAAGGACGATTCTGTACCTGTGGGACTTGTAAAGAATGCCCTGAGGGACGAGGACCAGGATTACATTGTCACAACCCTTGGAGATGTCATGGAATACAATGACTGGGTCGATATGAGCACCACCATTCTTATCACGACAAATGATTCCCGTATATGGGAGTCGCCATATGGCAAAAGGATAATCACTCCCAGGGGGTATCATAGGAAATATGACTACTGAAGCAAAAAAGACCGACGCAAGTATCGAAGAACTTGTGGAAATGACAACCGAGATCGATCCGGAACTGGTTGCTATCTGCACTGACCTTGGATCACAGACCGACGAGGCCAA
Source organism: Methanolobus sp. WCC5 (assembly GCF_045690325.1). Lineage (GTDB taxonomy): Archaea > Halobacteriota > Methanosarcinia > Methanosarcinales > Methanosarcinaceae > Methanolobus. Next base: position 1,643,417 of record NZ_CP146981.1, on the reverse strand, counting down.
GGCTATTTACATGACCAGCCGCAACATCGCCCGCAAACTCGTAGGGGATGAGACTCTTGAGGATCGTGTAAAACAGCGTTGTGTGACCTCAACAGGCGATCCGGCAGTCGCAGACATCATGCGCTTTGTCAATGATCCTATTAAAGCAGGTGTGGAAGCTATCAAAAAAGGAGCTCCGATACTTGTTGATATCAACATGGTCAAGTCCGGTATCACAAAGAGAAGCCATAACTGTGAGGTAATCTGTGTACTTGACAGGGATGAGGACGCAGAACTTGCTAAAAAATACGGCATCACAAGGACTGCAGCAGGTTTCCTGAAATGCAGGGATATCCTTGAAGGTTCTATTGTGGCTATTGGCAATGCACCGTCTGCAGCATTTGCAGTTTGCAGGATGATCGAGCATGGCATCAAGCCGGCAATTGTCGTAGGCACTCCGGTTGGATTTGTAAATGCTGCAGAATCAAAGGAAGCTGTCAGGAACGAACCGGTGCCTTCCATCACATGTGTGGGAACACGTGGAGGAACACCAATGGCTGTGGCATGTATCAATGAACTTGTTGCATTAGCAAATGATGATGAATGTGTAATTGACTGAACACATTCACTTTTTTATCTTCACTTACCTTTTCTTTACTTTTCTTTATCTTTCACTCTTTTGTAGAACTATGTTCCCGGTTTTGAGATGGATGTGGTCCATTCAGATTTTATCACCAGAAGTTAAGCAACGAGATGGCTGGAGTAGATCATCCACAGCCCTGCAATTACAAGTATGGCTCCAGCCGCTTTTTTCAATTTGACGTCAAACCCTGACAATCTGCTGAGCCTGTCACCTGATATTTTTGCAGAATAAGCAATGATCAGCATTGGGATGGCAAAACCTATCGAATAAATGAAAAGCAGGCCTGAACCATAGTAAATGTCGCTTTTCAGTGCCACTATTGTCAGTATGGAAGCCAGTATGGGTCCCACACAAGGGATCCAGACTATTCCCAGTGCCATTCCTACGGCAAGTCCTCCAAAGAGTCCCTTTTCACCGTCTGGTAGCATACCTGATGTCCGGATCTTTCCCGTATACTTCGAAAGAAAGCCAAACATGTCCTTTTCCATGAGCATTCCAAGCCCTATGAAGATTATCGTAATTTCGGCAATTATCCTGAGCTTATCTATATAAGGCAAAAAAACGGCTCCAAAAGCCGAAGCTACAATTCCCATTGTTGTGAATGATATGGTAAGCCCTGTGATTATTGCCAGGGGCCGAAGTTTACTCTGGCCGGTGGAATAGGCAAGCACTATTGGAAGCAAAGGAAGTACACAGGGAGACAGCACACTAAGCACACCTGCAAAGAACGAAGCCAAAGGGGTGACTGTGCTTGTTTCAAGCATTCATATCCACGCTCATTTCCTGTATTCGATTGCTGCATCAAGGGCATTGGTTAGTGTTCTTTTTCCTGTGAGCCCCAAGAATCTTACTTTATTGCGCTCAGTTGTGGTCTGCCCGTCAGTGCCCATATAGACATAACCCTGGTCAGTTCTTTGGGCAATGACGAATGAGTCAGGGATGGAGTATATCCTGAAACTTGCTGCAAGGGCTCCTGTCCTGTCGGCATTTATGTATGCCACGGTGGCTTTTCCTTCATACTCATTTGCAATATCCACCAGAATTGGCTTTAATGCGATACATGCCGGGCATCTGTCTGTACCTATCTCCACCAGTACCGGTCCTTTTTCGATTGCATCATCCAGTTCCTGTATATTGGTAACAGTAAGGATCGCACTGTCATCTGTTAACCCATTATTGCTTCCCGTAAGTCCGGCAGTGATGAAAAGTAAGGCAATGATAGCTATTGCGGACAGGATTATCTTGTTCATGGTATCACCTTTGTCTGTCTTATATAATCCTTTACTGATTTATAGTTTGTGCGATGTTTTGGGGATAGTGCACAAAAGCGATGTATAAAAAATAAAATTCACTTATCATAATGTACTTTCCATTTCAGGAGCACACCTTCTTCTATTTTCTCGGTATTTATCAGTTCGAGTTTAATAGTGGCATTTTCCAGGAATCCCTCCCCGTCAACAAAGGTGGGGGCATCCTTTCCTCCTATTATCAGGTTACCCACAAAGGTGTAGATCTCATCCACAAGTCCGACAGAGAACATTCCCCAGTTCAGTGTTGCTCCGCCTTCAAGCATCAGTCTTTTTATACCCCTGGTTTTAAGTTCTTCCATGGCCTGAGTGAGGTCTACGATATCCTTGCCTGCAACAATGATCTCTGCTTTTTCTGCAAGCACTGATAGTCTGTCACTCGGGGCTGATTCCGAGACAATGATCATACGCTTTCCTGAGCCCTTTTTAAAAATATCTGCATCCTCAGGGGTTCGTGCCTTGCTGTCAACAACGATTCTTACCGGGTTCTCCTCAAGTCCCCTGTCCATTCTCTTTTTCCTCAGGGCCGCAGATTTCACCGTCAGACTTGGGTCATCGGCCATAATTGTCCCAATTCCCACCATGATGGCGTCTGACCCTGCCCTGAGTCCATCCATACGGTTGAAGTCGACAGGGCCGGATATTCTTACCTGCTTTCTCTCCTTTGTAGATATTTTGCCATCTGCAGACATTGCAGAATTTATGAATATGAACGGTCGTTCCATAATAACCAACTAAAAGAAAAAAATATCCGGGTAAATATTGGTATTACCCGAAAATCTGCAGTTATTCCTGGTTTATGATGGCCTTCATGAGGTTACGGTCGCGAAGGAGACCAAGGAATCTCTGATTGGCATTGACAATTGGTACCTGGTCTATCTTGTTCCTCTTCATCTTCAGTGCACACTCACTTACCCCTGAGATATAAGCCGCCTTCACAAGATCTGCAACCATTACTTCTTTTACGGGTATGTTAGGTACTTTCACCCGGGAGACACTGTAGTAGATGCTCATGGTATCTCTCATGGATTCCCATGTCCATTCATCATCGTCAGAACCGTTAGACATGTCTGACATTTCCACAGAGTCTTCTATGACGCTGGCACTGATGATGTCCCTGTCTGTTATTATGCCCACTACCTCAAGGTTGCTGTCAATTACAGGGGCAGCTTTTGACTTTGCAAGCTCCATTATCCTTGCAGCTACGTTTAACGGGGTATCTGTCCACACAGGCACAACCGTTGGATTCAGATACTGTCCTACATGGTCCGTAATATTCATCTCGGCAATAGAAGCCACAATATCTGCTACGGAAATAATGCCCAGCAGTTTCTCATCCTTTACCACGGGCAATCTTCTGATATTGTTATCCAGAAGCAATTTTGCTGCAACAGTTATGTCTACATCAGGATCAATGACAATGGGGTTGCGTGTCATTAGCAGAGCCAGTTGCTCCTCTTCAGGATTTCTCAGGAGGTTTGCCCTGCTGACCACGCCCACGATCTTCCCGTCTTTTAATACAGGCACTCCGGATACTCTTTTGTCTTTGAGGAGTGTATGGACCTCATCTCTTGAGCCAGGGAGGGTAGCATAGGCTACTTCCTTCCTCATTATATCAGAAACTTTAATGTTTTTTGGCATGTTATAACTCCTTTCATTCCTCTTCGGAGTCACCCCGTACCACAAGTACGGGTACCTTTGAGTTCCTGGTAACTTTTTCTGCTACGCTTCCAAGCAGGAATCTGTCAAATCCGGTTTTACCCAGTGTTCCCATGACTATCAGATCTACGTTATTGTTGTCAGCAAATTCAATGATCTCGTGGCTTGGGTTTCCTTCAAGGGTCACCGTTTCGCAAACAATGCCCGCTTCCTTTGCAAGATCTTCAACCGAGTCTGTTGCTACGTTTGCTTCTTTTTCAAGGAGTTCGTACATCATTTCCCATCCTGCATCCATTGGTATGGAAGCAAAAGCTGCAGTATCGACAACATATCCTGCATATAATTTTGCTCCACTCAGTCTTGCAAGTTCTATACTGTGTTGAACTGCTTTCCTGTTTTGTTTGGATCCGTCGGTCGCAATAAATATATTTTTATACAGAGTACTTGCCATAATCCCTCTCCATTGTGAATATTTCCCTGTTATAAGATTACTGATAATATGTCATCAGGTCGCCCTCTTCTTACAATTCCGCTGACAGGGTCCTTTATACCTGTGAGATTATTTGAATTTCCGTTGATTATCATTATCTTAGCTATATTTCCTTCCTGAATAGAACCGGTTGTCTCAAGTCCTAATATTGTTGCACCCATAAGCGTACACATCATAAATACTTGTCTGTCATCTATGCCAAAAACTTTAGACAAGAACTCCATTTCAGCGAACATGTTCACTGAATTCAGCATCACATTGTCTGTTCCAACTGCCACTTTAACTCCGGTTTCCAACATTTCCCTGACCGGAGCCATTCCTACATCCGTAATGAAATTCGAACGGGGACATATCACCACTGGTATATCCCTTTTTGCAACTTCCCTGAGATCCCCCCGGGTTGCCTGGGTCATATGTATCAGAATATCGGGGTCCAGCGACAAAGCCTTATCGATATCATCCCTGCTGCTCTCGCCTGCGTGGATTGCAAAGGTCTTACCTGCCTTTAAAGCTTTATATCTCGCAGTTTCCAGTATATTCATGTCAATATCATTTGCCCCGCTCATCCCGAGGCCATCGGTGTTTTGAAGGAGTTCTTCCAGTTCAGCCGAGATGTCATGCTGTGATCCATAATTCACGGGTCTGCCGAATATCCTGGCTTTAATATCGGAAGATTCAAGCGCTTCTTTTAATGCAAGTACTCCTTTGGCCCCTCCTTCCCGGAAATCAGCAAAAGCGAATGTACCTGTATTGTTCATATCCCTCAGAGAACAGCTCATGGCATCCACCATCTTCCTGTGTGGTGTCTGTTTCAGTATCCTGTGCTTAAGTCCGTGAGGAGGCTGCACTAGCTGGCTCAGGTCCCTTCGGACATAATGGCCTTCTGTTATCCCCAGAGCAGGATCCTTGCATACAGAATCCCCTATGTGGGTATGTGCATTAACAAAACAGGGTGCAATGATGTTTCCGGAATCGTTCTTCTTTTCATGGACTTCCTTTATGATGCCATCCTCTATGACTATATAGCCTTCGATGACCTCTGCTTCAGGTCCGTATATTATCTTCCCATGGATTGTCTGTGGCATGGATACTCATCTATGGTTCTCATTGTTTATAAGCGCTTATAAAGGGAGTTATGGGGATAAAGACGTTACCTTTATATGTATCTGTATGCTCTATTAAAGCGCGTATTGTTAGGTCCTTGCATGAGAGCATGGCAGAGCCTATCTGTGATTGTACAGACAACCTCAATACGTTACACCGGATAGTGCGATAAATGCCTGTCACGAGGGAAACCGGGAAGGACAGCGGAAATTCCATCTAGGATGATCTCCCGGAGTTAGTGCGTCAGACGACAGCACTATCCTTAAAGTTCACTACTTTTGCTTAATGCAGCAATTTGATTTATTTTGTTTCGGGATGATAGGAGATGTCTTTTGAGGATGCATTGAAAAAGACCGATGCAGGGGTTCTCATTGATATAGAGGTAACACCCGGTTCTAAAACCCTTTCTGTACCAGGCGGCTATAATCCATGGAGAAAGCGTATCGAGGTGCGCTTATCTGAGAATGCCCGCAAGGGCAAGGCCAACGAACAGTTAATAGGAACTATTGCAGATCTTTTTGGATTGAAAATATCTGATGTTTCTATTGTAAGTGGTATGCATAACTCAAAAAAGTCCCTGCTTTTAGGAAACGCTGAGTATTTTGCCATAGTAATAAAACTCAAAGAAAAATTGCTGGAGCATTCTGATTAACTCATGTATTCAATGGGTATCTAATACTTTCACCATGCTTCCTTTTATTTAATATACACAAAAGGCAATCTGATATCTGAGGTGAAATACATGGATGAATATTTCGAAAACCTGGTAGAAAGAGCAGGCTACTATGAGCAGTTTGAGGATTTCGTTCGTTATTACAAGTAAATATCATTACCCTGTCGCAAATAACCCTCCTATCCCGAAATGTTTGCTTTTTGTGACAGGGTATTTGCTTGTAACCGCTTATTTTATTTGTTTTATCCTTAATGTTTTATTTTCAGTGTTTTGTATTTCTGCTGATCCAAAGGTCAGTCTTTAATCAGATGACAGATAACTCCGAGTGCTAATTAAGAATAGATCGTGCAGGTATTTCATGCAAAGAAGAACTTCAAATCCTGGCAGGGTACTAAAAGCTCCTCTGGAGGTTTATCAGAAAAGACTGGAAATGGCTGAAGAACTATTAAATGAGCTGCAGGATCTTGCTGACAGGGATTCAATAATCGTTGTTGAAGGTAAAAGGGACATTGCGGCTTTAAGGTCTCTGGGGGTGAATGGTGACCTTCGTCCTTCCACACATTATCCACTGATGGATTTCTGTGAAGAGCTATCAAAAACAGGCAAGAAGGTCGTTATACTTACGGACTGGGACCGAAGGGGGGATCTGCTTGCTTCAAAGCTTGTAAAAAATCTGCAGTCCCTGGGGAGCACTCCTGATACCAGGATACGTGGTCTTATTGTTTCTCTTGTGCAGAAGGAGATCAAAGATGTTGAAAGTCTTCCTGGTTATATAGGAAAGCTAAAGAAGATAACCAAAACTACAGATGTCACTGATCCTTTTTGATGCAACGTTGGATCTCAATGGTGCTGGGGTTCAAAGGTACGCTCAAACTCAGGATATAGCTCTGATTTATCCATGAGCTCCTCATATACCTCGTGCCTCGGGCTTACTATTACCACATGTGCCGGAGGATGTATCTTCCTCAGTTTGCTGATGGCCGCCCCTGCGTTGTTGTCAAGCTCCACCAGTGCTGCTGAATTACATTTGGCCCTGAGAGGCACACCTGCAACACTAACCAGCAGGTTATCTGCATAGACAGGCTCGATACGTTTTGGTTTCGACGCAAATCTCATTCTGCCGTAGTGTTCAAGATCATGCAATGCAACATTGACCTTGTCCGCATTATCGCCCCTGATCACGGCAAAAGATTTAACTCCAATCCCCATCCCAGAAAATCCCCTTGTGTAGTTTTTCCATAATATATCTCTTCAATTACGTTTTTAGGTTCCCGCACCCAATATGCCTGGATTTCCTAGCCTAGATATAGTTAAAACTTTTTAATGTAATAAACTTTTCTATTCTGAAGAGATATACATGATCATTTCAGGGATTCGCATCACTTTGCAAGTTCTTTTGAACGATTGGATGATTCTATAACAGCCTTCATGAAAGCAGCCCTTACACCGTTCTCTTCAAGGATACGAATGCCACGGATGGTTGTCCCTGCAGGGGAGGTGACCATGTCCTTTAACTCCCCGGGGTGCATTCGGGTCTCAAGAACCATTTTTGCAGCTCCCATCACTGTCTGGGCGGCAAGTATCAATGCACTGTTCCTGTCAAGTCCTTCGTAAACCGCACCATCTGCCATTGCCTCGATCACAGGGAATATGTATGCAGGCCCGCTTCCTGATAATCCTGTCACAGCATCCATGAGATTTTCCGGTACCTGAATGGCACTTCCCACAGAACGGAATATCATGAGTGTATCCTCCGCATCTTCTTTTGATGCAATCTTTCCCTGGGTGATGGCTGAGGCAGCTTCTGCAACAGTTGCAGCTATGTTTGGCATGACTCTTACGATACGTGTCCCTTCATTGAACTCACTTTCGATGTCATCCAGCTTGACACCGGCAGCAATTGAGATAATCAGCTTGTCAGCTGTCACGGCATCTTTTATGGAGGCTATGACCTTCCTGAGTATCTGTGGTTTGACTGCAAGGACAATTATATCGGCATTGCCCACTGTTACTATGTTATCTGTGGATATGTTGATGCCCACATCCTGTTTCAGTTCGTTGAGGAACGGTTCATACAGGTCACTTGCATATACATCGGAAGGTGAGAATAAACCGGCACCGCATATGCCTTTTATCAATGCTCCTCCCATTTTTCCGGTTCCAATGAACCCCAGTTTCTTACCTTGCAGACTCATAATACTACCTTATAATCCTTATTTGCGTTTGATCGTCACAATATCGCCCAGTGTTGTGCCACGGTTCAGGCGTTCACCGCTCCAGTCGTCATCTCCGGTCCTTTCGGTAAGCTTGATATCAAGGGCCTTTTCTATCTTCTGGCGGACGTCATCCTCCGGAACGATCTCCCCTCGCTCTATCTTTTTGATAAGCGTTGCTTTTTCCTTGATCTTTGAGGCAAGCTGGTCATGTGACCATTTCCTGCTCTCCCTGGCTTCCCTGATAACCTGGTCATAATCATCAACAAGCTCATCCACTATCATTCCTGGTACTTTTTTAGGAGGTCTGCGGGTGCCGGTGCTACCAGGAGCACGGCCAACAGGTGCAACTTTCCTTGATACCGGAGTGCGCTTTCCAACAGCATTTCCATACTGTGAACATCTTCCGCATACTGTAAGTTCACTGCCATCAATGCTAACTTTAAAAGAATCGCCTCTTATTTCAGCGCCACATATTTCACACTGCATAGATCTCAACTCATATCGGGTCTAATCTCATCTTTACGAAAGGGCTATATACCCTTTGCACTTAAATAATATTCGGAGGCACATGAGCGAAACCAGCGACAGTGACTTTGAGCACAGAAGATACGATTTTACTTCTGTGAACAAGTCTGACTATGATTATGTCGGTTCGGACAGTGAGGAAGACTTTTCCAAATATCTGCTCGACCGTATGAGGCAACTTGAGTCCAGGAACAATCTCCTGAAAGAACAATGTGACCAGATAGAATCAGAAAAGCGTTTTGTTGAGAGCCAGAAGCTCAAATACGAACGTGAGGTACGCAGGCTGCAGGCAGAGATAGACCGCCTCAAGACCGTTCCTCTTGTAGTGGCAACTGTAATGGATGTCATCAGTGAGGAGAAGGTACTTGTGAGGAGTTCCACAGGCCCGCAGTTCATGGTGAACGTATCCCAGTACCTTAATGAAGGTTCATTGGTCCCGGGTGCTAAAGTTGCACTGAATCAGCAGACACTTGCCATAGTGGAAGTCATTCCAACAAGCGAGGACCCGGAAGTTTCTGCAATGGAAGTACTGGAATCACAGGATGTTAATTACGAAGATATCGGAGGACTGGATGAACAGATACAGGAACTGATAGAATCCGTTGAACTGCCTTTGACCAAGCCCGATACATTCAGACGCATAGGCATTACCCCTCCCAAGGGTGTTCTGCTTTACGGTGAACCGGGAACTGGTAAGACCCTGCTGGCCAAGGCTGTTGCACACAGGACAGAAGCTACTTTCATCCGCGTCGTGGGTTCAGAACTGATCCAGAAATACATCGGTGACGGTGCAAAACTTGTCAGGGAACTTTTCGACATGGCAAGGAAGAAGTCTCCGAGCATACTCTTCATAGATGAGCTGGATGCAATAGCATCAAGGCGCCTGAACGATACCAACGGTGCTGACCGGGAGGTACAGCGGACCCTGATGCAGCTGCTTGCTGAAATGGATGGATTCGATAACAGGGGCGATGTAAGGATAATTGCAGCCACCAACAGACTGGACGTACTCGATCCTGCAATACTCAGGCCTGGCAGGTTTGACAGGATAGTCTATGTACCAATGCCGGATGAGGAGGCCCGTGCCAATATCTTCAGGATACACACCCGTTTCATGTCCGTTGCAGATGACATTGATTTCAGGAAACTGGCCAAACTCACAGAGAACGCAAGCGGGGCCGACCTCAATGCAATTGCCATGGAAGCAGGCATGCTTGCTGTAAGGTTTGATAAGGACTCGGTCAGCATGGCCGATTTCCTTGAGTCTGTGCAGAAGGTCATGTCAAAAGCAGAAACCAGAAAGGAAGTCCTTCCGGAAGGAATGTTCATTTAGGCATTCCCGCCGGCAAGTTACTTCATTACCTTTTTTCATAATATTTTTTGTGAATACTGCCAGAAGCCATTTTCATATTAAAGATGAGATCCGCATACTGGGCATCGATGACTCAGCACTCATATCCGATACCATTACAATAGTGGGAGCTTTTTTCCGTGGAGGTCAGTGGCTTGACGGTGTACTGCGCTCTGAGGTCACAAGGGATGGTATGGATGCAACAGAGCGCATCAGTTCAATGGTGCGCCGGAGTAAGCATTTCCCGCAAATACGGGTTGTCATGCTTGACGGAGTGACCTACGGAGGTTTTAATCCGGTTGACATAGTTCGTCTGAATGATGAGACCGGCATCCCGTTTATCGTTATAATGCGCAATCTCCCCGATTTCAGGAAAATAGAAGCGGCTTTATCCTGGCTGCCAGAAAAGGATGAAAGGCTCAGGATCATCAGAAAGGCCGGAAGCATAAGTAAAGTGGTAACAAAGGAAGAGTTAAATCCTGTATTCATACAGTGCTGTGGAATTGATGCAGTATCTGCTGAGAGGGTTGTTAAGCTCTCATCAACAAGAAGCAATATACCCGAACCACTGAGGGTGGCTCATCTTATTGCAACAGGCATCGTCCTGGGTGAATCCAGGGGAAAGGCATGATAAGCCTTATCCGGATCTGCTAACCAGTCCGACCCCTTCATTCATCAGAGCATCAGCTCTTTCCTTTGTTTTAGATTCTGCGAATATTCGGATTATCGGCTCCGTTCCTGAAGGCCGGATAAGCACCCATCCATCTTCAAACCATATTTTGACACCATCGGTCGTGTCGACTTCATTATCCTTTGAGAGCACTTCTTTTCTGACCTTCTCCATTGTAGCTGGCAGGTCTTCTGATCTTATTTTCGTTTTTGAGTTAAAGTATGAGGGCACGCTTCTGGCAAGCTCTGACAGGTTCTGCCCATTTGCTATTATCTCCAGGAACTTGGCACACGCCATGGCGCCGTCGCGGCAGTACTGGTGCTCCGGGAAAATAAGTCCTCCGTTACCCTCTCCTCCAAAGACAGCTCCTGTTTCCATCATCTTGCGCGCCACGTTGATGGATCCCACAGCAGTCCATATCAGCTCAACCCCTGCTTCCTTTGCAACGTCCAGCATGCGGGATGAGGAACTGACAGGTGTGACAACAGGTCCTTTCTTCCTTTTGAGCACGTATTTAGCCATCATTGCAAGCAGCACTTCTTCTTCGATGAAATTCCCATTCTCGTCAAAGAATACTGCCCTGTCAGCATCCCCGTCCTGGGCAACACCCATATTGGCTCCTGTTCTTCGGACCAGTTCCGCAAGTTCTGTGAGTACATCCGGGGTGGGTTCCGGATTTCTCCATGGGAATGTACCGTCAACCTGTCCGTTAATGGTTATAACTTCACACCCCAGTCTCTGCAGGAGAAATGGAAGTGTAACCGATCCCGCACCACATCCGGTGTCTGCCACGACCCTGAACCTTTTACTGCGTATGAGCTCATGGTCCACAGAATTGATTATTCCCTGAAGGTAGAGTTCATTGGCATTGCTGTCATGGCGCAGGTCTCCGGTCCTGTTCCATGGTGCAGCATTGAATTCCTTTGAATAGTATATCTTCTCTACTTCTGCCTCGCCTTCCCTTGAAAGTTCACTTCCGTCCCCGGCTATTAATTTTATCCCGTTGTATTCCCTGGGGTTGTGGGATGCGGTAACAACGATCCCCGCATCTGCATGTTCCTTCACATAGTACTGTACCGAAGGCGTGGGACAGACACCAACATCAACGACCGTGAGACCGGCTGATAGTGCACCAGCGATTGCAGCGGATTTGAGCATCTCGCCGGAGGCCCTTGTATCCCTTCCAATGGCAACCACGCCTTGCGATCCCATATATGTCCCAAGGCTACGTGCAACGTCTATTGCCAGTTGCGGGGTTATGTATTCGTTAGCTATTCCCCTTACACCATTAGTTCCGAAAAATGCCATCCTTTATCACCATTTTAAAAAGTATTGCAGATATATGTCAAAACACTATTTTATGTTTTGTGAAGGCATGCTTAACAATATATCCTTTTATTCCGTATATTGCCATCAATGCCTGATGAAATGCTAAGATCGAAGTTAGTATCGCTGAAAAAAGGAATATCCGAAAAGGAGAGTGTCATCATTGCCTTTTCCGGTGGGGTGGACAGCTCTGTCCTGGCTTCCATAGCCCATGGTGAACTTGGGGATAATGCTGTTGCTGTAACTGTAAATCTTCAGTCTTTTCCTGAGAGGGAACTTGACTGCGCCATTAAAGTGGCCGGGGAGATAGGTGTCAGGCACAGGATAGTAGATTATGATGAACTGCAGATTCCTTTGATATGCGAGAACGGTCCAAAAAGGTGCTACTATTGCAAAAAAGAGATATTGAATATCCTGGATGATGTGAGGACGGAGCTTGGGTTCAATGTTATCATAGAGGGGAGCAACGTCTCTGACCTTGATGTCTACAGGCCTGGAAGGCAGGCAATCGATGAGGCCATGCATGTTGTGTATTCCCCTTTCATTGAATTTGGTATCAATAAGCATGAAATAAGGAAGATAGCAGGTGAACTCGGGCTTTCAGTTGCAGATAAAAAACCGTCTCCATGTCTGGCTTCCCGCTTTCCTTACGGTGTTTCCCTCACGGAGCAATCCCTTAGGAGAGTGGAAAAGGCAGAGGACTTTCTCATACGACTTGGGTTACATGAACTAAGGGTGCGGGACCATAGGGGGATTGCAAGGATAGAGATATCCTGTGAGGATATGCCCCTTCTGCTGGGTATGCGGGAAGATGTCGTTCCTTACCTCAGGGACCTGGGCTTTAATTATGTCACCCTGGACCTTGATGGTTTCAGGAGCGGAAGTATGGATGAGGTTCTATGAATCCGCATGATGGTAAACATACTGCATCCGGTGATGCAGCATCCGATGTCACTATAAGAAAAGCGGTATCTGGAGATAGTGTGCCGGTTCAGGTGCTCATGTCCACTTATTTCCTTGATATTGAAGGTCTCCCGATCGATGAGTTTATAGTTGCTCTGCTTGGTGAGCGGATAATCGGGGCTGCATATCTGCAGACCGGTAAGATTACTGAGATACATTCCGTAGCTGTTCATCCCAACTATCGTGGAAAAGGCATCGGGCATATGTTGCTGTATGCACTGCTCTCTCAGGTCAAAGATGTGGATTTCATTTTTACGAGGACCACTTCGCCTGTTTTTTTTGAAAAGGCGGGTTTTAAAAAGCTGGATGATTCTGAAAAAGCAGTACTTTGGGAAGATTGTGCCGGATGCGACAGGTTAAATACATGTAAGCAATCTGTACTGCGTCTGGATATCAGGTACAAGGGACGGTGATAAGACTGCTGACACTTGGAATTGTTAATACTTATGATAAGATCAAAGTACTTGATGCCCATTACAGGGCAATAGCAAGGGCAGCTCCCATCTGCCATGCATTCGGATTCTCTCTTGCCTTATATGATTTCCCTTTCAGGATGGATGCCGATGAACTTGTGGACTATGTGGCAGATAAGACCACCATCGGCGAGTCCGGTAAATACCTGCGGCTGCTGCATGAGAAACGTCACCTTTTCGTCTTTGACCTTCCAAAGAAAGGCTTCCAGCCACAGTTTGGCTCGGTGGTGGTTACAAGCTCCAAACCGGAACAGAAATTCTCCATTACTCCTGAGGCCCTTGCAGATGAGATAATCCGCAACAGGTCTTTCCTGGTGCTTGTGGGACTTGGCCATAAAGGATTGCCAAAAGAACTGTTCAGTCTTGCCAGGTATCATCTGGATATAACTTCCCGGGGCATCTCCCTTGAAACCTGTACGGCCATCGGATGTATACCTGCTTATATCATGGGCATAGTGCATACGAAAAGATCCCAAAGATAAGCGGGAATATGAGGAATATGGGGAAACCGGGAAACAGTCTATTTCCTGGCAGGGAACTTTATTAAGTATCATCCGTATACTTACTGGCATGCGTCTGAGCATTTTCTATTCGGGAGAGTTTGGTAAGAAGGTTGTCGGCAACCTTGTCAATTCTGATAGTTTTTGTGTTTCCTGCGGTGAACTATGCGACCATTGTCGCGAACCAAGGACGTGTTTTGCCCCCCTTATCATGGGTATTTTTGAACTGCGCACAGACCTGCCGGACTTTGTAGAGGAACCCCTGGAATATATTCCTGCAGGCCTGCCAATGTCTGACCTTATCATTGCCATTGACCTGCATCCTGACCTCTTGATGGCTGTTCCTGATATTGTCACAATGACCGGTGCAAAGGCAGTGATCATTCCGGTGGACGATTCCCGGCTTGTTCCGGCAGGCCTTACAGAGCAGGTAAGGTCTAAACTCGAGTCCATGGGGGTTGAATGTGAATGCCCCAAGCCTTTCTGCTCACTGGACATAACAGGGAAAGCACATATAGATGAATTCGTAAAGATGGGATTTGGTCACCCCTTACTGAAGATCACCACAGATACTGTAAACGGACTTTTCACCCATGTGGAGGTCCTGAGGGATGCTCCCTGCGGTGCAACCTGGTTCGTTGCCAAGAAACTAAAATGGTCAGATATCCGGGACTATAAGGAAACAATTTCAGGTGCCCATCACTCCTACCCCTGTACCGCAAGCATGGAAAAAGACGCCCAGCTAGGCGATACGATACTACACCAGGCAGGCTATATCATAAGAAAGAGTGTCGAAGAAGCAATGGAAGAAAAATGATCTTGTATTATCGCAAAAATCAAAAAAGATTAAAAGGAGTATGATCACTCCTTTCTGCGCTGGAGGAAGAACGCCAGTCCAAGAATTGCAGCTATCGGAAGTGCAATTGTCGGGAATTCCGGGATCTCATTGCCATTTTCACTCTCCTCAAAGCAGAATGTAGCGTGGCTGATCGCAGGATCGTCATCAATGTCAACACTTCCAATACTATCGCCAGTGTATACATATATATCTGCCCCGGTTCCTGCCTTGAGAATTACTTTGCAGACAGAGTAATCAGATTCTATTTCCCAGTTGAATGCGTATAGTGTACTATCCGATATAGTTATAATGCCGTTGCCGGTGTCGTATTCTCCATTATTGGCACTGACATCGGTCTGGTTCCATTCTATTTTGTATGCGTATTCACCACAAGTCACGCCGGTCAGCTCTGCTGCTCTATTGCATTCTTCAATAGCACCCCCGGCAGGGGACCAATCACCAACTTCGTATACAACTGGATTTGCACTTGCTACTCCTGCGGTTATTAGCAGGCTTATAGCTATTAGGATTGTAAATATTGCTTTCCTCATATTTGCACCACCTTTTCCTGTATTGCTTTAGTCCTTATAGTAGACTATTTGTTCATTTGTTCTTCTACGTTCATATACCTTCCGAATATGTTCTGAAAGTTATAATGATAATAATAATGATGTGTTTTTTTTTATAGTTTCCTTATAAGTCTCTTCATTCCATCCACATCGATCTTCAATACCTATTTTAATCCCGGGTCCTTACATAGCATACATGGCTTCCAAAGTCTCTATAGTCGGGTGTGATGATTATTCCGTATCAAGAAAAGCTGTGGATGAAGCAGTCTCCCTGATTGGAGGTCTGAAAGATATCATCTCTGAAGGTGACCGTGTGCTCCTCAAGCCCAACGTTCTCGCCTCCCGCAGACCGGAAGAGGCAGTGACAACTCATCCGTCCATAGTTGCCGCAATGTGTGAGCTTGTGAAGGAAGCCGGTGGAATTCCGATTATAGGGGATGGTTCGGGCATGACCCACCCTGGAGCCACGGCTGATGCCTTCAGGGTATCGGGTATGGAAGAAGTAGCAAAGGAGCACGATGTTGAGCTCATTAATTTTCAGACAGGAGGCTATGCGCAAGTGGAGGTGCCAAAAGCCATTCATTTTCCCCGGCTCTTTATATCTAAAGCTGTGCTGAATGCCGACGTTGTTATATCCCTGCCCAAGATGAAGACCCACGAACTGACCCGTTATACAGGTGCTGTCAAGAACATGTTCGGTGCATTGCCACTGCGGACCAGGAAGGAAATGCATCTGCTGGCCGACAGGAAATTGTTTGGTGAAGCTGTGGTGGATCTTTATTCGGTAGCAAAGCCCCATCTTGCGGTCATGGATGCTGTGGTTGGTATGGAAGGCAATGGGCCTTCACATGGCACACCTGTGAGAACAGGCATAATTCTTGCATCCTATGATTGCGTTTCACTTGATGTGATAGCTACAGGTATAATGGGCATCGACCCCATGAAAGTTCCAACAACGGTTGCAGCCCTTGAGCGAGGATTTGGTGAAACGGTACCAAAAGTAATAGGAATAAATGCTGATGATGTCAAAATGAAGTACAAACCTTCAAGTGGAGGCATACTGTTCAATGTTCCGCCTTTTGTGACAAAGTTCTTTGGCAGATACTTTGAAATGAGGCCTGAGATAGACACCACAAGATGTGTGCTTTGCGGTGCTTGTATCATGAATTGCTCTGTTGATGCCATAGAAAGGACCAATGAGCATCTGAAAATAAACAGGGAAAAATGCATTATGTGCTATTGCTGCCGCGAGCTCTGTCCGGAAAATGCGGTGGGAATAGAGAGATCCTGGCTGGCAAAGATTATCACAAAAAGATGAAAAAAAGATTACGGGTCAGAATTATGCAGGATGCCAGTTAAAGCTGGCATACCTCGCTCTTGCGCAGCCAGTCAATATCTGAGTGGTACAACTGGCGCAGGTCCTTGAGTCCCAGTTTCAGCATGGCAAGGCGGCTAACACCAAGACCCCATGCAAGAACGGGATATCTGATGCCCAGGGGATGGGTGACCTCTTTTCTGAAAACACCTGCTCCTCCCAGTTCTACCCATCCAAGCCCGTCCACATATACCTCCGGCTCCACACTTGGTTCTGTGTATGGGAAATAGCCGGGCCTGAAGCGCACATCCTCAAAACCCATTCTGTGATAGAACTCGGAAAGGCATCCGAGAAGGTTTGAGAATGACATGTCCCTGTCCATCACAACACCCTCAAGCTGCTCGAACTCAGGTGTATGTGTGGGGTCGATGGTCTCCCTGCGGTATGCCCTGTCTATGGAGAAAGCCTTGACCGGAGGTTCAGGGTTGTCTGCAAGGTATTTGATGGTCAGTGCGGTGGTATGTGTCCGGAGGACGTTCCTGCAGGCAATTTCTTCGCTCCACTTGCCGCCCCATCCGGTTGAACCGGTTTCTCCTCCATTCTCGTGTGCAGCACATACGTTGTCCTTATATTCTTCCGGGAGCTCCGATACACTTGAAAGATGGAACGTGTCCTGCATTTCCCTTGCAGGGTGGTCCTGGGGCTGGAACAGTGAATCAAAGTTCCAGAAAGAACTCTGTACCACTTCGCCCTTGATCTCAGTGAATCCCATGTCCAGGAAAATACGCCTCATCTGGTCTATCAGGCGCTGATAGGGGTGTATCTTTGCACCGTATATGGGTCTTGGTGTTGTGTGGATGTTGTAAGGTCTGAACTTCCTGTTCCTCCAGTCACCGGTTTTCAGGAGTTCGGAACTGATCTGCGCCAGTTCCTCCTCAACAGTAATTCCCTCTGCAACAAGGTCCTTGCCTTTTGGTGTAATGGTTATTTTCCTTTCTTTTTCTTCGCTTTTTGAAACAAGCTTACGTTTGATCAGGTCACCTATGACACTCAGGTCTGCTCCCAGCTCCTCAAGTGTCTTCTTCTCCCCTGCAAACAATGCAAGAACCTGCTCGTCCGGGCCAGTATCGCAATTGCCTGTTGGAACGATCATTCCTTTGTCTATGCTTGCCCACCCTTTGCGCCGCAGCCATCCTGTGGCAATACCGACAACTGCAGGATTGAACTTTTCTTTGAGTTCATCCATGGAAACAGGTTTTGAAACCGCGTTGATTATCTGCCTTTCAGGCAGGCCTTCATCTGCATATTTCTCTCCTTCCTTTGTAAGTTCAAAGATCCCTGTTACAGTTTCCTCTACCTGCACAAGTCCTTTCTCCTCTAGCAGAAAAGCAGCCTGCATTGCAGTTTCCATTTTCATCTCTGCTTTGTCAGCCAGTTCACCGGGGCTTGCATCTTTTAGTTTTTCCAGTGCAAGAAGTGCATTCTTCTCGTTGGATGTAAGGTTATATTGGGAGCTCATAATCACACCTGTTGTTGATAATCATAATCCGTACTCATCAAGTCTGTCCTTTGCTACTTCCCGAAGTTCCTGGTGCTCTTTGAGGAACTTTTCCGTCCTTTCGGCAGCAAGGGCTTTGCAATTACCGCAAACCCTGCTTCCCTGGCGGCATTCGGTATATATCTGGGCAAGTTCCCCGTCATCCTCCACAAGGTGGAAAAGGAACATCTCATAGACCGAGCATTTCTCTGGCTCACCGCCAAGTTGTTTTTGCTCCTCCAGCGTCATCCTGCCTCCGGTCTTTGCTCTCTTCACTTTCTTTGCTGCACCTTTTGGGTCTTCAGTAAGTGAAATATAACTTTCAGGAACGCTGCTTGACATCTTGCCGCCCTGCAATCCTGACATGAAGCGATGGTATGTGGAAGAAGGAGGCACGAATGCATATCCTCCGAATTCAAGCTCTACCTGTCTGACAGTATTGAGAAGCATTTCAAAGCTATCAGTATCAAACACATCCACATGTCCTTCAAAAAGTTTAGTCCTGCCGGGAATGCGTTCTTTCAGCTCTTTCAGGGCGTCTTGCGGAGCTGCTTTGCTGCGAACGCTCAGATATCTGTTCCCGTCCTTATCTTCGCGTCCTTCTATCTTGAACATGTTCATCTTGTGGGCAAGCCCTCTTGTAAGGCGAATATGCGGATCCTGGTCTGCGCCAACGGGGATAACTGTTGGCTTTGGTCCTCCGTACTCTTCAAGCTGAGGGTGGAGTATGTCCGCACTCTGGGTCACTGCACTAAGCATGTGCGAGACACTTGTCTCACCTGTGAACCCGTAGATCGCACTGAGTTCGGAGAAATTGGCCTTTGAACCAAGTTCGAATGCAAGGTCTTTTACCTGTTTTGAACCCGACTGGAAATATATGTGGCCGTTTGGATTGAATCCAAGAGCAATAAGACTAATGATATACTCGTTTATGCCGATGTCACGGCATTTTTCCCATGGCATGCCCCTGACAGAATGCGCCTCACGGTCCGCGATCCCTACAAATGCATCGGCACCATGTTGCTGATGCCATATTATTTCCTCCATCACCATTTTGTGCCCGAGATGGATCATCCCGGAAGGCATGAATCCGCTCATGACCGAGAATGGCTTTTTGTTCGTCATGGCATCGGTGATGAGATCATAGCTGCGATGTCCGAATATTATCTTACGGCTCATGAACTTGTGAGGATTCTCAATTTCCCGGAGCATATCATCAAATGGCAGTATTCCGAATTCATCGAATAGTTTGGAATAATCGTCAATGTTCAATGCACTCCATGGGTCGATCTTCATGTTCATATGTTGCCTCTTGCTCCTCCGTTTCCCGGATCATTTTCATTTAGTGTCTGGCACTTAAAATTGTTAGTAAAAATACGTTGTGATATGTAAAGGTTCTTATTGCATTTCTGCATAAGTATGTATAATTTAATATCAAATAAGGTTAATAATTTATACAATATTCTCTCTTTACTCAATTGGAATCAATTTCATGGGAATAGACAATGAATGTAACTTTTTTTCATTTTGGAGCATTGTTTTTCGGTTTAGTGGCAGTGTATAATTTGTATTCTGCCTTGAAACATAGGGATAGCTGTTTGCCTGCATTTGTGGGTGCAATGATGTTTATTTTATTTGTTTTGTTCATTTTTCTTCCATGGCAATATGGTTATCTTGCTTTCCTGCTAACTGCAATGTTCTCTGTGATAATTTACAGGAAATCCTGTGACATCCAGAAAGAAAAAATGAAACGCTTTGTAGGAAATTCAAAAGATACTGATCAACTGAAATTTGTTGATTATTTCACGGGATGGAAACTGCTTCATCGCTGGAATAATAAATATGGTCCGAAAAAGGCTTCTCTTATCAATTCCATCATTATGTGGGTATTTGGTATTACGATTGGATTTTTATTCACGTATTTGTGGCCGGATATTTTCTCAAATATGTGGCATCATATTGTTATTGTCATGACAATAATTATGCTCGGTTTTTATTGGCAAAATAAAAGACTGCTGGAAAGCCTTGATAACGGCAATCCGGCAAAAGATACTAGAAAAAACTGAATTCAGTTCTGTATCTTATCTATATCATATGGCTTTGATGCATCCTGCGGGATCATATCCACAAGCCGGAGATATTCGGGCTCCTGCATCAGGCATGTACTGCGCTGGCCTCTGAAGTGCCTGTCCTTGCGTATCTTGCTCCATATATCCTTTATGGAACTGTTCTGTATATTGCCATAGCTGAATGGGATGTAGGGGCATGCTTTTACCTGTCCGTCAACACATACATGTATCCATCTCTGGCCTGCCATACATCCAAGCATCTCCCTCTCAAAGTATGAGTTGGAAAAAATACGCGGCCCTCCCCGGGAGGAGTTGATGCGGTGGTACATATCAAGCACTTTCTGCCTGTCCTCCTCTGTGATGATCGGGTCATCCTTTTTCTTTGGTACGGATTCCCAGAGTGAGAATTCATGCACGCCTATTTCTCTGGCAAGTTCATACATTGCAGGCAATTCATCTATGTTCTTTGGTGAGACATGGGTTGCCATCGTAACAAGCAATCCTGCATCAAGTCCCATCTTCATCGCGCTTGTAGCCATATTAAAAGCCCCTTCAAGACGGCGTACAGCATCATGTTTTAAAGGGTCAGTGGAGTAAATGCTGACCAGCAGGTTGTGCAGCCCGGCATCCTTCAGACGATTTGCATTCTCAGGTGTCATCTCTGTTCCCGGGGTATACATATTGACTATGGCGCGTTCCTTGTCCACATAATCTATCAGTTCGTATATATCTTCACGCAGCATGGGGTCACCTTCTGTGAAGACTATCACCATTGCACCCATGTCAAGCACATCGTCGATGGCCTTTTTCATGGTGTCGATATTAAGGTCGCCTTCTCCTTCGCTGACCACGCAGTGTTCACAATTACATTTGCAGTTGCGTGTGATCTCAAAGGAAACGGTCTCAGGGATATATCTTCCAAGTGCTATCTGGGTCTCGGCCAGTAACAACCTGTTGAAAGCTTTACTTGGGATGGGTGGAAGCCATGTGGAAGCTACCACTCTGTCATCAGTAACAAAGGCAGGTTTTTCTTCCTTTAAACGCTGATTGATCTTTTTCAGGAAAGGTGCACATGCTTTACGTAAAGCCCCATGTGATTTGAGCTGGACAAACTCTGCCTTTTTATCCATTCTTATTGAGAGTCCGGGTATTGAAACCAATGTGATATCCTTGCTGTCTGAACCTTTTTGATCGGCTTTCATTTACTCTTCCCCTAAAATCGAAGATTTCTGAAAGGAGAACACATCAGCTTCCTTACCAATAACAGATTCGTAGGGATAAACAATGATTCCATTGTCAGTTATCAAATAAGGGCGCAGCACTTCATCATGCTTGACACCTCTCATTTTCAATATCTCAAGGGATCTGATCCTTTCTCCATCAATCCTGAATACCTTAAGGCAGATAACTCCTTCGGCAAGGTACTCTTCAACACTGAAATTGTCAGGATCTTTATGGATCTCGCTTGTAATTATGGTGGTGCAATCAAAACTCTCTATATTTTTTATAAATTCAAGTATGATATGCCTTACATCTACAGGATCTGGGGATATCTTTAACGATGTAAGTGAATCAATGAACAGCCTTTTTGCGTTTATTTCCCTGATGTTTGCATATATCTGCTTCAGCACCGTCTCAAGGGTTGCATTTTCATGATCGCCTTTATTATCAGCTTCCATGCTCTTTTTGATATAGCGACCATATGCGATGGGGTCTGTTCGTATTATGCGGAGTTTATCCTCTTTTACGAGGCGCTCCATGTCCCATCCATACCTCCACATATTTCTCATGATTCGGGCGGGTGTTTCTTCGAATGTGATGTAAACCCCTGGCTCATTGTGATGCATTATTCCTGAATACAGGTACTGTGAGCCAAAAGTAGATTTACCTGCACCGGGTCCGCCTGTCAGGAGGATCACGTCATTCTCGATGAACCCGCCTTCTATGAGTTCGTCAAATCCCGGTATTCCTGTGGGTACTCGTGCCATGTCTTCCCTCGATTATTTATTTTCGAGTATTTTATATATTTACGGCACGACTATTATATAACAGTTACTTTCAAAAAAGATTCTCAGAAAAGAAAAGGTTGATACCTGAATGAAAAGGTATCACACTTTTTCAGCAAATGCAAGGGTTCCACTGATCCTTTTAATGCGGATCTTAAGGGTCTCACCCTTTGCAGCACCTGGAACGAAGATAGTGAACTTGTCCATCTTTGCGATTCCGTCACCTTTGGAACCAACAGCATCGATACGGACATCGTACTCTTTTCCTTCTTCAACGGAATCCTGCTTTACCGGCGCGCTGGCTCTTCTTTTCTTTACGGGTCTGTGTGCTCCGCAAGCTGCGCATTTCAACACGATGATCCTGTCCATCTTGACAAGCTGGGTATCAGGCCTTCCACATTCGGAGCACATAACGAATTCCTCTACATAGGCTCCGATGTTTGACTGGATCTGTTCCTTTGAGAACCTGCCCTGGAATATGGCCCTTAAGCCTTCGATCTTACCTGCTGTACCCATCTCACGTGTAAGGTATTTCATCAGATGGTCAGGATCCCTGTTCAGGACATCTGCAATGTTGTTGAAATTATCAAGGATCGTGGTCTTACCTTCCACCATTATTTTTGGTTCGGGGATTACGAAACGGGCATCCGTAGTCTCCATGTCGGGTAAGTTTGCTATTGCACGATCCAGCAGCGCTTCGTAATCTTCCATCTTTTATCCCTCTTTTGTCTTTGTTTACTGCACAAGTTCCTGTCCCTGGTCTACAACTATCCTGACAGGTGTTGGCAGTTTCTGGCCGGCTTTCCTGAGCGCATCCTTTGCCATTGCAAAGTGCTCTTTGTTCACAGAGATTGTGAAGATCTTCTGGCCTGCAGAAACCCTTGCTGCAGTTCCTACGTTCTTTCCAAAAGCTCCTCGCATACCACTGGATACACGGTCTGCACCTGCTCCTGTGGCCTGCTTGTTCTCCCTGAGTACTTCGTGGGGATAAACTCTCAGTTTGATGTGATATCCCAGACGTCCTGCAGCGTTGACCATTGCCCTGTTTGCAGTGATACGGGCGGCTTCAAGTGCAGTGTGGCGCAACTGGCATCTTTCGTCTGCTATGAGTGTGACCTTTACCGGGAACTCAGAGCTCTTGTTACCCATGTCGTAGTGGATGATGTGGCTGCCTGGCACACCGCCCATGTATTTTCTTCTGGTGTATGAACGTTGTCTGACGTTCCTGTACATACTTGCTGGTTTTCTTACCATGAATATAATCTCCTTGAATTGATTATTGCAATAAAGCGCGATACTATATATAGTACCACTGATCCTCGCATCTGGATCTGTACCTTGATTTATATGTATATATTTGTATTTGTTGATGTTGCCTGTCAACAATATGGATTAATCTCGATGGCTGTCCTCATACTACCTTGGAGTTTATAAGTCTTATCGCCGGTTCGGTGTTATTGCCTCAGCTGGGGCGTAAGCAATCCATAACAACCTGAAAGCATCATGCTGCCAAAGGGTGCAGCAAAATGTATTTTCTTCCAGATTCTCTCGTCCCTGTCCTCAGTTCTCATGTCCTGCAGGATATTACGTCTGGGGCCTGTTATTATTACTGACATTATGGTATCTTCTCCGTATATTTTTTTTATGTAACAGCCATGTCCGCCTTCATTGAAAATATCGTCAAATCCAAGTTTTCCGTTTGCAAGGTCAATTATGTGTTGCTGGAGATGTTTCCCATCCAGGGCTGATGTGTGATGTTCAAAAAGACCAACTATCCTGTCCTCATCTATGATTCCGGCAAGCGTATGACCATTTCCTATGTTAACTACTATGGCAGGCTGGACCGCATTCGCATCAAATAGTGCACCGAATATGGCTGCTGGCCCTGTATCCATTATTATGGCATCTTTTCCGGAAAGTGTACGGGAAACCGAAGCCATACGTGTGAACTCCCCGGGCACTTCATTCACTTTGTAGGCAAATTTGCCAAAATCGCCTCCCTGATCTATCAGCCTTTCAAATATCCTGAACCTGAAAACACGGTTACTTTCCACAGGCGAGTTCCCGTGATCTTGTACAGCCACTGCTATCTTATGGGGCACATCCACTCCGAAATTTCCCAGTGCGTTCTCTATTGATCCAAGGTCGATATCCTTCAGGGTGATTTCTTCCGTTCCCTGCGGGATGGCCTCTTCATTGCCGATCACAATTATCCCCATGGACCTCACCCTTTCAAGATCATCCTTTATAGTCAGGGCTGCATTTACAGTAGCATATACTTTATGGCCCTTTTCAATGTGGCCCCTTATTGCCCTGACAGAGGGTCCGCCACCCATTATATCTCCTCTGAGAACAATGTCTGATCCTTTTTGCGTTGCTTTGTGTATCCTGTCAGCAACAATTACAGTTGGAGCTGGCATAATCATCACAAGGCTGTTCTCTACTTCCTTTTCGGTATCATGCAGAAGTATATCCTGTGTACCGGTACCAATATCAACGGCAAGTATTTTCATGCTTATATCGCGTGATTCTTATACTTATTATAGTATAAACACTTTGTATGACCAGCCCAACAGTAAAAGATCATAAGAAAGATACGGCAAGATCCTATTCATTTTACCTGATAACCATTTCAAGTTCAAGATATGAAGAATACGGAAAAGCAGCCTCTCCGGAAATTGCAGGGGACCTTTCCGGAAAGGTGATGTGTGATCTGGTACTTGCCGGAGGCCACTACGTCTCAGGATATGAACTTGTTCCGGATGAATCCTCCATGATCAAAGGCGCTGTTCACCATGCCCTTGAGTCGGATGCCGATATAATCGTAACGAGTGGAGGCACGGGGCTTGCATCAAAGGACGTGACTATAGAATCTCTTGCGCCCCTGTTTGAAAAAGAGCTTCCCGGTTTTGGGGAACTATTCAGGTACAAAAGCATAGATCAGATAGGAACTTCGGTTATTCTCACAAGGGCCTGTGCAGGTTTGCTGAAAGGCAGGGTCATATTCTGTCTTCCGGGTTCTCCTTCAGCAGTTGAACTTGCATTTGATGGTATAATCCTTCCGGAAGCAGGACATCTTGTGAAACATGCTCGTCAGTAACCAAAAAAGGTTTATATTGTATTCTTTATTTAATTATGATGTGTCAAAAGGCACTTTTATATATGTTAGTATTTATATATTGCTTAGTATCTAATATATGGCGCTAGGTCCTTAACTTTATATTCGCATCGTTAAAGGGCAAATCCTATATACAATCCAAATGAAGAGGGAAACATGTCCGGCTACTCTTTAGGCATCAAGGAACTGGATGGACTGCTTGGCGGCATCCGGGAAGGAACCAATCTTATGATGATAGGTCCACCTATGAGCCGAAAGGATGATCTGCTGGATGCGATCATTTTTAATAGCCAGGACTCAGAAGATTCAGCCATAATAGTATCCACACGTGAACCCGGAGAACGTGTACTTGGCTGGTTTGAGGATAATGGGATGGATGTTTCGGCTGCAGATATCGGTATAGTTGACTGTGTAACTAAAACTCTAGGCCTTGGTGCTGCAGATACCGATAAGATAAAAAGGGCATCAAGTCCGGTCGATCTTACGGGTATCGGTGTAAAGATAAGTCAGTTCTTTGAAGAGATGCTGGTGAGGAAGCACAAGAAAAAGGTTCACCTGTGCATTAATTCATTGTCCACGATACTTATGTATTCCAATATACAGACGGTTTTCAGGTTCCTTCATGTATTCACCGGACGTGTAAAGGCTGCTAATGGTTTTGGCCTTTACGTAGTGGAGGATGAAATGCATGATGCACAGACCATAGCAACACTAAAACAGCTGTTTGACGGAATGATAGAGATTAAGGCAGTAGGAGATACCTATGCTATGAGGGTGGTGGGCATGACATCAAAACCAACTCCCTGGTTCGAGTATAGTATCGACGGGACGGAGATATCGCTCAAAAGGACGTAATATTGAAAAGGACGTAATATTGCCTCCATACAGGAACAATAAATTTCCCGTGTATGTTTCTCCTTTGTTTTGAACAGACATGTTTTTTATATTATCATGTGATCGGATTACTATGCCAGACCATTATCAGGAGTATCACATATCAGGTGTATTATCATGGAAAAGGAAAAATTATACCAGTTAAGGACCGAAGCAACAAAAATAAAACCACTTATAAACATTGGGAAAAACGGGCTCACAGAGCCTGTAATTGAAGAAATAAGAAAACAGGTTAAAGCAAATCGTCTTGTGAAGATAAAAATGCTGAAGACCAGTGTCGAGGGTGAGGATATCAGGATATCCGCAGAGAAACTTGCAGAAGCTACCAATACGACTCTTATAGATGTAAGAGGAAGCACTGTGGTGCTCTACAGGTGATCCCCGGTTACTGTCTCATTCCCTGAAACCCTCTCCCGAAACAACTTCTGCTTCCTGGATGATCATAAGCTGAGTGGGCAGCATCTCTTTCAGTTTAGGGATAACTCTTCTTATCCTTTCCTCTTTGTCAACGGCCTGCACAATAACCGGCAGGTCTGTTCCAAGCCTGAGGACACTTGCAGTGTGAATGTCATGGTGAGTTCCATACCCTTCAATACAGTGATGGGCCGTAGCTCCAGCTACATTCTCTTTTTTCAGGAACTCTACAACAGCGTGGTGTGCGTTCTTTCCTTTGTATCTGTCATTCTCGCTAAGATATATCCTCAATAGCAATGTTCTCATGACTTCCTCAGATGTTGGATGATAATCGGACACTATCTGGACACTGATGATAATTGAACACTATTAACGGACACTATTACCGTATAAAGTGTTATGGACTGGATGCTTCTATGGTGTAATATCATTCCTGGAGGTATAAATAATAGTCAATGGTAGTTAATGATAGTAAATGGGTTTGGGTAATATCTCATGATGAAACCATAAGGTTAAGCCCATTAAAACCTTGCTATGTTCATCTTCATATTTTTGTTCAGTAAGGTTTATAGCATAAATGATATTACGGTATTGTATGGAAAAAGGCAAAGTCGCACTAATTGCAGTTATTGCTGCAATGCTTATCGGCATTGTGGGCATATCCATGTGTATTGACATGAAGGGTAATGACCCAACAATTGATTCTTTCCACGCAGTTGAAACTGTAATGAACGACTACAATGTTTCTGAGTACTACTCATCCCATTTCAAAGTGGAGGAATGGAGGATAACAACAACTTCCCTTGTAGGGTCTGCTCCAAACAGCACAGACCATGAAGAAGGCGTGTGGAAAGTTGAGATAATGGAGCGTAGTTGTGCCTGTTCAGGTATAAATAAACTGTATGTGATCGAAGGTTATGTGTCTGCAAGCACGGGTGAGCTTCTTGATGTCAGCACAAAATCCGTTCTGGAAAGCGAATATGATAAAAAGACATGCTCCTCCCTGTCCTGTCACTGAAATGAGTGCTTACAGGATATTTTTCCTTTTGATTCTCGTGTTTTTTTTTGTAACAGGTATAGCTCAGGCCGGGAACACTTCTGTGGAATATTTCTATGAGGATGGTTGTCTCAAATGTGATCAGATATCTCCTGTAATTGAAGAAGTGATATCCGGTTATGATCATGTGGATTTTTCTGCTTATAGTATCATTTCCCATTTCGGCCTTGCAAGACAATATGGTGTGAGTACGGTACCGTCTGTTGTAATTAATAAAAGCCTGGTCATAAGCTATGATGATTACAAAGGCGACAACGAATTATTTGGGACACTGCTTTCAGAAGCAATCAAAAGAGCTCCTCCTGTCCCTGAATTCGCGTATTCTGAGTCGGATCTGTCGGATCTGCCCAAAGGCCGGGATGCAGACACACAAACCACTCCATTTGTCATCTTCATTGCCGGTCTGCTTGCGGGCTTCAATCCATGCCTTATTGCGGTGATGGCTTTTCTGGCCTCAGCAATAGTCTCTTCGGGTGGCTCACGCAAAGACATGCTTGTACTGGTGACTGGTTTTTGTACAGGTATATTCGTAACCTACATGGTAGTGGGTTTTGGCATACTGAACACTATTGGTCATTTCCCCGGCATCAGGGATGGCATAACAACATCGATGATCCTGCTTATCAGTTTTCTCGGCCTCTGGCACATCTATGATGCATACTATATCCGGAAGCATTCAAGCTCCTCTTTTAAGACGCCTCGCTCTTTTGCAGGCTTTATGCATAAGGCTCAGGGCAGGAACATACTTCTCATATCATTTGTCGGTGGCGGTATCTTCTCACTTGTAAAGGCACCCTGCGTTGGTGCGGTTTATCTTATGATCCTTGAGATGTTAATAAAAGGGGATGATCTTCTGAATGGTACCTTCTATCTGGGACTCTACAATCTGGGCGTGATCCTTCCAATACTTATACTGGGGGCTCTTCTTGCTTTTGGTCTTGATCCGAAAAAGGTCAATGAGATCAGGGAAAAAAGACGCGTTGAAGTACGCCTTGTTACCGGCCTTGTATTAATTCTCCTGGCAATCCTGCTGAACTTCAACATTATCTGAATTAGCACTGCAAGTTTTATTCTGAAAATATCCGTTCATTTACTGAAGGATGGCAATGTATGCCAGGTTAACTGCACAAAGGCACATTGTCAGATTAAGTGCGATATTTAGCAGGAAAATCCTGTTATCTCCTTCTTCCAGCAACCGGAAACTTTCATACGCAAAGGTTGAGAACGTCGTAAAAGAACCAAGTATTCCCACACATACAAAAAATTGCAGTGAACCGGTAACCGATGCAAAGGTCATTGCTGCCAGTATAAAGCTGCCAGTGGTATTCACTACCAGGGTTCCGGCGGGTATCTCCTTTATCCTCGGGGTGATGCCTGCTACCAGGTAGCGGAGTATGGCACCTATGAACCCTCCGATGCCCACAAGCAGGATATCAGGGACCATTGATCTTTTCCCTCCGTCTGACAAGGTATATGATAAATGCCCTTCCGGTGAAAATCCCTGCAAGGGTGAGGAGCACATTTGCAACTATATTAAGAAGCCCCTCTGGGAAGGACATCTGGAAAGTCTGTATCGTAAATGTGGAAAATGTAGTGAGGGATCCCAAAAAACCAATTCCTAAAAACATGCGCCATCTGGGTGACACATATCCGAGGTATTCGCAGCTGTACATAAGAATGCCAAGTAAGAGGCTTCCAAGAACGTTAACAGTAAGAGTTCCCGTTGCAGAGGCAGACTGCCCTGAAATGACTGATCTTGTAATAGCACCCAGGAATCCTCCCGTTCCTATGGCCAGGAGGCCAAGGCCCTGCTCTTTAAATGGATTGTTATTCAATCAGCACAACGTCCACTTCACTTCCTTCTTCGCATCCTTCCACGTTCTCGGGGATTATAACAAAACCATCGGCCTTGGCAATTGAACTTAGTATGCCTGCACCAGCTGTCATAAGCGGATGGGCGCTGTCACCTTCAAGGACCACTCTTGCATAACTCAGGTAACCTTCCCTGGACATTATTTTCCCGCTCAGGGTGGCCTTTACCGAAGTTTCAGGAATGTGTGGGATGTTTCCTGCCTTTCGCAGGGCCGGTTTGCCGAATACAAGAAGAGCCACAAGCCCTGCGGCAGGGTATCCGGGCATGCACAGTACAGGCACATCCTCTGCAATTCCAAGGGCCGTAGGCTTGCCGGGACTGAGCCCCACACCATGGACAAGTTTCTTACCAAGCTTTTCGACCACTGCCGGGACATAATCCCTGTCACCTACAGAAGTCCCGCCGGACACTACGATCATATCAGCATCCAGGTTGGCCTTTATCGCATCCTCTATCAGTGTTCTATCTTCAGGTACTATCTCACAGTATCGTGGTTTACCTCCCCATATTTCAACATATTTGCCGATCATGGGGCTGTTTATATCCAGTGTTTTGCCGGGCGGGGGCACATCGTCTTGTGGCAGGGGCAGGAGATCATTGCCAGTAGGGATGATGGCCACAATGGGTTTTTCATATACTTCCACCTCTTTGATCCCCAGGGACGCAAGTACTGCAACATCACAGGGTCTCAGGAGATGACCTTTGTTGAAGATTATTTCATTCTTCCTGACATCCTCGCCTATTTCCCCCACATTCTTGCCGGGATGGACCTGTGCACGTACCTCTATCATATCTCCTATCAATATCGTGTCTTCCATCATGAGCACAGCATCGGCGACGTCCGGGACGTAATCTCCTGTATTGACGGGTATGCATGTTCCTTCCATCATATCATCACAGACCTGCAGCATCACAGGGTTTGTGGGCGAGGCACCTATGATGTCAACAGACCTGACTGCAAACCCATCCATGGCAGAGCGGCGATAATGTGGTACGTTGCGGGGTGCAAGCATGGTCATTGAAAGCACTCTGCCAACAGCCGATATAGCGTTAAATGTCTCTGTTTTTTCCATGCCTTTTATTTCTGAAAGGAATATTTCCTTTGCTTTTGCCACATCCATGCGTTCTCTGAATATCATCCTGCAGTCCTCCTTTGTCCTTCAGCCGCCTGATACAGGTGGGAATACTCCCATTTCATCACCATCATTGAGAATAGTGTCCAACCCTTCCATATGTTTGATGTTATTGCCGTTGAGGAAGACATTAATGTAACCACGAAGTTTCATTTCTTCTTGTTCGAATATAAGCTCATTTAATGGCGGATACTGCTCTACGAGTGATAAAAGCACATCCATTACAGTGTCCCCTGTAATTGTTAATGAAGATGTCTGTGCAATCTCACGCAGGTTTGCAAAAAGTTTCAAATTAACGCTTGCCATGGGGATATTATTCCCTGCGGATATGTTATAAAACTAATCCATACAGACTTAAAGTACAGGCCTGTAGATTATAGGGATGTGACAATGTTTGAAAGTGATAAAAAAAAGGTTCTGGTGGGATAGCGCGGATTTGAACCGCGGTCCAAGCGTCCCAAACGCTCGAGGATGGACCAAGCTACCCTACTATCCCAATCAGAAGGGTAGCTCTGCAATAGCATTTATTGCATAAAAAGGTTTCGTGAGAATAAGGATATTAGGAACAAAACCATGGACAAAATCGGTAATAAGTGTACATTTTCCGGAGAAAATGCTTTTTTCACTGGTCGCCTGCCCTGTCAAAGGCCCAGCTTCCAAGTGCCATCATTATCAGTGCAAAAACCGTGATGACGGATAACGAGAGGGTCACTGGAATCTCAGATATACCAAGAAGTAGCCACCTCAGGGCCTCTACTCCGTATGTCAGCGGGTTGAGTCGGACAGGTATACTCAGCCAGCCGGGCAGGTCAGCCATAGGGTAGAATGCAGTACTTGTCATGATCGTTGGAAGCGTAATGAAGGTCATCATCATCTGGAATCCTTCATGGGATTCTATCCTTGAGGCAAGAGTGATGCCAAGTCCTATGAAACCCAGACCCATGAGGAACATGACCGGGATGCAGAGCATTTCCCTCCATACAGATACATATTCTATGCCGATGAAACCACTTATGACCATGAGCAAAGTTCCCTGTATCATTGCCGTTGTTACGCCACCGGCTGCTTTTCCAAGGGCCGTGTAGAAACGGCTGACAGGTGCTACCAGTATCTCCTTTAGAAAACCGAATTCCCTGTCCCATATAATAGAGATGCCACCCATAAGGGATGCAAAGAGTATTGACATCCCTATTATGCCGGGAGCCATATAATCGATGTACCTTCCGCTGTTCATGGTCATTGAACTGCCCAGTGCAGATCCCATTATCACCAGGAAAAAAAGAGGTGTTGCAAGGGAACCTATTATCCTTGAACGTGAGCGTTTATAGCGCAGCATTTCCCTGAGCCACAGGGTGAATACAGTGTTCAGGCAGAGTTTCATCCCGGAAATACCCATAGCTATCACGGTATTATTTTCAAATCTGTATTATCGTCCATTCTTATTCCCAGCGCCTGTACACTTCATTATCAATGCCCATCAGATCAAGTGCCCTTCCGGCCATGGCATTTACAAGATCGTCAATGGTCCGGGGTCTTGAATAAAAACCCGGGCATGCAGGCAGGATTATCCCTCCGGCCCTTTCCAGCCTGAGCATGTTCTCAAGATGTATCTGGTTCAGGGGAGTTTCACGAGGCATCAGGATGAGTTTTCTGCGCTCCTTCAGGCAGACATCCGCTACCCGGCCAATGAGGTTATCCGACATACCCCCGGCTATTTCCCCAAGGGTTTTCATGCTGCACGGTGCAACCACCATTCCGTCAAACCTGTGGGAACCACTTGCAATGGGGGCTGTGAAATCGCTCTCATCATAGACCGCATCTGCCAGTTCTTCCACATAGGAAATATCATGATCTGTCTCTATGTCTATGATCAGTTTTGCAGTTTTTGTCATAACAAGATGGGTCATAATATCTGTATCAGATAATATTTCCAGCAGCCTTATTCCATACGCAGAGCCAGAAGCCCCACTGATGCCTATTACTATTTCCATTAGCAAACCTCCTGAATGATAAGCGACAGTTCATCGATCATCCTCTCTGCAACAGAGACTATCTCCTCTATCTCTTCTTTAGTGATATCCTCCAGATGTATACCAGCTATAAATACTGATGTGGACTTACCGGCCTTGCTGATGACCCTGGCACCAAATAAGGCCAGCTCTGTTTCCCGGTGTCCCGGGCTTGTGATCACCGAAGAGGAAGCCCTTTTTGACTCCATATCATAGTATCCTAAAGCCACAGCGCCCACATGTTCATCCCCTCCGGTCAGGCAGACTACATGATCCTGTCCTATCCTTTTCCATTCGAGTACCAGGTCTGTACGTGCTGCGCTCTTTTTTATCCGGTGCATCGTATCTTCCTCTACCCCTTAATCTCTGTCAGTCTGAACTGTTTGCTTGTTCTCTTTACATCAAAGAATACTTTTGCAGCTTTAGCCACGTCTTCCCTGTATTCCTTCGGAGTGTAGACCCCCATCTTCCAGTTATCGTGGTGAGCCTGTTCAAGTGTCGCAACGATATTTGAGGCCTCATCCAGGCGCAACATCCTGTTATTTACTTTGACCTGTGCCTTCATTTCAGCAATCTCGGGATTCCTGGGAATATCAATGAGCACGTTTTCAGGTTCTGTTCCCACTTCTTCAGCAATCTCTGCCTCAACCCTTTTTATATTCCTTCGATGCTTGAGAACTCCCTCGCTCACCTCATCAAATCCTACGTACAATGCTCTTTTGTACAGTTTTCTGTTGTCCAGTTTTGCTGCCAGTTCCCCTGCGTAACCATCATCATTTCTTATCATCTCAAATACCCTGGAATCATCCATATTCCTCAGCTCAAAGGGGTTCAGGGATCCTTTTTGAACCAGATGGTCCACTGCTCTTATGAACATGGTTTCAGCTATCCTTGAAACATGGTGGTAGTAAACGGAAGGATGCATAAGGAACCTGGATACGAGTAGAGATTCGGCTGCCTTGATCCCTCCTGAATTTACAACAAGTTTGTTTTCGTAGAACTTCATCTCGTTTATGAGCCTCACGTGGTCCACAAGCCCAAAAGCAACACCGGTGTAATGTGAATCCCTTACAAGGTAGTCCATCCTGTCCACATCTATCTCGCTATTGAGTATTTTGCCAAGATCGGTCTTTCCCTGTATATGCTCTTCGATGGTTGCAGGATTGAGACCATGTTCGTTAAGTACCTCGCCAAGCTCCCCTTTTTTCAGTATTCTTCTGACGTCCTCATGCTGCTGTCTTGTATAGTGTTTGATAAGACCTTCAGTTACGTGTGAAAATGGCCCATGGCCCACATCGTGAAGGAGGGCGGCAACCCTTAGCTCCTTCTTTTCATCCTCGCAAACCGAATCTATCTTTCCTGTAAGCATGGTTGCAAGGTGCATCACCCCCAGGGAATGTTCAAAACGGCTATGGTTTGCTCCCGGATATACAAGGTTTGAAAGCCCAAGCTGGCTTATCCGTCTCAGGCGCTGCATCTGGGGTGAATCTATGATCGATAATGTAAGTGCATCAAGCTCGATATAACCATGAATAGGGTCACGGATGACTTTCATATCTTTTAAATATGCGTCATCTTATAATGATATTCCGATAAGGGCATTGATGCGTTACCTTATTGAATTGTCAGAATATAGGATTTTGTAATTGCAATATACAGGAGTTTCAAAGTGATAATCTTTTCAGGCGGTACCGGCACGCCCAAACTATTGAATGGCCTGCGCGAAGTCATTCCGGAAGAAGATCTCACTGTGGTGGTCAATACCGCAGAAGACATATGGATATCCGGGAACCTTGTCACCCCTGATATTGATACAGTGCTCTATCTCTTCTCCGCAAGAATAGACATGTCCAGATGGTGGGGTATAAAAGGAGATACTTACAGGACCCATGAAGTCCTGAACGAACTTGGCCACAATGAGTTCATGATGCTTGGGGATCTTGACCGTGCAACCCACATAATGCGCTCGGACCTTCTCCGCAAGGGGCTGACTCTCACAGAAGCCACTATCAGGCTTTGTAATGCCTTTGGTATAAAAGCAAGGGTATTGCCGATGTCCGATAAACCTGTATCTTCGGTGATAAGCACCCCTGAAGGTAAGATGCATTTCCAGGATTTCTGGGTGGGAAAACGCGGGAAACCGGAAGTTCTTGAAGTGACCCAGCAGGGCATTGAAAAAGCTTCCATTTCTCCTGCTGTTCTGGATGCACTGGAATTTGACGATGAGGTGATCATAGGTCCGAGTAACCCTATAACCAGCATTGGTCCCATTATTGAACTTCCGGGGATGAGGGACATACTCAAACACAAAAAGGTTGTTGCAGTAAGTCCTATTATCGGTAATGAACCGGTAAGCGGACCTGCCGGCAAACTGATGGCTGCAAGGGGGATCGAGGTCTCATCATTTGGGGTTGCATCCTATTATTCCGATTTTCTGGATCACATTATTATAGATGAGCGTGACAGGCTTGATGAAAACAGGTTTTCAGATATCGGTTGCAGTGTATCCAGGGCTAACACCCTTATGAAGTCACTTGATGTGAGCAGTAATTTGTCCCGCGTCATAGTTGAAAAGCTAAGGGCAATCCGATGATCGTTAATTATTTTGATGCTTTTACTATTCGGTTTGCACGACACCGCTAAATATTTTAATGGGTATATTTTTATTATTTTAATACATATATTGCATATCTTCTGTTAAGAGGTATACTATAAAACCGATTCAAGGTGAAATTGTGGGTGATGAATGGAAAATCGATATAAAGATCCCTGATATTGGGATGATGGTCACACTAATGACTACTGCCATATGCTCTGTTATAATGGCAGCTGCAGAAATCGCTTACACTATGATGTGGATCACTTCTTCTTATGAGAGGCACGGGAAGGACTTTTTTCTTGATCTTTTGAATGCACAGGCTCTCACCTGGACAGCTCAGTATATTCTTGTTGCGGGTTCATTGTTGCTTTTGTCCTCAATGTTTTTCCTGCTGGGCTCTTCTTTTTCCCTCTACGAGCTTGCCGGGCTTGCAAAGAACATGGAAAAGAAAGTGCATATACGGATAGTGTTCGCTTTTTTTGTTATGGGGCTTGTGCTTTTGTTCATGGCTCTTATTTCTGCGATCATACTGAGGTATCTGTAAATTCAGTTTGCAAACAATATGTTACAATGGACCGGGTTTCATAATCAAAAAGGTGATAATATGAGTTCAAGTATCACAGGAACGATAAAAGAGGTTCCAAAAACCGTGGAGGCTCCTTCCCAGTATCTGGAAGAGATCTCCCGTAAGGCTACAAGGACAGAAAGGGTGCTCTATCCTATATCGGCTATAGTGGGACAGGAAAAAATGCTCAGGGCACTCATATTGAACACGATCAATCCTTCAATTGGCGGTGTGCTCATACGCGGACAGAAAGGCACAGCCAAATCAACAGCTGTAAGAGGTCTGGCTGAGATATTGCCGGAGATAGAGATAGTGGACGGCTGTAAGTTCAATTGCGATCCAAGTGATCCGGAAAAGTTCTGCTGGGAATGCATTGATAAGAAAAGGATGGGCACGATGCATCTAAGCAAGCGCCAGATGAAAGTTGTGGACCTTCCTGTAGGGGCAACCGAAGACCGGGTGGTAGGCAGCCTTGATATCGAAAAAGCGGTACGTCAGGGTGTGCAGGCCTTTGATCCGGGTATCCTTGCCCAGGCAAACAGGGGAATACTATATGTGGATGAGATAAATCTGCTTGATGATTTTGTGGTCGATGCACTGCTTGACGCTGCGGCCATGGGTGTGAATACTGTGGAGCGCGAGGGTGTGAGTGTCAGCCATCCTGCTAATTTCATAATTGTTGGAAGTATGAACCCGGAGGAAGGAGAGCTTCGTCCGCAATTGCTTGACCGCATAGCTCTGCAGGTGGAGGTGACAGGTATCTATGATGTGGAGCAGCGCATTGAGATCGTGGAACGGCGCAACAGGTTCAATGATGATCCCCGGCAGTTCATACGTGAGTTCGAGGCCGAGCAGGAAAAATTACGTTCAAAGATAGTAAAGGCTATGCAGATGCTTCCAAGGGTGAGTGCCACAAGGGAGAATCTGCGCACCATCGCGCAGATATGCATTGCTTTTAATGTGGACGGTCACAGGGCGGACATCATGATCGAGCGTGCTGCCCGGACCAATGCAGCCTATGAAGGCAGGGAACGTATCACCAACGATGATATAATAGAGGCATCAGAGATGGTCCTTCCACACCGCATGCGCAAGAAGCCCTTTGAGGAAGAGGAGTTCAGTGCGGACCAGTTAAGAGCTGTTGTTGACGGAAAGGTCTGAAGAGGGTGTGGGGATGAGCGAATATGAACTTGTTGAGCGTCTGCGCAGGAACCTTCCTCGCGATTTTGGCATCAAGGTGATGTATATAGGTGCTCCCGTACTTGGCCTGCGCATCCCCCGATATTCTGTTTCTGAATTCTCAAAGACTGACACGGATATACTTTACGACCGTCTGTATTCCAATATGGAGCAGATAAGGCCGGACGAGATACATGAGGTCTATATTGTTGCGGATTCGGACCATCTGTCAATGGACACGGACGTTTTCTTCAGGCCTCTTATTGGTAGCTCGGATGCAGCACTTTCAGCCGTATTTAAGACAGGAGCAGATGTGCCTGTGGATGATGCTGTGCTTCTTCCTGATTACCCGGGAGAGCCGGACAGTTCTCAGGTTGTGGATATTATTCCCGAAGATGCCTTTACCAGGGTGCTGGAAACAGATCAATTTGAAAAGGATCCTGAGAGGTCAGCATTTGCTGATCTGCTGAAGCCTGATATGGACGACATTGAGGACAAGAGTGCTGCCAAACAGGAGGATGAAGTTTTAGATCCGGGTTTTTCTGAGGGATTGATCCTTAATGAACGTGCGTTTGAAAGTTCATCTGCATTTTGTCTTCATGAACCTGGACTTTGTGTGGACCTCACGCCAAAGGAATACACTCCGATCCTATCTCCCGATGGGCAGGGAACGGATTTCCTGGACACAACCGGGAATCCCAATGAGACCTCTGCATCAGAAAGTTTGTCAGGAGAATTGAAAGAGGACAAGACAGTTGGTAAGATACTCAATGATTTTGCCCGCAACTCCCAGAAAAAGAGGCTTGCTGCAGGCAGACTGAAGTCCGGAAGACGTGCTGAGGTCCTTACGAAGAGTAAGCGTGGGCGTTATGTACGGTACAGGATGCCCGGGGAGAAGATCACCGATATTGCCATTGCTCCCACGGTACGTGCAGCAGCACAGCATGCAAAGGACGGGAACATAGAAATAAGAAAGAGCGATATCCGGGAAAAGGTAAGAAGGAGGCGTATCTCCAGCCTGATTAATATTGTTTTTGACACTTCCGGTTCCATGGATGAGCAGGAAAAGGTACAGATAACGACCAGTGTGGTTATTGCACTCCTGAAAGATGCATATCAACGCAGGGACAGGGTCTCGCTTGTGACATACAGTGGTCGCTGCGGGGAACTGGTGCTGCCGTTCACATCATCAGTGGAAGCTGCAAAACGCTACCTTGAGAAGGTACCTTTCGGAGGAACGACACCCATGGCTTCCGGATTGCTTGTCGGGCTTGACACTTTGATAAGGGAAGTGAAGAAAGAGCCCTCTGCGGTGCCTATCATGATACTTGTAACCGATGGTACTGCCAACTCACCTCTTCATCTGGGGGGAAATATCAGGAGGGAGATCCTGCAGATATGCAAAATGATAGCACACCAGCACATCAATCTTCTTGTTGTGGATATCAGTGATACTGGCTCAGGACTTGCCAGGGAGCTTGCAATGA
Organism: Methanolobus sp. WCC5; assembly: GCF_045690325.1. Lineage (GTDB taxonomy): Archaea > Halobacteriota > Methanosarcinia > Methanosarcinales > Methanosarcinaceae > Methanolobus. The sequence continues at coordinate 1,604,876 of NZ_CP146981.1, read as the reverse complement.
AGGCCGGCGGAAATTATTATCATCCAAGGTCGCTCAGCAAGGAAGCCCTGTATTCTGCCATAAAGCAGGAAAGGGATGCAAAAATTGCTTTTGTATGATGTCTGAGTGGGTCTAAGATCGAGTACAGGAAGAGCATATGATTGATGGTTTACAACTGTTCATCAATAACAGATCATAAACATTCACTGCTGCAATATGGGAACTCTCTTTATATAATGTCAGATATTAAGCCATAATTATGCTAAATATACTACGTGCATCCCTGCTGAATGCTCCCATAGTGCATAGGGGGGATTATCATTATTTCATTCATCCCATATCAGATGGTGTTCCGTCTCTTCATCCCGGGCTACTTGAAGAGATCACAGACCATATAATTGCAATGACAGGCAAGGATTTTGACAAGATACTTGCCATAGAGGCCATGGGGATTCCCCTTGCAACCTCAATTTCCATGAAGACCGGTATACCATTTTCCATTATCAGGAAAAGACCATACGGACTTGAAGGTGAGATAAGACTTTCCCAGGAAACCGGTTATTCCAAAGGTGAACTCTATGTCAACGATGTCCGAAAAGGTGACAGGGTCCTTATAGTGGATGATGTGATAAGCACCGGCGGTACACTTATGGCGCTGATAACGGCCCTTGAAGGAATTGGCGCTGTTATAAGCGATACCGTTGTTGTGATCGAACGTGGGGATGGTGTTTCCCGCCTGAAGCAAATGGGTATTGATGTGAAAACCCTTGTCCGCATAGATGTGACTGAAAATGGTGTTTTTATCGAGGATTCTCATGAGTGAAGGAGAAGCTTTTGATTTCCAGCTTGACTACATCATATCCGTCATAAAGGACACGGGTGCAAAGGTAGTGGGCCTGCAGTTCCCGGAAGGTTTTAAGAGGCGATCGCCTGCAATTGCATCAGGACTGGAAGAAGAGACCGGCGCAAGGATATTGATATCCGGGAACCCGTGTTTTGGTGCATGTGACATTGATGTTGCACTTACAGAGGATGTTGATATCATGTTCCATTTCGGGCATGCTCCCCTAGATGACAATGCTGTTTCAAGGAAGGTGTATTTCATCGAGACAAGGTCTGTTGTGGAGGTGAGGGATGTTGTAAAGATGGCCGTATCTGAACTTACCGGGCAGAGGATCGGTATTATCAGCACGGTACAGCATGTCCATAAACTGGATGATGCAGCTTCGGTCCTGAAGGAGCATGGGAAGGAGTGTGTCATATGTGGCGGGGACGGTAAGATAGCGTATCCGGGGCAGGTGCTGGGATGCAATTTCTCAGCAGCCAGGAACGAAGAATGTGACGAATATCTCTATATCGGAAGCGGACAGTTCCATCCCCTGGGGGTTTCCCTGGCTACAAAGAAGCGTGTGCTCATTGCAGATCCCTTCGTAAACGAGCTTCGTGAAGCCGACAGTTCAAAGGTGCTCAGGCAAAGGAGTGCGGTGATAGCAAAATCACTAGATGCTGATGTTTTCGGTATTGTGGTCTCATGCAAGCCCGGACAGAAACGAATGGAACTTGCTGTGAAACTGAAAAAAATGGCTAAAGAGCATGATAAAGAGGCCCATATTCTTACAATGGACCTGGTGACGCCGGATCAGTTGCTACAGTTCAAGGTGGATGCTTTTGTAAATACTGCCTGTCCGCGGCTTGCAGTGGACGAGGTTGGAAGATTCCATGCGCCAATGCTGACTCCTATGGAGTTTGAGATCGTCCTTGGCCAAAGGCAGTGGGAAGAGCTGGTGTTTGACGAGATTACGGGTGAGTGAAGTTGAAACAGCGAAAGCTTGAGATATTGCTTGAACAGATAGAGGGCTTTGACTCTCCGGATGTCACACTTGAGCAGTATGCCACACCTGCGCTGCTTGCTGCTGAGATCCTGCACTTTGCTTACATGCAGGGTGACCTGGAAGGAACTGTTTTTGACCTTGGATGCGGTACAGGGGTGCTTGCCATTGGCTCAAAGCTGCTTGGGGCACAAAGGGTGGTTGGTTTTGATATTGACCGAAAGGCCCTTGAAGTAGCAAGGAAGAATGCTGAAAAGCTTGGTGTTGAAGTGGAATTCATACACAGTGATATTTCCGGGCTGGAAGGACATGCGGATACTGTTGTGATGAACCCTCCTTTCGGGGCACAGGCCAAAGGTAATGACCGACCGTTTCTTTTAAGTGCGTTGAAGACCAGTGATGTGGTATATTCCATTCATAATTGCGGGAGCCATAATTTTATTGCCGGTTTCATAGGTGATGCCAGTATAACCGACTGGTATACAACGGCGTTTCCGATGAAACGAACATTTAAATTTCATAAGAAAGAAGTAGAGATGATAAAGGTAGAGATATATCGTATTGTGCGGTAACAGCAGTTATTGCTTTATTTGCTCAAAAGATCATGGTTTTTGCACATTTTTATTAATTTCAGATTATAAGAGGGATTCCAATTAGGATAAGAAATAGGCGAAAGACTTCACGCAGGAAGATCAAATCATCTAATTCCGAAGATCAGGAGATTGGCCAAGAAGAGGTCCTTGTGCAAGGATCGGAAGCTGCCGCTGTGCCGGAAAAGGGTGTAAAGGGTTTAACTGGAGATGAAAAGGGAAAAGCTCGCAACGGCAGGGCAGGAAAGAGAAATATGAAACCCAAAAATGGGCCAAAGGAAGAGGATGATATGAAAGACAATACTGACACAGATGAATGTATTTTTGTAATGCCTGGTGATCTTGTAGGAACTACGGAAGAGTTCAGGGCAGGTAACGGCACCTATGTCAACGTGGCAGATATCCATTCACTAGGCACGGGTTATGTAAAGATAGACAGGAAGTCAAGAACGATCTCGGTTGTTCCAAGGACCAGCACTCCTCCTCAGATCGACGAGGGTGATATAGTTGTGGGAAACGTTGTCAATATGCGTGATTCCGTGGCCCTGGTGGAGATTGGTGCCATCAAAGGCAAGGGTGAGCGTGAATTTCAGACCAATGGCGCTGCAGCCATCCATGTTTCCAATGTGAAGGATTCCTATGTCAAGAACCTTGGCCAGGAGTTCTCCCTTTCAGACATCGTGAAGGCTAAGGTCATCAATACACAGAATATGCGTCTGAGTACCGATGAGAAGTCCCTTGGTGTCATGAGGGCGTATTGTTCAAGATGCAGGTCTGTCCTGCAGAAGGACGACAACAGGCTGAAATGTCCGCAATGTGGCCGCGTAGAGAAGAGAAAGATATCATCTGACTATGGAACAGGAATTGTCTGATGGATATTGTGATTGTCTGATTATTGTATGAATTATCGTTAGGTGAGATTAAGATGGAATTGAAGATCATTGATAAAACCGCTGATGAGATGCACCTTGAGATACTGGGGGAGAACCACACTCTCCTCAATATGCTCAAGTCAGCGCTCCTCGATGACAAAAGGGTTCAGATTGCAACATATGACATGAAGCATGTGTCGATAAGTGATCCTATACTTTTTGTGAAAACAGATGGTGCAGACCCGATTGATGTTGTGAGGGATGCTGCGGGCAGCCTTGTTACCCAGTGTGATGAGTTCCTGTCGGTTTTTAAGACAGCGATTGATATCTAAGTTATTCTGAAACTATGAAGTTGCACCAATTGGTGCCTTCTATTTGTTTTTGATTTGTTTTATGTGTTATTTGTTTTGCTCTGTAGGAATCCTCTACGTTACTATTAATCACGGGTGTGAAAAAACGCTATCTGTGTTAATCTGCGTTTATTTGCGGTTAATATTAAAGGAAAGAATCACAGATGAACACGGATACACTCACCTCCTATAGAGTTGAGTACCTGCTAAACATGTGTTTAACAGGTAACGCAGATAAAGGAAATATAAATGTGTTCATCTGCGTTTATCTGCGGCTATGAGTTAAAACTCGTTGACGATCTGGATTTCTACAGAGCTATTTGTTTTCATTTTTACTTTTCACTTTTCATTTATACGGCCTTATTTTCAGCTATACCCCATGTTGTGCCTCATTATTCCATACAATCCGGAATAATTAAAGCTGTGTTAATAATTTTACAACGAACATTTTTAACTAGTATTGGAAGGTTCAATACTCAGTATTATCCGGAAAGGGAACATTATGGAACTTGATGACTCTACTCTTAGCAAATTTGGTTTTATCGAGCGTGGTCCAAAGGATGCGATAAACATCGACCCGCTCCAGACAGGTGGCAAACTCACAGAAGATGCCCGAAGGGCATTACTTGAATGGGGAGACGGATATTCGGTATGTGATTTCTGTGGAGGGGTGCTTGACCTGATAAAAAAGCCTCCTATAGAAGAGTTCGTTCACAATGCACTGCCGGCATTCCTGGATACGGATGCTGTGAGGATAACACATGGTGCAAGGGAATCCAAGTTCGCTGTTATGCATTCCATGGCACAGGAAGGTGACTGCGTCGTACTTGACGGGCTTGCCCATTATTCTTCCTTTGTTGCTGCACAACGTGCAAGGCTGAACATAAAGACGGTCCCCCACAGCGGCAGTCCCGAATACAGGACGGATGTAGAGGGTTATGCCACAGCTATCGAAGAGGTCATAAGCGAGACAGGTAAGGCTCCGGCGCTGGCCCAGGTGACATATCCCGATGGAAGTTACGGTAACCTTGCGGATGTAAAGAGGATATCCGATATCTGCCACAGCTATGATGTGCCGCTCATGCTCAATGGTGCCTACTCTGTTGGCAGGATGCCTATACATGCAAAGAAGATGGGCGTGGATTTTGTAGTGGGCAGCGGTCATAAGTCCATGGCATCATCAGGGCCTATAGGTGTGCTGGGTGTTAAGGAAGAATACGCTGACATAGTTTTCAGGAAATCCCCCACTCATAAGGTCAAGGAAATAGAACTTCTGGGCTGTACTGCAAGGGGTGCCACGGTAATGACTATGATAGCTTCTTTCCCGCATGTGGTGCGCCGCACACGTAACTGGGAGACGGAGGTTGCAGATGCCCGCTGGTTCTCTTCTAAACTGGAAGATATGGGCATCATCCAGATGGGTGAGAAACCACACAACCACGACCTGATGTTCTTTGAGGCTCCGGTGTTCTACGATATCTCCCAGACCGCAAAGAAAGGCAGGTATTTCCTCTACCGCGAACTTAAGGAGCGCAACATCCACGGTATCAAGTCAGGCCTGACCAGGTACTTCAAGCTCAGTACCTTCCAGGTGGGTCGTGAGAACCTGTCCTACATAGCAGACTCCTTCCAGGAGATAATCGATAAGTACCAGAAGGCAGAGTGAGCCGTTTTCGGGTTTCTGCCTGATCGTTTTTATTTTTATTCCGGATTATGATTCATTTGAGCATAGCTTCAATGGACAACATCAATAAGATGATATACATACACCATATCTTATTAAGAAAATCATCAAATTGTCAATATCAAAAATGATCAGGGATCAATGGATATGGATAAAAGGACTTCATCTAACAGCCTTATAAATGTAAGGTCAAAGCTGGTTCACAAGTTACTGAACCGTGCATTCCTGTTCTTTGTGTTCATGATAGCCATTGCACTTTTGGTCATTTTTGCCGATGAAAGGGGAATAATGGATGTCCCTCTTGTCATTAAGGATACCCTGGAGGCCCTGGTGACCATTTTGGTCTCTTATGCCCTTGCAACGCTTTTTGCCAAACTCACCGTAAATCGTATACTCAATTATTTTGAAGGGGTCGGGCACATCGAGGAACGCATACTTATGAGCAAGATGTACCTTGCCCTTATCTATCTCATTGCGACCCTGGTTGTTTTCTGGCAGCTTGGTATCACAAAGCAGAACATAGCCATTTTCCTCGGCCTGATGGCCACAGGTTTTGCCTTTGCCATAAGGGATGTGATACTTTCGTATTTCATCTGGTTCATCCTGCTTACCAAGAAACCCTTCAAGATAGGCGATTACATAAAGGTGGGGGAAGATTGCAGTTCCGAGGGCCTTGTAAAGCACATAGGCATGTTCTACGTAGTGATCGACCCAACCCCTGAGACCTATGAGGATTATTTAAAGGTTCCGAATAAGGTCTTCCTTGAAAAACCCATCAGGAACTACGGGAGAGGCAAGTTTCAAAGTGGGTTTGACATGTATTTTGACCTGGACGAGATACCCGCTGATTTCCCCGCAAAGGTCGAGGCCCTGAAAGAGAGGATCTGGAACAGCATCGATGTGGATGTAAGCCTTTTCATGGGCTCCGACAAGGACGGCATCAAGATTACCGTCTACTACAGGTCAACCTATGACCGCCGCGAACAGATCAGGCACCAGATAACAGCAATGATGCTGGATGAACTGAGGCCGGCAAAAAACCGTCTCTCCCCCTATGAATCAGTGAACGATACATGAAACACCCCCTGAACAACACATGATTGCTCCGGCTCACCACAAAATCTATAATCTAAAACGTAGTATAACATACTGCGATTTTTTAATATGCGGCTGTGGTTTAGTGGCTATGACCGTGGCTTCCCAAGCCATGAACCCGGGTTCGAATCCCGGCAGCCGCATGAGGATTTTGGGATATATACAACGCCAAAAAAGTGTACGCTTTTTTCGCCTTGTATATATCCCCGCACAATCTTAAGGGGATATAGGTAACGTGGAAAAATCGAACTTTTTGAAAATTATTTGGCTACTAATCAAATTGTAATTTATTCGAAAAGTATTATGTGACAATTCAATGAGGTTACAAACTGGCAGGCATTAATAAGAAGCTCATAACCCAGACCATTTTATGTGAAATTGAATCGCTTCCCCTTAGTCCAGAGGTCATCGAATTTAGCTTTGAAACGCTTTGTATATGACTCATCATGAATCTGTGTCATACCGAGACTAGTACCAGTATTAATCTGATCTTCAATATCAAGAAAGATAGTCTTTGAATCAAAGATTACAAAATCATTCTCTGTTTCCAAAATTCTTATTTCCATGAATTTCTGAACATTACTTTTGACTGATTCATCTTCAATTGAATTAACAAGTTCTTTTATTGCCGGCAACAGTTGAGAGTGGGAATCCAGAATTTTAACATGAATGCCACGCTGTGCCAAATTTAAGTAAGCCCTGCTGAATACTGGCATTGAATCATCATATTGTTCTGATACTCCTGGCTTATACTTAAGGGGAGTAACAACACATATTTCATGCTCAATATCCTCAAAAAATGAATTCACCGTCTCTTTTAGTTCATTATCATGGAACTCGTCGGGCCAGAATATTGTTTCAACATCCTTTGGAGAATCGTCATTGGAAAGTTGCCGTTCAATTTCAGTAAAAGCTTCCCTGAGTAGTTTTAGCTTATTGAATGCTTCTTCTTCTCTTCTTTTGTACATGAGTTCAAAAGCAATTTTCGGATCAACAGTCCTGTATTTTCGTGGCCTTGAAGGTTTGATCTCCACAAGGCCATACTTGTTCAAATCCCTCAAGATCTCATAGATCCTTCCAATGGGAACTTGTGATAACTGTGATAATTTACTTGCTTCCATATCTCCTTTTTTCAAAAGCGTCCAATAAACAGAACTCTCATATTTGTTCAAACCGATGTTTGCAAGTAACTTTTCATCCATCTTTTCACTACTTCTGAGTTTATTGCAAAGTAAAATTGCTATATATTCTGCGAGATATTAAGAATCACTGCTTGAACATATAAAATCGTAGTTGTCAAAAAGCCATATTGACTTTATTGAATATCATTTCAAGCAAAACAAATGATGAATATAGGTGCAAAAATGGAATCGCCAATTTTTGAGATATTTGATGGTTTACCCAGACAGGGTCCAGGTAGTAATGAATGTACTGAAAAAGCCTTTAATATGCTTTCTTCCCTTCCTGCCGGCAGTAAGATTCTTGACATTGGTTGTGGTGTGGGCATGCAGACAATCCATCTTGCGAAGATATGTAACGACTGTCACATCACTGCAACTGATATTTACCAGCCTTTTTTGGACAAACTGATGGAAAATGCAGCTAATGAAGGAGTTGACAATAAGATTACCACAGTTTGTGCTTCCATGGATGAACTGCCTTTTGAAGCAGGAGATTTCGACGTAATCTGGGCAGAAGGCTCCATCTTTATCCTTGGTTTTGAAAAGGGAATCAGCTACTGGAAACAGTTCTTGAAAGATGGTGGCTATATGGCAGTGACAGAGAACACATGGTTCACGGATGAACCTTCTCCGGAAGTTGCTGAATTCTGGCAGGAAATATATCCTGGTATCATGAATATGCCTGATACTGAAAAAGTTGTTACGGCAGTAGGATATGATGTCATTGATCACTTTAAACTGCCAGTTTCTGTCTGGTACGAGTTTTATGACAATCTGGAAAAAAGAGTTGATGAAATCAGTGATAATTATAAAGGAAACACTGAGGCAGAAATGATACTTGAGTTTAACAGAAAAGAGATAAAACTCTTCAGAGAACGCCCAGATGAATATGGTTATGCGTTCTACATTTTTCAGAAGAACAAATTCTAATAGCGTATGTATAGAGTGACTTGCTCATAAAAAGCAGGTCACATCCGAATACAAATCATTTTTAAAATTAATACATTTTCGTTTTAAGCTGTCTCCCAGTTATCCAACCTTTCTTTCACATGAGCATTCAAAGTAAATGGCTTATCAGTTTTAGCATTCTGTTTCATGTAATGCAATGTACCTTTAGAAAATCCCATCTTCTTCCATTCGGTGTAGGACATATCAATGATCTTCTTCCTCAGCAGATGAAATCATGAAGGGAACAGGTGGCACAATGGAACACTTGCTAGAGATACAGAGAAGTAGAATGCATGGTACGCTTTTACCTTTATATTAATATCATTTTTTGATAATAATACATGTACTGATGAATATCATGCATTATACTGTGTATATGAGAAGTGTTCTAACTGTACCAACTGTTCCTATATTCTAAGAAAAATGAAATCTCCCCGATAATATCCAGTACTTTCAAATTCATTTCGCCATGATTTCCATTAAAGAAGGCATCACTTTTCTATAATTTAAACTCGAATTGTTCAACTTATACAAATAATTCATCATCAAAACAGAACCATTAGAATGTCCAACCATATATTTAATCAGAGATTCTTGAATACCTGCTTTTACACATTTGTCTATGAAAAAGTTCCTGCCATATTTAAGTGGAAGTCCCCTTTCCCGAATGTATCTTCTCGCATACCCCCTCATTTATGTTTACCTTCATCAATTGCCCTGCAAAATCTGTAGGCATAAATGCTTTGAAGGCTTTTTTGTTGCCGCGTTCCCAATCAAGATCACATTATGTTTCATCTTTTTCGTCGTGTACACTTTTATAGTCAAACACATTTCGTATTTTGATAGCTGATACAAATCTGATTCTGCTGAAATTATTTATCTTCTTTCAATAGTAAATCTTTTTATTCAGCAAGTTACCATTATATGTAATATGGATGTTGCGAATAATCCGTTATGGCTCGATACAACTGAATATCCGTTCAGATCGCATTTTTTCAGGACATCTGTTGGGGACATGCATTATGTTGATGAAGGGGAAGGGGATCCGGTGGTATTCATACATGGGAATCCTTCATGGTCATTTGAATTCAGGGGTCTGATCAAAGAGCTGTCAAAGACCCACAGGTGCATTGCGCCTGATCATATCGGTTTTGGTTTGTCGGACAAACCGGGGCACTTTTCATATTTACCGGTGGACCATGCTGCAAACCTTGATGCTTTTCTGGAGTCGCTGGACCTGGAGAACATCACTTTGCTTTTTGGGGACTGGGGCGGGCCTATCGGATTATCCTATGCATTAAGTCATCCTGAAAAGGTAAAGAATATCGTGATCACCAATACCTGGATGTGGTCTGTAAGATCAGATTGGTATTATCAGGCATTCAGCAATTTTGTAGGCGGACCGATCGGAAGATATCTCATCAAAAAACATAATTTCTTTGCTAATAATGTTGTCAGGTCGGTCTTTGGTGACAAAAACAAACTGACCCCGAATATCCATAAACATTATTTGATGCCACTGGATGATCCGGAAAAAAGAAAAGGATCCTGGGTGTTCCCGGGACAAATAATCGGCTCTTCTGACTGGTTGCAATCCATGTGGGATAAAAGAGATGTCCTGAAGGATAAAAACATACTGATAGCCTGGGGCATGAAGGACATAGCTTTCAGGAAAAAGGAAATGGACCGGTGGGCAGGAGCATTCCCTGATGCAAAAGTCATCAGATTTCGCAATGCAGGTCACTTTATTTCGGAAGAGGAGCCAGGTGAGCTGATTTCGGCTATCAGAGGATACTTTGCGGATAAATGACATTGGGGAATAAAAAACAGGCTTTTCTAAGAGAAAAAACCATTGATGCCACGGCCCGGATCGTTACGTGACTATTTAAGTCAATGATGCTATCTTATACTGAAGAGGAATAACATGCCCAGATATTGTAAAGTGTGTGGTCAGAAAAGCGGCAGATGCAATCATCTGGTACTCGATCTTGGTGAGCCTTATGAAAGTAAGGATGAAAAGAAGACCACACCTGAAGGTTCAAAGAACAAGAGCTGACTTTAGATCATAACTTGGATCGTAACTAAAATTGTAACTTCAACCGTAACTTGAACCATAACTGTAATCGTAATTTAAATCGTAATTTGAAACATAACTGTATTCGTAATTCATATTCCCTTTACTTCTTCAATGGTGATCCACATGATAATTGAATTCAGATCCGTAAGGCCATCCGTCTCACCCACCGCCTTTATAGCAAGTTCTGCAAACGTCATCGGTAATGTAACTATCAGAGAGCATTCCAGCGTCTGGTTCAATGCTGTCATTCGCGGGGACAGCAGTAAGATATGCATAGGGAAGAGGACAAGCATACAGGATAACGTTGTTATCCATGCGGATGAGCCGCACAATGTTGAGATAGGGGACGATGTCACAGTTGGGCACGCCGCTGTGCTCCACGGGTGCAGGATAGCCGACAATGTGCTCATCGGGATGAACGCCACGGTGCTTGATGGTGTCGAGATAGGGGAGAACTGCATCGTAGGCGCCAATGCACTGGTGCCGCCGGGGAAGAAGATACCGGCAGGGAGCCTTATAGTTGGTGTGCCCGCAAAGGTTCAGCGGGAGCTGACAGATGAGGACATCGCGCATATACGGGAGAATGCGGCGCAATACGTCAGGCTTGCCGGGGAATACAGATCCGTTCCGGATTGACATTTGCTTTTAAGTTGATGAAGACAAATATCCGAATGAAGATGAACGTTGTAATGAACGCTCATCAGTGCCAGGGTCCCATCAAAAACCCTTCAGGTGCAAGCTATGCTTAAAAGAGGAGCACAGCAGCAAACATGACCATTCCCAGTGCAAACAGTATTGAGAATATGATAATTGTCTTTTTCCTAAGGTTCCTCTCCTTTTGTGTGAGAGGCCTTAATTCATGTTCATGTTTCTTCTCAAGGTGTGACCCCAGAAAGGTTCCGATAACAAGGCCAACAAGGTAACCCAGGAATATGTTCTCCAGTGCAATAGCGATGGGTATACCGATAGCTATCCCGATGAGTAGCCCGTGTCCCATATAGTGGCCCCTCGGATATTTTCCTGTTGCCCTGTATTCCTCTCTCTTCAGCCTGAACGCGAAGAACGACATTACAAGTCCTGCAAGGAGCAGCACAAGGATAAGGATCATAACAAAGGAATTGATCATGGTTCTGGTTCTGTCTTACTTTACTTAATAGTTTGTGGACAGCCTGCGGATCGTTTGCAGATATGCAGGTATCCTGTGGATTACCTGCTAACAGCCCGCTGATTACCTGCTGACAGCCCGCCGATAACCTGTCCTCTTTGTCCATATACAACTGCCGGGATTTACAAATACTATTGATGCGTAATATAACATGGTAATTGAAGTGGGTGTAGTATCCTGTGTTCTCCATTTTAGGAGAGATGCAGGAAATGAATTTTACAAGGCTCCTCTCAGGAGCAAGAAGGAGTGAAAGAATGATAGTTGGGGATATAATGAATAAAGATCCGGTATGTGTCAATGTGACAGATCTTATGACACATGCCAGACAGGTAATGCGGGATAAGCACCTTCACAGTCTTCCCGTAATGGATGGTAACGGACGTGTGGTCGGTATGCTGGATGACCAGGACATCCTGCGGCTTCAGTCAAACAGATCCGAAGTGACGGTAGGCGGATATGCACGTGAGTTTCCTTTGATAACCCCGGATATGGAAATAAGGGATGCAACAAGGTCACTTCTCGATGCAAGGCAACACCGCGCGCCGGTCGTGACCTCCTCCACTGACAGATCCATTGCAGGTGTACTGAACGACACGACTCTCCTGCGTCATGTCAGACTCATGAAACTCCCTGCAAGGAATGTAAGTGAGATAATGAACACAAAGGTCAGGACCATATATCCCGATGACACTGTAAGCAAGGTATGGGGAAACATGCTGGAATGGGATTATACCGGAATACCTGTCATTTCACATGAAAATGAGGTTATGGGGATTGTCACCCGCAGTGATATCATAAAGGCAGGATTTGCCAGACCCGGCAATCGCGCAAGTGAAGCACATGACAGCGCATCAGGTGATTCCCCTAAAGTTGAGAAGCTGATGTCAACGCCTCTTTATTCCATCAGCCCCCGTACAACTATATCCAAAGCCATCGAGACCATACTTTCCTATGATGTGGGCCGTATATGTGTTACCGATAATAAGCAGCTGCTTGGTATTGTTGATAAGTTCTCCCTGCTTAAAGAATGCCTGGCAGGGCCGGGATTTGAATAAACCTTCTTTTTTTCCTTTTTCATTCCGTCATTTCTCCCTGATCTGACAGGAACTCCCGCACATCGGTCTGATGAAAGCGGATATCTGGCTGTAGTTTTCTTTCGTGCAGAATATGATGCTCTTTTCCAGGTACCCTGCATGCAATGTGATGGTACTGTATTTAGGATAGAATACAGCTTTTGTTATCTTTTTCCACTTCATGTCCTGATCCTGTCGTGAGGCAGCAAGTAAACCTGCACCCGTTGTAGCGGGGTTCCTTGCAAGGAGTCCTGCCAGTACTATCAGTAAATTCAGTTTGCTGTTCTTGCGCCGTTGATCTTCCCTGGTGATGGTCCTTATGCCCTTTTTATCCATGGTGTAGGAAAGCAGGTATCGGTTCCCGTAGTATGCGAATATGAACAATACAGTGAAAAAGAACAACAGCCCTATGAGCATCAGGGCATATTTCATGTCCCCCATGTTGCTGCTATTGAAATAAAAATTCCCGCCAATGATAGACGGAAGCATTATCAAGAACACGATACCTGCTGTGATGAAGGTAGCAATACCCATCACCTTCAGCAGTTCTTTCAGGATGAACCTGTTAGTCAGGATAGAAACGTCAATATCCCATTCAATATTTTCATCTTTCATATCTGTCACTCCAGCATGCAGCTTCGGGTATGCCCCTTTCCTGTCTTTCTATCTGAAGTCTCTTTGCTTCGTCGTACCTTCTCCACAGCAGGAAAATACCTACCGTTGCCACGAAAACCTGTCCTATGAACACGTTTACAAGAGGGAGAGGGAATATAGACAGCACTTCCGGTAGTCCGTTCCAGAGTCCGTGCAGTATCGAAACTGTCAGATATGCACCAATGACCCTGTGATTGATGTTGAATATCCGGGGTCCGCTTTCCCTGAACATGACACTTACAAGGATTGCTGTCCATGTGCCGTGTCCTATGGGTGCGATCACCCCTCTTACCAGTGTGATGAGGACGGTCTGGGAGAGGCTTCCTCCGCTTGCAAGGAATGCAGTAAAAGCATAACCGGTACTTTCAAGTGCTGCAAATCCCATTCCTGATGCTGCACCAAGGATGAGGCCGTCCATCTGGGAATCATGGCGGCAGCGTTTGGCTATCACCAGCACCCCCAGGATCTTGGCGAATTCTTCTATCAGGCCAACCTCAAAAGAGTAGAGCAGTTTATGCTGTGAAAGGAATATGGGCTCCAGGGTAGCTGCAGCCAGCACCCCCAGCAGTCCTCCATAGAAAAAGGCCCAGGCAGTTGTTGGCATGTCGAGCTTGCTTAAATGTCTTCTCTGGTAAAAGAATGCCACATATGTTATAGGCACAAGAAAATTCCCGAGTATGACAACAGTGGGAAATATGTTGGTATTACGTGTTGCAGCAAGCGCAATCACTCCGAATATGTACAGAAGTAAACCGCCTGTGAATACTTTTAGCCAGGAGATCTTCTTTTCACTTCTCCTTCCCTCGTATGTTTCCTGTTCTTCCATTGTGATTTCCGCTTCTGGATATTTTTAGGTCAGATACGGGTCTTTAAGTTTTCGGGGACGTCGTCGCATCAATTCCCGGCATTTTTATAATTTCGACACTTGATACACTTCCAATGGAGATATCCTCCTCATGATCAAAGGTCTCAAGAAGGCTTCTGACTATCATGTCATTGACATGTCTTCGTTTTTTAGGGTCAACCACATACCGCAGGTGCATTTCTATTCTGTCCCCTTCTATCTGCATAAAGGCCTTCGTATCAACATCATAGGATGTAAGCATATATTTCTGTTCCATTCTTGCAAGTTCTTTTTTGGAATGCTCTATGTAGTCTTTTATAATTTCATTTATTGTGCTCAAAGCTATTTTTTTTGCTTTTGTCCAGTCACTCTCCGGAGCCAGCATTATTGTCACTTCGTCCCATATGAATGAAAAATCCTTTGTGTAGTTCATTATGGTGCTGTTAAGGATAAAACTGTTTGGAACGTTGAGCACTCTTCCTGAATATTGGTCACCATCAACCCATTGTCTTATTTCCATAAGTGTAGTATGGAAGTATGTGATATCCAGTACATCCCCGTAGCAGTCATTCAGTTGCATCCGGTCCCCTGCTCTGAAAGGCTTGAAGAACAGTATTATGATCCCTCCTGCAAAGTTGCGGAAAACGTCCTGTAATGTGATGACAACTCCGGCGCTGAAAATGCCATATGCGATTATAAGGGTCGTGGTTTCCTTCAAGAAGACAATAAGTAGCAAAGCTGCAGCAAGAAGTGTGATGAATACAGATGATGCTTTTCTGAGGGTATATCTGTCCCTGGTATCCTTCACCCTATCCTTTATTATCTTTTCAGCCAATGCATCCATCAGGTATGCAAAAAGAACAATTGTCAAAGCCTGAATCATCTTTATAAGCATTGTTTCATGATCTGAAGTGTAGTCTGTGAAGTAATTGATGTAGGACAATAGCAGTACCAGGACTGTAAAGAAAATGATTATAATGTTATTTTTCCCACTCACATAATAACCTTGAAGGCTATTGTATAATAATCTTATCAGTTACCCGGAGCGTTTTCCTGATAGCTTGCCTGTGCGCTGCATCAGTCTATTTATTATACGGTAGATCACTAATCCGGCAAATATGCAAAACATGAATTTGGTAAGTGAAGCAGACGGTCCGGCTGAAAAGAGAGCAATTAAAAGGAATATAATCATCGACATTATTCTTGTTGCCTTGATCCTGGAAGGGTCCAGCCCTTCTCCTGTCCTGTCTCCTACGCTTTTGAATACTTCATGTTTTATGGCAACCGGCAGGAAAAGGACAGTACCCACTGCAAACAGATACAGTTCCTCCATCGAAGTTTCAAACGCCACACCATCCATTTGAATAACTATAAGAATTGATGCAAAGAACAATATTATTCCTGCCTGCACATGATATTTTGCAGGTTCCTTCAGGCGGCTGTCAATAATGAATGCTGCAGAACTGATTGCAGTATATATCCAGGATATCGTGTATCCGAGTACTATGCCAAGAGCTGCAACTAACAAAGAGTCAAAAGGACCTGCGGGTAAACCAGATGAGTGATTTGTGATCCTCAGAATAAGCAGGAGCCAGAGAAAAGGTAGCAGGGACACATCAATTCCGGGAGACAGGAGTATCAATGACAGGAGCACAACAATAAAAGCTCCCCAATGCCAGTCCGGATCCAGCTCCCTTGAGATAGCCCACATGAGGAACACAGCCATACTGTACCTGGCTCCTGTAAGCAGGCTTATGTAGCTGTTCTGTCCGTTTAATGCACTGATGGTTGTAAATGCAATAAATGAAAGTAAAGTGATGCTGATTATCAGTCTGTTTGTCAGATAATCAGTATCAAGGGGACGACCTATATTCGATATCCTGCCGCTGTTCATTTATATCATGGTGATAGTATGGGATTTCAACTTTTCCGTACTTCTTTTTTCTTCATAGGATCCTCTATATCTTCTGTATCCTTCGCATCCTCTGCACCCCTGCATCTTATGTATTCTATGTTGTTCTTGAATCGCCTTGACAACAAACTTCCATCATTATGATAATGATCATTAGATACCATAGTATAGATATATTTATATAGTTTGTTTATTTATTGTCATATGCAGTCACATTAAGATGGAATGTGGCAATGTCCTCAAAAGGTACGATATGGGCATCATCAAACCCGCCAAAAACGAATGAAAAGAATATTGGATTGCATGGAATGTGGGCCTGAAGATACTTTCCTCTCGGTATCCTCCTGCTAAACGTTTTAGCCCTCATTCCTCCCGTCATATATTCTCAGGCCGGCTGCTTAAAAAAAAGATAAGGTATGTAGTTTGCACTGTTTTATTCGACCCCTTCTTCTATCTTTCTGGAATTTTCATACATCCACAATGCATCTTCATTCCGTCCCATGAGTTCCAGTACGTATCCAAGATTTTCAAGGGTAATAGTAACATTGGTGCGATATGCAGGATTCCCGGGTTCACTCTCCATTACCGCTGCATAGCTTCTCAGGGCATTCTCATAGCTTTGCTTTGCCTTATCATGCAGTCCGGCATCAAGATAAAGTGATCCCATTCCATCCAGCACCCCGGCATAATCAAGCTGATGTGCCGGGTTTGAAGGATTCCTGTCCATCAGTTCCCGGTACCTTTCAAGTGAAGCATCATATCTGTCTCTTGCCTCCTCTGTATGGCCGGAATTTGCTGCAATATCTGCTATTTTTTTGTGCAGTGATGCGGTTCTTTCAAGAAGGAACATATTTTCAGGATCAAGCTGTCCCATTTCTGCATATGCATCTATTGCATAATTGTACATATAGGCTGACTCTTCGGTCTCACCTCTGTGCGAAAGTACCTGTCCGATGTCCTCAATGACAGAAGCCCTGTTTGCAAGAACAGAAACATCACAGGCATTTACTTCAAGCAGATCATTGTATCTGGATAGCAGGAACTCAAGTACTTCAAGTTTCCCGGAAGCCTCCTGTTTGCCGGCAGATATCTTCATTCTTTCAAGAAGTTTCACTATCTTAGGCAGGTATGTACCGGTCTTATCTGTTTCATGAAGCTGTTCATATACCTGTAGTGCTTCTGTTGTCTGTTCCATGGCAAGCATGATATCAGCTATCTTTTCCTGGAGCACTCTGATCCTTGTGGCATTCTTTGCCTGTTCATCAGGCACAAGTCCCAGAAGTTCTGTCCTTGTTCCAAGTATCTTCTCATATTCTTTTTTCAGGCTCTCTAAATTTCCCGTGTTGTCGGAGTTCTTCTCCTTTCCAACAAGTATCTCCTCTATCCGATCGATGTATCCCTTGTCAGAAAAGCCATTTTTCAGAAGTTGCATGTAATTGGTCAAAGAATCGTCATAAGCTCCCATACTGAAACTTGTCTGTGCTATGTTTTCCAGAACATCCTTTATCCCGGAATTATCTCCGGTTGCATGCCTGACAGTCTCAAATGTCGCAAAAGCCTTCTGGAAATTGTCAATTGCTTGTGCAAAAGACCCGTTATCAGCAAGTATCCTGCCTTTTGCATTGCAGATAGATGCATGGGTAAGTTCCATTTCAAGGCTCTCCGGAGTCAAGGCTCCTATCTTTTCTTGCAGGTCATTGTATTTTTCAAGTCTTGCATCCGGATCGTACTCGATCTCTATTATTGCAAGCATATCTTCAACAATGGGTGCTACGGCCTGATGTGTCTGTTCCTCTTCACCATCACTTTTAAGTGTGTTTATTGCGATATCCAATGCCTCTTCCAGTCTTTCCATGGCTTCTTTGTTCCTGCCGCTTTCTTTTAGCAGGTTGCCTGTAATGCCAAGGGAGAAGAGCAGATTCAACTGGTATGCCTTATTTGCGGGCATTGATGCCAGCAGTTTCCTGGATACTTCTGCTATCCTGTCATATCTTTCCAGTGATCTTTCTGACCTTTCCTCACTTTCCAGTATCCTGCTCATGTTCCTGAGAATATCAATGATCTGCTTCCTGTTATCAGCGTTGCTGCTGTCCTTATCAAATTGCCCTGTAGCTATTTCCAGTGCCTCTTCAAGTTTGAGGAATGCAGCATCTTTTTGTCCTTCTTTTTCCAGGGTAATGGAAAGATCCGTCAAAGATGCAATGATCCTTGACAATTCCGCAGGCTCATCCCAGGCTTGTACAAGGTACATTTTCAATGATCCGGTGTATTTTTCTTCGTATTCTTCCCTGTCTGCAAATGCCCCGGGCGGAATATTAAGCATGTTTGCAAGTATTGTTCTTTTCTTGCGTCTGTATTCTGTTTCATCTGTTTTGCCCGGGTCAAGCGTTTCATGCAGGTCAAGAGCTTCCTGGAAAGTATTCCATGCTTCATTACATTTTCCCATTTCTGCAAGCAGTGCACCCATATTGTTCAACGTGGATACTGCATTTGATATTATGGGAGTGTCAGTTTTCTCCCTTTTAAGGAGTCCCCCGTACTCCAGTGCAGCAAGCTCATATTTTTTCATGGCATCTTCCTGCTTTCCCTGGCTCTCAAGGACCATTGCCATGTTACTGAACATCTCGCTTCTTTGGTCAGATTCTAAGTACTCAGGGTTCTTTTCAAGGATATCGGAGGCAGCAAGGTATCTTTTAAGAGCTTCTTCGTTTTTGCCCAGTGAAAACAGCAGGTTTGCATATGTTTGCAGAACTGCTACGAGTATCTCAGGAGATTCTGCTTCCATGGCCTGCTCTTCGGCCTGTTCCAGTATTTCAAGTGCATCTTCATTTAATCCTTTCTCAATCAGGCTTACTCCTTTGTTTAAGTGCCTGAATGCCATATCTCTTGCTCTTTTTGACATAGTGCTCTCGGTCTTTTATGATGGTGATCTGTGAATATGGGTTACAACATACCTTATCCTATTTATTTTCTATCGGGAAAATAATTATGGATGATTGCTGTGTCTTCGTTTTCAGTTTGAAATATCTCATGCTATTTGACAGTTATTCTGTTACTTGTCGCTTCTATGAGCTTTTCTTTAAAAACAGTTTCCAGCTCCAAATCAATTTCCACGTCAAAAGATATAGTATCTGAATACCCGGTCTTCAGTATAGTTCCAAAAACCGATACAAGCCGGTTCACGTTTTCAATGTCATGGTAGCCGAATTCCAGATGCATCCGTTTCTTTTCCCGGACATCGATTATTCCGGCGTTCTCAATGGCCTGGTTAGCAGTTTCCCTGTATGCCCTTGCAAGTCCTCCTAAACCGAGTTTCACACCACCGTAATATCTGCTCACGACGACTACCACATTGCTGAGTTCTTTCATTTCCAGAATCCTGAATACAGGCCTTCCGGAACTTCCGGCAGGTTCTCCGTCATCGTCATATTTGAATGTATACACATTTTCCGAATTTAGCACATAGGCAAAAACGTTGTGATCAGCATCGTGTTCGTTCCGGACATTGCGAATGATTTTTTTTGCTTCCTCTTCTGTTGCCACAGGAGCTGCATAGGCTATAAAGGTTGATTTTTTAATCTCTTTTTTTGCCAGTCCGCTTTTTTCCAGGGTTTTATAGGCATGCAACTGTATTTCTCCATATTTTTTTCAAATATATGTACATTATTATTATTCATGTATTATAATTTATTTTTATAATCAGATATATGTAAATACCTATAAGTGCTATTATCATTTACTACAGTTATTAGCACTTATTAGCATTCAATTTCTCTGGTAATGGTATGGTCCCTAAAAACATATTCCTATGCATAATGGTCATTTTATTGGTGTTTTTTTTCTCCCCTTCAGCAGGCAGCATGTTAATGGATGCCCGGGATCTGAATGCGATGGGTGTTTCAATGACAAAGAATGGCACTTATGAGGAGGCTCTTGTTTATTACGACAGAGCCCTTGAGACAGATCCTGCCTATCTCAGCGCACTGGATAATAAAGGTTCCACTCTTTTGCTGATGGGGGACCATGCCGGTGCATCAAAGATATATGATCGGGTACTTGAAAGTCGTCCGGATTCTCCTGCAGCTCTCTTTAAAAAGGGTCTTATCCTGGCAGAGATGGGTGATCACAAAAATGCCCTGGTGTATTTTGACAGGTCGCTTTTATCTCTTTCAAATGAGAGTTACCCTGACTATGAACCGGTCTTTGATGTCGGTCTTTTTTCCATAACAGATATTTATGAAGGTGTAGGACCCTATATTGACTACGATCCAAGGATTCCCAGTGTCTGGTATCAAAAATCTCTGTCACTTGCAGCCCTTGGCAGGTATAATGAATCTCTTTCATGCAGTGATCAGATTATAGACTATGCTGCATCTCATTCTTCCAGTCTTTCAAACCGTGCTGCTGGTTTGTATGATGTTGGCAAATACAATGAATCTATAGACATGTATGATGAGGCACTCCGGATAGAGCCCGATAATGCCGCTTACTGGTATGGAAAAGGTCTTGCCTATGATGGTCTGGGAAGTTATCAGTATGCTGTTAGTTCTTATGAAAAGGTCATTGAGCTTGAACCTGAAAATATCGATGTCCGTTATAAAATGGCCTTTGATCTTGAATCAATGGGCAAACCTGAGCTTGCAGTGAAACAGTATGATGCGATCCTTACCAGGGATCCATATGCTGTGGATGCCTGGTATAAAATGGGGAAAGCCTACCAGCAGATGGGTAATCCTGCATCTGCCCTGAGGGCATATGATCAGGTTCTTATCTACGAGCCGGAAAATTCACAGGTATGGACACTTAAAGGTGATATCCTGGATGCTACTGGAAAATATGCAGCCGCAATAGAAGCTTATGACAGAGCCTTACAGCTTGGGCCCGGGAGCAAAGGAATAATGTCTGTTGGTTCAGGTTCCTCCCTTTTTGGTATGCTGCCTGATGTTTCGGATTGTTATGGCGTAACGCCGGAATTCAGGTCGGATTCTGCTCTGCTTTGGTATAACAAGGGGCTTGCTTTCTATAAGTTAGGGGACTATGAGAATTCAGTAGCAGCATTCAACAATGTGGTTTCCGGTGAGCCCGGTTTCCCCATGGTCTGGTATCAGATGGGGAATGCATATGACAGGCTTGAATTGTACAGGGATGCTGCCGAATCTTATGAGAGGGCTTTAAAGATTGATGATTCATGTGCAAGGGTTTACTACGACCTGGGAATGGATCATGACCGTCTTGGTGAATACAGTGCTGCAGAGAAAGCATATTCAAAGGCTTTAAAGATCGAACCCAACTTCACCGCGGCCCTTTACAACAGGGCGCTGGATCTGGATTCATTGGGAAGGTATGCTGAGTCTTCAAAGGTTTACGATCAGGTGCTTGAGCAGCATCCTGATTCGCTGGATGCATGGATGAGGAAAGGAAACGCCCTTTATGAAATTGGAAGGTATGAAGAAGCCATCGGGTGCTACGAACAGGTGCTCCGCTTAAACCCTAACCATTCTCTTGCCAGGTTCCAGTTAAGTATGAACAGGGACCTGCTGGAAAGCAGCAACAAGTCAGCTTCCTATTATCCAAAAAGCTCCTCACTGTTTGGTGTTATGAATGATGCGGTTTTCAGTTCACAACTGTTCGCATGGTATGGGACCGGTTCGCTATCAAATAAGAATGCCAATGTTCTTGCGGATGCGGAAATACTTGGAGATGTTATCAGCTATGACAGGATATGGATCTTGAGGGGCTCTTGCCTTGATAGTATGTCAATGCATGACCTTGCCATTGGCTCATATAATAAAGCCATTCTCATAAATCCCGATTCTGCTGAAGCCTGGAGTGGTATGGCTTTAGCATATGACAGGCTTGGAAATTATGCAGAGGCAGTAAAATGTTATGAAATGGCAGTACTTCTGGATTCCGGGAATATGCAGGCATGGTACAATAAAGGTCTTTCCCATTATAGATACGGTGACTCACAGCTTGCAGTTGCTTCCTTTAATATAATACTTGAAAACGATCCCGGAAATACCGATGCCCTTTACTACGGTGCCTTAGCTTATGATAAGCTGGGGATGTATGATCATTCTATACCCTATTACGAAGCTATACTGAAAAATGACCCCCAGAACACTGATATATGGTACAGGAACGGTTATGCATCATACAGTACCGGAAACTATGTAAGGTCCATTGAGGCTCTGGATCAGCTGCTGAAGTATGATCCGACAAATGTGACAGTACTTAAATTACAGAGCAGTGGATCGGAAAATCTTGGCCGTTATGAGGAAGCTCTTGGATTCTATGAAAGGATACTGGCTATCGTTCCTGCAGATTCCCTGGCGATGTTCGGGGAAGCCTCAGTATACGAGAAACTTGGAAGGTATGATGAAGCAATCGCAACATATGACCGGATCCTTGAACTTGAGCCGGACAACGTTAAGGCACTGAACAGCAAAGGATTCACATATTATCTGAAAGGTGATCTTGCCACTGCATCCTCTACATTTGAGATGGCAGCAGCAGCAGACCCGACAAGTGCATCTGCATGGTATCACCTGGGAATGCTCTCTTATATGAGAAGCAGTTATGCAGGTTCTGTCTATTACTATGACAAGACACTGGAGCTGGATCCTTCATGCACCACTGCATGGTACAATAAAGGTTTTATCCTCAATATCATGGGTAATGCAGAGGAGGCTGTTGCATGCTATGACAGGGTGCTGGCTATCGATCCGGGTTCAACATCAGCATTATACAACAAGCAGTTTGCCCTCTATCGCATAGGTAAATCAGTCACTGCAGATGCTACAAAAGCAAAGCTTGAATCGATAGATCCTGATTTTGCAGCATCGCTTCAGGACAGGGGTACACAGTTCTACCTGCCGGGCGAATATAGTGACACTCTGGATTACAAACTGCCACAAAGATGGTATGAGCAGTAACTTTGCATGGGAAGTGTTCATGTTAACCTTATCCCTGTCACATAATCTTTATCGTGCATGAGGACAATTATATCCCATGCTGAGTTCTCTTATTTTTGACATGGACGGGGTTCTTGTCGATTCCATGGTGTATCATGCACAGGCCTGGATACAGGTTTCAGCTGAGATGGGTGTCACAATTACACCAGATGACATCTATGAGATCGAAGGTGCCAACTACAGGCTTGGACTGCAATGGTTTTTCCACAAAGCAGGCAGGGAACCTGTGCCTGAAAGTTATGATGCCATCCTGCAAAGGAAAATTGAGATATTCAGGAGCATCGCTGATGTAAAGCCCTTTGAGGGAATGGCAGATTGTCTTAGGGTCCTTAAAGATGATTTCAGACTGGCCGTGGTCACGGGTTCTGAAAAGGCCACAGCAGATACATTCATAGAACAGTTCTTCCCCGGCATATTCGATGCAGTGGTCTGCGGTGAGGATGTACATTATGGCAAGCCTTATCCTGAGCCTTACCTCAAAGCGCTTGAAATGCTGGGCATTGCAAAGAACGAGTGTATTGTAATAGAGAACGCCCCTATGGGTGTCGAGTCTGCAAAAAAAGCGGGTCTTTACTGTGTCGGTGTGCCAACATATGTTCCCTCTTATAAATTGTCGGCTGCAGATATAGTATTGAAGAACCATGCATCACTTCAGAGCTATCTATATGATATCCTTCATACAAGGCAGTTATCCGGTAATTCGTAAGTTTTTAAAAGCATTTAATCCAATATACAGTCATGGAAGACAATAATGATACTAATGTGCAGGGAACACTTAGATTTGAGCTGCGCAGTCTGAAGGAAAGTTTTCGTGATACTCCCAGCATGGAAACCCTTCTCAGGATCGTTGCTACCTACCATGAGATGAAGCAGACAGAGCGAGGCATCGGTTTTGCAGAAGCTTTCCTGATGCAGATAGAAGACGAAAAGGACAGATATCTGCAGACTTCCATGGTCTTTGAGATGGTGGACCGTAACGAAGAAGCTCTTTCATACCTTAAAGAGGCTGCAGAGAAATTCCCTGATGATGTCCGGATAAAGAATCACTATGGAATGCTTCTGAACAAACTGTCGGAATTTGAGAAGGCCCTTTACATTTACGATGTTCTTCTGGAGAGCGACCCGAAGTCACTGGAATCACTTGCCGGTAAACTGATAGCATTAATAGGACTTGGCAGGCACGGTGATATATTGAAGTTGTACAAGACCTCAATTGGGATAACTCCGTCCTCTGTGCAGGACTGGCATTTCAAGGGTGTTATAGATGGTATCCTTGAAGACTATTTCGAGCATGAGAAAGGTGCTTCGATAACTGAAGGGCAGGCTGATAAATTGTCAAAGAGCTTTGGTTCGATCAAACATGTAATAGACGGACTCGGGCCGGAGATACATAATTTCTACATGATGGGAAGTGTCACAGGTAAGGAGATATATCGCGAGATACAGGGTAAGAAAAACTGATCATTCTTTGATTTTTATTACTAAGCCTTTTTTAATACCCCTTTTATACATTTATTAGTGTTAATTATCCTTCCGAGGAAAACAACAAATACAAAAGGGCAATATTTATAATAACTCTGTCCACATTCGATGTATGGATAAGTATAATGTGAAATGCCTGCTGTGTGGCGAAGTTCACGACCCTCATGCTCAGAGCTGCAAAAGGGGTGATGATTCCCTTCTTCGTACTTATTACACAGCAAAACAGTTGATCCCGGGGGATCTGCCCGGGATCTGGCGATACTACGACTGGCTTCCCACGGATGGTATCATTGAGGAAGGTTCAGGGCGAACCGTGACTTACAGGAGTAAGGGGCTTGCATATGCCCTTGGTCTTGATGAGCTGTGGATAGCTTTTAATGGTTACTGGCCTGAAAAGGACGCGTATCTTATGACCTGTACTTTCAAGGACCTTGAGTCATTCCCTACCATGCAGAGACTCAGGGAACAGAAAGAAAAAAGGGTAATGGTGGTGGCATCTGCCGGAAACACTGCAAGGGCATTTGCCCACGTGTGCAGTATAACCGGGCAACCGTTGCTGCTTGTGGTCCCAGCTCAAAGTGCTCACAGGTTGTGGACATTACATGACGATAATCATTCTATCTGCCTTGTAACGGTTGACGGTGATTACTTCGATGCAATATCCCTGGCCGGTGACATTTCATCCCGGGAAGGTTTTGTCAACGAGGGCGGCGCCAGGAACGTTGCCAGGCGAGATGGCATGGCTACTGTGATGCTGGATGCTGTTCTCACATCCAAAACGTTGCCTGATCATTATTTACAGGCTGTGGGTAGTGGCACCGGTGGAATATCAGCATGGGAAGCTTCTATGAGATTGCTTGAAGATGGCAGGTTTGGAACTACCCTGCCAAAACTCCATCTTGGACAGAGTCTTCCGTGTGCTCCCCTGTATTCTATGTGGCATGGTATTGAAACAGTGGACCCTGCATGTCCCCGGGGGATGTATGATGATGTTCTCTTTAACAGAAAGCCACCTTTTGCAGTCCGGGGTGGGGTCAGTGATGCTCTTGAGGCTACAGGTGGAACTATCTATGCTGTAAGCAACAAGGAGGCATCCAGGGCCCGGGAACTCTTTGAGGATTGTGAGGGAATAGACATAAATCCGGCTGCTGCGGTTGCCGTTGCCACACTGGTGCAGGCTTTGGAAGCTGGTAATGTAAAACCCGATGAAAGGATAGTTCTCAACATAACAGGGGGCGGACAAAAACTATTGATGCGGGACTATGAACTGAAACAGTTGCCTGTATCCCTTGCGGTATCTGCAAAGGATAAAGAGGCTGGGATAAAGATAGTTGAAAAGGTCTCGGAAATATTTGGTTTACAGGATGATGGTGTATAAATTATGAGTGAAATAATCAGTCTTACTATACTGGGCGGTGTTGATAAGGATGGCACCGAAGAGCCAGTAAGGTCTGTTGACATCTCCCGGGGAGAGATCGTGGGTATCGTTGGTCCCACAGGCTCCGGGAAAAGCACACTTATCGATGATATCGAACAGCTTGCCCAGGGAGACACACCTACAGGCAGGACCATTCTGGTCAATGGTGAGAGGCCGGACGCTAACATACGCGTGGATCCCCGCAGAAAACTGGTGGCACAGCTATCTCAGAATATGCATTTCCTTGCTGATATGACCGTCGAGGAGTTCCTGCACATGCATGCACGTAGCAGGGGCAAGGATGCAGGTCTTGTTACAAGGGTGATCGATCTTGCGAACACCCTTACAGGGGAGCCGATAGCACCCCACCACCACCTGACAGCTCTCAGTGGCGGACAGTCCAGGTCGCTCATGACTGCTGACATTGCCGTTATCAGTGATTCTCCTGTGGTACTCATCGATGAGGTGGAGAATGCGGGTATAAAGAAGCAGGAGGCTCTCCAGTTGCTGGCAGGCGAGGGTAAGATAGTTGTCGTGGTCACCCATGACCCGGTACTGGCACTTATGTCATCGCGCAGGATCGTTATCAGGAACGGAGGCATGATCGATATCATCACAACAAGCCCGCAGGAGCAGGATGTCTGCTGCAGGATCAGTGAGGTGGACAACTGGCTCATGTCACTCCGTGAGACCATCAGGCGCGGGGACATAGTGGAGGGTATCGTATGAAGCTGGTGGTACTTGCAGGTACGCCGGGTTCTGGAAAGACATCTGTTCTCTTACACACCATCAAAGCTCTCATAAGGAACGGAAAAACCCCTGCTGTGGTCAAGGTTGATTGTCTCTGGACAGATGATGACCAGCGTTTCAAAAAACTGGACATCCCTGTGCACGTGGGTCTTGCCAGGGACATGTGTCCTGATCATTTTACCATATATAACACCGAGGAAATGCTCAGGTGGGCAGATAAGGAAGGTGCAGATGTTCTTCTGAACGAGACCGCCGGGCTTTGCCTGCGTTGTGCTCCATATCCTGATGAATGTCTTGCTGTGTGTGTGATCGATGTCACAACAGGCCCAAACACGCCTCTTAAGGTTGGTCCTCTGCTTACAACAGCAGATATAGTTGTCATGACAAAAGGTGACCTGGTATCCCAGGCCGAGCGTGAGGTGTTCAGGGAGCGTGTGCTTGAGGTAAATCCCGGTTGCAATATCGTGGAAGCCAACGGACTGACAGGTAAAGGTGCTTTCGAACTTGCCGAGCTCATAGGCTCAGGACCTGATGCCGGTAACAATATGCTTTTGCGTTACAATCCACCCCTTGCCATCTGTTCACTATGCACAGGTGAAAACCGGGTTGCCCGGAAACATCATATGGGCGTCCTGAGAAACCTTGACGGATTCATGGAATATAAAGGTGAATGAGGGGATGTCCTGTGAATGAGATAGAAAGTCTGCTGCCTGGTTATAATTGTGGAAGCTGCGGTTATCGGCAATGCAGGGATTTTGCAGGTGTGCTGCAAAAAGCTTCTGATCTGGACAAGTGTCCTTTCCTTACACATGACAAGTTCAGGGTCAATGTAGAAAAGCTACTGTTACTTCTGGGTGAGGAATTAGCCAAAGATGAAAAGATAATAGGTATTATCGATGGTCTGGAGGCCGATCTTACACTGGCTCCACTGAAGGACGAATGCTCCTGCAGAGAGGATATCCACCCCTTTGACGGCTCTGTGGAAGTGAACATCGGTGACATACTCCGTTACAGACCGCTTGGATGTCCTGTTACCCACTTTGCCAGGGTCATTGACAAAATACCGGGAGGCATATACACTGTTCATATGGTGGGTCCGCTTCACAGGCTGGGACATGATGATTTCAGGTTCAAGGATGTTGGCCTGTGCATGATACTGGCATTTGACGGCAGGGTTGCCAGAGGCAGGATTCCCAAAGTAGGCCAGACTGTGAAATTCGTTCCGGAATATTGCATGATGCAAAAGGTACACTCCGGCATGGTCGTGGGTGTTGAAGGCAAAAACGTCCGCATCGAAGCAATTGATCTTAAGGTATGGTGAATGATATCATGGAAGGTTCTTCTAAAAAGCCTCTCAGTCCCACAGAGTATGTATTCAAAGGCATCAGGGCAGCAGGCATAGACTTCATTGTCAGTGTGCCCTGCGTCAATCTTGGGGAACTTATCTCCATGGTGGATGAGGCTGCGGACATCATCCATGTGCCTGTGACCAGGGAGGAGGAAGGTGTAGGAGTGTGTGCTGGTGCCTATATGGGTGGCAGAAGACCTGCAATGCTCATGCAGAACTCAGGGCTTGGCAATTCCATCAATGCCCTGGCATCCCTTGACATGCTCTATGGTATCCCGCTTTTGATGATCATGAGTCACAGGGGTATCGAAGGTGAACCGATTATAGCCCAGGTGCCCATGGGCAGGCTCACGCCAAAATTACTGGACACCATGGAGATACCTTATTTCATTGCGGGGAAAGGAACCGACCCTTCTGACATTATCGTAAAGGCATGGAATGTGAGCATGGACATGAAAAAACCCTCTGCTGTTTTGCTGCCCATACCCTTCTGGAGGCAACAGGCATGAAACGCATCGATGCAATAATCGAGATAGCTGCAAAGGCAAAGGAAAGCGATGCAATGCTGGTGGGCAACATAGGGATTCCCTGCAGGGAATTGCACAGTGTGTGCGACACGCCCGGTAATTTCTACATGCTGGGCTCCATGGGGCTTGCATCCTCCATAGGACTTGGACTTGCACTTACCAGGCCGGATAAAAAGGTAATAGCTATTGAAGGAGATGGCTCCGTACTGATGAATATGGGGTCCCTTGCCACAATCGCTTCACATGACCTCCATAACTACCTTCTTGTCATAGTGGATAACGGTTCGTACGGCTCCACCGGCAACCAGCCTACAGCCACATCAATGAATACCGACCTTGCAGCGATTGCAAAAGGTG
Organism: Methanolobus sp. WCC5; assembly: GCF_045690325.1. Classification (GTDB taxonomy): domain Archaea; phylum Halobacteriota; class Methanosarcinia; order Methanosarcinales; family Methanosarcinaceae; genus Methanolobus. The sequence continues at coordinate 1,575,768 of NZ_CP146981.1, read as the reverse complement.
CGGGTAACAGGCAGGTCAGCGTGGTTGATACGCCCGGGGATCTCAGAAAGATCCTCCAAACTATGGATAATGGCATTATAGTTGTAAAGGCTGAGCCTGGAAACAGTACAGCTCCTGTCATCACAATGGGTCCTGAAGAAATACTCAAAAGATTTATGGATATATCTTCCCGACCATCTCATTGATTCTGAATTTCCCTTCCAGGACCATTTTCTTCAATTCCTCTGCAAGCTCCTCAGCTCGCTTGCGGTCAGATTGCCTGAGTACGATTGGTACGTCATACCTGATGTCATCTCTTTTGAAGTGCAGGGTCCCGAGCTCTGCAATGAAAACCCCACCCGGACAGACAGTTGAGCAGAATCCGCAATTGAAGCACAGGTGCCTGTCAAGTATGATTTTCCCGTCCCTGCGATATATTGCTTCCATGGGGCAGTCTCTCACGGGTTTGCATATATCACATTCCAGGCATGCACCGGGGTGGAACCGGATCGCCCTGTCGGTGCCTTTCCAGGCATCGGCGTATGTGCTACTACCGATCATCAACCTTTTGTCCACATCGTTCACGACCATGGGGATCTCACTATCGGTCTTCAGGACTGCATCGAGAACTGACTGACATGTGATGGGAATGGCAATTGCCCAGGAAGCGATGCATTCCGGTCCTGCGGATGTCCGGAACCCACCCATGAGCGCAGGGTCCATGTCATGCATGTCTGCAACACCTGTGAGGTTGGGCTTTTCAGGGCTGCTGCGGGTGCCTGAACCTATAACAAAACCCTCTGCCCCGTTCATCAGCATACGTGTACCGATTCCTATGGTTTCCATTTCGGGGTCGTTCTGCAGCGGATTTATCTCCCCGCACCCCGAAAGTGTTGCATCTTTCATGTCAGGGTTGAACCGGATGTTATGGAATATGGTGTCCACTGGCTTATCTGAGCAATTTACAAAAGCAGCATAGTTCTTGAAAGCATGGCGGGTTGCGTAGAGCTTTGCATAGGGCATGTCTTTAAGCTTGATCTTGTCTTTAAAGGATACATCCTCATCGGTGACAACAGATACTTCTATGTCCTTCCCTTCGACCATTTCCCTGAAAAGATGTCCTGCTCCGTAGTTATGTTCCTTTGCAGAGTGCGCCGTTCCAAAAACCATCAGGTCAAGCACTCCGAGGCTTTCGTTAGGACATGGGCCCACATGTGCAGGTACTCCGTTAAGGAATACCTTTGATGCCCGCCTGAAGCACAAAGGCGGATTCAGGGGAAAAGAGAGGACTGCATATGTTCCGCTCATGATCCCTCTGGTTGCTGTTGTGACAACATCGACATCCTCTATGGCAGTTTTCTCTCCCTTGTCCACAAGTTCGGATATTTCCCGTGCGGTCATAACAACGGCATTACCACTATCCAGCTTCTTTATTATGTCATGCACAGAGCGCTTCATGATAATCCTCACCAGGCTTTTGGATTAAGAGGTGGCAAAAAAATCTCATAGGACGCAGCAGTTGCTGCGTTAGTCCACACCAAGTATGCTTGCCAGTTCAAGGCCTTCACTGCCAAGTTCTGCAAGCTGGTCAAAGGCTTCTTCCTTGGTGATATACTTCTCGGTACGGGTGCCGTCGGATGCTTCTATCTTAATTGTTATCTCGTTCTTGACATATCCCCTGTCAAGTGATTCCCTTACTATATCGCCATATTGTTCGGCGATCAGCTTCAGGCAGTCAAATACCTCGTTGTTGCGCACGGCATCCTTTCCATCAAGCAATATCTGTTTGAGTGTCTGGGATCTGATGAACAATTCCACATACTTCCTCACATCATCGACAAGACCTGCCACACTTTCCACTGTCACCGATCTTAGCAGTGTTTCATCAGCTGTGATATCAAGCTCCCCGTGATATATCTGGTAGGTTTCATTGTCGGAAACTATCCTGAACTTCTGCTCTCCCTTTTTGTTCTCAAAGCCCAGGTCAACGTGTTTGTCACCATCATAGTTCATGGAAGTGATTATGTAATCAGACACATCTATCATTTTGACCTTGTTCTCTTTGGAGAATATACCCGCTTTTGTCCACGTGGGAAGGAACAGTTCCCCATAAACTTCCCTGACAGTAAGTATTTCGTGAGCATACGTGAGGTCACATGTGTATTCCATCCCTGAAAAGGATGCTTTTAGCACACCTTTCAGAGCGCCATCTGACATGGAAACATAATATGCCTTGTTCGAGCCGTAGATTCCGGATCTGAATAGAGGATTCAGGTTGTTCAGAAGATCCATCTCTATCTTATAGATGCCACTTTCTGATTCCCTTTTGATCTGTTCGAGTTTCTGGTTAAGTTCCTTCAGCCCGCGATTGGTAGTTTCAATGCAGGCATCCATCACAGCATTGCGGCATTCGAGGATCTCCCTGTTCTCTGAACCTTTTGAGCGCTCGTCCACATATTGTTGTATGTCCTTGCCAAAACTGTCCATTTCCTCAATCCTTGCTTCAAGGGATGATATTTCCTCAGATTCCTCCTCGCTAAGTTCTATCGCGGAGTTTTCAAGAGGAAGGACCTTTTTTGCCATCTCTATGAAATTGTTAAGGTCCTGAATAAAATCCCTCTGTAAGGGCAATTCTGTAGAATCTTGAAATGTATATTTCATCCGAATCCCCATCCTGCTATTTTTCCATCCTTCAACTTTAATGGTATATTCTTGCGGACATCATATATAAATTGCCATTCAGCTGAAGTATGAGCTCAGAGCACGCTTCTGACAACTTCAAGTATCATGTTCATGTACTTTGCAGCACCACTCTTCAGGTCCATTGGATGGAGTTCACCTGATGCGAATGACTGTTCAAGTTGTGCATATCCTCTACACACAAGGTTCCCGCCAAATTTTTCCGGTCTCTCAAAAACGATTTCTTCATACCTGGGGCATATGTGGTATCTGAAGAGTTCCATCACTGGGTTATCTTTGATTTCTCCTGCAGGACAGAATGCTTTTTTCATCTTCTTCTTTATATCCTCCTCAGAGTCGTCAACGGATATGAAATTGTTATTTGAGGATGACATCTTCTCTCCGTCAAGCCCCAGGAGAATTGGTGTATGGATGCACAGGGGTGCTGCAAACCCAAGTGAAGGAAGGCCTTCCCTGGCAAGCATATGAATCTTGCGCTGATCGATACCGCCAACGGCTACGTCAACTCCAAGCATTGCAATATCTATCGCCTGCATAATGGGATAGACCATCTGGGATACCATGGGATCATCCATCTTGCGTCCAACTTCATCCATGCTCCTTGTTGCCCTGTTCAGGGTTGTGCTGCGGGTCAGTTTCAGCACATTGAGGATATATTCCTGACCTAGCTGGTAATCGGAACCATATACAAAGTTCGTTTCCTTCTCATCAAGTCCCAGTGCAATGAAACATCTTTTATTGTAGTCTGCTATCTGGCGAACCTCTTCAAGCGTTCCCTTTTTGTTAAGGTAGGCATGCACATCTGCAAGGAGGACCGTTATTTTAAAGCCTGCTTTCTGAAGGTCAAGTAACTTATTGACCGTAAGGACATGCCCCATATGGATCTTACCGCTTGGCTCATATCCTACATAGGCAGTGGGGTGTTCCTTTGTTTCCAGAAGTTTTTTCAATTCGTCCTCTGTTACTATTTCCTGCACATTTCTTTTTATAAGCTCAAGTCTGTCCATATGTTCACCTTATAAATGGTGGGTTGTATAAACACATTCACCTTTAAATGCTTTTTCTTGTGTATACTTACCGCTCTTAATGCTGTGGTGTCAGGGCTTTCCTGAGAAATATCTCTCCCTCTTTGGAACCGAACAGCGGGATATCCCTGTCTACAGTAACTTTTGTTCTGGTGCTCTTTGTGCTAATATTAAGGTGCGGATTGAAACCCTCTATCTCTGCTATTTCCTTGAGCACCATGATCCCACGCCGTTGCCATGCGGGTACTTTTGATATATTGATACCTCTGTCAAAAAGAAGTTCATGTATATCCGGGGATCTTTTGTTCTTTAGTTGCCTGGCAGCTTCCTTCTCTTCCATTCCCTCATTCAGGAGCGTATAATATGCGTACGAATTGATACAGTTGCGCCACGCTTCTGCCTGCCTCCACATCAGGTAATTAAAAACCTCTTCATCGTGCAGCGGTATGACCCTTGAATCAAAAGATACAGGCTCTTCAGGCTTTAATGCCATTGTAAAAGCACTGCTGATATAAGAGGGGATAATGGAATCGATCTTCTCTATCCTGCCATCGAAAGTGTCCTCTCTGAAAAGAAAACTTATCTCATCAGAGAAAGTATAAGCAAGAACAGGGCTCAATCCGCTTCTTTTAAAAAAGGATACTATGGAATCGACAATTGCGGATGTGAACCTTTCATCATAGGGCTTTTCAAACCCCATGCGTGATAGTGCATTTTTAAAATTGCGGCCATCTATACGCACTATTGCAGGTGGTATGCAACGCAGATCCGAATAGATCTCTCGCCTCTTCATGGATCAGTCTTCTTCTTTTTCTTTCTTGTGCTTCCTGAACTTGTTCACTACATTTCTTATAAGCACTATATCTCCTGAGGTTATGACCCATCTGTAAGGAATTATGATCCCTTTTGAGGTCACATCGAAAATATCCCTGTTGATGTCTGAAACAGCCAGGCCCCTTACAATCCTTTCGTCGACATCTAATACAAGGTCAGCAACCTTCCCTACATATGTACCAGTTTCAGTATAGATATTCAATCCAAAAAGTGAAGTTATGTCTGCACGCATGATATCCCTACCCTCTTTTATTTTACTTATATATGAATATTTGTATGTAAATCGATGAAGACCTTGTGCTATCTCATTTAAGGCCGTATTATTACCTGATTTTTGCTATACCTTCTCTTACAGCACTGGCAGACCTTTGCAGGGCTTCTGCTTCCCTGATGTTCAGTTCCAGTTCTATTATCTCTTCGACCCCCTTCCTTCCAAGTTTCACAGGCACTCCCAGGCATATATCATGCATTCCGTACTCTCCGTTAAGGAATACCGAAGCCGGGAATATCCTTTTTGTATCTTTGAGTATTGACTCTACCATAGCAGCAATTGCTGCTGATGGGGCGTAGAATGCACTGCCTTCCTTAAGGTGGCTTACTATATGCGCGCCTGCATTGATGGTCCGGCCCACGATCTTCTCAATTGTTTCCTCGTCCATCAGTTTGCTCAGTGCTATTCCTGATACAGTGGAGTACTCGGGGAGCGGGACCATGGCATCACCATGTCCTCCAAGGACCATTGCATTAACATCTCTAACGGAGCAGTTCATCTCCTTTGCAATAAAAGATGCAAAACGGCTGGAATCGAGCAATCCGCTCATTCCCATAACCCTGTTCCTGTCAAACTGCGTACACCTCAGGGCAGCGTAGGTGATGATGTCAAGTGGGTTTGTTACTGTCATGATTATAGAACCAGGTGCATATTTTTCTATATTGGCACAGACCTGCTGTGTTATTTTAATATTGGTAGCAAGCAGGTCATCCCTGCTCATCCCCGGTTTGCGTGCTATCCCTGCGGTGACAACTACAATATCCGAATCATTAATGTTGGCGTAATCATTGGTTCCGATCACATCCACATCGTAACCCATTATAGGTGCAGCCTGAACTATGTCCATTGCCTTACCCTGTGGCAGTCCCTCTACTATATCCACCATCACGATGTCTGCAATATTGAGCTCTGCAAGCCTCTGGACCGTGGTAGCACCAACATTTCCCGAACCGATAACAGCAACTTTAGTCATTGTATCTCCTGAAGACGGCGTTTAAAAAATGCTATATTGAATATTATTATTTTATGGTTGTAGGGATTGAATCCAACATATATATATCAAACCTTCTTTTATTTAGCATTTGCAGGTATATTCATAATTACAAAATCATTATAATATCATCGATCCTTATTCTGAAAGGGGATTTGTCATGCTCACAAGTACATACATACATATGCCACGGATTGGCGCAACTCTGGAAAAGAGAATATGGTCAAATGGTGTAAAAACATGGGAAGAGTTCATGGATAAAAAAGATGAGCTCCTTATACCCCCATCAAAAAAGAATATGATCGTAACAGGTATCAGGGAATCCGTTGAAAGGCTGGAATCCAGGGATTTTGATTTCTTTGCAAAGTCCCTCCCCCGGGCAGAACACTGGCGGGCCTTTGAGGAATTCTCTGGGAAAGTTGCCTATGTTGATATCGAAACTACGGGCCTGTCCCCCTGCAGTTCATCCATCACTGTAGTCGGTATCTACGATGGGAAGGATGCCAGAACCTATGTAAAAGGAATTGACCTTGATGAGATCGTCGATGTGTTTACTGATTATGAGTTCCTTGTTACCTTCAACGGGGCAAGGTTTGACCTGCCATTTATCAAGCACGAATTTCCGCAGATAGAGTTCAACCAGCTCCATGCTGACCTCATGTATCCTTTAAGACGTATATCCCTGACCGGTGGCCTTAAAAAGATAGAATGCGAGCTGGGTATATCAAGGGCTGAGGAAACCGTTGGTATCAGTGGTTTTGATGCAGTGCGTCTCTGGCATCAGTACGAGCGCGGAGACGATGATGCACTTGAACTGTTGCTGAAGTACAATCGAGAGGATATAGTGAACCTCAAGACAATAATCGACCTCACGCTTCCGCGTTTCATCGAAAATAAATTCTCTGAATGCATCTGATATGAAGTTTGACCTGAAGACTCTCCCGGGACTACCCGGTGTATACCTGATGAAAGATATCTCAGGGGATGTCATATATGTGGGCAAGGCCAAATCCCTGGACAAGCGGGTGCGCCAGTACTTCCAGTCAGGCAAAAACCTTTCTCCAAAGACTGTTACGCTTGTCAGGCACATCGATGATATTGAGTACATAATAACTGATTCGGAGATCGATGCCCTGGTGCTTGAGGCAAATCTTATCAAAAAATACAGGCCCCGTTACAATGTAAGGTTAAAGGATGATAAACGTTATCCATATGTCAAAATAACGATAAATGCCGAATTCCCCCGCATATTCCTTACCCGCCGCAGGCTCATGGATGGAGCGCTCTATTTTGGTCCTTATACTAACGTGAAGGCCATCCGTACCACTCTTGACATCGTTTCCCGGGTGTTCATGCTCCGTCAGTGTAAAAAGAAAATAGAGCCTGGAAGGACTCGCCCATGTCTGAATTATCACATCAGGCGTTGTATGGCTCCCTGTAAGGAAGGTCTTGACAGTAATGAATATCGCAGAAGGGTCATGGAGGCTGTACGCTTCCTTAAAGGTGATACTGCAGGTCTTTTAAAGGAGCTGGAAAGCAAGATGGATTCCCTGTCCCGTGTACAGGATTATGAGTCAGCGGCAGTGGTGAGGGATCAGATTATGGCGGTAAGATCCCTCTCGGAGCAACAGATTGCAAGTTCAGGTACTGATGACCGTGATGTACTGGCAGCGGTTGCAGATGAGAAGACAATCTACATTCAGGTCTTCTATGTGCGTCATGGCAGTATGGTAGGTAAGGCCGATTTCACTTTGCTTGGTGCCGAGGTATCTGAAAGTATAGAAGAATCCATGGCTCAGTTTGTAAAACAGTATTATCAGGATTCACCAATCCCTCCTGAGATCCTGGTGCAGTACGAGCTACCTGAAAAGGATCTTATTGTCAGCTGGCTTTCCCGGCGCTCAGACAGGGATGTAAAGGTGCATGTGCCTCTGAGGGGTGAAAAGAAAAAATTAATGGAGATGGCTGCAAGGAATGCGGAAATGTCCAGGAAAACGGCCCTTTTGAAACCTGTACCATCGGAATCGGCAATTTCCGCACTGGAGGAATTACAGCAGGTGCTATCCCTCAGATCTCTTCCCGTGCATATAGAAGGCTTTGACATCTCCAACATATCCGGGACCAATGCAGTTGGTTCCATGGTGTATTTTGAGAATGGAATACCTGCTAATAACAAATACAGGCAGCACAATATCAGAACTGTGAAGGGTATAGATGATTTTGCCATGATGTCTGAGGTTGTATACAGGAGGTATTCACGACTGCTTAAGGATAAGGGAGATATGCCTGATCTTATTCTCATTGACGGAGGGCCGGGACAGGTGAGTGCTGCAAAATCCTCTCTTGAGTCCCTTGGTCTTGACATACCACTTATTGGCCTTGCCAAGAGGTTTGAGCATATAATCACCACCAGAAAAGGTCCTGAAGAGGTAATCATTCTTCCTCATACATCTCCTGCACTAAAGCTGCTGATGCACATCCGCGATGAAGCCCACAGGTTTGCTGTAAGCTCACACAGGAGGAGGCGGTCTGCCAGCCTGACACACTCCGAACTTGACGCGATTCCCGGCGTCGGTCCTTCCAGGAAGCGTCTACTGCTTGAGACTTTCGGGTCGATTGAGAAGATAGGATCTGCTTCGTCTGAAGAACTGGCAGGCATTGATGGCATAAGCAAGGCACTTGCAAACAGGATACTTGAGCGTTTGAATCGGTAAATTCTTCTGTGAGGATATGCGCTGGCCAAATTAGATATTCTGCGGCAAAAATATATACTGTGGATAGCAATTATTGTTTTGTATACTTCATTTTGTTATGATTGGTATTACGATTGGTAAAGTGTGATCAAATGGGTAAAGAACTGGATTTTTACGGGAACATCCATCATCCTGATATAAGGATGCTTCATGATATGGATGAGGTTGTGTATGACAAGGATTGGCTGAGCTCACAGGATAACATTGAGCTTTACTATATGTATCGTGATCTCTCAAAAGACCAATCCGATCACAAAATAATAATAGATAACAGGCTAAGGTATGATATCACTATAATCCCTCCTGCAATGCTTGGTGATGAGTATGTAAAAACTGCAGGACACTATCATCCTCCTGTGCCGGGTCACCAGGTCTCATATGCCGAGCTCTACCAGGTACTTGAAGGTGAGGCCACCTATCTTCTCCAGAAGGCCGAAGGTGACAGGGTGGTTGATGTGATTGTATGTAAGGCAAAGGCAGGGGACCTTGTTCTGGTTCCGCCGGATTATGGCCATATAACCATAAATGCGTCTGACAGGACCCTGAAAATGGCTAACTGGGTGTGTCGCGATTTTTCCTCCCTTTATGAGCCTATCAGGAAGCTTTTCGGGGGTGCATATTATCTCCTTACCAGTGGCTTTGTAAAGAACCCTGACTATCCGCAGGTACCTGAGATAAGATATGTAAGGGCAACGGATTATCCGGAGGCAGGTCTTTTCTGCGGCAAGGATATGTACGGGATGGTAAATGATATAGGCAATCTCCGTTTCCTTACAAGTCCGCAGGATTATCCTGATATATTCAAAAAGATGATCCTTTCCAAGTGATCTCTTTTGCGATACGCTATGCGAAACTATAAATGTCTGGCAGTTACTAAACCTTAGAAGTTATAAAACGGATAGAGGTATGTCTTTGCAAAGGAATCATCGCATTCAGTTCACATCGTCGAAAATAGAGGATCTGATGTTCAGGACCACATTCAATCCCAGGACCATGGAGGGAGATGTGATCGTTAACCTGTCACTTATTGACAGGCAGGATTTCGATGATGTTTCCAGGATATTCAGTATGGCTATCAATAGCGGGCTTTCTGTCAGCCCTTTACTGAAGATCCTTCATGAAGGGGATACCATCGGTGACAGGAAGATCGCTGAAGGTGAGGTTGGATTTGCAACTGTATGCAGCATCACCATAGATGGCCTTCTTCTCAAGGCCGGTGTGATGGTAAAGCCCCGTTTTGGGGGACTTGTTGAGATACGGGACGGAGAACCGATACGTTTCACAAATGTGCTCACATATCAGAGCACCACGATAGATCCGCTGGAAGTCCTCATGTCACAGGAAATCACATCCGTCATGAGTATGTTGAAAACAGGTTCCGGCAAGATACTTGCAAATCTGCGTGAGGCGCCCATGGTTGCCAGGGATGTTATTGACAGCACTCTTTCTGATATGGTGGATGCCGGGATAAACGGTATCCTTGAAGTGGGTGAGCCCAATACAAGAATACTGGATGTGCCGGTTGAGCGTGACCATCTTGGCATCGTTGTTATAGGGGGTACGAACCCGATGGCCATAGTTCAGGAGCACGGCATTCCTATAAGGACCAATGCGATGTCAACACTTGTTAATATCAATGAGCTTTCCCATATCAATGATATCTTGTGAAACATTCATACTCCGGTAAGCTGTGCGGCAATAGTTGAATTGAGTTTCCTGATGAACTCTTCTTTTTTACCAAATGGGACTGTAGCACCGGCTGCAATATCATGGCCACCTCCTGCTCCTCCAAGTTCCCGGCACACAATGCTCAGGGCTTCTGCAAGGTTTAGTCCCCTGTTGATAAGTTCCTGGGTTCCCCTTGCCGATACCTTATGGCCGTCTTCCTTGTCTGCAAATGCAATTATGGGAAGCTTGCGATTGCCTGCAGAGAAGTGACTCATTCCTGCAACAATACCAACAATGGTTTCAGGTATCGCTTTTCCTGCATCGAAATACTGGACATGTGAAAGTTCTGTTATGCCATTTTCCTTTACAAAGTTCAATCCTTCCACAAGGTTCCTGCGATGGTTGTTCAACAGCTCACGGGCTTCTTCATAAGCTTTGTCACGATCCCCCATACATACTTGCATGCCGATTTCAGCTTTCATGTATCTGCCTGTAGCATTGAGGAGCGTGGAATACTCTGTGGCATCCCTCATCTCCGTACCTTCCTTCTCACCCTGGAGTATGTATCCTTCTGCCACCAGTCTTCCCATATTGTAGGATGACATGCCATTCTGCATACAATACTGCAGAAGGGATGATGTGATCTTCATCTTCTCCTGATCGCAAAGATCTATCCACCTTCTCCATCTTTCATCATTTGAGAACTGAAGTCCTGTCCCGGAAAGGAAATCTATGCATGCATCCTCATTACCTGTAAGTCCGGGGATGAAAGGATCAGAAGAGTATTGCAGCATCTTGTAGACGGGTCTTGTCTGCTTGCCGAAAAGTGAGATGTCGGTCTTTGCGCTTATCACATCAGGATTTGCTTCAAGTATCATCCTGTTAAGACTTACGAGTTTCCCATGCTTGCGATATTGCATGTCCCCCACACATCCTACGATAGCAAGGTCTGCAAGATCACGATTATTGCCAAGCTGGGTTGCAAGTATGAATGTTGTTCCTGAACCGCTTATCTCATATGATCCGTTTGCTCCGAAAAGATGGGGGTTGAGATGAAACCTGTTTTCTCCCTGGGGGCGGTGATGGTCGCAAACAATGGCATTCAATCCGTAATTCTTTACATGTTCCAGCTGCCCGCTTCCAAGGTCTGTGAAAATGACAAGATCAGGTGCATCATCTGCCAGTTCTTTTACGATATTCTCATCGAGTTGTTTTACAAACAACATCTCATAGCCGATGCCTGCTCTTTCCAGGGATTTGGCGATAATGGCGGCAGATGTTATCCCGTCTGCATCTATGTGGGATACCAGCTGTATTTCGTCGTATCTTTTGATTTCTTCGGCGCATTCCCTGGCATGTTCTGCCATCATGAACATGGTTTCCGTCATTTCTATGTTCCTCTTTATTCTATCAGCCTGAGCTTTTTCCAGCCTTGCGGATCTATCAGGTATTTATTGCTCTCTCTGTCTATTCCCGGATAACCCTGTATCTCTTCAATGGTTATTTTTGCTGTTCCTTCTTCTTTGTATCTGCGGCACAGCTCTGTCCAGGGGATCATGTATGCTTCCCTTAAGCGCCCTACTCCCATTTTTAATTCCACAGCAAGGAATCCTGTTCTTCCGGACCTTAGCAGGAAGTCTGATATTCTTTCTATCTGGTGGACACCATTCTTATCAGTTGTGAAATGCTGTGTGAAATAAAGTGCCTTTGCACCTTTATCCACAGATATGCTCTTGCATTCTATTCCCATGTAGTAGTCAGGGTCAAGCGAATCTACCAGCACATCCAGGAACTGGGGTGTGAACCTGTGCTGTTTTAGCCTGTAAGCTACTCCTTTGAGCTTTTTTTCCTCAAAGAATGCATTGAATGACTGGACCAGTACCCTTTCAAATTCTGTCATTGCATTATCACGTTTTTGGGATTATATTATTTTCAAGGTTGTATTTAATGTTGTTCCGGGATATTTTTACAAATCGTCAGATTGATGTATATGTTGGATCAATTAACACACAATGATGAATAAGAAAAACATGGAAATAATAGCTTCGACAGGTTCAGTGGTACTGCTAATCATACTCTTTGCGATCGCACACCATATAAGGGACTCATTTTCCCAGGAATATGGATTTATCGCCTCGCTCATAATATTCATAGTTGTTATCTCTGTCGTTGGCCTGAAGCTGAATGAAATGCAGTGAGGTCTTCCTTTCCAATGTCAGTTTTTACAGGAGATTTTACGCTTGGAACTTCCGGAAATACGGATGTTACCGATATAACCTCTCAGGTCTGCGGTCTGGTTTCCCTTTCAGGTATTACTAACGGCATTGTACTTGTATATGTGCCGGGCTCAACAGCAGCAATAACCACTATGGAGTATGAACCGGGACTTGTCCGTGATCTTAAAGCGGCACTTGAAAGATTTGCACCTGAGGATATCACCTATTTTCATAATGAAAGATGGCACGATGGCAACGGTCATTCTCACATAAGGGCTTCTTTCATTGGTCAAAGTGAATCCTTTCCCCTCATAAACAGGGAGCTACTGCTTGGTACCTGGCAACAGATAATATTGGTGGATCTTGATAACCGTCCACGCACAAGAAAAGTATTCGTTCAGATATATGGCCAATGATGTGTTGTCATGCATTCTTCCAATGGGAAAGTTTTCCGGCTTTAAGCCGGATATACTTGATTATCCCTGTTTGACGAGGAATTTGACAAAGTCCGGGCTGAGTCTTGTTTCCCTTATCATCTTGTCTTCTACTTCCTCATCTGAAAGTCCGTCCTGTTTGTACTGTGCAATACGGTCATAAACACTCTGTGAAACCTCTGAATATTCGTTTATATCCTTTCTGTGTCCCCACACGTCGCCTTCAAGGAGTTCGATTCCCTGCATCTCAAGATACATCTTTGCAGAGTTAGAGATAGTTCTCTTGTAGGAGCTGGGTATGTGAAGGGCTTTTACATTAGGGCACTTCATGATAAGTGAGAATATGTCCGTGTTTGATGGTCTGAATGCAAGGTGGATGATCTCTTCATTCTGGCCCAGGGTGTTAATCTCTTCTTTAGAACTTACAACTCTTATTTTCATGTTTTACCTTCCTTATGTTTCAATATTTCTGCCTAATTTTTATGAGTATACATTGAGATTCTTTTCTCTCTAAAAATTAGTGTATATACAAACTTTTATTTAAAGGTTGCTAATATAACATTATATTCATAGTATAAATTAGTTCAATGATATAATTCTAAATTTTCTTTCTACAGTTCTGGGTTTTGTTGAAACGGCATCAGTTATCTACTTTACTATCTGTCTGCATCTAATCAGTTTTATTTCTTAAACAAAATTTAATATTTCTTTATGTATACTACAAAATAAATAAGTCTATCTTTTTGTGATGTGCCTTTCTCATTTTGAGTTACCCGGGAAAAAAATTTGTTTTAGTAAAAACACTTACTTTCATGTGTATTTAATATTATGCTATAATTACAATCTTTAAAGGTAACATACTTAATGTATATACAATATCGATCTATATTTTCAGTTGTTCTGCTGAGAACTAAATATGTACGGAGTTTTTTTTGAAAATCGGTTTTGTTTGATTGTAAAAGTTTATATCAATGATTCTCCAATTTAAGAGAGATGTATCCAAAACTGTTGCCAAAACTAAGGGTAAAAAACGATGTAAAGGTGGTTTACATTATATTTGGCATCGTTTTGACATATTTTTCTAGTTATCTCCCTGATTTTATGAATGTTGTAGGCCTTGAGGGTACAAGAATAAGTTCAATTGTTTCTTTCGGAGCACTGAACGGTATGCTTTTTGGTCCTTTCTGGGGTTCCATTGTATCCGGAACAGGCCTGCTTCTTCATGAGATAATGACAGGGACCTATCTTTCAAAAAATACTTTCTCCCAGATATCCCCTTTGTTGATAGCACTTAGCTCAATAGTTGCAGGTCTGGTTGTTAACAGAGAACACAAGGCTGCAAAAACAATATTCTTTGGGCTGATAGTTATCTGGTACCTTCTCGATGTAGGAAGGGTAGCTCTTTACTACCCATGGTTTCATCTGCTGGTACTGAGTTGTTTTATCATACTTGAAAAGCCCATCCTAATAAAGACTGCCACTTCCAGGGTTTACGTATTCCTGGCCCTTTTTATGGCCGCTTTGATGGGTGTTCTTTCTGATCATATGGCAGGCAGTATTGCATATTATCTGATCTATGACCTTCCTGCAAATATGTACCAGTCAGTGGTTTTCATTTATCCGGTAGAAAGGACGATATTGGCGATGTTCCCGGCTTTTCTGGTCTATGTGCTTATCATTGTTTTCAAGGACATATTGCTTTCTTCAGGCAGTATTGAACAGGAAATAGAAGAAATAAGATCCAGGGATCTGGACGAATATCTTCATAACGATGTAATGAAGATAATAAAACGTACATGAAATTCTCCGAATAACATGCACAAACAAATGAAAGTACCGGTAAGATTCCTTTTTTTGATTATAGCTCCAATTATTCTATGGGCAGGATAGGTTGTCTTTTCTTGGGTTCTTTGAAGCCGTAAAAAAACTAACCAGTTGATTGCCATCGAAGGCTCAAATGTGACTTGGATCACGGATGCTAAATTGCCTTCGAGGCAATCACACTGCCCATTAAAAATGGGGTGATATATGTTGTCATTAGTAGTAAACAAAGCTTGTGGTTTAGACATCCACAAACGTTTTATGATTGCCACATTACTCTGCAGATCAGGTAAAAAGGAACAGAAACGGTTTGAACGGGATGAACAGGGTATATTGGACCTTAAATCCTGGGTATTAGAGGAAAAATGTGATGTTGTTGCATGCGAGTCAACAAGTGACTTTTGGGTCCCGATCTATGATTCATTGATAAGTCACACAACAGTCATTGTTGGAAATGCCCGTGATATGAAAGCATATACTCATAAGAAAACAGATAAGATCGACTCAGAGTTCATTGCACAACTTGCTTTAAACAAGATGATCAAACCATCGAGAGTTTTTCCCAAATCTCACAGAGAGTTCAGGTCATATGTCCGTCTTCGTCACCGTCTTGTGCAAAAAAGGACTGATATAAAAAATCAGGCACAAGCAATTCTTTCTTCGGAAATGTTCCACCTCAATGATGTACTCACTGATATTTTTGGGAAGAATGGAAGAACTATTTTAGCAGGGATATGTTCAGGTAAGAACTTTGACCATATAGTAGACAAGCTAAGTGCAAATGTTCGCAAGAAAAGTGAACAGATCAAAGAGGTTCTTGAACGTGAAATATCCCAAAGTGCTGCAATAAGACTTCGTATATGTTTGGACTTGGTCCAGGAATTTGATGTAAAAATTGCTGATCTGGAAACACACATATTCAATTATGCATACAAACATCATAAGCGTGAAATGGATATCTTGATGTCCTGTCCGGGCATTGGTGAGATAAGTGCAGCAACACTGATCGCAGAAATTGGTGATTTCCATGATTTTTCTTCAGGGGATAAACTTGCTTCCTGGCTAGGAATTGTACCAAAGGTCTACCAATCTGCAGACAAATACTACAATGGGAGAATCACCAAAAGAGGGTCAAAAATAGCAAGATGGATTCTGACACAGGTTGCTCAAGCAGCTTCCAGGAAGAAAACCAGTAAATTGAAGGAGTTTTTTAACCGGAAGAAGAAAACAATTGGTC
This sequence comes from Methanolobus sp. WCC5, assembly GCF_045690325.1. GTDB lineage: Archaea > Halobacteriota > Methanosarcinia > Methanosarcinales > Methanosarcinaceae > Methanolobus. The sequence continues at coordinate 1,559,839 of NZ_CP146981.1, read as the reverse complement.
ATCAGAAGGCAATTATTGCTCTGGCGAGAAAAATTGTGACGATCATATGGCATCTTATAACAAAAGATGAAATGTATGAAGATGATACGGGATATCAAAAAGGGGAAGTTGTAAAAAGGAAGATTGTTGAGATTGCAGAAATATCGATAGATGAGAGAATATCAATCATCAGTGAGATATTCGCAACCGTAAACAAACACGCTCCAGGGGAAATATAACAAATTGTGGCCTTTGAAATTGGCATTCCAATTGTTGTGTTTGTTACAAACCCACAGAGGAATGTCAAAATCAAGGGTACTTTCATGCTAAAGAAGACGAATCAAAAGAAGATAAATGAACTCCTTTTTTTGTTCACTTCATGGCTTCTATCTTCTCTTTGATGGCAATTATAGTTCTTGAGAATAAATGCTCCGGGTCCGTATGAACAAGTATCTCGTTATTGCTCCGGGTGGCAACCTCACACATGCAGGGTATGGTTGCAAAGATTGGTGTACCATATCTGCTCTCTTTTATATTACTAACACAATTTCCATGCTGCATGTTGTCTATGATCGCACATTTTTTATCCAGGAGAGTGTAAACACCTTTTATAAGCTGTTCAGTGCAACTGGAACAGGCATTTGTGTCGTTATGCACTATGATGACCATGTCTGAAGCCGCAACAGCATTGATGGATTCATATTCAACACCAGGGCTTGTATCAAACAAGATGACGTCAATGTCACTTCCAATAAGCTCTTTTTTCCCGTTCATGAGTGCTTTAAGAGCGCTTGCCTGCCAGCTTCTGTCTTTACTGACAAGGTTTCTTATTTCCCCGATATCAGGATTTGCAAAGCTCAGGTATAGATGCCCGCTTGTATTCATGTCCTTTCCAATATCTGTCAGTGTGTCTTTTATACTGCATCTTCCTGACAAAAAATCGTTGATCCAGAAATGGGCCTGTGGTTTGAACATGGCACAAAGGGAAGGCCCTCTCAGGTCCATGTCTATCAGGCATGTATTTTTACCGGCAGATGCAAAAGCAACTGCCAGGTTTATGGCTATACTGGTTTTTCCTGTTCCACCTTTGGAGGAATGTATTGCTAATGTCAGGGTCATGTTCATTGTATGTTTTTATTTTAGATGTGGTCTATTCACTAATCCTCTGAAAGGACATATATCCATGCTATAATGTATTACTTTTTTCTTAAACTTTCGTTTATATGGAAATAAACCTTTCTTCCTTCTCTATACTTTGTAACATGTTCCATCCTGACAAGCTGGTTTAGGTAATTACTTTCCACGGCTCTTTCTTTATTTGTCATGTTTGCAATCTCGTCTGCAGTTGCAGGTCCGATCTCAAATAACGTTGTTGCAGTTGTCCTTAAATGGTCAGGAAGGGACAAAAGTGTCATGACATCAAGAGAATCTGCCATTATCTGAGTCTTTTTACTAATCTGATCGTCCCTTTGTTCCATCTTCGCAATGACACGATCAAGTTTGGCATTGATCTCTTTAAGATTATTTACTATTTCCTCAAACATTTCAGAATCTAACATTTCTTCTCCTTGTTTTATCATCCGGATTATCTAATGGTATGTAGTTTATCTGATCTCATTTATCCCGGGTAATAATACATTTTCTGATTCATTGTTTTTCTAGATTCTTTGTCATATATACTTTTTCCAGTTCATAACCAGCCTTTCTATAATATTGCCTGACTCCTATACCACTTATTATTGCAATCTTCCCATAACCTGAATCTGTAGCTAACTCCTCTGCATATGAAAGTAGTTCCCTTCCATAACCCCTGTGTTGCCAGTCATACTTTCCTGCATCTTTTCCAACGGCAACCGATGAACCGTATATGTGCAGTTCTCTTACAAGTGCTGCATTTTTCAGTTCATCCCGGTGAGGTCTGCAGGGCAACCTCAATCGAAGGAAACCTATCAGGATGTCCTTTTTAGTGTCCTCAAAAGAAATAAAATATTCCTTGCCTCCACAGCATTCGTAGGCTTCAACTGTAAGATGTATATTGTCAGTGTCAGGCTCATTTCCCCTGAGCATGTTATGTCCGACCTCACGGCACCTTATACAGCGGCATTTACCTCCATGTTGTTCGAGTTGCTCATTTGCAAGCTGGCGTATATTGCTCTTCCTGACTCCCGCAAGTATCTGGGGTGAGGGAATATCCCTCTGTATGCGCTGCAACCTTACCCATTTGGGTATAAAGGCCTTTATCCTTGACAGGAGTAATGTTGCTTCCTCATCCCCCATAGCTTTGTAGTTGCCCTTCTCCCACATTTGCTGAAGTTCGGTGCCTTCTGTAACAAGAGTAGGATATATCTTCAGGTAATCAGGCCTGAATCCCGGATTGTCAAACAGTCTTCTGAAATTCCTTATATCCATCTCCATGTCAGTTCCCGGAAGACCGGGCATCATGTGGAAACCTACTTTCAGAGCACTATCTCTCAGTACTCTGTTCGCTTCGATACTGTCTGCAACACTGTGCCCCCGTTTCATTCTCTCAAGAATGAAATCGTAAGTGCTCTGAACTCCTATCTCTACTTTTGTTGCTCCCAGCTCCAGCATCTTATCAATATGGGATGGTTTTGCCCAGTCAGGACGTGTTTCAAAGGTTATTCCTGTATTCCTTACCTCTGCGGTCTCATTTGCCTTCTGGACATCTTCTATCGTAAAATACGGGATTGTCTTTCCGATAGGATGGGCTTTCTCTCTCCAGGAATCTCCATAAAAATCATTCATGGCTTCAAGGCAGCGTTTTGTGTACCATTCCTGGTAGTCTACAGATCTTGCTGAAAATGTCCCCCCCATGATGATAAGTTCTGCTTTTTTGACTTCATGACCTATCTGTTTTAACTGGGTCAGCCGGTTGGTAACTATCCTGTAGGGGTCATATGAGAATTGTATTGCCCTCATAGTGGAAGGTTCCCTGCCCATATAGCTCTGGGGTGACCTGAATTCAGAAGACGGGCCGCCGGGACATGGAACACATATTCCATGAGGGCAGGGGGCAGGTGATGTCATTGCCGCTATGACCGCAACTCCTGATATAGTGCGTACAGGCTTGCGCTGGAGTATGGCACGGACCATCTCCTGTTCCCTGTCGTTGCCGGACATAATGATATCTGCATTTTTAGGCAGGCTTGTAAGGTGAAAAGCTTTTGCAACCCTCTTCTTAGCTTCATTCAGTTGCTTTTCATCAGTTATCCGCCCATCAAGGACCATGTCCAGTATTTCCCTGCTGGCAGTTTCAAATTTTATTTTCTCATCGTCGCTCATCCGAACCATCGACATAGTAAAACTTAATTCGATATAGTAAAACTTAATAAAAGTGGTGTCTATTTGCAGAACACTGCAGCAAGTGATTCCAGCTGTATTCTTTCATTTGCACTTTCCGTAAGGTAGAAATCCGTATCGGCAATTCTGGTAGTCCACATGGCAACAGTGTCTTCAGGCTCATTTGAACTGGTCGCAACCTTGTGCAACTGAAGAAGGATCTCCCTTCCCGATAACCCCTCTTCAAGTATCAGGTTGTCAATGAATTTTCTGGCTTCTAGCAGATCCTTTGAGATTATAGCTTCGAACAGCTTTATTATATTCTCTGATTGCTCCCTAAGTGTTGCTTCGTATATCTGTTGAGCCCCAATGTCTTCATTTCCTGTCTGTATGGATGCTATCTGGAGTGTATTGACAGCCCTGGCAATATTCCCTTTTGAATGGTATATAAGTGCGTCAATACCGTCATTGTTTATCCTGATCGCTTCAGCTTCAACTATTCCCAAAATGAACTTTGCAAGCTTATCGTCAGAGACATGGGTAAAGAATAACTGCAATCCTCTTGACCTAAGTGGATTTATCAGTTTTGAGGGCTGGCTTGTCGAGAGAATAAAACGGCAGGTTGCGGTGTATTTTTCCATAATTCTCCTGAGGGCATGCTGTGAATCCGGGTTAAGGGACTCTGCGTTATCGATGAAAATTATTTTAAAATCAGAATCAACAGGCGCCATTCCTGCGTATTCGTTTATTATCTCTTTAAAGATGGATATGACACTTTTATCGATCTTTTTTGGATCATCGGTCCCTATTATGCGTGTGAAACGTTTGTCACGTACAAGGTAGTTCTTACCCTGCTCAAAGAAATCCGATGCATTGAAGTAAGCCAGGTTCCTCTCATAGTCATCTCCGTATATTTCCCGGGCAAGTGCAAAGGCAGTGCTTGATTTTCCTGTGTTTTCCGGTCCATGGAATACAAGGTGTGGCAGGTTGTTGGACCTGGAAAGTTTTTCCACCATGTCCACCGATTGTTCATTGCCTACAATATCTTCCAGGCTCTTTGGCCGGTATTTTACAGTCCACAGGTCCTTCAAACACTCACCTCTTCTTCTTAATCTGTGTCATTGGGGTTCGTTTCAAGAACTTCAGGTATTACTCTGGCATATGCCGGTCTAGCAATGAATATGCCTATCAGGACGCCCACTATGGTGGTAATTGCAAATCCTTTGAGTGCACCGAATCCCATGAAGACCAGAGGTGACATTGCAAGAATGGTAGTTGCAGCAGCTGCAAATATTATGGAGAATGCCTTTGTTATCCTGGAAAGATATACTTTCTTTGGAGGTAGCTTCCCTTCATAAAGTACCTCATCAGTGATGATGACCAGATGGTCAATACCTGTTCCTATGACTGCTATTATGCCTGCAATGCTTGCAAGGTCCAGTTGCCACCCGGTTGCTGCTGCAAAACCAAGTATCATGATGACTTCACTGACAGAAGTGGCTACCATTGGTATTAGTATGCCTTTTTTGTTGTATTTTCTATATATCACGAATGCAACACCAAAAAGTGCCAAAAACCCTGCAAGAACTGCCTGCTCCTTGAACTGTTTTCCAAGTGTGGCATCGACCTGCCCTGATCCTACAAGTTCCACATTTACCGGCAAAGCACCGGCACGCAGATGTATCTGCAGCTGTTCGGCCCTTGCCCTGCTATCCTCTTCAGGGCCTGTGGATGCCTGCCATGAATATATCGGTACATCCTCAAGGCGGGCTGCTGCTGAATGACTAAGTGGTGCACTGTAAACTTCCCTGTCATCAAGATACATTATCAGATTATGTGACAAAGGATCCCGGGTTGCACCGGTCTCAATGGCAGCTTTCTGAAGTGCAAGGGCACCGGCATCTGTAAGGGTGAAAGGCACATACCACTGCCCGTCATTGTCATTGTATCCGACAATACTTACAGCCTGGATCTCATCCCCGTAAAGCACATGTCTGGATTCATTTCCCTGTGTAGCTATCCGTATCTCGAATTTTCCCGGCCTTTCTGCGATGTTCTTGGCAGTTGCAAGGTCCATTCCTGCAAAATCAATGATAATGTAGTCGTCACCCACAGTTCTTACGGGTATATCCTTAAGTCCCAGAGAATTGAGCTTTTCACTAAGTATGTCCTTTGTCAGGTCTCTTGTCTCTACTGTAACGCCTTCTCTGTAGATGGCATCTCCTCTGAGATCGGTTACAATTGAGCCCCCAACAACTGTCATAAGTCTCTCAAGCTCTTCCTGGGAAACAGCGGTCCTGATCTCATATTCCATGCCATCGGAAACAAGTACCGGTATGACTTCGGCTTTTAGTGAATCTGAAAGGTATGTGCTTATGAGGGTTACTTTTGATGTATGGAGCGTCACTTCTGTTATATTGTTACTCCGGGAAACGGTTGACTGGCCAATACCAAGTTGCTCCATCTGGTTATTCGTCAGTATCGAACCCGAGGTGAATATGACTTTCGTTCCGTCATCGATTTCATCGACCGATCTGATCTCAATGTTCTCTCCAAGGTTGATACTTACTATTTCCCTGACCAGAAGGCCACTATCGGCATCAAGTTGCGCAACAGCGCCCTGGAGTTTCACCTGAAGCCAGGATCCGCCCTGAAGGTCAAGGCCATAGTTCAGTTTGCTCGTGAAACCTTCGTCTGAAGAGTACCATGGCTGTATGAAGAATAAGGAGGCAATTATTGCCAGTGCGAACAGGATTATTCTGTAATCCCTGTAAATGCTCTGTTCCTGTTCCTCGTCTCTCATGCTTTACGCCTCCTTGGGCCATTTTTAGTCACATGCCATCTTAATATGGATGTGTTAAGCATCCAGGTATTCATCAGATCAGCTACCAGTCCGAAGATCAGTACAATGGATATGTTTGAAAGGAGGTTTATCTGTGAGAGTGATGAACTGAGCAGGTAGGAATAAGTGGATACCAGGTACATTACTATAAGCGCGGCAAGTGTTGTAGTTGTCATGGTCACACCCGTATGCATGGCACTGGTGATGCTCTCCTGGGGAGTTCCTCTTCTTTTGAGAACCCGCGTGTTAAGCAATATATCACTGTCAACCGAATAACCGATGATCATTAGCAGGGCTGCTACGGTTCCCAGGGATAGTTCTATTCCTGCCACATTCATAAAAGCCGCTGCTATTATTATGTCTGAGAATGCCGATACTACTACTGCTATTGATGGCACGAATGTCTTGAAGATCAAAAAAATCAGGATAGCCATGCCGATGAATGATATTATTACTGCGTTTACAGCCTGTTTCTGGAGGCTTATCCCGTATACAGGTCCTATCTGGTTTATTTCCACGCTGGTGTAGGAGCTCACTACATTGCTTACAAGATCATGCTGCATTTCGTCACTCATGGGTCCGAATTGCATTATAACCCGGGATCCGGTCTGTCTGATATCGCTTATTGGATAATCGGCAAATCTCTCCTCAAGAGATTGTACACTTTCCTCAGTCGCAACGGAAATCATTGTTCCGCCTTTAAATTCCATGCCAAGCTTGACAGGTGCACCTGTACTTGCGAAAGTGAATGCCAGTATCAATAATGCAATCACGAATATCGCAAGTGGTATTGCTGCAAGCTGACGATCGTTGTGCGTTCTAACAAAAGAATCCAAACGTTCAGTCAAACCGACTACCATGTTTCTATACTCCGGAATACTAGGTTCTCAATTTCATGTCCAAATGTGGAATTGATTGAATACACTCTTACACTATAACTTATATATACCACTTACTGCTTCTCTTAAGCAATGACTGACAGACCAAGTATAGATGAATATTTCCTTGAGATAGCAAGCGTGGTGTCCAAACGTTCCACATGCCTGCGGAACAGGGTTGGTGCTGTTATCGCAAGGGATAAACGTATACTTTCCACAGGATACAATGGTGCACCCAGGAATATGGAACACTGTCTTGATATCGGCTGTATAAGGCAGCAGAATAATATTGCCTCGGGCACACACCATGAGAAATGCCGTGCTGTCCACGCGGAGCAGAACGCTATCATACAGGCCGCCCTTCACGGAGTGAGCACAGATGGTGCCACGCTCTACTGTACACATCAGCCATGCATACTCTGTGCCAAGATGATCATCAATTCCAATATCAGAAGAGTGGTCTACATCCAGCCTTATCCTGACACCGATGCACTGGATTTCTTCTCGGACTCAGGTGTGGAGGTAGTCAACATCCAGGTATCAGATCTTATTTAAAGAACGGAGTCCTTTTTTGATCACATCCTCCCTGTCGCTGCGATACATCTCTTTTACTGAACCATCCTGTGACCTGAGTTCCAGTCCCCTGATGATAACTACCGGACATCCTCCGTCACCTTCGCCCATGAGCAGGTTTGCAGCCCCTGCAATCTCATCGGCTACTGCTTCCTCTGTAATTGCCAGGGTGTTGCCAAAGAGGTCCTTTTGACCTTTCCAGTTCTTTATGGGATGTATACTGTAAACACCGATGGCAATTCCTGTCTGCCCTATCTTAAAGGCCCTTCCGTTGGTATCTGTGACTATAACGCTAATTTTTTTTCCTGTAACTTTCTCAATGCTCTCCCCGATCATCTGTGCACTCAGGTCCGGGTCAGGCGGCAGGTATGCCAGGTATCCTTTGTCAACATTGGATTCATCTATTCCCGCTTTTATGCAAACATGTCCGTTGTTTGTTTCTACGAGAAATATCGGGAATTCCACCAGTACCTCATGGCTGCGGTCCAGGACAGCCTGCACGAACCTTGCATCAAGACCATGCATGCCTGCAATTCTTTTAGCTTCTTCTCCTGCATTGATATCCTCCAGCCTGAAAGTTCTGCCCTCTGCTTTTGAAACGATGGTAGATGCCACGACTATGATGTCATTGTCCTCTATTTTTGTCCTTTCACAGATCATAGATGCGATGTCATCTCCTTTTTTTATAAGAGGTATGTTATCCACAGTAAATGCATTAAGTTTCAATCAGTTTCCTCCGGAAATAATGACGTTAGATTCCTTTCTATTTCAAAAATGTTGTGAATGGTATCAATCATCGTTATGACCAACATCAGAAAAGGTAATTATAGTATATGCACATAATATTTCCTGCGGCGATGATGACAGTTACCCCGACTGAGCAAAGGATGATGATATTTTTTACTGATGCCGCAAAACAAGGGTAAGGAAAATAAAAGAAAATAGAAAAAAAGAGTGTCTTCCGAATGGACGTTTGTTCTTAAACCTCACTCTATCATTATCCTCCGCTTTTCCTCGATCTCTGCTTTTGGCAATGTGATGGTCAGCACTCCATCTTCAAGTTTTGCACTTGCATCTTCTTCCTTCACAGCTGCAGGCAGATTGAATGCACGTGCAAACCTGTTGTAGCTGCGCTCACGCATAAGATACCCTTCCTTTTCTTCCTCGGACTCCTTATGTGTGTTGGCACTTATCCATACCATGTTTTCTTTGATGTCGATGTTGACATCTTTTTTTTCAACACCTGGCAGATCAGTGGTGACAATTATATTGTTGTCTTTCTCTTTGATGTCCACAAGAGGTGAAAACGTGTCAATGTCCAGCATTTCTGATCTTTTCCCCTCTTCTGCAAACAAACGGTTCAGACGTTCCTGCATGCGTTTCATCTCATCAAACGGGTCCCATCCGGAAACCCTGGTGGGACTCCAGGGTGTTAGTCCAAATTTCATTTATACCACTCCTCTGGAATTTAAAGATGAGACTATCAATTCAATTGATACTCCCACCAATTAATATTATCTGAGTATCCCTATTTATATATGGTGAGCCGGAGAAGCAAGCTCAAAAAAGGATCATATGGTTATAGTACCCACTTCTTGCTGATCAGCATTCCCACCAGATCAGGTGCATATACAGTTCCAAGTGCTCCTTTCCTGACAGAGTCCTCATCAAATGCATCAGCTTTGTCGGGATTCTCTTCAAGGGTGCAGTATATCGCCACAGGGATTGGTACGGATGTGTGCGTCCTCAATGCGACAGGTGTTGGATGGTCAGGCAGGACCATGATTGTCACATCCTCTTCCATATCAATGGCTCCTTTAAGTACAGTGCCAACGACCTTCTCATCAAAGTCTTCTATTGCCTTTATCTTTGCATTCACATCACCCATGTGACCTGCCTCGTCCGGTGCTTCAACATGCACAAATACAAAATCATGGTCTCTGAGGGCTTCAATGGCGTACTCCGCCTTGCCTATGTAATTAGTGTCAAGGTAACCTGTGGCTCCGGGAACTTCGATGACATCAAGCCCCGCATATATGCCAATTCCCTTTACAAGGTCAACAGCTGAGATTATGGCTCCGTTAAGTCCGTAAAGCTCCTTAAAAGGAGTGAATGCAGGTGCGAATCCCTGTCCCCAGAGCCATATGGAGTTGCCGGGGTTTTTACCTTCTGCTATTCTCTTCTTGTTCACAGGATGATCTTCCAGTATCTCCATGGACCTCTCAATAAGTTCAGAGATTATTTCACTGTCCTCTCCTCCTGGCATGTGTTCATACCTGTTACCGTCTATTACATCATGCGGCGGGATACATTCTGTATTAGCACCAAGGGCATTCTTTGCCACCATGAGGTGCCTGTAGCTTATTCCAGGGTAGAACCCAAATCTGCCATCACCAAGAGCAGACTGGATACTCTGGATAAGCTCCTTTGCTTCCCCGCTGGTTATATGCCCGGAGCTGTAGTCAGCGATAAGGTTGTCCTTTATTGTTATGAGGTTGCATCTGAATGCAACATCATTTTTTTCCAGTTCCACACCCATACTTGCAGCTTCAAGGGGAGCTCTTCCGGAATAGTACTTCCTGGGATCATAGCCCACAATTGACATGTTCGCCACATCACTTCCGGGATGTAACCCCTCCGGGACCGTTTGTGCCAGCCCTGCCCTGCCGTTCATGGTGATGTAATCCATGTTGGATGTGTTGGCTTTCTGGAGAACTGTCAGATTTCCGAGTTCTTCCAGTGGCTCATCTGCCATGCCATCCCCGATAAGTACTACATATTTCATATTTTCACCTATATTAATAGAAATTAATAAAAACCATAAGACAATAATATGCAATCAAAGTAGCATAATGATCTGTCATTTTTTCCGGTCCTATGATGTGAGGTTTCAATGAAATATATACATTTTGTAATTATCTGCATTTGCCTGTTGTTCATGTGTGCCTTCCCTGCTGCAGGTGTAAGTACAGGGGCAATGATTCACTATTCGGAGCCTTCGCTAATCATTCAGGATGAGTTGTTCCTGGAGCAGGGTTACTCTGTGAAGGTAGTGGATATGAACAGTAAAAGCGGTGACATGCTGATAGATATCTATCTTAATGGTAAGCCTGTAAAGCTGGAAGATAATCTCGCAAAAAAAGATGCTCCTCTTGAATATATCCGCTCAGTGGCAGAGGATGAGGATAATGACAAAGAGGCCGATCATCTCATCCTCCGGATAACACCTAAGGGCTCTGTGAAAATATCAGGCGATGAGCTGCATTCCACCATATATATTGAACAGTATCTTGACCCTGTGGAAAATGCAGGAGACTATCTTATACTTGATAAGAGCTATACACTGAAAAGCGATTCCGGTCTTGAGCTGGCAGGACTCTACACGCTGGAAGTTGGGGATGTGAATGAGGGTGAAGTATCCCTGAGGCTTAGGCTTGACGGCAGGTTGCTGAAAGAGGATGAAGTTGCTGCCGGAGATTATTTTTATTATACTGTCTATTCTGATGACGGCCCGCGGACAATTTTCCTTGCCAGTGTGAAAGCATTTTTCCAGACTGAGGATTCGATAACAGTATTTCTCAAGCATGTTTCCTTGCGACAGGGCAATATATCAGGCACAAGTGCCGGTTCCAGCGATGTTATTGACATTGAAGTTAGCTCTCCGGTTGACGGAGGATTGAAAGCAGGGCGCATTGCCATTATCAGTTACTATTTGAACGACTCTTTTCCTGAAGTGAGGGTACTGGTTGATGGTGAGCTTGTGGATTCCAGAAAATATGTAAATCCCGGCACATATAAAGCCGTAACCGATGAGCTGGATGCAGGTATCTATAAAGTGACCCTCATGTTGGTCGATAATGACAGGAATGACTCCTATTATTCAGAGGAGTTCTCTGTGTCAGCCAATATTAAGGAGGATATCACCGGTTCGATAATGGGGATTGCAAGTTCGGCGACAGAAAATATAGGAAAAGATAACAGTTCCTCGAATACTTCTTCCGGGACGTTTCTTCCTTCTTTGCCTTCAACATCTAATATTTCAAATATAGTCTCTCTTATTGTAACGGCAGGAGTATTCTTTTTATTCTTCGTTTTCTTCCGAAAATTAAAATAATGTGTGGGATTTCAGGTGATATGTTTTTGATTTGGCCAATTTTTACCCGACACATAATCTTTATATCGGTCCATATTGTTTAATAGAGAAAATCAGCTGACAAACTAAATGTGGTCGTATCATGAGAATCGTAATGAAGTTCGGCGGGACTTCCGTGGAAAACGGTGAAAAGATCCGTCATGTGGCAGAGCTTTTAAGGCAGTACCATATGGAAGGTAATGAACTTGTGGCAGTGACTTCGGCACTTGGTGGTGTTACGGACGGGTTGCTCAGCACTGCAAAAGAGGTATCAAAGAACGGTAAAGTAAGCCAGGTAAAGGAATTTATTGCCGGCCTGTCAAAAAAGCATTACGATGCTATCAATTTTGCTATTGATGCGGAGGATATAAGGTCAGAATGTATAGACGTCATAGACAGCAGGGTCGATGAGCTTGAAAAGGCCCTTATAGGAATTTGTTACCTTGGAGAGCTGACCAATCGTTCGATAGATTATATTTCTTCATATGGTGAGCGTCTGGCTGCTCCTATAGTAAGTGGTTCTATTCGCTCTTTCGGCACCCACTCAAAAGCTTTTACAGGTGGTGAAGCCGGTATTGTAACAGATTCCAACTACGGGGATGCAAAACCACTGGAGGATAGTTATGCCCGGGTGCATGAAAGGCTCTGTCCTTTGCTCAAGGACCATATTCCGGTAGTCACTGGTTTTATTGCCCAGAACAAACAGGATATCATCACCACCCTGGGACGAGGAGGCTCGGATTTCTCTGCTTCTATCATCGGTGCATCTGTTGATGCAGATGAGATATGGCTCTGGAAAGAGGTCCATGGGATACTTACCACTGATCCTAAGATCGTACCTCAAGCAAGGCCAATTCCTCAGATCTCATATATAGAGGCAATGGAACTCTCTTATTTCGGAGCCAAGGTCCTTCATCCCAGGACCATTGAACCTGCTATAAGGCATAAGATACCTGTGCGTGTGAAGAATACATTCGAACCGGATTTTCCGGGGACACTTATCGTTGCAGAGCAGCAGAAGATCCAGGATGTTGTAAAAGCTGTAACTCTGATCAACAAGGTTGCTCTTATTAACATATGTGGCGCCGGCATGGTGGGAACCATAGGTACGGCAGCAAGGGTATTTTCCGCACTTGCCAATGCAGGTGTCAATATCATTATGATCAGCCAGGGTTCATCCGAGGCTAACATGTCCCTTGTGGTAAATGAGGATCATCTGGAAAGGGCAGTTGCAGCCATAAGGTCCGAATTCACCATCAATGTGGTGGGTGATGTTGCATATGATCGTGATGTATGTGTGGTTGCAGTTGTAGGCGCAGGGATGGATGGTATTCCGGGTGTTGCAGGGAAAGTATTCAATTCCCTTGGCAGGGCGGGTATCAATATTATTATGATCAGCCAGGGTTCGTCGCAGCATAATATTTCCTTTGTCGTGAGCACAGGGGAGGCTCTTGATGCTGTCAGGACTCTGCATGACGAATTTGAACTTGATAAATAATGCAGGGATTTCAGATGAAAGATAAGCATCTTACGTACGCAGAATCTGGGGTTGACATAGAAGAAGAAGAAGCGACCATCAAGGCGCTTACTCAGGGTATGGATTATAAGCGTGAAGGTCTGGGTGCCCCTTTGACAGGTATTGGCCACTATGCGGGACTGATTGATTTTGGTGAATATGCCTTAGCCCTTGCTACGGATGGTGTAGGTTCAAAGGTTCTGATAGCAAATGAGATGAAACGCTGGAATACTGTTGGTATCGATTGTATTGCAATGAATGTGAATGACCTTCTGGCCATAGGTGCCGAACCTATCTCGTTTGTTGATTACCTTGCTCTTGAGAGGCATGATGAGGAATTCGCCGCTCAGATTGGTGAAGGTCTCAGGAAGGGTGCCGAGATCTCCCGCATGTCCATTGTTGGCGGCGAGACCGCAACACTTCCGGATATCGTGAAAGGTTTTGATCTTGCAGGTACGTGTCTTGGAATGGTCAGAAAGGACATGATAATCACCGGTGAAAAGGTACAGCCTGGGGATGCCATTGTAGGTATTCCATCAGCAGGTGTTCACAGTAATGGTTACACTCTTGTAAGGATGATCATTGATAGTTCACATTATTCATACCATGATCCTTTTCCTTATGACGATTCTACTACTATCGGGGATGAGCTCCTGATACCAACGAGGATCTATATGGAGGTCCTTGATGTGATAAAGGAATGCGATGTACATGGACTTGCCCATATTACAGGCAGCGGGCTTTTGAAATTAAAAAGAGTTACAAAATTTGGTTTTAATTTCAATGATCCTATAGAACCGAATGCAATCTTTAAATTCCTCCGGGAAGAAGGTAATGTTGATGACCTTGAAATGTACAGGACCTTCAATATGGGTATGGGATTTATTATCATATTACCTCCTGAACAGGCAGAAAAGGCTGCTCATATGACCGGCGGGAAAATTGTAGGATGCATTACGGAAAAAGGTATAAGAGTGGGCGACCTCGTAATTACTGAATGATCAAGGAGGAGTATTAAGATGGCCTGTATCAATGACATTCCCTTTGAGATACTTCTGAAAGGAGGTACTCCGGCTCAGTGTAAGAAGCTCATTCAGGAAAAGTCCGACAAGGTTTATCTTGTTCCAGGTGGTTACAGGCTACGTGGCGTGGCTCTGATGGGAGATAATGTTCCTGTGGGTGTGAAAGGGGATGAAGTGTTTTTCCAGTTCATCAAGCCATGTTTCGGATTATTTGTACTAAGGGTGCCTGATGCTGCAGATATTGCAGAGCAGCTTGATAAAGATTTCAAAAAATAAGAGTTATAACTTGCTCTTTTTTGCAGTCCCATTAATCCATTTAAGGAATTCTCCTGAAGGGAATTCATGGATAGTTGTTGCAATTATCCTGCCTTCTCCTATTTCTTTTACTACCATGAGGGCATTTCCTTCATGACTTTTAAACACAACTTCCCCATCAGTTTTTGAAAAATATCCGTCAAACTCAACTTCACAGCAGGAGTCTTCCACAAGACATTGTGCTTCATGTTGCTGATCTTTACAGATATGGGTGACCTGATGTTGTTGTATGTATTCCAGTTCCATTGGGAGCCATCCGTATTTGTACTGCGGGACCATGGGGCTGAATATGACCAGATTGCCACCTGAACGTACAAAGCTCTCTAGCCTTTTAGCATTCCTTTCAATTCCCGTTAGAATGTTCGTATAGGCCCTGTTTGCAAAACCGGTAGGTATGATCACACATTTACATGGCGGAATAAATGGGGTGCCTATGGAATCAGATACGATTCTCTGGCATCTGATATCATGCTCCTTGAAGAGCTTTTCGAAAAGCAGTGGATTATCCCATATCAGCATTACATCAGTCATGCTAGGGTGATAGTATCTGTTACTTTAATTATTTTCCTGCCACTATTATTTTTCTTTGCAAGCTATTTCAGTACTGTCAGGTTTCAACAGTAGTACATATGGTATTTATTTCCTCATGTAGTATCTACGTATTACTAATATACTTTAAGGCTGGTTGGGGAGTGGGTCTTTATCCAGGCCTTTGGCTTGTTGCCGGAATATTATAAAAAAAGAAAGCTGGTTGTTTAAACCAGCTTATTGATCGGATGGTTGGGGTCTTTGACCTCAATACCGAGCTCTTTTGCAGTTTCTGCCAGCATGATGTCTACCATTGCTGTTGCAGGGAATATCTTGTCTGTGTTCTCGATAGGTCCAAAGAGCTGGAAGTTGGAGCCAAGTACCTGTGGAACAAGGTTTGTTCCAATGTCAGCCGGCATGTAGATAGCCTGCTTTTCTTCCCTTGTCTCAAACTGTTTCTTGTAGGTTTTCATCCAGTCCCATGCAGATGCCATGTTGTGGTACCCACCGCCAACAGGAAGTCCCAGGTGTCCTTTGATAGCGATAACTGCTCTCATGGATGCGCCTGAACCGGCACCCAGAGGGGTTGCAGCTACATCTATCAATGGTTTTGTGATCCCACATTCCTTTGCGATCTCAAGCATACCTTTCTCCTGTCCTGTACCGCCGCTCTCAAGGATCTCCAGTTTTCCTTTTACGCTTGGGTCGGTCGCGTTGAAAGCAAGGACTATTGAACAGTTAATGTCACTGTCTCTGATAGCCTCTATTTCGTCTGCGTGGACACTTGCGTT
Organism: Methanolobus sp. WCC5; assembly: GCF_045690325.1. Classification (GTDB taxonomy): domain Archaea; phylum Halobacteriota; class Methanosarcinia; order Methanosarcinales; family Methanosarcinaceae; genus Methanolobus. The sequence goes on along the minus strand of NZ_CP146981.1, from coordinate 1,543,963 downwards.
GATGGAGTTGTAGATAGCCCTGTCAGCAACACCGATCTCTGTTACGTATTTTGCTGCTGCAGCACGTACGTCCCCTGCGGATGAGTCGATGAGGAATGGCGTCTTATCATCAAGTTCAACAAACCAGTCAATGTATCTCTTGATAGCTTCAGGTGTTTCACCTACTATCTGGTTCACATATGGGTTTCCTGTAACTTCACCCATGTCTACAAGGGCCTGCCAGAGCTTATCTGCTGCTTCCTTGTCGAAAATTCCCTTGTCCTCGTCAGTCACGATCTTGTGCCTGTTGTAGAACATTGTTCCCACAAGTACTGTTGGGTATTCACCTGGCTGGCCACCGAACTTTACTCCGCCGACCTCGAATACTTCTTGTTTCTTGTCAAATCTGAACATATGATCAACCTCTTTGTTTTAAATACCGAGCATAGGTGCAAGGAACAGGACGTAGAGCAGGAATATGATTATTCCGGCAACAGCTCCATATAATATTCCTATGTCTCTTCCTACTTTCTTACCAATACGCTGTGCAATTTCACTGTTAACGAACTCGATCTTCTCATCTATCCTGTTGAGCTTTTCAAGTACTGCATTGAAGTCCTCCGGGTCTGTAACCACGCTTGGTACCCTGTCGCTTCGGTCAGTCATTTTAAATCACCATCCAGACGAACATAGGGATTATTACTACCATTAACAGTACAAATACAAAGCCTGCTAAAAAACCAGCTATGCCTGTTGAAGATACTGCAGAATCGAGTTTCTGGTTTCTTGCAATAAGCTGGGCTCTGTAGCGGATATCCTCGATTACGGCCTCAATTGGTCCCATCTGTGGGTTAATGACCATTGGCACGCCTTTTCCATATTCTTCTTCTGCCATCTCAGTTACCTCCGAACAGTAGCATTCCAAGCAATGTTAGTGTGATTGACAGGCCTATCATTGCGCCTTCTATCTTACCTGCATGAACACCGGAATGGAATTTGTTCAGGTTACCGATCTCGATCATCTCTCTTTTGATGCCAAGTATCCTGCTTCTGATAGTTGTGATCTCGGATGCCATTGGCTTCAGTCCGCCTGCTTCAGTCCCTTCATCGCCGCCTGCTTCTCCGACTTCAAGTATCATCGGATCTGCGTCGAATGCTCCCGGGTCCTTTGCAGCATATTCCTTGATCTTTGCAACAATTGCATTCATGTCCTCTGTACCGATGAAATCGATACATTCGATCTGTTGCTGGAATCTTTCAATTGCTTCCTGTGTGAGGTTCTCTATGTAAGGAATTGCACCGATAGCACCGACAATCCTGTTGTCCTTGATCCCGTTCTTATGGATCATGAGCATTGCCTGTCCGGTAATGTGACCCTTTACTTCTGATCCGGTTACAATCAGGTATCGGATATTAGGGTTAGAGATCACATGAGCGATTACCTTTTCAAGACCAAGGTTTTCAGTCTTACATGGGCCTGTTACAGCTGCTCCCGCTTCTAACTGAGGACCACCTGGAAGGTGTGAACCACACGTTATGACCGCAACACAGTTCTTAATGTCACCAACGTCGTATTCACCTTTAAGTATCGGCCACCCTGATGCGGGTTCTCTCTTATCTGCCATTTTACATCACTCCTAATGCGCTCATGACCAGAAGCATAAGTCCTGCAACACCAAGGCCTACTATTATTCCGTAGAATGCATTGCCGTAGAAACCTGCACCCATGGATGTGTTCTCACGTCCCGGGAATGAGTTGAGCAGTGCCCTGTCAGGTGAGAGGGAGTTCATAAGATCATCTGCTATCTTGTCCAGTTCATCAAGCTGTGCCATTATCGGATCCATGGAATATTGTATGATATCCTCTCTTTCTGCAGCAAGCAGGGATGTAAGGGGATCCAGTACCAGATGTGCTTCCGGAGCTACATGGATCATGCTCATTCCAATTCCTCCTTTGAAGGCAGAAGTCCTGCGCCTGATATCATGAATGCGTCTCTCTTTACGCGCTTGTAGTATTCGCTAAAGGAAATGTACCATATGGCCAGTCCTATCAGGATTGTAAGTGCACCTGATGCGAATGGTGTTATAGTAGCCACTATGCCTGCAATTATCATTGCCACTGCACCCTTCTCGAAAGCACATGCAAGTGTGCGGTCCTGTTTTTCATCAGGTCCCAGATTTGCATTGTATGGGTGCAGGATAGCAAGACCGCCTGCAATGAATATGACTGCTATGTATCCTGTTGTCATGACTCCGCTGGCAACGCCCTGTGCAACTATTATTCCGTTTACGACTTCGTCAAAGAACATGAATGTCCCTATCATGGAAGTGCTTAGACCGACAATGGTTATGGCACCAGCACCTGCAATCTCGATCATGGACTGTACCATTATGGGTATTCCCATGTTCAGGACCTTGTTTGCAAGTACTCCTACGACAAGTCCTATCAGGGATGCAAAGACAAGTGCAACAACAGGTCCGGCTATCCCGCCTACGGCAAGACCGAACGTTGTAGCGATTATACCTATTCCCAGGGCAAGCATACCGATTGAAGGTACACCGGTTCCCAGACCGTAGTTTGCAACCCTTCTGACCGCTGATGCACCCCATACGATACCGCATATCGCACCAAGGGCACCCAGGAATGACATGTAAGGGCTGACCATATCAACAAGGAAATAAGCTCCATATATTCCTATCAGGCCGCCCAATACTCCGAAGGCTATAATGTTGCTCTGTGGAATTGTCCCGTGGGCTCCTCCGCTTCCTCCGCCTGCAGACATCTTACATACCTCCTATGGCCACGACACCCATAATGGCAGCCAGGAATGTTGCAACAAAGGATGCGAACACAGCTTTGGGGAACCTCTTGAATTTCGGATCATGGAATCCTTCGATCGTTCCTCCGATGTTATATGAGGGTATTACCGCATTAACGAAGAAAAGACCGATTGCGAAAATACTTGCAATTCCAATGAAATCCGCTTCGGGAAGTCCATTCTCGATGCTTAGGAGATAGAAGTATATCATAGATCCTCCCAATCCACCAAGGCCGGCACCTATGATTCCACTGATGAATGATGCGGTTGGTATTCCGTGCCCCTCAGTACCCTGTGATACGTAGAGGTCCTGTCTGTCCCTGGTTATGGGGTCATACTTGACCTTTGCAGATGCAGGCGGGCAACCGACTCCATAGACATATGTCCACTGACCGACCAGCATTGTAACTGATATCATTATCATTGCACCGACAGTTCCTGATGCGATGATCAGGCCCATGCTGTCTGTGACATTCATCATGAAACCTGCTGTTACAAGGCCTGTAAGACCTGCTCCTGCAGCAAGCTGAACCGTACCGGTACCTACCCCGGTGGCCTGTGCCATAGCTGCGGGGGCTCCGCCTACAGGCACTAAATGCACACCCAGTGAAATAAGCATACCACCGAGGGTTATCATGACTATATTAACAAAATCATCTGCTATTATTCCTGCAATGTCTATCAAGCTGCCACCTCTTCCTCATCTTTCTTGTAGGGTCCGAATGCTTTCCGGGCGTCTACTTCGATCTTCCTGTTCCAGATGGCCAGTAACAGTACAATGACAATTCCTGCTATAATGGATTCCCATCCCATGGTTTCACTTATCGAAGGGTCGAATACCACGGTTATCCATCCACTAAGGAACACAACCATACCGAAAGCGATTCCTGTTACAGGTCCTCCGAACTTTGCGCAGAACCATGAGTTGTCGATACCGTTTCTGATGCCGGATTCTGCTTTTCTCACGATGTTACCGGAGTTTGCAGCATTAAGGCCTGATCCGTACTCCACATTCTGGAATTCCCTTTCCGCACCGTAATGTACGTCACCGGTTGATGAACCGATAGCGCCAACCGCAATTCCCCAAATGAATGCCAGAAGTGGCAGTGGGAAAGGATGTGCCATTGTAGTTACCATAAGATATGATACCACAAGGATAGAGAGCGTTGTGATAAAGGCATATCCCATAATGACGGGTGTGTGAGTTCTAATCAAATCAAGATAAATTGGTTGTTTGAAACGTTTCTGACTTGCTGATCTGCCGATATATGATGTAACTGAGTAAGTTCCATGTATCGCTGCTGCGACAATCGATCCTATTACCAATGCCAGCACTACGGATGCACCGGTACTCATCAGAACTGAGGCGGTTGTACCACCGATTGCACACATAAGGGCGTTTGATGGTGGTTCACCAGAAACGGCTTTGTTGTAGATCCTGTGTGGATACATCATCTGGGGCGCTAACTGCACCTGGGAGTTTGGATTACTCTGTGACCCTACATCAGATTCAAGGTCTTCAGAGGCACCTGCAATAGTTGCGGCAGCTCCCATAAGTGCCAGTACGCCCATACTTGTGAGCGGTTCCATTCACATTTCCTCCTTTTTATATTATTACTTATTAGCGTAGATCGTGCCAAAATTACAATAATTATTTTTAAAGATTTTATTATAATTGATATGGCGTAGACTAACGTCAGGTGGTTTGCATTATATTAAATACTTCTTAAATCTTTCGTATGGATGTAATCAAAAGTGTTGTTATTCGCATTTGCATTGTGGAAAAATATCATGTTGTCGTAAACAGTAGTAATATATCTGGTTGACAACGTCAAAAAAATGGAATTTATTCTCTGCGAGTTAAGTTAAGTATATATATGTCAGGCCTTGGTCTTTTGCCACTGCCCCGTGCAAAATCGATGTAACACCTGTTACAAAGTACCCTGCTGTTGAGCGAGGCAACTTCTGCCGTACCGGGCACAAGTCTTGCAAAAAGAAAAGAAGGTTCTATCTCAAGTCTCTCTGAAGTCTCTTCCAGGTCTTTTTTGATATGTTCTTCGAATATTTCAAGATCGTCATATTGTAGTCCTCTGGTATTTATGGTGATACCTTTACATCCGCAGGGAAGGGCAAAAGCATCCATTTCTACAATAAAGACAGGTTTTGCAAGCAGTTCCCTCAGTTTTCCCTCAAGTTCACTGCGGTTCCTTGATAATCTTTCTGTTATCGTCATTAGTGCCCTCCTTCATTTTTAAGGGGCTTTAGCATGTTTTCTCCATCCTCGGTGGAATAGACTTTTATTATCTTCTCTGCAAGCCTCTTGCAGTATCCGCATTTGTTGCAGATTTTGTTGCACTTTTCCCACTGGGATATGGCGCCATCAAGCTCCTTATTTGGTATGTAGAAAAGATCCCGTATGTCCCTTGGACAATCCAGCAGGTCCATGAGATTGCCATCATATGACCTGTTTGTATAAGCTTCCACATTGTTCAGTATCCAGTTGGGGAAGTGTGTCCTTCCTCCAATCTTGAAAATATCGGTTATGTGTTCGTATTCCCCAAGGTCCTCAGGTCTTATCCAAGGTGATTTGATAAGTTGCTGGGGATCGCTTATACGGAGTGAAAGGCATTTGTAATAGTAATAATCATCTATCACGTTCAGTTTCGGTCCCGGTCCGTTAGCATGGGAAAAGAAATTGAAGTGAGCATACCTGAATGGGCACTGGTAGAGGCATCCTTCGTTCACAAGTAGTTTAAGATCACAGGAAACCGTATCCTTTATGGCTTCCAGCTTATCAAAATCCCTGTTTATGACCGGGTCTATCACTATGGTATCTGCACCAAGCCTCTCATAGAACTCTGCTTTTTGCGGAGAGTCCACAAAAGAAAGCACAGACACCACTACTTCCATATCATGATCTCTTGAAAGCATTTCCACAAAATAGGGCTCTGCAACTGTTATGGAATCAACGCCTATGCTATTGAGCTTATTGAAGTACCAGTTGATCCTGTTGTATCCTTCGGGTGTGAGGTGTTGCCCTCCCATACATGAACTGTTGAGGACGACTTCCATTTTGACACCCTTTTCATGGGCATATGCTGTTTGTACTTCTATCTCCTCAAGTCCGGGTGCGCTTAGATTCGTCCTTCCCGTGCCTACATAGTCAGGGGTCCCTGCCATGTAGATCCCATAGATATTCTTTGAGCCGTTAAGGAGTTCTTCAAGTCCTTCAAGATGTCCCGTATGGGGCACATACAGTTTCATTGTTTGCTGGTACTCTTTAATTTAGATAAGCATTTTGGTATGAGAAAAGAAGCAAAAGTATTATCAACTCCTGCCATAACCCATTAACCATGATCTTAGGTGCTTCGTCATTTGCCGGCAGTTTTTCCGAGATTGCTGCCGAATTGCAGTCAGTTGAACTTTACATGCCCAAACTTGGCATATACAGGAACTCCATTCTTCAAAAAGATATCCTTGAAAGGATACTGGACGAACTTTCAGTTACCGATCTGCAGACCTCTGTTCATGCTCCATATTTTGCAGATGCCCCTACATATCCTAAAGATGTGGTTGTCGATACGGCAAACATGGGTGACAGGGAATTCCGTCTTGTCAGGGAATCCATTGAACTTGCCGCAAGACTTGGTTCAAGGGCAGTTGTCCTGCATCCCGGTAGGTCTGGAAATGACTATGAAACAAGCTTTTACAAAATGGTATCCAATCTAAGGATCCTTGCTGCATATGCGCAGAACTGTGGCGTGATGCTTGGGCTTGAGAACAAGGAAGGTACCTCTACAGGTAATATGTGCTGTGGCGCTGAAGAACTTGTACGTGCCGTGAAAGAAGTGAACTCTGAAAACATGGGTGTGACTTTTGATATAGGTCATGCGAACCTTACATGTGGTGGGAATAATCTGGCACTCCGTGATTTTGCAAAGACGATTGCTCCTTATGTGGTCCATGTGCATGTGCATGACAACGGTGGGGTCCGGACCGGACAATACGACGGTGATGAGCATCTGGCTCCCGGTTCAGGACTCATTGACTATCATGTATTGGGGGAACTCAAAGGCTATAGAGGAATATACAACATGGAAGTTTTCTCCATGGAGGATGTACGCTCAGGAAAGGCTTTGCTGACAAAAGTTATTGAGGTGCAATAATATCAAACACAAAAAGAAAGCATAAAAAGAAAGCATAAAAAGAAAGCATAAAAAGAAAGCATAAAAAGAAAGCACAAAATACATATGAATTCGTAGGGGTCTGTTTTCGAGTACCAGTCTGCACCGCCTCAAGCTGCAGTATAATTTGGTGGTACCACCAGGACCAGAACATCTGATATCTGTAGTACTTTTTCTGTGACAGAACCCATGAGCTTTTTAATTCCGTTCCTGCCCTGGGTGCCAATGATTATGCGGTCCACGCCGTTGTTCTTAGCTACTTCAGCTATCTTTTCCGCAGCACTGCCGTCCTCTATGAGTATTTCAATTCTTTCCCTTGCACAGCCGGAACTGACGAGTATGTCCACTATCGCAGAAACCACATTCTCAGCCCCCTCATTCTGCCATGTCTTCCTTGAAAAACCTTTGTCAGGTACCACATGAAGTACTATCAGGCTGTAATCATGTTTCAAAGCTATCTTTGCTGCTACCCTGGCGGCATTTGAAGAGTATGCAGAACCGTCTGTGGGGATGAGTATCTTCATAAAATCTTGGATTGTACTGGTTATTATTAAATATGTTGGAATGCATAAGAATGTAGTACACTGGCTGCAATACTATATTGCTTATCTTCTGTATCCTTATTTTATGGTGAGTAAATGCCTGCAAACAAATATCGCAAATTCAAAAAGATGGATAACAAAAGTTATTCCGATGTAACCAGGTTCCTTAAAGGGACCACACATCTTACGGCGCGTGAATGGGTAATTGCCCGTATGTGTGCGGATTTTAAGAACCTTTCCAATCATTCGGAAATGACATGGATAGGTGAGAATCTCCCGGATATGGTTCCGTTCATGGATGAGGCATATTCAAGGCAGGAAGTCTCAAATGCCAGGGCATCCTTCAAGAAAAAGGTTCAACGAAGCGGGACTACCTTCTTCTATTCCTATTATGCAGGACTGATCACTCAGGAAGAGATGATCTCCATGATCCATCAGATGGTAAAGGATATAAGGAAACTCATGGACACCGAAGGGAGTGAAGTGCCGCAAGAGCATGCTACTGAGGTCCAGCTGCTTGTTGCCGAAGTTCTCAGGAACATAAATGAATCCCTTGATGAAGAGTATTAAGGACATTAGTTAAAAGGAAATTAGTTAAGAGACTTGGGGTGATGCAGGCATGACAGGTGCTCATCGGTAAGATTGCGATTTTGTGTGTTAATACCCTTCAAGCCCGTTCCTTTTACAATAGTTGAGGTAACTAAGCAGCATCCCCATCTCTATCCGTCTGATATATCTTGCCTGCACTCTGGATATATGCAGTGTGTTGCCACCTATATTCACCTTTATATCAGAATTCTTGGGCATGCTCATCTTCACTGGAACGATGGCCGGCCCTCCGCAGGTTGTGCACAGGCGGTAATCGCCTTTAGAGTTACGGATGAAATCCTCAACCTCGGGTTCAATATCTATCTCTCGTGGGGTATCTATCATAGGTACTAGGCGGCATTTGCTATACTTAAGTCTTATCCATGCCTGTAATCCCTGTAATCCTGTATTTGTCCGTCTTTTCAGGGCAAATTTAAATTGAATGAGTTTTATTGTACTGGATATGTTGATGAAAGACAGGGGTAAACTGGTCATATGGCCTGCGTACATCGATAAAACAAAGTCCCGCAGTCATGGGCGCATCGTTTCCAGAAGGACTTCTGTGGAGTCTCCCACCATTAATGAGATCACTCTTGCAGCGCAGAAGCTGGGCCTTAATCCTGAGGCGGAGGCGGACAAGGCTTACCCGCGCAGCTGGTGGGAAGGCCGTGGCAGGGTGCTTATTGACAATAGCGCACCAAAGACCCATCACTGCAGAAGGATATGTGCAACTATCAAGGAAATGCGTTCCTGATGCATTATATTTTTTAAAGGCCGCTAAAAAGAATAATTGTGGCTTTACGGAAGTGGCCATCTTCCGAAATTAGCCTCTAACATAAGAATAGCAAGCCCGATTACCACACCGGCTATGACTACGGTTTTTGGGTTTATATGCACTGCTTTTTTGTCGGCTTCGTAATATCTCATAAGTCCTGCAGATGACATCAAGCCGCTACCACTGGATTTCTTCTTAGTCATTGTATCTCCGTATTCAACTGTTCAAATAATACTTATGACCTGATATAATGGTCATTATTAATCTATCTGTCCCTTTCATGTCTTTCATGGTTTAAAAGACTGTGCCTCAGGCCAGAAGCTCGTCCAGCAGGAATGGTGGATAAAACACTCCTTTCTCTGTTATGACAGCCGTAATATTCTCCATGGGAGTGGCATCGAATGCCGGGTTATATACCTTTACATCTGCAGGTGCTATCTGCAGATCCTTAAAAAAGCGCAGTTCGTTTGCATCCCTCTGTTCTATGGTCACGGTATCTTCCCAGTTGTCCGGGTCAAATGTGGATAAGGGGGCTGCGACAAAGAAGGGTATCTCGTGCTCTTTCGCAATCACTGAATGCGTGTAGGTGCCTATCTTGTTGAAAACCGCATCTCCTGTTATCCTGTCAGCGCCCACAATTACCTTGTCCACCATACCCCTGCTCATGACATGCCCTGACATCGAGTCGGTAATCAACGTCACGTCTATATTGTCCTGCATGAGTTCCCAGGTTGTTATCCTGCCGCCCTGGTTAAGCGGTCTGGTCTCACAGGCAATGACCTTGATATCCTTACCTTCTTCCACAGCAGAGCGGATGACTCCAAGAGCAGTTCCCCAGTCAACACATGCCAGTCTGCCCGCATTACAGTGTGTCATGACAGTGTCACCGTCCTCAAGCAGCTTTGCCCCGTGCCTGCCCAGTCTTCTGTTAGTTTCCACATCCTCATCAGCTATTTTCCTTGCTTCTGAAAGTACCACATCCTTTATGCTGTCAAGACCGAATGCATCCGATATGGCATCCATTGTCCTGTCAACTCCCCATGCCAGGTTGATGGCAGTAGGCCTTGTAGCTTTTATTGTCTTTGAGGCTACCTGCAGGTCCTTTGTCAGGGCATCCATGTTGTTTGCACTGCTTAATGTTGCGGCAAGTGCGATACCATATGCACCGGCAGCTCCAAGGGCCGGAGCCCCCCTCACGCGCAGGGACCTTATCGCCTCACAGAGCGAGGCAAGGGTTTTGCATTCAATGATACTGTATTCAAGAGGAAGGAGTGTCTGGTCTATCATTACAATTGAATTGGAGTCATCATTCCAGTCTATGGTTCTCATGCTATCTGCTTCCTTAGATGTATGAACCGGGATAAAAATGTAAAGGTTGTGGGTACTGGCTGGCCTGGTAAATGTGTATGAGCACCTTTTGCCTTTCTTTTATATACTCCTCTCTCCTAATAGCACCCAATGCAAAAACCTCTCATAATACATGATCCTGTCCACAAGACCATCATCGTTGATGATTTCGAGCAGATGATCCTGAACACGAAGCATGTTCAAAGGCTCAGGAACATCCAGCAGCTCGGTTTAGCCGACCATGTATATCCAGGTGCCAATCACACACGTTTTGAACACAGTATAGGCACCATGCATATGGCCTCAGTAATCGGTCGCTCCCTTTCACTGGAGGAGGATGACATACGCAAGATAAGGCTTGCAGGTCTTTTACATGATGTGGGACATTCGGCATTCTCGCATGCAGTGGAAAATGTGCTCAAGCGTAATCCTCATCTTCAGCCGGATATCCTGGGGAAGAAATTCATAAGACACGAAGCTTTCTCAAAAGATATTATCTCAAGGATACTCCCACAGGACAATTACATTGGAAGGTATGTGGAATCAGAGTTTGCTGCGGATCCCTTTGACTTCTTTGATGAGATCTCAAATATAGCAACCGGGGATGCACGCTCTATATCAAAACCCTGTCTTGCGCAGATCATTGCAGGTGACGTGGATGCTGACAGGATCGATTTTCTCCTGCGGGATTCGTATCATACAGGTGTCTCTTTCGGACTCGTAGACGTTGACCAGATAATCGGAAGTCTCATGATCAAGGATGGGAATGTAGTACTGGGAAGTTCCGATGGATCCACCTATGGGAACGATATGGCATTAACTGCCGCAGAGTCTCTTCTGATATCCCGGGCTCATCATTACACTGCAATTATCCATAATCCGGGAACACAGGCTGCCAGGGTTATGCTGCTCTGCTCACTTGAGGATGCACTCGAGCGTTTCAGGAACAATTACGGCCCGGATGCGGCAAAGGATGAGATCATTCATTTCTTTACTGAATACAACGATAACGATCTGTTAAACTTCATCAGGTCCAATGCATCTGAAAAGTCTATTATGTTAATGGATGATCTGCGTGATGGGAGGCTTTATGTGCCGGTTGCCAGGCTTAGCCAGAAGATACTCAGGCCCTCCACAAGAATGGCCCTATCCACCATTGCCAGGCATGGTCTGGCCACAAAGAGGCTTGAGGCCAGACTTGCCCGGGAACTGGGAGATGTGCTTGTAGACCTGACGGTAGCCTCCGGGGTTCCCAAGAGCATGCGCATTGCAATGGATGATGAGGATGGTTTCTTTTATGACGAATCAGCGCTTGCCAATGGCCTGGTCCGTGCAATATCGCGCCAGCTTTCACTTACCGCATTCTCACATCCTGATGTGGTCCTTGAAACAGATTGTTCTGCGGTGCTCTCAGAGCTTCGCAGGGTGGTGGATGACCTGTCTCCCCGGCTCCTCAATTTCACTCGCGAGGACCAGTATCTGCCAATAGAGGGCATAATACTGCTCTTCTATGCGGTGCATACAATTTTCGCTGATGAGAAGCAAGGCTTTATCTCGATACCACGCCTCAGGCATATAACGTGGTTATATCGTACTATACGGGAACTCAGCAGCTTCCAAAGACTCAGAAATCTTTTTGATTATTCATTCCATGAAAGGTACGGTTTTCCTTATAGCGAAAAGGTGTTTGAGGATATACAGGTGCTTGTTGCCATGGGAATAGTCGATGAAGATCTCCGCTACTATGAAAAAGATGGCCGTTTCCGGCAGAGTTATGAATATGTGCTTACATGGGAAGGGGTCGGATATGCAGAAGTACTTGCAGAAGCATACCGCCCTGAATTCGATGAAATGTTTTCTCATCTTTCAAAACTCAGGCATTCCATCAAGAGGGATATGGTTACAATCCCTTCTAACCGGTATGCATCAAAAAAACGTTCAACAGGTGTAAGATAATGTTAGCAGGTGAATTGGTTTTGCTGAAGACCTCCCACAGGGGCAAGGTCAGGGAATTCATTGTAAAGGTCTGCGATGATAGAATGCACACGGATTTTGGAGTTGTGGACCTGTCCGAACTGATGGAAAAGATGCCCGGTGATATCGTAGTATCTCACAAAGGCCAGGAGTTCATTCTCCAGAAGCCTAAGATGCCGGATTTCTTCCGTCATGCCAGGAGGACCGGTGCTCCCATGATGCCCAAAGACATAGGCATGATTCTCGCATATACCGGGGTCAACAGGAATGACGTTGTCCTGGACGCAGGAACAGGTTCAGGTATACTTGCCATGTACATGGGATCCATAGCAAAACGCGTGGTGACCTATGAGGTCAGAGAGGAGTTCGTGGATGTCGCCCGCAAAAATATAGAAAGTGCTGGTCTTTATAATGTAGAGCTTCGCTGCGGTGATATTGTCGAGGAGATAAAGAAGCTCGATGAGAAGTTCGATTTAATAACCCTTGACACCCAGAACACAAAGGATGTCATTCCTCATGTAAAGGATGTGATGTATCCGGGTGGTTTTCTTGCTACATATTCTCCTTTCTTTGAGCAGACAAAAGATATACGTGATGCCATTGAAGCTGCACATTTCTATGATGTGATGACCATCGAATGCACAGAGCGTGAGATATCCTTCTCCCCAAGAGGCACCCGGCCTTCAACAACAAAGGTGGGACATACGGGTTTTATTACAATAGCAAGGGGATGAACTGGTATTTTTGGTATTTGTTTTGTCAAGGTCATGTTGTCTCTTTTTATCGGACACCTTCGCCGGTTATGGTGAATTCGCATGTTCCTCCCTCGGGAAGTGAGCGATGTTTCCAGAGTTTTGCACGCCTTTTCCCATCGCCGGTCCTTTCAAGCTGGATGATGGTCTTTGATATGTGTTCTATGCCACTTCCCCCAATTGGCCGCATCGCACCGGTTGTGATGTCGTTGTAAACCTGGTTTGTTATGACTGCTACTATCCTGTGTTTGCGGGCTATGGCATGTATGAACCCTATCTGGTTTGAAAGCTCCCTTCTGGTCCTTATGCTTGACTCTTCCTGATCGAGCTCGAATCTGTAGAAAGCTGTTGCAGAATCGATAAGTATAAGACCTATCCTGTCTGAGACGAGCTTCTCTATTTCCTTGACAGCTGCGTACTGTTCTTCAAAATTGTGAGGCTCAAAGATGATGATGTGCTGAGCTATCTCCTTTGCATTCTCTCCTGCTATTTGCCTGAACCTGTCAGGGGAGATGGCCTCGGTATCTATATATATTACTTTCTTACCGTTTTTAACACATTCCACTGCAAGCTGCAGGCACAGATTTGTCTTACCACTACCCGCTTCGCCGAATATCTGGCTGACCACGCCTGCTTCAAATCCTCCGCCCAGCATGTCATCAATGGGCTTGCATCCGGAACTCAGTTGTTCGTTTATCTTTTACACCTCTCAGTGGGGATATGTGCTATAATAGGACTCATGATATACATCTTTTGGCAATGGTGTTTATCATTTTTGTTGTTTGAATTGCAGGTAACCTTAAAACATTAATTGCTGGGTTTTCCAGTGGAATATCTGGTAAAATATATGATTACTATATATTATCATGTTTGTTTCATATTTGATATCTTATATGTTGTAATATTCTCTATTGTATATTCAAATGCAGTTTGAAAAAGCATTATTAAGCTATAGGTCATTTGTATAATTTACCATCCGGTGAAAAAGGTAACTATTATAACAATGCCAATTGAATGTGTTTTTTTAATTGGCATTGTTGTTCCTCTCCGGAATGGCAATAATATAATAATTTATTTATATACTATGAAGGGACGCGAGAAAATGGTTGAAGTGGTAATATATACAACAAAGACTTGCCCGAAATGCGAGCAACTCAAAAAGGTACTGGTATCAAAGGGAGTTTCCTTTGCAACTGCAGATATGTCTACTCCCGAAGCTTTGACCGAACTTAAATTCAATGGTATTTTCACTATGACTGCCCCTGTGCTCCAGATCGGCGATGAGTTTTTAACTCATAAGGAACTGTTCAACGGTCCTGAAGTGAACCTTGAAGCATTGGGCAGCATAATCTAGTGGGATTACAAAGAGGTGGGAATGATGGACGTATGTGCTACCAATATGAAAGAGAAAATAGAACTCAAGAAGGCAGATCAGGGAAATGACCTTCCGGTTCGCTCAGAGGAAGACCAGAGGACAGATACCATTATGACAGCATTCACAAAACAGCATGCTCTACAGAAGACACTTGACGGGCATACTATCTCTATAATGCCAAAGGTGCGTACAACAGCAGGGCATATGGTAGACTGGGACCGTAGCGTTATTGTCAATCAGTTGCTCAAGGAGACAAAACTTGCAGAGAGGTTCCATGGCAAGCCCGGCATTGAGAAAGACGAGGCACATGATATTGCAAAAGAAGTTGAGCGCCGCATCAGATCAATGGATCTCAAGTTCCTTTCCGGTCCTCTTATAAGGGAGATCGTAAACATGGAACTTCTCCAGAGGGGACATGTTGAATGGAGGAACATCTCTACAAGGATAGGTACCCCCGTGTACGATGCCTGTGAAATCGATCTTGGAAGCGGTTTTGAGGCAAGGGACAACGCGAACCTCCAGGAGAATGCCGAGACTTCCCACAAGAAGAAGGCAGACAAGATCTCCAAGGAACAGTACCTGCTTCTGCTCCCGCCAAAGATAGCCGACATGCACCTTAACGGTGATATCCACATTCATGACCTCGAATACCTCGGAACCCGTGCATTCTGCCAGGACTGGGACCTCAGGTATTTCTTCTACTATGGTCTCATGCCGGATGGTTCAGGTGCCAAGGCAAGTGTGGCCGGTCCTGCAATGAAGGCAGAGGTAGCAATACTCCATGCTGTCAAGGCCCTGGGAAGTGCCCAGACAAACTTTGCAGGAGGCCAGGGATTCTATAATTTCCTCACATTCCTTGCTCCGTACTTTGAGGGCAAGAGTTACAATGATATAAAGCAGCTCATGCAGATGTTCGTGTATGAGATGACCCAGATGATGGTAGCCCGCGGTGGACAGGTGGTTTTCTCCTCCGTACAGTTGTCCCCGGGTGTACCAAAACTCTGGAAGGACAAGCCGGTTGTCTACAAGGGGCGCGTGCACGATGGTACAAATGGTACGCAGAAGCGCACCTACAGTGAGTTCGAGCGTGAGGTCCGTCTATCTTTCCAGGCGCTTATGGATGTAATGATCGAGGGTGACAATTGGGGCAAACCTTTCAATTTCCCTAAGCCAGAGATATCCATAGAGCCAGACTTCATGAAAGAAGATGAGTTCTTTAACAAGGCACATCCTGACCTTCTGGGTTATGAGGAACTCTACGACATGACCTTTGAACTTGCAGCAAAGTTCGGTACTCCGTATTTCGATAATCAGCTGCCTGAATACAGGGGAGCAGGCGAGGGTATTTCCTGTTATCAATGCTGTGCATATCAGTTCTCAGCAAATGCTGATGCAGATGACAGCTTTGATGACAAACTCCTGTTCAAAGATGGAAAACATTTCTCAATGGGTTCCTGGCAGGTAGTGTCCCTTAACTGCCCAAGAGCTGCATACAGGGCAAATGGGGATGACTCTGCTCTGTTTGCAGACCTCAGGAACCTCATGGACCAGTGCATAAAGCTCTTCAAGACAAAGCGCAGCTGGATGGAGAACATCATAGAGAACAACAGGATGCCCTTTGCAACCCAGAGGCCAAAGGACCCTGTCACAGGGGAGAAGGGAGCCATTGCAGTTGATATCGATGCACTTGTGTGTACAATAGGTGTTATAGGTATCAATGAGATGGTGCAGTATCACACCGGCTCCCAGATACATGAGTCTAAGGATGCATTCAAATTTGCAATCAGGGTAATGACTGAGATGGAGATGTATGCACATGAGCTCAGCCAGAAGCATGGCCTGGAAATTGCTCTTGCACGCACGCCTGCCGAGACGACGGGCCAGAGATTCTCCGTATCCGATATGCTCCATGATGAGTACAGGGATTGTGTGCTTGAAGTTGTAAAGGGTGACAAGGAAGCTGCTCTTGCAAACCTCAAAAAGACAACTGATCTTCCTGTCTACTACACCAATGGTACTCATGTACCACCAGGTGCAAATATATCACTTGTTGACAGGATCAACATCGAGCATGTATTCTTCCCTATTGTTGATGGAGGAAACATCTGTCACATCTGGATGGGTGAAGGTGCTCCTGATGCAAAGGGCCTTAAGGAGTTTGCAATGAACATCGCAAAGAACACCCAGATAGGTTACTTTGCCTTCACCAAGGACATGACAGTATGTCTTGATGATTTCCACATGATGTCCGGCCTGAAGGAAAAGTGTGAGAATTGTGGTTCCTCGCATGTGGAGCAGATGTCCAGGGTAACAGGCTATGTGCAGGCTGTTGGCGGCTGGAACAATGGTAAGAGGCAGGAACTGGCAGACAGGATGCGCTATAGCTCCTCAGACATGATCTGACCCTGTTATCCATGAAAGTAAATTATGGGAGCATGGTTCCCATATCAACGGTAGATTGGCACGGAAAGGTGTCAATTGTTTTATTTTTACGTGGTTGCCCTTACAGGTGTCCTTACTGCCAGAACCATGCGCTTCTTTTTGAGCACAATATGGTTGATGCATCTGTTCTTGAAGCAGAGATAAAGAAGTCCCGGCCTTTTGTCAGCAGTGTGGTTTTCTCGGGTGGAGAACCCCTGATGCAGAAGGATGCTGTGATACATCTTGCAAGATATGCAAAAAAGATAGGTCTTCTCGTGGGCATTCATACCAATGGCCATTATCCTCATGTAATGGCTGAACTGATCAAAGAACGGCTTGTGGAGAAGTTCTTTATCGATGTAAAAGCTCCTCTGGATGATGCAGAAAGTTATGCTAAGGCAATTGGTTGTATGGATTTCACTGATATCCATATTGATCCCGGGGTGGCAATGGGAAAAGTGTGTCAGTCCATTGATCTGGTCCTGGGGAATGATATAGGACTTGAATTAAGGACAACCATTATCCGTGATTTCATGGGAAGTGCTGATGATGTTCGTAACATTGCATGTTCCATTAATGAACTCACAGCCAGGCAGGCTGTCACCTACGTTCTCCAGCAGGGATTTGCCGCAAATTCCCTGCTTGGATCCCTGAGGGACAAAAAACCATTAAGCAGAGATGAACTTCTTGGGCTGGCTGATGTTGCCCATGAGTTTCTCGATAACATCTATGTACGGACAAAAGAGAAAGGTAACGAAAAGGTTAACTTCGAATCCATTTGAAGTTTTAACAATTTTTTAATACTTCCCTGTCATTCATTCAATCATAATATAAGCGGTGTGATTAAATGAAGATAAGATCTGTTTCAGTAATTCTGATTTTACTTATGGCTACCCTGATCAGCGGATGCATGGCAATCAAAGACGAAAGCTATTCACAATCTGCGGATTCTGTTGCTATAGAGTACGAGGAAGCCTATGATGACTCTTCTGCAAGAAAGGTAACAGGTGGCGGGGTAGATTATGGTGGCGCTGCCTCCGGATCTGTGGAGCGCAGGACAATAACAACCGTTGATATGACCATACAGGTCAATGATGCCGCATCAGGTGTGGATATGATATCGAATATGGCAGTTGCAGCAGGCGGCTATGTATCAGGTTCATCTGTCTATGATTCGTATTACAGCGGTTCAGACTCCCATAAGGAAGGCTATATAACCGTCAGGATCCCTGAATCTGCGTATCCTTCGTTCCTTGATGAGGTGGAGGGGCTTGGTGAAGTTACCCGTAAGAGTGTCAATGCCCAGGATGTAACTGAAGAATACATCGATGTGAATGCACGCCTGGACAATCTCAAAAGACAGGAGACACGCCTTCAGGAGATACTTGATATGACCGGGACAGTTGAGGAGGTTCTCAATGTTGAAAAGGAACTTGAAAGGGTGCGCGGTGAAATTGAGAGCCTTACAGGAAGGCTGAACTATCTTGAAGACAGGATAGAGTACTCGACGATAAACATCCGTGTCACAGAACCACGTCCTATTGCACATTCATGGGGTATCAGGGATGCAGTATCCGAATCTGTCAGGGGCTTTATTTCAATGGTAAATGCACTGATAGTTCTTGTGGGATATCTTCTGCCTCTGTTGATCGTTTTAACGGTTCTTGGAGGAGGCCTTCTGGTGATAGGGAGAAGATTGCGCAGGTAACCCCTGGCTTTTTATTTTGCTTCTTCCTTTTATTTTCATGAACAGCGCTGATATTTATACATTAACAAAATTTATTTACTCTCAGCACGTTCTATTACTTCATCATCTGGAAGGAATCTCTGCAAATGTTAAGTAACTATATATATGACATCAAAATAGCAGGTTACATATGAACAGACCTATTCCTGTATCCGGGATCGGTGAGCGTCCACTTATAAAACGCATATCGGATATCTTTAATACCGGCTGTAATCCTGATATTCTCATTGGTTCGGGGACCGATGACTGTGCTGTCATCGATATTTCCGATGAGGATTGTATGGTGATAACAACGGACATGTTGCACCGGAAAACGGATTTTCCACCTCAGATGAATCCCTGGCAAATAGGCTGGATGTCTGCTGCAGTCAATTTCAGTGACGTGGCATCAATGGGTGCGCGACCAGTAGGTTTTCTTTCAGCCATGGGTTTTTCCAAAGATACCGATCTTTCATTTGTCGAAGATATCTGCAAGGGGATGGACGATTGTGCCAGATTCTGCGGTACTTCCGTAATAGGTGGGGATATTGACACCCATGATGAGCTGACTATTACCGGCACAGCACTTGGACGGGTACAAAAGTCAGAACTGCTGACCCGCAAAGGTGCCAGGGTAGGTGATAAGGTCTGTGTGACAGGTCTTGCAGGCTCTGCCGGAGCCGCACTTCATGCCATTGAAAATGATATTGATATTCCTGACAGTCTTCTCAACAAACTGCTCACACCTATCCCCCGTGTCAATGAGGCAATGAAGCTTGCAAAGTCAGGTGCCGTTACATGTATGATGGATACAAGCGATGGTCTTGCCATGTCCCTGCATGATCTTGCAGACCTCAATGAGGTGGGTTTCAGGATTGATGAAGCATCTCTTCCGATACAGAAGGAGGTTTCTGAATTCGTCACATCTGATCCTGGATCACTTACAGAATTAGCACTTTACACGGGCGGGGATTTCGAACTGTTGTTCACGGTCTCCTCCTGTATGCTTGAGGCTGCCCAAAGCGCATGTTATTTAAATGTTATAGGCGAAGTAGTCGCCCGGGAAGTTGGTATTGGCCTGATGTGCCGTAACGGGGAAAACCTGACGATAAATCGAAAAGGTTATCTACAATTAGGGGATTAAGATTAGGCAGGATTAGTTTACGATATTTAATTCAATTTAATTCAAGGAAGGTTTAGAATGCGAAATAAGTTTAAATTCATTTTATTCGGATCACTTTTACTCCTGATCATAGGTATGGGAAGTGCCACACCTGTGATCACTCCCAATCCGGCAAGTGCATCGTTTACAAATCTTACAGATGAACTGCCACAGGAGTTCAGTGTAAATGTAAATGAAACCACAAATATTACCTGGTATCTCGATGGCTCCTCTGTTTCGTCTGTAACTAATCAGACCAGTGACTCATATTCAAGCAGTCCATCCGCAGGTATTCACAATGTCACTGTAGTGGCATTGAACACAACAACTTCTCTGTCATCTCAGTTCCA
The DNA here is from genome assembly GCF_045690325.1 of Methanolobus sp. WCC5. GTDB lineage: Archaea > Halobacteriota > Methanosarcinia > Methanosarcinales > Methanosarcinaceae > Methanolobus. The sequence continues at coordinate 1,523,969 of NZ_CP146981.1, read as the reverse complement.
GTGGACATGGACTGTGAACGAGTCTTTATCTATTGATTCCTTTTCACCTGTCTCTGATCCCGATACTACTGTTGGGACCCCGCAGATATTTACGGTAGACACAAACCAGATAGCAGGTATCACCTGGTATATAGATGGAGATCTAGTTCAAACCAACAGCTCACAGACATCTGCAACTTACATCAACAGTACTGCACCTGCAGGTACATATGAAGTAAAAGCTACCGTAAGCAATGTAAACGGAACTGCTGACCAGGTCTGGACATGGGATGTGACAGCAATTCCCGGTCCTTCGATAACCCTCTCTGATCCGTCATCATCTTCTGTTTCTGATAATACCGGTGATTCAAGGACATTTGAAGTTACAATAGACCAGCCGGTAAATCTTACATGGATCATGAATGGCACTATTCTCAGAACTGATAACTCTGTAGCTTCATCATCATATACTTTCAATTCCGCTCCTCAGGGTTCTCACAACCTCACAGTATTTGCAGAGAATGCAAACGGTGACGATCAGGAAAAGTGGGATTGGACAGTTACAGATATTCCCCTGAGCATTACTGATTTCAATCCAGGATCGAATCCTGAAACTGTAGTGGGCGATCTTCAGTTGTTTGATATAACTGTAAACAAGATATCTGATATCCAATGGTATATCAATGATTCACTTGTACAGACCAACTCTTCATCTACAAGTGCAGAATTTAGAAAATCCGATGCATCCGCCGGAAGTTATAATGTAACCGTAAAGGCTTCAAATTCTACTTCTACGGTATCCAAAAGCTGGATATGGGATGTGCGTTCAAAAACCTATTTCACAGGCAACCGTATCTGGGATGAGAACGCAGGTCAGTCGAATGTTAAATATATATGGGATGCAAAGAGCTTCTCAGGATTCTTCTATGACCTGGAGTCGGGCTTAAGTTCTGAGACCATGACAATTTACAACATTGACCGTTCACTTTCCAGCGGGGACATTGTTTACCAGACACGACCTGTTGAAACAGACTTCCAGCACAGTGGGTGGGGTAAATATCAGGTAATTGGTTTCATGGCAGAGAAATACTTTGCAGCATACACAATCAATACAACTATCAATGGCGTTGACCGGCTAAGCATGATGTCTTCAGGCCAGCTCTCAAAGATCCTGATAGACGATGATGAGAGAGAGTCCATATTCTCCGGCTCATCGCTCACGCTGAAAGAAGGTTATGCTCTTAACATAGTTGAGGTCGATATCAATGGTAACAGCGTATTCGTTACCCTTACCAAGGACGGTGATGAGCTGGACAGTGACGTGATCTCTGGCGGAGATGACTATGTCTATAAGACCGATGTTGGTGATGCAGATGACGTCGTACTTATCGCCGTGCACTTCGATAACATATTCAGCGGACGGGAATCAAATGCTGTATTCGTGCAGGGCATCTTCCAGATATCTGACGACTATCTTGAACTTGATGACGGGGAAAGTTTTGGCAACATGGAGATCACATCAATAAGTGATGAAATGATCGAAATGGAAAACGACGGGACCATCTCTCTCTCAAAGGGACGCAACGTAGTTATTATGGGTAAGATAAATCTTCTGGTTGCAGATAATAATGATCTCAGGTTCGCCCCATATGTGGACATGTCAGATCCCGGAACCTATGAACTCCGCGGTACTGTTGTAGAAGGTGCGCAGCTTCTTACATGGAACCCGCTGAACTTTGAGGGCTTCTACTATGATATCGATGAGGGTATACAGACCGAGTCCCTTGAATTACAATCCATCTCAGGAAGGACAATTCCCGCAAATGGTCTGGTATATACAAGCACTCCTGCATCTGTTGATTTTGAGCATTCAGAGTGGGGCAAGTTCAATGTTATAGGGTTCATGGCTGAGAAGTACTTTGCAGGCTACACCGCAGGCACGGATTTTGATGGTGCTTCTGCGCTAAGTCTCATTTCAAGCGGACAATTGTCCAAAGTCCTGCTGGATGATGATGATAAGATCTCAGTCTATTCAGGTTCATCCCTGGTCCTGGAAGAGGGATACACCCTGAATATCGTGGAAGTGGATACAAATGGTGAAAGTGTCCTCATCGAACTATACAAGGATGGGGATGAAGTTGATACTGACATTGTATCTGCAGATTCGGATTATGTATATGAGGTCGAACTTGGTGATGCCGATGATGTACCACTTATCGTAATCCACTTCAATGAGGTATTCAGTGGAAGGGAATCAAATGCTGTTTTCGTTCAGGGGATCTTCCAGATATCTGAGGATTATGTCAGCCTTGAGAGCGGGGATAATTATGATAAGATGGAGATCACCAGTTTTGGCAACTCCATTGTGATGAAGAACGAGAACTCAATCTCCCTTAACAGGGACAGGGATATCTCACTGATGGGTGACATAGTCCTGCGGGTTGCAGATTCCGGTACCCTTCGCTATTATCCGGCCGTGGAGGTAACAACAGCACCTTCCCAGACACTTAATGTCGATCTGAGTGATTCCACAGTTATCGAAGGAGAAAAAGTGACCATCACGGTGACCGCCCGTGGTGCATCGATCAGTGGTGCCACAGTTAAGTCAGAAGGAACAACAATAGGAACAACCGGAGACGATGGCAGGCTGGATTACACCACTTCAAAAGCAGGGACCTACGAGATCACTGCTGAGAAGACAGGTTACACATCAGGCGCTGAAGACCTTGTTGTCATATCAGAGGATGATGAGACCAAAAAGATGAGCATAGAAGTATCACCTTCTGAGGTATACGAAGGTACTTCCATGACAATCTTTGTGATCAAGGCGATTGGCGGGGATGCTATATCAGGAGCAACGGTTACCTATGATGGAAGGTCCATTGGTACTACAGGCAGTGACGGTACTGTAACTTATACTGCAACAGAAGCCGGAGTTCACAAACTGAAGGCAACAAAATCAGGAATGGTGGATGCAGAGCTTGATCTGAGGGTGAATGAACTTGCTGCTAAATTCTCATTCAGCAATCTGGGAATAGCACCTCTTGAAATAAGGCAGGGCAAAGAAGCTACCATCACTGTGGATGTAACCAACACAGGTACTGCAGCCGGTGAATACACCGTGGACCTTAAGATCAATGATGTTGTGGTTGATTCACAGCTTGTGAGTCTTGCAATCGGGGAATCCACTACCATTGAGTTCAAACATAAAGAGCAGGAACCCGGGACCTATAAGGTAGAGGTCGGTGGCCTTAGTACCACTTATGAGGTATTTGAGAACTCAGGCACTGTGTGGTACGTCCTTGGAGCAATTGCGCTGGCAGCAGTAGGCGGAGTTGCTTATCTGTTCACAGCAGGTGGCTGGACCGTTGAAATTGCACAGGCAAAAGTCGCCGAGGCTATCGAGGCATTAAAAGAGTTAGTCGGAAACCTTCGCTAACCTTTTATTTTTTTACTTTCTGTTTTTAGGATATTTCCTGGCTGTTCCAGGGTTTCAATTTATTTTCTTTGCCACAACCTCTATAGCTTCAAGAAGACTGTTCTTTGGCATTATAGTGGCAACGGGTATCCTTAATATTTTCTCCACAGTAGGGCTTACTATAGGTGCACACACCAGGGCTTTGGCACCATCCCTTTCAGCACGCACCGCAGCAATTATTGCCTCTTCCATGGAAGTTGCCGAGTATTCCCTGATAGTACACAGGCTTCCGCATATCTTCCTTTTTGTTTCACTGATATTGTCAAGTACCGGCCTGGCAGCAATTACTGCGATAAACTCACCCTTTTCAGATCCCTCAAGCCTCTTTACGGTCTTTATTATCTGCCGGAGAGTCTTGACATTTGGCTCTCTTTTTCCAGACATTATCTTATACAGGGTACTTGCCGGGATGTCTGCATGCTCGGCAAATTCTGCCACATTCATATTAAGTTCTTCTTTTATGGTACTGGAAAGTACTTTCCTGAAATCTTCGTCCGATTCAAAAACAGCATCTATTATTTTCTCAGTAGCGCTCATCTCCGCACACCTTATGTTTACATTCTTCCAAGTTAAATCATCCTTTTAAGGTTAAGATACATTAGAGATTAATACTTTTGGGTTATCTCTGGTATGAAATGTGGAAATATATATAATATATAGGGTCATGCTTCCAGATTATCCGAACAAAACACAGGTAATAATATGAATCATAAAAATAAATTCAAAGTAGCTTCCACTTTTTTCTTTGTCGCTGTTCTGATACTGGCAGTGTTCGTTTCAGGATGCACAGAGGGGACTACCGAACAGGAAGAACAGGCAGACACTATTGAGAAGATTACTTTTGGTTACCAGCCAAGCACTCATCAGATAGCATATATCACTGCAAGGGAAAAAGGCTGGTGGGCTGAGGATCTTGCACCTTACGGAGTAAAAACTGTAGATGACCGTCTTTTCCCAACAGGTGCACCTGAAATGCAGGCAATGCTTGCAGGAGATATACAGGTTGCCTATGTAGGTGCCGCACCGGTGATAGCAGCTCTAGCAAGTGGTCTGGATGCAAAGATCGTAGCAGCCGTCCAGATACAGGGCTCAGATATTGTAGTGCATAATGATCATCCGTATGAAACTCCTGCAGATCTGAGAGGATTTAAGATCGCAACTTTTCCTCCTGGAACCATACAGGACACTCTTCTGAGGAACTGGCTGAAGGAGAACGGGCTTGACCCGGAAGCAGATGTAGAGATAATCGGCATGGGTCCTGGTGATGCAATGACTGCTATCACTGCAGGTCAGGTCGATGCAGTATTCCTCCCGCACCCTGCCCCTGCAATGATCGAAAACAATGGGGTCGGAAGGTCAGTTGTCTCTTCCGGTGAAATGCTTCAGGATCATGCGTGTTGTGTTGTTGCAGTAAGCGGTGATCTGATAAGGGAACACCCCGACATAGTCCGGCAAATTGTGCAGACACATGTACGTGCTACAGAATACAATGCTGAGAACATGGATGAAGCAGCACAGATATATGCCGTTGACCAGGAATGGGATGTAGAACTTGTAAAGAAGTCACTTGAAGACTGGGATGGTTCCTGGATAGCAGATCCTAACCTGATAGTCAATTCTACAGTGGAGTATGCGCAGGTTCAGTACGAACTGGGATACATAAACACTCCTCTTACACAGGATGATATCTTTGATCTGAGCTTTTACAATGCTCTGGATCAATAACCTTTTTTTTTCCTTTTTTGAAAATAACTTAAATAATAAGCAGGCATTTCTATTGTTGTCCAAAGCTCATTATACTCAGCAACCGGAGGCGACATGATAAAAAAACATTTGCAGGAACTGACTCAAAAAAGTGTAGAATTGATGTCCGCATTCTCTTCTGCAATACGCAACAAAAGTATGGAAATAATTTCCATCTTTGCTGCAATAATACTCTGGGAGATAATCGCTGTTTTCTTTGTGCAGAACAAGTTCTATCTGCCAAGTTTTACTGATGTTACCTTTGCATTTGTGGATATCATTTCCAGGGATGCTAAATTAAGTATACTGGGTATTGATTTTCAGTTTCCGGTTTTAGTAATGGATATCCTTGCCAGGTTTGGTATTATCACAGGCCCTGATGTCAGGCTTCCTGTTCTGATAATCGATCTTATTTACAGTTTAATGCATTTTCTCATAGGTTTGGTATCAGCGCTTTTAATTGGTATCCCGGTGGGGATGATAATGGGCTGGTTCCGTACAATTGACCGTGTAGTGGATCCTTTGATAGAGATCATACGTCCTATCCCTCCACTTGCATGGATCCCCTTTGCTATCATATGGATAGGTCTGAATCCGTTTGCAGCCGGTTTTCTTATATTCATAGGTGCTGTCTTTCCTATCATAATTAACACCTTTACCGGTTTTAAGAGCGTTTCCCGGGTCTATGTGGAGGCTGCAAAGGTACTGGGTTGTAACACGAACCGTGAACTGATACGGTATGTGGCTCTTCCCTCCGCTCTGCCTTCAATTGCTGCAGGTATCAGGATAGCCATGGGTGTTGGATGGATGTGTCTGGTAGCTGCGGAGATGTTCGGTGTTAGCAGGAACGGACTTGGCTATAAGATATGGCATCATTATTACCTGCATAACATGGATCTTGTGCTGGTATATATGATAATACTGGGCTTTTTGGGATTACTCATAGACAGATTGTTGCGACATTATGTCGATGGCAAACTCCTGAAATGGCGCAAAGGGGTCGTGATATAAATGGGAAAGGTAAAAGTGAGAAATGTTTCCCGCAGGTTTGCAAAGGACAAGGATACTTCCACACTTGCTCTGGATAATGTGAGCCTTGAGGTTGATGATAAGGAGTTCGTTTGCTTCATAGGTCCTTCAGGCTGTGGTAAAACCACCTTGCTCAGGATAATGTCCGGTCTGGACATGCCCGATGAAGGAGAAGTCTTCCTGGATGACCAAGTTATCAAAGGACCGGGCCCTGACAGGGGCATGGTCTTTCAGGAATATTCCCTGTTCCCATGGAAAACGGTTATAGACAACGTTATCTTTGGTCCTGTCATGCGCGGGGTAAAAAAGAAAGATGCCCGTACAGATGCAGAGAAATATCTTGAACTGGTAGGGCTCACTCAATTCAGGAACAGTTATCCATATGAGCTCTCAGGCGGTATGAAACAGAGGGTAGCCATTGCCAGGGCTCTTGCAAATGAACCTTCCGTGCTTCTTATGGACGAACCCTTTGGGGCACTGGATGCCCAGACGCGCAATATACTCCAGCAGGAATTGCTTGAGATATGGAAAAAAAAGAATATCACCATACTCTTTGTGACCCATAGTGTGGATGAAGCGGTCTTCCTTGCAGATAAGATCGTCCTGATGAGCGCCCGCCCGGGTAAGATAAAAGAAATTATCCCGGTAAACCTTCCCAGGCCACGTGAAAGGACCAGTCTTGAGGCCAATGTTCTTCGTGACAGGATATTGAAGACCCTCATAAAAGAACAGACAAAGTGAAAGTATGTGTGTTCACTCAGAACGCACGATAACCTTTGTTCCGGATTCTATCTCTTTTATGCTGACCTTGCCTACAAGTTCCATTGTTCTGCTGGCTTTTGCAAATCGGAGTTTACAGCCGGGCCGAACAAGCATTTCCTCTCCTGCAATTGCAGAGCCATTGATAACAGTGCAATCAAAGACCTTCAGGTCCCCGGCTACTTCTATATTACCCATTAGCTCAGATCTTGCACCTATCAGGGCCTCATCAGCTATTATGTTTCCCTTCACAAAGCTTCCTTTTCCAAGCTCCAGTTTCCCTTTTACATTAAGGTCTTTCCAGAAATTGGCCCCGGCCCCGACCATGAAATTGCCGTCTATATTAACATCATCTTCAAAATATGTATTCTTACGGGCAACGTAAGTATTAGAATCCCCATGATATCTAATCGCATTTTCACTCATCTAGGTCACCGTGGCTATATAATAGTTTTTTTTAATTATAAATGCTACTCAGGATGTCGTGGTTTAGTAAATTCTTAAGCAACATTTCTGCCTGGTAAAATATTTCTGACTTTATTGTGTATTCTGTTATAGTCCCAGTATATAATATAGCACAATTCAAATACTAAACATTATATATTATATACATGATATAATTATATGTATCCCGGCTTTATTAATGTAGTTTTCTACAGTCTTTTTGCCCGGTTCAAGGTGTATAGATGGTCATTAAAAATGAAGCACTTGATTTAGCGGACGATGGGAGTGTTTGTTCTCCTGATATAGATGATTCTGTCCATATTTCTGCCAGTAAACTCCCGTTTTCTGAAATTGAGCAGTCAAAAAAGTTTTATGATCTTCTAAACTCCTTTGTGCTCATAGTTGACAATAATGGTATGATAATTCTGGCCAACAGTAAAGCAGAAATGTATTTAGTTTCTCAAGGCAAGGAACTCCATAATATACACTTTTCAGATATCCTTTCTTCTGAAAAAGAAAAGGAAAATATAAAAGTAATTTTCTCCTCTTTTCTATCTGGTAATGATGCAGTATCCGGGTCTGCCGAAGTCATGATCAATAGATATGATGGGATGAGCAATACATTCCTTATGAATGTTAATTTGCTGGAAGATACTGTTTCTTCTTCAAAGGCCCTCCTTTTAAGCTTTACGGATGTCCAGGAAAAAAAAGAGCTTGAAAACGAATTATTGCTAGATGGTGAAAAGATATTTTCTCATCTTGACTCTATTCCTTATGCCATGGTACTGTCCGATGACAGGGGAATAATTACATTCTGGAACAGAAAAGCGGGCAAACTTTTCGGATACGCAAAAGAGGAGATTATGGGCCAGCACATAACTCTGATCATGCCAAAAAGATATCGTAAAGCTCATGAAGGGTGGGATGAGCTTATTTCCATCGGCAAATCTCCGGTTGTCGGAAAAATAGTCGAAATGACAGGATTACGTAAGGACGCTACCGAATTCCCTGTAGAACTGGCTATTACGACTACAAGAATTAAAGGTGAGGTATTCCACGGTGCTCTGATCAACGATATATCCCAGAGGAAAATGAAGGAGAGGCTAACAACAATTGCCAAGAACAAGTATCGTATGATGTTTGAAAAATCCCCCCTGGGTATTTTCCATTTTGATGAAAAGGGCGTCATAACCCAGTGCAATGAAATTTTAGTAAAGATACTGGATGTTCCGGAAGAAAATGTGATATCCAAACTAATTGGTTTTAATATCATAGAATCCTTTGATGACAATAACTCTATCAAAAAAGCTATCATGCAAGTACTTGCCGGAATTCCCGCAAGGTATGAGGATGAATTCCGCTCTCCTTTCTCTGACAAAGTGATCCCTATCAAGGCAGAGTTCAGTCCTGTTATCTCTGAGGAAGGCAAGTTCATGGGTGGTGTATGTGTCGTAGAAGATTTCACGGAGCGCAAAGCTGCAGAAAGGGCTCTTAACCAGTATGCTGCAGACCTTGCAAAAGCCAATGAGGAACTGAAGTCACTTGACAGGATGAAGGATGAGTTCCTGTCCAACCTGAGACATGAGCTAAAGACTCCCCTTATCCCTATTAAAGGATACAGCGAGCTTATGTATGAAGGGGCGCTTGGGGAACTGAACCAGAAACAGAAAGATGCCATGGAAAAAGTAATGCTCAGTTCCGAAAGACTAAGACGGCTGATAGATTCCCTGCTATATGTCAGCATAACTGAAGGTGGTAATGTTGAATACACCTTTGTTCCGCTAAGGATATCCGAGGTAATCGATTCAGCTTTACATGACAGGTCTCCTGAGATTACCAGTAAGGCTCATGTGATCGAGAAGTCTATCCCTGCTGACATTCCTCTTATAAAAGGTGATCTGGATTACCTTGAAGAAGTATTCATCAACATAATTGACAATGCTGTAAAGTTTACCCCGCAAGGCGGAAAAATATCGATCTCAGCCCGCCTTCAGGAAGATAAAAAGATATACATATCAATTAGTGATACCGGGATTGGTATTCCCGGGGAAAATCTCTCCCAGGTTTTCAACAGATTCTATCAGGCCGATGGTTCCTCAACGCGTAAATACGGAGGAAATGGTCTTGGTCTTTATATTTGCAGAAAGATCATCCAGGCACATAAGGGTGAGATATGGGCAGAGAGCAAGGACGGGTCAGGAACCACTATTCATGTGCTTTTACCTGCGAAATGATCCTGCTTTACCGTATTGCCACAGGCTTATAAGTGACAGGGATGTTGTATTGATCTCTCCTTCATCTTTACCCCATGAACCGTTACTGTTCATATGTGATAGTATCCACTTGAGCGGGATGGTCGTTTCATCTTTGCGGCCTGCAAGAAGAAGTGCCTGGATGACAAGATTGCTGGTGGCCAGTGTTTTCCAGGCTTTATCATTTTCTCTCTGTGTAATGATCCACTTTGTGCGGTCTTCTATAAAATCTATGAATTGCTCGCTGTGCCTGATTAATTCCTGTTTTATAAGAGCTGTGATTATCAGGGCGGTAGTGCCGGGATGCTCCCAATGTTGTCCATAGTTCTCAACAAGCCATCTGCATCCGTCCGGGTTATAAGAACCCATGTCAGCAAGTGCTATCAGTGCGTATGCAGTGTCGTACACATCATTATTCCATGACCTGTCAAGCTGCTTTGAAAGTATCCACTTTTCAACGTCCTCATAAACAGTCCCTGCAATTGCAAGAGCAGATGCTGAACGTGCCGTATCCCTCAGATCTGAATTCCATGAATCATTATCCTTTATATTGATGAGTTCTTCTGAATACTTTCTTTTTTTGTTCCAGAGATAATCCGCCTGTGCCGCACGTGCAAGATCCTTTGCTTTTGATATCTCCTTTGAGTAAAGCCAATTGAATGATGTCTCGCTTTTAAAGTCCATATTGCTCCTGAAGGCGTGTGGAAGGGATTTTCCATCTGTATCTTCGTTTATTTTTTTTATTTTTGCTCTGTAGAAAACATATTATCAATAATTTGTGAAGTGCAGATACACTCACCTCTTACAGAGTTGAGTGTATCCGTATCTATCTGTGGTTTATTAATAAAGAAAGGATTTCTACAGAGCCTTTATTTGCTTATTTTTTAAACTTCTCCACAGTATCAACTATTGCAGCAAAGCTCTTTCCCCATGGCGTTTCTTCGTTTATGTCTGTGTGAACCCTGCCACTGTCCTCTATCTCAGCGATCTTCGGGTCCATGGGCAGCTCACCAAGGATGGGTACATTGAAATCGGATGCAGCTTTTTCAACACCGCCTTTTCCGAATATATCGATCATCTCATCGCAGTGCGGGCAGATGATCCCGCTCATGTTCTCAACAATGCCTATGACCGGTACTTTGAGTATCTCTGCAAATTTGATGGATTTCCTGACACTGACAAGTGCCATGTCCTGCGGGGTTGTTACAACGACAGCACCTTCCATTTTCTCTATCAACTGTGCAATGCTTAGGGGTTCGTCCCCTGTACCTGGTGGAAGGTCCACGATGAGATAGTCCAGCTTGCCCCATGAAACATCTTCAAGGAACTGCTTGATAGCTGCCATCTTTGCCGGTCCTCTCCATATTACAGGTGCATCCCTGTCCTCAAGAAGCAATGCTACTGACATTACAGAAAGGTTCTCTGTGACCCTTATAGGCACGATACCATTCTCATCAACGGTTGGTTTCTGACTTTCTATTCCAAACATCTTCGGGATGCTTGGTCCGTGTATGTCTGCATCCAGAAGCCCTATTTTGTGTCCTCGCTCTGCAAGCCTTGCAGCCAGGTTTGCAGCAACCGTACTTTTGCCTACTCCTCCTTTACCGCTCATGACCATTATTTTCTTCCTGATGGCTCTCATGTTCCTGATGAGCTTTGGTTCCTCTGCCTTTTTTAAAAGGTCATTCGTACTCTGGATATTTTGTGTCATATGGATCTCCTTAGTATTGTCATGTTATGTAAATGCTAAAAATAACAAATATAAAGATGCAGGAACTATTTGCTTTCATCATAGCTCTTGCCTACTATCTCTATGGCCTTTCCCTCAATAAGGGCTAAAGCTACCTTCTTTCTTGCATTCTGGAGGTCCTGCCAGAAAGCTCTTCTTGAGATGCCCATGCTGATGGCAGCTTCTTCCTGCTGCAGCCCTACCAGGTCTGCCAGGCGTAATGCTTCAAGCTCTTCGATTGCAAGGGATACTGTTTCAAGCTCTTTCAGTGGTACTCCCCGTGGCTTGAAGTAAAGTACATCCGGTGAACATTCAATTCTTCTCGGTGATCTGGGCCTTCCTCTGCAAGTCATTGTTATGCAATGATTGCATAATCTCTTATTTAAGGCTAACTCAAAATCTTTAAATATTTATTCTCTTTTGTGGCAAAATAGTAGTATTCAAATAAAATATGCCAGTATGCTGAGAATTCCAAGGGCGATGCAGAACTTTGAAAAATCAAATCTTTTTGCAGCTTTGATGAACAGATCAATTGTGAGTATACCAAAGATGAATGCAAAGAACAGTGCCATTAATGAGGCCAGATCAAATTTCAGCAGCCCCATTGCTCCCATTCCCAGGTCCGCTGCAAGGACTGCAGGTATGCTCATGAGAAAACTAAGCCTCAGTGCCTGGGAAGCCTCTATATCCCGCAGGAGAAGTGTTGATACGGTTATTCCGGACCGGCTAATGCCGGGAAGTGCTGCAAAACCCTGTGCAATTCCTGCAATAACAGAATCTGATATCATGGGCTTTTCTCTTTTCTTTGTCCTTTTTGAGGCCGATATCTGAAGCAAACCTGTTATGATCAGGAGTACTCCTATGAGTGCTGTTGCAAACTTTCCGGAAAAGTCTCCCATCCCTGTTGCAAGCAGTATAAGAGGAAGGCCTACAATTCCTGTTATTATTGTTGTTATCAAAAGGAATGTGATCAGACTTCCTTTTTTCTCTTTGATGTCTCTGCTTTTGAGATATGGAGGGATCTGTGATATTATTTCTCTTATGTCCTCTCTGAAATATACAACAGCTGAAAGCAAGGTTCCTGTGTGCAGCCAGATGGCTATGGGAAGTGCATCTGCAAGTGATTTATCGAACACATTAAGCATTACCAGGGTTGTCATTCCCTGGCTGCTTATGGGTAGCCATTCCGCTATCCCCTGAATTATTCCAAGTATTATCGCCTCAAAAATTGTCAACATCAGAGGCTACTTTGGCTTTGTTTGTATATATAGGAGGTGGTTTTTAAGGTGTTTTTGTACAAATGAGTTGAATTATAAAAAGTTTTTCAGATACCTATTTATATTTGTTCTCATATGTGTGTATATATGTTTATTCACTTTATAGGAGATCAGCAATGAAAATATGTGTTACAGCAATCAACTCCGGCCTGGATGCACCTGTGGACCCTCATTTAGGTAGATGTAATTGCTTCATGATAGTGGATCCTGACACTATGGAGTCCGAATCCATAGAGAACAGGCACGTTTCTGCATCCAGTGGTGCAGGTGTGCAGGTTGCGCAGGAACTTATAAACAAAGATATAGATGTGCTTGTCACGGGTAGCGTAGGTCCTAATGCACACTCCCTGTTATTGTCTGAAAATGTAGAGATGAAATTGTTCTCTTCAGGTTCGGTCCGGGAAGCCATTGAAGCTTACAGATCAGGGTCTCTTGTAAGTATCGATGTGGCAAACTCTCCCGGCAAGCCCGGATTATATGTTTAGTTTGCAACACATTGCTTTTGGTAATTATCGGAATTTAAACATTAAGAATAGAAAATAAGAGGTTTAAAAATGAAACTATGTATACCATCAACGGGACAGAACGGTATTAATGATACTGTGGGGCAGCATTTTGGAAAAGTTCCATATTATGCAGTATATGATACGGAAACCAGGGATGTCTCTGTAATTCCAAATACAAGTGAACACAACGGTGGCACAGGTCTGCCTCCTGAGATCATGGCAAAGGTTGGTGTGGATGTGATGCTCTGTGGTGGTCTTGGCGTTAAGGCAGTTGCTATGTTCGAACAGTATGATATAGAGGTCTTTGTCGGCGCCACCGGCACTATACAGGATGCAATCACCGCCTGGGAACAATGCAGGCTTGCAAAGGCAACAAAGGATAACTCATGCAGTGGCCATGGACATGATCACAGTCATGATCATGAGCAAGGCCACTGCCATTAAACGATCTTTGGATGTATTTCATATGAAAATAGCTGTCGCAAGCGGAAAGGGAGGGACGGGAAAAACAACGATAGCCGTTAATCTTGCCCTTTCACTTGGCAGTGCACAACTTATTGACTGTGATGTTGAAGAGCCCAATTGCAATCTTTTTCTTGGGTATGCCCTTGAAAAACAGGAAGATGTCACGATAATGGTCCCTGAATTGGATTGCGGGAAGTGTACTCTCTGTGGCAGATGTGCGGACTTCTGTCAGTACAATGCGATAGCTAAACTTCCTCGCAGTCTCAGGCTTTTTCCCAGGCTCTGTCACGGCTGCGGCGGCTGCACTCTTGTTTGTCCTGAAAAAGCGATCATGGAAAAAAGACGTTCAATAGGGGTTATTGAAAAAGGCACCAATGGGAATTTCAGTATTGAACTTTTTCAGGGTACTCTTGATATCGGTGAACCAATGGCTACACCTGTTATCAGGCAGTTACAGGCACACATTGATGAAAGCACAGTTGCAATAATTGACTCTCCTCCGGGGACCTCCTGTCCCGTCATAGCATCTGTTGCAGGAATGGATTATTGTGTGCTTGTGACCGAGCCTACTCCTTTTGGTTTGAATGATCTTGTCCTTGCAGTGGACGTTGTAAGGCAGATGAATATTCCTTTTGGTGTCGTTATAAATCGTCATGGCTTTGGAGATGACCGGATAGAGGACTATTGCCGGACAGAAAGGATACCTATCCTGATGAAGATTCCTCTGGACAGGGAAATAGCTGTCCTTTACTCAAAAGGTATTCCTTTTGTGGAAGAAATGCCAGTCTGGAAAGAGAATTTCCAGAAGCTTTACAGGCATATATGCAAGTTTGTCTCTTACAAGGGGAATGCCTGATGGTAAAACAGCTTGCTATCATAAGTGGCAAAGGAGGGACTGGTAAGACTACCCTCACATCTTCTTTTGTTGCACTTGCCGAAAATGCGGTTATTGCCGACTGTGATGTTGATGCTGCGGACATGCATCTCATTCTGCACCCCGAAATCTTTGAAACACATGATTTTTATGGTCTGAAGGTTGCAACTATCAATAAAGGTCTTTGTACAGGTTGTGGCAAATGCGCCGCAAATTGCAGGTTTGCTGCAATCACTAAGTACATGGACATCGATGTATACAAATGTGAGGGATGTGCCGTATGTGAATATGTATGCCCTGAAAATGCCATCGGCATGGTTGAGAAAAAAGCAGGTGAATATTATTGTTCCAATACACGCTTTGGTCCGATGGTGCATGCAAAGCTGGGTGCTGGAGAGGAAGCCAGTGGAAAACTTGTGTCTAATGTAAAGCGAAGGGCACATGAGCTTGCATCTGAAAAAGAAAAGGATATGATTATCATAGATGGTCCGCCGGGTACGGGATGTGCTGTGATTGCTGCAATTACGGGTACAGACCTTGTCCTGATAGTCACCGAACCTACTGTTTCGGGAATACATGACCTTGAAAGAGTGCTCCTGTTAGTGGAGCACTTCAGGATACCAGCGCTTGTATGCATCAACAAGTACGATATCAATGAAGAGATATCCCGTCATATAATCGATTACTGTAGGGGCAGGTGTGTAGGTGTTGCCGGAAGTCTTCCCTATGACGTTACTCCTCTTGATGCTATGGTGGATGGGAAGGCTGTTGTGGAATATTGTGAGAATGAATTTTCCTCCAGGCTCAGGTCGCTGTGGTCAGAGGTCATCTCGCAGATGAAGGGGATGCCCTGACATTTTCTCTACATATGTATATCTGAATTTTATTTCTTATCTGAGCTTACTGTTTTTATTATAATAAAAAATCATCATCATTAATCGGTATGTTTTTATTGTATCATGTCAGAGTTATATTCGGGTGATATGATGGTCCACTCTGCAAATGAAAGCATGGGCTCCTTTGCTCATATTGTGCAGTCACTTCCGGATTATTCGGAGTTGATCATAGCACTTTTAATCCTGCTATTGCTATTGATATCCTTGGATGAGATAATTGATTTCATCTATATGGTCAGGGAGATATTCACATTCAGGGGCATGCCATTCAGTTGAGTCTATGGAAAATATGCTGACCGTAAAGCTGCCATCTCCCTCTTTTCCTGGCCAGGCTACTTGTTTCTGAAAGGTGCCCATGGAAGGACGCACCTTGGACATTCGGGTCCGTATCCAGCGGCTGCATAGCCGGTCATTCCACCTGCTGCGTTTTGTATGGTACTGAAACCTTTTTGCAAAAGTATGCTGCAGCCCATACTTGATCGATGTCCTGAACCGCATATTAGTATATTCTCTGCACCCGGGTCAAGTTCAGTATAACGCTCCCTGAGTTCATTCACAGGTATGTTGACCGCACCTTCTATGTGGAATCCCTCAAACTCGGAGAGTGCTCTTACATCAATAATTGTTGTTATTTTTCCTTTGTTTATTCTGTCATGCAATTCTGAGGAAGATACCTGTGGGACATGTCCTGCGGGAAGTCCGTCTGTTACCCACCCGTACATTCCGTCTTCAAGGTAACCTGCAATCCTGTCCATTCCTACCCTGTGCAGCTGTGTGCACGCTTCAAAAGCCTGTGGGTAGTTTTCCGCAACTAGTATCATATCTTTTTCAGGAGGCAGTAACCACCCTGCATAGGTTGGGAAATTGGAATTTATATCTATGTTATAGGCTTGAGGTATGTGCTGCCCGCCAAATGATTCGAAGCTGCGCACATCAAGGATAATGGAATCTTTCATTCTGTCCCTGAATCTAGTGTTATCCAGGGCTTCGGGAAGGTGGAGATCTTTTAGTTTTCCGGGTCCTTTACGATTTATGTCTGTGCACCTGCTGAAATGATCCGGTGCCTCAGGCATGTTGTTTGTCAGAGAGTCTATAAAACTTTCCTTTTTGTCAATATTGAGTGCATAGTTGTATCTCTTCTCATAACCCATGGTGCTGCTTCTTTTGGAAGCCATGGACCTTCCGCACAGGGAACCTGCTCCATGGGCAGGGTATATCTCACAGAAATCTGGCAATGCCAGAAGCTTATCATGCAGGGTGTCATATAGTATGGATGCAAGATCTTCAGCTTTCCCCGGGAACAGGTCCGGTCTGCCCACATCTCCTACAAACATAGTGTCCCCGCAGAAAACTGCAAGGGGTTCTTCTCCTCTGGCTGTGTCGGTAACTATGTAGGATATATGCTCGGGTGTGTGTCCAGGTGTCTCAATTATCTCCAGTTTGATGTCCTCTATGAAAAAAGAGTCTCCCTCTTTCAGGGGGATATGTTCATAACCACAATTTGCTGATTCGGGGGCATAGATAACAGCACCTGTCCTTTGTGCCAGGTCCATGTGGCCCGAGATAAAGTCAGCATGTAAATGGGTTTCAAGGATGTGTGTGACCTTTAATCCGAGCTCTCTTGCAATTTGGACATAGATCTTTGTATCTCTTCTTGGATCGATGACGGCACATGTCCGCTCTCCTGCCAGTATGTAGGAGCTGTGCGCTATTTTCTCTGTGAATATCTGTTGTATTAACATTTATAACCCCATTTTAAAGCATGCTTATATATCCTATATATTTTTCCTGTCAGGAATTCACTTATGCTTTATATTTTGCATCACTGTTTCTATTTAAACTAAGAAGCTTGAAACCTCGATGTTTGGTACCACTCCAAATATTATATGTGAATTTGCGTATACTTCAAAAAACATATATACTTCTTCTTTATTACCTGTTAGCATGCAGGAAATCACAGGATTGGAGCTATCTCCAAAAAAAGTCGAATATCTGAAGTTCCTTTTAAAAAAAGGGGATCTTGTAAAGACTACAGATATATCCACGGAACTGAATGTTGACCCTTCTACGTCTACTAAGACCATAAATGACCTTTCAGGCTCCGGATATGTGGACCATGTCCCTTACAGGGGCGTGCGCCTTACTGAAAAAGGAAGGGCTTATGCTGAGTTTTTCGTAAACAGGCATAACATCCTGAGTCTGATGCTTAGTCATTATGGTCTCTCTGGGGAGGATGCATGCTCTGAGGTGTCAAGGTTTGAGGCATTTGTCTCAAAACATGCCATCGATACGATATGTGGGGCTATGGGCCATCCGACTGTGAGCGTGTGCGGGAAGATAAAACATATCTCGTGTGTTTCCCGCTGATGCCATTCTGTTATATGATCCTGTTTGGCTTTGTTTTACTTTTATTGGTGTCAACCCAAACATATTGGTTAAACTACAATATTTGCTGAGGATTATGAAAAATTAGCTGCAAAAATAATGGAGTAATGATATGAAGAAAACTTTACTGGCTTTAATGATGCTTCTTTTGATATGCATCATTCTGACTGCAGGTTGCGCAGACGAACAGAATATCTCCGGAACTGATCCTGATGGTATGGTGGTTGCTGTAAGTATACTTCCACAGGCCGAATTTGTGGAAAAGATAGCAGGGGATAATGTGGAAGTGATCGTCATGGTCCCGCCCGGGGCAAGTCCTCATTCCTATGAACCCACCCCGAGTCAGCTCACAAGCCTTAGCAACGCACAAATGTATGCTATGGTAGGTTCGGGAATAACAGTCGAAGATGCTCTGATGGGTAAGATAGCAGACCTGAACCCGGATATGATGATTGTGGACTGCTCTGCCGGTATCAAATTAATGGGGATGGAGCCCCATTCACATGAGGATGAAGATGAGCACGGGCATGAAGCAGTTGATGACCATGAGCACGAGCATGAGGCAGTTGATGACCATGACCACGAGCATGAGGCAGTTGATGACCATGACCACGACCATACGGGGCTTGATCCTCATATCTGGACATCGCCTGACAATGTGAAAGTGATGGTGGAGAACATCTACAAAGGACTTGTAGCGCTTGATCCTGAGAATGAAGCGACATATCTTGAGAACAAGAATGCATATCTTGCCGAACTTGATGCTCTTGATGCAGAGATAAGGACCACACTTTCAGGTAAGGAAGGCAGCAGTTTTATGGTCTATCATCCTGCATGGGGCTATTTCGCAAATCATTACGGACTGATACAGGTCCCCGTTGAGATCGAAGGCAAAGAACCAAGTGTCAGCGACATGAAGAATGTTATAGATCTGGCAAAAGAAAAAGGTATAAAGGTAGTCTTTGTTCAAACCGGTTTCAGTACTGTCAGTGCATCTGCCATTGCAAGTGAGATCGGGGGCGAGGTAGTGGAGATCGACCCTCTGGCAAAGGATTATATAGGTAACCTTGCAAAAGTAGCAGAAGCATTTGAAAAAGGACTGGCTTGAAATGGAAAACGTGATCGATCTTAAGGATGTATGGGTAAGCTATGATGGTGTCAGGGTTCTGGAGTCCGTAAGCCTTACGGTTAAGGACAAGGATTTCCTGGCAATCATAGGGCCTAACGGAGGGGGCAAGAGCACTCTTTTGAAAGTCATCCTTGGATTGATCAAGCCTGACAGGGGTTCTGTGAAACTCCTGGGTGGCAAACCCCAAAATATGAGGAGCTATGTGGGGTATGTTCCTCAGTACCACTCCTCTAATCTGGATTTCCCGATTACCGTGTGGGATGTTGTGCTAATGGGCCGGCTGGCTCACAAAAGACCTCTTCAGAGATATAATGAAGAAGACCGCAGGGCTGCACATGAAGCACTCGAAACTGTTGGAATGCTTGATTTTAAGAACAGGCAGATCGGCGAGCTGTCCGGTGGTCAGAAACAGAGGGTTTTCATTGCCAGGTCTCTTGTTACTAAACCGAAATTGCTTATACTGGATGAACCTTCCACAGGTATAGATTCAAAGATGCAGAAAGAGTTCTATGAACTCCTCAACCGGCTCAAATCCGAGATCGCAATCATAATGGTGACCCATGACATCAGTGCGATTTCGGTCTATGTCGATAAGATCGGTTGTCTTAACCGTAAGTTCCACTATCATGACTCTAAAGAATTGAGTCCCCATGACCTGGAAGTGTCTTATCAGTGTCCGGTAGAACTGATTGCCCATGGCGTACCGCACAGGGTCCTTAAAGAGCACTGAGGTGGACCATATGTTTGAAATACTTCAGTATGACTTTATGCGAAATGCTATTCTGGCTGCTATTCTGGCAAGTGTGGCGTGCGGTATCATCGGTGTCTATGTGGTTGTAAAAAGAATCGTTTTCATAAGTGGTGGTATCTCTCACGCATCTTTTGGAGGCATTGGTATAGGATACTACCTCGGGGTCAACCCTTTATACGGGCTGATCCCTTTCAGCGTCTTTTCTGCCATTGTCATGGGTCTTGTAAGCAAAAGATCAAAGATAGCTGAAGATACGGCCATAGGCATATTGTGGTCCCTGGGAATGGCAATTGGTATCATTCTTATCTACTGGACGCCCGGGTATGCCCCTGACCTGATGACCTATCTCTTTGGTAATATCCTGACCGTTCCCATGTCAGATATCTACCTGATGGTGGTACTGGATATCGTTATCATCTTTATCGTCTATGCATTCTATAAACAATTCATGGCACTTTGTTTTGATGAGGAGTTCACCACTGTTGCAGGATTATCGGTAGAGCGTCTCTACTTGCTTTTACTTTGTCTGATTGCGCTTACTATTGTTCTGCTGATCAAGGTTGTCGGCATCATCCTTATAATCGCACTTCTCACCATGCCTGCATCCCTCAGCAGGCACTATACAAATAACCTTGGGAAGATGATGTATCTTGCAACGATCTTCGGTATTTTTTTCAGCATAAGCGGCTTAGCATTGTCCTATCTGTTCGATGCGCCATCCGGTGCAACAATAATCCTTGTCATGTCAACTGTATACATTCTGCATTTTGTCTATGACGGTCTGAAGCCAAAAATAGCGGGTTGATCATCCTCTGCTTATCATTTTTATTTTTTCCAGGACCATGAGCGCATCTTCTCTTTTTACATCACATTCATGATCGATACAGAACTCCAGAAGAGCTTCTGAGCTTTCCTGGGAAATGATACCTCCTCTGTAAGCTTCCTTTGTGATTCCCATATAACTTCTTTCAGTATAGTGTGTGTTCTTGGCGATCTCAATTAAATGCTTGCATTCAGTATAACTGATAAGATCTGAGTCTAAAGCTGCTTTCAGGGTTTCTCTGATATTGACCATGGGGCTGGATACAGGCTTAAAGGTATCAGGATTTGTTGTAACTGCCACCTCATCATCATCTTCTATAATACCGTCCCTGTACCACTCATATACTTTACCCACTCCTATCATTCCGTGGACATCCAGTTCAGAAGCCCTCAAAGCTCCCATACTGCAGCCGCCAACTACAGTAGCTCCCTCCTGCATTGCCCTTATTATTTCCCTGTGAGCCACCGCCGCCTGGCTGTAAAATATCCCGTCGATGATCCCTATCAGTCTGTACCCCTGCCTAATGGCATTGTCAAGGTCTCCTCTGGATACTGGTGGCCGGTATGTTGCCTCAAGCAGTTTTGAAGCATCCTCATGGCTTATGCTTGTGCCTGCGAATATAAGGATTTTGTCACATGCAGAGGCACAGTATTCATAATCTTCCTTCATTTTCTGCGTCCGGTCCGCCATGGTCTTTCCTGTGCTGCCATCTTTTTTCTTTTTCCTGATTTTGCCCTTGTACCGATACGTTCCCTGTCAAGAGTGTACATTTCAAAGGCTGGTATGACCACCCTTACTACCGGTACGGGCACACTTTCTCTTGAGAGGTCTGCAACAGCAGCAGAGGCAGCTATATTTTTCAACTGTTCCAGTACTGTATCGATGCTTTCTGCAGGTGAGTTCCCTGACAGGTCCTTAAGGCTCTGCATACTTATACGTTCTCCTTCCTCGTACCAGTATTTGTTTATGCGTTTGATCCTGTCATAACCTATTTCCCTGACAAACTTCTCACGCTCTGTATCCTCACGGGCCCCGTGTATCTGTACAACCCGGGACTGTGCTGCTTCGGTCAGTGCCCTCCTTACTGCAATTTCAGGTTTAAGATGTGCTCCGGCTCCCATCACAAGAAGTGCGGCATCCCTTAGACGCATGTCATCGGTTACTGCCACCACTGTTGTGATACCTGTGTCATGGGGCAATGCCCACAACCTGACATCGACCTCATTGTCTGTGAACCTGCGCAGAATCCTGTAGTTCTCTCCGTCATCTTCTGTGAGCATTATCTCCTTGCCTGGGTTACGGTTGAACTCTGCAATGCTCAGTGCGTCCCTTTCTATCACTTCCAGCAAACCATGGAAGATAGCTTCCTCAATGGTGTTTCCGGCAGCAAGCCCGTTAGTATTGCTTCTGAACAGTTTCAATGTCCTGCCAGGTGCATCATAAGGATGGTAGACCGCATTTGCAGGGATCATGATCTCTTCTTTTCTGCAGAGATCCCACCCGCTTATCCATTCGATCAATGCGTGAGGACTGTAACTTTCAGCTAAAAGAAGGGATTCCGGGTCAACGGTACTAC
Organism: Methanolobus sp. WCC5; assembly: GCF_045690325.1. GTDB lineage: Archaea > Halobacteriota > Methanosarcinia > Methanosarcinales > Methanosarcinaceae > Methanolobus. The sequence goes on along the minus strand of NZ_CP146981.1, from coordinate 1,501,874 downwards.
AATTTTTCTTTATTTCCTCATAGCTTTCGATAACATGCAGTGTCCTTATATCCTCATTTATGTCTTTGTTAGCTCCTTTTCTTTCTGCCAGGCATCGTTCAAAACCTTCCATCATTGCAGATATCCTTGCCTGGTTCTCATTGTTACCTTTTCCCGAATATACGGAAATTGCACCATCTGCTGCGCTGGGCCGGATAGTGGAGAATACGGGTATGCCCACTCTGTCAAGATCAGTGATATTCGCTATTCTGGTAACTCCGATTTTTTTAAGGTTATCTTTTGTTCTGGCAAGGGTGCTCTTTTCATCAAGGACCCTTTGAGTCCCTTCAAGGAACAAGAGTGTCCGGTCAATATCTATTTCTGGCATTATTAGCGAAAGTCTCCTGCATATTTTATATCTCTTGCGACAAGGAATGCGCTAAACTTGTCTAAGCAATCGTTATATAGTGTGGAGTATGTCTAATATTGGGGTAGTATATGAAAACTGCATTTATGATCTTTATCCTGATATGCATAATTGGTATATCAGGCTGTGCCGATCAGGAAAACGACAGTGTGTCCGCAGGTCCTGAAGATGGAATTGACCCGCAGGTGCCAACACCAGACGCCGAGTCTATTTTCTCGGGATTTACCGTGAGTGATAATTACAAGGACTGGAGCATATGGCCCGGCCAGGGTCCCATGATGGAAGGGAACGGTGTTCATGGGGATTATATCACTATATATGTTTCCGAGGATGCATTGCCTCTGGCAGAACAAGGAGGGATGGCAATGCCTTATGGAGCAATGGTGGTTAAAGAGGGATTCAATTCCGACAGGGAACTTACAGGGCTCTATCTTATGTATAAGGTCGAGGATTTTGATCCGGATCATAACGATTGGTTCTGGGCTTCCTATTCTCCTGAAGGGAATGTGCGAGCTGAGGGAAAAGTAGGCGGCTGCATTAACTGCCACGAAGGTAAGAAAGATATTGACTATATCTTTGCCAATGTATGATGGGCTTTTATTATTGCATGCTCATTTCTATTTTTTGCTGACGCAAACACAGGCGCCATTTATTTATATAATGCATGACAACTTACATGTTTAGCCAGCATTAGTATAATAAATATTCTTATTATGTATATATAATTATAATCTGCACGGCTTTTAAAAGAACATCTATACTAAATGAGAGACAGGAGGTAAAATATGAGAGACTCGAAGAATAGCAGGAACAGAGCCGATGTCTACAAAGGCTGCCATGAGGTCATTTGTGGAGTGTCGGCAGATAAACTCAACGCCGAGGAAATGGAACTTTATCGTTTCATGGTAGGCGGTGTGCAGGCAAAATAGCCTGCAAAACTATTTTTACATTCTCTGCATAGTGGCTCTTATGTATGATGTTCTGACTGTCAGGGAAGATTTTCCTTTATTAAATAATGTGATCTATCTGGATAATGCAGCCACGACGCAAACGCCTGTACAGGCAGTGTCTGCAATGCTTGACTATTTCTATAAATACGCAGCAAACCATGGAAGAGGAGCTCACAGGCTTGCAAGGGAAACCACTGACCATTATGAAGATGCCAGGGAGGCAGTGGCTTCTTTTTTTAACATGGATGCCGGGAAGACCATTTTTACTAAGAATGCAACAGAAGGTATCAATGTAGTGTCAAGGGGCTTCCCCTGGAAGCGCGGTGATCACGTTATCGTTACGCTTGTTGAGCACCACTCCAACCTGCTCCCGTGGATGCGTTTAAAGGAATCGGGTGTTGAACTTACCGTTATCATACCTGACAAAGACGGACTTATCGATCCGGAAGATATACTTTCTTCCATCAATGATAGAACACAACTCATAGCAGTAAATCATGTTTCCAATGTATTTGGCTCCATACAGGACATCGGGAAAATTATCAGTATAGCTCGCCAGGAAGGTGTGAAAGTATTGATCGATTGTTCCCAGTCAGCCGGCAATATGCCAATAGATATAAAAGCCTTTGATCCTGACTTTTTTGTATGTCCCGGGCACAAAGGCTTGCTTGGGCCACAGGGGACAGGTTTGCTCTACATAAAAGAACCGGATTCTATTGAGCCTTTGTTGCTTGGTGGGGGGATGGTAAGCTCTGTAACTCCTGACAGTTTCAGGGTGGAGCCCTCTCCTGCAAAATTTGAAGCTGGCACGCCCAATATTCCTGGTGTGATCGGTCTTGGACGCGCGGTGGAATATGTGAGGGACATCGGTATTCATGCAATTGAAAAACATGAACTTTACCTGGCCAGGGAAACTTCCCGGCGTCTTCTGGAGATGGACGGCATTGAAGTCTATGGTCCGCACAACCGTGCCGGTGTCGTGTCGTTTAATGTAGTGGGGATGAATGCGCATGATGTAGCCATGATACTTGACCAGACCCGCAATATATGCGTCAGAAGTGGTTATCATTGTGCAATGCCCAGTGTTGATCATCTTGGTGTCAAAGGAACTGTGAGGGCTTCTTTTGCCCTGTATAATACTGAAGAAGAAGTAGAGACTCTTATCAGGACAGTTTCGGATATAGTTTCATTGGCTTTGTAAGGGTGCGGGATATGTGCTCGCAGCAAAAGCAAAAAGTTATTATGCGCAAATAATTATATTAGTCTTACAAAGCTGCCAGTTTAGAGATCACCAGTTTGTAATACATATCCATATATCGTAATAAAAACTGGCACAAATTTAAAAGCAAAATCTGCAAAAGGGGAATTTAAGTGGAAAAGGACATGCTTCTGTGGGATGAAACTCTTTTCAGTAACGGGGAGGTACTTGAATTCGATTACCTCCCGGAATATTTTGCACACAGGGACTCCCAGATGCAGTCCTTGCGCTTCAGCCTTAAACCTGCCATGAGGGGTATGCGTCCTGTCAACTGCCTTGTGAAAGGTCCGCCGGGGACTGGAAAGACCACTGCTGTTATGAAGATCTTCAATGAAGTGAAAGAGTACACTGACAATGTGGTCTTTGTTAAGGTGAACTGTCAGATGGAGTCCACAAGGTTTGCAGTTGTCTCAAGGATATATGAGCAGCTGGTTCACATAAATCCCCCTACATCCGGTGTGGCATTCAGGAGACTTTTTGAGAAAGTGATAAAATACCTGCTTGAGTCGAACAAGACACTTGTGGTGGCTCTGGATGATATCAACTACCTTTTCCCGGAAGGGCATGCAGATGAGGTCATGTATTCCCTCTTAAGGGCTCATGAGCAGTACCCCGGAGCGCGTATCTCTGTGATTGCCATCATCAGTGACGTGGGCATTCCATACAGCTTCGATCCACGGGTAGGCTCGGTTTTTTTGCCGGAAGAAATTGCCTTTCCAAGATACGAGATGAATGAGATCTCAGATATTATTGCCAATCGTGTGAAACATGCCTTTTTCCATGATGTTGTGCCTGAAGAGGCATTGGACAGGGTTGTTTCTTACGTGGACAGGACTGGTGATCTGAGGATCGGTATCGATCTTCTGAAACGTTCTGGTCTGAATGCTGAGAGGCGGGCAAGCAGAAAAATCTCTGTTGAGGATGTCGACAAGGCTTATGAAGCTTCCAGACTACTGCACCTGTGCCGCAATATCAGATCACTTTCCGATCATGAGAAAACATTGCTTGGCCTGATAGCAAAGGATAGCAGTCTCCAGACAGGTGAACTCTACAAGACATTCCATGAGATTACAGGGCTTGGCTATACCCGTTTCTATGAATTAATTGAGAAAATGCACGTTTCAAGGCTGATAGATGCGGATTTTTCCGGGAAGGGCATGCGTGGGAGAACCCGCTACGTAGAACCTGTTTATGATCGCAAGGATATACTCAAGTGTCTTGAGTGATCATTCGCCGGGATTCTTCTTAAACCATACTGAGTTCGAGTTTATGCTTTATTTTTTCCCACCCCGGGATCAAGGAGTCAAGCATTCTGTAATATTCGGGGCTATGATCATGATATTTTAAATGGCAGAGCTCATGGATAACAACATAATCAATGCATTCTTTAGGGGCTTTGACCAGTTCCGTATTCAGTATCATTGTACCTTTTTCAGACAGGCTGCCCCATCTTTTTTTCATGCATTTTACAGAAATTGAAGGTTTACCGAATCCCAGAGAACTAAACTTTGGCCAGCATCTATCAAAACTTTCGGAAAATTGAATATTTGCCTTCTCTATATACCATTTTTTCATAAGTTTTTTTACTACTTCAGGCCCAGGCTCATCCTGGCAGCTGACATGAAACACTCCTCCAGACAGTTTGACGCTGTTTTTCTGTCCACTGGTAACTTTTAAGCGATATTGTTTTCCAAGATACAGATGTGTCTCTCCACTAATGTAAAGTCTTTCAGGTGTTTTTGGAGTGAATTGTCGGAAATAATCAACCTGTTTTAAGATCCACCGTGCTCTTTTATGCATCTTCTTTTCAATTAGTGAAACATCAGAATCAACAGGTGCTTTAACGATTATTGTAGTGTCCGGATGAACTGCAATTTCCAGTGTTTTTCTTCTGGCATATAAGAGCTGGTATTCAATTGTTTTCTGACCATAGATAAATGACCTTTTTTCATATTTTTTTTCCCCCGTCATCTGTAACTCCTGTGTTTTGCAACCGTCAGGACCTTTTCAATGATCCTGTCCATTTGCTCGCTTGACAGGTCGATATTCTTTGCATTTTTCAGTTCATCGTACAGATAGTCGTCAATTTCGTTCGCTGTCTGATTTTGGGCATCCTCATCATCCCAGAAATTGACCTTTCTGTGTTTTTCAACAATTGAATGAACGGCTACGGCAGTATCGGCGACAATTTCTTCAAGCTCATTGCCGTCCAGTCCATGGTTTTTAATAAATGGTCCGATGACCCCGTAGTAAGCCATGGCATCTTCATTATCAGTAAGCTGGGCCGGTACTTCATCATGTACTTTCCCGGCAACCTTGTTCCTGATATCCGTGACCCTGTTCAGATATTCCAGGTCTGAGAGTCTCTTTGCCCTGAAATCTTCGATTGCCTGCTGAATGAGCTTTGAGAACTTTTCATAGAATGCAGGGTCAGTATCCATTTTCTCAATGATCACTTTTCTGGTGGCATGCGCTATGGTATCGGCTCTGGATGCAGCGGTATTTTTTGTTTCGTATATCCCGTGTTCTTCTTTTACCTGATCGAACATTTTATCATCGAAGATATTAACCGGCTCGTTGAGCCGAATCACTTCATCCGCCTGTATGTGTGTGTCCAGAAGTTTCCTGATCTTTGGCTCATAATCCCTGTAATCGATTGCCTCTGCATATCGCAGTTTAACAGAGTTTTTAAGAGACTGGAACTTTCTGAGGTCGGCTTTGTACCTGGATAGTGTTTTTTCATCGGTTTCTGACAGGAAGCGGTCGGAAGACAGGGCAATTGCGAGGTTTCTGGAATACTCAAAAAGACGGGCGTAGAATTCCTCCCTGAGCTGCTCGTCTGCCAGTAGAATTTCGTATTCTTCCTCGTCATAGGTATGTTTTACTGTTTTGAAGAGGTCCCAGAGATCAGAGTATCTGCCGGGCAGTTTTTCGATTTCCCTGTTTATCGAACCGAGTGTGCCTGCAAGGTCTGGCTCGTCGAAGCCTTCAAATGCGCTGTACATGGTCAGGGCTTTGTCCAGCTCTCCCAGAATGCTTGCGTAATCTACGATGAATCCGAATTCTTTGCCTTCGTGAATACGGTTAACCCTTGCAATGGCCTGAAGCAGGGTGTGCTCCCGCAAAACCCTGCACAGGTACAATACGGTGTTCTTCGGCGCGTCAAATCCTGTCAGGAGTTTGCTGACCACTATCAGTATTTCCGGATCGCTGCCGTGTTTGAACTGGTTGATGAGTTGTTTTGTGTATTCTTCCTCGCTGCCATAACGTCTCATCATCCTTTGCCAGAATTTGACAACCTCGTCGGTTGCTTCGTCATCGGTCTCATCATAGCTTTCACGCATATCCGGCGGGGAAATGACGACTTCAGATGAAACCGTGCCAATTTCGTTCAGGTAATTGTGGTATTTCAGGGCGGCAGGTTTACTTGGAGCTACGATCTGGGCCTTGAATCCGGTTCCCTGCCAGTTTTCACGATAGTGCTCACTGATGTCAAATGCTCTCATGTAGATGACCTGATCGGCTTTGTTCAGCATTTCGGCTCTGGCATATTTGCGTTTGAGGTCGGCTTTCTGCTGGTCGGTAAGTCCCTGGGTATGCCGCTCGAACCAGAGATCGACTGCTGCCTGGTTCTGGGTCATTTCCACATGCCTTCCTTCATAAAGGAGTGGTACAACTGCCCCATCCTCGACGGCCTGTGTTATGGAGTAATGGGGTTCAAGCAGTCCGCCGAATTTGGTGAAGCTGTTCTTTTCCTTTTTCATCAGGGGGGTTCCTGTGAATCCCAGGTAGCAGGCGTTGGGGAACATCTGCCTCATGCGGGCGGAGAATGATCCGAACTGGGTGCGGTGACTTTCATCTACCAGCACGAAGATGTCGGGCGAGTCGTCCTGATATTTCCCGGCGGCATAGGCTTTGTCAAATTTGTGGATCAGGGTGGTTATGATGCATGACTGTTTTTCAGTGATAAGTTCCAGAAGGTTGCGCCCGGAGGTGGCACGTTCGACTTCAAGACCGCAGGCTGCAAATGTGTTGCCAAGCTGCTTATCCAGATCGTCCCTGTCTGTTACCAGCACTATCCTGGGATTTACTATTTCGGGGTCAAGGGCAAGGGTTCTTGCCAGCATGACCATTGTCAGTGATTTGCCTGATCCCTGTGTGTGCCAGATGATTCCTCCTTTGCGTGATCCGTCTTCGTTGAATTGTTTTATGCGCCTGAGAGTTGATCTTGTTACTAAATATTGCTGATACCTGGCGATTTTCTTGATGCCTGCATCAAAGACGGTGGATTTCCATGCCAGCTCCAGCAACCTTTCAGGACGGCATAGTGAATATATCGACCTGTCCTGTTCGGTGACCAGGCGTTCATTTTCAAGTATTCCGGGGTCTGCACCGAGGGTGGATACAATTTTTGAAATTATGTCTTTTTCCAGCGGCCTGTTGACCAGTTCCTGTAGTTCTTCAAACTCCGGGGTCCCGGATTGCGTCTGTTTTTCTTTCCAGATGCTCCAGAACTTTGTGGGACTTCCGACTGTTGCGTACATAGCACTGTTCTTGTTTATGGCAAGTAGCAATTGTGTGTATGTGAAGAGTCTGGGAATGTGTTCATCGTTCTGGTTCCTGATGGACTGTGATACTGCCTGCCCGATATCCACCTGTGGAGCCTTGCACTCAATTACACAAAAGGGAATGCCGTTGACAAACAGCACGATGTCCGGTCGGACAGTTTCGGTGCTTCTGGAACGCTGGACACTATACTCAACGGTTACATGGAAACTGTTCTTCTCAGGGCTTCGCCAGTCGATGTAGTTCAGGTTGAAGCTCCTGGAGTTGCCTTCAACGGTCTGCTCCATTGCAGTCCCAAGGGTCAGGAGATCATATGCCGCTTCATTGGTCTTCAGCAGTCCGTCATACCTGATGTTCTTCAGCTTCTCCATGGCCGACTGGATGTTCTCCTCGCTGAACAGGTACACATTTGCCCTGTACTGGATACGGTTAATCTTCTTAAGCTGGCTGCGCAGAATGTTCTCAAGGAGTACATTGGACGTGCGACCCTGCCTTTCCTTCAGCGCCTCGCCCGGACTCAGATATTCATAACCCAGATTTATGAGAAGCTGTACTGCCGGGATCTGTGAAAGGGTCTTTTCACTTGTCTCGAATGTGTCCATGTTTTTCCTCCTTATTCTTCTGCGTTGTTGTCTCCGAAATATTCTGACCAGAGGTATGACAGCTCGTCGCCATATCCCCAGCCAACATTCTTTGCCTTTAACATGACCTCATGCAGGCTTTCCTTCAGAAGTGCAATGTCGTGTCCCTGTTTTTCCGCAGCAATGACCCATTTTGCAGCATCCTCATAGAAATCTTCCATTGTGTGATAGTATTTCTGGTCGATGTCTCCAAGTTCATCAGTAATCCTGTGCCCCTGCACCATCGTATGCACATAAACGTCAGCCCTGATCATCGGATCACCGGTTGCCTTTTCAAGATACCGGAGAATGCGCCCCGCCTCTTTAAGATCCCAGTCTTTCGTTCCCCGCATATTGTAGCTCAGGGCGCGGGATATTTTCCTCTTATACTTATCAACTTCAATATCTTCGGCGTCTGCAAGCGCCGACCTGACAAAGAGCTTATTGTCAACAGACAGCTCCATCATGCCCTTCACCAGGGCGATCAGCTCCGCCTTTTCCAGGGAATTCAGCCTTCTCCTTGCCATGGTCACGCCTCGCAATATTGGCTGATTATCTCTTCCTTCACCCGCCACTCGCCCGTAAGCATTTTCTGCATGAGGCCACGTTTCTGGGTTTTGTATTTCTCGGCAAGCTGTTTGAGCAGTCCAATTTCATGTTGGGCAGCGGATAAGGTTTCTGTGATTTGTTTTTGTTCATGGGGAGGTGGCAGAAGCACTTTGATTTTTGAGAAATCACTCCATCGAAGACTGCCCCGCCGATCAACAGATGAACTTGTGCTGACCTGAAAGATATGCCTATATATGTCTGTCTTAAGAAGCTTGAACAAATAAGGTGAATACACCTTATCTTTTGTGGCTTCAAACACCACATAGATTGGACTGACAATGCCTATTTCACAGTGTTCAAGAAGACCTATCGATCCTTCTTCAACATGATTTGAAGGGTAGCCAAATTGACCCTTTTTAATAACTTTGTAGTTCGATGTGTCACTGCTGAAAACTTGTTTTCCAAAGTAATCTAGTGAGTTGACAAATCCATCATATTTAGAGCATGACAATACCGGCTTTTCGGATTCTCCGTTTCTTAAAGAAACTTCCTTCGCGACTTTACCAATTTTGACTAGTTCCCAGTCAGAAGGATATCTAAAAAAGTGCCCGTCAACCAATTCGTTTTGTTTGTTTTCCAGTCTTTTGTGCCCGAAAAGTAACCATCTCGACATTTGCCTTAATCGCTTCTCCCTCGCCTGAATCAGCCTTTCAGTCTTCTCGATGGCCTCATCCCAAGTGGAGAGCAGGTCGGCAATGGCTTTTTGCTCGGGGAGTGGGGGAACTACAACTACTTGATTTGTAATGTCTGATTTCTGAACATGTAGTAATGTAGACTTAAATCCGTGAGCTTTCCTCTCAATTGTGTCTGTTACTTTTATAAGTGCATAGTAGAGCCATCTTCGATCACCATCAATTTTAGGCTCTAATTTGTAAATATGCTGATTGAGCACACCTTTAGGACCCTTCCAAATGTGGGGTCCGAAAGAAACTCCTCTTGTTCCTGCCCATGCAAATAGCAGTTGCCCAGGATTCACCAGCCACTTTTCCTCGATTTGCCCATTATAGTAGTTATACTCACTACTCCCATTCATATTCTGAATTCGAATTATCGGCAGGCCTTCTTTTGACCAATCGGATGCTTTAAAACCAGTACCATTGGTAAAAACAAAAAGATTATCTATAGTCTTTTTCCTCCACTTCTCAGGAACTTTCATAATAGCCTCTCCTGAATTTTGTGGGTGACTTTGACTTGCACTTTTTCCAGTTCCTCCTCTGGGTGAAATTCTTTCTGTCTGAGGTAATTATTTGTATCTGGTCCTGTCCTGACCAATTTCGTGCCGTCACGAAAATGGTTTGTAATATCATTACCGGCGTTTTCACATGCCATAGCAGCTTTAGATAAGTTACTCATCCTTCCACCTCCAATTTTCCGAAGAATCGTTATCCATCCCTGTTCATTCGTATTTCACTCCTTTCAAAAGATTCTTTCCGGCATTGGTCAGTCGATATTTCTGCTTACTGCTTTTGGGTTTATCGGGGACGGTCATCTCAATTACACCTGTGGCGATTCCAATCTGCTGGTAATTTTCCCTGAAGTGTTTTTCGTCTTTCAGGCCAAGAGCGGTCATGATATCAATTCGTGACATTTCTTCGGTGATTATCTGAATCATCCTTAAAACTTCGGGGGTGATTTCTTTATTCAGCGGAAGAATCCACTCAAAACCATATTGCTGATGCCAGCAAAATGGTTCTATCAAACTCTTTGCTTGCTGTGCCTTATCTGACTGAACTATTAGGAATTTCCATATAGTTCCATTATCATTAACTTCATACTGTTTGGGGGCTATTCTGGCGGACTCGCTTCTCTGGGCGATTGTCGCCGGAAAATGCGACCAGTTTAATTGTCGTGCCAGTGGAACGATGATCTGATTCTGACTCATGATTCCAATTCCGGATTTTGTGATTTTGTTTGAGGAAATTTTATTACATCTTCCGTACCTGTTATTCCTCATTCTGTGGATTCTTTGGCAAATCCTTGATCATTCTGTCAAAATCAGATTCAAACATCCGATCCTGCACAATGCGGTATTTCTGGAACTCGCTTTCAGCATATTCTTTAGCGGCACCGGCAGTAATTTTTCCACAGTCTTGAAGAACATCCCGATCATCAAACTCAAGGAACTTATCCAGACGTTTAGCCCAATCTTCCATTGTCATTGGTATTCTTCTTCGTGCCCTTTCCTCCGCCAGATCCAGATAGGCGTTAACGATACGTCCTAATGATTCCAGTTCACCTTTTGCAAGATAATTTTTGGCAACAGAAACATCGCTCTTTAATATCTTACCATCCGGTGCATTTTCCCAGGTACTAAGCCCCATGTTCGTTTTAGTACTGTCTGCTCTCTCCGCAATAAGTTCGGCTGCTGTGTATCCATGTATGGCAAAATGCAACTTGTTCTGTACTCTTGCAAAAAATGCCTTAGTTGTAGGTGCATTCTTATTGTAGTCCACACTGGTGGCGTAAATATCTGTAATTTTCTGGTAAAACCTGCGCTCACTGAGTCTGATCTCTCGAATTTCCTCAAGAAGATGCTCAAAATAATCCTCGTTAAGGAAGGGACCATTTTCCATACGCTTTTTATCCAGCACATAGCCCTTGATGGCAAAGTCGTGCAAAACTCTCGTAGCCCATTGACGAAACTGTGTTGCACGTATCGAATTAACCCTGTATCCTACAGAAATTATAGCGTCAAGATTGTAAAAATCGACCGATCTTTTGACTTCTCTTGAACCTTCAGTTTGAACTATCTGGAATTTCCGGATGGTTTCATTTTTATTAATCTCAGACTGTTTGTAGCAATTTATCAAATGCTCACTTATTGTTTTGATACTCACTTCAAACAAAGTTGCCATCATTTTCTGGGATAGCCAGATAGTCTCATCTTCGTATCTCACTTCAATGCTCTGTTCGCCAGCCTGCCCTGTAAAGATGAGAAATTCCGCAGTGCTGTTGCGTATTAATTTTTTACTACTCTCGCTCATCGCTGAATCTCCTTCAGCTTCTCGGCCATCTTCACCCGGACCTCTGCCAGCTCCTTTTCCAGCTCATCGATCTCCTGCTGCACGGCATCGATGTCGATCTCCTCTTCCTCTTCGAACGTGTCCACATACCGGGGGATATTAAGGTTGAAATCATTCTCCTTTATCTCTCTAAAGTCAGCCACACGGGCATATTTTTCCACATCCTCTCTGGAGTTATATACTGCCATGATCTTTTCCAGTTGCTCGTCAGAAAGCGTGTTCTGGTTCTTCCCGGACCTGAATTCCCGGCTGGCATCGATGAAAAGGACATCCCTGCAGTCCTCCCTGGCTCCTTCTTTTTCCCGCGAGCGGTCAAATACCAGGATGGCTACGGGGATATTGGTGGTGGGGAACAGGTTTCCAGGCAGGCCGATAACCGCGTCAAGCAGGTTCTCCTCGATCATCTTCCGGCGGATCTGGCCTTCCCTGGCTCCCCTGAAAAGAACTCCGTGGGGTACAACCACAGCCACACGTCCGTCCTTTTCCAGTGCGACCTCAACCATGTGGCTGATGAATGCCCAGTCTCCCTTGCTTTTCGGAGGGACGCCACGCCAGAAACGGTTATACCGGTCGCTTTCAGCATTTTCGGCACCCCATTTGTCCAGCGAGAACGGAGGATTTGCAACAACACAATTGAACTTCATCAGACGGTCGTCCTCAACCAGAAGCGGGCTGTTCAGCGTATCTCACCACTCAATGCGGGCACTATCAAAACTGTGCAGGAACATATTCATCCGGCACAGTGCCCACGTACTGCCATTGGATTCCTGACCGAAAAGAGCAAAATCACGACTATCCGTCTGTCTGGCAGCCTGGATCAGAAGCCCTCCTGAGCCACATGCAGGGTCGCATATACGATCCCCTGGTTTTGGCCTGGCAAGCCTGGCAACAAGTTCTGTGACCTTCGGCGGGGTGAAGAACTCCCCGGCCTTCTTGCCGGAATCCGAAGCAAATCGCTCTATCAGGTATATGTAGGTATTCCCTATAAGATCCTCCAAAACCAGGCTTGGCTTCATATTCAGTTGTGGCTTGTGGAAATCCTCCAGAAGCTGCTTCAGACGTCTGTTCCTGTCCTTAGTTTTTCCAAGGTTGGCTTCGCTGTTAAAGTCAATATTTCGGAAAACCCCTTCAAGCTTGTTCTTGTTCGACTCTTCAATATGGTCGAGCACGATATTGATAAGTTCGCCAATGTTGGCGGCAGCCCTGCGGTCATAAAGGCTGTAGTAGGTGGCAGGGAACTCATCCAATACGTTTTCTTCGCCTGTTTTCTCATCGGTTTTGGCTAATCTGACAACCGGAAGGACAAAACGCTCACGTTCCAGCTTGCGTCTTATGCGCTCATCATCATCTCCGTATTGCTTCTGGTATGATTCGTAATGGTCCTGCCACACATCGGATATGTATTTCAGGAACAGCATAACAAGAATGTAGTCCTTGTATTGTGCCGGATCAACAATTCCCCTGAACGTATCGCACGCCGCCCAGGCGGCATTGTTGATATCTTTCTGGTCAACTTTCTTCATCATTTTTATCCTCTTTTGCAAGCTGCACTAACAGTGTTGAAATGTATCTTTCTCGCTTTTCAGCCAGTGCGCTCAATATCATCTGCTCCCTGGCAGATAATGCTGCCAGCTCGACTATGCTTTTTTGCATTTTCAAAGAAGGCAGGTGTACAGGCATCTGTTCCAGTTGTGTACTCCTTATCATGTTAACTGATGTTCCTGCCTGCACGGAGGTCAGATAGCGCTGTGCATCTGCCTGGCTGATGTACCAGTTCAGGTATTCGGGTAAAACATTTTCAGGATTTTTAATTCTAATTCTTAGAAGAGGTGCAGCAATTATAGCTTTTCCAGGATTTTGCAGGATAATTGCAGAAGTATTTGCCTGGCCCCTTGATCTGAACACAAGATCTCCTATTCTGGCAAAATGTTGCTCTTTTAGGGTATGCATGTCGATTTCTATTAATCTGCTGCAATCCACTCTGTTGTCATCAAGCAGGTCTTTCATCTGGATGACTGCAACATTCCCGTTTTCAGATGCCTCAAGCCTGGATCTGAATGAGTATCCTGTCTGTACTGTTGCTATATCTTTGATTATTGCCGTATGCACATATTACAGTAACGTTGTTTCTGTATATTAACATATTGTTAAGTGATTTCTAAACTTACAGCTATTAATTATCTCTATATTCTGCTGTTTATTGTACTTCAGTGGCAGACAAATGATCACAAGTTCATTTAAGCCACACAGATGAAAAATTAATATTTACAATAAATGTACTAAAAAAGTGGTAAAAACCGATTGAATTTAGTAAAAAAAATCAGTTTTGCGCAGAATTCTGATGAACCTGCGCAAACGAGTTTAGATCTATATTTCTTGTTTTAGAGGATATTTACATATCCATGCCGCCCATCATTCCTGGGGGCATACCGCCTGGTACCATATCTTCTGCAGAAGGTCCGGCTGGTCCCTGCTTGGATGCGATGATGTCATCGATCCTGAGGATCATGACTGCGGACTCAGCAGCTGCGTTGATTGCCTGGGTCTTTACCCTGAGTGGCTCTACTACGCCTGCTTCCCACATGTCGATAACCTTTCCTTCGTAGACGTTAAGACCTGCTGTCTTCATGCCTTTCTCGTGGTGTGCACGCAGTTCCATGAGCATGTCTATGGGGTCAAGACCTGCGTTCTCTGCCAGTGTCCTTGGGATTACTTCCAGGGCTTCTGCAAATGCTTTGACTGCAAGCTGTTCCCTTCCGCTGAGGGTTGCTGCGTATTCCTGGAGTCTCAGTGCAACCTCCACTTCAGGGGATCCGCCACCAGCTACGAGCTTCTCATCCTCGATAGCTACACCGACCACGCGGAGTGAGTCGTTAAGTGCTCTCTCGATGTTGTCTATGACGTGCTCAGTACCGCCACGGAGGAGGATGGAGACTGCCTTTGGATTCACACAACCTGTCACGAAGGTCATAGGATCGCCACCGATCTTCTTCTCTTCCACAATGTCTGCCTTACCAAGGTCTGCTTCTGCTATCTCATCGACGTTTGTGACAAGCTTTCCACCGGTTGCTCTTGCAAGTTTCTGCATGTCGCTCTTCTTGACACGCCTGATAGCAAATACTCCTGCCTTTGCAAGATAGTGCTGTGCCATGTCATCGATTCCCTTCTGGCAGAATACAACATTTGCACCACTGTTAACGACCTTTTCCACAAGGTCTTTGATCATCTTCTCTTCCTGGTCAAGGAATGACTGGAGCTGCTCGGGGGATGTAATGGATATCTCAGCATCAACTTCGGTGTCTTTAAGTTCGATTGCCGTGTTGAGCAGTGCGATCTTTGCATTCTGGACCTTCTTTGGCATGTTGGTGTGAACACGTTCCTTATCAATGATCATGCCTTTGATAAGTTCGGAATCCGCTATACGTGCACCGACCTTCTTCTCGATCTTGATGTTTTCCATGTCAACTCTGTTGTCTTCATCAACAATGCTTGTAATGGCATCAACCGAGATGTTTGCAAGGACTTCCTTTGTTGCCTCTGCACCCTTTCCTGTCATTGCGGTTCCGGAGATGTTGATCAGTATATCCCTGTTTTCCCGGGTGACTGATTTTGCCAGTGTTTTGATAATCTCTCCGGCTTTCTGGGAAGCCATCCTGTAACCGGATGCAATTATGGTTGGGTGTACATCCTGTTCTATAAGCTCTTCTGCCTTCTTGAGCAGTTCACCGGCGATTACCGCGGCAGTGGTTGTTCCGTCACCGACCTCGTCATCCTGGGTCTTGGATACTTCCACGATCATCTTTGCTGCAGGGTGCTCGATATCCATCTCTTTAAGGATGGTTGCACCATCGTTTGTGATGACCACATCTCCGAGACTGTCTACAAGCATCTTGTCCATTCCTTTCGGGCCAAGTGTTGTCCTGACAGCTTCAGCGACTGCCTTTGCAGCCATGATGTTGTTGCTCTGTGCGTCTCTGCCTCTGGTTCTCTGGCTTCCTTCTCTTAATATGAAAATTGGCTGTCCAGCCATCTGTCCTGCCATAATTGTCTATCCTCCTGTGTGTATGAAATTAGAATGACATTTGTTTTCAGGTCGTTTTTTAATGTTTGTAGTTCTATATAAGCGTATCGGATGTAACCCCGCCTGCATGAAGAAAAAGTAAGCTAAAGGCTTGAACCGATCGAAGATAAATGATAGAAGATAAATGAATGAAAAAAGTATTGGTGTAAAGTGGTTAACTCACTTTACGAGTGCTTTTGGTGACCTGCGAAGGAACCTTCTCTTCGCGCCGGTTGAAGTATAGCGCTGTGCAGGTCCCGGATGTGCCTTCAATTCCTTGGACTTCTGTACCTTGATAGTCCTTCCTTTGCGTCCTTTAATCTTTACCCATTCAATGCTGCCTGTTTTACCCATAATAGATCCTCTTGAATATTGATTAATTATAATTTGATCATAAATCTTAAGTTTAACCTGGATATATGGTTCCAGTCCTTGAGTTTACTTCTAGACGTAATGCTCATTATTAAACTTTGCGGGAAAACCGGACCAAAATTGCTTTTAAATACGAAAGAATATCAAATTCATTACAACAGGAGTTGATCGAGTTTATTCCGGTAATAGAAAAACAGCTTCAAACAGCAAACCAGGAACTTAAAGGTGTGCAGGATTATCCCATGGAAGACCTGGTCTGTATAATTAAAGATATTGGATTTGCATGTGATCTCTGTGCGCGGTGCTGCACACGGCAGTTCAATGACCATGTCTTCCTGCTCAACGCTGATGCGACCAGACTAATGGGATCTGACAGTCATTGTATGGAGCCTGCACCATATTATGAGCTTTGTGACCAGTATGGGCGCTTTTACGTATCCGGCTATGCGCTCAGGACTAAGGGTGATGGGTCCTGTATTTTCCTCCGGGATAAAAGATGCACCATATACGGGCAGCGTCCTATGATATGCAGGCTTTATCCCTTTATGTTGCACCGGGAACCGGATGAGGAGGGAAATATCGCCTGGCGTCAGATAGCCGGACTGGACCTCCATGGTTGTTACCATGAAGAAATAGATGATGAAGAGGCAGAAAAAATAGCCAGGCAGGTCAAATCCTACGAAGTGAGCTATCTAACGCAGGTTAAGGATTTCTTCAAAAAGGCAGAGACCCATTTCCAAAAGAATGGCCTGAAACATGTACAGGGTGTATATGACAGGGAAATGAGAAAGTTCAACAAAGGTGAACAGGTAACAGTATTCGTATACCTGAATGGGGAATTCACAGAACACAGGGTCTGTAAGTAAGGTCTGCAAACATGGATAGTTTCAAAATTCATTCCGGTTAATTTGTTCATCAACTTTAATTTTGAACAGGAAACATTTGAAATCGGGTGTCTGGTAAAATGAAAGGAAAAGCCGTTCTTCCCCTTATCTGCCTTGTGGCATTCTTTGCAATGTCAGCCGGAGCCCTGCTGGGCCCGGTGCTTCCTTTCATGGTGGAGCCTCTGAATACTTCAAGAGAGGCCGTAGGGCTGATCCTCGGGATGTATACTTTCTCAACAGCTCTCTCGATGATATTGGTGAGTTTCATCACCGATAAAGTGGGGCGCAAAAGCATACTCGTTCCCTGTCTCCTGATAAATGGAATGGCAGGTGTAGCCTGTTATTTCTCTACTGATATGAATACTCTGCTGGCTTTGAGGTTCATCCAGGGCATAGGTATTGCAGGAATGCTGCCAATAGCCATGACAATGATAGGGGAACTATATGCTGGTCTTGAAAGGGTCAATGCCATGGGAAAGATGAGCATGACCACTGGCATTGGTGCCGTATCTGCTCCGCTGATCGGTGGTTTTCTTGCCACTTACGGATGGAATGTCCCTTTCCTCTTCTATGGTCTTTCCATACCTCTTGCTATAATCGTATTATTCGCCCTGCCTGAAACCAATCCCCCCGAGAACAGGAACAAAGGGGGAAAATCGGTCATAACTGCTCTTGCCAGTTTCCGTGTCCTTTACACCATCATGTTGAGCTTTGCCATATTCTTCCTGCTGTACACCATGGTTATCTATGTTCCTTTTATCCTCAAGGACAATTTCGGTTTTACTGCGGCAGAGGCAGGTCTTGCCCTTGGTCTTGAAGGAATGGCAATGGCAACGATTGCATCCAGGGCAAGGTCATTCTCAGCAAGATATGGCAAAGCAAAACTTCTCATGGCAGGATTTGCCATAACAGGCATTGCACTTGGTGGCCTGATACTTGCGGATTCGCTCTGGCAGGTACTCGGACTGATATTCATATTCGGGGCAGGTTTTGGAATGGTGCAACCCCAGCTTAACACCCTGGCGACCCAGGTAGCTCCTCCTGGAATGATGGGGGGTATCGTATCAGTGTTCAATATAATGAAATACGCCGGACAGACCGCAGCCCCGCTTATACTTGCTGTGGTGCTGTTGTACAATGGTATGCAGATGGTCTTTGCAACTTCGTGTGCCTTTGCTTTTTTTGTGGCCTTATCGGCTTATATTTTCAAAAGGACCTATGATGATCTGGATCGATGATGCGGGCTTTTTACTCCCAGGATCCCGTAACCTTACCCTTCAATGCCATCCTGCCCATGATTTTCCTATATCGTTCACTGACAGGTGAGGGGATGATACCCTCATAGGGCGTCCCCGGCAGAGGTGTCAGATAATGTGAATGTACATGGCCGCCTTTTTTGCATATCCATCTGATAAGCTCCAGGCTCATATCCTGTTCCTCTTCTGTCTCATCAGGGAAACCCACCATAAAATCCACTACCGGTGTGATGCCGTGACTAAAAGTGAGTTCAAGGCTTTGCACAACATCATCGACCGTGTGCCCCCTGAGTATCTCTCTGAGGATACGGTCACTCCCGGACTGTGCACCGAGGCTCACTTTTGTATTGGTGCAGTATTTTGTGATAAGTTCAAGAGATTCATCAGTAACGAATTCCGGCCTGATCTCCGATGGGAACGTGCCAAAGAAGATGTTCCTGCTCCCTTGTTCATGGATGCTTGAAAGCAGTTTTTCAACCTTATCAGGTCTTGGGTGTATCCCGTCGCTGCCGTAGGCCAGTGCATTGGATGACGTAAATCTCAGATCTTTATAATATTTCACAAACCTCATGATGGAATCCAGACTTCTGTGCCTCATCCTATTCCCGAAGATGCGCGGTGTCTGGCAGTATTTGCACCTGAAAGGACAGCCCCGGCTTATCTCAAGAGGGGCCATCACCACATCCGGGTCAAAACAGGGATATTTGTCAAGATCAACAAACCCTCTTTTTTCTGTCATGACAGTTTTTCCGTTCCTGTTCCTATAGGCGATACCTTTCACACCGGAAACATCTTTTCCTGCAATGATGGTCCCTATAAGTTCAGGTAAGGTCTCTTCTCCCTCACCTATGACGGCATAGTCAAAATATTCAAGCGTCTCATCCGCAGCACCCGTGGGATGAGGGCCGCCTGCTATGAAAACAGTGTCTGTCTCTGCCTTCTTCACTTCCCTGAAAACCTGGTCAGCCTGCCGGGTAGCAAAGCTATATATCATTATTCCATCATGCGGTTCTTTGACCCTCAAAGCTCCGGGCACAAGGGGAGCCAGCGCTGCAAGGCTGTAAGTGTTCTTCCTGTTCCAGCGAAAGCAGACATCCATGGATCAGTCTCTATTCATTTCTTGATCATGACAAAGGCATCGGTACTGTTTACAACAACCCTGTCTCCATTCTTCAGCAATCCGAAGGGGTCCTTCTCAAGCCTGTCAACAAGCGGGATTCCTGATATTATCGCTCCCACAGCTACAATGGGCTCTGATTCCAGATTTATCATTGCAGCAGGAGCTACATTGTTCTTGAAAAGCTGGTAGATGACATAAGAACCTACTGTTGATCCTTTCCCATGTGGGAAAACAAGGATCTTCCCTCCTATGGACTGTCCGTAAAGCTCATGCTGAGGTTCCGCAACAATGCCGGTTTCAGGATCAACGTTGCCAAGGAATGATATTGGGTCATGGGTAAGAAGCACTTCTCCCTCTGCAACACCTCTGGATATTGTCCTGCAATTAATTCTCATCCAGAACACCTGCCTCTTTTATGCATTCTGTGATACTTGCATACCTGGCCGCTACCTTACACATGCTCGGAACATATGCAAGCGCCTTTCCCGAATTAACGGTCATGGAAGAATACCTGTTGGCCGCAGGTGATACCACCATACAGGTGTCACACACGATCTTTGCCCCGCTTTTCTCGATCTTCTGTACAAGATCCGGATGCCTCTGCGCAACTTCCCTTGCAGTACATACCCACATCTCCTTGATGAGCTTTTTTCCATCTACAAGCTCTGCGATCTCTTCCAGCTCTTTGGGTGAACAGTGAGGACAGCCTACCGTTATGATCTCTGTAGCAGCCATGTCCTTATTTGTCTCATAGACATCGTCTATCTGTTTTCTTTCAACTGTTATCACCTCTTCAGGTCTTGCAAATTTGTTCCTGACAGCTTCAGGTGTCACACCTTCAATGTGATAAAGGGCCACAGCACCCGAGGCAGCCATTGCAGCACCAAGGGATTTCATCTCATCTTTGGAAGGCATGTCCTTCATGTAGAATATGGGTACCCGGCTTCCGATATCCTTCCCTGCAAGGTATCCCAGGGCACCGTAATCCGCCCCTTCCAGATGGCAGTCTATTTCTACGGCAATGACAGGCTCTCTCATCTGGTCAAGATGATATCCGTAATTCGCGGTTTTTCCTACCAGTGCCGCAGCCAGTGCTGAGGGGCCGCCTTCACGATTAGTCCTGGCACCGATGACAGAGTTGGCATAAGACACGGCAGAGGACTCGCTCCAGGCGATATGGTCATCCATTCTGATGTCAAATCCCTCCAGATAGTATGGAGTGCATGTACATTTGGTCTGGATGCCAAGCCTGGCATAAGCTTCTATGATCTCCTGTTGCTTCTTCGCAAAAACAGGATCTATACCCATCTCCTCCCATCTTGCGATGTCCATGCCGGCAGGATTTAGCACAGAAGGTATCTTCACCTCTCCTTTAAGGTCGCTTATCCATTCCAGTCCCGCATCGCCTATGGTCTTGTAGGAAACACCGGCAATCTGTGCACTTTTCACGGGTATGAGCCTGTCAGCACCGTAGATATCACCAAGTGCAACAAGTATCTCTATTGCCTTCTGCAGGCTCCTGCCATATTCACCATCAAGTGTCTTTTCTTCTTCAGGTGTAAGGTACATCTTCATCCCGTCGCTCTTCTTAATCTTTTTTATCTATTTAGATTCACTCTAGATTCACTCAGGCATTTTTGCACGTTCGAAGTTCTCAGCTTCTTTCAGAACCTTTGTTGCATCGATACCTACTTTTGTAGTGGTTCCGTCCGGTGACCCCCTGGGGTCAAGTGAGCTTCCCCTTACATTTGGTATTATCATGATATCCATGTCACCCTTCACCCTGGTGGCAATCGCAAATTCCACATCATGCAGGTCAAAGATATCTATGTCCTCATCCACAACTACCACATGTTTCAGGCTTGTGTGGGCTGCAAAAGCTGCCATGATGGCGTTCTTACCGTCGCCTTCGGTCTGCTTCTCTATCTGCACTACTGCATGTAGATAACAGCATCCGCCTTCTGTGAGAACCACATTCTTGACTGTTGTGACCTCGCTCACAGCGTTGAATATCCGTGGCTCGTAGGGTACTCCCATCATGAGGAGGTGCTCAGGACCTGCAGGTAAGATCCCGTGATAGATCGGGTCCTTGCGATGTAGTATCCTTGTGATGTGTATGACAGGTTCCTTTCTCACGAGGTCGTAGGTGCCTGTGATGTCCACGAATGGTCCTTCATCAACTCTCTCAACCGGGTCGATGTAACCTTCAAGGACTATCTCTGCGTGGGGTACTTTGATTCCGTTGCTGCATTCAAAGACCTCAAGAGGCTTACCCATAAGGGCTGCTGCATAATTGAATTCCTTTCCGGCGGGCACACGTGTGGTGGATGCGAAAGTTACGGTGGGATCTGCTCCTATCACTATGGCGATTGGCAGTTTCTCTCCTTTCTCCGATGCTTTCCTGTGCATGACGTAGCTGTGCCTTGGTGCCACAAGACGTGCTGCAAGCCTTGTCCTGTCAACTACAAGGAGCCTGTGGATTGCTGCGTTCATCACGCCTTCATATTCAGTGACAACAACCCCGGCTGTGATATAAGGTCCTGCATCCTTCTCAAAATGGGTCATTATCGGCAGTTTTGTAAGATCCACATCATCCTCGATGACCTCCATTGTGGGAGAATCCTTTACAACCACCACCTCGCCATCAGGCGATACCTCTGAGAGCCTCCTGATTATCTTGTCCTTGTCCACACCGAACATTGTTGCAAGTTCTTCCCTTGAACCAAGCACGTTCATGATGGCCCTGTTCCCGTCAATGTCATGGAACATCACCGGTCCGGGTGTCCTTTTTGCAATGCGTGGTGCCTCGAACACCTTTGAAACAGGTTCAGTGATCCCTGTAAGCTTCCCGTTCTTCCTGAGCTGGTCGATAAATTCCCTCATGGTATCATCCGTGTAAAAGTTGTAATATTTGCGAGTTTTAGTGAGTATTTCGTTTTAGGACTAGCATATGAGCCAATTATATTTGAATGCATATACTAAAAGAGATGTGCAGTCTTTTTATTTTTTCGTTTGCGGATGTAAGGGTATAAACCTTAAAAGTTGTGTTTTTTAGAATAAGTATTTACTCCATATTCCCTTTCACAATTAAACCTGAAATTGCACCAACGATTATGTTTTGGATAGGGATGAAAAAATAAAAAACAAGCCCCAATCCCAGAGTAACCACTCCTGCCAGAGGAATGATAATAAAGACCTCCACAAATAATAATATCCAATAACTAATAAGTAATATAATTCCGATCACTCCTTTACCGGAGTATATCCAGCCTAATCCTAACAGACAAAACACTGCCCCCACAATCTCAATTAACATTACGGTTCCTGGATTAAGATCTCTATTCTCATTCATAAGTTCGCATCCAAAATACATAGTTTAGTTTTCTACCCTACGAAGTAAAGTAAATATATTTCAATCAATAATAAGCAATGAAATACAAGTTATTATAATTTGTGAATATATATCTAAGTCTGATAATATTTAGCGTGTGTGTTTTTGTATTGTTTTATGAATTGCATATTTTACATAAGATTTCAATCTGATAGTTTAAAAAAATGGAATGTCCTTAGCACCAGGCATGATAATATCCCCTGTCCTTACCAACCTCCACCGCAATGCCAAATAACTCCGTTAGTTTCCCGGCAGTAAGTATATCCTCAATCTCTCCGTCTGCAAATATCCTTCCATCCTTCAGAAGGACCGCACGGTTTATTTCAGGGACGATATCCTCAAGGTCGTGGGTCACAAGGATTATGCTCTTTCCGGATGTGGCTATTTTGCTTACGGTTTCCCTGAACTTATGTTTGCTTCTCATGTCAAGGCTGTTGGTGGGTTCATCAAGTACGAGTATCATGGGGTCATGTACCAGTGCCCTGCCGATAAGTACTCTTCTTGCTTCGCCTGTTGAGATCTGCGATATGTTCCTGTCTGCAAGGTGTTCTATCTCCAGGAACCTGATTATCTCTGCAGTTCTCTTAAGCATGTAAGGCCTTATACGAAGGTTGGGATATATCCCGATACTGCTGAAAAAACCTGAGAGTACGACATCGATAACAGTTATATCCCTTGTATACTCGAATTGAAGGTCCCCTGAAACAATTCCAAGCAGGGCCTTAAGGTCAGCCAGGTTCCATCGTTCCTTTCCAAGTATCCTGAATACCATCTTCTCTGTTCCTGCAATGGGTCTGTAGTCTCCTGTTATGGTCCTGATGATAGATGACTTGCCTGAACCATTGGGTCCGACTATGGCAATATTCTCTCCTCTTTTAATGCTGAAGGATATCGAGTCAAGGATCACGTTGTCGTTTTTACGGACAACTATGTTCTCCATTTGTATAAGTGAGTCAAAGCAATCCGCTTTTTTTTCGGTAACGTTGTACATCCGGCTATACCACGGTTTTTGTTTATTCTGATGTTTCTGATTTTTTTCTGATTTAATACTTCCCTGCAAATAAGTCAAAGATAATAATGTTTTGCATTGTCGTTTTTGGGACATCCGGGGCTAGGATCTTGGAAAAAGCAGATAACAATCCTTATATATTTATGTATCTATTTTTATTTATCATCATCTGTGATTGCTAAGGTGCATAGTGTCATAACACCAATTGGATGTTGAGGAGGTTTTCTATGGAAGATGAAATAATAGGTATTGTTCCGAATATGAAAAAGAGTAAAATGTTAGGTCTGTCATACGATACTTTCACACTGGTTGCAACCCCTGATGCAACAATATTTGCAAAGGTGACCAGTGATATCATGAAGCAGGTTGTCCAGGAGTCCCGTGACCAGGCAAAAGCAGAGGGAAAAGGTTTCTTCGGGCAGTGGGGTGCGCAGATAAAAGGTTCTTTCAGGTATGCTGAAAGGTATGCAGGAATGAGTGCACAGGCTGTACTCGCAGAAAGCCCGGCAAATTTCGCTATTCCCAATGCAGGAATTAGTTCCATTAAAGTAAAGAAAAAGACAACTTATGACGATGACAATTCTTCTTCCTCTAATAGCTGGGAGGTCACTATACAGTCTGATTCGGGTAAAATGAAATTGAAAACCGATTTTGACCCAAAAGGCCATCTACAGAAGATATATGGCAATCGTGTAAAATGATATTCATGTGAGGGATGACTGGAGCAGGTATTCATTCTGGTTGAAATACCTGTTTTTCATCTCATCGCAGTTTCACAGTATTTGTTACCTGTCTTATGCAATTATGCAGAGATTAGCACATATTTAAATATCATCTCTTTTTCTTGTAAATGGAAAACAATTCCTGTAAGGGTGGTATATTGAAAACATATATTCTTGCTATAATGGTACTTGTTCTGATAAGTCCGCTGGCTTGTGCAGCCGACAGTGTCAGGATAGAGATGCCTGATAATGTCGTATCAGGTGAGATGTTTCAGGTGAAACTTGTTATTGATGATCCCCTGGTAAGGGATCTTACCAGAACCATAGATGTCACGACAAAAGGAGGCAGACTCCAGCTAAGGAGAATGGGCGATATACACAGTCCTTCCTCGATTGAATATGCAGGTGAGGAGGAAATAGTGTTTGATGCTGTAATGTTCTCTGGTTTTCGTGAAGGTGATGTGGAATCAACCTTAAGCTTTCGTTTCATGGCTGATGTTGAGGAAATGCGGAATAAGTATCCTGAATGGGGCACTTATCATGAGGACATAGTCAAAGTTTCAAAGGCGATATATGCATCTCCTGTAAGCTTCTCAGTTCAGACGTCGCATTTGCCGCAGACGGAAACCAGCAGATTTGAGACTGACCACTGGGATAAGGTCACTTTTACCCCTGTATTCAGGTATTATGTTGACAGTGATTATTATGCAACCACCAAATTTTACAGGGGAAGTTTTAGCCGGGAGTCCAGCTATCAGACACATGATGATTATCTTGTTGGCAGATATTTCAGTAAAGAAGACATGACAAATCCTCCCGAAAATTCGAAAATATCTGGTTATGACTATGGCTCCTTCGGACAGGGAGGTTCCTCAACAGGCTATTACCGTATAGGCTGGTATGAGGATTACAAGGTGAAACATAAAAACTGGGACACGAATGAGACATACTATGTATATGAAATCATTATCAATTACAACTATGCCGTTCTCATCAATGATTTTCTAATGTATCATGGAAATATCATGAAAAAGATGAGAGTAAAAGATTCTGAAATTGAAGGTGCTATCAGGGAAACCGAAGAGGAATGTCACAAAATAGTTCTCAGCCAGAAGTATACACCTCTGGAAGCGGGTAGTGCTACATATCCTTCTGTGCTTGAGACAAACCTTCCGCTCTCAGGTCCAAAGACCCTTTATGTCACAGGATACGCAGCTGATGCAGATGGTAATCCTATGTCGTATGTGGAGGTTCAGGCGAAGGTAAAAGGGCAGACATTTAAAGGAAGGGCAGATGCTGACGGGGATTTCCAGATCCCGCTCTCAATAGAACTGGATGAGAAAGAGAATGATGTAAAGCTTGATCTCTGGGTTGTTTTTTCCTATGAAAGAGATGATAAGAATTATTTCAAAGTCTATGATCTTGACAGAAACACGTATAATTTGGTCTGGTACCACCAGAAATTTGCTATTATCGACCAGAAGAATGTTGAGGCGCCTATCAGGCTTGACGGCTCTCCCGATCCTAAAAAAAGAAGCAGCACTGGCTATATTAGTGATATGAAGAGCCTGTCTGTGATATATGCCCATACCGCTGAAGCTGTGGATTTCTGTCTTGTGGAGCTTGATGCGGATATTGACTACAAGCTGCCTGTGGAAGTGCTTGTGGGTAATAATGATCAGCAGACCCTATATTCACCTGACCAGTCCAGGATCCTCATTTCAAGCAATGATGCAGGATACTCGAATTCCAACAGGCCTAAGAACCGTGAGTACCATGAGTTTGCGCATCATCTGATGTATGCAACATATGGTGGCTGGACCAACGGCAGCATGGTTCCCGGCAACAGGAATCACGATGGTTTCCTTAATCCGAACACAGGTGACTCCTATGAAGAAGGATTTGCCGAGTTCATGGCCCTTGTAATATCTGATAAGTACGGGGACAGCAATCCGGCAGACGGAAAGACCAAATCAGACGTCTATACCCAATCAGACATCTATTCGTCTTTTGGAAGTCTTGAGAACAATTATCGTCCATGGGACAATAAAGGTTATGCAGAAGAATTCGCAGTTGCCTCACTTCTCTGGGACATGTACGATAAGGACAATGAAAAAGGCGATTCTTTAACCATGTCCCTTTACAATATCTGGTCTGTGCTGAAGGTTCAGAGAAATGATTTCTATGACTATTATGTGGCCTTCAAGGAGGCAAATCCAAGCAAGGCAGCAGAGATAGATGCTTTGTTCATCGAACACGGATTCTTTGCTGATACAAAGGTAGGTAACGGTAAGAGAGATTCTTTTGAAGGCTTCAGGGATGCTAACGATAATAGTAGGTATGATGCAGGAGAATTCTTCTTCGACCTGGGATGCCTGAATACGACCAGGGAGATCCAATACGGGAAAGGTATGGTCATCGGAAAAGCTGCTAATTATGATAGGCCCAACAGAAGTTCTGCTGTGCGGCTTGATGGTGCATATCTAAAGGTCAGGGAAGATGAGGTAAAACAGTATCTTATCAAAGTGAATTACCTGGAACCTGGCTACGGTGAGGATTATGAGTATGTGGTGGACCTGAGGGATGGCCTGCTTTATCTGCAGCCTCTGCCCGGACATGTTGCAGCAGAGATAAGTATAGAGCCTTTTTCTGTTGAGTACACAGCAGATAGTGTCTACTCTATCAGCAACTATGAGCTAATAAGCAAACTGGAAGATCCGGGTGAGTATTTTGATAAACATGAGTTCTCACTGAAGAGCACCGGTGTAACCGGGGACCTGGACTATGTTGTCTATAAGGACACTGAGCCTGTGTATGCTTATGAAGGTGACAGGGGTCAGGATATAGATGTGAAGATATCAGATGACCCTGACCTTGATGATGGAAAAGGTCTGTCATTGTGGTGGATGTTGCCTGTGCTCATAATTGGTATTGTCGCCGGTGCAGGTGTATTGTTCCTGAAGAAAGCCGGGAATGTTGCTGGTTCGGTAGATATGGGAAAAGCACAGGACAGGGCACAGGAACTAATCAGGAAAGGCTCAAAGGAGTTCAATGAGAAGGGAATGCCCGCCATAAAACAGGCTGGAAAGAAGGCTGCTGAATATACTGCAAAGGGTGCTGAATTCGCTGCAAATCAGACTAAGGAAGGTTATGAGAAGGCTAAACCTCAGCTGAAGAAAGCACAGGATGACATCAGGAGGAAGATAGATGAGGCAAAGGAAAAGAAGGAGTGAACCTTAGTTTATTTTCTCCTTTTTTCTTCCTTCTTTTTTCTTGTAATCCTGATTTTCTTATGGTCCCCATTCCCAAAATATTATGGGAAAATAGGTCTATATATGTTGACCATCCCTTCTATTATTGTGAACGATCATCATCTTTCCCTTATTGACCGGAGAATGGCTGCTTTTGGCTCACTGCCGATAATAGGAGGCTATTATCTCGTACTTGGCGGTGGGAAGATAGGGACTGATTTTGTCAGGTATGCAAAAGAGAGGTCTTTTCCTTTTGTGGTAATAATAGATATTGATGAGAAGGCAGAAGCATCAAATAATTCGGCAGTGGTTGGAAGGGAAGGGCTTTTGAGGCTTATCAGTGATTACAGGGAATCCGGATACACTCCTGAGAAAGTATATTTCCATTGCATGGATGTCCGTGATATAAATGAGATCCTGGATGAGGGTATCCCGGAATTTATCATCCCTGCTGTTCCAGCTCACGCTGTTGTGAACATGGCGATCGATATGCTGGGCCCGATAGCTTCAAAACCACTGATCCTTTCTCTTCATATTGATGAACAAGATGCAGAACTGAACTCATACTTCAGTAATATTCTTTCAGGTATACCCGGGGATGTTGTGGTGTTCAGTTCTCCTTCTGATGGGGTTATAATGCTCTCGTATGCACGGACGGGTGAGATATGCCCGGATAACTGCATGGGTCCTGAGAATTACTGCTATTCTTTCAAAAGGGAAAAACCTGAAACAATAACCGCTTATGTAAGGAAATTGCTGCATTTTCACAGGGGATGGGTTTTTGAAAGCTGCCAGATGAAGCCGGGCATAGGAGGAATAAAGGGTGAAGACTTCAAAGAACATATGCTCTCTATGCTGGAGTATGTTAAAGCAGTGAATGAACAATATGATGAGTATTCGGCTGATGACAGGGTTTTCTTCATCGCAACAACATGTAATTGTCACGGGATAATGAATCTGCTTGAAGTTGTCTGATAAGGAAGGCAATTTTAAAAACCAAGCAGATGTTTCACCTTACCTGTCTATTTGATAGCAGTGACTTTATATCTCATGGGGTAGTACTAAGTACTAGTTCGATTGCTCAACGATTTATAAAGGGTTACTCTATTTTTGCGTGCTTCTTTTGATAATTGCTTGACAGTTAGAGTTAGTCGTATCGTAATGAGCGATCTGGTAATATCCGGTAAAACTAATCGTACGATAATTCTCGATCTCGGTTCTGCTGAGCGAACTAGATAAACTACAGGAGATAAAAATATGGGATTTAATAACAGAGGCGGAAACAGTAGAGGCGGCGGCGGTGGCTTCAGGTCTAACAGCGGTCCGAGAGAGATGCATAAAGCAACTTGTTCTGACTGCAAACAGGAGACTGAAGTGCCATTCAAGCCATCCGGTGACAGGCCTGTATACTGCAGGGAATGTTTCCAGAAGCACAGACCAGCCAGATACTAATTATATTTCGATATAATTCTGGAATATTTCAAAAAAGACAGGCATGTGATCATTTGTTGTGATCCGTATCTGTCTGATTCGTTTTTTTGTAATTATTTTTTTAAAAAGAGTGACTTAGCCTGTGGCTAAGCTAAAGAGGAGTTATTATGAAGATCGAAAATGTGTTATGTCCCGGGTGTGGAACTCATGTTCTTGCAACAATACCTCTTGGACAGAGCATCGTATGTGTCTCTGTCAGCTCCGGGAAACCGGCTGATTTTGGGGCAACATATAAGTCAAGTTCAAAATGCACCAGCTGCAAAAAGAGTTTTGCATGTTATACCAAAAACGGTTGAATAGCAGATTGAAAAGCAAAATCTGAAAACATTCACGTTCCTGAATGAATTTCCTTTACTCTTCCAACGCTGCCACCTTCAAGTTGTACTTTTATTCCGTGTGGATGGGATGAGGAATTGGTCAATATCCTTTTAACCACACCTCTGGTTATTTTACCGCTCTTCTGATCATTTTTCAGGACTATTCCTACACTAAGTCCTATCTTGATGTTCTTCCTGGAACTTCCCGGGTTCATGGTTGTAGGTGAGCCCGAGTTTATATAAAGCTGTTTGTTGTTGCTTGTATATCATATTTCATACACAGGTGCATAATCGCTATTAAGGATTAGCAGTTAAAAAGACAGAAAAGTCTTTACTGCAGTTTTTCCTTTTGTCAAAAAGGTTTTTGAGCTGCCGGAGCTATTACCTACATATCTGCGGATGTGAAAATATGAAGGATGAAAAAAAAGAGTATCTTGTACACAAACAGATATATGAGGAGACCGTGAGAAGGAATAAAAAGATAGGAATGGCAAATTTATTCATCTTCGCTATTGGTCTGGCCTTTAAATACTTAGGTATGCCTGAAACAGGAAGTCATTTTATCTGGCTGGGTGTTGTGATCCTTATATACACTTTCGGTTCCAATATGATAGCAAAACGTGAGATGCAGAAGCATCAGTTTAAATAAGGGATTAATATTTGCTGCTCTTGCTGTTCTTTAAAATTTTGTGCTCTGCTGCAATCAAAGCTGATATGAGGTTAGCAGAGTGTTCACTTCCAGGACAGGTGTAGAAGGTTTATGCAAAGGGAATAAGTCCTGCTATGAAATCTCTGTAGGATCCTTTGTAAGCTCATCTATATGGTGACGCGTCCGCAATTCAGGAAATAAACCATGCGTTGAGAAATGTTATGAAGCCCCGGGCGTGATTTGAACACGCGACCTAATGATTACAAATCACTCGCTCTGCCGGGCTAAGCCACCGAGGCATCATGATAGCGCATTCCACATCTATTTATGGAAAGCATTCCCTTACATAGCATAATAGCAGATAAATTTTATGGTAGTACTGCCGGAGAAGTCTCATGTGGCGTGAAATATCAAGGATCGGGAAAAAGCTTGTGCAAGGCGGGCTGGTAGAATCCCATTTCGGTAACATCAGTGTCAGGGCTGGTAATCGCATGCTCATTACAAGGAGCGGGTGCGCCCTTGATGAGATAACTGAGGACATGGTCGTGGAGGTCAGCATTGAAGGAACATGCGCACTTGATATGATCGCATCTTCTGAAGCCATTGTTCACAGAGCGATATACAAGAGCACACCGGCACTTGCAATAGTTCATGCTCACTGTCCTTTTGCGGTGACATCATCCCTGCTGGCAGAAGATGGCAGTATCACTCCGGTGGACAGTGAAGGTCAATATTTCCTGGGAGTAGTTCCGGTTGTCAGGGGTGGAATAGGCTCGGACGAGCTTGCCAAAAACCTTGCCGCAGCCCTTGCATCACATAAGGCAGCTATCATTTACAGTCACGGTACATTTGCCATAGGCAAGGTCCTTGATGAAGCCTACGTTATAACCACACAGGTAGAGCACTCCTGCAGGATCAAATACTTTTATGACCTTGCAAAGAATAAATAACCGCGGTCTCCATTATTGATTGGCTTTACAGAGAAGCTGAAGGTACGAATCTATGGAAGCAGGATCTATGAAAGTATATACTCATCTCCGGAAAATGTTAAATCATAAAAATGCTCATTGGATACAATATTCATGACATTCAATGCTTTAAGGCCCATAGCATCAAAGGTACTCGAACCACTGGCAAGGCTCACGGCAGACTCCGGTATCTCTCCTGATCTCATATCAATGCTCTCTCTTCTGTTTGCGCTCTTTGCTGGTCTGCTTTATTACTATTCATCCTTTGACCCTCTGCTTGTACTGGCAGCCGGGTTGCTGGTTGCGCTCAATTCACTGCTTGATGCAATGGACGGTCTTATGGCGCGATATCTTAATGCGGCCAGTGCCAGGGGTGACTTCCTTGATCATGTAATAGATCGCTATTCTGATGTGTTCATCATCTGCGGCATCTTCTTTGGAGGTTATGTGGACTGGCGAATAGGTGTCATTACCATAGTAGGGGTACTTCTTACAAGCTATCTTGGCACCCAGGCCCAGGCACTTAAGCTTGGAAGATATTACGGTGGCATCATAGGAAGGGCTGACAGGCTGGTGCTGATCATGGTCTCTTCTGCCTTCTATTTTGTTTACCAGGGAAATGTATATGGTTTTTCTGCCCTTGGATGGATGATCATTGTTATAGGGGTAGGAAGCCACATAACAGCTTTCCAGCGTATATTGCATATATGGAAGCAGCTGAAGTGACTTCTTCCTTCTCTCTGTAAGGTAAAGAGAACCATTTAATTACACCAACGCCAATTAAGGTTCATGTCATCTGGTACCACCAAGGACTTCGAGTATCTGGAACATACGGCAGATGCTAAGTTCCGGGCTTACGGTAAAAGCCTGGGAGAAGCTTTTGAGAACGCAGCTCTTGCCATGCTCAATGTAATGGTGGATACGGACTCGGTGAACATCAGCTCT
Organism: Methanolobus sp. WCC5; assembly: GCF_045690325.1. Lineage (GTDB taxonomy): Archaea > Halobacteriota > Methanosarcinia > Methanosarcinales > Methanosarcinaceae > Methanolobus. Next base: position 1,470,007 of record NZ_CP146981.1, on the reverse strand, counting down.
TCTGCGGACGTTGAACTGAGCTCTCCTGACCTTGAAAGCCTTCTTTTTGACTGGCTTTCCGAGATACTCTTTGTTTTTGAGGTAGAGGAAATGGTCTTTAGTCGTATCAGGGTAAATGAACTGTTTGTGGGCGATGATGAATGTTCTCTCTCTGCAACCCTTTTTGGTGAGGCAATTGACCTGTCTGTTCACGTGTTCGATACTGAGGTTAAGGCGGCAACCTATAACGACATGAAAATAGAAAACACAGGTGCCGGCTGGATGGTACAGGCAACCGTGGACACCTGAGCTTTTCAAAACACAAATTTCCTATAATCAATAAATTCATACGTCTGGAGCATATAGTTTTGAGTATAGATGCCTGAGAGGAGGGATAAATGATGTCACATGAAAATGAAAGTTCTGTCTATGATATTCTGACAAAGGTCAATGATAACACCTGGGAGGTACCCGGCAACTTCAAGCCCGGGATGAATGTGCCCGGGAGAATATTCGTATCTAAGACCCTTCTTGATATTCTTGAAAGAGAAACAATTGACCAGGTTGCAAATGTAGCCTCACTTCCCGGAATACAAAAATATTCCATGGCAATGCCGGATGCACACCTGGGTTATGGTTTTCCTATAGGCGGAGTTGCTGCCTTTGATAAACACAAAGGAGTTATAAGTCCTGGTGGTGTTGGTTTTGATATTAATTGCGGAGTTAGGCTTATACGCTCTGATCTGACAGAAGATGATGTCCGTCCAAAACTGCCCGAACTACTGGATGCATTGTTTGAGGCCATACCTTCCGGTGTGGGCTCAAAGAGCCGTATAAGGGTCAATGATAAGGAACTGGATGATATTTTCATTCATGGTGTACGCTGGGCGGTGGATAACGGTTATGGTGTTGAGGCAGATCTGACGCACTGCGAGAGTAATGGGACCATGCCAGGGGCCGATCCCTCCAGGGTCAGTATTAAGGCCCGTAAAAGAGGCAGGCCCCAGCTTGGGACCCTGGGGAGCGGTAACCATTTCCTGGAGGTACAGTATGTGGACAAGGTGTATGATGAGAAGGCTGCGAAGGCTTTTGGTCTCAGGGAAGGACAGGTCACCTTTATGATCCACTGTGGCTCCCGTGGTGCAGGTCACCAGATATGCACAGACCATCTGCAGGTACTATCCCAGGCATCCAAAAAATATAAGATAGCTCTGCCTGATAAGCAGCTGGCCTGTGCCCCGGCTGAGTCTGAGGAAGCACAGGACTATTTCAAGGCCATGGTCTGTGCGGCAAACTATGCCTGGGTCAACAGGCAGGTGATAATGCACTGGACACGTGAGGTTTTTGATAGGTTCTTCCAGGCTGAGCATGGGGACCTTGGGCTTGACCTTGTATATGATGTTGCCCATAACGTTGCAAAGCTTGAAAAACATATCATAGACGGAAATGAGAAAGAGGTCTATGTTCACAGGAAAGGAGCAACAAGGGCTTTTCCGGCAGGACATCCGGAGCTTCCTGAAGATTACCGTGATATAGGACAGCCGGTGATCATTCCCGGAAGCATGGGCACTGCATCATATGTTCTCAAAGGCAGTCCTGCATCAATGGAGCTCACATTCGGAAGTGCCTGCCATGGCGCAGGAAGAGTGATGAGCCGCAAGAGTGCAAAGCATGAGCTACGTGGTGAAGAGATACAAAAGGAGTTGAAGTCACAGGGGATTATTGTAAGGGCCACCCAGCCCTCTCTTATAGCAGAGGAAGCGCCGGAAGTGTATAAATCCAGTAGTGACGTTGTCGATGTCGTACATAATCTGGGTATTGCAACAAAGGTCGCACGTGTGATGCCAATGGGAGTTGTAAAGGGGTAACTCTGCGAAGCCTCTTTCTATTTTTACAGCTTACAGATTTTACAGCTTATAGATGTTGTCTTATATACTGATCCGATGTCTGTGAAGCCACAGCTATGATACGATATAATTACAGGAGAAAAGATATTGCTTTATTTGAGCAACGAGGAAACGGGAAATGTTTGAGGGGATGAATGGTTTTGCTTGGTTACAGTTACTATACCTTTGAATACAGCTTACAAGCAGTTGTTCCCGTTTCCTCAACTTATAATTAGTCATTATTATATATAAATTTGTTCGACATTCTTTATATATCCATAATAGATCACTCCTTTGAATCAGAGCATAACTATACAGTAACTATATCTTAACTAACCGCTATCAATTTAATACTTATACTTTATTTAGCATCTATGATCAGCGTGGAAAAAAATCTCAAAAAAGTAAGGATAATGGCTGACATCCAGTTCGGAAAAGGCTGTGGTGAAGTTCTTTTCCCTGATGGTGTCACTTTCCAGCTTTCAAAAACCAAGCGGGTAAGGCAGGTCCTGTATAATGGGAAGCATATGGCCACTGTCCGGGCAAAGGATGGTATGCTCACACTCAGTATAGATGGTGCAGTTGCTCTGCACAGCACGCTTGACTGGCCTGCATCAAGAGTGGTCATCTGTGAGGACGCGGTACCATTCGTATCAAAAGGTAAGACCGCTTTTGCCAAACATGTAATGGATGCGGACCCAGAACTGAGGGCGGGAGATGAAGTCATTATTGTTGACAGTTCTGACTCGATACTGGCTACCGGTCAGTTATTATTGTCTCCCCACGAGGCCGTTCGTATGGACCGTGGTCCTGCGGTTGACGTCAGGCGAGGGATGGAGCAATCCTAGAATAAGTATTTATAAATCTATATCTATTAAATACGATGAAAATAAAGTCATAGTAATGCCTTTGATACAGTTAATCCCTGCCGGGAGAGTGAAAGCATAGAAGAGGAGATTTTTAAGACCTTTGTAATTCCTGACAATACCAGGATGGAAGAACATACAATAGTCGTAGATGGGGATGTCATTGCCGGCAATCACTCTGAGATCAGATATGGTGTCATCGGACGTTCTACAATACTGGGCGAGAGGGTCACTCTTTCAGGCGACCTCACTTCTACCGGTGATACAAGGATAGATATCTGGTCACAGATAGGCGGGAATGTAAAAACAGATAAGAATGCCTATATCGGTGAATTCGTTACCATTGATGGGAAATTAGTGGTTAAGGGAGACCTTGATATTGGCAATGATGTAAAGATCAATGGCGGTTTTGAGGCCAAAGGATGGATCGTTGTAAGGAATCCGGTTCCTGTCATAGTTTATCTGTTCCTCTATATCAGTGAGCTTTTGCGGCTTGGGAAGGATGAGGAAGTTGAAAAGGCATTGGAAGAGTTGTTTGAGGATGATGCAGAGTCCATCGGACTAAACTCGCTTATAATACCAAATGGTTCAAAAATATCAATGGATTCTATTAAAGTGCCATCAAATGCTATCATAGGTAATAAATGCAGACTTGTTGGCAATATACGCGCCACTTCCCTGGAAATGGCAACAGGGACAACTCTTTACGGGAGCATACGTACCATACAGGACGTAAAACTGGGAAGTGACAATATCATTCACGGAAACATCATTTCCCGGGGCAATGTCTATATTGCTGCCGGGACCCATGTTCTTGGTGAGATCAATGCCCAGTCTATAAAGATACATGAAGCAGCCCGTGTGGACGGTGTGATGCGTGCACCGGGTGGTATCATATTTGAACGTGAAGGAGATGATGCGTTAACTGATAGTGAGTTGATGGACCTTGATATTTGATCCATGAAAAGGGTTATACACAATAATGAGGGGATGGTTATGAATTCAATTGAAATTTTCAATTTCATAGATCTAGCAGTTCGTCTGTGCATAGTTATTTTGTCATTACTGACATCTAATCTGCTTCTGAAGATAGATGCGGATGTCATTCGTTCACGTATTTATGTAGCGTTCAAGAATCTCAAAAAGTATTTCGTATTCCTTACATTTGGATTTGTACTTTACCTTTTCGAGGCTTTCCTTTCTGTGAACTCTATTGCGGGAAGTACTCAGCATGATCCTCTTAAAGGTGTGATGCTTACCGTTTTCCAGCTTAGTGTTCTGGTATTCCTGTATAATATCTATGTGGCGATAAGAGTTCCTAATAAGCGTATTCTTTAAATTTTTTGGTTTTTGCCTCTTGAAGGAAAGGTCTTTTTCTTTTTTTTAGATTTGTATCGATAGTCAGATTTAAAACAGGTTCCAATATTATAATGGAGAGGTGTTAATTTGCAACAGGATTATATCTCATCATCATCGCATTCACGATCAATATTCGATAAAGATTCAAAATATGTAATGCAGACCTACGGTCGTCAGCCAATAGTCATCAAGAGTGGAAAAGGTTCTCTGGTCTATGATATAGAAGGCCGGGAATATATCGACTGTGTTGCAGGTATAGCAGTGAACAATATAGGGCACTGCCATCCACATCTGGTTGAAGCCCTGAAGAAACAGGCAGAGGAACTGATACATGTGTCAAATCTCTACTATACGGAGCCTCAGGCAGAGCTGGCCGGGCAACTGGTCAATGTGACCGGCATGGACCGTGTATTTTTCTGTAACTCAGGTACCGAAGCAGTTGAAGCAGCCATGAAACTTGCAAGGGTAACAACCAAAAAGACCGATTTCCTGGCAGTTGAGCACTCGTTCCATGGGCGTACCATGGGCGCTCTTAGCCTTACATACAAGGACATGTACCGTGCACCTTTCAAACCGCTGGTGCAGGAAGAGAAGTTCGTTCCGTTCAATGATGCCCAGGCGATATCCGATGCCATTACTGCCAACACAGCGGCAGTTATAGTTGAGCCTATCCAGGGCGAAGGTGGTATAAATGTCCCTTCAAATGGTTACCTGAAAGAAGTCCGCAAAATATGTGATGAGAACGATTCCCTTCTGATCTTTGATGAGGTGCAGACAGGTTTTGGAAGGACAGGGGCCTGGTTCTGTAAAGAGCACTTTGGTGTTGAACCTGATATCATGACAATGGCCAAGGCAATTGGGGGAGGTTTCCCAATGGGTGCGATTGCCGCACGTGAAGGTATATCTTTTGGCCGCGGTGAACATGCAGCAACCTTTGGAGGTAATCCTCTGGCATGCGCTGCTGCACTTGCCTCTATTGATGTCATCCGTGAAGAGGATCTCATCAGGCGTTCAAAGGATATGGGTGAATATTTCAGCAAAGAGTTGAGCAAGCTTTCCACAGAAGGTCTTGTTGAGGTTCGCGGAAAAGGTCTTATGATAGGTGTACAGTTTAATCGTAAATGTGCTGACCTTGTAGAGCATGGACGTAAGAATGGTGTACTTCTCAACTGCACATCTGAGACGGTTCTTCGTATCGCTCCTCCTCTGAATATCACAAAAGAGCAGATAGACAGGGTGGTGAATGTACTTGAGCAGGCCTGAACTTATCAAGGACGCAGTTACCTCCATTGCAGAATACGTTCCAGGAAAATCTATTGAGGAAATAGCACGTAAATATGGTATTGACCCCTCCGGGATAATCAAACTAGGTTCGAATGAGAACGTTCTTGGACCTTCTCCTATGGCAATCGAGGCCATGTTATCTGCTTCATCAAAGGTCAACATATATCCTTCAGCTGATGCTTCTGAACTGGTGGAAGCAATATCTGCATATACGGGACTTCCTGTGGCAAATATATGTGCCTCCGGACCGGGGATGGATGGTCTGCTTGATAATCTCATGAGGCTGCTCATATCACCTGGCGATGAGGTTGTGCTGCCCACTCCTACGTTCTCATATTATGAGATCGCAGCCCGGGCAAATGGTGCAAAGGCTGTCCATGTCCTGCCAGGGGAAGAGCTTGCATTTGATGTCTCTGCAATAAAAGATGCTATCTCGCAGAACACAAAAGTGGTTTTTCTCTGTTCACCGAACAACCCGACAGGCAAGATGCTGGATGAAGCGGATGTGCGCGATATACTGGAGTTCACAAAAGGGATTGTGTTCGTTGATGAGGCCTATGTTGAGTTTGCGGACTACAACCTTTCACACCTTGTGACAGAATATGATAATCTCATTATTGGGAGGACGTTCTCAAAGGTTTTTGGTCTGGCAGGACTTAGGATAGGTTACGGACTCATGCCTGCATGGCTGAAAGTAGAGTATATGAAGATAGCAACTCCTTTCAATGTAAGTTTGCCTGCAGTAGCTGCAGGGATTGCGGCCCTTTCCGATAATAGTCATCTTGAAAGGAGCATCTCGTGCGCAAAGGAAGGCCGCAGGTTCCTGACAGCCCGGATTCCCTTCAAGGTACACGATTCACAGGCCAATTTCGTGCTTGTGGATGTTGCACCCTTGCTTGCCAGGGATGTGGCCGAGTCCTTCCTCCAAAAAGGCATAATCATCAGGGACTGCAGGTCATTTAAAAATGCAGGGGATTCATTGCTTCGTGTGACAGTGGGTACACAGCAGCAGAATGAAAAGGTAGTTGCAGCCTTTGAGGAAGCAAAGAACCTCAGTATTCAGTAGATCCTTTCTATTTTCATAAGCGGATAGTCAAGTTCAGTGTCAAATGCCATGCTTACGTCCGCTTTTGCTTTTTGGAACCGGGCAGTGATCCTTACGTCCAGCATGCGCCCTTCCAGCTCGCAGTAACCGTACTCACTGTTCAGCTTTGAGCGTATCATGTCCCTGTTGATAGTGACTTTGATATCTTCAACACAAGGCTGAACCGAAATACTTTCCTGTATTGCTTTTTCAAGGCTTCCTGCAGTTTTCAGGTTAACCGGCGATCCTGTGAACTGGTGATAGAGTGCACCCAGTTTTATTCCTGCCTCAAACAGTACATTATCCCTGTCAGTTATTGCTACGTTTTGCTGCATTCTTTTCCTCTTCGGGCTTTTTGATAATAGGTGATACAAGATAGATGCTCATAAGCCCGGATAGCCAAAAAGCCATCATATGTGTGTATCTTATATCCACAGCATATGACATGATAGTCATCGCAAAGACAATTGTCAGTGGTATGAGTATCTTCTGATCCCTGGCTTTGAGATATGTTACATTGCTTATCATGAGCATTCCAAGTATAAAGGCTATGCCTGCCATTACATATATATTGAAAAACCGTTCTCCCATGAGGATGTATGCTGATATGGCAATACCGCCTGCAGTAATTGGCAGCCCGCTAAAGGAATTGAATCCCAGGTGCATTGTGTTGAACCTGGCAAGTCTGAGTATCCCGCAGATGAAATAAAAGACCAGTGCAGGCAGGAGCAGATACTTGTCCGCGGAATAGGAGTAAGTGATAATTACAGGCGCAACTCCAAAGGATATGACGTCAGCAAGGGAATCAAGGTTTCCTCCTATATTACTGGAAGAGAACTTTCTGGCAATATGGCCATCAAGCCCGTCCGCAACCGCAGCAATAAGAATCAGTAATGGTGCCAGGTATGTAAAACCTTCCATTACTGACAAAATAGCTGCTACGCCGAACAAAGCATTGAGAAGGGTCACATAGTCGGGCAGTTTCAAGGTATGGAATATCAGGTTCACTTCCTTTATTTGATTCTGGCAATTACTGTTTCACCGGCAAACACCCGTTCTCCTTTTTTCACAAGGATGTCAAAATTATCAGGCACTGTCACATCCACCCGGGATCCGAACCGGATCATTCCAAAACGTTGTCCCTGCTTCATATGATCTCCTTCCTTTACATAGGACACAATTCTTCGGGTCACGGTTCCTGCTATCTGTATCACTTCCACTATCCCGTGTTCGGTCTCTATCAGGGTGTGGCTTCTTTCATTGCGGTGTGAGTCCTTACAGAAAGCAGGTATATAGCCACCTTTCTTGTGCTCTATCATATGAACCTTTCCGTTGATGGGTGCCCTGTTGACATGAACGTTCTGGAAATTCATGAAGATGCAGATCTTCCGGTCCCTTATGTCTACGATCTTTCCGTCAGCAGGGGAAAGCATGTGTTCATCATGTTCTTTTATTTCTCTTTCAGGATCCCTGAAAAAGAAAAGGAAAAAGACGGTCACACATAAAGATAGCAGTGCGATGTTTTTCATGTATGGGAGATTGTAAAGCAGGTATGAGATCAAACTGGCCAAACTTACAGTGGTGGATGCGATGATCCAGGGAAAAGAACCTTTTGCAAGCATTTACTGATTTCCTACTACTTTATAGAATAGTTTTTGAACGAATCCTGTAATCAATAACCAGATCCCTTCGATCAGATCAGTTAGCTCGGGCAAAATACGCATGACCACGTATGCAACTGCAAATAGGGCAATCCCCGATCCGATCTTTGCGATGGTATGGTGAGCGATATCAAAGCTGTTTGGACCGAACCATTGGTACCCGTAAGCTACGATGACAAATACGTCCCTTATTATATTCAATACGTATATGACAGGCACAGAAGCCAGAAATGCCATGGCCTGTTTCCTTAATGGTGCATTAACAGATGCAATGAGTCCTATGAACAGTGCTATGCTTTCAATGGCCGTACAGGCAAGTATTATCTCTACCTGATATCCGTTAAGGGCTATCTTATTCCATGCGGTCATTTCTGCCGGGATCCCTAAAGCACCCATCATCCAGAATACATTGTCTGTCACCTGGGATATTATCCATATGTTCAGAACTTCCATCTGGGCAAAGGGAAAATAGAACAATGATCCCAGTGCGGTTGCAATAGTTGCCATCGAAGTGATGTCCGGTTCAGGTCCCTTCTCATCTTTGCTGAGATACTCTTTGGTCATGGTATGCGCTATTATGAGGCATATTATCCCCACAAGGATCACAAGCAACACATTGAAATGGTCCCCTATCTCCATATAGTGTGCCGGCTGGTAGAACCAGTGTACTGAAAAGAACACCCATCCAATTGCACAAAGCAATCTGCGGGTTCTTATCTTTTTAGGGATTATCGATCCCAGAAGCATAAATGCTACTGCGATCCACAGGATATTTTCGATCATTTAAGCACATCTTTAATAGGTATGGGTCCTATATATTTGATATAGTCTATTAAGCTTTTGTTTCCCATGTCCCCCATCACTCCCAAACTTACAGTCGATGCCGTAATCATCTTAAATAGCAAAATAGTTCTCATCCAGCGAAAAAATCCTCCGTTTAAGGGGAAGTTTGCTCTTCCGGGTGGTTTTGTAGAGATCGGTGAAAGTGTTGAAGAAGCGGTTGTCCGTGAGGTTCTTGAGGAAACAGGGCTTATAATCGAAATAGTTAAGTTACTTGGGGTATATTCAGAACCTTCGCGTGACCCCCGGGGACACACAGTGAGCATAGTCTACCTGGCCACGGGAAAAGGTGTCCCAAGGGCTGATTCGGATGCTGAAGGGGTATGTTTGTTCGATCTTCAGGAAATGCCGGAAATGGCTTTTGATCATAACAGAATTATAGAGAATGCGAGAAGTGATATTTATGGAATTTTGTCCGGAATGTAAAAGCATGATGTTTCCTTCAGGTGGTTCCTTAAAGTGCAGGAAATGTGGCTATGTTAAGGGTAAGCAGGCCGATTCAGAGGCATTGGTCTCTGTAGCATCAAGGGAAAAGAGAGATGTTACCGTACTTGAGGGTAATGTGGACCAGGGTCTTCCGACAACTTCTGTCAGGTGCGAAGAGTGCGGTAACAACATCGCATATTGGTGGCTGCGCCAGCTCAGGTCTGCAGATGAGTCAGAGACACGTTTTTTCAAATGTACCAAGTGTGGATGTACCTGGCGTGAGTACGACTGAGTGACAATTATCTGGTAATAGCCTGTTTTGGGTCTGTTTCAGATGCATTTAAAAGAAAACTTATATTACTTGTAAGATATAATGACCTAAAAATTCAAACTATGGTGGCGAATCAAGATGTTCAAGGCAACAATTGATGCAGATGTTCTAAAAACTGCAATTGAAACTCTTTCAGTTCTTGTTGATGAGGCAAGGTTTAAGATCTCTCCTGAAGGAATAACTGTCCGGGCTGTGGACCCTGCAAATGTGGCCATGGTCAGTTTTGAGCTTAGCTCCGGTGCTTTTGATGAGTTCAATGCCGATGACTGTGAGATTGGTATGGACCTCTCAAAGATCAATGACATTTTTGGCGTTGCGGGTAAGGATGAAAAAGTTGTCATGGAACTTGATGAGATGTCCCAGAAAATGTCATTGCACCTTGGCGGCCTTTCCTATACTCTTGCATTGCTCGATCCTTCCACGATCAGGGCGGAGCCAAGGATACCGCAGCTTGAACTTCCGGCGGAGGTCATCCTTAACGGAAAAGATCTGCAGAGGGCAGTTAAGGCTGCTGAGAAGATAAGTGACCACATGCTGCTTGGTATCGATGGTGATGTGTTCTATATGGAAGCAGAGGGTGATACCGATCGTGTCCGCCTTGATATGGGCCGCGACAATCTCATCGACCTCAGGTCAGGCGAAGCACGCTCGCTTTTTTCGCTTGATTACCTGTCCGACATTGTTAAACCTGCGTCCCGTTCCAATGAGGTCACAGTGGAACTTGGAAAGGACTTCCCGGTCAAGATCGGTTTCTCCATTGCAAATGGCGCAGGAAAGATAGGTTATCTCCTTGCCCCGAGGATCGAATCTGATTGATCTATGGATGAAAAGGACTTTGCGCTATACCCTTATATTTCCGGGGCTTCCTTATATGTCAGGGACCTTGGAATTTCCCTTGATCGCCTGGTTACGTCAAGGGCCATGGATTCCGCTCGTATCCGCGGTAAGGAGAGAGTTCTTCAGGCTATCTCCGGTGAACTTATAAAACCAGGGATTTCCCTTTCGGATGAACAGAGGATACTGCAGGAACTGCTTTCCTATCCGTTTTCAAGGATACTTGTTTCATGCATAGATGATGCCTTCCTGACGCGCAGATTCTGCCTTGCAGAAGCGGTTGCTTCCTACAGGCTCCTAAAGACGCAGGATGTTGCTTTTCTCAGGGAGTTCGCTTCGGATTTCGGAGTTTTTCCGGATGAAGGTGCAACCGGATTTAAGCTGCACTTCACTTCATATATACGCATGGCCAGCTCCCTGAAGGCCATTGAATGGAAACTCGTCAACCGCAAACTGGATCATGGCAATGTGAATGTTTCAAAGGAAGAGTTTGCCCGTCTTTTGCAGGAACTTATAAAGAGTCGTGTTGAGCAAAACCTCCCCATGCCGGTACCTGATGAACTTAGCATGGCTTGTGAGCCATACCTGAATGAGATCCGTGAAGCGCTTGAAGAGAGAAAAAGTGCTTTTGGTGAGTCTGAATTCGAATCCGTGGAAACCGATCTTTTCCCCCCATGTATCACATATGCCATCGCAAATACGCAGGCAGGGGTGAACCTGGCCCATTCGATGCGTTTTGCAATGACAGCTTTCCTGCTGACGATCGGAATGACCGTGGATGATATCATCAACCTCTTTGCCACATCCCCTGATTTTGATGTGGAAAAGGCCAGGTACCAGGTAGAGCACATTGCCGGCTCTTCAGGTACTCATTATAAGCCTCCTTCGTGCGCGACAATGCAGACATATGGCAATTGCTACGCTGCAGATGAGACCTGCAAAAAGATAAGCCATCCCCTGAACTACTACAGCCGCAAGTTATGGTTCAAAAACAGGGATTCCCGCAACCAGGAACAACAGCCAAAAACAAAAATGTCAGACGATGGCCAGATAGATGAGTGACCCGGCCGCTGACAAAAAAAGCTGACGGAGCATCAGCCCCGCAGTCAATTCCTTATATTCAGTCTTTCCTGCGCTGCATTATGAATGCAAGTCCAAGGACGGCTATTACCGGAAGGGCTATGGTCGGGAACTCAGGGATCTCATTGGATTGGCAGGTCCTGGGGGTAAATGCGAATTTTCCGTAAAGGTCCATTTGCATGTTGTCCAGATATAGTGTTCCTCTACTGCTTACATCCATATTACATGGGTTTATGTGCATTATCCCCTCAAATGGATATCCTTCTACCTGCCCCTGTGCGGTGACCACTATATCCCCCATGTCATCATATTCTGCATTAACCGTACTTATGGTGAATTCTCCTTCTGTTACTGTTATGCTGTCAATGGTTATGTCGTCACCTGAAACAAATACCACATAGTCTGCTTTCAGCGGGTAGTGGACATTCGGGTAATTCGGGCCGGCTATTACTGCTCCCTGTACTGTTCCGCAGTGCCAGCCATCAGGAAGGGTACATCCGGGTTCGCTTACTTTTTTGGTTATGGTAGCTGTGAACGGACCACCGAGATAAACATTGCCATAACCAGGAACAAAAAACTCTGCAGACCCCTGCCCACTGTACTCATATTTTTCTTCTGGTGCGGACAGGGTGGTGATCGCAGGATATAGGTTTAGTGTACCTGTAAACTCAACATTGTTAGAGTCCATGAAATTATTTACATGGCCGGTGAACTCAACATGAATCCATTCCTTATAAGGGTCTACGTGTGTGATCGTCAGGTCAACGAGTTCTACTTCACTCCCGCCCATGGAAATCCCGCTCATGTCTATTGCCATATCTACGATCTCAACGTTGCTGCCTGTTTTCTTAACCGTGGCAGTCACGTTGATCGGGTCACCATTTTCACTTGGTCCCGCAGAAGCTGGCTGCTGTTCAGCTACAAATCCCTGCATTTCAACAAGGTATTCCCCATCCTCAAACTCCGTATATGCAACTGCACTTGCCGTATTTGCCATTGAAAGCAGCAATACTGCAAGTGTCACCATTATAACTATTTTCTTCATTCATACCACCAAATATCTAAATTTATTTTATGGATTATTATTTATTATGAGATATACTTGTCTCATATATTTGTACAGTGTAGTTGTGCAATGGTCGTATAAATATTTATCGATTTCAACTAACAAACAGTATGGTTTTCCTATATTCTTTAATAGTAAACCGTTTTGAACTTGCTTTTTTTAGATATCGGGGAATCTTGCATTGAATATATCGTATATGCAGGACATTATCAGCTAATGAACCTTTAATTATCAGCTTTTACTTAATTTGAGGTGGGATAAAGGGCTTAAAGCCCTCTTTTGTTCTTCTGTCTTGACACAACAGTAATTCCCAGGACCAGAATGATCACTGTCCCTATTGTCCAATAAACATAGCCTTTGTCGGCCTTATTTTCAACAGGTGTTCCTTCGGTAAGGCCAGAGGATGGCTTTTCATCTGCTATCCGGGTTTGAACCACCACTTCCTGTTTTTCCTGCACATCAGTTCCAAATAGTGCATATAGTGAGAAGTGGCTTATCATTGCGGTTGCCCTGCCATTTTCCCAGTCCACAGTTGTTTCAAGTGCTATCCAGCCATCTTCGGATGTATAGGTGTAGATCACCGGGGCTCTGTCCTTAAAATCCTGTGGATTGAAATCCATTGTAACCATGATGTCCTGACTGAACGTCGTTCCTGAAGGCCCGAACCTTATGTAAAGGCCGGATCTGATGACCTCCTGAGGAGTTCCCGCAGGCAGGGATGATGGTGTGGTGATGATTATCCTGCTCACAGGATTCCCTGAAGGATCTAATGCCTTTGTTCCTTCATACAGCGTAATTGTGGTGGTTCCGGATGAAGAGGTTACAACAAAGTCGCCGTTGACCCCTCCTTCCTCACCCATGGGCAGGTCACTTATTGTCCCTTCCCTTCTTTCTCTTGCCATCACGGAACTACCGGAGTCAGGGGCCTGGGATCCGGATATAGAACTTTCCACATCTTTGAAAAGGGCCAGGGTGGCTTCGTACGTTTCCATAACAGCATTTATCGCGGGGTTCGCTTCAGCTACAGTAATGGTTGCACAGACATAATTATCATTGGTGTTGAGCGTGGCATCCGGAACTTTCACCCACTGGCTTCCATTCAGCCTGTAAAGGCTGATCGTGGATTCACCTGCACTGCTCATCCCGGAATCGTTGTAAAAGAACCGGATGTCTATGCCTGTATCTGCAGGCATAAGGTGGATGTTGAACTGCTCACCCGGGGAGCGGAAAAGATCTACATAGCCATTGACGTTTATTTTACCAGGTAACGATATAGGATCTAAGCAATTTTCCCTTAATATGAGCCTATTCTCATTGCTTACAAAGGACATCTGTGCTAGCTCTTCAGTCAGCACCAGGTTGCTTACGGTAGTATTCAACGATCCGGACGCATACAAGGCATAATCATTGCCTGTTGCATGGGTATTGGATAACAGGATGTTATCTGAATTCAGAATATATACTCCATGGAAACCGGGCTGAACATCATTCAGGGATATTGAGCTGACTATATTTTCTGAATCAGGACTTATGGCATTGTCCACGTCATTGATTGATATTTGCTCTATCGTTTGTTGCAATGCTGAAATTTCAGCGTTCAGACTTACAGAAGCTGCTTCTTGCAAACTGAGCGTATTATTGGTAAACGTGTTTCCGGTCAGGGTATTATTGTCCGAACTGCTAATCCTGAGTCCTGCTATACGGTTATAACTTGCAACATTCCCGCTTAATGTATTATCAGGAGAGGTGGAAAGGTATATCCCGACATTTGAATTATTGCTAACGGTATTTTCCATCAGGTGGTTATTGTTTGAATCCAGAAGTTGAAGACCATATATGTTTGAATTGGCCATATTTTGCCTTAAGTAGTTGTCAGTACAGGAAAAAAGTGCAATTCCCACAAAAGAATTGCCACTGGCATTGACGTTTGCCAGAGTACTATTATCCAGCTCCCTGAGCATAACGCCGAAGTGGTTAGAGTTGATGCTACTGCAGGACATTGTGATGTTGCTTGACCCTTCGATCATCATCCCGACGAGATTGTTATTTGACCTGATTTTATCAAGGACATTTGGACCAGAGTTAAGTAAGTAGATACCACACAATGATTCTGAAAGGGTGACATTCTCTATCGTTGACTCCTCTGTGGCTACAAAAACAACACCATAGGAAGTATCTGACATTTCAATATCTTTTACAGTTATATTGGTGGAATTTATTACATATACCTGTCCGGCATCGGATGGAATTTCTATATCTGACTGTTCATTCAGGTAATAGAGTGGCTTCCCGTTAACCAGATTGTCAGGGTATATGATATGATCAAAATATCCAGGAATGGCTCCGTGGACGTGGAAATTGTAATTATTAGATTCCATGGTATTCCCGATAAGGGTATTATTAGTTGAATGATCCAGGTAAATTCCGTATTTGTTGTTATGGATAAGATTGTAGGCTATGCTGTTGCCAGCACAACGATAAAGGTTAACTCCCTTTTCAGTATTGTTTGAGATGGTGTTATTGCTTAATGTATTGTTTGGGGATCTGTCCAGGTAGATGCCATCACAATCATTGGAAAGGATCGTGTTATTGTTTATCGTGTTCAGTTCACTTGAAGAATACAGGGAAATGCCATCCCACCCATTGGAACTGATCATGCTGTTTATAACGTCGTTGTTAATTGAGTTATTGAGGAAGATGCCATAGAAGTTATCATCGGCGTTGATGTTGTCAAGGATATTGGAATCGGACCTGAAAAGGACAACACCATATCTGTTCTGGGAAAAGGTGACATTCTCTATTTTCGAACTATCCGTATATGCAAATACTATGCCTTCATGACCTTTTGATATTGTAATATCCTTTACTGTGATATTGCTGGAATTGACAACATACACCTGCCCTGCGTCAGAAGGTATCTCAAAATCTGCCAGATCATTCAGATAATAGAGAGTTTTTCCATCAACCAGATTACTGGTGCTTATATGCTGTGAAAAGTGTTCCGGGTCGTTTCCGTAACAACCAAAATTGTAATCGTTTAATGTCATTGAGTTATTGATAAGGGTGTTGTCGGGTGACTTTCGCATAAGGATGCCATGTGTGCTTAACGTGATCGTATTATTCGTAAAAGTACTGTTGCTCACATCGTTACAATAAATACCTGTATGACTTGCAGATATAGCATTGTCGGAAATATTACAATCTGAAACCGAGTTCATGTGAATGCTGCTATAGTTTGCTGGGCCTGTTATCCTGAAGCCCCTGATAACAACATTATCAGCCGTTATATTGAACACATGAACATCTGGTGATGTTGCCTCAACAATGGTGTTTACCGAACCATTCTCTGAGCGGATAGTGATAATTTTGTTAATTGTCAGGTTCTCAATGTAGATCCCATCACTTACAATGATAATGTCTCCATGCTCTGCATTTTCATATGCAGTGCTAATATTGGGGTATGCTTTACCCTCACCTACGTGGAGTTCCTCAGCAGACACTGTTCCTATGCATGAGAACAATAATATCATCAGAAGCATGTATGTGCATTTTCCAGGTCTCTTTTGTTTCATAATAATCCTCAACAATCGTATTGGTAATACAAAGTATATTTGTTAATATATAAAAAGAGTGTTTGGATATTTGAAACGAGGTTTTCTACCTCTCTTCTTTCTTCCATAGACAACTTCAAAGCTTGAAAGGAAGAAGTCTCTCATTTTGAGTGAAGCAACAGGGTCATCATGAACACTTTGAAGGGATCAAGAGAACCTGATAAATAAGAACCAGCGATTACGTTTTCTCTCCTGCTTCAAACCTGACCGGGAATTGTCAGTTTTTCTTACAGGCTTTTGCTGATGATCCTTTTTTATGCAGGCAAAATAAAGACAAAAGGGGAAAACTGGAAAGAACAAGGGAAAAAGGGCTCTGTAGAACACATATTATCAATAATTTGTGAACCGCAGATGAACGCTGATGCACGCAGATATTTTTCATCTGTTTTACCTGCTAAACAGCTGTTTAGCAGGCACTCAACTCTGTAAGAGGTGAGTGTATCTGTATTTATCTGTGATTTATTAATATTGAAAGGATTTCTACAGAGCCGGAAAAAGCTTAACTTTTACTGTATTCCCTGCATTTCTCTACAAAATCTTTCACGGGGAACGAAGCGGGATGGGCGTGGGTGTAACTTGCAATTGAATTGTGCTCGCAGAGTCCGTCCTTTCCGTCGATTATGCCTTTGCCTCGTTTCATTTCATAGGCAAGCTTTGCATCGTTGTCGCAGTAGGTAACAGAATAATGGAACTCATGTCCCCGTATTGTCCCTTTGATGAAATCCCCGCTGGCCTGTCCTTCTGTATATCCGAGGGCCTGTAGTTTCTTTGTCATGACGGTCTGTGCAGGGAGCACGTCAGCCATCCTGTAAACGGTTCCTTCTATCTCATATGATGTGGAAAGGTATTGCAATCCGCCACATTCTCCGTATATGGGTATACCTTCGGCTGACAGTTCTTTTAGTTGCTTTGTGGTCTTTGAACCTTCCAGCTCGCTGATGTGCAGTTCAGGATAGCCTCCGCCAAAGTAGAGGCCATCAACCTCGGGAAGCTCTCCCTTTATCGGGCTGAAGAACACCGGCTCTGCCCCTGCTCTTCTGAATGCATCGAACATGTCCTGGTAATAGAAACAGAAGGCACTGTCATAGGCAACACCTATTTTCACATCAGCATCACATTCTTTGTCCTCCGGGTTCTTTTCAGTATCCGGGGCACTGCGGGCAATAGATACTATGGCATCAAGGTCTATATTCTCTTCAATGAAGGCAGCAAGTTTTTCCGTATCAAAATCCTGTTCATGGGCCATATAAAGTCCAAGATGGCGCGAAGGCACTGTCACATCCTGGTTGCGTGGTAGGGAGCCTACAACGGGTATGTCGGGGATGGAGTCTATTATCATCTTTGCATGTCTGGGGCTTCCCACCTTGTTCAGTATCACCCCGGCAATTTTCACATCCCTGTCAAATTCAGCAAATCCTTTGACAATGGCAGCTGCACTTCTTGACATTCCATGGACGTTCACTATCAGTATAACGGGGATCCCAAGTGATTTTGCAACATGCGCAGAACTTGCTATTTCTGTTGAATCCATGCCATCAAAAAGTCCCATCACCCCTTCAACGATATTGATGTCCGCATTCTCAGCATGCATGGAAAAGGTCTTTCTCACACCTTCCACCTGCATCATGAACGTATCCAGGTTCCTTGAAGGTTTGCCGCAGATGGCCGTATGGTATGTAGGATCGATGTAATCGGGTCCTACCTTGAAGGGCTGGACCTGCATTTCCCGTCTTTTCAGGGCTGCCATAATACCCATGGAAACCGTCGTTTTTCCAACTCCGCTGTTGGTACCTGCAAGTAACACCGCTTTTGTCATGGAGTTAATTGTGCACAGTTTCTATATATGTATTATTCTCAGCGCAAAGCATTCAAAATAGTTAAATAAATAACGTATATCTAGGATACTATGTCTTCTGCAGGAACAGGGGAAGTCCTCACAGACTCATACGGCCGTACTTTAAGGAGTCTGAGGATGTCCGTTACAGACCGTTGCAACCTCAATTGTATCTACTGTCACAATGAGGGCCATATTGGCCATAGCCGTGAAATGCCAGTGGATACTATTGTCAATATCGTAGAGGTTGCTTCCCAATTCGGTATGGACCGGCTGAAGCTCTCAGGCGGGGAGCCTCTGCTCAGAAAAGATCTTGAGGAGGCACTGGCCCGTCTGCCTGATATGAAGGATATATCCCTGACAACCAATGCAACTCTTTTAAAGGACAGGGCAGCTTCCCTGAAGGAGGCCGGTCTTGACAGGGTCAATATAAGCCTTGATACCTTAGATCCTGACAAATACCATATGATCACCAACTGTACAAGGGGTACTTTTGACAGGGTACTTGATGGCATTCACGAAGCAGTGGATGCAGGACTGACTCCCGTGAAGCTGAATATGGTACTTTTGAAGGATCTCAATGATAACGAAATTGAAGACATGCTTGATTTTACCAGGAATTACGGGGGAGATGTTATACTGCAGCTGATAGAACTCATGGATTTCAGGGACATTCCCCGTTACAGGATCAATGCTAATGAGGTGGAAAGGTCCCTGCTGGCAGTCTCCTCCGATGTTTCTGTACGGCAGCTGCACAAGAGAAAGAAATACATCATAAATGGTGTGGAAGTCGAATTTGTAAGGCCGGTAGATAACACTGAATTCTGTGCCAACTGCAACAGGCTCAGGGTCACGGCAGACGGCAAGCTCAGACCATGTCTGCTGGTGAACGATAACCTCGTTGATGTTTCAAAAGCATCCAGAGAAGAGCTGCCCGATCTTTTCAGGCTGGCAGTCAGCCGGCGTGTACCTTTCTGCAGAAGTCTAAAGGAGCAATAAAAATGGAAGTTGAATTAACAGTTGACGGAAAGAACATAGAGATAAACCACTTCGTTCAGGCAATTCTTGGAAGCACAGTACTTGGCGCAGCGACAACCCTGCATGGTGTGGACAGGGATTGCAAGGAAATCCTCATAAAAGTGAAACAATGAGCATTTCTGCAATTGTTCGTTTAAATTGCAGAGATCATCTTTCAAAGAAACCTGCCTACAGCAGGTGTTCTATTTCTGAAAAGTCTATCGGGGATGTTGCATCCAGGGATATTGGGGTGACCGAGACATTTCCGTTGTGCATTATGGCATGAACGTCAGTTCCCTTTTCCTCGTCTGCCACAAGTTCTCCTGCTATCCAGTAATATGGTCTTCCTCTTGGATCATGTCGCTCTTCGACATCCGTCTTGAAGAACTTCCTTGCAAGCCTTGTGATCTCTATCACAGGCTCATTATCCACATGATGCGGAATGTTGACATTAAGCAGGTCCACTTTTTCAGGCAGTCCGTGCTCCAGTACGTTCTTTGCTATCCTGTTGACAACCTTTATGGCCACATCGTAATCATGTTTGAACTCTCTGTTATCGTCAAATTTGTTTCCTTCCTCCATGACCTGTATGGAAGCAGCGATAGCGGGAATCCCATAACTTGCACCTTCAAGTGCGGCACCTATGGTACCGGATGTGGTAATAGTATCTGTACTGATGTTCTCCCCGATATTAAAACCTGAAAGGATAAGGTCAGGCATCTGTCCCATTACCGAGAATATGCCAAGTATGACCGAATCTGTGGGAGTCCCGGCAACTGCATTGACCATCATTCCATTGACAGTGGTCCGGGTTATCCTGAGTGGCTCAAAGATAGAAATTGAACGTCCAACGCCACTTTGCTGTGTCATGGGAGCGGATACAGTGACTTCTCCAAGATCTTGAACGCTTTTGCAGGCTGCATGTATGCCTGTAGAATAAACACCGTCATCATTTGTGACCAATATCTTTTTTGACATGTCTACATCATTGTAGGCCCATGCCTTAAAACTAATGGGTAGAATAATGGTTTGCAAATACGGGAGATATGTTCAGACGTTTGCGTAGATCCTGTCTTTGCGATGTAATGATTTACCGGTATTGTCTCCCTGCTCGCTCATATCTGCAAGGGTTTTAACTTCTTCCAGAACCTCTACCTGATCACTCATCTCATCGAGCTTGAATATCATTTCCATGATTACTTCGTTCTGTTCACTGGAGAGGCATGGGCTGTCCTTAACTATCTCCAGCAGTATCGATGCATCGTCTATGACCTGTGCAAGTATTGTCCTGTCCATATATGACTTTGCAATATCCGAATCCCTGCCTTTGAGAGTTTCATTGAACTCATTGAGCTGTTCCTCAAATAAACCGATGTCATAATGCGCGCTTCTGAATATCTTCTTCACATAGTCTTCCCTGTAGACCTGCTTTGAGTTCTTGAGCACCTTCAGAAGTTTTTTATAGTCCATTGTTTTTCACCTTGCGGTTTGTGGTGTAGGTGCCTGTTCCCTCATTCCCGTGCAATTTTTCTTGCTTCAGGCACCTTATACTCTCTCGACCGTAACGTCTTATGGAACTCACTGGTTAATATTTCCCTCATTAACAAGATTATGTTTGGTGATATCTGGGGAGATTGGCCTGTTCACAAAGAAGTTCTGCGTGAACTGTCCTCCGTTAACATCATATTCACTTTCCACATCGATCCCATATTCCCCTTCCATCTCATCAATTATAGGATCGCAAAGGTATACCTGCAGGCTTCCGCTTCCGTCCATAAAGACGGATGGCCTGACGCCAGTGTTGTTGTATTCTTCCACAAGCCCTCTGAATACTAATGACATATAACGCATTGATTCCATCGGTCATCACCTATATCTGCTTTTCATGACCATGCACTTAAGTCTAATGTATTGTTTATTTTGTTGATGTCCAAAGATTAAATGTTTTATGTTCATAAAATACATGTTTATACATAAGGATATTGCAGTTAATCAATATCATGCGGATTTATTCTCTATGTATATTTATAATATGTATTAGATACTGTATCGATATT
Organism: Methanolobus sp. WCC5; assembly: GCF_045690325.1. GTDB lineage: Archaea > Halobacteriota > Methanosarcinia > Methanosarcinales > Methanosarcinaceae > Methanolobus. Next base: position 1,448,792 of record NZ_CP146981.1, on the reverse strand, counting down.
TTGATTTCCTGCCTGATGGAATGTGATAAGAAACATTTTTAATCATTGGGGCGATAGTTGGAAGAATAAATCTGACCATTAGACTGAAATTCATATCAGACTACAATTCATATAGACTAAAACACATCGTTGGAATAACTATGCTTGAAGACGAGTATCAGCTTGATTTTTTCTCTGAGAACGGATTCGTTCGTAAACAGTGCTCCAAATGTGGAAAACATTTCTGGACCCGTGATATTGAAAGAGGGACATGCGGGGATGCACCTTGTGATCCGTATTCTTTTATTGGTAACCCGGTTTTTAAGAAAAAGCTCGATCTTGCGGAAATGAGAGAGTATTATCTCGGTTTCTTTGAGGAAAGAGGGCACACCAGGCTTGAAAGATATCCTGTGATTGCAAGATGGAGGGATGACATATATCTGACCATTGCCTCAATTGCCGATTTTCAGCCTTTTGTAACTTCCGGCCAGGTACCGCCACCAGCCAATCCACTGACGATCTCCCAGCCATGTATACGTCTTTCTGACCTTGATGCAGTAGGAAGGAGTGGCCGTCATCTGACAACTTTCGAAATGATGGCCCATCACGCTTTCAATAAGAAAGGTGAGGAGATCTACTGGAAGGACCGCACAGTCGGATTGTGTGATGAACTCTTCAATTCCCTGGGCGTGGATCCCATGGCAGTTACCTACAAAGAGGAACCATGGGCAGGCGGCGGGAATGCAGGGCCATGTGTTGAGGCCCTCATCGGGGGTCTTGAAGTAGCTACCCTTGTTTTTATGGATCTGCAGCAGTCAAAGGACGGGGACATTGCTATCAAGGGAGAGAATTATCGCAAGATGGATAATTATATCGTGGATACGGGTTACGGTCTGGAACGGTTTGTGTGGGCATCAAAGGGCTCACCTACAATATACGATGCAGTGTTCCCTGACATAGTTAATGAACTGATGGACCTTGCAGGCATAGAGCACGAAATAAATAATTCCGAATATGCAAACATCCTTTCGCAGAACGCCCGCCTGGCAGGTCTTATGGATGTAAGTGAAAAGGCAAATCTTTTCGAGCTCAGGAAACAGGTTGCTTCCAGCATAGGCACGACAGTTGAGAAGCTATCTGCCATCATGGAGCCTGTAGAGACCGTGTATGCAATAACCGATCACACACGCTGCCTTACTTTCATGCTTGCTGATGGTGTCATCCCGTCCAATGTCAAGGCGGGCTACCTTGCAAGACTGGTACTTCGCCGCACCATGAGGATGATGAAGGACATGGGTATAACGATCCCTCTGTCAGATATAGTGAAAATGCATATACAGAATCTTCCGGAGTATCCGGAATTCCAGGAGAAGTTTGACGTCATCGAAGACATACTCTATCATGAAGAGCGGAAGTTTGAGGACACGCTTGAGCGCGGAAGGCGCATGATACAGAAATCCGCCAAACACTATAAGGAAGCCGGTGAGAAGATCCCCCTATCAACACTGGTGGAAATGTATGACAGTCACGGCATCCCTCCCGAGATCTCAAAAGAGGCAGCCTCAGAGGTTGGTGTGGATGTTGACCTGCCTGATAATTTCTATTCCCTGGTTGCCGAAGGGCACAGCAAGGCAGAGGAGAAGGAAGTCAAAGTCTTCCCGTACGCAGAAAGGGTTGCTAAACTGCCAAAGACAAAGAAGTTGTTCTATGATGAGCCCACAAGGATGAATTTTGAGGCGGTGGTCCTGGATATCTTCGATAATCACATCGTACTTGACAGTACACTCTTCTATCCGGAAGGTGGAGGACAGCCTGCTGACCACGGTACTCTTACGGTTGAGGATGTGGTTCTCAGCGTCATAGATGTGCAGGCAGCAGATGGTGTTGTTGTTCATATGATAGAGAAGGTGGAGGATGAGCTCCACATACGCAAGGGTGATATGGTCCATGGTACTGTAAATGAACAGCGTCGCATGTCACATGCATGTCACCACACAGCAACCCACATAGTCAATGATGCGGCACGTAAGGTACTTGGTGACCATGTATGGCAGGCAGGTGCCCAGAAATTCGTGGACAAGGCGCGTCTTGATATATCCCACTACAAACGTATAAGTCAGGAAGAACTTAACCGGATAGAGCTCATAGCCAACCGCACTGTTATGGAGAATCAGCGTGTTACGGCAGAATGGATGGACAGGATAGAGGCCGAGAAGAAATACGGCTTTGGTCTGTATCAGGGTGGTGTCCCTCCCGGAAAAACGATACGTGTGCTGAAAGTGGCCGATGATATAGAGGCTTGCGGAGGAACTCACTGTGTCAGTACCGGGCTTGTGGGTCCTATTAAGATGCTAAAGACGGAACGTATCCAGGACGGTGTGGAGCGCATAGAGTATGCCGCAGGTCTTGCAGCAGTCAGGGCTACACAGGAAATGGAATCTTACCTCAACCAGTCTGCTGATGCGTTGCGCGTAAGGCCTGAACATCTGCCATCAACCATAGAACGTTTCTTCAATGAATGGAAGGAATTCAAGAAAGAGAACCAGAGGCTCAAGGAAGACCTGGCTCATGTTCATGTTATCCAGATGGCGAATGAAGCTGTAAGCATAGGTAACCTGCGGCTTGTGGCAACAGTCATTGAGCATGCAGATATCGATGAACTCGTAAAGATCGCCGGCGAATTGACCACCAGCAGTGACATGGTAGCACTTCTTGCAAGTGATACCGCTGGTGTCAAGATAGTTGGTGCGGCAGGAGAAGATGCATTAAAGGCCGGGGTTCACGCGGGACAGCTTGTCAGGAAGATGTCAGAGGTCGTGGGTGGTGGCGGTGGCGGTAAGCCTGCAATGGCCCGTGGCGGCGGTATTGATAGTGCTAAGATTGCAGAAGCACTTGAAAGTGGCCGCAATCTGCTTGAAGAACAGATACGGAAATAAATGTTAATGTCCTGAGGAATCGAAATGATACCCGGTGAGGTCAAGGATTTTTTCTCATCCCAGTTTGGTAAGTCCCTTCTCGTAAAAGGAAAGCCCGGAACTGGTAAAACGACATTTGTCTTTGGAATACTTGAGGAGGTATGCCCGCAGGGCAATTGCATCTATATTTCACCGCGTATCGATAAATCCTCAGATTACGGTAGATATCCGTGGATAGAAGGGGATTTCAATAATAATGAGGATTTTCTCAGGATGCTTGCATCCCGAATTAAAGTTATCTGGGAGTCAAGTGATACCAAGCCTGTAATTGTTGTGGATTCAATTGACTCTCTCAGTATTGCCACTACAAGGTCTGCAGACTGGGAGGAAAATAAGTTCGAACTTGAACGCCTGCTCTTTGATTTTTCCAGAAAGGTAAATGCGGACATAATAATGATCACAGAGCAGACAGATGTGACATCTCTTGATTACCTTGTGGATGGTGTTGTTCTTCTTGGCATAACTGAGATCTCTGAGCGTGATGTCAGGAAGATAAATTTGCTGAAGATGCGTGGTGTGGAGCTTTCCCAGTCAAGATATCCTTTCACACTGGAGGGTGGGAAGTTCAACAGCTTTGAACCTTTCAAAGTCTCATATCCTGACCAGACCCAGGTGCCATCTTCGCTGGAAGATCCCTCCGAAAGCAAGATCTCAACGGGTATCCCTGATTTTGATGAAGTACTTGGAGGCGGTTATCAGAAAGGAAGCTTTAACCTCTTTGAAATTACAAGTGGGGTCGGGGACTCATTTTACAGCTTGCTTTTGCCAGGTTTCATCAATCATCTTAACATGGGCCGCGGGCTTGTGAGCATGCCCACAGAGGGGACGAGCGTTGAGACGGAAAAGCGTATGATATCCCCTTTTACAGGTGACGGTCACTTCAATGGACAGTTCGTGGGTTTTGAGATACGTGATCTGAAAGGCAGGATCCCTGCATACATCGAACCATTCTCCGGGAATATTTACAAGGACATGGACATATTCCATAAGGCCAAGAATGAAATGATGGTCCGCTATGGCTCTCCTATCCTTGATTATATAGGTCTTGACAGCATGGAATATAATTATGGCTGGGAGAACATAGGCTCTATAATCGGGCAGATGGCATCCATTACAAAGACTACGGAGAATGTCGTTCTTGCTGTTGCAAAATACGGGCAGAGAATAAATGAGTCGGTTGCCCATATGGCCACAACCCACTGGAAGTTTGAGAACGTGGACAGGACCCTTGTTATGTACGGGGTCGTACCCAGAACCGGAGTATTTGCAGTTGAGATGGAGTTCATCTGCGGTTATCCCCAGGTCAGACTCATTCCGATGAAATGAATGTTTTCATGCCGCAAGTACATTTTCTGCCCAAACATTAATAAGAAAATAAAACTAATAACAATTGCTAAACTAAATTTAAAGGTACTTTTCAATGAATGATCAAACGCAGGAAATCCTTTCAACCATGCGGGCAGAACTGTCCGGCAAGAATACATTGTTCCTTGCTCCAGTTGACAGTTTCATAGAGCGTCTGGTATATTTCTATTTATCCGATATACTAAAAGAAGAATCTGAAAGGACTATTGTATGGTTATGCCTGAGTGCTTCAAGGGACAAGGTACTTAACCGTTTCGAGGATTTCGGCTTTGCTATCAATAAGGACAGAATGTTGTTCATTGATATCGATGTACCGGGTAAACAGCATCATCCGGATACTTTTTATTGCAGTTCGGTTGCAGATTACACCAAGATGGCCTCGCATATATCTAACGTTTTCCAGAATCACCCACGTTCGCTGCTCATCATAGATAATATGAATGTGCTTGCAAGTGACACGATGCAGGTAGTTGAGAACTTCGTTAAGTTCATTGAAAAAAAGGTTGCTGAAAATAACGGAAGTATCCTTTCGATGCTTTCCAGGAGCATCCTGCCACCTGAGACGGAAGTTCTCATTACATCTTTCTTTGATGTGGTCATCGAGATCACCAATGTAGGTGAGATACATACGGAAATAGGTCTGAAGGATTTTGATTTCAGGTATTCTGTAGAGGATGGTTCCATTGAGTTCGAACCGATGCAGAAGAAGATAAAGAGGGACCGTCTAAAGATCCTGATAGTTGATGATGAACCGGATATTCCTGAATTGTTAAAGTTGTCTCTTATAAGTGAACCATACGATTTCCTGGTAGCCCACAATGGTGAGGAAGCCATTGAACTCACTCTAAGGGAGCTTCCTGATCTCATATTACTTGATATCATGATGCCTGACATGGATGGCTATGAGGTTGTGGAACATCTCAAAAAGAGCAAATCTGCAAGTGATATCCCTGTTATAATGATCTCTGCCAAGACAGCTGTTGAGGACAAGGTAAAGGGAATGGAACTTGGAATTGATGATTATATTTCCAAGCCATTTGATAAGAGAGAGGTCAAGGCAAGGATCAAGATGGTCATGAGACGTCTTGGTTGGGTTGAAGAGGGATAATTATATATTTTTAATGTATAATACTGATGGTATATTATTGTATAATCCTTTTCAGGAGCTGTAATTGATCATGTGTCCCAAAGTTATGGTCGTGGATGATGAGCCGGATACCATTGACCTTGTAAAGTTGATACTGGAATCTGAGAACATAGACGTTGTCGGTGCAAAAAGCGGGTTTGAATGCCTTGAGTTCATTGACAGGGAAAGACCAGATGCTGTTTTGCTTGATATAATGATGCCCGACATGAATGGCTGGGAAACCTTCCATAAGATAAAAGAAAAACAGCCACTTTTGCCTGTGGCCATGCTTACGGTGAAAAGCCAGGAGTTCGATAAAATGCTTGGTCTGCATGTGTTAAAAGCAGATGACTATATAACCAAACCTTTCAGCAGAAAAGAACTCATAAAAAGGACAAAGGAACTGCTGGAAATGGAATTTCAGTGATCCTGCACTTCACAAAGCATTGCGTACTTACCCTTCCGGAACAGATGGGCTTTCCTTTCTCCTTCAAGTCCCTTTTCAAGTGTCTTGCGGACCTCCCAGTATCTTTCCGGTTCTATAGATGTCCTGATGACAACTTTTCCAAAGGAATTATTCTTCAGATATGAGTTCACTTCCCTTATCTCAAAATCCATGAACTTTACAACCCTGTAATTGTTCTTGAACAATTGGCATTCCAGAGGAATGTCTGAGCTTATAAGTACTCTTTTCTCATCGATTTCAAAAATACTGATATCAGGTATTTGCTTCTTAATTCCCTGCTCTTTTAATACGGATGCAAGTTGTTCCAGAAGGCCTGCTTTTGTTACGCATTCTTCAGGTTCATAGGCAAAAGCCCCGGGTCTCTCACTTCTGTTGACATCTACGGTCCGGTCATCCTTTCGGATTATATGTTCACCCGGGAGCGCAACTGCCGAAACACCGGCCTTTTTCAGCTCCCCAAAATAAAGGTTCAGGCGGTTAAGCTTTCCTTCAAGTGACATGTACTCTTTTTCACAGTCAAAAGGTATTCTGTCAGGTGGTAATTGAGGCGGTGCCTCAAATGCAAAATTCGAGCTTTTCCCAGCATATGCTTTAATGACTGCAGGTATCGAAGGTCTCAGGTTGTCGATATTCCTCTCTTTCTCTGCAGGAGGCCGTGCCGGGTCGGAGAATACTACGTCAAGAGCCGGCAATCCGGAGATAACTTCCGGTGAGAGTGCATCTGCGTTGATAAACTCTATATTATCGACACCCATTATCTTTGCATTCTTTTTTGCATAGCCTATCTTCTTGTGGTCAATCTCGATTGCGTATACATAGTCACAGTATTTTGCAAAATATAGTGCCTGTCCTCCTATGCCACAACTTATGTCAGCGATGACCCCGCATTGGAGTCTCTTTGCCCTGTATTCTGCAACAGGTTGGGGTGTTGCAAACCTGAATCCATCATCATCAGATGTCATTTCGGCTTTAAGTATTTTCTTGCGTGTCAAACAGATCTATCACTAAAATGCTGCAAATGATTTAAATCCATCTGGCAGGTTCGACTCACGTAGCATAATGTTTTATTCAAAATTTATATATATTATTGAGGGTATATTGACAATTGTATAGATATTTCTATCCCCTTGTATAAATCATTATCAGTGGAACCATGTCCGGAATTAGTGATAAAATAAAAAAAATGACATCGTCTCTCTCCAGGAAGGACAAAAAAAAGGGAAAAGAATCTCCTTTTGATTCAGACACCCCTTCCTTTCTCCAGGGTACTCCTGATCTTGGTTCAATTCCGGATCTGTCTGCTGGAATACCCCCGTTCCCTCCGGGAGGATCTCCTGGCGGTCCGCCGTCACCTCCAAACATTCCGGGTGCATCCGGTACTCCACCTTTTCCTCCTGGTATGGCTCCACCGGGCACTTCTCCGGGTGGCGCTCCTCAACAGGCATCTCAGCAATCATCAGCAAATAATGAAATGGTGGAGGAGAACCGGAAAAAGCTCAAGGATGTTGAGACCAAGCTTTCAAAAGCAGATGTAACTCTGAACATGGTCCAGAGGGACAATGAAGAGATCAGAAAGACCGTTGACAAGATCGATCAGAGTATTCTTGAATTGTTGTCCTTGTATGAGATAGTGTCCAACCAGGTCAATCCTTTTGTGGGAGATGATGTTGCAACCCGTGCCACCATCGAGCGATTTGAGAAAATGGAAAAAAGGATAACTGAAGTAGGTGACATGCTTATTATCCTGAAAAATGATCTTGATGCAACGTCTCAGAAACTGAGTATGCCCCAGGGCATCTCATCAGAAGCCGAATCAAGGATGCAGAACATTGAATCCAAGATGGATGCCTTTGCAGATGCAATGGTGATGATGCATGAAAGCATCGGGCAATTATCCTCCCGGGCCGAGGAAATGTTCTCAAGAACTGATATCCTTGACCAGAACATAGTCGATCTTGCACAAACCACCGCCAATATAACCTCCCGTCTTGATGTTCTGGAGCAAAGGCCTTTGATGGTCAATAATACAGGTATACAGGAAAGAAAACTTCCTGACGATGATGAAGTGGAAGAAGCTGGCGATATTGAAGACAATCCAAGGAAAACATCTGTGCCAATGGTAAGGCTGGAATGCATAAAAGCCGACCCCACAAGTGTTGTTGTCCTGCTCAACTGGATAGAGTTCCTTATGGAGCGCGTGGGGAGAAACAACCTCATGGATGCACTTGATTACTATGTGGACATCGGATGGATAAGTGAGGATGTAAGGTCAGAGATAATGGCCTATGCGAGAGGTATCGATTATTATGTCGAGAAACCCACGTGGCGTCTTCTTCCTGAGGATCATACCAAATCCCTCCTTTTCATAGAAAGATTATCCGGACGTAAGATAGACAGGAACATGCTAAGTTCAATAGACAGGGAAATGGCAAAAGTAAAACATGGTCTGGAGGAACTCTATGGGATTTGAACTGTCTGTAGTTGCGGTAATTTTCTTCATCTCTGCAGTACTCATGGGGACCTATTCTTACACAATGATGGGTACTTCCAATGAATTGATAGATGATGCATCTGCTGAGCAATACCGGATGCAGCTCTCAAAGCTGCAGACTGATATAGAAATAGTTGAGTCCACTGCAGATGGTTTTGAGGGCACTTACAACCTGACCGTGAGCCTTACAAACACAGGTAGCGAATCACTTCGTTTTGACAGGATGAATGTCATTGTGGATGGAAATCTGGAGAGTTACACATATGATAATGTTGCAGCAACCTGGACACCTTCTGAGACGAGAAACCTCACAGTGACCGACCTTTCCGGCTCTGGGGTCCATCGTGTTAAGGTTGTGACCGAGAATGGTGTTTCTGCTTATGGGTCCTACCTGGTCTGATAACATCCTTATATAGTATTAATTATATATTATGATTTTAATTCTAATTATATCCGGACCAGCAGAAAAACATGATCATCATGCTAAGCACAGACCGAATGAAATTACTGAACAATAATGATGCTGAAACAGCTGTTACACATATGATATTCTTCATAGCAGCTATTATCCTGGCAATAAGTGTCGTAGCTCTCATATCGGCCGACGTCCAGTCTATGGTGGCCTCATCCGGTGCAAGCAGTAAATTGCTTTCGGAGCAGATGAGAACCGATCTCACCGTTGTAAACGACCCGGAGATGATCCCCTACAATGAGGTGAGTAAAACATATACTTTCTATGTAAAGAACACCGGTAAAACAGAACTGGTACCAGAATATGTTACGGTTTTGGTAGATGGTATCCTGATCGCTCCTGAGAATGTGGATATCAGCCTTGTGGATGGCGATGTTGTATGGAGGCCGGGAGACATCCTTACTCTTGATGTAGTTACTGTACCTGCACCACTTGATCCCGGGGACCACAGGATCCTTGTTGCAGCAGAAAATGGTAAATCCGGTGCTATGAGCTTTAAAACGTAAGAGGTAAAAATGGCAAAGATCAATTCATTTGAGGTGCCAAGGGATGACCTGAATGCAAAATTAGGGGGCGGATTCCCTGCAGGCTCACTTGTGGTAATAGAAGGAGGAAGTGGCGGCGGTAAGAGTTCCATTACCCAGCGTCTTTCTTTCGGGTTGAATGAGAATGATGTCAGTGTTACCTTTGTTTCCACACAACTGACAACAAAAGGCTTCATTAACCAGATGTATTCCCTGGATTATCCGATAGCTCCATACCTTTTAAATGGCCTGTTGCTCTACATTCCCGTAATCCCGCTTGTACAGGCTGCAAAATCCCGTTTTGACTTCATTGAAAGGCTAATGGCAGCAGAAGAGCTTTTCGAGAAGAACGTTATAATTATCGATACTCTTTCCTCGTTGATCAAATACAGCGCGAATACAGAAAAAAGTCTTGATCTCATCTCCTTCTTCAAGAAGCTCAATGGCATGGGCAAAGTCATCATACTGACCATCGAGCCCAACCAGTTAAGTGAGGACATTGCATCTATGTTCCGTTCTTCATGCGACGTTTACATCACACTCAAATCAAAACCTCTTGGAAGTGAGGTCAAAAGGACCATTCTTGTAAATAAGTTCACAGGTGCAAAAGGTCCTGTCGGGCAAATGATAGGTTTCAGGATAGAACCAAAGGTAGGCCTTGTTGTGGAGATAGCGTCTGTATCCTGAGGTTGAAGGAGTGCTTATATGGATCCGGAGTTTCAAAAAGCTATACAAAGAAATCCACATCTTGGAATATATCTAAAGCGTTTCATGCAGGAGACCGGAGCTGATGAACCTACTTTCATGGTTAGTCTTTCAAAGGACCTTGACAGGGAAAATGTCAATATCATCCTGCCTGTGGGAGATCCTGTGTTCATCCACCTCTATGGGACTCCTGAGATTGGAGAGATAAAATACTATGGGATCGAACCTGAACTGAATGATTCTGAGAAAAAGAAATACCAGGCAATCCTGGACATAATTCTTGAAAAATCAGCAAGCGAACCCGTCCCAGAATCTGAGGCTGAGCTGAAGGAGCTTATTACCAAGTTACTAAACTCCTCTATAGATATAGGAGCAGGTGGCAGGGTTGAAGAAGGTGGTAGTAATAAATTCAATGTCATCCAAAAACTGGTACCTGTACAGAAAAAAGTCCCTTTGACCCAGGAAGAGTACAACAAGATCCTATATCACATAGAGAGGGATATCATCGGGTCCGGGCCTATCGAACCTATCATCAGGGACCCTTATCTTGAAGATATCAGCAGCATAGGCGTGGATAATATCTTCATTGTCCATAAGATATTCGACACCATTAAAACAGACCTCACTTTTGGGGATGAGCAGGGGCTTGATAACTGGCTTCGAAGTATGAGTGAACGTATAGGCCGTCCTGTAAGTGATGCAAGGCCAATAGCGGACGGTGCGCTTCCGGATGGCTCCCGTATCAACATTATTTACAGTATAGATGTGAGCAAGAGAGGAAGCAGTTTTACAATGCGTAAGTTCAGCGAGGTGCCGGTAAGTATCATCCAGCTTATCAGCTGGGGTGCACTGAGCGCGGAAATGGCTGCTTATATGTGGATGTGTCTTGAGAATGGTATGAGTATCTTCTTCAGTGGTGAGACTGCCAGCGGCAAGACCACAATGCTCAATGCGTGCCTTGCTTTCGTTAACCCCAAAGCAAAAGTATTCTCTGCAGAGGATACGGCTGAGGTACAGCCGCCTCAGCCAGTGTGGCAGCAATTGATCACCCGTGAGGAAGGTCCTCCCGAGTCAAGGGTCGATACCTTTGCCCTGCTAAAGGCCGCCCTGCGATCAAGACCAAACTACATTATCGTTGGTGAGATCAGAGGAGCCGAAGGTAACGTAGCTTTTCAGGGTATGCAGACAGGTCACCCTGTACTTGCAACATTCCACGCTTCTGCAGTTTCAAAGATGATCCAGCGTCTTACGGCCGACCCTATCAATGTGCCTGTGACCTTCATTGACAATCTTAACATTGCAATGATACTGTCCGCTGTCTATCGTAAGGGTAAGTTCCTCAGGCGTGCCCTTGCAATCGAAGAGATAGAAGGCTATTATGAGGAGATCGGTGGTGTTGCCACAAGGGCTGTCTTTCAGTGGGAGCCGGATACGGACCGACATAAGTTCCGTGGCCTGAACAACAGTTATATCCTCGAGGATAAGATAGCTACAAAACTTGGTTATGAGGACAAGAGGCTGATATATCAGGACCTGTTCCTCAGGGCTAAGATACTGGAAGAGATGCGTTCAAGAGGTATCGAAGATTACTATGATGTCCTTGAGATCATAGTCAATTTCTATAAACACGGTGTAGACGGACTTCCGTTTATGATCTAAGGTGGGTTTCATGAGCTATGAGAAGGCATTCAAGAATATCGGCATGGAACCGGCCGCTTATCTGAAAAAGTTTGCCTTACCCATAATAGCATTTGGTTTCATCTTTTCGGCCACTCTTTTGATCGTCTTTCCCACACTTTTCACCGGGACTACCAGATATATACCGGCATTGATACCTGTTGTATGTATCATTTTTGCTTTTTCCTATCCCCTGTCCATTCTTGCCGCAAAGGCTTCCAGGATAGATAACAATATGCATTACTATATCACCCAGATGGGATCTATAGCCACGGCTGAGACTCCCCGGCTGGATATAGTGCGTATCGTTTCAGAGAACGATGACTATCAGGAGCTTGCCCAGGAAACAAGGAAAATATATGACCTTGTAACTGTCTGGCATCTCAGTCTTGCAGATGGGTGTCGTTTTATTTCCAAAAGGACCCCCTCTATAATATTTGAGGACTTCCTTGACAGGTTTGCCCATGCACTGCAGTCAGGGGAAGATGTGAAAACCTTCCTTTTTGCCGAGCAGAACGTTGTAATGAACGAGTATGAGGCAATGTATAATGGTGCTTTGTATGTTGTGGAGATCATCAAAGAACTATTCGTATCCCTTGTAATGTCTTTGATATTCATGGCTTCATTTGCAGTTATAATGCCTGTTATCACTGGTATGAATGCTGAACTGCTTATGGGTGTTGTCGTGATCATCTTCCTTGTAACGGACATTGTTATGGTAATGTTCACAAAGAGCAAGATCCCAAAAGACCCTGCATGGAGCCGTTCTAAGAATATTACTGAGAACAAACTGAAACTGTATCGTTCAATCCCTGTGTCCATAGCAGGATGCATCATTGTTTTTATTGCAGTCAGTCTTTATGGTAAAATAGAAACCTCTATTGCAGTGGCTATGGTGCTCACTCCTCTAGTTTACACTGGTCACGTATCAAGGAAGATAGAGAAAAGTATCAGAAGGAAGGATGAGAACTTTCCTGCATTCATACGCTCGCTTGGAAGTTCTGCCGGTGCAAGAGGCGGCGTTATAGATGAGGCACTCAAGGCTCTAAGGGCACATGATTTCGGTCCGCTTACCCGGGATGTGAACAACCTCTATAAGATGCTTGTTACCAGGATCAACAAGTTCAGCTCGTGGGAATATTTCTCGGCCAATACCGGAAGCAATCTCATCCAGCGTTTTTCAGGTATGTTCGTACAGGCAACCAATCTTGGCGGTCAGCCTGAGGTCATAGGCGACATAATTGCAACTAATTTTCACAGGATAGTGACCCTCAGGAAAAAGAGGTCCCAGTCCGCTGCCAGTCTTGTAGGTGTCCTTTACGGGCTGACAGGTGGTATCGGCTTTACCATGTACATCTCCCTTGGTGTGGTAGGACTTATGCAGGATATGTTTGCAGCCGTGGAGATGCCTCCGGGTATGTCAATGGGCATGGTGCTCTATACCAATGTAGGGAATATGGATACTCTGGCAAATATGGTCCTGGCAATCATGGTAGGCCACTCCCTGATGTCTGCCATCCTCATCCGGATCGTGGATGGGGGCCATATGTTGAGTGCCACCATCGACTTTGTGATCATGGTATGGATATCCGGAGCCAGTGCAGTTGTCACCATGGCAGCAGTATCTTCATTGCTTGGCCTTACTTAGTGTGAGGATCGCCCCATCTTGGAATATCGCTGTAATTATCGGGTCAATGGACCACTTGTATTATATGAGAACGCAGGTTCATTCCATTTTTGTCCTTATATACTTTGCAATGAGATTACCCACTTCTGACGTCGTGTTCCTGCCACCAAGGTCCGGGGTACAGATGCCCATATTGAGTGCAATGCCCAGGGCTTCATCCACAATTGCAGCTTCTGCTATGTCCCCATGCCACTCAAGGAGCATTTTGAGGCTGAGTATGGCTGCAATAGGGTTGGCTATGTTCCTGCCTGCTATATCTGGTGCGCTTCCGTGTACCGGTTCAAAGAATGCATACCTGTCACCGATGTTGGCACTGGGTAACAGGCCAAGGCCGCCTACAAGTGCCCCTGACATATCGCTCAGTATATCCCCGAAGAGGTTTGTGGTGACTATTACATCGTAGTTCCAGGGCGATGTTATAAGGTTATAGGCAAAGGAGTCAACAAGCTCGTCCCTGCTTAAAATCCCTTCATCTGCCGCGGCCTGCCTGCACACATCAAGGAAAAGTTTGTCGGATTTCATTACGTTGGACTTGTGGACTATTGTCAGTTTGTTCATTCTGTTCTTTGCAAGTTTGCAGGCGTAATCGGCAATCCTTTTGGAGCCTTTTCGTGTGATGACCCTTGTGGTGGTTGAAACATCGCTTCCTATCTCCTCTATGCCCGAATACAATCCTTCTGTATTTTCCCTGACAATTATGAAGTTGAAATCATTGCTCTCATAGATCCCCTTGACAGGAGGTAAGGGACGGATGGGACGGATGTTTGCGTACATATCCAGTTCTTTGCGGATGGTGAGAAGCACACTTTTATAATTCGGATCAGGTGGTGTGGTCACGGCACCAAAGAGAATACAGTCACAACTTTTCAGTATGGATATATCTTCATCTGTTATTGCAGAACCAGTGCGTTCCCATTTACCGTAACCAAGCTCAAGTGGTATCTTCTCCACATCAAGTCCCAGGGAGTCAAGTACCTCTATTGCCGCTGGTATTACTTCTTTCCCAATTCCGTCACCTTCAACAACTGCAAGTTTCATGATAGCTCCTCTTTGATCTTTGTCCTTTCCTTTATATCGGCAACAAGGTCCCATACAGCTTTTGCCACGTCAAATTCCGATGCTCCCCAATGGACCACAACCCCCCGGATACCATTTATTGTAACGATACCGGATTTTTCCGAGCGGCAGCATCTTGTGATGAACGGTTTTTCAGGCCTGAATATGTCGGACTTGAAAGGGCATATGTTCACAAAGGAATACTCAAGTCCGGGAAACCTGGATTCAAAAAGGTTCCTTGATATCTCACACCCCACAAGCAGTGCACCGTCCTCTTCTACCACATCACAGTCAAGACATTTTCCCTCAAGTCCGGAGGAAGAACATGGGAATACCGTATTCTCTCCCTGGAACCTTCTCAGATCTGTCAGCTTCTCTGTGAACCTGATAGTCAGATCCCCGAATATGCCGCTCTTCTCCAGCCTGTGCACAACACTTGCAAGCCAGGATGGCCCGGGTGGAACCACGTCCACTATCTCGATATCCAGGATGGCTGAAAGTTCGGGTTTATGCACAAATGTCAGGTGTTTGTCAATACCTGTGAATATTACCGTGTTTATCTTTTCCTTGCAGAGCAAGGATGCCTTTTCTATGAGATCTCTTCTGTCCTTGATGTTCAGTTCCCTGTCGTAGCGGATGATCTCCTCACCCGAGGCAAGTTCCTCCAGGGATGTAACGTCCCTTAGTAAGTCGTTTCCCTGATGTGTTACCATGTACAGGGAGTAGCTATTGTCGCAATGTTCCACTATCAGGTACTTTGTGAGGAAATATATACGCCTGTCATCACAATAATCAAGTTCCCTGCTGTATCCGACATGCTTGTATTCAAGGGGAAATATCATGCTCATGTGATGGGTATCCTTATTCTGTTCTCTTCTTTGCTTTCCTGTGCGCCACAAGTCCGCCATCTGTCAGTATCTCCAGCAGGAAATCCGGGAGTTTGTTTCCCTGGAACACATTGTCATTTACTTTGACAGTTCCCTGAAGCAGGTCGATCTCCGCCTCATCCCCTTCTTTGCAGCTAACATCTGCTTCCATAAGCGGTAAGCCTACATTGATGGCGTTCCTGAAGAATATCCTGCCAAAAGACCTTGCCACCACACATGCAACACCTGCATATTTCAGCGCCAGTGCGGCCTGTTCCCTGGACGAGCCGCAACCGAAGTTGTCATCTGCAACTATAACGTCTCCTTTTTTCACCTTCTTTGGGAAATCCGGATCTATTCCTTCCAGTACATGGTCTGCAAAGACCTGCATATCCGTTGTGCGCAGGTATTTTCCGGGAATTATAACATCGGTATCGATATCGCAGCCGAATTTCCATACTCTTCCCTTGATAATATTGTCCAATATATCACCTTTTAAGCTAGCTTCGGCATGATGTTATTTGTAGATGTCGGAAAATAGGTACACAGAATAAAAAGAGATAGAAGCCCTTATACTTCTATCGTGTTCCCGTTCAGGATATCCGTTTCACTGACACGGACCTGCTGTGTCACATTGCCGTAACTTACCACGTAAGGTCCGGCTGGCATTGCAGCAAACTGCGTCTGGCCTTCAATGGGTCCTTCTGTGGAATATGGCACTATGAAGGTGTATGCCCCGTCAGATGTGGTGGACTGGGTATATGTGAATGTCCTCATCTGGTTTGTCATTATGGTGTTGCTTATCGTAACGGTCTCACCTTCGGGTGCTGTTCCTGTTATGGTTGCACCGTTGACGTATTCGAAGATCTTGACATATCCTGTATTTGTCTCAGGAAGGTTCCCTCCGAAAAGGACATTATATACATTCTTGTATCCTGGCTCCTGGGTGTTGCCTGCAGGTGATTCATATACCATGCGGTATTGCCTGAGGCCGTTCCCGTCGAATATATGAAGCCTTGCTTCCATTGAATTGAAGTAGCGTTGCCCTGGTACGGTCACGTATCCCGAATCGGTTTGAACCTGCACGTAATAACCATCTGTGTCCAGTGTCCAGGCGGACATGGCGTAGAACTTGCCTGTGGCCATCTCAACGTCTGAGACTACGTAACGTGCGCCCGCCCTGTCCGGATCAGGATGGATCGCTTCAAGGACTGCGGTTGCTTCCTGTTCTGACTGGGCTGTGAAGAATGTGGATGCGCCCGGTCTGTTTTCTTCTTCAAGGCTATTGGTACGGCCACCTATCCCCTGCTGGAAGGGATTGGCATTAGGTATTCGGTGCCCGATGACCTGTATCCAGTGCCCGTAGTCCCACCAGGACATAACACCATATGCTGTGTCAGGATACTGGTATCTCTCACCCGGTGCAGGCCTCTCGTAACTCTCGTAGTAATCCAACCCTGGATCAGGAGTGTTGTACCTGAGCCACTGGGTAGTTTCTATCCAGTAGCCATTGGGCCCTCCTGTTCCCTGGTTCTGCTGCATAGCTAGGCTGTATGTAGGATATATGAGGATAAGTACAATGAATGCTGCTGAAAGGATATGCATCAGCTTAATATTCTTTGCGTTGAACGTCTTCGATCTGAAGCTGTCCACAAGCTGCCGCCATCCGGAAAGGTCAAGCACCTTGATGCCAATCCATGCGCTGAGAATAGCCGCATTCACCGAGTAGTAATATGCAAAACGGTTCTGCTGCAGCATAGCCCAGATGATCATTAGTGTCCACACAAGCAGGAACGTGTGATCTGGCGTGTTCTTCTGGGTGAATGCCTTATAGATCAGTACTGCAAGTGCAATAAAGGAGATGTACCCCAAGGCTCCGAAATTGTACCAGAGGGGCTGGAGGGAGAACTGGCCGCCAACCGAGAGGAGGGGGGAGGCTTCTGCGATGGTCATGCCGCCGCCGGTTCGAGTGAAATAGCTGAAGACACTTGTTATGAGGGAATATGCCGATTCTGAGAAGAGTCTTGCTGCAATGATCACAGCCGTTAACAATACCAAGGTCGATACAGGGAAATAATAGCGCTTCAATCCTCTTCTATTCATCTCGATCGAGATAAGGGTGAATATTGGGAAGGCGATAATGCCTGCAAGAAATCCCATTATGTACAATGATTTTGTTCCCCCGAGATATGGGGTCACGAGTACCATTAATAGTGCGATGAAAAAAACGACCATTCCACTGATGGCAAGATAATCAGTGCTTTTTCCATGCATGTGGTTGATTATATGCTGGATGGTTATGTATACGCCAATGATAAAACCGAAAAACAGTGCTCCTTTCCATGCAAGGGTGTATGCTCCCAATGATATTCCTGTAAGTATCAGATATGGGATTGCAGGTTTTATTTGATCTATATTCCTGTTCTTCAGGTCGGAAAAAGCAATTTTCCCATGGTCTGCTTTTTTTATTGCCATTATCAGGAACATCGCTGTTAAAGTGCTCAGTAAGGTTTCAGCTATATGGTGGTCGTTGAATCCTATCATTGATCTTGAGAGGAACTGACCGCAGGATATTGCAATAAGAAATGATGCAAGTAAACCAACTTCCCTGTTGAACAGCCATTTTGCAGCAAAATATGTTGGGACTACAACGAGCGCACCCAGAATTACAGGGAAGTAGGCACTGGTAGTGTATATCAGGTTCTGGTCCGGGTTTCCAGCTCCCAGTATCCAGATAGTCGTGGCCAGTACCATGTCGTAGAGTGGTGCAAATATCTGGTTGGTGCCATTAGGGAATTGCGTATACGCATCGAACCATAGCATGTTGGGGAAGTTGTGTATGATCGATTCAACATTCCTTAGATGGTACCAGGGATCGTTACCGCCAAACCTGACGAAGGTGTCGGAGATAAAGACGCTTGCTTTGGGGATAGTTCTTATGTAGAAGGCTATTATAAAAGATATAATCACTCCGACAATATAGGGTAAGCGATTCTTCTGGTCTTGAAAATTTGCTTTTTTATTCATGTACTTCCTCGCAAGCATAGAGCATGTGATATTATTAAGTAGAAATAGATATTTTTGTGGATTTTTGTTACACTAATAGATGGCATGTTAAATATAAGTGTTGTTAAAAATAGAGTTTGTCTAGCTCTGTAGAAAAACCTATTCTTTAGAGAGGCTGATCAGAGTGATACTTTTATATGGTTGTTAATCTTTTTTGACCTAATAGTCTTAAGCAGGTAAATTCTCAACATTTCATATATTAAAACATCTCAATAATGTCTGGATTAAATATTCTCCAATCACGCATCATGAATATAGGTGCAGTTCAGCGTCAGAGTATAATCTTATTTATCTGGCAGATTGCATATACCTTCATTGGATTTCTAAGTACAATCTATTTTGCACGTACAGTCGGTGCAAGCGTTCTGGGTGGGTATTTTTTATTTGTTGCATATTTTACTGTAATTAGTCTGGTTACTGATGGAGGATTTGGAGGAGCTGCGGTTAAGCGCATCAGCGAGGGAAAAGAGCAAAATGAGTACTTTAGCGCTTTTGTTGTACTTCGGTCTCTATTTGTGATATTGGTTATAGTCATACTTCTAATTTCTCGCAGGTATTTTGTCGATTTCAATGATGCAGGAACATTTATGTGGTTTTTGTTGGCACTGGCAGTATCAGTAATGTTTGGAGCAATTTCAGGTGCTATGCAGGGATGTGGCAAAGTTGGGGTACAGGCTACCGGGAATTTTGTTAATAACATTTCACGAATAATTGTTCAAGTCATTGCAGTTTTTTTTGGTTTTGGAACTGCTGGGCTTGCAGGTGGTTTTGTTTTTGGGATGTTAGTAGGAACTCTACTACAATTACACTTTTTTGGATTGTCTTTTGTCTCCTTTGAATGGAAACACATTAAGAATCTAGCAACATTTTCGGCATGGATTTTTTTAATTTCAAGCGGAGTAATAGTATTTTCTACTTCAGATACAATCATGATTGGTTACTACCTAAATAATTCTGATGTGGGTGTTTACCGTATAGCTTTGCAGTTAAGTGCAATGGCAGGATTCACTGCAATTGCACTTCGTTCAACGCTATGGCCAAGAGTTAGCCGATGGAGCAAAATAGGTGAAACTGGCTTAATAGAAGAGTCAATATCTCGTGCATTTACATACTCTATTATTTTAGCCGTACCTATGTTTGCCGGGGGGATTTTGTTAGGTGACAAGATATTATATTTTTTTTATGGGGAAGAGTTTGCAGGGGGTTATATCTCAATGATAGTATTGTTGATTGTGCAAATAGTAACTATTATTTACTATCTTTTTTCTGCGTATCTAACTGCACTTGATAATCTAAAAGATTTATCGAAAGTAACCATGATAGCAGTTGCTATAAACATTGCATTGAATGCGGCGTTAATACCTTTGGTGGGAATTGCAGGTGCTGCGATTGCTACACTTCTTACTATGGGGTTAAACGCGATTCTGGCATCTCGGCTTTTATCAAAAATTCTAACAATCAGAATTGAGTATGGGTGTTTAATGAATATTCTAAAAGCATCGATCATGATGTCACTTTTTATTGGTATGTATAGACTAATGATACCAATTTCGAATGTATGGCAAGTGATAATTCCGATTATTCTTGGAGGTGGAATATATGCAGTATTGGTATTGAAATATGACGGAAAGATTTATGAAGAGATAAAGAGTGTGATAACTGGTATTCGAAGTAAGTAATATTGTTACTCTTGGTTTTGATTGTCAAAGTTAGCTCAGTTTCTGAAAATTAGTGATAGATAAAAAGTTATTGATTAATACGTAATATTCTTGAAGTTGACTATGCTTTTATTCATATTTGAAACAATGATATTAACAGAAATGATTATATCATAGAATTAATAATTATATTCACTGGAAATTTATTTTCAATTTTAAAAATTCATAGGGGAATAGCTTTTTGAAAATACTTCTACTAACAGATGTACCTCCATGTCAAAATCTAACAGCTGGTCTTATTCTTGACCAGTTATGTCGGTTTTTACCAAAAGGTTCAATTGCCTGTTTTGCAGTTGTAAATCCAAGTTTAAACGCCCGCATTTCTTCAGATCTTGATTGGATTCCAATAGAATATACTGAAAAGCCTCGAGAATTTGCTTTTCGTGTTTTACCCAATAAATTTGGAAGCTTTACTGCACTAATAAACGAAAGATATAATTCATTAGTTACTAAGAAAATTGCATCAAAAGCAGTTAATTTTGGGCAAGAATTTTGTCCAGATATTGTTTGGTGTGTCTTACAAGGACAAACAATGATTCGTCTTGCTCTTCCAGTTTCGAAGAGTTTAGGAGTACCTTTACTCACACACGTTTGGGATCCGCCACAATGGTGGATGCGAGCAAATAAAATAGATAGCATATCATCATCTCTTATATTAAAGGAATTTGATGTAGCTATACGATCAAGTGATGGATGTTTTACTGCTTCTTGGGCTATGGCACAGCAATATATGCGTGATTACAGAACTAGAACAGTTCCATTCATATCCAGTATTGATTCAAGTTTTGCTTTTGAACCTGCTACGAATATTCATTCTGGTAATGATTTAATTATTGGAATGGCAGGACAAATTTATTCTGTTGAAGAATGGAATGCACTAATTACTGCATTAGAAAAAGTGGATTGGATGATTTGCAATCGCAAAGTAAAAATTAGACTACTAGGGAACAAAGTGCGTTCTGATGCAAAACAAGATATCAATATTGAATTTCTTGGCTGGAAATCTCAGAAAGAAACAATAAAATTAATGTCGGAGGCAGATATTCTATACTGTCCATATTGGTTTGATAAAACTTTTGAGGATGAAGCCAGATTGAGTTTCCCTTCAAAACTGACTACATACCTAGCAGCTGGCAGGCCGGTTCTTTTTCATGGTCCAGAGTACGCTTCTCCTGCTCAGTTCCTTGAAGAAAATAATGCTGGTTTATGTTGCTATTCATTGGAAACTGGAAAGATAATTGATTCGTTGGTAAGATTGGTTTCTGAACCTGATTTATATGCGAAATTAACTCATAATGGTACAGCTGCATTTAATAAATATTTAACATTGGAGTCTATGAAAAAACGCTTTGCTGATTTTTTGCAAGTTGAGGAGAGCTTTTTAGTAGATGTAAAGAGTTAAAACCGACTTTCCGCAGATGTCCTTGGAATTTTGAGAATTATCTGGATTCTAGCTATTCATCAATTATAGTAGCAAAATTCTATCAGTTTATGATATTTAGTAAGTTTTACATTAAGGAGACTGTCGGAAAAGTCAGTTCACTTTGTCTTAAATTTACAATAGTATATATATATATATATATATACCAAATCCATTTTAAGTAAATAATCACTATCAATAGATGCATTTATATTCTTATAGGACAATTGTGTATAAATAATTTGATTAGTATGTGATATAAATGTATTCTGTGTCTAATTCCAAGCAAACAACATTTGTATATGGGCCTGAAATATACGAAAAACTGATACTAAAGGACCACTTGCTTTACAAGATAAATGAAAAGGTAGATTTCTCATTCATCAATGAGGTCTGCAAAGACCTCTACTCATCAAACAAAGGTAGGCCTGTAACAAACACTCCCGAGATGTTGCTTCGCTCTGCAGTAGTCCAATATCTCTATGATTATTCGGATAGGCAGATGGAGTATGAAGCACAAGTGAACATAATGGTAAAATGGTTCATCGGGTTAAATTTGGAAGATAATGCATACGATCATAGTGCATTGGGGTATTTCAGAGATAAGCTTGGGAGTGATAAATGGAATGATGTTTTTTACCAGCTATTAAAACAGATCCAGGATGCTGGTTTTTCAAAAGGTAGCACACAATATATTGATGCAACACATGTGATTGCCAATATTGCTATTCCAGGTACGATTTGAATAATAAGGCAAGGGATCACTGAAGTTCTTAAGTCATTGAAGAAAATAGATCATCATCTCTACAAAAACCTTGGTGGTAAAAGACAGGCACTAAAAAGAGAAAAAGTCTACCATTTGAACCAAAAAGAGAAAGAGGAAAAACTGGTGGATATTGTAAAAGAAGCACAAAATGTGATTCAGAAAACAGAATGTTTTGATGAGCCTGTTAAGGAAAAAGTAGAGATATTAAAACGTATATTGGGAGAAAATGTCCTGGAAGAAGAAGGGAACGTTTGCAGAAGAAAAGGTCAGGTAAAAGATAGGATTGTAAATCCAGTGGACCCTGGTGCCAGACATGGTGCAAAATCAGATGACAAGAAGTTTGTTGGCTATAAAGTGAATTCTACAATGTCAGAAGATGGATTCATAACTAACATCAATGCCACTTGTGGTAACAGTTATGATGGAGACCTATTATTACCACTTATCGATAAGGGGTTAGCTAACGGACAAATGATCAGCAAAGTAGTGGCAGATGGTGCTTATGGTAGTGCTGCTAATCGATTTGAAATATTAAAGAGGGATGCTGTACTTATTGCACCAGTAAGTAAAGATGCAAATACATCTGGTGATTATTACCCACAAGCAATGTTTAGTATAGATGAATCGGGTGTTACTTGTCTGCAGGTCACAGGACAATGATCTCATATCACGACAAGAAAAAAGGCACAATTCTTTATCATTTCAAAAAGAGTGATTGTCATGAGTGCAGTTTGAAACAAAAATGTACAAAACTTGACCACAGGACTATCACAGTAAGCAAACATTATTCTATTTTTGAGGAGGCTAAAAGATACAGTAAATCTCAGGAGTATAAAGACGATATGAAGATGAGGGCACACATAGAACCAAAACAAGGTGAGATGAAAAGATTTCATGGACTGCAAAGAGCAAAGTTCTGGGGAATAGAGAAACTAAATGTTCAGGCAATGTTAACCGGAATTGTGGTAAACATCAAGAGATTTGTAAAATTGAGTAGTGATAGCTATCGTAACATGTGTTGAAAATGGAGAAGCTATGATTGGATTCATGAAATATTAAGAACGATATGGTCTATTGGACAAAAAAGTATCAATCAAATAACGAAATCTGTCTAAAATAAAATAGTGTCGCAAAAATTTGCGCTTATTATGGGTGAATGGGATTTTTACCCTGTATTTTCCGACAGTCTCTAAGAGACTGTCGGAAAAGTCGGCTCGTATGAAAATTAAAAACAATTATAGCAACAATAGCCAAGAACACACCAATTACATTTTTCTTCAAAGTAGTTGTTGATACTGATTCTATAATTGTTCATGACTATTTAACTCTGCGCGCATAGCAGAACTTGTCTTTTTCAGGGACTTTTCCTAGTGTCTCTTAAACATTAGTATGCGCAAATCTATGGTAAAGAAAAATATCCATTTTTCTCCAGACATCTGCGGAATATAAATTTTAGCCAAATTTTTAGTTTTTTTATCAGGAAAATCTATTTGTCAGTTTAAACAATTTCGTGAAAAATTCTACGATTTTGCCTCTTTATGCCTTAGAATCAGTTACACTGCCATCTGCAGTGTGCCAAGGTTGTCTATGTAAATCAAATGAGGATTTTTACAGAGCCATTACTTGCTTATGACTTTATTGAGTATTCATACAACTCTTCAATCATTTTTTCATATGAAGGGATACTATATTCCAAGAAATCGTTGTCTTCAGTTTTGTTATCCTTTAAGGCATCAAATCGATTAATTTGTATTGATTTTCCATATGTATCTCTAATTAGTTCTAGAAGATTATATTTGGATATTTTGTTTTCAGAACGTAAATTTTTAATTCCGTATGGTTTTTGATCTGAATTGATGTAAAAATATATGAACTTAGCTAACTCTAATGTGGTTATTCCATCCCATATAACATTCGTATAGCCGTTTATTTCCCCCTCTTGCCTCATAAACCATTCAAACAATCCTTCGCCATCTCTTTTTAATTCTGGACCAATAATACTTGTTCTTATGGTCAAATGTGAAGGATAATCAATTTCTCCAGCTCTCTTGCTTCGCCCATAAACATCATTATCCATATAACAATCAGTGCTCAAATGAATTACATTTGCACCAATCTCATCTGCAATTTTTACTAATTGGTGAGGAAATAGAGAATTTACTTTGATTGCATTTATTGGATTTTCATTGCATTTCGTTCTCAAAAGCCCAATACAATTTATAATATAATCAATTGGATTTGCCTTTAACCTATATTCAATATTTTCAAAATTTTTTATCGCATTAAATTTATATTCTAATAGTTCATCTGAATTAATAACTTCTAGATTGGGTAAATCATTTAGATAGTCATAAACTATGTGACCTGCCATTCCTCTATGACCCAATACTAATATTTTCATTATATTTACTCCTCAAATATATAAGCAAAAACAAAACGGAATATTTGTTTAGTTCACCAAGATAAATATATATTCTTGATTGAATTTAGTGACATTTATTTGACAATGCCTTCTTTATTCGACATTCATAGTTAATTAGTTTTTTCTCTTCGCTGTTTAATTACTTCGCCATATAATTCTATCATTTTATCCATAAAATCATCAGCATCATAATTTTTCTTAACTAAATCAAGAGCGGATTTTCCAATTTTTTGACGTATTTCAGGATTATTTATCAGACTTTCGACTGTACGTCTCAACGCATCAACATCTCCTTGTGGGACCGCAATTCCACCGTTTGGTGCAAAAATTACTTCTGGCAAAGAGGTTCCCTCAAAAACAACTACTGTTTTTTCACACGCCATAGCTTCGATAGCCATCACACCAAAAGCTTCTGCTGTAGATGGCATAAGGAAAATATCACATGCATTGTAAAATACAGGCAGTTCGTTTTCGCTGATCCATCCTAAATCTAATATATGATATTCTTCTCTAAAATCATCAAATAAATTTTTTTCGCCAATTGTCAAAAGACAAATTTGTTTATCACAATTAAGTTTTTTAATGCACTCTCTAATATAAGACAAACCTTTAAATTCACTAGTTGTTGCCCTGAATGCAAGTACTACACAATCTGGATTAATCCCTAAAAACAGTTTTGTTTTTTTTACATCACTGGGGTTAAATACATCTAAATCAATTCCAAATGGAATATAGTGTACACGTGTTTTAGAAAGTAGTGGACTTTGCTTTGCCATATTTAGCATCCACTTTGAAGCAACAACGATATCTATGTCGGAATTGTGGAATACCCATTTCTTAATTTTCCACATAAATCTTGTGTTATCTATAAACATAGGTATGTGTGTGTTTAAATTAGGGCAGTTCCCACATCCTGTTTTCCATCTCACACAATCAAGAGGGTAGATACAATGTCCTGTCATCGCCCAAGGGTCATGTAGTGTCCAGATAGTTGGTTTCATTTTTGACAACTTTGGCAAAGTGATTATGCTAAAAAAACCAGCATGTATAAGATGGTAATGAACAAGATTCGCAGAATGAAAGCGCCTGTCAAAAAAAAACTGTAAGGATAAAGGATATAAAACTGACTGAATTGACAATATCTTTTCAATTTGCTTGATGGCAAAAATTAAAGCTCTTGAACCTACAAAGCTACCTAATCTCCAAGTGTTTTTATCATTTGTTTTCTTAACCCAGACACATAACTGCGATTTAATTCCTCGATTGAGAAGTTGTTGGTGTAATTCTGTACCATTAAATCGAGCACCAGCTGTATCGATATTTCCTACTTGTATGGTTTTCATTCTAGCATATTCCTGCTTTTAAATTATTGAAACATACAGGGTATTTTGATTCAATATTTTCTTTCATGCATACTGCCAAAATAAATTATCTCATCTCTCTATTGTAACTTCTACATTATTCTAATTAATCTCGTCACTTTTTTTCAAAATTCTAATTTATCCGAATGTTCGCCATTTTTATTAATCTACTTTCGACCAATATGTATTGATTATTCTACTCCAATCAATGTCTAATACTCTAGCATTTAAAATTCTTAATCGCCCATATAGCCCCAAAGGGAGGATCAAGTGGTCTTTCCATATTATCGGTTTTATGATAGTCCTCTGATATGTACAAGTCCCAGGATTCATCAAAGTCCTCTGGCAACCAGCCAGATTTATGTTCCTGATATGATCCTCCATCGTATCCCCAAATATCTTTTCCGTCCGGGTGTTCCTGTGGTAAAAAACCAAGTGGTGTAAAAATAGCGATTTGTTGACTGGCTACTAACTCGGTGGCCTTTAATAATTCTCTACCTTCTTCTTTTTCCAGATGTTCAATTACATCAACCAAAAGAATGGTGTCTATAGATTTAGGCGGAAAAATTTTGACTACTTGATTCCATCCAACATTCATAACAACGTAATTTTTTTTATTTTTTAGTTTGTCCTGTAATACTTTAACATATTGGTTGAAAGGTTCACAACATATATTTATTTTAGCTTTAACTAATGATTGAGGGTTGATTCCGCATCCAATATCCAATACAGTATTTGCCCGCTTTAATTTCTTTTTTGCAGTCTTGTACAGTTTTTCACTTGGAATATAGTTTATACTCATTTTAAACTCTCCTATGTAAGGGACTGTTGAAATCGCCTATCTCTTAATGAATTATTATACTCTCGTTATTGTCAAATATTTAGCTACAAATTCCTTAACTTCATTTTAAACCTATTGAGTATTGCTCTACTAGTGTTTTCCCAATGGCTTTAGCGGATTATAAACTTCATTTGTGCAAACGATACTTTTTTCCAGCTATATTATCTGCTATGAACAATCCAATTATTATTAATAAATATAGTTAAAGACCTTTGGTTTGTAACTTATGAGTTCTAAAACCATGGTCCATTGGTAGTAATAGCAATACCGTAAGTTTCAAACAATCGGTTCTTAACTATAAATTGAATGTTGGTGTTAAATAATGCAAATTTGCTTTTTCCTCCATATTAAAACTGTCGTTATTATATATTTGAATTATCGGAATCAGTTGTTACCGACAATTCACAATTTTTTATTTAAATAAATCCTCCATCTTTCAGTTTTTCCTTAATTTCCATCTTACTCATCAATCTGTCGCATGATGAATAATTGTGACCGGTGAATTTTTCGAATTGATCATACTTGTCCCGAACACCATTCACATTCAGGGAAGGCAATATCACATAATATGAATCGTCAAATACGATTGTGTCCTTTGCTTCATACTCTGAGATCAGTACCTCATGGAGTTTTTCTCCGGGGCGAATCCCTATTTCATGGAGCTTGCCCTGTCCGCCGAGTTCTTCTATCATAACTTCTGCCAAATCGGTAATTTTGCATGCAGGCATCTTTGTGACAAATATCTCACCACCGTAGCAGTGTTCAATTGCTTTGAATAAAAGTCCAATGGCTTCTTCTAATGTCATAAAGTAGCGAGTCATATTGTAATCTGTTATAGGTACATCCTTTCCAGCTTGGATAAGATCCTTGAAGAAAGGTATTATACTACCCCTGGTTCCCATTACATTGCCTGCTCTGATGCATACGAATCTGGTATCTTTTCTTCTTTCATTGGCATGAATAGTCAGTTTCTCCCCGACAGACTTACAAACCCCATACATATTTATCGGGGCACATGCCTTATCTGTTGAGACATCAATTACCAGTTTTACTTTATTGTTTATTGCTGCACGTATCACGTTTTCGGTTCCAACTATGTTAGTATTAACTGATTGCCAAGGATTACTTTCACAGATAGGTACATGTTTTAGTGCAGCCAGGTGGAATACATAATCAACATCTCTCATTGACTCTGATAATGAATTCAGACTTCTTACATCTCCTATGACAAACTTCAATTTTGGGTTGTTATTGAACCGTCGTTGCATTTCGACCTGCGGCAATTCTCCACGTGAATAAATAATGATTTCCTTTGGGTCATACTTTTCAAATAGTTGTTTTGTGAGTTCATTGCCCCAAGAACCACTTCCACCGGTAATTAATATATTTTGACCATTAAACACTTTTATACCTCAATAGAATTTTAATAATTTTATCTGATACATCATCTTGATAATCGTAGGGTCCACGCAGATTATGCACATCCATATTTGATATTACATTAAAGCTGTCCAATATTTCTTCTTTATTCACCCCTGCCATAAAAACACCCCCGCAGTCTAATAACTCGGGTCTTTCGGTTGATGTCCTCATTAAAATACAGGGCACTGAAAGAATGGTTGCTTCCTCTTGGACGGTTCCAGAATCTGTGATAATACAAAATGCATTCATTTCGAGTTTCAAAAAATCTATGAAACCGAATGGCTTCATAAACATCAGATTTTCATCCAGATCAATTTTGATGTGTTCAAGTCTTTTTCTAGTACGTGGATGTGTACTTACAACTACCTTATATTTTTTTGCTATATATGACAATGTCTCGCAAATACCAGCCAGCAATTCAGGGTCGTCAACATTTTCTTCCCTGTGCATAGTTACTAAAACATATTTTTCATCTTTTTCGATGCATAAGTTATCAAGTACTTTACTGTTGTCTGTTTTTCCGATAAATTTCCTTATTATTTCTGCAATTGGATTTCCAGTAACAAAAATCTTGCGTGGATGATAACCTTCCAACAATAATTGTTCTTTGCTCCTTTGGGTGTAAGGCAATAAAATATCAGAGCAAGAATCAATGATTCTTCTATTAACCTCTTCAGGAACCTTATCAGAATAGCATCTATTCCCTGCTTCCATATGAAATACAGGGATGCCTGACCGCTTCGCAACTATAGCACTGAGTCCAGAGTTCGTATCACCTAAAATTAACACAGCATCTGGTTTTTCTTTCAATAAAATCTCTTCTGTTTTTTCCAGAATCGTAGAGATTTGTTTGAAAAGAGTCTCTGCTTTTGAATTCATAAAGTAATCAGGTTTTCGAATTGATAACTCTTCAAAAAATACTTCATTAAGCTCATAATCGAAATTCTGGCCTGTGTGAACTAAGAGATGCTCCATATATCGATCAAGTTTTTTGATTGTTTCTGACAACCTGATAAGCTCAGGTCGCGTCCCGACAATTGTTATCACTTTCATAAGAATTCTCATTCAGTGTAGTTGTATAGCTTTTTGTTTTTGCAAATAAAAATACATTGCCGCCAAAAACAGAGATAAATACAGATAATGGGACACACTTATAAAATAACCTCTGCATCATATAGAATATTTTCTTAATTTTTTGATTTTGGTGATACCGGGCATTGTTATATTCAAGAACTTCTTTATCCTGCTGAATACTATATGGAAAAAAATTAATAATTTCAAAATGGTTTTTAATTAATTTCAATGTTTCTCCAACTGTGTACTCGTGATAATGGCCACTTGGATGATTCTCTCCCAATACTACAGGATTCTTTGAAAAATTTCGCTTCAGCTGAGTATAAATCGCTTTTTCAATAGGCATTTTAAGTGCGATATGCTCTGTTCTTGTTTTAACTTGTTCTAAGAAGCCATTATCATCCTTAAAATGTTCCACGATATCTGACAATATTATCAAATCATATTTTTTATGAATAGTTTCTTCTAAAAGGTTTGCATGTATTTGATTCACAATCAGATATCTTTCTTTACCGAGATTTATTGCATCCTCAGATAGTTCATAATTATCAAGTGTCTGGAAATATTTATATTTACCTATATAAAAAAGATTGCCTCCGGTGCTACCACCGATTTCAGCGACTTTATTTATTTTGTCTAAATATTTAGTCGGTATTACTGAATACAAATACTTTGCATTATTTTGATAACCAATATCATCTTTAGTGTCTGATTCTCTAAACCAGTTCTCATAGAATTCTTTATCGTACATTTTGTTCTTCATACCTCTCTTTTTTATTAATGTTTCGTATAAGATATAAAGCATTCAATTAATTTATCTCCTAATTTATCCCAAGTGTATTTTTCTAAAATTAATTTTTTGGCAGCATCTCCAAGTTGTTTGCGTAATTCTGGATTTTCAATTAAAGTGGTTATTTTATCGGCCAAGTCCTGAACATTATCAGCTTCATATAATAAACCAGTTTTTCCGTGAGTCACAACATCTTCGACACATTCCAAGTCACTATGCACAACAGCTTTTCCACAAAGCATGTATTCGAAAACCTTTACAGGACTCCCTGCCCTACATATAAGGTTTCCCGGAAAAGGATTTACACAAATGTCTGCAGAATTGATGAATTTAGGAATTTCGCTGTATGGTTGTAGTTCAACAAAAATCACATTATCTTTGAGGCCGTACATTTCAACCTTTTCAATGAATTCTTTCATTTCTTTCTCAATATAGCTACCTACTAATACAAGTTTTGTATTTTTATGTTTTTTGATAACTAAATCCATAGCATCAAGCAAATCAGATATACCAAAAGATTTATACAAAGCACCGGTATACATTATTACATTAAATCCTTCTAGTTCATATTTTGTAACGACATCGCTGTAGTTTATTTTTTTGTTAAATATGTTAGCATCGGCACCACAAGGTATAGTGTATATTTTCTTTTTACTTATGCCTTCTTTTATACAATATTCCTTTAGAAAAGGAGTTGTAATAATAATGTCTGCATGCTTTAATATTCTTTTTTGGATGGAACCATTTATTTTCAGCACAGAATTGCTTGTATTCGAGTTTGGTACATATGTGTTCCATTCCCAGGAGAAATCACTAAATTCAAGAACAAATGGTTTTTTAAATATTCTTGAACATATCAATCCGACACCTCCACTGTATAAGTGAGGATTGAAACAATATATTATATTTGTATCCAAAACTTTTAATATTTTAAATGATTGGAGGAACATTTTCACGGACAAAATAAATTCCCGTTCAATTCCACTCATCCTGTGAAATCTTGAAAATATTGACGAGTACGTTACATCGCAGGTACTTATATTTGCATTTATAATGTTTTTCTGTAAGTAATCATAGTCGTCCGAATTCACAACCATTGAAGTTTCATAGCCTTTTATGCCAATATGTGACAACAAAGGGACAATTCTTTTGCTGCCACCATCATTTTTGTTGACTTGGCCAATGAATAGTAACTTCATTTTTCCCTCCTATATTGTTATGTACAGGAGAATTGATTAATTCAAAATATAAGTTTTCCATTTCTTTCATATTCTCTTCCCAATTATATTCTTTTGTTATTATTGCAAAATTGCTCTTATGATCTGCTACTTCGATATTCTCTATGGCATTAATTATCTTTTTAGCAAGTACTGTTGAATCTTTCGGGGGATATATGTCAAAAACCAACCCATTCCTTTTCAATTCTTTAGTTATGGATATTTCAGCTAAAATGACTGGTAAGCCGCACGCCATTGCCTCAAGATTTGAAATGCCCAAGCTATCTGACAATGAAGTTGAAACGTAAACGCTTCCACAAGAAAAATATTGTTTGAGTTCTTCATTTGGAACGTACTCAATAAACTTCACGTTGTTTGAGATATCCAATTTATCAACCATTCTCTTAAGTTTAGTTTCTAACGTGCCTTTGCCAAGCAGAATGAATTTCGTATCTGGAACTTCCTTGATTACAAGAGGGATTGCATCAATTAGGCATTCAATATTATAAACTGGCTCAAAGTTTCGTGCGCTGATAATTATTGGGTTTCGTTCCCATCCAAGTTGTTCTCTTATAAGGGAAGTAGAGGAATCAATTTCTAGGTTAAATCTTTTAGTGTCAATGCCAAAAGGACATATTTTAATATTGGATTTGGAAATTCCAAAAGATGAGGTAATCTCCTCAGCCATATATTCAGATACAGCATGTATTATGTCAGCCTTTTCAAGACTGAACTTGGTAAAACGCCACAAAAGTCTTGAATTATTGGGAATAATAAGCACATCGCTTCCCCATGCACTCACGACAAGTGGGTGAAATCCAAGAAGAGCTCCATGGAATCCAAATTTTGTTATGAAATGTGCATGAACCACATCAGGCTTAATTTTTTTAATGATGCGCATAATTTTAAAATGTCTGAAAGGAAAAGCAAGATATAGATTATTAAACAATGAACCTACAATATGAATATCCACGCCATCAATTTGTTTAGTAGGAGGTTTATAAGTAAGCAAATGTATTTCATGTCCCTGATTTAAAATATATTCAACATACCTTGTCGTGTGAATAACAGTTGCATCAGCAATTATGCAGATTTTCATATTCCCTCTTATTAATCTTGCTTCTTCAAATGAAATTTTCATCATCTATTCTTTTTGGAATCAAAGCAAGTCAAAACGTAATTGTATTTATAATCCTTACTATATAATTGCTTATCTGCAATTAAATTATTTGCAATTGGTTTAAACCTTATATATAAGGTTTCTTTTAAATCCACAACATCTTACTCTATACTCTAAATTTTAACTGCAATAATAACTCTTTTCTGGTTTTCCGTCATGAGCAGATTTTAAAATAATAAAGCTTATTTTTCTAAAATGTAATATATATATATATATGCATATATAATTATTTATGTAACCGAGATGAATACTTATATGCTTTTATTGTATAAAGAAAAGCATGAATTTTTTGCTAATTTCAACTTTGCTAATAACTGCAATCCCCATACTTGTTTACTCTCTATATATTGCTGCAGTGCTGTTAAGAAAGTCCCCATCTCTAAAAAATATTAAAAACTATTCTAATATCTCTGTCATCATCCCTACATACAACGAAAGTGAAGTAATTGATCACCGCATTAAAAATCTAAAAGACATCAACTACCCTACAGATAAAATCCATGCCATAGTTGTAGATGACCAGTCATCCGATGACACAGTGCAACTTACAAAATCAGCATTTCAAAAATACGCAATTTCCGGCGAAGTCATTGTAAAAGAGAAACGTACCGGTACCAATGCATCGGTCAACCTAGGTGTCTCAAAAGCCAAAACCGATATTGTTGTAACAACGGATGCAGATGTCACCTTCGAGGACAATGCTCTGAATTATGCAATTGGCAGATTGCTCAGTGACGAAAAGATAGGGGCAGTATGTGGTGAACTTGAGCCTATAGTGAAAAAGAATTCCTTCACCACAAGTTCTGAAAAAGCATATCGCACAGTATATGGTAAAATATGTACATGGGAAAGCAATATACATTCTACATACTGTTTTAATGGCCCGCTTATCGTCCTAAGAAAAAAGGCTTTTTCGCCGATACCGGAAACTCACGGTGCATCAGATGCGGGTATGGCACTCCGAATTATCCGGAATGGCTACAGGTGTTTCTACGAACCCAATGCAAAATTTTATGAGTACATTACAGGTGACTTTAGTCAACAACGCCGTCAGAAACTGCGTCGATCTGCAAGACTTCTTGAAGCAACGATCTATAATATGGACCTCATATCTCCAAAATATGGCAAGTTTGGTTTGTTCGTTTTCCCTCTTAGGATCCTGATGTTTTTTGTGGTGCCTGTTGCGTTCTTCACAAGCGTTATTTTATGGTCATACTTGCTTGCACAGATTAATCTGGTGTATGGTATAGGTGTCTTAATCGCTTTTTTCCTTGCACTTATCTCAGGTAATTGGCATTCTAATCTGGTGTCTTCTTTTATATGGCACCAAATCTATTTGCTATTGAGCATGAAGCGTATGTTCAGGGGGATGCATGTTTGGAAGGCAATAGAAAGAAAGAAGGTTTAAATATTTATAATGATTACTTTGTACGAGAATGATTTTATGGTGTCCAGTTTTTTTAAAAAATACATGAATGTATCAGATCCCGGGTCTTTTATCACAAAGTTAAGGGTTAAACGTTTTATCCTATTTAATGAACTCGTCTCAGATATTCAACCTCCTGTGAAGATACTTGATATTGGTGGTACTGTAAACTTCTGGGAAAAATGGGGGGTTGCGGGAGACGACAGTTATGAAATTATTGTGCTGAATATGGATTTTAATGAAAGTGGCCACTCTAACATTAAAGTAGTAGTAGGGGACGCAAGAGATTTAAGCACTTATTCATCAAACCAGTTTGATGTTGTTTTTTCAAATTCCGTAATAGAGCATGTTGGTACATATGATGATCAACGGAGAATGGCAGAAGAGGTGCAGAGAGTTGGACGACGGTATTTTATCCAGACTCCAAATTATTACTTCCCGTTCGAACCTCATTTCCTGTTTCCATTTTACCAGTTTTTTCCTCAGTGGCTGAAAGTTTTATTGATACAAAACTTTAATTTGGGCTGGAGAACACGGCTGTCCAGATAGGCTAAAAGCTATTGAATGTGCAAATTCTGTAAAATTACTCAGTAAAAAGGAAGTTCAGGAACTATTTCCTTCGAGTAAGATATATGAAGAGAAGATGCTTATGATGACATATTCTATAATTGCATATAATTGATTGGCAAGATTCTCTCCCATTTACAAAAAAAGTGAGTACTTTTTATCGATTGTTACCTTAAAATAGTCTCTTAGATTCTCCCATATTCATCATCAAATCTCACAATATCATCCTCTTCCACATACTCTCCCAGCTGCACTTCAATGATCTCCAGCGGGAGTCTCCCTGAATTCGACAGCCTGTGCTTCGAGCCCGCCTTGATGAATGTACTCTCACCCTGCCTT
Organism: Methanolobus sp. WCC5; assembly: GCF_045690325.1. Lineage (GTDB taxonomy): Archaea > Halobacteriota > Methanosarcinia > Methanosarcinales > Methanosarcinaceae > Methanolobus. The sequence continues at coordinate 1,413,794 of NZ_CP146981.1, read as the reverse complement.
AGGAAGAATTTCTGCCCGTCGTTCTCCACGCACGCCATTCCCTTAACGACCACCCAGTGCTCGCTCCTGTGATGATGGAGCTGCAGGCTTAGTTTCTTTCCAGGGAGGACCGATATGTTCTTTATCTTATGGCCACCCGAGTTCTCAAGCAGGGTATAGGAGCCCCCGGGACGATAAACGGTCTCATGGATGTTTATACGCTCGTCATTTCTCTTTTTGAGAAAGCCCACCACTTCTTTAACCTTCTCGCTGCTCTTCCTGGGACATATCAGGAGGGCGTCGGTGGTGTCAACAACTATCATATCATTTATATCGATCAGTGAAACCAGCTTGTTAGAATTGGAATGCACAAAGTTGTTGCCGGAATCGACAAATACATTTTGGCATGAAAGTGTGCAATTATTGGACTTATCCTTCTCCCATTCAGCGTAGAATGCGTCAAAATTCCCAAGGTCACTCCATTTGCAGCCAAGCCTGACAACGCTGACCCTCGAGGATTTCTCCATGATGCCGTAATCAATGGAGATGTTTGGCATCTCTGCATATATTTCCTGTATGGTACCGGAGTTCTCAAAAGCGTTCCATACATCCGGGGCTAATTGCTGCACTTCTTCTAAAAAGACCCCTGTGTCCATAAGGAACATGCCGCTGTTCCAGAGACAACCTTCTGAAATGTATCTTTGCGCATCTTCCTGACAGGGTTTCTCCCTGAACTCAGAAACCTTGTGACCGATATCAAGCTCTTCTCCTGGCTTGATATAACCATATCCCGTATGTGGGGAAGAGGGAGCTATCCCGAAGGTCACCATGTATCCGGAGGTCAACTTTTCAGCACCGGAAATGGTTTCCATTGCGATTGGGTCAAGCACATGATCTGAAGAGAAGACGCCGACAACTGACCTTCCATGTGCTTTATCTATTTCCTTCATCCCATAACATATAGCTGGAAGAGTGTTCTTTCCTTCGGGCTCAAGAAGCAGGTTCTCAACAGGGAGGTCATATCCAAGCTCTTCAACCTGCCCGATCGCAAAATACTTGTGGACCTCATTTGTAACGACATATATCTCTGATATGTCTGACACTTGCAGGCACCTTGATACTGTATCCTGGAAAAGGGATTTGTCCTTTATCTTCAGGAACTGTTTAGGATAGAGTTCCCGGCTAAGTGGCCATAAACGTGTTCCCGATCCGCCTGCAAGAATTATTGACTTTATGCACATTCCTCCGCTTTAACTAAGTGGAAATTGTTTGCTTCGTATAAATAAACATACGAATATATTAGTAAATCACAGAGGGTAATCAGGCCAGTACCTTTTAACTCTGGTAACAAATTTATTTCATTGTCCCCGTCCCTTGATCCTACAGACAAGAATAGATAGGATAAGGGATATATCATTGGTACTGGACAATAAACGTTCTTTCCTAACAATCGGACAAGTCATAGTCCATTTCCTACTGTTCCTACTTAAATCTTAAGTACTAGAACTCTAATCATATGCACTATTTCTATCAATATTTATCAATCCCTAACAGTGTGATCACATGTCATATACAATTCTTGAAAAGAAGCAGATAGCACCCCAGGTGCATCTGATGAAGGTGCTGGCACCGGATGTAGCTAAGGCTGCAAAGGCAGGTCAGTTCATTATTTTACGCATCGATGAAACCGGCGAGCGCATCCCTCTTACAATTGCTGATTTTGATGCCGGCGAAGGTTACGTCACAATTATCTTCCAGGAAATGGGTAAAACCACAAAGCAACTAGCAAAGATGAGCGACAAGGATGTACTGCAGGATTTTGTCGGACCGCTGGGAAAACCTGCTGACGTGAGGAAGCTGGGCACTGTCATCCTTGTAGGCGGCGGCGTTGGGATCGCCCCCGTATATCCTCAGGTCAGGGCCTACCGTGAAGCGGGTAACAAGGTCATATCCGTGATCGGTGCAAGGAACAAGGAACTTCTCATACTCGAGGATGAGATGAGGGCGACAAGTGATGAGCTCCATATTGCCACAGATGATGGTTCAAAAGGTCACCACGGCTTTGTGACCGATGTTGTAAAGCAGATCCTTGACAGTGGTGAGGATATTGCCAGGATCGTGGTCATAGGGCCTCCTATACTGATGAAGGTTGCATCAGGCATGACCGCTCCTTATGGTGTGGAGACCATCGTGAGCCTCAACCCTATAATGATCGACGGCACCGGGATGTGCGGCGGGTGCAGGGTCTCTGTGGGAGGCGAGACGAAGTTCGCCTGTGTGGATGGTCCGGAGTTCGATGCGCATAAGGTGGATTTCAATCTTCTGATGAGCCGCCTGGCGCTCTACAGGGACGAAGAATCCAGATGCCTTGAGGACCATGGGCACAAACATGATCCTGACCACAAATGCACATGCAGGGGTGAGAACTGATGGTCCACAGACAGGCAATGCCCCATCAGGATGCTAAAGAGCGTGCGCACAATTTCAATGAGGTCGCGCTGGGATATTCCTCTGAACAGGCAATTGCCGAGGCCTCCAGATGTCTTGAGTGCAAAAATCCCAGGTGTGTGGACGGATGTCCTGTTAACATCGACATCCCCGCTTTTATTTCCTGGATGAAGGCAGGAGATTTTGACAGGGCTATAGACATCATAAAACTTACCAACTCCCTTCCTGCCGTGTGCGGGCGTGTATGTCCCCAGGAAGTGCAGTGTGAGGAACTGTGTGTGCTGGCAAAGAAAGGCGAGCCTGTTGCAATAGGCCGTCTTGAGCGTTTCTGCGCTGACCATGAAAGGGAAAAGGGTGTAGTGCCTCCTTCAAAAGTGGAGCACACGGGAAAGAAGGTCGCTGTCATTGGCGCCGGTCCTGCAGGCCTGACAGCAGCAGCAGACCTTGCAAAGGCAGGTCATGAGGTTACGATATTCGAATCCCTTCACGATACAGGAGGTGTGCTTACCTACGGCATCCCCGAGTTCAGGCTGCCAAAATCCATAGTAAAGGAAGAGGTGGACTACATCAGGCAGCTTGGTGTTGACCTGAAGGTCGATTATGTCATAGGTAAGATAAAGACCCTTGATGAGCTCAGGGAAGATTTCGATGCGGTTTTCCTTGGCACAGGTGCAGGGCTGCCCAAATTCATGGGAATCCCCGGTGAGAACCTCAATGGTGTATATTCGGCCAACGAGTTCCTGACACGGGTCAACCTTATGAAAGCCTACCAGTTCCCAAACTATGATACCCCTATCAAGAAAGGAAAGAAAGTGATCGTAGTGGGCGGCGGCAATGTTGCAATGGATGCCGCACGCAGTGCACTTCGCCTTGGTGCTGAGGAGGTCAGCATAGTCTACAGACGCAGTGATGATGAGCTCCCTGCAAGAAGGGAAGAGATAGACAATGCAAAGGAAGAAGGCATAGTTTTCAGGCTACTCACCAATCCTGTGCGTATACTTGAAGGTGAGAACATGACCGTAAATGGCGTGGAATGCATCAGGATGGAACTGGGAGAGCCGGACGAGTCCGGACGCAGAAGTCCCGTGCCCAAAGAAGGCTCAGAACATGTAATTGATGCTGATGTTGTTATCATTGCCATAGGTACCTCACCCAACCCAATGATCTTCTCCGGCTCAAGTGGTCTGCAGACAAATTCCAGGGGTACCATCATCGTTGATGAGAATGGAAGAACTTCCCTTGATAATGTCTATGCTGCAGGGGATGCCGTCACTGGCGCCGCAACTGTGATCAGTGCCATGGGAGCTGCCAAGGTGGCTGCAGCAAGCATCAACAGGATGCTGAGCAACTGATATTGTTATGACCCGAGCAGATACCTGAACATCCCCGGTCCGAACATCACTGCAAAATGATCACATTATCATGTCCTATCTGCCCGGCATGTCCGGGTGGCTTCTTTTGGCTTCTTTTCTTTTCCCGGACATCTTTTTAAGCCTGGTTACAGTAACTGATATCAATGAAAAAAGGCAGAACCTCTTCCGGTAAGTCCCAAAGACCACATAATGCGGGGAATGGCAATTCTCCAGATAAAAGGAAAAGTGCAGGACAAAAGGCATATCCTGCCCGGTCCAACTCCCATATGCAGAAAAAGCCGGTACAAAGATATGCACGCAATGAGAAGGACTACATATTCTGGTGCACGGACTGTAATGTCCCTCTCATAGAAAAAACCTGCAATACCTGCTCTAAGGAGGGAAAGCGGATAGACCTGTCACAACCTGCAGATGTCAGGTTCTGCTCACCATATGAAAGAAGCGTCCTTGATAAGCTGCTCCTCTCCTCTTTTGGCTGTGACCCCCTGGGCAACAGAATACTTCTTCTTAATAAGATCCCCGGGGATGATAAGACCGATGAGGTCATAGTTGACGGCCTTCTCTTTGGTATCCTTTCTTTTGATATGCCGGCAATGGACTATGTTTTTGAGCCATCGGTACAGGGGGCGGGCATCCTTATGGAACATACCGGACTTAAGACAGTGGTGCTGAAAAAGGGTTCCAGGCATCTGAACGGTAAAAAAGTCGAATTCGATCAGATAGAGCATATTTCCCCGGATGTCAGGGAAAATGATATTGTTCTTCTAAGGTCCGGTAATCTCACAGGCTTTGGTCTTGCCTATTGTGACGCAAAGGATGCCCTCCTTGCCCCCGGGCCCGTGTTAAGGGTGAGGAAAATAGATTCCCGGCAGTCTTCCCTGCATCAGAAGATATCCTCCATGGATGATGTTGTGGCCGCAAACGTGGACCATGTACGCAGCATCGGCAGGAACGCTATCAATACCATAAAGGGCATTGCGAACCAGAAAGAATACAGGGAATTGCCTGTTAATGTCTCTTTCAGTGGTGGCAAGGACAGTCTTGTGGTACTTGACCTGACACTCAGTGCTCTGAGGAGAAGGCAGGTGAAGGCATTCTTTCTGAACACAGGTATAGAATTCCCGGAAACTGTGGAATTTGCCCGGGATTATTGCAGAAAGGGCAATATAGAGCTCACAGAGAAAAACGCAGCTTCGGATTTCTGGGACAATGTGGATGTATTCGGCCCTCCGGCAAAGGATTTTCGCTGGTGTTGCAAGATATGTAAGCTTGCACCTGCAAATGCTGCCATGGAGGAATGCCTTGAAAATGCTTCTACATGTATAACCATTGACGGCAAAAGAAGGTATGAATCCTTTTCAAGGGCCGGTATATCCACAAGTGAAAAGAACCCGTTCGTTCCGGGCCAGCTCAACATTTTTCCCATAAAGGACTGGAAGGCTATAGAGGTATGGCTGTATATCCATTGGCGCAACCTTGATTACAATCCGCTGTACGACCTGGGCTTTGAGAGAGTGGGTTGCTATCTCTGTCCTGCGGCACTTTCAGCTGAATACCAGCGCTTGCAGGAACTGCATCCACAACTTTACGACAGGTGGCAGGGTTTCCTTCTTGCCTGGGCTGAAAAGAAAGACCTTTCTCCTGAATTCATATCCCATGGTTTGTGGAGATGGAAGGAGCTCCCTCCCAAGATGCTAAAGCTCTGCGCAGAACTGGGGATCTCCGTGTCAGGTCGTGAGATCTCAGCTCCTTTCAGTATCAATATCACTTCCGGTATATCTCCCTGCAGGGCCGGCGGTTATTCCATAGAGGGGAATGTGCAGGGATTGTCTCTGAAAAAGGCCGGCAACATAACAAATATCATCGGTAGCACTTCCTTTTCAGAAGAATTAGGCCTTATACTTGTGAAAAGTAATTCGTCAACTGTAAAATTGTTCTCTTCAGGAAGCATTGTCGTGAATGCAGAAGACAGGCAGGAGGCAGACCGGCTGTTTGCGGAGGTTTCCAGGCAGCTTCTGAGGATCCACAAATGCACAGCATGTGGCATATGTGTCAACGTTTGTCCGGTGGGGGCAATAAGCCTTGATGGTACCAACAGCGGGAATGGTGTAATGATCAGCGATAAATGTATAAGATGCGGCAAATGTACTGTTTCATGTGTGGCTATTAAGTATGCCGGCAGGTTAAGGTCTTAAGATCCGGCTTGTCGGATTCGATTCGCTTGTTTTGTTTCATTTTGTTTTGCTTTCATGGAAAAGGAATGCTAATTTCACGACAGGTGGAGCAGGAAGCCCCCGGATTTAGCCGTGGGTAATTGACAATGGTGAGTTATTAATACTCTGAGTTAGTATATAAGCCCCAGGATATTTAGCTTTGATTCCGGCGGATAATAATGGTTCCAGCTCAAAAGGACGGTGTGTCCCGTATAATTGATTCAAGATGGAAGATAGCAGCTGCAGTGGTTATACTGTTGCTTCTGATCATCCAGGTTGTCATATTCCTTCCTCTTGCAGATGGTATTATCCTGGGGCTTGTGTTTGCATATATTTCCAGGCCTGTTTTCCTGAAATTGAGAAGGTTTCGCCGGTCGGGTGCCTTTATAGCCACGATGTCCATTGTAGTACCCGTGGTATTCATCATTGGCTCCGGTCTTTTGGAGATCGTCCGCAAGATCGTATGGATATTCGAGAACCAGACCTATGTGCTCAATACTGTGTTCGATTACTCCCGCAACATCAGTTTCCTTGCGGATTATGGGGATAATGTGAACCAGTTCATCTGGAACATATCCACCTCTATCGTTCCATTGCTAAGCCGGGCAGGCATATTTTCCTACGCTTTTGATATCATAATGTTTGGTCTTAACCTTGTGGTTGCCGTGTTTGTCTGCTATTTCCTTCTTGCTGACGGACACAGGTTCTATGAAGCTGTGGTGGACCTGTTCCCAGAAAGGTGCAAAGGCGCTGCTATTAGATATTTCGAGCATCTGGATGTCATTCTTCAGGGTGTCTTCATAGGCAATGCATCAGCGGCACTGATCGTGAGTATCCTGTCCCTTATAGTTTTCTATGCTTTTGGCTTCCCGAACATACTTGCACTTTCAGCACTTATCTTCCTGGCATCGGTCATTCCCATGTTTGCAGGTTATATGGTGCTTGTGGTGCTTGCAGTATATCGTTATTTAGAGGCAGGCCCGGAAAGTGCCCTGGTTTTCTTTGTGGTCTCATCGATAGTGATATATGTCCCGCCTGAACTGTTCCTGCGACCCTACCTCTCAAGCATTAAATCCCATGTCCATCCTCTTCTGATACTGCTTGCTTTCCTGGGAGGTGCCTTTGTGGGAGGCATTGCCGGCTTCTTTGCGGCACCCATTTTACTTGGTGCCATCATAGCCGCATACAGGGTATATATGGACGAGGTTTCTTCAGGCTGCCTTTTTCCTGAAACGGATTCCCCGTCTGCAAAAAGCGATGTTGCTGAGTGAAAGTACCTGTCATGTCCTTAAATCCCTGTGAAGGTGTTCTCTTTGCTTTGAGCAGGACTAAAAAGGTTAATAAGTATTGCTCTAATTAAGATAGCAGATATCTTACAGGTCTTAAAGGTGAATCTATGCAATTATTACTGATCCATTCCGATTATATTGAATATGAAGTCAAGAAAAGCACCCCGGTTGCTGAAAAGATAGAAGAGTCCTTTAAAAAAGGAAGGCTTGAGGAGGCTCTTACTGCTTTCATCGCAGTGGAAAAGGTTGATGAGTCCAATGTAGAGGGTGCGGTTTCCAAAGCCGTTGAAGAGATCAAAAATGTGGCTTCGCAGGTCAGGACCAGTAATATCATGGTCTATCCTTATGCTCATCTGAGCTCGGACCTGTCTTCTCCAAAGGCAGGTGTTGCTGTCCTTAAAGGTATAGAAGATGCACTTTCAGGGGAGTTCAATGTAAAGAGGGCGCCATTTGGATGGTACAAGGCTTTTAAGATAAGCTGCAAAGGTCATCCTCTCTCGGAGCTGTCACGTTCCATTGTTCCGGATGAGGCTGCCCCAGGTGCAGGATCATCTGAGTGTGTTACACCCGTAAAGGAGGAAGTGGTTTCAGAGGCGCTCAAAGCTGAGAGCACTGCCAGGTCATACTGGCATATTCTCACTCCCGACGGTACGCTTCACGATGCAGAAGGTTTTGATTTTACAGGACACGAGAATCTTGGCAAGTTCGTGGACTATGAGATCTCCAAGAAAAGGGCTGTGGACAAGGCTCCTCCCCATGTGGAGCTTATGCGCAGGCTGGAGATAGCTGATTATGAGCCGGGTTCGGATTCAGGCAACATGCGCTATTATCCAAAAGGACGTCTTATCAAATCCCTGCTTGAGAATTACGTGCTTGAGGAAACCTCAAAGGTCGGGGCTATGGAAGTAGAGACCCCTCTGATGTATGATATGAACCATCCTACCCTGAAGAAGTACCTTGACAGGTTCCCTGCCAGGCAGTATTCCATTGAATCTGACAAGAGGCAGCTTTTCCTGAGGTTTGCGGCATGTTTTGGCCAGTTCCTCATGAACCACGACATGACCATTTCCTACAGGAACCTGCCATTGAAAATGGTGGAGATGACCAGGTACAGTTTCAGGAAGGAGCAGCGCGGGGAACTTGTGGGCCTGAGGCGCCTGCGTGCTTTCACAATGCCTGACATGCACAGCCTGTGTGCTGACATGGAGCATGCCATATCCCAGTTCGACGAGCAGTACAATATGTGTATATCGGTGCTGGATAAGATAGGGATAAAGGTGGATGACTTTGAGGTTGCCATACGCTTTACCCGGGATTTCTATAATGAGAACAAGGATTTTATCACAAACCTGGCAAGGACAGTGAACAAGCCTGTTCTTATTGAGATGTGGGATACCCGTTTCTTCTATTTCGTGCTGAAGTTTGAGTTTAATTTCGTTGATGCCCTTGCAAAGGCAAGTGCTCTCTCTACCGTGCAGATAGATGTGGAGAATGCCGACAGGTATGAGATCGATTATGTAGATTCCGATGGTAATACAAGGCGTCCTGTCATCCTTCACTGTTCACCAAGTGGCGCTATTGAACGCTGCATATATGGCCTGCTGGAGAAAGAGGCAATGAAGACGGAAAAGGGCGGTGTTCCCATGCTGCCTGTCTGGCTATCTCCTACCCAGGTACGCATAATACCAATTGGAGAGAAGCACCTGGACTATGCCCGGAAGGTATCCGGACAGCTCAATTGCCGTGTTGATATAGACGACAGGGAAGATACGGTTGGCAAGAAGATACGTGAGGCAGGTCGTGAATGGATCCCTTATGTTGTGGTTGTCGGTGACAGTGAGATGGAAAAAGGCACGGTCAATGTGACAATCCGTGAGGATTCCCAACCCAATAAACCCGTGAAGTCAGAGATGACCCCGGCAGAACTTGATGCAAAGGTCTGCATGGATATCGCAGGAATGCCCTATAAAGGTCTCTGTCTTGCAAAAATGCTGAGCCAGAGGCCAAAATTCTTATAAGTTTTCCCTGCGGATAAATCAGTATGCAGGATAAAATGTCTGGAGCAGAGGGACTTTCCTCTGCAACCATCGCAGTGAAAGGCAGGGTACAGGGTGTATACTTCCGTAAGTTCAGTGTGGAAAATGCCAAGAAACTGGACCTGGCAGGTTTTGCACAGAATCTGCCGGATGGCAGGGTCCTTGTGTTTGCAGAAGGTGAAAGGTCCTCTATCCTGAAGCTCATCGCCCTGCTTCACAAAGGTCCTCCTATGGCAAGGGTTGATGATCTGGAAGTGGCATGGTCTCCTTTTGCAGGGAAATATCAGGATTTCAGTATCAGGCGCTAAAATAGAAGATATCGATCAAGCTGGTCATAATCAACCAGTGTATTTTTCTTTTCTGTTTACCTGCGCTTTTCCCTCCGATTAACTTTAATACTCCTATTGCCGATTCCTTACTAATGGAAAACGTGATCATTGTAAGATATGGTGAACTTGCCTTAAAGAGTACAGGCGTTCGGAACTGGTATGAAAAGACATTAGTGAATAATATCTCTGCAATGCTTGAGCACCGTGATGTGCCATTTTCCCGGATATCCCGGGAATGGGGCCGGATCTTCATTGAGAGCGATGATATCCAGGCGGCAAAAGCTGCGGCAGATGTTTTTGGGGTGGTTTCCACTTCTTTTGCACAGGTAACGGATGCTTCCATTGAGTCGGCAGGAGCCCTTTGTGCAAGGCTTGCAGATGGTCTCATTACTGAAGGTCAGTCCTTTGCTATCAGGGCCAGACGTACGGGTAACCACGTTTTCTCCTCACGTGATGTGGGGATGAAGTGCGGGGATGCTGTCTGGGCTATGCTCGAGTCAAAGGGTATTACTCCGTCTGTTGATCTGACAGATCCTGACAGGGAGATCTTCGTGGAAATGCGCCAGACCAGAGCGTATGTTTTCACAGAAACGATAAATGGTGTAGGTGGACTTCCGCTGGGCACACAGGGAAAGATGATATCCCTTGTTTCAGGTGGGATAGATTCCCCGGTTTCCACATGGCTCATGATGAAAAGAGGAGTGGAGGTTATACCGGTTTATTGCAATAATTCCCCCTATAACGATGAGAGGGCCCACAAACGTACGATGGATTGCATTAAGGCGCTTCAGGAATGGTGTCCGGGCCACCCTTTGAAAACGTATGAGGTTCCACACGGGGCAAATCTTGTTGAATTCATAAACCAGTGTTCAAGGAACAAGACATGTCTGCTGTGCAAGAGGACAATGTACAGGATAGCTGAGAGTATCATGAAGAAGGAAGGAGCTTCCGGTATAATTACCGGCTCGTCCATTGGCCAGGTTGCTTCCCAGACAACTTACAATATGTATGCTGAGCTGTACGGACTGTGTATTCCGCTGTATCATCCTCTTATAGGTCTTGATAAGAGTGAGATCATAGATGTTGCAAAAAAGATTGGTACCTATGATATATCTATCCGTCAGACTGGTGGCTGTGAAGCTGTTCCTCTGCACCCGGAGGTCAGGGCAGCATGTGATTCCATGGTCCTTGAAGAGGGAAAGATCGATATAGATTCTCTTGTAAGGACGTCTGTGGAAAATGCATCTGTTTCATATCCGGGACTATGATATTTTTGCTTACCAGGTGAATTTGATTTTGTGCATACTTCTAACTGAAAACGCTACTGTCATATTGTCATGTAAAGAAATTATATATTTTAAGTAAATATGATTATATTTCTATTCAGTATTCATGTATTTCTCTTGCAGCACTGTTAATTATCTCATGATGAGATAATAATGATGTGGCAGATTTTTGGCAGTCATACAAAATGCTTATATAATATTATTTACAATGCACATTTAAGGCGCACAAACTCACAGCAAAGTGAATTTTTAGCACAAATTTCATCCTTTATCTCTCGTCCATTCCCTCAATTATTCCCGTGCGCCTAAACTCTTTTATTCTATCTTTGATATTCATTTTCTGTTATCTTTCATCTTTTGTTCAGGGAGTTCTTTGTTTACTTTTGGCTGTCAAGAGTAACTCTTATATAAAAATCATGCATATAATAATTCAGTATTTATAATAATGTTTTTTGTCAATAGTTGGTTTCTATGAGTGAACTTCCCTGGGAGAATAAAAAAATAGCAGAGATAATGTCATCGGCAGACGAGGCTTCAAAGTTATCAGTAACTGATAATTCCGGGAATAGCAAAAGCACTCTTCCTCCTATTCCGGATATCCTGGCGAATGCTTTTGCTGATATTCCTATGGAAGAAGCAAAGATTGAGGTAAGCGAAGATGCTGTGTTTTCTATGGCAAATGAGGCACGTATGCCTCCTTCTTTTGGTAATTTACCTGACTTATCTATGCCAGGGGGTATTGACAGTGACAGTAACTTATCTCAGTCAAAAAGCGTGAGTTCTCCTTCATCAGATGCTTTGCCTCCTTTCCTGAATAATTTAAACGCTGCCAATTCCCATGAAAAAAACGAAGGTTCAGTCGCTGACACTCCAAAACCTCTTTTTGATCCGGAAAAATCCACGGCTGGCAAAAATACTTCAGGTCCTTCCCTTAAGGGAGCTGCTTCTCATTCTGGAAAAAGATCACCTCCTCCTTTATTTGAACCTTTCATCCCTCATGATAATGACACTATCAGTTCGATGGGTTCTGAAGGTCATACACAGACTTTACCAGGGACCGATCCCGGCTTAGCATCTCCTCCAGGTACGATCTCTTCTTTGGAAGAACTGAAGGACCCCGGAGTAAATCCTTTTATTTCTACTCCTCCTGTCAATCTTCCTCCCTCCGGTACAAGATCCGGGGATGCGGGTCCTTTTGGTAGTGGTCCGGGGATTGCAAATCAGTCACATGCCAAGCTGTCGTTTCCTAATCCCTCTGATGCCGCTCCGGTCGCTTTCAATCCTTTTAGCAATGACCAGCAGAACCTAAATCCTCTCCGGAATGACCAATCGATTACAAATCCCTTTGTTGAAAATCCCGCTGGTGCCAATCCGTTTGCGAATATTCCCCGGGATGCTAACCCTTTTGAGACCGGTCCTTCTGTTCCTGCTCCCACTGATGTCAGTTCAGTTGGTTTCAATCCCTTCAGCCCTGGTCAGGATAATGCGAATCCTCCTCAGAACGATCAATCGGTTCCGAATCCATTTGGTCCAAATTCCGGTGGTGATAATCCTTTTGCGAATGCTTCTCAGGGTTCAAACCCTTTCAGTTCAGGTCCTGCTAGTTCAGGTTCTGTTATTTCTGATCCATTTGCTAACGAACCGGGTGTTTCCAATCCTTTTGCTAACGAACCAGGTGTTTCCAATCCTTTTGCCCGCCCGGCTGCAGGTACGGGCATGTATTCAGAAAACGGAACCGGATTGCAAAAAGCATCCCGGCAACAGATCAATGTTGATTCGCTAAAAAAGAATATTGAAGGTCTTTCAGTTGTTGCCAGGGATTTGTTCCGCAACCTTACAAAAGGAAAAAGTCTTATTGAAAGGGTGGAGGATATGAGGGGAAGTACCATTGGAGATGATCTTTATTCAGGCGAGGACAGTAATACTATGCCAGGATCACCTTTTGATGATGAGCCCGAAATTAACCGTGTAGATCCCTTGACAGATCCTTTCTCATCACCTTTTGAAAAGATGGAACAGGTGGATAAGCCAAAAGACAGTGCATCTTTTACAGGGAGCGATCCTTTTGCAGCGACTATTGATACTGAGCCTGCATCTGATATAAGAAAAGTAACTCCCATCGAGAATCCTGTAATGGAAATGAAGCCTGAATACCAGGTTGATGAAAACCTTTCCCAGAATCCGTTTGCTCCTCTTAGTCATGATGCGGGATCAGAACCTTCTCATGAAACAGTGGATATTATGGGAATGGGCACTGGCGGGGAAGCGGAAGTAGCTGATTTTGCGCAAAAACACTCCATCAATGGCGAGGGTAATTTTTCAGATGTGTCTGATGGATCATTGCAGCATGTCACGGTTGGTGAGAATAAAGTCTCATCATCATCTTCTGCACTGGCCACAGAGATGACCCCGGCCACAGCAGAGGGTGCGATAACGATAGAGGATAAAAAGATCACTAGCCTTGAGGATGAGCTCAGTTCGTTTAAGGAGAATATCTCTGGTATGGATATGCAGTTCGATTCCATACGCGATGATGTGGAAAAGATTTCAGGTAAGGTCTTGGATATTGACCGTAATTTCTCTTCTTTTGTAAAGTCCAGTGAAGAGGCTATGTCACAAACTGCTGTGAAATTTGCGGGTCTTGAAGAAAAGGTCGATTCCTTTGATGGCAGGATCGGTGGTTTTGAATCGAGCCTTGATGCTCTGCAAATTGATAATCTCTCTATCAGGTCGGACCTGTCCAGAATAGAAGAAAATATTTCCGAGCTTGTTAACTCTTATACAGCGTTGCTTGGTCAATTGCACGAGTCTGTCCAGGAGAATGGATCGAATTTCTCCCGTCTGGATTCTATGTCCGCCAAACTTGATGAGATAGGTTCCAGGATGGGTTCTGTGGAAAAGTCCCAGGAAGGTACACGGGCAACTTCAATGGAGTTCTCAAGGTCAATATCCACTTTAGTTGACGGCCTGGGTAAAATGTCTTCTGAGTTTGTGGAATTCAGGCAGCAGTCTGAGCAGAAGAATGCTGAGATACTGGAAAGGATCGATTCTGTCACTGAGTATGTGGACAATGAAATGAAAAAACTGGGCGCAAAAAGCTATAAAGGATTCGGGCAGAATGTCCATCTTTCCAATATAGTCAAGAATTCAAGTAACATGAAACTCTGCATGGAATGGCTTGAGTTTCTGATGGAGCTTGTAGGTCGCAATAATCTTCCGGATATACTCTCCTATTATGAGGAGCTTGGTTGGCTTACTGAGAAGGTGAGAATGGAGCTGCTCAATTATGCCGAAGGCATTGATTTCTACATGGAGAAACCCGACTGGAAACTCACTCCGGATGATCATGTCAAATCCATATGGTTCATTGAGAGCCTTGCAGGCATGAAAGTTGACAAGAACCGGCTCTCTGTCATTGACAGGGATATTGAGAAGGTCAGGAAAGGCTCAGAGATATACGGGATATGAGCACAGATCTTGCAATTATGAAATCATGAAATATAAAAAAAGATGTTTGCAGACCTGCCTGGCCGGCAAATGCTTCATAATTATTTAAAAAGTAGAGTGGTTGACCTTAGAACATCCCTTCTAATTTATCAGCATAGTCAGCAATCATTGGCAGCCTGTACATCTCGCCACTAAATGCTTTATACATCAGGAATAACCAGAGTACAAATACAGCCAGGTATACGAACATTGATAAAATTGCAATTATCCATCCAATAATTGGTATTAATGCGATTATTGTAATTACAACAGACAGAACAATTACTGCTATGGTCAAAACTGTAGACTGGGCTGCGTGAAAGCGCACAAATTTATTTTCCTTTTCAATGACCAGGAAAATCAAACCGGAGATCAGGCCAAAAAAATATGCAATTACTGCGGTTATGTTTTCGCTTAAACCTATTTTAGTTTCACTCATTCTATAAACTCTCCTATAAATGTCTATATGATCATTGTTGTTTCTTTTCCATGGAACTAAAACCACTACAAGAATTACAATGATAAATATCAATATAATTGAAATGTAATTTCTATTCTTAAGTATATATAATTATCTAATACAGCCGACCTGTGAGGCATGGCCTTATTAGTTTTTTGATTTAAAAACTTAGCTATTTTGAACGGATATGTTAGTTCTAAGTGATACATTTCTATAGGAAGTTGTTTTATAGTTCTATTGTTTCAGCATCACTTTAAAATTGTCAACTTGTTATGTGTATTGGTATTATGTTTATTGATATTATATGTATTGATGTTATATGTAGTGATATTATTTGCATTGATATCGTTTTCTTAATCTCTGTTTTACTTTAACACAAAACAAGCTTCTCAGTGATGATTTGCTTCTCTGTTTTTAAGGATAATATCATTCCACATGTCAAGCAATTCCTCAAATGCTTTCAATGTGATGGGTTTGGATATATAATCATCCATGCCTGCTTCAATGAATCGCTCCCTGTCACCTTGCATTGCATGTGCAGTCAGTGCAATTATTGGTATGTCGTTGTTGAGGACTCCTGATTCCGGATCCCTTATATGTCTTGTAGCTTCCAGACCATCCATCACAGGCATGTGCACATCCATGAAAACCAGGTCATAGGGCATTACCTCAAGAGCTTTAATTGCTTCCTGGCCATTTTGCACAAGATCAGGATTGTAACCCAGTTTTACCAGCATTTCCCGGGCTACTTCCTGATTGAACATGTCATCCTCAACCAGCAGGATCATCAGATCATGGTTGTGCTTTTGATGTGAACACACTTGATTCGGCCTGTCAAATGGCAGTGTTTTTGACTGCTCTTTCATTCGTACTGTAAACCAGAATTCCGAACCTTTTTCAACTTCACTGGTGACTCCAATATCTCCCCCCATCATTTGTACCAGTCGTTTAGATATTGCAAGACCTAGGCCCGTACCTCCAAATCGACGGGTGTTTGAGGTGTCCGCCTGTGTGAACTTTTCAAATATATATCCTATCTTTTCATCCGGAATACCGATGCCAGTATCTTTCACTAAAAAGTGGAGCAGGACATTATTATTCTCCTGTGATCTCACAGAGACATTAATTGCCACCTCACCCCGGGATGTGAATTTTATCGCGTTTCCAGCCAGATTGGTCAGGATCTGAAGTAAGCGCCCCGGGTCACCGCACAGCATTGCAGGCACATCCGGTTCAATGTTATAGGACAGTTCCAGTCCCTTGTTATGTGCACGCAGGGTCATGGTGTCTGCAAAACCTTCCAGCAGGTCTGACAGATTGAAGTCCAATATCTCTAATTCCAGCTTATCAGCTTCGATCTTTGAAAAATCCAGTACGTCTTCGATAGTATCAAGTAATGTTCTTCCGCTTTTTTGAATGATCTCTGTATAATGCCTTTGTTCTTCGTTCAATTTTGTATCCTGAAGTATTTCGTTAAAACCGATAACTGCATTCAGTGGAGTGCGAAGCTCATGACTCATGATGGCAAGGAATTCTGACTTAGCCATATTGGCAGCTTCAGCAGCTTCTTTTGCTTTTAAAAGCGCTTCTTCGGCTTGCCTGCGCTCGACAATTTCCTGTTCCAGTTCCTTTGCGTGCTCTTTTGTCCGATTGTAGTTGCTGACATTCTCGAATACTTGTGCGGCCTGATTTGCAAAACCCTGTAGAAGGAAGATCTCTTCTTCTGTGAATGTGTACTTTTTTTCAGTTGCTGACAGTATCAGCACTCCGATAGAATGACCTCTGAGGCGGATGGGAAGATAAAGATTGGAGTGAAGATCTCTCATCTGAACAATTTCCTGCTCGGCAGGTGTGAGTTTCGCTGTCTTTGAATCGGACATGATGACATGTCTGGCGGATGTAATAGCTTCCTTTATATGGGGATGTTCGTTCAAAGAAGCTAAACGGTATTTATCCGGAAAATCATCAGGAAGTGCCGGAGTCGTGGCTGCAAGATATATCTTATCATTATCTGTCAGCAGATATACTGCAGCACTGCCGATACCTGTTGCCCTGGTCGCATTATCTACGATGGCCTGCATGAGCTCATCCTGCTCAACAGACAGGGTTATTCTCTGGCTGATCTGCAGGAATGATTCAAGTCTGTTGTTACTCTCTCTAAGTGCCTCCTCGACACGCTTACGATCAGTAATGTCCTGATTGACACCGTAAGATCTGATCGTTTTGCCTTTACTATCTTTTACAATAAAGAATCTGACTGCCATGTATCCTGTGCTTCCGTCAGCATAGAGCATGCGATGTTCAAGATAACGATTGAAATTAGGGTCATCTGTCTGCAATGTCTTGCATGTCTCCTCAACAACCACATGCCTATCATCCGGATGAACAAAACGACCGGAGTAATCTTCAAGCGACATCCTGTAGCCGCCCATTTCCTCGGCAGTAGTGTGAAATATGGCGTAAAACTCATCTGTAAAAGTAAAAAGACCTGTTGTGAAGTCAAATTCCCAATGCCCCAGCTTTGCAATATTCAATGCGTTGGATAGTTGCTGTTCACTCTTGTGCAGTTCCTCTTCTACAAGTTTACGCTCTTCCTCTCTGCCTATTGCCGAAGCGATAATTCCTATTATCCTTATATCATCATCACTGAAATCTACATCATCCTGATACACGACACAGAGAGAGCCTACTATTTCATTGCGACACATTACCGGATGACCAATGTAGGTCTGCAGTCCATATGATGCAACATTGGGGTCGGTCTGTGCATAGGATGTTTCACCCAGATGACGCATTATAAAAGGTTCAGATTTAGCACTTTCGATGACATCATAACAAATATGACCTTGCGGATGATCCTCGGCTACGTAGTCTGCAGGCGTATTCCATTGACCAACAGAACATAGCATACTACCATTAAGACGGTTGTATATTGCGCAAGTACCACTAAGAAGTTCTCCGCAAAGAGCTGTCAAAATGTCCATATTAGCTTCATAGTCGGTACGCAGACCAAGCAGACAATCGTTGATCTTTGCAAGTCGTTCTCCGCTTACTCTTTGTGTGTCCTCTGCTTTTTTATGCCTGATGAAATCACTAGCGATATTTTGAAGACTGGTATCATTGGCATTTTGAAACAGTGTCCTGAATTGCAGTTCTGAAGCCCTTATTTGTTCTTCTGCCTGCTTTGGGTCTGTTATGTCCTGCAAAACGATGGTGAAGGTGTCTCTATCTAACATGTATATCTCGATGCTATAGTATTTTTCCAGAAAAGGGATATATTCTTCAAAACTGGCAGGCTGGCCGGTAAGCATAACCTTTCTAAAAGTCTCTGTTAAAGAGGTGTCCTCAATACCAGGGATTATCTCACTGATCTTTTTCCCAGGAATCCTGGAAGTTTTCAATCCTGTATGTTTTTCAAAGGCTTCGTTTGCCTCCAGTAACACAGAGCCAACTATCTTTCCCTTCTCATCCGATATTGCCTTAAGGATAGCTATGCCACTTAAGGCTTTTTCAAATAGGATACGATAGCCTTCTCCTGTCACCACATCTCCCCTATTTACCCACACGATAGTCTTTTTTGAGATCAGGGCATAAGCATGGTGCAAATTTCCAGTATAAGGAAGAAAGCATGCTGAATATATAATAATTCAGACTACCCGCTCCCATCTATTGAAAATCTATGTTTGATCCTAATTTACCACAACTTATTCCTGTCTGCCCTGTATCGATGGTTTTTACTTAAGGGGAGTTAAATCTTCTGGTTCTGTCCTCCCATCAACAGCAAAATAACCTATGCAGTATCAAGGGCCATCTATGCTGGCGTCAATCCCCGGACAGGCATTGTCCGGATAAGTGACGTGCGGTGAACTTACTGTCTATTGATAATGCCGGTTACTTTCTGTTCTTGAGAATGAATCTTAGCAGGTCAGGGCCCATATGCATCTCCCTGTCCATCTTTGCTTCGATCTCCTCATCTGAAAGACCTTCTTTCCTATACTGGTCTATACGTTCAAAGATGCTTTCAGATACTTCTGAATACTCATTGATATCCTTCCTGTGACCCCACACATCACCCTCTATCAACGGGATACCACGCATCTCCAGAAACATCCTGGTTGATCTTGAAATACTTTTCATGTACGATGGAGGGATATGCAGTGCCTTCTCCTCAGGACATTTTGTCACAATGGTCAGGATATCTGTATTTGAAGGCCTGAATGCAAGATGGACCATCTCTTCCTTATCAGTAAGATCGTTAATCTCTTCCTTTGAACTAACAACTCTTATTTTCATCATCTATCACCATATTAGTTACAATTTAATGCTTTAGCCGAAAGTACCAATATTATATAAAAGCAATGATATGAAAAATTCCCAAAGTGGACCGATCTCATGTGGTGCACATAGATGCGACCTTATCAACACCAGATCTTCCCCAAAAACATAGTGTCCATTGATACTATGCCATACGCAAAATAAGTCTTAAGTCGCGGCACTGTACCCTTGCGAGCATAAAAAAGATAAGAAATGACGCTAAGGTGCGTCATTAGAACCTGACGTTCAGATCGGCAATAAGCTGCTGGCTTGTAACATCAATGACTTTGACGTTAACAGTGTCACCGGTTGAAGCAATGTTGTCGAAGTCAGCAATGCTGGTAGTGTTCTTGAATGTGTCAACAAGATGTTCAGTGTTAGCGTCATCCCACATCACATACATAAGGTTACCAGCGTTAAAGGTTGAATTTGTCTCTGTAGCCATAATTACCGCTGCTGTACCATCTATGACAACCCTTGTATTCGTAGATTTTAGGACAACTTCATCTCCGCCCTGATGCTCTACTTTGATTACAGAGTATGTGTCTGTACCATCGGTAATTGTATCTGCGCTTGCCCTCAGACTTGCCTGTGGTGCCTGTTCAGGTGGTCCCATGCCGAACACGAATGCTGCGATAACTGCAGCGAGGATGACAGTGATAGCGACCATCAGGATTACGCCGATGACCGGAGATATAAGCTCTCTAAAAGCTTATTTTGCTATTCAAAGGTATCTTAGATTTTATTCAATAGTTTATATTTAATTCAATGGAAGGGATTATAATATGGTTTCAGAGGCGATGAAGGATCTAAGTACATTTGTTAGATATGAAGACTTTATTTTACTGGAGAGTGCTGCAAAAGACTATGAGCGATGTGCTATCAGGAAGAGATCGAGACTTGGGGATTACTCTCTGTTGATAAGGCTGCTGTTTTTCACGGGTGCTCGAATTTCTGAGGTTGTTGGTAGTAATCAGAGGGTATTCACACAGTGCCTATATCCCGGTTTTAGAAAACGTAAGGGGAATTGTCCTAAATGGGCATTAAATAGGGATGATAGGATTTGCATAGAAAGCGATTGTAAATATCTCAAAGCATACGTTCAAAAACGACATCATGGTATAAGGGTGAAAGACATTGTTTTTAAAGATAGGATCATTGCCGTCTATGGGAAGAATGTCAAGGCGGATGAACTGAAAGCAAGAACTGTCATTGTTGATCAGGAAACGCTTGATGTCTTAAAGGGGCATATCGAAAAACATTCTCTTCGCCAGAATGATAAGGTCATTAACTTAAACGAGAATGGTGCAAAGGTCCTTATTAATACTCTGCGTGATATGGTTGATATGCCCTGGTTGACTGCTCATAAGTTCAGGCATGGTCATGCTATATATTGCATTCAGCATGGAATGGACATTAGGACATTGCAACAACAACTTGGACATTCTGATTTGGGTACTACGGCGGTTTATCTTCAGTTCGCAATTAGCGATAGGATGAAATCTTATGATAAAGTTTTTACCAAAAGGGCTGATACCTTGAAGGTTCAGTGTCCTTCGTGTGGTTTCGGATTTCGATTATGCCACAATAATGAACTACACCTCGAGGATAGGTTGCAATCTATTTTCACCAATAATAGACCTGGATAACTCAATGATTACAAGGCTAGCCCCCTCAAAAATATTTGAACTTTTGTACTTTGGAAGTTACTGCTTAGTAGATATGCGCAAAAATCTCTATGACACAATATATTAAAAAATTTATAAAAACTCTTTAAACTGCACATGTGGTCAGTACGCGATATATAACAATATATGACTACTAATAGACGGATAATCTTAAGAACCTTTACTAAATCGATGGTCTAATTAGGATGTTGATAATATATCTCACATTCCACAGGTACAAATTCATTTTGAATAATTTTGAATGCTAGGTTTTTTAAGCTGGCCATAATTGCCTTTATTTATATTCGTAACGACCTGCTATTTCCATCGTGTGTCCGGCCTTATGTCTTCATCACTCACTGAAAATAGAGATGATGGTATGCTTGTAGATAACAATAAATTTGAGAAGATTTTTCATGATATTGGAATTTAAATGAGAAGTACAAGAATGATATATTATAACCTTAACTCCGCCTATTTTAGGGAATAACTTTCTTTTCAATCATTGCTACTAATGCTGTTTCTTCTTCTCACTATCTTTCATGTAGTAGTTGCGAACTATGTTTATCTTCTATATTTTTATGATAATGTCCCTTATTGAATTAGAAATTTTGTATTTCAACAAGGCAAAATCTATATGTACAATGTAAACCCTATAGGGAATAATGGAAGAATGGGCACATAACTGGTTAACCGAGCAGCGCAAGCTTGGGGAAAAGGGGTTGGAGATTAAAACCTTTAGTAAAGGGTACTATGTCTATCGATCAACCACTTACTGGGACAAAGAATTAAAGAAACGCAGAAAGACCTCAACATATCTGGGGAAACTGGACAAAGACAAGGGTTTAATAGATAGCCAGAAAACAGTCATATCCAACAAAAGAGTTCGCTCACTATGGGAATATGGAAACTCTTCACTACTTCATACTGCAATGGAGGATCTTATTGCACCACTGCAGAATGCTTTTGGCGAAATATGGGAAGAGATATACGCCCTTGCACTTGTGCGCATAACAGGTCATGTACCACTTAAAAGAGCAGGTGTTGTCTGGGAAAAACTCTATCCTGTAGTAGATATGCAACCTTCGATGACTCCTAAGAACCTATCTAAGGTTCTCAAAGAAGTAGGAGTAAATCGCAAAGCACAAAATGATATCTTCAGAGAGTTATCAAGTAAGGATAAACATCTTGTTTATGACCTCAGTGCAATATTTACTCGTTCAGAAGGAATCAACTTTGCTGAAAAAGGATACAATAAAGAGCACTTCTATATCCCTCAAATAAACTTTGCACTGCTATGCACGGCAAATGAGAATTTGCCAACAATGATGAGAATCCTTCCCGGATCAGTTAGGGATGTTAAATCACTTGCATTATCCATTCAGGAAGTTGGAGTTGAAGACAAGACGCTTATCCTTGATAGAGGATTTTGTTCAAAGACTTCAGTGAAAATATTGAAGAAACAAAAATTGACATTTGTCATCCCCACAAGGAGAAATAGTGTCCTTTACAACAAGCCAATGGAACTTAATGCGCATTTCTTCTACCATGAACGCCTTATCAAAAGTGGGAAATGGGAAGAAGATGAAACTTTTCTTTATCTGTTTGAGGATAATGAGCTGAGAAAGGAAGAAGAATATACCCTCTACAAACGTTATGATGAAAAGAAGATAACTGAAGAGGAATTTAACGAAAGCCTCAAAAAAGCAGGGAGGATCTTACTGATCTCAAACCTGGATATGGAATGTGAAGATATCTTTCTGATGTATAAGAAAAGAGATTGTGTCGAAAAGCATTATGATACGTACAAAAACCTTCTTGAGGCGGACAAGATCTATCTCCAGGATAACGAATCTCTATTCGGTCATTTATTCATATCGTTCCTGTCACTTTATGGCTATGCAAAGATTGAGAATTACATACGGGGTGCTTCATTGACTAAAAAGTATTCACCAAGAGATTTGATTGAAATGTTCGGTAAAGTCTATATGATAGATATAGATGGACAAATGATGCTGACAGAAGTACCAAAAAAGATAGAGGATTTAGGAAAAAAGCTAAATCTGGAGTTATTCCCTAAATGAGCAGAGTTAAGGATTATAATAATCGACCAAATGAATATTGCTAATAAAACGCTCATAAAAAAGATATAAAATTGACCATTAAGGTCAATAATTAAAAAGTTATCGCATTCATTTCTTTTCTTTAGCATAGGCTACAAGGGCGTCTTTTATACCCCATTTGAATGCTACAACAATTGCAACTCCCCAGGCAAGCGGACCTATCAGGATATAGAATATGCTGGTGTCTATCAGCATCGCATCAAGTGCAAGCAGTATTATCACAAGTGAAAGGAACCCTCTAAGTGCGGGTATCCATATGTTTGCACCTTCAACATTCACATTTTTCATCATGTTTCCGATATGGTCTGCAAACAGATCTATTGCCAGAAGGCCTATCAACAATATTAGTACACCTGCAAACAGGTTAGGCAGATAGTTCAGAATAGCTTCTATTATTCCTGCAATCATTTCCAGTTTCAAGATGTCCAGTGCAGCAATAATGAATATCAGGTATCCAAACAGTTTCACAATTCCTGCTATAACTCCTGAAGGTGCCATATTACTGCTCTTCATTGCAGCACCCATGGATGTTTGTTCCACACGTTCGTCAAGACCTGCTGCTATGAGTAGATTCTTTAGGAGATTCGTTATGAAATCAACAACAAGCAATCCTATGATCAGTACCGCTAGTGCAGATAGTATGAGTGGTATGTACAGAATGATCTGTGCGATGAAAGCTGCAACTACCTCTATTTGAAGAAGATCAATAATTATTACGGCAAAGATGAAGTAAATAAACCATTTAATAGTGCTCTCGAATAATCCTACAGTAGTTATTCCCGTTCTCTCTATCATTGCACCAATCGATGTTTTATTTATCAGATCATCAAGTCCAATCTTATCCAAAATTTTTGCACCTATTTTTCCCAGAGCTTTCCCTGCAATTAGACCTACTATGAGAAGGACAATAACTGCTACCAAGGTTGGAAGGAAAGCAATCATCTGATCCAGCATATTGTATACACTACCCATTATTTGCGACGTTGCCATATTTAACACTCCTTTTGACTTATACTATAATGAAATGATGCCTGAAGCTATAAGGCATCTCCCCGTTTTACATAATAATATTATTAGATATGTAATGTTAAAAAAGTATCCCTTGAAAACTCTTACTTTTGTGTTTTTCTAGCATTTATAGAATGACAAAAAATACTCTCTTATGCCCAATTCTTCTATAATTACCATGTGCACTTCTTTATTCCCCTAAAATAAATGGGAATTTAATATTTTCGCATACATTATTCAAAGGGCATGATATGCTGTTAGAGCATAACACCTGCTTGCATTTCTGTTAAGGGCATATAAGCCTCTGAGAGGACCTTAGAGACGATTATACTAAAAGACGCATAAAACTGCCTGTTTGCCATTAAGTCTTCTTAAAGAGCCTCCAGCTAACTCGGAAACCAACTATAAATAGTAGATCTAGTCCGCTCAATTAATTATTTTTCACACACAAATGCAGAAGTCTTAGCTGACAAATATCTCCTGCTCTTACTACCTAAATTTGCCTTCCCAATTGGCGTTTAGTCGTAATTAAAACAATTCAGAAAGAATAGATACTTCATTTTCTGAATAAAGGTTGTAAATACCTCATGCTTATATCACAAAAAAATATCAAAAAGTGATACAGATTAGTTTAAAGTAAATAGGGATACTAACTGAGATCAGTGAATCTCTAATTCACTTGCCATTTCTCTGTATGTTCGACCTTTGTCAGTTGTAATAAAAATATTTTCATTCTGTTTGATCAGTTGCTTTTGTTCCATGTAATCAAGATACCTGTTTGCAATTGTTGAGTTAAGATTTGCTCCATAAACAATCTGAGTTTTTTTTGCACCATGCATAGCTATCTTTAAAATAGCAAGTGTAATATCCAACCTACTTCTTCTAATAGTAATGCCCCCACATTCTATTGATTAACATCATATATAACAAATAACAACATGCATTAAGCCAATTGCATGTCATTCTCATCAAGAAATTTAATTAATATGTTATTTAAAAGTGTCGATTAGTAATTAATATTCTTAAAGTTATTACTAATCATGAAAATATCAATCACATTTTTATAAAAAGTTATCTACAATTATATCATTAATATACTATTATACTAGTAAACTTTATATTAAAATATTATAATATCATGCATACAGACTAACCTTTCGAAGAAGATTACATGGTTGAAACTTTAGTGTTTAAGGAGATAAAATCAATTTCCTCCTTAACAGTTAATTTAAATTGCAAACATAACTCTACTTATGATTATAATTTTAATAAGTCTCATACATATTTGTGTAAACATAGCAGAGGTGTACAAGATGAAACTAATCCTTGTAGTGGAAGATAATATTGAGAATATGGAATTGATTGTTTGTCTACTTAAGCTGAAAGATTATGGTATTAAGATTGCAACAGATGGGGCAGAAGCTGTAGAACTTTCCAAAAGATACAATTTTGATCTTATCATATTGGACATATATCTCCCCATCATGAATGGTTTTGAAGTTCTTAAAAGACTAAAACACACCATCAATTCAAATACACCAGTAGTAGCTGTAACTGCAAGTATATTGGAAGGCAATAAAGAGCTACTTCTTGCTGCAGGATGTTCAGAGTGCCTTGAGAAACCATTTAACACGGATGTATTTTATAAAACTATTTCTTTTTATTGTAATTGAAAGGTTAATTTTAAATACAAGCTGCATTTAAATATAAACTGGGTAAAGAGAATCCAAATCGTAACGTTATCTTGTTGAACTGAGGTTAGTGAACGAGATTTTAGATTTTTGTTTTACGAGTGGGTTCATTAAAGGGTGTGGGTCGAGTCAACAGAAGGAGGGGGAGCCTCCCCCTTCCATCCATCTAGGTAACAAAAGTAGATTTAAAAAATGGAAAAACAAATATTTGATTTTTTCAACTATAAGTTTAAAAATAGAAAGATTAAGCAACTTCGCCAAATGCGAATTTACTCAACACTTTGTTAACTTTAATAGTTACTTCATCACCGACTTCGGTGTTTGGAACAAAGACAACAAATCCGCTTACTCTTGCGATTCCGTCTCCTTCTCTTGCAATATCTTCAATTGTTACATCATAATTTAGTCCAGCTTCTACTGGAGCAGTTGAATTCATGTTGCTAAACAAATATTTCACGTCCTATTTATACGCTTAAAAAGAATACAACCATTTGGCCGAAAATACGAAAAAACAGTAATTATAAAAAATACTATCTGAACCTATTATCCAACAAATCATTATCGAACTCTAAAAGCATTCTTTATGTGGTATAGATGGTATATATAGATGTTCCCTGCTCCATACGAGATTTTAAGTATGTGTATAAAACTCAAAAAAGTTACATGGTCCAATTTGATTTACTGCAGCTCTCAATCCTTCAAGAATATATGTGAACCTCTTTTTTGTTCGTGCGATGATGTGCTCAATCTAATAAACCCAGTTCTCATGGGCCAGTGGCATGTTATTCAATTCATCCCTGTACAATCTCCAATGTGGCATGTATCTATCCATCAGGTCCCTGAAATGGTCATTATGCTTTCTCTCGAGTAAATGGACCATCTCATGGACAAGAATATATTCCAGGCAGTGAGGTGACTTTTTAATAAGTTCCAGATTTAACAATATACTACCACTTTTGGAATTACAGCTACCCCACTTTGTTTTCATTTTCCGGACTCCCCATGAATTGACCTTGACACCAATGATCTCCTCCCATTTCTCGACAAGAGGTGGTATACGTTCTTTAAGCTCTTTTCGATACCATTCCATGAGTACCTTTTCGCGCTGATTTTCATTAGCATTCTCACGAACAAAAATGTCGATCACGGTTTTGTTACGAACAACAACTTTAGCAGGTCCGCTATGGTATACAATATTTAAAAGGTAACGCCTTCCAAGATAATAATGGCTCTCCCTACATACATATTCACGGGCAGATTGCCTCTCCTGGGAATGAAACCTGCTTTGCTGTCGTTTGATCCAGGACAGCTTTGACACTACAGCCAGGCGAACTGCCTCATCATCCACTGTAAGAGGTGCAGCTACCCTTATCCTGCCTGCAGGTGGATAGACACCAAGATGAAGGTTTTTGATGTTCTTGCGGACAACATCGACCACAAGGCCATTCACATTTATCTGATGCATGGTGGTTACTTATATTCTTCCTGCTCCTCAATTAGCTTCATAATATCATCTATCTGATGTTCTTCAAAGAGCGTGTCTTGAATTGCATTGCGTAGAAGCTTTATTTTGAAGGGATTATTTTGCCAGTCGTCCTGTTTGTTCATCCGGATCGCTTTATCAACTTGTAATGCCAGCTCTTCGTCATGTCCAAAGTTATCGTACAAAGCTCTTTTTGCAGGGGAATCAAGACTTTTAGGATAGTTGGAAGTGCTTGTCGGGTCTTGAAACAGTTTCATTAATTCTGCCATTCTTTCAAGGTATTCCTTGTATTCAATCACGTTTGCCTTGCGCTCCTGTATCAAAGCATCCAGCAGCTCGGACATTCTTTCATAGTACTTTGGATTAATGGGTGATTCGTCTATTATGAGCCTGCGGACATTGTTCTCAATTGTCTCGGCGACCGCTTCCTGATTTTGTCGTATGCTCTTTGGCAGGCTGTTAATGGCATCTGTACCTTGCTCAATAACAAGCTGAACTAATGACATATCGTCAAATGCAGATATCTTCTCACTATCCTCTGCACGGATGTAGGTGTCGATAAGATGCCTCATTGCAGGTTCATATATCTTAAGATCAATGTAATCACCACTTGCCAGCTTTACTTCGTTACGTACCATTTCAAAGTGTTCGACATCCTGACGAATCCTCAATGCCTCATCTGTTTTGTAGCCGGCCTCTGCCATATCACCTGCAATGTTTGAGTA
Source organism: Methanolobus sp. WCC5 (assembly GCF_045690325.1). Classification (GTDB taxonomy): domain Archaea; phylum Halobacteriota; class Methanosarcinia; order Methanosarcinales; family Methanosarcinaceae; genus Methanolobus. The sequence goes on along the minus strand of NZ_CP146981.1, from coordinate 1,385,884 downwards.
TGCACGCAGGAGTGCAGCCACTGACTTGTATAAGGCCAGTCTCTTAGGCTCATTTTCCTTGAGCTCATCTTTGTTTGATGTATCACCTGCACAGAAATAGTGTAGATAAGCTAAAGAGTCGCGACTTTTAACTGGTTCACAGAGTGCTCTTACGGTTTCAAGGGTTTCCTCCAGTCTCTCACGGGCCATATCAACACGGTTGCTGAGCAATCCTTCAACATCTTCCTTATCGTATCCATCAAAGGCTTCAGAGGTGTAATCGCCGATCGCCTTCTCAAGACTGTTGAACAGGTCCTTATAGTCGATAATATAGCCATACTCCTTGTCATCGCCGTCAAGCCTGTTAACGCGACAGATGGCCTGGAACAGTCCATGATCACGCATCTGTTTGTCGATGTACAGGTAGGTTGCAGGTGGTGCATCAAAACCTGTCAGAAGTTTGTCCACAACTATCAGGAGTTTCATCTGACCGGGTTCTTCGATAAACTTCTTCTTGACAGCCTTTTCAAAGTCCTCGACCTTGTTCATTGCTGTATCTTCGGGTTCATGGAACCACTCAGCAAGCATCTTGCGATATATATCATATTGCCTCAGTCTTTCAGTAAGACCTTCACCGCTGATCTCACCCTTGATATCTGCCGGTGAGGGTTTGTATGATGTTACTATCGCACATTTGCCTAGCAGGTCTGTCCTGGAGAACAGTTCATAGCATTTGCATGCCTCGTAGATGCTGCTGGTCACAAGCATTGCATTTCCACGGCCGCTTTGCAGTCGGTCCTTTGTCTCCATGTCAAGCAGGATATCGGCAACTATCTTTTCGAGTCTTGACTGACTGGAAAGCACCTTCTGCATGGTTCCCCAGCGTTTCTTAAGCTGGGCCTTTGCTATATCGTTGAGCCCTCTGGTCTTAGCCTCGAACCATTGATCTATCTTGCCCTGTGATGTTATGGCCTGGTCAATATCCCGGGCTTCATAGCGCAGGTCAAGTACAACTCCATCGGCAACTGCTTCATCATATCTGTAGGTGTGAATGTAGCGTCCAAATATCTCCATGCTCGTCTTTTTGTCCTTCTTTAACAGCGGGGTTCCGGTAAAACCTATGAAGAGTGCCTCTGGCAATATCCTCTTCATGGCTGCATGGAGTTTGTTGGACTGGGTACGGTGGCACTCGTCAACGAAGACGTAGATGTCACCCTTAGCTTTAAAATCAGAAGGTAAGGCTTTACTGATCTCCTCTACAAAACCGTCCACATCAGTTTCATCTGTACCCTTTGCCTTGCTGCCAAACTTGTGAATGAGTGAGCACATGAGCCATGGCAGGTTTGCGTTTAGATTGTTGATAAGGTCCTGTCCGTTCTTAGTGCGGTAGATATCTTCACTGACCCCTTTGAACACCTTCTCTATCTGTTCATCCAGTTCTATACGGTCAGTGATGAGCAGGACCCTGGAATCGTTCAGATTCTCGCGGATCCATTTGGCAAGCCATACCATTGTCAGGCTCTTACCACTGCCCTGTGTATGCCAGATGATGCCGCCCTCCCGTCTTTGGAGGAATGATTGTGCCTCTTTGACACCAAAGTATTGGTTTGGACGACAGATCTTCTTTATGCCGGCATCAAAGACCATGAAGTTGTGGATGATCTCCAGCAAGCGGTTCTTTTCACACAACTGTATCAGATGAAGGTCGAGAAGGTTCTCTATCGTACTCTCCTCTTTCCAGGTCAGGTAATACTTCTCGGTTGTTTCGATGGTGCCATAGCGGACCCCCTGAGTGTCATTAGCTGCCATGATGAGTTGTATGGTCGAGAAGAACGGGCGGATGAATGTGCTGTTCTGGTTCCCGATATTCTGGCGTATGCCTTCACTCACAGAGATTGTCGAACGTTTGAGCTCCAGCACACCAAGGGCAATACCGTTGACATATAGCACGATATCCGGACGCTTGGTATGTTCGCCTACTATGGTTACCTCCTCAGCAATTGCAAAGTGGTTCCTCAAAGGATTTTTCCAGTCAATGAGCCATACTGTCTGTGTGTTCTCACCGGCCTCAGGTTTAACCTTCACCCCATAGCGCAGCAGATTGTAGACATCCTTGTTGATATCATACAGACTCCGGCTCTGGTCACCTGCAACCTTGTTGAGCTCATAGAGGGCCTTATTGATCAGGGATTCATCATAATGCTGTTTGTTCTGCAGAAACGGACGCAGGTATTGTTCCTCTATATTGCGGTTGTCATACCTGTCCTGCCAGTTCCCGAGATAATCATAACCCAGAGTCTTATGGAATAATTCGATAATCCTATTTTGCGTTTCACGTTCTCGTTGTCCAACCGTGGTCACACTTTGCACCTCCCCCTTTCAACGGCATGCAATTCCAAACAATCATTTGCAAAATGACCGAACAACAGGGTCCTGAGGCTCATGGTAAGTGTTTCCCTGCTAATCTGTTTTGAAATAGAATTTGTATTGGATGGCAGGGTACAGGTGGTAGGTGAGGATGATTGGTACTCACAGTTCATTCCTTGACCTCCGGCTCAACAAGTCTGATCCTTCCGGTCAATAGTTCCTGCATCATGCCCTGTTTGATGAGCTTTGTCTTGTCAAGCTTCTTCTCAAGGGCTGTTATCTCAGTATCCATGTCGGAGAGGATCGTGGCGATGGCTTGTTGTTCACTGACCGAAGGTAAGGAAACATCTACACTTCGCAGAGATTCCTTATTTAATGTGTAACCTTTCACTGCCTGTTTGCCATAAAGTGAGAATTCAGTCCTACCAAGAAGATAATACATAAACTCTGCATTTTCTCTAAGGTTATTAAAGCTACAAATCGCTTCATTAGTGTAGAGATCACAACCTGCAAAACATAAACGACCAATAGAAAGCTTAAAACTCATCAATAGTGTTCCCTTATGAATAACTTGCATTCCCACTGTTGCTAACTGAGTAATTTCTTCCTTGGATTCAATCACTATCTTCTCTTTCAAATCAGCTATAGAAAGCCATTTATATCCGGCACCCCAGAAAGTTTTATTTGAACGTGAAGGTGTTCTCCCCATGGATATATCACATATATCCCCTAACTTCTTCACTTCCCACTCCTCACTGAACCCCGGCAGCCGCCTCTTCCCCGTGAGCAACTCCTGCATTGCCGCCTGCTTGATATCGCGCTTCTTGGCGATGAGCCGGTCCAGTGATTCGATGAGGGCATCCACGTCTGAGAGGGCAGTGGCGATGGCTTGTTGTTCTTCAATGGATATTGGAAAAGTAATCGGAAGAAGTTTTACCAACTTTGCAGTATAACTCTGTTGCTTCGTACCTTGACAATATTGTAAAGCCAACTCATTTCCGCGAAAAACGTAATAGTGATACAAGTATTCTGTTTTAAGTTCTGAAGTAGGATAGATTGCCATGCAGGACTGATTGGTCGCAGCCGGGCTTCCTACAATTCCACAAGCCCCTCTTGTACCGGCTGCTTCTAGACCTGTTATAGCAATTAAGAACGTGCCCACTGGGTGTATCTTAAGGTTGGTATTCTCGACTGCTTTGTCTGATATGTGTTCAAGAGTATCATTTATAACATTATAATTGAGCTCTCCACTTGTTATCCACTTAACGTTGCCTTTATAATAATCAATTCGTCCTCGATATGGGGTTGCACCACTTGAACAACTATCAATGACTTCTCCAAGTAGTTTTGTCTGCCACTCATCACTGAACACCAGACTCTTTTTCTTTTCTGTCACTAATTTCTGGTCGTCCATCTGCTTACGACGTGGTATTAGTTCCATGCAAATCCCATTTTCCTGAGGTGTTCATCGACCTTGAGACTCAGCTCATCTACCTCAGCGGTGAGAGCAGGCAACGGAGTATCATAGCGCTCAGAGAGTTGCCTGATACGACTGATAAGTTCCTGGGAGACACGGTCAACCTCGGTCTTAATGTCGGAGCACAGGGTACTGAGCCATTTATCCTCAACCACAAGTTCCTTGACATCTGCCTCGGTGAGCTCTGCATACTTATTGAAGATCAGTTTGTTCAGCGCCTCGGTTGCATCTTTTATCTGGCTTTTGATAGTTGAATCCTTATCTGTAAGCTCAAGATAACTTTCAAGCACCGCGCGTTCATCAACGGATTCAGGGTCATTCCTGATATCTTTTAATCTTGCAGTGATGTCCTTTTTGGTGATGTTGCCCTTATCGTTAATGACATCATTGAGCAGGCCCTCATCACCGCCATGCTCTTCCTTTAGCTCCTCCATCTGCAGGTTCAGGCTCTCCTGCTCAGACTCCATCTGTTCAATGGCTGCCTTCTCATCAGAGAAATAGCGGGCTATGACCAGTTCAGGTGGGATAAGGTCCGCCTTATATTTGTGCTTCCCAATGACAATATCTGGTGCTTCCTTGCTCTTGCTACCCTTCTGGCTGATTATCTCTTTCAACCTGCATGCACCAACCCAGTTGTCGGCTGTTATCATATACACATCATCCTGCATGGTATCAGCCCAGTAGTTCATCAGGTGCTGGTAGACATTATACTTATCAATGAGTGAAACGCCCGTGAACACCCTGAGCAGGTCCTCTGAGAGCTTATAGATCAGCTCTTTTGGATGTTCCTCATGGTCTATATTATAGAGCAGTTCAGCATTATTATCACGCCACCTATCGAACAGCTCTCTGATGGTCTGGGTATATGCCTTGAATTCAGGATTTGAATGAATGGTAGACTTAAGCTCGGAATCCTCAACCTTCAGGACACTGTAACCCTGCCTGTCAGCAGGCTCAAACAACTCATCTTTCAGGGCAGAGCTGACAGCCCAGTAATCAGACAGACCATCAATATCCCTTTCAGGAATACCGCCTTTCAGATGAGCCTCGATATCCTGGAGGTCTTCAGGTTCAGTGCTGTCTATATATCGTGGAATGTTGAGGTTATAATCGTTCTTCTCGATCTCCTCCAGGCTCACCATGCGCGAATAACGCTCGACCTCATACTGTCTGTTAAAAGTATCAACTATCCTGTGTATGTCCTGGGAGCGGAGGCGGTTCTTATTACCGTCCTTCATGAAACCCCTGGAAGCATCTACCATAAAGATACCTTTACGCTCAGAAGAGAACTCCTTGTCCATTACAATGATACAGGCAGGAATTCCGGTACCAAAGAACAGGTTTGCAGGAAGGCCTATTATCCCTTTGATGACACCCCTCTTCACAAGATTGCGTCTGATATCACCTTCAGCATTACCTCTGAACAGCACTCCATGAGGCAATATCACTGCACCCTTACCAGCGCTTTTCATGGACCTGAGGATATGCAGCAGGTAGGCATAATCACCATTCTTGGACGGCGGAACTCCATCCACAAAACGCCTGAACTCATCCTCTGCAGGGTTAAAACCTGTGCTCCATGCCTTGTCCGAAAACGGAGGATTGGCCACCACAAAATCAAAGGTCTTAAGACTACCATCACTGTTCTTGAAGTGAGGCGCCGAGAGAGTATTATCCTGCCATATCTCCGCTGTGGGATTGTCGTGCAGTATCATGTTCATCTTGGCAAGACCTGCAGTGGAATTATCTTTCTCCTGGCCGTAGATGGTAATGCCCCTGGGTGCCTCATCAGCAGCTTTAAGCAGCAATGAGCCTGAGCCGCATGTGGGGTCGTAAATGGTCTGGTCCTGTCGTGTGTTTCTGGTAATCCCCACCACCTTTGCTATCACCCTTGAAACCTCGGCCGGTGTATAGAACTGCCCCTTACTCTTCCCGGATTCGGTGGCAAAGTGTCTCATCAGATATTCATAGGCATCTCCCAGGATATCATCATCTTCCGCACGGTTGCTGCTAAAGTCCAGATCATTGCTCTGAAAAATGGATATGAGGTTACTGAGCCTGTCACTCATCTCCTTGCCCTTGCCAAGTTTATTATCATCATTGAAATCGGCCAGGTCTATAACTCCCTTAAGGCCGTTAGCATCAGCCAAGCGTGCAATGGTCTTGTTGATCTTGTCCCCTATCTCTTTATCACCCTTGAGAGAGACCATGTAATCAAAGCTGCCATCCTTTGGAACCTCGATCAAGGCACCTGGTTTACCCGCATATTTATCAGATACATACTTGACGAACAGAAGGGTCAGGACATAGTCCTTATATTGGGAGGCGTCCATTCCGCCCCTTAACTCATCACAGCTCTTCCACAGGGAGCTATAGAGTTCAGATTTTTTAATTGCCATTGGTTATGCCTCGTTTGAAATGTATGATTAAGTGTAGTAACGGGTCTAGATTTAGTATCAACTGTATATATTTTTAGATTATATATCTGTATTGTATTGATTTGAGATATATGGAACATGGAACAGCAGGAACGGATTGAACAGTCCAGAACTAGGGTTCTTCCTAAGAGTATGCCTACAAGTTAGATTGAAAGGGTACAGTGGTGAGATATTGTAAACTAAATTGTTCCTTGGAGATACAATGGAACAGCAAGAACGGGTGGAACAGTCCATATAGGATACCTAAGAATGAGACTTAAGGGTACAGTGGAGATGTTTTGTAAACTAAGTTATTCCCTAGAGTATGTCTAAGGATTATACTAACGGGTACAGGGTTGAATTGATAGATATGATTTTATCACTACCAATTACTATACTATCAATTAATGAATAGTGAAGGTATAGAATTAAATCCTATACCCCCCTAATACCTAATATATAGTGTTCTAGTTGTTCCAGGTGTTCCAACATCAGGATGCAATACTGGTGTCAGTATACCTCTTTGATTTTAGCACTTCTGGACAATCAGGAACTCCATCCATATTTTCATCTTCTGAATCAGAGAAATAATATCTCTGGAAGGCCTCTTTCCACGCGTGGCCATTTTTGAAGACATATCTGCGAGTTTTCTTTTTGCCACCAGTGTTGATAGGTACACTGTTGTTTTCAACCATCACTCCAATGCTACTAAGTGTCCGTGTTGCGTTCTCTCCCAAGAGCATTGCAAGCATTGTTGGGCTGACTGCCGACAGACTACCATCTTCCATACGGAATTGTTCAAACTCCTCTGGCACGTTATCTTCTCCGACAGCAAGGGAATAAAGCTGGTTGAATGCTTCACCTTCTTTAGATTGTGACCTTGTCTCCCTCAATTCACTCTGCCTCTGGAGAATGTAATCCCTGAATCTCTTCTCGCCTTCTGGCATTAACTGGAAGATCAATGACAGTGGAGTAGCCATCTGCTTAAGCCTTGCTTCAATAGGTAAATCCCCATAATCGTAGATGTTGTAAGCATCTACATACTTCCAGCTGTAAATGGCAAACTTTGCAAGGATCGCACGAATCTCCTCAACTTCTCTATCATATACTGGCGGGAGATTAACTGGAATATCCCTCCTGCTCGTTTCTCTTGGAGTGAATGAGATTACACGTCCCTCTGTTGCATTGTCAGGGAATGTCTTCCTCATTGCAAAGACCTTTGGACAAAACGGATCAAAATAATCCGACTTTGTCACATCGCTTGGATTCGTCTTTATAAAGGACTGACCCTTTTCAAACCCAAGGTTAATGGCCTTTACTAAATCATTTTCTGCACCACCGCTTAAATCAGCTTCATCCATCCTTAAAGTACCATGCCAGAGCTCATTAAACCTGATTATTCCACTTGCTGAGCTACTTCCTGCAGCAGACACAGGATAGAAGCAAATGTCAGTGATGGCCCTTAATATTCTCGACTTTCCTTTTCCTGTGTCTCCTATGAACCTCAAATATGGTACCGTGTTCACCTTTCTGTAAAACCATGTGAACAGAATGAAATAGCTGAATATCTCAATATCATCGCTTTGCATATCGATGTACTTGTAGAGATGTTCCTTGATCATACTGCAAATGGGCAATATTTCCAATTGTTCAGTCTGCTCCATCATTTCTTTCAGAGGAACACCTACTATTGGATAATAAATACCCCTGTTAAATGGAAGGTCCTGTGGGTAGATCGTCTCACCATCTTTCTGAATGCTTTCAGTATACTTGATCTTACCATCTTCCAGATATGCGAACAGCGCTTTGTTCCTCGCTGTTCTCACAGTTAGGTAGATGGCATCATCTGTGTACTCATAAGCTCTTTTTACCACAGTTACCTCCTGCACTTCATCAGTTTCTTGTGCAGTTGAATTGTCTTCTGGGCCTGAGTTATCTTCATTGCTCATTCCATGTTCCTTCTTCCAGAGATCATATTCTTCCGCAATCATTCGATCCATCATTTCATCGTCTTCGATACTGATCAGATTTTCTGTTCCAATCTTATTTGCTGAACTTACCATTTTTTTACCTCGTTTTTGTTGGAGAAATTCCCATCACAAATCCACAGTATGGACTATCTGTGCGATTGGAAAGTTAACTCCTGTATTTTTTACACTCTGCTTTTACTCGAAACCTCTTATCTTATTCAAAGATTTGAAAAGCTCATCTCTGACCTTCTTTCTCTGACCTTCGATTTCGAGTATATCTTTAACTGCAGATTCTATATCCACAGTCTCTATCTCGGGAGATGTATCTACATACAAAGGCATACTCAAGTTGAACTCATTTTCTGCGATCTCAGATATGGGTACAACCCTGCAATATTTTTCAATATCACTGTATTCCTTGAATGAGCTGACAATTTTTGCAGCATTCTCATGCCTATAGGAATTGTCACGCCTGTCTTGCTGGAACTCTTGGTCTGCCGCTATGAACAACACAGATTTTGTCCTCTCTGCAGGCTTTTCCATATTTATGACTATAATATAAGTTGGAATAGCCGTATGAGAAAACAGACCAGTAGGCAGAGCAATAACTGCTTCAATTAGGTCACTCTGTGTTATCCCCTTGCGAATGCTACCTTCTGACCCGCCTCTGAACAAAATTCCTGCTGGAGCTACTGTTACAAGCTTACCCTTTCCGTTCAGATTTGCAATCATATGTTGAAGGTATGCAAAGTCACCTGTACCCTTTGGTGGCACTCCATAACGGAACCTGCCAAATGGATCCTTCTTGGCAACCTCATATCCCCAGTCCTTTTTGGAGAATGGTGGGACTGAAATAACTCTGTCAAACTGCATTAAGTTCCCATTCTCTACAAACCCGGGTTCTGTGATCGCATCACCAAGTTTGATAGTTGGATTCAAACTACCACTGATGGCCAGTGCTAACTTGGAAATCCTCCAGGAATTCCTGTTCACCTCCTGCCCATAGAGTTTAAGAACTCCCTCTCTATCTCTTGCTTTTAGGTATTCATTGCATTCTACCAGAAGACTTCCTGTACCACATGCCGGGTCGCAGACAGTCATTTCGTCATCCGCTTCAAGCAAAGCCACCATTACATGAGCCAGGGATTGGGGTATAGCATATCCCTCCAGGGCCCTCTTCTCATCCAAAGCAAGCTTATAGATTATTCTCTCAAACATCCTTACTGCATCCTCTGGGTCTGCTAGGTCACCATCGCGCAGGGGGATGTCTGATAGGGATTGTATAATATGGAATACACCAGCTTCAAGCTCTCTATCTACATTGAGAACTTCTGCATCCTGGCAATAAGATTCAAGTGCATCCTTTAGATTTTCATTAAACTCGCCAAGACCTTCAAAAGCTTCGCTTAATGCTGATCCAAGACTATGGTTTACTTTCTGCAGGGTTGCCCATCTTGCAACTTCTGGTACGTAGAAGTTGTGGTATTCAGGCATATTCCATGCTTTGCCATAGTCACCAGTTTCCTGAAAGATCCTCTCAGCTGCCTCTTCAAAAGAATCCGACATTCTCTTCATAAAATAAAGGGGAATTATGAACTCTTTTGATTTTCCGGCAGATGCACTTTTCATCTTGGAATAGACATTCATTATTTTAGTTTCCAATGATTTTGTTTCAGTCATTTTGTCATCACCCTTTTTTATGAGTCCATTGTTTTGACTATCACTGCGTCGATGATGTGATTCCAAATCTCAGCTTCTTTTGAGAGCAGGGTGCTGTATTCTTGTGCGAGTGCAATGAACTTTTGCAGATCCTGCTGCAGTTCTAATGAAGGCACAGGGACTAGAACATTGCTTAATTGTGTTTTGTTGAGTCCGACTGTTGTCCCTCCGCTTGCCCACTTCTTAAGTTCTTTTTGTCCAGCGGGAGAGTTCAAATAGGCTGCTACGACTGCTGGAATCACAGAGTCCGAGAAAGTAATTGCAGTTATGTTTGCACTGATGACAAATCCATCTGCTGATTCGTCTGCAACTGCTGCCTTAAAAGTCCCAATCGTACTAAGGACAAGGTCCCCTTTAGAAACCCTAGATTTCTCTAAAGCTTCTGTCTCGTGTACTTTTACACGCTCGACTGAGCTAGCATCAATTACTCCATCATAAATATCTTTGAAGTTTATTAAAGGAACTTCTTTTTCACTCTCGCCTTGATTTTTTAAGTAATAAGATGATAGTCCACTCTTAAAAACAAGGCTTAATTCTCCAATCGATCTCTTTACTAATCCATTATTCATAACTGTTTACTCCGGTTAATCACTATAATTAGTAATATGTGCTGCAGCTATATATAGGTTACGATTATCTATGGCTAATAAACAACAACCTGTAATTAATTAGTTATAGGCAATGGTTATTGCATAACACAGGATATAAAGAAAAGGAAACCTTAAAATTTGCAATGTGAAACTGTTAGATAATGAATTAACCGTGGTTCAGTATTATGTTACAAAAAAATTAGTTTGAAAGGGACTCTGTCGGCATCCAGAACCACATGCTTATACTCTGCTGCATCCCTGTTGTTCCTGAGCTTATCGGCTGCCTGCCACATTTTCTCCTCAAAACCGAGCTTAGCGCCGTTAGAAACATTTTTATTTTGAGCCATCACTATCAACTACTAGTAACCCCATTTTATGTATGATATAACTTTGTTTCGGATTCATTATCTGGATATGCATGTTGGATGTCCTAAAGGGTTCAGTGTGTTGTTGTCTGGAATGTCGTGGTACCTCTTATGACTTTTATTATACAACTCTTTACACCCCTTTCAATTATCCACAGAAAGAATTCAAAGTCTAACAACTATCAATACCTTGGTATTATGCTTGGGGTGTGATTGAGAGGTTCAGTGGGTGGTGTAGTGATTGATTTTCAATTGCTTTGAACGACCTTAGGAGATTAAACGTAAGAACGCCTAACACACACACCTGTACCCTGATATCAAATGCCAGCAGTTAACCAGAATTTTCTAAAGATAGTCTTAAGTTAGAATCCTTTACAAATAAGACGATAAACGAGAAGCATAATCAAGCGTCTTTAAACTAAGACATCACGTAGAATTTAGAGGATTTAGAATGTCTGATTCATATGAAGAGCATTTCTATCTAAATCCTTAAAAAGGAAAAGTGAGTGTTTCATACCTCTTGAAGATGCTTTATAAGCAATCCAAACTGTTCTTCCACTTCTGCCAGCATGCCTGCAGCTTCCTCCACTTTACGCAATCTTGCTGCTTTTTCCATCTCACCGGCAATTCGACTTAAAGCCATCCCACCGATATTCGCCGATGAACCTTTAATCGCGTGTGCACAATTGCTGATCTCCTCAGCATCTGCATTTTCGAGACTTGTCTTCAGGGATTCTATCTGCTGTGGTGTATGTTTCATATAAGTAGAAATTAGCTGAAGTGCCAGTTCAATGTCACCATCCATCCTTTCCATTAAAGCCTCTTTGTCAAAAATGGGTATATCTGTTTGATGAATTTGTCCATCGGAGTGGGTATGTTCATGGCTTTTTGCATTCAATTCCTTTGACCATTTATCCAGCAATCCTATGAGTGCCTTCATTGAAACCGGTTTTGCGATGTAATCATCCATTCCTGCTTCAATGAAACGTTCCCTGTCTCCTTTCATGGCATGTGCTGTCATAGCTATTATAGGCACATCACTTTTGAGGTCAGATGAAGCACAATCCCGGATATGTTTTGTAGCCTCAATACCATCCATTTCAGGCATCTGCACATCCATGAGCACCAGATCGTAAGGAATCATTTCAAGTGCTTTTATCGCTTCCTTGCCATTGGCCACAGTGTCCACTTTGTGGCCTATTTTCTTTAACATGCTTTGAGCGACTTTCTGATTCACAATGTTATCCTCGGCCAGCAGGATTCTTAGACCTTTATTTACTCTTCCAAATGCATCACCCTGCAAAACAGACGTCTCTGAATTTGCAGTATCCATCTTTGTATTGGAAAGACATGATAGTTTCTTGAGCAGTTCCACATGATTTACCGGCTTGGTAATGAAGGCAATGAACTGGTTTTTATCAGATTTATCAGAACCCTGCCAATGTCCAAGTGAGGTCAGCATCATGAGAGGAACATCTTTGAGTTTGTCGTCAGATTTGATTACATTAGCAAGAGTAATGCCATCCATGCCCGGCATTTGCATATCGAGAAGTGCCACATCGAATTGCTCTTGCTCCTCATGTGCCTGATAGAGTTCTTGCAGCGCAGCAGCACCATTGCTAACCTCGGTCACTTTAGCTCCCCTCGATAAAAGCCAAACCCTCAGTATTTCACGATTGGTTGCATTATCATCCACCACCAATATGCGTAAATCCTTTATTTGATAATGTGAAGTGCTTTTGGATATTGCACATGAATGCTTAACGAACGGAATTGTGAACCAGAATTCAGAACCAACTCCTTCCTCACTGATCACGCCTATTTCTCCTCCCATCATCTCGACAAGTTGCTTGGAGATAGCAAGACCAAGACCTGTACCACCATATTTTCTTGTGATGGATCCATCTACCTGATAAAATGTGTCAAAAAGAGGTGCCTTTTTCTCTTCAGGAATTCCAATACCTGTATCCCTGACCGAAAAATGTAACAGGGCTTCAGATACAGTCTCTGACACAAGGCTTACACGCACAACAATTTCACCCTTCTCTGTAAATTTAATCGCATTTCCTGCCAAATTCGTCAAAACTTGCTGTAAACGGCTGGAGTCCCCCTTGATATTAACAGGAACATCCGGGTCAGATGCACAGATGAATTCCAATCCTTTGTCATGAGCCCTTACAGCCAGCATTGAAGCAAAGTCATCAAGCATATCGTTTAGATCAAAATCCACAACTTCCATCTCTAGTTTGCCTGCTTCTATCTTAGAAAAATCCAATATGTCATTTATAAGACTAAGCAATAGTTCTCCACTGGTCTGAATCGTTTCAACATAATGGTTTTGCTCTTCACCAAGTTCAGTGTCCATAAGCAGACTGGTCATACCTATCACACCGTTCATAGGTGTACGTATTTCATGAGACATGTTGGCCAAAAACTCGCTCTTGGCCCTGGTAGCATCCTCTGCTCTTAGAAGGGCATTGTCCAGTTCCTTGTTTTTTCTTCTAAGCCTAGATGCATATTCCTTCAGCTTCTCCTCAGCAAGCTTACGTTGAGTAAGATTTATATGCGATACTACGACCTTGCGGGGGAAAGCATCTGTATCTTCAAAGGGACGAACTTTTCCTATAAACCATCTTTTCTCTTCTGGCGAATGACATGGATATTCAAGGTCAAATTCATCACTTAACCCCATCATAACATCTTCTATCCCCTTTGCAAACTGCCAGGCCAAATCACTACCCTCGCCAACAGAATTTTTTGTAATCTGGATGTAATTTGTCCCCTCACTAACCTTTTCAATGTCAGCCGCATTCTCAATAGCAAAGTCCTTCCATGATTTATTCGTCTTAATGATATTTCCAGTTTCATCCAATACACAAATATTGGCATCCAGAGAATCAATTGTGGACTGATTTAGGCTGTTCAGTTCTTTGATAGTTTGTTCTGCATGCCATTTATCAGTGATATCGCGGCCTACACCCAACAAACCAATGATCTTGCCTGCAGAGTTCCTCAAAGGAGCTTTGGTAGTGTAGAGCATTACATTCCTTCCATCAGGATACACTACCGATTCTTCATTATGTCTGGTTTTACCCTCTTTCATCATTAATAGATCGTTCATTCTGAAGAAGTCTGCAAGCTCCTTGCTGAAAAGGTCATGATCTGTCTTACCGATGATATCTTCTCTCTTCCTGCCAACAAAATTTGAGAATTCGGGATTGCATCCCATATATACTCCATCAGGATCTTTGAAGAATATCATATCTGGTATTGAATCAAGAAGGCTTTTTAGTAGAGACCTTTCCTTTTCAAGTTTATTTTCTGCCGACTTTCGGGCGGTAATATCACGGGTATTGATAAGTATCCTTATTTGATTATTTTTATCAACGTAAGAATTAGCAATTGATTCTAGCCAGATATAACCCTTTTCAGGATGCATATAACGGTATTCAGCCTGCTCCTGCTCATTTGTTTCAACAATTTTATTGAATATGCTGGCAACAGACTCAATATCATCAGGATGCAGGTCCTTCATGCAGTTTTTACCCAGTAATTCTTTGCCCCTGCCAAGAATTCGTTGATGGGAAGGAGAGATATATGTATATAGTCCTTCAATATTGGTTTCAATTATAACATCATTCATATTCTGTGTCATCAGACGAAGATGGGCTTCATATTTTTCCCTCCTTTTTTCCGTTTCGATCTTATAGAGGGCAAAACCCAGATCATCTGAAACTTCTCTGAACAGGTCATGTATTTCATCAAGGTCGGCATATTTTCGAGGAAGTGCAACAGACATCACACCATACAATTTGGAAGCATATTGTAGTCGATAACATAAAGATGCACGGTTTGAATAATCATAGGATAGCGGACAACACTGACATTTTTTAGAAGGATCATCTATATTCAAAATTTCGTCCTTTTCCAAAATATGCAGCATACATTGCGGAAATATACCTTCTTTTAATTGTTCCTCCAACCGGTCAAATCCACTGGCAAAATCTGAAAAAGAAGCTGCTGTTGCTATGACATTTTTCTCATCATCAACAAGTGCAATCCAGGCACTGTAATATCCCAGTGTTTCTGTCAGTTTGCCGCAGGCTTTCTGGATAAGTTTGTGCGGATTATTTTCTTTTACAATCATCTGGTTTACATTACGAATTGCAAGAAGAACATCTTTGATATATTCCTCTCGCTTCTGTGCGTTTTTTATGTCCGTTATATCCCTGGCTATACCTTCTAAGGCAATGAGATTTCCGTTGTCATCATACAGATAAGAATTCTTTTGTTCAGTCCAAATAATTTGTCCGTCTTTTCTTATCCAACGAAGTGTTACAGTTGTTAGGTCATTAAAATCTGCTTTTGATAAGCTCTTGAGAATATGAACATCATCCGGATGCACCAGCTTAAGCCCTAGGTCAGGATCTTCATAATGCTCTTCGGGTGTATATCCTGTGATCCTGGTTGAAGCCGGACTAACATAGGTGAACCCTCTTTTAGGGGAGAATTCATAACGATATATCATGTCTTCAGCATTTTCTGCTAACCTTCTGAAACGTTGTTCACTTTCCTTTAACATTTCATCTGCGTTTTTGCGTTCAGTTATGTCCTGGAAGACTGTCGCAAAGATTCCCGTGTCTACCTGATAAGCACTAATGCTATAGTATCGTTGCAATGGTTCAGAGAACATTTCAAAATTAACAGGTTTGCCTTTAAGTGCAACATCACCATATATATCAATAAACGAAGTTTCTTCTATGCCAGGAAGAACTTCACTTACACACTTTCCAACAACATCTTCAACTTTGAGTCCTGTATGTTTCTCGAAGGCTTCATTAACCTCCAGAAAAACATAGTCAATGGGTTTGCCATGGTCATCCTGGACTATTTTATGGATTGCCACAGCACTAAGGGCGTTCTCAAACAGTCCACGATATTTCCCCTCACTCTCGCGTATTGCTTCTTCAGCACCTATCTGCCTTATTATGTTCCATACAGAGTCCATTAGCAAAGTTAACTGTAGCTCATCTACTTCTGTATAATCTGATACTTTGTTTGCAACCGCGGCAACAGCCACTATCTTATTATTTCGGAAAATGGGCACTGTCATAAATCTGTGAAGTTGAACATGACCTTGTGGATAGCCTTTTTTCAGAGGATTTGGACCACTAAAATCATTTATAATGATAGATTTACGTTGCCTGACAGCTTCTCCCCAGATGCCTGTATCATCCAGCCTGTAAACTGTTTGCGGATTAGTAATCTCACACTCCTTCATTACGCCTTTAGACCATGTATTCAGAGTGAATTCTTTTTTAGATTCACTGTAATAATAGATATAGCCAAATTTGCTATCTGTTAACTTGATTGCTTTGTCAAGGGCGAAGTCAAGATATTCCTGGACAGAATTATATCTGGAATGCATAATCTCTGAAAGGATCTTTAGTCGTTTCTCCCAGAGAAGCAACTCTTCTGCAGACATTTTTGTATCGGTTATGTCCATATATGAATTGAGCATACTTTCCACTGGATTACTATCTTGTGCTGACAAGGAAACTGGTTCTTGACCATTTGATTCGAATTTCTTTTTCATCTGTTTTCCTTCACGTTTTTTAAGTGAACCTTTTTGTCCATCCAGATTCATCGATTTATCTATCTTTTAGATTAATTTTAAAAGCAATAATGGGATGCAATGTTTTAATAGAACATATATTATATATATAGATTGACAGTTGAGCATATGTTAAAAAGTTGCTAATATGTGATTACTTAGTGAGTATTTGGATACTCAGCTATATAGAAGATAAATAATCTGTTATGGAGACACACTTTGTTACTCCTACTAGCAATAAATAACACCGATTCGCAAAGACAGTCTATATAAGCCTATGTTGCTCTGAATGACATATGGCAAAAGTTATAAACTCACAATCTGAAAAATAGAGCTATGAAAATTATTTATAACAAACACTCCTGACTTATTTATTGTTATTGTGGATAATGCAGACAGTTCATACAAAATTGCTGCATAAAGAATGGGTAAAAGAACGGAGAGTGAATATCTGAGCTCGGAATATTCCGATTTGTCTAAAGGCAGGTATGCTATAGAGAAGACCGACCTGAAGAGTCTTGCTGAAATAAATCAATGTCTTCTGCGCCTCGGGCAGGATTTCGATACTAACATTCAGCTACTGACCGAGCTATGTGGCAGGCTTTTAGGTGCAACGTGCGCTATTTACAATCGTCTGGAAGGCGATATGCTATACTCCTGCGGACAGTGGAATGTACCGCAGGGTTATAACCCCCGGGACAAACCGGATGGTCATATTTGTTATGACGTTATTAATTGCAGCATCAATGGTCCATATACCGTTTGTAACCTCCCTGAAACCCATTACTCAGTAACCGACCCGAACGTGACAAAATATTCCTTAAAAACATATCTTGGACATCCTGTAAAATGTGGTACATCTTTTGTGGGAACTATATGTGCTGTATTCCAGGATGACGTTGAGCCTAGAGATGATGATAAAAGGATAATCGGGATAATTGCATCAGCTATTAGTGTGGAAGATGAACGCAGAAAAGCTCAACAGAAAATTTGGGAACAAGAGAGCTACCTGCGTGCTATCCTGCAAACAGCAGCAGATGGTTTCTGGGTAGTTGAAACAGACGGTTCAATGATCGAAGTCAATGAAGCTTACTGCCAAATGTCTGGTTATTCACGCGAAGAACTTCTGAAGATGAATATTTCTGATATTGATGCATTAGAGAAACGGTCTGAAACCTTAGAACGAGTCAAGCGGATTATCCACAAAGGATCTGAAATATTCGAGACACAACACCTCCGCAAGGATGGAAGCATATTTGACTTAGAGGTTTCTGTTACATTTCTCAATGTAGAAGCCGGAAAACTTGTCTGCTTCGGACGTGATATAACGGAGCGAAAGGAGCGGGAGAAGGAAAGTGAAATCTTATTGGATCTGCTTCGAATCCTTGATCAACCTAATGGTTTTGATGAGTTGCTGCATGATATTATTAAAAAGCTCCATGAAATCTCAAACTGTGAGGCAGTAGGTATTAGGCTGAAAGATGGAGACGATTATCCGTATTATCAGACTTTAGGTTTCCCGGAAAGTTTTGTCAGACTAGAGGATTCTCTCTGTACCCGTGACCTCAGCGGCCAGATCATCAAGGACGAGCTTGGCAACCCTGTTCTGGAGTGTATGTGCGGAAACGTAATTTGCAGACGTTTCGATCCAAAACTCCCATTTTTTACGTCACACGGTAGTTTCTGGACAAACTCCACTTCTGAACTTTTGTCTAATACTAATGAATCAGACAGGCAGGCACGTACCCGTAATCGTTGCAACGGTGAAGGCTACGAGTCAGTTGCATTGGTCCCACTACATGTCCATGGTGAAACATTGGGATTGATTCAGTTTAATGATAAACGCAAAGGAGTATTCACAAGAAAGATTATTTACCTCTTTGAAAAGCTTGCAGACAACATTGCTCAGACATTAGAACAACGGAAAGCACAAGCTGAAGTAAAGCAACATAAGGAAAGATTGGAAAGTATTTTCAGAGCTTCACCCACTGGAATTGGTGTTGTCGAAAATCGAATTTTGAAATATGTAAACTGTCGAATATCTGAAATGACTGGCTATAGTTCCAGTGAACTGATAGGTTTCAGTACTCGTATGCTGTATCCTACTCAGGAAGACTATGACTATGTCGGGACCGAGAAGTATCACCTGATAGCAGAAAAAGGGATTGGTGCAGTTGAAACACGCTGGAAACGCAAAGATGGGACTATAATTGATATTTTGTTAAGCTCCACTCCCATAGATGTCCATGATCTATCAAAAAGTGTTACTTTTACTGCACTGGACATAACTCAAAGGAAACAGACGGAGAATGCCTTGGCATTAAGTGAAGAGAAGTATCGGGAACTTGTCCAGAAATCCCACAGCATCATCCTTAAGTGGGACCGCCAGGGGAAAGTGTTGTTCCTCAACGAGTTCGGACAGCGTTTTTTCGGTTATAGTGAAGAGGAAATTACAGGCAAGGATCTCCTGGGTACTATCGTGGCGGAACAAGACATTACCGCGCACTCTCTCATGAGTGATATTTTCAGGCATCCTGAAGAATATGAGAATAACATCAATGAGAACATGTGTAAAGACGGAAGAAGAGTCTGGGTCTCATGGTCGAATAATCCCCTATATGACTCAGAAGGGCAAATGATAGAGATGTTTAGTGTAGGTACTGATATAACATCTGAAAAACAGGCAAAAGAGAAATTGCAGTTGCAATCCCTTGTGCTTGACCAGATAAGTGACTGTGTGACAGTAACCGACATGAATGGCATCATCACTTATGTAAACAATGCCGAGTTGCAAGCTCTGGGCTACACACATGAACAACTCGCTGGTAAACCAACAACCAAATATGGTGATGATCCTGAAAGAGGTGCAACCCAGCAGGAAATCCTGGAAGAAACACTTCTAGAGGGGCAATGGCATGGTGAAGTGGTGAACAAGACCGCTGAAGGCCGTGAAGTAGTAATGGACTGCCGTACTCAGATAGTTTACAATGAAACAGGACAGGCAGTTGCCATCTGTGGTATTTCAACCGACATCACAGAACGCAAGATTCAAGAGGAGCAGTTACTGAGAAGTCAGAGGCAGCTATCCAATGCCTTAAATATTGGAAAAATGGGTCATTGGGAACTGGATGTTACAAGCGGTATATTTACGTTTTCGGATAGTTTTTATGCAATATTCCATACCAATGTGAAAGAAATGGGTGGCTATGAGATGTCGATCGATGAGTACACAAACCGTTTTGTGTATCCGGAAGACCGTCATCTGGTTTATGAGGAAGTTCTCAAGGCATCAGATTGTGACAATCCAAACTCCAGTCGTTATCTGGAACATCGCATGATTTATGCTGATGGCGGTATCGGGCACATGACAGTGAAAT
Source organism: Methanolobus sp. WCC5 (assembly GCF_045690325.1). Lineage (GTDB taxonomy): Archaea > Halobacteriota > Methanosarcinia > Methanosarcinales > Methanosarcinaceae > Methanolobus. The sequence goes on along the minus strand of NZ_CP146981.1, from coordinate 1,366,009 downwards.
TCTTCATAGTTAAGGATTGCAAGGGAAAAACCATCAGAACCTATGGTATCAATCAAGATATCACAGAGCGTAGACAGTGGGCTGAGGCACTTAGAGTTGAAAAAGACAAGTTGGCAAAAATTGCAGATACTGTACCTGGAGCCATTTGTATGTTTGGAATGAAAGCAGATGGTTCTTTATATATTCACTATGTTAGCCGTGCCATCAAGGAAGTTTATGGCTTAACATCAGAACAAATGTTAAAAGATACATCTTCAATGATAAATATACTACTTACAGGAGAACATGAGCAACTGCATAAGGAGGCAATTGAATCTGCCCGGAATCAGTCTCTTTGGAAAAGTGAGTTCCGGTATAATCATCCCATGAAAGGATTAGTATGGATAGAAAGCCGTTTCACACCGGTACACGAAGGTGATGGAAATACATTATGGTATGGAATTGTCACTGATATCACTGAGAGAAAATTATCGGAAAATGCTCTGGCTCACTCCCGTAACTTATTGCGTTATGTCATAGAACACACAAGAAGTGCCGTGGCTGTATATGACCGGGATATGCATTATATATACGTCAGCCAACGCTATCTTGACGATTACAAGGTCAAGGAGAAGGACATCATTGGAAAGCACCACTATGAAGTGTTCCCGGACCTGCCTCAAAAATGGAGAGACATTCATCAAAAGGCCCTTAATGGTGAAATATTAAGTGCTGAAGATGACCCATATTATAAGGAAGATGGAATAGTGGAATGGACACGATGGGAGTGTCGTCCCTGGTACGAAGCAGATGGGTCGATCGGGGGAATTATAATTTATACTGAAGTGATCACCGACCGCAAGCAGGCCGAGGAAACACTTCTAAAGGCAAAAAAAGCTGCTGAAGCTGCCAGCATGGCAAAATCAGAATTTCTTGCCATTATGAGTCATGAACTCCGCACCCCGTTGAATGCGGTTATAGGGTTTAACGAGATACTCCTGGATACTGAATTGAACGAAGAACAAAAGCATTATGCAGAAATCATTAATAAAAGTGGAAAATCATTACTTGATATTATCGAAGACATACTGGATTTTTCAAAAATTGAAGCTGATAAGCTTGAATTAGATACATTGGACTTCGATCTTTTGGACCTACTTGAAGGTTTTGCAGACACCATGACTCTGCGTGCACATAAAAAGGGACTGAAACTGTCCTATGACGTTGAATCGGATGTACCTTCAATGCTGTACGGTGATCCTGGAAGACTACTTCAGATCCTGACCAATCTGGCTGGAAACGCAATCAAATTCACTTCCCAGGGTGAGGTGAGAATTCATGTCTCTGTGAAATCAAAGGATGATAACAATGTCATACTTCGTTTTTCAGTTAAAGATACTGGAATCGGCATTCCTGAAGATAAGATGGAGTTGATATTTGACAAGTTCACCCAAGCTGATGCATCGAACACTCGTAGATTCGGAGGTACGGGCCTAGGTCTTGCAATATCTAAACGACTGGTACAAATGATGGAGGGAGATATTGGGGTCACCAGTGAAGTCGAAAAAGGTTCGGAATTCTGGTTTACAGTACGAATGAAAGAGCAGTCAAAAACAGTGCCATTTGACAGACCCAATCAAGTGTGTTCACATCAAAAGCACAACCATGAACTGATGATCCTGCTGGTTGAGGATGATATATTCAATCAGGAAGTGGCACTGAAAATGCTAACCAAATTAGGTTTCAATGTTGATGTTGTTGCAAATGGACAGGAAGCGATAAAAGCACTTGAAATGATTCCTTACGATCTGGTGCTCATGGATGTGCAGATGCCTGAAATGGATGGTATTGAGGCTACAAGGCTAATAAGGGATATAAGTTCTGCAGTTATTGATCATAACATACCTATCATTGCAATGACAGCACATGCCATGGAAGGTGACAGAGAACGTTTCATTGAAGCAGGAATGGATGATTATGTTTCAAAGCCAGTTACCTTAAAGGTACTCAGGGAATTAATGAATAAGTGGAATGGGATCATTCTGAAAAGTCGAGAATTGTCTTAGATTTGAAAAGATATTGAACAGCTGAACACCTTACACTCACTGTACCTCTATAGTCTTCTGTAGTGTGTACCTATAATTCACATAAATTAATTTTCAATGATGTCCAATATGTCCAACTTTATTTCATTAATTATTTGTGTGTTCTTTAGGCAAAATCAAGTCTACAAATTAATTTGCCTTCTAAGAATTTAGTAGCTTTCAAAAGACTTGGTTCTCTATCAACACACCTGTACCCTTTCAGTCATTGATCAGTTTTACAGAAAGCTCGACAGCCACAATCACAATATAGTCCTCTTTATCACGAACTCTTCCACCCTGTAGAAGTATTCATGTACAAATTCAACTTCCCCATCCGAATGGATTTTCCTGTGCATCTGGCTCTTGATAGGCCTAACACCATGTTCGACCAGCTCTTCCACCAGATGCTGCGGTAGTACAACGAACAGGTCATCAGCTCTGTACTCATGCATCAGGTCAATGACCTCTTTTGCGCACAACACCGGTCTGGGGTGTATCAACACATCATATTTCCAGAATATCCTCTTAAGGTCCTCATGCTGACTAGGCATGGGGTCATGGCGGCATAGCCATAGTAGTCTTGTAATATTTTCAGTTATAGTATCACCTCACATTGTCTAATATGTGAAACTCAAAAATATCGCCATTCGCCCGTGAAAAAATTTAAAATTTTATGGAAATCCCATACAATAAACCATTTTATTGATGGGATTCCCTGCAGCCACGGATAATATCATTCCATCTGCCCAGCAATTTCCGAAGTGCTTTCAATGTCATAGGCTTAGAGATATAATCATTCATCCCAGCTTCAATGAATCGCTCCCTGTCACCTTGCATTGTATGTGCAGTCAGTGCAATTTGGTGTTAGGGGATCCCTCCATTCACGGTGACCCCTCTATTCACGTTGATAGGTAGGGGTGGGGGTGTATCACAACCTTATAAGTTTCCCTGAACACTCTCTCAATTTATCTCCATATTCTTCGTACAACGTGTCTATATCCCTGATGTATTGACATGGTCTCGATGCACTTACATCTTGGACACCTAAAGTTTCGATTAATACTCCGCAACAAACTGACCGTAATCGGTATGTTCATGGCGACAATCATAGAACTTTACAATAGGTTTTATATCATCATTCCAGACCGCCTCAATGGCCCATATCATGCCGTTGTCGTTAAAGATCTTCACACTCATCCGGATATCCCTCCTCTAAGTTAATGCCAAACAATTCAGCGAGTTTAAGGACCACACTCATGTCCAGGCTATATGATATCAGTCATTCATGCCCCTATCCAACCTCAGTCTATGGTAAGGAATAGCGGCTTTCGTGTGTACAGATAGTCACTATCCACATCACCTGTACCCTGTTCACCGCCCACAAGTTGAACCTCATGAGGCTTATCGAACTGATAGGTCAGTATATTGATGTCCTGTCCGCTAATAGGGTCCTTGACCATCAGTGTCTCACCATCACCGCAGAAGCGCTTAATGTATTCCTCAGCGAATGGCTGGTAATTCTTGTTAGTCCGCATCTTCTGTTTAATGGCCTCAACGATCTCGTTAAAGTCCGGAGATACGGTAAACTCATTGTAGAAGTCAGACACAGAATAGACGTTCTCACGCTTTGGCTTATCGATGTTGAGATAACCGAGGTCACCTAAGTGGTTCAGGTGGTTGTCAATGACCCTTAGAGTCACGTTGATCTGGTACTTCCTCAGGCAGCGCTGTATGTCCGCCTTTGTCAGCTCACCATACTTCTCGATGATCTGTATCATCTGCTTCTCCAGCTGATTACAGCGGAGTGCTGATGCTATCATTGCAGTACCAAAGATGTAGTGGTTCAGGAATAGGTCGGCCGGTGTTACGAACAGCGTTTTCTTTCCCTTTATATCCACGATCATCCTATCCCTGTGATAGAACTTTGCTATCCCTTCACAGTTCGCCAGGTACTTCGGGAAGTCACGGCGTGCGGTTGTGAAGACGGACGGGATGTACTTTGTCAGTACTGTCGCGGCCGGATTGACAATGATGTCGGGTTCAGGGAGGTGTCCAACGTGCCATTTCACACATGCTTTGAATACCTTATCGACGTGTTTCACATCGAAGGGGTCCTCTTTGGACTCTGCCTGCCAGTCTATCACAGACAGGGTCTGGTCCTGAGAGCCGTCCACAACGACCTCTACCATCCTGGATCTGAACTCAGCACCCACATCGTGCTCGTTGGCCGACTCATCGGCACGGCTCACAACGAACGGGCGTGGTGGCAGGATGAACTTCTTATTGCCGCCCTGTATCTGAGCTCTCTCGTAGATGAACTCCTTACCCTCTCCCCAGGACTTGAAGATCTCTATCCAGAGCTGGTTGACTTTGTTCAGTTCGCGGATCTCCACGTACTTGGCCTTTTTGATCTCACGCTCCTTGTCAAATATCGCCTTATCACTACCACCTTCAACTACCACTCCATCGCCGGGCATCAGTGTATCAATGACGGCATCCATGATGGCGGTCTTACCGCCGGCTGAAGGGCCGCTCACATAGCTGCATATCTTGGAGAGGATGAAGATGGTGAACAGGCTCATCCTTGCTGCATGTTCACCGACTATGGTATCGTCCAGGACTTTGTTGAGGTCATACATTTCAGGAGCGAACGTATCGCGCCGCTCCCTGAACTGTTCAAGCTCTTCCTCGGTGAGTTCCATAGCTTCGACGAGCTTCTCTTCAAGCATGGCCTGATATGCTTCATCGAACTCATCCATCGTTTTTCACATCCGGGCCGGTTTACTCTATGAATCCGTCCACTGCAATGGTGTTGACAACTGCCAGTGCTCTCTCGTTGCTTATGCCCTTCACGGATGCGGTCTTGGTTAGCATGCCTGCAGCGAATTCAACTGGCATAGGGTCGCCGAGCTTCTTGATCTTTGCCTTAAGGCTGTCCAGGGCTGCAGATTCGGCTGCTGTGAGCTCTACCTCTTCGGCCTCGGCTTCCTCATCGCCACTCACTGAACCCTCATAGTCATCCCCTCTTTCGAAGGTGTACAGGCCTCCCGGTCCGTCAGGGTTCTCAATGCGGGTGATCTTGGTCATCACATTGGGCACATCTGTTCCTGCAGCGTGTAGTGTCTTCACGTACTTGGAGAACTCAATGTATGAACCGTATGGTATCTTCAGTTCGTACACCTTGTCCGGATCTTCGTGCTCCATTGACAGGGCCAGCAGGAGCTTGCACTTCACGGTCTCCTTTTCGCCCTCTTCTTCAACGCCCTTCCTGTACTTGCACTCGCTGCAGTCGTTCTCATCCTTCCAGCCGCCTTCACGGGTACGGCCGATCTTTGAGTCCCAGGATATGCAGGCGGGTTGTGTTCCTCTGAAGAGCTGGCGCATTGGATTGGCGTCGATTATGTGGTATATCACTATGAGGACATCATCATGGGAATGGTGATCTATATGTGCAATGAACGTGAATGGGAACCTATGGATATCCCTGACTACGTCAGAGGACTATTCAAGGAAAATAAGGACATACACGTAGCACGGGCCTATTCAGCCGCGCTTATCATTACTGAGATCTTCAGACCTATTCAAATGACTCACAGCGAAGGTTATCTGGGGCACCAAACCCGGCAAACCCTATGCACTTAAGGGTGCACCTTCTGTATGTGCTGTCGTAGTGTTTACATCTTCTGTGCGTTGGAATACTCTCCTTACGGGGATACTCCGCTTCTTCTTCCGGGGATCTGCTCTTAAATTATATTCAAAGATGTATATTAGATGACTTAAAAAATTGTAAAAGAGAATAATCTATATATACCCGTAAACCAAACTTTATTCATCACGGTTCAACTAAGCGTGTCGTGATGCAAATAGAGGTGTTTAAACAAGCAAATTAAATCCAACTTACCTAAAACATAGTGTCCATTGATACTGTGCCATAAGTAAAATAAGTCTTAAGTCGCGGCACTGTACCCTTGCGAGCAAAAAAATAGAAAAGAAATGACGCTAAGGTGCGTCATTAGAACCTGACATTCAGATCGGCAATAAGCTGCTGGCTGGCTGTGTCAATTACTTTGACGTTAACAGTTTCACCCGTTGAAGCTATAGGGTTAAGGTCGGCACCACCAGTTTCGTTCTTGTATGAGTCTACATAATATGTACCATCATCTTCGAACACATACATTATATTTCCAGCATTGTAGGTTTCATTCCCAGTAGCTGCTACGATTACAGCTGCCGTCCCGTCAACGACCACTCTTGTATTGGCAGACTTGAGCACAATCTCATCTCCACCCTGATGTTCTATCTTTATTACATCAGTATTATTTGTGGTGAATGTATCTGCGCTTGCCCTCAGACTTGCCTGTGGTGCCTGTTCAGGTGGTCCCATGCCGAACACGAATGCTGCGATAACTGCAGCGAGGATGACAGTGATAGCGACCATCAGGATTACGCCGATGACCGGAGATACTGCATCCTCTCCCTTAAGGAATTGGTTTGCTTTGCTCATAATTCGTTCCTCTCTTGTTCAAAAAACTATACTTTTCTCTGTTTCTTTTTCTGGACTACTTTTTCAAGCTTCTTTGTCCACATTTTATCGTCGAGGTCGGTGTATTCGCACTCGAGATAATGTTGCACGGCCATACTCAGGGCTTCTTTTGTTGACGACTCGTTACATTTCTTCTTCAAAGCCGCCAGTTCATCTTCCGTGAGTACGGTTTGTGCGTGTACAATTTTAACCATTGTATCTCCTGATTGTTTGAATCATCTGATGAACTTAGCCGTTCAAACCATCATCATAATAATCATAATGAAATTTCGTAACTATTCAGCCTGATTTTCCTCATTGATGCAAAAATCGATATACTATGAACACATTCTACATATTATTAAAATATTTAAGTGTCGTCAATAAAAAACGTCTATCAATCTGAGGGGATTTGTATAGAACGAGAAGAAATACTTGCAGTTTATGAAACTGGTCCTGAAGCAGTAGTAGAACTTGTAACTCAGCTATTTGGGATAATAGAAAAACTTGAAGAACGTGTCAAGCATCTGGAAGAGATGCTTGAAAAGAATAGTAGCAACAGTAGCAAACCACCTTCTACTGATTATTATGCACGGAATAAACCAAAGGTCAAAAGTCAGAGAAAAAAGAGTGGTAAATCCCCAGGTGGTCAAAATGGTCATCCGGGTACTACCTTAAGAATGACTGATGAACCGGACGAAGTTGTTGTTCATCATGTTGACAAATGTACTAATTGTGGAAGCTCGTTAGCTTCCATTCCTTCTGGTTATGAACGAAGACAGGTCTTTGACATTCCACCAATAGTAATTAAGTGTACAGAGCATCGTTCTGAGATAAAAACATGTCCTAAATGTTCCCGTGTAAACAAAGCTGTTTTTCCTGAGGGTGTGACTCAGCCAACTCAATATGGTATTCGGGTCAAGTCTGCTGCAGTTTATTTGCACATTAACCAATTACTTCCTTATAAGCGTGTAGCCGGTTTGTTCTCTGACATGTTAGGATGCAGGATAAGTCCTGGTACAATAGTGAACATAGTGAGCAGTTGCTTTGGCAAACTTGAATCATTTGAAAACGAAGTCAAACACCTTCTGAAACAATCTCCTGTTATCAATCTGGATGAAACTGGAATGAGGGTAAATGCAACTCGTAACTGGCTTCATGTAGCAGGGACAAGCAAACTGACATATTATTTTCCACATAAAAAGAGAGGTTCAGAAGCAATGGAAGCCATGGGCATTCTACCAGGTTACACTGGTGTTGCAACTCATGATTTCTGGAAACCTTACAACAAATACGATTGCCAGCATTCGTTGTGTAATGCACATCTGTTAAGGGAGCTAACCGGAGCTCATGAAAATAGTGAACAACAGTGGCCAAAGATAATGGCAGATCTGTTGATGTGCATCAAACATCATGATGATAATGGTCTTTTAAATCCGGATTTAATTCAAAGGTTCAGTGAGGATTATGATCACATCACTTGTTTTGGGATGAGTGAAAATCCTCCTGACCTTGAATCAAATGTGCTGTCTGGAAAACGGGGACGTAAGAAGCAAACCACGGCAAAGAATTTGCTGGATCGATTTATCGGGTTCAAGGAAGATATCTTGCGGTTTATGTACGACCCAGACGTTCCGTTTGATAATAATCAGGCGGAAAGAGATATCAGAATGACGAAAGTACAGCAGAAGATATCCGGTACTTTCCGTAGTGAACAGGGTGCGAGAAATTTCTGCCGGATAAGAGGATACGTTTCTACTGTTAGCAAGAATTCTCTATCTGTTATCGACTCAATTAATGCAATATTCTACAGGAATTCACTTTCTCCAATATTGCAGAATTGATAGTGGATTAAGAAATCTGGTAGTAGAAATGAGCTAGGCTGAATAGTTACGAAATTTCTATATAAACTTTGTTGCCTTACGTACTATGAGCTTTGCTTCATTTATTAGTTTTGCAGGCCTTATTATATAATTATACTAATATTTTCTAATCAGGAATATATCTATTCCTACAGATATCATTATATTCTATTATTGATCCCTTCGCGCATATCTATTGTGTGTTGCAGGTATATTGATTTAAATGAGCAATTTCATGCTGATCGGGTACTGGTCTCATCCCGGCTAAGCCATGTCATAGGCAAAGTCAAAATAGCATCTCATCCATTAAGCTACAGTATAGTTATTCAAATTACCTGATGTTTTAGAAAACAGATAAGAGTAACAATGTTCAGGTCATATGGCTGACCTGTATAACCAGTTCAATGAAGGAAGCTCCATGTCATCGAGTCGTTTTATAATCACTGTTATAGGTATAGACAAAGTAGGTATCGTTGCGGGCATCACCCGGATAATGGCACAATACAACGTGAATATCGTAGATATCACCCAGACGATCATGGACGATCTGTTCACCATGATAATGCTGGCTCAGATAAAGGAAGAGAACTTCGACCTGGCGGCTTTCCAGCAGGCCATGTCCTCAAAGGGCCAGGAACTTGGAGTTGAGGTAAAGGTCCAGCACGAAGATGCCTTCCGGTTCATGCACAGGATATGAGGTGTATACATGCTTATTCACCCGGAAGAGATCCTTGAAACGATCAAAATGGTGAGCAACGAGAACCTCGACATAAGGACCGTCACCATGGGCATCAACCTGCGCGGGTGCAGTCATCCTGACCTGGATACCTTCAATGAGAACGTCTATAACAGGATAATGTACTACGCAAAGGACCTTGTGAAAACCACCAACGAAATACAGAACCTCTATGGCATACCCATCATCAATAAAAGGATATCTGTCACTCCCATCTCCATTGTTGCTGAAAGCTGCGAGGCTACAGACCTCAGTTCTGTGGCACAGACCCTTGACAGGGCAGCAGAGGACGTAGGCGTTGACTTCATAGGCGGCTTCAGTGCCCTGGTACAAAAAGGTATGACACCAGGCGACCTGAAACTCATCAACTCCATCCCCCGGGCACTTGCCAGCACCAGGAAGGTCTGCTCATCTGTAAACGTCGCAACAACCAGGGCAGGCATTAACATGGATGCCGTTTCCCTTATGGGCAGGGTGATCAAGGAAACCGCAGAGATGACCCGGGACAGTTCAGGCATTGGTTGTGCCAAGCTTGTGGTCTTTGCAAACGCCCCCGATGACAACCCCTTCATGGCAGGCGCTTTTCACGGCATCGGCGAGCCGGATTGCGTCATAAATGTCGGTGTCAGCGGTCCCGGTGTGGTTAACTCCGCCGTGCGTGCTCTTAAAGATCCGACCCTTGGTGACATCTCAGAATGCATTAAAAAGACCTCTTTCAAGATCACCAGGATGGGTGAGATGGTAGGCAGGGAAGTTGCCCGCAGGCTTCATGCACAGTTTGGTGTGCTTGACCTGTCCCTTGCCCCAACCCCTGCTATAGGGGACAGTGTGGCAGCCATCCTTGAGGCCATGGGACTGGAAAGCTGTGGCACCCACGGCACCACTGCCGCACTTGCACTTCTCAATGACGCCGTCAAAAAAGGCGGAGCTATGGCCTCTTCCTCAGTGGGCGGACTCAGTGGTGCCTTCATACCTGTGAGTGAGGACGAAGGTATGATAAGAGCAGTACAGAGGGGCTCCCTCACACTGGATAAACTTGAGGCCATGACAAGTGTTTGCTCGGTTGGCCTTGATATGATAGCAGTTCCAGGTGATACACCTGCATCAACCATATCAGCCATAATTGCAGATGAGATGGCCATAGGCATGATAAATAAGAAGACCACTGCAGTAAGGGTGATACCCGCACCCGGCACAAAAGTAGGGGATATGGTGGAATTCGGGGGATTGCTTGGAACCGCTCCGGTGATGCCGGTACACAGGTTCAGTTCCGAAACGTTCATCTCCCGGGGCGGCAGGATCCCTGCACCCATACAGTCCCTCACAAACTGAAAGCTCAAAACGCTCAAAAGCGTCAAAAAGATCAAAAGCATCAAAACGGTCAAAACAGACCAAACACAGCAAAAGACACAGGATTGCACATGATAATCACTTTGATAGGCATGCCCGGTGCAGGCAAGAGCTCTGCAGGACAGAAACTGGCATCCATTCTGGGTTATGGGTTCATTGATACGGACAAACTTGTAATTGGCAGTTCAGGTACGGCTCTCCAGGACATTGTCAACAACATGGGTGACACGGCACTTATCAGGGCGGAGGAGCAAAGCATACTCGGACTTGACCTGAAGGACAACTGCATAATAGCAACCGGCGGAAGTGTCGTATACTCCCAAAAAGCCATGCAATATCTCAAAGAAAAGTCCGTTATCGTGTATCTTGATGTCCCGTACGGCACAATTGTCCAAAGACTGTCCAATCTAAACACAAGAGGCGTGGTAGGCCTGAGAGAAAAAGGATTATATGGCCTGTACAAAGAAAGGACTGCTCTTTACAGGTCTTTTGCAGAGCACACAATAGAAGTTTCCCGGAAGGATAAAGTAGTGGATGTTGTAAACAGGATAATCACAACAGTCCTTGCAGGGCATGGTGCGGATATCCATGGCCAGCCGCCGGAAAATCAGTGATCATTCGTCCTTCATTATTTTTCCTGTGTGTTCCACCACATCTTCACCCGGGTGGAACCTGCATCATGTACGTAGCCTGTATCCTCTATTTTAAGATTCTCTTCAAAGTATTGTTCAAGTATTGCTTTCTGCTCATCATTTACAATTGAAAAATGATTGGAAAGCCTCTTCATTGCATCATCCAATGTAGGGTAGACCTCGGTGTGTCCCAATGTAGACGTTTCCATATGGGGGTAAATCCCCATCAGGTACAGTACATTATACAGCACATCGCATTTAGGCATTATAGAATACTCATTACCATGTAACTTTGGCCAGATCTCCCTTGCATATCTATCCCATGGCCTGTCCCCTGCAAACCAGTAGAGGTAGATGTATCCGCAGGACACTGCCTGCATATCCTCAATTGCCTTGCGGATATCCGGCATACTCAGGGAAAACGAAGCAATTATCACGTCATAGGGACCATCAAGATCGTGCGAAAGATCGATATCCTCCCATTTTTTCTTTACTATTGAAATATTGCTATACCCATATTCTGCAATTTTCTCTTCAAGAACCTCTATCATGCCCATGGCCGGTTCCACTGCAGTTATATGCTTCACTTTTTCAGCAAGAGGGATGGCAAGCGTTCCCGGGCCTGCACCTATGTCAAGCACTCTGGACTCTGGTTTGATATGAAGTGAACTTATGATGTCATTTGATCTTTTCCGGTTATCCCGCTGTGCCATCTCCCAGAATCTCTTTGCACTCTCCTTCTCCTCCCATATGGATGTACTTTCTTTACGGTTTCCGCTTTCATGATGTCTCTTCATCTGCTCTGTCCAGACATCATTCCAGTCTATGTTATGATAGTTCATACAACCTCATGTGATGTTTTTCAGATTTAAGGAAATGGATCTGAATATGATAAAGCTGCTCTATTCCATTTGTGTATCACTATGTGAATTATCAAAAACAGGCACATATGGCTTTATGTCTATCACAGGAGTTCCATCAAGGGCATCAAGCCCTTTAACTTCCAGTTCTCTTCCTCTTCTTTGCACCAATTCTACAACTGTGACCCCTATAGGGCTTGGTCTGCCAGGTGTTCTTGAGGCAAACACTCCTTTCACTCCGCCTTTGCGCCGCTCTGCGATCAGTTCATATCCTTGCGACCTGTCAAAATAGAAGATCACCTGCAGGTATTCACTGTCCTCTATTCTGTACAAGCCATCCTCATATTCTTCATTAATGACAATCGTGCTTCTTTCTTTACGCATCTCTTCCGGGTTTGCAGGTTCACTGAATGAACTTTTTATCTTACCTATGCATTGAACTTCCATTTTTGTGCCTCTTATGATTCTTATTTACAAGTTACTTTTCTTGGAAGGATCCATATCTGGTCCGACTCACGTCTTACATCAACACTAACACCGTATACAGGTTCTATATTTTCCGGGGTCAGAATTTCAGTTCCTCCGCCAAGGAATATCTCCCCATCTTTCATCATGATTATCTTATCACTGTATCTTGCAGCAAGGTTCAGGTCATGTACCGACATTATCACTGTAACATCATTGTCTGCCTGCTCCCTGGTAATGTCAAGGACTTCAAGCTGGTGTTTCAGGTCAAGACTGCTGGTAGGTTCATCCAGTAAAAGAACCCGGGGTTGCTGGGCAAGAGCTCTTGCAATTATTACTTTCTGTCTTTGTCCGCCACTCAGTTCATTGATGTTCTTCATGGAAAAATCGTTCAGTCCAAGCGTTTCTATTACCTCTGACACGATCTTCAGGTCATTTGATCTTGGAATCCATTTCATATGGGGTTTCCTGCCCATAAGGACCGTATCAAATACGGTTGTCGGGAATGCTCCTCTTTCAGCCTGCGGGATGTATCCTATATGCTTTGCAATGTCTTCCCTTTGAAGCCTATTCAGGTCATACTTATCGATAAATATCGATCCTTCTTTAGGACTCAGTATTCTGTTCATACATTTGAGAAATGTGGTTTTTCCGGAACCATTTGGTCCGATTATTGAAAGAAACTCTCCCCTGTTAACCTTCAGATTCATGTTCTTCAACGTTGGTTTACCGTTGTAGCTGAATTCAAGTCCTTCTATATTTATTTTCACCAGTATTCCCTCCCTTTTATGATCAGATATATGAATAGCGGAGCACCAAGAAAAGAGGTGATGATACCAACCGGCAATACCTCCGGAGCAATTATATTCCTTGCTACGGTATCTGATGCAAGCAAAAGCAAACCACCAAGCAGGCATGAGAAAGGAAGCAACAACATTTCGTTTCCGCCTATTATCTTGCGTACTATATGTGGGACTACCAGACCTACAAATCCTATAATTCCTACCAAAGATACAATGAGAGCTGATACCAATGATGCGCCGATCATGGCTCTGATCCTTAACTTGTCAACATCCACTCCCAGACTTTTAGCTGTATCATCCCCGGAATTCAAAGCATTATAGTTCCAGCTGTTATATGTGAACCATATGGATACCGGGATCACCAGCAATGTAATTAGTCCCAGTTCGCCCCATGTGGTCTTGCTTACGTCACCGAACTGCCAGAAAATTACTGCGGCAATTTGAACATCTTCCGCAAAATACTGTATTGCACTGGTGGCAGCTGTGAATAAAGAACCCAGGGCAATTCCTGCAAGTATCATTGTTTCCGGAGTGGCCCTCTTGAATTTTGCCAGTGCCAGTATTATAAAAGTAGAGAAAAGCGAGCATGCAAAAGCTGAGATCGTAGTTATGTAAGGGTTATTAAGCACTACATCGCCTGTACTATAAGTTGTTCCGGTTCCCATGAATACGATGGAAAAAGCTGCACCAAATGCTGCAGCATGTGATATTCCCAGTGTGAAAGGAGATGCAAGTGGATTCTTAAGGACACTCTGCATAGCACTTCCTGCTATTGCCAGGCCAGCACCGGCTACAACTGCTGTGAGTATTTGAGGAAGCCTGATGTTCCATATGATATTGTAAGCAGTACCTTTTGTAATTTGACCTGTCAATACCGAATACATTTCTGTATACGTTAATTTCACAGGTCCGTTCAATGTAGCAAAGATAATAAGGAGTATCAGCAGTATGAATGCTGATAATCCGAACAAGGATTTGCGTCCTATATCCTCCTTATATTCATCCAAAATACGATTTTGGAACATTGTCCTGCCTCAGAATGAAAGCTTTCTGGCGCCGCCTCCCAGCTCATTTTTCACTTTGTCATAAGCAGGTTCTCCGAGGAACATCCCATATATCTCATCTGCTTTTTCATCGATATCTATGTCATCAAATCTCTCAGGATAGAGTACACTACCCATGTAATAGGAATTTACGAAAACACTTTCGTAATTGCGGTGATACGATGAAACAGGCAGGAAGCCGTGAACATTGTCTTCTTTGAAAGCTTTGAGGTCTTTATAGGATGGACTTCTTTCTACATCGTTGCTTACAAGTCCAAGGTTTGAAAGATCGATGAATATGACCTCAGGGTCCCATGAGAAAAGATTTTCCTGACCCACTGAGAATGCATGTGTTTTGATCTCCTCCTGAGCTATTCCACCTTCGTCAAGGGCATGCCTGGCATTTATGAATTCTAAGGTTGCAAAGGGGTACTGGGTTGACAGTATCCCCTGTCCTCCCCTGTGGGACAGAGCACCCGGAAAAGCAATCGGTTTTTCCTCATCAGGGATATCTTCCGTTCTTGCATTCAGGTCTGCGATCAGTTGTTCGGTATATTCCTGTAACTCAGTTGCTCTTTCTGTTTTTCCTAATACTTCTCCGCATATCTGCCAGCACTGATATGTCGTTTTTCTGTCCTCGCCGGCCATATCACCTACATCTATGAATACTACAGGAATGCCTGTTTTTGTCTGGTAACCCTCAGCATCTGAAACATCACCTGAGGTTCCACTAAAGAATACCACCTGCGGATCTGCACCGGCTATCAGCTCAGCATTTCCTCCATGAGCGGGTCCCACTTCAGAAAGTCCTGCCATTTTATCAAGATGGACCAGTTTATAGACTGCATGAATAGTAGTCGCATCATCCTTCTCATTGGATTCCACACCAACTACCTTGTCCATGGATTCAAGATATGCTATCTGCCTGAGAGCACCGGCCCCTACTGCAACTATTCTTTCCACATTTACAGGCACCTCAACGTTCCTGCCGGCCATGTCTGTAATGGTCACGGTTTCGGTTCTTTCCGGTGTCTGCATGCTCTGTGAAGTTGATGAGTCATCCATACAGCCTGAAGCGAATGTCGAAATAATTATCAACATGACTATAAAAGTCCGGAGAATTGATCTACTTCTGTTCATATTAATACCTTTTACTATAATGTGTCATTTTCACTAAGGTATTAGGCTATATATATTTTACTATATAGTAACATAAAGTGCTAAAATCAGAAGTTTTATATACCTAAAAGATAACACACATTCTAAGTTTGGACTATGTACGTTGTATTATATATGCCATCCATTAAATCCATTTCCGTCTTGTACACGTAGGCGCATGCAATTATTGCACCCTGAAACTACAAGAAAATCGTAAGAATCATATCAGTAGGATTAAACTCAAAATAAGTTGTATCAGGTTTTTCATGTTCGATGGTCCTGTATGGAAAAAATCTTTAATTGTAAGGAGATGTTCAGATGAATAAAATAAAAGAAGCGATCTTGATCTTTTTAGTGATTTTGCTTTTGGCTATGGCTCCTGCCAGCGCATCAGATGTAAGCTACAACATCAGAAGTACAGTATACGACAGCAGCGACTCTCCCACACCCGCCGGTGATTTCTACTGGGATGCCAGCACATTCTCTGGATTCTGGTATCAGATCAAGCCCGGCCTTTCCAGTGAGGTACTTTATTTCCACAACAGTGTGAACGCCTCATCGACCATGAAGCTTGGGGACCGGATCGCTGAAGGTGATCTCTACTATGTGAGCAAGCCGCAGATGAAAAAGACCAAGATCGGTGGCATGGATGATGAAAGTACCTTTATAGTTGACGGTGTTGACCTGAAAAAATACTATCTTATGGGCTTTTTTGGAGCACAGCACGTAGTAATGCCTGAAGACCCCGCTACTCTTTCTGCCGGCTGCCAGCCTGACAGGATAGCAAAGATCCTCATGGAAACCGATGACAGTGGCAAAAAGCAGATGTTCCCCGGCGATACATGGGAGCTTGCCGGTGGCTGGTCACTTGTTGTGCAACAGGTCGATGTTGAAGGTAAAAAAGTATGGCTGCAGCTAAACAAAGACGGTGTGGAGATAGACTCTGCAGTGGTTTCAGGTGATGCGGAACTGACAAACACTGAAAGAACATATCTTCACAAAGATGCTGATGACAATCCCGTATTCTACTGTTATGTGGACTCTGTATTCAGGGGTGCTACGGATGATTTCGTGGTATTCAAATACACTTTCCTCAGGGGTGATATCACCACCATACAAACCGGGGACAGCTATGGAGCTTTCGATGTAGAGGGATTTGAGGTTCCTGCTGTTATAAGCGGTATCAACTATGCAGGAAGTGGCGGTGGTACAAAACTGAATACCGGTGATGATGCTCTGGTAATGTCCAGCAGCAAAGACATCGATCTTGATGGGAAAAAGACGATCGACCTTTATGGTAACATGTATCTCAAGACAGAGGATACCAGCAGTCCTGTCCTTAAGATGACTCTCTGGATGAAGAAAACCATCAAAGCCCCGGCATCTGCAGAGACCAAGGTTGTTGAAGAAGAGACAGTAAAAGAGGACGACGTTGTAGTTGTAGACCTGGCTGGAACAAGTAATGAAAAGGAAAATACAGCCTCTGTTGATGACAGAATGGAATCTGTCCCGGCATCTGATGCAGGAGATGAGGCAGTGGTGGAGAGTTCTGTCAAAGCTCCAGGGTTTGAACTTTTGATAGGTCTTCTGGGACTGCTGGTTGCGGCAGGGCTCAGGAAATATTGATAAATCAATGTAATGTAAGTTATGGGTGTTGCAGGATATACTTAGGAGTATTTATCAGAATGTTCATTGTCTTTGTTGTTTTCAAAGCGGGCATTTGAACATGTTTCTTCTCTAATTTTATAACCTTTTCCTTTTTGGGAACATGGATATGATTTATTATTCAGATTTTAACATGTGATTATATAATATGTTATTGCCATGGCTAATACTAATTTGTTTTTCGGGGCTGTCAAAAACTTTGGGGTTGCAAAGCCTGAGTTAATTAATAACAATAGATATATATTATGAAAGTAGATATGGTTTTGTGACAAACCATATCATATCCACTTTCAAATCTCATATTAGCTCAATTCAACTTAAACTAAACGACTGTTTTTCAGGTATCACAAGCTTTGAAGATGCTATCATATCCCAATTGTCTTCAACTGAAAATAGGAATATTCACAATGAGAAGGAGCTTGTTCTGCATGCAGACAATCGTTTTGATCTCCTTCATCCTTACTGTCCTGTTTGTGGTTCCAGGAAAGTAATCAAACAAGAATATTACAAACGCAAGCTAAAATTAGCAGAATTTGGAAGTCAGGTTATTTATGTTCGAAGATACTATTGTAAGATTTGTTCTAAAAAATTCACAACACCTCTTGATTCAATTGTAAAAAAAGGACATCAATATGCCCGAACTTATGAACACTATATAGAAAAAACCTATGAGGCTGGCTATTGTTCATTCAGACATCTGCAAAAGATCTTCACATCGCTATACGATTGTTCTCCCTCTCATCAGACCATTTACAACTGGATTGCAGGATCAAACAGAATATCAATATCAAGCGATGATAATCATTATTCTGGATACTATTGTTATGATGAACAATACATAAAACTGAATGGAAATCGCTTTTATAGGCTCAGTTTGATAGACTCTGTACTGAATAAACCAGTAGAAGAGAAAATTGTGCCAAATCTTGAATATGATACTGTTAAGGGTTTTATTAAAAATGCTGTAGCTTCTAAGCCTCTTCATGCCATTTCAACCGACCACCGAAGAAAATATAAATCGATTATGGATGCACTAAAAATCAAGCATCAACTTTGCATATTTCATTTGTACAAGCTTGTTGGGAAAGATGTGTACAAAAAACTAAAATCAAAATTTATTGGCTCTAGGGAAAAGATCAGGTTGTGTTTAGCATTTACAAAGATCAAAGAAGTGTTTAGAACATATGACCTAAATATCGCAATCAAGAGACTTCAAGAGATAATCAGTAATATGGAAGAAATTCCACATTTACTTCACAAATCAATAGATAAGATTATAAAAGACTTCGAAAGGTTGACTCTGTTTATGGTGGATGAAATGATTTCAAAAACAACAAACCCTATTGAGAATTATTATCGACAAACGTTACCTGATTCGTTGAAAAGGATATTTAAAACACCGAATGGGATATTGAATTATTTAAGTGTTAAAAGAGGATATTGGGAAGGGAACATATCCAATAAAGTTTAACACCAAAGTTTTTGACAGCCTCTGTTTTTCATAAATAATAAATAGCATTAGCCATTTTATAACATGAGCCAAACGGCCATTGTAAAAATAGGAGATTAAAATAAATGCTATGGGGATTTTCCGTACTTAAGGATGAGCAGATAAAAGCCATCAATGAACTGGAATCAAAGATGAATATTACCTTGCTTGCATTCTCTGGTCTTAACATCAGGAATGCAGAGCTCACAAAAGATGACCTTGCAAAGATCCAGGAACTGGAAGAGAAGCTGGGCCTTTCACTTGTTGCAGTGAATGTAGAATGAGCTTAGGAATTACCTATTGAAATAAGAGTGGGATGCATTTCCCTACTCTTTACCAGCCTCTGGTGTATTCCTCGTAACACGGGATGCAGACGTATTCTCCATTCTGGACCCTGGCGCGGGACTCTGCCATCATTTCACCACATTTAGCACATTTGACAGAATTGAATATCCTGGCCTTGTGTGGTATATCCACATCAACGAATTTCACATTAAACATTTCTTCCACAGGCGTTTCTCTCATGGTCACAGATATGCCGTCCATGCGTTTCCTGAATTCCTGTGCTTCGTCTTCTGTAGCAGTGCCTGACATTACCTTCGGACGCAGTTTGTTAACCTCTGGGTCAATGGCATCGATATTGAAGCTCGCTTTCAGGGCAACCCTGACCGCCTTGCCGCTGTTCCTGCATATGAATGTGAATACCTGTTTTGCGTGGTCTCTGTAAATGAGATTGCCTTTGCCGATTGTGCACCCGGTGAGGACCTGTACCGCATCCACTCCGCAGGCATCGTTCTCCACGATGGTGACAAGTTCCTCATCTATGTCACGCTCGGTTTCAAGTTTTTCGATGGCTGCTTTTGAGGCAATGTAACCAATGGTAAGTCCGGGGCAGACGTGTCCGTGGAATCTGGCAGCTTCTTCGAAGGTAGGTATTTGCATCTTTGTGTTTTCTTTTGAGTGGTTGGATGTCATGATAATCACGGAGTTTAACAAGGTAATACTTTTAATAACTTTCGTGCTATCTCTTTTCCTCCTTTTGTGTGAACGCCCTCTCTGGGGAATACCAATTTAATTTAATTTAATTTAATTTAATTTAATTTAATTTAATTTAATTTAATTTGATGTAGTTCAATTTAATTCGATATAATTCAATTTAATTTGCTTAGCATCAAATATTCTTTTGTTTATATGTATATATTGCTCTGTAGAAAACGTATATCAATAATTTGTGAACCGCAGATACACTCAACTCTGTAAGAGGTGAGTGTATCCATATTTATCTGTGATTTATTAATAAAGAAAGGATTTCTACAGAGTCGTAAATATGAATGTACATACGCATATATGCCTACATGGTTATTTTACTCTATTTAGAGTTGAAAAAATAATTATAGCGCCAGAGCTTGTTTCATAATTCCGGCCCCGGTGTTTTTATGTGTTTATTGTTCTCCTGCCAATTCGGGAATGTTGAATAGGGCTTTGTACCGGATGTTTTTTCAAATCAGATAAAGATCCGTTGTTTTATAAAAAGTAATAAGTCCTTGTAATAAGTCCTTATTAGTTTCTCCTCTTTTCATTTCTTTGACTTGATGATGTTGTCCGGTGGTACATAAAAGGATGGTATCTGAGGTCTGGTTACAGGTTCTAAAAATAATGTCATGACTCCTCTAATAAACTGAACTGAACTGAACTTGACCGAACCAGCACATGAGCCATTAATGGAATGGATAGGTATTTATAGCCATTCTTCAAATTGATTTATGGTGTATCAATGTGTTATCTTATGGCTGCATATTAAAGAATAACAATGCCGGTGTTCCTCTGACCTATGTTGTAATATCGTCATTTTTTGCACTTCTAATTGTGATATTGACAATTGTTGCAGCATCCGGGATGGTGTATATTCCCGTTCTGACCGACCTTATGGGGACGGATAAAGCTATAGACCTTGGTGTGGAGGTCGATCCGGTTATTTTCGATGGCCTTGTTCAGGAGCAGGGTATTAACCTTGCAGATCCTGCATCTGCATATACCCTGACCAGTGATATAATCTACTCTGATGCAGCACCTATGGAGATAAGTCTTTCAAGCTCACAGCTTAGCTCATATCTTCAAGCCACTAACAATGAAGGGCCTATGAAAGATATACAAGTTCGTCTGGGTAGTAATAACCAGGCAGAGATGTCTGCTTACATCGATCTAAAAGAGTTCGGTTATGATTTCAAAGGTCCGGTATATGCCCAGGGTACATTCGCAAAAGCAAGCGATAATTCTATACGGGTGGATGTCTCCAGCGCAAAAGTTGGCATTTTGCCAGTTCCGGAAGGAACTGCTAAAAAAGGACAGCAGGAATTAGAGAGTCTGATCAATTCTCATCTTTCTAAGATGGGTGGACTGAATATAGAGAGCCTGGAGGTTGAAGATGGCAACCTGAACTTCAAAGGGGACTTCCCCAGGACATTTGAAGTTGCAGGTGCTTGAAATGGATCTTCTATAGTTGCCATTGAATCTGCACTCTCGATGAAGCTCTTTGTCTGGGATCAAACATCACCATTGAGTAATATGGGTGTTGCAGATATAGAAATTCTAAAATACTTTGCTCGGCTCAAATATAAGTGCATTTAGATCACAAAACCAGTCAAAACTAATGGATTGCAGGGGTATATGCTGGGAATATCCTGCACTTGATTGGGCTGAGTCGCGGTACTTGTTTTCAACTCTTATAGGGGATAATACAGCATGAAGCTTAAATGCCGATATGGTTTTAAGAAGATATAAAAGCAAAAGCTTAAAAAAGTTGATGGTGCTTGATAGGGATGTTTGGTCTGGGAATCATAATTATGGCTTTCAGATTCCCTCGCATCTTCAGGATTTTAGTAATTTTAAGGAAATGTAGCCGATGATATGTCCGGGGCAGACATGTCCATGGAACTTTGCGGCCTCTTCAAAGGCAGGTATTTGCATCTTTGTGTTTTCTTTTGAATTTTCAGATGGCATAATTACCACGGAATTTAAAAAGAAGATAATACTTTTATTATCTTTCGTGATATGAAGTATTGATGGTCTTTATAGAAGTGATTTGTTGATTGCAGTGTGTGATATTTGATACTAAATCTATTTAAGTTACTATTTACATATATATTGATAACTTTATATAATATCAATGTGTATTTTATTAAAGTGAGCGCGCTCACAGTTACATATTATAAAAGGAGAAGGCTTGCATTTGTGTGAAGTTAAAGTTTCAACTATGCCGGTATGGGCAACCTGCAAATTTATATCTGCATGTATATTTTGTTCCTATCTGAATTCTTCGATCTCCCGGAAAAAATGGTTCACTCTGCGGGTATATTACTGGTTTTTTTTCATATCCCAACTTTTAAGCGATTCTATGAATGCTGCCAAGCAAATGCAATATCTCCGGGAATTTGATGTTTACAATATATCTTAATGAGTTTCTTGATATCATGCTCTGAAAGGTCGTGTTCAAATGGATTTAAAGAAAATTAGTATCAGTCACAAGATAATTGCAGTTTCATTACTGCTTACTATCTTGCCAGTTACGATTGTTGGATTATATGCTTATGAGCAGACAGCAGCAGGTACCAGGTACCAGTTAGAAGGTAGCTTGGAAGATCAGGTAGCCTTTGAAAGGGATTATATTGATTCTACGTTGTCTCTTGCACAGGATAAGGTCAATAGTGATCTTGGGGTTGCAAGGTCTGTTTTTTATTTAAAGGGTGATCCTGGGATCGTTGAAGGGCAAATGGTTCTGGGGGATGATTATATTGTTAACAACAATTTTGAGATCGTCGATACTATTAAGGACATGGTTGGAGGGACTGCTACTATATTCCAGGTACAGGCCGGGGAAGCTGTAAGGATTTCAACGAATGTCATCGACAATGAAGGTAAAAGGGCAGTTGGAACTGCGGTGTCACAGCCTGTATATGATTCAGTCGTCAACAATGGTGAGACTTTCTATGGCAGAGCATGGGTGGTAAACGCATGGTATCTTACCGCATACGAACCTATCAAAGATAATTCCGGGGAGATTATAGGAATCCTCTATGTTGGTGTGCTGGAAGAACCATTCATCAATACAATAAGGACTCACATGAGTGGGATCGTTGTGGGTCAAACCGGATACATGTACATCATGGACTCTGAAGGAAACCTTGTAATGCATCCTGATATAGAGGGTGAGAATGTCTATGAGTATGACTTTGCCAAAGAGATCATATCCACTAAAGAAGGTATTATTACTTATGAATGGGCAGGTCGCGAGAAAATAGCCGGTTATACATATTACGAGCCAAGCGACTGGTTCATTGTATCAGGCAGTTATACAGAAGAGTTCGAAGGTCCTCTGATAGCAATCAGGGATAGTCTGGTATTAGTCATTCTTATCTTTGTGATCCTTGGTTGTGGGGCTGCATTGCTGGTTAGCAGGTCCATTTCAGGAGGAATCCGCAAGATCGTTACTGATTTTGAAGAAGTATCCAATGCAACTCTACAGGGTCAACTTGACAGAAGGGCTAATACTGATGTAGGAGTTGATTTTGAGGCAATATCCAGAGGTTTTAATCAGGTATTGGATGCTGTGAATCAAGTGGTTTCCCTGGTTTCTGACAGTTCAAGGAATGTCGCATCGACCTCCGAAGAAATGTCAGCCTCTATAGAGCAGATGACTTCTGCCTCCTACCAGATAGCCGATACTGTCTCAGAGATATCAAGAGGTGCACAGAGCCAGGCGGCAAAGACCGAGGAAGTGTCGCGCGCCATGGTCGATATGACTCTTACAGTGCAGGAAGTTGCCAGCAATTCTCAAAAGGCAGCAGCAAATGCCCAGGATTCTAATGAATTGATAAACAATCTCGGTACAATTGCCAAGGATCTTCTTGACAAGATGGATTCCATAAAGAGTGCATCTGCAGAGTCTTCAGTTGCTATTATAGAACTTGACGGCAAGTCCAAACAGATAGGAGAGATCGTCAATCTGATCACTAACATTGCTGACCAGACCAATCTTCTTGCACTTAACGCAGCCATTGAGGCAGCACGTGCGGGTGAACATGGACGTGGATTTGCTGTTGTGGCAGATGAGGTGAGGAAACTTGCAGAAGATTCAGGAAATGCTGCAAAACAGATCTCTACACTTATTGGTGAGATCCAGGAAGGCACTCACAATGCTGTTACATCCATGCAGCAGGGTTCCATTGAAGTGGAAACCGGAGCAACTGCCCTTAATGAAGCTGTTTCTGTAATTGGTAAAGTAGTAGATGCAGGTAACCTGATAGCAAGTATGGTACAGGACATTGCTGCTGCGGCTCAGGAGCAATCTGCTTCCATAGAAGAAGTAACTTCTTCGATCGAAGAAGTCAGTGCAATTTCAGAAGAATCTGCAGCAGGAACCCAGGAAGCATCTGCAGCAGTTCAGCAACAAAGTTCAACGATGCAGGACCTTTCAAGATCTGCTCAGGACCTTTCAGAGATGGCCGCTAATATGCGTCAGGTGGTATCTAAATTCAAACTGGATGCCTGACTTCCAATGCTTATGTGGAGCTGGACGATGCAGTTGATGGTGACATGGGAGAACCTTTCTTACCCAGGGTTGTGTTCTGATATTTCAAAGAATGTACTGTTTGATTGAGCAAGAGCTTTAAAAAATAGTTATAAAAAATAGTTATGGAAAAATGCAGATATTTGAAGCTCTGCTTTTTTCCTGCATCCTCTTTTTTTGTTCTTTTCAACATCCTGTGGGTAATTTCAACAACAATATTGCATTAATCTACTAAAGAATAAGTGATTCTCTAGCTGCTAAATGCAAGTTACAACTTGAAACCAGTATCATAGGCATCATATAGGCTTAAAACCCTTTTTTAATGATGTTACCAACTTACTTAGGACTTAATTTGAAAATTAGAATAGTGCTCCGATGGGGATTCGAACCCCAGTCGCAGGAGTGAGAGTCCTGCATGATTGGCCGTGCTACACTATCGGAGCAATCTGCTTTACTTATCAGCACCCTTGAAAGTCACTCAAAACATATTAACCTTTCGTTCCGGATAAATGAGGGTATGTTTGTGGTTTAAACAAACATACTGTGAGGAGTATTTGATTCTTCTTCCTCGGAAACTACCTTTTCATAGGCATCCATCATGTCCTTCATAGTGATATGCTCGCCACGTCTTCTCAGGACAAACATTCCGGCTTCTTTGGTAATAACTTTCATATCGGCACCGCTAAGACCCTCTGTCATCTTTGCCAGTTTCTCAAAGTCCACATCGTCTGCAAGGTTCATCTTGCGCGTGTGTATCTTGAAGATCTCTGTGCGTCCCTTCTCATCAGGGAGCGGGACTTCTATTACGCGGTCAAAACGACCCGGGCGAAGCAGTGCAGGATCCAGCAGGTCTATCCTGTTGGTTGCGGCAATTACCTTTACATTCTGAGTTGCGTCAAAGCCGTCCATTTCGGCAAGTAACTGAAGCATGGTACGGTTCACTTCCGCAGAACCGGTGGTGCCGTCATGGGTGCGCATACCGCCCACTGCATCTATCTCATCAATGAAAAGGATTGATGGGGACTTGTCACGTGCCATCTGGAACACATCCTTCACAAGGCGCGCACCTTCTCCTACAAACTTCTGTACAAGATCTGAGCCTGACATGCGTATGAATGTGGCATGTGCCCTTGAGGCAACCGCCTTTGCAATAAGGGTCTTTCCGGTTCCGGGTGCACCGTACATAAGCACGCCTGTAGGTGGTTCTATTCCTATCTTCTCAAAGAGTTCCGGCTCAACAAGTGGCAATTCTACGGATTCGATGACCTCTTTTAGCACATCGTCCAGGCCACCTATCATATCGTAGTCAATTCCGGGGGAATTGATAAGTTCCATTACCTGGGCGCGCACATCTGCAGCCCTGGATATTATAGATATTATAGAGAATGCAGCATTCACACAAACTCTCATGCCGGCTTCAACATTCAGGTGCTGCGGGATCTTTATCAGGACTTCCTGGTTATTCCCGTGCTGCCGGACGATGGCGGTCTTGTTGTCAACCTCCATGACTGTGGCAATGAAGAGAGGAGGTGAGGTAAGCTGTTCTATCTGCCTTTTGAGTTTGTTAGTTTCTTCAAGGTAATTATTGGCCAGCATGCTGGCTTCAAGGAGTTTAGCGCGCATGCTCTCATTGTTGATCTTGAGTAACTCGATTTCATGAAGTAATGATTCTACGTCTTTTTCATCAAGGTTGTCAGATTCTATCTGCGTCCTGATCTTTGAACTAATTGTGTCAATCGGTGATTCTGCACTACTATTTGACATAGGGGCTTACTATGGGTATCATTGGATATAAATCCAACTGCATTGATTAATAATGTATTTGTTTACAGGGGCCCTTTTTTGATGGCACTGCTGGTTCTGGGGTAATTCTGCATATCTGGTGTTTAGGAAATGATCGGTTTAAGACAAAAAACAATATTTGTTCCTTTAGGGTCTTTTATATTAGAAAATAGTAGTCATAAATGCTTTATTTCCTTGAATATAGTTTAAAATCTGTCTTTATTACATGGATACAAGTTTTCAATCTCATTTTTCGATGAAGAACGAAATATTTATGTATTATCATTGCAGTTCTCTTATTGCAGGCATGTTTCACAATATGCTTTGTCTGTGTTAGTTGTTTTAATTTGAAAAAGAAGCTTTAATAAGGCTTTTTTTTGTGTTAAAACATTTGCAGACTACTATTAGAGCAAATATTTATATATTATTAAAACCATGTAAGTAATTGTGAGTCACACAGTAACAGTGTGTTCCTGATGTGTTTACAAAATCACGGATCAAGATTAAAAGAGCAACACCATTGTCTGAGGGGATAAATGGTTTGTGAATCCATCAATATCTGAGGGGATGAATGGATCCGCAAAGAGGCAAAAAGGATGAAGGTTCGGCTTGAGATCATCGATGACGATGGCACTGAAAGCACAAGTGTCGAATTTGCCGGAGGCAACTGGAAAAGGCGTCTTCTGGCATTCCTGGAGACATTCCAGGGCGAGACTGATACTATCTCCGAACCTTCGTCCTATTCATCTAATTCTAATGTTCATGTTACCGGGGGTGGTAAGGGTCAACATGTGACGGGTCAGCAACAGTCATCTCAAACACCACTGCCATTCCCGCAACAACAATTCATGTCCGGTCCCCCGCAGCATTTCCGCCAGCAGGCTTACCCATCCGTTATGCAACAATATCCGAATCAACAGATCCAACAGCCTGTTATGCCAGTTCCTCCGGTGCAGCAACAGTTCATACCTGCATATCCGCCACAGGCTGCAATACCAAATTATCAGCAACCGCAATATCTACAGCCCAACCAACCTCCTTCCGGGCTGCAGCAATATGACTCCGGGCAGCCGGTACGGTCCATGACTTCTACGATCCACTCACCTGTGAAATCCCACCATCAGGTATCGCCGGCTGTCTCACATTTTAATCAGGCTGCTGATCAACCGGTCCGTCGCAGAACTCCTGTTTTTCAGGAAAGGATGAACGATATGTCGCTGACTATTAACGAGCGCCTTGAACTCTTCCTGAAATATGAATATCCAAGGGTATGGTTCTCTTCACAGGATGTGCAGCAGCATTATGAAAGGATATACGGTCCGATCAAGCAAAGTACTGTTTCAACATACCTTTCCCGCATGTATCGCAAGAACCTTCTTGAGCGCAGGGGCAACAGGACCCAGCGCGAGTATCGCTACATAGCTGACGAACCGGAATCAGCATACAGGACTGAGGAAATGCCGGAAGTTCCTGTGTATCACAGGCTGCAGTACTGAATTGTCTCCGGTTCTGACAGGGTTTTAATATCCTTTTGTGCATATCTGTTCACATGCGTTCACAGGATATCTTCAATTTAGGGTCCGTACTAGTTATTCTGGGCTTTATACTTTTTTTTGCAGGGGTACTGTTATCCTCGTTCAGGGGGGCCGGTGAATTTGGCGGTCTTATTCTCATAGGTCCGATTCCTATTGCATTTGGCTCATCGCCTGATATTACCACTGCAATGCTCTGGGCAGGTGTTGCGATTGCCATCATTTATCTGTTCCTGAGGAGGGGTCTGTAATTACAGCTTCTTTCCTTTTGTTCACAGGTATTTTGATGATCCTCTGTGGTTTTGTACTAATGATGATATCAAGCGTTTTAAGAGCTTTAAATTCAAAAAAAAGTGATGAATACAGTCAGAATAATCAGGTTGATTTTTCCCTGTATTCAGGCAGGCAGCCGGATGATGGATACGTATCCTACAAAACCGATGTGAAGGGCGGTGGGATTATCATGCTTGGCCCTATACCTGTCATCTTTGGTTCTGACAGCAAAAGCATAAAGACACTTATCTTACTTGCAATTGTGCTTATGCTACTCTACTTTTTGATATTCATGTGATCTGTGGTGAAATGGTGATGATGTGAAGCTGTAATCCTCCATTATCACAATGTGAATAGGTATGCATCTGCTCTGTGAATATGTTTATAGGTATTAGGTCCAATACAGTATTGATGCGTTCTTTTAATCTAGTTTCAGAGTACAGCCCAAAAGGTGACCAGCCAAAAGCAATATCCAGGCTTACAGAAGGTCTGCTTTCAGGAAAAAAGCACCAGACCCTGCTTGGTGTCACAGGTTCGGGTAAGACTTTCACAGTGGCCAATGTCATACAGAACGTACAAAAGCCAACTCTTGTGATAGCCCACAACAAAACCCTTGCAGCGCAACTGTTCTCGGAGTTTCGCGAATTCTTTCCTGAAAATGCAGTGGAGTATTTTGTAAGTTATTATGATTACTATCAGCCAGAGGCCTACCTGCCCACCACGGACACCTATATCGAGAAGGATGCATCCATCAATGAAGAGATAGACCGCCTTCGGCTCTCAGCTACAAAATCACTGCTTGAGCGCAGGGACGTTATAGTCGTTGCCAGTGTTTCATGTATTTACAACCTGGGCTCACCTGATGAATGGAGGGCAATGTCTGTTATGCTCACACCAGGTGGTGAGATAGACCGTTCATCTTTCCTGGAATCGCTTATCAATATACAATATGAAAGGAACGATGTAGACTTCACTCAGGGTGCCTTCCGTCTGAGAGGTGACACTATCGAGATATTCCCTGCCCAGGAAAATAATGGTATCAGGATAGAGCTCTTTGGTGATGAGATCGACAGGATTGCCTATTTTGATCCACTGACAGGTAAAACCCTGGAAGAAGTACTTCCCGGTGAGAGCATCGGCATTTACCCTGCAAAGCATTTCGTAATGCCTGAAGAATATATTGAGAAGGCACTTGTTACCATAGATGCCGAACTTCAGGACAGACTGGCGATTTTAAGATCTGAGAACCAGCTTCTTGAGGCCCAGCGTCTTGAGCAGAGGACAAGGTTTGATATGGAAATGATAAAAGAGCTTGGATACTGTAGCGGTATCGAGAACTACTCGCGGCATTTTGACGGCCGCCGTCCCGGTGAGCCTCCCTCCTCATTGTTAGAGTTCTTCCCGGATGATTATCTTGTTGTGATAGATGAATCCCATGTCACCATTCCTCAGATAAGAGGTATGCACAATGGTGACAGGGCCAGGAAAGAGGCTCTTGTGAACTATGGGTTCCGCCTTCCGTCAGCTTTTGACAACCGTCCCCTGCGTTATGATGAGTTTGAAAGGCAGCTCAATGATGTTATCTATGTTTCTGCAACTCCGGCTGAATATGAGCTTGGCAGGAGCAAGGCTGTTGTGGAGCAGATCATCCGTCCCACAGGTCTTGTTGATCCTGAAGTTACTGTCAGGCCTGTGGAGAACCAGGTAGATGATCTCATTGCTGAGGTCCGCAAAGTCACGGCTGAAGGTTTCAGGACCCTTGTTACAACCCTCACAAAAAGAATGGCCGAAGATCTCACAGAATATTTGCTGGAACTGGGTATAAGGGTACGGTACATGCACTCTGATATAGATACGCTTGAGCGGGCAGAGATAGTGCGAAACCTGAGAAAAGGGGAATTCGATGTGCTTGTAGGTATAAACCTGCTACGTGAGGGGCTGGATATCCCGGAGGTTGCTTTTGTTGCTATTCTGGATGCTGACAAAGAAGGCTTCCTGCGTTCTGAGCGTTCCCTCATACAGACCATCGGACGCGCTTCCAGGAATTCAAAAGGGAGGGTTATTCTCTACGCTGACACTATCACAGGCTCTATGGAGCGTGCTATCTCTGAAACCGACAGACGCCGCAAGATCCAGAAAGAGTTCAACGAGAAGCATGGTATTACTCCTACAACTATCCGTAAGGCACTGCAGAAGGAGCTTGTGGAGGGTGAGAAATACCAGCCTTCCTCCGGTGTCATGGTAATAGCCGAGGACGCGTCTTTGCGGGAGGTCGCTGACATTATCATTGACCTGGAAGCTGACATGCATCTTGCTGCAAAGAATCTTGAATTTGAGAGGGCGGCTGAACTCAGGGACAGGATTAAAGAGCTTCGGGAACAGCATTCTCTGTGATAAGCCTCTAAGCTCATCCGGATCTTTTTCCCATGAGGCCGATGCCACGTCTTCTTTTACTATTCTCCGGACCTGTGTAGCGAATGTTCTTTCCGGTGTGGTGCAGAAAGACATCATCAAGTGTTGGTTTTCTCAGGCTCACAGATTCGATACGAAGGCCAAGTTCAGTGGTCATCCGGAGTAGTTCCGGGATAGCTCTTTCGCCGTCTGTTGATGTTATGCGGACAGTGGTGCCGGTGTTTGTCATTTCTTTCAAACCCGGATTCCCATTATATTTTTCTGCCATCTTTGCAGCCTCTTCCTCTTCCGGGAACTTAAGGGTTATTATATCGCCTCCAAGTTCTGACTTTAGTTCCCCTGGTGTTCCAAGGGCGATTATCTCTCCATGGTCAATTATGGCAATGCGGTTGCAGAGCATATCTGCTTCTTCCATGTAGTGTGTGGTGAGGACCATGGTAATGTTCTTTTCCCGGTTGAGCTTCCTTATATATTCCCATATATGGTTCCTTGTCTGAGGGTCAAGTCCGAGTGTTGGTTCGTCTAGAAAGAGTACTCTAGGATGGTGCATCAGTCCCCGTGCAATTTCCAGCCTGCGCATCATGCCTCCTGAGTATTTCTGCACCACCTCATCAGCCCAGCTTGTCAGCTCCACAAGTCTGAGTACTTCTTCGATCCTTTCATGGCGCTCTTTTCTTCCCATTCCGTAGAGTCTTCCGTGCAGGTCCAGATTCTCGCGCCCTGTTAGCTTCCTGTCTACTGTGGTTCCCTGGAATACAACTCCTATGGACATGCGTACCTTTGTGGACTGTGAACGTATGTCATGTCCCCAGACATGTGCGTTCCCCCCAGTTGGCCGAAGCATTGTAGATAGCATGCCGATGAGTGTGGACTTGCCTGCCCCGTTTGGTCCGAGCAGACCGAAAAGCTCACCTTTGTGCACAATGATGCTGACATCTTTCACAGCAGTGACCTTCTCGAATCTTTTGTTGATGTTCTCTGTCCGGATGGCTATCTCTGCATTTTCCTGAATCATCTGATAATAGTGAATGCTGTGCGGATTTAAATATGATTCCTCGCTGCATTCATTATCAGGCGAAAACGTTATATCTTAAAAAACACTGTATTGGGTGTCCAGACTGCGCTGATGGTCTAGTGGCTATGACTGAGGCCTTCCAAGCCTTAAACCCGGGTTCGAATCCCGGTCGGCGCATTCACCTTTTTTCAGATGATTAATCTACTACATCTAAACATACAGCTTTTTACCATGTTTGCTCTGGAGTATGTTCAGGATCTTCTTTTTAGCGCATTCTTTCTTCTGGGTCTCGATCTTCCTGAAGTTCTCGGAATTATATTCAAAACAGGACCATTTGAACAGAACGGAAACATCTCCGATTATCTTCCTGTGAACAAGATTCAACCCGGAATTTGTAAGTTCCTTAGTTTCCCGGTCAAGCAGTTTATTGTATACCAGGATCTGACAATGCTTTGCAAGGCAGGAAGATGATATTTGAAGAAAACCAAGTATCACCGATTCAGTATTATAACCAAGGTAAAAACAGAACAAAATACGTATCTGTATGTCTTCTTTCAGGTTCAGGCATCCATAAAGTGCAAGTATGACCGAATAATCGCGTGATTTCAGCACAATATGTGCATCATCCATAGTATAGATTATCAGATCAATAGAACCAGTATTCTCAGGTATCTCAACAGCTATCCTTTCTATGGATGCAGGACGTATGAATTTATTAATATCGACTGTGGTCACATTTCCACACAATTTTGAATTGCCGCACTTCCATATGATTCTGTTAGTTTCCTCATCACATGGGGGCATACTACAGTCAAGGCAGTTCCACATCGTAGACAGATTCTCAAAATCTTCCTGAATACTTGAACCAAGCCTCTTCTTTTCAACACCTTTGACCCTGTCCACAAGATCTGTTCCAAGAGATGTGAGTGTAGCATACTCATCAACAAGTCCCTTTGATATCAAAGACGCAAATGTCCTGTTGACTATCTCATCATCTCCGTCAAAAATAGGGACCAGCATGTCAAAGCTGTTAATTCCTGAAGCCAGAAGGCATAACAACCGTATGTCTTCAGCTTTCATGGTTCCGATGATCGGGTCAGCCTTTAATCCCAAAAGGCTCATAAGCATATATTTCAGATTAGAGATATCCGACTTCTTTCCGGCAAGTATCATTGAAGATACAACCTCGCCGATGCCTATAGTGGCTTCTTTCTTGTAGTCAATAACAATGATTGAACCATGTTTGCTGGAGTTCTGGAGTTTGCTGAGGATAGCATGCGGCAAAGGCCTGTCAACAATCAGGATATTTTCCAGATCTACACGCATGTTTATGGTACCGTTTTCAATTTGCATCTCCTTATCAGTGAGGATGACCTTCCACGGTGCCCATAGTGTATTATCTATACTGAATATTGTGTTGATGCGAGGAATATCTGCAATCCCTATGAACTCGATTTCTCCATATATCATGCACTTTCCTCTAAGGCATCAGGCTGAATGTTCGTATGGTTTGACACATACAAAATAAAACTCAGGAATACTAAGTATCTAAAATTATATACTACTAACTAATATATCTATTTTTTTATGCACAATATCTGCGGGTCACCATCTGCAAATATCAGGTAGTAACTACTTCTATCTTTTATTTTCACATACTTTTTGACAGAGGACTATAGCAAAGAACCAAATCCACGCTTTACAGTTCGAAATATCAGGCCCTGATAACTTTTCCAAAGAACTCCTCAATTATGAGAACAATTTCAACTCCAAAAATAGAATATGCATTAAAAATATCAAAAGGCGCTGATACTCCACTCCATCACTCAGCGCCTTACGGATTACAGACCCCCACACATATTAGCTAATTTATCCGTATAATCAGTAATTATGATTCTTAACTTATATAGAACTATAAGAAACAATGTTTCATAACATTGTTTTATCTCTGTTTTGTTGCTTTATATCATTCGCTCTATACTTTATTTTTCCTCTCTCCTTATATCCCCACATTTCTCCAACTCTCTCCTTACACTTGCTGCACCATTCAGCTGCTCTGCCATTTCCCGCATCCCGGCTAAACGTATTCTGTATGTTTCATCATTCATCAGCAGCCTGATGTATTCGAGTATCTCCCCGGGAGATGTGGAATAGTCAATTTTCTTACCAAGCCCGTCTTCTTCTATCACCGAGGCGTTGTTCTGCTGCTCGCTGTGATTGAGGTCAGGCACGGTTATCATAGGAATGCCAAAGCTTAGTGCCTCCATCATGGTGCTATGGCCACCGGGAGCGATGACCACGTCAGAGGCTTTCAGGTATGGGAACTGGTCATCAATGAACCTGAGTATCTGTACATTTTCAGGTATCGTTCCAAAAACGGAGGGTTCAACGCTTGGGCCACATAGAAGAGTGTAGTTAATAGTACTATCCATTGCGGCGGCATCTATGACTTTTCTGAAAATGGGTTCCCGGTATCCGAATCCTCCAACTGTACAAAGCACATGCGGGCTACTCAAGGGCTGTGCTTCTGTCTTTTCAAAGGACATGCCTGCAAGGGGCCCGCAGTAAAGGACTTTCCTCAGGGTATTACTCCCAAATTCCAGATTCTTCCTGCAAACTGTATGCGGTGGGGGATAGTCTGGTATTATGACGTTGTCAACCAGCTTGAACATACCAATGTAGAATTTTTTCACTATCTCTGCGACTATTTTACTTGAAACTCCTTTTCCCTTAAAGAACTCCTCCATGTTCGACTGGTTCAGGATAAGATAACATGGAACGCTTCGTGACCTTGCACTTAGTATGCCCATATAATAACTGTCGGATATGACTATGTCAGGTCTGATTCTCCTGAGGAGCCTGTGAAGCCTGATAAGTCCAAGGAACTGTCCTCTCTTGAAGCTGGCAAGGATTGACCTTTTCAGATTCAGGGTGCCTGCCTTGCCCACAAGGGTGATCTCCGAAGGTACTTCATGTGCAATGAACCCTTTTCTTTCGATAAGTTCTTTTGAATATCCGTAAGCTCCAAAGTGAACACAATGTCCTGCAGATTTTAGTTCCTTACCAATGGAGATACACCTGCTGGTATGTCCCAGTCCCTCGCCGCAAACGAATATCATTATTATCAAGACAACACCATTAAATCCTGTTATAAGATCCAAATATAGTGCTCATAAGGTGTTGAAAAGATAAAAAAATTATCTTAATATGGGATCTTACTAACATTGAAGATTAATGACATTTATATTTCAAATAACAAACATGACTGTGTAATATAGTTTTATAGTCTTGTCTATTTTCTCAGCCATTTATTATCTGCCCGATCCTTGACACCTGGGGCTGCTTTGACAGCATGTATAAAAACACAGGTAATCCTGAACCGGATATCTGCTGGGCAAGGTACATCGTAGTATTATTGACACGGGGATGCTTTCCCAGTCTCTCTTTTCCTACAAGGCTGATAACCTTATCAAGTGTTTTCAGGCCGGTGGAATAACCAGTATCTCCGGATGTTCCGCTTTCCATATTGAATACAAGTTCTATCCATGCATTAAGCTCACGACTGATGTGTAACCATATGGGTTCGTCAATGACCATGTAGGATCTGCCTTTCTCGATGTTCCTGAAATACTCCCTGAAACTATCTCCTTTTGCCAGAGTATGAACCCTGCCTATCCTGCCAGTGTGGCTGTCTGTAGTCACAGCCATTCCTTTTCTGTAACGCTGGGCCAATACCATGGAGAAGAAGTTCTTCTGCTTCAGGTCCTGCATGTTGTATTCTATTACCGGGAATTGTTTTGCAAGTTCGCTCACTGAAAATATGTTCGGTTTCTCTCCCGGCTTGAACCAGAAAGGGTGGTTGTACATGTGCAGAATGTCGTTGCTTTTAAGATAATCAAGAAGGTTGTATATGTTCTGCTCCTTGTGCAAGAGCGTCTCTATTTCCAGGTAGTGGCTTTTATCAAAGTCAAAAGCATTGATATGAACAGTGTGCCCCACATTTTCCATATCTGTAATTGATATTTCCACGCCGGCTGTCAGTTTGTTCCTGTCCCATCCCATTATATCGTAGGCTCTGACAGTATCATGGTCTGTAAAAGTTACAAAGTCCAGTCCGTCATTGATTGCCTTTCTCATAAGGTTCTCCGGATTTGTGCGCTTGCTGGGGGGCACATCATGTGAACAGGATGTATGCACATGCAAATCTGCTTTACACCATCCATTTTCCAGAAGTTCTTCTGCTTTGTCGGACCGAATTATCCTTTGCGCTTTATCCTGTCTGAACAAACTTATTACACCTTCATGTTTTATTTTATACTGCTGTATGTATATAGATTCAAGGCTAAAAATAAATATTTTATCTATAGTAACTATAGATATCTCTATTATCTATAGTAGTAACTCATATATATTATAATTATAAAATATGAGTTATGTTAAATCTCTTATGCACTTCCTGGTCAGATCAAAATGAAATCACGGAGATTGTATGAGATTCCTTATTTTTGTATGCGGTGAAGGCCTTGGCCATACTGGCAGGTGTATCTCGCTTGCAGGTGAACTGTTGGCTGCAGGACATGATGTTTGCATAGGTGCGTATGGTTATTCCAGGGAGCTGATAGAGAGATCCGGTTGCAATGCAAGTGAGATCCCTCAGGAGCTTAAACTTGAGGGAGAAAATGGTTCACTGGACCTGAAAAGTTCCGTTACTTCTACTGTAAAAAGCATCTCTGTTAAAAACATAAAGCAAGTACTGAGTCTTATTGAGAGGAACAAACCTGACGTTGTCATTTCGGATGGTTACTACCTGGGGATTCTTGCTGCCAGGTGGAAGAAAGTATGCACCTGTATGATAGTGAACCAGTCCAGGATGCAGGATTTTTTTAAAGATAAAGGTCCTGTCATGAGATATGTTGGTGTGGCTGTAAAGAACTTCTATACATGGATCTATAATGGTGTAGACATCATCTTTGTTCCGGATTTCCCTTCCCCCTTTACAATATGTGGCTCAAATCTGGCATTTTCTGAAAAAATAATGGACAAGGTGGAATTCAGTGGACCTCTGCTAAGGAAAAGGTTCTGTGAAGTGGTCCCTCAGGAAAATGTAAGACGGCCTCATGTGCTTTGCAGCATCGGTGGGTTTGGATATCGCCTGGAGATATTCAGGACCATAATTGCAGCAGCAAGAATGGATGGCAGTATCAATTATACATTAATAGGCGGCCCGGACCTTGATTATGATCTGCTGGGCAATGTACCTGAAAATGTAGATGTTTGCAGGTTCGTGGCAGATCCATTCCCTTACTACAAATCCAGTGATGCTGTTATCTGCACTGGTGGTCATGGAACGCTCACAGAGTCCTTAAGTTTTGGACTGCCAGTGATATCATTTCCGGATAGATGCCATAATGAGCAGGAGAACAACGCCCGCAGTGTGGAAGCAAACGGATACGGTATGAGCTTTTCCTATTCAGTTTCCCCTGAGGAGTTATTGAAGGCTGTCAGATGCATTATATCTGAAGAAAGGTTCAGGTTCAAGGTGTCCGTATTACAGGATATGGCAAGTTCACTGGATGGGCCGGTTTACATCAGGAAAAGGCTGGAAGGATATTCTGCCCTATGTTCTCATTAAAAGTTCCAGGAACC
Source organism: Methanolobus sp. WCC5 (assembly GCF_045690325.1). Classification (GTDB taxonomy): domain Archaea; phylum Halobacteriota; class Methanosarcinia; order Methanosarcinales; family Methanosarcinaceae; genus Methanolobus. The sequence goes on along the minus strand of NZ_CP146981.1, from coordinate 1,329,135 downwards.
TGAATAGTTCTCCATGGTCATCAAGGACGATGTCGGCATGCCTGAGTTCCTTCCTGTCAAGATAAGTGGGCAGCCCTATGGTGAATATACCTGCATTTTTTGCAGATATCACTCCAAGTATTGCATTTTCGATTACTATACATTCCTGTTTGTCTGTTTGCAGCATTTCAACGGCTTTATTATAGGGGTCAGGTTCAGGCTTTCCATTGATGGTGTCATCGCCGCTGACTGCCACATCAAAGATCCCGGGGAAATATCTTTGTAACATCATTTCCACTGTCTTTCTGTCAGAACCGGAAACAACAGCAAGCTTGTATCTTTTTTTCAATAACTTAAGGCATGTGTCCATATCTTTGAATATGGTAACACTATCTCTGTCAAATATCTCGTGCTTTCTGGCAGGGACTGACATAAAAAGCTCTTCCTGCATACAGCAGCCCTTTTTTGTCATGTTAAGGATGTTTCTTACAATCCCTGTATCATTCTCGCCTTCAAGTCCGAATATCTCTCTTTCTTCAATGTTTATCCCTGCTTCAAAGAAAGCAGTTTTCCAGGCTTTTGCGTGCAGGTGCATTGAATCTATGAGCACTCCGTCCATATCAAAAATCAGGGCTTTGATCACATGGGGAACATGTCGGATGTACATATTAACTTAATCTATGGTTCTTATGTTCCTTTCATGGACTACTGAATCTATATATTACTTTTGTACTATTACTTTTGTACTATTATTTTTGTACTATTATTTTTGTACTATTATTTTTGTACTGTGCAGTTTTCCCTTCGACCATAAAGCACATTTAAGTTCCGGGGCAATCTACTATTATGGACAAATGGGGATTTGTCTTTGCTTTGCTGACAGTTCTCACTGTCATGACGGGGGCATGGTTTATCGCAGGGGTGTATTATTCAATGACTGCAGAAAACATAGGTTATGAAGTAATTGATGAACTGGATGATGGTGTGGAAATACGCAGGTATGGGGAGATGACGGTGGTATCCACAGCTGCAAATGGACAAAACGAAGCCTTTTCTTTGCTTGCACGTTATATTTCCGGGAACAATAGGGATAATGTGAGAATGAACATGACCTCTCCTGTCATATCAATAAAGGATGATTCATCTGTCAGTATGTCTTTTGTATTGCCTGAAGGCTATGATGCTGAAAATGCTCCGCTTCCTGAAAAAAGTGGTGTTGCCATTAGTACGATTCCTCCCAGGAAGCTTGCAGTAATAACATTTTCCGGATATGCCAATGATAATGCTTTTGATGATCATCGCTCTGTTCTCAGCTCACAACTTGAAGAGCACGGGATCGTTACAAAAGGGGATTTTTTCCTTATGCGTTACAATCCTCCCTGGGTCCCTCCTTCCCTGATGCGCAATGAAGTGGCTGTTGAGGTAGAATAATGGCCAAAGAATACAGACGTTCTCTTTTCATTTTCAGGCGGGACCTGCGTGTGGATGATAATACAGCTTTGAACCAGGCCCTTGAGTTATCTGAAGAGGTGCTTGCGTGTTTTATATTCGACCCAAGGCTTGCAGATGAAAAAAGAAAGCATTTCAATCATAACGCTTTCCAGTTCCTGCTCAAGTGTCTGGAGGATCTTAAAAGACAGGTGAGAACCAGGGGAGGTTACCTGTTCCTTTTCTGCGGTCTCCCGGAAAAGATCATCGCTGGCATTAAGGAGGAAACAGGAATTGATGCTGTTTTTTTCAACCGGGATTATACACCTTTCAGCATGAAAAGGGACGATCATATAAGCACAAAATGTTCAGGAATGGGAATTGATGTGGTATGCTGTCATGATGCGCTCCTGCATGAACCCGGGGCTGTGCTCACAGGGCAAGGGAAACCTTATGCTGTCTTCACTCCTTTCTTCAGGAAAGCCTCTAAAACAGAAGTACAATTCCCTGCTACGCAGGAAGGTGGTAAATTCTATTCTGGAAAGATAGGGCTTAAGCAGGCAGATATTTCCACCTTCTCTTCATGGGATAAAAACGACCTTCTGTTCACAATTGGTGGGAGGAGTCATTCACTGTCTGTTTTACAGCAATTGGGGAATTTCAAGGATTATGACTATGAACGTGATTATCCCTTTATCAAAGGCACTACCGGGCTTTCTGCACACAACAAGCTTGGCACTATCTCTATCAGGGAGTTCTATCATCATGTTAAAGACGAGCTTGGCCCTGGTCACACACTTATCAGTGAGCTTTACTGGCGTGATTTTTTCATCAATATTGCCATATACTTCCCTCATGTTTTCGGTCATGCTTTCAAAAGGAAGTTCGACCAGCTGTCCTGGTCTGATGAAGAGGGACTTTTCAATACCTGGTGTACAGGACAGACAGGTTTTCCAATAGTTGATGCAGGGATGCGGGAGCTGAACACTACGGGATATATGCACAACCGTGTGAGGATGATCGTGGCCTCTTTCCTTGTGAAGGACCTGCACCTGGACTGGAAGTGGGGTGAGCAGTATTTTGCCAGTAAACTCGTGGATTATGATCCGTGTGTCAATAATGGCAACTGGCAATGGGCCGCGTCTACGGGGGCAGATTCGCAGCCATATTTCCGTATATTCAATCCGTGGACCCAGCAGAGGAAATACGACCCTGACTGCGAGTATATCAGGCAGTGGGTGCCGGAGCTGAGGGGAATGGATGCGGCTGCGATACATGGTCTTGAAAGGAATCAGCCGGCGGTATCCGCCGGTTATCCTCCTGCAATGGTGGATCATAAAACAGAGCGGGACAGGACACTGGCTGCATTCGGTTCCTTATGAGCATGTGCTGTGAAATATCAATGTATCGCAATGCATCGCAATGCATCGCAATGTATCGCCGCATCACTGCTATGCAGTAAGTTTCCTTCAGGCAGGTTTAAATAAATGTTCTGACTAACCGGGTAATTTCACAAGAGATATATTATGGTAAGCGATGAGGAGATGCTGTCAGATGGTATATGGAGCCTGTTTCGCAGGTTCACTTTCCCTGCGATAGCGGGTATATTGGTGGCGGGCATCCAGACCATCATCGATGGGTTTTTCATAGGCAATGGTGTGGGGAGCCAGGGGCTTGCAGGTGTGACGCTTGCCTTTCCCTTTGTGATGTTCATCGTGGCTGTGGGTATAATGATCGGCATGGGATCTGCCAGCCTTGTTGCACTTGAGCTGGGCGGGTCACACAGGGACAGGGCAAGAGGGTTAATGTCCAATGTCTTTCCCCTGGTGCTTGTTGCAGGAGTTGTCATCACGATTCTGGGCCTGGTCCTTGGGCGGTCCCTGATGGGTATGTTCGAGGCCAGTGATATCGTCCGCTCCATGGCTTTGGACTATATGGACGTTATCTTCATGGGCTCGGTGTTCATACTGCTCCCCCTTACCCTTGATCCGCTTGTGAGGAATGACGGTTTTCCATTGCTGGCGATGAAGACAATGGTGCTTGCTGTGCTGGTCAACCTTGTGCTTGACTACATCTTTGTCATGAGGCTGGATATGCAGCTCTTTGGTGCGGCTCTTGCAACGGTGATCTCCTTTGCACTGAGTGCTGTTATCCTTTCGCTGCATTTCTTTGGCAGCCGGACGGGCCTGAGGCTCAGCCCCGGCACCATGAGCTTCCGTTTGCGGGAGGTGCTGAGGATATTGAAGACCGGCCTTCCGTCATTTGCCATGCAGTTATCAGTGTCCTTGCTGTTCCTGGCGCATAATTTCGCATTGCTGCACCACGGCGACGAGGGGGCGGTCTCTGCATACGGTATAATCGGTTATTCGTTTGCCATATTCTATATGCTGTTTGAAGGTATTGCAGTCGGGGTGCAGCCGATAATCGGTTTTAACTATGGGGCAGGCCTGTACGACAGGGTGTGCCGTACCCTGAAGCTGGCCATGGCCTCATGCTTTGCCATAGGATTAGTGGGCGTTGTGATCGTCTACCTGGTCCCGGAGATGTTGGTGGGCTTGTTCAGCCCCGATACCGAGGAGATCCTGGGGACCACGGTGACGGGTATGAAGATAATTGCTGTTTCCCTGCTGGTCCAGGGCATTGTAGTGGTGAATGCCACCTACTACCAGTCCATTGACAGGGTCGGCTATGCGCTCTTCATCCACCTGGGCAAGATTTTCGTGTTCATGCTCCCCCTGCTGCTGGCATTGCCCATGTTCTTCGGCCTGCATGGCGTGTGGTTCGCAACTCCCGTAGCCGATTACCTCATGTTCGCGGTGGTGATGGTAATGCTCTATTACGAGTTGAAAGTGCTAAGAGGTGAGAAGTGCAGGCTGCCATGACCCCCGCATCCAGTATATGCAAGCCTCCGTAATATTAATATGTGAAGTACTTATTTACATCATATTCTTTTATGCGGGGGTTGCCCAGCCTGGCCAAAGGCGCAGGGCTTAGGACCCTGTCTCGTAGGAGTTCGTGCGTTCGAATCGCACCTCCCGCATCATTTACTTGTTAGAATGGATTTTGATTTCGAACCACATTCTCATCGGAGCACTATACATTTTACACTCCTATTAAAAGCGCTTTGTTTTTGTTTGGCAGTAATATATATTTTTAAGATATTAAACTAGTACTTAGTCCGAGTGGGACTACTGAAATAATGTATATAGTCTTGTTTTTAAGATTTTAGATTTATTAGATTCAGAAGCAGACATTGCTAAACAACAGTAGGTATATTTATATACTATGAAGTAAAATTGCAATATTGCAATTTTATGTTTCAAGAAAAAATATATAGCAACTATGATATAGTGTATAAATATATTATAGATCATCCATATGAAATCATTACGCCCAAAAGTCTCACTGAAAAATTAGGGCTCAAATACAACACAGTCAACAGTGCAATTAACAGACTTTTCATCAGTGGGAAAATATCAAAAATAGAGAGAGGAAAATACACATATAATTTACCCTTACCAGAAGGACAAAAAACATTATCTGAAATAAATCAGAATAGTACTTAGGAGACATAGGAGATGCATGAGGGTGATGTATGGCTTTAAGAGATTTGACATTGGAGATTACGCGCAAATGTCCAATGAGTTGTAAATTATGTTCATCAAATGGTGGTGAACCTTATGACCCTGAATTTACTTTTGAAGAATTAAAGGAAATAGTAGATCAGGCTAAAGAGTTAGGAGTAGCTGAGATTTCTTTGTCAGGTGGGGAGCCTTTTACCTGTCCTTTTCTCAGTGATTTATGTAGATACATAAGTGATTTGGATATTGATGTTTTCATATTCACTTCTGGGAATTACTTTAATGAATATGGGACAGTTTCTTCAATAACATTAAATAAATTTAATGAGCTGAAAGAATGTGGTGCAAAGAAAATAGTTTTTAGTTTGCATGGGTCTAATTCTGATATTCACGACAAAATGACCAGAAAGTTAGGAAGTTTTAATAATTTATTGCAGTCTATTGAGAATGCACAAAAAGTGAATTTGGAAGTTGAAGTGCATGTTGTTCCTGTTAAAGATAATTTAAATGATGTCTCTTTAATTGCTAATTTACTTGAAAAGATTGGCGTAAAATCTCTTCATTTATTGAGGTTTGTTCCGCAAGGGAGAGGAGAACAATATAAAGATGAACTGGAGCTTACTGATTCAGAACTTTCTCACTTTAAAGAAACTTTATTCAATATTATGAAAACCTCACCAATTGATATTACGTTAGGTGCTCATTTTAGTTCTTTGCAGTTAACAAATAAGCATTGTACTGCTGGAATCGCAAAAGCCGCAATTAGACCAGATGGCTATGTTTTTCCGTGTGTAGGAATGAAAAATATTAATCATATTGGTAATATTAACAATATTAGAGATAATTCTTTGAGTTACATTTTGTGTAATTCTGATATTTTCATCTCCTCAAGGAAAACTCTATTGAATAGAAAATCATTTGTATGTCTTGCACAAAATTTATTAAAACCTCAAAATAGAAAAATAGAGTCAGTAGTGGCAGTTACAGCCTCTAAATCAGATACCCACAAAACTGAAATCTGCCATATTTGTAAAACTGAGGTATGAAAAATGGGGCATGAAGAAAGAGCCAATGACCGCATTGAGGATACTAGATTGATTGAATGGCTCATAGAAAATTATAAAAAATTCTCTTTTTACAATATTGATGAAGACAAAGTTTACATGCGATATGAACGAAAAACTGCATTGGATGCCGCTATTGGTGATCTTGAGATAGACAAGAGCTTGCACCTACAAAGAGAAAAACTAACAATCGTATGGAAAGAACTTCTTGCACTTGCAATTATTTATTTGAAGTCATCAGATGAAAGAGAGAATCACCATGATGACGGTGATTACGGAATTGACGAGCTTAATGAATTTTTTGATGAATATTGTAATTTTGAAAACATGCTATATGGGAGCAGTGAATATTATAGAGACCATGTATCACATGTATTCAAAGTTTTTTTATTAGGGGAGTATCTTGTTCGTGATTACTTAGAGTGTTTTGTAGAATCTGGCGAAAAAAAAGTGAATGTTGCCTTTAAAAACATTGATGTGATGGATAGCAAACTGCAAGTTAAGGTCAATGAATTAGAAGATAAATTCAAAGATAAACTTAAAGATACTGATATCTGTAAGGATGAAAAAGATATTGAATACGCCAATAAGTACATGATAACACCTGAGGAAAAGGAGGCCATGTGGTGTATAGTTTCTTTGACACATGATTTGGGCTATCCTATGGAAACTGTGCACAAAATTCATGAGCAGATAAGGAAAATGTTAGATACTTTTGATGTAGATGTATCTTATCTTTTATCTCACCAAAGCCACGTGTTCAACGATTCCATAATCAAGTTAATATCATCAAATCTAGAAGATCACCATCTTATTGAGATTAAGGATGGAAAGGAATCTAGTAAAGTATCATTTACTACTCACGTACAAGCCAAGTACTATTCTAAGTTTTCAAGAGAACTGGAAAAAAGAGATCATGGTATTGAAAGTTGCATTATATTAATGAAAACACTGGTTTATTTCTTAGAAACCGATTTGAGTATTGATCAACGAAAGCATATGAATATCCTTGACGCAAGGCATTTTTTGATAAGGCAAAGAATATTGCGTGCAATCGCAAGTCATAACTCAACATATATTTATAATTTGAAAATGGATTTGTCGTTCCTACTTCGTATTATAGATGAGATGCAGGAATGGGGAAGACCTAAATTGTCAGACCTTTTCTTAACAAGTCCACAAGAGTATAATCTGAATATTAATTGGTTTGAGAAAGACAAAATTGAGTATACTATAAGAATTGATAATAAACCTTCAGAACTTGATGATACAACTGTGCATGACTTTGTAAGGAAATATTTTAAGCGAAAGATAGATAATTATATAAAAATATTGCGAAGTGCAGTTGACGGTGATCATCGAGAGTTTACGTTGATTTTTAATGTAATTGATTCTATAGAAGTCAAGACAAAAGAAAAAGATAAAATCGATTATACTTACACCTTCGAACATCCGAACCCTAAAGACATAAAAATTCAATTAACTATCACTAAAAACAGCAGACCTGTTATGGAAAAAAAAGATATTTCACTGAGTATTTTGAATGAAAAAACATGGGATAAATTCCTTCAAAAAGCAAATGGACAACAGAGTACATAAATATGAGCGAAATTACCTCAATTTTGGATGAAGTCACACACTGCGAAAACACTACATTACATATATCATTTTTTTATTGAGACTTGGTTTTGATAAATAGACTACATAGTGGCTGAAAACAGAATGAACCAATATTATTATTTTATTAATTTCTTTAAAATGCTCTAAGGAAAACTTCTACCCTCTCTTTTTTGAGGTTTACTTCACGCGAAGTATAATATTTATAACTTGACTTCCGCATTTTTAGGCGCATAATCGCCTCTTGATGCGGAATTATGTGCTTATACTTTACTACATTATTCTGTATGCTAAGAAGTAAAAATCAAACTCCAGTGGCTTTTTTTATTTATGTCCCCTGCTGAAATGCGCTTAAAAATTGGGAAGTCAGGTTATAATCATTAATTGATAATTAGGATGATTTCTAACAAAATTAACATAGTATAAACTAGCAATATATTGCAATATTTGTTAAATAATATACTGGATATAATATGTATCTATCCTCTTAATTACTAAGTAAAAACTGAATTACAAGGATATATGAATGAATTCAAATCAAAAGTCTGTTACACCACCTAACCAACCTTGGAAATCTTTAGAAGTTCCCTCACAACCAGAAGGCTATCTCTCATATTATTATAGTGATGATCTTAGTCCACTACCAGTGCGTTGGGTAACAAAGCCAGGCGACAATAAAAGCGATCCTAATATTGAAACATCGACATATGGATTGTTTTCTACATGTTCTCCTAATATGAGGAAAGGAGTTGTTAAGAATGGTCGCCCATACATTTTTTTTGTCACTAATAGAAATGGTGTTCGTGTACTTACTGGATATTATCATATCAAATGGTATATTGAAGGAGCTTTCTCGGGTGATTGGGATTTTTCTATTGCTGCAGACAAAATGCATTTCATAAATCCGCCGATAAGTATGGTAGAGATTGGTCAGAAATTTGGATCAAATCTGACTAAATTCTTTAGAACTCATAAGGGAATTTCATATGATACATGCTGTAAACTCAAGAATTTACTTGATTCGTATGAGGATTCTACTGCTTTTTATCTTGAAGAAATTGATCGTCTTGAACGTTTCAATTTACAATATGGGGAATATCGTTACATAGGGTGGAAGCAGAAAGATAAATTCTCTTGGGAGTATGCAAGAAAATATTTAGAACCGCTATTTAAAGAATCATGCGAACAGTTAACGCCTCAAAGAGTAAAAAACTCAAGCGATGGAGATCAGTGGGTTTGTTCGGCGTGTCAAGAGATTTTTATTAATAAAGCACTCCTACGTAGATGCCCAAATTGTGGAGAACTAGCATCTTTGCAGCCGCTGCAGAAAAATACAGGAGAACCATAAAATGGCGCGTAGAATCTTTATTTCATATCAACATGCTGATCAGATGTCTGCGAAAGCCTTCAATTTACAGGGGAAAAATCCTAAAATTAAATTTGATTTTATTGGTCGACATCTCCTGGATCCAGTGAATAGTGAAAACGAAGGCTATATCAAAAGAAAGATTCGTGAGCAAATAACAGGTTCATCAGTTACGGTAGTGGTCATTGGTAAAGATACAGCAAATAGCGAATGGGTAGCTTGGGAAATCAGAGAAAGTTTAAAAAAAAATAATCCGAACGTAATTGTAGGAGTTCTTCTCAAGGACACTGCACCACCACCTCGGGATTCATTAGTTGGAAGAGCACTATATGAAGCTGGTGCGGAGATTGTAGAATGGAAACAAGACGAAATTGAAGCTGCAATAGAGAGAACTGCAAAAGCTGCAGAACGTACTAGGCAAATGGAAAAGTATAGTAATATGAATGAAAGTGGTTGTAATAGATAAATTAATGGTGGATTATGGAACTTCCAGATAGTCATTCTATTTACAATAAAAGTGCTATGATTGCACAAAACAACTATTTTTTACTAATTATATTTGAGTTAATTCAATTAGTTACTGTTGCAGTATTATCTCTAATTATCTCTTTTTATTACGATAAAACAGTTTCTACAATTGGTTTTTCAATTATATTTCTTCTCTTCATTGTAGGAATAATCATTCAATTATTGTAACTATTCAGCCTAGCTCATTTCTACTACCAGATTTCTTAATCCACTATCAATTCTGCAATATTGGAGAAAGTGAATTCCTGTAGAATATTGCATTAATTGAGTCGATAACAGATAGAGAATTCTTGCTAACAGTAGAAACGTATCCTCTTATCCGGCAGAAATTTCTCGCACCCTGTTCACTACGGAAAGTACCGGATATCTTCTGCTGTACTTTCGTCATTCTGATATCTCTTTCCGCCTGATTATTATCAAACGGAACGTCTGGGTCGTACATAAACCGCAAGATATCTTCCTTGAACCCGATAAATCGATCCAGCAAATTCTTTGCCGTGGTTTGCTTCTTACGTCCCCGTTTTCCAGACAGCACATTTGATTCAAGGTCAGGAGGATTTTCACTCATCCCAAAACAAGTGATGTGATCATAATCCTCACTGAACCTTTGAATTAAATCCGGATTTAAAAGACCATTATCATCATGATGTTTGATGCACATCAACAGATCTGCCATTATCTTTGGCCACTGTTGTTCACTATTTTCATGAGCTCCGGTTAGCTCCCTTAACAGATGTGCATTACACAACGAATGCTGGCAATCGTATTTGTTGTAAGGTTTCCAGAAATCATGAGTTGCAACACCAGTGTAACCTGGTAGAATGCCCATGGCTTCCATTGCTTCTGAACCTCTCTTTTTATGTGGAAAATAATATGTCAGTTTGCTTGTCCCTGCTACATGAAGCCAGTTACGAGTTGCATTTACCCTCATTCCAGTTTCATCCAGATTGATAACAGGAGATTGTTTCAGAAGGTGTTTGACTTCGTTTTCAAATGATTCAAGTTTGCCAAAGCAACTGCTCACTATGTTCACTATTGTACCAGGACTTATCCTGCATCCTAACATGTCAGAGAACAAACCGGCTACACGCTTATAAGGAAGTAATTGGTTAATGTGCAAATAAACTGCAGCAGACTTGACCCGAATACCATATTGAGTTGGCTGAGTCACACCCTCAGGAAAAACAGCTTTGTTTACACGGGAACATTTAGGACATGTTTTTATCTCAGAACGATGCTCTGTACACTTAATTACTATTGGTGGAATGTCAAAGACCTGTCTTCGTTCATAACCAGAAGGAATGGAAGCTAACGAGCTTCCACAATTAGTACATTTGTCAACATGATGAACAACAACTTCGTCCGGTTCATCAGTCATTCTTAAGGTAGTACCCGGATGACCATTTTGACCACCTGGGGATTTACCACTCTTTTTTCTCTGACTTTTGACCTTTGGTTTATTCCGTGCATAATAATCAGTAGAAGGTGGTTTGCTACTGTTGCTACTATTCTTTTCAAGCATCTCTTCCAGATGCTTGACACGTTCTTCAAGTTTTTCTATTATCCCAAATAGCTGAGTTACAAGTTCTACTACTGCTTCAGGACCAGTTTCATAAACTGCAAGTATTTCTTCTCGTTCTATACAAATCCCCTCAGATTGATAGACGTTTTTTATTGACGACACTTAAATATTTTAATAATATGTAGAATGTGTTCATAGTATATCGATTTTTGCATCAATGAGGAAAATCAGGCTGAATAGTTACCAATTATTATGTGATAAAAAACAACTTGCTAGGAAATGGTTTGAGTTTAGAGCTGTTGCTGAATCTATAAAGAGTTTGGCATGGCAATATGCAGTGGGATGTGGAGATTTTTGTGATGAAAGCGCAGCTAATAAATTATTCCTTAAACAAATTAAGGAAATCAAAGAAAGATGTGAAATAATCCCCTATCCTAAAACAATTTCTTCCAAGGGAATCGACGAAATAAAAGATACAATGGAAATTATAACTAAAATGGAATGGGAAGAAAAGAAAGAGACTTACATTAAAGAACGGATTAATGATCAAATTGCTTGGTATACAAATAAATCAAAGTGGAATAAAAATCATTCTTATATATCTGATGTTTGCATAATAACGTTGCAATTTATTGCTACTGTTGCGTGTATTTATTTGCTATACAATCATGTAAATGGTGCACCTATTCTAGCTTTAATTGCAACGATAATAACAAGTATAATTGGCTGGAGTAAAAGTAAACAGTATGCAGAATTAGTGGAACCTTACCTAAATACAGCTCGTGAATTAAGCGAAATAAGGCAGGAAATGGAATTGGCTAAAGAAGAAACAGAGTTTCGGAGTTTGGTTCTAAATGCTGAGCAAGCGATTTCACGTGAGCACACGATGTGGCTAGTAAATCGCGGACTGTTCAACCAATGGCATAAATTGGAGTAAAATATTTCATATATATAATTGTTTGTTGATGTATGAGCATTCTGCAGTTATAAATGTAATTTAAAAGATGAATGTAGATGTAAGTGTGTTCCCCAAAGTTTCTTAATGCAAGGGGACATATCGCAAACCTATTCCCTAATTGAATCTATATCATATGCCCCGATTCTCAATATCTTAAAAATACTATTAATAATCGAAGTGAATAAATGTTATTACAAGAGTTAACCGATTTTTTTAGTGATAGTCCATTAGCTTTCATGAAAGCAATCCCCTTTGATAAAGTTGTCTTTGATAACAAATCAGAATATATGTGTAAATTTGGGTGTAAAAAATATAACAGAAGTTATTCTTGCCCCCCCGCATCAAATGCTTTATGTAATGAAATAAAAAATGGTAAATTTGAGTGGATATTATTAGTGGCTACTACTTACGATTATCCTGATGATTATTCTCGATTCAAGATGCAAATCAAAAACTCTCATAAAGAAATGGAAATACAGAGAATATCGACTCAACTCGATAATATCATGGCCAGTAGTGATGTAGATTATATTGTTCTGTCTGGTGGTTGTTGTAAAAAATGTAGAGAATGTTCTATATTAAATAATCAAAAATGCAAAAAACCATCTTTAAAATTGACTAGTATGGAATCCATTGGGATTGATTGTCAAAAAACTATGAATAATGCAGGATTTGATTTTGCGATGCCAAATCGTAACAGCATCAATAGATGTGCAGCAGTATTATTTAACACAAATGAAATTTGCTCAATAAATTTACAAAAGAGGGAATCATTTCAAAAATATAATGGAATTAGCAAAGAACAAGTAGAAAAAATGTGTTTAAATTTATCACAGGAATTCCCAAAACTATTTGAAAGCATAGAGCTTAAATCAATCTTTGATTTAGAGATAAAAGATTATAATTGTACAACAAATTGTTATCATATTAACCGGGGTAATTTTTCATGCCCTCCCTATTCTAATAAGTTAGAATTAAATTTATGGACAGATTTCATATTATGGAAATGGAAAAAAAATAATACAAAAAAATATAGTTATAACACAGCTTTAAAAAGAATCCATTCAGCATTTTTTTCAATGGGATTTTATTTTGCATTGAGTTTAAGGGATTGTTATTGTGATGAGTGCAGTGAATGCACATTTTCGTTGTCAGATAAACCAGTATGCAATCATAGGAAATTGCTATCTCCTTCTATGCAATCACAAGGTATATACCCATCAAATTTTGGGAAAGGCAAATATGGTATTGAATTATTGCATTTTTAGTTTTGATTCATTAATGAAAAGAAAAACATGTAATATATTTAAATCAATTTAGCACAGCTCTAAATCTCCCCAATGCCTCAAATTGCTCCTAGCTGAAAAAGTTAATATTACTTATTTTCAAATATTGTATTTTAAAACAAAATAAATTTGGTAATGAGTATAGTAATTTATGATCATGTCCAATATGAATATTTTTCAAAATATTATCTACGAAGGTTAATTTCTCCAAACACTCAAAAAAGGAGCAAAGTAACAAGTATCCTCAGGATCGGTCCGTTTTGGCAGCTTCCGTCCTCGCTCCCTCCGCATTACTGCGGGCGGTGCACCGCCTTGTTTCATTGGCATTTGACGCACTGTCGTCCTGTGCTCCGGTGGGTGCTCGGACCACAGCGCTTTAAGGCGGTTGTTGCACCGATGCTCTCAAGTTCGCATCCGTGCAGGGAAGGTAATTCAAAAAAGCGATGCTCATCCTGGTGTACGCTCATGCGCCGCTTAGGCTGTTTTCGGGATATCCTCCGGGATGGGTTTGTGTGTGGAGGAACATCGGGTGAGTAATTTGCTATGGATCCTTCATTTATATTTCCTGTTTTTTTAAGCTTCAATATGTTTGGTACGACTCCAAAAAAGTCATTTGCTTTTATTTTGGTATTGAATTCGGTATCTTTTTCAGGGATCTATTTTTAAGGATATATATTATATGGCTTAGAAAACTGTTGCAATGAGAAAAGTATATATGTAATTACACGTCAAATGTAGCCATAACGGTTATTATATTTGGAGTATGTCCAAAAATATGGTGAGTTTGATGGTCATGGATAAGAAAAGGTCACTCCTTGTTCTGGGAGTATTGATTGCAGTTATCGCCCTTGCTTTTGTTCTTTCGATACAGGGGGATGATGATAGTGAACACATTAGAATAGTGACAAGTTTATATCCTCTGGGGTATATGGCTCAGGAGATTGGGGGAGATAAGGTGGAAGTAGACCTTCTTGTCCCTGAGAATACAGAGGTACATTCCTGGTATCCGTCTGCATCCGACGTACTAAAAGTCAGCAGAGCTGATCTTTTTGTATATAACGGGGCAGGTCTTGAGCCATGGGTTGAGTACAGTCTGCTACCTTCTTTAGAGGATAGTAAGATGGCTGTTGTGGAAACAACAAAAGGTCTGGATCTGGTAACATCATATGACCATGACCTTACACGCTTATTCATATTCGATAATGATAACTCCCGGACACTTGTCTATGATATAAGTGAGGACAATGCAGTGCTTGTCACCACCTTACCCTTTGGTATGAATACCACCAGGCACAGTGGTTTTTTTGATAATGCACCGCAGCTTAGGAATTCCTTTGGTGATTCCTATCTGTTCATACCTAACCCTGAAGATCTGAAGGTCCTTAACACAGGATTGCATGGGGATCACTTCCATGACCCGGAGCTTGTAACTTCTATAGATGCAGGAATGCCAAGGCATTATGCAATATCCCATGATAATAAGCAGATAGCATTTGCCCTTGATAATGAACAAAAGGTCCTGGTGGTGAACGTTGATAACCCAGGTGCATATAGTAAATATGAAGACAAAGGTACCTCATCAACAAGTCATGCCACTATTGAGTATGATGAGGATGGTTTGCTCTATATAGGGGAAATGAGAACTCCGGCAGGAGAGAATCTGCGTATAATCCAGGCATCCAATGGCGATCTTGTGGCCCAGGGCAATGCAGGGGAGTCGCCTCATGGGGGAGTCTATTCCACATTTACGGGTAAGGTGTACTTCAACGGCAGAGGGGATACCTTTGGTCTTGTCAGGATGTCAAGTTCAGGATATGAAGGCCTGATCCCATATACTCATACAGGTACATATCTGGCCCGCTCCTGGATAAGTGAGGATGGGAAATGGCTTATCTCATACGTCGGTGATCAGTCCATGGGTCTGGAATACTCAAGTGTTCTTGTCTATGACCTTGTCAATGAGGTACTTGAGAAAGAGATAGAGGTCCAGGTCCAAAGAGTAGCTGAAGAACATGGCTGGCCGAATTCTGTTTTCATCAGTGGCAGTAACATGGTCGCCCTTTCAGATCCCAATGAGGGCCGGGTAGTGCTGGTCGATCTGGAGACAGGAAATACCCACAATGTTCAGCTTGAAGGTTCCTTCCCGCAGGCTATGCGGATAATAGAAAATGAAGACAAAGATACATTGCGGGCACTGACAGCTGATGGTAATGTTCATTTGATCGGCCTGGACAAGATGTCTGTTATCCGGACGTGGCAACTTGAAGAGCAACCGGGGTCCAATAATGTACTTGCACTGGTAGCTGCTGAATCCGGATCACACAATGATCATGATGGGCATCAACACGGACTATATGATCCCCATACATGGATAAGTCCGTATATTGCAATGCAGCAGGGCGAAAGAATATATGAGGCAATTGTTCAGGCAGACCCTGAAAACGAAGCTTACTATACCCAGAGGTGGAACTCTTTGAAGAATGAACTGACGGGCCTGGATGAAAGATATGTGAATGAACTTGCCAACACAGAAAAGGAGTATATTTTTGTGACACATGCGGCATATGGATATCTTGCCGGCAGATATGGCTTCCAGCAGGAAGGTGTTATCGGTATATCGGCAGATGAACAGCCAAGCTCCTCGGCCATGGCTGCCCTTGTTAATAAGATGATAGACACTGACACTTATTTCCTGTATGTTGATCCGGTCTATTCAGATGCATATGTAAAGACATTAAAAAGCAACACTGAAAAGTTGAGTGGGCAGGAAGTGCAAGTTGAGACTCTATATCTCATGACGGGAAGTATTGACAATAAGGACTATCTGGAGCAGATGGAGGCAAACCTTGAAGCCCTCAAGAAAGGGCTCAGAGCCATGTGATCTGCTATGTGATCTGCTTATGGCATAAATAAAAGGCTCAGTCGAAAACGACGTATTGGGTTTACGGCACAGAGTTCACAAAGAGCACAGAGGGTACAAATGGTCATCTTTCTTCGTGAACTCTGCGTATTCTGTGGTTGCAGCTTCCCATAGTTGAGATGACAGAATGAGGATTTGTACAAGCACATTAAAGTTTCATATTATTCTAAGCAAATGACCAGGACACCAACATATGATCAGCGATAAACAGACGGCGGATATAATACTCAGGGTCAATGGACTGGATGTTGACCGGGGTAACAGCAAAGTTATCCAGGAGGCAGACTTTTCTATTCATAGGGGGGACTATGTTGGAATAATAGGTCCAAATGGCGGGGGTAAGACCACTTTGATCTTAAGCATACTGGGTGAGATCGAACATGAAAAAGGAAGTATTGAACTGTTCGGTCAGAATACTTACAATTTCACCCAATGGGATAAAGTTGCCTATATTCCCCAAAATGCCATCGAGTTTGATTATTATTTTCCTTTAAGTGTTAAAGAACTTGTCTCTCTGGGGCGGGTCAGGCGATCGAATCTATTTAGAAGACTTAATTCAAAGGACTGGGATAAGGTCAATGAAGCAATGGATCTTATGGGTATATCCGATCTTGCACAGCGAAGGATAGGACAGCTTTCCGGAGGACAGAAACAAAGGGCATTTGTTGCAAAGGCACTTGTAAGGGACCCTGAGGTCCTTTTTCTGGATGAGCCTATAACCGGAATGGATTTTGAAACCCAGGAGAGATTCTATATGACCCTGAGCAATCTGAACCGTCACAAAAAGCTAACTATTCTGGTTGTATCTCACGATCTGACTGCTGTATTCTGTCGCATGTCACGGGTCATCTGTGTAAATCATAAGGTCCACGATTCTGAGATAAGACCTGACCTTGATCCAAACGAGTTCCTGCAACAAGCTTATGGGGAGCATTTCCACTTTGTATTCCACTCCCATACATGCAAAGGTGATTTCAATGGTGCTTGATATGCTTCTTGGTGATCTGCCTCAATTGCTGAGGATGCCGTTCTTCCAGATGGCACTGATAGGCGGATGCCTGATATCCCTGATATGTTCTACAATGGGTCTTTTCATAGTCCTTAGAAAAGAATCAATGATAGGCGATAGTGTAGCACACACTGCTTTTGGAGGGATAGCTCTTGGATTACTGATCGGGACTGATCCAATATTCACTGCGATGATAATTTCCATTCTTGCACTTCTTGGGATATCTTATATGAGGAGCAAAGGTATTGCAGAATCTGATTCAGCTATGGCTGTCATGCTTGCAGGCGGATTCTCTCTGGGACTTATAATAATCAGCATTGCAGGCGGTTTTAATGTTGCTATAATGGACTATCTATTCGGCTCTATACTGACCATCACAATGGAGGATATGATCCTTATAAGCGTACTGGGGCTTGCGGTTTTCGTTGTTATGATGTTGTTGTACAAGGAGCTTCTGGCGATCACATTCGATGAGAGGGCTTCCCGGATGAATGGTATCCCGGTTTCGGGAATCTCTGTGGTTTTCAATATACTCATGGGTATAACAATAGTGCTCTCAATAAAGGTGGTGGGAATTATCCTTGTTGTTGCACTTATTGTCATCCCTGCCCTCACAGCGCTGCAACTGGAGCAATCCTTTCGCAATACCGTTATATACAGCATGACCTTTGGCCTTCTTAGCATGGTCACAGGAATAGTCATCTCCGGGATAATGGATGTAGCAGCAGCAGGAGTCATTGTTTTTACAGGAATACTCATGTTCCTACTGGTAACAAGCTATAAACGCCTGAAAAAAGCATGATAATCAGATTATTTCGATCAGATTTCCTGCATCGATGAAACAGACAGGGAATTGTATCATAACAGAAACAGGTTGAAACGATGTCTCTGCTCTGAAAATGGAATATGGTAACAAAGGGTAAAAAGGTATTGGGATCAAGCAAAAAAATTGAATTCAAGCTATTGTTCACAAGCTTGAAAGGTATGTCCGGGTTATACTTCTTATCAAAATGAGGAGTCTTACAGAGATTGATTTGCAAAATTCTATCTGTTATCAGTTAAGTTCTCACCGCAGAAGGGACAAAATAAAGGTGCAATAGAGAGACTCAGACTGTTACCACAATATGGGCAGAATGATATTTTCCTTGCTCTGCTTTTTTTGGCTTTTATGTCTTTATCTAGCTTCACAGATTCCTTATTATTTTTGTTATTATTATCACTATGACCATTATCTCCCCTGGTTGTTTGGTTCCGGATTCTTAAAATATTATTATGTGCCAGTTTCCTTACCCATTCATCAGGATCTGCCTGACTCACTTTTTCAAGAAGGGATAAACTTTCCTCATCAGCAATAGCAACAAGTGCCTCAACTGCAGAACTCCTGACATGCTCATTTTCATCCTCAAGAAGTTCTATCAATGCATCAAATGGAATTTCTGCATCAAGAACCAATAGTTCTTTTATTGCAACGCATTTCACATTATAATTGTCATCTTTCAGTGAATCTATGAGATAAACTGCAGATTCCTCTTTAATACAGCTGTTGAGAGCTTTTGAAGCATTGCTTCGTACATCAACATCATCGCTTTTTAAGACCTGCATCAATAAAGGAACTGCAAAAGGACTTTTAGTATCATTTATTAACTGAAGGAGGCGGATTTTAAAGTACCTGTCAGCTTTTTCGATTATTTCACCGATCAGGGGTATTATATCCTCCTCCGTAAAAGATTTCAGAGATGCAGATGCAAGAGGTCTTATTTCCATGTCTTTATCATTAAGGCAGCCAAGTAAGATACGAATGGAATCAGGGTTTCTTACTTTTCCCAGATACTGGATTGAAAGTATTCTCCTGTCAGCTTTACCGGATGAAAGTGCATCAGCAAGAAAAGGAAGGTCTTTATCTGAAATACATGAATCAAGAGAGGACAAAATCGTCTGTTTGCTGTCAGGGGATCTTCCGAGAGCTAATTCAAATAAGGTTTCTGTTGCTCCTGGATCTTTAAAGGTACCAAGGGACCTTATAATACAGGTTCGTACTCTTTCATCTGATTCTTCTTTGAGCGCCTTCAGCAGGTAGGGCACTGCATCCCTGTCCTTCATCATTTCAAGAGATATTACAGCATTACATCTTTTATCTGCATTTGAAAAGATGCCTTTTTGGAGCTTTTTTACAGAAGAGGTGAATTCTTTATTTTTTCCGGATATATCTTTCATCAATAACCCGTTAGTATTATTAGGGGTGGATAATAAAAACCTAGCTATATAGATTCAGTACTTCTCTGATTTTGAATTAGTTGTTCAGATATTACCTGAATATATGTCAGATGTTTCGTATATTTGTTCGTCGTCATAAAATGAAATATCTGTATCAGGTCAATATATTGTGTATGTAGTGAGTTGATATAATGATTATTGATTGAAGTTCAATTAATACCCCTTCTCTTTTTTAATCCAGCATCTAATTGTATAGTTTTCATTCCAGCTCAGTAAATCTTCATGTCCAGGGTAATCGAATCTATAATGTCCATTCTTTCGTTTTTAAGTGTCAGCATTATAACGTATTCTCCGGCCGGGACGTTCTCAAGCTGATTGGAGTAGTTTATTCCTTTCGGGACATTGTTGTATGGGGCTATACTGATATCCGTTTCATAATAAAATGATTCTAGTGCTTCTCCTGTATATTTATTGATAAAGCTGCTTATGACTTTATATTCTTTCTGTACTGATGTCGGATTTGAGACTGTGAAATATACGGACATACAGTCCTGCGGGGAAGGTTCTCTTGCTGTGCTGATATCATGTTTTTTGACTATATTATATCCATTTTCATCTCTGCCGTCAAACTGAAGTAATCCAATGTCGAAGGGATCTTTGCGGTTTGTAAAACTGAGGCAACTGAATCCGTAATTGCTGCGATCGGTCATGTAGATGGAACCTTCGGATCCTTTGATCGGTGCATCTTCGAGAATTTCAATGGTAAAGGCCATGTTCGAAGGTTTTATGTTTTTAACAAGTTTTTCGTTGAAATCATTCCAGCTAACAGGTACTGCAACATATCTTCCTTTGATCTGCAAGAGGTCTTCGGTTATTGCTCCGCTGGGGTCGGTAAGGTAGATGTGTTCTTTGTCATACCCTACTGCAATAATTGCATGACCTTGCCTTTTGCTGTCTGTGCCTTCATACTGGAATGCCATAAGGATCGGCTGACCACGGTCTATGTTATCTTTTATTAGTCCATTGAAGTTTTCAGTGTCAAAATCCCTGACATTGAATCCCCATATAGTTCTTCTGATATTGAGTGGACCGGATTGTTTTATGTATTTTTCAAGCGAGTGATCGAAAATGTTGTATTGCTCCTTGAAAGTCTCGTGGTGGCCTGAATTGAAATGACTTGCTATTTCCCATGGTTGGATCCGGATGTTATTGTAATTTAGCATCATGCTGAGGGAGTAATAAATACACCAGCTTGTGTCGCCCTGATTGTAGTATGGTACTGAAAGGATCTTGCTTTTGACTGGATCTTGATCAATGTCCGTGTATCCGTTAATGCTGGTCTTTGTACTCAGTGCTTCTTCTGTAGAGGCGACATTGAATGTGAATATAATCATGGCACAGGCTATCAGGGCGAGTGTTTTAGTTGCCAGTGGTATTACGTTTCTTCGACTTATTTCCGGACCCCCCGATCCGTTCATATCCCATATTCTCCATAAGATCCATGGCCGCATCCAGCATTGTTGAATGTGTATCCTGCGTCCAGGACAGGAATGATGGAGTGTGTATTCTATGTATGTTTTGTGAGTTTCATTCTCTTTTGTGTTATTATATATACGTAACCTTCTGAAGAAATATGCTAATTGTAATGATAATGATGTATATTCCTTTTTGTATCCGGGGCTCTGCTTAATGTGAAAATCAATATTTCTGATTTTCCTTCATTTTTTTGTTTTCTTTTTCTGTTTTCTGAATCGATTCTATCATTTATTTTTGTAAAAAAATCTGTTTATCTTGTATGTGATCGTTGTTATTGTTCTCATTCCCGCAACCCTTTTATACAAAGCCTGTTATGTAGGGGTGCTCGCGACGAGCCAGATGATGCGGTCTGCGCATCAGTTAATTTGTCAGTCGTGAATATCTGATGAAGTAGTAATCCCATTTCATCAGTTAAGTGCCTCAAAGGCCCCTTTTCCTTCGAACCCTCTGGTTCGAAAGGTATATATACGAATACGGCCTTTGAAGGAGTCCGCGCAAATCGCGCGAAACACTTACAATCACCGCCTTATACTATAAGTGGGGACAGAAGCTTTTTCTGTCCGACGTTGGATTTGGCAGTTCGGTTAATTCTGACCGGTAGTGTTTAACTACAAACTTAAAGGAATTAACCAAACTAATGTGCAGAAAGGAAGTATACTCTCAAGAGAGTTCTTTCCGATCGATTCCTTAATTGACTTCCAAAATTTGTGTGTGATCAACAATTCTGGTTGATCCTGCCAGAGGTCACTGCTATCAGTGTTCGATTAAGCCATGCGAGTCAAATGTTCTTCGTGAACATGGCGTACTGCTCAGTAACACGTGGATAATCTGCCCTAAGGTCAGGCATAACACCGGGAAACTGGTGATAATTCCTGATATACCATAGATACTGGAATGTTCTGTGGTCAAAAGCTCCGGCGCCTTAGGATGAATCTGCGGCCTATCAGGTCGTAGTGGGTGTAACGTACCTACTAGCCGACGACGGGTACGGGTTGTGAGAGCAAGAGCCCGGAGATGGATTCTGAGACATGAATCCAGGCCCTACGGGGCGCAGCAGGCGCGAAAACTTTACAATGCGGGAAACCGCGATAAGGGGACACTGAGTGCCAGCATACAATGTTGGCTGTCCGCATGTATAAATAGCATGTGTTAGCAAGGGCCGGGCAAGACCGGTGCCAGCCGCCGCGGTAACACCGGCGGCCCGAGTGGTGGCCACTATTATTGGGTCTAAAGGGTCCGTAGCCGGTTTGATCAGTCTTCCGGGAAATCTGACAGCTCAACTGTTAGGCTTCCGGGGGATACTGTCAGACTTGGGACCGGGAGAGGTAAGAGGTACTACAGGGGTAGGAGTGAAATCTTGTAATCCTTGTGGGACCACCAGTGGCGAAGGCGTCTTACCAGAACGGGTCCGACGGTGAGGGACGAAAGCTGGGGGCACGAACCGGATTAGATACCCGGGTAGTCCCAGCCGTAAACGATGCTCGCTAGGTGTCTGGGATGGTGCGACCGTTTCAGGTGCCGCAGGGAAGCCGTGAAGCGAGCCACCTGGGAAGTACGGCCGCAAGGCTGAAACTTAAAGGAATTGGCGGGGGAGCACTACAACGGGTGGAGCCTGCGGTTTAATTGGACTCAACGCCGGAAAACTCACCTGGGGCGACAGCAATATGTAGGTCAGGCTGAAGGTCTTACCTGAATCGCTGAGAGGAGGTGCATGGCCGTCGTCAGTTCGTACTGTGAAGCATCCTGTTAAGTCAGGCAACGAGCGAGACCCGTGCCCACTGTTGCCAGCATATCCTTAGGGATGATGGGTACTCTGTGGGGACCGCCGCTGCTAAAGCGGAGGAAGGTGCGGGCTACGGTAGGTCAGTATGCCCCGAATCTCCAGGGCTACACGCGGGCTACAATGGCCGGGACAATGGGTCCCTACCCCGAAAGGGGTTGGTAATCTCATAAACCCGGCCGTAGTTCGAATCGAGGGCTGCAACTCGCCCTCGTGAAGCTGGAATCCGTAGTAATCGCGTTTCAATATAGCGCGGTGAATACGTCCCTGCTCCTTGCACACACCGCCCGTCAAACCACCCGAGTGAGGTATGGGTGAGGGCACGGACCAAGTGCCGTGTTCGAACCTAAATTTCGCAAGGGGGGTTAAGTCGTAACAAGGTAGCCGTAGGGGAATCTGCGGCTGGATCACCTCCTAAGCAGATCGGCAAAACGCCGATCACCACAACCGGTCAGAAATCGAAAAACTGTCAGATCCAGAATGAAGATCCACAACATAAGGATCGTTCATGGGCTTGTAGATCAGTTGGAAGATCGTCGCCTTTGCAAGGCGAAGGCCCTGGGTTCGAATCCCAGCAAGTCCATTATTCAGTGCACCCGGCAAGTAATGTTGCCGGGGAAGGATGAAGTGGTCGGCGACCAGGCCGGCTGCAATGAGATCGTGTATACGCATGCATATATCAGACGCTCACTGGACAAAGTGAGATGGACTCTGGTAAATATGCCTTCAGGTGGATGGCTCGGCTCAAGCGCTGATGAGGGACGTGCCAAGCTGCGATAAGCCCGGGGTAGGTGCATGGAGCCTATGAACCCGGGATCTCCTAATGGGTCTTCCTGACACGTTTTACGTGTCGATCATCAATGATCGGGAACGCCCCGAATTGAAGCATCTTAGTAGGGGCAGGAAAAGAAATCGAAGAGATACCGTTAGTAATGGCGAATGAACACGGTACAGTTCAAACTGAATCCCGCCGGTAACGAGCGGGAGATGTGGTGTTGTAGGTTCTTTCTAAAGGTCCCACTTGGTTGGAGTTTAACTTTTCTGGAACGTTAGACCACAGAGTGTGATAGTCACGTAAACAACGACCAAAGGATCTGGATTATAACCTGAGTAACGTGGGTCGGAATTCCCGCGTGAATTTGGGAGGCACCAACTTCCAAAACTAAATACGACTTGAGACCGATAGCGAACTAGTAGGGTGACCGAAAACTGAAAAGTACCCCAAGAAGGGAGGTTAAAAGTGCCTGAAACCTGGAGGCGATGGAGCGATATGGCGTTAAAGGATCTTTGATGCGAAGGAAACAGTCGCGAGGCTGCTGTACGGGCATCACTGCCAATGTCATATCTTACGTTTTGAAGAACGGGCCAGGGAGTGTATTCAAATGGCGATGGCTAACTTTCAAATAGGAAGCCGAAGCGAAAGCAACATGCTCGCAGCCGTAAGGCGAGGAGCGACGTATACAAGTGCGTGGAGTCATTGGGATACGACCCGAAGCCGGGTGATCTAGGCGTGGGCAGGTTGAAGCGTGGCGAAAGCTACGTGGAGGACCGCAAGCGGTATTGATCTGCAAATCATTCGTGTGACCTGCGTCTCGGAGTGAAAGGCTAATCTAACCCGGCATCAGCTGGTTCCTTCCGAAACATGTCGCAGCATGACCTGATCGGAGATAGTCGGTGAAGTAGAGCACTGATTGGTGGTCCCGGGGAAGAAATTCCTCAGCTACTTGTCAAACTCCAAACTCACCGTCGTCTGAGAAGATCGGAGTCCGGACTACTGGGGTAAGCTTGTAGTCCGTAAGGGAGACAACCCAGCCCGTGGTTAAGGTCCCAAAGTGTCGACTAAGTGTTAATACTAAAGGGCGTCCTAAGCCCTAGACAGCTGGAAGGTTAGCTTAGAAGCAGCTATCCTTTAAAGAGTGCGTAACAGCCCACCAGTCGAGGTTTGGGGCCCCGAAAATGGACGGGGCTCAAGTCGACCACCGATACCACGGAGCACCGCAAGGTGATCTCGTAGGAAGGCGTTGCGTTCGGGCAGAAGCAGGGCTGTGAAGTCCTGTGGACCGTGCGGAAACGAAAATCCTGGTAATAGTAACAGCATAGATAGGTGAGAATCCTATCCGCCGAAGGGGCTAGGTTTCCTCGGCAATGATCGTCAGCCGAGGGTTAGTCGGTCCTAAGACGTACCGTAATCCGAGTACGCCAAAAGGGAAACAGGTTAATATTCCTGTACCTCATGACAATAAACTGACGTTTTTGGGCAGGCTGAGCGGCGTCGTCGCGCCGTCTAAGCACCGAATCCCGTGGAGAGCCGTAATGGCGAGAAGCGGGCGAATGTGTTATGGCGAAAGTCAGCTGCACCCGGGAACCCGTGAAAAGGAAGTCATGGGTCCGTACCGAGAACTGACACAGGTGCCCCTAGCTGAAAAGGCTAAGGCGTGTCGGAATAATTTGGCTAAGGGAATTCGGCAAATTAGCTCCGTAACTTCGGGAGAAGGAGTGCCTGCTGTGAAGACAGCAGGTCGCAGTGACAAGAGAGCTCTAACTGTCTAATATCAACATAGGAGATCGCAAACCCGTAAGGGCTAGTACGATCTCTGAATCCTGCTCAGTGCAGGTACCTGAAACCCCGGTTCAACGGGACGAAGGGCCTGTAAACAGCGGGGGTAACTATGACCCTCTTAAGGTAGCGTAGTACCTTGTCGCTTAATTGGCGACTTGCATGAATGGATCAATGAGAGCTCTACTGTCCCTAGCCAGAGTCCGGTGAAGCTTACTTTCTAGTGCACAGTCTAGAGACCTCTAGGGGGAAGTGAAGACCCCGTGGAGCTTTACTGCAGCCTGTCGTTGGGTTGTGATTTTGGATGTACAGTGTAGGTAGGAGACGTCGAAACCGGTGCGCCAGCATCGGTGGAGTCGCCATTGGGACACTACCCTTCTGAAATTACGGCCCTAACTCCGAGAGGAGGACCCCGATAGGTGGGCAGTTTGCCTGGGGCGGGACGCCCTTGAAAAGATATCAAGGGCGCACAAAGGTTGACTCAAGTGGGTCGGAAACCCACTGAAGAGTGCAAGAGCATAAGTCAGCCTGACGTTATTCAGCACAGTAGTGGATGACGAGACGAAAGTCGGTTCTAGCGAACTTTTGTGCTCGCTTGGTGCGAGCCAAAAATGACAGAAAAGTTACCCCGGGGATAATTGAGTTGTTGCCGGCAAGAGCACATATCGACCCGGCAGCTTGCTACTTCGATGTCGGTTCTTTCCATCCTGGCCGTGCAGCAGCGGCCAAGGGTGAGGTTGTTCGCCTATTAAAGGAGATCGTGAGCTGGGTTTAGACCGTCGTGAGACAGGTCGGTTACTATCTACTAGAGGTGTCAGTGGTCTGAGGGTAAGCTACTTTTAGTACGAGAGGAACAGGGTAGCGGCGCCACTGGTGTATCAGTTGTCCGACAGGGCACTGCTGAGCAGCTACGCGCTAAGGAATAAGAGCTGAATGCATCTAAGCTCGAAATCTGACTTGAAAAGAGACCACATTAAGGATCCCGGTACAAGACCGGTTTGATAGGGTCGGGATGTACGCACCAAGGCAACGAGGTGTTCAGTCCGCGGCTACTAAAAATCCGTGCCTGTCCGTCTTGCTTTGTCCAGGCGAAATCTGATATGTGCATGATGATATACACGAACTTTCCAGTAAAGTTTAAATGCAATGGATTCATTCATGAATCGCTCATTGCCAAGGTGGCGGAGCGGCTACGCAATCGCCTGCAGAGCGATTCCATTCCGGTTCGAATCCGGACCTTGGCTTTACTGTTCATCATGAGAGAGTTTGGCGGCCATAGCGGCAGGGCAATTCCTGTACCCATACCGAACACAGAAGATAAGCCTGCCAGCGTTCCTTACTGTACTGAAGTACGAGAGTCTTCGGGAAATCTGGATCGCTGCCAGCTCACTCATACGATCTATTATTATTTTTCTGTTTTGATTTTAATCTTTGATCTTATTTAGTTGCAGATACCTTCATAGTTCTGCAGCCCGATTGTCTAAACCGTGATAAGCTCACCGCGCATGTACAGCAGAATTCCCGATGATCGATACTAGAATAATCAGGCTTCTTATTCGTTTTTAGGTGAGATTATTACATCTTCTCCGATAACTCTTCTTTGGGCTTCATGTTTTGCTACTTCTATGAATTCATCGGTAGTGCTTTTCCTTCCACTGACCCATTTATCCATGATCACACATGTGACAAGGTCCCCGGTAACATTGACTGCAGTACGGCTCATATCAAGTATCCTGTCAACACCTATGATCAGTGCGATACCTGCGGTGGGTATTCCAACGCTGGTTAAGATCATAGCCAGGATTACAATCCCTACTCCCGGCGTGGAAGGTGTGCCTATTGAAGCTCCTACCACAGTTATCATTATCAACAGCAATTCCCCAAAACCAAGGTCAATTCCAAATGCCTGTGCAAGAAATACAGCTGCTATACTTTGGTAAAGTGCGGTCCCGTTCATATTGATGGTAGCTCCAAGCGGGATGACGAACTGTGATATGGATGGTCTGACCCCTATATTCTCTTCAGCTGTCTTAATGGAAAGTGGCATTACTGCTGCAGAACTGGATGTGGAAAAAGCCAGCAGCAATACATCTTTTATTTCTTTCAGGAAAATGAGCGGATTCTTTCCTGTCACAGCCAGGATGATCAGCATGTAGAGGCCTAACATCAAAAGCAGTCCCATCAGTACTGTAGCAACATAGACAAGCATTCCCATCAATGCATCAAGCCCCAGATTTATTGTGAATTTGCATATGAGTCCAAAAACTGCAACTGGGGCCAGTAACATGCTCCAGCGGACAACAGTCATACTGACCTCCTGCAAAGAGCCCAATAACTCAAGCATTGGCTTGGACTGTGTCGGCTGCATTGAAACCAGAGCTACACCTATGATTATGGAGAACAGAACAACCTGGAGCATCTGTCCTGTGGCAAGTGCTCCAAGTGGATTTGTAGGCAGTATCGTTGTGATCATCCCTGGAAGTGCAGCAACATCAGGTGTACCGATCTCACCATTTTCACTCTGTGTTGTATCCGTTGTTACAATAGTATCCTGGACAAGTTCGCTGCTAATATAAGTGCCGGGATTTATTAGCAGTGCAAGGCTCAGTCCGATTATAATTGCAATTGCAGTGGTAATCAGGAAATATCCGACAGTCCGAAGCCCTATCTTCTTAAGTTGTTCCATGTCCTCACCTGCAGCGATCCCCCGTATGATTGACGCAAAAACAAGAGGCACAACGATCATCTGGAGGAGTGCAAGGAAGATATAACCCGGAAGTGCCAGCCATTCACCAATGGTGTATGATAGTTCCTTGCTCAAAAATCCGGCAGAAGGGCCAAGTACAAGACCGGTAAGAATACCCAGCATCATCCCTATCAATATCTTCAGCCATAATCTACCCTTTACTAGTTCATGAAGATGAAAGCTCAAATGCTTCAATGAGCGTGGGTGGATCAGTGTAAGAGGGTCCGGTAACTTATATCTGCCTGACATAACAGTAAAATAATTTAAATGTTAACTTCTTATGTTCTTCCCAATATCTGTTATTATCAATACTATGACCGATTATTCTTTCACTTTCTGCGCAGTATGCTCTCATCAATAGGATAATATTCGGTAGCTGAACTGATTAGTTCTGCAGCAGTGTTCCTTTCAAAAGAATGGACCTCCACACGTACTCCGCAGGCTTTAAGGTGATTGACAAGTGCCGTAAAATCACCATCTCCGCTCACAAGTACAACAGTATCAACTTTTTCAGAAATTGCAATGGCATCGATGGCTATTCCCATATCCCAGTCTCCTTTTGTAGAACCATCCGGTCGGATCTTAAGTTGTTTTGTCCTTATCTCCCATCCGAAATTCCTTAACTGGTATTTGAATCCTGACTGATCCACTTCCTCTGCTTCTACCAGATAGGCAATGGCTCTTATAAGTTGTCTGCCCTTAAGTACTGTTGCAAGCAATTTCTCATAATCCAGTCGGCTGTCAGAATAATTGTTCCTTGCAGAATAAAACATGTTCTGGACATCAGCAAAAACTGCAATCCTCTGGCTCCTGAATATATTCTGCTCGTTGTTATGTGAATTGGACATCATCTCTTCTCCATCAAAGGTTATATATTTTTACTTTGTTCTTATTCATATCCTTTTTTGTTATTCAGGTATCTTTTATCCATAATGATTCATCTGACTTATTTTTACGTATGAATGTTCTCTATTTTGCATGATTCTGTTCTTGAATGGGACAGGCATTTATCCCATATAGGACTTTATATCTTTATTTGAAGTTCATCAGGAGGAATAACATGGGATTATTCAACAGGATGGGAACTGTAGTTAAATCAAAAATGAGCAAACTGATAGATCGTATGGAAGACCCCCGTGAAACACTGGATTATTCTTATGAGAAACAGCTTGATATGCTTCAGAATGTCAAAAGAGGTGTTGCAGATGTGGCAACATCCAAAAAGAGACTTCAATTGCAGAGAGCTAAATTAACCCAGAGTATGGATAAACTGGACACTCAGGCAAGGGAAGCTATCAAAGTGGACCGGGAGGATCTGGCACGCATGGCACTTGAGAGAAAAAGTACCCTTGTTATTCAGGCACAGGGTCTTGACCAGCAGATAGCAGAGCTTGAAAAGGAGCAGGAGAAACTTGTTGCAGCTGAGAAGCGTTTATCAACTAAAGTCGAGGTTTTCAGGACAAAGAAAGAAACCATTAAAGCCCAGTACTCTGCAGCTGAAGCTCAGGTGAAGATAAATGAATCCGTTTCCGGTATAAGCGAAGAGATGGCAGACGTGGGTCTGGCTATAGAAAGGGCTGAGAACAAGACCGAACAGATGAAAGCCCGTGCATCAGCACTGGATGAACTGATAGCTGTAGGCACACTTGATGACTTCACTAGCAGTGGTGATGATATTGAGCAGGAGCTTGCAAAAATAAACTCTGCTACAAGCGTGGATCTCGAACTTGAGAAACTCAGGAAGGAGGCGGGTAAATGATAATAAGGATAGTCGGTGAGGGACAGTATAAAGTCCCAAGTAGTCTTTTTGACGAACTCAACGCTATAGATAACCGAATAGTTGAACTTGTCTCCGTGGAAAATGAAGAGGAATTCAAGGCAGAGCTTTCCAGACTTATAGACAAGATAAAATCAAATGGAAAACAACTGGATGATTCAGATATCATTGAATCAGATATTATCGTCCCTCCTGAGGACCTTTCCATGGAAGAGGCGAAGGAAATCTTTACAGGTGTCGGGATATTTGAGGATTGAATGGTGACAGTCGATTTCTAAGAAAAGAAGTCCACGTGCCTAAAACGGCATGTTCCAAAGGGGATGCCACTTCCCCACATCCTTTTCTATTGGCAGTTCCTTTTCCATCAATGATTTGAGTCTGAACTCCATGGAATTGTCCCTTTTGTTCTTTCCCTGAGGTACGAAGGGATAGTAGTTTCCCTGTTTGAAATTATATATCCAGTATACGGGTCCGTTGCTTTGGAACCTGTAAACTGCACAGAGGATATGTTCTCCGAAACCATGTTCAATTAGGGTCTGTGAGATCATGTGTATGGTTGTCACAAGATCTTCAAAGTCCCTGTCTTTCAGTATCACCCAGAGGAAATTGTATTCATCTTTCTCAATACTGAATTCAGTTCCCGTCTCAGGGGTACTAAGTTGCAGAAGCTGCTCAATTTCTTCCCTTGCTGATTCGTATTTTGTCATTCCCAGGGACTTGAAACATATCCTGGCTAATGATGACGGTTTTATGTTAAGGTCCATTTCCAGGGTTATCGATGCTGTAGATATAGCAAAGAGTCTGTCATTTTTTGCAGCCGGCAACCTGCTTCTTCCAAGCATGGAATCTATAATGCTGCGAATACCCATCAGAGTTCTATCTCCCTCTGTATCTTTTCAAGGGCTGCAACCCTTTTCTCAAGGGTCGGATGTGTAGATATAAGGTTCATTAAGGAACCTGATACTGCCGGTATGATGAAAAAGGCATTCATTCCTTCCATTTTACGCAGATCTTCGGCAGGCACCTTTTCAATTGTTCCACTTATTTTCCTAAGTGCTGATATAAGGTTTGCAGGCTCGCCGGTAATCATTGCAGCTCCTCTGTCCGCAGCAAATTCCCTGTACCTTGATAAGGCACGTATTAGCAGAAAACTGATTATCCATACTAATATGGAAACGACCCATACTATGATCAAAGCCCCATTTGAGTTTCTTCTGCCACTGCCAAAGCTTCCTATGTAGAAGCTGTATCTGACAATGTAGAATGCCAGGGTTGAAATGAAACTGGCTATTGTCAGAATTGCCATATCCCTGTTCTTTACATGGCTCAACTCGTGTGCAAGCACAGCTTCCAGTTCTCTCTGGTCAAGCCTTTTCAGCAGTCCGGTGGTAACAGCAACAACCGCGCTCTTGTAGCCTCTTCCTGTTGCAAAGGCATTTGGTACTGAAGTATCTACGATGGCAACAGTTGGTTTTGGCAAACCGGCAACAACACATAATCGGGTTATGGTCTCATGAAGTCGTGGAGCTTCAGTTTCTGAGACCACTTTTGCATTAGTGGTCCAGAGTACCAGCTTGTCTGAGTAATAGTATTGTACTCCCATGAACAGTACTATGAACACTAGCATGATCTCTGCGGAAGCATTCATGACAGTAGAGAGGAAGGCAAGGAAAAAAAGATAAACTGCAGCCAGCAGGAACATTGTCAGTATCATTCTCCCTTCAAGCCCCAGATCATTTTTCCATTCTACCATGCCAGCCCCTCTTCAAAGTTCTATTTAAGCACATTATTGAAACCCAGTTTGTGCCTCATGGTTTTTCTGCCAGAAGCAATCCTTTTTGCCAGTCATTGATTATTCTAATAGCAGTTCTTGTTTCATCGACCTGTCCCTTCTTTTTCAGGAAATTGCTTTGCATACCTATTATCTCCAGTATATCGTAGGAATTCCCATCTGTTGCACTTATATTGTAGAAGGATTCAAGTACATCTTTCTGTTCCTCAACCAGTTTCTCGATTATCTTCAGGGCAACCCCTATCTGATCTTTCAGGTGAGTCGAATCCTTTATACCCAGCAGTCCCTGTATGTACTCATCATGCTCATCAAAAGGAATAACTCCTGGTGTATCAAGGAAAACAATGCGTGAACCGGCATTGACTAGCTGAACTCCTTTTGTATGACCGGAGATTGCAGATGTTGAAGCTTTACCTCTGCCTGCAACACCATTGATAACAGAGGATTTCCCCGTATTCGGGTATCCTATGCAACCCACCAGTATGTCCCTGTCCCTTATATTTGCAACTTCAAGTATCTTATGTCTTAGCATTGTTGTCCCAAACCTTTCCTTCGAGGAAACAAAAACGGCAGGAGCTGCTTTTGCCATACGGCTCTTTGCTTTTTCAAGTTTATCTTTTGGAACAAGGTCACATTTATTGAGCACGATAATAAAAGGCTTTTTAGTACGTAACATCTCCTTTTCGATTTCACTGTTCCTTGTTTCTTCTGGAAAACGGGCGTCAACCACTTCAAGAAGGACATCAGCTTTTTTTATGACATCTTTTACCAATAATTTCTGACTGGCCATGTTTTTCTCATCGTTGAATAATTATAGAAAATTAAGTAATCATAAGAATTTAGTACCCACTTATCCTTTGAAAGGATATATTTCCTTTGATAGGCATACTTTATTTTCCTGATGACTATGCTTTCCAGCATACTTTGTTCTGAATTTGCACCTGATTTCATAAAACAGCTTCAGGAAAATGCAAGGATGAGGTGGAACTGGTTTTCTAATCATTTATGCGGCTATTTTTCAATAGTTTTTTTTGAATATAATCTCTGACATTTACCACAAAGTTAAAACCCTACCTCTCTATTACATCGAATCAACCGTGAATTGCAATGCCTTTGTTTTTGGAATTCCGGTAAGTTCTCTTAAATTGCAGGAAGAAAAATGAGCAAGGAATCAGTCAAGATCGGTGAAGAGCCGGGGGTCCTGGAGAAAAGCGGGGACGGCAGTCTGAAAACACTGATGAATGACCCCAAAAGAGCTATGATCAAGCTTTCGCTCCCTATGATCCTGGCAATGTCCATACAAACACTTTACAATCTTGTTGATACTTTCTGGGTATCCGGCCTGGGTGCAGATGCGCTTGCTGCAACAGGTTTTGTTTTTCCTTTCTTTTTTGTAGCAATTGCACTTTCCAATGGTCTGGGTATAGGTGCAGGTGCAGCAATTTCCAGGCGCCTGGGTGCACAGGATAAAACCGCTGCAGATCATGTTGCTACTAACTCGATGATAATGATGCTGTTACTGTGTATTGCCTTTACGATTCCCTTTTATCTTTTTTCACGTGAACTCTTCCTTCTTGTGGGTGCGGGCAAAACAGTTGAACTTGCAACATCTTACGGACAGATCATATTTGCAGGGAGCATCTTTATCTTCTTTACTAATGTGGCTAACTGTATCCTTCGCAGTGAAGGCGATACCAAAAGGGCAATGTATGCAATGGTAATAGGTGCTGTTCTTAATATGGTACTTGACCCTATCTTCATCTATACTCTTGGAATGGGTATCGCAGGTGCTGCCTGGGCTACCATCATTTCACTTGCTGTGTCTGCAGTTTTTATGTTTAACTGGCTGTTCCTCAGGAAAGATACATATGTCACCTTTGATTTCAGGAGCTTCCGTTTTGAAAAAGACATTGTTATTGACATCTTCAGGGTTGGTGTTCCTGCTTCAATTGAACATTCTTCAATGGCTCTATCCCTTATACTACTTAATATTGTAATTGTGTCGGTGGACAGCACGGATGCGGTTGCTGTCTATTCTGTAGGCTGGCGTGTAGCATCCATAGCTATTCAGCCATTGATAGGCATTGCAACGGCAGTTATTACAATGACAGGTTTTTCATATGGCGAGCGTTCTTTTAAAAAGATAGACTTTATCCATATCTATGCAACAAAAGCAGGTTTCCTTGTGGAGATGGCCATTTCATTGCTGACATATATACTGGCTCCGCAGATCGCATATATATTCACGATGTCTGAGGGGTCTGCTCACATAGCTGATGAATTGACTGTTTTCCTTCGAATACTATGCATCTTCTATCCGATGATATCCCTTGGGATGATGTCATCATCGCTTTTCCAGGGCACAGGGAAGGGTATTAATTCCCTGATCTCCACAGTCCTACGTTCTTTAATCCTGGCTCCACTGTTTGCATTTTTTATTGGGGCGATTTCAGGTTTTGGGATTACTGGTGTCTGGTGGGGTATTGTAATGGGGCATATTGTAGGTTCTTTCATCCCATTCATATGGGTAAGGTTATATGTTGGTGCATTAAACAGAACAAATTGAGCTTTGAATTTAAAAGGTTAACTCCAAAATTAAAAGGTCAACTCCAAAATCCGGGCTGCTTGCCGAAAATCCGGTGCCTAATATAAGGGTTCTGTTCTTTTTAGCAATGTTTAAGTATTAGGTAAACGCTAAAAGCCATTGCGACTGCAAAATAATTAAGTCTGTGTATGCTAACTGCTAACAATCAAAATAATCACTGATAATCTTACCCCATACTGGCCTATGGTTCCGTATAATACCAAAGGACGGTTTGAGCAACTGATCATGACACTATCTGATAAACCCCGGATCCTGGTTGTAGACGATGAGCCAATGAACATCGAATTGCTTCAGGCTTACCTTCAGATGGATTATGAAGTAATTTCCGCATATAATGGGAATGAAGCACTGGATATTGTGTTCAGGGACATTCCAGATATTGTACTTCTTGATGTAATGATGCCTGGTATAAATGGCTATCAGGTTTGTGAGCAGATAAAAAGCTCGGAAAAGACTCAGTTCATACCGGTGGTTCTGGTTACAGCATTATCCGGGAGGGAAGATCGTCTAAGGGGTATAGAGGCTAAAGCAGATGATTTTCTTACAAAACCAGTAGACCGGCTCGAGCTTAAAATGAGGGTAAAGTCTTTACTTCGCATAAAAGACCTTCATGATAATCTTATAAAAGAGCGCGATCAGGCGCAGAACTATCTTGACGTGGCAGCAGTAATGATGCTGGTCCTTGACATGAATGGCGATATTGTCCTTATTAACAAAAGGGGCCTGGAGATATTGGGTTACAGGGAAGATGAAGTCCTGGGGAAAAATCTGCTTGGTCAATTCATCCCCGTCGAATCAAGGCATGGCATGGAAAGTCACTTTTTCAGTTCATTGGATGATATCAGTGGCAATATGGAGTATTATGAATGTCCTGTAGTTACAAAGAATGAAGACCATCGGATTGTTTCATGGTATTCAAAACCGTTGGTTGATGAAAATAACAAAGTGAAAGGGCTTCTTTATTCCGGCCAGGATATAACTAAAAGAAAAAAAATCGAAGAAAAACTTAAGGAACATACCCGGGCAATGGAAGCTTCCATAGACGGGATGGCTATCATGGATAAGAGGGGCGTGTATACTTATGTCAATGATGCATATTCACGCATATTCGGTTATGAAGGTCCGCATGAGCTTGTAGGGAAAGAATGGAAGATCCTGTACGAAGATCCTGAAATTGAAAGATTTAACAATGAGATATTTCCTGAGTTCCTCTTCAAAGGTAAATGGAAGGGTGAACTCCTTGGAAAGAAAAAAGACGGTAACAGCTTTTTTCAGGAGCTTTCAATGGCTGTCCTTGACACAGGGGTCATATCTGTTGTGAGGGATGTATCTGAACGTAAGTATGTGGAATCCAAGCTGAACCAATATGCATCACAGCTCAAGAGCTCGAACGAACTTAAAGATCTTTTTACAGACATACTCCGTCATGATCTTTTAAATCCGGCTGGTGTTGTAAAAGGATTCACTGATATGCTCCTGCAGGAAGAGGCCGATGAAAAGAGAAAATACAAACTCCAGCTTATAGAGAGCAATGTATCCCGCCTTATAGAGATGATAGAGTCAGCTGCAAAATTTTCAAGGCTTGAGGATATTGATGAACTTGAATTCAAATCTATGGATCTTGCCGGTATCATTCGCAATGTTGCAGAGGACTTTGAGCCCCAGCTTAAGTCAAAGAATATAATACTTGATCTCAAACTGGATACTTCTTGTCCGGCCATATTGAACCCGCTGATAGACGGGGTTTTTGCCAACTTCATTTCAAACGCTATTAAATATGGTCCTTCTGACAGTACTGTCACAGTTGATGTGAAGGATATTGGTCATGAATGGAAGATAATGGTATCAGATTCAGGTGAAGGTATACCCGATAAAGATAAACAGCTTATATTTGACCGGTTCAAACGTCTTGCAGAGAAGAAAAAAGCTGTAAAGGGATCCGGACTGGGTCTTGCAATCGCTAAAAGGATAGTTGAATTGCATGGTGGGATGATCGGTGTTGAGGATAATCCTACCGGAAAAGGCAGTGTGTTCTGGGCAACCGTGAAAAAAGCATAATTTCACTTGCCTATGTCCTCATACCATATATCCGGTTTTTCACGGATGAACTTTTTCATCATTTCTTTGCATTCCTCTATGTTCAGGTCAATGACCTCTACACCATGCTCTTTCATGAACGCAGAGGCTCCATCAAAAGTTTCCGATTCTCCTGCAATTACTTTTTTTATTCCAAACTGTACAATGGCTCCGGCACAAAGGTAACATGGCATGAGGGTCGAATATATCACCGTTGCATTGTATTTCCCGATTCTGCCTGCACTGCGGATGCAATCTATCTCTGCATGTGCCAGAGGATCACCATGCTGAACTCTTCGGTTGTGTCCCCTGCCGATAACCTGTCCATTCTTTACAAGTACGGATCCTATGGGTATTCCACCTTCCTCCAGGCCCTTTTCTGCCTCTTCAATTGCAAGTTGCATAAATTCATCCATATTGTTCCTCTTCTGATTAGATTAGAATTTAATATTATATTTTCATTCATATATGTCCTT
Source organism: Methanolobus sp. WCC5 (assembly GCF_045690325.1). Lineage (GTDB taxonomy): Archaea > Halobacteriota > Methanosarcinia > Methanosarcinales > Methanosarcinaceae > Methanolobus. The sequence continues at coordinate 1,292,318 of NZ_CP146981.1, read as the reverse complement.
TGTTGTCATTGCCGCAAGAAAATGAACAAGATGAAGAAAATTAACTAAATGAAGAAAATGAGGAAAAAACGTAAAAGGCCAGATTATGCATGCTGATATTTACATTAATCCATTAATCATATCTTATAATCATATCTTTATAAAGTCAGCATCAGGTTCCCAAAGAAACAGGTATTCTCGTGTGTGTTTATAACCTCAGGCTTAAGTATTGCGATACCCCTGTTCATAGTCTTTGATGCAATTAATATTTCCATCAGTGACAGTTTGCCTTCTTCGAACATGTCACCTACTGTTTTCATACCTTCTATAAAACCTTCCTCTATTATATCGAGTGGATCTATGCCTGAACTGATAGTTTCCATTGCTACGCTGGCTGCTTGGGCATCATTGGAATTTATTACGGCATTTTTAGCTTTAGTGATAAGCTCGCTCTTTATGGGATCGCTTACATTCATTATTTTATCATATCCTCAGACGTTGTTCTTTGAAATAAGGAAGTTTGTTTTCAGGATGGTTCTGACATCCAGTGTTCACTACTTTCTGTTTTCATAAGAACTTTATCTATTAGAATTATATATTTGACAGTGAAATATATAGTTCCTATGTTTTTCTGGAATTGATGGAAATGCAATCTCTAAAAAGGTAATATACACAAAGCCACGCCTTGAAATTGATTCCTGGCTTAAGGTTTTTATCTTTTTATCTTGAATACACGGTCATTCCTGCGGACGGTTTCTTTCACTTCAAGTCCAATTTCGCAACCTCTGTCAACACTGATGGTACTTTCACCTTCGTGGATCATGGATTTTACTTCCTGTTCCAGATAAGTTGTATTCCCTTCAATAATGATATTATCTCCTATCTCCAATCCCTGTTCCAGAAGTCTGACAGCGGCTGCAGATCTTTTAGGATAGAAATTTGTAATAACACCAACAGCTTCTCTTTTTACAGGGGAGGCATTCATGTCGTGAGCATATGCCAGACTATCGGGCCCGGGATGTCCGAAATAGAATCCTGTTGAAAAACCTCTGTTATACTCAAGTGCCATTCTCTCTTTCAAAGAAAGTATCGTTTTCATATCATACTTCCCTTTATTGAAACTATCTATTGCCTGCCGGTAACATTCTGCTACAGTGGCAGTATATCCGGGATTTCTGAGTCTTCCTTCCACCTTGAAGGCATCGATGCCGGCTTCAATGAGTTCAGGTATGTGCTCGATCATACAGAGATCCTTTGCACTGAGGAGATATTTACCTTTAAGGTCTACTACAGCACCGTTGTCTGAGTGCAAGGTCCATTCCCAGCGGCATGGTTGGGTACAATCTCCGCAATTGCCTGATCTGCCAAGCATATATGCAGAAATGTAACATCTGCCGGAGATGGCCTGGCACACTGCTCCGTGAATGAAGGTCTCTATTTCTATACTGGTATCATTTTTTATCTCTTTTATCTGTTCAAGGCTTAGTTCTCTGGCGAGTACAACCCTGCTTGCTCCCAATGATCTGTAGAACTCAGCTGTTAATTTATTTGACACATTTGCCTGTGTGGATATGTGTATCTTCAGGCCCTTTTCAGCAGCTTTCACAATTGTTGCCGGGTCCCATGCTATCACTGCATCTACATTTGCGCATGCCGCACATTCAAGTACCTCTTCCAGTTCTTCAATATCATCCGGATATATCACGGAATTTACTGCAAGATATCCTTTCATACCTTTCTTATGGATCTCATCTACAAAATCTGAAAGCTTCTCAGCACTTATCTCCTGTGCCCTTGACCTGAGACTGAATCTGTCAACTGAAAAATATACAGCATCTGCATTTTTTTTGCACGCTTTCAAGGCTGCCAGGTTCCTTACACCCATTACCAGTTCCGGTGTCTTTCTTTTGTTAAAGGACATTGGAGTATGGATTCATATTAATGTTTAAAGCATTTGTGTTGAAGACCAGTTTGCTTTTCTTCCTGACAAGTTTTATTTGAAGCCGGGAACTTATATATACTATGATACACTATCTTGTCATACGGATGAATGTTAGTGTTGCCTAATACGGCACCAAAGAAGCACAGAATTCCGAAAAGTCATTATCTGCAATATCATTCCTGATAAAACCAAAGAGGTAAAAAATGGCTCCTATCATACCGCTTGCAATGATTCCTGAAGGTAAAGACACCAAGATCATCTCCATCAACGCAGGCAACTGCCTGCTAAATCGTCTCAGATCCATGGGTTTTATAGAGAACACCCTGCTAAAAGTAAAGAGAGGTATCAATGGCTCTTTGATAGTCTCCGTGAACGGATGCGATTATGCTCTTGGTATGGGTATGGCTTCAAAGATCATGGTACAGGAATGTTCTGCATAAAATATACTCTTTCTCTGCTCGTTTTGAGCCCCATTCAATTGCCGAATAAAAGTGATCCAATTATCCAATTAGTGAGATCGGGCAGAAAAAGAAGAAGCCCGACGGGCTTCATTTTATAATTTATTCTTCCTTTTTACGGAATATGAAAGCAAGGCCTAGTATTGCAGCTATAGGCAATGCAATTGTCGGGAATTCAGGAATTTCATTTTCCGGGCAGTCGTATCCATATTTGTATACAGTTACATGTCCGTTATTAACAGTAGTACAAATATGATTCTGTGATGTTACATCCACATTTTCTATCTTGATAGTGTGGGTAGTGCTCTCCAGTCCGCTGATCTTCAGAGACCTTATTTTCTGCGCATTGATATCCTGTCCAAGTCCGACATTAGCCCAGGTGTCCCCTTCCCAAACAGCTACATCGTCTACGTATACTCTTGCATATCCGTCATTACTGTCACTGGCAAACACTATGCAGAAGCAGTTCGTAGGATATAATGTGTTGATGAGCATGTAACCGTTCTCATCGATCACTGCAAGTCTTCCGTCAGCATCGGTCCATGTACCGCCAACGATGCTGCTACTGAAATATGATGTCCACGTGCTTGTTACAGCCGGATTTCCGTATGTCCATACATCAAGATCACATTCCGCATCCTCGATCATCTCTACATTTATAGTGCTTGAAGTTACAGCAGATGCTGTTCCGATCAAAAATAATGCTGCAAGCATTATAAAGAATATTTTTTCCAGATTCATGTATCTCATATCGTACCACCGATTAAAACGCCGATTTTGATAGATACATTTCCTATATTTCAGGATGTATTTAAACATTATCAAATAATATCAAAAGTAATGATTCTAATCATTATCATTTATCTGTTTTTACAGAGTAGACAGGTTTTCTCTTTTCAATACCTGTCTTGAAATCATGGATAAAAAAGTGAAAAAGGAAAAGAACCACAGGGTCAAAATGATTTCCTGTTCCCGCTTGGTCCTCTCATATAATTTCCGAATTCCGAGTCAATAAGTTGCAGGCCATTGAACACGGGTCCGTCCTTGCAGACGCGCAGGCCTTCCCTGTCCATACAGCAGGCCCCGCAAACGCCAATAGCGCATTTGAAATATCTGTGCAGACTGAATTCAGTGCGTTCAAGCGCATTTTCTTTTTCCAGCATGTTGAAGATGCATTTCATCATCATTTCCGGACCGCAGGTATATATCCGGTCATAGTCCATGATATCCGTCTCTGCAAGGACATCGGTGACAAAACCACATCTGTGTGCCGAACCGTCATCTGTTGTAAGGTACAGTTTCCCGCAGTATGCGAAACGGTCTGCAAACAGCAGTTCTTCTGCATTCCTGGCCCCTAGTATCGTATTCATGCAAATATCCATTGAAGCTGCATATTCTGCCAGTGGTGCCAGCGGCGCAGCACCAACCCCGCCTGCTATAAGAAGTATCCTCTCATCTTTTCCAGGTAGCGTAAAACCTCTTCCAAAAGGTCCCCTTATCCCAAGTTGATCGCCTTCTTCAAGCATGAACATCCTTTCGGTGGCATCGCCTACTTTTTGAACAGTAATGGAATTCTTACTCGAAAGTGTCATGGGAATCTCATCTACACCGCGTATCCAGACCATGACAAACTGTCCGGGAATGGCTTCATTGAATGCTTTGTCAAAGATGAAGGTCCTTGTAGAGGGTGTTTCCCTGATTATCTTTATTATTTTGACATTCACCGGGTACATTATATCCTCTCATGTGCAATTCCGATGATAGCGGAGATGTCTTTGTAGTCTCTTTCAGTAACGAATTGTTCTATTCCCATGGCAATAGAACTGAAAACCTCAGTACCTTCATAAACTGCCGAGCCAATCTGTACTGCAGTGGCCCCTGCCATCATCATCTCAATGGCATCTTCCCACGTATAAATACCGCCAACGCCGATTATGGGTATGTCCAGAGCTGCATAAAGATCGTAGACACATTTCAATGCTATCGGTTTAACAGCCCGTCCTGAAAGTCCTCCGAACAGGTTGCCAAGCACAGGATAGCCACTATGGATGTCGATGGCCATTCCTTTGACAGTATTGATGGCTACAACAGCATCTGCTCCTCCTCTCTGTGCGGCCTCGCCTATTGCAATGATATCCGTGACATTGGGTGTGAGCTTCACCCATACGGGTATGTCCACAGCCTCACAAACGGCATTGGTTATGGTTTCCACAGCATCAGGATTGCTTCCAACAGATGCCCCGTATCCCAATGCATGGGGGCAACTCACGTTAAGTTCAAGTGCATCAGGCTTTGAATCCATCAACCCCAATGCAACATCCGTGAACTCTTCTTGCGTGCCTCCGAAAATGCTCGCAATTACCGGAACTCCTGCATCTTTCTTTGCAATGGTAAGCTCTCCCCTGAAATCAGGATATGAAGGATTTGGCAATCCCATGGCATTCAAAAACCCATATCCCAGGTCTATCATGCTCGGATTCCTGTGCCCATCCTTTGGTTCAGGGCCAATGGACTTTGTAACCACTGCACCTGCACCTTCTCTGGCCATGCGGATAAGTGATGCACCTGTGGTTCCCATTATTCCTGCAGCCAATATTGCAGGATTCCTAAGTTCTATCCCGGTGACATTGATCATTTATCCTTACACCTCATCAGATAAGCCTGAAGCAAGCTGGCATACAGCTCTTTGCACAAGTTCCTTACCACCCATTTGCACCAGTCCTCTTGCAATCATTTTCGCATGGTCCTGATAGTTCTGCACAGGGATCACTTCCTCAATGCGGACATGTTCTGAGCCATCCAGAGCAAGCACTTCGCAGCATATGCTTATCTCATCATCATTGATGAAATGTGCGAAGGAACCAATGGGTGCGGTGCATCCACCCTCCACATCTGCAATAGCAATGCGCTCTACATGTGTTTCTATCCGGGTCTGCTGGTGATCCAGGTTGGATGTTATCTCCTCTGCCTCGCTTTTGGCAGGAGTGACCACAGCTATGGTCCCCTGGTTAGCGGAAGGGCAGAAGAACTGAGGATCAAGACGCTGTACATTCATTTCCCATCCCATTCTCTGCAGGCCGGCTTCGGCAAGAAGTATCCCATCATATAAGCCTTCTTCCAGTTTCCTGATACGTGTATTGATGTTCCCTCTCAGGTCCTGTACATGAAGGTCAGGACGATATCTGAGGATCTGGGCTCTTCTGCGCATGGAAGTGGTACCAAGGACTGCCTCCTCAGGTAGTTCGTCCATCCTTGTTCCATCCATTGTCAGCAGGACATCAAATGGTGAATCACGTTTAAGCACAGCAGAAGTCGAAAGTTCTTCAGGGCGGACAGTTGGCAGGTCCTTCATAGAGTGGACGGAGATATCTATCTCTCCTTCCAGCATCCTGTCATCAAGCTCCCTGACAAATGCCCCAACTCCTGCAACCTCATGTAATGGCCTGTCTGTAAATGTGTCTCCGGATGTCTTTATTATCTTCCTGGTAACGCTGACCCCAAGTTCTGAAAGAAGACGTTCTATGGTCTCTGTCTGCGCGAGAGCCAGGGCACTTCCACGAGTTCCTATTATCATGCGATTTCACCGCTCATCTGAGGTTTGCTTCATAGGCGAGCAGTGTCTTCTCAATGTCATCATCAGTGTGGGCAGTGGAGATGAAATTCGTTTCAAATTGTGACGGGGGCAGGAAGATACCACTGTCAAGCATCTTGAAGAAGAATTTCAGGTAGCCTTCCTTATCGCACCTGAGAACTTCCTGGTAGTTACGGGGCTTGTCCCCGAAGAATATCTTGAACATGGATGCAATACCCACAACATTGTAATCAAGTCCAAGGTCCGTTACTATTTCGGATAACCTGGCCCTCATCATGTCTCCGGTTGCATTCAGGTTCTTGTGAACCTCTTCTTTTTCCAGCACATCAAGCACTGCAAGTCCTGCTGCCACCGAGGCTGGGCTGCCACTGAAAGTGCCTGCCTGGTACACACTTCCTGAAGGCGCTATCATCTCTATGATCTCTTTCTTTCCTCCGAATACACCAATTGGCATTCCGCCACCGACTATCTTGCCAAGGGTTGTCATGTCAGGTGTCACACCGAAGTATTCCTGGGCTCCTCCCATTGCAAGCCTGAAACCGGTGATTACCTCATCGAATATCAGTACGATATCGTTTTCCTCGGTTATTTTGCGTACGTCCTTAAGATAGTCTCCTTCGGGAAGTACCGGTCCTATGTTACCCATCACAGGCTCCACTATAAGTGCAGCAATATCGTTTCTGTTCTTCTCTATGGCCAAAGCCAGTGCCTCGATATCGTTGAAAGGTACCTGCAAAGTGTGTTTTGTAAAATCCTCAGGTATGCCCAGAGAATCGGGTTTTCCAAGGGTTGTTGCACCAGAGCCAGCCTTTACCAGCACCGCATCATGAGCTCCGTGGAAGCCACCTTCTATCTTGATGAATTTGTCCTTTCCTGTGAATCCCCTTGCAGCGCGCAATGCACTCATGGTGGCCTCGGTACCAGTGGACACAAACCTTAACATGTCGATACTGGGATACAGGCCTGCTATCCTCTCGGCCAGATCGACTTCAAGCTCTGTTGGTGTGCCGTACAGCCATCCCCTGTCTAGCTGGGCGACGATTGCCTCCTTTATGACAGGGTTTGCATGTCCCAGTATGTTTGGGCCATATGCGAGACAGTAATCGATATACTCGTTCCCGTCGATATCCTTTATCTTTGAACCACATGCTGATTCCGTGTAGAATGGATATGGTTTTATGGCGCGTACCGGGCTGCTGACGCCGCCGGGAAGGAAATTCCTTGCTTTATTGTATAATTCTCTGGACTTGTCTAAAGACATATGATCACCATTTATTGTAATGAGTTAATGAAATTGTCTTTGTGTTAATAATAGCCTGATGTTTTAGAGTTGGATATCCTGTAAATATTAGAATTTTGCTAGTAATGCTTCCACACTATTTTTTGCTCTTCCATCAATCGATTCTCTAAATATTTCTTCTGCTTTATTTCTGTAATCTGAATCAGCTGTTATCAAGTATGCCCTTCTCAGGTAATCGATTGCTAGAAGGGGATTATTTTCCAGCATATTTGCCATTGAATCGTAATACTTGGGCAATTCTAAAAAAGTGTTAAAGAACTTATCCATCTTGTCCTCGAAATCCTGTCCATATTCAATATATTCGGTCCGAACAAAGTCTGAGGGCACTTTTGCTTCTTTTGTTTTGATAACCAGTGTCTCCTTGCCATAGGCTTGCATAAAGCCTATCTCGTAGAATATATTGGATAAAGTAAGAGGTGGCATATTATGGTCGATGATTGCAATACCTAAAGGGACAGCTACTATCAGATTCCATATCTTCATCAGAAAATCTTTTCCTGTCACCACACTTTCTGCATCGATGTCTTCTATCTGGTATTTTTCCAGTACCGATCTCAATGATTTCCGAATCATTATGATTTCATCTGAAACAGGTTCACCCAATTTCGTCATTATGAAACAGGTCCTTGGGCGGTAGCTAATGTGATTGGTGTGTACATCTCCATCGTTAGGCCTGTAAAGGATCATTAGTTCCTCTTTCTTGCAATTGGTATATTTTTGTAAGGGCCTTCTGATTTTTTATGATCCAATATCTTCCCGGCAGTTCTATCTATTTTTACATACCTTCCTGATTTTGGATTCTTTATCTGGACAATATCTCTTTCTACCATTGTTACACGCTGCTATTTTAGCTGTTTTCTGTACTTTTTATATCTAGTGACTTGAACTTTATATTAATGACGATATTGGTAAACTCACCATCATTTTAACATCCTTGCCATGTCCTTGGCAAAATAGGTAAGTATCATATCTGCACCGGCACGTTTGATCGACAGGAGTGACTCGTACATGACCTTCTTCTCATCAAGCCAGCCGTTTTGGGCTGCTGCCTTGATCATGGCATATTCCCCGCTGACATTATAGGCGGCAGTTGGCATCCTGAACTCTGTCTTGAGTCTATATATTATATCAAGGTAGGGGAGTGCCGGCTTGACCATGATTATGTCTGCACCCTCTTCTATATCAAGGGCAGTCTCCATTATTGCCTCATCTGAGTTGGCAGGGTCCATCTGGTGTGTGGACCGGTCCCCGAAGCAGCATCCTGATCCGGCTGCATCCCTGAAAGGGCCGTAAAATGATGAAGAGTACTTTGCAGCGTAGGACATGATAGGGATATTATTGAAGTTATTCTCATCAAGTTCACTGCGGATGGCAGCTATCATACCGTCCATCATCCCGGATGGTGCGACAATGTCGGCACCGGCCCTTGCATGACTTACTGCGGTCTTTGCAATTAAGGGCAGTGTTGGATCGTTAAGTATCTCTCCTGTCTCATGGTCGACCACTCCACAGTGTCCGTGACTTGTGTATTCACAGAGACATACGTCGGTTATGACAAGCATATCCCTGCCAAGCTCATTCTTTATCTCCCGCACTGCACGCTGTACTACATCATCATCTCCCCAGGCACTGCTTCCCTGTTCATCCTTATTTTCCGGGATACCAAAGAGTATCATGGCAGGTATGCCAAGGTCGGCAGCTTCCTTTGCATCATCTGCTATCTTTGTGACCGGTATGTTACAGACCCCTGGCATTGAGCTGACCTCACAGGCCGAATTGATCGTTTCATTGACAAACACGGGGTATATCAGGTCATTGACAGACAAGGATGTCTCTCGCACCAGATCTTTGATCTTTCCACTTCTCAGCCTTCTCATTCTGTGCTCGGGGAACATTTTACCATCTCATCCTTTATTTTAGTACTTAAGCTGGATCTGTCAACATTGAATAATCTGGCCACGGAGTCAAGCAGTTCATCATCCCCTAATTCTGCGGCATTCCTCAGGACCTTGGTTGGCTCTGCCAGTATCTTGTTGACTATAGAATGTGTAAGATCCTCTATTATCTTGTTCTCTATTTCGCCAATTGTGTGGTATGCGCTCAATTTAGTGAGTGCTCTTTCTTTTTCCTGCACGCGCAGTTTGTATGACTGGGCATATAGTTCGGATACAAGATAGTCTGCTTTCTGCCTTTTGTATTGTTTTATCAACAGGCTGAATTCCTCATCGATGATGGTCTGGGCTTTTTTTGCCTCCTCCATTCTCAATTCGAGATTCTTTTCGTTGATGACTCTCAGGTTATCTATGTTATAGAGTGTCACATGAGCTATGCTTGTAATTGAAGGATCAATATCCCTCGGATTTGCTATATCTACCAAAAGAAGTTCTTTTTCCCTGAAACTCATTGCCCTCTCTACTTGCTCGTACTTCAGGACATAATGCGGTGCACCTGTTGCACTGATGACCACATCCGCTCTTCTGAGATTCTCATCTATCTGGTCAAAGTGAACTGCATGACCGCCCATCTCATCAGCAAGTTGTTTTGCTGTTTCATATGTACGGTTTGCTATGTACATAAGCTCTATATCTCTGTGTGAGAGTGCACGTGTTACCAGTGTCCCCATCTCACCGGTGCCTATAACAAGCACCATTTTATCCTTGAGATCCCCTACTGTTTCTTCAGCAAGATCTACAGAAGCCGATGCTATAGAGAGTGCTCCGCGGTTTATCTCTGTTTCCGTCCTGACACGCTTGCCAACCTGGATGGCTTTACTGAATGCAGTATCAAGCAACCTTCCAGTTGTGCCGAGGTTTTTGGCTACCTGGTAAAGGTCCTTTATCTGACCCAGTATCTGATCTTCACCAATGATCATGGATTCAAGTCCACATGCCAGTCTTAAAAGATGCATGATAGATTCTTCGTGATCAAAAAAATCAACGATATTCGATGACAATCCCATTTTCTTTGCGAACTGGAAAAGCACGCTGCTTCCCTTTGGTGAAACAATGTATATCTCCACCCGGTTGCAGGTCTTCAGGACAACGCATTCGCAGACCAGATAATTGGAATGCAGGTCCTTTAGCATCTTTTCTGTGTCCCCGTCCCACGCTTCCTCTATCTCTTCGACAGTTGCCCTGGAATGGGTGATCACCATGCTGGTTATCTCCGTCATGGACACCTCATATTAATATTATGGTTCGGATGGCAGTGGATGTGGCGCATGTTTATCTGACTTTCCCGCATATTTTTTCTTTTACTATATCCTGTGCTATCTTAAACCCTTTTTCATAAGACTCTTCAAGTGCATTCCATGCATCTTTGCTTTCAAGTATAGCCCAGAGTATCTCTTTCCTGTCCTTCTGGTCAGGGACAGAACTCTTAAGGTAGGTCCGGATCTCATCCTGTATCCTGATCATGTCTGAAAATCCGGGAGTGATCACCTTTTCGACCTGCTGTCGTGTGAACCTGGAAAAGGCCGGGCTTGCGCCTGTGGTGGATATGCTGATCGTCAGTCCTTCTCTTTTTATTATAGATGGTATTGTGACATCACCTATGGAATCAACTTCATTTGTCAGTATCCCGAGGGTTTTTGCAAGATATGTGATACGTTTGTTTACATCCCTGTCATTTGTGGCAGGTATTACAAGAAAAGCTTTTCTGATTATGTCAATGATGCTGGAATCACTAAGTTCCCCGATATCTGCAGTAATGAGTCTGACTCCTTTTTGTTCAAGTTTGAGAAAAATGTCGGAAAAATTCCTGCTTATGACAGTTACAACTGCATATTCAGAGAAAAGCCTGGTTTTTCTTTCCCCTACCGACCCACTTCCGAAAATGGCTACTTCCTTTCCATTCATATCGATGTGCAGTGGCATGAAGTGGTTCATTTCCCTCATCTCTCCATCTTCTGGCATGATTGCCTACTGCTTTTTCGGTAACTTAGTTAAAGATTGCGATTATAATCTGACACCGGTCTTCTTAAATTCTATTTGACTGAAAAGTAGCTTGTAATCATCGATACCAGTGGCTTGTGATATCCTTGCAGCCACCTCCTGGCAATCTTCCCGGGTGTACGAGTGTACCATTGTGAACAGATTATAATCCCAGCCTGGGGCCCTTGGTCTTTCATAGCAGTGTGTGACCTCCTCAAAACCGGCCATTATTGTTCCTACCTCTTCTACCCTCTCATCCGGCACATTCCATACACACATGGCATTTGCCACAATTCCGATGTCCCTGTGCCCAATTGATGCACCGAACCTGCGAATGACATCATCCTCTTTCATTTTCCTGAGCCGGTCAATTATCTCCTGCTCACTGATCCGGAGTTCTATGGCAATGTCTGCAAAAGGTGATTTTTTCAGGGGGATGCCATTCTGTGTTATTTTCAGTATTCTTTCATCAATAGCATCCATGCTTTCACCTGATGTCAAACTTAACTCCGATCTTGAAGAGCCTTTTAGTAGGAAGATCGATGAATTCAAGTCCTGTCCTTTTCCGGAGCTCATCCAGTATAATGTCAATCCTTTCCCTGTCACGTGCGGATATTGTGAACCATACATTATATTTTTCAGGACGCAGGTAATTATGCGATACTTCCTGGTACTCATTAATGTAACCTGCTACCTCGTCAATTCTCTTGTCAGGGACACTGGCTGCTACCAAAGTACTTGTGCCTCCTACCCCGGCGCGGTTGATTATGGGTCCTATCTTCCTGACAGCGCCCTCATCATGCAGGCGCCGTAGTCTTCTGATCACTTCTTCTTCACTTATATCCAGTTCATTTCCAAGCTTCCCGAAAGGTTCTTTATCAAGGGGGAAATCAAATTGGATGGTATTAAGTATCTTTTTATCCGTCTCATCCAGAAATATCATTGTCATCACTGTTTTTTAGGTACGTATATACAGTATGGTTCTTCATCGAGGTAATCTCCTGTGGCAGCATAGGCACGTGCACGACACCCTCCGCATACTGTGTTATATTCACATCTTCCGCATTTACCCTTCAGTTTTGATACATCGCGCAGGTCGTTGAATACTTTAGAATTTTCCCAGATCTCCCTGAAACCCTGTTCCTTTACGTTACCGGCCAGTGCCGGAAGATATCCACACGGGTATACATCTCCAGTGCTTGATACAAAACAGAACCCTGTTCCTCCCAGACAACCTTTTGTCATGGCCTCGTAACCGTGGGTCTTTACGCTGATCTCAATACCTTCCTTCTCTGCTCTCTGGCGCATTATCCTGAAATAATGGGGGGCGCATGTGGCTTTAAGCTGGATTCTCGCATCTTTCTGGCGGTCATAGAACCAGTTAAGTATCCTCTCATATTCAACAGGGTCTATCTCCTCTTCTTCGAGTTCCTTACCCCTGCCAGTGGGTACCAGCAGAAATATGTGAAGTGCATCAGCATCAAGGTCCCTTGCCATTTCAAGGATTGACGGTATCTCGTCAATATTGCGCTTTGTGATAGTGGGATTTATCTGAAAGCCTATACCTGCTTCTTTAAGGGTTTCTATTCCTCTCATAGCACCCTGAAAAGCTCCGGGCATACAGCGAAACTCATCATGCGTCAAGGGGCTTGAGCCATCAAGGCTTATACTGACCCTCTGTATTCCGGCATCTTTCATCTTTGCGGCTGTCCCCGGGGTCACCAGTGTCCCGTTTGTGGCCATAGCCACACGTAATCCTTTTTCAGTGGCATATCCTGCTATCTGGAATATGTCGTCCCTGACAAGAGGCTCACCACCGCTCAGTATGAGGATTGGGTTGCCCATTTCTTTTATCTCATCTATGAAATGAAACGCTTCTTCGGTTGTAAGTTCGCCCTTGGGTTTTTTTTCAGTTGATGCCCCTCTGCAGTGTTTACAGGAAAGGTTACATCCGGCGGTTGTTTCCCAGGCGATTAGTCTTGGAGGTTTTGCCATAATTGATCATGTTGTATTTTGTTCTTATCTTTATCTATTTATAGGATGGAACTATACTACTGCAAACCCATATTAATACTTGATTATCAGTGAGTTCTCCCATTGTATGTATTAGTTCATCCGTGCCCGATGATTGCTTTGAGGTTTTATCTTAGCAAATGGTGAACAAAGGTTAAACTGATATAGAGGTGATTCTTTATAAGTGCACTAGAAATTGCATTCGCAATTACGTGGATTACTTTGTCAGTATACATTTTGTATCTGCTACGCTCCCGCATGGTTCCAATGCGGCGATTTCACAAACAGGGAAAAAAGATGTCATGATGAATTAGCATGCCACAATGAGGTAGCTTTATGGATAAAAAACAAAAAACTATTATGGCAATTGCTTTTATTGCTATTGTTGGCTTTGTGGGTCTGTGGAATGTGGACCTTTCCCAGAGCTATCTCATGGTCTCTGAACTTTCATCAGATTCTGGCATGTACATCGGACATGATGTGAATACCATGGGTGTGATCAAGGATGGCACTTTGCATATATCGACAGGCGGGACCTCTTTTGCACTTTTGGATCTGGAGGATCCCTCTTTTGAAATGAATGTAGAGTATACTGGTTCGCTTCCTGCTAATCTTGTAGAAGGGCAGAGCATTAGCATAAGTGGTAAAATGGTCTCTGATGATCTGATCGAGGCAAACAGGATCGTTATGGGCTGTCCTTCAAAGTACTCGGAATGACCGGATGGGATATATGATACAAATAGATGACCTGGAGGAATATCAGCTTATCAAGGCAGCTAAAGATGAGATGGTCCTCTCCATGGACGATCGCTCTCAGATGAAAAGGATGCTTCTTCATATATGCAGTTCCGGCGGTAAGAATATACGGCCTGTAATGCTTGTTCTATGTACGCAGATGTGCGGCGGCGATCCGGAGGATAGTATCAATGCAGCATTGGCAATAGAGTTCATTCACTCTGCATCTCTTATACATGATGATGTCCTTGACGGAGGTCTTGTACGCAGGGGTGTGGAATCGGCACATAAGAAATATGGTATTCCTGCAGCCATACTTTGCGGGGATTTCCTGATATCCAAGGCCATATCACTTATATCCGGATATGGTCATAATGCGGTGCATGAGTTTGGCAGGGCTGGAATGTACATGGCTGAAGGTGAGACAATTGATATTTCCAGCGTCAGCGAGGAATTCAGGGAACAGAACTATTTTGAGTGTATAAGTAAGAAGACCGGATCCCTTTTCGCTGCCAGTGCAGCTATCGGCGCATATGTTGCTGGGGCAGATGAGGCAATAGCACTGAAGCTAAGGTCCTTTGGTGAGAATGTTGGCAATGCTTATCAGATAGTCGATGATCTGCTTGAGTATCTTGATAAACTGGAAGATAAGAACTCAACGTATGAGTCGGTTACATTGCCTCTTATTTACAGGAGGGCAATGGCCCATGGTCCTGCTGTGGAGAAGACTCTGGAACAGGTGCGTATTTGTGTGCAGGATGCAAAAGATGTCCTTGCTTTGTTCCCTCCTTCGGATGCCAGGGAGAAGCTGAAGCTTGTGACTGATCTTATTACGGTTGACATGCTACCGGGGGATATTCTCTAATTCAGTTTCCCTTATATATTATTCAATTATCAGGTGACTTCATGAGGGTTTATGATAAGTCAGTAATTAAAGTAAATGCAAGTACAGAGAACGGGAAAGTTGTCCTTGATACCGAAGGACCACTGTCTCCCGTTGCAAAACCTATTATTAAGCGTATCAACAGGATTTTCCTTGAGGAAAAACCGATTTGTGCAGATGAGGAGAGGGTCATATTCTCGACATGGGTCCCTCCTATGCCAGGTGAGATATTCAACAGGATGATCAATGCACAGGTATCCTCTATCCTTAAAAAGAGGGTTCCGGATCAGTTTTCCATTGGAATTACCACAAGGTGTCCCAATGATTGCATTCATTGCGGTGCTGCTGACATTGTGGCAGACCCCATTCTGTCGTTTGATGAGGTCAATAGTGCAATACGGCAGGCCATCGATCTTGGCTCTTACCATATCTCTTTCGATGGGGGGGAGACAATGCTTCGCAAAGACCTTGAGGAAATGGTTGCAAAGGTGGACAAGAGCCGTGCAATTGCAACATGTTTCACCTCGGGTTTTGGTCTGAATGGGAAAAGGGCAGCTGATCTGAAAGCAGCAGGACTTTTTGCGGCTCATATGAGCCTTGATAGCCCTTATGAACAGGAGCATGACCGCGTAAGGGGTCGAGAGGGTGCTTTTAAGGATACTATAAACGGCATAAGGCATATATTGGATGCTGATATCCTGGCAGATCTTTTCGTTGTTGTTTCCCCACATAACATAGATGATCTTGACGAGTTCTATAACTTTGCGGCAAATATGGGTATGCAGGAGGTGTCCATCTATGAGATAGTAGCTGTGGGTCGCTGGATGGATCATGAGGATGAGGTCATCACTGCAAAGGATGTTGAAGATCTTGGAAGATTCCAGAAGTCAATGAACAAGAAGGAAGATGGTCCAAGGGTTACGGCATTCCCGTATTTCATGGGTCCTGATCAGTTTGGCTGCTTTGCAGGAAGAAGGTGGATGCATGCAACTGCCGGGGGGGACGTCCTTCCATGTGCATATACCCCACTGTCATTCGGGAACATCCGTGAGGAGGATCTTTCAGCTATATGGGAACGGATGGGTCAGCATGAAGCTTACAAATGTTCTGCTGATCATTGTATGATGCGCAACCCTAAGTTCAGGGACAATCATATCCGCAATATCCCGCAAGGGACGCAGCTTCCTCTCAGGATGGACAAATGATCTTCCTTCATTTGTGTATATGTGGTTTCCAGCGAATCTTTCACAACCATTGTTC
The DNA here is from genome assembly GCF_045690325.1 of Methanolobus sp. WCC5. Lineage (GTDB taxonomy): Archaea > Halobacteriota > Methanosarcinia > Methanosarcinales > Methanosarcinaceae > Methanolobus. The sequence goes on along the minus strand of NZ_CP146981.1, from coordinate 1,276,224 downwards.
AAAGAGTACTTTAGAATTACTGACTAAGTGATGACATCAGTATCTTAATGATAAATCATTATCAATACTGGTTAACTGATATCAGGAGAACCGAATACTTTATATGCTAGTTAGCAGTAGGTGATGGTGATTTATTCGGGATAATAAGTAATTCATCACATGAGGATTAGTATGGCCAAAGAAAAAATCTTGTCGGAAATCAAGGATGCAGAAGACAATGCACGAAAAATGGTTGACGACGGTAGGAAAAGAAAAAATGACCGTATCGCCAGTGCACGTGCCGAGGCCAGAGAAATCATTAAACAGGCCGAGTTAGATGCACAGAAATCTGCACAAAGTGCAATGAGATCTGCTGAAGAGTCTATTGCTTCTGATAAAGCAAAGATTCTTGCAGATGGTACCAAGCAGGCAGAAGACATTGCTAAGGATGCTTCCTCGAGAATAGATAAAGCAGTTGACAATCTGTTAACAGAGTTTGAGAGGTCAGTGCATGCTTAGACCTAAACAGATGACTCGTGCCGTAATTGTTGGCCATAAGGATATCCTTGAAAATACGGTCGATGCTCTGCACAATGCCAATCTGTTCCAGATAGAAGATTTTGTTGAAGAAGATCCTTACCTAAAGATCGGAAAACCATTTGAGAATGGAAGTGAGCTTTCAAAGCAACTTGTCAAGATAAGGTCCATTGCAAGCCTGCTGGGTGTAAAAGACAATGCGGCTGAGAAACAGAGCAGCAAGGCTGTTTGCACGCAACTTGACAATTGTCTTGATTCTCTGGATGCGGAACTTGATAAACTTGTCGAGAAAAAAAGCATTCTTGAGAATGAGCTCAAGGATGTGCTCTCTACCAAGAGGGATCTTTCACCTTTTATCAACATTGATCTTGATCTTGACCTCTATCGGGGTTATGAGAGTCTGGATGTATTTGCCGGGCATATAAAAGAGGATATGGCTCCTTCATTATCAAAGCTTACTTCATCTTTTGAGTTATTCTATGATGATCATTCTGGCGTAGCAGTTCTCTTTGTGGCCAGGGACAAATCTGCTGAAGTCGCAGATATGCTTCCATCGTTTGCGTTCAAGGAACTGAAGGTTCCAAAACTCAGTGGTGTTCCTTCTCGCTTAATAGCGGATATTGAGAGTAAGGAGGCTGACTTGCTTGGAAAGATCGACGCTATTGAAGAAGACATCGCTGCTCTGAAGCAACAGTATGGCGATTTTATTCTTGCAAGCAATGAACTGCTCTCTATCGAGGTGCAGAAATCCGATGCTCCTCTCAGGATAGCCACAACCGAAAGTTCTTTCCTTATAGATGGATGGCTGCCTACAGAGCTTTATGGTGAGCTGGAGGAGGCAGTCAATAAGGCAACCGGAGGCAGGGCATTCATTTCGACCCAGGATATTGACAAGTCGGATATCCCAAAGGTTCCTGTGGAATATAACAATCCTAAGGTTGTATCCCCACTGCAGGAGATCATGGATCTGTACGGGCGCCCTACCTATAAAGAACTTGATCCTTCAGCTTTGATATTCATAACTTTCCCGCTTTTATACGGCATGATCCTTGGTGATATTGGTTATGCTTTGATTCTCCTCGCACTTGCGCTGGGTGTTAAGAAGCTGGTATCATCTGAAGCTATTAAGCCTCTGATGAATATCCTTATCTATTGTCAGATATCCACTTTATTCTTTGGTATAATATATGGTGAGTTCCTGGGATTCCCGCTTGCAGGTTATCATGGCTATCCCGGACTGATTCCGGGTCTTGAGACTATAGACCTTTTCGCGACTCCCTTTGCGGGTGAGGTCATTGGATTCCCTCTGCATAGGACTCACCTTGTAATGACATTCATCGTTGCGACCGTCTTTGTTGGTTTGCTTCATCTGAATCTTGGTTTCCTGGTGGGCTTTATCAACGAGAAGTCTAAACATGGTATGTCTGCAGCTATTTTCGAGAAAGGCAGCTGGTTTGTTATACAGCTCGGTATTCTCCTTGTGGTACTTGGCTACCTTGGTATGCTACCGATAATTGCTGGAGCTCTTGTGTTCCTCATCGGTGTTATCATGTTGTTCAAGGGAGAAGGAGTAAAAGGGCCGATCGAATTGCCTTCACTTCTGAGCAATTCATTGTCATACACTCGTGTGATAGCGGTTGGTTTGTCATCTATCTCTATTGCGTCAACTGTCAATCTTATCGCTTTTGATATGATCTGGCAGCCAGGTTCGCCAATTGGTGGAATGACCATATTTGCAATTGTAGTGTTCATATCCGGACACGCTTTAAATACTGCCCTGAGTATAATCGCCCCCGGTTTACATGCTCTCAGGTTGCAGTACGTAGAGTTCTTTGGTAAATTCTACGAAGGTGGGGGACGTAAATACGATCCATTTGGATACATAAGAAAATACACGGAGGAAAAATAAAATGGTAACAGAAACAGTGACAACAATGGACCCAGCAGGATTAAAGGCAATAGGAGCTGCAATCGCAGTAGGAGTTACAGGTTTTGCTTCAGCATATGCTGAAAAAGAGATCGGTACTGCAGCAATTGGTGCAATGGCTGAGAATGAAGGTCTCTTCGGTAAAGGCCTTATCCTGACTGTAATTCCAGAAACGATTGTTATCTTCGGTCTGGTAGTTGCACTATTGATGCTATAAAGCTGGTTAAAGGGCATTTTTGCTCTTAAATCCATTTTAAAGGTGAATGAGCATGGGACTTGAAATTGTTGTTAAGGATATCATGGATTCTGCACAGGCTGAAGTGGCCAGACTGGAACGTGAAGCAGATGCAGAAGCTTCCTTAATTCTGGAGGATGCCAGGCAAAATGCGAAAAAGATCATAGGTGAGCGTCTTGCCAAAGCAGAAGATGATATCCAGAAAATGAGGCAGCAAGAGGTATCCAGCGCAAATCTTGAAGTTAAACGCACATTGCTCAACGCACGTAAGGAATTACTTGAAGATGTATATGCCAGAGCTGAAAGATCTATATCCGCATTCTCTTCTGAAAAGAATGAAGAGCTTCTAAGATCAATTATTGAGAATAACGAAGCAAGCGGTAAGAGGATCTATTCCAATGCAGAATCAGAGGAGATTGTTAAAAAACTGTCCTCTCTTGAGTATGCCGGTAACATCGACTGTCTTGGTGGCGTTGTCATTGAGAATGAAGATGGAACTGTAAGGCTGGATTATACTTATGATGTTATCCTTAAAGGTGTTAATGAGCAGTTGTTGAAGCAAACATCTGATATCTTATTCGGGTGATTTCTAAATGAGGCTGTTGCAGAAATTAAAGCGTGGCTACAATTCCGGTTCAAAAGGCCACACCAACTATTCATACACGGTCCCTCGTGTCCGTGCTATGAAAAGTAAGCTCTTGCCAAAAGAGGCCTATCCCCGACTCATGAATATGAGTATTGATGAGATCGCCAGGTTCATTGGTGAATCCGGGTATAAAGAAGATGTCGATGAACTGGCGCTGAAATATGCTGGTGTGGACCTGGTCGAGCACTCCCTTAACAGGAACCTTTCTGTTACTTTCAGAAAGCTCCTTAATATCTCTGACGGCGAGGTGAATTTCCTCATTGCTGAATACCTTAAGGAGTACGATGTCTGGAACATCAAGACCATACTTCGAGGTAAGTACTGCAAAGCTTCAACGGAAGAGGTATTGGAAGCTATTGTTGCAGGGGGTAGTCTGACCTATACTTTCCTTTCAGAACTGGCTGCAAAGGGAAGCTATGAAGAAATCGTATCGGAATTTGAAGGCACCGAATATTACCCGATACTCAAAAACTACGATGGTACCAATCTTTCGGATGTAGAGAACCAGCTGGATAAGCTATATTACAATGGACTCTTTGCCGTAGCAGGCGGCTCAAAATCCAAGGACAGGAAGTTATTTGCGAAGTTTATCCGAGTCGGCATTGATATAACTAACCTGATGATCCTTTTCCGCCTTAAGAAGGCAGAGCTCTATGATCCACAGATGATGGATCTGATGATCGAGGGAGGTCTTGAGATCGATCTCAAGGCAATACAAAAGCTGATGCCCCTATCGTTTGAAGAGTTCATCAATGAGCTTGAGAAGTATTCTTACTGGAAAGAGATATCCGATATGGTGAGTCCGGGTATGAAATCGCTGATTGATGTTGAAACACGGCTTAAGAAACACAGGCTTAAATCTGCAGCAAGTTTTTCACATGTTTATCCGATCTCAATAGTGCCAATTATGGACTACATGCTAAGTAAGCAGAATGAGGTTAACAATCTGCGGATAATCGTGCGTGGTAAAGCTGCCGGGCTCGATGATGATACTATCAAGGAACAGTTGGTGATCTGATGGAATTAGCTGTAGTTGGAAATAGTGATTTTGTAACAGGTTTCAGATTGGCCGGTGTCAAAAAGATATATGAAGTTAACAATAGCGAACTTGAACCTACTGTAGAGAAAATACTTGAGGATCGAGAAGTCGGCATTCTGGTAATGCACGGTGATGATCTGAATAAACTACCGGAGATGTTGAGAAACACTATTAATGACTCTGTTGAGCCAACTATTGTGACTCTCGGAGGTAGTGGTGAAAGTTCGAACTTAAGGGAAAAAATAAAGCAATCGGTAGGTGTAGATCTGTGGAAATGAAAGGTGAAATTTATCGAGTGGCCGGGCCTGTTGTTACTATTACAGGCATTAAACCAAAGATGTACGATGTGGTACATGTTGGTCATGAAGGTCTGATGGGCGAGGTAATCAGAATTGAAGGTGAAAAAGCCACTGTTCAGGTGTACGAGGACACATCCGGTATCAAACCTGGTGAACCTGTAGTGAACACTGGCATGTCACTCTCTGTTGAGCTCGGTCCGGGTTTATTGGAAAGTATCTATGATGGTATTCAGAGACCTCTGAAAGTCCTCCAGGAAAAGATGGGTGACTTTATCGAGAGAGGTGTAACTGCTAATGGTCTTGACCGTGACAAGGTATGGGAGTTCAAGCCTGTGGTATCAGCTGGCGACTCTGTAAAGGGTGGCGAGACAATAGGTGTTGTACAGGAAACAGAGAACATAGAGCACAAGATAATGGTGCCACCAACAGTTTCCGGTACGGTGGAAGAAATAAAATCCGGCAAGTTCAAAGTGGATGAGACTATATGTGTCCTTACAGACGGTACGGAGCTTTCCATGATGCAGAAGTGGCCGGTAAGGATGCCACGTCCCGTAAACAAGAAATTCATCCCGAAGAGGCCTCTTATCACGGGTCAGAGGATCCTTGATGGTCTCTTCCCTGTTGCAAAGGGCGGTACTGCAGCTATCCCGGGTCCATTCGGTTCAGGAAAGACTGTTACCCAGCAGCAGCTTGCAAAGTGGAGTGACACTGACATTGTAGTTTATATCGGATGCGGTGAACGTGGAAATGAGATGGCTGACGTATTGAACGAGTTCCCTGAGCTCCAGGATCCAAAGACCGGTCGTCCACTCATGGAACGTACAGTCCTTATAGCAAACACATCCAACATGCCCGTGGCTGCCCGTGAAGCATCTGTATACACAGGTATCACAATTGCAGAATACTATCGTGATATGGGATACGATGTATCACTCATGGCAGACTCATCATCCAGATGGGCAGAAGCAATGAGGGAAATATCCTCAAGGCTTGAAGAGATGCCTGGTGAGGAAGGTTATCCTGCATATCTGTCTGCAAGACTCTCTGAGTTCTATGAGCGTGCAGGTGCGGTGAAATCACTTGCAGGCGAGGAAGGTTCGATTACAGTCATCGGTGCAGTATCACCACCAGGTGGTGACTTCTCAGAGCCTGTTACACAGAACACCCTCCGTATCGTAAAAGTGTTCTGGGCACTGGATGCAAAACTTGCACAGAGGAGACACTTCCCATCTATTAACTGGCTTACAAGTTACAGTCTATACACACAGGGTCTTGCAGACTGGTTCTCAGAAAACGTTGCACCTGACTGGGTACCTTTGAGAGACAATGCAATGGACCTTCTCCAGCAGGAATCCGAACTTCAGGAGATCGTTCAGCTTGTTGGTTCCGATGCACTTCCTGAAGACCAGCAGCTCATACTTGAGATATGCCGCATGATCAGGGAATATTTCCTGCAGCAGAACGCATACCACCCTGTTGACACATACTGTCCGTTCGACAAGCAGTACAAATTGTTAAAAGCAATCTCCAAGTACAGTGATATGGCACAGGCAGCACTGGAAAACGGTGTACCAATGAAAGACATCCTGTCCCTTGAGTCAAAGGACGAGCTTGCAAAGGTCAAGTTCGAAGAGGACTTCGATGGTGCACTGAACGCTGTCCTGACTAAGATGGACAAGGAATTTGCAGCACTTGGAGGCAATTAAAATGACCAAGGAATACAAGACGATCACAGAAATCGCAGGACCACTGATCTTCCTTGAGAAGACCGAGCCGGTAGGTTATGGTGAACTTGTTCACATCAACCTTCCTGACGGTACAACAAAGAGAGGTCAGGTCCTTGATACCTCAGCAGACATTGTAGCTGTTCAGGTATTTGAAGGAACAGGTGGACTGAATGAGGAATCAGGCGTAGTGTTCACAGGGGAGACCATCAAGCTCCCTGTATCAAAGGACATGCTTGGTCGTATCCTTTCCGGTTCAGGTGAACCATTGGATGGCGGACCACGTATTGTGCCTGAAGACAGGCTCGATGTTAACGGTGCATCTATGAACCCATATTCAAGGATGCCACCAGAGGACTTCATCCAGACAGGTATTTCCACAATTGACGGAACAAATACCCTTGTCCGTGGACAGAAGCTTCCTATCTTCTCAGGTTCAGGTCTTCCACACAACGAGATCGCATTGCAGATAGCACGTCAGGCAAAAGTTCCCGGTTCCACTGAAGATTTCGCAGTAGTTTTTGCTGCAATGGGTATCACTAACGAAGAAGCCCAGTACTTCATGGAGGACTTCGAGAAGACAGGCGCTCTTGAAAGAGCTGTGGTCTTCCTTAACCTTGCAGATGACCCTGCTGTAGAGCGTATCATCACACCAAGGATGGCACTGACAGCCGCAGAGTACCTTGCATATGAACATGATATGCACGTGCTTGTCATTCTTACTGATATCACAAACTACTGTGAGGCACTCCGTCAGATGGGTGCAGCCCGTGAAGAGGTACCCGGAAGACGTGGTTATCCCGGTTACATGTATACTGACCTTGCATCACTCTACGAGCGTGCAGGTGTTATCAAGGGAAGGAAAGGATCAGTTACCCAGTTCTCTATCCTTACCATGCCCGGTGACGATATAACCCACCCTATACCTGACCTTTCCGGATATATCACTGAAGGACAGATCGTGGTTTCCAGGGAATTGCACAGGAAGGGTATCTACCCGCCTATCAATGTACTTCCATCCCTCTCCCGTCTGATGAACTCAGGCATTGGTGACGGGAAGACAAGGGATGACCATAAGGCAGTATCTGACCAGATGTATGCCGGTTATGCAGAAGGTCGTGACCTCAGAGGTCTTGTTGCCATTGTCGGTAAAGAGGCACTGTCAGAAAGGGACCAGAGGATCCTTGAGTTTGCTGATCTCTTTGAGGACAGGTTCGTTCGTCAGGGAAGGGATGAGGACAGGTCCATTGAAGACACCCTTGGTGTTGCCTGGGATATTCTCTCTGAGCTTCCTGAAGCCCTGCTCACAAGGATTGATAACAAGTATATTGAGAAGTACCACCCTGCTCACAAGAGCAACTGAGCTTATAAGGTGATGCAACATGGGCGCAAAAGATGTCAAACCAACCCGATCCGAACTGATAGAGCTTAAAAAGAAGATCAAACTCTCCCAGAGTGGCCACAAACTGCTAAAAATGAAGAGAGATGGTCTAATCCTTGAATTCTTTGAGATCCTGGGAAAAGCAAAGGATGTGAGGACCGAGCTGGATGCCGCCTATGAAGATGCTTCCCGCAAGATTGGTATTGCAAATGCTGTTGACGGTACCATTACTGTCAAATCCACAGCTTTTGCACTTCAGAGCAAGCCGGAGATAGAGCTGGAAAGCCGTAATATCATGGGTGTTGTCGTTCCAAAGATCGAGTCATCCAGTGTCAAGAAAGCCATAAACGAGCGTGGTTATGGTATCCTTGGTACCAGCTCATATACCGATGAGGCAGCAGATTCTTACGAGCTTCTGGTCGAAAAGATAATCCTTGCTGCAGAGATAGAAACCACCATGAAAAAACTTCTTGATGATATCGAGAAGACAAAAAGGCGTGTCAATGCTCTGGAATTTAAGGTAATACCTGAACTTCAGGAATCAATGACCTTCATCAGGCTCCGTCTTGAAGAGATGGAAAGGGAAAACACCTTCAGACTTAAGAGGATCAAAGGATAAACCTTTGATATTCTTTTTTTATGGACGATAAACCAAAAGATCGACCCAATATGGTCGATCGTTTTTTTATAAATATGTCAACCCCCGAAAACCTGGCACGTATCCTAAAATGGGCCTGGTTCATATCGCTTTTTATGTTGGTACTGGGTTATATTATCATCTTCACAAAGATACGGGATGCTTTGCCCATCTGATATCTGTGATCGCTTTTCTACTACACAGTTCTTAACATTTATTCCGCTCCATTTTTATTCATTTTAAAATACAATTGTTCCTCTCCTGAAAGGAATATATTTCTTTCTCTTATCGCCTCTTCAATTCCTCAAGTACCTTCTCAGCATGCCCGGCAGTCTTCACATTATCCCATACTTTCACCAACACACCATCAGGATCTATCAAAAAGGTGCTTCTCACAGTACCCGGATACTCCTTGCCGTAATTTTTCTTCATTCTCCAGACATCGTACTTCTGGTGGACGCTGGTGTCCTCGTCTGAGAGCAGAGTTATTGTGAGGCTTTTCTTCTCGATGAAATTGATATGTGACTTCACGCTGTCTTTGCTGACCCCTATGACCACGGCATCCTCTGTGGCAAAATCGTCCTTGAGGGCTGAGAACTCCTGTGCTTCGCGGGTGCAGCCGGAGGTGTTGTCTTTTGGGTAGAAATATAGGATAAGCCACTTGCCTGCAAAGTCTTTGAGGCATACTTCGTTTCCGTTCTGGTCGGGGAGACAGAAGTCCGGGGCTTTCTGTCCTTCGGTGAGTGAATTCTTGCTCATGGGAGTAATGTATGTTCTTTTTTGTTTAAAGAGTTTGTATTGGAATAAGATTGTAAGGTAGCAATTCAGGACAGAGTTACATGACACATGACATTTGTTGCATATTTGCAACATCTGCTATCATATTTGTATCTTTATATCTTCACATCTATGTTCCACTATGACTATATACTGCTATATAGTGTATGATGTTTGCAGACATCATCTATTAATAATTAAAAATATCTCTTTTCTCTCACAATGCCGGGGAATTAAAATATGGAGATGCTGCATATTAAAAACCTTTCTGTACAATATGATGGAAAGGACATACTGTCTGATTTTGATCTTTGCGTTGCAAAGGGAGATAAGTTAGTCATAAAAGGAAGGTCAGGTATCGGTAAATCGACTCTTTTCAGGCTGATTATGGGTTTCAGTATCCCTGATTCAGGTACCATCTCCCTTAATGGTGTTCCTGTGAACCGTGATACTGTATGGGATATCAGGAAGAAAGTAGCCTATGTTTCACAGGATACTGACATTGGTGAAGGCACTGTGTCCGGGTTGATAGATGAGATATTCTCCTTCAGGGCTAACAGGGATATCCTTGATAAAGAGCGTCTTTATGAGATGTTATCCCTTTTTTCCCTTCCCCCGGATATCCTCAACAAAGAATATATAAAACTCTCAGGCGGAGAAAAACAAAGGATAACCCTGATCATAGCTTTACTTTCAGGAAAGGATATTTTCCTGCTTGATGAGGTCACAGCAGAACTGGATCGTACCCTTAAGCAGAAGGTCGTTGACCTGTTCTTTGGTAATCCTGGATGGACCGTACTGGCAATATCACATGACAGGGAGTGGGAGAACTTTGATTCGGACAGTTCATGGGGCAAAACAGGCCGAAGTTTCAGGGTAATTGATTTCCCGGAGGGCACTAATTGATGGAAACATACGAGATTGGTCTTACAGGCCTGCTTTTTTCTTTTCTGCTGTTGTTCATTCCGGTAGCTATAAGCTACTATTTAAGGCTGAAGCTGATATCCTCAACGGTTGAAAGTGTTATAAGGATGGTCCTGCAGCTTGCCTTTGTAGGTGTCTTCCTGACATTTCTCTTTGACCTGAACAACTCCTTATTGAATATTCTCTGGGTACTTGTCATGGTATTTGTGGCATCCCATACAGTACTGAAGAATGCGGAACTGAAAACAAGGTCCCTATTGCCGACGCTGATAATTTCCATGGCTATTACCAATTATGCCATGCTCCTGTATTTCAACAGGTTCATAATCGATCTGGATGATCTCTTCGATGCACGTTATCTCATTCCAATAGCTGGAATGGTGCTTGGTAATTCCCTGCGGGCCAATGTAGTTGGTATGGAGAATTTCTGCAGTGAGATCAGGAGAAATGAGAATCGCTACCTTTTCAGCCTCTCAATGGGAGCAGAAAAGACTGAAGCACTGATCCCCTATCTGCGCAAGAGCATGAGAGTGGCTTTGAAACCAACTATTGCAAACATGGCTACCATTGGGATCGTTTTCATTCCTGGTATGATGACCGGGCAGATACTTGCAGGTGCAAGTCCCATGGTTGCCATAGAATATCAGATCGCGATCATGCTAGCCATTTACGTAACAACAATTGTGAATCTGCTCTTTGGGATATTTGTCCTCATACACAAAGGTTTTGATGAATATGGCATGTTCAGAAAGGAGATAATGAGGGGTGCATGAAAGACTTGCAAATATGCATAGAGGGAATACTTCATCATCTTTCCCTGATAACCGGAAGTCAATTTATGCTGGTGCTCAGGTGCAGTCCTATCACTCCAAGGGCTATAAGCAGCAGGGATGCTATCCTGACAGGTGGCATAGGTTCATTAAAGCCCACATATCCTATCAATGATATCATTGCCACCCCAAGTCCTGCCCAGATGGCATAGGCAACACTGACATCTATTTTTTTCAGTGCAATGGTAAATGATACAAAACTGATACCATAGAACACAAAGATCAAAACCGATGGCAGTGGTTTTGTAAATCCTTCAGATAATTTCATACAGGTGGTCCCGCAGATCTCAAATATTATTGCAAATGCCAGGTAAAGATAGCTCATGTTCCTCCTCTTATCTTTTTTTTGCAGTAGGTAAAAATGCTTCATATCATCTTATAGTTTGCTTTTTTCCGAAGCGTTAGATTATAATAGTATCTGGATTCACATCATTTATATTCTTCCTGGAGGTTAATTCTATGCCTGTAATGACTTTCATCGCCTGTCGGATGTTTGAGGATGAGATTGTCCATATTATCGAGAACGATGACCAGATAAAAAACCTGTTAGTTATTGAAAATGAAGATTCCGGCGGACTTACCGGCAAACTGGATGATATTGGCTGTAAATATGAAATGGTATCAGAAAGTGATATTACTGATCTAGTAGAGCACAGAAAAGGCGATGGTATTACCATTATAATAGAAATGCTTGAGCTGGCGTTGCACGCCATACCCGGCAACCTCAAAGATGTTGTCTATGCTAAGGCCCGCGAGATGTCTGAATTCTCAGATGGCATCCTGCTTTTCTATGGTCTCTGTGGCAATGTTCTTGCTAAGGTTGAACAGGACCTGTCCGATCTGTCGTGTCCGGTCCGAATACTCAAGGAGGACAACGGTATGGTAATAGACGATTGCATTGGGGCTGTGCTTGGCAGCAGGGATGCATACCTTGAAAAACTGACAAGTTTTAAAGGTGTCGGAACTTTCTTCATGACACCTATGTGGGCAGCACACTGGCGTGAGATGATTGTTTCTGCAGGCCTTACACCCAATGCAGATGATATTAAGCTTTCAAAATTTGTTTTTGATCATGCCGGTTACAAGACCGTGGCAAAAATGGATACTGGCCTGTATTATGAGAAGCAGTTCGATCCTATGGTCGAAGAATTTGCCAGGCTTTTTGATTTCAATATCATAGATATGAAAGCAGGTCCTCAACTGCTTGTGCGCTGCTATGAGCAACTCAAGGATGAAGTGATATGACCAGGGATCTCATGTAAATACCCTTTCATACTCTTTTATAGCTTTTTACTTTTTTCATATTTTTGTTTTTTCATATTGGTTTTGGGTTGAAACCTCTGCAGGAATGATTATTTTCCTCCAGAGGTATTTTTAGGTCTGTTTTTTACACCATGGTGCTGATGTACCCTTTTTGATGATTTCCACCCACTAAGCAACCCTTCCCAAAGTTTGGTCCCCAGCCATAGAACTCTTTATTTGTATATAGTAAAATCTCATGAGAAATGTCACCAGGCATGTGAATTTGTCACTTCTGTGTGATTCTTGAAAATAAAGCCAATGTTATCGATTAAAAATACTAAATGCTAAATAGGGGGATGTTTTATCCGCATTGAAATTATAAGTTTCTGATCAATATCAGAGGCAAGTGCTAGAAGTAAGATAAAGAAATAAAAGTTGATTTTTTATTTATATAGAGCTGATCACAGAATAGGTAAATATATTCTGGTTACCAGTTCTCTCCCTGTTATACTGTTATGGCCATCTAAACAAGGGTTTTTTAAGTTCCTCTGAGGAAGGCTGTCTTTTTCATTCTTCATTTCACAGACTTCGCTTTTCAAGGATCCTTCTGAAAGGTTTGTTTCTTTCCAGACCCTGAAACGCCTGAAACGCTGCTGCGTTCTCCTTGATAGCTTCCATCCCACTATATGACCTCCTTTTTTTGCAGGCAAGATTATTTTTGCCTTTTAGTTATTTGATGTTTTTGCTGGTCAAAACGGACTTTATTTTCTTTGCATATAAAATTATCCCATTATAATATTAAAAACAGGTGAGTTTATTGATAGTCATGAAATGATCATCCTGGGAAAATCAGAATCTTCATCACTGACATACTTCGGAGGAAGTGTTTTCATCGCCTTCCATGAATCTTCTAAGCTGGCACAATTTCTCCGGTTTTCCGAGCACTATGAGCAGGTCTCCGGAAAGCAGTTGAGTGTCACCTGTTGGGTTCTCTATGATCTGTTCATTCCTGCGGATAGCCAGTATTGTTGCCCCGTGTATGTTCCTGAGATCTATGTCTTTCAGGGTGTTGCCGTGGAGAAGGCAGTCTTCCTTGACCTTGAATGATATCACATCGACTCCGGGAAGGTCATCTTTCAGGCTGAATACATCTTTATTACTTTCAAGTGAGTGCTGCCTCAACATGGAATAACCATTTGCACGTATCTCTTTAGTGAACGCGTAAATGTCCTGTTCGGACACAAGGTATTTTTTAAGAAGACGGCTGAATATCTCTACAGATGTTTCATACTCTTCAGGGATTACCTCGTCGGCACCCAGCTGACTGAGATTTTTTATCTCGTTCATGTATCGTGTTCTTGCGATAATATATATCTTTGGATTCATTCTTTTTGCAACATTTATTATTGTCCTGGTGCCGATGAAATCCGATATTCCGACCACAAGTACCCTGGCAGATTTGATGTTGGCAGAATCAAGTACAACTTCATGTGTTGCATCCCCATAGTATATCCTCTCTCCCTGCTCTCTTTCATGACGCACTGTTTCCGGATTTGTCTCTATGATGACATATGGTATGCCTGCAGTCTTTGCAGCATTTGAAACGGTTTTCCCGTTGAAGCCATAGCCTATGATTATCAGATGATCCTGTAATTCATCATCTTCTTTTACGGGTGTCATGCTCTTTGAGTACAAGCCGTTTATAAGTATTGGATTCTTCGTCCTTTTCAATATATTGCGAGATATATCATGCGAGGATGTCATTACAAAGGGCGTGGCTGCCATAGTAACTATAGACACCGCAAGGAAAGTCTGGTACAGGCCATCATCAAGCAGTCCGTACTGCCTTCCGAAACTTGAAAGGATGAATGAGAACTCTCCGACCTGGGACAGTGTAAGTCCGGTTATGATCGTTGTCCTGAGCGGATAGCCCAGTATGAATGTAACAAGCCCTGATGTCATGGATTTCAGTAATATGACTACAGCTGCAAGTGCAAGCAGGACGGTGACATTCTCCAGGAAGAAACTGACATCCATCAGCATTCCAATGGATACGAAAAAGAAGCTTATGAATACATCCTTGAAAGGCATCATATTTCCTATCGCCTGGTGACTGTACTCAGACTCTGATATTATCAATCCTGCCAGGAATGCTCCAAGGGCCAGTGAAAGGCCTGCTTCGGATGTAAGCCATGCTGTCCCAAAGACCGTGAACAGGATGGTCAAAAGGAAAAGTTCCCTGTTCCTTGTCTTAGCTATTCTGAAAAGCAGTGCAGGCATTATCCATCTTGCACTGATAATTACAAACAGCATGATCCCAAGCCCTTTTAGAAGGAACATGGTGGCACTGTCACCGGAAGTTGATGGCACGCCGGCCAGTATGGGTGTCAGGAGTATCATGGGGACAATGACAATGTCCTGGAATATGAGTATACCAAGGGATATTTTGCCGTAGGGTGTGTATGTTTCTCCCTTTTCCTGAAGTAATTTGAGAACAATGGCAGTGCTGCTGAGGGATACAAGAAATCCCAGGAAAAGAGCAGTACTGGGGCTGTATCCTATATAAAGGGATATGTAATACACCAGTGCAGTAGTTATCGCTACCTGAAGGCCTCCACCTACCAATACGAATCTCTTGATGTCCCATAGTTCTTTAATGGACATCTCAACACCTATTGTGAACAAGAGCAGGATAATTCCTATCTCTGCAAGTATCTCTACCTGTTCCACTTCGTAGATGATACCAAGCATATGTGGCCCTGCTATCATTCCAGTCACAAGGAACCCAAGAACAGGAGATAATCTGACCCTGTGGAATAGAAGTAGTATCAATATAGATAATCCAAAGATTATTTCAATGTCAGTGAACAATGTCAGATCCATGTTGCTTGCCATTTGTATCCCAATTGAATCTGTTTTATATTAAAAAAACGTTTTGACATAATTCAGGCAGGAGGGATTGGGATACCTGAGTATGTGACAGTAATGAACTTTAAAATGTATGGGTTATTAAGATAAGGGTAATATCCACATAGAAATAAAAGTGATGAAAGGGCTTATAGTCCGGCCCTTTCAACGATTACGTCTGCTACTTCTTTTGCATTTTTGAAAGGGAAGTCGCTCTCCTTAAGCAATCCTCCTGCCTCTCCTGCTGTCACGGAAACATCTCCTGATCTGCATGTAGTATCTGCTCCTGCGGGGAATGCAGCAAGCAGTTTTTCAGGTGTGTTAATGGGGAAGGTTGCATTTGCAAGTCCGCCGACTATCTGGCTGTGAATGTCTTCTTTTATGCTCATTAGGTTCTCTCCTTTTATTCTTTCACATAAAGGTTTTGATGCTGCTTTTATTGTTTTCTCCGGAGTGTTTCAGCAATATCTTATATGACAGTTTCTGATATATACTTAATCGGCATTGTATTATACTTACTACAATCAAATATATCTAACTAACTATAATGTATTTTGCAAAAACCTTTTTAAATGATTACTGATTATTTTATTTTATGATGCAAGAACAGGACTATGAGTCTGAACTGTCTGACATAAAGCATAAGCTATCTGATATTCACAACGATATAAGGTCATTTATCGAATCTGCAAATCACCAGCATCTGGATTCGGTGGTTACAGCCCTTAAGGATAATTATTCCGGGACGATTGTCCGGCATCTCATGGAGGATGTGGGCAGGGGGCTTGAAAAGAACATGGTGAAAAACTGTGAGATGCGTGGTGAGTGCAAAAACCTCCTTTCAAACGTATTACAAAACAACGCAGGGCTCATCAAGCATGGCTCGGTAACTGAGGCATCTATAGAAGAGAGCCGCCTTGAACTGAAAAAGCTTCGGACAATGGTGCCATACGACAAGTGTGATATATGCTTTGCAGAGGCTTCTGATATATTGTCCGGGCAGGTAACTCTCATGCGATCCATGAAAATATATGAGACCAACAAGGGAAAAAGGCAGGATATAAGTAAACTTCCATCACAAATAGTTGTTGATGATATCCTTGATCCGCTGTGCCACCAAAAACGTTTCGATATACTCAAGGCTATTTCCGGTGAGACTAAAAGTTTCTCTGCTCTTTCGGCACTGACGGGCCTGCGTGGTGGCAATCTGCTTTTCCATCTCCAGAAACTCGCAGATAAAGGTATGATAATCCAGCGGCATGAAAGGGGCGATTATATGATCACTGCTAAGGGTTTCAAAGTAATGGAAGGTGTGAACAGCATCTATACTGAATTA
This sequence comes from Methanolobus sp. WCC5, assembly GCF_045690325.1. Lineage (GTDB taxonomy): Archaea > Halobacteriota > Methanosarcinia > Methanosarcinales > Methanosarcinaceae > Methanolobus. Next base: position 1,259,804 of record NZ_CP146981.1, on the reverse strand, counting down.
GTTCCTTCCGATGATCACTAAAAGATGAAATGCGAAAGCTCTCGGGAATCTGAAAAAATCCCTGGCAAAGCAGAAAAATGCTTTGCCGCTCGCAATATTTATTTTTTATATTTATTATTTTGTTGAATGTCAGGCACTACAAGCCTAATATCTCTTAGGTCTGTGCTTCTGGAAGCACTCTCTGCAGTATACGGGCCTGTCGCCTGAAGGTACAAAAGGCACTTCCGTTTCCTGGCCGCAGTCTGAGCAGGTTGCCTTGTGCATCTCTCTGGGTCCGCTTGGCCTGAAACTTCCACCTCTGCCGCCACCGCCGCCGCCTCCACGGGGTCCGCTTCCGCCTCTGCTGCCACCTCTGTATCCGCCATCGTTTCTGTTGTTCCCTTCTCTTGAACCGCCTCTGAAGCCACCGCTTTTATTGTCTCTCATATTTGATTTCCTTTGTTGTTTGTTATTGACACCTAACTTTGGGTTAAGAATATTCGCACGATTCGTTCATTCTGATTCTTACCAAGTCTACAATTTTTGCAGCCGGAACAAGTTCACAAACCATGTAAGTATCATATTTCAGTGATACACGGCCTGTGATTCTTTAGCAGTTTCCATTGAGACGGGAACCTTTATCCCGCAATCTATACGATGCACTCTTTGATTAGCAATTAACCTAAAAGAAGTAGCCAAATGGTATTATCCCTTTCCTAACCCGCAAGTAAGTTAACTGTCAATTTCACTTTAGGGTACATAAATATAAAAAACTATGCTTCAAGGCCGTTCATTTCTGAATATGAAGCGTTGAAATTGTCGAAAGTGGACCCGGCGGGATTTGAACCCGCGGCCTTTACGTTGCGAACGTAACGATCTCCCCCTGATCTACGAGCCCATAAATAATTGAATTGATCTAAGGAATAGGGGTATAAAAAGTCAAAAAGGAAAAAAAGGTTTAAACAGGTCTACCGACTTCTGTTACAGTTACACTTTCCACACCATCGACTGATGCGAAAGCCTCTTCTACGGACTCGGTACCTCCCTCAAGATCCCCCACAATGACTATCATGACAATGGCTTTTAGACCGAAAGCTATTGGTTCGAACTTGTGGGTACCGTATTCTGCACCCTCAGGCAATACTGCTATCAGTTTATCTTTAAGCTCTTCAAGGTCTGTATCTACGTCAACAGGCATTATCTTCATTGTTGCTGCAACTTCTCCCATTAAGCTCACCTCATGCTCCTACAAAGCCGCATTTCGGGCATTTATATGGGTTGCTCTGCTGTCTGCAGCTTATACATCTTCCAAGCTCGGTACCACAAACAGGGCATGGAAAACGTACATAGCCGGTTTCCACAAGGCTCTTGTTGCATGTGGTGCAATTTTCGACTTTATTTGCCATTTAGAATCTCCTTATTATGAAATGGTTTACAGGTAATCTATTAATATAAACACTGAAAAATCAGCATGTTGGTGATTCCAGTACATAATCAGTATATAATTTAAATATTCCCCTTGATATGAGTGCCTATCACATTTTCCCCGGTAACTGCATCTATCACCCTTTCGGGATACATTCCGTTCACCACTACACAATCCATCTTGTTCTCCATCAGAAAACCGGGTAACGAGCTGTCAACACATGTAACTTCCATTTTTGAAAGTTCCTCTGCTGTAATCCATTCCTGCACGATATCATCAGCAATTACTCCATCCACATCTGTCACTTTGATAAAACGTGATCCTGTCTCTCTGGCAACCCATGCTGCAATCGTATCCGATGTGACATTCCATGAATGAGGCAGCACGTCATTCTCCCTGAGTATCCTGTAAGGTAACAGCACAGAAACACCAGGTGCATCAACAAAACCTTCAACAGAGTTTACACCTGTCTTATCTATCAGGTAGTAAGCATATTGCTCCATAGAAAGTACAGCCATCCAATGTGCTGCATCATCTCCAACAGAATATTTCTCGCAGATCTTGCGAATAGAATCTGCAAACATTCCCCCTCCGGGAACTATCATTATCACGTACTCTGAATCAGGCCCTCCAAAATGCTTCCTGAGTGATTTAATAATGGATGGGGAGTTTTTGAGCAGACTTCCCCCTATTTTTACAACAGCTCTCATATTCGGTCACACTCCTTATCTACGTATGAATATGTCTCTGTTACTATTATTCTTTTCTTGATTGGAGCATTAACTCATTCTCCAGTATTTTTGCTGCAGCATATGCGGGAAATACCTTTGAAATGTCAGATCCCCATTTCCGGGCAACAGATGTACATTCGAACCCAAGTTTGTCCGCAGCTTTCTCTATAAGGAACTCACCAATGCCTGCAGAGACGATCCTGTTGAGGTTATTTCTTTTAGCGACTACATCTATGGCCTCACTTAGAAGCTTAACCTGCCTTTCTTTAACCTGCCGGGCGATATTGTGCAACTCATCCGAAGATATTTCAGTAAGGTCGGCACAGACAATGCGTGCCAGTCTTCTCATTGCGTCTGTCCTGGTTTTACCGGCACCGTCTGCAGTCTCACATGTATATAGCTCCTCAGGGATGTCCCCCAGCAGAAGATATGCATCTGCAGTCGTAGAGAAAAGTTCGGATGCAATGTTACAATCACCATCTGCAACATTTACCTTTTCAAGAAGGAATGCAAGGTTTGTCCTGAGGGTTCCCGCATAGAACAACTCGTTGCGAACAAGTCTGGAGAAGTCAGTGAGTCCTGCCAGGTGCTTTCCATCCTTTATGGGAATGATATCGCTGGTGGTGCTCCCCACGTCAACGAATATACAGTTTCCGATTTCATTCCCTATCAATCTGGTTGATGCTGCCCAGTTTGCTGCAGCAAGGTCCCTTAAGTTCCCCGTTTCATCATAGAAATTCCCGGTGCTGTCAATGTACTTTACCTCACAGTCAAAAGCGCTGTTCACAGAACGTATGATAAATTCAATTCCCTGCAGTTTATCTGCAAAGCAATCCGCCAGCTCTCCGGTCATAACCACGCAGACTTTATCAGGTTGCAGCTTATCTGCAATATCCTCAAGGGATGCAGGTAAAGTTGTGTCTTTCCACAACGGTATATAATGTAATTCGATTATCTCTCCGTCAGCGGAAGCTATCTTTGTATTAGCACCACCAATATCAATACCTATTATTCTCATATGATGTCCTCTATGTCATCTTTTGTGAAAGTGCATTCCCCCTCTAGATTTACAGAGTCGGGTAGCCTCCCAAACATATTCATTAGCAGAAGTTCTCCTATTTCTGCTTTAAGGGTCTTTACAAGACCAATGATCGCCGTTGTAGGCCGAGGGTTCACATCAATAACATAGGTATTGTCCCCGTGGACGATGTCGACCCCTACATAACCGTTACATCCTAGTGTTTCAACAGTTCTGGAAGCAACCCGGAGGATTTCTTCTTCGTGTTCTGTTCTGTATGGTACCTGATTTCCTTTGTAATCAAATATCGTATCACCGTCATTTTCTACAATTTCAATCAACTGTTTATTAAGACTCAGGGGGAGTGTCCTCTGTCCGCATATGATGCTTACACTTAGATGTTCACCTTCTACATATTCGGTTGATATGTATTCCTGTTCTTTTTCCCTTACTTTTTCTCCTATGTTTGAAAGGTTTAATCTGACACCCTCGGATGCACATCCGTACCTTGGTTTTATAACAGATCTTCCTTCATGAACAGGGTCCAGTATCTTTGGGACGCAGATGGAATTTGCCTCCAGTTTTTGTGTGCACAGAAGTTTATCCGCACAAAGCCTTACAGTATCTGCCGGGCAACCCAGGTTGACCGTATTCTTCTCTATTATATCTGTCAGTTCTCCCAGGAGTTCGTCAGGTCCTATTACAAGACCTGCATCATTTTCTTTTGCAGCTTCCTCAAGTATCCGCTCAAATGTGCTCTCATCTGAGATAACGGGATTGCCACTTTTTATCTTACTGCCTGCTGTCAGATAGGTCACATCATGTCCAATACAATGGAAACTGTCGGCAAGGGTGCTCAGCATGGCTCTACCTTCTAATAAAAGCGTGCCCTTCAGACCTATTCCTGTAGCATATTCTGCAAGCAGTATCTTCATGTTGGATGCAAGTGCATTATTTGATATATCCTTTGCTATTGTTGATTTGAAAGTCAGTTATTTCTGCTTGATGGCCTGGCTAAATGATGTTATAAATTATAATGGCTTTATAATTTGAGATGGAGTTGTAAATTCCATTCGATTTGCCTTAAATATATGAGATGATATCTTACTGAATAGCGATCGGGATATTATTAAAGTCTTGATCGTATATCTACGCGGGTTGGAAACGGGGGTTTCTATGCAAAACGCGGTATAAATGGCAAAGAAATGGCAAAGCGTAGACAGTACATACAAGAGTGGGACTACTGCAGTCCAGGCGTGGCTTTAAAGAAGGAGGATGGTAAAGGTCCATCCTTCTATCTTTCTCAAATCATCTAGTTATATAATTATAAGATGTCTAAGGGGATGGTAGATACGAGGTTATTGAAAAAATGCCCGGAGTATCATGATGTATTACATATGGATGATCAAAAGGATATACAGATCTGTAATGTATGTGGGTACCGGACAAAGAAAAAGAATGCACGATTAGATCAAATAATATGTATGGGTGAGTGAAAATGGAAAATGATGTACAAAGGTCCTGCACGTATTGCAGGGGCACATTGAAAAAACAACAACTGGGAATGAATATCCTATATTACTGTCCTCGATGCGGGTGCATGACAAGTTTAAAACCATTATGATGGGAATAATTTGAAAAATATCAATTTTCCTATTCAATCTTTCCAAATGATTTGTATACTTGTCCTTTATTTCCTTTCCTTATTTTTCTCTTCGATCTTAGCTATCTGGTTTTAGATGATACAAACAGCTAGAAAACATTTATACTTGCAGGGGACATATATTAATATTAAGGAATGAATGCTTGCAGACATTAGCATACGTTTAATATTGGCGAACAGTTCTCTGAGATACTTAACAACTTGGGTGGAAGGGAGTTATTATATGAGACGTTCAATGATCCATACTATATTCATGTCAGAAAAAAGGAAGAATCTGATGCTACTTCTCAGAACTGGCCCAAAGACCATGGCTGAAGTGCTTGAGGTTCTTGATGTCACCAGACATGCACTTTTGCCCCAGATAAAGATCCTTTCGGAAAATGGTCTTGTGGTAAAAGATAAAGATATTTGCAGGCTTTCGGAAATAGGTAGTATCGTAGTTGAGGATATGGTACCTCTGATAGGTACTTTAAAAGTTCTTGAGAAGAATTATGATTACTGGACCGAACATGAACTTGATGCTATTCCGCCTCAACTTCTCAGGAGGATAAGGGAACTGAAAAATTGTAAAATGGTAGAGCCCGATATTAATGACATGTTTGAGCTTAACAAAGATCTGATAGTACGGGCACGTGAATCAAAGTTCATAATGGGGGCTACGGCTTTTCTACATCCGTCCTTTCCGTCATTCATTCTGGATCTTGTGAAGAATGATATCGATGTTTCCATTATACTTGCTGAGAATGCTCTGGAAAAACATAAGCTGGCATATGGTGAAGAACTTAATGTGTTTCTTCAAAGTACCAGGGGTAGAGTATTTGTCTACCCTGAAAACATGAAATTAGCATCTATTTTCATCGCAGAGGAATTCCTGATGATATGCCTTTTTGACAAAAGTGGCAAATATGATCGTAAAGACCTTGTGTTCTGCAATGCTGATGCACTGAACTGGGGTCTTGAATTGTTCGAGCACTACCTTACAAGGTCATATAGGATAACAGAGCTTTAGTTATCTTGTAATGTTGTGTTTTCTTTTGTTCACTGGAGTCATGCTATTTACTTTGTGCTCTTTGTAAATTCCTATATGAGCTAAGTTTTCTTTATTTCGCTTATCCGGGAGATTCCCGGGATTCAGGGTAAATATATCATTTAGCACTATATATTAACAATGAATATATACTATGATCAACGATAAAGAACTGGGATGAATATGGATATGAATACAGAAAATCCATTTGTGCAGGCGCTGACAGTTTCTACTACAATGGCAGTTTTCATGATAGGTGTGGCTTTTGGACTTATGAGCATGGCTAAAAGTGGCTCAACTGCGGTACCAATGGCCGTGATGCTTCTGATCTTTGCGATCATTTTTATAGCAGGTTCGGTCTTTTTCGAATCCCGTGGTGCGGATTACATGGGCTCCCTTGCAGGAGGGGCAATAGTTGCTTTAGTTGCTACCTTCTCTGCAATAGCTTTTTTCAGCGGCGTGAAATATGCTATTGAAGGTGGTATATCCGAACTTGGCTGGGAGCAGGTCATTTCTGCTATGGCTGTGTGCATGATTGCCAGTATGTTCCTTATACGTGTTTTACAGCACAAGTTCAGCAGTGCTTTGTAAAGAGGTTTTACTTTGCTGTTTTGTGCAGATATCTCTTCATTTTTGTACATTTGATTTCTGCAAAATAAAGCGAGTATGCGAAAAGTATTTATAGAACCACAAACAATCACTAGTTCGAATGCACATTACTACGCACAGAATATGCGGAGATATTGAGAATGGCTGATGGACCAGAGAATTGTGAAGACGTAAATTTGAAAAACGTTGAAGAAGAAAAGCCGAACAATGTTCCGGTTGAAGATGAAGTTGCACAGCTTCAGGAAAAACTTTTGCGTCTGACTGCAGAATTCGATAACTTTCGAAAGAGAAGCATAAGGGAAAGAGAAGAATATCGCAAGTTTGCAGTAGAGCAGATAATTTTAGAGCTCCTTGAGGTCTATGATAACTTTGAGCGTGCACTGGAATCTGCAAAGCAGACAGATGATATTTCATCTGTGATCAAGGGCGTTGAGATGGTCTTCAGGCAGTTTGCAGGGATACTTGAAAAAGAAGGTCTTCAAAAGATCGAGTGTGTTGGTGCTGAGTTCGATCCTCACCTTCATGAGGCAATGATGCATGTGGAGCACCCGGATCATGATGAGAACACCGTGGTTGATGTCTGCAAACCCGGATACTGTCTGCATACCAAGGTTATAAGACCGGCAATGGTGGCTGTATCAAAGAAACCCGGGGATTCAGAAAAATCCTGAAGCACTGCGACAACCGTCAAATGATATAGAGAGGTTTGAGACAGATTTCAATCATCAGATGAGATGATCTTCAGTATTAATAAGGTAAAACCTACGTATTTCAAATACGAATATGAAATAATATAAGATGAAATATGGAGTAATATAAGATAAATCTCATAACATTCTATCTGATAGTTTAGATGTATTTCAATTAATTTAACAAAAGAGGTAATAACATGGGTAAGATATTGGGAATTGACCTGGGAACTACAAATTCCTGTATGGCTGTTATCGAAGGTGGCGAACCCACCATTATTCCAAACGCCGAAGGTGGCAGGACGACACCTTCTGTAGTGGGCTTTTCAAAGAAGGGTGAAAAACTGGTGGGCCAGGTTGCAAAGAGGCAGATGATAACTAACGCCGAAAATACCGTAAGTTCTATAAAAAGACATATCGGCGAGTCAGATTATCACGTTACTCTTAATAGTAAAGAATATTCTCCCCAGGAGGTATCTGCAATGATCCTCCGCAAGTTGAAGGAAGATGCTGAGTCCTATCTGGGTGAAACGATCACACAGGCTGTGATCACTGTGCCTGCATACTTCAATGACTCCCAGAGACAGGCAACAAAGGATGCAGGTACCATTGCAGGCCTTGATGTCATGAGAATTATCAATGAGCCTACTGCAGCATCACTTGCATACGGACTGGACAGGGACGATGAAGACCACAAGATCCTCATCTATGATCTGGGAGGAGGTACTTTTGATGTATCGATCCTTGAACTTGGAGGAGGTGTATTCGAGGTTCTTTCAACAAGTGGTGACACTAAGCTTGGCGGAGATGACTTTGACCAGAGGATAGTTGACTTCCTGGTGGAAGAATTCAGAAAGAACGAAGGTATCGACCTGTCCAAAGACAGGGCAGCTCTCCAGCGTCTGAAGGATGCTGCTGAGAAGGCAAAGATAGAGCTATCAGGTGTGACAGCAACAAATATCAACCTTCCGTTCATAACCGCTGATGCCAATGGGCAGCCAAAACACATTGATATCGATCTTACAAGGGCACAGTTTGAGAAGATGACATCTGATCTTCTTGACAAAACACTTGTATCTGTTAACCAGGCAATGAAAGATGCAAAACTTTCACCCAAGGACATAGACAGGGTGCTTCTTGTAGGAGGTTCCACAAGGATGCCCGCGGTTGGGGAGCTTGTGAAGAAAGCGACAGGTAAGGACCCATACAAGAACATCAACCCGGACGAGGCCGTTGCAGTTGGTGCGGCAATACAGGCCGGTGTCCTTGGAGGGGAGGTCCATGATGTGCTCTTGCTTGATGTTACCCCACTGACCCTGGGTATTGAGACACTTGGCGGCGTATCAACCCCTCTTATTGAAAGGAACACTACAATTCCTACCAAGAAGAGCCAGATATTCTCAACGGCTGCTGATAACCAGCCATCTGTGGAGATACATGTGCTGCAGGGTGAGAGAGGTATAGCTTCTGCCAATAAGACCCTTGGAAGGTTCACACTTGACGGTATTCCACCAGCTCCAAGAGGACTTCCACAGATAGAGGTGACGTTTGATATTGATGCTAACGGTATCCTGCATGTAACTGCAAAAGATAAAGGGACAGGCAAGGAGCAGTCTATCTCAATCCAGAAACCCGGTGGTCTTTCCGATGAAGAGATCGACAAGATGGTAAAGGATGCAGAGCTGCATGCCGAAGAGGACAAGAAGCGCAAGGAAGAGGTTGAGGTAAAGAATACGGCTGAATCCCTGGTCAATGCTGCTGAAAAGACTCTCAAGGAAGCGGACGATATTGCAACCCCTGACCAGAAGTCCAAGGTTGAGGCTGCCATAGGTGATTTGAAGGCCGCACTTGAAAACAACGATATCGAGGATATAAAGTCAAAGACTGAAGCTCTTCAGACAGCTATCTATGATGTATCTGCTGCAATGTACCAGAAGGCACAGGAAGAAGCTGCATCTGCTGCATCCGCAGCCGATGATGAAGGTTCTGTATCAGGCTCTGGTGATGAGACCATCGTAGATGCGGATTATGAAGTTGTTGATGAAAACAACAAGTAAATAAAACATGGATAAAAGTGTAGGTAAGATACTTTAATCTTTAGGTATCTTACTACCTTGATTTTATCTATATATTAAATCACCATATTACACAGGAATGATCCATGTCCACGACACGCGACTATTACGAAATACTGGGCTTATCCAAGGATGCCACGGAGTCTGAGATAAAGAAAGCTTACAGGAAGCTTGCAATGCAATATCATCCGGACAAGAACAAGGAAACGGATGCTGAGGAGAAGTTCAAAGAGATATCCGAAGCTTATGCTGTACTTTCAGATCCTGAGAAAAGGGAGCAGTATGACAGGTTCGGTCATGCCGGTATCGATGGCCGTTACAGCCAGGAAGACATCTTCAGAGGTGCGGATTTCGGAGGCTTTGAAGATCTTGGGGATATACTTGGAAGCATATTCGGAGGCGGTTTCGGTGGCTTTGGGGGTTTTGGCGGCTTTGGAGGTGGACAGAGACGTCGTGGCCCGACAAGAGGGTCTGATCTTCGTTATGATCTGACTGTCACGCTTGAGCAGGCGGCAACTGGTGTGGATACCACGATCAATGTCCCAAGGGCTGAGAACTGTGAGACATGTGGCGGAACCGGTGCAAAGGCAGGTACAAGTCCCCACAGGTGTTCAACATGCCAGGGCTCAGGACAGGTGACACAGGCCAGGAAGACTCCTTTTGGAACATTCATGTCCACCAGCACATGTCCGGCATGCCACGGCCAGGGTGAGACTATCGATGATCCATGTCCTGCCTGCAAGGGTACAGGCAAGATAAAGAAGGTACGCAAGATATCTGTAAAAGTTCCCAGGGGAACTGATAACGGACTTCGTCTTAAGATAAGAGGTGAGGGTGAGGAAGGGAGTCCAGGAGCACCTTCTGGTGATCTTTATGTGGTAATGCACGTGGAACCTCATGATAAATTCCAGCGTGTGGGTGATGATATCATATACGAACAGCCAATATCCTTCACAATGGCGGCACTTGGGGGGGATGTGATGGTCCCGACCCTTCACGGGAAAGTAAAAATGAACATCAAACCCGGGACACAAACTCATTCCATACTGCGTCTGAAAGGTAAAGGTATGCCTCATCTTCATGGCAATTCAAACGGCGATCAACTTATTAAGATTATTGTGAAAACGCCCGTAAAACTATCAGGGGAGCAAAAGGAACTTTTCAGAAAACTTCAGCAACTTGAAGAAGGACCTGATGTAAAAGGTCCAAAAGGTGGAAAAGGCATCTTCGAGAAGATGAAAGGTGCCTTTGAGACCGGGATATAGTCTTTTTTGAAATAACGTCTCTTTCTTTTTTCTCATGTACTCATATTAACTAAATCGTCAATAATACGATGGTAAGGTTTAAAGCCTAATAAGAATATTTATCCGTTTTGTTTTCAGTATCAGTGAATTTTCCATTTATGGCCTTTTGAAGGTATTGTTATGAAGATTGTAATAATCGGTGCTGGTGAGGTCGGTTATCATATCGCTAAGGCTCTGTACCAGAACAACGATGTGGTCATCATAGACCAGAATGAAGAAGCATGTGAACGCGCGGATGAACTTGATGTACATGTAATACATGGTAACGGTGCCAATGTATCTATCCTCCAGGATGTTCTGGAGGGGGCCGGTCTGCTGGTGGCGGTGACTGGTTCTGATGAGGTTAACATTGTTGCATGTATGGCTTCCAAATTAATTGTCAAAGATAAGGATAAATTAAAAACCGTAGCCAGGGTCAGCAATCCTGATTATATCGATAAGCCGGTTGCTAAAAGGCCTCAGATAGGCATAGATACTATGGTGTGTCCTGAGTTGTCACTTGCCTCTGAGGTGGCACAGATCCTTGCGATTCCTTCTGCTATTGATGCGGAATATTTTGCCGATGGCAAGGTAGAGATGATGGAATTCGTTATTCCTGAAGAGCATTCGCTTGTAAATAAACAGATGCAGGAACTCCATCTTGCAAATTGTTGCATCGTAAGTGCTCTCTTCAGAGATGCTGAGGTCATAATCCCTCATGGTGATGATATAATCAAAGGTAATGATCACATAGTGGTCATTGGAAAAGCCGCTGCCATGAAAGATGTGCGTAGGCTTTTTGGCGAAAAAAGCGGCAAAAGAAGCAAAGTTATGATCATTGGAGGTGGAGTCGTTGGTTTCTATCTTGCAAAGCTTGTTGCAAAGAGTGAATTTGAGCTGAAGATCATAGAATCTGACAAGGAAAGGTCTGCAGTTATAGCTGAAGAACTACCGGGTGTACTTATCCTGAACGGGGATGGCACAGATATCAATCTCTTAAAGGAAGAAGGCGTTTCTGAGATGGATGTTGTTATCTCCGTGACAAACAGTGATGAAAAGAACCTTTTGTGCTCACTGCTTGCTAAACAGCTTGGGGTGAAAAAAGTGATTGCAAGATCTGACCGGTCCGATTATGTTTCACTCTTTGAGATGGTTGGTGTGGACAGCGCCGTAAGTCCAAGACAGGCAACAGTAAATGAGGTCCTGAAAATGACCCTGGGTCAGGGTATAGAGTCTGTCATAACTCTTGAAGGTGAGAAGGCAGAGGTCATTGAATACACAGCTTCAAAAAAATCAAAGATAGTTGGAATCCCTCTTAAAAAAGTGAAATTCCCTCAAGGCTCTATTGTAAGTATGGTTGTCCATAAAGGCAATACTGTTGTTCCCCGGGGGGAATATATCATCGAGGAAGGTGACAGGGTTGTTGTATTTGTGCTGCAATCTGCAATTGAAGAGGTAGAAAAATTCTTCAAATGATCTTTCAAAGAGGTCTTACTTTTGAATTACGGGGTCATATTAAACGTCCTTGGGGGACTTCTAAGGTTCCTGGGTGCTATTATGATAGTGCCCTTGCTGGTAGCCATTTATTATGGTGATCCGCTAGCTCCTTTTTTAGTAGCTGTCATAATTACAGGTATGACGGGGATTCTGCTCTCACGTTTTAATAGATCCACAGAAGAGTGGAAGATAAGAGAAGGTTTTGCTATTGTTGCATTCGGCTGGCTTGCAGCTGCATTTTTCGGTTCGATTCCGTTCATGCTTGACGGAATAAGTCCGGTCAATTCATTTTTTGAATCCATGTCAGGTTTTACAACAACCGGTGCTACTATCCTTGTGGATATAGAAGCCCATTCAAAAAGCATCCTTTTCTGGCGCAGCATGACACAATGGATAGGTGGAATGGGTATTATCATGCTTTTCATTGCTATCCTTCCAAAACTTGGTGTTGCCGGAAGGCAGTTATTCAGGGCTGAAGCCCCCGGTCCGACAGAGGATAAGATAAAACCCCGGATCAGGGAAACCGCAAAGATACTTTGGATGGTGTATGTTTTCATATCCCTGATAGAGGTAGTGGTTCTGATGCTTGTGGGTCTCTCTTTATATGATGCTGTCACACACACCTTCTCAACGATGGCATGTGGTGGTTTTTCTCCTTATTCTGAAAGTATCGCGGTATTTGGGAGTCCTCTGGTGGAAGGGGTGATTACTTTCTTCATGTTAATCGCAGGTGCTAACTTTGCACTTCATTACAGGACCATGTATACGGACTGTTGTTGTCTTGTGAAGGATGATGAATTCAAGTTCTATGCTTTTGTTTTGATACTTGCAACTTCGATCCTTGCATTCGATCTGTGGAAAGACATGGGTGAAACAGCTCTGAACGCTTTCAGATATTCCGCTTTCCAGGTGGTTTCTATTACAACAACTACCGGATTTGCAACCGTGGATTTTAACCTGTGGGCAGACTCTGCAAAAATGGTACTGCTGGTGGTTATGTTCATAGGGGGATGTGCAGGTTCGACATCCGGAGGTATCAAAGTAGTAAGGATCCTTTTATTGCTTAAATATGCAAAACGTGCTCTGTTCAAATCGATACATCCCCGGGCTGTGAAACCTATAAAATTCAACAACAGAACGGTACCCGAAGATGTGATGCAGGCCATAGTTTCCTTTGTAGTGATCTATTTTATGATCTTTGCCCTGTCCACAATTATTCTGTCTCTTCTGGGAATGGATCTTATAACTTCTATTACGGCTTCCATAGCTACTCTGGGAAACATCGGTCCGGGATTTGGCCTTGTGGGTCCGATGGCCAATTTTGATGTTGTACCACTGGCTGGAAAACTTTTGCTCATAGCAAATATGTGGATTGGCCGGCTTGAGATATTCACAGTTATCGTGATGCTGACTCCCGAGTTCTGGAAAAGATAATACGTTGGTCAAACAGGGGCGATTACCAGATGATTCTTTACCAATTGCATACCACCGTGAAGCCGGAAATTTACAATCATGCCCTGCAGGCGTTACAATAAAAAGAGTGTTTACCGGGGCAGTATGCACCCGGTCAGCGTTCAAAGTTCAGATCGTATTTTATGACATTCTTGAAAAGCACTCTAAGGTCCCATAATAGTTTCTTGTTTGCCTTAAACAGCGCATAAAGCAGATCCAGGAGACTCATGCTTGAAAAGTTTACTCCTTCAAGTGAACGAGCCAGGGAATTTATTTCCTGATCAGTGAATTTGATAAAAATGTCCTTGACCATCAGGCTGTTATCTATTTCAAGGCCTATCTTTTCTCTCCATCTTTTTTCGTACTCCTGCAATGCGTTGATCGATACATCACCTCTGGATATGGCATTATATGCAACTTCACCGGCAATTTTACCTGCTTCCATTGCATTGATTATGCCTCCTCCTGTTATGGGGTCGGATTGTCTCGCAGCATCTCCCACCAACATGAGTCCGTTTGTAATGGTCCTTTCGATAGATCCGCAGACTGGCACGCCTCCTACATCCATTTCCAGTATTCTGGCATGTGGATAGTTCTTCTCTATGAACTCGTTCAGGTAATCAACAGCATGTTTCTCCCCTGACTTGCTTCCAAGGATACCAATGCCTACATTTGCAAGATCTCCCCCTTTTGGGAAAATCCATACATAGCCTCCGGGACAGATTTCGTTTCCAAGATAGAAATAACAATAGTTCTGGTCGATGCCTGTACCACTCATCAGGTACTGGGCACAGGTCTCAATATCTGCAGGCCTGATGGATGTGTCAATACCCGCCCATCTGCCAACTTTTGATTCCACTCCGTCAGCAGCGATAACTATCTTTGAACTGATATCATATGTTTCTCCAAGATGCATTACTTTAACACCTTTAACGAAACCTTTTTCCATAATAAGGTCGATAGCACGTGTTTTGACCATTACTTCCGCTCCGGCCTTTGCACTTTCGTAGGCAAGTGTCCTGTCAAATACCTTGCGTTCAAGGACATATCCCACTTCTCCTCCTGCTATCTCTTCAGCCATTTCTATCATGGTGCCATCTGGTGAGAATATGCGTGATCCTTTTACGTCTGCACATATCCAGCGCATATCAGGTTCTATGTGTTTTCTCAGCCATACTTTGCTTACCCCCTCTGCGCATCTGACCGGGTCACCAATCTCCTGCCTCTTTTCTATCAGGAGTACATCAAGACCTTTCTGAGCCGCTGTTTTTGCTGCAATGGACCCTGCAGGGCCTGCCCCAATGACCACTACATCATACTCACTCTTCATTTTTTCACCTCAATGGCTCCAACAGGACATATTCTGGAACAGACGCCACAGGCGGTGCACATCTCACTGACCTCTATCCATGTTTCGATCAATTCAAGCGCTCCGGCCGGACACACACCTACACATGCACCACAATATCCGCATTTGAATTTATTTACTTTGATGGTCACCATCATCACCTATTGATTATATAAACTGTACCTAACACATTAAGATAAAATATATTTTTCTAATCAATTATATCACAGAATTCAGGAAGCAATTATAGCATAAGCAGTATATGTGGCTTATGCATTACCAGGAGCGCTGATTTTAGCTCTTGTCCTTCCCGTTTCAATGTCAAATCTTTCATTTATATATCTAAGTGAATTTCCATGTCCGTGCAGCATTATTTCTACAAGGTCATGAGGCTCATCAATGTCAGTACTTAAAAGGAAGGAGTCATAAACGTACACCGAACAATTCCTTACTTTTGCTATATTGCAATGATTGAGGAAACTGGGGCCATAATATTTGACACTGAAGTTTGCAGGGTCCTTTATGAAAAGAATATTCGTCCCCCCTCCCTTTCCAGGAACTATTACAATGTCCTCTGATCTTGAACTGATCTCTCTTAGATGTTCACTCCTTACCAGGGGCACATCAGCCATGATTATCAAAACAGGTCTTCTCTCATGTTCAAGGTAGCCATTTATAGCTTCATTCAGATCATGTTCATCAAGTACTACATTTGCTCCAAGGTCTGTCGGAACTCCGTTATCAAGTGTTGTAAGTATGTCTATTTCATCAATTCCGGCTTCACAGAGGCTGAAGACAACATCTCTGAGCATCAGCTCTACAAGATCTTCACGTTCCTGCTGCGTGAGTACGGTTGAAAGTCTTGACTTGGCGTTTTTCTTTTTATAGGGTATCAATGCTTTCATTAAGCTTCCTCATAAAGGGCATTTCTTTTTTGTGGTGTCCTTCCTGTCTGGCGTATCATCCATTCAAGCTCTGTTGCAGGGGTATATTCTCCATTTGTTCCACCGGAAGCTACAGTGATCCTGTCCTCCATAAGGGTGCCACCCAGATCATTAGCTCCACAGAACAATGCCATGTTTGCCAGCTTCTTTCCAAGTTTAACCCAGGCTGCCTGTATATTATCTATATATTTGTGCAGGATTATCCTGGAAATAGCCTGCAAGCGAAGATCATCAATCCCGGTGCTCATGAACTTGCCATCCTGCATCATAGCTTCGCCTATCCTGTTGTTGTATGGCATAAAAGGCATGGGGATAAATTCGGTGAACCCTCCGGTACGTTGTTGTATGTCGCGAATTGTAAATATGTGGTCCAGTCTTTCTTCAACTGTTTCAACATGACCATACATTATGGTTGAGTTTGTCCTAAGGCCGGCATTGTGTGACGTTTCAATGGTATCTATCCATTGTTGGCTTGTAAGTTTGTCCGGGCAGATTATTTTCCTAACACGGTCAACAAGTATTTCTGCTGATGTTCCGGTCATAGTGCCGACACCACATTCCTTCAGCAGTATAAATGCCTCCTCTAGCGGCATGTTCTCCATTGCGGCTGCATAGAATACTTCCATGGGGGAAAGGGCGTGTATATTCATTGTGGGATAATCGGAGCGTATGGCATCAAAGATATTTGCATAATGGTTCATACTAAGTTGTGGAATGTACCCTCCCTGAACACAAACTTCCACAGCTCCTGCATTGTATGCCCTTTCAACTTCTTCAAGAACTTCCTCGGTAGAAAGAACATATCCCTCCTTTTCCTTAAATGCGCAGAAACCGCAGTTTCCGGCACACATATTGGTGAGGTATATATTGCGGTTAACAACGTATGTTACTTTATCTCCTACAGCTTCATAGCGCAGATCATTTGCAAGGGCAAAGAGTTCGAGGGGATTTGCCTCCATTAAGGCAACAGCATCTTCCTTGCACATCTCACCATTGTGTGCACTGTCAATTATATCGTCAGTAATAGGTGAATACATCTTATCCTCAGGCAATTTTGAGTTTTATCTGTGTCGGATTGCTGTTTAGGATTGGTTTATAAGTGGTATTCCTCTGAAGCGGCTTTCTTCCTGATGAAGTGATAAACCATTCCAGTTCCTGTGCGGACATGAACTGACCATTCGTGGATCCGGCTGAGCTTGATATTTTCTCCTCCATCAGTGTCCCTCCCAGATCATTGACACCACAGAAAAGGGCAACCTGCGCAAGTTTCTTGCCAAGCTTCACCCAGCTTGCCTGTATATTGCTTATGTGAGTGTTGAGTATTATGCGTGCAAGAGCATACAATTGCAGATCCTGTATTCCCGGAGTGGCGTATCTTCCTGCATTGATCATTTCATCCCCTATCCTGTTATTGTAAGGCATGAAAGTGAGTGGTACGAATTCAAGGAAGCCACCTGTTCTTTTTTGTATGTCCCTTATAAGCATGATGTGATCTATACGTTCCTCGATGGTTTCGATATGACCATACATGATCGTTGCAGTTGTATTAATCCCTGCCACGTGTGCCTGGGTGATGACATCCACCCACTCCCGGGTCCTGAGCTTGTCGGTGCATATTATATGCCTTACTCTGTCTGAAAGGATTTCTGCAGCTGTGCCGGGCATTGTGTCAAGCCCTGCATCCCTCAGGCGCTTTAAGGCCTCAGCAATGGTAATGTCACTTTGCTTTGCAGCATGGTAGACTTCCATTGGGGAGAATGCATGTGTGTGAATGTGGGGGTATTCGGCTTTGACCGCCCTTATCATGCTGGTATAAAAATCAATATCCACATCCGGTAATAATCCTCCCTGGATGCAAACCTCTGTTGCTCCAAGGCTTTCTGCTTCTTTTACTTTTTCCAGTATTTGGGGAATATCCATGATATAACCGGTGTTATCCCGGAATGCGCAGAAGCCGCAGTTGCCAACACATCGGTTAGTAAAGTTAATGTTCCGATTGACAACATAGGTTACTGTGTCACCTACCGTTTCATAACGCAACCTGTCGGCAAGCTCAAAAAGTCTGAACGGAGGTATTCCCAGCAGAAAAAGCGCATCTTCTTTTGTGGTCTTACCTTCGCAGGCACGTTCTATTATATCATCCGGAATACCAGTAGGGTTCATATTTTCTCCGATACTTATCTTTTCTATTTAAATTATGTGCCATCTAACTCATGCCTTGCGATACCCTTCCTCATCTGCAAGCTCATGAATGAGCTCTTTTAAGGTATCACTATACCACTCTTTCCTGATGTACTGCGGATATATCGGAAGTCTTTCCTTCAGCTTTACATCACGGACCATTTCCATGAGTTTTGAAATGCTTGGCCAGTCAGCTTCAGGATTTATCCAGTCGATGGTCGTTGGGGATATCCCGCCCAGATCGCTGGCCCCACATTGTATCAGGGTGTAGGGATCTATAAGGTTAGGAGCAACCTGTATTGCCACATCATTGGGCAGTATTTCCCTTGCTATCAGTATTGCCTGCATCATCTCTTCTTCGGTAGGAGAAGATATATCAGACATAGGTGTTTGTGGCTTTGGGGTGAAGTTTTGTATGATAACTTCCTGTATATGGCCGTATTCTTCATGTAATTCTGCTATGGCCAGCAGGGAATTGATCCTGTCGTCCAGTGTCTCTCCAATACCTACTAGTATGCCGGTGGTAAAAGGAATCTTTAGTTCTCCTGCATAACGTATCGTTTTTATTCTCTTTGAAGGTACCTTGCCAGGCGAGCCTTCGTGTGCAACAAGGTCGGCTGTTGTTTCGAGCATGAGGCCCATGCTGGCATTGAAAGGCTTCAGTTTTTCAAGTTCTGAATAGTTAAGGACCCCTGCGTTGGTATGTGGTAAAAGTCCTTTATCTATAGCAATCCTGCACAGTTGGCAGATATAATCTATAGTGCTGGAATAACCAAGCTCCTCCAGCCATATTCTATACTGTGGCACTTCTTCTGCATACTCTCCGAAAGTGAAAAGAACTTCTGTACAGCCTGCATTTTTTCCCTGTTCAATGACAGGTACTATCTCTTCTATTTTCATGAGCTGTGCCCCGGGTTCATCAGGGTCACGTCTGAATGTACAGTACCCGCATTTGTTCCTGCAGACATTTGTTACAGGCACGAATACATTACGGCAGAATGTTACAAAATCATCCATTGTCAGTTCCTTGATTAAAGCAGCAATTTACATAAGTTTAATCGCTCATGCTTTTACGGTCAATCTCTTACCATGATCTCCTGTACACAGTTTTGAACTCCAAGTGCAATCCCTTCTATTTCAATACCTCCTTTGCCCTTTGCTCCATCTCCGACGACATACAGGTTTGGCACAGGGGTCCTGTTATTGAGGTCCGCACCGGAAGGTGACCTGTTGACAGGCCATTCATTTGAATATGATTGTATCAGAAGTACTTCATATTCTTTTCCTGCAAAAATATCTTTAAGATCCTCAAGTCCCAGCTCTATCTCCTTTTCAAGATCATTGATATCATCCCAGTGAACACATTGGTGAGCCATTGTAAGGTGTTTTCCCTCAGGTGCAAGGCTTGGATCTATATTTGTGACCTCGTTTATTCCGTTTACTCTCTTTGCGTAGGGTGTGAGCAGTACCCCCCCGTGTCCGATGAGGGGCTTGTCAGAAGAAAGGCATATTTTTATTCCTGCAGATGGCCTGAGATCCTTTGCTTTGCTTATGTAGTCTGCCATTCCGGCGATGCCTTCTTTCTCATATATCAATTCCGCAGTAGCATTATGGCCAATATCACTGATAATGATGTCTGCAGGATGTTCTTTACCATCCACTGTTACGCTTATGGCCTTCCCGTCTTTTGTATTGATCCTTGTTACTTCGGATGAGACGTGAATTATCCCGCCATGGGATTGCACAATATTTGCCAGTGCATCTGTGATCGCCTTGCATCCTCCCATGGGAACTCCCGGTCCTCCGTGATGATAGAGGTTCTCTATGATTGCAAAAGCTTCTTCTGCAGGCACATCTGCAGCTTTAAGGCTCAATGCCCATCCAAAGAAGGAATCTGAGATGCGGTATGTCCAGTCCTGTTGCAGATGTTTTTGACACCACTGTCTGAAGGATTGCCCTGAAGGAGGGTTCTTCCGTGTACTTACTACATAATACATCAGTTTGATGCGATTTAACAGGGTGAATGGTGTTCTGAAATTCTCAAAGAGCAGGTCCTTGTGTCCATATTTGTAATCTGTGTCCCCTTTTTTCCTTGGTATCCTTATTACCGCTATGGGCTTCCTGCGGATTATTTCCACGTCGGCACCTACATCTTCAAGAAGCTGTGCAAGGGGTCCGGCAGGTCCGTGTGGAAGCATATGCAATGCGCCGGTGCTCAGTTGAAAACCCTTATACGGGATGTTTGTGAACCTCCCTCCTATTATTGGAAGTCTTTCAAAGACCTCGATATCATATCCTTTTTTTGAGAGTTTGGCTGCGCTCAAAAGCCCTCCAAGTCCTGAACCGATAACAATTGCTTTCATTCTATGCCTCTATTGCTTTTACCGGACAGTATGCGGCACATAATCTGCAATCCACACAGGAGGAAGTTATTACTGCTTTTCCTCTGACTTCAATGGCTGCAAATTTACAAAAAGCCACGCATTGGCCGCATCCTACACAGTTTTCATTCACTTTCATGGTATTCACCGGATTTTATTGTATAAGGATTTCAACAATAAAAAGTCTTGTTGTTCTTTGTTCTCCACTTTTTTTATGCGGGATGATTTCTATGATGGCATATTTTGAATAATTGCTCACATTTTGTTTCATGTTGCTCTTCAAACAGAAATATTTATTATTATAGACATATAATTATATTATCATGGATGAAGTTGACCTTGCGATATTAGAGCGCCTTTGCAAGAATTCAAGGATGCATAGCACAGAGATTGCAACAGACCTTGAACTGGCCACATCTACAGTGCATAAAAGAATCGAGAAAATGCGTGAAACAGGTGTTATCCGTGAATTCACAGTAAAAGTGGATACTTCCGAGGTTGGCCTGACTGTCACAACGTTTATCGGAGTTAATATTGAGCAGAGTAAAAGGATAAACATTATAAACCGGCTCAGGAATATCGATGATGTACTTGAGATATATGAATTACTTGAGCCTTATGATCTTCTCCTGAAGGTCAGGACGTTTGACATACATTCGCTGAAGGAAAATGTCCTGCAGGTGATAGGGAATATGGATGGTGTAAAGGATTCACAGAGTATTCTGACGACTAAGTGTCATAAAGAAAAAAGCTGCATAATCCTTAAGAAATAATTTCTGCAGATGCTCATGTTTATGCGGCAATTTTTATCATTATTATTCATTATAGTTATGCATAATTATATATGGGTGTAAATCATTTTTGTATTGGTGGACTTATGAAGAATGAAATTATCCAGGTAGTCTCCAGAAATGAAGGGGAAGTGACATCTAAAAGAGTTGAGGCTTCAACATACGAGTTTACCATTGCCACACGTGCAAAATGGGAAATGGTGATCTCTGATGAGAGTCTTGATATACGTGCTGGTGAATTCAAGAAGATCAAAGTCAAAGAGATACCATTAGAGTCTGATATGGTTGCTATTCCCTGTACATTCTCTCATCATGCACTTGTTTCGCTTGTCAAGGTAGGTACAAAAGGAGGGGCAAGACCTGTGGACAGGGAGCGAGTGATAGATTCTGCCTATATACTGGGCCAGGAAACAGGCAGGGTTGAGGAAGGTGACTTGCTTGCAGTCCTTAATATATTCCCTATAATGTTCACCCGCGAGGCTATGGTTCCTCACTCTGTAGATTGATGGGAGGTTCTCATAATGGAAACGTGTGTTATATGCGGGGAGTTGCAGGACTTCAGGCACTATGAAGGATATAATATATGCACTGCATGTGTGGACATAATGGAAGACGTCATGGGTGAATATTTCCTTCGCACCATCTGGAGAAGGGAGCCCAAGGCGCATGCTGCTTATCTTAATTATCTTTCAAATACCACAAAGTATATTTCCGATTATAAAAAAATATCAAAAAAATCTGAGAAGCATACTAAAGATGTCAGTGCCCGTGTTTCCAACGCAATAGATATGCAAGAAGCTCCAGCTTCCAGAAGAAGGTATTTCGAACGCATGCAGCAGGTTCTTGACTGGCTTGAAACAACGCCTTATTTTTATCACTATTATTTCAAGGACTACTATGTATGCCCTACATGTGGTGCCTCTATCTTTGATAAGTACGTCCGCAGGGACGTGGGTGACTGGATGGTCATCTCATGTTCTGAATGCGATACTGTCATAAAGAAATACTTCTCTTTGAAAAGTGTCTGATGCCTTTTCTTTTTTTCTGTATTTCTGTCGTGTTTTTTGCTACTTTATGTCCTATCTTTTTTGTAATGATTTTCGGGTTGTCAGCATGATGCTAACACAATTTAAATATGATGAATTAATATCATTACTAGCCGACACTATCTATTGAAAAATATCTCAACAGATATGTTCCATCTAGCCGCACAGGTTGTAGAAGCATTTGTATCAATCCCTTACACGAAGGTGTTTTATACGAATAGTCTCTCTACCTTTATAACTTTCAGGAGAATAGTTTATGTCAGGAATAATCGATATTAGTAACATAGCCAATAGTTACATACCGGTTGCAATCATTCTTATAGTGGCGCTTTTGATGCCACCTCTGACAATGTTCCTTGTTAAAACATTAAGTCCGAGGAGTAAATCATCAGCAAAGTACACGACATACGAGGCTGGTTCTCTTCCAAAAGGAAGCGCCAGGATACAGTTCAATGTCGAGTATTATCTCTATGCCATCGCTTTTGTTCTTTTTGATATTGCGGTCCTTTTCCTCTATCCGTGGGCTGCCATCTTTAAAGGACATGATATCACTGAAATAGCAACCATTGAAATGTCAGTCTTTATTTTCATTGTACTGTTTGGCTACGTGTATCTTGTCAAGAAGGAGGCTCTTAAATGGATGAAGTAGAGCAGACACAAGTCGAACAAAGCGAAGTCCAAAATGTGGGATACGCTGATGTCCCCGGTGTAGTGCTGACCGATTCGAATGTCATCAGCGACTTCATCAAGAAAACAAAGGTTCAGGATGTGCTGAATTGGGGTCGCAAGAATTCATTGTGGTTCATGGTAAATGCAATGGGTTGTTGTGGTGTTGAGCTGCTTTCCACAGGTATGGCTCACTATGATACAGACCGTTTTGGTATCATTCCTCGTAATTCCCCAAGACATGCTGATGTCATGATCATCAGTGGATATGTGACAAAGAAGTATCTTCCTGCGCTGAAAAGGATCTGGGACCAGATGCCTGCACCGAAGTGGGTTATTTGTTTTGGTGATTGCGCCATAAGTGGTGGCCCTTTCTACGAATCATACAGTACGCATCAGAATGTAGATGAGATATTCCCGGTTGATGTTTTCGTACCTGGGTGTCCTCCGCGGTGTGAAGCTCTGATTCAGGGATTTGTTGAGCTTCAGAAGAAGATCGAAGCTAAGAAGGATAAAGGTACCGAGTATTGAGGTGAAAAAATGGACGCTGAATCTATAATTGCTTCACTTACAGGCAGGTTCCCTGATGATATATATGATGCAGATATCGAATCTGCTATAAGGACCTTCGCCAAAGTGAAGCCTGAAAATGTGGTGGATGTATGCCGCTACCTCAAACAGGAACTGTCTTTTGGACATCTCTGTTGTGAATTCGGAATTGACCGTCCGGACAGGAATGAGATAGAAGTGGTATATGTGATAGGTTCCTACGAACATCCGGTCATACTTACGATGAAGGCTATCCTTCCAAGGGATAACCCGGAGATTGAATCGGTAGTACCCGTATACTGGAATGCTAACTGGTACGAAAGAGAAACGTACGAACTGTATGGTGTGAAGTACCTTAACCACCCCGACCTTAAACCTCTTGTACTTCCAAAAGAGATGCTCGGTGAGTGGCCACTGCGCAAGGACTATAAAGGCTTCCCCAACAAGACGGCTAAGAATTTGGTGTGAGGATTATATTATGGAAGAAACAGTTGGACCTTCTGAAATGATAGTGCACCTTGGACCACAACATCCCATGATGCCGGGACCATTCAGGCTGAATGCGAAATTAAGAGGTGAGACCGTTGTGGATTCCGAGGTCGAGATGGGCTGGATCCACAAAGGCATCGAGAAGATTCTTGAGAACAAGACATATCTTCAGGGAATAACCATTGTGGACAGGATATGTTATCTTGAAGCACTTACCAATGAAGAGGCATATGTAGGCTGTGTTGAGAAACTGGCAGGTATAGAAGTACCCGAAAGGGCACAATACATTCGTGTGATAATGGAAGAACTTTCCAGGATACAGAGTCACCTGCTGGGTATGGGTGAATATGCATCCTTTGTGGGTTTTGTGAGCATGTTCATGTATACGATAAGGGACAGGGAGGATGTGCTTACCCTTATGGATTCTGTTACAGGCGCACGTATAACACACAGTTTCCTGCGCTTTGGTGGTGTGAAGGATGATCTTCCCGAAGGTTTCAAGGATGATGTGAAGTATGTCTTTGGAAACCTCCGCAAAGCCATTGATAATTATGAAGATCAGTACAGGACCGATTCAATCTACAAGGCAAGGACTGTGGGTATAGGTGTGCTCACAGCGGATGTTGCCAAGGATCTCGGAGTATCCGGTCCGCCTCTCAGGGCAACAGGTGTTGATTTTGATATACGCAAGGATGAGCCCTACCTTGTCTACGATGACCTGGATTTTAAGGTTTGCACACATAAAGACGGTGATGTCTACGCAAGGATCCAGGTACGTCTGGATGAGATGCGTGAAAGCATGTACATAATAGAGCAATGCCTTGACCAGATCCCATCAGGCCCTATCTTTCCCGAAAATACTCCATATGGAAAGAGATCACCGGTTATGAGGGTACCCGCAGGAGAGGTTTTCCATCGTGTGGAGTCTCCCAGGGGAGAAATGGGATTCTATATGGTCTCAGACGGTTCTGACAAACCATACCGCGTTAAGGTAAGAGGACCGGTTTATCCAACTCTGCAAACACTTCCACCTCTTCTTAAAGGTGTGAACGTCGCAGATATAGTGGCTATTGCCGGAAGTATGGACACATGTACCAGTGAGGTTGACAGGTGATCATGATGATGCATTTGGATGATATAATCTACAACCCTCTTTTGCGAGGTATCCTTGGCCTGTGTCTTATGGGTGCCATATTCCTTGGTGCAATGGCTGCTGTGTGGTTTGAACGTAAACTTTCTGCGGATATCCAGCAGAGATATGGTCCCATGAGGACCGGTCCGCACGGTTTGCTCCAGCTTGTTGCCGATGCTATCAAACTGTTCACCAAAGAGGACATCATTCCCAAGAACGCTGACAGGTTGTTGTTCGTATCAGCACCTATCATTCTCATGGGGTCAGTTTTCCTGATGCTTGTGGCAATTCCTTTCGGTGCAATAATAATTAATGGCGAGACGTATCCGATAGCTGCAACTGATATGGATATCAGTATCCTTTACATTGAAGCTATGTCTGCTATATCCATTATTGGTATTTTCATGGTTGCATACAGTGCAAACAACAAGTATTCCGTTCTCGGTGCTTTCAGGAACTTCGCACGTATGATAGGATATGAGGTACCTCTTGGTATCTGTATAGTAAGTGTTGCTGTGATGGCCGGTTCATTGAACATAGTGGAAATAGCTCAGGCACAGAATCCTCTGTGGTTCATAATCATGCAACCAATCGGATTTATTGTATTCTTCGTTGCGATCATGGCAGATATGGGTCGTCTTCCCTTTGACCAGAACGAATCAGAGGAAGAACTGATTGCCGGATGGATCACTGAATACACAGGTATGAGATTCGGTCTGGGTTTCTTCGCAGAATATATACACCTTATACTTGGCTCAATGCTAATTGTTCTGCTGTTCCTTGGCGGATGGAACCTGCCTGCAGCACTTACTGCAAACACTATCCTTGGTATAATCCTTCCGACTGCCTTCTTCATGGGAAAGGTGGTACTGGTAATACTCACGATCATCATGATCCGGTGGGCTGTTCCAAGGTACAGGATAGACCAGGTTGTGGACCTGAGCTGGAAAAAGCTTCTGCCATTATCCCTCCTTAACCTGGGATGGGTAGTTGTATTGGGCCTGCTGGGGGTGTGAATGAATGGTTATCAAAAATATTATAACAGCAGTTAAAAACATTTACTTCGGTCCACCTGTTACAAGGATGTGTCCGGAAGTAGCCACAAAACTTTCAGACCGATTCAGGGGCTTACAGAAACTTGATAAAAGTAAATGTATAGGTTGTGGAATATGTGCCAATACATGTCCCAACAATGCTATCAAAATAGTCAGGGCACGCATTGGTCCGGACAGTGACAAGCAAAGATGGTTCCCTGCAATAGATATCGGTCACTGCCTGTTCTGTGGGCTATGTATCGATCAGTGTCCAAAGGATGCGTTGTCAAGTTCAAAGGTGTATCTGACGGGTGTCATTCGCTGGAACCATGAGGACCTTCTCTTTACACCGGATATGCTGGCAAGGGAAGTTGATATTAATGCTGAAGAAGAAGCTGGTGAAGAGGTGAGCAGATGGACACCACAATAGGCTCAATAGTTGAAATGATCGTTTTTGCAGTCCTGGCGCTTGTATCGATAGTATTCTCTCTGTTTGTGGTAACGGCCAGGGATGTAGTAAGGGCAGCCATTGCATTGGTAGTCACGATGTTCGTTGTTGCAGCGCTTTACATACTGCTCAATGCGCAGTTCCTTGGTGTTGTCCAGGTTCTTGTCTACATTGGTGCAATAGGTGTATTGATACTGTTCGCTGTAATGCTTACGAAGAAGGAGTTTGGTACAGATGCTGAATAAAGAGGTATCATTCACAGTGATGGGTGTTATCACATCTGTGTATAACTACCTGAAACCACGCATCCTGGGTATGATGGTTGCAGTTCTGTTCCTGGCGGTCATACTGGTTACCGTTTTTTCAACAGGATGGCCCTCACTGGACCAGATTCCTCAGAATCTGGAAGACCAGAGTAATATCCAGGCAATCGGTGTGCTCATATTCACCGAGTTTGTGGTTCCGTTCGAAATATTAGCTATTGTTTTGTTATCCGCATTGATGGGTGCCATCTACATGGCAAAAGGAGATGATAAGTGATGATACCGATCGTCTTTTACCTTGCTCTTGCTGCAATTATCTTTTCCATAGGTCTCTATGGGCTGATGACACAACGCAGTGGTATCCGTATCCTCATGTGCGTGGAACTTATGCTGAATGCAGCTCACATCAACCTTGTGGCATTCTCAAGCTACAATGGTGATCTTACAGGGCAGGTGTTCACATTGTTCTCCATCGCACTGGCAGCTGCAGAGGCAGCTATAGGCTTTGCTATACTGATGTCTCTCTACAGAATGAAGGATACCATAAACCTTGATTCCATTAACATACTGAGGTGGTAAAAATGGCAGTAGAAGATCTTGCATTCTTAATACCACTCCTGCCTGCACTGGCCTTTGTGCTGACTTTCTTCCTCGGGAAGAAACTGCCAACTGGCGGCGCTATAATCCCAATAGCAGCTATCGCAGCATCATTTGTGATTTCAATATTAATAACACTGAAACTGCTTGCAAATCCTGAAATGGTTATAAACCAGTCATACAGCTGGTTTGCTATGCTCAACATAGGTATCCTTGTTGATCCGCTGGCAGCTGTTATGCTTTCAATGGTAACACTTGTAAGTCTGCTTATTCATATCTATTCAGTAGGCTACATGTCCCACGACAAAGCACCTTCCAGATATTTTGCCGAAACCGCACTGTTCACAGCTTCAATGCTGGGTCTGATCCTTTCGGACAATATTCTCCAGCTCTTCATTTGCTGGGAACTTGTAGGTGTATGTTCATACCTGCTCATCGGTTTCTGGTATGAGAAGCCATCTGCTGCATCAGCAGCAAAGAAGGCCTTCCTGACAACCAGGATCGGTGATGTGATGTTCCTTGCAGGTATCGTTATCCTGTTCTCTGATCTGTTCAAGATATTCAACGGTACCATCCCGGACGGAGTTTACATACTAAGGTTTGACGAGATATTTGCTCACATTCCGGAAATTGCAGCAATGAATTCAAACATCCTCGGAATGGAGGTAAGCCACATCACCCTGATAACACTCCTGTTCTTCGGTGGTGCAGTTGGTAAGTCCGGCCAGTTCCCGCTTCATGTGTGGCTTCCTGATGCAATGGAAGGTCCGACAACCGTATCAGCTCTCATACACGCAGCAACAATGGTTACTGCAGGTGTCTATCTGGTAGCAAGGACATTCCCGATGTTCATAGCAGCTCCTGATTCACTGATGATAGTGGCATACCTTGGTGCTTTCACTGCAATATTTGCAGCAACCATGGGAATTGTCATGAACGACCTGAAACGTGTGCTTGCATACTCTACCATAAGCCAGCTCGGGTATATGATGCTGGGTCTTGGTATCGGTGCGGCAATTGGTGCAGAAGCTGTTGGTATCTCCCTCTTCCACCTTGTCAACCATGCATTCTTCAAGGCTCTGCTTTTCCTGTGTGCAGGCAGTGTGATCCATGCAGTAGGTACACATGACATGAGGCAGCTTGGTGGTGTTGCAAAGGTGATGCCAATAACGGCAGCAACAATGCTCGCAGCATCCCTGGCGCTTGCAGGTATAGGTATTCCGGGGACATCCATAGGTACCAGTGGTTTCTTCAGTAAGGATGCTATCATAGAAAGTGCATACCTGTTCGGGGAAACAACCGGGGCATGGATACCATATGTACTCGCCATTGTCGCAGCACTTCTGACATCCCTGTATATATTCAGGTTGCTCTTCATGACATTCTATGGAAAGCCGCGCACCGATTACGGTGGGCACGAATCACCCGCATCCATGACAGTGCCGCTCTCTATACTTGCAGTCTTTGCGCTGTTCTTCGGTGGCCTTACATCCAGGGTGTTCAATGAATTTGTCAGCGGGACCTTCGTTAACAATTTCGTGAATATGGACATTCACGAACTTGCAACCATGGGTGGCTATCATCTTGCATCACACGGGCATCATCATGAGCCCGCGATTATACTCTGGATGCCACTGATCGTTGCACTGGCAGGTTTTGTGATAGCTTTCCTTATCTACGGACTGAAGGTCGTCAATATGGACCGCCTTGTGTCCAGGAACAATGCCGTTTACAAGCTCCTGTATAACAGGTACTACCAGAACTCCATCTTCACCAATTTCTTCTCAGTCAAGGTTATCTATGAAGGATTTGCCTTTGCAGGAAGTGCCATTGACAGAGGTTTTGACTGGATGGTCAAATGGATGGGTGAACTTATGCTGGAGACCGGAGAGTCACTGCGCCAGTTCCAGACAGGAGCAGTACAGAACTATGCCACTGCTGTTATCACCGGGGTAAGTCTTCTGGTGATTCTCATTAAAGTGGTAATGGAGGTACTCTGATGATGCCGATATTATCTATGATCGTGCTGATACCTCTGGTCATTGCAGCACTTATATTACTGACAAAAACAAAAGAACAGGCAAGAGCCCTTGCCCTTACAGGTACTGTTATCGTACTGTTGCTAACAGTGTTCATGTACTTTAACTTCGACAGCACCATAGCAGACAATCAGTTCGTGGAGTTCATACAATGGGTACCTTCCCTTGGTATATCCTACCACCTGGGTGTTGACGGAATATCAATGCCATTGATACTTCTCAATGCAATTGTCCTTCCGTTGCTCATCATCTTTACATGGAACGATGAGAGAAAATCACCTAACAGGTTCTATGCACTGATACTCGCAACAGAGGGTGCTGTTATCGGTGTTTTCACCGCACTTGACTTCTTCCTGTTCTACGTATTCTGGGAACTCACTCTCATACCGCTCTTCTTCATGGTGAGCATTTGGGGAGGGCCCAACAAACACCATGCATCAATTAAGTTCTTCATATACACCCATGTGGCGTCCCTTGTGATGCTGCTTGGTATATTCGGACTTTATTTTGCAGCATGGGACATGACAGGAACCCCAAGCCTTGATATACCATACCTCCTTTCACAGTTCCAGTTCATAGAATCCGGAATTGCAAAGGACATGATATTCCTGGCCCTGCTCTTTGGTTTCATAGTCAAGATACCAAGCTTCCCGTTCCACTCATGGCTTCCCGATGCATACACTGAGGCACCGACCGCAGGCAGTGTGCTCTTTGTCATGCTCAAGATCGGTGGTTACGGTCTTTTCAAGATTATGTTGCCGATGCTGCCATTCACTGCATCTCCAAACCTGATGATAACCATCATGGCAGTTCTGGGTTCAGTGAGCATAATCTACGGTGCATTCCTGGCACTCTCCCAAAAGGACCTCAAGAGAATGGTCGCATATTCCAGTGTGAGCCACATGGGCTACGTGACACTGGGTGCAGCAGGTCTTGTATCTCTTTCCGTATCAGGGGCTATGTTCCAGCAGTTCTCACATGGACTTATCATGAGCATTATGTTCATGTCATGTGGTATCATCAATAATGCAACGGGCACAAGGATAATAAACGATCTTGGTGGCCTTGCACAGAAGATGCCGAAGCTGGCAGTGATAATGGTACTTACATTCATGGCATCCCTGGGACTTCCGGGACTTAGTGGTTTCATTGCAGAGGTATCTGTACTTGCCGGAACCTTTGTGAACCTGCCTGCATACGTTATTATTGCACTGCTGGCAATTGTGATAACTGCTGCGTATCACCTGTGGGCTCTTCAGAGGGCGATGTTTGGTGTATATAACGAAAAACTCGGTACTGTTTTGGATATCAATGGATACCAGACCTTTTCTATGGGTATCATTGCGATCCTCATACTGTACTTCGGACTTAATCCAAGCCCGGTGCTTGAAATGATGTTGACAAGTTCAGAACAGATAGTCAGCCTTATGGCTGTAATGGGGGTGTGAGATATGGATCTGATGTTATTGGCTCCTGAGCTCACCCTTGTACTAACAGGGCTGGCAGTATTGCTTATCGGGCTTTTCCTCCCGACAGGCTCTAAGAAGATACTGGGTTACCTGGCAAGTCTGGGTATTCTCATTGCCCTCTTCTTTACGGTATCAAGCCTTGGAACGCAGGCAACCATCTTCTACGATACTGTGTCCATAGATGCCCTGTCCCAGTTCTTCAAGATAGTGTTCCTTGTGGTTGCATTGCTCTTTGCGATCTCAGGTATCAAGTATACCGAAGGTAACAGCCACACGGAAGAGTTCTTCACCCTTGGGATATTCGCAACCATTGGTATGATGTTCGTTGCATCTGCAAACGATCTGATGGTACTTTTCGTTGCATTCGAGCTTGCAAGTCTTGCAACCTATGCACTGGCAGGCTTTGAAAAGAAGAACCCAAGGTCACTTGAAGCTGCAATGAAATACTTTATCATAGGCTCCCTTTCAGCTGCTTTACTGCTCTTTGGCATCTCCTACATTTACGGGGCAACCGGTACGACCAGCATTCCTGGAGTAGCAGCCAACATGGAAGTACTTCTCTCAAGTCCGATGGGACTTGTTGCAACGGTTCTCCTGATAGCAGGATTCGGTTTCAAGATAGCTCTTGTACCATTCCACATGTGGGCTCCGGATACATACCAGGGTGCACCTTCTGTTGTATCGGCACTGCTTGCAGCCGGTTCTAAGAAGATGGGTATTGTAGCAGCTTTTAAGGTATTCATTGTTGCACTGATAGCCCTCCAGGCCGAATGGCAGCTAGCCTTTGCAATACTTGCAGTGATCACAATGACATATGGTAACATTGTAGCCCTTAACCAGACAAGTGTCAAGAGAATGCTCGCATACTCTTCACTTGCCCAGGCAGGTTACATCTCCATGGCATTTGTGGTGCTCACACCCATGGCACTTGGAGGTGGCATACTCTATGCCCTCTCACATGGTTTCATGAAGGCAGGAGCTTTCATTGCAACTGCAGCGGTAGTATACATGGTCCTTTCAGAGAACAAGGATTCGGCTGACCCTGATCACATAGACAATTTCAGGGGTCTTGGCAAGAGAATGCCTGTAACGGCTCTCTCTATGACCGTGTTCGTATTTGCACTGGCTGGTATCCCGCTTACAGCAGGTTACATGAGCAAGTTCGTCCTGTTCTCATCAACCATACAGGCCGGATTTGTGTGGCTTGCAGTGATAGCTATACTGAACAGTGCGATCTCCCTGTACTACTATGCAAAGGTCGTTAAATACATGTACTTCCTTCCAACGGACAGTGAGAAGATATCAGAACCTCTTCCATACACCATTGCACTGGTTATTGCTGTGATCGGTGTACTTGTTATAGGTTTCTGGTCAGAGCCATTCATCTACTGGTCAATGGAAGCTGCAAAGGTACTGATCCCAGGAGGAATTTAAAATGGCAGACTGTGATCTTTGTGGAGTCGCTATTCCCACAGTGGTTCCTGTAAGGGTGTTCAAGCCAAAATATGCACATTCCTACCCGCATGGAATGTGGCAGGGACTATGTGAAGGATGCCTTAATGCAGGAAAGAAGACCCATGATAAGCAGGCAGAGGCCCCCAGCTGCGGAACAGCAGGTAAATGTGAGTTTTGTGGTGCCATTGCGCAGTTGTACGATGTGACCATCAGCAGGCCCTCATTCTCAAAGGGTGCTGAGGAAGATACAGTACAGCTTTGCAAAAAGTGCCTCACCTCAATAGATGAGGCACATAAGACATGGGAAATGCAGAAGGCGGAAGACCAGCACGCACATCATTAAATGACCGGTTATGCCGGTCTATTTTTTTATTTTTCAAAAAAGACAAGGCTCTGGAAGACTCTTCTGTCTAGGTCAGTTTTTCACCAAAATGGAGCCAAAAAGTAAAAGTTTACGGGTCACAACCCGTAAAACTCAATGTTCTTATCAGCGATTGCCTGTATCTTTGCGATCTCTTCCACGCCGCCTTCCATGGTGAAGAGGTGCTTGAAACGACGCTGCATCTTAAGGTATTCATCAACAGGCCTGATGTTCTTACCGATCTTCCTGACCTTTGTGAGCTCCCCATCCTCGATCTCGTAAAGTGGCCACAGTCCGGTCTGGACTGCCATCTTTGCGACCTCTACGGTTTTGGAAGTATCGTATCCCCATCCAGTAGTGCACGGGGCATGCGCGTGTATATAGGTAGGGCCCACGATCTCTGTGGCTTTTTTGACCTTGTTGATCATGTCCTTGGGGAAACCAATGGAAGTTGTAGCCACATATGGTGAACCATGTGCAACCATTATAGCAGGCATGTTCTTCTTAGGCCTTGGATTTCCAAAGGATACCTTTCCTGAAGGACTTGTTGTGGTCGATGCATTGTATGGTGTTGCTCCACTTCTCTGTACACCGGTATTCATGTAAGCCTCATTGTCGATGCAGACATAAGTGAGGTCATGGCCTCTCTCAAAGGCGCCTGATATGGAACGCATACCAATGTCAAGCGTTCCGCCGTCACCTGCCATTACAACAACCTTTGTGCTCTCTTTCCTTCCGAGTGCCTTAAGAGCAGCCTCGATACCTGAGCCCACAGCTCCTGCATTCTCAAAAAGGGAATGTATCCATGGCACGTTCCATGAACTCTCAGGGAAAGGGGTAGTCATAACTTCCAGGCATCCGGTAGGGTTAATGACTATACAGTCCTCTCCGGCACCCATAAGTGTGAACTTTGCAGCCATTGCGTCACAGCAACCTGCACATCCCCTGTGTCCCGAACCGAACAAATTCTTCATAGTAGTTCCTCCTTCAGGTCGGTAAACTGGTTTTCGATCCTGATCCCGGTCTTAATGACCTCTTCTGCCTCAGCGACTATCTTCTCGATAGTGTCTGTCTTGATATCACGCCCGCCGTGACCTATCATATAACCTACGACAGGGACTCTGATATCTGAGTTATAAAGTATCGACTTTGTCTCAGTGCAGAGTGCACCCTCGTTAAGCCCAAGTGATATGTTCTTGTCAAGCACGACAACGACCTTTGCATCCTTTATAACATTCCTGATAGCTTCCGCAGGGAATGGCCTGAACACCCTGACCTTCAAAAGACCGACCTTCACATTCCGGTCCCTGAGCTTATCAATGACGTCCTTAATGGTTCCGATAACGGATCCCATTGCCATGATGATGATGTCTGCATCATCTGTGCGGTATTCATCAATAAGTCCTCCGTAGTATCTTCCGTATACATCGTAGAATTCATTTGCCACGTCCTCTATTTTCTTAAGGGCCCGCTGCATTGCCTGCTCCTGCATGTATCTGAACTCTGTGTAGTAGTGAGGATCTGCAAAAGCTCCAAAGCTTAGCGGTCTCTTTGGATCAAGCACGTATTCGGGTTCATACTTAGGAAGGAACTCATCTGTGAGGTCCTGTTCAAGAAGCACTACCGGTTCATAAACATGTGACAGGATAAAGCCGTCCATACAGGTCATTGAGGGCATGAGGATATCCTTATCCTCTGATACCTTAAAGGCCTGTGCTGTCATATCCGAGACTTCCTGTATATGCTCGGCGTAAAACTGTATCCAGCCGGTATCTCTCTGGGATATGGAATCCTGCTGATCGTTCCATATATTAATGGGAGCACTGACAGCCCTGTTCACGATGGTCATCACAACAGGTAACCTCATTCCTGATACATTGAAAAGTACCTCATGCATGAGTCCAAGTCCCTGTGATGTTGTTGCTGAGTAACACCTTGCTCCGGTGGCTGAAGAACCCACCAGTGCGGAGAGTGCTGAGAACTCAGATTCCACATTGATGTATTCACAGTTAGGTATCTCACCGTCTGCCATGAATTGAGAGAGCTCCTCTACAATGTGGGTCTGCGGCGTGATAGGATATGCTGATATTACATGTGGCCTGCAGGTCTTAACAGCATGTGCAACAGCATATGATCCTTCTACAACGACCATCTTGCTCTTATCAAGTTTGTTTTCAGGTGCCATTTACTTCTCCTCCAGAACCATGTCAATTGCACTCTTTGGACATTCGTTTGCACAGATCCCGCATCCTTTGCAGAAATCATAGTCAAACTCAAAGTATCCGTCCTCCCTGGGGTTCACCGCCATATCGGGACATAGTAATTCACATAGTTTGCATTTGATACACTTGTCATAATCGTAGACCGGTTTGAAATTTCTCCATCCGCCTGTCTTGTTGACTATGGTGCTTCCTGCCTCACATACTCCTCCCGGTAGGATCTTCATATCTTCTCCTCCTTCATCATGCTGTATGCTTCCTGGATCGCCTCGGCATTCTTCTCTCCTATTTTGCCGGGGAACCTCTCTTTCACAGCCATCTTGATGGATTCAGGCTCTATCTCACCTGTTGCACCTGCAAAGGCTCCAAGTAGTACTGTGTTTACTATTGGCCTGCCGATAATGTCCAGTGCTATCTTTGTTGCGTTGACCGTCATTATCTTTGCCTTTGTGTTGATATCGAAACTGTCAGCATCAAAGTCACTGTTGATTATAAGTATTCCATCATCCTTAAGGCCCGATGCAACATCAACTACTTCCAGGAGTGTGGGGTCCTGCACTATAACGTAATCAGGTTCGTAGATCTGACTTCTGAGCCTGATGGGTTCATTGCTGATCCTTGTGAATGACTGGACCGGTGCTCCTCTCCTTTCCACACCGAATGCGGGGAAGGCCTGGCTGAATTTCCCGTCTGCAAAAGCAGCAACAGCCAATAGTTCAGCAGCTGTGACAGAGCCCTGACCACCTCGACCGTGTATTCGTATTTCTTTCATCTAGAATTCTCCATAAACCTTGTAATATATTTCACGTGATTATTGATCTGATGATTTCATGATTTGAAATTATGGATTTACATTTCATGTTTTCCTTGGTGATCAAAGCAAGCAGTTGTTCATGTCAGCACCCTGTCAAGACATCCCATATCCCGTGCTTTTTTAATCTCAATTGCTATCCTGCGCCCTGTTGACATTTCCGGCTGGATGAAATCAGAATATGGTGAACCATTGATGTATGGATTTGTACCGGCAACTATTCTGGCAGAGATTTCAAAAACCCTGAACTCCAGTTTATCGGTGAGAACTGTTTCGAGACAGAATGATCCTATAAGTCCTCCAAAGAGTTCTATGGATTTTTCCACAACCTTCTCTCCCATTTCAAACACTTTCGGGAGCAGTGATTCTCTTAACACAAGAGGAACGTTTCCTGTAACCACAAAAGTAGGTTGAATTCCTGCTTTCTCTAATTCTGTTGGAGATCCTAATCTAAAGATCTCATCGGCATTTGATTCTACACGCCTGTCGATTCCAGTCAGTTCAAGTGCTCCCTGACTCAACATGTAACCATCAGTGGACAGCGGGGAATAGAAGTAGTGCAAATAGTATCTGGTACCAAGGACAAATTCCTGCAGATCATGCACTTGTTTAGAGTCGATCCTTTCATTGAAATCAGAGATATTTTTAGCAATGAAAAAACCCTTTCCACCTTTTGCTCCGTGATATTTTACCATCACGGGCCCACTTATGTATTCGGGTCCTTTTATTTTACGTGGCATCGGCACACCTGCTTCTTCAAGCCATTTACGTTCCATCCTCCTGTCTGATTCCCATTCAAGTACTTTGCGATTACCAAAGGTTGGTAGCCTAATGTTTGCAAAGTCTGATGCACCCAGATATTCCACAAAGGATCCATGAGGGATTATGATTGCGTTTTTCTGTGCCAGTTCATCTGTTCGCTCTAGGATCTCTTTGTAAGAACTGACTGACATAAAACTGTCTGGTTTTGCAAGGGGAAACGCATCATAGAATCGTGGTGGTTCTCCTATGCAGATACCAAGTGTCTTCAATCCTTCTTTTTTTGCTCCATGGAATATCTGCAGGCTTGTATGGGAGCATACAGTAACAATTGTCAGATCTTCTGTATCATATTCATCAAGCATTCTCTGAATACCATTGTTCATAGTTTCATTCATCATGTCCCCTCTTTCTAATTACAATATTTGGAGCTATGAACCATTTATCTTCAATGGTGACATTGCCTGCAATAGCTGCAGCACCAGAAACACAGGCTTTTTTGCATGTTTTTGGTTTTTGTCTCGATTTTTGTATTTGCATTATCTGACCTCCAATTCTTGCAGTGCTTTTACACCAAGAACTTGTTTTTTTGCTTCGATCATTGACCTCACAGTTGCTTTAAATCCGGATATCGTTGTAATGTATGGAATATTGAAATCAATTGCAACCAGGCGGATCATTGTATCATCAGATTTTGCATTTTTATCGTTATTCGTATTGATTATCATGTCAACATCTGAAGACATCTCCTTGAACATCATGTGTAAATTATCATTATCATTTTTGAAAATGTTATCACTGTATATACCATATCCTTCCAGCATACATTTAACCCGGGCATCTGTTTTTATTTTAAACTGAAGTTTCTGTAGCTCTTCTATCTCCGGAACAATATTTGCTATCTCATCATCTTTTACTGAAACAAATATGGTTCCTTCTGTTGGAAGCCAGGTATTTGCTGCCAACTGTGCTTTATAATATGCTATCTCAAAGGAGCTATCAACTCCCATTACTTCCCCCGTGCTTTTCATTTCCGGTCCAAGAAGACTATCTGAACCTTTGAGCTTTATGAAAGGAAATACGGATTCTTTCACAGCTACATGGGCTATTTCTTTTTCAGTGATCCCTAAGTCTTTGAGTTTAATCCCGGCCATCACCTTGGTGGCTATCTTTGCAATGGCTAATCCTCTTACTTTACTTACAAAAGGAACTGTACGACTGGCTCTTGGGTTCGCTTCAAGGATGTACACCTCCTCATTGCAGACAGCGTATTGTATATTAATAAGTCCGATGACGTTTAATTCAAGTGACAGATTACGAGTATACTGCCTGATCTTTTCGATTACTTCATCAGACAGGGATTGTGGAGGCATGACGCATGCCGAATCTCCTGAATGTATGCCTGCCTCTTCAATATGTTCCAGTATTCCGGCAATATACACATCCTTTCCGTCACAAACAGCATCTACATCTACTTCGATTGTATTTTCAAGATATTTATCTATGAGTATCTGTCCTCTGTGAGAAGTGTTAAAATATTTTTCAAGAGATCTAATGAAATGTTCATCATCTCTTATAATCTCCATGCGCTGCCCACCCAATACGTATGATGGACGTATAATGACCGGATAACCTATTTTTTCAGCACACCACATCGCCCTGTCAATAGAAGATGCCATTTCATGTGCAGGGGTTGGTATATTCAGCTTACCTGTTATTAACCCAAACTTTTCTCTGTCCTCTGTTATATCGATACTATTTAGTGACGTACCCATAATGTGAATTCCGTTTTCTTCAAGGCCTTTTGCAAGGTTCAAAGGTGTTTGACCTCCTAACTGGACGATCACACCCTCAACTTTCTCCTTTTCCAGTACATTGAGGATATCTTCAAGTGCAAGAGGTTCAAAATAGAGACGATCAGAAGTATCATAATCAGTACTGACTGTTTCCGGATTGCAGTTTATCATTATAGTTTCAATACCAAGTTCACGCAAAGCATAACAGGCGTGCACGCAACAGTAATCAAACTCTATTCCCTGCCCGATGCGATTTGGTCCGCTTCCGATGATCGCAACTTTGGATTTATTCAAGGTTGGTTCACTATCATCACAGTCTTCATATGTAGAATACATATAAGGTGTCTTGGCATCAAATTCCGCAGCACATGTGTCCACCATTTTATACGAAGGGAACAATCCGGATTCATGCCTTAATTTCCTTATATCCTTCTCATTAGATTTTATCAGTTGTCCTATGCGTATGTCAGAAAAACCCATTACTTTAGCATCTTTCAAAAGTTGTGCAGGCAGATCGTATCTGGTATATGAAGATATCTTTTCTTCCATTTCGACAATATTATTGATCTTATGTATGAACCAGGGATCTATTCCTGTGAATTTTGTTATCTGGCTTATGTTCATACCCTTCTTTAAAGCAGATGCAATACAGAAAATACGCTCGCTGTTAGGGGCAGACAGATATTTACTGATTTCTTCCAGTGAGAGTTTTTCAAACTTATCAACAAATAATCCGTATGTATCGATTTCAAGAGACCTGACAGCCTTTTGCAGGGCCTCTTCAAATGTTCTTCCAATTGCCATTACTTCGCCCACGGATTTCATCTGAGTTGTCAATATCTCATCTGAACCCGGGAACTTTTCGAAGGCAAATTTAGGGATCTTCACAACTACATAGTCAATTGTGGGTTCAAATGACGCTGGAGTCTCTCTGGTAATATCATTTGGTATTTCGGGCAGTGTCATCCCTACGGCTAGTTTTGCAGCTATCTTTGCAATTGGAAATCCGGTAGCTTTCGATGCCAGAGCAGAAGAACGCGATACCCTTGGATTCATTTCAATAGCAACAAACCTCCCGTCATCCGGATTCACTGCAAACTGGATATTTGAACCGCCTGTATCTACACCGATCTCTCTTATTATCTTCAATGAGGCATCCCGCAATGACTGATACTCACGGTCTGAAAGAGTCTGGACCGGTGCCACAGTTATGCTATCACCAGTATGTACTCCCATTGGGTCCATGTTCTCAATGCTGCATATTATGACAACATTATCATCAACATCCCGCATGACTTCCAGTTCATATTCCTTCCAGCCCAAAAGGTATTCCTCAATAAGGATCTGATTGATCCTGCTGTACTTTATCCCCAGTTCTGCAATGCTTTTTAACTCTTTCAGATCGTGCGCGATCCCACCGCCTGCTCCTCCTAAAGTATATGCAGGCCTGATGACCAGAGGATAACCAAGTTCTTCTGAGATTGAAATTGCATTTTCTACACTTGAAGCAATAGCGCTTCTTGGAACCGGGACTCCTATTTTTTGCAATGCCTCCTTGAACTTCAGTCTGTCCTCTGCTTTTTTAATTGCTTCGAGATTTGCTCCTATAAGTTCAACACCATACCTTTCAAGTATACCGGCTTCTGCGAGTTCAGATACAAGGTTCAAAGCTGTCTGTCCACCAAGAGTCGGCAGTATTGCACAGGGTTTTTCTTTTTCGATAATCTTTTCAAGTATCTCAACAGTTAGTGGTTCAATATAAGTACGGTCTGAAAGATCAGGATCTGTCATGATTGTTGCAGGATTGGAATTTACCAGGATCACTTGATAGCCTTCTTCTTTGAGGGCCTTGCATGCCTGGCTTCCTGAATAATCGAACTCACAAGCCTGGCCTATCACAATAGGACCAGCACCGATGATCATTATTTTTTTCAAATCATTTCTCTTTGGCATTACCTGCTAACACTCCTGTTAATTATTGTCATCATATTGTCGAAGAAGTCATGGGTATCATGCGGACCAGGCCCGGCTTCGGGATGAAATTGAACTGAATGGATATTGAGGTCCTTGTGCATGATTCCCTCTACTGTCCAGTCATTAGGATTTAACATTGTGATTTCAAGTCCTGTCCCTTCAAGAGAAGCTCTGTCCACTGCAAATCCATGGTTTTGGGATGTGATGAATACCCGACCGGTTTTACAGTCTATCACCGGGTGATTAGCACCACGATGTCCAAACTTTAATTTGTATGTCTTTGCACCCATTGCAAGAGAAATTATTTGATGCCCAAGACATATACCGAACAATGGCACCTTACCTGCTAATTCTTTCACAGTAGCTATAGTATGCTCCAATACTGAAGGATCTCCCGGGCCATTTGAAATTAAAACAGCATCCGGACCTGCATTTAGTATATCATTGGAAGTAGAATCATAAGGAACAAGTGTCACATCTGCATTTCTCTGTCTCAGTTGCTCGATTATGCTATTCTTTATCCCACAGTCAATAACTATTATATCAGGTCCGCATCCTCCAGAAAGTTGTTTGTATTTCTTAGTAGACACCCGGTCTACTATATTGCACTCTGAAATTCCGGGTTGCGAGATCGTTTTTTGTATTAATGCAGGAATTTCAGGACACTCATCCTCAAATACTACTATCCTGCTTTTCATTGTACCCTGTTCTCGTATTTTTTTAGTCAATTTTCTGGTATCCACTCCTTCTATTCCGGGGATGCCATTGATTTTCATAAAAGTGTCAAGTTCCATCTGCGACCTCCAGTTGCTGGGGGTCTTGCAAATCTCTTTCACTACAAAACCATTTGCTTTTATGCTGTCTGACTCATAGTCTTCACTACACACTCCGTAATTTCCAACCAATGGATATGTTGACATCAGTATCTGTCCGGCATATGAGGGATCGGTAAGTGACTCTACATATCCGGTCATAGCTGTATTGAACACCAGTTCTCCGTATGTCTCACCCACTGCTCCGAAACCTTTTCCGGATATTGTAGTACCGTCTTGGAGTACTAATATTGCTTTTTTCATGATCATCCCAGTGATTTTCGAATTTTTCCCATTTTAAAAAGTGTTGACTGTGTTAGCTGCAGTAATTCCTGATCAGTATCAATGCAACTATTGTTTTCCAATAACATTCCCCTTGGAACCATCTCAAGCAGAATTTTATAGGAAGGGTTGCATTTGTTTTCCAGATCAAATATGTCTCTAAGAACATTGACATCCTGTAAGACACATTCCATGAACTCATCTGACAGGAATTTCGATGCTGCACTCATGTCTAAATAATCAAAAGCAAATCTCAGGTCAGACTGCAGGGATGGGAAATACTTTGTAAGTAATCGTTCACAAGCATCTTCACCCAGTTTTTCTCTTACATCTGCTATGGCAGAACCTGTTCCGATTATTTCAGGAGGCAGGCCTATCGAATAAAATGCACCTGTAAACTTTATTGCCCTTGGCAGATCAAGGTTTATTTCAGGCATGCTGGTTTCGAGTTCTTTTTTAATATCACTGCGGCAAAACCCGGATATCTGCGTAATATTGGGTGCATCTCTTGAGTATCCTGTTTTTCCTCCACGTGTCAGTCGATCACGTTGCTGAGGCAGGAAATCCGATATAATGTTTATTGTTGGAGATATACTTTTTAGTGCTCTGTTGTATCGGGAGCCAAATATCGCTATAATATTTATCAGCTCTTCTTTTTCCTCATCAGTGAATATATCCGGAGACTTTGATAATTTGTTTTTGGCATATTTCACTAATTTCTCTGCTTTTCCTTCCTCATGGTCGTATCTTAATCCTGACTGAAGTGTCAGAGTGTCTATACCACGGTATTCTTCAAAAAAGTTATCAGCATTCTCAAGTGTTACATGCCCTCTGAAAGGAAGGGCACCGCCTCCGAATATGATCCCTATTTCTGTATCGATCTCTGGTTCTAATTCATGCAGGCTGCTTATTGCATATTTGCACGAGAGTGTACTGGCAACATGACCAAATGTCAGAGCAGAATCGGATTTTCCAATAAATATCCTGTATCTTTCGACCTTATCATTTAACTGTTTCCGGCTTTCAAGGATCGTATTGGAAATGATCTCTTTTGCATTCAGCAAACCAGGTACATCTTCGATCAATGGTATTATCCGTGGTGGCTCCATTTTAAAATTGAACTCTTTTTTGGCCAGCTCACTTATGTCTGTCATATGTTGTTGTGCCTCTATGACCTCCTTAATGGTACTTGTCATGGGATGTACCAATTCAGAGATTGCCTGGAAATCCGAATATTCATAGGCATTGTAGTTTGCTTCAGCAACAGACATCATAACCATTAGTTGTCTGAATCTGTTTTCGTGAACTGCACTTGGTGCTCGTGGAGTGATGAAGACATCTTTTCCGGGAATAAGTCCTGTTTCTTCTATAATTTTTGATACTATTTGCACATTCTGATGGTATGGGGTGGTCTTCCCCTCATAGTCAGGCATGTATTCATCGCATCCGTATCTGGTAATAGCTTCGATAGCTTCGACTATCTCTTCCTGTGTAGAGATATATTTCGAGACAGAATCGGGATGCTGCGTACACATCACTTTTGGAAATCTTATTTTTGTTGTCATATATGAATCACGCCTTGATATGACTAATTATGACAAGTTATTTAAATTTATTGCAACATATGAGGTTATGATTAAGTCATTTAATTAGAAACAGGGATTGCGCATTCAGGTTAGATTTGTTAATTCTTATTGATGGTCATATTTTCTAAAATATTGACCTGAAGTTATTCTTTATGTTCTCTTCTACAAAAAAAGTAACCACAGTACACACCCATAGATTTAAATATTTTATCATATATCTGCATATACTTTCATATCATTGTATAAAGAAGGTGAACTTATGACTGATGTAATAGTAATACTCGGAAGCAAATCAGATAAGGATGTAGCAAAAAAAACAATCGATATTTTCGACAAATTCGGTATCGAATATGAAATTACAGTAGCATCAGCACACAGAACTCCTGGCAGGGTAATTGAGATCATTGAAGAAGCTCATAAGAAAGATGTTAAGGTCTTCATAGCAGTTGCCGGACTTGCTGCGCATCTTCCTGGTGTTGTAGCAGCCCACACAACAAAACCTGTAATAGGAGTACCTGTGAATGCCGAACTTGACGGAAATGATTCCTTGCTCTCGATTGTACAGATGCCACCAGGCATTCCGGTTGCATGCGTGGGAATTGGACGGGGTGAGAATGCTGGAATTCTTGCTACCCAGATACTTTCAACTTATAATAAGGAACTTGAAGCAAAATTAGCAGATTACAGGAAGGAACTTGCAGATAAAGTGGAAAATGATGCACTAAACCTATTTGCGTGATCAGTACACTACTTTGTGAGTTAAAGAGTTAGCATTTTTATGCTCTTAACGATGATTGAACTTTTAAAGCAAGTTCAATCATATATCTTAATAAATATACTAATCAGATTACAGGCTGACAGGAGATTATCATGAGCACACGCGAGTATATGCTGGGAAACGTTGCAATAGCACGCGGTATCGTTGAAGGTGGCGGTCAGGTCATATCCGGTTATCCGGGGACTCCGTCATCTGAGATAATCGGTACACTGGCATCGATGAAAGAA
Source organism: Methanolobus sp. WCC5 (assembly GCF_045690325.1). Classification (GTDB taxonomy): domain Archaea; phylum Halobacteriota; class Methanosarcinia; order Methanosarcinales; family Methanosarcinaceae; genus Methanolobus. Next base: position 1,215,918 of record NZ_CP146981.1, on the reverse strand, counting down.
AGGGATTTTTACGTAGAATGGTCGGTCAATGAGAAGGTTGCCCTTGAGGTTGCAGCCGGTGCGGCAATGGCCGGTGTGCGCTCGGTTGTCACTATGAAACACGTGGGTCTTAATGTTGCAGCTGACCCTCTCATGACCCTTGCATATACCGGTGTCAAAGGCAGCATGGTGATAATCGTTGCAGACGACCCGTCCTGTCATTCCTCCCAGAACGAGCAGGACACCCGCCGTTACTCACAGTTCTCACTCATCCCATGTCTGGATCCCTGTACCCCCCAGGAAGCAAAGGACATGCTACCCTATGCGTTTGGAATATCCAACAAGCTGCAGATGCCTGTGATCTTCAGGCCCACTACGCGCATATCCCATGGCAAATCAGACGTGGAACTTGGACCGGTTACCCCGGAGATGCCCGTTGCAGACTTTCAGAAAGACCTTGAAAGATGGGTCATGATCCCCAAAAATGCCAGGGTCCGGCACGTTCATCTGCTTGGGATCCAGCAGGATATCCTCGAGGAACTTGAGAACTCCCCCTGGAACGAACTGGAGATAAAAGAAGGTGCAAAGGTCGGTGTCATTGCATCAGGAATTGCCTCGGTATATGCCAGGGAAGCTGTTATCAGGCAGGATGTCAATGCATCGTTCCTCAAAATAGGCACCTATCCTGTTCCCGTAAACAAGATACGCACCATCATGGAGAACTGTGAGCGTCTGATCATTTTTGAGGAAATGGAGCCTGTTGTAGAAGAACAGGTCCGGCTAATAGCACAGGAACTGGGTTGTGCTGTTGAGATAATTGGTAAGATGCAGGGTCCGGTGCCAAGGATATTCGAACTTAACACAGATATCTGTGCAGATGTTCTTGCAGAGGTCCTGGGTCTTGAAAGACCGGTCGTACCTTCTGAGGTCACTGAGGATTTCGACTACAATGCCTGCAGGCTGGAGCTTCCGATGCGTCCTCCTGTCATGTGTCCGGGGTGCTCCCACAGGGCTACCTTCCATGTCATGAAAAAGGTTTATGGGAAGAACGCCATCTTCCCAAGTGATATTGGCTGTTACACCCTGGGTATCCAGAGCGGTACCGTTGACACTACGCTCTGCATGGGTGGAAGTATAACTGTTGCAAGCGGGATCTACCAGGCAGGAGAGAAAAGGCCTATATGCTGCTCCATAGGTGATTCCACATTCTTCCACACAGGCATGAACGGCCTGCTCAATGCTATCTATAATAAGGCAGACATAACAGTGACCATCGTGGACAACCGTACCACTGCAATGACCGGGCATCAGCCCAACCCCGGAATGGGGAAAATGGCAACAGGTGAGGAGACCGTGGAAGTTTGCCTGGAGGATCTGTGCAGGGGTCTGGGTGCTGAGTTTGTTGAAACTGTTGACCCATATGATCTTGAAAGGACAGAAGAGGTCTTCAAAAGGGCAAAGAGCTACAAGGGAACATCGGTTGTAATAACAGAGCAGCTATGTGTTATTGATGCAAAGCGTTCCGGTATTCGCAGAAGACCATTCATAATCGATCCTGAGGCCTGCACCGGATGCAGGATATGCGTGAACCTTGGCTGTCCGGCGATCGAATTTGACACAAAGTCCAAAAAGGCATCTATCAATGCAATGTGCACAGGCTGCAGTGTGTGCGCCCGCCTTTGCAAGTTCGATGCCATCTCGGAGGTGAACATATGAATAGTTCAGGAGTATCCCGATTCGACCTTGTCATAGCCGGTGTCGGCGGGCAGGGTACCATCCTTGCATCCGACATCATCGGCAGGACGGCTGTAAAGGAGAATATGCCGGTGCGTGCAGCAGAGACTCATGGTATGGCACAGCGCGGCGGTTCAGTTGTTAACCACGTAAGACTTGGATGTGAATTTGGTTCCATGATCCCACGTAAAGGTGCTGATGTTCTGCTTGCCCTTGAGCCAAGTGAGGCATTGAGATATCTTGAGTATCTTTCCGATGACGGTATAGTCATAGTCAACACTGACCCGATACTCCCTGTAACTGTTACATCTGGCCTTTGCAGCTATCCTGATGTCAATGCTATCATTGAGAACCTTGGTCGTGGCCATGAAGTAAAAGCCTTCAATGCCACAGGTCTTGCAAAGGAGGCAGGCAACATACAGGCAATGAATGTTGTCATGGTCGGTGCGGTCTCCAATTACCTGCCGTTATCTGCTGATATAATGCTGGAATGCGTCAGGGAACTTGTGCCTCCAAAGACCACAGATATCAATGTCAGGGCATTTGAGCTGGGAAGGGCGGCAACACAGGGATGTCCTTAAAAGAAAAAAAGGCTGCACATTATATGTAAAATAGAAAAAAGGTTTTCTGGAGAGCCTGGATATATCAAAGATATTTCTCTTCCAGTCTCTTCAGTATTTCTTTACCGGTACTTGTCAGAACATATTTTTTCCATGTTGTTTTTTCGGGAGTGAGGCAGCTAATCAAATCCTTTTCCTCAAATTCCTTCAAAGCACGGCTAATGTTCTGTGTCGACCTATTGTTTTCATGGGCAATATCTGAGGCTTTGATGATATTGTGTTTCTTCATAGATTCCATGAGTACCAGACGGCGGTCGACACTTATGACCCATATGAGTAGTTCATCCATAGATTTCTCATCCAGCTTCTCCATTGCCTTTTCCTCAAATGTAAGTTTGCATACAAAATTCTATATATTATTTTACTGTATTTTGTTGAATAATTCCCTGTAAGCAAGGCTCAGATCACCGATATCTTTTCTGAATACATCTTTGTCAAGACTCGTGATAATCCCTTTTTCAAAATCATCCTTTTTCCAGAAACGACATCCATCAGGAGTGCCAACTTCATCAGCAAGGATTATCTCCCCTTCAGGAGTTCTTCCGTATTCTACTTTGAAATCTGCTAAAACGATATCATTTTTAGCCAGTTCCTGACTCAATATATTATTTATTTTCTTAGTCAGGTCAGTTACATATTCAATCTCTTTTTCGTTCATCCACCCTTTCGACAATATCTCGTCTATTGTCACAGGTCTGTCCACTTCTTCAAACTTGGTGGTAAACTCGATCATTCCACCAGGTATTAATGAACCTTCTTTTGGTTCAACTCCTTCAGGGAGGTTGATTTCTCCTGCATCGTAGCGGCGTAAGAGAGAACCAGCTGCATAGTTCCTCCAGATCACCTCAACAGGTACGATTTCCAGTCGTTTGACAATCATGCTTGTTGATGTCGGGCATTCAATATAATGTGTGGGTATACCCTCTTTTTCTAAGATCCTGAACCAGTGTTCTGCTAATTTGCATGTTATTTCGCCTTTTTCAATGTATTCTGCCTTTTTTTTGCCATCAAAAGCAGTTATCCTGTCTGTGAAATCAAAAAGAAGAGTTTCCTTTGAGTTCTCATAGATGTCCTTTGCCTTTCCTGATGCTATGTATGTCAGATTCTTTTCCTGCATAGAGGGACAATTGCATTCATAGTTTAAATAACTTGTCATATCTTTTAATATACATGAATTAGATACCATTTGATCAATTCATATCTTCTTTCTTATTTGATAGGCTCCCTTCTTTCTTATTTGATAGGCTCTTTATTGTTAATTCAATAATGCAGATGCATTTTTCAGTAGGAAGGGTAGTTGAATTATGTGATAAAAATGTCCTCAAAGCTATGGGATGAGCATTATTTTCGCAGGTATCCTTGTCATCGGCATAAGTCTGGAAAAGGATATAGCCAGGTCGTGCTTTAAGGAAAAGCATCATCATCAGGAAAAAAAAAGAATGGAATTTACCGATAAGGAAGGGACTTATGCATGCCTTTATTTGCCATTTTCCCAAGCTGGGTCCATGGGAAATGATGGTCAGTCTTCCACATAGAGCAGATACAGACAACTGTTCTCTCTCATCTCCATGAATCCCTGGGTCTCAGTGATGCCTGCTTTCTCCAGTAATACCTTCTTCCATGATTCCGGTGGCAGTGCAATCTTTCCTGTATAGGCCTTTGCAGCAATCTGGGCATACTGCAGGGGTTTTCCTCCTATCTTTATCCTCTTTGCTACTTCCTTACGGTATGTCTGGTGCATCATACATGCACTGTGTGCAGCAGAAGGCTGTATCGTGTGATTGAAATGGTCTGTTGCTTCCATGTGGACAGGATTGAAGTTTCCTATCCTTTTAATGTATTCACGGATAGCTTTTGAAAAAGGACATACCTTGGTAACAAATCCATACTTGCTGATCTGCCCTATATTCTCAAAAGACGAAAGTACTGATTCCCCGTTCACAACTGCATTAGCGAAATCCTCCCATGTCTGATATTCTTCTTCAGGTACTGATTTTGCAAGGGATTCAGCCTGACCTACCATATAGTTCGTAAAACCTTCAACTCCTTGTTTATCAGAGATATCCTCAAAAAAGAGGTAAACTGACACATCAACAAAAGGATTTGATTCAATGTTCTCGGCCATGTGTGATCACCATTAATCGATAATTTCCTCTCCTGCACTCTTACCCTTGACAATGAGGGCAAATACACAGGAGGCGTTACGCAGTATACTTTTAATATGTCTCTCATCAACATTTATCCTGGCAAGGTTCTCAGGCACCATCTTCACTTCACCGGTCATGCCTTTGTTCGCCAGTTGCAGGCATTCAAGCGCCTGTTTTGCAACTGTTATATTGTTCGCTGCAACTTCCCTGAACTTCTGGTGGGTTATACAGTAATTTGAAACCGCAGAATCCCTGATACGGCTGTTATAGCTATCCGCAACATCGGTGTCTGAATCGGGTATTGGTCCTATCCTGGAAATATACCTCCCCATTGTAGGTGCCATAGGACATACTTTCAGAGCATAGACATATCCTATAACATCCCCGTCCTTATCAGTAATAGCAAGGTCAGTCTGGACATTGACATCTCCCTCCACGGTCAGGGATGTCCTTCCATCCTTCATTGCCACATTAAAGGCCGGCCATCCCACATATGCTTCCTTGCCCATTCTCTCGGCATAACTTTCACCTACACGAAGCCAGTATTCTACCACACCTTCAGTACCGGCCTTGCTGACCATATCGTCAACAAGCGAATATATTGCAATGTCCATCATGATTACAGGTCTCCTTTATCATCTCGGGTCCGATTAGTTAGTATACAATATTTATATATTAATTGTCTTTATAGTTTTTATCCTTTACTATTGAATTCATAAAATTATATTAAATTTGTGTTATTTTAATCCATTTAAGCTCCGGATTATCAGGATATAGTTGCTCAGTGGTCATGTTATCTTCATCGATTATCTTTGCGGCTTCATCCCGGGATCTGACATTTATTTCAAAAGGCCCCTCTCCTGCAACATCATACCTGAGAGAAAGTTTTCCGTCTTTTGCCATGAAGAGTCTTACATAATCCTTGCTTAAGGATTCCAAACAAAGTTCATGTGCTTTCTGGCTTTTTGCTTCCCACACAATTAGCTCGGTCTCTTCTAATGGTGAAGTATTGTCCTCTTGTTTTCGGTGTGTTATTTTGATGTCATGATCTATCGCAAAAACATCATGTTTCTTTTCGATTACACCTGAGAAACTACCTGAATTTCCGTTCTCCGAAAGGACCAATGTTGTTGTATCATGGCTGTATTCATTCATATCTGTTCTTGCAAGTGAATGCAACATCTGGGTGAATGTAGTTCTCTTGCTGATTTTCCCTTTGCATGGGCGCTTAAGATGCTGAGTCCAGATATTTTTCATAGATTTCGACCGTTTAAAACCAATTATGCATAAGATCAGGAATCTCCTAATAAGTCCCTGATAGAACTCTGTAGTCTTTCAAGCGATACAGGATCAAGCAGGAGGAACATATCACCATATATTGTTCCTGCTCCTGCATCTTTCCCTGAAGAATACACCATGAACATAGTTTCAATATTCAGAATATTCCCGGATTCCGTGTGCATCATAGAAAGTCCCCTGTCAAGGATATCTGCAATAGGTCCTATGCTGATATCAGGCACAGAATGCATGATACTCAGATTCAGGAAAGACGATAGTGAACTCAGGTATGAACCTGCGATTATATTCCCTGTTTCAAGAAGTGCTGATTCGTATATATCAGGATCATCCTCATGTTCAATTCCCTGCAACAGCAGATTGCTAAGATATACAGCATTGCCAAATTCAAACATCAGCATTGCAAGGCCATTAAGGTCCCCATGGATAGGTATCATTATACCGGTCATGGTTATTGAATCCGGTATCATGTCAACAATTGCAGAAGGTTCAAAAAGCCTGGCATCTGACAGATTTAACTGAACCCTTTTCTCTATCATCCTGGAAAGGGAGGTTGTTGCATTTCCCATTCCTATGCTTCCTATTTCCTTAAAAGCGTCAATTGAAAAACTGTCCAGTTCCTTATCCATCTGATTCACTCCTTTATTATTAGAGTTACACTAATGCGTTCTTTTCCATATAGAAATTCTCTCCCACATAGAATCTTATATATTCCTCATGTCCACCTTTCATCAGGCGGATCTTTGTTCCTTCTTCTTCTGCCAGGTTTAGGAAAAGACCTTCAAATCTGGATACTGTTTTTTCATCATGTGCCGTTTTATTGATCATTCCTACAAGGAGCAGTTCCCCGGATGCAAATCTTTCCACCATCTCTGACATGAATTCATATGTCTTCTTTTCTCCTTCTGTAAGAAGCAACTGGCTTATGGGTTCAAAGATAACTGCACATCCTTTAGGAAGCTTGTGTGTAAGTTCGAAGAATTTATCAAGCTCATCTTTTGGTAATTTGATGACACCGTCTTCATTGCTTACCTGTTTGCTGGTTGATGAGATCTCGATGAATTTCATAGCACCGATATCCATAAGGTCTCCTATCTTCTCTTTGTAGATGGCTGTACGCGGTTGTGTGGACACCAGAACGGTGTTTATCATCTCTCCGTAAAGCTGCAGGCATATTTCAATTACAGAGTCTTCATACCTTGTCTTTGGAGTATATTCAATCAAAGTGGACCTGTTAAGTAACGTAGATATCTGGTCAACTTCAGGAATGTTGTTGCTGTCATTCTCTGATCCCGCCGGGCTGGTGAATACCATACCTTCTATTAGAAAATCACCAAGCTTCTCCCTTGGTATCGTTTCAAAAGCCCGGAACATCAATATGCCGGCTGACGCAAAGATGCTGGTATAGACCGCACCCCAGAATCCCATGAACAGTAATATGGCTTCGGTGATATCTGTATCTTGAGAACTTATTGCAATGGAAGGGAATATGGCAGTAGTGATGAGGAATATGGAAGTCAGTGCAAGGAGTAGCCAGGCAATAGATCCTTTTTTAGTTTCAAAATATACTTTTACCCAGAAGTATATAGCTGCCAATCCAAATGCCATTGATATGGATACAAAAATGATGTGTATTAGTGTTATTTCCGGAGTTAACATCCTGCTGCCACCTTTAATTATTCTTTAAATTCACTATGCATATATTATATTGTATTATATTATATTCTTATCTATATTAATATATTTTTATACCTTTTAGCGCACTTTTTACCGTAAGTTCTCCGTTTTCTGTGTCAAGTATTATTGTTCGTCCGTAATTCTGTCCGGTATCTTCTGCAACGATAGGGATCTTCAGCTCTTTTAGTGTTAGTTTTGTGGCTGTCACATTTCTCTCGCCGATATTTAGCTGAGTGTTGGAATTAAAGGAGAACATGCTGGCTCCTCCCGCAATTTTAGCTGAGATGCGATGCCTGAACGCACCATCAGCCACCATGCTGTCAAGAAGGTGAGGGATACCCGTATCTGCAAACTTTGCTATGTTATCCTTTGACCTTGCCTGTTCTATGCTGGGTAGCATTATATGTACCATTCCGCCAATTCCTGTGCTCTTATCATACAGGGAAATACCTACACACGACCCAAGTCCAAGGGTTGTGAGTTTTGTGGGCTTCCTTGCCACAGCACTATCAGCCATTCCCACTACTATCATGTTTATCTCGTACGCATTTCTTCTATCCTTTCAAGTATTGATTGCAATGAGGCTGAATCAAGCAACATATACATGTCACCACTTAGGCTGTGGTATTCATCTTCTCCGGTTACTTCAAAAAGCGTTGTCAATCCGAAAATATGTTCCACTTTCCCGTTCATGTGCTGTTTTGCTTTTGTAAATATCTCATCATGACTTCCCTGGGACATTGTAGGGATCGAAGGTATTATCGAAAGGTCAAGAAACTTTGAAAGTGCATTATAATAGCTTCCTGCAAGGATATTGGCAACCTCTATAAAGGCGGAACGCTTTAAATAAGTGTCATCCTCAGGATTATTGCCTTTAAGGAGCATATTGGCAAGCACTTCTGAATGCTGTTCCCGAAGAATGAGTATGAATCCTCCGTTCATATCTCCCATAACTCTCACAATTGCTCCTACCCATTCTTTATTTATGTTCTGGCTGATATCGCGGACACTAAGCAATGTAAGAGCTGAACTGCTCACCTTTATTGATTTATTGACCAGTTGTGAAAGAGCAGTTGTTGCATTTCCCATCCCAATGTTACCCACTTCATTAAGGGCATCATAATAGAATTTATCAAGTACTATATTCATCATTTTCACTCCGCTTAAACCATTTTGTCAATTTTTTCCAGTATAATATCCATTGAATCAGGATCGAACAGTGTAAGGAATATACCACCCATCTCTTTTTTTTCGATCATGAACAATGTATCAAAAAGCAGTGCATATTCGGCTTTTTTGCTCATCTCTATCAATATATGGTCGATTATGGCTCCAAGCATGTCAAAAGTATGCATCGGGGGGGATATCTTGATATTAAGTCCCAGGAAATCCGATAGTGAACTAACGTATGAGCCTGCGAGGATGTGACCCACTTCCTCTATCAGGGACTGGTTAAAAGGATCAAGTATGTCAATATTCTCAGAATTATTGATAATCTTGCAGATCATTTCGGTAGATCCTTCAGGTAACATCATCATTATGTATCCTTCAATATCACCTGTAACATGCATGATCACTCCCGATACAACAGTATCAGCTCCGCCGGCAACCTCCGGCACTTTCTCTATTAGCTCCACTTTTAACCCAGGAACTTCGATTCTGATCTCCTTTGAGACCATTTTTGAAAGGGAGGTCACAGCATTGCCAACGCCTATATTAACTACCTCCCTTAATGCACTGATCTGGAATTCTGTAAGGTTGGATATTTCATATTTCATGTTAAACTCCCGGGACACATGGTATACTCTGCCATTTCAAACAAAGATTCATGCATCATTTCTGGTAGATCCTCTCCTTGGAATTGTAAGCCCTGAACATATCTTTTGAGGGGCCGATGAGTGTTTCGGTTTTTCCCATCACGAAAAAACCATCTTTTAAAAGGGCATTGTAGAAATCCATGTAAAGCTGCTCCTGTAATTCCTTCTGGAAATAGATGGTAACATTCCTGCAGAAAATAGCATCAAAACCATTCATTTTCGGGCCTGATATAAGATCCTGCTTCTTAAACTGGGTAACTTTTTTAAGTTCCTCGGAAACAATGAAATTATTCCCTTCTTTTACAAAATAACTGCTAAGGAAAGCAGGCCTGACATCTTTCATTTCTGCACCGGAGTAAATGCCCTGCTGTGCCTTAAGAAGACTATCTTTATCTATGTCGGTACCTGTTATTTTGATATTATACTTATTGAAATCATTGCCAAGCAGATAATGTAATAACATTGCAATGGAGTATGCTTCAACCCCGATGGAGCATCCTGCACTCCATATACGTATGGATTTAAGTCCCGTGCCTTTTGCTTTGATCAAAGCCGGTAATATCTCTTTTTCAACGACATCATAGACTTCCGGATTTCTGAAAAAGTTTGTAACATTAACTGTCAGGGCTTCCATCAGTTCAGGGTACTCATTACTATTGCTTTGAAGCAGTTTAACATAGTCCCTGTATGTGCCGGAATTGGTTGCACGTAGTCTTACATCGATCCTTCTTTTAAAATGTGAATCCTTATATTGTTCACAATTAAATCCAAGGTTCTTATGTATGAGTGTTTTGAGCATCTCATAATCTGCATCTTTTTTCTGCATGGTCTCAAGCATATTTATCCATCCACAAATTCTATTGTCACATTATTCCCATCTCTTAACGGTGTGGTGAATCTGGCCGGAACACTGTTGACAAGAAGCCTCATCCTCTTGCCTACAAGTTCCTCCTTTTTAATATCCATAAACTCGAAAAGATCTGAAAGAATGGGGTCTGCTTCCTTTCCATTTTCAAATCTTACAATATCGCCATCACGTATCCTGTCAAAAAGGCTTGCTTTATTCCCGTTCAGGATAATATGTGGCTGTGATCCGTTTAATACAACTTCCTCACCATTTAGCAGCACGACCATATGTCTGCCGTCTTCAGTTTTTCCAAGAACATCTCCCAGATTATAATTACATTCGATCTTTTCTATGCTTATGATGTCCCCGTCTTTGACAAGATGCTCTGCAAGCTCACAATGCTTTACAGTTTCACCATTCAGCTCTACTGTGTATCGTATTCTGTTAAGGTCGTGTATCTGGTCATTCACCATGATGCTTATCTTATTATCCGGATTCATTTCCTGTTCAAGAATATCTTCCAGACAGGGGTTCCTGATAACTATCAGGGCTCTGTCAGGGACATTATCTTCAGAAGATGCCTTTTTCCCGTCTATAGTGACATATGGTCCCTGTTCTATATCTTTTCCATTAATGTTTATCTTCATGGAGTTAGGTATTCCCAGTTTTTTAGCCAGGTCCTTTACATTTGAAGATGCATCCCTGCCATCAACAGGAGCCGTGAACTCTATAACTGCGCCTTTATGTACAGGATCTCCAAGGCTTGCTTTTTTCCCGTCAAGCAATATCTTTGCGTGCTCTCCTATCTCTCCTTCAATGGTAAAGAATGAGGAATTGACGTTCAGGCTCAGGGCCATCCCGGGGCGTGGGTATAATCTTTTTATTTTTGCGGCTACAAGCACATCCATCACGGACAGGCCATTGAAATCCATAAGGTGAACATCGGTTCCGTTAACAGAAACATCGATGAATCCGATACCTTCTTTATGGATCCCAGTGCTGGCAATTCCAAGAGGTGTGATCATGTCCGCACCGATGACTTTTCCGGTTTCATCGGTAAAACTCCCGATCATTTCCGGAAGTCGGGAACCAATTCTCTGTGAGGACAATCCGAGATGCATGGAAAGATGTTCTTTGAGTCCTGCAGTCTGCGACCCCCCTCCTACAAGGACCACTGCTCTGGGGGCTGCGTTGTTAAGCGATATGATCTCCTGTGCAATGTGGGATGCCAGTTTACCCACTTCATCTCCAATGTCTGAAATTATCTGGCTTACAGGGACTTCTGTCCTAACGCCAAAGATATCTTCAAGTTCAATTTTTTCTTTGCAGTTCAGGGACTTTTTTATCATTTCACCTTTTTTAAAATCAACAAGATAATGGTCGCAGATGAAATCAGTGATCTCATCGCCTGCTTCAGGTACCATTCCATATCCTGTGACTTTGCCTTTATCTGTGATTGCGATGTCTGATGTGCCTGCACCTACATCCACCAGTGCAATGTTGAGTTTGCGCATATCGGCAGGTATAGCAACATTTAATGCAGCTATAGGCTCCAGTGTAACACTTGAGGCCTCAAGTCCGCATCTGTCAAGAACTGCAAACATGCTGTTGATTACAGCATCAGGGAGGAATGTTGCCAGTACTTCTACGGAAATCGAACTTCCTTTCTGACCGAGTATATTAGCTATTTCCTGCCCGTCAAGTTCATAGCTGACAACCGAATATCCTACGCAGTTGAATCCTTCTTTCATTCCAAGTTCATTGCCTGCTCTTGCAACTGCCTCAAATTCAAGTTCACAAATGTCCCTTTTTGTAATCTCTCTATAGGGTATTCCTACTGAGAGCTTCACCTTTGATGTTTTTAAAGCTCTTCCCGCAACGGCTACCGATGCTTTTGACAACTTTTGCCCAATTTGCCTTTCCAGATCATTTTTTACTGCATCCACTGCTTTTGCAACCTTTTCAACATCGTGTATCTGCCCGTCGTGCATACTCCTTTCTTCATGTTCATGTATGCAGGCAGCTTTTATACAGAGCTGTTCCCCTTCTGATATGAGGCCGACAACAGTTCTTGTTCCGATGTCCAGGGCAAAATGGGCACTATTCATCATTTATCCCATCATCTTTTTCATGATAGCCGCCATAATAATATCCGTAGCCTCGGGTTCAAAAAGCATGTTGAATTCATTCCTGGAATTTGTAGACGGTATCAGGCATTCCCCTTTTACAACTATGAACTGGTCTGCCAGCTCTCCTATCTCCGTCTTTATGAAATCCCCTACGCCATCCATATTTACTTCTATACTTGGGTCCCCTATCCTGAGATTGATTCCCAGGAATTCATTCACGACCCGCATATAGGAACTGCATAGGTTTACTCCCATCTCACGTAGTTTTCTTATCTGGGGTTCCTCTATTTTATTGGTCGTACCGATGGGTTTTTTCATAAGAAGGTCGGAAAAAGAGAGCGCAGAAAATTTAGGGAGTAGTATGAGAGTTCCTCCGCTAACATCGCCAGAGATATGAAGATGGATACCAATGACACTTTTATTTTTTCCTTCTTCATTGCTCCTTGCCATTATCTCGTCCAGACTAAGCATTTCAACAACAGGGATATCTATCTTTACTTCACGGTTAACCATTTTTGAAAGTGAGGTGGCCAGATGCCCCATCCCTATATTACCTGCTTCCTGAAATGCTCCTTTTGCCATTTCGTCCATTTCTGCCATTTTTTTCCCTCTGTTTAGATCAATGTAGCAATATCCAGGATGAGTGCGACACTTCCATCTCCAAGGATGGTTGCACCAGCAAATCCTTTCATATTCTTAAGAATTTTATTATCAAGTGTTTTTATTATTACTTCCTGCTGCCCGAGAAGATCATCAACAACAAGGCCAATGTTAGACCCCATTTTCTCAACAACTACCACAATCAGGTTTTCTTTATTTTCCTGCTCATTTTCACAGTTGAGTATTTCATGCATTCTAAGCAGCGGAAGTACTTCACCTCGCAAAAGTATGACCTCTTTTCCTTCGATAGTCTTTATTTCGCTGGCTTTGATACCTACGTCGCGAACAACATTGCTTAGCGGTATTGCGTATGTTTCATCTGCAACAGTTACCATCAATGACTGGATAATTGCAACTGTAAGCGGTAGCTGCAATTTCATAATGCTTCCCTGGCCGGGCACAGAACTTATCTTTACGCTTCCACCCAGGGCTTCTATCTTTGTTTTAACAGCGTCCATCCCGACTCCTCTTCCGGAGATGTCAGTAATGACTTTTGCTCCGCTAAAGCCGGGCATAAAAATAAGGTTCAAAGCATCTGTTTCTGAAAGTTTTTCAGCTTCTTCCCTGCTCATAATGCCTTTTTTGACAGCTATCTCTCTGAGATTGGCAGGGTCCATGCCTTTTCCGTCATCTTCTACTTCAATGAGTACACTATTCCTTAGCCTGGAGGCTGCAAGCCTGACAAGACCTGCAGTTGGTTTACCAAGTTTACTGCGTTCTTCCTCAGGTTCTATTCCGTGATCGACTGCATTGCGCAGAAGATGCACGAGCGGATCGCCAATTTCATCAAGGACCGTTCTGTCAAGCTCTATCTCTTTCCCTTCGATGATGAGGTTTATCTGCTTGCCCTCGGATTTTGCCAGATCTCGCACCATTCTGGGGAATCTGCTGAATATCTGGTCAATAGGGACCATCCTTGATTCCATTACCTCTGTCTGTATCTCGTTTGTAAGACGGTCAAGGTTTGCAAGCGATTCGTCCAGATCCTTGGCATTTAGATCAGAAGCAAGCTGGTTCAAGCGTATCTTGTTAATGATGAGTTCTCCTACGAGGTTCATCAGGTTGTCAAGCCTTTCGATATTGACCCTGACGCTCTGTATGCTTTTGACCGAATCTGACCTTTTGATGGATGAATTGTTCTGCTGGACATCATCATTGGTGTCTTTTTTGTCAGTTGATTTCTGTTCAGCTGGTCTTTCCTGTGAGATGGTGGTAGGAACTACTTCTTTGATCTCTGATATTTTCTCAACAGCTCCTACTATTTCACTATCTTCCGCCTTTGTGGCAAATAATACCGTAAATTCAAAATCGAATTTCTCATCCTCAAGTTCTGCCTCACTTGGCTGGCACTTGATTATTTCTCCAAGTTTGCTGATATTGATAAGTACCAGTGTGGATCTTGCAGATTTAAGCACACAGGATTCATCCAGAATTACTTTTAATGCCACTATCCTGCTCCCTTCATTGCTGGCATTTTCAATTGCTCTTTTTTCAGCATCTGATAGTTCGATGTATGGCCAGGGGGTAACGTCCTGCACAGGTTGCAGTCCTTTGTTTATCTCATTTTCAAGGGTATTGATGCTTGAAGCCATTGAACCTGTTATTTCGTTTACAGGGAGGGTTCCTTCCATAGCTTTTGAAAGGTTGGTCCTTAGTGAGTTTATGTCAACTTCTGCACCACTATCGACATTCTCTACCAGTGCTTCAAGTGTGTCCAGGCATTCAAAAAGTACATCTATAAGTCCATTGCTCACTTCTACCTGTGACTTCCTTACCATGTCCATCAGATTCTCCATCTCGTGCGTCAGTTCTGCAATGGTGGAAAATCCCATCGTTGCTGACATGCCTTTTAATGTATGTGCTGAACGGAACATTGTGTTAATGTATTCCAGGTCACCGGGATTTTGCTCAAGCCCCAGTAATGAATCATTAAGTTGTTGCAGATGTTCTTCGGACTCTGCTTTAAATATTTCTTTGTACTCTGACATATCCATGGTCACACCAACCCTTAGATCACTATGATCTTCTGTATTCTCAAAAACATTTTAATCACCGGATGAGTTCAGCATTCGTACTATTTCTCCTGCGATCTTCTCCAGAGGAACAATACTATCTGCAAGACCTCGCTGAACGATTGCCTTTGGCATTCCATATACCACACAGGACTTTTCATCCTCTGCTATCGCTTTACCACCGGCATTCTTTATATCTTCCATGCCATCTGCGCCATCTGCGCCCATTCCTGTCAAAACCGTAGCTATTATATTCTGTCCGTATATGGGCACCAGTGATTTGAAAAGTATGTTTGCACAGGGTCTGACACCCTGTTCACGAGGTCTCTGGTTAAGCGAAACAATTTCATGGAACACGCCATTATTTTCAATGGATGTTATTTCCATATGGTAGTTACCGGGTGCGATATATACATGTCCTGCATGAAGCACATCTCCATTCTTTGCCTCGGTAACTGTCACCTCGGATTGACTATCAAGTCTTTGTGCCAGTGACGCTGTAAATCCTGCAGGCATATGCTGGACAACTACAACAGGGACTTTCAGGTTGCCAGGCAATCTTGGGATGACCTGCTCAAGTGCGCGGGGACCGCCTGTTGAAGATGCAATAGCAATTATCTTTCCTTTTGCATGGTGTTTTATCTTTCTTGCAGGCTGCCTTTTTTCTGCCGTCTGCAATACTTTTCCGTCGTTTTCACGTGCTTTCTTCACGTGTTCTTCCATGAACCCGAGTTTCTTCAGGTCCACTTTGGAGGCCATTTTTACCTTTGTGCGGATCTCATTAGCAATATCTGCGATATTAAGACTGATATTTCCGGATGGTTTTTGTATGAAATCAACCGCCCCATACTCAAATGCATTCAGTGTGCTCTCTGCTGCCCTGGAATCGATTGCTGTTAACATGACCACCGGTGTGGGACATTCGCTCATTATATATCCAAGGGCGTGCAATCCGTCCAGTACCGGCATCTCTACATCCAGGGTTACTACATCCGGCCTGAGCTTTTCGACCTTCTCGACAGCTTCAAGTCCGTTCCTGGCGGTAGATATTACTTTCATTTCCGGGTCTTCTTTGAGGATATCAGAGACAACCTTACGCATAAGCGCGGAGTCATCGACTACAAGTACATTTATGGTCATATCACATTACTTTTCCAATTACTTCAAGCACTTTAGCTGCATCAAATGGTTTGACTATGAAGTCAAGAGCTCCTGTTTTGAGTGCATCGGTGACCACGGATTGTTGTCCAATTGATGAACACATGACCACTTTTGCAGCAGGATCCATTTCCATTATCTTTTTCAGTGCATCGATACCTTCCATATTTGGCATGACTATGTCCATGAAAACCAGTTCCGGCTTTATCTGCGGATATTTATTTACAGCATCCAGCCCATCGACACACTCTGCGACAACTTCATGACCATTTTTTGTTAATATGTCCTTGATGACCATGCGCATAAAAGCGGCATCATCTACAATCATTACTTTTACCATTTTATTCGTATCTCCCATGTTTGGTATCATATAACCTGTGCAGAAATTGCACGACATATTGGTAGAATGTGGATTGTATTTCTACGTTATTATATAGTGTATAATATAATATATTAATTTATTGTTTAGCTGTCTTGAATGTTTGAACACAGTTAAGAAATATAGGGAAATCAGTTCTCGTTTTTTGCTCAATCTACAGTGATAAGCAAAATATACGCAAAATATGCCAGAAAACATTACTGCAAAACAAGTCTGTTTTGTTCTCATGTTATGCAATAGAAAGAAGCACAATAAGTATACAGAATCTGACAAGTATGCTGATACCTGTGGAGAATGTTACTATCCTTATACCAATGCGTGGTCCGAATATGGATATGTATCTTGGTAACAGCGTCCTGATGCTGAATAGTGGTAGCATGAACATACTTCCGAGCATAAGGACTATCATTGCCTGGATATTTGATATCCCATTGTTACTTATCATTGGACCTAAAAGCGAGATACCAAGTATGGGACTTGCAACGTAGCTTGTAAGAGGTACGATGCTCTCAGGCGGAATTGAGAAAAGCTCTGCAAGCGGCAATACATTGAACACCTCAAAAGCTCCGCGTTCCCTGAGAATGAAGACCAGTGTTGTCATTGAGAGGTATATTATTGCTATCTTCGTGAACAACTTGCGATTGCGCTTAAAGGATCTTTTGATAGCATCTTTAAGGGTCACCGTTTTAGATGATACGCTTTCACCATACTGGCATCTGTTTTTTTCAAGGAAGATCCTGCTGAGCAATACAACAGCACTGACCTTTACAATTGCAGTCAGTATGAAGACCATTACATAGAAACCACCGACAACAGGTCCTAGTGCCGGAAGAACTATAGGTATCTGGTATGTGATTATTTCTCTCACGTACGCAGGTGTGCTATTGAGAAGTGCGCACAGCATGGTCTCTTTTTCATTGATGCATCCGCTCTCCTTGAAATTGACCACCATGCCGTTTGCAGCAACTGTGGAACCAAGAGATACCATAAATGCTGATGCACATGTGTCAGGCAGGTTTGTATATTTGAAAATGGGCCTGACAATTCCTGAGAATTTCTGCATGAACCCCAGCTCTATAAGGATGCCGGTCCCGAAAAGTCCCAGAAATATCATTAGGATTATAGGGATAGCAAAGTCCAGCACCCTGAAAAAAACGGATAACATGGAGTATTGTACGGGGCAGGAAGTAAATTAAATTATCTCTATGGCAGCAGATGTTACACTCAAAACCTGCTCTTTTATCATTGTAGTTATTATAACATTGGTTGGATAGAAAAACCTTATATTGATGATAACCTATTGAAAGGTGGTGATCGAGTTGAAAAAGAACCTTATGGATATTCTTGCATGTCCTGTATGTAAGGGTGATCTTGTCCTGAATATAGAGAAGGAGGATGCGAACGAGGTTATATCGGGCACTCTCTACTGTTCTGTTTGTAATGAATACTACCCTATAGAGGAGGGTATACCAAATATGCTTCCTCCTGACCTCAGGGAATGAAACTGGTGAGGAAATCCAATTGCAACAGGTGCATATTAACAGGCTTGGGGTAAACTCGATCGAGTTTGATACGGACACTTTAGAATTGCCTTTATCTCCCGGCGAGGAGCGAAGTTTTGAGATAGTGATGATCAACTATGGTGCACCTACCCATGTGAACTTCTCCGTAAGCGATACCCTCAGGGAGAATATAACTATCCTCGAGGACAATCCATATGTCAGGCATGAAGAATATATTCCTCTCATAGCAAGGATACCTTATGATGGAAGGCTCTATACAAAGGGCCAGGTTTTTATAACAGTGGGATACGGTTCCAAAAGAGAGGGATTTAATTTGAACCTGGGCTATCCGGGCCCCAATGAGAACGGTTTTGTTGTTGATGTTGATGAATCCCTGTATAAACCGGCTAAGAATTCCAAAACATCCAGACCTGTATCCAGACCTTCTTCTGCTGCACCGGATAAAGAACGCTGGATTGTTCAGTTTCCAGCGCTGTCTGCTGAAATGTTCAGGTCTGCGGCACATTTAGTTGCTCCACACTGGTCCGGCATTGTCAGGTTGATCATGTTGTTATTATTACTTTCTTTGATAGTGATTTTTGTATCATCCATTGGTATGGGCCGATTCTTTGGTTTTTATCAGTCAGTCTTCTATTCTATCTTACTGACCTATTTTATGTTTTATCTGTTAATCAAACTTCCAAAATCTAAAAGATGATCAAGGTGAATTATATGAAATATATCATAGTGACCGGCGGCGTAATGAGTGGGCTTGGAAAAGGAATTACCACTGCTTCTATCGGACGGAACCTGAAGAACAAAGGGTACAAGGTTACTGCTATTAAGATTGATCCTTACATAAATATCGATGCAGGTACTATGAGTCCTTTCCAGCATGGTGAGGTCTATGTTCTAAAAGATGGTGGTGAGGTGGACCTTGATCTTGGGAACTATGAACGTTTCCTGGATACCGAACTTACAAGGGAACATAACCTGACAACAGGGAAGATATATGAGTCTGTGATATCCAAGGAACGCAGGGGCGAGTACCTCGGAAAGACCGTACAGATAATCCCTCACATCACCAATGAGATTAAAGAGAGGGTCCGTAAAGTAGCTGCCAAGAGCGGAGCAGATATCTGTCTGATAGAAGTGGGAGGTACTGTCGGTGATATTGAGAGTATGCCTTTCCTGGAGGCCGTAAGGCAGATGTACAGGGAAGAGTCACGGGAGAATATAGCTTTTGTACATGTGACCCTTGTGCCCATGGATCCCCAGGGTGACCAGAAGACAAAACCGACACAGCATTCAGTTAAAGAACTGAGGGAACTAGGCCTGAAACCCAATATAATAGTTACCCGATGTCCTGAACCTTTGCTTGAAGGTACTATTTCAAAGATATCGCTTTTCTGTGACGTTCCTGAAGAGGCGGTCATCAGTGCCCACGATGCGAATGATATATACGAAGTTCCCTTGATGCTTGAAAATGAAGGGCTTACAGATTACATTATGAAACATCTTGACCTGAGCTCTTCCCAATCCGATGATGCGTGGGCAAGAATGGTAGAGAGGATGCACAACCTTAAGGATAAGGTAAGGATTGGCATAGTTGGGAAATATACTCACCTTGAAGATTCATATCTGAGTATCAGTGCATCCATAAAGCATGCTGCAATCGAATGCGGTGTTAATTATGAGGTCTGCTGGATCAATGCAGAGTCCTTTGAAGAAAATCCCGAAATCGTATCATCACTTGCGGAATATGATGGGATACTCGTTCCGGGAGGATTTGGCGAAAGAGGTACCGAGGGCAAGATAAATGCTATACGCTTTGCAAGGGAGAATGATATCCCATACCTTGGTCTCTGTCTTGGGATGCAGCTTTCGGTAATCGAATTTGCCAGGCATGTTGCAGGTCTGGAGAATGCCAACAGCACAGAATTCGATGAGGATACTCCTTATCCGGTCATTGATCTTCTCCCTGAACAGGAAACGGTGGTTGATATGGGAGCGACCATGCGGCTTGGTGATTATGAAGCCGATCTTAAACCAGGCTCCCTGGCAGAGAAAATATATGGCAGTTCCAGGATAGTGGAACGCCACAGGCACAGGTATGAGGTCAATCCTAATTATGTCGACAAGATAGAAACACATGGGATGGTATTTTCAGGGAAGAACAGGAACAGAATGGAAATAGCCGAGATTCCAGGAAAGAGATTCTTCTTTGGATCACAATTCCACCCTGAGTTTAAATCACGCCCCGGCAATCCGTCACCACCTTTCAGGGCCTTTATCCAGGCGATGATTGATAAAAAGAACTAAAAGGCGTTTTAAATATTAAATAGCCCGTTTAAAGCGGGCTAACTCATTTTCAAGGGATCCGTTTTCATGTACTCTCTGAGGACAGTTGTTGCATAACTTCCCTTGGGGAGGGCAAACGTAAGTGTTGCCTTGCTTTTGCCGGGGTTTAATTCATCATCCCCGGTTTCAAATACCGGTTCACAGTAGAGTAATATTTCCCTGCGAAGCCCTTTGGATGCAAGGGACGGTATCTGTGTTAGTTTAAAAAAATCCTGTGGTATTCCCATTTCTTCAAATATTTCCTTTTCAATGTCACCGGGAAGGTCTGATGAAAACTCCGTTTCGTAACCTATAAGTGGTGCCGTCACAAAAGCACGTTTTCTTTTAAGAAGATTATTCATGCCGTCCACATTATCCGCAGTTGCTTTCTGCATTTTGGTGACATCGGGAAGTCCTTCTTTGTTCCTGAAGCATATGATGTCTCCGGGGAGGGCTCTGTCCAGCGGGAGACCGAGTTCTATTCTCTTGCAGATGATACGGTTGAATATATATGACTGGTAGGCGTGTATGAACAATTTGCTTATGTTTTCCGAAAGCACACTAAAAGAGCCTGCAAAATCTCCGGGATTCTCCACAAGATGGTGCATCATTGCTCTCTCATACCTGAGCCTCAGGGGATATGTTTTTAACCCCTGTGCAAAATCCTTTGTTTCCCATACATGTTCCCTTATCTCTTTTACGTCATCAGTTTCATCAGGAAAAGATTGTGCAATATATATAAGCGCTGCTTTTTCAAAATCACCTTTAAGAAGCTGTTCTCCTACCATGTGGGTAACAGGCCTGATGGCTCCAAATCTCTGAATGCCGAAAAAATTCGGGATCCCGCCAAGGGTAAGTATCTCATCTGTGGTATGGCTGAGGTTATTGTTCAGTTCATCTGGCCTCAGATCAATATCTCTGATAGTAATGCTGAACTCGTTCCCATAAAGGTCACCAAGTCCAAGGGACCTGCTGGATCTTCCTATTACTTTCAGTTCCACATCTTTTAGGTGGAAGTTCTCAATATCCTTCTCCGAAACATCGAATATGCTTATTTTCTGAGTAGTCTTTGCCTTTTTATCCTTTGTACCTGCAAATCCTATCCTCTTCTGACTGATGCCAAGTTTGCGCGACATATCCCTTACAAGGTGGTGCATGTCCCAGTTCGTCTTTGTCATTTCGAGGATCAGGTACTTTCCGCTGTCACCTTCCTGGCGGTTGGTGATTTCCCTGACAACGAAATCATCTGGCTCCTGTCTCAGCACCCCTCCTGTTCCTTCTGAATGTGTGGCGTATAGCTCTATTCCTGTTTTTATCTCAATTGGTGGTATCATTTAGTTCATCCTACATCTGGGGTGCGATATCTATAACAATGACTGTGTTTGTATCAAGGAAGGTCCACGTATCATCAGTGGGTGCCGTTCCTCCAGGCAGCCCTCCTGGATATATGCTGGATGTGGGGTCCATCATGAGCCAGCAACCATATTCATCAGTAGTATAATATATCGGCACGGATCCGTAATAATCCCCGATGGCATTTGCGATTTCTTCTGTGTTGTTACCTATATACACTGCAGCAAAGGCATGGGTGTCTGTCAGATAGATCCTTGAGGTGCCTCCGATGGATTCTATCAAAGAGGCCAGAAGGATGGCATAATCATCACAATCTCCTGCACCTACTGCCAGTGTGTCACCAGGAGGCGACCACAGGTCCTTTCCTCTGGGATCACTTATATACTGTATTTTCTCCTTTGTATCATCGAACAGGGAACATACCTGGTATATATTGTATTCTCCGGGATATCTTTTTGCAGACTCAGCTGCCATTTTTCTGAGCTCCAGATCAAATGGGTCTATCTTGCTATTCATCTGAATGAATATGTTTTCGGGATTATACCTATATGTGGGGTTTTGCATGCTTTCCATTCCGGAAACATCTATGCTTATCACTTCAAAATGCTGTGTCCTGTAATCATGCCACTTTTCTGACTTTGTTTGCGCAAGCAAGGATACCTGTGGCTGTAGCTTAAGTTCTTCAACACCTTGCGCGACCCTCAATGATATGATCCCTATTTTCTTCTCATCCCCTGGATTCACAGTAAGGCCGATATCGCGGGTGACAAGCTCATTCTCCTGCATTAACAGAAAACCGAACTTATATATGAAAACCGGAGAATCTCCCGTATTCTTCACATATACACTGATAATACTCTCGCTTCCCTCATAGAACTGAGTGTAGTAATAGTAGCTGGAGATCTCAAAACCCGGTAAACTGTCTGAAAGTTCTGAAGGTCTCTTTTCATAAGGCGATTTTAGCTGTTCCGGGACAACAGGAACAGTAAGTTCATCAGGATTTATCTCATAGTAGTTCTCATTCTGGAAAAGATTTATAGAAGATGGATAAAAGATATCTCCTACCTTGTTCATCGGTTCGGAGAGACATCCGGAAGGCATCATAATTATTATGGATGCTATACATATTGCAGCATACAGCACAATATTTCTTATTCTCTCTTTTTTCATGCATCCCCCGTATATTATCATGTGAAATAAAATGGGTCAGAGCAGTTTCAGGTTCCCGGTAACCTTATCTATTTCATCGGTCTTTGCGGGTCCGATGCCAAGCACAGTAACAGTTCCGGGTGCTATCTCGGTCAGCCCCGCATCCTGTATGAGTGCCGTGGGCAGCCCCTGCTTCCTTGCAATTTCCTTTAGCTCGAAAAGATCCTTTAATGCAGGCACTCTAAGGACCACTTTCTTCTGCCCGCCCTCTTTCCATCTTTCAAGGGTCATACGGTCAGCCCATTCTGAAGCGGAGACTGCAGCATGTGCAACCTGTACGGCAAGCTTACCTCTGGATAATTTGAGGTCGTCCCTGATTATGATGCATTGTTTGTATTCGGTCATTGTCCTACCTGCTCTTTAATATATCACAAATATGTCACAATTTGTTCTCAAGGGCATCCATTATATGTTCTGCAACATTGATATTCAGGGATTTATAGATACCTGCTCCCGAGGGTGTGGCATTGACCTCCAGTACAAAACACCCCTTTTTTCCTTCTATCAGGTCCACTCCGGCATACAATGCACCAATTGCTCCGGCAGCATCAATGCACATCTTTTCCTGCTCTTTTGTGAGTTTGCATTTTTGAGGTGTGCCCCCCTGACTGAGATTGTTGAGCCACCAACCATCAGGCGCTTTTCTGTATATGGACCCTATGACCCTGCCATCAACAACAAATGCACGAATGTCCTTGCCGGGGTTCTCTATGAATTCCTGTATATAAACCATTCCTTTTTCATCCATGTAACCGGAAACCAGGTCTTGCACTGTGGTTCCTGTCGTAGTTCCATCCGGACCTATCACAGTATCATCTTTCACACGCAGGATGCCCATTCCTTTGTACCCGAATACCGGCTTGATGACAACATCTTTCATTTGTCCGATCATCTGAAGAGCGGTTTCGGTTTCCTGTGCTACGAAAGTCTCAGGTATGGAAAGCCCGGCCTTTGAAAAAAGGCAGCTTGCATGGAACTTGTTTGCAGCATTCTGTATGGCTGCAGGGGAATTGATGATTATCACACCGCTGTCCTCAAGTTCCCGAAGGACATCGAAACGGAAAACATGCGCATCATTCTTGCCAGGTCCCATATCCCGGATGATAATGGCATCCATATCCGAAAGGCTGATGCCTTCTGACCGGTGCCTGACAGATTTTCCTACAGAGGTCTCTGTTTTTCCAAGTCCGGGGAGAAAGGTTTCAAATCCCCGTTTTTCTGCTTCCTTTATCATTGCCGCAGCAGTCCAGTCATCGGGATCTGTCACCACTATTCCGATTTTATTCATATTGTTTTCCTTTTGCCCTGTATAATTTGTATTATCTATTTTGCCCGGCTGCAACAGATGATATCATCTGTCGTAATCATGGTATATACATCCCGGCAGGTCAATGACATTATTGACCGTATCGATGATTATCCCATCGGCAGTAGCTACTACATACGAGGGATTGCAGCTTTTGAGGTCATAGTCAACATGTTTCGATGTTCCTGCATCGCCCGGTATTGAAAGTTCTTTCATCCTCTTTCTTATAAAGGCTGCCAGCTCCCCGCTGTTCTTCATCTGGATGTCAAGTAATACATATGCTTCCCTGACCTGTGACAGTGAAAGGAAAGCCAGCATCTTTTCAACAGCTTCTGTTGTGAAGCTGTCGTTGGAATGGTTCCGGAACACTCCTTTAATGTCCCTGATGAATGAATCATCTGCCTTTAATGTCCTTTCTCCACGGAGTATACTTTCCAGTGTGATGAGCACATTGTAACCATCTATCAGGAGCTTTTTCCCTTTCAGTTCACCGCATGACAGTTTTTTCCTTTTGCGCTCAGTGGCCGTATCCGTTGAAAAGACAGTGCGTGCAAGTATATACCGCTCTTTTTTCCCGAGACGGTAGTGGTCTGCTACAAACCTGATTGCACCACCCCTGCGGTATCCTCTGTCAAGAAGATGTCGTATGTCCTTTGCCGCTTCAGCCATGATCTCCTGCAGTTTATTCTCCTTTATGTTTCTATCCGGCCTTTGCTTTTCAGACATCATACCCCTTTCTTTTCTCTGCTTGATGTGGAATTATATCTTTTGATCGTTTTTGCCTTAAGAAGCGGACCAGAATAACAATTTAAGTCTCAGCAGCAGGATTACGATTGTGGTCCTTTTCAATTCTGTCAAAATAGACATAGTAAAGTATGGCGGCCCCTGCATACATCCCACATGTGATAACAAACGGGAGTTTGTAGTCTCCCAAAGCCATTATGCGTCCTCCCATATATGTTCCTATCCCGACAAAAGTGTAACAGGTCATCCAGGTAATACTGTTCACGGTGGCTCTTTGCTCCTCGGTTACAATCTCCAGTTTGAAATTGTTCATTACCGGATTTGCCAGGTTCATCAGTGTGGATCTCATGATATATGCAAACCCTGCAATCCATATTGCAGAAGTTGATATGAACATGACAAGGAATGGTATGGATAATAACTGTACAAGGGATGTGACCCTCACCTTGCCAAAGCGTTCTGTCAGTGTGGGAAGGAACAGGAGTACTAACATCATAAGTACTTCTGCCACAGAGAAGATCACACCTATCTCTTCAGAACCTGCATTAAGTATAACGTCAAGATATACGTTGAAATAAGGAAGTGCAAGCCCCCAGCCCATTCCAAAGAAGCTGTACACCACTATCATTTTCATTATGATTCCTGATCTTAGAAGGGTTTTAAACACGTATGAACGTTTATGCCTGTGAATACTATTTTCATTCTCATGTATTTTCAGCAAGGGTAAAAAGGATATCATTATAGTTAGCAGGGAAAGTAACAATGTTATACGGTATGCAAGTGAGCCACTGGGATCCATTGCAGTGGTTCTGGCCAGCAATTCCGGAAGTGCCCCTCCTATTATATTTCCTGCCATTGTTGCAGCTGTATACAATACCTGATACATTGAGAAGAGGTGCATTCTTTCGTAGGGTTTGGAGTTCTCCAGCATGAATGTGGAACCGGTTACTATATTAAGTGCTGATGATGCTCCGTAGAGTATACTGAATAAAATAAGCAGTTCCTTTAAGGTTGTGTTGTAGATGAATATCAGGGACACGATGAGCAAAAAGCAGGAAATGAGCAGGGTTCTCTTCCTTCCAATACGATCACAGATCATGGCAGATGGTATGGAGAACACTCCTGTGGATATGGCAGTGAGTGAGAGTATGAGCCCCAGGAAATCTTCGGTGTAGCCCAGCCTGAGTATGTACAGATTGAAGATGACCTTGTAGACTCCCAGATTAAGGGATATCAGGAACACATACGTCAAAAACATCCGTGCATTCGGACTGAATTCTTTTATCCTTGAGATGTAATTGCTTTTTGATGTCCCGGCATCTTTTGCTGCCATTGCCATTTATACTCCAGTTGGTAATACTGTTTCTCATGTTTTTTTCAGTATCTTTTCCATTGTCTTTCGCTCATTATTCCCGGATTCCATTTAATAGAATCACATTTCAGAAGCCCTGCTCTTTTTTGGGTCAAGTGCATCCCGCAGTGCGTCGCCCAGGTAATTGAATGCCAGCACAGCCAGCATTATGGCAAGTCCCGGAAATATCATGATATGAGGTGCTGAGCGTATGTAAAGCCTGCCATCTGTGAGCATTGAACCCCATTCAGGTGTTGGTGACTGTACTCCAAAACCCAGGAAGCTCAGCCCGGCCGATGCAAGAATAGCATAGCCCATGCCGATGGTTGCCATTACGATGAGAGGAGATATTATGTTGGGCAGTATATGCTGGATAATTATGTGCGAGTCCTTTGCTCCAAGCCCTCTGGAAGCTGTGACATAATCATGTTCCTTTACGTCTATAACAGAACTTCTGGCCAGTCGTGCATACCCTGTCCATTCCACAACTATGAGGGCAATTACCATATTCGTAAAACCAGCACCAAAGAGGCCGGATATACCAAGGGCCAGCAATAATCCCGGAAATGCAAGGAATGTATCGACTATCCTCATGATAGCCTCATCCAGCAGTCCTCCATAGTATCCGGATATAGTACCTATGGTCATCCCAAAGGCAAGGGATGTAGAAACTACCAGCAGGCCCACGGACAATGAGATACGTGTGCCGAATATTATGCGGCTCAGGATACATCGTCCCAGGTGATCGGTTCCCAGAGGGTATTCACGGGATGGTTCCTGGAGGCGGTCTCCCAGATTTGCTTTCTCCGGATCATGGGGTGCGACGGAACCGGCAAAAACGGCCACAAAAAGGAAAGCAGCAAGTATTCCTGCACTGAGGATTATTCCAAGGCTGTATCTTTTAATTCCCCGTTTCATATCTTATCCTCGGATTCAGGTAAGCATAGGAGATGTCCACTGCAAAGTTCACCAGCAAGAATATAACAGCTATAAAAAGTATACACCCCTGTATCATAGGGAAATCCTTGTTGAGAATTGATGACACGATAAGGTTTCCCAGGCCCGGCCAGGCAAATATGGTCTCTACTATTACAGAACCATTTAGAAGATATCCGAAATTAAGTCCTGCAACGGTGACCACAGGGATAAGTGAGTTCTTCAGGGCATGTCTGGATATGACAATGTACTCGGGCAATCCCTTGGCTCGTGCTGCCCGGATGTAATCCTGCCTGAGGACATCCAGCATACTCGCCCTCATGAGCCTCATTGTTACGGCCGCATATCCGGTTCCCAGGGTGATAGCAGGCAATATCATGTGTGAAATGCTCCCGTCGACGTATCCTGAAGAGGGAAGCATCTTCAACATCAGTGCGAACACGATTATCATTATATATGCCTGCCAGAAGTTTGGCATTGAAACACCGAAAAGGGAAATAAGCCTGAATATGTCATCTATTATAGTGCCATGCTTAAGGGCAGCTATTATCCCTGCAGGAATTGCGATTATCAGTGATATCAGCATGCTTAGGATAGCTAACTGGAATGTGGCTCTGAAAGTCCTGAGGATTGCGCCTGCTACGCTTTCATTTGTCATGTATGAATACCCCAGGTCCCCCCTTACAACATTCCCCATCCAGGTGAGATATTGTATGTATATCGGTCTGTCCAGGCCATGTTTTATCCTGAATTCCTCTACCGATCTCTCATCAGCTCCCCCGGAAGGGCTCATCAATGCATTTTTTGCCGCATCTCCGGGTGTAATGTAGATTATCCCGAAGCTGACTGCAGATATCAGGATAAGGACCGGTATCAGGAGTAAGAACCTTCTGGCTATGAAGTCTATCAAATCCGAAGCCCTCTTTTTTTTAGAGTTCTAATCGCTTGATCACGTATCTTTTTTGTTTTGCACTATATGCGCTATCTGTCGTAAAAAACAGAATGTCCCGATATATGCGGGACATATCATTTCATTTGAGATAAATATCCTCTGTGAGTATTGTTATCTCATTTGGATATTGCTTGAAACCACCGACCTTTGTGCTTGCTGCATCCATGGAATTCTGGTAGAATACGAATATCTCTGGACAATCTTCAAGTATCTGCCACTGGACATTATCATAGTACTCTTCCCTTAGTTCCTCGTCCATGGTCTGACGGGCACTGTTTATCCACTCGTCAACCTGGGGGTTGGAATAGCCTGTCTTTTGTGCCTCGTTTCCTGTTGATGCGAAGTGCTTGCTGAAGAAATAGTCCGGGTCACCTGTAGGAGCGATCATCCATGCGTAGAGTGCAAGGTCATAATTACCGTTTACCATGTCTGCTTCAATAGCAGAGCTTTCCATAGTAATGACCCTCGTCCTCAGGCCAACGGATTCGAATTGTGTTTCTATGATCTCGGCCGAAGGCTTCAACTGAGGACGATTTGTGTATGTTACAATGCTAATCTCAAAGTCTTTACCTTTATAATCAAGCCAGCCATCTCCGTTGACATCCTCAAGTCCGGCCTCTGAAAGCAATTCCCTAACTCTTGTCTCGTTCCTTTGTATAGGTCTGATCTCATCATTTATTGACCATTCGGATACAGATGGCAACACTCCCATGGCAGGTGTTCCTCCTATTCCTTCCAGGGCAACATCAACTATTTCCTGGCGGTCAAGGGCATGGTTCAATGCCTGCCTGAAATTTACATCATTGAACGGTTCTTTTTTCATGTTAACATAGAGGAAATATGATCTGAGTGTTTCCTTTGTGAATACTTCATATTCTCCGCTGTTTTGAAGTGCCCTGACCTCTGACTGAGGCACTCCTGTTATAAGGTCCACTTCACCGCTTTCCATCTTGAATAACCTGGTCAGACCATCGCTTACAAAGTAAACATCCATACTTTCCAGAAGAGGGACACCATTCCAGTAGTCATCGAATTTTTCAACACTAATGCTTACTTCCCTTGTGTAGCTCTTGAATTTGAAAGGTCCTGTTCCTACAGGTGTGGTACTAAGGTCACCTGCATGGGGACTGACTATGGACATTATAGGGTCCGTAAGACTTGCGATGGTTGGTGCATAAGGATATTTGGTTGTTATCCTTATAGTGTTCCCGGAATCGCTTGTTATTGTGTCGATGAAATCATATTCGCTTTTCCTGCTGTTATCTGAATCAAGTACTCTGTTAAGTGAATATACCACAGCTTGTGCATCCATTACCGTTCCGTCGTGGAATTTAACTCCTTCTCTGAGGCTTATCTCCCATTCGGTATCGGATATTTTCTCATAGCCTGTTGCAAGTTCCGGGTGAAGGGCCATATTCTCGTCATAACTGAATAAAGTCTCATATAACCCGACTTCACGAACGTACCAGCCCACCCATTTGCTTACAGGATCAAGGGTATCGGAAGGTCCGAATGCAAGTGCACAATTCAGGTGATTTGCGGAATTAACAGGGTCCGGGTTGTCAGTATCATTGTCTATACATAAAGATACTCCTACAGCTGCTATTATTAATAACAGTGCCATGAAAGTTACTTTAGTTCTGTTTTTACTAGCCATTGAAATCCTCTTTTATCTGTAGTCAGTTTTATTATATCCGGGATATTTTATTGGTCGTAAGACGACTGGGAATATTCTTAATATATAATTTCATTCTTAATAATTTGTAATATGTTACCATGAGATATAATCGAGTTTGGATCAGTTAGTCCTTATATTGATCGATGACATAACATTATGGCACGCTACAAAGTGGCCGCTACATATTTCCTGGGGCTTTGGGGTTTTGTATGAACATTTTTCAGACCTGGCAGGGCAGTATTTGTAAAAACAGCATCCTTCTTTCATGTCAATGATGCAGTTTTCCTGTTCCATGTCGTTCTCGTGCCCTTCCAGAAGCAGACATGTGAAAGGGTGCATGGGTGATTCAAATATATCCCTGGTATATGCGGTCTCGATAATTTTACCCATATACATCACTGCTATGCGGTCACACATATGTTTCATCAGTTCCAGGTCATGGGATATGAAAAGCATGGTGAGTCCGTATTCTTTCTTCAGTTGTTTGAGCAGGTTCAGTATCTGTGCCTGTACGGACACGTCAAGTGAAGCCGTCGGTTCATCAGCAACAATGAAATCAGGCGCAAGTGCTATCGCCCTGGCAAGCACAGCTCTCTGGTTCTGTCCGCCGCTTAGCTGGTGGGGATATCGGTCAACATGCTCAGGAAGTAGTCCGACATGCCTGGCAAGTTCTGCGACCTTCCTTTCGATGAGCTTTCTTTGAAATCCTTTTATTCCCAGTGGCTCTGCAATGCTTTTTCCTATGGTTTTTCTTGGATTAAGCGATGAATCCGGGTCCTGGAATATCATTTGCATCCGGGGTCTTATCTTTCTCATTGATTCCCTGCCAAGCTTGCTTATTTCAGTACCATCGAATATTATTCTTCCTTCGGTGGGTTCGGTAAGTCTCAGGATACAACGTCCAAGCGTTGATTTTCCGCATCCGCTTTCCCCTACTATGCCGAAAGTCTCTCCTTTCCGGATATAGAAAGATACACCATCTATTGCATTGATCCTGTGTTTGTGGAAGGTTCCTGTCACATATGTCTTTTTCAGGTCGCAGACCTCAAGCATACAGGAAGCACCTCACATGCCTGCCACTGTGCTTGACCATGGGCGGATGTTCTTTCCTGCATCGGTCCATGCAATGTTCACATCTTGAGTGGAACCTGCAACCATCAGGTAGATTGATAAGGGATGGACTGTGCCCTTTGATCGCTTTGAGTCCTCTTGAGGGAAGAGATTCAAAAAAACCTTTGGTATAAGGGTGCAATTGTTCCTGGAACATATTGTTTGCAGAGGCAATTTCCACAAGTTCCCCTGCATACATAACTCCCACTTTGTCACATACATCCTCTGCCACTGCCAGATCGTGAGTAATTATCAGCATTGTCTTTTTGTCGGATATCTCTTTGAGGAGTTTTACGATATTCTTCTTGACGGTCACATCCAGTCCTTTTGTAGGTTCATCTGCAATTATAAACTCCGGTTCATTTGCCAGGCTCATTGCAATTAATGCCCTTTCCTTCATTCCCCCGCTATACTGGTGGGGATATTCCTTTGCTCTTTTTTCCGGGTCTTTTATTTTAACACGTTCAAGAAGAGACAGTGCTTTCTCCATTGCAGCAGAACGTTTCATATTCCTGTGCATAACAAGTGGCTCGGCAATCTGCTGGCCTATCGGTATAACAGGATTAAGGGAGGTTCCGGGGTTTTGAAGGATTATACCTATATCCCTGGCCCTGATCTTTCTCATCTTTTCTTTATCCAGCGCCTGAATGTCATCTCCACGATAGGTAATATCCCCCATGATCATGGCATCTTCCTGTAATAGCCTGGTAATTGCAAGTCCCAGTACGGATTTACCACATCCGGATTCTCCTATAAGGCCCATTACCTCACCTGAGTTCACTGAAAGGTCAACTCCGTTTACTGCTTTTACAAGGCCCACATCCGTGGGGAAATTGACATGCAGATTGGAAACGGTTAGCAGGTTCAAGCTATCATCCTTATTGTTATATGTGGGTGGATTTGGTTCCATTCCGCAACCATCTTTGATAAACATAATCAAGGAGGCTCCCGGTTTTTACAGGTGGTTGTTGACGGTCATGAATCAATAATGTATTTATTAATGGTATTAACTGTTTTCACTAAAGTGAGTTTCATATATTAAAAAGATAACGGTTTTTTGTAATATACTAATTTCTCTTTATGTGGCTGTTTGATACAGGAGCTGCAATGATGTGCAACGACATGTCATTATCAATACCATCTTTACCTTTCCGTTTCATCAATTCATTTTCAATCCTGATTCTTTCTTGCCTTTATCAGATAAACAGGGTTGGCAGGTTCAAGTTTAGCCAGAAGCTTCTCTTTTTGTTTCACATGAACACAGTTTTTGTCCATTTTTTCAATGGAGACATCTTTAAATCCTGCGTTTTTGAAATAACTGATCACCTGTCCAGGTTTCAGGCTGAACAGCGGAAGATCCTTTTTCAAGGGTTCATAGTGTTTTTTGAATACGCGTGGATATTTGTCTTCTTTAATTGTTTTTATTGTATTGTATATGGCACGCTGTGTCCTGTTAAAAAGTCCATCACTGTGCCAGTCTCCGTCAATGGCAATTATCATCCCGTCTTCCTTAAGGACCCTTCTCCATTCTAAGAGCGCTTTTGTCGGGTCTGGCAGTGTCCATAGCAGGTATTTGTTCATTACGACATCAAAATGAGAATCCGGGAATTGCAGATTCTCTGCATCCCCCTGAATCATTTCAATAGAAAGAGACCTTTTCTGTGCATTTTC
This sequence comes from Methanolobus sp. WCC5, assembly GCF_045690325.1. Lineage (GTDB taxonomy): Archaea > Halobacteriota > Methanosarcinia > Methanosarcinales > Methanosarcinaceae > Methanolobus. Next base: position 1,183,311 of record NZ_CP146981.1, on the reverse strand, counting down.
CCTTGCCTTTTTCAGCATGTTTTCTGACAGGTCTACTGCAGTGACATAATTTCCCATTTCAGCACACATCAGGGCAAGAAAACCCGGTCCTGTGCCTACATCAAGTATTTTGAGTTCCTTTCTTCCATCCATTGTTGATGATAGCATGTTCATCCATGAGGATTTCTCGTATTCTGACTGTTCGGTTACACTGTTATAGCTTTCACTGCGATAGTCCCAGTAATTCTGTATGGCTATTTTAGTATCCATTTTTTCACCTGCTAATGAAAATGTACCTGATGCTACTGATTATTCTTCCTTCTGCCCGAGGTCTCATGACAGTTCATATTAATGGTAGATATAATTTCAGGGTTTTAATTCAGTAGTACATTTTTTGACTAAATGGTTTAAATTGAAGTATAATTATGAATTAATTATTACTTTTATCTTTTTATTAACACTAAATAGTTATAATCGGTAATAAAATATTCTATTATCGTTTTCAAAGCGTCTTGTAACAATTCATGAAGTGCTTAAATAATAAGAAAAGGTCACTATTCATGAAATCTTTAAAGAAAATGCAAATGTTTTGTTTTATAAAGGACAATTACAGGACAGATCCCAGTGATTAGAGGTTATATCAGATGTCTTTTATTGTGTCATGCAGTGATGATATTTGTTGTACCCGGGTTTTATTTATATAGTTTAAATAATATACTGTTTCTGTCAAGATGTCCCTTTGGTAATGAGGGACATTGCTATCATAACATTTTATGAGTGGTCCGGATGGATGAACTAAAGAAAGGAAAGGTGCTGATAGTTGATGACGAATCAATGAATATCAAGCTACTTGAAGCTTATCTGAAGCATGACTATGAGATCATATCAGCATCTGGTGGAGTTGAGGCTTTAGCTCAAGTGGAAACCTGTAATCCTGATATAATCCTTCTTGATCTGATGATGCCTGATATCACCGGATATGAGGTATGCAAAACTCTCAAAAGCTCTGAAAAGACACGTTTTGTCCCTATTATCATGGTCACCGCACTTTCAAGTCTTGAGGACCGTATCAAAGGAATCAATGCAGGAGCAGATGATTTTCTGACAAAGCCCCTTGACAGGCTTGAGATAAAGACAAGGGTTGGCTCTCTTCTGAGGATAAAGCAACTTCATGATGAGCTCATATCTGAAAGGGATCAGGCACAGAACTATCTCGACCTTGCAGGTGTAATGCTTCTGGTCCTTGATGAACGGGGTATTGTCAAACTAATAAACAGAAAGGGCTGTGAGATACTCGGCTACACTGAAGATGAAATAACAGGCAATGATTGGTTTGGAAATTATGTGCCGGAAATTTTCAGGGAAAGTGCACTTGAAGGTTTCCATAAGCTGATATCCAATGAATATGATGGTAATCGGTACTTTGAAGTACCTTTCCTTAACAGTAACCAGCAAAAAAGAATAATGAGCTGGAATAACATTGTTCTCAGGGATCCGGAAGGGAATATAAATGGCTTGCTTGTTTCAGGTGAGGATATTACTGAAAGGATAGAGGCAGAATCAAAGATTAAAAGAGCCAACGAGTATCTTGATAATCTTTTAAAAGCCTCTCCTATCGCTATGCTATCCCTTGATAGCAAAAAAAGGATCGTTACTGCTAACAGCAATGCTGCAGATATCCTTGGTTATGATGTCAGTGAGTTGATCGCCAAGCCTGTAAGGGATCTTATAGATGATCAGGACTTACTGGAATTTGCTGACAAAAAGGACTTTGAGATGATGTTTTTCACCAAACATGGTGAAAAAATTGGCATGAATGTTTCGACTTCCCTTCTGGCCGAAGATGATGGAATACAAGGTCTGATAATAACCCTGCAGGATCTTTCCCGTCTAAGGGGAATATTCATAACTCCCCTCACAGAGGATGTCGAAGAAGATACAGGGGCTATTGAAGAAGATCTTGAAAGTGGATATATCTTTTTTTCAGGATCAGAACATCCCGGGCAAAGTTACAGGACATTCTCAGAACTTGTCAAAAGGGGGAAACCCGGTCTTTGTATTACCCGACTGAACCCTGATAAGATACGTAACATGTATGGTATTGCAAAAACTCCTATAGTGTGGCTTACAAAGAACAAGATGAACGGCCATCAGTCAATAGACTCGACCGAGATCTTCCGGATATATCCCACAATAGCCGATTTCATCAATAAGGTGGAGGATGGTGTCGTTCTGATGGATGGTCTGGAATATATGATACTTGATAATGATTTCCTCTCCGTGGTCAAGCTCATTGAACAGACTAATGATACTATCATGGCATCCAGCTCCAGGATGATTTTGCACTTAGATCCGGCTGTTCTGGAAAAGAAGGAATTCCATTTACTTAAAAGATGGATGAGACCAGTTTCTGCCGATGTGCTCTCTTAATATTATCCATTTTTGAACTTCTTGATTATTAATGTGTTGTGTTTTACGGTTTTTGCCATTAAAGATATATATTATTTTTACTCTATTATAGTTACTTCTTTTCTGTGTACATAAAAAAGAGAAAGAGGGGTATAATGCGATTTGTGGATACTATAGATGGTTTGAACGAGGTTTTTGAAACCGACATACCCAAAAACAGTGTTGTACTCGTTACAGGAGCCGCAGGAACCTTAAAATCAGGTTTCACCTTTCAGATGCTTTCCAATTATCTGGAACAACAGGATGAGTATGGGCTATATATCACTCTTGAACAAAGCAAAGAGAACCATCTTCAGAATATGGATAGCATGGGTATAGATCTTTCATCTAAACTGCACATAACAGATTTTAGTGATTACAGGATCCTTTATGATGATTTTTCAGATGACCTTCTGGATATACTTGAAGAGAATATCATTCAATTCAAAAAGAATGTGGGAAATAAATGCAGCTGCGTTGCTATAGATTCCCTTGGAGCACTTTATTCTCTTCTGAATGTGGAGCCCCATGATATGAGGAAAAGATTGTATAAGATGCTTGAAAATCTGAGGCGTGAAAAACTCACAACTTTCCTTATCCTTGAAGAAGAAAAGTTATCAGGTATGTCCGATCCATCGACGGGTATGGAAGGATACCTTGCTGACGGGATAATTGAACTTGGAATGCACCTTAAGGGAAATGTTGCCAACAGATATCTGAGAGTAAGGAAAATGCGTGCAGCTTCCCACAGTATGGAGCCCTGGATACTGACTGTATCAGAAAATGGCCTGAAGGTATACAAAGGAAATTTCTAATTTAACAAGGCTAAAGTTCTTATAACCTGAGGTACAAAAGGAATCGCATATCTTCGTGGAACAGGGGGTAAAGGTATATTCACAGAATTCAATCAGGCTTCTTTTAATTTGCTATTGCAGTTTGTCTCTCTCTTTGTGCTGATCATTGCTTTATTGCAGGTCTCAAAGGATCCTATGGGTAAACACTGCAGGTTTGTAGGCGTTGCCGTATTGTTGCAATTGATATCAATTCTTGCATTCATGTCTCCTTCCATGTCAATGCTGACGGGAATAGGGGTCGGCTCTTCCCTGCTGACTCAGATGTATCTGCATCACTTTGCGGGCTTACTTGTGATCGTCCTTTTCATATATATCTGGCTTGCCGTTGCTGGCAGGATCAAAAGGGTTGTAGACCCTTTCAACCTAATGAAGATAACCCTTGCACTATGGATAATTGTTTTCATCGGTGGTCTTAACCTGTATCTTTCTCTCTGGGAAGGGATTTCCCTTCTATGATCACCTTCTGTCAACTATGCGTTTTGGTCTTCCTTTTATACGGTAAAATTCAAGTTCACCGGGTCTTACAAAGTTGAAAATGATATTCAGGCTTCCATCTATGTATGAATTTTCCAGGTTCTTCTTGTAGCCGAAAAATGATCTGAGGAAATTTTCCTTTATATGTTCTTCATCACATTTCTGCATATCATTGCATTCCATGCTCACCCTGAGGGTAGTTTCTCCTTCATCATCTCCTCCGTAGAGGAAAGCTTCGTATTCACCTGTCAGATACTCCATGTTCTGCCTTTGGAACACTCCTTTTTCAATATCCACACGATTGAAAGGGGTTCCTGAAACCCAGAAAGTCTCTGCCTCCCTCTGAGGATTCATGATCTTCATATGGGTCCGTCCGCATGCACACTCCTCTCTGCTCAGTACCACGGTGGTATCCTCGGTGTCGTAATTAAGAAGCACGTTCCCGCTCTTTGCTCCTACGGGCAGCAGTGTTGTGAGCACAAGCCTTCCACATTCCCCGTCCTTTACGAACTTATCCATGTGAGGGTCATACACATCAAGATGGATCAGGTCTTCCGGTACATGCAGGCCGCTTATGTCTGTGCATTCTCCGCACATGGTTCCTTCGGTGCTTCCATATGTATTATATACATCGCAATCCCATAGCTCCGATACATAGTTCCTTGATTCATCTGCAAAGCTCTCACCGCCTATCACCAGGCGCTGGATACTGGAATTTGCAGGATCCATTCCCTGATCTTTCATTTTCTTTGCAAGGCGGATAAGCTTGAAGATGCTGCCAACTATTGAGGTGGGTCTGTATGCCTCCATTATCCTTATCGGGAATGTACACTTTCCTTCCGGGATCATTGTCATACCGATATTCTTTGCTGCAAGTGTCATTGTATTGGCACCTACGTTCATGCCATAGGAAGCACAGACAATAACCCGATCATCAGCTACAAATCCCTGGGACAGGAAACTTCTTGCATATTTTTCTGCGTATCTTTCCCAGTCCTCCCATGTAAGGAAAAAAGATTTGGGAGTGCCACTGGTCCCGCTTGTTTCATGTACTGTGAACACATCTTTCCATTCAACTGTCCTGAACCCGAAATCCTCTGTTACAGGAGGCTGGTTCTCACGAATGGTCTTTCCGGTTATTACAGGAAGTTCCAGAAGGTCCTCATGTGATCTTATGTCAGAAGGTCTGGTGCCGTGTTCCCTGAACCATTTTTTATAGAAAAGGGAATTCTCTGCCGCATAGTTGACAGTGTACCTGATCCTCTCTTCAATAAGCGAATCAAGTTCACTTCTGTCCATCATTTCGATTTCGGGGTTGTAGTATTTTCCAGTTCTCATCTTTTCCTCTCCCCTTTAAGGATGTGCGATCCTTTCTATTTCTTTCTTTACTTCTTCCATGTCATCTAAAGGCAATTTACAGGTATGGTTGCGGCATATGTGGACAGTTGTCCTGCCATCTGTCATTCCCATATCTTTTGTGTAGGGTGCTATCTTCGTTATTCCTTTTGTTTCATCTATGAGACTTTGTTGACTTTCCGGTTTGAAAAGAAGGACCTTTTCGGGAATAAACCTGCTGTTTATGAATCCTGTTATATCCCTGATCCCTGTTTTTTCCGGATCCCCTACAACTACTATCTCCACAGAATCATTTATCGCAAGATCCGCTGCTGACATGAAATGAGTATAACCGATAGGTGCTGAACTTACTTTTCCTGAGAATGCTTTTATGGTCGTGTGGGCCATATCCTCAAGCCTGTTGTCCCCTGTTATCTTTGCCAGTTTCAGTAAATTCATGATGCATACAGAGTTTCCTGATGGAATGGCACCATCATATACTTCCTTACTGCTAAATATCAGTTTTTCGCCCTCATCGGATGTATGGAAGAATCCTCCGTTGTCGCTGTCATAGAAGTGGGTTTTCAGGTAGTCATTTATTTTCAGTGCATGCTCCAGGTATTCTGTCTGCAGGTTTGTTTGATAGAGTTCTATAAGGCCCCATATGAAAAATGCATAGTCTTCCAGGAATGCATCTATGGCGGCTTCTCCCTGGCGGTAACGGTGCTTCATCTTTCCTTTGCTGTCTGTCATTGTTCTTAAGAAGAAACCGGCCGCATTCTCTGCCATCTGTGTATATGCATCTTCATCAAAAGCCTGTGCAGCTTTGCATAGTGCAACAATTGCAAGACCGTTCCAGTCTGTGAGTATCTTATCATCTTTTAAGGGATGAATGCGTTTTTCACGTGCATTGAAAAGTGTCATTCTGGCACGTTCCAGAGATTCCGATATATCTTCATCGTGTTCAGGAATGCAGTTTTTCCCTGTGTTCTTTTCCAGGGCTGCTGTCATATGGGGTATGTTATCTCCGGTAAACTCTTTAGTATGCTCCTGGGCAAAGTTACCTGCAGTTTTAATGTTGAATAAGTCTTTGTAAAGGCTGGCATCCTCTATCCCAAGTATCTCATCTATCTGCCCTGCTGTCCAGAGATAGAACCTGCCTTCTTCTCCTTGGCTGTCAGCATCTTCTGCCGAGAAGAATGCTCCCTGCGTTGAAAGCATATCCCTTCTGAGATAGGATATTATCTCCTTTGAAGTATTCATATATTCGTGTTCTCCCGTTGCCTGGTACGTTTCTGCCAGGGCGGTCACCATCAGGGCCTGGTCATATAACATCTTCTCAAAATGAGGTACAAGCCATTTCCTGTCCGTAGAATACCTGTGAAATCCGAACCCTATATGGTCATAGATGCCTCCCATACGCATTGCTCTTAATGTCCTTTCAACCATTTCCAGTGCATTTGCGTTTCCTGTCCTTTTCCAGTACCTGAGGAGGAATGTCAGATGGTGGGGTGTGGGGAATTTAGGAGCTCTTCCAAAACCGGCATGTTCCTGATCAAAGTTTCCTTGTAGCTGTTCCAATGTCCTGTGCAGGAGCTCTTCACCGATATGCATCCCTTTTTCCTGTCTGTTATAAGAAGAGACCGTAGCAGTGATCTCCTCAGCACTGTTGATAAGTTCCTCTTTTTTGTTTATCCAGAGATTTTGTATGGCAGGCACCAGGTCAAGCATTCCTGGTGCTCCATAACGGCTTTCCTTGGGTATGTAGGTGGCTGCATAGAATGGTTTCTTTTCGGGTGTCATCAGGATTGTCAGGGGCCAACCTCCTCTCCCGGTGAGTGCCTGGCAGACTGACATGTATATGTTGTCAATATCTGGTCTTTCTTCACGGTCTACCTTTACAGCGATGAAAGAATCGTTCAGAAGCTTTGCCACTGTCTCGTCTTCAAAGGATTCCTTTTCCATTACATGGCACCAGTGGCAGGTAGAATAACCTATTGAAAGGAATATGGGTTTGTTCTCTTCCTTTGCTTTGTTAAAAGCCTCTTCTCCCCAGGGATACCAGTTTACAGGATTATGGGCATGTTGCAGCAGGTAGGGACTTTTTTCCCGGATCAGTCTGTTGTTTTTTCTCATGTCATTGTTTTCTTCTCTTGTCAAGCTCTCACTCCCGGTTATCGTTCAGATCTTGATTTTAATCCAAAATCATTCCAAAATGCTTTCTTATTTGTATTTGTTTTAGTCTTGAAATAACCTGTCATTGAGTTGCTATGACTGATGTTTTGCTTGCCGGCTACTTCCAAAAGCATATATCTCATAATGAGTATGACTTTTGAGAGTGTACAAATCTTTATATAGGCCACTATCCAATAATTGCTCAGTAAGATAGTTTCAGATCATATTTAGGATAATAATTTAAAAAAGGTGGTACGATATGGACAAAAGATTATTTCTACCGGTTATTGTTATGCTTGCATCGGTCCTGCTTGTTAGCGGTATGGTGAACTTCCAGGCAGGTTCTGCGCAGGAGGCACCAGGTTCAGGTAATCCTGACCCATCCCTGGAGGACCCTGAAGTGGTTGCCCAGAAGGCAGATCCGACTGCAGCAAAAAAAACGGAAATGACCTATGAGAACACAACGGTGGCACCGAGTTCAACCCCTACTATGATGTATGGCGGCGGAGGTTTTGCACCCACGGCTGTTACGGAAGAGCCTCCTAAGCAGGAGAGGCCCGTTGTAACTGTTGTCAGGGCTGCTTTTACGGCAGATGCCCAGTGCCTGACTGTCAGTTTCACTGATATGTCAGAAAACGCAACTTCATGGAAATGGGATTTTGGGGATGACACAGGTTCAACAGAACAGAATCCGGTCCACACATATGCAATGAACGGATCCTACCTGGTCACACTGACGGTATATGGTGATGACGATTCAGGTTATTCAACGGAAAAGGAACTCATTATAGAGGATTGTGAACCATCCGGACCTGAGGAGGAAGACCCATCAAAGGAATATCCATCTGCAGAACAGGAAATCCCGGAATTCCCCACCATTGCTATCCCGATGATAGCGATCATAGGAATGGCCTTCTTTTTCAGAAGGAAGGAATAAGTAGATAAATGAACCGCTGAAGCGGTTCTAATACTTTATTTTTGCAAAACCGCCAATCTGTTGCTTGCAGATATTTGCGTGTTTTTCCTCATCTTTTATCAGTTGTCCGATTTCTTTTAAAAATTCAAAGGCGTCTTTTTCGTTTGGGAATAATTCTGTGATAACTTCTGAATTGGTATTTTTGATATCTTTGTAGACGTTCATTGCAAGAATCTCATATTTCATGATTGTTTTGAACATTTCTTCTTTTGACAATCCTTCAAAGTCGAATACATGCCTTGGAAGTCCACGCGGGGCAATTTCAGGAATATCTATATTTGCTTTTATCATCCATTTTTTGATAATGCTCCAATGTTTATCCGAATCATGTGAAAGAATCTCAAGAGCATCTATGTTCTCTTCCATCATTTCAACACGTGCTTCCCATGTGCCCAATTGTTCCATTTCCGATTCTATCCAATACATTCTTTGAAGTAATCTTTCAAGGGTTATTTTATCTTTGATGATTGGCAGAACTATCCCCCAATTGCATTAATATTATATTTATATTGTATTTGTATTCCTATTCCTATTTATATCTATTCTCCATGATGTCCTTGCGATGGTTTATTATATAGTGATTGCAGTTAAGTAATCCTCTGGTATTATGTAAGTATTATCTATTTCACGGAGGATTATCTATCAGTGCAATTGCCTTGTTAAGCAGCGGTCTTGATTCTGTTACTGCCATTGCGGCTGTACGGGAAAACACAGATGTGAAAATGGCCCTTATATTCAACTACGGGCAGCGGTCAGTGGAGCGTGAGATCGGGAATTCGATAAAGGTATGTGAACATTTCGGGATAGAATACCGTATTCTTGAGATCAGCTGGATGCAGGAGATTACAAGGACTTCTCTTGTTAACAAAGACATGGAGATCCCGTCAATTGGCATGGAAGAAGTGGCAGAGGATGCAGACCCTTCAATTACTATCCAATCTGCAAAAGCTGTGTGGGTGCCTAACCGCAATGGTATTCTCATTAATATTGCAGCGGCTTTTGCAGAAAGTATGGGTTGTGAGTATGTAGTTGTAGGCTTTAACAGGGAAGAGGCGGTGACCTTTCCGGATAATTCCATTGAGTTTATCGAATCTGTTGATGATTCTCTCTCATATTCAACACTTAATGGCGTTAAAGTGCTTGCGCCGCTTATCAATATGGACAAGAAAGAGATAGTTGCAAAAGCTATTGAATTGAATGCGCCCCTTGAATACAGCTGGAGTTGCTATCATGGTGGGGAAACGCCGTGTGGAGAGTGCGAGAGCTGTACAAGACGAAAAAGGGCTTTTGAAATGGCAGGTGCCAGGGACCCTCTGCTTCTGAGACTTGGAACCGGGCACATTATCTGAATAGATATCAACATGAATAGAAATCAATATTAAATATTCGTATATTTTCACTGGTGCTATAATATGGAATATATAATTCTTGATAAAAGACTGGATTACGACGGAAGCCAGATATCATCACTGTGGGCCTATAATCTGGCAGATGTTCAGGCAGACTCAATAATTGCCTTTCGTGGGGGCTGCGATGTAAAAGCAGAACATATGATCGACCTTGAGGACAAAAAACAGGGCGATCTGATATTTTCCACGGACATGGTGCATTTTATCATTGAGCACTTCGATTCCACAGACCTGAAACTCGTGTATGCAAGACAGAGATTGTTTACGGCATTAGTTGCGGAGCTTCTATCTGGATATGGTAATGCTATCGTTCGAAGAGGGGACGATCTTTTTGTGGAAGGAAAAAAACTCACTGTATCCATTGCAAGTACCTCGGCAGTTTCACAGAAAATACATTTCGGTATAAATGTGGTTCACGACCATTACGGCAGTCTTGAAGACATTGGTATTTCCGGGAGTGAAGTTGCAGGACTGATGGAAAAGATAGTCATGCTCTATTATAATGAGTTTGCTGATATTGAGGAGGACCTCAGGAAATCAAGGCCCCTGGATGTGATATGATGTTTGCGCCGGTCAGTGAGGTTTTCTGTTCTGTACAGGGTGAAGGTCCCTATGTTGGGTACAGGCAGGCATTTGTCCGCTTTACAGGATGTAATCTTAACTGTGATTATTGTGACACGCCGGTTGAAACCACAGAGTATTGCAGGTTTGAGGAAGTGCCCGGGTCCGGTGTTTTCAGGAACATGGAGAATCCGATCTCCAATGCCGGAATAAAGGAGTTGGTGGGTTCTTTTACAGGCCTTCACTCAATATCGCTTACCGGTGGTGAACCTCTGCTCTATGCGGAATTTATCTCATCATTACACACGGATATTCCTTTGTACCTGGAGTCAAATATGACCCTGCCTCACATGGCAAAGAAGGTAAAGGACTGCGTGTCATATGTCTCCGGTGATGTGAAACTTCTTCCTCATCAGTTGCTTGAAGATCCCGAACTTCATCTTGACAGGACAATTGAATGTTTCAGGATCTTAAAAACTACTAAAGACAGGGATTGTTTCTGCAAGATAGTTGTAACAAAGGATACGCCGGCTGATGATATTGAGGCAGTTGTAAATACGATCAGCGGGTATATTTCCTGTCTGATATTGCAACCGGTGACTCAGAAGGACATGCAGCCAGATCCAGGCTGTCTTCTGGGGCTGCAGGATCTTTTCCCTAATGATGTTGATGTGCGAATAATACCACAGACCCACAGGATGTGGGGGTGTCTATAATGAAAATGAGACTAGGAATAACTGATTATATTGACAGTGCCCACTATCTTCCCGGGCATGAGACATGTGGCATAGTCCACGGGCATACCTATAAGACCGAAGTAGTCATAGAAGGCGAAAAAAAGGAAACGGGCATGGTCATGGATTTCTATGACATCAAGAAGATAGTAAAAGAGATCCTCAGGGAATATGACCATGTCTTATTGAATAATATTCTGGAGTTTCCAAGTGTTGAGAACCTCTGTGAGCATGTTCACTCCAGGATATCTTCCAGGCTTGAGTTCCCTGTCTCTGTTAAGATGTGGGAAGGCCAAGGCAAGTGGTGCGAAGTGACCAGCATTGATTAAGGATCTTCCAGTAGCATTCCATAAAAAACTATATCTATGAGTCTCTCTTAAACTGTGCCGTGTTTATTGGAGCGGCAAAGGAGCTATATTTATGGAAACTGAAAATGCAAACGTATGTGAAATAGAGATTTCCAGGGATGATGAGATCAAGAGAGTGATAGCACAACATCCCTGTTATTCCAAAGAGGCCCAGCACAAGTTCGGGCGAATTCATCTTGCAGTAGCTCCTAAGTGCAATATCCAGTGTAACTATTGTGATCGCAAGTTTGACTGTGTGAACGAAAGCAGGCCCGGAGTTACCAGTCAGGTATTGACACCGCAGGAAGCCCTTGAGAAGACCATCCAGGTGCTAAAGGAGTATCCATATATCAAGGTGGTCGGTGTTGCAGGTCCGGGTGACCCGCTTGCCAACGATGAGACCTTTGAGACACTGGAACTTATCAAAAAGGAATTCCCTGATGTCACACTTTGCCTGAGTACCAACGGACTTGCATTGCCTCAGAGAATGCCTGACCTGCTGAGAACGGGTGTCACAACGCTGACTGTGACAATGAATGCCATTGATCCGCAGATCGAGGCACAGTTGATAAACCATGTCTCTTACAAGGGAAAGGTATACAGAGGTACCGAGGCTGCCGCAATCCTTATAGAGAACCAGCTTGAAGGGATCAGGCTGGCAGTGGAGGCAGGATTAGTCGTTAAGGTAAACACTGTAATGGTTCCCGGCATAAACGATAAACACATTGTTGAGGTTGCAAAGAAGATCAATGAGCTTGGTGTCTTCATAATGAACGTTATGCCTCTCATATGCCAGGCAAAGTTTGCAGATATGGAACCGCCATCTCCTGCAGAGCGCAAGGCTGTGCAGAGTCAGTGTGAACCTTATGTCCAGCAGATGAGACACTGCCGTCAGTGCCGTTCCGATGCTTTCGGCCTGATCGGCCAGGATCTCTCACAGATGAGTGAAGAACGCAGGAAGACCATTAAACTTGAAATGAAAAAGAAATCCGACTCCAGTGATGAGGCTTAGGCTTTTTTACTGATACTGTCACGCCCTCTCTGTTAAGATTGGTCGTACTCTCCCATTTACATATGTTTATCGATCCTAATCATAGTGCAGGTGTTCTTTTGGATATTGAAAGGCTTGCGGCAAATCTACGGAACTTCGAAGGCGTCACCAGGAAGAAGCCAATTGCAGACATCGTGAATATATTTGAGACAGTTCGCTGCGAGTATGGCGAGATAATCGATGACTTCGGGGACGATGCAGCAGTGATCGATATCGGTACTGATGATGTCATACTCTTTGCGGCAGATGCCATATGGGGCAGGATAGTAAATAAAAGTCCATGGTGGACCGGTTATACTTCAGTTGTGGTCAATGTGAACGACATTTCTGCAATGGGGGGCCGTCCTCTTGCCATGGTCAACGTCATGTCTTCCAGTGATCTGGAGTCCACAGAAGAGATAATGAAGGGGATCAGGGACGGGATAAAGAAGTTCGGTGTGCCTATGGTGGGAGGTCACATGCATCCGGACACCCCGTATAACTCACTTGCAGTTGCTATCATAGGTATAGCAAAGAAGGATTGTGTCATCAGGAGTGACACCGCAAAGCCCGGGGATGTCATCATAGTTGCCTACGACATGGATGGCAGGGTTGGACAGAATTCTCCTTACAGCTGGGATACCACTTCGTTCAAGGAGCCTGAAGTGGTGCGCAGGCGCTTCATGGTCATGCAGGAGATAGGTGAGGAAAAGCTGGTGACCGCCGGTAAGGATATCAGCAATCCGGGTACCATAGGGACCCTTGGTATGCTCTGTGAAGTGAGCAGGGTCGGCGCTTCGGTGGATCTTCGAGCTATACCGCGACCAGAAAATGTTGACTTTGAGCAATGGTTGAAGATATATCCTGCAACAGGTTACATAGTCACTGCAAAAGAAGAGAATGCTTCCCGCTGCATTGAGGTGTTCGTGTCTGCCGGGATCAGGGCAGCTGTCATCGGGCAGATAAATGACAGCCATGTTATAGATATCTATGATGACAGCACAAGTGCAATTGTCTTTGATCTGGGCAATGATACCATCACAGGCATCTGAAAGAATATGCTGTTAAGCTGCCCTTATGCATGTTCCGTTCCAGGCAAGATCCGTTCTTTTTCCAGCTATTTACCTTGATCTGTATTCAATCGCTATCTATCCATGCCTGGAGTTCATCACGCAGGTACCTCTCAGCAGCCTGGACTTCTTCCAGAATACCTCTGAGCACTATAACTTCCCTTTCATCAGTCTCTACTATGTGGACACTTAGTTTTCTTCCAACGGGCTCAAGATCGAATTCTTCCACAATGTCATAGATGATGTATGAAGGGGTCCCCGGGGGGATTATCAGGTCATAAAGGTCTTCAAGGTCCTGTTCTTCAGTTTTTGCTTCCTTTTTACTTTTTGCTCTCTCAAGATCCTCAAGTTGCAGTTTCTTTGCCAATGTGATCACCGTCTCTCTGGTTTGATGCTCAAAACACATAAAAAGTAATCGCTGAGTATTTGTGTTTTTTGGGTCTAAGTATTAATAGGGTCAGTTACAGAATTGTTGTTAATAAGGATTGATAGGATATAATTATCCTATCATTTATGATCGGAGCGAAAACATGAGGTTGATCGACTTATCAGATGAAAAGGGCCAGATACGGGTCGAGTTTGGGGGTTGCAACATGAAATGCCCTTACTGTGTTCACATACACCAGCCAGTAAAGGACTGGACGGTTGATGAGCTTGTTGAGTATGCAGGCAAGTCCACAACGGAGAATGTCTATCTGGGTGGGGCCGAGCCGACATTACAAAAGGAACTTCTGCCGTTTATAGAGGAACTTCACAGCTTAGGTAAACATGTCATACTAAAATCCAATGGCATGAAACCGGATGTGCTCAGAAATGCTCTTTGTTTTGTTCAAGGCTTTGTGCTTGAGATAAAAGCATCAAGTGATGATATTGAGGGCATAATGGAGCTAACAGGCATGTCACAGGAGCGTAGCACAAAATATGTGAGTCTGCTGAACGAGTCTCTGACCATTGCAAAGAACAAGTGGCTGCGGATCTGGATAAGGGTCATACCCGAATATGTTAATGCTGAAACGATGCCTCGTATCCTGCCTGACCTTGAAGGCGCTTCAGAGCTCATGCTCTACCAGTTCATGAGCAATCCGGATTTTGACCTGCCATTTAAGGGTCACAATGAGCCGACACCTTCATGGAGAGAGATCAAGGAGCTGGGTGAGATGGCGCTGGAAAAGGTGGCCCAGGTGCGACTTGTGGGAGAAAGGGGAAAGATGGTGTTGAAGCGATGATCATTTCCTTTTTTTCTAAGTTCCTCTTTCTAGACGCTGTTTTATAGCTACTTCCAACATAGGTGCCAATTATATGCCACTTGTAAAAGCCCCTCCTCAAAGAGAGTATTCCAGGCTTGTCCTTATTCCTGGTAATTGTCTGTTCCGGGATATACGCAACCTTGAGCCAGACGGTGAAACCCTTTTCTTCATGGCTGAGGACAAGGGACTATGTACACGTTTTTTGTATCACAGGCACAAGCTTATACTCTTGCTCTCTGCTATGAGATCCTATCGGGACTGGCTGGCCGGGGAATTCGATGTTTTCTATTATGATATCTTTGAAGAAGTTGACCTGAGCTATGAAGAGAAGCTCCTGTTTGTTCTTGAAACGTATGGGATAAGCAGTGTTGTGACATATGTATTGGAAGACAGGGAATATGAAGAAAGGATCAGGGGCCTTTGTCAGGACAATGGCTTAATGTATACAACGGTGGATTCTCCCGCCTTCATGACAACAGTTGAGGAATTCTCTGCTTTCCGTGAAGGTAAGAAAAAGGTGCTGATGAATAATTTCTACATTTCCCGGCGAAAAAGTCTGGGCTACCTCCTAGATGCAAAAGGAAATCCCATTGGGGGTAAATGGAGCCTTGATGTGCAGAACAGGCACAGTCTGCCAAAGAGCGTATATGTTCCAGACCTTCCTTCAGTTGAGCGCAGTATGCATACATTGGATGTTATTGAAATTGTGGAGGATTTATTCCCTTCAAATCCGGGAAACGGTAAGAATTTCTACATACCGACTACAAGGGCGGATGCGCTTATGTGGCTGGACGATTTCATCGAAAATCGTCTGAAATATTTCGGTCCCTATGAGGATGCTATCAAAAAGGACGAGCCTTTCCTTTTTCATTCGCTGCTTTCCCCTCTGATGAACATAGGCTTGCTGGTGCCTGCAGAGGTCATTGGCAGGGCCCTGGAATATTACGAAAAGAACAGGGATCTTGTTCCTCTATCCAGTATAGAGGGTTTTGTGAGGCAGGTGATTGGCTGGAGGGAATTCATGAGGGGAATGTACCACGGCCCGGACATGAAGACTAATTTTTTTGGGCACCAACGCAGACTCGATTCCAGATGGTACGAAGGGAAACTTGGTGTCAAGCCGGTTGACTGCGTTATAAGTAAAGTGCTGGAGTATGGCTATTGTCATCATATAGAGAGGTTGATGATCCTGGGGAATTTCATGCTGCTATGCGGGATCCATCCGGATGAGGTGTACAGGTGGTTCATGGAGATGTTTGTGGATGCATACCAGTGGGTGATGGTACCCAACGTATATGGGATGAGTCAGTTTGCTGACGGCGGCACGCTTTCCACAAAGCCGTATATTTCCGGCTCTGCTTATATCCTCAGGATGAGCGATCATCAAAGAGGCGACTGGTGTGATGTGTGGGATGCCCTTTACTGGCGTTTCATTGATAAGAACCGGGATATACTGCGCAGTAATTTCAGGATGGGTATGATGGTGGCTACCTATGACAGGATGCAAAATGATAAAAAAAGGAGGATGTCCGTGCTTGCAGAGGCTTTTCTTGATGATCTATGAGTCCTTTATGTGGGAGCTGCAGGTTCATGCAGTTGAATGTTTAAGTGCTGACAAGGTAAATGCGTACCGGTAAATTTATTCGTTGTAAGCTTGTTATATAGGCTTGATATAAATGCAGGAATACAAGTTAAAGCGTGGTTATACAGCTGATCCGGAAAGGATACATGAATGCCTGAAAGAGACTTTTCCAGGTGAGGTCAGAAAGGAAGGAGACAGGTTTGTTACTTCTTACGGAGTCCTTTCCAGTCTTAGCGTATGGGTTGAGGGTAAGAACATGGCAGTAGACACGGTTTCTGATACCTCGTTAACAGACGATGAACTGATACTTGACTCTAACAAACGTTTCAGGGATTTCCTTTACAAGGCCACCGGATATACTGCAAAGGAACGCCTTAAACAGGCAAAGAAAGAAGTTTCTAAGTAAAACCGGAATATTTGTTCATCTTATGATGTTGCTGAGTGGTTATCATGGATTTTATTGGAAAACTGAAGAGTTTTGATATTCCCACATGCCTGAGGGTATGTGCCGGTACCGATGGCTCGGTCACTTTTCTGCTGGAGATCATGACCAGGTACCCTACGGCAGTTGTGACGCAATACCAGCATATCATCCCGGCAGATGAGAAGATGGCACAGATCTTTGAAGTGGATGTGGGTGCTGATATCAATGAGCGTGTGGTCACGCTCACATCAGGTGATGTTCCCTATGTGTATGCAAAATCCCTCTCTGCCATCGAGAAGATGCCGCAAGGCGTACGATGTGATATGATGAAAGCCGATATCCCCATAGGCAGGATACTGCGTGACCACGACATCGAAACCCGAAGGGATTTTGAGGATATTGTGATAGCAGAGGATGAACCTCTCTTCGGGGTACAAAAAGTCCTTTCCCGCTCATATCGCATAGTACACCATAATGGTGTCCTGATGTGGATCAATGAAAAATTCCCGGTTGATGAACGATGGTGCTTATAAAGCACCCTCTCTCCCAACCGAAAACTTATTAATTGATTCTGTGTATTATGTGCCAGCGCCCCATTACTTATTCTGTGCCTCGGTGGCTTAGGGGTATAGCGCGTCCTTGGTAAGGACGAGGTCGCGGGTTCAAATCCCGCCCGAGGCTTCTAAATTTTTGTTCAAAGCCCATTTTATTTTTACATCTATAGTCATGCATATGAGAGGATTTTAGGTTAAAATCAGGGAAGAAAGGAAAACTCTCAGCTGGTAGAAGCCTAGGCGTATCTTCCAAGTAAGCAGGTTTACTAGATATTGAAAGATGCACAGAATCTTGATGATGAATAAATCTAGGATACACCTTTTGTTTTATCAGGTTTCTTCACTGCAAGCGTGGAAATGCCGCATCACTAACAATTTCAGAATTCTTCATAGCTATTTCTATTTAAGTGCTGGCTGTGTTGAAAAAACACCTAGCATCACATACTCTTATTAAACTGTTGGAAGGGAACGGCATTTCTCACAATTATGGCCAAGACAAATTTGACTTAATTGGATATTCTAAAATCAACGTCGATTCTGCAACGAGTGAGGATGTGATCATATGCATCCATTGAGGCAGGGGAAAAGGGAATTTATTAACAAGCTTGATAACGATGTGATCCTTTCCTGAATATTCTTGATACCATAGTCTGAGATTTGAATGTAAATGTTGTATCCTTTTTTAGTGATTAGAATGTTGCATGATATCTTTTTTTATTTGAATTATTTTTGAATTCGATTAAAAACATTTATATGCCTTATCTGCTTTTTTCTTTCATAATATTATTTAGTACTAAATAAATACTCATAGGATCTGCTTAAATTGAGAAGGATTTGTGGCAAAAATGGTTAAAAAAATACTCTGATTTATTAAAAAAGTCAATTGCAATATTTATGATTCTAATTCTGGTCACACCAAATGTGTATTGTCTTGAAAATACAGAAACTGAACAAGACGTAAATGTTGAGAATACAGAATTGGATTCCGGCTCAAACGAAAACAATGATGCAAACTCTGCGGATAACTTAGACTTCTGTCCTGATTGCCAGGATGGAAAAAACGAAAAAAACTCGAAACAAGAAAATAAAGATAAAAATGAACTTATCGGGGACCCTGATGTTATTTCGCCTGAAGAGACAGCATCTATGGCCACAGCGTCTGCAACAGAAATTTCTTCTCTCTTTGACGCAAAAGCATACTTAAATCCAACTCTTGAAAGTAAAAATGATTATTTTGATACCAGTCTTTTTACCGGTTCTTTCACCTACACATACCCAATTGAGACTGTAAGAGGGAAAGGTGGACTGGAGCCACACATTTCTCTGACTTATTCAAGTAGCAATGGAAAAGGATCCCACGGACCATTTGGGTCAGGCTGGTCAGTAAATGAGAATTATATCATAAGAGACACAAGATATACCCCTGAAAATACGAGTGATGATAAATATATTCTCATGTTCGATGGTTCAACTCATGATCTTATTTATGTAGAAGAAGATAATTCGTATCACACCGAAACAGAAAGTTTCTTGAAAATTACCAAAAACATAACAAACACAAATTCTTTTGGTGAGTACTGGATTGTCAAAACAACAGATGGAACAACTTATCGATTTGGATATAGAGACAATTCGGAACAGATAAATTCTGAATCATCACGGAACTACGTAAGTAAATGGTGGATGGACCTGACCGAAGACGTAAACGGAAATCAAGTCCTATACAATTATGTTGAAAATCCAAGAAGTGGAGAAGTTGGTAGTACGTACCTTGCCAACATAACATACAATGATCAACTTTCAGTTATTGAGTTTGATTTTGAGGATAAAACACCTACATTTGACTTTTATGAGTACGGAAACAGAATCTATGAAAAGAGCATTGTCTCTTCGATAAAAGTTCTCAATGATGATATCCATTTGTGGAGTTATTATCTGGAATACGATAATAAAGAGTCAAAATCAATTTTGACCTCAATCACAAAGTCTGGTTTGAATCAATCAGAATTCCCATCAACAGTGTTCGAATATGACTCTGCTATCGGTTTTGGACAAAGCAGTTTGTGGACATTTCCAACTTCATTTCATTCGTATGATGGTTTTGGCCAAGCAATTGAGAAAGTATACGAAGGCGAAAACGGCTGGATCAGCCAGAACACCACATATAATGAACTGGGTCTAGTGGAAAGTACTGAAGTTCCACATTACGTCAACCAGTCTGGCCTCTCCGTAACCTACGAATACGATCCCATAGGCAGGCCAACAGTTATCACCAACACGGACAACACCACCCTGACCTACAACTACGAGCTTGAAAACACCTCCATCACTAATCAGAATGGAGTAAATAAAACACTGACAAGTGATATTTTTGGCAATATCGTAAAGGTCTATGAGTTCAATGAGGGTGAGATCTACACCACAGGCTACGACTACGATGTCCTGAATAATCTCATCAATATCACTCCTGGTCTCAACGAGCCAACAACTCCGCCAGGTGTCAGTTTCACCTACGACTCCCTTGGCCGCAAAGTAGCCACGAGCGACCCGGACATGGGTAACTGGACCTATGAGTATGACCTCAACGGCAATCTCATCAACCAGACCGACGCCAGGGGAGTCTCCACACGCCTGACCTACGATGCCCTCAACAGGGTCACGGCAGTCGATTACCCAAGCGATGCGGATGTCAGTTTCACCTACGACCTTGAGTACAACGGTACGCTATCACGGGTGATGAAAGGAGGCATTTCATCAAATTATGACTACGACCAACGTTACAGGGTTGAGAGCGAAACAATAACGTTTGGTGATTTGGGCTATACTACATCCTACGAGTACGACAGCATGGACAGGGTTACGAGCATAACTTATCCTGACGCTGCAAGCGTCAACCTGACCTATAATGCCCAGACCCTGCTGGAGAGCGTTGAAGGCGTGGTCGACAACCTTGACTACAAGGCAAGGAACCAGATAACTACCAAGGAACTGTCAAACGGCGTGGTTACGACCTATACCTATGACACCGAGAAGCTCCTGCTGGACAGGATCTACACCGAGAGTCTCCAGGATATTAATTACGACTTCGACAACGTCGGCAATATCCTTGAGATCGAGGACAATGTGCTCAATTCCGTGAAAAACTTACGGATACGACGACCTGGACAGGCTGACCAGCGCAGACATGGAGGTCAACAGTGTGCCGACGTACCAGCGGGATTTCATTTATGACCAGTACGGATGCATCCACCAGGTAGACGAGAACAGTGTCACAATATCCTCTTATGGATATACTGGTACACCTTTCCATGCTCCTGTAAGCTATAACGGAAACACCCTGGACTATGACAACAACGGAAACCTCATTGAGGACGAGGATTTCATCTACGTCTACAACGATTCGAACCAGTTGAGCGAGGTCCGTTACTCAGGTAACAGTTCTCTTGTGGAGAAGTACTTGTACGATGCCAATGGCAAGAGAGTCAAGAAGCAGAATGCTGACGGTGAGTTCACCTACTACGTCAACAAGTTCTATGAAGTAGATGATGGCGTAGCGACCATTTATTTCTTCCGTGATGATGAGCGCATAGCCAAGCAGACAGCTGGAGATATGGAGTGGCATCTGTCGGATCATCTGGGCAGCACTTCCCTGATGATTAACGAAAGTGGTCTTGAGGTTGAGCGTACCGAATACTTCCCATACGGCCAGGTCCAGTCCGGCGGTCTGGAGAAGTACGGTTTCACAGGACAGGAGAACGATGCCGACACCGAGTTGATGTACTACGGTGCAAGGTATTACTCGCCTGTGTACAGGGTGTTCGTGCAGCCGGATACGATGCTGCCTGATCCATATAATCCTCAGTATCTAAACAGGTATGCTTATACTTTAAACAACCCGGTGAGATATACCGATCCTAGTGGACACTACATTATAAGGAGGAATTGTTCTATTGTCATGAACTCCCTGTTAATGGCGGCAGGCTCATAATCGCCTCAGTTGTTGCTGTACTGGAGTTTCCCTCCGAGGTGCTTAGAGAGCTTGATGTGTTCCCGTCTCTGACTCTGGAAGCATGGTCATTGGTATCACACATGAGGCTCAGTACTCTGTGCACCCAGGATTGTTGGAAGATTGATTCAGGAGAAATGTGCTTTTGTTGTTCTGTCGCACATAGTCGATAGATCTGAATGGTTTTATCGTTTTATACTCGACAAAACATGTATTTTTTATCGAGTATAGTCGATGGATATATGGCGGGCAAGCCACGATAACTATTTGTGGACACTTAAGATCCGTAATATTTCATTTTCAACTCAGGTCTATTTTTCCCTTAATCTCTTCATACTTTTTCACGGCATTGGGAGTATTGAGCAGTATCTTCCTTATCCTGTTGTACACGCTGGGAGTACTCTCAGGGTCGAGCATGTTCAGGAAATCTGCCATCATTTCCACAAGAGGGACGTGATATTCATCTTCCATCCTGTCAATATTGGCAAGAACGTTGAGTATGCTGACCGTATTGTATTCATTGACCATGGCCAGTCCGGGGATTATCTCAGCAAGCAGTTCTCTTCCTTTTTCGGTTTGCAGGGATCTTTTCCGGTTATATGCAAAACTTCCAAAGAGTGCTCTCTGGTCATTTGCCTGTTCTATCCTGAAAGTTTTCAAACTTTTCACCTGTCTTACCAGATCGGTTACATCATCCCCGCCGCTGCTTCCAATAACCCGGAGGAAAGCCTCCCAGCTAACAGGGTGTTTTTCCGCTTCTTTCTGGTAGTTTTTCATAAGCTCGATCTTATCTGATGCGCAACTGTCAAGATAAAGGCTAAAAGCGGTCAGTTTATCAGTAGCATTGCAGGTGGTTTCAAACTGCTTTCTGATAATGGTATGAATATCCGGAGTATCAAGGGCTGAAAGAACAGATAGACATTTGTTCTTCAACTGGCGGTTCTTGATAGCGTCAATCTGTTCTTCAAGGTAATCTGAATTTTCAATATCCTTTTCATTGCAACTCACATATAGTGCCATTAGACTTTCTTCATGTCTGCTTGCTATTGCTTTGAGAAGTTTCTGTTTAACTTCGTACAACAGCTGGTAACTGTGTGCAAACTTTTCATCTTCCACAGATTCAAAGAGCGTCAGGAACTGTGCACCTGCCTTTTCCATAAGATCACCATCCGCGATGAGTTCATGGAAAAGGTCTGTGAACTCATCTGACGGAAGAGCACCGTTATCCTTGATCAGTTTCGTCTTCTCAGAATCCAGTATCCTGTAGAATGCAAGGAATCTGTTGATGAGGTCGGGGTCTGTTCTAGCCTGAAGGATAAGTTCATCTATAGTTGCTTCATGAACCAGTTTTCCAAAGAAGGAGTAGTTGCGGTTCAGGGACAAGAATGCAGGCTTATCCACATTGTCTATAACTATTTCCTGCTCCCTGGCAGTCATACGTTCCATAATTTCAGCAAGGTCATTACCATTTTCATCTACAAGAGCTGCACATATTGGTAATTCCCAGAAGGATTTGCCTTCAGGAACTTCCTGCTTGAAGGATAAAGTGTATTTTCTTTCTTTTTCGTTATATGAAGATCCAACATGAAGCACCGGAAATTGTGTCTGTTTCAGCCATGTATTTGCCATATCCTTAAAATCCAGGCCTGAAGCTTCTTCCATAACTTCAATCCATTCCCAGCTTGAAGCATTTGAGTGTTTGTATTTGGAATGGTAGGTATCCAGTGCTTTTACAAAAGTCTCTTTTCCCATGAGTGTCTCGATCATGTTCACAAATTCAGGGGCTTTGACATAGGTCACTGAGGAGATAAGGTCATCAGGGTCGTTGAATCCATCGGGGATTATCGGCATTGAAGCGGCTCCCCTGTCAAGGGCAAAGGTTCCTGAACCAGGTGCAAGAAAAGTAAGTACTTCCCCCAGACGACCGTATCCCTCACCGAAATGATATGCATGGTACATCCTTTCGATGTGAACGGTAACGGCCTCGTTAAGCCATATTTCAAAAGGACTCTTGCCGGTGACTTCTGAGCCGTTCAGGTTGTGGTAGAACTCATGCACTTTCACCCTCATAAGATACTCAAAAGCGGTATCTGTAATCTGGGGGAAGGGCATTATGCGATTGGTGCTGATGGTTGTATTTCCAACATTTTCCATTCCGCCGAAATTGGAATTCTGCATACCGATCTCCCTGTAGACGGTACCGGTATACTTGTACCCCGTTTTTATTGATTCAACTGCTATTTTCAGTTCTTTCCTTATCTTTTCCAGTTTTTCATTGGCACCTTCACCTTCATTTTTGAGAAGATCCCTTCCTTTGATCATATCCATGATCTCTTTGCGCTTTTGGATCTGGTCATATTGTTCTGGACCTGTGAAAAGATATATCCACATAATCGAATCATAGAGAATATCAAGGGACTTTCCGGCAATTAACGTATCCGAGCCAGGAGGAACAAGAAGTTCCAGATCAAAGGTGTGGCCATCCGGATATTCAAACTCCTTTTTGAATGTATCATATGTGCCAACGCCAAGGAAGAAAAGATAGGTTGCCATTGGTGTGACCGAGTTGTCATAGACGATCATGTCCCTGCCGTTTCCAAGTGAGTGCCTTTCCTTAATGATGTCACCGTTGGTAATGAGATTTGTATATCTCTCATCAGCAATGATGGTCGTAGTGTATGTACATTTTGCAGTCATGTCATCGATGCATGGCACCATCCTCTGGAATCCCCACTGCTGGCACTGTGTTATCTGCTGTGGCGGAGCACCTGCAGGAGTTTCATCATAGTAAAGACCTTCCAGTATGTTGTCCGTTGGCCTGCAGATAGTTTCTGTGTTAATCACGATCTCTGTGTTTTCAGGTACTGTCTGCCTGAATCTGATACAAAGGATGTCGTCCTTTATCCTGTATTCGTGATCAATATCATAGTCCCTGCAGCTTACCGACAGGATCTCAAGTTTCTTGCAGTTCAACTCTAGTTTGTCAATGGGTTTATCCAGGGTTTTTAATTTAAGGTCTGATGTCACCTTGGTATGGTCGTCAAATACATCGAAAACAAGGTCCATGTGCATGACCTTTACATTCAGTTCACCAAAATCCTCAGGATAGTATTTGTATAATCTTTTCATCGAATTTCCTCTTTCAAATTCCCTCTTTATATGTATGGTAACCCATAGACCATTGATGTTCTAACTTTATAAACCAATCTTCTATTTCAGCTTATATCCAAAAATCAGTTTAAAAATGGTGTTTTCATTAGATTTTCACAAAGGACAGATCTTTATGCACATTCCACACCTGAGTCCCCCGAATGCATTGAACATGTAATCGGCACATTTATGCCTGTTAATTGTTCCATCCTCTGACAGTGCTCCAACAGGACATATTTTTATGCATTTCAGGCAACTGCTGCAATGCTCATGAATAAACGGCAATGTGATATTTGTCTCATTATCCAGTTCAGCATCCGTTAATATTGCAGTCATGCGGACCTTTGGGCCGTATTCTTTGCTGATAAGCAGATGGTTCAAGCCAAAATTACTGATCCCTGCATGATATGCAGCATGTTTGATGGACACACTGGCTTTAAGTGTCTCACGATTAGCATACCAGTATCCGAACCTTATTATCTGCATACATATTCGCATCAATATTACTTTAAAACCTGGAAAGATACAGTTTGAATTTTACTGTAGGTTCAGGTTGGTCAGGTCAGTTCATCCGGGATTTGATGAGGATGTGAGGGGATGGAAGTATGGGGTGAAATACATTGAATATCTATCCTGCTGATGCTTACAGGGAGACAAAACCGATTCTTACCCGGACAGTTCCAAAATCCATTCCCTTTAATACATTATATCTGATAATCTCCTTTTGCCAGGAGAGTACATTATGCTGGTATTGACGGATAAATTGTGTCATTTTTAAGACATAAAGCAAAACCAGCAATTAAAGTTTTCATGCGGAGTGATTCACAGGTATTGTGAATGTGAATGTGCTTCCTTTACCGGGTTCACTTTTCACTCTTATTTCTCCACTGTGCATCTGTACATAATGTTTAACTATTGAAAGACCCAGTCCTGTTCCTCCATGGATACGGTTTGAGGATGAGTTTACCTGTTTGAATGGTTCGAATATAGCTTTTTGTTCATTTTCAGGAATGCCGATGCCCGTATCAGACACTGAGATCGAAATGTTCCCGTCAAATTTTCTTGTGTCAATACATATTTTTCCATTTTCGTCTGTAAATTTGACGGCATTGGTAATAAGATTGTACAGTATTTGCTTGATCTTAATCCTGTCTGCATATAGTTCTATACTTTCAACCCCAATGCCTGATCTAAAGTCAATGGACTTCTTTTTAGCCAGGGGTTCTGTTAATGTTGCAACTTCAGCGATTACTTCTCTAAGGTTTATTTTTTCCGGATTGTAGTCCATATTGCCGGATTCTATTTTGGAAATATCCAGTATGTCATTGATGATTTCCAGCAGATGCTTGCCACTTTTGGATATATTTTGTATGTAATTCCTTTGACTGGGATCTAGCTCTCCTGTGAGGCCATCAAGCATAATCTCAGAAAAACCTATCACAGAATTCAGAGGTGTTCTCAATTCATGACTCATATTGGCAATGAATTCCGATTTTATGCGGCTTGATTCCTCAGCCAGTATCCTGGCATGGATAAGGGCCTTTTCCGCTTCCTTGCGCTCCGTGATATCTGCTAAGAACAACGTGAGGCCTATAACAATTCCCTCATCGTCTTTAAGAGGGCTGTATGCATTCTCATACCATCGCCTTTCGTGTAACTTCTCTCCATATTCTTCTACAAGCGTGAAAGCCTCACCGGCAAGTGCCCTGTCGAAATTCAACTTTGCTTTTTCCCTGTCAACAGGATCATTGAGGTAACTTAGCATGTGGCTTCCGGGTTCTATTTTGGCATCCCATATTTGTTCCATCATTAACCGATGGTTTTTGTTAAAGGCAAGGTATCGGTATTCCATGTCAAGGGCAAATATGGCAACATCTTTTGGGCTTTCAAGTATTCCCTGTGTGAGGTAGTATGCCTGCCGATACTTCCATTCAGCCTGTTTCAGGTCGGATTCTATCTTTTTGCGGTTTGTGATATCCAGGGCAAAACCATCGATCTCAAAACTATCATCTTTAATATCACCGCTTATTTTTGCATTGACCAATAGCCAGATGTGTTTACCATCTGCACGCAGGGCTTCATATTCGAAGTTTTCTATATGTTCTTCTGTTTTGAGGATATTAATCAGTTCTTTACGGCGATCAGGATCAACGTATAGCTGTTCTCCTATATCCTGTAAGGAATTGACTGCTTGCTCCGGGGTTTCCTGGCCCACGATGCGGGCCATCTCGGGATTTGCCAGGATCATCCTTCCTTTGGAATTCTTTCGAAACATTCCTACAGGGACATTATCTATAAATGACTGAAGCTTTATCTCGTTCTCTTTCAGAGCTTCCTGTGTTCTTTTGCGTGCTAATTGGTTATTCAGCAGCCTTCCCAGTAAGACCGTTCCGGCAGGATATATCAACATCACCGGTAATGTAATTTGACTGAGGACTTCCAGTGAATATGGCCAGGGAAGCAGCAACATGCATAAAAGCATGAATAAGTGGACAAGAATACCCAACACATACAGATCAAATATTCCAAATAACTGTTTTAATCTATCCTGGTAACGTCTCCATGATAATCCCAGTAATACAGAGCCTATTGTTACGGAAACACCAACAATTGCTCCGATACCTCCCAGATAAAGGCGATAGGAAATGATAATAAGTGCTCCGATGATCGCAGGACAAGGCCCAAAGAAAAGTCCTACAATGCTTAATAATATAGAACGTGTGTCATAGAACAATCCGGGTGCAAGTTCCCATGGATTCAGCATTAGGGCGATGCCTATAAGGCCAACAAAAAACCCCAGAATTATGCTTTTTAAACGTGTGTTCATTTCCATGTTAAAGAAAAGAACATCGTAAAGGACACCTATTGCAAGAAGCAAGGCTGCATTGTTTATCAGTGAGATCAATATTTCAGTATCCATCCTAACATCTTTTCAGGTCTTTGTCTGTTTTGCAGTGCTTGTCTATCTATCTGGTTTCAATGAATTTCATAAAACAATTTTCAGCTTTTGTGCCATTGATCATATGTTGTACATTTTATTAAAATATTATCCAAAATATCTTTATCTCTTTATTATATGCCCAACTTTCAAATACTATGATCTATATGTTGCAACTATCTGATTTTTGAGTACCGGTAATAAATATTGGATGAAATTTGTTTTTTTTATATACGTGCTTTCGGGCAGTGCTATATAAACACTCACCAGAAACTACATAAAAGAACATGATATATAACATACAATTTCATCTGATATGAAGTTAGATGATTCTCTATTATAATGACCCCCATACTATTATTGAAATTCCCGGAGGATTCCCATGAAAGTAAAAATAACTGAAACCATTCTTCGAGATGCGCACCAATCGCTCATTGCTACCAGAATGCGTACCCGAAACATGCTTCCGATTGTGGATAAGCTTGATGAAGTAGGATATTATTCACTAGAGATGTGGGGTGGAGCAACATTTGACAGCTCTATCAGATATCTCAATGAAGATCCGTGGGAAAGGCTGAAGGAGCTCAAAAAACACATGAAGGAGACACCTGCCCAGATGCTTCTCAGGGGACAGAACCTGGTAGGATACAGGCACTACTCCGATGATGTTGTGGAGAAGTTCGTTAAGAAGGCATATGAGAACGGGATCGATATCTTCAGGGTATTTGATGCTGTTAATGACATCCGCAACATGGAAAAGGCCATCACTGTCGCTAAAAAGGAAGGAGCTCATGTACAGGGTGCCATAGCATACACCATCAGTCCTGTTCATACGATTGAGAAATATGTCGAACTTGCGACCGGTCTTGCAGAGCTTGGATGTGACTCCATCTGTATCAAAGACATGGCCGGGCTTATATCTCCCCAGCAGTCATACGACCTTGTCAAGGCACTCAAGACTCAGGTGAACCTTCCGGTTGACCTTCACTCTCATTGCACATCAGGAATGGCACCCATGAGCTATACCGCAGCATGCAGGGCAGGTGTTGATATACTTGACACTGCACTCTCTCCATTTTCATGGGGAACATCCCAGCCACCTACAGAATCCATTGTTGCGGCACTGGCTGAAACAAAGAGGGCCACAGGACTTGACCTTGGACTTATATCTGAGATCTCAGAATATTTCAAGGAGATAAAGGAGCAATATCGCTGTATACTTGACCCTATATCAGAGCAGATAGATACGAATGTATTGCTTTACCAGATACCAGGCGGTATGCTTTCAAATCTGGTATCCCAGCTTAAGGAGCAGAATGCACTGGACAAGTTCAATGACGTACTAAAAGAAATGCCGCAGGTACGTGCGGAACTTGGATACCCTCCACTTGTCACACCTACAAGTCAGATAGTTGGTACCCAGGCAGTACTGAATGTACTGATGGGTGAAAGGTATAAGGTAATTCCAAAAGAGGTCAAGGATTATGTGCGCGGTCTTTACGGAAGGCCACCACAAAAGATAAGCGATGAGATAATCGCAAAGATAATCGGTGAAGATGAACCTATCACCTGCAGGCCGGCAGACCTTCTCCAGCCTGAATACGAGAGATTGAAAAAGGAAGCAGAAGAGATGGGTATCATCAGGAAGGAAGAGGATATCCTCACCTATATCCTATACCCGGCAATTGCTCCTGCATTCCTGAAAGGGGAACTTGAAGAAGAGGATCTTTCATCAATGATCCGGAACAAGAATCCATGTGCTGCAGCAGACTTCTCCGGCATACCTACCGAATACAAGGTTGAGGTTGATGGTGAGATCTTCACTGTGAAAGTGAACCCGGTAGGTGGGACTGTGAAAGTCATAGAGGCTGACGAAAAGCTCAGTGCAGGATCCGTGCCAGGCGCTGTTACAAGTCACATGCAGGGAATGGTGCTTTCTGTAAAGGTGAAGATAGGCGATTGCATTGAAGAGGGTGATGCTGTCTGTGTTATCGAGGCCATGAAGATGGAAAATGCTATCCATGCACCACATGGCGGAACCGTCAAGGCGATCATGATAACAGAGGGCGATGCTGTAAAATCCGGCGATGTCCTGATGAGTATAGAGTAGGTGGGCAGCCATGTTCAAGAAAGTACTTGTAGCCAACAGGGGTGAGATAGCCATCCGTGCAATGCGTGCATGTCGCGAACTGGGTGTCCAGACAGTAGCGGTGTACTCGGAAGCTGACAAGAATGCCCTTTTTGCAAAATACGCAGATGAAGCCTATCATATAGGTCCTGCTCCTTCAAGCCAGAGTTATCTGAATGGCGATAAAATAATAGAAGTTGCACTTGAAAGCGGGGCAGAGGGGATTCATCCGGGATACGGATTCCTTTCAGAGAACAGCAAGTTCGCCCGCAAGTGCGAAGAGGCGGGCATTACATTCATCGGACCTTCAAGCAGGGCAATAGAGCAGATGGGAAGTAAGATAGCTGCCAGGAATACTATGGTAAAAGCAGGAGTTCCTGTGGTTCCCGGGACCAATGAAGCCATTTCAGACCCTGAAAAAGCGGCTGACATTGCAGATGGCATAGGATATCCTGTAATAATCAAGGCATCTGCCGGTGGCGGTGGTATAGGTATGAAGATAGTGCATTCCAGGAAGGATTTCACCAATGCACTCCATTCCATACAGTCGGTCGCAGAATCTGCTTTTGGTGATCCTACCGTCTTTATCGAAAAGTATGTGGAAGAACCAAGGCATATTGAATTCCAGATACTTGCCGATAAGTACGGTGATGCAGTATATGTCATGGAGAGGGAATGCTCCATACAGCGCAGGCACCAGAAACTGATAGAGGAGGCACCTTCTCCTGTGATGACCCCGGAACTTCGTAAACAGATGGGTGAGACTGCCGTTAAGGCTGCAAAGGCCATCGGGTACGAGAATGCAGGAACTGTGGAATTCCTGTATTCCAAGGGAGAGTTCTATTTCCTTGAGGTCAACACCAGGTTGCAGGTAGAGCACACTATCAGTGAGATGATCACGGGTATAGACCTGGCAAAACAACAGTTGCATATTGCATGTGGTGAAAGGTTGCCATTCAGGCAGGAAGATATAAACATCCGGGGTTGGGCAATAGAATGTCGTCTCAATGCCGAGGACCCTCTTAACGACTTTGCACCGTGCCCTGGCAAGATCAAAAGATATCGTTCTGCAGGAGGACCGGGTATAAGGGTTGACAGTGGGGTTCACATGGGATATACAATTTCACCTTACTATGATTCCATGATCTCAAAACTATGTGCATGGGGCAGTGACAGGAATGAGGCCATTGACAGGATGCAGCGTGCACTTTACGAGTATGTTGTCATTGGGGTTACAACCAATATCCCTTTCCATAAAGCGGTTCTCAAGCATCCCGCCTTCAGGGAAGGGAAACTTACGACCCATTTCATAGATGACTATAATATAATAGAAGAAGTAAAGAAAGTTGTCCAGGAGGACTCCGCCAGAGGTGCTACACTGGCATCAGCACTTGATAACAAGGATCACAAGATAGCTGCTGTTACGGCTGCTGTGGGTTCTTATGTTAATGCAGCCACAAAACAGACAAAGTAATAAACCTTTGGCAACAATATATGTTATGTGGGTATATGTCAGATACCAAACATTCGTATGGTGGAATGCCTGTGAATGACAACAAAAAAGAGATTATAAGATTGCTAAGACAATTTGAAGGAGAGCCTGTCTCGGGCCAGGAAATTGGGGAAAAGCTTGGCATAACAAGGGCAATGGTCTGGAAGTATGTAAAATCCCTCCGAAAGGAGGGATATGATATCCGCTCCTCGCCAAAGACCGGATATATTCTTGATGCATGCCCGGACAGGATAGAGCCAGATGAATTAAGAGAGCTTTTGAAGACAACTCTTATAGGTACTGATATAAGGTACTATGCTGAGCTTGAATCAACTAATAGTACTGCCAGGGAAATAGCATCCAGGGCTTCTGAAGGAACTGTAATTATCGCAGAAACACAGAAAAAAGGCCGTGGTAGAATGGGTACTGAATGGCAATCGATGCCTGGAGGCATCTGGCTGTCTCTTATACTAAAACCTTCCATGCCTCTTGAGTATATATCAAAGATAACACTGGTAGCAGGCATCGCCGTGGCGAATGCTTTGAGGGCTATTGGTGTTGATGCACATATCAAGTGGCCTAATGATGTCCTGGTCAGGGGAAAGAAGATATGTGGCATACTTACAGAGGTCAATGCCGAGGTTGAAAAAGTTGACTATGTGATCCTTGGAATTGGTATAAATGCTAACGTCAGGCTTTCAGACCTTAAGGAAGAGATTAGGAAAAATTCCACAAGTATTGCCAATGAACTGGGAAAAGTGATTGATAGAACTGCTTTTGTTGCAATGTTTCTCTATGAGCTTGAACAGCAATACATAAGGTTTGAAACCAGGCAATTTACAGACATAGTTGATGAATGGATCAATCTGTCTGACACAATAGGAAAAGACGTTAAGGTCACAACACCAAGCAGGATTATCGAAGGCAAAGCAGTAGGAGTCACTGAAAAAGGTGCACTTGTGGTTCTTGACAGGAACGGAAAAAAACAGGAAATAATTGCAGGGAATTGTCGATACAGTGACTGAGCTCATGAAGTGATGTTTTTATGATCCAAGTGAAGGGAATCTGCAATTCCATCATACTTATCCTTCTTCTTTTTTCACTGGCATCTCCTGTATGTGCCGAAGCATTACTGATAAAAGAGAATGCAGCACCGTTAATTGCAAATGAGCAAAAACAGATTTTGCTTGTAAATGGAACCGGGATCTTTCTGACTACAGGTGATTCATGGAACTTCTATCAGGGCTATGTTCTTACGGCAAGAAGTGTCAACCTTGAACAAAAACAGGTATGGGTCCGACTGCTTCATGAAAATGAACTACTAAAGGAAGCAATACTGTCTGAAGGTGACATTTTTATCTACTCCGGGAGCAATGCAGAAGACCATGAAATACTGAATATAACTGTGGACACGATATACACAAGTCCTGAAGGAGAGCTTATTACTTTCAGGCCGGTGTACCAGTATCAGGATCAAGACCTTCCTATGCCTGTAATTCCGGATGATGATGAAAATGCAGAACCGGATAATGGGGGTCAATTACCCGGGGATGATGTTGCCCGGGAAACAGTCGGTTTCACCATAATCGAGACGTTTGCCTGTGTATTAGCTGTGATGTTATACAGGCGATAACGCCTTAAGAGATTCTGAAGTGATAAAAGGGGGATTAAAGGGATCAGAATTTCAGATCTCCTTTCTCCATCAATACCTTAAGGTCTTCAAGGCTTAGCCTACCGCTCTTCTCCAGCTTCTCTTTGGCAACAACAAGATGTTCTTCCTGTTTCTTGCCGTCCTTTTCGATCTGGATGTCATTGAGTTTTTCAAGATATATTCCAAGCTCGTCTCTTAACAGGGCTATCTTCTTCTTCAGAGGATCTATCTTTTCCCTTATAGGTGCTGTTATGGAATACTTTTCAGATATCTGTGCATGTGCGGTATCGGCTGCTTTTCTCAACTCATCGGCCTGATTATATAGATCGATCATTTCAAGGTGGTGTTTCTGTGAGTCTTCAGCCAGTTTGCTGATCTCATCCCCAAAGTCTTCCCTTGATTCGAAAACCTCTTTTGATGCTTCATAGGTTTCCATCAGTTTCTGGTGGATCTCATTTGCATCGAATGCTGCACCAAGCCGTTCCTTTAGATCAAGTAATCTTCCAAAAAGATCTGTTTCATGCTTTAGAGGGATGTCAGCATTCAGGAAAAGATCAAGATCTGCAGCATAGGCCTTTGATAAGGTTTCAACACTTCCTTTTGATAATTTATTAAGATCGTCTCTTTTTGTTTTAAGTTCGCTGATATTATCTGAGAACAAGCGTGTCTTTTCATTTGCTTCGTTCCTGGAAGACTTAAGCGAGGCTATCCTTGCATTTATGGAATCACGCCTGGATCTGGAATCCTTTGCCTTTGCCATAAGTTCCTTGACCTGAGAATTCAGGCTGTCACGCTTCTCTTTTAACTCGTCTGTGTTGGTACGATGCAACTTGAGTTCCCTGTATATGGCCTTGAGTTCGCGCTCATGGTGACCTATCTGAGCCCGCAGGTCATTGACCTTGTTCTTCAGGTCCTTCTCACTCATTGATGAAACATCTATATCTGTCATGCTTTAACCTCGTTGGCATCATCCGCATGCTCGACATCTGCAAGAGGCCCATTCTCCCAGTACTGTAATGCCTCCGTGTGGCTTTGTATCCTGTTCTCCAGCCATTTATGTCTTGGTGCTATTTCATTTATCTCCTCTTCAAAGGAAGCTATTCTGTTATTATAGGCTTCCTCTGAACTATCAATGGAATCTAGCACTGTTCTGGAATTGAGTGCTTCATTTATCCTTTCTTTTAAAGCATCAAGGCGATCCTCAATTCCCGGGGTTTTGGAACCCAGGGCAGAGATATCAGTCAGAATAGAATTAACCTGTTTTTGCTCTTCTTCAAGCGGCAGTGCTCCTTTCACTTTTGAAAGCCGTTCTTTGATAAAGGATACACTCCTGGAAAGGTCATTGTTATCGGAAGCAGCGTCTTTCAATTCATCCAGCAGTTTTTCTGCCTGGTGATAGAACAATTGTCTTTTTTCAGCCAGTATCTCTATTTTTTCCAGGATATCCGCCCTATTCTTTTTCGAGGATTCGATGTTGTCCTGAAGTTCTCTCATTTTGCCTGCAAGTTCATTGAATTCGGAATTATACCCATCCAGGAACCTTTTATGCTTTCTCACAACCCCTTCAATAAGCTCTTTTCTATCAAAGGTTTTTAGCGCATCGTTCTCAGCGCCCGAAACTGTCATTTCGTTATTCATAATTAAACCTCGTAGCATTATATCCTGAATATCTGGGCATGTGCTACTTTATCTATTATCTTTACGTTCACCTTATCTACAATTCCACATTTGACAGCACATGAAACTGCCTTTTCACCAAATATATTGACATTGGGAGCTTTGGAGATTATCTCAATGGCTTCTTGCTCTGATATGATATCCCCTTTGTAGAATTCTTCTGTTATTGTTACAGTAATATTGCCTTCTTTAAGTGTCTTTCCTATCAATTCCCTGTCACAGAGGGCAACGATGGTGCCAGTACCTGATTTGTGGATCTTGAGATACATACGATCACTTCTTCAAACTACTTTTACGTGTTCCTTGTCGGGTTTTATAAGATCACCGGAGCGCCGCATCTTGGATATCAGCTCTTCTGCATGCTGCCTGTCTATCTGCTGGTTCTGGGCTTCGGAGTAGACCTCTTCAAGAGGTGCTTTGCCACCGGGATGTTTTTCCCCCACCATTTTAATTATCTCTTTGATTACCTTTATCTTGTCCCGCTGGCTCTTACTTGTGCCTGAAGCTATGACATCAACATCGAATGCCCCTGTGTCAGGGTCAACTCCGACCTGCCTCAAACAGGAATAAACGATCCGTGTGGTTCTTTTGGCATCCTCCATTGTTGCAACGTTGCTAAGTCTCAGACGTGCACTTGCTTCTGCAAGTCTTACAAGGGCCTCGAGCTGGCGGGCAGTTACGGGCACAGGGGCATCCTTTCCATCCCCCATTCTTCTAAGGTCCATGTAGAATTTAACAAGGTGCTCACGTGCCTCGTCCTCCATCACAGGGAACACGTTCCTTCTGGAATAGGCAACATACTTCCTTAACAGATCGGCCTCTATCAAAGGCTTGATCACCTCCATATGATCATCCACCTGTTCCTGGGTAATGGTACTTGACGGCAGGTTCTTACGCTGTTCTGAAAGTTCACCTGCATAATGGGATTTAAGGATGTGTTTTGCAATCCTGGAGTCCATATCCTCATTAGGGGTGTCCAGGAGGACGAATATCATATCGAATCTTGAGATCAGGGCGGGTGGCATGTTTATCTGCTGGGCTATGCCCTCATACCGGTCAAACCGGCCATATTTAGGATTGGCAGCACCAAGCAGGGCGCATCGGGATTTTAGTGTGGCGATGATACCAGCCTTTGCGACACTTATGGTCTGTTGTTCCATTGCCTCGTGGAGT
Organism: Methanolobus sp. WCC5; assembly: GCF_045690325.1. Taxonomy (GTDB): domain Archaea; phylum Halobacteriota; class Methanosarcinia; order Methanosarcinales; family Methanosarcinaceae; genus Methanolobus. The sequence continues at coordinate 1,147,897 of NZ_CP146981.1, read as the reverse complement.
GCACTTTTGTCTTCTGTGCTCATTTTATCCATTTCGTCCACTGCGGCAATACCCATATCCGCCATGACAAGGGCACCAGCTTCAAGTGTCCACCGGCCATCCCCCAGGTCATCACGCACTGCTGCAGCAGTAAGGCCACTTGAAGAAGCACTTTTTCCAGAGGCGAACACTCCCCTTGGTGAGAGCTTTACCATGTAACGGAGCATCTGACTTTTTGCAACACCAGGGTCACCCACAAATAGCATGTGTATGTCACCGCGCACCCTTGACCCATCCGGCAGGTGTTTGGCAACTCCCGAGAACAATTGAAGTGAAAGCGCTTCCTTCACGTCGTCATATCCATATATGGAAGGAGCAATGGAGCCTATTACTTTTTTATATATCTGCGGGTCACGACTCATGGCCAGTATCTCTTCTTCCTCTTCGGGGCTTATCTCAAGCTCATCGAACTCCTGATCCATATATTCAATGGAATTTGCATGCACCACCAGGTCATAGAAAGGGGACTTGCCTTCCCGTGTGGTCCTTTGGTGTGAACGCAGGACTCCGTTTATGATGACGCGATCTCCAGGTTTCACAATACCTGCCAGGTCGTCCTCTGCATCAACATCAAGGCTCTGGGGTTGCGCACCTCCCTTTAGGTTCTCCGGTGATTCCTGTACCTGGAGCTTCTGGGCATCAACGAAAACAGACTGGTTGACCAGTATTTTAAAAGGTCCCTTCCTGCCACACGTCTCGTTCTCACATTCATGTGGCTCTGCGAATTTGACATCGTTCTGTGGGACCATTGTAACATGTTCACAGCGCATGCACTGGAAAGCAGCGTTGATGACCTTTGGACGTACTTCCGTTGCCTTGCGTATCATGCCCTCAATGGCAACGAACTGTAAAAGGTGTTTACTACGAAGGTCCCTGTTTGGTATCTTATTTGGTATCCTTACAAAGCGGACCTTTGCATCATCAAGGGTCTTTTCCACAGGGAGGTCTATCTGCTGGAGTGCATTGTCTGCACTGGGGAGTACCTCATCCGGGTTTAAGAGAAGTTCACTTGCAAGTTCCCTGTTAAATATATCAAGGTCTGAGAAATCGACTACCAGACTACGCTGATCAGGATAGTTGTTCGCAAGTTGCAGAATATTATCCCAATAATATTTCTTAAGGAACACTACTAATTTCTCGTTCCACTTACCTTCAGTCATTTTTACACAAACAATTAGTTAAAAATCATTTAAGGAATCCAACATAGGCTTCAAAAGATATGAACATTTCGAAACGTATCTCAGGCATGGTCATCAATCTGGCCATTATCCTGCTTTCCTTCTCTGATATAGTGCCTCTGGGCACGGTTTAGTATGCCATGCAGTGTGTGTACTTCCCTGGAAAGCAGGCAAGTCCTGCCAAATATCCTTTTGAGCATCAACTTTGTCTTTTCTTTTTTATGTTCGGGATACCCGATATCATCAAGAAGTTCTGCAAGATGTTCGTAAAATATTCTCATATCCTGGGCATCTGCCAGAGGTGCGTCTCCTCCTGTAAGGTCACTGAACTCGTAAAGGATAACAGCTACTGCGTGAGAAAGGTTCATTACCGGATATATCTCTGATGTCGGGATTGTCATTATCATGTCACATTTTTTCAGTTCCTCTTTTGTGAAGCCATTGTCCTCACGCCCAAACAGAATTGCCACTTTGCCATCCAGATCACTGAGGCGCTCTTTTACTTCTGCAGGGGAATAACCAGGAACACGCAGGTGAAAATCATACCTGGTTCCGGCTATACCGGTGGTTCCTATAACTATGCTGCGATCATCAATGGCCTCTTCAAGGGTTGAAACTATCTTTGCATTTTCAAGTATGTCCCTTGCATGTGAGGACATTGCTCTTGCCTCTCCCCCAAGCCTGCAGGGATTCACAAGTACAAGATCTGAAAAATCAAAATTCTTCATTGCCCTTGCAACAGAGCCGACATTACCCTGATACAGGGGCTCAACCAGTACTATCCTCAGATCCATATGCGCTATACGACCTATCTTTTCCTGTGGTATTTGCACTACTTTGATGTAACCGCATATAAGTTTAATTATCTCAAGTTTAATTATCTCTACATGTCCTGCTGGGTTGTGGGTGAAACATTATGGCTACTGATAGAGTTTCCTTGATGAAAACGTTTAAATATAATAGAAACTACAATCATGCAAACCAAACCGGTTACTTATAAGTAAAAAAGATCTCAGTTCTTGTAGTAATTATAAGCTTATATTGATATCAGGAGAAAATCAAATGGCTATGGAGTATTTTTCAGGTCTGCCTATAAATGGCGAAATATTAAAGATTACATTTGTACAGGTAATGATCTTGGCAAACCTGGCTATAGGTATCTTTTTAATAGGAATGTATATGAACTTAAAGAAGTGGGGTATGGGCTCCACTGGCTATGGTCAGCCCCCTTCTAAAAGTATTTTGGCATTTCCGAAGATGCTTATGTACCAGATGAATGAACATGCACATGTTCATAACCAGTCGGTGCTTGAAACGTTTGTTCTTGACATAATCTTCCAGAGAAGGATATTAAGAAGGAGTCCTCTCAGATGGTTCATGCATTTCACAATTTTTGTGGGCTGGATGACCTTGTTTGTATTTTCCCTTCTGATGTTCCTTGTAGAAATGATACACATGGCCGGAGATAAAATAGGTTTTCACTCATTGCCGGATTTCATGAACCCGGAGATTTTCAGAGAACTGCTCTCTGTGCCCAATGACATCTTCAGTTATATACTGCTTACAGGCATCATTATTGCTATCTACAGGAGACTGTTCGTTGCAAAGGTCAGGGAAGCCACTATAGCATATGACTCCGTTCTCCTTGCAGGACTCACCTTCATCGTAATTACAGGGTTCGTTGCAGATGGTATCAGGACAGGCAGGTTCTGGGGATTCGGTTTGCCTTTTGAATGGGCACCACCTGCAGCACTCTTCCACGTAATCGTCTCACTGCTGTTCTGTATCGCATACATCCCGTTCAGTAAATACATACACATGATAGCAATACCTCTTGCACTCCTTGCAAACAAAGGAGGAGAATAAAATGGCAAAACGTGAACCGTCTATTAATACGGAGAATTTTACAGCGGTCCAGTTAATGGAGCTTGATTCATGCAGTCGCTGCGGCGAATGTGTTGACTGGTGTCCCACATACGATGCATCGGGCAGAGATCCGGGACTTGCACCAAGGGATAAGATCCTCAGGTGGAGAGAATACATAAACAAGTCCTATGGTCTTCGCGCAAAGCTCTTTGGACCAAAAGCAATACCTGAAGAAGAGATCGAGCAGTTCAAGAATGATGTGTACGGCTGTACTACCTGTGGTATGTGTGCAACGGTTTGTGAATCTGCCATCAACACCGTAGAACTCTGGGAATCCATGCGTGCAAACCTTGTAAAACGCGGGAATGGTCCTTTCGGTAAGCAGGGCGCTTTCCTCAAACTCATAGGTGAGTACAAGAACCCTTATATGGCAGATAATAAGGACAGGACCAACTGGTTCCCTGATGATGTAAAGATCGAAGACAAGGCAGAAGTACTCTACTTTGGAGGATGTACCGCCGAACTCAGGCAGAGAAAGCTTGCGCTTGCAACTGCACGCGTACTCAACAAGCTCGGTATCAAGTTCACAATGCTTGGTGAGGATGAGATCTGCTGCGGATCTGCACTTATCAGGACAGGCCAGTATTTCATAAACGATACTGCAAAGGTCAATGCACAGAAGAACATCGATAATATCAAGGCAAAAGGCGCAAAGATAGTGCTCTATGCATGTGCAGGATGTTACAGGGCATCGCTTGTAGACTGGCCAAGGCTCACAGGACAGGAGCTCCCATTCAAGGTAGTTCACATTACACAATTCCTCCAGGAACTCATAGAGAAAGGTGAGATCAAATGGGAAAAATCAATTGATAAGAAGGTCACATACCATGACCCATGCCACCTTGGTCGCCACGTAGGCGTATTTGAACCTCCAAGAGCTGTCCTTGAGGCAATCCCCGGGGTAGAGTTCATAGAAATGGAAAGGATAGAAGAGAACCAGCGCTGCTGTGGTGCTGGCGGTGGTGTGAAAGCAGGAATTCCTGATCTTGCGCTGGGTGTTGCATCAACAAGAGTGGAAGATGCGCTTGCAACAAATGCTGATATCCTTTCAAGTGCCTGTCCTTTCTGTAAGAGGAACCTCAGTGACGGAAGGGATGCGATCGGTGCAAAGGAACTTGATGTAGAGGATGTCATTGTTCTGGTTGCAGAAGCAATGGGTGTCGATCTTAGTGACACACCTGCAGAGTGATCAATTCACTCTTTAATTTCTTTTTTGTCAGGGTAAATTGAATATACTTATTAGTACTATCTATTCCTCTCATGCAGATTCCCTATGAACTTCTTGGTAAGGTCTTTGTCGTATTTGCAATAGCTGCGCTAATAGTAGTTGGACTGGCCTTATTGCTTGGTGCATACAGTTTTAAGAAACAGAGGATATTGTTCCCCAATTTCATCCTGTTCATCCTTTACATCTTCTACGGTCCTGCAAAATGGATATGCAGGGTATTTGGTATCAAAGATATGATAGTCGATGAGATCCTTGTCGAGGTCCGCAACGCAGTGATGCTTGAACGGTTCAGGGAAATTAAGAATGGAAGGGTCATCTTCCTGCCACAATGCCTGAGACATCCTAACTGCAAGGCCCGCTGTGATCCGGTAATAGGATATGAATGTAAAAGATGCGGACTATGCGATATAGGAACGATCTGCAAAGCTGCAGAAGAGAGGGGTTTTGAGGTTTATGTCATTCCCGGGGGGAGTTTTGTTAAGAAGATCATCAAAGCTCACAGTCCCGAAAGTTGTATCGGGGTGGCATGCTATCCGGAACTTTCAGAGTCGATGCAGGGTGCATCACCATTTATGATAGTACAGGGGGTCTCACTTTTACAGGACGGCTGCTATAACACGAAAGTGGATGTGGATGAGGTCATCCGTAAAATGGAGGAGTGCGATGTATAGGATAATCGGAGAACTGATCACTCTCATCTTTGTACTTTCCTTCCTCCTTGCGCTCATTGCACTTGCTGCAAGCCGCATAAGTCTTAATCGTCAGGTGTGGCTTTCCGGATTCTTTGCAGGTGTTCTGGACTTTTTCTACATGCCTTTGAAGTATTTCTTTTTCAAGTTCTCAGACCCGCGAATACTCGATAAATGGATGGTATCACTTAAGAACACCGCAAACAGGAACGCTTTCAGAAAAGCCAGGAAACGCATGATCATAGCTCCTCATTGTATGCGTTCAATGGAGTGCCCGGCATCATCCACCAGAACGGGTATACAATGTGTTTCCTGTGGCAAATGCATTTTCACAAGGCTCAGGGAAGATGCCCCTAAATATGGGTATGACCTCTACATTGTAACAGGTTCTTCATTCGTAAAACATGTAATACAAGAAAGGTATTACGATGCAGCCTTGCTGATAGCCTGTGACTATGAACTTAACAAGGTTATGATGGGGCTCAAAGGCAAAAGGTTAGTGACCTATGGTATCCCAATGCTCAATGACGGATGTTTTAACACGGAAGTTGATTACGGGAAGGTTGTTGAGACGCTGGAAATGCTCTCGGATTGAAAGTTTGCAGGTGTGATTGAAGATGTATGACCTTATAATCATCGGAGGCGGACCTTCCGGTTCGTCTGCCGGAAGGGTTGCGGGAAAAAATGGAATAAAAACACTTCTTATCGAGAAGAAGACGTTTCCCAGGTATAAGCCGTGCGGGGGAGCTTTGTCCGAACATGCAATGTCCTATCTTGATTTTGAAATACCTGATGATATTATAGAGAAAAACATCTTTGGTGGAAGAGTTCGTTTCAGGGAAAAAAGCATAGATTACTATAAGGACCACAGGCTTTCTGTTATAGTAACAAGAAGCCTATTTGACAATTATATGCTTGAAAAAGCAAAGGAAGCGGGTATTGATGTTCTTTCAGGGGAAAAAGTAAAGGATGTTTTTCAGCATGAAGGTCATGTTTCTGTGATCACTGAGTGCAACTCCTACAAAGCAAGGTATGTAATAATTGCGTCCGGTTCACAGGGAAGACTTGAAACCCATGTTAGGGGAAAGTACGGCAAGAAAGAGTACGGAGTTTGCCTTGTTACTGAAATAGAAGAGAGGGACGATGTAATAGACAACTATATAAAAGATGCTATCGAGCTCCATTTTGGAGTATCCGGTGTCGGATATGGATGGATATTTCCTCACAGGGGGTACTATTCAGTAGGTGCCGGAAGTGTGATGGCAAAACATCTTCCATTTCCTAAAAAAGCAATGCAGGAATATCTAAAGCTTAATGGGTTCACAGAAAGATACAAGCTAAAAGGTCATGTCATACCATGTGGAGGTTACAAAAGAAAACTGGTAAAGGGCAGACTACTATTGAGTGGGGATGCGGCGGGCTTTGTTGATGCCTTTACAGGTGAGGGGCTGGCCTATGCTATCAGGTCAGGGCAACTTGCAGCCCAAACCATCAAAGGAAATATGGAATCAAGAGCAAATATCCGGCAACTTGGAGATTATGAAAAAAAATGCTACTCTGAATTCGGTGAACACCTCAAATATTCGCTTATCTTTGCAAGGTTAATGCACTATGCCCCTGAAAGATCCTTCAATGCCTTCATGAAAGATGAAGGGATGCTGAATATGTTCCTTGATGTTGTAACCTTTGATAGGTCATATAAGGACCTTGTCAAATGGATAATCCTTAACTTTAAGATCAGGTGGCTGAAAAAAGAATAATTCAGTGAGTGAGGAGAGTAAGCTCCCTTCTGTTGATGCAATACATTCATCCCGCCTGGCAGGATGATGCGCTCCTTAAGAGCTGCATTGACGGCATTCGGCTACGCGTCCGCAAAACTTCGGGAATGGTCTAAACAACCACTGAGCCCCTACTCCTGACTTGCACCCACGAGGATTCGCCGTTCCATCCGTATTCCATGCGACCTCAGCCGTCAGGCATCACAGCATTAACATGGTGCGGTCTCGTTTCTGTGCCAGCATGCAGAGAACTGCATGAGTTGCAAAGCAACTGCCCGGGCTCTCGCCCGATGCCCTTTACAGGCATTCGTGTGTTTAGAAGGTGGGGAGACTTTCCTCAGGTCAAATGACCCGGTGGCCGTCCTTCCTCTCTCAGTTATAGGCAGGATATCAAGTGATAAAAACCTTATGATGGAAAACCAGGGAAATTATTTCCATTGCTGCAATAAAAGTGATATCATATCTATTTTCTGAATAATATGTGCAAACTATCCAAACTATTAAAGACAAAAACACAACATTTATTACCCATACTAAATAACACCTTAGTGGTAGGATATGAAATACAACAGGTACCTCGTAATCGGTATCACTTTACTGACAATAATGTTGCTCTTCCTGTTCTCCGGAGTTGTTTCCGAAACAGGGTCTGAGTTGTTCGGGCTCAACGCTCTGGATCAGACCCAGTACGGACACGGTAAACTGTTGATGGGCATTGGCTTGCCACTTGTGTTTGCAGCAATTTATGTCCTTTACAGATCAAGAAGTGATAAAAACAGTAAGAATAAGTGATATGCTTATCACAGTTTCAGTACACCACAGCCGCAGCCACGGTTGAGCAGGAAGTCTATTTTAGAGATGATCTCGTCCTGATGGAAATCTGACAGTTCCTCGAATTCTTCCTTATGTTTGCCTTTTACATGTTCTATCATTCTTTCCTTTGCTTTTTTTGCATCATTGTCAATAACGATGAAATCATCATTGAATCCAAGATCCCTGCATCTTAATATGTGTACTATGATAAAACCTCCCTGCTTTAAATTGAGATTACTGCCTTATTAATTTATTTACCGGATGGAATAAGAAGAAAAAGGATATCCTCTTCAAAAGAAGAAGGAAATACCTATCACAAGAAACAGAATTCCTGCAGCAGTCGATATAGTTCTCTTATTGATCCTGTCCATCATCATCTTTCCTACATACACGGTCATGCAGGACAGAAGGAACAATGCCAGTATCACACCTATGAATACAAGAAGCGGATCATACTGTGTGGCAAAGAGAGCCGATGCAAGCTGAGTCTTATCGCCCATCTCTGATACGAGTATAAGTCCAAAACCTGACATAAAAGGATTCTTTAACTCATAAGAGGTATCAACATCTTCCTCTTTTTTGCCCAACAAGGTAGCAAGTCCAAAGACAATGAACATTATGCCTGCACCTATACGCACATAATCCATAGGAATCCTGCCTGCTATGAAATTACCAAAAAGGATTGCAAGACCATCAGTTAAGATAAATGCAAGCATCACCCCGGCAAGGAGGGATGCATATTTTCTTGTTTTGGTAGAAAGGATAAGTACTGCAAGTTGAGTCTTGTCACCGAGCTCTGCAAGGCCTACAAGTAAAAAGGGAATAAATATGTCCTGAAACATGCAACAAGGATTGGCAACATGATATATAAACGTGGAGGGACAAACCTGATGCATGTCCGGATAGAATAAAAAAACTAAAATACAAAAATGATTTTTCCTAATGGGATGGAAGATGAACAGGAAAGTCTCTGGCCAGACGGGGAAAATAATAGTTCTCTGATGGAAGCGTTCAGAAGAACCATTCCTGTGATGTTAGGATATATACCAATCGGGATAGCATTTGGATTGCTTATTACGCATTACGGTTTCCACTGGACATATTCGGTGATTATGAGCTTGTTTATTTTTTCCGGTGCAGGACAATTTGTAGCTGTTGCACTGGCAGTTGCCGGTGCAGGTCTGATAGAAATCGTCCTGACTATGCTTTTTTTAAATCTGCGCCACTCCTTTTTCGGTCTGTCACTTATCAACAGGTTTGCAGGAACGGGAAAGATAAAACCCTATCTGGTCTTTGCCCTGACAGATGAAACATATGCATTGATAACAGGTATTAATGTGTCTGAAAAAACATCTGCATCGAGGTTATATGCATATGTCACCGGGCTTAATCATCTGTACTGGGTCACTGGTTCCCTGCTGGGTGCTTTGATCGGGCAGTTCATGGATATGGACCTGGCAGGACTGGAATTTGCACTGACTGCACTTTTTGTGGTCTTAAGCATTGAGCAGTACCGTATTGCCAGGGCAAGTTTTCCTTTTCTTGCAGCTCTTACTGCAGGAGGCTTGGCTATGATATTCGCAGATAGCAGGAACATGCTGCTTGTTTCAATAATTGCAGGGACCTTACTATTGATATCACATGAAAGGGGGCGAAAAGATGCTTAATGATGATCTGTTGCTGGTTGTCCTTGTGACAGCTTTAATAACTGCTTTTACAAGAGCATTACCCTTTCTGTTCTTCACTAACAGAAGGCAGCCAGAATATCTGAAAGTTATAGAGAGGGATTTTCCGCCTATGATAATGGTTCTTCTTGTGTTCTATTGCCTAAAAGATGTAGCGTGGGATCTTGCACCTTTCGGCATTCCGGAAATATTGTGCATACTTATCGTTGCAGGTCTCCATATCTGGAAGAACAATGCTTTGCTGAGCATTTTTGCAGGAACTATACTCTACATGTATCTAATAAGGTCAGAGGCACTGATTAATTTTTTGATAAATCATATCTATTTCTTGATAAAATAAATTGATGATATACTGGGAAAGCAATCTGATACGATAATCATTGGTTTGTATCCTTTTTCCCAATGATATCTAAAAGAAACCTGTAAATGTACTATTTTTAAATTGAGTACTTCTCTTTGATTTGATTTGATTTGATTTGATTTGATTTGATTGCTCATAATATCTTCTAATAAAAAAGAATATATATATGTACTAGCTAAACGACATCCTACTGCTATATTTAATGAGGAAGTGTAAATATGGTCAACCTTAGACAACCAAATGCAAATGAAGCCACCAGGACCTTCAATCGATCAAAGAGCGTAACACCTATGTCCGGTATCTGTACACGTTGTATAGATGGATGCCGGGGAAATTGTGAGATATTCAAATCAACATTCAGGGGCCGCGAAGTAATATATCCGGGGCCTTTTGGTGAGATTACTGCGGGTGGGGATAAGAATTACCCTATAGACTATTCACATCTCAATATCCAGGGATATGCAGTTGGTGCAGTGGGCATGCCTGAAGGAATAGTCCCCGGTCCGGAAACAGCCAGATTCCCAAATGTGAACACGGAAACAGAGTACGGCTGGAGGCGGAAAGTTAAAATGAAGGTTCCCATTTTTACAGGTGCACTCGGTTCTACCGATATTGCAAAAAATAACTGGGAACACTTTGCTATCGGAGCGGCTATCTCAGGCATTACCATCGTATGTGGTGAGAATGTTTGTGGAGTAGACCCGGAATTGAAACTCGGAAGTGATAACCTTGTTAAAGAGTCTCCGGAAATGGACCGCAGAATAGAGCTTTACAATAAGTTCCATGATGGCTATGGTGAAATGCTTGTCCAGATGAATGTGGAAGATACAAAACTGGGAGTTGCAGAGTATCTATCAGGTAAACATGAGATGGAGACCATTGAGCTTAAATGGGGACAGGGAGCAAAATGCATTGGTGGTGAGATCAAAGTAGACGATATTGGTCGTGCCATCGAATTAAAGAGAAGAGGGTATATAGTAACTCCTGACCCGGAGCTTCATTCCGTGCAGGAAGCATTCAGAATAGGTGCTATCAAGGAATTTGAACGTCACTCACGACTTGGATTTGTCACGGAGGAAGGCTTCTGCGAAGAATGTGACAGGCTAAGGGATCTGGGTTTCAAACGTATCACACTTAAGACTGGAGCATATTCCATGGCAGAGACTGCAATGGCCATAAAGTATAGCTCTGAGGCCAGGATCGATCTGCTCACATATGATGGGGCACCAGGAGGGACTGGAATGAGTCCATGGCCTATGATGGAGGAATGGGGGGTTCCGACTTTCTACTTGCAGGCAATGATCTATGAATTTGCCCAAAAGCTTTCAAACCGCAGGAAGAGAGTACCTGACCTGGCAATAGCCGGAGGTTTTTCCAGTGAGGACGGAGTCTACAAAGCACTTGCAATGGGTGCTCCTTATTTCAAAGCTGTATGTATGGGTCGTGGCCTGATGATTCCTGGTATGGTGGGGAAGAACATAGGTAAGTGGCTAGAGGAAAAAGACCTTCCAAAGACAGTTTCAGAGTTCGGGAATACCAAGGAAGAGATCTTTGTACATTATGAAGAACTCAAAGACAGGTATGGCAAAGATATGGAATGCATCCCTCTTGGGGCTGTAGGTATTTATTCATACGCCGAGAGGATCAAGGTAGGATTACAACAATTAATGGCAGGTTCCCGTAAATTCAATGTGTCTACGATCTCACGCAATGATGTAATGGCACTCAGCGAGGAAGCTGCAAAGATATCAGGTATTGCTTATGTAATGGACGCATACCGGGATATTGCTGAGGATATCCTTGACAGCTGATTAGTCAAATGCATGATTTAATGGCTTCCACCCGGAGCCATTTTTGTATATATGACCATTATACTGCTGTATTTATAACCCATAAGGTTAAAATGCAACTACGATCGAAGGAGGAAAAAGAGTGAGCAGTGCGGCCGGGGCAGAAAACAGTATTCTCAAGTATGCTGACAAAGATAAAATGACCAGTGGAGTTTTTCAGCTTGATGAAATAATCCATTATTTCCGCCTTGGGGATAATGTCGTATGGGAAGTTGAGAATCTTGAAGATTACAGGTATTTTGCCAACCGATTCATCAGGCAGGCCATTAAATCTGGTTTCACGTGCGTTTACGTAAGGTTTGCTCCTCATGAACCCATACTTGAGACCATGGAAGGGCTTGATATCGTAAAAGTAGATCCGGGCAGTGGTTTTGATTTTTTCAGCAGTCAGGTCCACAGGATAATAGAATTTTATGGAATAAAAGTTTACTATGTATTTGATAATCTCTCCTCACTCATGGTCGAGTGGGCGACCGATGAACTGGTAGCCAATTTCTTTAAAGCCACCTGTCCTTATCTTTTCGATCTTGAGACCATCGGATATTTCTGTCTTACTCGTGGAAAACACAGTCATTCAACTGTTGCAGGTATCAGGGAGACAACACAGGTACTTATCGATTACTACCACATTAATGACATGACATACGTCCATCCTCTGAAAGTCTACGACCGGTATTCGCAAAACATGTTTTTACCACATCTGGTATCCGGTCAAAAATGGGAGCCAATATTAGACAGCGGACAGGCGGCCACTATCTCATCTAACGACCGTAAGAAAGTGCTTAAAGCCGGTACTCTCGGAACGGCACCCTGGGATACGGTATACAGGAAACTGAAATTCCATTACGACATGGGGATCATGGACTCTATCCCCGAGCCTGAAATAATTGCGCTAAAGCAGGAATTCTCAAGGATGATCATAGGTGATCACCCGCGTTTCAACAGTCTTTCTGACAGATATCTGACTCTGGAAGACCTTCTCTGTATCAGGGACAGAATGATAGGATCAGGCCGCATCGGAGGAAAAGCGGTAGGAATGCTTTTATCGCGCAGTATTATTATGAGCAGTGAGAACAAAGCTGCATTTTCAGATATAATGGACCCGCATGATTCATTCTATATTGGTTCTGATGTCTTTTTTACTTTCATGATAAACAATGGTCTTTTTCTGCTCAAGATCAAACTATCGGATAGTTCCGGCATGACAAAAGAAGAGTTTGATGAAGTAGAAAAAAAGTTTCTGGAAGGTAGGTTTCCAGAGGAAATTACCGAACAGTTCAGGGATATGATCGATTACTTCGGTCAGGCCCCTATTATAGTAAGGTCCAGCAGTCTTCAGGAAGACAATTATGGTAATGCTTTTGCAGGCAAATACAGGAGTGAGTTCTGTGCTAACCAGGGAAGTCCTGAAGAGCGACTTGAAGCTTTCATGTATGCTGTCAAACTTGTATATGCAAGTGCTCTCAATCCGGATGCCCTTGCTTACAGAAAGACCAGGGGGCTTGATTATCAGGATGAGCAAATGGCAATACTTGTACAGCGAGTGTCAGGTACTCCTTACAAAAAATACTTTTTCCCGGCACTTGCAGGGGTCTCTTTCTCAAAGAATCTTTTCCGCTGGACAAAGCGAATAGATTCTGATAAAGGTGTAATAAGGCTTGTCTTTGGAATGGGAACCAGGGCTGTAGATCGTGTAGGAAGGGATTATCCGCGGATGATTGCAGTCAGCCATCCCACACTCCGGCCGGAAACAGGCTTAAAAGTGATGAAATATTCACAGTGGGATGTTGATGTCCTGGACCTTGAAGAAAAAGAACTTATAACCTTACCATTTCAGGAACTTATCAGGGAATGCGATTATCCTGGGCTTAGGATGTTCGTTTCTGTCATGAATGACGGCTATCTTACTGACCCCTACACCAATACCATAGACTGCTCACAACCAATGGTGCTTACATTCAATAATTTGATTAAGAACACCAGATTCGTTAATATCCTTGAACAGATCCTCAAGACCGTAGAGCAGGTATACGAACATCCGGTTGATATCGAATTCACGGCATCTGTTGATCAAAAGGGAAAGGTAAGGATCAATATTGTACAATGCAGGCCTATGACAACACCCGGGAGTACAGGAGAGATTGTCATACCCGATAACATTAAAAAAGAAAATGTTTTATTCAGGTCCAATATGCTCATTAATGAAGGCACAGTAGAAAATATAGAATATGTTGTTTATGTTGATCCGGAGGCTTATGAAATGGCAGACCTGGATACGAAAAAATCAGTTGGTCGTATTCTGGGACGTATCAACGATATTATTGGTGGTATGGATTCTGCCTTCATACTCATGGGACCCGGGAGGTGGGGCAGTAGTAACATCGAACTGGGTGTCAATACTACCTACAGTGAGATTGGCCATGCTTCACTGCTGGTTGAAATCGCGCGTGAGAAAGCAGGCCATACTCCGGAAGTTTCCTATGGGACCCACTTTTTCCAGGATATAGTAGAGGAAGGGATAATCTATATGCCGGTGTACCCCAGCACAAAAGGTTCTGATTTCAATGAGGCATTTTTCAGGAATTCCAGGAACGTCCTTGCAGATATGATGCCGGAATATGAGCATTTCAGCGACGTGATCAAAGTGATAAATGTATATGAGGCTTCAGGAGGATCAAATGCAGTTGTTGTAGCAAACCTTCATGAACAAAATGCTGTCTGCTACCTTGAGAAAAAAACAATAGGAAGAACATGGAAACTCAATAAGCTCAAAGGACAGTGGCACTAAAAAGGAAAGGCAGATAAATATTATACAGATATAATATTTATCAATCTACAAATTTTATGCCTACATCTTTCATATGGTTGCGTATGGCCACATTTACAAGCAGGGGCGTGATCGATTCGACCATGGCAGATGCTTCCAGAGGACCTATGTCAAGAGGCCGCATTCCGCAAATATCCCTGACAAGATCAAATACGATGTTCTTTGAGTGCATGCTGTTTCCACATACCCCTATATCGTAATTAAGCTCTATGTCAAGGTTAGCAAGCTTGGCTGCAGGGACATTGTGGAAAGCAGATACAAGTTCAGTCCCTTCCGGTAACATAGGGGATATTTCCTGTGCAGCACTTCCTGAAGGTGGGGTTACATAACAGAAGTAATCCGCCTGGTAATCTTCCCTTGAATTTGTCGATATCTCAAGGGGCACCCCGTCAGGAACAATGATGCAACGATCCTTTTCCATGGGGACGACCACAGAGATGACAATTTTTCCTGCAAGCCCTGGTTTTATCTGCTCGATGGTAGAAGCTATCTGTCCATAACGGATTGCAAGAAGTACTATATCAGCTTCTGAGGCTGCCTTTGAGTTGACGCTGCCTGTGATGTTTGCATCGTAACCGTAATCCTTCAGTATACCCGTGTACTCTGCTGCCTTTGCCTGGGCTTTTTCCTCTCCCCTTGAACCTACTATTATTTGGTGTTTCTGGCCCCACCTCAGAGCAAAACCTTTTCCGATGCTACCTGTGCCACCAATTAGTGCAATTTTCATGATAATCCCATCACGATCATTTATTCAGGTCATCCATCCCACCTGAAGTGAGTGGATCTATATGGTCTGTAGATCCAGACCATATAGATCTTACCTGATGCTAAGCAGGATGGTGCCTGATGGGATCAGATCCATCCACGGTCTTTCATTGCAACGACAACACGTTCAATGGCAACAACATAAGCAGCTGTCCTCATATCAATGTTGTATTTCTGGGATGCCTCATAAACTGCCTTGTATGCCTCGGTCATTTTCCTGTCCAGGCGGGTGTGGACCCGTATCTCACTCCAGTAATACATGTAGAAGTTCTGGACCATTTCAAAGTATGATACCGTCACACCACCGGCATTACAAAGGAAGTCGGGAATTACGTGCACCCCTCTCTGGAAGAGGACCTCGTCTGCTGCAGGTGTTGTCGGGCCGTTTGCAAGTTCTGCTACAATCTTTGCATTAACCTTGAGTGCGTTCTTCTCGGTGATAACGTTTTCAAGAGCTGCAGGAATGAGTATGTCTACGTTAAGCTCAAGGATATCTTCGTTGCTTACAGGTGTTGTGTTTGCAAGGCCTTGTACAGAACCGGTCTTTACCTTATGCTGGTTTGCAGCTTCCGGGTCAATACCTTCCATGTTCAGCACACCGCCTCTGCTATCGCTGACAGCAACTATTTTACATCCCAGGATCTCTGTTGCAAGTTTAGCTGCGTAGTAACCGGCATTTCCGTATCCCTGTATGGCTACTTTTGCATCCTTAAGCTCGATACCAAGTACTTTTGCAGCTTCACGGATAGTGTATATACCGCCTCTTGCGGTGGCATCTCCTCTTCCAAGAGAGCCGCCCATGGTCAACGGTTTACCGGTAACTACACCTGGCTGGTTGAATGATGATATCTTTGAGAATTCATCAACCATCCATGCCATTATCTTGGGGTTGGTATACACATCCGGTGCCGGGACATCCTTTCTGGGGCCGATTATCTGGGCGATACCGGCTATATACTTGCGGCTGAGACGCTCAAGTTCACCATCGGACATCTCCTTGGGGTTACAGATAACTCCTCCCTTTCCTCCTCCCAGAGGGATATCTACCACAGCACATTTCCAGGTCATCCAGGCAGCCAGTGCCCGTACCGTGTCAATGTTCTCTTCAGGGTGGAATCTGATGCCGCCTTTTGTAGGACCTCTGGCATCATTATACTGTATCCTGAATCCTTCAAAGACCTTGATAGTACCGTCATCCATACGCACAGGAAGCGTGACACGAAGTTCACGCATCGGGTGCCTGAGCATTTCATGTACACCTTCATCCAGTCCAAGGATTTCCGCACATTTTGCTAACTGTTTTCTTGAATTTTCAAATGGGTTTTCTATAGTCATTACTCTTCCTCTTCCATGCAATTTTATATAGTTTTACAATGGGTAGTTAGTAACCCATTTCTAAGTATAAGATATTTTCTATCGGATTCGCAAGCAAGACTTGAAAAAAAAGAGGGTATGTTGCTTTATTATTGATAGATCGGGAACGTAAGTCTCAGGTAATCAGTATGGATTCTATCATTTAGTGATAAGATCCAGTAATTGGTTGATCATACAATTACTGAGATCAAACTCCTTATTAATCGATGTTTTACAATTCTATTCCCATCAATGATATTCTCATCAGTCTTCGACTTCCAGTGCCTGGATTATATCATAGACATTGAGCTCTCCCCTGGCAACCCTGAGTACCATCGGGTAAATGAAGGAACAATCATCTATTGCACTCCATCTCTTTTCCCCGATAGTTCTTATCACTTCGTCCATTACCTTACCACATTCATCACAATATCTGGTTTCACTTTCTATGCCACAAACGATACAATTCATAAAAAACCTCCACTTTTTTGTTCCAGGGAATTCAATCCATGGTTATTTTAAATGTTTGTATCGTTAGTATTTAGGTTTTGAGGTACTTGCTCACAGATAAAGCGTTATATTAATAATAGAACCACCCATTATTCTGCAACATACGTGGTAAAAAGACGATAATTTGAACTATGCGGTAATTGTTATGTTGATATTATAATTGTCGGAGGTAAAAACGTGTCTCATGATCTTTTTGATATTAAGGCAGGAAATCTGTCTTTCAGAAATCCAATTGCACTTGCCCCCATGGGAGGGGTGACCAACAGTAGCTTTGCAAACGAGAAAGCAAAAGATGCAGGTCTTGTAATAATTGGCGGATATAATCTTGATGCAGCAACACAGGAGGCTGCAAAGGCGATCGTTGAAAGAGGCAGGGGAGAGTTTGTGTCCGATGAACCCTTAGATCTTATTGAAAGCGAAGTAAAAGCACTGAACGAAGGCCCTGTGAAATGTGTCAATGTCAGGAGCACAACCCTGGAACCATTAATTGAAGCTGCCAGGCTGCTAAAGAATAATGATGCCATTCTTGAACTGGATGCTCACTGCAGGCAGAAGGAGATGACAGGCATCGGTGCCGGTCAGGCACTTCTTAGCAACCTTTGCGGACTTTGTGAATGGATTAGAAAAACCAAGGAAACCGGGGTCATACTTTCTGTCAAGGTGCGTGCAAATGTTGTGGATGATATAGAACTTGTAAAGAGTATAGAAGCTGCCGGTGCGGACATACTTCACCTGGACGCAATGAAGGAAGGTGCAGGAGCTGACCTTAAGCTCATAAAGGAAATACGCGATTCCACAAGGATGTTTTTGATATGTAACAATTCTGTAACTGATATCGAAGCTGCAAAAGATATGTTTACAAGGGGTGCAGATATGGTATCTGTTGCCAGGGGAGTTGTCAGTGATCCTGCACTTATAAGCAATCTTGTACGCAGCATATCCTTACTGCAGAATGATATGGGCTGGTACAATGCCCCCAAGCATGTATGCAGAGGGGAAGGTGACCTGAGGGGGCTTGCTTTCTGTTGCCTTCCTGTAAAACCATGTCCGGTGCACCAGAATATAAAGAAACTGGGCTATACGGCACAGGAATTTGCTGATATCAAAATGGAATTTGCCAGAGGCAATATGCTTGAATATGGTGACAGCACATGTTTTGGAAGCCTTGCTTGGTGCTGCAAGATATCAAAGCCATGTTTCCTGCGGGACGGAGTACTGGAAACCCTTGGTGTTTCGGATGCAGAGTATATGCGTCTTAAAAAGGAACTCGCAGATTATATTTTGAACAATGCAAAGAACAGACCAGCACAAGATAAAGAATAAATAAGCATCATAATGAACGATTCACTTTACACTATCCGCAGGGGAAATTATCCCCTTTCATCCTATATTGCACGCTGCGCACAGCTTGCAATGTGCCTTGAAGTGTCGGCCTCACCAAAACCAGGCAATGTCCACAGGCAAAGTGACTATGATGATACACGTTACGAGCATTTCCTGGCTTCTGCGGCTGCAGTCTCTCCTGTTGTGGAGGAAGCGTCATCAAATACTACCGGTGTGGGAAGTTTCATAAGCAAAGCTGTTACTGAAAGTGTGCTGTGGCAAAAAGGAGGAAACACACATTTCGGGGCTTTCATACTGATGATGCCCCTTGCAATGGCGGCAGGGGAGCTCCTTCAGGAAGATGATACATTCACCATCCGGCAACTTGTGGAAAGTGCATACAGGATAGTCAGGAACAGCAGCACTACTGATTCGGTAGATTTCTACAGCTGTTTTGAAGCAGCCGGTGTCAGGGTCAACCCTGCCGATGAATTTGACCTGCGTGACAGGGACGCTATTGATCAGATACATGAAAAGGACATGACCCTCTACAAACTCATGGACATTGCCAGGGGGTACGATATCATAGCCAATGAGTGGGTAACTGGTTTTAAAAGATGTTCTTTGTGTGCAGATATACTTATCAATGGTATGAATGGCTTCTATGCGCCCAAAATCAAAGCTGATATCAACGATGTCACAGTGTACGCATTCCTGAAGATATTGTCTGAGGATGAAGATACATTCATCAGTACAAAGCACGATACAAAGACCGCCGCATATGTATCGGACAGAGCTAATCTGATACTTGAAGAAATGTATAAAACAGATGAAGCCTTCACTAGTATATTACCACTGATACGAAAACTGGATAACGACCTTCTGGAAAGAAAGATCAATCCGGGTTCCACGGCAGATATAGTAATTGCCGGCCTGTTCATCTCATTACTTGCAGGAGTCAGATTCTAATGCTTAGGAATTTAAATCTTGATGATTTTGGTATCTATGAAGGTATCTCTGAAACAATTGTCACGACAAGCAGGGGCTGGGCAATGAATGCTGCTCCTATGGGTATCATCCGCAGGAAGGACAAATTGTTCATGCGCATTTTCAAGGACTCCACAACCTACAATAATGTGCTTTCCGAGAAGATCCTTGTTGCCAATGTTATCTGGGACCCCATTATAATTGTCAGTGCAACTTTTAGCGACCTTAACGATTCCGAATTTGAGACCGTAAATTTCAACTCAAGGACCTTTGTCAGCCTGAAAAAGGCACAGTGCTGGGTAGCCTTTGAATGTACTAACACAAAACTGACTTCTGAATCACTGGTTACCGAACTGGTGCCTGTAAGGACCCATATAAACAAGTGCATGATAAGAGCCCCTAACCGTGGTCTTTTCGGGATCATAGAAGCATGTATCCATGCAACAAGATACAGGCTTACAAATGATGGGAAATATCTCAAACTTATCAAGGCATACGGGGATATTGTCGAAAAGTGCGGTGGCGAAAATGAAAAGGAAGCAATGAATTTACTCTACAGTTATCTTTGACCTTTACCGATGAAAAGATATAATAAGAAAAAGACTATTTTCCCATATGACAAAAACGATAGCATGGGGGATAACCGGTGCCGGTCATTTCCTGAGATCCAGTTTTGAAGTATTCACGCAGATCAAAAGCGAACATGACATACGAGTGAACACTTTTCTGTCCGGTGCAGCTGAAGAAGTGGTCAGGATGTACGGACTTGAGAATGAACTGAAAACCATATCCTGCGGTGAATACCTTGAAGAAATAATCCCTGAAACAAAGCAGGGCAAAAGCTGGCCAAAAACAGGAAGATTCCTGCTTGACATATATGATGCACTCGTTGTGACCCCGGCAACTTCGAACACTGTCTCAAAGATCGCACATGGAACGTCTGATTCCCTGGTGAGCAACGCCGTTGCACAGGCCGTTAAAGGTGGTGTGCCAGTCTATGTTGTGCCCGTTGACATTGCAGGTGTTGTGATATCGGAATTACCTTTCGCAATTGCCAGGGAGCTGTGCAGGAAATGTGACTTTTGCCCTCCGCGGGACAGTTGTCCCTGCAATGCAATGAGTGACCAGATAGACCTGCTCAAATGCAATGGCTGTGGTATCTGTAAGGAACTCTGCACTTTCAATGCTATAAAAGGTGGCCCTGTGGAGTTGAAAGTAAGGGATATCGATTCCAGGAATGTCGATATCGTCAGGGATCTTGAAGGTATCACGATACTGGAAAGACCGGAAGACATCCAGGGAATACTTCCGCTGATCTGAATCTGCGCTGATCTGAATCGTTCATAATTTTTCAAAAGGATAATGCCTTATTTACTATCTTATTCCAATAAACCTTCCAAGCTTGTTCATATGTCCCAGGAACATTTGCCTTACAACAAAAGATACCGGTGTCTTGCTTCCCCCGGGCCTTGTATTTCCCTTGCGTATGGCATCCAGTACACTTTCAATTGTCAGGTGATCGGCCTCTATCTCTGTATATGACCTGCCAACCATTTCCGCTTCATGGGAATCACTTCCTCCTACCATGGGTAGCCCCAGTTCCAGGGCAGCTTTCCTGGCCTTATTGTTGGGTCCGTCTGTAATGCAGCGTGAATTCAGGGCCTCAACAGCATCGATGTCCAGGCCATGAACATAACCAATGCCGTGGGATGTGACCTTAAATGGATGGGGAATTATCACAACAGCTCCCTGCTGACGTGCTTTTTTGATAGTTTCTTCCGGAGTCAGTCCTGGTTCTATATGTTCCCTGACACCAAGCACAAGAATATGTCCTTTGGAGGAACTCACTTCCACACCGGGGATTACCAGTTGCTTTGAACCTGTTTCCTGTGCCCTTTTGAAGCACGCGATCCCTCCTTCTATGGTGTCATGGTCGCATATGGCAAAACCATGAAGCCCGTTTCTGGCTGCATGCTCGAGTATATCATCAGGATCTGCATTACTATCCTTAGAATAACAGGAATGGACGTGAAGGTCAAACTTCATGGACCTAATATAGGTCTTCAGTGTTTATAAAGATATTTTTTAAAAGGAGTTGTGCGAACGGGAAAATAGAATTTTGGTGGTTGGGTGGTTGGATAGGATTGGTGGTACATTAGAGAAGTTCACCCGTTCGCATGGATACTAACGACTTCATTGCATATATATATAACGCCCCATATTAAATAATTTAGTGTCAGCCAGCATTGTTCAGGATAGTTTTGCAACCATAGACATAGCTTTACTTATGATCTTATCCCTTGCCTCAAAATCAATAGAGATAATATCCCCATAATCAACGCTGTGGACAAGGCCTTCGTCAAATATCCATGCAACCACAGACATTCCCTGTTCAGACATGGGTATTGAAAGATTTACCCTTTCCCAGACGGGAAGCATGTCATGTATCCGTGACTTCAGTTCATCGAATCCATGCATGTTCTTTGCAGACACAGCCACAGGTTCCGCAGCAAGATATGCAAGCTCCTGCATTTTTCTGCTAAGTTCGTCTTCACAGACAAGGTCCTTCTTATTGAAAACAGTCACAATTGATACATCCTGCACCTGGTCCCACATGGTCTGGTGGCATACAAGTAATTTGTTGCGTATAGTTTCCAGGGGTTCTGATGCATCCACTACAAGAAGAACAATATCTGCAAGGAATATCTCTTCCAGGGTGGACCTGAAGGCATCTACCATCCAGTGGGGCAGATCCTCTATAAAGCCAACAGTATCCGTAAGCAATACTCTTCGTCCACCTACATTGAGTGAGCGTGTTGTGGGCAGCAGCGTGGTGAACAGCATATCCCTTGCTGTTACCTCCTCATCTACAAGAGCATTGAACAGAGTACTCTTTCCGGCATTGGTGTACCCGGCAAGAGCAAGCAATGAAAAACCCCTTGAATGTCTGAGTGTGCGGAGTGATTCGTTGTCCTTCTGTATTGTCTCCAGTTCCTTACGGATACGGATCATACGGTTCTTTACATCCTGGGCATAGGAGTCCTCATAACCTCCCAGTCCCATAAAACCAGGCCTTTCATCCTTTTTCAAAAGTGAGATCACAGCCCGGGCACGGGGAAGTTCATATTCGAGCCTTGCAAGTTCAACCTGTAATTTGGAACGATGCGTGGTGGCCCGGGTAGCAAATATCTCAAGAATGAGCTGGAATTTGTCTATAGTCTCGCAACGGCATGTTTCTGATATGTTGTATATCTGCATCGTTGTGAGGGGATTATAGAAGATCACTTTATCCGGGGCAAGGTCAGCAACCATCTGTGCAAGTTCATCCACTTTACCCCTTCCAAGATGGAATTTCCTGTCCGGATACCGGGTCTGTGTCAGCTCACCCGCGACCTCATAACCTGCAGCTTCTGCCAGTTCCCTGAGCTCACTCATCTGGGTTTCGTTCCTTTCATCCTCTTCACGGGGTTCGTTCCTTTTTGCAAGAATGGCACGTTTCATAAGGAGACCTGAATCTATTACCGGATGCCCAGTTCTTTAAGAAGGAGTTTCCTTGCACCGAGTGAAACATGATGTGCAAGTTCCATGCATCTTCTCTCTCCCATGGATTCCTGATATTTGAAATCCTGGAAGAACATACTATCAATAACCCATTGGGGTTTATTGTACATATCCCCGGATTCTGTGACTATCGTGCCCTTGAACTTAAGTTCGGAAACAGTATTCTCAACCATCTTCACAACATTATGGACATCGGGCGCTTCCTTGCTCCTGAATGTCCTTATAGCTATCTGCTTTACCTTGTCAACGTGGTCTGCAGTGACGGATGCAGCAACAGCCGCACATACCATCAGGTATTGGTCATGTAGCTTGTGACGTCCGGAAATATCAACTGCAATTATGTCAAACATCTTCTAAAGCAAAGTCAGGTATATTATATAAGTTTGAGCGGTTCTTACAGGAGCTTTACATTCCTGCAAACATCGAAATTCTCATTTCAGACCTTATTTCACATCTTTATTCTTCCAATATCGATGTACTCTATGCCGTCTGCATACTCCACAGCATATAACATCTGTTTCCTGACACTGTTTGCAAGCCTTACGGCCCTTGACATGACAGGAAGCAGGAATTCATAGTCCTGGGGAATTGCATGGATCAGATATTCGGAGTGGGACAGTTTTTCCAGCGACCTGACCTCGTTATAGACCCTGAAATGAGTACCGAACTTAAAGCCAGTCTTGGGAACGGATCCTCTGGAGCGCAGATCAACATAGGTGTTGTACTTGCGCGCAAAATCCGGATCGATGGAAGATGCCATTTCAGAGAATTCTTTGATCCCAATTATACTTCCGTCTGCACCATCTTTTATATCAATGATATCCTGCTCCAGCAGATATGCGGACTCCACAAGGGACAACTGGAGACGCTCATCATCAAGAGGTTTACCATAGAACCCGCGTTCATAAAGCATGCCAGAAGCCTGTTTGTCCCATACAAGGACACGATCCTCCAGCATAGTTGCAGGAATTATCTCCTCTTTCAAAGGTGCAGTATCCATCTTTCCATTTATATCAGCCTTTTTCACCTCGTAATAGGTGAGGTCACTTTCCTCATCAACAATTGCCAGCACCATTTGCTTATGAACGTTTGCCGCAGCATTGTAAGCAGTTAGCAGGTCTTTAAGGAGCATAGGTATACGCTCTGATCTGACATAGACGAACATCTTTGCCTGTGTCTTTCCAGGATGCCCTCCTCTGGGATATACCCTGAAATCCGTAACACTGGGCTGTACGTAGTAGCCTCTTTCCCGAAGGTCCTTGTAGACTATATATTTCAGCTCAAAGAACAGTTGCCTTTTTGAGGCTTCAATGAAAAACTCCTCAAATGCAAGGGTCTTTTCACAAATGGTGATATCAAGCTTGTTCTTGTAAAGCAGATATGCAGCCTCAACAAGCGTGAGTTCAAGTGTATCTCCCTTTGGGCGCCCGTAATATCCGTTGTTGTAAAGCTCATTTATAGCCTGTTTACCGGCTTTTACCCTGTCTTCTGAAAGTTTTCCGATCAAAGATGTCACCTGAAATAAATAAGAATGTAATTATTATATGCATGGTTCAGATATAGAACCCTCTATTTAACAATGATGGAATGGTATATACCCCACTTATACACAGACATAACACAGGCATAGGGGATTAAAAAAAGGTTATTTCTGCAGAGAGGTGCCTGAGGGTTAAACTATTAAGGTGTCAAACAAAATATTAACATGAGCAATATCTAAATACGTATATCTAAAAGGAAAACTGGGCATAAGGCTCTTGTAAGGTGGGGTTACACGGAACTTAGCCAGGGAATCCTGGATAAACTTGAAGGGATAGGCCAGGTAGATGTGGTCATTGGCATATTGACCAAAAATGTAGAGCCGACCATACTTCATGTAATGAATGTGGTTCGTGAAGGTGTGTTGCAATACCTGTCACAGTACAGGACTCTGGTTGTTATTTCAGATGGCTTCTCAACTGACCGGACTGCAGAACTTGCAGGTATGTTCGAGATACAGCCTGTACAAAAACTGGTAGTGGAGCAAATGGGAGTTCCCGGGAAAGGAGATGGCATCCACACCGTCATGGAAATAGCACATAATGTCAACTCCAAAGCAATTGCATTTGTTGATGGTGACCTGCTATCAATAAGAGAAGAATGGATCCAGGAAATGGCAAGGCCGGTGCTTTACGGAAGAGCGGACCTTGTGGTACCTTTCTACGTACGTGATAAATTCGATGGTGTGATAACAAATAACCTGGCCTATCCTTTTACAAAAGCCTACTATGGTAGTGATATAAGGCAACCCATCGGAGGAGAGTTCTGTATTTCAAGAGACCTTATGGAAATACTCCTTACCCATCCGCTTTTCCCTTCTGATTTCGGGATCGATATATTCATTACAACCGTAGCATCTGCAGAAAGAAAACGAATCAGGGAAGCCATGCTGGGATTGAAGCTCCATGAGTCCACAACCAAATACCTGGATCCCGAATCTTCCCTGATACCAATGTTCCGTCAGGTTGTAACAACCATGTTCGATCTTGCGCTGTATTATTCGCACCGCAACGAAAGACCTGCAAAAACCGATGTAATCGTGTCTGATTACTACGGACCCATACCTGTTCCGGTGGAAGTTAACAGGGAAAAGATGCTTGAGACCGTAGCAATACGCTACAATGAATATTACGATATATTTGAAAGGACATTGCCGGAAGATGTACTGCGGATAACACGTTTGTTTCCTGACAGGAATGCATCACTTGATGCAAATAACTGGGCCAGGTGTGTCTGGTATCTCTTTTCAGAGTATGCGCAGACAGAGGATATTGTGCTTATAGATGCTCTCAGGGTCCTGTGGCTTGCAAGGTTCATTGGATTTTACAATGAATGCAAGGATATGGATTTCATAGAAGCTGAAACTGCTATCCGTGAAAATGCGAAGATCTTTGAAGACCTCAAATGCGATATCCTCAAAAAGAAGTTATGATAACGCTGTCATATGCCATCATTGGAACAAGGTCAAAGATGCTTTATTCAAAGAGTTTTTTTGTATGATGATTGTTTTGAAGGGTCTATCAAAGATAGGCTTCCGTAACATAACGGTGCATCATACGGTGGCTGTTGAAGTAATATGCTATCATTTCAATGGAATTGTTCATAAGATTGATCCACTCATCCTTTCTGTGATAGTATTTAGGTATCATTATATATTCCAGTTTATTATAAAGATCGTCCAGCTCCATCACTTCAACCTGCTCCGCAGATTTATCAGCATCAGGTTTTGGCCCGATCGAATAACCAGTCACACCTTCAACACATCCTTCTATCCACCATCCGTCAAGCACACTGAAATTGACTACCCCGTTGTGGGCTGCTTTCATCCCGCTAGTACCGGAGGCTTCAAGTGGTTTCTTAGGTGTGTTAAGCCATATATCCACGCCTGATACTATTTTCAGGGAAAGGTCCATGTTATAGTTTTCCAGGAAAGCGATCTTTATTTCTCCCTTTAGTTCTTTTATACAGCCAAATATCTTTTCAATGAGCATCTTCCCCTGAATATCCATGGGATGTGCTTTTCCTGCAAAGACAAGTTGTATCTTTCCGGCTTCATTGACCTTTCTTAAGCGGTTCAGATCCGAAAAGATAAAGGTTGGCCTTTTGTATTCTGTGATGCGCCTTGCAAAACCAATGGTCAGTATGTCATAAGCCATGTCGGTTCCACATTCATTGTTCACATGGTCGATGAGCTCTTTCTTTGCAAGCCTGTGGGCATCCCATATCTCATTATCCGGTATGCTCCGGACGCGTACCAACAGCTCAGGTTCATTTGCCCAGCCAGGCAGGTACTTATCATACAGCTTCCTGAAATGAGGACAAACCCATGTGTGGGAATGGACCCCGTTTGTGATGGAATAGAACTTGTAGCCGGGAAACATCTTTTCAGATATCTGCCTGTGTCTTTTTGCCACACCATTGACATAGTTTGAAAGGTTCATGCCAAGGAGGGTCATGTTCAGTTCAGTCTCCCCTCCATACTTTTTGAGAATATCAAAATCATCGTTGGACCCTATCAATTCAAGTACAAGGTCATGTGAGAACACATCGTGTCCGCTTTCTATTGGCGTGTGTGTGGTAAAGACACAGAGTTCTTTCACCTTATCCGGGTCCATATCATTGAGGTGTAGTAATTCAAGGGCAAGGAGGCTGGAGTGACCTTCGTTCATATGATACTTTGTTATTGGGCATTCCAGGGAGTTAAGCATCCTGACACCACCAATACCAAGCACTATTTCCTGCTCCAGCCTGTATTTTCTGTCTCCTCCATAAAGGCTATAGGTTATCTGCCGGTCTTCAGGTGTATTTGCCTCAACATCTGTATCAAGGAAAATCACAGGTACCGTCTCTTCAGTGTGGCTTTGGTGTTCATAAAGCCATGCTCTTACCTTAACATCCCGGTTTTGTATCTGTACGGTCACCTCTTCGGGCAGAAGCTGCATATGATCAGATGGGGACCATTCATGCGGATGTTCTGACTGCCTGCCCGCAGCATCAAGTTTCTGCATGAAGTAACCTCTCTTATTGATAAGTGTGACCGCAATGAGCGGAAGGCCCAGGTCCGCACTTGCACGTATGGTATCGCCTGCAAGTATTCCCAGTCCTCCACTATAAGTGGGGATCTCGTTCTTCAGACCGATCTCCATTGAAAAATAAGCTATCTTACGTCCTTTTGTCCCAAATACATTGTTCATATTGTCCATACGCTTTCATATCCTGTGAAAGATTATGTCTATGAGTGATCCTGTTTGAAATGTTGTATTAGAATTATGCCGGGCGGATAAAGTACTTTTTGATATGCACGATTCAAGCTTTAATATGTTCCAGATCTTTTAAAGCTGCTGTTTTCAGCTTTTCTCTCAGATCAGGTATTGCAGAAAGTGCCCGCTTCCAGTCGGGCATCTGGATACTTGCAGGAACTTCCAGGTACATGTTGCCACTTTTAAGAAGTATCTCAGAGAAGACTTCCACATACTTTTCTTCGACATGTCTGTCGTATATCAGGTCATTGCACACAGCATCAGCATAGTGCTGCCTTATAAGATCCTGTGCAGAGCGTACGTATTTCACATGCAGACCCTGAATGAAAGACTTTGATATCTGAATGTTTGTTGTCTCATTGGTTATTCGCAGTAATGTCAGTACAATATCACTTACCATTTTTGATAGCCCTTCACTTATGTCTTTTCCGGTTTCTTTGTGTTTGTGGTCATAGAACCCCAGGTCCGTCTGGCATGTACGCTTCAGTGAACTGTTCCTGTAGACCTCTGTAAGCAGGCCGACTTCCAGACCCCAGTCTGAGGGAATTCTCAGGTGAAGTGCCAGATCAGACGTGAGGGCAAACTCGCCTGCAAGTATATATCTGAATGACTGGAGATAATCAAGTACCTCTAATCTGTCACCTACATCCTGCTTCAGGGCTTCAATGAAGGGCCTGACAAAAAGACGGAACACCCTTCCGTACATCATCCTGTTTTCCTTATTGATACGGGCATAATAGCCTTTGTTAAAAAGGAAGTTAAGCTTTGGGTTTAGTATCGGGTAAAGCAGTTTTGCAGGGAAGTCCTTTGAATAGGTGACTATATCAGCATCATGAAGAGCAATAGCGTACGCATCCAGGCTTGCGACACCTATGGCTATCCAGACATCTTTTCCTTTTCCCCGGAACTGGGAAATATCAAGATCCTTTGCTTTCATACAATCGATTATGCTGGAAACAGAGGGACCATTGCACCAGATGATGATATGGGTCAGATTGAGGTTGTGGAAAAAACGTACGACATTCTCATATTCATCTTTGCTGTCTGCAGCCAGTGAAATTATAACCTCTGAGATGAAATTGCATTTGTTCAGTTCATAGACAATATTTGCAAGGCTTGGACTTTCTATTTCCTGGTACAACATTGGAATTATCAAGGCCGAGCGTCTGCTGATAGCAAGTTCCTGTAAATGATATATGATCTTCTCACCATTGTTGGAATAATCATGTATTGTAGTTATCTTCTCCTGATAGAAATCCACTGTGTGCCACTCCCCTATAAAAATACTCTCTTAATAATTTTCTTAAATTTAGGATTATTACTCAATATATTGTTCTCTATATCATTCATTTGAAAGCATAGGCATTTGCAAATCTGTTACTGAAATTCCTGTAGGCACGGATATATTCAGCATGAGGCCATATGAGGGGTATTGTCACATATGCAAGGCCATCGTTCCATTTAGGATGCGACCTCACGTTTTCTATCATGGTCATCTTACTGTCCCTCAGTATTCTGGCATTGGTGTAATCCTCAAGCCATAGCTCGAATCTTTCGATGGTGGAAATATGTTCGGGTAGCATGTGGTTATGCGCCATATCCACTACCCATCCAAGATACATCTCGGCCATGTCCAGGTTGTCCGTTTGTGCGTAGTGGTTTGCCAGCTGGCATGTAAAGTGACACCAGGGGCCATATCCTCCATTGTTCCTTCCCCAGTACTCAGGATACCTGTTGAGCCCGCCTATCTCATGGTCCCATAAATTTTCATGTATCCTTTTGACTGTAGACCTGATCTTTGTGTCATAGTCACTTACCAGTTCAAAGTAGGCAGGAGAATATTCAACTACATCCACATCTATTACCGTAGAGGCGAAGGCATCATATCCTATTGGCTTGCTGTTGCGATCTTTTACCCGGATGCACTTGATAAAGGACCTTCTTCTGGGGCTATAAAGGCGGGTCATTATTGACTGCCTGACCTTTTCTGCTTCCACTTCCCATTCTGAAACATCCTTTCCTATGGCATGACCCATTTTAACAGCTGCGAAGATTCCGGCACAACAGGCACAATTTGCATATATCTCAAAACCATGCTCATATGCAGGATACTCATGGATGCTGTTGATAGTATGTATCAGGTCGACTTCTTCATTTTTGTTCATAAGGATGAAATGAACGGCTTTTTCTATTTTTTCCCAGTGCTTTTCAATGAAAGCCCTGTCTGCCATCTCATCAAAAAAGGATGCACCTGTAGCTTCAAAATATTTGCCCAGAGCAAAGAGCACAAGTCCGTTGCCATCGATCTGAAGGTCTTTGTAACTTGCATCATTTCCATCCACATCATAGCGCTGGGAAAATTCCCCAAGTGGTTTCTGTGCATTAAGAACAAATTCAAGTGCCTTTTTTGCCTCATCCAGCATACCGGCAGCTATGGCTCCAAGTATATCCACCGAGTGATCTCTTGGATAGATAAATGGATAACGGGTTCCGGGTGGACTTGCATAGAAACCACCATTTTCGTGCTGGTTTTTTTTCAAAATATGAATACTGTTCTCATAGATCTTTGCTGCTTCAGGTAAATTCAAACAGTTCACTCCTTCTCATATGTTGCTTTTTTGATGATATTCTACCTTGTATACACAGAATGCGTGGTTGAGTATCTCACTTACAGATTCTTTTGTCATCCCTGTCTTTTCAATGGCTTCCTCATTGTATACTTTAATGTTGTTAACGGCAGATTTGCTTCCCACGTTGTATATTTTTGCTTCTGCAAGCTCTGCCCGGCGGTGGGTGTAACTGTATTGAAGAATGCCGAGCACACTGGAAAGTGCGGGGAAGTTCCATGGCTCCTCAGATTCCTCTTTTAACTTGTTTACATAATTGATTAGTTCGGTGAACTGATGTGGTGTTTCACCATAGATATTGTTAAAATCGATCAATTCATTTCCAAAAGGACAAATAGGTAAATAATTAATGTCATCTTCCCAGGCTCCCTCAAAACCCGGACCTTCTATATCTGCAAGTTCTGAACCGATGGAATTGAGTAAAGTATAGGTCTTTTCAACTCCATCCATGTTCACCATTTCAACAACGGCGATCAGAAATGCTTTTGGAAGTATGTTCTTTAATCGGATCATCTCTTTATTCCACTCTCCCTGATGATTTCTTTGTGATCATGCTCGATCGTTCAATTATGTAGCCTAACGGCTAAGAATAACCCCGCAATGGTGTTCATTAGATGTCAGATCTCCCATATTATAGTCTGTAGTAAGACTATAAATAATGATTCAACAGACAATGCATATTAATATATAATATTTTATTATATTAATTCTGATACTAACTCAGGTATTTTGTGATGACAAATCACTACTTCACAGAGAATGATTCATATGTAATGCACTTCTATCTGAAAAGGAGGTTCTTTTATGCAAATTATCATTGCAGGCGGATTCACAGGCACAGAAAAAGAAAATGCTGTTATTTCAATTGGGAATATTCTGAATTCAATGGGAAAGAAGGTTGCTGTATTGATCACCGAATATCTGGAGAAGGAAAAAGAAGATTCTTTGGTTGCAGATCCCGGGGTAATTGTCAGAAAAATGATAAGTGGGTGTGTCCCGTGCAGTTTCCTGTTCGATCTGATGGCTGAACTACAGGAAATTAATGAACAGGATACTTTTGACCATATCATTATTGAGCTCCCTTTCAATTCCATGCCGGCTGAAATAAGAGAAGGCCTGGGCAATATGAAAAATATGGATATGTCCTTCTCACCGATCATCCATATTTTCGATGTAAGGAACCTGGAAAGTAACATCGATCTTATACCGAGGGTTGTCAGCAACCAGATCAGGGAGTCAGAAATAGTGTTCATGGACGCAGATGCAGCGGACCCGGAAAAGTTAGAAGCGTTAAGAAAGATAATTGGGACGATGAGTCCTGAAGCGGGGATATTTGAACACCTCAAGGGTTCAAAGGGACATGAATTGAATGATTTTGTTAATATGGTGATACGTAAGGGTATTTAAGTTGATTTCATGAGGGCATTTTATTGATCTTTGCAATCCTCTGAGGGATAGCTGTCCCGTTCTTAACGCGCTGATCCTGGACATAATATAAGATCATAACAACCCTGGACATGATCTGATCATAACAACAAATCACATTTTTGAAATGTCATACCAGATGCATCATTTTTTCTTTATACAGCTTAACAATTAAATTTATGACCTTTATCATCCAATATGGTGCACTCTATAGAAATAGCAGGTGACTAAGATATAAGCTATTATGCTCCGGTGGTTTGCAGAAACACAGCCAGTTCTTATTTCTGGTGTTCAATCAAGCTTCAGTTATAAAAAACAGTTATGAAAAAGGATACAAGGATACTTCGTGCAGGTGGAAAGGTCGGGGATGAGCAGATCATTGAAGCTGCCCGGATACTTAGAGAAGGCGGTACTGTTGCTTTTCCCACTGAGACCGTCTATGGGCTGGGAGCAGACGCACTGAATGAAAAAGCTGTGAGCCGGATATTTAAAGCTAAGGGCAGACCTGCCGATAATCCTCTCATAGTGCATGTCGGTTCAAAGGAAAGATGCATGGAACTTGCAAGGAACATACCGGAAAAGGCATTGTTGCTGATGGATGAATTCTGGCCAGGCCCGCTTACACTTATTATGGAAAGAAAGTCAATAGTTCCAGATGTAACCACAGGTGGACTGGATACTGTGGCCCTCAGGATGCCTGAAAACGAGATAGCACTGGAGCTCATAAGGCAGTCGGGTAAGCCAATAGCTGCACCCAGTGCTAACCTTTCCGGAAGGCCAAGCCCGACTACTGCAGAGCATGTACTAAGTGACCTCTGCGGAAGAATAGATGCGGTCGTGGACGGTGGTGAGGTCAGTATCGGTCTTGAATCTACTGTAGTTGATATGACAGGCGATACTCCCTGCATATTAAGGCCAGGCAAAATAACTAAAGAAGAGCTTGAAGCATGCATCGGGGATGTAAGAATAGCCTATGATGACAAGGTACATCCTGAAAGTGAGATAGTTCGCTCTCCGGGAATGAAGTATACACATTATTCTCCGGATTCGATCGTTATTCTTGTAGAAGGGGAAAATGATGCTGTGATTTCCAGGATGAAAGAGCTGATCAGTGATTTTCACAGCAGGGGCGCAAATGTCGGATTGCTGCTGACCGATGAAAGCAAAAGAATACTCCCGGTTGAGATGACGTACTCACTTGGTGAGAAAGACAGACCAGAGCAGGCTGCGAAGAATCTATTCTCAGGACTCAGATATCTTGATGAAAGGAAAGCAGACATAATAATAGTGGATGGCTCCTTTTATCCTGATGGGATAGGAAAGGCAGTATTTAACAGGGTACGCAAGGCTGCTGATATGATAATCAAGGTGTAGTGATCACATGAAAAAGGAAAAGAAACAAATGATGAATGAAAGGCAAAAACATATAGCTATCCTCCGCAGCAACAGGCAGTTGCTTAAGATAAATGTGCTGATACTCAGTATCGGTCTTGCTCTTTCATACCTGGGACATGAGAAGATCGGGGAACCTGTTCTCTGGATTGGAATAATCATATTCATATATACTACTATCACAAATCTCATTGCCAGGAAAAATCTTAAGAAATAGCAGATACACTAAGGTGCTGCCTATTCCTGTGAATCAACAAATATGCGGGTTCTACTTATATAAAGTACTAAACAATCTTACTCATAACTGTTTCTCTAAACTTTATCATGTTTGAGAACAGACAGGTAATAGGTGGTCGTAATTGTCTCCGTTATCCCTATTATTGAGGGAAAACAACCTTTCGTACCACTTAGCAGATACCACCAAGCAACAAGCAAAGAGAAGGAAATAAGGGAAGGTCATCGGTGTTTTATCCGTGGGCCTATCTCTTTTTCCTTTCCTAAATCTCTTATTCGATTCCAAGACTTAGAATCCAAAACTTATTTTTTGTTTTCAAAAAGTGTTTTATAATACGTGTTTTTAATCAGTTTTGCCGTTTTTTTTGTTGATTTAAAAGATGGTAGACAATCCTTAAGATCCTTATCCTTGTTAACTAATGTTTTCATGTATGGGTTATATAGTAAGGCTCAGTAAAGCCATTATGAACCTGCTTAAAACCCCCATCCTTGGGTTTTTGCTCAGTAGCTTCCGGATTTATTAAGGTGTTTTAATACTTAATAATTATCCAAAATAATGTTTCCTTATTATTTATTAACTGTAAAGTAAAATCTATCATTGTTTGTTGTGCTTTGTCTCCAGACTTTAATGGTAGAACATAGCTTAAGAAATACCCCCACGTACCACCACAGGATCTGAGAAATAAATGGCCATAAAAGTCATTTGTTTCTCACCATCTTTTTTAGACAAAAGTTTTGAACATGTTTGAACAAATCGGAACCTATATATCTACAGAAGTAAAAACCGGATATTAATTACTGAACAATCTGGCCTGGGGGTCTATTGATCTGTAACGGGGGTTTCATAATGTGGAGTAGTAACAAGTATCTTAGGGTACCTTTAATGGTACTGTTTGTCTCACTGATCATTTTAGCATCAGCGGTCGGGACAGCGTCTGCAACAGCATCAGTTCAATTATCACCTCAGTCCCATTCGGGTATATTATCCGGTGAAACATACAATGTTGATGTTGTGGTGGATTCAGGTGCTGACCAGTTGAGAGCTGCACATGTCAGGCTGGACTATGATCCTTCTGTTTTTGAAGTAGTCAGTATTACACAAGGCACTCTGTTTGATGCAGATCCTCTTTTAGAACCCGGAAGTGGTGATAATGGAGATGGCACCATATCCTACGGTTTTGCAACCTATGAAGATAGTTACGCTCCAGGAAGCGGTACTCTTATCAGCATCGTTCTTAAGGTAATTGATAATGCAGAGGATGGTGTTTATATTATCGGTTTTGAGGATGTTATGCTTATGGGGAGTGATTCCAGTCTCATCAAAGGTACAGCAACAGGGTCAGTTGTGACAGTCGGTTCCCAGACGCCTGAAACATCTACTCCTTCTGATGTTCTTGATTTTGGAAGCACTGCTAAAAGCACTTCCGGTACATCAGGCACCACCTCCACATCAGGGGGGGCCATTCCTCCGGTATCCGGCACCGGTCAGCAATCGGATTATTCTTACACTTTTGGTTTCCATCCTGATGATTACAGGGTAATGGACCGTTACGGCACAGTACAACAGGATGGCAGCGTTTCTTCCGATAAGATGGAGATGCTTGCAAGTGATATTATCACAGAGCTCGAAGATGACTACCTTTTCTCAAAAGGTAAGGTCATATCCGTAGGTGTCAACCCTGCAGGCTATCTGGTTATAGTTTTCTACGAACCTCTCATGGCAGACAGGGCATATATGGATGAAATATATACGATAATAGGCAGCAAGGCACAGGAAGAAGGCATATCGGAAGTACCGGTTGAATTCGGAGAGGGTACCGGTCCGCAGGTAAGTAACGTACTGCAGTCACTGCTTCAAAGGGTCCGGTCAACCGGTGAGGCAGGGCTTGAACAGATTACAGACAGTGGCAGCCACGTATATGATCCCACTGTTTTAGCAACAGCCGGAAAGATGCCTCAGATAAGTACTGAGAAAGAATGCTGGCAGTGGTATTTCAGGGATTCATATGCAATCTCCGATGCTGTCAGGGATGATATGGCTACTTATTTCCAAAATGGTGTGCTCCTGAATATGGGTGTATCTCCTGACGGATACTTTGAAGTAAGGATCAATGAAGGATCAGATGTCAACAGAGATTCACTGATGGATGAATTATATACTCTGATCGACAGGGAAGCGATGAACATAGGGATAAATGAAGTTCCGGTTGTTTTCAGACTTGCCAATCCTGTTGATGACAGTTTGACAGCGATACCAGAACAAGCTGTGGAAGAGGAAATGATTCCTCCCACAGAAGGTGAAACAAAAGAGACACCTGGTTTTGTTTTCCTTGCCGGTCTCCTGGCGTTGTTTGCTGCATGCTGCATGCAGTCAGTTTTCATGAAACGTAAACCATGAACACAGGCATATTAAGAAGGAAGGACCCATGAACACGATAAGAATGATACCTTTTCTAAAAAGGTTTTTTCTTTATCTTTCCCTTTTATTTATTATGTGGGTGCCGGTAGGCGGGCAATATTTTTCTGCTTCGGTTGTTGCAGTGGATCTGAAGAATTTTTTCCTGTTCTATATGCCTTTGAATTTCATTCCCTTTGTTGCCCTGGTACTTGCCACAGGACTTGAAAGGAAGAAGACCCTGAAGATCCTTCTTGCCGGGCTTGTACTGACCATTGCTTTTAACTTACTAATAGTTGTTTTGCAATTGCTTTTTTTCTCCTATCAGGAACAATTACTTTACATATATGCCATTGGAAGGATAGCTTTTCCATTCCTTTTATGGTTAGCATTTACTTATGATACTGTTATTATTTCGATGCAAAATTCCAATGATGGAATGCAATGATCTTGTTACTTTTTTATTTTCGATGCATACGACCATATATACTTCATTCTTGATCCGTATAGCAACAGAAGGATCATTACTTAACAATGTTTCGTAACTTTGTTTGTAAACAGTGCTCTGAACATCTATTTCTTATCGGTTTATAATATCTGACCCCGTATCAATATTTGGGGTTGTCGGTGGGATAGTCCAAGACAACTTCACTTGGATATCATTGAACGAGTGGAGATAAAGTCATTTTTTGTTTGATGGTATCGAGTCGGTATTGCTTAAGAAAGGAGGATATAATATGAAAGTGAAGTTGAAGCATGAGCTTTTAGTGGTTGCTATTGCTCTTATTGCAATTATCGCAATGGCAGCTGCAGCTAGTGCTGAAGATGATGTGAATACATTGCGGCTCTATGGTGAGAATGGTTATAGCGCAGCATTCCCCTATACGGATCCTGTGGCTCCATTTGACCCAATGAACCCTGAAGCACCGCAGAAAGATTTCGTGACATTCAACCCGGCCTTAATGGAAGACTGGATAGTTGTCAATAACATTGACTCCAAACAGAAGGTCTTTGCAAGGCAGTGGTTCGTACCTGAGTACACAGAACCCACGGGTATGGTATGGCTGGATGAATTCAGGCGCTGTTATGAAGTAGTTTCCGATAACGAAACGATCGAAATGGAAGAGACATTGGATGAATCCGAATTGAGAGAGATGTCCCTTGACATTTACCAGAAACCAGTTAAAAAAGTCAAGTGGATACCCAACCATAATGAATATACCTGGGAAGATGTGGTCACAGAATATACCTATATGTTCGTTGACAAACACTACCAGCCACGTGAAGCTACAGCAAAGAGCCCAACAGGGGCTTACTGGACTAACTTCTGGTTCCCTGTCGCAGACCGTGATGATGCCCAGATAGGTCTTGACAGTTTTGACATCAACGATGACGGCAAGGATGATATGGTAACCCTGAGAAGGGTTGGCGATTTCAACAGGGACGGTCACAAGGATATAAGCATCAGTTCCGAGCTGTTCGCAGTCAATATCGGAGACAGACTACAGTTCCTTGACCACATAGTAGAGATCGAGGGAATCTATTACGTCGGCGGCAAGCTTGATTCCGTAGCTGTGAAGATCTTCTACAACGGTAACACTAACCCTGAACAGATAGGCGGTATACATGTCATCGAGGTTGATGAAGGTATTCTCAGTTCCGGACGTCACACAGTAACAGACGATTATCCACAGTTCTATGAACCATGGTATCTTAAGGTAGAGGGAGCTGCCGCAGGCATGGACAAGGTCCTTGTACGCGTCGGACGC
The DNA here is from genome assembly GCF_045690325.1 of Methanolobus sp. WCC5. GTDB lineage: Archaea > Halobacteriota > Methanosarcinia > Methanosarcinales > Methanosarcinaceae > Methanolobus. The sequence continues at coordinate 1,110,383 of NZ_CP146981.1, read as the reverse complement.
CAGATCTATGAAAGAGAGACATTCTTCGTAGACGGTGCTGAATATGATGTTGCCAGGATCTACGGTTCTGAAAAGTACAATGTCAAGTACATAACCATCAGAAACCCTGTACCAGAACATCAGGACGTTTCACTGAACGATCTTTCTGTCGTTAAGAAGATGGTTGATAACGGCGAATACATCCCGATGTTGCCACCATTTAACATGGTACACACCATGATCGATGATATCAACATTATGCACACACTGGGAGCGGAAGGCACAACCTGCTACTATGGAGACCTGCTTAACAAGAACGCGCCGGATGGCGAATGGTATGAATCCATGTATATTGATTCCTATTATGACACCATTGAGGAGCGGAAGATCTATGATGTAGACCCACTGCTTATCTACTTCATTGACAAGACAGAAGAGCCAAGGTTCCACACCAACCTGCTGGAGATACTTGATGAGAACGAGATCGAAGCATGGAAGTGGCTGCACATCAGGACAATGCCTGACTTCTACAAGGAATTCGTATATCCTGAACTGCCTGATGCAGATGACAGGTACGGAGACTTCCTCTTCACCAGCTCATGGAGAGCACCAAACTCTGATGTCTGTGAGACACCAAGGGATGTAGTTCTTCCACAGAGGGTGATGTTCGTATATGACCAGGTCGAAGGTTTCACTGACCTCTATATAAATGAGATCGACGAGACCACCAACGGACTGAGGATATACGGTGAGAACGGTTACAGCGCAGCATTCCCATACACCGATCCCGAAGGACCATTTGATCCTATGAGTGAGGATGCACCAATTAAGGACTTTGTTACCATCAACCCTGCAAAGATAAAGGCAGGTATAGTTGTGGACAACAGGGACTCCTGGCAGAAGGTATTCTTCAGGCAGTGGTTCGTACCCGAGTATGTTGAGCCTACAGGTCGTGTATGGATCGACAAGCCTAACAAGTACGTCTGGGAAGATGTTGTCAATGAATTCACCTACATGTTCATAGACAAGCACTACCAGCCAACAGAAGGTACGGCAATGAGCCCGACCGGAGCATACTGGACCTACTTCTACTTCCCGGTCGCAGACCGCCTTGACCAGACAGGTCTTGACAGTTTCGACATCAACGGTGATGGCAATGACAATATTGTCTATCTTATGGATGTAGGAGACTTCGAGGATGAGATGTATACAAGTGGAGATGGACTGAAAGATATATTCATTGCATCTGAGCTCTTCTCAATAAACATAGGAGACAGGCTGCAGTTCCTTGACCACATTGTGGAGATCGAGGACATATACTACAAGAACGGCCAGCCGGATTCAGTTGCAGTAAAGGTCTACTACAACGGTAACACCAACCCTGAACAGATCGGTGGTCTGCACGTTCTTGGTGTAGGCGATGAGGTACTGAGTTCCGGACGTCACACAGTGACAGAAGATGCAGATCCACAGTTCTATGAACCATGGTGCATGAGGACCGAAGGTGTCAACCCCAACAATGGAAAGGCCCTTGTACGCGTCGGACGTCTGCTTCACACAGGTGAGACATTCTTCGTTGACGGTGCCGAGTATGACGTTGCAGCTATCTTTGGTAGTGCTGAGGACAATGTCAAGTACATTACCATAAGGAACCCGATACCAGAACACCAGGATGTTGCACTGAACGACCTCTCAGTCGTTAAGAAGATGGTCGATAACTATGAGATCATTCCTGTACTGCCACCATTCAACCGCGAGTACGTCATGATCGATGACATCGATGTGCCACACTCCGTGCCAGATGAGACCACAACCTGCTACTATGGCCAGATACTTGCTGCCGGAGTAGGAACACCAGGATTTGATGATCTGCTCTGGTATCAGGATATGTACATAGACAGTTCATGGGATACCATTGCCGAGCGCATGTTCACTGTCCCGGCCCTTGAGATATACTTCACCGGTAAGGACATTGAGGAAAGGTTCCACACCAACCTGCTGGAGATCCTTTGTGAAGGTATGATCCAACCCTCATCCAACTCTGTATCACCAGTTCAGAGCTGGGTATGGCTGCACATCAGGACTATGCCTGACTTCTACAAGGAGTTTGTCTATCCGGATGTACCAAATGCAGGCGGAACAGGTGACTACCTGCTGACCAGTTCATTCCTTGCACCGAACTCTGTGGTATGTGAAGAGCCAGATGTAATGCAGAGGCTCATGTTCACGCACAACCCACTGGATGGTACAGGACTGTACATGAATGGCGGTGTACCTGCTGGCAACAACAATGAACCACCGGTTGAAGAGATGAAGGGTGACTACAACGGTGATGAAGTTGTCAACTTCTTTGACTTCGTTGAATTTGCAGCTTGCTACAACTCAGTAATGGGTGACAGCAACTACAACGCAATCTTCGACTTCAATGATGATGGCGTAATAGACTTCTTTGACTTTGTAGAGTTTGCAGGAGTATATCAGTCTTAAGCCTGATGTAAGAGGTGAAATCATGACAAAAGTAACATGGAAAGGAATGGCAGGATCTGCTGCCATCCTTTTAATATTTTGTGCATGTTTCATGGTAGGCGTAGGACTTGCAGCGGCTGCACCATCGGTGTCAGTAGATCCACAAACCAATGAGTACGATGCAGGTGATACGTTCCAGGTCAGCATATTGGTGGATTCCGATGCTTCTGACCTACGTGCCGTGAACCTGCAGCTGGACTATGATCCGGCGGTACTTCAGGTCAATAGCATAACCAACAACAACCTGCTTGGTGCCGGTGCTCTGGTAGCGCCAGCCAGTGGTGACGATGGGGCAGGAACCATTACCTATGGTATTGCAGCCACATCCGGTCCATATGCACCAGTAGCAGGTACCATGATAACCATCGATTTCGAGGTGAAAGCCGGGGCTGCTGATGGTATCTATGACCTTGACCTAATGAATGTGGTACTCTTAGACCAGACCAGCACGGTTATTGCCGGGGTGGCTGTCATGGACGGAACAGTAAAAGTTGGTGATGATGTAATACCGCCAACCGATGATCCTGAAGTGAAGATCACTCCTGCAGTGAGCGGTCCGGTTGCTCCGGGAGATACGTTCCAGGTAGAGGTAGAGGTGGATTCTGCTGATGAGAACCTCCGTGCTGTGAACCTGCAGCTGAAATACGATGCTGCAGTTCTCATGGTAAATGGTGTGACCAACGAGAACCTGCTTGGAGCAGGGGCACTTGTAGCACCAGGCAGTGGTGACGACGGTGCAGGTACCATTACATATGGTATTGCCTCCACCGCAGGGGCTTACACGCCGCAGGCCGGTACTATGCTGACCATCGAATTCGAAGTGAAGGCTGGTGCTGCAAATGGCATCTACAACCTTGATCTGGACAATGTGGGACTTATGGACGAGACCAACACGGCAATCGCCGGAGTTGTTGTCACTGATGCTACCGTACAGGTAGCTGACGGTCCTGTTGTAATGCCGGAGGTAATGGTATCTCCAGCTGCAAGCGGACCTGTGGATATCGGTGAGACATTCCAGGTTGAAGTGATGGTCGATTCAGCCGACAAGAACCTGCGTGCTGTGAGCCTGCAGCTGGGCTACGATGCTTCAGTACTCATGGTTAACAGCATAACCAATGAGAACCTGCTTGGAGCCGGGGCACTGGAAGCACCAGGAAGTGGTGACGACGGTGCAGGTACCATAACCTATGGTATTGCAGCCACAGGTGGGGTCTACGCGCCAACAGCCGGAACAATGTTAACCATTGAGTTCGAAGTGAAGGCAGGTGCAGCAGACGGTGTCTACGACCTTGACCTGATGAACGTGGTTCTTCAGGACCAGGCCAATGCAGCAATTCCGGGAGTTGTGGTCACCGATGGAACTGTTGAAGTTTCCACAGTACCAAACGTTGTGCCAGGTCCGGAGATCGTCTCCCATGCAGATGGTGATGTTGTCTCAAAGACACAGATAGTTGAAGTTGTGGACAATTCCGGACAGGATGACATCCTTACCGCAACCTTTGCTGTCTTTGCAGATACCAATGGCAACTGTATTGACGATGAGGTAGGCGGTGTCTGGACAGTATTCGCAACAGACAACGACGGCTCTGATGGCTGGACTGCTGTGCTTGACACAACCAGTGTACCTGATGGCCAGTACCTGATCAAGGCAACATTGGATGACGGACAGGATTCAGCATTCCACATCGTATGTGTTGAGGTGTACAACCCAGAAGGAATAATACTCCTGCCGGGATGGAACCTTATATCGTTCCCAGAAACACTTGAGAATGCAAGTATCGACTTTGTGCTCCAGGACTTTACCGACACAGAAGTTGATTATGTGTTCTATGATGATGCATCTGTTGGAATGATGGTTGTACCAACCACCTTCGAGCCATTGAAGGCATACTGGGTACACAACAACATGAGTGGAGAGGTTGTCATTCTTGAGGACTATCTGACACCGAAGGTGCCATCCACGCCACCATCGCTGATGCTTTATCCGGGATGGAACGCCATTGGCCACAATGCAAAGGTCGAGCTATCTGCAGAGATCGGGCTTGCAACCATCGATGACAGCTACATCAAGGTCAAAGGACCCTGGGTAACTTCTGCAAGTGAGTATGCCTATGTGGGATACAACGGAGTGGAAGGCGTCATCAATGGTAACCAGGTAGGTACCGATGTCTTTAGCATGAACGTATACGAAGGATACTATGTATTCGTAGACGAGGAGTGCATATTGGCCTGACAGCTCAATGAAACAAGAAATACATCGCAGTGGGAGTATCTTCTCACTGCATTTTTGATTTATCGAAGGTGGGACGTATGATAAGTGGTGATAAAAAAAGAGCTTTATTACAAGTATTTATAGTGTTATTTGCATTCATGGTCGTACCTGCTGCAGCTAACGAACCTCCATTGGTCCTGGAAGGTAATCTGCTGGTAGATGGGAAGCCGGCAGTTGTAGGGACAGAGGTAGCGATAGTTGTTGATGGGAAGGTTATAGGTGAGACGACTGTGACCACAGAAGGTATTATCGGCGATAAGCGCAGCAACAGGCTGGGAATACCCACAGGCTATGATCTTGTCAAGGTTTATGTGGACGGAGTGGAATCACAGACCCTGGATCTTAGAAATTATCATAGTGGGGAGGCAGTGTCATTTGAAATCAGTGCAACAAGCCAGCCAGCAGCGAATACAGAAAAACCCTCTTCCCAGGTTGCCGGTGGAGGAGGTGGAGGCTTTGGCTCTGGTGGAGCTGATACCACAGAAATTGCAGATGAAATAACTACTGAGTCATCCATGGACACGGAAGCAGAATCCTCACTTCCCAGCACTCAGGAAAATGCAGAGTCAGAGGTTGCAGATGAAGGATACCTTCCTGTAAGCACATCCGGGACCAACAGCATGATCCTTCTAATAGGTCTTGTCCTTGGAGGAGTTGTTATTGGTCTGTATGGATACAGGTCCAGGAAATAACAGTGTATTGATGTTGGATTGAATGGACTCTTTCCAACTTTTATTCATGGTGGGGTACCTGGCGTGGTAGAAAAGACTGTAGCTATGGATGTGATCATATTAGGAGAAGCAGAACTGCCATTAGTGTGGAGATATTAAAAGCTGCATTGGAGGGGGCTAAAAAGACACACATAGTTTACAATGCAAATCTGAATTTTGACATGGTTAACAGGTATCTTACAATGCTGGAGGAAAAAGGACTGATAGAACATAAAGGAAATCTGTATGTAACAACTGCAAAGGGAAAAGAGTTCCAGGAGATTGCAGAAGAACTGGGTCTTTAGTCCTTTCCTTTGTTTATATGTACCTGACTCTGAATATAATTTTGTAAATCGGTTTAATATACAAAAATATTTTGTTCAATACTGAAACTTGTACATAAAATACAGGCATTTTGTACAGTATCTGTCTTAATTAATTATAAGCATGTTCACAGTATTTATTCTATGTATAGTTTATGTACATGGATAAATGTATATAGGGTCATGATATTTATACGGATGACCAAGCTACCTATGAGATAAAGTTAAAAAATTGGGACATAGGTTTACTCTGGACAACTCCAAAGAAGTACAGCCCCAAACGTCAATGGAGGAAAAAAATGCTGACCCGAGAATTAATATATGGATTGGTTCCTTATTCGATCCATCAAAAGATAGTAAGATGGAAGTGCAAATTCAAAAAACAGGATGATCTGCTTATAAAAAATCACCTTGCCTTATATCCTCATTCCCTTGATATAAACAAAGTAGTAAGAGATGATCTTGATAAATGTGTTGCCTTTTTGCCATATTGTGCCAAACCGATGGGGGAACATGAGTGTCCTGTATCGGACAAGATCAATAACAGGAAGAACCAGAAATGTGTCAAGGTATCCGGTGGCAAGTGTAATGTGCCCTGTTCTCTTGGTGAGATGGTGGATGTTCTCACAAAACATGGTTTTAAAAAGGAACAGATTTTCATAATAGACAGGGATTCCAATCTTTTCCCATGGCTTGTGCAGAAAAGGAAGGAAGGCTATGAATATTTTATGCCGGGTACCGGATGCAAATACGGTGTATCCTATGCCATTGATTACATAGGTAAGAAGCTTGGCTACAAAGGGTGCATAGCCTTTGTAGATGATTTTTGCCCTGATGACAAAGAAAACGGCGTCTGCAAATGCATGAACGATTATCTTGGAATGGAGGGCATAGATAAGGGAAAACGCACCAAGGTTCACAAAGAGACGATAATATTGATGGACCGGATCCTTTCAGGTAATTATCAAAACGAAAGCGTTGAGGAAGTACCTCATAAATCCCCGCATTCAAATGAAGTCCCTTCCAGTATGTGATTATCTATTTTTATAGCTGGTATTAATTTTCATTTAACCATTTTTTCTTCTGTTTATTTATTTTGTTTATTTGTAACTATTCAGCCTGATAGAATCAACACCTGTCGCCGTTGTGTTAAAAAAATGATATGTAAATATTGTATGACTAATTTATTTTAAATGTGCCGATTGATTGCTTTTTTTGTTTTGAATTAATTTAGGACTCAACACCTTGAATTTGATGAAATCCGCATCAATCGGCTGAAATGGGTAGGCTGAATAGTTACGTTTATTTTACGATTATGTTTTTATATTTCACGATTTCTGGAAAAAAAGACATATAATGCCGCATTTTGTTTTAACGCCAAGCTTTTAGAACGAGAATTCAGCTATAGTTGTTTGTGGAATAAGTGTTTGCTGAAAGAGCATTCAAGGGGGGTTAATAACGAGAGTATCGATTTTAGAGAAGCTATACTCATTTGTTCCGTATTCGTTAAACAAAAAGCTGATCGAGAAAAAACTAAGTTACAATCATATCAATAAAAGTTTGCTTAACTGCAGTATAGCTATTTCATCCCCATCCCTGGATATACAAACTATAGTCACAGATGAGCTTGACAGTTGTATTGCTTTTCTCCCTTACTGTGCCAAACCTTTGGGATATTATGCTTGTCCGGTATCATGCAAACAAAAGTCAAGGAAGAATCAGAGCTGTTTGAAACTTGAGGACAGAACCTGTAATGTGCCCTGTTCTCTTGGTGACATGATAGACATCCTGAAGGAAAGAGGATTCACAAAGGACAGGATATTCATAATTGATAGTGATTCCAATCTTTTCCCGTGGCTTAAGCAGAAAAAGAATGAAGGATACAAATATTTTCTTCCCGGTGTAGGATGCCACTATGGGGTATCTTATGCATTAAATTATGTTCAAAAGGTGATCGGTCTGGAAGGTTGTGTTGTTTTTCTGCAGGACAATGATCCTCTGGACAAAGCCCATGGTGTGTGCAAGCATTTCTTTGATTACAATAATATGGAAAAGCGTGACAAAGGAAAAAGAACAAAGATCAGTAATGAATCTTTAAAGATTATTGAAGATATACTGGCCGGTGAAATTGATCTGAAATTTGAATGAGATTATAAATTGTTTTATTGGTTGTATAGCTGCTTTGGATACAACTCTGTTTAAATCATTCAATGTTAGACGAGTTTAAACATAAAATAAAGGAAAATGCCTTCCTTTATCTATTTATTATTTCTGCAAGTTCAATTCTATCATTTCCTTCCATAACAGACTCTTCTAGAACAAGCCCCACGCCACTGGCATAATATTTGTATTTTTCTATTTCGGGGTTAAATGGAATCAATTCCTTTATTTGTATACAATTTTCAAATGGCCCATATTCAACGGAAACAGGCGCATCGATACTTAGCACTTCTAATTCTTTTTCACCTCCTCGTTCGTAGTATTCCTGGCGGTAAACATCTCCGACCTGAGAATAATTTCCCATAAAGATTCTTGGTTCTGCACCATCAACCCCCGCCTCCCAGGAAGCTACTGTGCTCACTATATCAACTGCATCATAATCGTATTCTTTGGAATCTGAACCGAAATACCAAACATTTCCTTTGTTATCATTGGCATACCAGTCCAGAGTGTGTTCAATAAGCTCTCCATCTTTCCATTTTTGTTGTCTGACAACTGTAGTCTCCACACCCATTATTTCCTTTGTCTGGTCACTGACATATATTTCAACTTTAATATCTTTTTCATCTGATTCACCATCATATATGTAGATTGTACCAATGTTTAAGGGAAAATACGGATTTTCAATCGGAATTGCAAAATCAGTTGGTATTATGGCAGAATAGGGGTTAGATTCACTTGATGATTCTTCCATATCATTATCTATTAAGTCCCCAGATGTCTTTTGTGAATCTGTAATGTTGGCACATCCAGATGCCATTGCAAGTGCTACTCCTAGAAGGAGCACTAGAGCCCTTTTTAATAGTTTGTATCTCATATAATATCTCCTTTTATCTGTTTCTATCCCACAGAACAGAATAAATCCTCATTTTTAAATTAATGATTGATTGTATTAGTCAATTGCCCACGTTTAAAAATGTTGTACTATAATTCAATTTTACAAGAAGATGATAATAAGAATTTATTTGCTGCTTTTAAATAGAGAAACAAGCGGATGAATTATAATCGGAATTATAGTTCTTAACCAAACATTTATTATTAATCAAATGCAACTATACTTTATGGCTAGACCTGAACAAATTACGATAGAGCATCATCTATCATCAGAAGAATTGCTTAAACGTATCAAGTCATTAGAGAAAGATACACGAGTCCTACAACGTTTGTATTTTATTAAACATCGTTATGAAGGTGCTTCTGTTAACGAAGCAGCTAAACTTGTTGGCATATCTACACCAGTTGCATATCAATGGCAAGAACGATGGAATCAAGACGGGTATGAAGGATTGATTCCCAGGTTTTCAGGAGGTTGTCCTTCAAAACTCACTGATGACCAAAAAGAAGAACTAAAGGCTATGCTGCATGAAAGAAATGATTGGTCTACAAAAGAAGTTCAGGAACTTATCCATAATGAATTTACGGTTCAATACACCATTAAGCAAATATTGGTTATCTTGAAGAAGTTTGGCATGTATCATGCCAAACCCTATGCGCATGATTATCGAAGACCAGATGATGCAGAAGATCGTTTAAAAAAAACTTACCAGTAATCAATAATGATTACGTAATCGGTTTTCTTGATGAATCATCCCCACAAACCACATCAAATACAGTTCGTTTATGGTCTTTCAATAAACCCGTTATGTTCAAAAATTCAACTAGAATTAAAGCAAACTCGTTTGGATTTTATGCATTGAATGGTACTTCAGTAATCGATTTTAAAGAACATTCAACTAAAGAGGACGTATGTTCGTTTCTATCAACTATCAAAAACAGCAACATTGGAAAGAGAATAGTTATCATTCTTGACAACTTCAGGTCACATCGGGCAAAATACACAGTAGATTTTGCAATGGCAAATGATATCGAATTGGTCTATTTGCCTCCGTATTCACCAGACTTGAATCCTATTGAATTCATATGGAAGAGCGTTAAAAGAGTTATTTCCTGCAATTTTGTCAAAGATCTTGATCATATGAGGAATCTGATTGCTGAGACGTTTATTAGTTGTTCATCAAAGCTTAGCTTCGCAAGAAAATGGATTGAGAAGTTTCTGGATAATAAGTTAGAAAAGTTAAGTTATTAACTATAATTGTCGTATAGACCATGTCCATAGATTTTCAGTTCCCTTTTATTCATTTAAAGGCCTTTCACATGAATCAATTTCTATTTTCATCCGATTTCAATATAAGTTTAAACAGCTGGATTCAAAAATTAGTGAAGTACTGTATCTATGTTACTTAATATTCCTACTTATGATTGTTTGTTGTACTAATAAATACATACGTATACAATTTATTTCTTGGTAAGAATACCTCTTTTAGTTATAAAGGGTGGGGCAAACATGACAAAATATAGTTTACTTGTTGTTATTACGTTGATATTGATTACAATTTCTGGAACATCTGTAGCTGTTACTATAGATGGTATAAGAAGTGTTGATGAATGGAACGAAAGTTGGGCTTATGGTCAGTTCAACGGTACAGACTATAAACAAAATGGTCCTTTCGGGGACAAAATGGTGATTTTTCAAGCGGGGAACTGGTCTGATGAAGATCCGATGAGGGATTCAGGAACTGGTTTCAATGAGAATATGGCTACTGTAGGACCTTATGAAAGTGGCTATGATATTAAAGGAATATATGCGCGTTATGATTTTATGACCGATACACTATATGGTTTGTGTACGGTATATGGTCTTCCCGGTGATCTTGACGGGGATGGGGATCCATATAATAGCGTGGAATTCTCCGATACCAGGGGGGCAATCACTCCAAATAATGTGGATGGTATTGGTGCAGATGAGTTCTTTAACATCAGGCTAATACAAGGTGATAAGGCCACAAGAATAAGTATTCAAAATAATGCCTGGGATGTTGTGGATGTGGGGGATGGGACAACCACTCTGACAGCAACAGATATAGATGCAGCATGCGGTATTGCATATCATCCAATTAACGATTATGAGGGTGATCTTGATCAGTTTGTCTATGAGATAAAAATTAATGGTATTAACAATAATTTCGATATAAGTCCGGGTGCAACATTAATTGTACGTGTTACAGCAGGTGCACAAGACGATAGGGATCCCATAACTGGTGGTCTTATAGGAGAAGATATTGCAGATGTATTTGTAACCATACCAAGTCCTGACATTGATCTTGAGAAATCAACCAATGGCGAGGATGCAGATAATGCACCAGGCCCGGGGATACCCGAAGGTGAGAATGTCACGTGGACTTATGTTGTAACAAACACAGGTGATGTTCCTCTGCTAAATATAAGTGTCATTGATGACAAACTTGGTCCTATTACCAATATCATTGATCAGGGTGATGGGGACGATATCCTTTCGATAGGTGAATCATGGATCTTTGAAGCTACAGGCATCGCTGAATGTGGTCAGTATGTGAACAACGCAACAGCAGTTGGTTTCTTCGACGTGATCCCAGTATTTGACACGGATCCAAGCCACTACTTCGGTGAATGTCCTGACATTGATATTGAGAAGGCAACCAATGGTGAGGATGCTGATGAAGCACCAGGTCCTGGTATCCTGCAGGGTGCTACCGTCACGTGGACCTATGTGGTGAACAACACCGGTAATGTGCCGCTCAGCAATATATCAGTGATAGATGATCAGGGTGTCATACCTGTTTACCAGAGTGGTGATGTCAACGAAGATGCTATTCTTGATGTTGATGAGATCTGGGTTTATGAAGCTACAGGAATTGCCGAGTGCGGTCAGTATGCCAACAACGCTACAGTTACCGGGGAATATAAAGCGGTAATTGTAACCGATGAGGACCCAAGCCACTACTTCGGCGAATGTCCATCAATTGATATCGAGAAAGCCACAAACGGCGAGGATGCTGACGATCCAACCGGACCTTTCATCCCTGTGGGAGACAGTGTCACCTGGACGTATAACGTCACCAATACCGGTAATGTTGATCTTGTCAACGTCACTGTAACTGACAATATCCTTGGAGTCATCTCAGTTATCGGTGACCTTGCAGTCGGTGCGAGCACTGAGGTCTCAGCCAACGGAGTTGCAGTTGCAGGCCAGTACGCCAACATCGGTAATGTTACAGGTGATTACAACGGTATCACGGTCACTGATGAGGATCCAAGCCACTACTTCGGTGCCTCTCCCTCAATTGATATCGAGAAGGCTACCAATGGTGAGGATGCTGACGATCCTACCGGACCTTTCATCCCTGTGGGAGACAGTGTCACCTGGACTTATAACGTCACCAATACCGGTAATGTTGATCTTGTCAACGTCACTGTAACTGACAATATCCTTGGAGTTATCTCAGTTATCGGTGACCTTGCAGCCGGTGAGAGTACCGAGGTGTCAGCCAACGGTGTTGCAGTTGCAGGCCAGTACGCCAATATCGGTAATGTAACAGGTGATTACAACGGTATCACGGTCACTGATGAGGATCCGAGCCACTACTTCGGTGCCTCTCCATCAATTGATATTGAGAAGACAACCAATGGTGAGGATGCTGATGATCCTACCGGACCTTTCATCCCTGTGGGAGACAGTGTTACCTGGACGTATAACGTCACCAATACGGGTAATGTTGATCTTGTCAACGTCACTGTAACTGACAATATCCTTGGTGTGATCTCTGTTATCGGTGACCTTGCAGTCGGTGCGAGCACTGAAGTGTCAGCCAACGGCATTGCAGCAGCAGGCCAGTACGCCAATATCGGTAATGTGACAGGTGATTACAACGGTATCACGGTCACTGATGAGGATCCGAGCCATTACTTCGGTGCCTCTCCCTCAATTGATATCGAGAAGGCAACCAATGGTGAGGATGCTGACATTCCAACCGGACCTTTCATTCCTGTGGGAGACAGTGTTACCTGGACGTATAACGTCACCAATACGGGTAATGTTGATCTTGTCAACGTCACTGTAACTGACAATATCCTTGGTGAGATATCTGTGATAGGTGACCTTGCAGTTGGTGCGAGCACCGAGGTCTCAGCCAACGGAGTTGCAGTTGCAGGCCAGTACGCCAACATCGGTAATGTTACAGGTGATTACAACGGTATCACGGTCACTGATGAGGATCCAAGCCACTACTTCGGTGCCTCTCCTTCAATTGATATTGAGAAGGCCACCAATGGCGAGGATGCTGACAGTCCTACCGGACCTTTCATTCCTGTAGGAGACAGTGTCACCTGGACTTATAACGTCACCAATACGGGTAATGTTGATCTTGTCAACGTCACTGTAACTGACAACCTTCTTGGTGAGATATCTGTGATAGGTGACCTTGCGGTCGGTGCGAGCACTGAAGTGTCAGCCAACGGCATTGCAGTTGCAGGCCAGTACGCCAACATCGGTAATGTTACAGGTGATTACAACGGTATCACGGTCACTGATGAGGATCCAAGCCACTACTTCGGTGCCTCTCCTTCAATTGATATTGAGAAGGCCACCAATGGCGAGGATGCTGACAGTCCTACCGGACCTTTCATTCCTGTAGGAGACAGTGTCACCTGGACTTATAACGTCACCAATACGGGTAATGTTGATCTTGTCAACGTCACTGTAACTGACAACCTTCTTGGTGAGATATCTGTGATAGGTGACCTTGCAGCCGGTGAGAGTACCGAGGTGTCAGCCAACGGTGTTGCAGTTGCAGGCCAGTATGCCAACATCGGTAATGTTACAGGTGATTACAACGGTATCACTGTCACTGATGAGGATCCAAGCCACTACTTCGGTGCCTCTCCCTCAATTGATATTGAGAAGGCCACCAATGGTGAGGATGCTGACATTCCAACCGGACCTTTCATTCCTGTGGGAGACAGTGTCACCTGGACTTATAACGTCACCAATACCGGTAATGTTGATCTTGTCAACGTCACTGTAACTGACAATATCCTTGGAGTCATCTCAGTTATCGGTGACCTTGCAGCCGGTGAGAGTACCGAGGTGTCAGCCAACGGTGTTGCAGTTGTAGGCCAGTACGCCAACATCGGTAATGTTACAGGTGATTACAACGGTATCACTGTCACTGACGAGGATCCAAGCCACTACTTCGGTGCCTCTCCCTCAATTGATATCGAGAAGGCCACCAACGGTGAGGATGCTGATGATCCTACCGGACCTTTCATCCCTGTGGGAGACAGTGTCACCTGGACGTATAACGTCACCAATACGGGTAATGTTGATCTTGTCAACGTCACTGTAACTGATAATATTCTTGGTGAGATATCTGTGATAGGTGACCTTGCAGTTGGTGCGAGCACTGAGGTCTCAGCCAACGGTGTTGCAGTTGCAGGCCAGTACGCCAACATCGGTAATGTAACAGGTGATTACAACGGTATCACGGTCACTGATGAGGATCCAAGCCACTACTTCGGTGCCTCTCCATCAATTGATATTGAGAAGGCAACCAATGGCGCGGATGCTGATGATCCTACCGGACCTTTCATCCCTGTGGGAGACAGTGTCACCTGGACTTATAACGTCACCAATACGGGTAATGTTGATCTTGTCAACGTCACTGTAACTGATAATATTCTTGGACTTATCTCAGTTATCGGTGACCTTGCAGTCGGTGCGAGCACTGAGGTCTCAGCCAACGGTGTTGCAGTTGCAGGCCAGTACGCCAACATCGGTAATGTAACAGGTGATTACAACGGTATCACGGTCACTGATGAGGATCCAAGCCACTACTTCGGTGCCTCTCCATCAATTGATATTGAGAAGGCAACCAATGGCGCGGATGCTGATGATCCTACCGGACCTTTCATCCCTGTGGGAGACAGTGTCACCTGGACTTATAACGTCACCAATACGGGTAATGTTGATCTTGTCAACGTCACTGTAACTGATAATATTCTTGGACTTATCTCAGTTATCGGTGACCTTGCAGTCGGTGCGAGCACTGAGGTCTCAGCCAACGGTGTTGCAGTTGCAGGCCAGTACGCCAACATCGGTAATGTAACAGGTGATTACAACGGTATCACGGTCACTGATGAGGATCCAAGCCACTACTTCGGTGCCTCTCCATCAATTGATATTGAGAAGGCAACCAATGGCGCGGATGCTGATGATCCTACCGGACCTTTCATCCCTGTGGGAGACAGTGTCACCTGGACTTATAACGTCACCAATACGGGTAATGTTGATCTTGTCAACGTCACTGTAACTGATAATATCCTTGGGGTTATCTCAGTTATCGGTGACCTTGCAGTCGGTGCGAGCACCGAGGTCTCAGCCAACGGTGTTGCAGTTGCAGGCCAGTACGCCAATATCGGTAATGTTACAGGTGATTACAACGGTATCACTGTCACTGACGAGGATCCAAGCCACTACTTCGGTGCTTCTCCCTCAATTGATATCGAGAAGGCAACCAATGGTGAGGATGCTGACAGTGCACCTGGTCCATCACTGGGAATTGGTGATGCTGTTACCTGGACCTATGTTGTGACCAACACTGGAAATGTCAACCTCAGCAATATCGTTGTAACCGACGATAAACTGGGTGTGATTGGTAACATTGTGAACAACGGAGATGGTGACGGCATACTTTCCGTCGGTGAGACTTGGACTTACCAGGCTACGGGCAGTGCTTCATGCGGACAATATGCTAACCTTGGTACGGTGACAGGTGATTATGGATCTACCACAGTCAATGACAGTGATCCAAGCCATTATAATGTGGTTTGTGCACCAAATATCGATATAGAGAAGTCGACAAATGGTTTCGATGCTGACAGTGCACCCGGACCTACACTTGCCTATGGTGCGGAAGTTACCTGGGAATATGTTGTCAGGAATACAGGTAATGTACATCTGACAAACATAACCGTTACAGATGACCAGCTTGGAACTATAAGCAACATAGTTGACAAAGGCAATGGCGACGATACACTCATGCCAGGTGAGGTCTGGATCTATCAGTCAACAGGAACAGCAGAATGTGGTCAGTACGCAAATGTGGGCGATGTAGTAGGTCACTTTGGTTCCATTCCGGTAACAGACTCTGACCCAAGCCACTACAGAGTGAACTGTGTACCAGACATTGACATTGAGAAATATATCAATGGAAATGATGCTGATCAGGCACCTGGTATCCTCCTTGCAGTGGGCGATAGCATTACCTGGAAATTCGTTGTTAAGAACACCGGTAATGTCCCTCTGGATGATGTAGTTGTTGTTGATGACAAACTTGGTACGATACCTGCATCTAGTATCATTTCAAAGAGCATAAACAATGACGACATACTGGACCCAGGCGAGGTGTGGACCTACGAACTGAAGGGCACTGTAACCGAATGCGTGCCCCAGCATAAGAACACTGCAATTGTCACAGGTGAGTTTGAAGGAACTGAGGTATCAGATGAGGATGTGGCTCACTACTACTGCCAGCCGGTCGTTCCACTGCTAAGTCCTGTCGGAATGATGATATTGATCTCAGTCCTTGGACTTGCAGGTGCGTTCTATCTAAGAAGGAGGGACTAATTCCTCCTTTTCTTTTTCTTAGAACATGTCTTATTGTTTTTTCTAGAATGATTTTTTTATCATTGGAAAAAAACCAAAATTATTTTTTTGGTTGTTTTTATTCTGCTTTTACATTGTTCTGAGAAAAGGACTTTTTTACTGAGCTGAGTTTCTTAACAATGATAACGAACTTTGTTTGCTGCATCGCTATATATCGTGGTGACCAATTCATAATTAATAAGTATATTCTTCATGAGATGGGAGTTGAAAATAATGAACATATTACATGTAATGTTCGCAATATTGATAGTTTTGTTCGCCACCCCCAGTGCCATGGCAATAACCGTTGATGGGGTGCGTGGAGTTGGGGAGTGGAACGGGAACTGGAGTTATGGTCAGACGGAAGGATCAACCTATAACCCTGATGGTCCATTCGGGGACAAAATGGTGATTTTCCAGAATGGGATGTGGTACGATGAAGATCGGGTGAGCGACTCAGGTACTGGTTTCAATGAGAACATGGCTACAGTAGGGCCAGATGAAAGTGGCTATGATATAGAAGGAATATATGCACGCTATGATTTTATGACTGATACACTATACGGTCTCTGTACTGTATATGGTCTGCCCGGTGATCTTGATGGGGATGGAGATCCTTATAATAGCCTGGAATTCTCCGATACAAGGGGAGCAATCACTCCAAATAATGTGGATGGTATTGGCGCAGATGAGTTCTTCAACATAAGGATAATGCAAGGCTCAAAAGCGACAAGAATAAGCATTCAAAACAATGACTGGACTGTTGCGGATGTGGGGGACGGAACAACCACTTTGACAGCAGCTGATGTAGATGCAGCGAACGGACTTGTCTATGAGATCAAGATTCTAAATCTTGGTAATAGTTTTGATCTAAGCCCAGGTGCAACACTACTAATACGTGTTACAGCAGGTGCACAAGACGATAGGGACCCCATAACCGGTGGCCTTATAGGTGAGGATATTGCAGATGTATTTGTGACCATACCCAATCCGGATGTAGATATAGAGAAATGGACCAATGGTTTTGATGCAGATACACCTACAGGTCCAAGCCTTGCTCCCGGACAGGCAGTTACCTGGACATACAGAGTAACCAACGTTGGGAATGTGCCACTTAGCAACGTGGTAGTTACTGACAACAAGCTTGGAGGCGTACCGGCTGCAAACATAATCTCCAAGAGCATTAACAATGACGATGTTCTGGATGTAGGTGAGCTGTGGGTGTACCAGATGACAGGTATAGCAGACTGCGGACAGTATGCCAACATCGGTGAGGTCGATGCGGACTGGCTGGGAATTCCCGTAACAGACAGTGATCCAAGCCACTATATAGTAAGGTGTGAGCCGGATATCGATATAGAGAAGCATACAAATGGCTTTGATGCTGATTTCCCAAGCGGCCCTAAGATAGATGTGGGTGAAACTGTAACATGGGAGTACTTTGTCACCAATACAGGAAATGTGCCTTTGAAGGACATTGTTGTTGTCGATGACAAGCTTGGAGTTATCCCTGCTGCCAATATCATCTCAAAGAGCATGAATGCTGATGACATTCTGGATGTTGGGGAGACCTGGACCTATGAGGTCACTGCCACAGTTGAGGAATGTGTCCCGCTCTACAAGAACATTGCTACGGTGACAGGAGAGGACGATGCAGGTAACACTGTAAACGACGAGGATCCAAGCCATTACCACTGCCAGCCGGTTGTTCCATTGCTGACGCCACTGGGTATGGTGATGATGATAGGAATACTGGCTGCACTTGGAATTGTCACGCTTAGACGCCGTGACTAATTCCTTTCCCTTTTTCATAGTTTCTTTTTTCTTGGAGGGAATATGGCTAAAAAAAGCAGGTCTTTAAAAGGTGCCAGGAAACATAAAACTATAGAAAAGGCAGATAGTAATTCTTTCTTCAGCAGGTATGACTTTTTTCCTTTTCTTGAAAGGAACAGGCGTGTAATAAAGTTCCTGGGAACATATCTGTTCTATATTGTACTTTTTACAGGAGTATACGTTTTCTTTCAGGATAGGTTCACTTTTCTGAGTACCATGACTGCCAATGCTCTTTCAGGAGTATTGTCTGTTTTTGGTGTGGATAGTTCATCCTATGGCCAGTCTGTTTATATGAATGGTTTTTCCGTGATGATAATAGATGAGTGTACCGGAATGTATGAGCTGCTGGTCTATGCCGGATGCGTGCTTGCATATCCTACCACACTGCGTAACAAGTTCCTTGGCATAGCACTGGGGGTACCGGCAATGATAATAGTTAACATGCTGAGGTTGGTATTCCTTTCCTTTGTGGGAATGGTGTACCCTGCACTTTTCAGTTATGTTCATTATTATCTATGGCAGGTAACGTTCATTTTCCTCATAGTGATGTTCGTACTGCTGTGGATAGAAAAGATAGTCAAAAACACAAGCAATTGATAAACATAATTGAGTAAACATAATTGATCAGATAAAGTAATGGCAAAGCAAATGAATGGCTGAATGAACAACGAGATGATAGGATAGTGGACTATCAGAGACATTTGGTTTGGAATAAAGGGATGTTCAAAACCGGGTGCCATGTCGTTGTTAGGCCAAAAACAGGATTAATCTATTTCAGTTCTATCTGAGTGGGGGATGTGATAGTATAAGCAGGAGAAGCAGAACTGCCATAAGTGTAGACATATTGAGGGCTGCGCTGGAGGGGGCAAAGAAGACGCACATCGTTTATCGTGCAAACCTTAATTTTGATGTTGTTAACAGGTACTTATACCTTTTAAAAGAAAAAGGTTTGATCGAGCAGAATGGTAATCTATACATAACTACCGAAAAGGGCCGGGAGTTTCAGAATATTGCCAGGGAGCTTGGTATGTGAATTTATATTGATCGATCTCAGTTTATGTTCATGTGGTCATTATGTATATTGTTTCCATACACTATACATTTTATATCTTTAGCAAGGACTCGAATTGGAATTCTGTTCTCATTAAAATTCAATAGGTTTTTAACCGATAAACCGTATAATAAAGCAGGATTTTCATGAATTTTACATTTCATGGAGTTTAATTATCATAAAAAGAGGCCATATTATGCTGGAGATCAATAATCTGACAGTTGAAATCGGCGGCCGAAGGATATTAAAAGGCGTTGACCTTAATGTTGAGGCCGGTTATACTAACGTTCTTTTCGGACCAAACGGAGCAGGTAAATCCGCACTTCTAATGACGTTGATGGGATTTAGCGGGTATAATGTAGTAGAGGGAGAAATAATATTCAAAGGTGAAGATATCACTCATATGTCGGTCTATGAAAGGGCGCAGATGGGGATGGGTATTATGACCCAGAGGCCACCAAATATGAGTGGTGTCAAGCTTTATGACCTTCTGAAGGTTATTTCCAGGGACTCCAAGGATACTGAAAGCCTTGCTGAGACACTGGACATGGTCAGGTTCTTTGACAGGGATATCAATGTTGGTTTTTCAGGTGGTGAGATAAAGAGGTCGGAGCTTCTTCAGCTTTCTGCACAGAATCCGGATTTTCTCCTCCTGGATGAACCGGAATCCGGTGTAGACCTCGTGAGCATTGAACAGCTTGGCCGTACCATCAATGAACTGTTGCAAAAAGACTGTAAATGTGCCGGAGACAGGTGCAAGCATGGAAAATCCGCACTTGTTATCACACATACAGGTCAGGTCCTTGACTATGTCGAAGCTGACAGGGGATATATCCTGTGCAACGGAACGGTCATGTGTTCCGGAAACCCCCGCGAGATGCTCACAGAGATCAAAGAACAGGGATATGAGGAGTGTATCAAATGCAAACTGATGAAGATATGAGAAAAAAGGTAGAGGATGCCCTTCACAAGAATGCTCCTTACGGGGAAGACTTTGATCTTGATGAATATGGTATCGCACCAACGGATGTCGAACAGGCCGAAGTTCTCTCTGAGCTCAGTGAAGAGGACCAGAGGACTCTTCTTAATGTGGGTTTCACACCATCCGAAGAGAACAGGGCCGGCAGTCTCATCATGCTTGATAATGCCATTTCCCACACTTCACTGCGTGATAAGGATGTCGTGGAACTGATGTCCCTGAAAGATGCAATGAAGACCCATGAATGGGTCAAGGATTATGTCTGGAAGCTGGTCAAGCCGGATGCGGACAAGTATACTGCAATGAGCTATCTTCAGGAGGCAGATGGTTATTTCATCAGGGCACCTCAGGGGAAGAAGTCAAAGATGCCTGTCCAGACATGTTTGCTCCTGGGTTCAAAGCAGGTTTCCCAGACAGTTCATAATATTGTGATCGTTGAAGAAGGGGCACAGCTTGACGTGATTACCGGCTGCTCTACAAGGCATGGGGTTGAAAAGGGTCTTCATCTTGGAATATCAGAGATGTATGTAAAGAAAGGTGCAACCCTGAACTTCACAATGATACACAATTGGGCTCAGCAGATAGGTGTCAGGCCAAGGACGGTTGTCCATGTGGAAGAAGGCGGGACATATATCAGTAATTACGTTACCCTGAAACCTGTTAAATCAATACAGACCTATCCAACGGTCATCCTTGAAGGAAAGGGAGCTTTTGCGAGGTTGAATTCAATTGGTGTGGCACATCCTGGTTCTGAGCTTGATCTTGGAAGCAGGGTCATATTCGATGCAGAAGATACAAAGGCTGAGCTCATCTCAAGGACCATTACCACGGGAGGTAAGGTTATTGCCAGGGGTGAGATGATAGGAAATGCTGATAAGGCAAAAGGTCATCTGGAATGTCACGGGCTGGTGCTTGGTAAAGGTGGAATGCAGCGGGCTATCCCGATACTTGAGGCAAATGTTGAAGATATAGAACTGTCACATGAGGCTGCTGTGGGACGGATAGCACGTGAGCAGATCGAGTATCTCATGGCAAGAGGTCTTACGGAAGAGGATGCTGTAGGTATGATAGTTCGGGGATTTTTGGATGTTGGTATCCAGGGCATACCTGATGAATTAAAAGCCGATATCGATGCTACTATAGCAAAGATAGGAGAGAATGCAATCTGATATTGCTTTCTTATATTACTTTTTTCACACTTATGATTGAGGAGAATGAATGAATGGAACAGAAATATGTTAGGATAATAGGGATTTTTCTGGCGCTAATCATGGTGACATCGGTCATGGCACTTTTTTTCGGCGGCAGTGGGAACAGTTCCAGCAAAGACGGAGATGTTACAGATCCTGAGGATGCACCGGGTTTTGAGGTCATAAGCGGAACACACTTTAGCGCTGAGATGAATTCGCTTTCAGACGGTCTTGCGTTCAGTCCGCAAGGAGTATCTAATGCCATATATGTGGATTATTCCAGAACCTACGGGACACCACTTCAGGATTACAATATAACGGATCTTTATGCTTATTACAATACGTTGATGGTAAAAAGGTTCTCTGCATATGATGTTTCATCAAATTTCGGATTCGAGGCACATATACTGACACCTGAGGTCGTTAACTTTGATTATGCAGTCGCAGATATGTATAATGGTTATTCTCTGTTGCAGAGGGGAACCAATATATATAATATAATAGGGACCCCTACCCTGTTAGGTGACAGGAACACCCTTGAAAAGGTCATAGATGTAAATTCAGGAACCGGCCAGGCATCGACAGATTTCAACGAAATAATGGTTTATGTGGTACCTGGTGCCGAATATCAATGGGTAAGCTCTTCTGATGAAGTTGCAGAACTGCACTATCTGGAATTCAGAAATATGGGTGACGGTAATTATTCGCGGACCGAGATATTCGTTGATCCTGCAGATACCACTGTTGCTGCAATATCTGATCTTGAGGCTACAAGTAGTGAAAGGGATCTGCTCTACAACGTAACGGTTGAGGATGAAGGAAGGATCATGAAAGTAGTTATTACTACCGAGGCATCTAATTTCTTCAATCTTGCAATGGAACAATTCAGGTAAGGCGCATAACCCGTCTCACCTTTTTTCTTCTTTTCACCTGCCACAAGGTTTATACCTTAACAGGTTATTTACTGACTCCAGTCGCGCATTCTGCAGTGAACCATACAGGAGCATGCAGTAATTCGCAGCCATTGTTTGGCATATATCTTTGTGTCAGTTAATTATTGGTAATATCATTACAATCGTAATTGGCCAAATTAGCCGGCTTTCCGGCGTACAATGAATAATGAAAAACCATGAGCACACATCATGGTTTCGAAGGAGATTATAATATGGCAGCTAAATTTGATGTTCCGGAAGAACTCGTGAACAAGGCACTTGAGAGTGTAGAACTTGCAAGAGACACAGGCAAAGTAAAGAAAGGGATAAACGAAGTGACAAAAGCTATTGAGAGAGGCATCACAAAACTTGCGGTAATTGCAGAGGATGTCGATCCTGCAGAAGTAATTGCACACATTGCACCACTCTGTGAAGAGAAGAACACTGCATACATCTATGTGAAAGAGCAGAAAGAGCTCGGTGCAGCCTGTGGAATAGGTGTTGCTTGCTCCGCTGTCGCGATTATCGATGCCGGTAAGGGTGGCGAGCTTGTTGAAGACATTGCACAGAAAGTCAGTGCACTTAAATAATACTGATACGTGAGGTATCGCTATGGCAGATGAAGATACAGGCTATGCGGCTGAAGTCATCGATATTATCGGTAACACCGGTATGCATGGTGAAGCCAGCCAGATCCAGTGCCGTGTGCTGGAAGGACGTGACAAGGGCCGTATAATCACCCGTAATTGTGTTGGTCCTGTAAGGATCGGTGACATCCTGATGTTGATCGAGACTTCCAGAGAGGCCAAGAAACTGACTACCAGGTGAGGTGACTAAAATGGAACAAAGGAAATGTTCTTTTTGTGGTGAACTTCTTGAGCCGGGAACAGGTAAGCTCTTTGTAAAGAAGGATGGGTCAACTTATTATTTCTGCTCATCCAAATGCGAAAGCAACTTTGATCTTGGAAGGTTGCCAAGACGTACCATCTGGACCGAACAGGGAAGGATATACCTGAAGAAAGCATGATCGGGTGCTCTAAATGGAACAGACATACATAATGATCAAACCTGACGCTGTACAGCGTGGACTGATGGGAGAGATCATCTCAAGGATCGAGAGGCGTGGCCTTAAGATCGCGGCCATGAAATTATGTGTCATGAGTGAAGAGAATGCGAAGGAACACTATAAGGAACATGAAGCAAGGCCTTTCTTTGCTTCACTTATAGAGTATGTGACTTCCGGACCCTCTGTTTCCATGGTAGTGGAAGGAAAGAATGCCATTGCTATCATGCGCGCAGTGAACGGTGCCACAAACCCCGTGGATGCACTTCCCGGTACTATAAGGGGAGATCTTGCAATCGAGACAGGCAGGAATGTGGTGCATGCATCTGATTCACAGGAATCCGCACAGCGTGAGATATCTATCCACTTCGGGGATCAGGAGATAGTTAATTATTCTAAGATAGATGAGGTCTGCCTCTACGAGTAAGTAGAAGCAGTTGGGATGTTTGCAAACTTATATTAAGCAGGCATCCTGAAATATCCTTTACCGAAAATCATTTCCGGCTATCTGAATGATCTTTGAAGGGGTTTGTACATGGCTGTAAAAGAAAATCTACGTACACCAATTGTTTCTGTAATGGGACATGTCGATCACGGAAAGACGACCCTGCTTGATAGGATAAGGGGAAGCGCCGTTGCCGAAGGAGAGGCAGGAGCCATTACTCAGCACATAGGTGCAACTGAGGTTCCTATTGAGAATATAGTGAACAAATGTGGGGATCCTTCGCTTAAGGATAAGTTCATAGTCCCCGGACTTCTGTTCATAGACACCCCCGGTCACCATGCATTCACTTCCCTGAGAAGCAGAGGAGGTGCACTTGCGGACCTTGCTATTGTTATTGTTGACGTGAATGAAGGGTTTATGCCCCAGACCATTGAAAGTCTTCATATTCTCAAGAGATTCAAGACTCCTTTTGTAGTTGTTGCAAACAAGATAGACAGGATACATGGCTGGACACCTGACAAGAACGTCCCTTTCCTGGCCACTTACAAAAAACAGAGTGAGCGTGTAAAGGCAGACCTTGATAACAAACTGTATCAGGTAGTCGGTGAACTTTATAATATAGGCTTTAATTCTGAGAGATATGACCGGGTAAGCGATTTCCAGCGAAATATAGGTATAATCCCAATTAGTGCAGTAACAGGTGAAGGTATTCCTGATGTGCTCATGATACTTCTGGGGCTTGCCCAGAGATTCCTTGAGGGCAGCCTGCATTATGATGCAACAGGTCCCGGTATTGGAACTGTGCTTGAGGTAAAAGAGGAGAAAGGCCTTGGAACTACGATAGACACTATATTGTATGACGGAACCATAAGAAAAGGTGATACTATAGTTGTGGGGTGTCTTGGTAATCCCATTCAGACCAAGGTCAGAGCATTGTTGAAACCACGTCCCCTCTCAGAGATCAAGTCCGAAGAAAGGTTCCAGAAAGTCGACGAGGTCACAGCCGCTGTAGGTGTGAAGATATCAGCTCCTAATCTCGAAGGTGCACTGGCAGGCTCACCTGTAAGGGTTGTTAGCCCGGAAACAATTGATACGATTACTGAACAGATAAAGAGTGAGATAGAAGAGGTCCAGATTGATACGGATTCCGTCGGTATTTACATAAAGGCCGATACGATAGGTTCCCTGGAGGCTCTTGTTAACGAACTCAAGAAGGAAGAGATCCCTATAAGAAAAGCCGATGTCGGTGATATCAGTCACAGGGACATCGTGGAAGTTTCAGCCATTGAGGATCCTTTCTACTCGGTCGTTGTGGGATTCAATGTAAAACTGCTTCCTGATGCTAAGGAAAAGATTCAGTCCACAGATGTGAAATTGTTCATGAACGATGTGATATATCGTCTGATAGATGATTACAAGGACTGGGTCAAAAAGCAGAAAGAGCTTGCAGAGAAAGAGATATCCGATACCATCATCAAACCGGGAAGGTTCCAGATCATGCCTGACTGCACTTTCCGTCAGAGCAAGCCTGCTGTTGTAGGTGTGAAGATAATTGGTGGTATGGTCAGGACAAATGTAGATGTCGTGAACACCGATGGTGAGGTTGTAGGCAAGATCAAGGGTCTTCAGTCAAGGGGAGAGAATATCTCAGAGGCGCGCATTGGAATGGAAGTTGCAATGGCCATCGAAGGACCTACTGTCGGAAGACAGATCAAGGAAGAGGATACTCTATTTGTAAATGTCCCTGAAAGGCACGCAAAGAAAATGGAACATGAAATTTACGACTCAATGACGGCAGATGAATTAGAAACTCTGGATGCATTCCTTGCAATAAAACGAAGGGACAACCCCTTCTGGGCAAAATAAGGTTTGCATATTCATTAGACAGATCATAACAAACAGGAACAATAAACTATTAAGGAGGAAAAAATATGGCAGATTTCAAGGTAGTGGTTGCAGATCCTAAGACAAAGTCATATCAGTTCAATGTCACAGGCGCTGAAGCCAACAAATTTATAGGAAAATCAATAGGACAGACCGTTGACGGTGCAACAGTAGGCTTGCCTGGTTATACACTGAAAATAACGGGAGGAAGCGACAAGAGTGGAATGGTCATGAGGTCAGACATCCCAGGACCAAGAAGGCAGAAATTGCTCGTTGCCGGAGGGACCGGTTATTCCCCGGTCTCAAATGGAGTACGCCGCAGAAAAATGATGCGTGGAAAGGAGATTGCTCCTGACATCGTGCAGATAAACACGGTTGTTGCAGAATACGGTGACAAGACTATAGAAAAGATCCTTGGCGGCGATGAAGAGCCGGCTGAGGAAGCAGCAGAAGAGTGAGTTTCTCACTCTCTGGTTCCCTTTCCTACTTTTTCATTCCTTTATATCGGGAAGTACCAAATCCCAGATCTATAATAGTTTTACTTTTAAGCATTTCTGAAATATAATTGTTGGCACCTTCAATGTTCAATCCTGTAACTTTCATCACATCAGCTGCATTAAAGCCTTCATCCTGTTCTGTCAGCGCCTCAAGCTCACTTTGAAGAGTTACATAAGTATCCGTATTGTGCCATACCTTCAGCTTTCCGGCAAGTTCAATTTTTTCATTGAACCATATACTGTCTGATTTAAGGTCATAAAGATATAATATCAGGCGCGGATGAACATAGTTTTCTGCCCATTCCACGATATCCTCATCCCAGTTAAAATTCAGCAGGCATATGCTCTTGTATTTTCCTTCCGGAACTGTGCTTGCTTCATTCTGAACGAATTGCATGACAGTTCTCAGTTCATCAAATGGACGCCAACAGGTTTCAAAGGTCAGAATGGGTTTCAAAAAGCTGTCCACAACACTGCCTGAAATGAATTTGTCAGATACTTTCTTTTTCCATTTTCGGTTCCCTATATATTCACCGGCAAATGATACTTCCGGCTGGTATGTTGAATATTTGTTCTCCAGTACGTTCATGTAATTGTAGATCTTTGAAAGCACATTTGTCTCAATATCTTCCTTTACATCTGCTTCTTTGCTGTTCTTTGGCATTGTCCAGAAAGCTGGTGTAGAAGACCCGGGGCTTTCTTTTGAGATTACAAAAGAGCTTGTGATTTTATCCCTTTCATTCCAGGGTTTGGGGTCAGGTATCGGAGTTTGTTTTTTTACCGCAAGATCGTTGCCACCTGCCATAACGCGTTGCGCACTCGCTGCTTCCATTTGTTTTAACCTGAACTCTTTGAGAATATTCTGGTCTACTATGATGCGGTTATTATATTCCTTTTTAAAATTATCGATTAGGTCCTCCAGTAAAAAGATATCTATCTTCTCCATTGAACCTGTTAAAGAAGAGAATGTATCTCTCATTTTGTATGAATCCTTCAACAATTCTTCTCCCGTTCTATAGAAATCATCAAGTGTTCCTTTCTTTCCGGAAAAACCATCTATGCTTTTATTCCTGATGTCTGATAGGAGCTGTGACACATCAGTCCTTATGTTGCGAAGCCGGGAATTAAGTTCGCTTTCTTTCTTTGCATAGGCTCTTTGGATCAGCTTTTCAACAGCATTATAAACCTCATTAAGATTATCGATTACGGTTTGCCTGTTGACCGCTTCCAGCTCTTTTGGATCTTTAAGTGTTTCCATTGTACCTCTTCCATTTTTACCAGGTGACAGATAACAGATGTATTATCATTTCTACATATCAATCCTCTTTCTTTTTACACAACCCCATGTGTGCCCATGTCTATGGGTTCTTTCTGTAATGTTATATCATTCACTTCAAAGGAAATATTAAGGTTGCCCAGGTCGATCTGACCTGCATTTACGGGTTTTATCATCAGTGAAGTATATCCGGATGAATATGGGAGGATGTCAGTGATACAAACGTTTGGCCTATGGCATTCTATAAATGAAGAAAAACAGCTATTGAAACAGATGTTATGGATTACTTCCTCAGATTTGTTCTCAACGTATATTCCAATGGTATTTCCAACCGTGCTATATAATGTTTCCGGGATATTGATCTTAACATCGATTTCAGGAACACGGATCATATATTCACCGAAATTCACCGGTCCTATTTTACATTTGTTATCTTCAATGTCAAATATGATTTCAAAATATCCCAGGTCAATTGTACCTGCAGTTGTTGGGGTTATCTGATGTGTCACTTCAAATAAGGCACCCTGGGGTACAGTTCTTGTATCGGAAAAAGCTGTATCATATTGTATTCCTTTTTGGAAATTACATTTAGTGTGCAGTTTTTCCAGATTCTGATTCGAGTGGTTCCATATTCTGATGGATATCACAGAGCTGTGCCCGAATCGGAGTGTCTTTGGCATTTGAACATCCAATCCAAGATATGAATGGATAATATCAATGTTCCCGAAAAATAACGGTGGTCTCTGGTGTTTATGCCTGTTGATCTCAAAGTAAAGGTCACAATAGCCCATTGACAAATTTCCTGATGTGAGTGGCATAAAAGAAAAAGAAGAAGATAAAGATGACATTGGTTCAAGGGAACCAAGACTCAGGACAGGCCTGTCACAGCGAACAGTTGCCGGGAAAACCGCCCGTATCCAGATGTTGTCTATTGGTTTTTCAGTAGGGTTATTGATCCTGAAATACAGCATAGCAGCCATGCCGATATCCACTGGCTCTGGAAACCTGTATTCTATATTTACGGAAGAAACTAACTGCATCTCTTTGACTCTTCTTTTTTCGATGCCGATCTTTTTTTCATATATCCAGAAAGCATACAGCGGAACATAAAGAAACAGGATGTAGAATGGTGCACTGGCAACATAGATGGGATTTGGTCTTTCGTCAATTGAGAGTATACGTGTCACAACAAAGAATGACGACATCACAATCCAAAAAAAGACGTAGAATTGAAAGAACAATCCTACCCTGGCACCTGCCTCGTTATGAAGGGCATAAGAAAGTGATTTTATAATATCATCCAGAGGTCCCAGTTTCATTTGAACCACCTTTACAGGAATGAACAAGTATCTTATGTATTTAAAATTATAAATATATTAGTGAAAATATGGCCTTAAATAATCCTGGTGCCACATTCTATGCAGTAATTTGCCCCCTTACTTACTTTAGAACCACACGAGGTACAAAAATTTGCTCCCATGTCTGTGTTCTGCACCACACTATCTTCAATGACCACATCTCCTGTACAATTTCCGTGAAGGTCACACGAATTCAACAGATTGCTACGCTGAATTATGGAGTCTTTGATTGTCACGTTGACGATCGGTGTGACATCATTTTTTCCACCAGGGCTTGTTTTCATCTCCCGGCAGAATTCACGCCCAAACTCAGCAAGCATGCCTACAAGTGATTCAGCGGTCCTTGTGGCACCAAATATCTCTATACATCCTGTCTCTTCAGAAGCAGTGATTTTGAGTATCAGGTCATGGTCATTTACTTTTGTCTTTCCATAGTACCAGGTCTCATAGTTTTTTCCATCCATGGTCTTCAATGTTCTCACATGCCTGATATCATGGCGTTGTACCATTTCGCGGCATATGGCCATAATGGTTGCAATATCAAGCTCGGACTTAATTCTGTAAACCTTACTGTCCCTGAAAGGAAGTGATGCTACAAGTTCCCGGAGAATGCCTATATTAATATCGGAATCCGTTTTCATGATGGGGCATGTAACTTCGATTCTTTTTGGCTTCATTTCCGTGTTAAGGAGCTTACCATGTGCATCCTTATAAAAGATTCTACATTTTATCTCTGAGGACTTTGAGCACAGCATGGGATCAAAATAAACCATGACTGACTTTGAATTATTGCCGGGGATATTCCCGAGGATCAAGCGGTTGTTTTTTTCCGAATATGCAGGTTCAAACCTGTCTATCCTGAAAAGCTGCTCATCAAAGTCAAATTCAAGTGTTACATCATTAACAACCAGAGGTGATCTATTATTAACTGCCATCTTCAGGCGAATAAACCCCTGGTAGAATTCAGTTTCCCTGATAATCTGTAAATGGGTTTCTACATTCCCAATACTACCATTGTTCACATTCTGGCCGTTTGTTGCCTCATAAATTCCAATATCTATTGGGTCTTTATCGTAATAGTTTCCGTTGATGTTGTATGCAATGAATAATTGTCCGATATCAATTTCATCCGAAATTCTCGGGTAGATGAAAATAGCAGTATAACTCGATGATCCAGGTGGTATTATATCTATGCTTACTTCGGGTTCGTCACAGTGGATAAGACGGGTGCATTTAGCTATAATTGAAATGTCAGTTATGGGCAGGTCAGACGGATTTTTGATGGTTATTTTTACCGGGTTTTCAGTTTCAGTTCTAAGTGGTTGCTGCACTTCTACGGTTATTTCAACTGCATCACTTGCCGCTTCTTCCAGTTCAAGTTTTTCTAGCATTTCATTTTCTTTTTCAGCATTGATTTCCTGCATGATTTTCTTTATTTTTGAGCCAGATCGAAGAGCTACAATTGTACACACAAACAGTGAAATCACTGGTGCAGGTTTGAACGCACCAAATAACACTGCTCCAGGTATTGCGATGATCATTCCCAGGAAGAATGCATAGGACATTACGCTATCTTCCTGTCTTTCCATCCCAAGTCTTCTGTTCAGTACTTTTTGAACTATCATTGCAGTAATAAAAGCAAGTATCAAACCGATAATTGCACCTTTTATAGCACCGGGGAATCCTTCTGCAAGACCAAAAACCAATCCGGTATAAATGCCGATGCGTAAATTATTCCGGGGATTTAAATGTGACAGTTTGAATGTCATTTGTATCACTTTTTCAGCATTTCCTCAAACACTTCTCCCTCTCCGGTCTTCAGAACTGCTGATCTGGCCTCTATGTACCAGCTAACAATTGAAGGTTTACGTTTCTTTAGAACAGCTTCAAAATCACGAAGCCGTATTTTTCTTGGCTCCCCTCCCCTCAGTGCTTCTCCCAGGGGTATGTCTGCTGCTTCCCTGCATATAGCTGCAAGGTCTGCTCCGGAATAGGATTCTGTTAGCCGTGCAAGGGCATCTATGTCCACATCACTGTCTACCGGCCTTTTTCGAAGATGTATTCCCAGAATTGCTTTTCTTGCATCCTGGTCTGGTTCAGGGACAAATACAAGTTTGCTGAAACGCCCCGGACGCCTCAGGGCCGGATCGATAGCCCATGGTTCATTGGTAGCTGCCAGCACCAGAAGGTTGTCAGACGCAGTATCCACACCATCCATCTGGGCAAGAAGTTCATTGACCACTCTTTTTGCATAGTCCTCGCTTTCACTGCGTCTTGAAGCTATGGAATCTATTTCGTCAAAAAAGATGATGGATCTCTCCCCCCCGCGGGCAATGTCAAAGACCTGTTTGACATTCTTCTCCGAAGCACCGACCCATTTACTTACAATGCTGCTGGTCTTGACGCTGATGAAATCCGCTTCGCATTCTTTTGCCGCTGCCTTTGCCATCATTGTCTTACCACAGCCAGGAGGGCCATAGAGCAAGATCCCTTCTCCGGCTTTCTGTCCGTACATCTGGTAAAGTTCTTTATGTGTAAAAGGATAGATAATGGCTTTGCGTATTTCCTCCTTCACCTGTTCAAGGCCGCCAATATCTGAAAAGCCGATATTTGGTATCTCTTTGAGAAATACATCATCCTTTGAAATGGAAGACTCATCATTGTTTGATGCTTCTTTTTTACCATGTGCGTTTTTTCCTGAAGACAGTGCAGTCGGATTTTTAAGCGACTGAGCCTTAGCAAAAAGATGTTCTGCCAGGTCACGCTGGGTATTCCGGTCAATGCCTTCATCTGTCATCATTGAAGCATCATTATAGAGCTTGGCAGCTTTCAGGTATAGTTCACGGGCACGTTCATTCTCTCCTCTGTCTTCCAGATCCTTTGCAGCTTTTGCATATCCGCGGGCCTGGGCGGCAAAAGTGATTGCTGGGTTCAAATGGGCACCTCAGTATAATGAATAATTAAATTCTTGGGAAATCTGGTTTCTTTTATTCACTGTTTGCCATTTCTGATTCTATCTTCTTTGAAAGCTCATCCTTTGCAGGCTGTTCACTGGAGAGTTCTGCAAGGAGTTCTGATCGCAGCGAATCCTGCATCTCACTAAGTTCAGTGCCACCGCCCATTGCCGCATCCATGGAAGCTGTCATCATACTTGTTGCTGTGTTAACCTTTTCCATGGAGGTCCTTATGTTAGTTACAGCACCTTCTAGTTTTGAAGTGTCAAAACCAAGTTGTTTCTGCCACTTTCCCAGGTCCTGGCCTATCTCAACGACTTCTTTGAGCCCGGTCTGCATTTCAATTACATCTGTCATGGATTGTGCCATCTCTACCATGCTGCTGATGGTGTTCACCTGCCCCTCCACAAGAGAAAATCTTCTTGAAGCAACCCTGAACTCCCTGTCATTTCCTTTTGCAAGCGCTTCTTTTGCTTCTTCCCTGGATTTGATCTGTTTTTTCATCAGTTCTTTTTCCCGTGCCGTCAGCCTTTGCTCGGAAATTGCCAGTTTTGTCTTAAGCTCTTCGGGTGATATCTTCTTAAATGGATTTGTCAGTCCCATTACAATTCCTCCTCCATCTTTTTCTGTTTTGCGTACCTGATACAAAGTTTCATGGCTTCTGATCGGTTGATCGCTATTCCCATTTCTACTAATTTGTCCAGATATACTTTACTATCTTCTGAGATCCTTGCACTTACAGGATAAGAATTTACCATGTTATTCCAACTTGATTCCTTTTGTATTCTTATGTATACAATGGAAAACAATATATATAATACTTATCCAATACATAAATAGAATTTAAGATTGACAAAACAAAGGTGTCAGGATAATGGCATTCAAATGGAAAAGAGAAGCAGATGATATTGCCAGGGTGGTTCCTAAAAAGGAGGTCGGGGGCTTTTTCAGCAAAGCTGTGATACTCTCGCCCAATGAAAAGGCAGCCATGGTAAAGAATGGTGTTGTTGAAGAGATAGTGGACAGTGGTAAATTACAAATTGGCGGCCTGCTAAAGCCTGGCAATATCGGAAAGGATGTGGATGTTGCGCTGATGGATACATCTCCTAAGGACATGCAATGGACACAGGAAGAACTGTGGACCAGTGATGACCAGAGAATAGCCTGTGGCGGTCTGCTGAGATTCAGGATACAGGATCCGAAACGTTTCTTCCAGATGTTGTATGCCTATGCGACACCAGACAGGAAAGGGATCAGGGACCTTTCAGTGCAGGATATATACGGGCGCATTGAAAGCGAGGTACTGACACTTGTACTTGAACCCGGGATAAGACAGGAAGATGTTGAAAGTATTTACGGGAACCGGGACCTTCGCCTGAACCTTGAGAATGAGCTTGAGATGCGGCTGCGTTCCACTTTTTCCATGTGGGGGCTGGAAATCCTGAAATACACAATCCAGTGGGACCTTGGTTCTTATGGTAAGGTAATGCAGGCCACAAATGATCTGCAGACAAAGGAAGAGCTTGCAGAACTTGAGACCCTGTCAGTGGAAGGTGATCTTGAGCGCAGGGGCCGGGAAGAAGTGGCAGGTCTGCGTGCAGGCCATGCAACTGTGGCAACTGAAAAAGATTTCCATCGTGATCAGAGATTGAAGGATGTCAGCTCTGAACTTGAGGCTGAAAGACTGCAATATGAAGCTGATATAAGGGAAGCTAGGGAAGCTATAAGCCTCAAAGAGGAACTAAAAATCGCAAAGGCAAAAGGTATGCGTGCTGAGCTTGAGGTCGAACAGGACATGCGGGATCGTGAACACGGACGTGACATGGAATACCTTAAACACATAACTGGATCAGGAGGGGCCGATGTTGCAAAGACTGTGAGCGAGGGTCGCGAATATGGTCGCATGACACCGGAGCAGCTCGAAGCCCTGGCAAAGATCAAACAGGGAGAAGCTCTTGCAAAAGAAGATCGTGTCAGGTTTATGATGGAAGTCGAAGACAGGGAACGTGCAGATTCTTACCGCAGACAGGAACTTGATGCCGCTATGATGGGAGCTGCCGTGGGCAGGACTTCACACACAGTTAGAAAATGTCCGGGATGTGGGTCAACAATCCCTTCGGAGGCAAGTTTTTGCAGCCAGTGTGGCAAAAGACTCACAGATGTTTGATATGTCAGGACAGGTCAGATCCAATGATAATATATTAATGGAAAGATCTGTAAAGATATAAATCATATTGAATGAAAAACGGTAATTAAGCACAATTGTAAGGTGGTGGATTGACCCGGAGATCTCTTAAACCCCTCGTCCTGATCTTGCTGGCATGTAGTATCATGCTGAGCTTATGCCCCGCATCTGCCAGTGATTATGAGGTTACTCTCATGGAAGGTGAGATTGCAGAGGTCAGAGACGGATATCACCTGAATGTATTGGACATAGATACCTACAACGAAATTGTAAGGTTCACTGTTTCCTATTATGATACTGTCCTCATGGATCAGTATTATGCAAGAGGGGATTATTTTTATTATCAGGACAGATCTCTTACGCTTCAGTTCAGGATCGATGATATATACTATGATGATTACTACGATTATGTTGATATCTCGGACATATACATATATCCGGACTATCCCGTGACCTCTGATGAGCCGGAGG
Source organism: Methanolobus sp. WCC5 (assembly GCF_045690325.1). GTDB lineage: Archaea > Halobacteriota > Methanosarcinia > Methanosarcinales > Methanosarcinaceae > Methanolobus. Next base: position 1,075,717 of record NZ_CP146981.1, on the reverse strand, counting down.
TCAGGGAGAAGCAGACAGGATACTATACCGACTCCTATGACTATTCTGGTACTTCGGCAGAAGATGAGTTCTATGGAATGGTCGGTACTGTTGTAATAGTTCTAATTGCTTTTTTTGTGTTGCGCAAGATCTCAAAGAAGAAAAAAAATAAAAAGACTCCAAAAGGAATGGATGAAAAATCCATGACATCATCTGTGCCTGTTATTGAAAAAACCCCGGCTGCAGATGAAAATGCTTCCAAATCTGTTTTTGAAGCTTCGATTTTGCAACCATCTCCTATAAACGATCCTGTTGTTATCAGGTCTGCTGTCCAGTACAAAGGCGCCAGTATACTTTATAAGATCAAGGTTGAGAACACGTCAAAAGAGCCAATGGGTGATATAAGCATAAACATTTTTGTTCCTGAGGTCTTCCTTATCAAGGAAAGTAAGAAGATCATACCCATGCTGCAACCGGCTGAAAGTAAAACCGTAACGTTCTTTATCCGGCCCACCGGTGAATGCGGTAATTGCATTATAGCAGGAAATATACGCTACTATGATTATAGCCAGAAAAAGCATGTTCAGCTGGATCTGAGCAATAAGATGGTGGATATTGTCTGTCCCGTCCTCAGGGTAACAGAGACTGATGAGGCAACCTGGAGACTGGACATAAGTTCTATGATGGTAGCAGAAGAGGATAGCAAGGATCTGGAGATACCGGCAGAGAATCTCTTTGATATTGCAACCCGCATACTGAAAGATATGAACATGTACATGATAACACCGGAGATAACCTCAACACAGCAACTGTTCACCGGTGTTGCAAGGTTCTATGCAGAGGGTGTGGCAGGCCTTAAGTATGCAGCATATATTGAGGTTGTGGGTAAACGCAAATCCCGCCTGATCGTCAAAGCCTGGGCCGAAAAGGAAGAAGCACTAACAGGTTTCTACCACAAGATCCTTGAAGAGATCGAAAAAAGGACGGATATCAAACTATTTGTCGATGATTCCCTGACCCAGTACAATATAAGCAATACCACGATACAGGACAGTATTATACAGCGTTCCAGCATAGGTGCAGGAAAGAGGAAATGTCCTAAGTGCGGCCGTGACACAGGACCAGACGAGAAGTTCTGTGGCAACTGCGGACAGAAATTAGAGTGAAACACATACTTCCGGTCTCATTTTTAGGAATCTCATGTATCTTGTTTTTCGTTTTCCGGCTGGCTGGTTAGTATTGCCCTGGAGATGGCAATCTATTTATATGAGGGATTCATATGATGACTCGTTATGTTTATGCAGACATAACACTCCAAACATTGCTACTTGGAATGATGTTGTGCTCGAAAGAGCATAACATACATTCGGTATTTGCTGTTTTTTATTTAATTTTGTCTATCAGATATTTGAGACAAGGATAGGGTATTTATAAAAAAAGTAATAAAAAAGACCGAAGTTATCAGAGTAACTTCTTTCCCGCTTCAGGTCCGCTCTTGCACTCAAAGACATCGGTTATCTTCATCTTGACAAGGTATCTTGCAGGGAAGCGGTCACTCTTTGCCTTTACTATCTTGCGCATTTCCTCGTATTCCTCTCCACGGTCAATGATCTTGATGTCACCTTTTATCTGGAAACAACCGTTTATGTCCGGTCCCCATACATATATTGCACATTTTGGATTTTCCCTGAGGTTCTCCATAGTCTTGAGGAAGTAGTTGTCGACGATCCATATTGTCTCAGCATCTTCCTGAAGCATACACATCCCGATGGGGATTACGTTTGGTACACCGTCTTTGGAGGCTGTTGCCAGCGGAAATATCTTCATCTTTGCAAATTCTGTTTTCATCTCATCGGTTAATTTTACCATTGTTTTCACCTTTGCATATCAAAATTAGGAAAGCAAATAGTTTACACACCAATGAAGTTTAAACTTTTTCATCAGTAGGTCCCGGGTAAACTAAGAGAACAATGATATCAAACGGGCAAAAAAAGAGATCAGAACAATTTATCCAGGAAGTACTGGTGAACCCTCAGGTCATCGGTAAGTTCGGGATGAAAAGCCAGTGCCAGAATATTCTCCTGCTCTGCAGCCACGATCATGTCATCGATGCTTGCAAGGATTGTAACATCCTTTCCAGCCTCTACAATCCCGGGTGCCCTGATAAATACTGCATTGTATGGTGTATCCAGAAACGGAAGTTCAAGTTGGAACTCAAAGGAATCACGCTGCCTTCCGAATGCATTCCTGTTAACTCTGGTATCCATAAGGCCCAGAAGATGCTGATGTGTTTTTCTTACCTGCTCGTCACCTTCAGTTGCCAGCAGGATAAGGCCTGCACAGGTTCCCATGATTGGCTTGCAGGCTTCGTTCATGTCCCTTATCTCATCTGCGATGCCCTCACGTATAAGCAGTTTTCCAAGAGTTGTACTTTCTCCCCCGGGAAGCACAAGTGCATCACATCCAGGGACAATTCCTTTGTGTTTGATGGTTACTATCTCGGCTTTTTCGCCACGCTGCTCAAGTGCCTTTTCAAGAGCTTCGACGTGTTCGGAAACATCTCCCTGAATAGCAATAACACCTAGCTTCATAAGATCACGTTTTAGTTGGTTTGAAGTAAATTAAATAAAATCAAAAAAGATTGTGGATGGGTTTACCATCCACGTGTCTGTAAGGCTTGCTCCTGTGGAATTGTATCTACGCTGATACCCTTCATACCTGAACCGATCCCCTTTGAGATCTGCGCAAGTACTTCGGGGTTGTCGTAGTTGTTAACAGCCTCAACGATTGCCTTTGCCATCTTCTCAGGGTTCTCTGCCTTAAAGATTCCTGATCCGACAAAAACACCGTCAGCACCAAGGCGCATCATAAGGGCTGCATCTGCAGGTGTTGCAACACCGCCTGCTGCAAAGTTGACAACAGGAAGACGCTGCATCTGGGCAGTTTCCAGCACAAGCTCTATGGGTGCTTCTATTTCGCGGGCAACGGCTATCATCTCTTCCTTTGTCATACCCTTAAGGGCACGGATCTCCCCCATGATCTGTTTCATATGCTTTACAGCCTCGCTGACATCTCCGGTTCCTGCCTCACCCTTTGTGCGTATCATGGCTGCACCTTCGTTTATTCTGCGAAGTGCTTCACCAAGGTTCCTTGCGCCACAGACAAAAGGAACAGTGAACTGGGTTTTATCAATGTGGTACTTATGGTCAGCAGGTGTGAGCACTTCTGACTCGTCCACCATGTCAGCACCAAGGGCCTGCAGGATCTCGCCTTCTACGAAGTGGCCGATACGTGCCTTAGCCATAACAGGGATTGTAACAGTGTCAATGATCTCAGCTACCATCTGCGGGTCAGCCATTCTGGCAACACCGCCCTCTTTCCTGATATCTGCCGGTACTGCCTGTAATGCCATGACTGCAACAGCACCTGCTTCCTCTGCTATCTTTGCCTGCTCCGGTGTGGTCACATCCATGATTACACCGCCTTTCTGCATCTTTGCAAAGCCGCGCTTAATAAGCTCAGTACCGTGTCTTAATTTTTCAAGTTCCATAATATCATCCTGAATTGGTTATACTAAGTTTTGTCAGACTAGATCTGGTTATACAAATTTGGTCATACGATTTTTTATGCCTAGCTACTCAGCCTACTACATATAGTTAATGCTTTAAAGCATTTACATCTGCTTTTCATCCGTCCTTATCCTTGCAACACCAACAACCTTATCGCTGGACCGGACATTCATTATCCTGACTCCCTGGGTGTTCCTGCCCTGTACGCGGACATCTTTCACAGGGATACGGATGATGATACCCTCAGAACTTGTGAGCATGATATCATCTTCGTCGTGGACCGCCTTCACATTGATCACCGGTCCGTTACGCAGGCTTGTGACTATGGTAATGACACCCCTGCCTCCTCTGTGCATGGCCCTGTACTCATCGAACTGAGTCCTCTTACCGAACCCATTCTCTGTCACAGTGAGCAGTGATGCAGTCTCATCTACCACATCAAGGCTTACCACCATATCACCGGATTCCAGGTTCATACCACGGACACCTCTGGCACTGCGTCCCATCACACGGACCTCACTCTCATGGAACCTTATTGCTTTGCCATGCATCGAGACCATGACAACATCCCTTGATCCATCAGTAAGGGCCACGTTCACAAGCTCATCCTCATCGGCCAGGCTTATAGCGATTATCCCTTTTTTGCGAGGATTGCTGAAATCGGAAAGCTGGCTCTTCTTAACAGTACCCATACTTGTAGCCATGAAGAGGAACTCATCTTCCTTGAACTCGCTTACAGGTATCATTGCAGTTACCAGCTCCCCTTCTCCAAGTTCAAGCAGGTTCACAATGGCCTTGCCACGGGACTGCCTGCTCCCCTCGGGTATCTCATATACCTTGCGCCAGTGAACACGTCCCTGATTGGTGAAGAACATGATATAATCGTGGGTTGATGCAACAAATATGTCCACAACGAAATCCTCCTCCTTGGTATCCATTCCGATGACCCCTTTTCCGCCTCTGTGCTGCTGGGAGTATGTATCCACAGGAAGCCTCTTGATGTAGCCACTGTTGGTGATGGTGACCACCATATCTTCCTCAGGGATAAGGTCCTCGGTCTCAAGTTCATCAATAGATGACCTGATGGCTGTCCTGCGCTCATCACCAAAACGGTCTTTCAGATCAGCAAGTTCTTCCCTGATGATACCGTATTTCTTTTCATCACTTGCGATTATCTCCATGTAGTCTGCAATCTGCCTGAGGAGCTCCTCATATTCATCATCGATCTTCTGTCTTTCCAGACCGGTGAGTTTCTGCAGGCGCATGTCAAGGATTGCCTTTGCCTGTATTTCATCCAGTCCGAATTTGGAAATGAGACCTTCCCTTGCTTCATCCACGTTAGCTGAGGAGCGTATGAGTGAAATTACTTCGTCCAGATGGTCAAGAGCGATCTTTAAGCCTTTCAGTATGTGAGCCCTGTCCTCAGCCTTCTTCAAAAGGAACCGGGTACGCTTCTGTATAACATCGATGCGGTGCTCCAGGTAGATGCGAAGTATCTGTTTGAGGTTCAGTTCCCGGGGTACATCGTCCACAAGTGCGAGGTTGATTATACCAAAGGTTGTCTGCATCTGTGTGTGTTTGTAGAGCTGGTTCAGTACGACATTTGCATTCGTACCGCGACTCAGTTCAACCACAACCCTTATCCCGTCACGGTCGGATTCGTCACGCAGATCCGAAACTCCGGTCACTTTCTTTTCTCTTACAAGGCCTGCAATATCCTCTACCAGCTTTGCCTTATTGACCTGGTAGGGAAGTTCTGAAACAACTATCCTGAACTTATCCTTTTTCATTTCTTCTATCTCAGCGACTGCTCTCACCTGTACCCTGCCACGGCCTGTTTCATAAGCTTCCTTTATCCCGTGGGATCCAAGTATTACACCGCCCGTGGGGAAGTCAGGTCCTTTGATAGCAGTCATTAACTGAGGAATTGACACTTCCGGATTGTCGATCATCATCAACGTTGCGTTGATGACCTCGGTAAGGTTGTGGGGTGCCATGTTGGTTGCCATACCTACAGCAATACCTGTGGAACCATTAATTAGCAGACTTGGGAGCTTTGCCGGAAGTACTACCGGTTCCTGCAGAGAACCATCATAGTTGGGACGTGTGGGAACAGTTTCCTTCTCGATGTCAGCAAGCATCTCGTCGCAGATCTTATCCATACGCACTTCTGTGTAACGCATTGCAGCAGCAGCATCTCCGTCAATTGAACCGAAGTTACCCTGTCCGTCTATGAATGGATATCTCAATGAGAAGTCCTGTACCATCCTGACAAGGGAATCGTACACAGCAGTGTCACCATGCGGATGGTACTTACCAAGAACGTCTCCCACTACACGGGCAGACTTCTTGTAGGCTTTGTCATAGGAGATACCTGCTTCCTTCATGGCATAGAGTATCCTTCGGTGGACAGGCTTGAGGCCATCCTTTGCATCCGGTAAGGCACGGCTCACAATTACACTCATGGCATAATCCATGAAGGATTTCTTCATCTCGTCCTCGATCAGGATTGGAACGATCTTTTCACCGGTATCAGTTGGCTGGATATCAAAAGGAAGTTCATCTTCCGGGGTGTTCCGGTCATTGCCCTGAACATTGTCATTATCAATATTATCTGCCATTTTTCCTCACCTCAGATGTCCAGATTTGCAACGTCCTTTGCATGTGTTGTTATGAACTGCTTACGAGGGGCGACATCATCTCCCATCAGTATGGTGAATATCTCATCTGCAGCAACGGCATCTTCCATTGTCACCTGCAGGAGTGTTCTGGTATCAGGGTTCATGGTAGTTTCCCAGAGTTGCTCCGGGTTCATTTCACCAAGACCCTTGTAACGCTGTATGCTGACGTTCTTATCACCAATCTCTTCCAGTTTTGCTGCAAGCTCACGGTCAGAGTAGACATAATGATCTTTCTTTCCTTTCCTGGCAAGATAGAGGGGAGGCTGTGCTATGTACACATAACCGGCATCTATCAGGGGTTTCATGTATCTGAAGAACAGTGTAAGTATAAGTGTCCTTATGTGTGCTCCATCAACATCAGCATCTGTCATTATGATCACTTTATGATAACGTGCCTTCTCAATGTCATAATCATCACCGATACCTGTCCCCATTGCTGTAATAAATGAAATTATCTCTTCGTTCTTGAGGATCCTTGCCAGACGTGCCTTCTCAACATTGAGGATCTTGCCCCTGAGAGGCAGGATGGCCTGGAATTTGCGGTCCCTTCCCTGCTTTGCAGAACCACCTGCAGAATTTCCTTCAACAAGGTAGATCTCGCTTAAAGACGGATCCTTTTCCGAACAATCTGCAAGTTTTCCGGGCAATGTGCTCACCTCAAGGGCGTTCTTCCTGCGGGTCAGTTCCCTGGCCTTTTTTGCAGCCTCCCTTGCACGCTGTGCATCCAGTGCCTTCTGGAGGATAACATTGGCAACTTTCGGGTTCTCTTCCATGTATTCGGCAAGACCTTCAGAGACCATGGATTCCACAATTCCCTTCACCTCACTGTTACCTAGTTTGGTCTTGGTCTGTCCCTCAAATTGTGGTTCCGTTATCTTGGCACTTATGATAGCAGTGAGCCCTTCACGGATATCCTCCCCGGACAGTTTTGCATCGCCTTTTGCAAGATTGTTCTTTTTGATGTAATCATTGGCAACCCTGGTCAGTGCAGCTTTAAAACCAACAAGATGCGTACCGCCTTCATGAGTGTTTATGTTATTGACAAAGGAGAAAACAGCTTCAGCATAACTGTCCGTATACTGCATAGCTATCTCGACAATGGTGTCATCCTTTATCCTTTCAAAGTAAATGGGCGATTCATGCAGGGAATTCTTGTTGTGGTTGAGGTGTTCCACAAAAGAAACAATACCGCCTTGGTACTCGAACACTTCGCCCACAGGTTCATCTTCGCGGTCATCCGATATGCTGATCCTGATACCTCTGTTAAGGAACGCAAGTTCACGAAGCCTTGTGGCCAGTGTGTCGTATGCGAACTTCGTGGTTTCAAAGATCCGGGTATCCGGCATGAATGTGATCTTTGTTCCTGTACCCTCAGCTTGTCCGATCTCCAGCAGCTCATCCAGAGGTGTTCCCCTTTCATAGCGCTGATAATAGATCTTACCGTCACGTTTGACCTCTGCTTCCAGCCATTCGGACAGGGCGTTGACAACGGACACACCGACCCCGTGCAGACCACCGGATACCTTGTAAGTGTTCTTATCGAACTTACCACCGGCGTGCAGAATGGTCATTACAACCTCAAGTGCTGATTTGTTGTATTTTGAATGCATCCCGACCGGAATACCTCTTCCATTGTCCTGGACTGTGATGGTCCCGTTACTATTTATCGATACATCTATCTGTGTACAGAATCCGGCCAGTGCCTCGTCAATGCTGTTGTCCACCACCTCATATACAAGGTGATGCAGGCCCCTGCCATCGATACTTCCGATATACATACTCGGACGTTTCCTTACAGCCTCAAGCCCTTCAAGCACCTGGATATTACTTGCATCATAAGCCTGTTTTTCACTCATTTGAATGCAGCTCCGTGAAAAATTCATAATATTAATTAATAATGTTAATAGGTCCACGTCAATAACGTCTGCTAGTCAGTCCCTCAGAATACAGCCTAAGAAATATCTGTTTTACATCTCTCGTTTCTTATTTTATCTAAAACATCCGGCATCTAATATGTATTCATGCTTATTAAATGTTTATATAATTCCGATTAAATAAGTTTAAATAAAGATTGACAGTCAATGCCTTGCTTTCATGTAGATATTACCCACAGGTATCAGCGTTGCAACAATATACACGAGTCCGCCTATTATAGGTATCGCACTGACAAGAAGTAATACCAGAAGACCAAAGGCCATTTCATTCACAGTTTTTGAGGTCTTGCCTATTTTCAGCAGCAAGTACCTTCCGATCCATATGGAGGCGATTATCCTTGCAACATAAAGCATTATTAACAGAATTATCAGCAGGATGAGTCCCAGTGGGATACCTATCAAGGTAACAAATAGCAGCAATGTGATCATGACCGAGACTATTGTAACCAGCAGTCCGGTAAGAAATGCCTTTCCCGGTGATTCCGATGTCTTTGCAGCAATATCCTCCAGGTAGTTTGGCCATATTGCCAGTCCAATGAGTCCTATAAGGACCAGGGCAAGGTAGGAAATAAGCCCACGGATCATGGATGAGGCAATTCCTCCATTCTCATGGTAATCCGTCTGGTAATAATGAAGCTCCTTTCCAACAGTTCCTTCCTTGATATTAACTTCGGAAGAGCTTCGGTATTCCAGATTGCCAGCAATACTGGCTTTTGGCGATATTGTTATTTTCTCTGCATTCAGGTCCGCATTTCCTCCTACACTGCCTTTAATATCGATCTCTTTCGCAGACCCTGTGAGATCTTCTCCTACTTTACCTTCCATTGTGAGTTTACCGGTGGTGGCTAAAAGGTCCCCGGAGATGTTCCCTGAATTGGAAAGCACGGTTTCACCGGCAATTGCTATCACATCATCCTGCACGCCTCCCTCAATTATGAGTGTGCCTGCTGCAATCCTGATATCGTCACCGACAGTGCCGCTGATAATAACATTCCCTGCGGCAACGATCAGGTCTTCTTCTATGGTTCCTTTGACTTGGACCGTGCCACCGGCAGCTATCACGTCACCTCTTACAATTCCTTCAATTATGACCTTTGCACCGGTAACGATCACATCATCATCAATAATACCATCAATGACAACCGTATCCCCGCTTTCTACGATGGTGAATGCTGCCGCTGTGTTGATGAATACCATTAAAAATAAAAACAATAACAGTGAATGTGTTAATAACCGTAAGCTGATTTTCATGTAGTATCCCTTTCTCACTTACGTTAAATATCTATGGTACTGATGGATTAAATGTTTGTGTGATAACAAATTCAACTGATCAGGGAAAGATGGATAAAAACTTATGTACTATCAGATGGAACCAGTCTTCTGAAATGTACGCATCAGAATTGCTCACTGCTCTTCAAAAAGAAAGCAGGGGTATCAGCAATGCAGACATTAGTCTTGCAAGGGCTTATGCCATGGAAGCTGTGAGCTATGTTCCTGAACCTTACAAGACCATCTATTCATCGGATTATTTTACTTTTCTTTATGAAAGCTTCCTGGAGCTTAAAAAACGCTGTCCTGATGCACTAATTGTAAAGCAGGAAATAGATTGTGATGCATATAAGAGAGCTCTTTTCAGAATCCGGGAAAAAAACGATTCAGCTGACACTAAAAAAGATGCTATGAACCGTTTCATCAGTATTGTTCACATCTATCTCACATTCATACTGAGAAAACCACTGCATCCGGTGGGAATGGTCTTTCCGGGAGGGTTGAAGATAAGTGAGGATGGCAGTGAATACTATTGTCCTGTCAAAGATAAACAGTCAGAAAGCGGTATATCATTTTGTGAGTTTTGTATATGCCGGGACAGTGAAGAACTAAAATGACCCGATATTCATAATAAAAAGGAAAAAGAGGAATATCCTGAATTTTTAGGGGACTTATTCAGGCCTTAAAAGACAGTGCATTTGTGGGGCATGCTGTAATACATCTTCCGCATTTGATACAGTCCGGCCTGATGCTATTGGTATGGACATCAAGCTGCATGGGACAGCTCTTTTCACATTTGTTACAGTCAATGCACTTCGATCCTTCAACCTGCAGCTGATATTTATGTCCGCCTATCAGGTTCTGTACGGTTCCCATAGGGCAGAATGTACACCATGTGCGCGGACTGATACTTGCACCGGCAATCAGTGCAATTGTCGTTGTTACAAGACACATTATAACAAAAACCATGCCTATCTGGTTTATGAGTCCCTGTGTGCTGAGAAGTCTGTATCCCATAAATCCCATCATCATAATAAACAGGGGAATCCTGACCCAGAAGCTCCTGAATATTGGCGGTATCTTCCTGTTTCGTGTGATCTTCCCTACCCAGAAATCGTTGAAACTTCCTCTGGGACAGAGATTACCACAGAACCATCTCCCTCTGAAGAAGCTTGTAATAAGCAGTGTTGCAAACACAAGCAACAGGAAATATCCAAGCAACGGGAACCAGAGTCCTGCAATTGATACGATAATGACAAGTATTCCAATATATGGTGTGATCCTTAGCATATGATTTTCCTCTTTAGATCGTGATTTTGATATTTTGTCCTGATAAATAAAATGCATTATCGGAATGAATTATCGGTTATTGACTGGCATTTACATGTATGTGCATTTTGTATCTATATGGCCTCAGATAGCTCTTTGGCATTTCAACTGTTAATGTCATTAGTTTTCATCTGCCCATGACTGCAGTTCGCTGTCCACCCTTTTGACCCAGCTGTTCACGATCTCCATTATAAGTGCATGGATGTCCTTCTTGCTTCGGATCCTGTAGACAAAGAAGTATCCTCCTCCATCCATGTTGTTCTGGGAACGGATGAGTATCTTTCTTTCATAGAGTTTCTTAACGCTTCGCTGCACAGTTGAAAGGTTCAGTTCAAGCTCTTCTGCAATAGCTTCTGTTGTGAGCCATTCCTGTCCATATTGAAGGAAGTATTTCAATATATGAAGTTCAGCCTTTGTAAGGTTCAGGCCACACTTGATTACAGCTTCGATCTCAAACTCTTTACACGCAAAATCTACCATATGATACCTCTATTATTTGGCAGTACTGTAGTTATATGTCAGCTGTATATAAAGGATTGTAAGTACTGACGTTTAGCATAAAATAATGAAAGTACCGTGCTAAAAACAGATCAAAAGGTTACAAGCAAGATAAAAAAGGCTACATGCATGATCAAAAGTGGATAAAAAAGAAAGAAAGAAAGAAAGAAAGAAAGAAAACGGTTACAAAAGGAGATTATGTATCAACAGCACTAGCGGTATCCTCCCATCAGCCTGTTGATCTCTTCACTGCCAATGATACCTGTTATCCTTTGATTCTCATCGACCACCGGCAGGGCCGATATGTTATTCTGCTCCATCTTCTTTGCAGCACTTTCGATGTCATCGCTTCCTTTTACTGTAATGACATCCTTTGTCATTATACCCTCAAGGGTCCTGCATTTCAAAGCAACAGCCTTGGATATGTCCCAGGAGGTAACAATGCCTGCAAGTTCACTATCCCCGTTGATCACAGGTAGATGAGTGATCCCGTTCTCAAACATAACCTTTGCCATTTCCTCAATACTGATACCCTGCCTTATAGATACTATATCGGTCTTCATAACATCGGAAACCATGGTATGCGAAAGGAAATTCCCTATAAGGTATCCCAACTGACCCGACTCAAGCAGGAAAGCATCATGCCCGTAATTAGATTCTATCTCCCGGTAGGTTACATCCAGGTCATTTGCACTTAAGGCCGAGACCATTTCCCTGGACTGGTATGGAGGATACAGCCAGTCCGAACTGACGGCAACTACCAAAAACTTTGCTTTTGCTCGCTTCATTCCCTCTATCAATGATCCTTCCACTGCGAGGTCAAAATAATCCAGTGCCTTGGTTATGTAGAGATATGAATTTGCATCAAAGCGCCGGGTAAATGATTGCCCCTGATAATGCAGGTAACTCTCTACCTCAAAATCAAAACCAAGATTGTAATCATATTTCTCCTTGTCCTGCAGCCTCCTTCCGAATTTCTGGTGCATTGAAGCATCACTAAGGTAGGTTATGTGTCCTATCATCCTGGCCAGTGCGAGGCCATGGATCGGTGCAGGTCCTGAGTAGTAATCCCCGTTATTCCATTTGGGGTCGGACAGTATGGCCATCCTGCCAACCTCGTTGAATGCTATCTGCTGGGGTGAGGAACGGGCTGTGCTAGCTATGACCACAGCCTTGGCCAGGCATTGCGGATATGAAACTGACCACTGCAGGGCCTGTACACCTCCCATTGATCCGCCTATGACAGCAAAGAGTTTCTGTATGCCCAGATGGGATACCAGTTCTTTCTGTGCTTTCACCATGTCTGCAATGGTAATGAAAGGGAAATCAGTTCCATAAGGTTTACCGGTTTGCGGGTTTACGGACATGGGCCCGGTAGATCCCTTGCATCCGCCCAGGACATTGGAACAGATAACAAAGTACCTGTCCGTATCAATGACCTTCCCGGGTCCTATCAGGATATCCCACCATCCGGGTTTTGTCTCACCTGTATGCAGGCCTGCTGCATGTGCATCTCCTGTTAGTGAATGGCAGATGAGTATCGCATTGCTTTTCTCAGGGTTAAGCTTCCCGTAGGTCTCATAAGCCAGCTGTACTCCGGAAAGCTTCTTTCCGCTGTCAAGTACAAGATCACCGGGAAGACTGAAAACCTCAGTTCTTACAATTCCAACAGATCCTTTCTTCATGCTTTCTGTGCCCTCTCAAGTGCCTGGTCTATATCTGCTATCAGGTCTTTTACATCCTCAAGTCCCACGGACATCCTTATGAAATCCTCTGTCACACCTGTGGCCAGTCTTTCTTCCCTGGTGAGTTGCTGGTGTGTGGTGGAAGCCGGATGGATCACAAGTGTCTTTGCATCACCGATATTTGCCAGGTGTGATAGAAGCTTTACACTGTCGATGAACTTCTTTCCTGCTTCAAGACCACCCTTTATCCCGAATCCGAGGATAGCTCCATACCTGCCATTCAGGTACTTTGTGGCCAGCTCATGACTTTGATGATCCTTTAATCCCGGGTAGTTCACCCATGCAACAGCAGGATGTCCTTCAAGGAACTCTGCTATCTTCTGTGCGTTACTGCTGTGCCTTTCCACCCTGAGAGGAAGTGTTTCCAGTCCCTGGAGGAAGAGAAATGCATTGAACGGACTCAGTGCAGGTCCCAGGTCACGTAGAAGATGCACCCTTATCTTGATTATAAAGGCAATGTTGCCAAGGCCTGGAAAATCCCCGAAGGTCTCCCAGTATTTGAGGCCATGGTAGCCGGGGTCAGGTTCTGTAAGTCCCGGGAACTTGCCGTTGTCCCAGTTGAACCTGCCGGAATCAACTACAAGGCCGCCTATTGAAGTGCCATGCCCTCCCAGGAACTTGGTTGCCGAAAGCACAACGATATCCGCACCAAAGTCAATGGGCCTTGTAATGCCAATACCAACCGTATTGTCCACTATAAGTGGTATCCCTGCATCATGTGCTATCTTTGCTATTCTCTCAAGGTCCGGTACATCAAGTTTCGGGTTTCCGATTATCTCTGTGTAGATGGCCTTTGTCTTTTCTGTGATGGCCTTTTTGAACTCTTCGGGTTTTGTGGAATCCACAAAATGTACCTTTCTTCCAAGCTGAGGGAAAGTATTGTTGAATAACTGGTATGTTCCGCCATAGAGATTGTCCCCTGCAACGATCTCATCTCCAAGACCGGTGACTCCAAGCAGCGCAAGGGTTATTGCAGACATTCCGGAAGAAACGGCCACTGCCCCGGTACCACCTTCGATGGCAGCCACTCTTTTCTCAAGGACATCAGTGGTAGGATTCATGAGCCTGGTGTAAATGTTGCCAAATTCCTTGAGTTCAAAGAGATTGGCAGCATGTTCTGCATCCCTGAATGTATATGCCGCTGTCTGGTAGATAGGTACTGCACGTGCCCCGGTCACAGGGTCTGGTTCCTGTCCTGCGTGCAGAGATAATGTATGTGGCCCGTATTTCTTGTTTTCCATGTTGTTTTCTCCTGTGTGTTCCCTTGTACTGTATTTTCTGAGTGTTTTTCTGTATTGGGTTCTGATTACACAATTGTGATATTATCTAATTGGTGTAGTTTTATATAAAGTTTTGCATATCTGCAGTGATTAATATTACTGCAAGTTATATGTGGGGTAATGCGGTTCCTGGGATGAATACTATGTGCAATCTTCGCTTAATCAGTTTAAAAGCGCACAAGATCAGGATAATGTCATTGATTTGAAAAGGTAGAAAAACCTGCCAGAATCTTAATTTGATTTTTCCTGGAAGCACAGGGATGGACACAGTTCTGTCACTTGTCCATTGCCTCGTTGCTTGGTACATATTCTAAAAGAGTTCACGTCCTGATCTCCTGCTCCAGTTTCTTCATTTCCCTGATCTCTTTTATCCTCCTGATGATCACCTCTCCAAGGAATATCAGAAGGGCGGCAAGCAGGAAGTATATCTTCTGGCTTACCCTGTCACGCACAAGTTTTTCGGAATTTCCCTTTGCTTCCTCAAACAGAAGGGCCCTTGCTTCATTTACTGAATAGGTGTTCCCTCCGTATGCTTTGATCAGGCCCGGAAGGTTCCCGTTAAGACCCGGGTCCCTGTATTCCAGGGCATAGTTCACAGCCACCGGATATCCGGAAAGGTCATGGATGCCTATGGGGCTTGGATCTATCACGGCTTCATAGACATTTGTTCCTGTAAGTGACAGGTCAAGCTCATCGCCATTAAGTCGCAGGGTGGGTATGCCCTGGTCATACATGGTCAGTTCGATGGTGACAGGCGTACCGTACCATGTGTCAGGTGCTTCCACAACAGCTCCTGTCTCTTCCCTGGGATTGCCGATAGCCCAGTTAATGGTTGAGGATATGAGCCTTGAATTATTTCCCGAGTACAGCTGTGTGGCCCACATATTCTCTCCTCCCTGACCGTTATCCGTTGTCAGGGCGGCCACTCTTCCAAGCCCGTATCTCCATGTTGTAAGCACAGGTTTCCCGGTACTGGTGATTATGACCCGGTCTGCCCCTGCCTTTGGTGTGACGTCATTGTAGCCGGTGATACTTCCCTCTATGTCAATGTTCTGTGTGATGAAGTGCCTGGTATTGAGCTCAATTAGCGGATAAGTTCCAGGCTCTGAAGTTTCTTCGTCAGGTGTCTGCTGGATGTTCTCGAATTCTATGTTCGCCCTTTCCCCCTGTTGCAGATGGAAATATACACCACCGACTTCATCCATTAACACTTCAGCATATCTGTTCCCATACTGGTCATATTGGGAAGGTGCACTTGACCGGATGTGTATGTAATAAAGATTGACCCCGCTGCCAACAATTTTTTCAGCGATATCAAGACTCTGGTCATATGATTGTTCTATACCACCGTCGGATATTATTATTATTTCAAGTTCCCCTACTTCATTTTCCAGCCACTCTTCTGCAATTGCAAGTCCCTGGTCAAGAGAGGTCTCACTTGTGGCTGTGGGGGCAAGTGACTCCAGTTCGGACCTCAGGGATTCGATATTTGATGCAGTTCCAAGGAACTGCAGACCATCGGATACATCGGTCCCTTCACTTCCAAAAGCGATCACTCCCAGATAAGCATCCCGGAGATTCTCATCGTAAAGTATATTGATGGCGTTTCCCAGTATATCTCCAATTGTCCCGTGGGCAGTGGTACTTTGTGATATGTCCAGTACAAGCACGACATTCCTGCCGCCACTCCAGTCTGTGGGCCTTGAATAGACAGGCAGTATCTCTTCAATGGGTGAATCCAGATAGTCCCCGAAGTTGTAGGAGCGATCGCCTCCCACTACTACAATCCCTTTTCCGTCATTGAGATAGTTCCTTAGCAGTTCCACGTCTTGCTGTGTGAACGAGTTGGCATGTGTGTTATCTATTACTATTGCTTTTCTGCTATCTATATTCTCAAATTTTCCTGAAGCAGATACATCGTAGAGGTTCTGGAGAATATTTGCCAGCGGGGAATTGGTTTCCAGGCCTATTGCACGTATCCTGGGTTTTGGGATCGCATAGATGGATTTATAGAACACATTATTTATCTCATCGGTATCTGAGCCGGAAGGTCTGATGACAGCTTTCAGGGTGTGAGCTCCAAGTCTGGAGAATCTGATCTGGGGCACTGTTATTCTTCTCTCTCGTTCCTCCTGGGTGATAGTGCGACTACTGTAGAGGGTGTCATCCAGGTATAATTCGTAACTGTATGTCACAGTCTGCTCCATGGCCTGTGAGACTACTATCTCGAACTGGTTCTCATTGTTTAAAATTACGGTCTTATCACCTTCGATCCTCACGCTCAGATCGTTTGCCTCCAGTTCGGGCTGTACATAGTACACGGTGGTACCTGTCTCTTTTGAAAACTTCAGGGCATCCTCAAGATCCTCTCCGCGGTTGCTGTTACCGTCGGTGACGAGTACTATCTGGTTATCCCCTGTGGAATACTGCACAATGGCATCCCCAAGTGCAGTGCTATCCCCGGTGAGCCTGACAAGTGATGTTGGGGTCCTTGCGGTCATGGCCTCGTAAAGTTCCGATGCGGTGCCGTTCCTGAAGAGGTTCATGCTGTCTGTTTCATCAGAGATTATAACAAGGTTGGGATTTTCATCGGTAGTGATCCTTGGAACGATGGTGAAGGGGGATGCCAGGGCTACGATGAGAAGCACAGCAACAATTATGCGTGAAAGGATAAGCATCTTCTGTTTCTTTTTTCTCATCAGGTAAAGACCTGCGATAATCGCGGGAACTATCAGCCACAGTAACTCGGGACTCTCGAACCTGACCATCAGAGCTCACCTCTCTTGCGTATGATGAGCAGTTCAAGTATGACAAGTGCAAAAACAATGATTATCATGTAATTGTCCAGGTATTCCTTTGCAGTATAGGAACTGGCACGTACTATCTTTGGCCCGTCCTGTGTCTGTGAGCGTTCTATTACGTTATTGCCTATCAGGGTAGTGTCGGATTCCCTGTCATTATAGATGTTCACAGCTATCTCCTTCCCGGCTACCTGGTAGACGCCAACTTCATCATAAAGGACCCGACCCACTGTCCGGATGCTGCCAGGGGTTTTTATCTCCTGTTCTTTTGCCAGTACAGAGACCGTTCCGGTCTTAAGGTTATAGTCCTGCACGCCGCCGGTGCCTCCAAGCCATCCGGCCAGCTTGAACCAGAATACCGGATATTCAGGAAGGTTGTGGAAATTGTTCCAGGCCTCCTCTCCTGTAATATCATTTATCCCGAAATACACCACGGTCCCGTCACCCACAGAACCATATGTGAGTACGGGAATATCCTCTTCAGTGGAAACAAGGGTTGCGGAATCCATCCTTGATGTGACGTTAAGGAACTGGTACATGGCAACCTCGTTGAATTCTATATCCTCACTCAGCCTTGTCTGCTGGACAACTTCCAGGGTCACACCCCTGGTATCCTCAACGGAAACCGGCCTGACCGGGAGCAGTTCTGCAAGTTCCTGATTTGTATTTGCCGTTAAAAGTGCATCACTGCCTATGAATATCGCCCTTCCGCCCATGTCCAGATAGCTTTTGAGTGTGGATATCTCATTGCTTGCAAGTGATCTTTCCTTATTGGCAATGACCACGATACTGTACCCTGATACGTCCTCAGGCACTCCTTCAAGCTTATTGAGGTTGATATTGGGTATCAGTGACAGCGCCACCTGTGAAGGCAGGTTGTCAACATCACTGACATAGAGCAATCTCCTGTCGGATATCCTGGGAATCGATATGTATGCGATGTTATCTGCCGCCAGGCTGTCTTCATCCAGTATCCTCACCTCGGTTATGCCGGATCCCAGATTCCCAAGCGTGATCTGTTTTGTGGAGCGTGCAGGAATGTTCGGCTGGACCGTATTCTTCTTACCGCTATCAAGGTTCTCTATCTCAATATCAATTATCTGCCTGCTGCTCTGATAGTTCTTCACAACTGCGGTGTAGTTATAACTGCCATTGATTGCCTCAATGCTCCCCTGGATAAAACCTACATTGTCAGCTTCCCTGCCAACAAGGATGAACTGGACTGTAAGGCCATATGATTCTGCCAGTTTCATGGCATTGACCGGGTCATCACCGCTCCAGCTGGCAAGGTCAGATATTAAAACTATATTCCCTCCCTCTTCAGAGAGCATTCTCATACCTGCTGAAATTGCACCGGACAGGTCTGCAACGGTTGCCTTTGCTTGCATTAAAGCAAGGGTTTCATAGGCAACCTGGGCACTTTCGCTCTCCAGGACCGTTACAGGAGTACTCTGGGCAAGGATTATGCTGTTCTTCCTGCTTACATAATCCTCTGCCTTTGAAACCGCTTCACTGAACCTGTTGTCGGTCTGCATACTTGCAGAGCCGTCAATGATAAGGACCGTGTGCTCCCCGCTAAGTGCTTCCTGTGTCTGCAAGTAGGGCGAAGCTGCTGCAAGGGCGAGCAGGATGAGTACCAGTAGCTGTATGAGGAAAAGCGGATCCTTGATAAGCTTTGTAATAGATGTGTAGAAACGTTTATTTTCCTCCTTTATATCCAGCAGGAACATAAGTGAGGGAATACGGACCTGCAACGGCTTTGGCCTGAGGAGGTAGAGTATTATCAGTGGTATGACGCTTGCAAGTGCAGCAAGGGCAAGAGGATTATCAAAGGGCATTACCATCTCCTCCTGCTTATTGTGTTGAAGAACGCATCAAAGACAGGGATGTCTGTTGTGAACGTATAGAATTCGGCCCCAACCCTGCTGCAGGTATCGCTGATGTGGTTGATATGCTCTGTGAGTTTGTCCTTGTATTCGTTTTTGAGGTCTTCACTGATGTAGGTGTCCAGCTTGACCCCGGACTCAAGGTCTATTAGCCTGCTGTGGCCGTGAATTACAAGGGAACTTTCAGTCCTGTCAAGTACCTGGATAAGTATCAGGTCATGATCAGCAAAACGGAAGATTGCAGATTCTATCTCTTTTTGATCCTGGAGGAAATCCGAGATAATGATAACAAGCGAACGTGAATGAATGGCTTTGCCGTACTGGATGGTGCACTCATTGATGGCCGTCTTCCCTCCTACCTTAACAGTTTCAAGACTTTCTATGGTTTTGAGGAGGTACTTCCTTCCTCTCCTGGGTTTTTTTATGTCGATATCCTCTGCAAAGGTGGATATGGCGAACTTGTCGTTGTCCTTGGTAACAAGATATGCAAAACCGGCTGCAAGCATTGTTGCATACTCGAACTTGCTGGGGTCCTCCCCTCCGCTATAATCCATACTTTTGCTGGAATCCAGCAGTATATGTGTTGTCAGGGACTTATCTTCCTCGAACTGGCGCACATAGAGTTTCTCCGACCGGGCATAGGCTTTCCAGTCCACAGACCTTAGTTCATCTCCAGGGTTGTATTCCCGGTAGCCGATGGTATCAAGTCCTTTTCCGCTATGGACAGAGCGTCTGCTGCCGGCATACGCAGTTGACACTCTTTTCCTTACCATAAAGGTGAAGCGGTCAAGCTGCCTGAAGAAATCGATATCGATGTTATGTCTCTTATCGCTCATTGCAAGTGCCTGTATGAGTTTGCGGGCAATGCTGCCTTTTTATTTTTACCTTATCTTCTCAACGATGCTCTTTATGACCTGGTCAGTGCTTATTCCCCTTCTTTCAGCCTCAAAGGTAAGTACTATCCTGTGTCTGAGCACCGGGTATGCCATGGCATCAATATCCTCTGCACTTACATAATTGCGTCCCTGTATCAATGCACGCGCCTTTGCCGCAAGAATGATACCTATTGATGCCCTTGGGGAAGCACCATATTCTATGAACTCACTTTTTATACGCGTTGACATGACTATCTTGATAGCCCTGTTCCTTATGTCCTCTGCCACAGGCACATCCCTTGTCAGTTTCTGCAGGTCCAGGAGCGTGTTCTTATTGACCACCTTTGCGACAGAAGGCATAATGGACCGTGTGTAGCGGTTCACTATCTCTATCTCATCCTCATAGCTTGGATAATCCACAAGGATCTTGAGCAGGAACCTGTCAAGCTGCGCTTCAGGAAGCGGGAAGGTACCTTCCATTTCAATGGGGTTCTGGGTTGCCAGAATGAAGAAAGGCTGTTCAAGCATGAAAGTGTCGTTGCCCACAGTTATCTGCTTCTCCTGCATCGCCTCAAGTAATGCTGATTGTGTCTTTGGGGAGGCACGGTTGATCTCATCGGCAAGCACTATGTTTGCAAATATGGGCCCGGGCTCAAACTTGAACTCTTTGTGTCCGTTACTTTCCTCTATGATGTGTGTTCCGGTAATATCCGCAGGCATGAGGTCCGGAGTACACTGTATCCTGCTGAAGTTCAGGTCCATTGATTTAGATATTGTGGAAATTGTCAGTGTCTTTCCAAGACCGGGGTTACTCTCTACCAGTGCATGCCCGTTACAGAGTATTGCAATGATTATCTGTTCCACTGAAGCTTTCTGGCCGACAACTACCTTTCCGATCTCATTGAAAAGCGTTGCAAACATATCGCCGGCCATTTTGTACGTTTGCGACAGGTCCCTTGAATTCAGGTCGCTAGCCATCTGTTATCTCCTCTGTCTTTGTCCTGTGATGTATAGTCATGAATATTGTATAGTTTTATCATATGCTTAAAGTATTATCTTTATTGCACTCACCCTGGGTTATTTATTTGCCATTTCCTCAAAATATGATCTGATAATGCTTTCATAACCTTCGGGAAGCTTCTCATTATATGTGGGGGATGAAATAATGCTTATCTCATAGGGTGATGACTGATCAAAGTCCTCATCTGCCTGATCAGCTTCTTCCTGGTTCGTGAAACCGGAACCTGCACCTGGTGGAAGCGTAAGGTCTACTTCCTTCCCTTCAACTACAATTACAGCGGTCTCACCTGTCAGGTCCTCATTACCCGGGTTTCTATCTTCACTACCCGGATCATCTATCTCAAAAAGGTCGCCTGAAACGTCTTCATTCCCGTTCATGAACGGAAGTTCATCAATGATATCTTTTATATCATCCGGGGAGATAAGGTCCGTTCGAATATCGTTCTGGACAACATAGACCATTGTGGTACTAGAAACCAATATAAGGATCATCCCGAAGAGCACTTTACCCTTTATAAGTAATGAAGACGAAGTGATCTTTTTTATTCCGGAGGATACCGAGTCCAGCAGGTCCGATACTATCAGGTTATTGATATTTGCGTTGTCATATGCCGTGCGCAGTCTCTCACGCAGTTCAGGGTGTTTATTCTCCAGCAGTAACAACGCTTTTGTCCTGTCATCACGCAAATGCAGTATGAAGGTAATTATCAGTGAAAAGAAAGCTGCTATCAGGATCAGGGCAGCAGTTCCAAATGCAATGCTTATTCCCAGTATGTCGTATGATGTTTCGGCCCTGACCTCAAAGCTGCTCAATAAAGGGAAAACCAGGTCAATTTTCAAATAGAAGAGCAATAGATACAGGATAAGGGTTATCGCACTAAAGTCCAGAAGCTTATATATCCTGCGATATCTTTTAAGTGCTGCTTCCTGCTTTCTTACAAAATCCCTTACATCCATGGCTGCACCGCTTATTTAATCTGTAGAAGGCATACTTTTTTCCATATACACCCGGTTGGACTCACAATAAGGGTCAAACATAGGATATGAACCAAGCATTTTTAACATCCCGACTTTCGACCTTATATTATATATTGCATCTTTTATAATTGCATCGCTTATGCATCCCTCAAGGTCAATGTAGAAAATATAATCACCAAGCACTTTCTTTGAGGGCCTGGACTCTATTCTTGTAAGGTTGATCTCGTTTCTGGCAAATTCGCCAAGAATCTCATACAGGGCGCCAGGACGGTCCCTGTCAAGATATACTATTATGGAGGTTTTGCAGGCCTCTTCCTGTCCATCCTTCATCATAAGGCTCCTGGCTGCCGGAGAGTCGGGTTTTGTGATGATGATGAAGCGAGTATGATTCTGTTTCATGTCCTGGATATCCGGCATGATTATATTGAGGTCATATAACCCGGCAGTATCAGGTGAGGCAATGGCAGCCATCTCCTCAAATTCAGTAGCAAGCTTTGCTGCATGGGATGTGCTTCCTGTGGTCCTCAGTTCGGCTTCAGGGAAATGCTCCTTCAGGAAGTGACGGCATTGTCCCAGACCCTGAGGATGTGAAAGTATAACTTTGATGTCTTCTTTTTTACCTCTGGACAGCAGGCAATGCTCAATAGCAACAATGGTCTCTCCGATAACGGTCATATCATTTTCAAGAAGCATGTCCAGTGTGACACCTACAGATCCCTCGATTGAATTTTCCAGTGGTACCACTCCTATATCGCATGACCCATTTTTCAGCAGGACGAACACATCCTGGATGTCCCCGCAGTATTCAAGGATATGTGCGTTATTAGTTCCGTTCTTTTCTATCCACTGCATTGCAGCCTTTTCAGAGTAGGACCCCTTAAGCCCAAGTACACCTATTATCATTCTGTTCCTCAATGAGCATAAATTAAAAAAATCTTTTCATTGCTGTTTTTCCAGGGCCGTATCTGTTTTCCTTTCAATGTCCATATGCCTGTTACTCAGCAGGGTGATGTCCTTCTCCGTTTCTATAAGTGACCTGACATACACATCATGCTGGTCATCGGGAAGAGCAGTTATATCCGGAAAGTCCCTGAGAGCCTGTATCGCAGGTCTGATCTCTTCTTCCCTTTGGGCAAGGAGGTTCAGCTGATCTTTAAGTTTCTCTTTCAGAGCCTCATCACCTATCTCTTTAAGCTTTTCCTCTATTTCCTTCCTGCGTGGAGCCAGACCGTCTGCTGTTGTATATATCCTGTCAAGCATCTGCGCCAGGATAGCCTTGTCAAAGACTATCTCCTCGGTCATGACCCTGGGTTCTGGTTCTTTGTTCTTCATCTTTTCCGCTGCAGTTTCCTTTGGTGGCATACATACGTAATCTTCACTGAAAACCCTCTGGTTCATGAACGTGGGGGAAACGATCTCTATGTCCGAATCATGCAGTGCATCCATAACGTTCTTTTTGAAATCGGATCTTGCAGTTATCAGCCCTTCTACGTTTTTCAGAAGCCCTCCTACTTTGTAGGTCACGGAGAAATCCCCAAGTTTTTCAATATGCACAAAAGGATTGTCAAGACCCGTGGTCTCAGCAGCCTTTAGAAGACTTGTTTCTATTTTCTTCCTGGAAATATCATATCCAAGGGACACGGTTACTTTTATTATTGTCCCCGATGAACGTATGGTCTTGAGGGGTTTTGAAACAAGGGTCATATTGGGTATGGTTATCAGATCCCTGTCCATGGACTGGATCTGGGTGTGGAGGAAATATATTTCGGTAACCCTTCCAAATGTCTCATCCGCCTTTATGAAATCCCCCACCCTGAACGGATGTATGAGTCGAAGCATTATTCCGGCCATTGCATTTGCCACAAATGTTGTGGATGAGAATGCAATTATGGCACCAATGACTATACTTACGAATGTGAGTATCAGGTTCTTGTTCTCAATATCTATTGGAAGGGAGAATATGACAAACAGTAATCCCGTGACAAGTATAACGACAAATATCATTTGCTGTATTATCTTGTCCCTTGAGAAGATATTCCTTTTCTTGAAAAGGAAATTGAAAAGAACGATAAGCAGGAAAGTAACCAGCAATATTATCATGCTTGGTATGAATTGATCTAAGACCACGTCCTCCCTCCAGGATGATTTTTTTAATTCAGGCTAATAATGACTATCTCATGATATATATCACAGATGTGATGCCTGGGTTTAACAATAATATGTCAATAATGACTAGGCCTAATATATATTTATCATTTATAGAGTAGTCCTATTGTATGCATCATTGATGTTTATATATACATGTATATATACATATATATGTCATGAATACTAACGCATCTGACAGTGTTATTCTTGTCAGTACATCTTTCTATCAGTTTTTTCCATCCATTCCCTGAGCAGTTCAAGGCAGTCCTTCCGTTCAAGATTAATAAGTTCCATACCCGGGTCCTTTAAGTCTCCTCTTATATAACTGTAAAAAAGACTGTCATCAAAACCAACTGCTGCAACATCATCTTTATCGGAGCCGTAATATACTGTCTTTATGCGCGCCCAGTAGATAGCCGCAAGGCACATAGGACAGGGTTGTGAGCTTGTATATATCTCACAGTCTGAAAGGTCAAACCTTCCCAGGATGGCAGATGCCTGCCTGATTGCCAGGATCTCTGCATGGGCTGTGGGGTCATTGCTCATCAGTACTTCATTATGGGCACTGGACACTACTTCCCCGTCTTTGACGATCACTGCCCCGAAAGGTCCTCCGTGATCGTGCTCCATGCCATGACGTGCTTCATCTATGGCTGTTTGCATAAAGGCATTCATGAGGCAGTATAATTATTGATTGTTTTTAAGTCCGGTGGTACTGTATCTATATGTTTTAAATACAGCCTCTTTGGGCTCTCGAGATTCCTGGCACAAGGGTGATCTTTACCAATCGCGTAGCCAGTGGATAAAATATGCCTTCGGATACCATTCCAATGTTTACATACATATAAAAAGGAGGAGAATGGCAGGATCGTCATCCATCAATATATCTATTGCAATTTCCAGTTCTTAGCTTTATGGATTGTTTTGCAAACGTTGGTTTTGTTCCTTAAATGTCAACGACCATTCTGTACATTCATTCTTTATTCCCCATTGCTTCCGATAGCCTCCACCGGACAGCTCAACAGTGCATCTTCGCAGGCAGCTGTTTCATCTTCGTTCTCCGGCTGTTTTTGAACGTAGGCATGCGTACCATCGTCTGAAATCGCAAAAATTTCAGGGGCAATGGTCAAACAAACCTTACACATTATACAATTGTCATCAACATAGTACCTGCCTGGAATATTTTCAGACGCCTTATTTGTTTGATCGGCCATTTTACCAAACCTCATAGCGGTCCTGAATAAGGTCCTGAATAATAATCTCCTTTAAGGGATAAGGTGGTTTCGATTACAGAAATCATATTGAACAATACAATAGCAAGTAAAAACAATTAAATAGCATCTCTAACCTCATTTATATTAGTATGCAATTGCGCGTACAGGTTAATTTTAAGAACGTCTGGGAAAGATCATAAGAGGGTGATTTAAGTGGAAAGAGTGGAAAAGAACAAAGAGAATCTCATGAAATGCATCTGTATGAAGAAATGTCCAAGCTATACTTTTGCCTGCAAGGTGAAATCGATGCCATCCAATACAGCTGAGCTCCTGAAAGGAGCAGTCAAAGGGGACCTTTCAAAAACAGATCACATCGAGGGGGTGTTCTGTGCCTTTGGAAAAAGCAACTGCATCACAGATGATAAAGGATGTGTATGTCCTGAATGTGCAGTGTACAAAGAGAACAACCTCACAAAGGTGTATTACTGTCTGGATGAGGGCGGCAGATAAATATTTGATCAATAAAACCCTTTTATTTTTTTATATATGTATGTATCATTTAGAAGAGAGGTCTTTGCTGACACCTGCGCAGTTGGAGGATAGCATCCTGCCGGCATATTGCATGACCATGGTCCATGATCTTTAAGGCCATCTATGTCTAAATAATTCACTCATTTTCCCTGGTACTAAACCTATTTATCCCTTGATGCAATCTTCTGTATATAAAAGGTGGAATAATGCAGCTAAAAGTACAGCCTATTGATATCAAAGTCGGAAAGTATAAAGTGGTGTTGAACACGATCGATGCCAAAGAACTGGGAGTTCATGAAGGGGACAGAGTAAGGATAAAGAACCATACTGTTCTGACGGCAATTGTTGATTTTACAGAGGATATGATAGCTCCGGGAATGATCGGCTTGTATCATGAGGTACAGGAGCAGCTGCACAAAGAATGGACCGAGACCGTGGAAGTTGAACCTGCGGAAAAACCAAAATCTACCCGTATAATCCGCAAAATCATGGATGGCCGTAAGCTTGAAAGGGATGAGATAAACGAGCTTGTAAAGGATATAGTCGAGGAGAACCTGGATGATATCGAGCTTGCTGCTTTCCTTACCGCGACTTACATCAAGGATCTTAGCGAGGATGAGACAGAGTGGCTCACCAAAGCAATGATAGAGACAGGTGAGCGTATAGAGTTCAGCACATCCCCTATAATGGACAAACATTCCATAGGCGGTGTGCCTGGCAATAAGATCTCGCTGCTCATCGTCCCTATAGTAGCGGCAAATGGCCTGCTGATACCCAAAACCAGCTCCCGTGCAATAACCGGTGCAGGCGGAACTGCCGATCTGATGGAGATACTGGCTCCGGTCGAATTCACAGCTAAGCAGATCAAGGAAATGACCGAAAAGGTCGGTGGTGTCATTGTATGGGGTGGTGCTACAAATATCGCACCTGCCGATGACAAGCTGATAAGGATAGAATATCCCCTTTCCATTGATCCTCATTGCCAGTTACTGGCTTCCATAATGGCTAAAAAAGGTGCTGTGGGTGCTCAGAAAGTGGTCATTGACATTCCGACCGGTTCAGGCACGAAGATACCTGATGTAAAGACCGGAAGAAAGCTTGCAAGGGACCTGATAAATCTGGGAGAACGTCTGGGTATGGATGTGGATTGTGCACTCACTTACGGTGCATCCCCGGTTGGCAGGACCATCGGCCCGGCCCTTGAGGTCATAGAAGCTCTCAAGGTCCTTGAAACAATGGAAGGTCCTAACAGCCTTATAGAAAAGAGTATCGTCCTTGCAGGCATGCTGCTTGAGATGGGCGGTGTTGCTGCAAAGGGCCAGGGTCGCCAGCTGGCACTTGAAACACTCAAGAACGGTAAAGCCCTGGAAAAGCTCAGGGAGATAATAGAGGTACAGGGCGGAAATCCGAATGTGACCTACAGGGATATTGCGGTGGGCAAGTTCACTGCAGAACTTACAGCTCCGACAAACGGATACATACTTGAGTTCTACAACAAGCGCATTGTCCAGATAGCAAGGCTTGCAGGAGCTCCTAACGACAAAGGTGCAGGTGTCATGATCCACAAAAAACGCGGGGAAGCAGTGCAGGAGGGACAGCCTGTCCTGACCATATATGCGGAAAAAGAGGAAAAACTGAAAGAAGCCATCAAAAGTGCAAGAGAATTCCTCCCGATAGTTGTTGAAGGCATGCTCCTGGAAAAAGTTGCGGATATCACTGAACTGTGATAAGCATGCCGGCAAAGAAGATAGTGATATTGAGGCTGGGTCACCGTCCCCAGAGGGATAAGAGAATAACCACTCATGTGGGCCTGACAGCAAGGGCCTTTGGTGCCGAAGGCATGCTTCTGGCATCAGAGGACAGCAAACTTGCGGAGAACATAAACGATGTCTCTGAAAGGTGGGGAGGTGATTTCTACGTGAAGAACGACGTTAACTGGAAATCCGAGATAAGGAAGTGGAAGGATGAAGGCGGGAAGGTCTGCCATCTTTCCATGTACGGGGTCAATCTTCCGGATGCTGTTGCCCAGATCAGCCAGTGCGAAAAGCTTATGATAGTAGTTGGTGCGGAAAAGGTGCCATTTGAGATATACGAGCTGGCAGACTGGAATGTTGCAGTGGGTAACCAGCCTCATTCTGAAGTTGCTGCTGTGGCGGTCACCCTTGACAGGATAGCAACAACAGATCCCCTGAGAAATGAATTCCAGGGCGGTGAGCTGACAATAGTGCCCGAGAAATGCGGGAAGAAGGTCATCGACAACCGGTCTGGCAGTAACGACGGGAACAATGGGTAATATTAGCGTGCAATAGCCGGATGGTCATATTTTCCCTGGAAATGTTCATTCATGATCCCTTCTGACTGAAGGTCCTCTGTATATTCTTTTTCTTTCATAGTCCCCATATCCCCTGTGTTTGGGATCTGTTTTTTTTCTGAATTCCTTTTCAAGCAATTCTTCAAGTTCTTCTTCTGCAGTCTCACCTTCATTTATCCCGTCTGTTCTTTTATCATCGGCCGTCATTATATCACAGCGTTCTTATAAGCGGATCATGGTCTATGAATTCCACATCAAGTTTCAGCCGCTCAGCAATTACAGGACATAGATCCTGCATGCCGGGATTCTCTGTGGCATAATGTGTTGCATCCACCAGTACCATGTCACTGTAAGAGCGTATCACATCATGTTTGATCTCGGATGAAACGTAAGCATCAGCACCATATTCCCTTGCCGCTTCAATGTATTGGGTCCTGAACCCACTGCCCCCGAATACCATAACGGTACTTATCTCTTCCCGGTTGCCGGTGTATTGGACGTGAGTGTTCAGGCACTTTGCAACGTGGTTCACGAAAGTCTCTGTCGAACAAGGGGTTATCTTGCCTATCCTTCCGATAGGCACTTCCATGATCTGCGACAGTCCGAGCCTCTTTGCCAGTGCATCGTTTATTCCACCTTTTGCCTTATCGAAATTGGTGTGCATTGAATAGAGTGATATGCCGTTATCAAGTGCTATCTTAAGACTATCTGCCAGTTCCTTACTGATACAGTTCACAGCATGGAATATCCGGGTGTGATGTGTGATCAGCAGATCAGCACCGATCATCGCAGCCCGGTTGAGCACATAGTCTGTAGGGTCAAGAGCTACTGCTATCTTGTTTACATCATTTTGAAGGTCCAGTGTAAGACCTATTCTTCCAATATCGAAATCTTCGGCAAGTTCAGGAGGTGCTATCTCTTCAAGTACGGTAACGATTTCTTCTAAGTGCATAAAAATGAATTATTTTGAACGGATTTGAACCTGTCGCAAAAACATGAAAAAGCTTCCATTTGTAAAGAATAACGAAATCTTCCCTATGGATCCTGTCAGACAATGAATGATTTATCGAATAATTGTATCAATAATAGCCCTGAAGATAAACAAAAGAGCAAAATACAAATAATGGTCTTTTGCTGATCATATCAGCATTTTACCATCAGTTTATTTCCCAGCTTGTTTTTTCTTTTAAGGTAACGGTCACATTGTTTTAATCTGTCATATCCAAGCATTATCCCAAGTATGAAGTCTTCCTCCTCCGTATAGTCTGAAAGACATTTATCTCCGATCTCCCTGACTACATTTATGCATCTTTTGTCTCCAAAGAACACATTTATCTTTTGTTCTGAAGCCTGCCGGATAAGATAATTTACTCCTTTCCTTTCAAGCAGGTCTATTATCTCATCTTCTTGATAAATATTGGCAGTATGCAGTATCAGATGCCTTAGTCCTTTCTGATATTCATAGATATGATGCCTTAGGACCTGCATATTGCCATCAAAAGATGCTTTAAGTATGAAATGCTCCTCTGTTATCCCGTCCAATTCAATTACACCTGCCGTTTTCTTATTTTTTGTCAATTATCTGTTATTGCCAGGATCTTCTCTGCCCATTCTCTGGTTGCGTCCATGTGTTCGTCCACATCTCCGTCAATCTTCAGTCCCTCTATGATCATCTTTGCACCACAGCTTTCAAGTCTTGCTTCCAGAATATCCACTGCCTCGCAGAAAAACACGTAGGAACTGTCTCCCGGACCAAAACATGCGGCTTGTTTTCCTTTCAGGTCTATTTTGTTCATCTCCTTTTCAAAAGAAATGAAATCATCCTGTAATTCGCCCTCACCCCATGTAGGACAACCAAGAATTATCAGGTCATAGTCTGCCAGGTCACCTGGCTGGACATCCGTTACTTCTGCCAGTTTAACATCTGCGTTTTGTTCTTTGAAGATGCCTTCAATTTCCTCTGCCATTACCAGTGTATTCCCTGTAGTTGTTCCGTATACGATTATTGTCTTTTTCATGAATATTCTCCTGTCTGGTACTAATCTCCCATGCGATCATTTTGCTTTATATCAGTCTTCTCTTTCGGATTCTCTTGAAGTATTCACATCACGCCACACTCTTAAATGTCTGAAACGCTGGTGTGTCCTTCTCGATAGTTTCCATTCCATTATACTGACTCCATTTTTATAGGAACTTTGATTGTTTCTCTTAATCGGTTGCATTCCGTTTCTTCGGTTCTGTTATGGTTTAATATGTCCTATTTTTAGTAGATATACCTACTAAATATTGCATTGTATATAAAGTTTCGTATTATCTATGGCTCTGCACAAATGAATATAATACGCAGAGCAAGCCAGAATCATTATTTGCCCTGCTAGAAAGAAGTCTTGTAGAGTGGCACTGAAATTCCTAATGTTTCATGTCCGGATCTTCTAATCTATGATAGACTGAAATAATCGTTGTTATATAGGGATACCTATATTTAATAGTAATGTCTATTACATTGCAATATCATCCAATATGGAGATATTATACGGTACGATAAATAAAGATCAGATTGAGATTCATAGATTTATCCTGAAGGATGTCAATATTGCTTAATGCCATTTGTTCATATCAAAAATAGTAAAATGGTTGGGTGGACCATGCTATCGAGAAAGTCAGAGAATTATTTAAAAGCTATTATGCCACTGTTTTCCCTGTTATGCTACAGTTTCCATCAAGTGAAGACAGGATAGCACTGGAAATAGTTGCATTAATGGCTTCAGAATCTTCTGCATTGTCTGAGGACATTTGAATTACAATATCTGTGATACTGCTCTGTCCGTCTGATATGTTTATGGCAGCACTGCCTTTGATCCACATATTCATGGGACTTCCAAGTAGCTTTACAGTCGTTATGTTGTAGTCTCCGTCCGGAATATCTGAAAGTTCAAAGTCTCCGAAAGGATCACTATGTGTTTTTGCTATAAGTGTGTCCTCACCTGCTGATGCAAAGGGCAGACCTAGTATCAGTAACAATACTACAAATGCACTGTAAAATGCCGGTGTTCTGTTTTTAATTCTCATACCTATCACTTTATGTTTTCGAATTTGTACTGCAATTAAATTGGAATAACTATTATTATATTGGTAAATGATACTCAATAGTTATTCTGAAATATAATAGGCATAATGATTAATATTAGGTATATTAATAAAAACTCCTAACAATTTTAGTATTTTTACTAGAATCCAATCCATTCGGCTTTTAAAAAATAAAATAGAGATTAAACGACCTTATACATGGTATCTGTAAGCACTTAATAAAGAAAAATAGAAAGCCTCATGGTTTTATGCCCAAAAAAGGAACCCTAACAGACAACACGCAGGAGCGACTCAGTTCTTCTAGCTATATCAGGATCAGTAGTGTTTATAGGAAGACGCGTGTTGTCTGGTAGTACATCCTACATATATTTGATAGTATTTAACTTTATTGGAATAACTACTATTTTATGTTCTGTAAGTAGTGATGCTTAATAAAAATAAAATTAAAGATAAAAAGTACCATCTGGTCTTCAGGGAAAGCTTGCTACTAGAATAGATATAATTGCAAGTGCGGAGGCTATCATGCAACACTTGGAGAAGACCGTTCTGCTAGAGAAAGTGACCTATATAGCTGCAATAGGAAGCCGAGTGTATCTATTGGGCAGGTGTTTGTTGCATGATAGTAATCTCTATAATGGTTTGTAGGTATATATTATTTTTGGTGTACCTATTTATTATCGGAATATGAACAAATGTATCTGATATTTTTTTAAAGTGATTTATGATGTCCGGTATTTTGTGCTTATCAGGAGTATTGTCCTTGATCTGCTATTCATGGTATTTTTGCATATTCGTTCTTCCCATCTGTATCCTTATTCCCAGTGGCCAGTCAGTCAATCAGGCATTTGTCTGCGCTGGTGCTTTTTCTGGTATTAGCTCCCAGGTACTATCCAAATGCTGAAACTTATGTATATTGGAGGTACCACCTCCTAAAACAGGTTGACCGGTGTTAGTTCCAATCCTTGAAGTCGTGCCTGAAATGCACCTGTCCGACTTAATTTATAGGCCCGAATTATTGTCTGATTTTTATTTTAAACACAAAAAGCAAAAATTAAGTACTAATCAAATATTTCTGACCTAAATATTCAGGAAAATAATGATGAGTATGCTGACAGATGTTCCTTTCTGGACATTTTTTATATCGGTGTTTGCAGGCTATCTTCTTGGTGTGGTCTCCGGACTTGTCCCAGGCATTCACACTAACAACTTTGCTTTGATATTGCTTGCTTTATCACCCGTCCTCTCTGATTACGGATTCCCCCTGGTCTGCATTGCCGCAATGATTCTCTCAAATGCCATCTCACATACTTTCCATGACATAATCCCATCCATATTTCTTGGTGCACCGAGTTCTGATATGGCACTGGCGGTCCTTCCCGGTCATGCATTGCTGCTTGAGGGGCGCGGGGCCGAAGCCATAAGGCTGTCGGCACTGGGCAGTGCCGGTTCAGTAGCCCTTGCTCTTTTCATAGCAGTACCTATGTCTTTGTTGTTCAAAATTGCATATCCATTCATTCAGAGCCACATTTCCTGGATATTGCTATTCATAGTGTTCATCATGATCATGACCGAAAGAGGAGAACACATTCCAGGACAGGGTTCTCTTGCACACTGGAAAGGAAGGTTCTATGCATTGGTGATCTTCCTTCTATGTGGGTTTCTTGGCATGTTTGCGTTCAGTATGGAACACCTGATGAAACCTTTTATCAGTATAGGCGAGCCATCCATCCTTCTTCCGCTGCTGAGCGGTCTTTTTGGCTCATCCCAGCTTATTATCAGTCTGATGTCCATCTCGGCCATACCGGCACAGCTAACTTCCCGCATGGAACTTGACAGTAAAAGAATACTCAGGGGTATTATTGTTGGTGGCACTTCGGGCTCCCTTGTTGCCTGGATACCAGGTATCTCTTCCTCTGTAGCTACGGTCTTTGCCCGTCTGTTCATAAAAGAAGATTTCGATAAAGTGAGCAGCAAATATAACGGATATTACTATGAAGATGACACAGTGCTTGATTCTGCAAAGGAGTTCATAGTCTCGGTTTCAGGGGTCAACACTTGCAATGCCATCTTTGCTTTGCTGGCCCTGGCAGTCATTGGGAGGACCCGCAGCGGGGCAATGGTGGCTATAGACGGGCTCCTTGGGGATGTATGGTTCGATCCCTCTGTTATAGTACTTTTTATGTGTGCAATGTCATTGACAGCCATACTGTCGTATCATTCCACGGTCTTTTTGGGAGATAGCATACATCACAGGCTTTCACGGATCGACTATCCTCTCCTGTGTTACACAGTGCTGGGTCTGCTTTTCATCATGTGCCTTTTATTTACAGGAACTTTCGGACTGCTGATATTTGTTATCGCAACGCCCATGGGAATGATAGCTTCATTTCTGAAAATAAGAAAATCCCATGCAATGGGGGTTATAATGATGCCTGTGATCCTTTACTTTTTGTGATATGAATACTAAAGGCCAGTCTGGCACCGGTCAGGAATGTCTTTAATTACCGTATCATTCCAGTATTTGTGTATCGTTGTGTGAGTAGGCAGGTGAGCAGCAGCACAGTATCCTGAGTTCACATCTTCCCGTATTTTTTATGTTGTGGGGGGTTTTTGGTGGAATACAGATCGAGTCACCTGTCTGTACAATGATATCCTCATCCCCTAAAGTGAGAAGGCCTGTACCGGATATGACATGGTATATTTCCTCGCTAAGATTATGGATATGTAGGAGGGTGGAACTTCCTGCAGGAACTGTTGCCTCAGCAAGGCTCTGGGCAGTGTTACCGTGTACCAGGGGGTGGATGAGTTCCCTGATAGATGACCCGTCCTTTGTGATATAGGCCTCAACATCCCTGTTACAAGTCCTTATGACCATGGGGATCAGTTCTGATCCTCTTTCTCAAATCCTGCTATCATTTCAAGCATTCTTTCCTTAATCCCGGTAACAGAATCAACCCATTTGCCACCAACATCTATGGGGGCAAGGCCATTGAGATCAGCTTCCACAAGATCTGGGTCGTAGGGTATTTCTCCGAGTACCGGAATTCCCATCTCTTCCAGCTTTGGCTTTATATTCGCAGAATTCCCTTTGTTGATCACAGCAGCAAGATGTTTTATATCGATACCTTCGGAAAGTTGCCTGATCCTCTGGGCAGTTTCTATTGAGCGCATTCCCGGCTCAACTACTATTATCATAAGATCGATACCCCGGGTGGTACCTCGGCCCAGGTGCTCGATACCTGCTTCCATGTCAAGTATTACTGCACTGGTATCTTTCAGCACTACATGTCTTAAAAAAGCTTTCAAAAAGGCCGAAGCAGGACACATGCAGCCACTTCCTCCTCTTTCAACGGTACCCATGACCAGCATCTTTACATCATCGGGGCCGACAACACCGAACATGTCGACAATATCATCTACCTTGGGGTTGAATTTGAACATGCCTCCTTTTTCCCCTGCTCTCTCTTCGATAAGATCCTGGTATTCGGTAAGGGGTTCTGGGGGCTTCTCTATGCCCAGTGATGATGCCAGGTTCATATCAGCATCTGCA
Source organism: Methanolobus sp. WCC5 (assembly GCF_045690325.1). GTDB lineage: Archaea > Halobacteriota > Methanosarcinia > Methanosarcinales > Methanosarcinaceae > Methanolobus. Next base: position 1,041,032 of record NZ_CP146981.1, on the reverse strand, counting down.
TCAATAGCAAGTACATCATATCCATCCTTTGCCAGCATTCTTGCAAGGGTGCCGGACAGTGTGGTCTTGCCTACCCCGCCTTTTCCTGTGACTGCAATTTTAACCATGTTCTGAACTGATAATTTATGGGAATTATATCTTCCGGTTGTACTGAAGTTTGACAGGTCCTTTATTATCCGGTCTTTTTTAGCATATCATGGCTCATCACGTAGAAATTGCTGAAATCTATTACGTGTTTGAAGTATTTGTATTTTGAAGTGTTTGTATAGAATTAAATATAGTATCGCCATATTTAGTGTCTGGTGACTGTATATGTTTGAGTCTTATCTCCGGGAAATGGTCACTCATGGCAGCCACACAAATAAAAGGAAATGATCAGGATGAAAGTTGTAGGTTTTGTAGGAAGTCCGAGAAAGCAAGGAAACACTGATGTACTTGTCCAGCAGGTCCTGGACGGAGCAGTACTGTCCGGCGCTGAAGTAGAAAAGTTCTATCTGAATGAAATGGATCTTAAAGGCTGTCAGGGATGCAATTACTGCAGGGCAGTTGAAGGCTGCAAACTCAATGATGATATGACCAAAGCTTATGAAGCTCTAAGGAGTGCAGATGGTTTTGTGTTTGGTTCCCCTATCTATTTCTTCCAGTTAACCGGCCAGATGAGACAATTCATTGATCGCTGGTTTGCACTTATCAATCCGGATTTCACTCCTCGCATTAAAGAGGGTAAAAAAGCTGTTATAGTAGGCGCACAAGGTGCCCCGGATCCGGAAGCTTTCAAACCGGTCTATGAAGAGTTTTCCAGGATACTCCAGATGTTCGGGATGGATGTAAAAGGCACCTTCGTTGATGTAGGTCATCATGCACCAGGTGAAGTGAGGGAAAATACCGTTCTCATGGAGCAGGCACAGAGTTCCGGTTCTCGCATGTTTGAATGATCAGCTGTTAATTACATGTGTATAAAAAACGTATCCCCTTTCATTTTTCGTTTTTTTGCTCTGCTTTTTTGTTTTATATTTATTTCGGTTGTAACTTTTTCTGCAATTATTAATAAGTTCAGGAGTCATTTGAAAGGTTTGACTTATTTTATTATATCAAGGGTAATCCCGGAGAAAGGATTAAATGTTCAGGAAAGTAGTTTCTTAATTTACTAAATCCCATTATCAATATAATCTTATATGGAGGTGTAAGGATGGAAGCAAACGAGATCCTTGCTCTTGTTGCAATGGCCGGTGCATTGTGGTATATGGTTCAGGGTTACTGGACCAACCGGATAAACGATCCGGGCACAAAATTTGACCCGGCATATATCACTCAGACCATCATTGCCATGCTTGTTGCGGGGGCTGCTTTCCACGAGGTTAGTGTTGAGAAGGTGGATGTTTTCTCTGTCATCGCTGCCCTTTTAATGGGAATGGGCGGAAATTCGGTGGTCAGCAAAGCCAGGAGAGTCACTTTCCGCGATAAAAGATAGTCAATGGATGAAATGGGATTCCTTGGTTTGAGGCTGAATGGCAGGTGGTAATTAAGAAGTATGATATAATGATCAATATTTGAGGGACATTTTACTCATTCATTGGTCTGCACAAATGAACTATCATGACAGCATTGCTATCCGCTTATGTTCGCATCCTGCATATCTTTTGAGATAGTCGTTATGTTGCTGTTGAAAGGACAGTCTTCAAGCATATCGTCGTCTTCCCGGATTATTGGAACAGGATTTACCATTTCCGGGTGCCCGCAATAATATGCCGTACCTACCCTGTTCCTTCCGGGTATCCCTGCACATTTCGAATATAATGCAATGTTCTTTTTATAGGTGCATGTTGAACAATTCATTTGTACCGTCCTGACTTTGATTATTTTAGGTGACTAAAGTTATTAAAATAAGCATGCTATTATATTTAATAATTTAATATTAAATCTATTTATATTGTATTTATTTATATTATATTTGTTTACGTTATATTTATTTTATGCTTGTCCGCAACTATCGCAACTGTCTTATTTATAATGTATAGTATATTTTTTATAACACTATCAGTATAATTTATATAGTATCATGACAATAGTTATAGGACAACGGGGAACACATTGTATTACCACCACCATCTCATTATGTACCATAACAATCAGTTTTTCATATTTTGAGAACAAGATGTTCCCCCTCTGTCTTCAGGATTCTGATCATTTTACTCTTTTCAGGCAACAATAAGATATCAAATGCAGTCATTTCGGGTATGAGGAGTAAAATATGGATAAAAGGCTTTCTTATGGATTGCTCATCATTGTTGCAGTTGTTCTGATGGGTTCTGCCGGGAATATCTGGTCATGCGGTCCCGTTCAGGTGCAGGGTCTGCTCCTTGTTGACGGCACATCTTCAATTGGTTCTTCTGATGGTAACGGTTCCGGTGATATTTACAGGTACGAGTTCACTCTTTACAATAGTGGCGGGGAGGATATTTTCATAACAACAGTTGAACCTGTTCTTCGTCAAAGTCCCTATATTGCAAGTTCGCAGGCTTCTGTCAGCCGGGAGCTCAACAGGCTTGTAGCAGCAGGTTCCTCTGTCACGGTCAACGGAACTATAGAACTGTCCGCAGCTAACATATCAAAGGAAGAGATAGTTGATCTGGAACCTATACTTTATGTCAATGTTTCTTCCATAAGGTCAATACCTTATTTCAGGCATTGACCTTTAACATTTTCCGGCCGCACTACCCATATTTCCGTTTCAGCTTTTGATTATTTCAGTTTTTGATTAATACTATTATAATTCAATAGATAGTAATCACGCACCCAGTGTATACCTTACTTTGTTAATGGAAACATATATAGTAGCGACTACGTATAATATTAAATGTCATAAGTCCATAATAGGCATCAGGTGTTAAAATGAAGCTTGAACCTAAAGATAAGGATAGGATAGTATCAATTGTGGCGTCACGCTACTTTTCAGACCAGGGGTGGAGATGGATCGACCTTAATAATGAAGTCTCTAAGATACACAAGGCATATGATGAGCTAAGGGATCAGTATGCTGCTTATCCTTACATGAGCAGGGACTGGTATGTGAGCAACTCGGCAACTAAAAGTGTTCATATGTGCGACAACTGGAACGAGCTGAGTGAACTTGTTGAATTTCTCAATGCCTATGGGCAGCACTTTGATTTTCTTGTAAAGGACACTAAGAAATCATTATGCATAGCCAGCACCGACGGATATCTTACATCTGAACAGAAAACTGCCATATCCGCTGCCCGCAGATCCAGGTACAATGTCTTTGTTTTCAGGGTGGATGTGCCGGATGACATTGATTTTGAGCTCATGCAGATAGGGGGCGGAGTGTAATCCTTATTCTGTCTATCGACACATTCATATTATGTGTATTCTATTTCAGCCTACTTTTATATAGTATATATCTGTATTATACCCGACGTGATTACGATTATGTAGCAAGTCTTCCTTAATGACATGCTGCTTTATTAATATTTATAAAAGTGAAGTGATTAAAAATTATATTTAAAAGAACTATATTGAGAGGAGTTTTAATATGGAAGCTTTAATTTATCTTGCCCCTCTTGCCGGTCTTATTAGTTTGCTGTTTGCCGGTATCTTTGCACGCAGCGTTCTCAAAGAGGATGCAGGTTCTGCAAAGATGCAGGAAATAGCAGGTGCCGTCCAGGAGGGTGCGATGGCATATTTGAATCGCCAGTATAAAACAATCGCTGTAGTAGCTATAATCCTTGCAGCGCTGATCTTTGTACTTCTTGCTGATGGTGGGAAGATCGCAATCGGATTCCTTGTTGGTGCGATCAGTTCCGCAGCAGCAGGATACATTGGTATGAACGTGTCAGTCAGGGCAAACGTCAGAACTGCCAGCGCAGCATCAAAAGGTTTGCAAAAAGCAATGTCTGTTGCTTTCCGTGGTGGAGCAGTAACCGGCCTTGCTGTTGTAGGTCTTGCGCTGCTTGGTACAAGTGGTTTCTACATACTTTATGGTGATGTGGACCTTGTAGTAGGATTTGCTTTCGGTGCCAGTCTTATAAGTCTTTTTGCAAGGGTTGGCGGCGGTATTTTTACCAAGGCTGCAGACGTAGGAGCAGATCTTGTAGGTAAGATCGAAGCCGGGATCCCCGAGGATGACCCGCGTAATGCAGGTGTAATTGCCGATAACGTTGGTGACAATGTCGGTGACTGTGCCGGTATGGGCGCTGACCTGTTTGAGACATATGTGGTAACCGTTCTTGCGTCCATGCTTCTTGGAACACTTATCCTTGATTCGTACGCCAATGCAATTCTTTATCCGCTCATCCTTGGTGCAGTAGCGATCTTCGCTTCTATCATTTCCGTATTCTTTGTGAAGGTCGGTAGTGATGGAAAGATAATGAAGGCATTATATAAGGGTGTAGCAGTTTCTGCGATTCTTTGTCTCATTGCTTTCTACTTCGTTACAACTTCCCTTATGGGGGACATCAGATTCTACTATGCAGCTTTAGTGGGTGTTGCCATCATGGTTCTGATGGTGGTTTTCACGGAATATTACACTTCCACATCTTTCCGTCCGGTGAAGACAATAGCATCAGCATCTGAAACTGGTGCAGGTACGAACGTTATTTCAGGTCTTGCAATCGGTTTTGAGAGTACCGCACTTCCTGTGATCGTTATTATTGCAGGTATTCTGTCGTCCTACTTCATTGTAGGCGGTGCAGCAGCCCCTGCAATCGGTCTTTATGGTATTGCAATTGCAGCAGCTGCAATGCTGTCGACTACAGGAATGATCGTAGCACTTGACTCATACGGTCCAATCACTGACAATGCAGGTGGTATTGCAGAAATGGCCGGAATGCCATCCGAGGTACGCAAGATCACAGATGCATTGGATGCTGTAGGTAACACCACAAAGGCTGTTACAAAGGGATATGCAATAGGTTCTGCAGCTCTTGGTGCACTGGCCCTGTTCGCAGATTACAGGCACAAGGTAAGCCCGGAGGGAACTACGCTTAACCTTAGCCTTGATGACCCTGTCGTCCTTGTGGGACTGTTCATCGGAGGACTTCTTCCTTTTGTATTCAGTGCTGTGACAATGCGGGCTGTTGGTAAGGCGGCTTTTGAGATAGTCAATGAGGTTCGCCGTCAGTTCCGTGAGATCCCCGGTATTATGGAGGGAACCGCAAAGCCTGAATATGGTAAATGTGTGGACATCGTTACTGCAGCAGCAATTCGTGAAATGGCCATACCCGGTGCCCTTGCTATTGTCGTACCTCTTCTTGTAGGGCTCGTACTCGGACCAGAAGCCCTTGGCGGTCTGCTCATCGGTATCATTGTCTGTGGTCTCTTGCTTGCGCTCACAATGGACAACGGTGGCGGTGCATGGGATAATGCAAAGAAGCTCATAGAAGATGGGAAATATGGTGGAAAAGGCTCTGAAGCACATAAGGCAGCTGTTGTCGGTGACACTGTAGGTGACCCGTTCAAGGACACTTCAGGACCTGCCCTCAATGCCCTGATCAAAGTTGTGAACATGGTTGCGATCCTGTTCTCCTCACTGTTCATCGGTGCAGGTATCTTCTAAAAGAGGTATAGATTCAGTTTCCGGCAAAAGCCGGACTTCTTTCTTTTTTGATATTTCCATTCAGGCACGTTGCTTAGCATTGAAGGAGATATTATATTTTTCCAATGATTACTACTAATAAATGTATTATAACATCTACATCTGAATTAAAAAAGAAATGAAAAAAATGAAAAAAATTGATTTTCTGATGTTGATTACCGCTTCCCAAGGAAATAGTAAGCTATGGCCCCAAGGACGCCAAAAATTATTGCAATGATTATCCATAGCACTTTCTTAATTGGTTCAAGTCTGTCATTCCTGGTCATTACATCATATATGACCCATATAACAGATACAAGCGTGATCAATCCCCATATATCGTACATCACTGACATTGTTTTAACCCCTGCAAAAAGATAGCTGATAATAACTATATATATTTTCCTGATATTTTCATCCGACAGTTATTTTTCTTGAATGCAAGTTAACAAATATCTGTTCTTAGTTAAGATTTTAAAATCACTGAAATTCAAAACAGAATCCGATAACAAATAGCCTGTCAAATAACAAATAGCCTGTCAAAGAAGACAACATGCTTTGCACGGGTGGTCGGGTTTAATGTATTTGGGGAGTGGGGTTTAAGTGTGGGAGTGGGTTTAGTGTATGAAAAGAGCCACCCGCGCAAAAGCAAATTCTACATGTCATTATATTATTTATATTTTGCTATTTTGGTTTACATGTTAAAATATATAAGTTATTCCTCTATCGATCTATTCATGAATAAAGTTATTATGGGATGCAAATAAATATGAGTGATACATAGAATGTCCATATCTTCGGAGTCATTTTGATGGTTGAGGACATTGTAACAGTTATCCGAAAAGGTTTTGGTACATGGACAGGGAATCTTAACATATGTATTCCTTTTATACTTGAGATGATAACAGCTATAGTTTTCTTTGTTCTGGCAATGTTGGTATTCACGGTTTTATTTATTGTTCCGATCGTCTCTCAACAGAACATCGATCCTGAAAACATAAGTCCTGACCAAATGCTGGAAATATTCTATTCTATCTTTTCACAAAGCATGTGGTTGCTTATCATTACAGGTGTCTTCCTACTCATGCTTTACATGCTTTTCCAGTCCTTTTTTGCTGCAGGAGCTATAAAGATGGCAAGTGAAGCTTCAGAAAAAGGAAACACTGATCTTGGCGATATGCTGCGGGGTGGAAAGGAAAATTTTATTAATCTTTTCCTTACGAATGTACTCGTATTCCTGCTTGCAGTTGCAGGCCTGGTGTTCCTGGTCCCTGGTATTATTTCAATAGGTGATCTGGATCTTTTCCTGGCAAACCCGCAGAATGCGTTTGCAGGTGCATCCTTGCTTACGGCAGGCCTTCTTTTGTGGGTGCTGTATGTAATTGTCCTGAGCATTATCTTTCTTCTTGTGGACTATGCACTTGTCATTGACGGCCTTGATCCTATATCCGCGATTGAAAAAGGTATTCATGTTTTCAGGGAGAATATGTTCCCTGCCTTTATGATGTGGCTCCTGGTGGTAGGCATAACAGTGATGCTGAGTCTGATCGGAGAAGCAACATCCTATGTGGATGTGCTTGCACAGCTCTGGTCATTTGGGGAATTCATTCTCAATGTCATCGTTATACAACCCCTCATCACGGTCTGGCTTACGCGTTTCTATTTAAACAGGGAAAAAAGGAAACTTTATTCCTTTGATGACTATGCGCTGGACTACTGACCGCGTTTCAAAAGTTTACATGCCTGGCATAGTTCTCCGGTACATGCCTGACCGCATATGATACAGTTTAACAGTCCTTCCTGTGGAAATTCACGCCCCAGTATGCCCGATATCTTGTCAAAGCCACTCAAAAGGGCATATTTTGTACCCGGATGCCTGACTTCGAATTCATTGAGCATGATCCTTATTTCCCTTCTCATTGCTTCATGTGCATAGGGACATCCGCCAAAACCCAGTGGCAGGTTGTGAAGATAGGCATAAAGTGCAACTTCCTTCTCAGGGATCTGCCTGAGGGGCTTCATTCGTAATACAAGTCCTTCCAGCTCTTTTGGCGGAGCAAGCCTTACCATGCGCGATACATCACCCTTTAGGTGATTCAGAAGAATGGTCTGTGCCTCATCATCAAGATTATGACCTATAGCCAGTTTTGTAGCGCCGATTTCCAGTGCTGTTTTGTTCAGCAGGGATTTGCGCAGGACCCCGCAATAGCTGCACGCTCCTTTTTCCCTTTGCATCGGTGCTATTTCATCCATTGTGGTGCCATATTCCTCCCTGAAGGAGCGTACAATGAGCCTGATTCCGAGTTTTTCGGTGAGTTCCTTTGCAGATGAAATCGTATCCGGCCTGTAGCCTTCAATACCCTCATCAATGGAAATTCCCACAATCTCGATGTCCGGTCTCTTGCCAAATATCCGGTCCAGTATGTAAAGAGTGGTACTGCTATCCTTGCCACCGCTAAGTCCGACTGCAATGACCTCATTCCTTTTAACGCTATAATGTTTCCTTATGGTAAGTTTTATCTTACGCTCAACATCCTCTATGAAGTGTCTTTTACACAGGTGCATACCTGAATATTTCTGGAAGATAATAGCATCATTGTTACATTTATTGCATTTTATCGTTTTTGTCTCCATTCCTGTAAGGACATGGGATATTAATATTTAAAATTGTCCTGGATTTGTAGAGCACTGATTGATTGATTGATTGATTGACTTTCACCCTGTAAGTATTTTTTATGTCAGAACCATTCATAAAAACTTAAATACAATCTAACTGATTATTAAAACAAGGCACGGTGACATGCTTGAAGTATGTCTTTGGCGGCAACTCGTATATCAACCAACCAACCAACCACTTTTTATGAGGGAGGCACGTGCCTTGTGGATTCTTTTGATGTTCATATGTTGTTTTGTGTAGTTATACAATATTATCTATAACCATAGTGGCACAGTAAGGTCATCATTTTATGGTCATGAAGCCAAAATATGGACATGTTGTTATTATATGTCTACATAAATATGTATTTACAGGACAATTTTCAGGTCAATGTAATCTCTGAAAACCCGGGATAAATACTACTATACTATAACGCTTATCAATCAAAACCACATAATTATAAAAATTGTAAAATTGAAGTAATAACATGAGTGAGGAACTCTTTTACCAGAACCAGCTTCAGAATCTTGAAGATATCAAAGCAAAATATTTCATTCAGCTTGATGAAATTGAAAAAAAGCGTGCAGAAATCGCTTTAAAAAAGGAACAGATAAAGTCTGACGAATCCTTACTTATTGAAGAGTATCGCAAGATCCATGAAGCAAAAAAACTTATTGCAGGGGAATATGAAAAGCTTGCAGATAAAAATGAATGGCTGAAAGCTGCAAAAAAGGAATTCGAAGAGAAAAGAGATACATTTTCTGAAAGAGTAAAGGAACTGGAATCACAGATTAAAAGATATGAACTGGATCAGGATTCACTTCAAAAAAGAAAATCAGAACACTACAGGGTACTTCGTTCTCAATATGAAGAGGAAGTTGTCCTTGCTAAAAGGCAAAAGAGAATTTCAAGGACCAGATCCCTTCTGGATGAAAAAATAAAAGATATGCTTGCACAGAAAGGGGAACTTGCTTCCTATGAGATGGATATTGAGGTAGGTAATGAAAAGATAGCACGCAAACGTGAATACCTAAAGCATCTTAACGCCGATCTTTCTTCAATGGAAAAAATGATCAATTCCAGGGAAAAGGAACTTTCTCAAATGCGACAACAGACTGAGGATGAGATCGGGAAACATGTAACCATCCATAAACAGCATCTTAATATGATCAACAAGGATTCAAGAATTGAACAGCAGATGGCTTATATCAAAGTGCTTGAAGATGATATGTTCGAACTTAGAAGCAAACTTAAAAGTACATCTGAAGAGCTCGCGCATCTTAAGATATGTTCCAGGATATTTGAACAAAACCTTGAATTGCTTGCTGGCAGGGTTTGAAGCATACTAATAGCTGACCGGCAGCAAACGTTGCTGAAGCTTTTAATGCACATCAATGATCTTGTATTTTGTCGTTATTGCTGCATCCTCTCCAATGCATCCTGTTTGCCTATGGTAAAAGTAAAAGTGCTCCCGTATCCTTCCCTGCTTTTGACATCGATATTCCCGTCGTGCATCTCGACGAACTGTTTTACGAGTGCCAGCCCAAGACCTGTTCCTCCGAATTTTCTTTTGTTCGATGCATCGACCTGTGTGAAAGGATTGAATATTTCTTCCAGCATGTGAGGAGGAATCCCGATGCCTGTATCAGATACGGATATATGGACATGGTTATTAGTTCTGTCGGCAATTACAGAAACCTTTCCACCCTCGGGGGTGAATTTTACGGCATTGCTCAGCAGGTTGAACAATATCTGTTTGAACTTAAGCCGGTCTGCAAATATCTCATTTGTTGTGATATTGTTCACAATTTCCATTTCGATTTCTTTTCTGTCGGCCAGCGGGGACATAGATGTACGTACCTCATCAAACAATTCTGAAAGAGGAAACTTCACACAATCAATTTCCATTTTACCTGCTTCCAGTTTTGAAAGGTCCAGCACATCATTTATAACGTCAAGCAGATGATTTCCACCTTTGTTAATATGATTGACATATCCAAGCTGTTTCGCATTAAGTTCTCCGAACATCCCTGTACTCAGCAGGTCCGAAAATCCAATAATTGCTGTGAGGGGGGTACGCAGTTCATGGCTCATGTTTGCAAGGAACTCTGATTTGATGCGGCTGTTCTCTTCTGCAAGCATTTTGGCTTCTATCAAAGAATACTCTGCATTCTTTTTCTCCGTAATGTCGCTTGCAAAGACAATAAAACGGGTTTCGGAAAGTTTTGCAGCGTCCATTCTCATCCAGAAATCTTTTCCACCTTTGCCTGTGCAAAGCAGCTCAATACTTGCAAAGCCTGTCCTCCTAACTTCATTATAGCAATGCTTTGCCCTGTTCCTTGAATCAGGGGTTACGATATCAATGGTGTTCGACCCGACTAATTCCATTTCCTGATATCCGGTGATCAGGCAGGCAGCATTGTTCACTTCCAGATACTTGCCCTGTTCATCTGTAATGAAGATACCATGCGGTGCGTTTTCAATATAGTTCCTGAATTTCCACTCACTCTCCTTCAACGCATCTTCAGCTTGCTTACGTTCGGTGATGTCGCGATAGTTCATTAGGATCCCTCTGATAGAAGTTTCTTCCAGAAGGTTGATACTAGTGTATTCGATCCACCGGTAACTTCCATCCTTGCAAAGATAACGTGCTTCTGAGGTCACTGTGGCCTTTGGACGTTCAAGGATGGCTGAAAAGATATCTTGTGTTCGTTTCAGATCATCAGGGTGGATATTTTGCCATACAGGGATTCCAATGATCTCTTCTGCCTTCCAGCCGAACCATTTCTCTATATTCGGACTCTTGAAGATGATAGCTCCATCCTTATCCACAATGCCGATCACATCAGCAATGTTCTCTATCATAGCACTCTGCTTTGCCTCGCTTTTTCTCAGAGCTTCTTCTGATATTTTCTGATCGGTGATGTCCCTTAGCTCAACAACCCTTGCACTTTTTCCTTTATACGGGATGCTCTTTGCCTGGATCCTTGCAGGATAGATCGTGCCATCTTTGCGTTGTCCCATTACCTCATATGGCTCTTCATTCCCTGAGCTCATTTTGTTGAGGACCATACTCCTGAATTCTTCAGCTATAAGCAACAGACCTTCAGTTGCGATAAGCTCGTCATTTGAGTAGCCTGTCATTTCTGAAAGACCTTTGTTGCAGTCCATTATTGTTCCGTCATCGTGGATGAAGATCCCGCCAAAAGATGCATTGTGCAGGGTTTTGAATCTTTCTTCACTTTCCTTTAATGCATTTTTTGCCCGCTGACTTAAGATAGCTTCTCCAATACCGTCAGCAACAATCCTGAGGAGGTTGATATCATCTTCCTGCCATCTGCGGGGTTTCTGGCAATCATCAAATCCTATAAAACCCCAGAGCTCTTGCCCGGTATATATCGGCAGGATAAGTATTGAAACGATTCCCTGCTCCGCAAGGACTGTCCTGTCAGGTTCCTGAAGATCTTCAACAATATGTGCATAATGTTGTCTTGATAGCAATGACGGATACAGACTCTGTGCCCCTTCACTGTACGGCAGAAGTTTCAGGTCAGGATTATCTATTTGCGGTTCAATGCCATCAGCAACAACTTCGTATATCTGCGACATACATAATCCAAATTTGGGATCATCGACATTCCTGAATATGTAAGATCTGCTATTATCCACAGCTTTATGTAGTACTTTAAGTATTCGGGGCAGGATATCTTCTACATCTTCCGCCTCGAGTAAAATACGCATACATTCAACAGTTGCAAGCTCATAAGCCAATCTGTCCCGGAGCAGTCTTTCAGCATCAATCAGATGTTCCTGTGATTCTTTCAGTTCTTGGATGCGAGGTTTGAGATAAATGTAAAGAAGAGAGCCGGTGACCAGAACAAAAGCCCAGCCCTTATATGTCTGCAGCCTCATATAGGTCTCAACATCCGGGACAAACCATTTCAGCACAGAATCCGAGGATATTATCCAGACGCTGGCCAGAAGTAAATACAATGCAGTGGTTTTAAGAATCAGATTCCTGTTCATCTTCATATCGGAGCTTGTATTCATTTCCCTAATTTTCCCTGGCCATATGAACCTTATCATTCTGGCTATTAGTTGTTAATCATGTTATTGTCAGACATTTCCCTATGTTCTTCTTAAGGATCTATTATTGCTCTTCTTGAGCTATATGTATTTCTTTATATATTTTGTTTTATGCATGATATCTGGGATTTAGTCCGACCGGCCCTGTCAGTCTCATTAACATAATTCTTTTCAATAGTTCTTGATATTTTATTTTGTTTCTTCTGATATTTCATCTTAGGGGCCTGTGATATATTTTTTGATCAAATGTATTTTCTTATGATACTGATTATTATATATATACATGGTGTCGTTACCTGTCTTCAATATGTATGTACATTCATTTTATCCCTAAATCAAAACCTTTATGGCCATCTGATGAATAAGGAGAACCGGATATGCCTGGGATCATTGAGTTTCTGTTATCGGGTATCTTTCTCGGTCTTGCCGCAGGTATCTCTCCGGGACCACTTCTGGCCCTGACAGTTTCCCAAACCTTGCAGCATGGTCCCGGGGAAGGCATCAAGGTTGCATTATCACCTTTATTAACGGACTTCTTTATCGTTTCATCCGTTTTACTGGTTCTGGTGAATTTTGAAAGCCAGGGGTTTGCACTTGCAATAATAAGTCTGGCAGGGGCAGCTTATCTTATCCATCTTGGAATTGGGTCATTCAGGATCAAAAACGATGATATTGATCTCCGTACCGGGGACAGGAATTCATTAAGGAAAGGTATTCTGGCCAATTTCCTGAGCCCTCACCCATATCTTTTCTGGATTACTATTGGTGCTCCCATCCTTTTCAGTGCTATAGAAACGGATATGCGGGCAGCAGGACTTTTCATTGCAGGATTTTACACCCTTCTTGTTGGTTCAAAGGTCCTGGTGGCAATAATTGTGGGCAGGTCAAGATCATTTCTAAGTAGTGGGTATTACCTCTGTACAATTCGTGCCATGGGGCTTGTGTATATTGTATTTGCCTTATTCTTCATAGGTGAGGGTATGGAGCTGTTAGCTTCTGATCTTTGAGTTATCATGGAAAACAATACATTAGATCTGATTCTGTTGATTCTGAGGTGTGTTTTTTGACGGGGAACAGTCAGGAGGATTAGAGAAAGAGTCCACACCTCAGAACAAACCAGTATTATACCATTCCTATATTATATCTAATAGTTTTAATAATTTATGGTGTATATATTAATATTTCTGTCACATATTTCCATATCTGTAATTTCTTTTATCTGGATTCTATACGAATATATGGATGTCAGCTATGCAGGTATCCTGTTCTCCTCACTCAATTGTGCTCACAAGTTCCAGCATCTCATTGATCTCTTTGTTCCCATCGATATAGAACAGTGTGCCATTCACCGGCCCTATCTCAACATGATGTCCGCCGTCAGGTACAAAGCCCATTACAATGGTGCTTGAATCATCATTCTCAAAGGCTGTGACAAATACCACAATCCTCATTTCTGAGTCTGTTGAGTTGCCTGATGCAGAAAATATCCTGACAATCGTTTCTGTGCCATCTGAAAGTGTTATTTTTCGTGTAGTGGTTTCCTGCACATCCCCGGCATTGTTATCCGCTTCGATCTCATTTATCTTGCTTTCCATAATTTTACTTACAAGTCCAGTGGGCAGTTTTGCTCCGGCAGGCAGGGACAGGCGATATGTGACAATGCTGGCACTTATGCTCCCGGGAAGGTCTATTGAAACAGGCAGTTTGTTGCTTTCCTGAAATTCAATTGCCTGCTCATTGATATCAGATATAAGCCTTTCATTCTGGTATTTCACAGTTGCGGAATTGAGGACTATGCTTGTAGAATTGGTAATGGTTTGCTCAAATGATCTCTCTTCCACTGATACCTGGGACCATCCGTAGGCCAGGAGGGCATTCTCATCAATTGTTGCTGGTGATGTCATGGGAGTTTCAAGACATCCGAAACTGATACTAATTATAATCAATGCTGAAATAAGGAAAGTAATGTTCTTTATAGCCAGGGTCAAGATCTCACCGGGGTATACTATGTATCTATTTATATATTAAATCATTTGGAGTTAATGATTATTGGCTCTCCTTCTTTTTTTAGATATAAAAATCATATAGTTTATATTGTTAAGGTTCAATAGTCTTAATTGATGTACGATATGGATGCACGTTTCAGGAAAATCAGAAAAGTGATGTTCTATGTGCTTTTCCTGAACCTGGCCGTATCCTTTGCCAAGATCGCATACGGTTATTACACAAATGTACTTAGCATGCAGTCAGACGGGTTCCATTCTCTTTTTGACGGCGTATCCAATATCATTGGTCTTATAGGTATTCATATAGCAGCCAAACCCCCGGACAAGGAGCATCCATACGGTCATCGTAAATTCGAAACCCTGGCATCTATCATGATTGCCTTGTTGCTGGCATTGGTGGCATTTGAGATTGTTCATTCCGCATTTGAGCGCTTAGGGGATGGCAATGTTCCGCAGGTAACTGCAATAAGCTTTGCAGTGATGCTTGGGACCATGGCAATCAACTATGGGGTCACCACCTATGAGCGCAGAGTTGGTGAGGAAATGAACAGTGAAGTCCTTCTGGCCGATTCAGCACACACTAAAAGTGATATCTATGTCTCCATCTCAGTTATTATCGGCCTGATAGCGATAAGTCTTGGTTATCCTGTAGTCGATCCTGTCATATCGATATTGATCGCTGTTGTCATATTGCATGCAGGAGCCGAAATAATATTTCGCAGTATATCCATCCTTTGTGATGAATCGCAGATAGATACCGATGATATCGCACAGGTTGTCCGCAATATCGAAGGGGTGATAGACTGTCACAGGATACGCACCAGGGGTCCTCCGGGGAACGTCTATGTCGACCTGCATGTTGAAGTGGACCCTGAGATGAGCACCTATAAGTCACATACCATTTCCCACATTGTCCAGTACCGCATCAAGGAGAATTTTGACGGGATAGAGGATGTGCTTGTGCACATAGAACCGGCTCACACGCGGTCCATATAAATATTATCAGGGAATCTATACGATTATGCCAGGAAATACATTCGGACATTCTTTCAGGGTAACTACCTGGGGTGAATCTCATGGCAAAGCCCTGGGAGTAGTTGTTGACGGGGTGCCCGCAGGACTTCAGCTTTCAGAATCGGATATTCAGAAAGACCTTGACCGCCGGCGCCCGGGGCAGAGTGAAGTATCCACTCCTCGTCTGGAATCAGACACAGTTGAGATCCTTTCCGGTGTGCTGGAAGGGATTACAACAGGAATGCCTGTGTCCATGGTCGTGCGCAACAGGAATGCCAGGTCCGATGCATATGATTACATTAAGCATATACCTCGTCCGGGTCATGCAGACCTTTCCTATTCAAAGAAGTATGGCATTCGTGACCACCGTGGAGGAGGAAGGTCATCAGGCAGGGAAACCATTGGAAGGGTTGCCGGTGGAGCCGTTGCAAGAAAACTATTATCACTTTCAGGTATTGAGGTCTTTGCCCATGTGACAGAACTTGGAGGAGTGAAGGCAAAAAGGCTTTCCTTTGGTGATATTCGCACAAATGTCGATAGGAATGTTGTGCGCTGTGCCGACCCGGAGGCTGCGGACCTGATGCTTGAAAAGGTCAATGCCGCCCGGCTTGAAGGGGACAGCATAGGCGGGGTCGTGGAAATAATTGCCACCGGTGTTCCCGCGGGTCTTGGAGAACCTGTGTTCTCAAAACTCGATGCTGATCTCGCGTGTGCAATGATGGGAATAGGAGCTGTAAAGGGTGTGGAGATAGGCGCAGGTTTTGCATGCTCCGGCCTGAAGGGCAGCCAGATGAACGACCCTTTTGTGATTATGGACGGTCAGGTAATTCCCGGGATTAACAATGCCGGTGGTATCCTTGGCGGTATATCCACGGGGCTGCCAGTAATATGCAGGATAGCTGTAAAACCGACTCCTTCCATTTCAAAACCCCAGAAAAGTGTTGATATGTCTTTGATGGAAGAGGTAGATGTCGAAATACACGGTCGTCATGACCCCACTATCCCTCCAAGAATGGTCCCTGTGGCAGAGTCCATGATGGCACTGGTGATTACAGACCATATGATACGAAGCGGGAGGATAGGTCCTGATTTCCTGAAGGGATGATAATTACGGTATTTCAGTTGACAGGCAGATATCCCACATCAGCAATGATTTTTTGTCCCTCTTCACTTAGCACAAATCCAATAAAGTCTTTTGTGTTTTCTTCGGTATGTTTATTCGCATAATAATATAACGGCCTGGAAAGAGGATATTCTCCTTTCCTGATGGAATCAGCTTCTGGATAGAATACTTCTCCTTCCACGGCAAGACCTGCCATTTTTACACTATCATCCATGTATGCCAGGCCAATATACCCTATAGCTGAAGTATCTGATGCCACATCCCTGACAACGGCTTCAGTGTTTGGCTCTGTGGTTGCGTATATTGTGTATTCTTTATCCAAAAGCACATGTTCCTTGAAAAATCCATATGTGCCTGAGCTGCTATCCCTTATCAGGACCTTTATGTTTTCATCATTGCCACCGACTTCCTTCCAGTTTGTGATCTCTCCTGTATAGATCATCTTGAGCTGATCCATACTTAAGCTTTCCAGGAGATTGTCCTTATTGATGATCACTGATATTCCATCCCATGCAATTATGGTTTCGACGGGTTCAATGCCATTGCTAACAGCAGCTTTATATTCTGACTCTTTCATCTTGCGTGAGGCCATGGCAATTTCAACTTCGCCCTCTATAAAACTTGCAATGCCCAAAGATGATCCTCCGCCGATGACAACAATGTTCTTCTCAGGATACAGTTTCGTATAAGCTTCAGACTCGGCCAGGGATATTGGAAGGACAGTATCAGAACCTTTGATGAATAAGGTACTTTTGACAGTACCTGTATATGAGGTATTATCTTCTTCTGAGGGGGTAAAAGAATTCATTTTTGTGTGGTCTGTAAACACATCTTCATCCACAGTATCTGGTTGAACGGCAACGATTATAATTGAAAACAAGATGACCATAAAAGTAAGAAATACTACATATTTCCGAGTCAATGAATTAAAACCCTCCTTCGATATATTAAATGAATTTATTATATATATAATTGTTGTACTTTAATATTAATGTGTATTATTATAGGATATGTACCATTATATTTATTATTATGTAGGTATATTTAAATAAAAATAGTGTAATTGTGAGGCATATAATAAATTGCAGGAAAAATTCAAAATGGTGCGTTTGTGAGACAAAGAATGACAGGTTCTTATATGAATTCCCGATTCTATCTGCTGTTTGCTTCTCTGCTTCTCTCTATTTTAGTTATCACCCTCTCAAGCGGATGTTTTGAAGGAGAAGAGGCTTTAAAAGTCTCTCTTGAAAGAACTGAGATCCCAAAAAATCAAATCACTGATGAAAGGCCTTTACGTATAGGGGTTTTTTCCATGGCTTCCCCAAAAACAACCATGGAGTTCTACCAGGGCTTCCTTGGTCATCTCTCAGAGAATACTGGTCTTGACTTTGAACTTGTCCAGAGGGATAATCCTGCAGAGATCAATTATCTGCTGAAAACCAGATATCTTGATGCTGCTTTTGTAAGGGAGGATGATTACATGGAAGGACACGGGGATTTTGGTATGGAGGTAATTGCGGTTCCTGTAATCCATGGTGACCTGTTCTATTCCTCATATGTGATAGTTCGGTCAGATGGGAATATCAATTCACTTGAGGATTTGCATAACAAGAGGTTTGCATTCAATACTTACCGTTTTAACAGGGGCGAGATCGTTCCCGAATATATGAAGCCTGTGATAAACGAATCTCCGGAATCGTTTTTTTCAAGTTATATCTATAGCAACAGCCAGGACAATTTCATCGATATGGTCCTGCAGGGTACAATTGACGGTGCAGAAGTTGATTGCATAATGTGGGCTTATATAGTTGAGAATTCGGTGGATTACTCATCGAACCTGAAAATTATCGATTCCTCGCCCCCGCAGCTTGTGCCTGTTATAGCTGTCCATCCGGGTATCGATAAAGAACTGAAGGGAAAGATACAGACCTCTCTTTTAAGGATGCATGATGATCCGGAAGGAAGGGTGGTTCTGCATAACATGCATTTCAATATGTTCGTTGAAATGGAACATAGCACATATGCGTCATTTGGCAATGAATTATGAGGAATAGGATGCACATGGATAAAATATTTAATGCCTCCCTCTCGTATTTTGATAACTTCAGCATCAGAACAAAGATGACGCTTACTGTAGTGGCTATTATTCTGCTGCTGGGGATCATGATGGGTTCTTACCTCAATGTCGTACAGACAAATATGATGACGGCAGAACTTAATGAGAAAGGTATTTCAATCACCCGCAATCTGGCTGAGAATAGCGTGAATCCGATCCTTACGGATAACCAGGTTCGTCTTCAATGGCTTGTGGAAACCATAAAAGAGAGCGAATCTGAAGTTGTATACGTGTTTATAGTTGATGAATATGGTGATGTGCTCGTCCATACTTTCAAAGGCGGTTTTCCTGCAGACCTAAAAGGTCTCAATCCGGCCCAGGGCGGGACAAATGATTTGCTTCTTGATACTGAAGAGGGTTACATAAGGGACATATCATATCCGATAATGGACGGAAAGGCAGGAGAGGTACATGTAGGGATGTCCCAGGCAAGTATACGCTCTACTGTAGACAAATATACGATCTCCCTTGGATTATTCGTTCTTTTGCTCATTCTTGTTGGTTCCAATGTTGCATATTTTGCAGGCTCTGTGGTTTCCCGTCCTATAATGGAACTAAAGTCAGGTGTGGAAACATTTGGTAAAGGCGATTTTGATCACAAGGTCAATATTCGATCCATGAATGAAATAGGGCAACTGGCAAATTCTTTTAATGATATGGCAGAACATATTGCTTATCTTATCAGGGAGAAGGAAAAAGCTACAAAGGAAGTCCTGGATACGAGGAACTATCTTATTAAAATAGTGTCCGGAAGTCTTGATGGGATTGTTGTCATTGACGATGCAGGTAAAATAGAATTTGCAAACCAGGCATTTATGCAGATCGCAGAGTCAGTTAAAGAAGAGATAATCGGACACGATCTACATTCTTTCTTTAAAGAAGTGGATGATGGTCTCAGGTCGTTTCTGGGGAAACATGACAGCAGCACGGTTGCCTTTATCCATGAGCTGGCCTTCCTGACCCCGGGCGGTAAAATGAAATCGGTCATTTTGAGCATGGGGGGCGTGGAATACATGAACGAGATCAAATATGTGGCAGTTGTTAAAGATATTTCGGAAATAAAGAAAATAGAACAAATGAAACGTAACATCATTGCAAATATCTCACATGAATTACGCACCCCTCTGAACATCATGAAAGGATACGTTGAGCTCTCTATGGAAGAACAGAATGCAGATAAGAGGATCACTTACCTGCATCAATCATTGAAAGCCCTTGAAAAACAGAATTGGATGATCCAGGACCTCCTTGAGGTCGCCAGGGGTGAAAGTGATCTTGGGGGGCTGGATATTGTTAAGACGAGCATTAACAGTATCATAGAGATCGCATTCAAAAGTTTCAGCGGAAAATTTGAAGCTTCAGGTATAGATGTTGTAAAACAACTTCACAATGATGTATTTGTAAATGCAGATCCCGAAAAACTTGCATATGCGCTTACTAAGCTTATAGACAATTCTTTAAAATTCACATCTAAAGGTGGTTATATTGAAATTGGTACTATTCTGCAGGAGGATGGAGCCGTTGTCTATGTAAAAGACACCGGAACAGGTATCTCCGGAGATGACCTGGAGCATATATTCGAAAAATTCTATCAGGCTGATGGAAGCTCAACGCGCAGGTTCGGGGGCAATGGACTTGGGCTTACCATAGCGAAACATATTATAGAACAACATGATGGGAAATTATGGGTTGAATCTGAACCGGATAAAGGCAGTACTTTTTTCTTTTCAATTCCTCATTTAAAAGGGCAGGGTGTCGGTGCATCTGCATAAATGCAGGCCATGAATGCAAAGATTGAAGTTTTGTTATGCTCTAAGTAGTTTTGTTCTAACTATATAGTCTACATACATTCTATCAATCTATGAAGAAAAACTTTATAGACTAAACCCGAAGCAATAGTCCTGAGTTCTTATTGGGTCGTGAGAACAGATGGATACAAGAAAAGTACAGATTACAGGTAAATCCACCTATGTGCTTACCCTGCCCAAGAAATGGGCCAGTCGTTCCAGGCTGGAAGCGGGGTCGCATATATCTATATTCTACCAGGAAGATGGCTCTTTGCTCTTAAAACCACCCGGTTTAAAGGTTGCAAAGAAAACGAAGAAACTGAAATTCAACAAAGAGTTAGAACATATCAAAAGAGATATAGTGGGCTTGTATATCATTGGTGACTACCAGGCAATAGAGCTGGCAGGTGACCATATTCCATCTGACGCGCACAGGGAGATAAAGGAATTATGCCACCGGCTTGTGGGCCTTGAGATCGTTGAAAGCAGTGATCGGACAATATTGATGAAGAATTTCCTTGACACAGAGGATTTCACCATGGAGAAAGGCCTCAAAAGAATGTCCTCGCTTGTCTATCTCATGCTGGATGAGCTTGCAAGTGCATTTGAGGGAAATGACCGGGATATTTGCAGTCATATCATAGCCCGGGATGATGACCTTGACCGTATGTTCCTGCTGGTGTCAAAACAGCATGTTGAGCGTCTGAACCTGAAAAAGGTCTCAAAACACGACAATCTGAGCCTTGTAGAATCATTCTATTACCGGCTTGCAGCCAATGAGGTGGAACGCATTGGCGACCACATATCTAAAATATCATTGCATTTCTCTTATATCGTGCTGCCAGGGGAGGTCCTCTCCATACTGGTGGAGCTGTGCAGGGACTGTCAGTCTCTGTTCATGGACAGTACCCAAGCACTCCGTGAATCAAACAGCAAGCTGGCCAATGATGTTCTTGGGAGGGAGGATATGTTCAACAAGAAACTTATCATGGCCAGTCAGTTACCTTCAGAAGAGTCCATTGAGCTTATTATTGACAGTTTCAGCAGGATAAAGGATTATGCGTCAAATATTGCAGAGTCTGCGATCGATCTATCACAATTATAGGGTAATCCCTCTCTTTCTCTGCGTTTCGGTGGTCATCGACTATTCCCTGACCTTCTATTTCGCAGATAGTATTGAAATGATACTTGCACATGAGTTCAGTCCCACGCTGCTTTTTGCAATAAGGAACGATATCGTGCTTCCCTACCTGGCAGCTACCGTTGTGTTCTATTATGTGATGGGTTATACCATTCTCAAATTCCTTTCTGAAGAGGATATCTATCCTATAGGTGTCTTTATTATCCTGCTTATGAGCGTCACGCACGTACTGGGCGGTCTGTCATGGTTTGTTCTCAGTGAAGCATATTCCAATATGGTCTTCATGCTTTCCATGACCTCGATAATTATCGCGATATCCGTTTTCGGTTATGAGGTGCTGAAAAGGGAATGAGTTTCTTGTATGTCTGGATGCCCGGATATGTAATTGCTGAACCGGTGATTATTGAAATGTGGTTATTGGTATGTACTAACTGAGCCGGCACATACCGGGCAATATTGCCTACATAGCCTATGTAGCCTATATAGCCTATATATCTCAGGACTTTTCCCAACAGCCCGGAATAAAATACATATTTCCTTTGTGCAAGGGCTATATGCTTACAGGTGAATTCCATGCTATGAAGAGAACGGTCAGTTTGCTGGCGGCAGTGGTACTTTCCCTCTATACTTTCTATTCCACATGCTGGTACGCACCATCATCTTTTTTCAATATGGCTGTGCCTTTTGCTTTTGTCACATTGTCGGGGTATGCCCTGCTTGCATATGTTCTGTCCCGCAGGCTATCAAAAAAGCTGTGACAGTGCCAAAAAAGCCTCCAGGGTATATAGGCAGAAAGTTCAGGCTTTTTTCTGTTGTTTTTGCTTTGTTGCAGCTTCTGCTTTTGGCACCGCCTTATTGCGGCACTGGCGTCTCTTCTCTTTTACAGGTGTGACAGCTCAATAGATAGCTTTGCAATTTTAGATATGTGATCCCTTATACGGATGCAACTGTCAAACAATATGTCCAGGCGGGCATTTTCCTTGAAACAGATCTCTTTCCTGGCAGTCTCTATGCAGGATCCAAGTTCTTTTCCACGGGTGATTATCTGGCCGGAACGTTCAATGTCTGTAAGCTTGAAGGATTCGAATGAATCTCTGAAAAGGTCCTTCAGGGTGCTGCACAGTTCGGTCATGCAGGATGTGAGTTCCCATGAAGCATTCCCGTTCTCAAAGCACATGGCGATCTTTGTTATAAGGTCACCTGTGTTGTCAATTTCCTCTGCAGCCATGCGGTAGTAAAATGCCTGTGTGAGACTGAGGTCTTCTTTTGCCAGGTGGTTCTTTAAATTCATCTTCCTGAGGTAAACCCTTGATATCAGGAAATATGTCCTGTCGATCTCAATACCCCTTGAGATGAGGTCCTTGCAGAGAATGTCATCATTCTCATTTAGAACCCTGATAAGGTCATCGAACATAAGGTAAACAAGGGAAAACATGCGCTTTGTAGCTTTTTCAAGGGTGAAATCCTCCGTGCTCAGAAGGTTTCGGATTATTATCTTGCCGGGGGATGATTCCACCATTTCAAAACCAATGAGCTGCTTGCACAGATCCCTGATCATGTTCCTTTTCTCATTTGTGATCTCTGTGCCATGGATCTCTATTGCCTGGCAGTTCCCAAGTATGTACAGGGCTGTAATATCACGTTCCACGCAATCAAAATCCCTGTCCGCACTTATCTTTTTCACAAGCTGTTTCTCCCTGTATCCCGGCGGGACGATCAACACTGACCCATCATCCTGATAAGAGAACCCCAATTCAGCACCAGCACGTAATTTTGAATCCAGCACCCACTTTTTTGGAAGCGTGACTATGAATGTGGATTTCCCTGTGATCTGTATCTTCCGTGTGTCCGCAATACTGCCTTTTTCAAAAAGACCGGCACAGGATAAAGTAGTATTCTTAACCATTCCTCTCCTCCTCAGGTCAATATCGGGTAATTTTTTTGGTATCTGCTCTGTTCATGATATGTGATAAAAAAATGAGCCGGGGGCCGGCTCATCTACTTATCCGCTCTGATGCTCATGCAACACCAAGTGCACTGAAATATCCAGCATCATCGAACTTGTCCATTGATCCTGGCTGCTGCGCGTAGTTAATGAACCTTCCTTCAAGTGAGCTTGGCCAGCCATCGGTAACAAGATACATGTTCCTTATAAGACCTGCTGGATAGCCTGTATAGTCGTCATTACCCGTAGTCAATGCTCTCTTGATGTGTGACTTCACGTGGTCTGCATCATCGACACATTTCTGGCGCAGTTCGCATGTGCCATCATCGATTGCCAGAATGTTGATCTTTCCTGTCTTTGAAGCTTCAAGGGCATATCTGTAGTCTACAAAACCAACTCCACGGGGGTCGTTCATTATGGCTTCTATCATACCAGCATTGCCATTAACGGATACTGCGCCTTTAGTGGAAATGAAATCTCCATCTCCGCTTATGAGTTCTGAGAATACGTACTCAGTGCCTGACCTTGATTCAGCCCTTTTGTAAACAGTGATTGGATTGGTGGCAAGATCTGAAAAATCTGCTACACTTCCGCCAGTTCCATCTTTAATGTTGGGTTTTGTTATGAGATGCCTTAGGACTTTCTGTCCGGCAACAGATGAGTCTGGTAGTTTAGCAGGATCATCAATATTACCACCAGATACACTATAAATAGATTTTATTTGTTCAGGGGTCATTCGTGTTGTTGATGAGGCTGTTGAGGGGCTGGTAAAACCGATTGTTGTTCCGTCCCATGTAGTGATTTCCGATCCACCGATCATTACTACTGCGCTGCTGCCTATCCAGGCTGTTTCCAGATCAGGATATTTTGTTTTTTCCTGTGGGGTCAGTTCCCTGGATATTGCTGCTATGTCGATTACACCCATTCCCACACCTGCAATACCTGCACCACATCCACCGCCCTGAACGTTAAGGGCTATACCTGAGGAACTCTTTTCAAAATCATCTTTCATTAAGTCCAATACGGGTCCGACAGTTGTACTTCCTGCAACAAGGACTTGCGTAGAAGCTCCTCTTGCTGCATCTTCTGAGCTTGTACTGTCGGAGACATCGCCTGAGAATGAGCCTAAAATAGTTCCTACTGTTGCTGCACCGGCTATTGCAACCACTATGAGGATCAGGGTTGCAACGATGGGTGAAACCGCATGTTCATTGTTTATTATTCTTCTTATTTTCATTCATATCGCACCATTTGAATTATTGCCAAATTATTTGGTATACTACCAATCACTAATCATATTATTTTCTTCTTTCAATAGAAAAAAGCTAATAAATATCGCTATTTATGGCAGCTATTTTATCATAGGCGTATATAGCATATATAGTCTTTGGAAAGTAATCCAAACTGTTTGTATAGGCCGAAACTTTCTATTTTTTGGGATATTAGTTCTATTCATTCTTATTTTTGTTAATTGGGTATTGTACAAATTCAATGGCTAAATTTGTGTAATATGCAAAAATTGAGGTTTGAAAAATCTGTTGTGGACCTGGTGGTCAGGACTTAAGCTGGATGTTTGCCAGAGGTTAAACAGGATATGTGGTGGCGTAAACACTACTTAGGAAAGAATCATGCAGGATAAAGCTAACTAACACAGTATTTTCACAGTATGTTATCTAAAACAATACTTTTAAACACATCACTTTTAACGTAAGTGCAAAATAACCGGGTATTTTGAAATCATTGCTTTCTTTGTCTAAAATGAAGTAGGACTTTGTGTCTCCCATCTTTTCTGTGTGAATACACTTCCGTTGAACAAAATTGTGAATGAATGTTTCCCGTTCACAAAAAAAGTTCCTAACAAAGAATGTATTTTATCATCATCTTCTACTTCTTCAACTATCTCTCGAAAAGGTATAACAATTTGATCTATATTTATCACCCGATTTTTACGGAGAACTAATAAATATTATTTTGTTCTTTTACTTTGTGCTTGTCAAAATTAACTAAGAAGGACACAAACTTAAACAATCTGCGTTTTTTATTCTACCATTTTGAAATAGGTCTAATTATAAAAAAAAGAATTCAAACCAAAAAAAAGCCTCCGGGGGGATTTGAACCCCCGACCTGCTGATTACGAATCAGCCGCTATACCGCTAAGCCACAGAGGCAATGTGGACGACACTATAATTCTATATAATGATTTAATGATTTCGCTTATATTTGATTTATTCGGGCTGGTCAGATCACTTTTACTTCGATACAGACGTTTAACTGGTGGGGGGCATAGGAGCGGACTACTTTTGTCTCTGTGACCTCGGTGCTCCTGCCTGCTCTTTTTGCGGCTTCATCTATCAGCTTCAGGGAGCTGCTGAAAAGATCATCCTCCGGTGTGATGTCATAATAATGGATTGTGGCACCGGGGGCGCAGAGCTTTATGGCTGCATCCAGGAACTGGTGTGCGTTGTGGGGGAGGTTCATGATTACATGGTCGGCCATTGATGCAAGCTTTCCAGCTTCAAGGTTTGCATCACCTTCTATTGCTTCTACGTTACTGACTGCGTTAAGTTCTATGTTGCGGCGCAGGAAATGGATAGCATCGGGGTTCTTATCGATGGCTATGACCCGGATGAGGGGACTTTTCTTTGCTATCATGATACTGTAAGGGCCCACACCGGCAAACATATCTACAACTGTCTGTCCATCTTTGACCTGCAGGAGAATGCGTGCTCTTTCTGTGGCCAGGCGGGGGGTGAAGTACGCTCTTTCCAGATCTATATAGTACCTGCAACCGTACTCTTTGTGGATAGTGGAGGTCCTGTCCTCTCCTGCTATGGTCCTGAAGCTGCGTGTCCTGAACTCTCCCTCCACAGGCCCCAGGGATGCAAGCACCGTCCTGACATTCTTCTTCACCTTCATTATAGCCCCGGCTACCTTCTCAGCTTCCGGGACTCCGTCCTCTATCACCGCGATATCCCCGATAAGCTCAAAATGCGGGACTTCATCAAGGAGGTCCTCAAGTTTCAGCTGCCCCTTCTGCTCCTCGAATTCATGTTCTGTAAGCTTTAGATCCCCTGGAAGATCACGAATTTCGTATTCCTGCGGCTCTCTGATAAGGGGCAGATACAGATAATCCCCCTGACAGATGATCTTTGCAGAATTGTCCAGAAGCTCTGCTTCCAGCAATTCCCTGCGCAGAGGTTCGCCATTATTCTTCAAGACCTTGATGCAACTTTTTTTCATTTTCACTTACCCGATATAAGCTAACCTGTTATCTGCATACTGATGAACCATGAGCCAAATTATAGATTCGGCAGAACACACAAGATCCTGCCTATAAGTTTGCTTATAAGTTCTGTCTATATATAGTACAGATTATTTTGTTATACTGATCATTAATTATTATACTTTTTGATGTTTTTTATTTTTATGTTCTTATCTCAATTTTCATTTTCTTATCTCAAAGTATTATATTTGCATCTAATTCTGATTATGTAAAACCAACTAGTTAAACAATTAACAAATGCTATCATAATCGACCATTTTAGGCTTAATGACATCGCATTCCTTAAAACCCAAACCTCATACTCGACAGCATTCCATATTCCTCAGGAACACCATTTTCAATGAACACATGGTCATGCAACGATTCCATCGAGATAAAGTTAATTCAATTCTTCTCATCTTTGAATTCAATATCGCGGTGAGTGCCGTCACAGAATGGTTTGTTTCGGGAGGCTCCACATCTGCAAAGAGAATAATGGTCATGGGTGTCTGGTTCTGAACCATCGGGGTCATCAAGTCTTATTCCTGTTACATTGTAAGGTCCGTCCTTCAGAACAAATATCTCAGATTCACGTGAATAATCCTTATGCAATTCTCCGTTGATAGTGTAGCTCAATGCGCCAGAGGGACATGTCCTGATGAGTTGTGCTATCTCTTCCGGATCTACGGCATCAGGATCTGCCCAGGGATCTTGACCCTTTTTGAAAACAGAAGGTAGATTGCGAACACAGTGGCCTACATGGCAACATATATCCTTGTTGCGGTGGATGGTGATATCTTTCCCTACGTAAGTCTCAACTCTACCGGCAACTTGTCCTTTTTCATTTTCCCCGGAAAAACCGTTCTTTGCATGTGTTCCGTCACAAAATGGCATCTTAGACGAGCCTCCGCATCTGCAAAGTGTTATAACAGGTTTTGTGTCGATGAAAACACCCTTTGAATTCCTGAGCGTTTTTACATTTTTAGCAATGTAGGGACCGTTCTTTGATACCTTTATTGAAGGCTTGACCTCTTTATCCACTGGAACACCTCTATTATATATGCTCTGTATGCATCAGATTTCTAGTTTTTGCAGGGAACATCCTGGGGTTTTCCTCCATGAACTTATGTTTCCGGATTTCAGGCGGTCCAGAATTTGTCGATCTCTTCCATGTCTAGGTTCAGATCAAGCCATTCCTTTATTATAGAAGGGGTTGAGTACCAATATAATGGGTGCTGGAAAATAATGACATCATGATCTTGACAGAGACTTTGCTCTCTTTTGACATATCAGAAAATCAGGATATTTTGCATAGAGATCATTGATGGTTACATTTTCAATATCTTCAACAGCATCAAGAAGAGCACTATTGATCTTGGAACGTGTTCTTGCCGGATGGGCAAAGTTTATGAGAATTCTGTTCATGGTTTTATTTCCGGGATGATGGTTTCAGCGATTGCAGAATCCTGGAATTAAAAGGGATAAGGTTTAGTATCTCATAATTTTCAGAGTACAAAAAAGTTTCTGTTGTTTTTAAGAAACAGACACCATGGGTGATGTTTGAGGAAATGCCTGCGATTAGTTTGGCAATTTAAATAAAGGTGTGAGTTGAATCACACCTAGTCCATCCACAGTCAATACAGTAAATGCAGCCATCTGATTGTCTTATATGAGCGCCGTCAACTACTACGCTTGATTCATCGAAATTTACCGCAGACTGCAAGAAGCTAAAGAAAAGGTAGCGTTTCAGACTATGCTGAAACGCTGTGTTCATATGTTATTAATAGCCCCTTTTGAACGTCCAAAATATGCTTTGGAGGCTCTTAAGATGTCGATGTTACGATCAGGCGATATCGAAGCGGTCAAGGTTCATTACCTTGTTCCACACCGCTACAAAGTCGTTCAAAAACTTCTCCAGGGAGTCCTCACACCCGTAGACTTCCGCCAGGGCCCGCAGCTGGGAGTTCGAACCGAAGACCAGGTCTACACGGGTACCGGTCCACTTGAGTTCGCCTGTTGCGCGATCGCGACCCTCGAACACGTCTTTGTCTTCCGGTTTTGCCTCCCACACAGTGCTCATGTCAAGCAGATTCACGAAAAAGTCATTGGTGAGCGTCTCCGGCCGCTTGGTGAAAACACCATGTTGGGACTGTGCAAAGTTGGTATCCAGGACGCGCATACCGCCTATGAGGACCGTCATCTCAGGAGCGGTCAGTGTCAGCAATTGCGCCCTGTCCACCAGCAGTTCCTCTGCCGAGACAGCGTATTTGGCTTTCTGGTAGTTGCGGAATCCGTCTGCTTTCGGCTCGAGTACACTGAATGCCACAACGTCGGTTTGCTCATCTGATGCATCCGTGCGTCCCGGAGTGAATGGAACGGTCACATCGTGGCCGGCATTCTTTGCCGCTTGTTCGACACCTGCGCATCCACCCAGGACGATCAGGTCGGCAAGTGAAACCTTCTTCCCGCCTGACTGAGCGCTGTTAAACTCCTTTTGGATTCCCTCAAGGGTCTCAAGCACACTGGCAAGTTGTTCAGGCTGGTTGACTTCCCAATCTTTTTGCGGCGCAAGACGAATGCGTGCCCCGTTCGCCCCTCCGCGCTTGTCGGAGCCGCGGAACGTGGATGCCGATGCCCAGGCTGTCGAGACAAGTTGGGAGACAGACAGTTGCGAGGCAAGGATCTTGCTTTTAAGGTCTGCGATATCCTGTGCGTCTATCAGATCATGATCAACTTCAGGAACCGGGTCCTGCCAGATAAGTTCCTCTTCCGGGACCTCCGGGCCCAGATAGCGCGAGCGTGGCCCCATGTCTCGGTGTGTCAGCTTGAACCATGCGCGTGCGAAGGCATCTGCGAATTTATCGGGATTTTCCAGATAGTGTCGTGCAATTGGCCCGTAGATCGGATCGAACTTTAATGAAAGGTCCGCAGTGGTCATCATGGGTCGGTGCTTTTTGGACGGATCGTGGGCATCGATGATCATGTCCTCTTCTTCAACGTCCTTTGCCAGCCACTGTTTCGCGCCGGCAGGACTTTTGACCAATTCATAGTCATATTTGAACAGGACCTTCAGATAACCCATGTCCCATCGGGTGGGGTTTGGCTTCCATGCTCCCTCAATGCCGCTTGATATCGTATCGCCGGCTTTGCCACTGCCGTGGCTGCTCTTCCAGCCAAGGCCCTGTTCCTCAATGGGTGCAGCTTCAGGTTCCGGACCGACCAGCGCTGCATCGCCCGCACCATGGCATTTGCCGAAAGTGTGTCCGCCTGCGACAAGCGCGACGGTCTCTTCATCGTTCATGGCCATGCGTGCAAAGGTTTCCCGAACATCCTTGCCGGAGGCGAGCGGATCAGGATTGCCGTCCGGACCTTCCGGATTCACGTAGATCAGGCCCATCTGCACTGCCGCCAGGGGGTTTTCGAGATCCCTGTCGCCAGAGTAACGACTATGAGGTTTGTCACTCGTAGCCAGCCATTCTTCTTCTGAACCCCAGTAGACATCTTCTTCAGGCTCCCATATGTCCTCACGCCCGCCGCCAAAACCGAAGGTCTTGAATCCCATTGATTCTAAAGCACAGTTACCGGCCAGGATCATGAGGTCGGCCCAGGAGATCTTTCTGCCGTATTTTTGCTTGATCGGCCAGAGCAGCCGGCGGGCCTTGTCCAGGTTCACGTTATCCGGCCAGCTGTTTAGGGGCGCAAAGCGCTGGTTCCCGGAACCTCCTCCGCCGCGGCCGTCGCCCATACGGTAGGTGCCTGCGCTGTGCCACGCCATCCGGATTAAGAGTCCTCCGTAGTGACCATAATCCGCTGGCCACCAGTCCCGGGAGTCGGTCATCAGTTCATAGAGGTCTTTCTTCACGGCCTGCAGATCGAGTTTCTTGAACTCTTCAGCGTAATTGAACTCTTCACCCATCGGATTGGACTTGGAAGAATGCTGGTGCAGAATGTTAAGATTCAATTGATTCGGCCACCAGTCACGGTTTGACGTGCCACCGTGGGCAGTTGATCCCATTAAAGGGTTCTTGCTGTCTTTATTCATGATGTTTTCTCCTTTCATTGTTTAAATTTTAACGATTGATTTTGATGACAATGGGGACTTGAAGGATGCCAGAAAAATGTCGCACCATTTTTTGAGTGTAAAACCCGGTGTCGGCTTTCAGGCTATTCTGATCATCAGCGACAGGGATTCCAAATGCAGTAGTCAAGACATTTGAAAGTTTCTTTTCATTCATTAAACTATTAAACTCCACTCTTATTCTTGAAGATAGGGTATAATTAATAGATTAGCAAATCATAAGTTAAATTAAGTTAAATTAAGTTAAGTTAAGTTAAGTTTATTTTTGATTATACCCCGCACCAAAGAATAATAACGATTTTTGATTATAAAAATTTTCGCATATTTTCAAGACATATTAAATATAATATTATTAAATATATGGATGCTATTTGCAGGAATATTTTCTTATTTTTTGTTTCTCTTCAACATCGTGTGAATAATTTTAACAAGAATATCTGATCAATCTAGTGACAAATGAATGATCTTCTTGTTGTAAATGGAAGTTTAAATTTGAAATCCATATCATATGACATCAGATGAAACCCTGTCGTAGATATGATAAGTAAATCTGAAATGATTTTTAATATAATCCCATACAAATTCACCCACACAATCCTGTGGAGATTCAATAAAATATTCATGCAGTATGTCTGATTATTTGCGAAACAGAGAGCGAAACAAATTTATAAAAATAGTAACAATTGCTAACATCTATATATATGTATAGATTATAAAAATCTGCTAGATTGTATGTTTGTTTTGTTTACATTCATGAAAATGCCCAGAATCCATCAGGTGACAATAGATGAAAAAGCACTATTATGATAGTGGCAAAAGTGAAGACATGTTCTATAGTCTTTTTGAGAATTCGATAAACGGAGTGGCTATACACAAGATCATCCTTGACGAATATGATAAACCTGTAGATTATGTTTTCCTTGATGTGAACAAAGCATTTGAAAAACACACTGGCCTTAAAAAAAACGAAGTTCTGGGAAGGCGTGTTACTGAAGTTCTTCCGGGTATTGAGAACACATCTTTTGTTGAAAAATATGGCAAAGCTGTACTTACCGGCACCCCTGTAAGTTTTGAGGAATATTTAAAACCGTTAAAGCGTTTCTATGCAATCAACGCATATAAGTTGGATAAAGAAACATTTGTCACAATTTTCATGGATGTTACTGAAAGTAAAAATACAGAAGAGGAATTGATCAAGAGTCAGGATAAATGTCGTTTGCTTTCAGATGTGACTTTTGAAGGTATAATTATCCATGAAAATGGTGTTGCTCTTGAAGTAAATGAGGCACTTTTGCGCATAACTGGATACAAAAGAGATGAATTTTTGGGAAAGAACGTTCTATCACTTGCTGTTCATCCTGATGATATTGATCTTGTCCGAAAGAACATGGTTAAAGATATCGCAGGGCCATATGAAATACGTGGAGTCAGGAAAGATAGTACCATAGTACCACTAGAAATCGAAGCATATAATCTCGTGCACGAAGGTCATCAAGTTCGTGTTGCAGCAGTAAGGGATATTACTGAGCGCAAAGTTGCAGAAGAATCCCTTAGGGAGAGTGAAGAACAATTCAAATCCATGTTTTTGGATTCACCTATGTCTATCATTATACATGACAAAGACAGTGGTGAGATAATCGATGCAAATCCTGCTGCATGCAACATGTATGGATTTTCTTCAGTTGAAGAGTTAAAAAAGAACGAGTTCTGGCTTGACCCGCCTTTTTCTTTTGACGATGCACTGGAATGGATCCATAAAGCCTCACATGAAGGTGTAAAACAGTTTGAATGGCTCAACCGCAAAGCAACAGGAGAACTTTTCTGGGAGCATATTAATCTGAGCCCGGTGACCATCAATGGAATAGAGAGGGTCCTTGCAACAACAATTGATATCACCAAACTTAAAAGTACACAGGAAGAGCTGCATTTAAAGTCTCTTGTTCTGGACCAGATCCAGGATCATGTAACAATAACAGATCTTAATGGCACGATTAATTATGTGAACAAAGTACAGTTAGATGCTACTGGATTTTCGATTGAAGAAATCATTGGAAAAACAATTCATATTTACGGAGAAGATGCACAACGTGGCCCCACACAACAAGAAATAATTGAGCGTACTCTTCAGGAAGGGACATGGAGAGGTGAAGTTTTCAACTACCTGAAAGATGGGCGCGAATATATAATGGACTGTAAAATACAGTTAGTTTATGATCTAAACGAAAAGCCTGTAGCATTATGTGGTATTGCCACAGATATCACTGCTCAGAAACGTATTGAAGCACAATTGAAAGAAAGCGAGACAAATTTCCGGACGTTCTTTGAGACAATAGATGATATTATTGTTGTAGCTACGCCAGATGGACAGATATTTTTCGCAAATAATGCCCTCAAAAGAAAGCTGGGTTATGAGTTAGCTGAGCTTCAGGAAATGCATGTGCTGGATCTGCATCCGCCTGAATTACGCCAAGAAGCCGAAGATATCTTTGATGCTATGTTTCGTGGGAAACGTAAAACTTGCCCTTTGTCACTTATAACGAAAAAAGGTGATTTTTTGCCAGTGGAGACACGGGTATGGTTTGGCCAATGGAACGGACAAGATTGTATTTTCGGTGTCAGCAAGGATCTGAGCGGGGAACAAGAGGCGCAACAACGTTTTGAATGTTTGTTCAATAAAAATCCTGCCTTAATGGCAATCTCAACCACATCCGACAGGAAGTTTTTTGATGTGAACGAGGCGTTTCTTGAAACACTAGGTTATTCACGAGATGAGATAATCGGGCAAACCATCGAAGAACTTGATCTGTTCATTGACACAGAAGAGCAAAAACATCTATCAAAGAAACTAGTTGAAGAGAGGAGCATTGCTAATTCTGAGCTGAAGGTTCGCCGCAAGGACGGAACTATTCTCCACGGCCTTTTCTCAGGAGATATCATAAACAACCAGGGTCAGCAGTATTTACTGACCGTTATGCTCGACATTACCGCAAAAAAATTGGCAGAAGAAAACTTGATCAAAAGTGAACAGAAAATGCGGGCTTATGTTGAAAATGCACCTTATGGTGTGTTCATTACTGATGAAAAAGGTCGCTATATCGAGGTAAATCCTGCTGCTTGCCAGCTAACTGGTTACTCCGAAAATGAATTATGCTCTATGAGTATCTCAGACCTTCTTACACCCGCTTCTCTTGAAGCAGGCAAGGAGAACTTCCGGCAACTATTAGAAAAAGGGAGAGGAGAGGTTGAACTGACCTTTAGGCATAAAAACGGCCAGGAGAGGTGGTGGATGTTTTCTGCAATAAAAATATCGGATTCCAGGTTCATGGGTTTCTGCCATGATACCACTTCCATAAAGCAAGCAGAAAATGATTTGAAGTTAAAGAACTACAAGCTTAAAGAAAAAACAAAACTTTCCAGTGAAATGGCAACACGTGCTGAAATAGCTAGCAGGGCCAAGGGAGAGTTCCTTGCCAACATGAGTCATGAGATCCGCACGCCTATGAATGGAATAATAGGTATGACAGGTCTTCTTCTGGATACTAAACTGGATGATGAGCAACGGCACTATGTAAAAACTGTACAATCCAGTGGTGAATCACTGCTTAGAATAATCAATGAGATTCTTGACTTCTCAAAAATGGAGGCAGGTAAGCTGGAACTGGAAATATTGAATTTTGATCTGCACGATGTGCTGGAAAACTTGACCACAATTGTTTCACATGGAGCTCAGGAAAAAGGCCTGGAATTCATTTGTGCAGCAGAACCAGATATTCCCTCTTATATAGTGGGAGATCCCGGACGTTTGCAGCAGATTTTAATCAATCTAACAAATAATGCGATTAAGTTCACAGATCAGGGAGAAGTGGTCGTTCGTATAACAATGGACCGGGAAACAGATACTGAGGTCTTGATTCATTTTTCTATAAGAGATACCGGCATTGGCATCCCCGATGATAAATTGGCAGCTCTATTTAATAAGTTCACTCAGGTAGATTCTTCTACGACACGACGGTATGGGGGCACGGGTCTTGGTCTTGCCATCTCTAAACATCTTGTTGAAATGATGGGGGGAGAAATTGGAGTTAAAAGTAAAGAGGGAGAAGGTTCTGAATTCTGGTTCAAGATACCCTTTAACAAGCATACAGGAATGAAATATGACGTAAATGATCGGCGTCTCCTTGAAAAAATACGCTTATTGGTGGTAGATGATAACGCCACAAATCGTGAGATACTTTCCATCCAGCTTTCTTCATGGGGGGCTATAGTACAGGAGGCAGTTGACGGCCCTATGGCCTTGAAAGCCCTTTATATGGCACATGAATTAAAAGAACCTTTCAATATGGTAATTATCGATATGTTGATGCCTTCAATGGATGGTTTAACC
Organism: Methanolobus sp. WCC5; assembly: GCF_045690325.1. Taxonomy (GTDB): domain Archaea; phylum Halobacteriota; class Methanosarcinia; order Methanosarcinales; family Methanosarcinaceae; genus Methanolobus. The sequence goes on along the minus strand of NZ_CP146981.1, from coordinate 1,005,844 downwards.
CTTGCAAGGGTAATAAAATCTGATGATAGGCTCAAAGATACTTTTCTGGTATTGTTGACTTCCATGGGTCACTGGGAAACTTCAGAACAGGTGGAAAATGAATATATTTCAGCATATCTTAACAAACCAGTAAATCAAAAAGAGCTTTTTTATAAATTGTCAACGATCTTTTCAGAAAGGGATACAATATCCCATAAACAAAAATCAATTGCTAATGGCAGTAATTATGAAAGTATTAATATATGCCCGAATATAAGAATACTTCTTGCTGAGGATAACATAGTCAACCAGAAAGTAGCACAGAGTATTTTATCAAAACTGGGTTTTCATGCAGATACTGTAGCTAATGGTAAAGAAGCAGTGAAAGCTCTTGAAATGATTGACTATGACCTGGTTCTTATGGATGTGCAGATGCCTGAAATGGATGGTGTTGAAGCTACCAGGCTTATCCGTAATCATAATTCAAAGGTTATCAACAGGAATGTTCCTATTATAGCTATGACAGCACATGCTATGAAAGGTGACAGGGAGCGTTTTCTGGACTCGGGCATGGATGATTATATTTCCAAACCTGTTTCTTTAAAGGCTTTTGGAGATTTGCTATATAAATGGAATACTATCATCACAGGTAAGGCACATAAAGCTGAGTTAGAGCCAGAGATGGAAGAAATACCGGTAAAAACGTTGGTATTTGATAAAGCAGCTCTTTTTGAGCGAACAATGGAGGACATCGAGCTTGCCAGAGAATTGATAGCCATTTTTCTCAAAGAAGTGAATGACTATCTAGATCAACTCAGGGTATATGTGGAGGAAAGGGATTATCTCAATTTAAGTTCTCATGCGCACAAAATCAAAGGCGCCTCAGCTAGCATTGGAGGCATGGTCCTGAACAGCCTTGCATCAGATCTGGAAGAAGCTGCCATAAAATCCGAACATGATAAAATAACAACTATTATACCAGAGATGGAAAAACAGTTTTTAATTCTAGCCGATCACTTAAAAGAGGTTTAAAATGAAGATACTGATTGCAGACGATGGTCTTACCACACGCACTATGCTGTATGCAAGTCTAAGTAAGTGGGGACATGAAGCTGTTACAGCAGCGGACGGGAATGAAGCATGGGATATCATGCAAAAAAAAGATGCTCCAAAGTTTTTGATACTGGACTGGATGATGCCTGGTATGAACGGTTTGGAACTTTGCAGGAAATTGCGTTCTAATCAATCAAAAGAAGCCTATTATATCATTCTGTTGACCTCAAAAAGTAATCCCCAGGATATTGAAGAAGGACTGATGGCAGGGGCTGATGACTTTATGTCTAAACCGTACGATAATAATGAGCTATACGCCCGGATCAATACAGGAATGAGGATACTTGAACTACAAGCTCCGCTTCCCATAAGGCAATCAAATGCTACGCGACGGGTCAATACAGGTTTGAAGTTACGTACATTACAAGAGGAAAAACCCGGATTTGAAAATAGCAGAAATGCTTTTGAGCAAATTGATAAAATATGCCAGCAAATAGACCAAACATTGCAATCTGTACTTGATCTTTCCGATGATCTGCTTTCTGGCCTGCAAACGAATGATACTAACTATAAAACACAAATAAATATAAAAGAAGGGGTGGAAAAGATCGGAATCCTGAATCGAAGGATAATGCACGTATCAAACAAAAACCAGAAGATATAAAATGTATTGTTTGATAAGATCAATGATCTTACAACATTGAAGGGTCTGGTCTTATAGGTATTGCAAACGTAAATTTGCTACCGTCTCCAGGCTCGCTTTCTACTTTTATATGTCCACCATGAAGTTCTACAAGTTTTTTAACTAAAGCCAAACCCAATCCGGTTCCACCATATTTTCTTGCTAATGATCCATCTATCTGTATGAAAGGCTCACAGGTCCTATATAGCTTTTCTTTTGATATGCCTGAAGATAGAGCTCACTTTCTTCATCATTGAATATCTATGATATTTGGGCTCGTTCATCTGCAGGCATACTAAAAGTGTGACAGTATGCATCATTGACAAATGTCAGGGTGGTATCCGGGGAGGGATCGGCAGGTAATCCCATGCTGCGTCTGAAGCAAGATATGATTATTTCTTTAATATTCTTCCTGAATTTGTAAGAGGCAGCCATTTATCTATAATTTTGGCTAAAGATTTTGGAGACACGGGTTTGGATATATAGTCGTTCATGCCCCACTCCAGGCATTTTTCTCTATCTCCCTGCATGGAATGAGCTGTCAAAGCTATGATGGGAATTTCATGATCAAGTACTGAAGATCCTGGGTTGCGGATCAGTTGAGTGGCTTGATATCCATCCATCACTGGCATCTGAACATCCATGAGAACAAGATCGTATGGAATGTTTTCCAGTACTTCTACGGCTTCTTTTCCGTCAGCCACAGCTTCGGCACGCAGGCCAAGCTTTCTCAGGATGCCAAGAGCTACCTTCTGGTTTGTAATGTTATCTTCTACAAGAAGAATACGCGCCCCAATTCCATTGAATAATTGGATATTTTGCTGAACCGGGTTTTGAGCAGATCTGTAGTTTTCAGATATATCCTTCAAGGAAGTACTATCTGCCATGCAATTCATAATAATATTTTTCAATTCCTGCTGTCTAACCGGTTTTGTAATATATGCCGAAAAACCAATATCAAATAAATGTTTTGCATCATTTTTATCTCCAAGCGAAGTCAGCATTATCATACATATTCCAGACAAACGCGAGTCTGCCATTATTGCCTTTCCGAGTGATTCCCCGTCCATTCCAGGCATTTGCATATCTAGCACTGCAAATTGGAAAGGTTCTTCCTCTTCCAGAGCTTTGTACAAAACCTGAAGTGCTTCCGGACCGTTAGAGGCCTCCGATGGACGCATGCACCAGGAGGTCAGGTGGGTGCTTAATATCTTACGGTTGGTAGTGTTATCGTCCACTATCAGTGCCCTTATTCCACACAAATTTACATGCGAAGGTTTGTTTGCTGAAACCTCATATGGCTGTTTTTTCAAATTCACAGTAAACCAGAACTCAGACCCTTTTCCTTCCTCGCTTTTTACACCAATTTCTCCTCCCATCATTTCTGCAAGCTTTTTTGATATTGCAAGACCAAGTCCTGTACCACCATATTGGCGGGTTGTGGAAGCATCCACCTGACTGAAATCACGGAACAGCAAATCAACTTTCTCTTTTGGAATTCCAATCCCGGTGTCAGATACAGAGAAATGCAGTATGATGTCGTTTTCTATGCTTGTCTCATTATGTGAAGTATGATTTTGTATTTCTTCTTCGGCCAATGAAACATGAATGAACACTTCTCCCTGGTGAGTGAATTTTATAGCATTACCTGTCAGATTGATCAGTATCTGTCGAACTCTCCCCTGATCACCTCTTAACATCAACGGTACATCTGGATCAATACAGCAGAGCAGTTCCAGTCCTTTCTCCTGAGCACTTACTGAAAGCGTGGCAGTGAAGTCCTCCAATACATCAGATAAGTTAAAATCCAGTATTTCCAGTTCAAGCTTATTAGCTTCTATTTTGGAAAAATCAAGAATATCGTTTATTATTCCCAAAAGCGATTCCCCACTGGAGCGTATGATTTCTGCATATTGTTTCTGTTCCTGGCTGAGGTCTGTGTCCAAAAGCAGACCTGTCATGCCAATGACACCGTTCATAGGAGTGCGGATCTCGTGACTCATGTTTGCGAGGAACTCTGACTTTGCCTTACTGGCAGCCTCAGCCTGCTCTTTGGCGATATTTAATGCTTCTTCCGCTTTTTTCCGTTCAGTGATGTCCCTAAAACTCCAGACCCTGCCGATTATCTTTTCATCCTGCCGTTGCGGCTGTGAGTATCGCTCAAACACACGGCCATCGGCAAGATTGAGCAGGTCAACACTGGATGCTTCCGGTGTGTCATAGAGTTCCCGGACTTTTGCCAGAAATTCTTCGGGATTTGCCATCTGAGCGACAACATACTGAAGCAACTTTTCATCAACATTGTCTTTCAGAATATCCTGCGGCACATGCCACATTTCAATAAATCGCCGGTTGTAAAGCGTTCTGATGCCTTCACTGTTTATCACTAGCAAACCATCAGCAGTAGATTCAAGCGTAGCAGAGAGCAAGGATGCTGATTTGGCGTTTTCCTCCTCCGCCTGCTTGCGCTCGGTGATGTCCCTTATGATGCCGATAGCATGCCAACCATCATCCTGCTTTAACGCGGACAATGAAAGCTCGATCGATATTTTATGCCCATTCTTGTGCAGACCCTCAAGTTCAAGAGTTTGGCCTACCGCGTCGCCCTGGCCTGTTGTGCGGAAATGCTGGAAGGCCTTTTGGTGCGCATTGTGGTAACGTACGGGTGCCAGCTGCTTGTGGAGGTTCATTCCCAGTGCCTCGGCCGAAGAATATCCGAAGATACGTTCCGCGGATGGATTCCAGAAAGTAATGTTTCCAGACGGGTCCATCATGACAATGGCATCTTGTGCCGATTCAGATATGCCCAAAATTCGCATTTCGCTCTCACGCAACTGCTCCTCCACACGCTTGCGCTCGGTGATGTCTATATGGTACCCTGCCATGCGGATTGGTGTTCCGTCTTCAGCCCATTCGATAACCTGTCCTGCACATATTACCCAGACAGTTGAACCGTCTTTATGGCGATAGCGAATTTCATTGTAGAAAGGTATCTTACCATGGCTGTTCACGTGTTGTGCAAACACCTCGAATACACCGGGCAGATCCTCCTGAAAGATGATCCTCTGCCAGGCTTCAGGTGAGTTCTCCATTTCATTATCCTCATAACCGAACATTCTTTTGAAGGTCGGACTGAGGTACTCGGTATTATCTACCAGATTCCAGTCCCAAAAGCCAGCAAGTATGCTTTCAAAGATATTTCTTAGGAATCCCTCACTTTCCTGTAGCCTCTTCTCCGCCCTCTTGCTTTGGGTGATATCACGAGCCGCGGAATATATCAGGTTGCCTTTTGCATGGGAACGCCATTCGATATAGCGGTATGAACCATTCTTACTTCGGTAACGGTTGGTAAAATTGAGAACATCCTCGCCCCTACCAAGATTTGCCATGGCATCAAGGGTTGGCTGAATATCGTCGGGATGGACAAATTCAAGGAACTTCATTCCGTTCAATTCTTCCCTGGAATAACCCAGGATGTGGCTCCAGGCCTTATTTGTTTTTATAAAGTTCCCTTCTATATCTGCAATGCACAAAAGATCCAGATTGACCGAAAAAAAGGCTTCCAGTTCTTCGGTCTGTTTTTTGCTGGATGTGATATCGATGAACATGGTGGTGAAGGTCATCTTCTCTGTTGAATAGACATGCACACGGTACAATTTTTCAAGAGGCTCACTGTACTGCTCAAACTCTTTTTCACCTCCCTCCAGGGCAATTTGACCGAAATAACCAATCCAGTCGAACTCTGTCTTTTCAATACCTGGAATTGCCTGACGGACTGTACGATTGATCAGGTTTTCTTTTTGAAGCCCCGTGAGCTTCTCAAAAGTCGCATTTACTTCCAGAAATTCGTAATCATACGGTTTTCCTTCTTCATCCAGAATAATGCGATGGTGTGCATAGCCCATGAGGGGACTGTTCAGGTTCGGTTCGTCTTTATCGTACATATCTATTCTTTCTCAGGTTTAGTCTACATTCCTGTTCTTTTCACTTCTTCATGCTTTTTTTAGCAATTATAGAAATGACGATTCACCGCTGATCTGAATTTTGTCACTTCCATCGGCTCATTCAGAAAATCCTCCTTACCGTTAGAAGACATCTTTCTTGTCCTTCATTGAATGCTTCGATAAATGCAGTTATTTTTGTTTGCTAATATCCCGTCTTTCGGGATGGCATATAGAAGAACCCGATTAATTTCTAGCATTTTTGTATTTTATTGTATTTATATTTTTGTTGTGTATGTGTTCAAATGTTGCTTCTATATCTTTTATTAAAGTTGTTATGCAAATACATGTATTATGATGCTGAATTTAACCCATCCGATTCCTACCAAACATCAGATTTTAACATATAGTGGCTTTTCGCAGGTCAAAATGAAATAGATTTTTTCTAGTATTTTTAAATGATAATGATGGGTGTGTTTTTATGTAAATGGAATACAATTTGAGCATTTTAAAAATTTTAATTATTGAAAGTACAATATAGGTAATTGTTATTGAAGGTCTAAATTGTAGACCTAAATGAATGATTTAGTACTTATGTCAACATATATACATATTAATAACTGATGTAAAATAGGTTGCAAGATCAATGTTCAATTATTGAACCGTACATTCAGAATGTCAGATATAATAAGATCTATCGCATATGTATAATATCTGATTCAATCTCTAATTGTCCATTTTTTTATACCTTTATTTTTTTAATAATAACTTATATATATCAAAACTTATCATATTCTATCATATCACGAGTGAGTAACAATTGCATATGTGTTTAATTGTAACTGTTCGTCATAAGGGAGGTTTGGATATGTTCGGCAACAAAAGCAAAATCCAGAAAGAGATAATAGAAGTCATAAGCAATATAAGAAGAGGGGATCTTGAAGCCCGCATGAATGAGCATAATGATCCTTTGAACAAGCAAGTCAGCGAGAATCTTAACCAGATACTGGAAGAATATCAGCAATTAAGATCTTATGTTGATTCTATAAAACGATCAGGAACTTCAGATGAATATGCATCAGAGTCCAATAATGAACTTGTCAATGGTATAATGACACTTGTTGATGCTGCAATAGAAGGGAAGCTTGATACACGTGCCAGGGTCGAGGATTATACCGGCAATGACAGGAAAGCCATGGAAAGCATCAACCATCTTCTTGATGCGGTGATAGGTCCGCTGAACGTTTCTGCAGAGTATATAGATCGAATCTCCAAAGGTGACATTCCTGAGAAGATCACCGATGAGTACAAGGGTGATTTCAACGAGATAAAGAACAACCTGAACCAGTGTATAGATTCCCTCAACAGATTAATGGATGAGACCAATTCCCTTGTTGACGCGGCAGTTGAAGGAAAACTTTCCACAAGGGGTAATGTTGAGGCATTTAACGGGGACTATGCTGAACTGGTATCCGGAATAAATCAGCTCACCGATGTTTTAGTAGGTCACATTGACCAGATACCAGCTCCGGTTATGATCATAGACACAGACTTTAACATCTCATACATGAATAAAGCAGGAGCTTCTGTCATTGGCAAGACTCCGGAACAACTGGCCGGCCAGAAATGTTATGATCATTTCAGGACATCTGACTGTATGACAGAGAACTGTGCCTGTGCAAAAGCTATAAAGACCGGGCAGCATGCCTCAAGTGAGACGGATGCTCACCCTGGCGGAAAGGACCTGTTCATAGAATATGAAGGCGCTCCGATAAAAGACAGGAGAGGCAATATCATTGGTGCACTTGAGATAGTGATGGATAAGACTGAAGTAAAGAAGGCTATTGATGATGCAAGTACCAAGGCCGATTATCTTGAAAATATACCCACTCCTGTCATGGTCGTTGACAAAGAGTTCAATATCCAGTTCATGAATACAGCCGGAGCTTCTGCAGTTGGCAGCACTCCGCAGAAGTGCGTAGGTCAGAAATGTTTCAACCTGTTCAATACAACCCATTGTAACACTGCCGACTGCCAGGTGGCAAAGGCAATGCAAACAGGTGAAGTTTGCACAAACGATACTATTGCCAGCTTACCCTCAGGAGAGCTGCCCATAAGATATTCAGGTGCGCCGTTGAGAAATAAGAACGGCGAGATTATCGGTGCTCTTGAATACGTACTTGACATTAGCAAGGAAATGGAAGTTACAAACGGTGTTCGTGAGCTTGCAGAGGCTGCCGTTGAAGGCAGACTGGATACCCGTGCTGATACCAGCAGGTTTGAAGGCAATTACAGGAATATAATAGAAGGGGTGAACTCCACACTTGACGCCGTCATAGGTCCGCTCAACGTTGCGGCTGAGTATGTTGACCGTATCTCTAAAGGTGATATCCCGGAAAAGATCACCGATGAATATAACGGGGATTTCAACGAGATAAAGAACAATCTCAACCAGTTGATGGGTGAATTGAATCGTTTTGTCGATGAAATGACAAGGATGAGCAATGAGCATGATGCAGGAGACATAGATGTCATTATGGCAGAAGACAAATTCCAGGGTGTTTATGCCAACATGGCCAAAGGTGTCAATGACATGGTCAATGGCCATATAACTGTCAAGAAAAAGGCTATGGCATGTGTCAAGGAGTTTGGAGAAGGTAATTTTGAAGCTGAAATTGAAAAGTTCCCTGGTAAGAAGGCATTTATAAATGAGATCATTGAAGAAGTACGTGGGAATCTCAAAGCTCTTATCAGTGATGCAAATATGTTATCAGATGCTGCTGTTGCGGGTAAGCTTGGTACTAGAGCAGACGCATCCCGCCATAAAGGTGATTTCAAAAAGATCATTGATGGGGTCAATGACACACTTGACGCTGTCATCGGTCCGCTCAATGTTGCTGCAGAATACATTGATCGCATATCTAAAGGTGATATCCCTGAGAAGATCACCGATGAATATAACGGGGATTTCAACGAGATAAAGAACAATCTGAACCAGCTGATGGGTGAATTGGATCGGTTTGTCGATGAAATGGCAAGGATGAGCAATGAGCATGATGCAGGAGACATAGATGTCATTATGGCAGAAGACAAATTCCAGGGTGTTTATGCCAACATGGCCAAAGGTGTCAATGACATGGTCAATGGCCATATAACTGTCAAGAAGAAGGCAATGGCATGTGTCAAGGAGTTTGGAGAAGGTAACTTTGAAGCTGAACTTGAACAATTCCCTGGTAAGAAGGCCTTTATCAACGAAATAATTGAGGAAGTACGTGCAAATCTCAAAGCTCTTATCATTGATGCAAATATGTTATCAGATGCTGCTGTTGCGGGTAAGCTTGATACAAGAGCAGACGCATCCCGCCATAAAGGAGATTTCAAAAAGATAATTGATGGTGTCAATGACACACTTGACGCTGTCATCGGTCCTCTCACCGAAGCTTCAAGGGTAATCACCGCCTATGCTGATGGTGACCTGAGCACAAGAGTGACAATAGATGCCAGGGGTGACTTCAAACAACTTGGTGACACTCTTGATAACTTTGGTGACGCTCTTCAGAGTATCATAAATGATTCATGTGCAGTGCTTAACTCCATTTCAGCCAACGACCTTACAAGAAGGGTGAGCGTCTACGGTGTCGGGGATTTCATACAACTTACAGAAGGTGTTGAGAATTGCAGATCATCACTTAATGAAATGGTTGCCCTTGTCAGTAAGAATGCTGAAAGCATTGCAGCCACTGCACAGGAGATGTCCTCTTCAAGTGAGGAGCTCTCAGCCTCAGCAGAACAGATAACAAGTACTGTGACGGAGATATCAAAAGGTACTCAGACACAGGCAGAGAAGGCAGAAGAGGTCTCAAGGGCAATGACCGATATGAGCAGAACTGTTCAGGAAGTAGCAACCAATTCTGAGAAGGCCGCCCAGAATGCAGTGGATTCCAACAAACTGATACAGGGTCTTGGTGAAATGTCCCAGGACCTCATGTTAAAGATGGAAAGCATAAAGTCTGCAGTTGGTGAATCTTCAGATGTTATCAATGAGCTTGATGAAAAATCCAAACAGATAGGTGAGATAGTCAGTCTCATTACAAGTATTGCTGACCAGACCAACCTGCTTGCCCTTAATGCGGCCATTGAGGCTGCAAGGGCAGGAGAGCACGGACGTGGATTTGCTGTAGTTGCAGATGAGGTGAGAAACCTTGCTGAAGATTCGGGCAATGCAGCCAAGCAGATAGCACAACTGATCCACCAGATGCAGAGCGGAACAAAGAATGCGGTCTCATCTATGAAGAAAGGTACAGATGAAGTGGATACGGGAGCAGCCTCCCTTGAGAGATCGGTTGTTGCCATCGGGGAGGTTGTGACTGCCGGAGATACGATCGTGAGAATGGTCCAGGAGATCGCCGCTGCTACAGAAGAGCAGTCCGCTTCCATAGAGGAAGTCACATCATCCGTTGAAGAGGTATCGGCCATTTCCGAGCAATCTGCAGCTGGTGCCCAGGAAGCTTCCGCTTCTGTGCAGGAACAGACAGCTTCCATGCAGGAGCTGTCAAGGTCTGCAGAAGAGCTTTCAGAGGTTGCTGCAACTATGCAGTCTATAGTATCCAGGTTCCGTTTAGACGACTCTGCAGGCGATGTTTCAGAAGGGGTAAATGCATCCGGAAATGCAAGAAGACCGACCGGACCTTCAAAGAAAATACTGATCTGATCTGCGGGGTCCTGCAATGGCAGAATATGTTGAAAAGGATAGCAGCTCTTCCAAAGAGCTGCTCCAGCTGGTCATATGCCAGCTTGCCAGTGAAGAGTTTGGCATTGAGATATCCAGGGTAAAAGAGATAATTCGTATACCGGATATCACAAAGATCCCGCAGGTACCTGATTACGTAGAAGGCATCATAAATCTTCGCAGCAGCATAATTCCCATAATTAATCTTGCAAAGAGATTTAGTCTTGATCATGTCGAAAAGACGGATGATTCACGCATAATTGTTGTTGAAATAGGAAGCCTTGTTGCTGGAATGGTTGTTGATGCAGTTGCAGAAGTGTTAAGCATTTCTGGTGAAGATATCGAACCTGCACCTGATGTCATAGTTTCGAAAGTCACTGACAGGTATATCATGGGTGTCGGTAAGATCAATGATCGCCTGCTAATATTGCTTGATATTGATAGGATATTCACAGATGAACAAAAGGCACAAATCGGCCGCTTAGAAAATGCGGGTGCAATTCCCGCATAATTTTTTATTTTCATCTTTAATTTAGCTCCATTATTTAAGTGAATCCTATGGAATAGCTAAATTCGTAAACTAAACTATACTTTGCTCAACAATTTCAATATCAAGGAAATTTTTCCTTTTGAAATTATTATGTCAAAATAAAAAAGGAAGTAGGTTTCTATAGAGCCAGCCATTTATCTGCTCATATTTTGTTCGCATTTTAGCAACTTTTAAACATATGCTGAACTGACAATCTATATATATAATACATGTGCTATTAAAATATTAACATCTCAAATACACATGTCATGATGGCCTTTTTAAATTCATTAAAACAGTCCTTTAGCTGACAAATCCGGCAGAAAGAAGGAGTTTATCGAAGCAACGTGAAGGAAAATAAATGAAAAAGAAATTGGAATCAAGTGATCAAGAAACACCTTTCTTGTCAGCACAAGATGATGAGCCGGTCGAAAGAATGGAAATTTCACATATGGACATAATTGAAATTAAAACGTTTGAAGAAGCGTTGCTCTTCAGGGAGAAACGACTACAAAGTCTTGTTGAAATCCTGCAGTCAAGATATGATTCGGTCCAGGAGTACCTTGACTTTGCCCTTGACAAAGCAATTAAGCTCACAGATAGCAAGTTCGGCTATATCTATTATTACAGCGAAACAAGAAAGGAATTCACCCTGAACACGTGGTCTAAAGGTGTAATGAAGGAATGTGAGGTTGTTAATCCGCAGACTGTTTACAGGCTGGATGATACAGGCATCTGGGGAGAAGCTGTCAGACAGCGCAAATCTATCATTATAAATGACTTTAGTGCTCCAAATACTCTAAAAAAAGGTTATCCACAAGGTCATGTTCAACTTCACAGATTTATGACAGTGCCCATTTTCCGAAATAACAAAATTGTGGCCGTTGCCGGGGTTGCAAACAAAGGATCTGATTATAAGGAAATAGATGAGCTACAGTTAACTTTACTCATGGACTCTGTATGGAACATAGTAAGACAGATAGGTGCTGAAGAAGCAATACGTGAGAGTGAGGAGAAGTATCGTGGCCTGTTTGAGAATTCCCTTAGTGCTGTGGCAATCCATAAAATAATCCAGGATGACCATGGCAAGCCCATAGACTATGTTTTTCTGGAGGTCAATGAAGCCTTTGAGACTCATACAGGACTCAAAGTTGAAGATGTTGTTGGGAACTGTGCAAGTGAGGTTCTTCCAGGTATAGAAAAAACGTCTTTCATTGAAATATGTGGTGATGTTGCAATTAACGGCAAACCTGTTAATTTTGAAATGTTCTCTGAACCATTGCAACGATACTATAGCATTAGTGCTTATCAGGCAGGTACGGGATTCTTTGCGACGGTATTCCAGGACATAACTGCGCGCAAAAATACAGATGAAATGCTAAAGGAAAGTGAACAGCGTTTCAGAAGGCTAGCAGAAAATGCTGAAGACATGATATATAGATATGAATTCTCTCCTAAAAGAGGGTTCACCTACGTTAGTCCGGCTTCAACCAGAATCACAGGCTATACACCTGAAGAGCATTATGAAGATCCTGATCTAGGGTTTAAACTGGTGCATCCGGATGATGTTCATATTCTCAAGAGCTTATCAAAAGCAGATTTTAATGACCGAACAACTGTAGCTCTCCGCTGGATAAGAAAAGACGGACAAATTATTTGGACAGAACAAAAGAATTTTTTTGTGTATGATAACAATGGCAATCTCATTGCCATGGAAGGCATAGCCAGAGACATCACCGAGCGCAAAAGGACTGAAACCTATCACGAGATGGGAACTGAGGTTCTGCGTATTCTTAATGAGCCAAGCGATCTACATGATCCGATACGGGATGTGATCTCAACCTTGAAGAGATTTACCGGAGTAGATGCCGTAGGCATTCGCCTGAAAGATGGGGATGATTATCCATATATTGCAAGTGAAGGTTTCTCCACGGATTTTCTGGAGTCTGAGAATTCACTGGTCCTACGCAATACCAAAGGAGGCCTGTGCAGAGATTACAACGGCAACGTTAAATTGGAATGTACATGTGGCCTTGTTATTTCCGGCTACACTGATCCCTCTAATCCTCTCTTCACACGGGGTGGAAGCTGCTGGACCAACGATTCCTTCCCACTTCTTGGGCTTTCACCGCAAGAGGAGATTCGATTACATCCACGCAACCAATGCATCCATCAGGGGTATGCCTCCGTGGCACTTATACCCATCCGTATGAAAAATGAGATCGTGGGTCTGATCCACTTTGGAGATCACCGGAAAGGATGTTTTTCGTCTGATGCCATCGAGCAGCTTGAAGTTATTGCATCGCATATCGGAGAAGCTTTGATGCGCCGTATTGCGGAAAATGAACTGATCCAAAGTCAGGAAAAATATCGCTTGCTTTCGGATGTATCTTTTGAGGGTATTGTAATACATGAGAACGGTATAGCTCTTGAAATCAATGAAACACTGGTCCGTATGACAGGGTATACGCGTGGTGAATTGTTAGGGAAGGATGTTATACCAATTTTTTTCCATCCTGCTGATCATGATACCCTCAGACAGAATATGGCTGAAAAATCCACAAAACCATATGAGGTGCGTTGCGTAAGAAAAGACGGGTCTATAATACCCGTTGAAGTGGAAAGTTTGAATCTCACACACAATGAACGACATTTACGTGTTTCAGCAGTGCGTGACATAACTGAGAGAAAGAAAAATGAAGAAGCTCTGGAGATGAGCAATTTATATAACCAGTCTTTGATCACAGCGATTCCTGACTTGATATTCGTGCTGGATGAAAGAGGGGTATTCATTGATTACAAAGCATCAGATGATAAAGTTCTGGCAATGCCAAAAGAAGCATTTTTGAACAATAACATCTTCGATGTATTACAAAAAGAGCTGGCAGCCAGGATTAAAAAAGGTATCGAAGAAGTTCTGAATGAACAATATACAAAAGCAATTGAATATCAAATGCCTATTGAAGGTGAAATCAAGTATTTTGAATGCAAGTTGGCCTCTTTTGGGAAAGATAAAATTATTGCTCTGGTTAGAGATATCACCGACCGTAAAAAAGCCGAGCAGAAAATTGAAAATGAAAGATCTCTCTTAGAGGGGCTTCTTGATTCAATACCAGATATGATATTCTTCAAAGACCCTGATGGAGTATATATGGGATGCAATCCCGAATTCTCAAATCTTGTTGGCAGGAAGAGAGAAGATATCATTGGTAAGACAGATTATGACCTGTTCAGCAAGGAGCTTGCAGACTTCTTCAGAATGAACGATCTGTTAATGATGAAAGAAGGTAAAATCAGACATAATGAAGAGTCGGTAGTTTATCCTGATGGAAGGAATGTAATGCTCTACACCACCAAAGCTCCTTTGAGGAACTCTGCAGGGAAGATCATTGGTTTGGTGGGGGTGGGCCGTGATATCACTGATAACTGGCATGCAGAACAAACTATCAAAGAACTGAACAGGCTTAATCAGTCCACAATTGATTCTCTGGATGCAAATATTTGTGTACTTGATGAAACAGGGACTATCATTAAGACGAATAAATCATGGAATGACTTTGCCATTGAAAATTTTGCTGATGTTGAAAAGGTGAGCGAAGGGACAAATTACATCCGGATCGCAAAAAATTCTGTTGGCGAGGATAGTGATTTGGCCTGGCAGTTTGCAAAGGGGATAGAAGATGTGATGATGGGGTTGCGTGAGGAATTTGACCTTGAATATCCATGTCACTCGCCAGAAGAAAATAGATGGTTCATAGGGAAAGTTCGTCCCTTTGAAGGTACTACAGCTTCTTTCCCCCGCAAGGTCGTAATATCCCATCTAAATATCACTGAACGTAAACTTGCTGAGGAAAAGTTGAAGAAATATGCATCTGAGCTTAAAAGAAAAAATCTGGAACTGGACCATGCCCTTTTGAGAGCAGAGGATGCTACCAGGGCCAAGAGCGAATTTTTGGCCAACATGTCTCATGAGATACGCACACCTATGAACGGCGTTATAGGCATGACCAGTCTGCTTATGGACACCGGACTTGGTGAAGAGCAAAAGCATTATGTTGAAACGATACAGACAAGCGGAGAGTTATTGCTTAGTCTTATAAATGACATATTGGATTTTTCCAAGATCGAAGCAGGCAAGTTAGAGCTGGAAGTCCTGGATTTTGATCTAAGCGATATGCTTGATGACTTTGCTTCAATGCTGGCCGCAAGGGCTCATGATAAAGGATTGGAATTCATCTGTGCATCTGAACCGGATGTTCCTGTTAATATCAGGGGTGACCCAAGTCGTTTGCAGCAGGTATTGACAAATTTGACAGGAAATGCGCTTAAATTCACAGAGAAAGGTGAAATTGTTGTGCGCGTAAGCCTTGAATCAGAAAATGAATCTGAAGCCCTGCTACATTTTTCTGTCAAGGATACAGGTATTGGTATTCCTGCAGATAAAACAGGACCTCTTTTTGATACATTTTACCAGGTGGATGCATCAACTACGCGAAAATATGGAGGCACAGGTCTTGGTCTTGCTATCTCCAAACAACTTGTTGGGATGATGGGGGGACAGATGGGCGTGATAAGTGAGGAAGGGGTTGGTTCAGAGTTCTGGTTCACAATTCCTTTTATCAAGCATTCAGGCACAAAGCCAAAAAATAGTTCATTGCATCACGTAAGGGATTTGCACATACTTATAGTGGATGACAATGCAACCAATCGTGAAATACTGCGAATTTGGCTTTTGTCGCGGGGAGCTAAAGTAGCCGAGGCTGAGAATGGTGTCACTGCACTGCAAGCACTTTATCAGGCACATGAGGATAACAAACCTTTTGATGTGGCACTTCTCGATATGCAAATGCCAGGAATGGATGGCATTACTCTTGCCAATGTGATCAAATCGGATGACAAACTCAAAGACATTCCTCTCATGATGCTGACATCACTTGGGCAGTGGCAGGCTTCTGCTAAATTTGATAAAAGCCAGTTCATTGCCTTCATTACTAAGCCGGTAAATCATACGGAGCTGCTTGAGAAACTATCATGTCTTTCCAATACAAAAATGGGTACTGTAAATTCAGAGGTATCTGTTTTGCAGGATCGATCATCTGAGAGAATAAATAAAGGTCTGAGAATACTGCTGGCTGAGGATAACATTGTGAACCAGAAAGTCGCTCAAAGCATGTTAAAGAAAATAGGCCACAAAGTGGACACTGTGGCCAATGGCAAGGAAGCGATAAAAGCACTTGAAATGATTCCCTACGATCTGGTGCTCATGGATGTGCAGATGCCTGAAATGGATGGTATTGAGGCTACAAAACATATCCGGGATTGTGCTTCATCTGACCTCAAAAGTGATGTGCCTATAATAGCTATGACAGCACATGCCATGAAAGGAGACAGGGAACGTTTCATTGACGCCGGAATGGATGATTACATCGCAAAACCGGTTTCAATGAAGGCACTCATAGAATTGCTGGATAAATGGTCAAAGGAATTGAATGCAAAAAGCCATGAACATACCCATTCCGATGGACAAATTCATCAAACAGATATACCCATTTTTGACAAAGAGGCTTTAATGGAAAGGATGGATGGTGACATTGAACTGGCACGTCAGTCAATTTCTACTTATATGGAACAGATGCCACAGCAGATAGAATCTCTGAAGATAGGTATAGAAAGCGCAAATGCAGAGGAGATAAGTAATTGTGCGCATGGGATCAAAGGATCATCAGCTAACCTCGGTGGTATGGCTTTAAGTAGCATTGCCAGTGAAATGGAAAAAACAGCAAGATCGGGTAAAGTGGAGGAAGCTGCAGGCATGCTGGCAGAAGTGGAAAAACAGTTTAACTTGCATATAAAAAGGCTACAAGAGGTATGAACTACTTGCTCTTCCTCTTTTGGCTTTATAGAAAAGCTATTGAAATCAAGATTTTCATGACTAAGTTTCTGCTTTTCAGGAACATCACCCTCTAAAAATATCATGGATCTTAATTGTATATATCATATTGGAATTTCTACAGAGATATGCAATTTTACTGTGTGGCCTTTTTGCTCTATTGAATGATTCATGCTCATGTTTTTACTGAATATTAATCAGAACGAGTCTGATATTTCTGGCACAGGATAAATCTATGAAATATTCAATGGAAATTCACTTATTTCTTTATTGCAGGTTTGATTGTGAATGAGGAAAGCTGCTTGTGGAAAAGAGCCTGGATGAATAGGTAGATGTTTCAACGTTATTCATCCATAACTTCCAGCACATCACATTTTGTTTGCCTGGATATACCTGCATCATCAAAAGATGATGCATCGGGCTTATCATCATCGATGCTTTTAATCCTGCTTAAGACTGAAAAAGATATGCAATGGCAAACGGCTGTGAAAAAATATGTTCAACAAAGGAAGCCATATTGTGATCTTCCTTTGTTTCATTTGATCTTGTTCGCGCTTTTATTCTCAGAGAATGATCTCGATATCAAGCTCTTCTGCAAGCTCTTTATAGCGGTTGCGGATGGTAACCTCGGTAACACCTGCAACATCGGCGACCTCACGCTGGGTACGGCGCTCACCACAAAGGATGGATGCAATGTAAATTGCTGCTGCTGCAACACCCGTTGGTCCGCGTCCGCTGGTTAGTTCCTTCTCGGAAGCCTGCCTTAGGATCTCCACTCCACGGGATTGGACCTCTCCTTTAAGGTTAAGTCCTGAGCAGAACCTTGGAACATAGTCTATCGGGGAGGTGGGCATGAGTTTCAGGGACAGTTCCCTGGAAATGAAACGGTATGTCCTGCCAATCTCTTTCCTGCTTACCCTTGATACTTCTCCTATCTCATCCAGCGTTCTTGGCACACTGCACTGGCGGCATGCTGCATACAGGGCGGCGGCTGCAACACCTTCAATGCTCCTTCCACGGATGAGGTTCTTGTCAACTGCCTTCCTGTAGACCACTGCAGCGGTCTCACGTACGGTCCTTGGCAGGCCAAGTGCTGAGGCCATACGATCCAGTTCGGACAATGCAAAAGCAAGGTTCCTTTCCGTAGCATTGCTTACACGTATCCTACGCTGCCATTTTCTCAGCCTGTACAGCTGGGCCCTGTTCTTTGAAGAAATGGATTTACCGTATGAATCACGGTTCCTCCAGTCTATCATGGTGGACAGACCCTTGTCATGGATAGTATAGGTCATAGGTGCACCCACACGGGAGCGTTTCATCCTCTGGTCATGATCAAAGGCACGCCATTCAGGTCCTTCGTCCACAAACTCAGCATCAACCACAAGTCCGCAGTCCGAACATACAAGTTCTGCTCTCTCATAGTCCTGTACCAGGTTACGGCTGCCACACTCAGGACACTGGACTTTTGCTTTTTCTACCTCTGCGCTCTTATCTTTCTCTTTACGTGCCTTGATCATTGCACGTATTTTCTCCCTTTCGGAAGTATCGGAATATCGTACCCTTTCAACTTCGACCATTCAAATCACCTTCAATAATCATTTAACAAAATATATTTGGTAAGTACATTTTTAGTCATTCACAGCTCACAGCGTAAATATCATCAATTCACTTCAATTCATCATTGAACGTAAACCCTTTCGTTTACAAGTTTCTCCAATCCGGAAGCTATAACTCTCTTCTCAGGTTTCAGAGTAAAATAAGGCTGGTCAACAGGACCAAATATGCCGGAAACCTTTCCTATGGGCTTTATGGATTTATCAAGAACAAAAGAGTTAAGCCGTGGCAACTCTTTCATTGACCCGGAAAACTCCTTCATGTCGCCTCTGACAACAATTTCGTTTTGCCTTGAAATATGCAGGATCTGACCTAATCTTTTCATATGTCTTCTTTCATTGTATTTAGGTTTTGTACTATATGGTACGTTTATAGTATATAAGTGTATCGTAAGCATTTTAATATTGATTTTTTTCAGTACAAAAACATATCTGTTCATTTTCCGACCGGGTAAGTCACTCGCAGACCACAAGCTTAAAGTTATAAAAGAACTATTGTGGCACGACTTAATACTAATGAATGTCCATCATATATTCTTATGCATGGAGGAAATTCGGTGGCAGATAAGAAATTCGTATATTTTTTCGGGAACGAAGAAACTGAAGGTAAAAATAGTATGAAAGATCTGCTGGGTGGCAAAGGAGCCAACCTTGCAGAAATGGCCAACCTGGGAATCCCTGTCCCTCCAGGATTTACCATAACAACTGAAGTTTGTTTACTTTATCTTGAAAAGGGCTCTTATCCTACTGAGGTTATCGACCAGATAAATGACACTATATCAAAACTTGAGAAGGTGACCGGCAAAAAGTTCGGGGACAACGAGAATCCTTTGCTTCTTTCTGTCAGGTCCGGTGCAAGGGTCTCCATGCCTGGTATGATGGACACTGTTCTGAACCTGGGTCTGAATGATGAGACTGTAGCAGGCCTGGCTAAAAAAACAGGTAACGAAAGGTTCGCTTATGACAGTTACCGCAGGTTCCTTACAATGTTTGGTGATGTTGTGCTTGGAATCGAGCACGAAAGGTTTGAATCCGTGTTGAGTGATAAGAAGAAGGAACTTGGTGTAACACTTGATACGCAGCTCAATGCAGATGCCCTCCGGGAGCTTGTTGAAACATTCAAAGGCATAATCAGGGATAGTACCGGTGATGTCTTCCCTCAGGATCCGCGCATTCAGCTCCAGATGGCGATCGATGCAGTATTCAATTCCTGGAACAACCAGCGTGCGATTACTTACAGGCGTCTGAATAATATCCCAGGGGAATGGGGCACTGCTGTGAACGTACAGTCCATGGTCTACGGTAACATGGGTGAGACATCAGGCACAGGTGTGGCATTCACCAGGGACCCTGCAACAGGTGATAAGCGCTTCTTCGGTGAGTATCTCATAAACGCCCAGGGCGAGGATGTGGTTGCGGGTATAAGGACTCCCGAGCCAATAGCAACCCTTGAAAAGACAATGCCTGATGCATATGCAAAACTTGAAGAGATATACAATAAACTGGAAACCCACTTCAAGGACATGCAGGACATAGAGTTCACTATTGAGGAAGGCCAATTGTACATGTTACAGACAAGGGCTGGTAAACGGACCGCTGCAGCAGCTCTTAAAATTGCTGTTGATATGGTCAATGAAGGCCTGATTGACAAAAGAACCGCTATCATGCGGGTCTCTCCTGAACAGATTGATCGTCTTTTACATCCGACTATTGATTCTGATGCTAAATATGAAGTTGTTGCCACCGGTCTTCCTGCATCTCCCGGAGCTGCCGTTGGCAAGGTCGTTTTCACTGCAGAGCATGCAGAAGCCATGGCAAAGAACAATGAAAAGGTCATTCTCGTCCGTACTGAAACATCTCCTGAGGACATCGGTGGGATGGATGCCGCACAGGGAATACTCACTGTAAGGGGTGGCATGACATCCCATGCGGCCGTGGTTGCAAGAGGTATGGGCAAACCATGTGTTGCAGGATGTGGCTCTGTCAGTATTGATATGAACAACGGGACATTCAATGTTTCCGATATCACTATCAAGGAAGGGGACTTTGTGACAATAGACGGCACAACCGGTAACCTCATCATCGGCGAGGTAGGGCTGGTAACGCCGGGTGTGAGCGGTGAGCTTGATGTGCTTCTGACATGGGCTGACGAAATAAGGGATATGGGTGTCCGTACCAATGCAGACACGCCCCATGATGCCCAGGTAGCCAGGGATTTCGGTGCTGAGGGCATAGGACTTTGCAGGACAGAGCACATGTTCTTCGGAGAGGACCGCATTCCTGCAGTAAGGGATATGATCCTGGCAGAAGATTCCGATGTAAGGAAAGCCGCACTTGAAAAACTCCTTCCTATGCAGAAAGAGGATTTCATTGGACTTTTCAGGGTTATGGAAGGCCTTCCTGTGACCATTCGCCTGTTAGATCCGCCTTTGCATGAGTTCCTCCCGAAACATGAGGAGCTTGCAGACAGATTGAGGGCACTTGAAGCAGAAGGTGGCAATACCAGAGAAACAGAGCGTATCAGGAAACTGATGGAACGCGTAGATTCCATGCTGGAGATCAACCCCATGCTTGGTCACAGAGGTTGCCGTCTTGGGATCACATATCCTGAGATATATGATATGCAGGTAAGGGCTATCATCGAAGCTGCATGTGAACTAAAGGCAGAGGGAATGGATATCGTTCCTGAGATCATGATACCTCTTATATCAGATGTAAGTGAACTTAGCTCTGTCAAGAAGAATGTTGTGGCAGTTGCAGAATCCGTTATGGCTCTGAAAGAGGTCAAACTGGATTATCTTGTGGGAACCATGATAGAACTTCCAAGAGCGGCCCTTACAGCAGATAGGATCGCCCGGGAAGCAGAGTTCTTCTCGTTTGGTACCAATGACCTTACACAGACTACTTTTGGTTTCAGCAGGGATGACGCAGGAAAGTTCCTCCCCTTCTATATAGAGAAATCCCTGTTATCAAACGATCCTTTTGCAGTACTGGACCAGGAAGGTGTTGGTGAGCTTGTGAAGATAGGTATCGAAAAAGGCCGATCTACAAGACCAGGCCTTAAGATAGGCATCTGCGGTGAGCATGGCGGAGAACCAAGCTCAGTGAAATTCGGCTACAACATCGGATTGAACTATGTAAGCTGTTCACCTTTCCGTGTACCTATAGCAAGGCTTGCAGCAGCACAGGCAGTAATTGAAAAGCAGGATGATCCCTGATTCTTTAATGTATTTTAAGCTACCTTGCAGCATCCTGCTGCAAGGTGTATATTTTCCTGTCAGGGGTATTTTTCTTTTTCAGATGGTTCTTTGTATCCATGATCTGTTTTGTATTCCTGATCAGTGTTGCCGGTTTGGTAGGTCTGATATACCTGTTCCGCATAGTTCCATTCACAGTGTCCGGTCAATGAATGTTATCATTGCTCTGAAAAAAAAGTATGAAGGATTATTTCCTTCAGACATATAAAGCATATATTTAAAGACCGATCTGTCAAAAAATACGTGGCAGATCAATATGATCTTGTTATCATATAATCCGCGACAGCCAGAAGGATCCTCTTTGCTTCTGAATCCTCTACCACGTCAAGAAGCTCTTTTCCTTTCGCCACATAGGACAATGCAAGGTCTCTTACATAATCTATGGATCCTGCATCTTCAAGCTGGCGCACAGCCTCATTTATCTCTTCGGTGGTAGCTTCCCCTTTGCCGAATATCTTAAGGTCCACTCCTTTGTTCAGTGCGTGTATGGCAATAAGGGTCTTCTTGCCTTCCATGAGGTCACTGCCTCTGACCTTTCCAAGCACCTCTTCAGGTGTTGTCATATCGATGACATCATCATATATCTGGAAAGCGATCCCTATCAGTCTTCCGCATTCATAGAATGCATCAGCAACCTCATCCGGTGCACCGCCCATGATGGCACCGATCTTCATGGAAGCGGCATAGAGAACTCCTGTCTTCTTCTCGATCATCTCAAGATATTCTTCCTGCGTGACATCCGTACGATCCTCGAATTCCACATCCATCCACTGCCCTTCACAGATATCTCTGCATGTCTTGGATAGTATATCAATGCATTTCAGGATGCTCTCCGGCTCTCCAGCTGCATGTGTGAGTATCTCAAAGGCTTTTGAGTAAAGGGTATCACCTGCCAGGATTGCTCCGGCTTCTCCCCATTTGACATGTACTGCCGGCATTCCGCGGCGTATGTCATCCCTGTCCATAATATCGTCATGCACCAACGTGAAATTATGCACAAGCTCCACTGCCACTGCAGCCGGAAGAACTTTTTTAAGATCGGAGCCAACAGCTTCCGCAGCAAGTATGACAGTTGCCGGACGCAGCCTTTTGCCCCCTGCATCCGGAAGATATCTGGCTGCCCTGTAAAGTTCATATGGTTTGTCGATGGGGAGATATTCCTCGATACCCCTGTCAACGTACACAGAACGCTTTTTTATCTCTTCGATCAGATCCATAAACATCCCCGTTATTACATTACTCTTCTTCAATGTAGAGTTCTTCCCCGTTCCTCAGCAGGTGCAGGGTGTCTCCAAGTACGTATCCTGCATCTTCAGCCATCTGGATGTACTCACTGTGCATCTGGATGGTGCCGTGTGCCGGTATAACATGTTCTGGTTTGAGCATCCTGAGCAGTTCCCAGTGATCCTCACGGTATGCATGTCCTGAAACATGTACATTGTCATATATCCTTGCTCCCCGCATCTTAAGCTTAGTCTCTAAAGAATAGCGGTTTGCCTGCGTCATTGGATTTGGTATCACATTGGCTGAGAATATAATCCTGTCACCTCTGTCTATCTTATAGGGCGTCTCTCCACTTGCGATCCTTCCAAGCACTGCACCAGGTTCTCCCTGGTGACCTGTGACCACTGGCAGGTACTTGTCCTTCCCGGATTCCATTATCCTGGTAAGGGCTTTATCGATCTCTCTGCGGTTACCGTAGATCTCAACCGTTTCAGGGAGCTCGATATATCCCATCTGGTGGGCGGTTGCAATATACCTTTCCATGGAACTTCCCATAAGTACGGGGATCCTTCCCATTTCTTCTGCAAATTTAACAATCGAATTCACACGGGCCACATGTGATGCAAATGTTGTTACGATCATGCCCACATCCGCTTCTTCGGTTTCGATAAGAACATCCCTGAGCATGGAGTGTGCTATCATCTCAGAAGGAGCCTTTCCATTGCGTCCTGCATTGGTACTCTCTGTTATCAGCGCGATGACCCCTTCCTCCCCAAGTTGTTTCAACCGGTTGAAATCAGGTGCATCCCCCAGTGTAGGAGTTCTGTCAAGTTTGAAGTCACAGGCATATACAATGGCACCGCTTGTTGTATGGATAACCAGGAACACAGTATCGATTATGCTGTGCTGTGTATTGACGAATTCTATCGTTATCTCCTTTGTTATCTCCATGGTATTCCCTGCATTCAGGGATACTATATTGTTCTTAACTCCGAATTTCCTCTCTGACTCTATCTGGTGTTTTATAAGGGTTGTTGTATAAGGGGTTCCTATAATGGGGGCTGTATACCTGTGTGCAAGTTTTGATATGGCGCCGATGTGGTCAAGGTGTCCGTGTGTACAGACGATGGCACGCACATTGCCATTCACCTCTTTCATGATGGTGTCATCGGGAATAGCTCCCATCTCAATAAGCTCAAGTGAATGCATCTTGTCTATCTCTACGTCCTCGTGTATCTGGACCCTGTCCAGACGCAGGCCCATATCAACGATGATGATATCATCATTGATCCTTATAGCAGTCATATTACGGCCCATTTCATTATAGCCGCCAACTGCAATGATTCCTATTTCTGTCATATATATTACTCACTACATATTATTCATATTTTAATTGTTTACTTAATCAATACATTTTTATAAAATATTCAAGCCCGTTTGACCTATTGATGAATATCATACTCTCTGGAACTCGGTATTCTTTGAACGAAGGGCCATATCTTTCACATTAAAGCCCCGCAGTTCAAGATACTCCCTTGTCCAGCCACTTATAACGGCAGGCGCCAGTTGAAGATCGTTAACAGTTTTGCATCCGCAAAGGAACATTGCCACCTTCAGCTCATTGAGCATGTGACGGATGCTGCTTACTACTTCCTCTTTTCCCTTCATTGCAGGTCCTACAAAAGGAAGTGCAGCACTTCCAACAGATGCACCCAATGCAATTGATTTTGCAATATCCAGGCCACTTCTCAGTCCGCCGGTTGCAATTACGGGAAGGGATACACTGCATTCAACTATGCTTGGAGCGGTGGGTATTCCAAAATCCCAGAACAGCTCACCTAACATCTCATACATGATATCTTTCCTTTCTCTGGCACGGTAAACTTCCACACCCGACCAGCTGGTGCCTCCTACGCCACCTACATCTATGGCAGATACGCCTGCTTCCTTAAGCAGGAATGCATCTTCATGTGATATGCCTGCACCGGTCTCTTTGACTATAACAGGCACTGCCAGTGAACATATCTCTTTTATAACATCCAGAACACCGGAAGCGTCCCTGTCACCTTCAGGCTGTATGGCTTCCTGCAGGAAGTTCAGGTGAACCGCAATGGCGTCGGCATCTATCATCTCGATTATCTTCTCGACGCCTTCAACACCATATTCCCGTATCTGTGCTGCACCTATGTTACCATAAACAAATGCACTGGGTGCTTTATCCCGCACGATACGGAAAGAAGCTTCATGTGACGGGTCCTCTATGGCCGCCCTCTGGCTTCCAACGCCAATGCCTATACCAAGTTCCTCGGCAGCTCCTGCAAGTGCTGCATTGACAGGTATTGTTTCCGGATGTCCGCCTGTTATGGACGCTATCATGAAAGGTGCTTTCATGTTCTTATCCAGGAAACGTACTGACAGATCCGTATCTTCCATGTCCATCTCCGGCAGGGCTCTGTGAACCAGCATCACGTCATTGAATCCTGGCCCGATGTTCCTTGATTCTACCGGACTGGCTGCGCATAGCTCAAGATGCTCTATTTTTCTCCTGGAAGTGCTCATGATAATACCTTAAGACAAATTAGATCCGTACTTTCCGACACCACATATCGCAGTGCCTATGTTCTTACCTTTGAGGAAACACGCTACGTTTCCTTCATTCCCTGCATTGAATATATAAGAAGTACTTTTTGACTGCTCACTAAGTTCTAAAAGCTCAAGTACTTTTCCCAGCATACCGCCAGTAACGTCGGTATTTGCCGAACCTCCAAGGCAATCTTTAATCCTGTCAAAGTTATCCTTACTTATTGCCGGCAACGCTTTGCCTTGATCGTCCAGAACTCCCTCTTCAGCACTACCGATGCCTATCCTTGATGCTTTCAGTTTAATTGCAAGATAGGGCACTATCTGGTCTCCAGAAAGGACAGAGGTCCCAAGTTCGGTGTCCATCACCATATCCCCATGAAGCACCGGTATGAATCCGTTATAAAGCATTTCCTTTATGGGTTCAAGGAACATGCTCCTGATGCGTCCGTTTTCAGATACGGCACATGCCATGGGATGCAGGGGTAATGCATTGACCCCGGCAGAGTTAAGGGCTTCAACAACCACTGTGTTAAGCTTCCTTACGGACATATGTGTTATTATCGAGCCGGTATGGTCGAAATTTCCCTTAAGTCCGAAACGTTTCACCTGCGGATGTCCAAAAGATCCTGCTCCGTGTACAATGATGAGCTTTCCTTCAAAACCTGCAATTTCGCCGGCAATTCGCTCTATGGCATCCATCCTTACTGCACCATCATCAGCACTCTTGTCGGTGATGACACTGCCACCTATCTTCAGGATAGTAATGTTATCTTCGTCCATTAAATGACTCCAGTCTTACGCCTTCTTCAGTATTTTTCGTTATTATGGCTTCTCCCCCGGCATCCTCTATGGCTTTTACAATTCTCATCGTGTCCTTGTCCTCTGCAATCACTACAATGCACCCTCCACCACCTGCACCTGTAATCTTGGCACTGATGGCGCCGCTGTTACGTGCTGCATAAACAAGGTCTGAGAGTTCCGCACTTCCTACGCCTATGGCATCGAGAAGTCCCTGGTTCACATTCATGAGCTTTCCGATGGTCACGTAGTCATTCTTACTGACAAGCTCCTCGGCAAGTATGGACATCTGGCCAATGTTGGAAAGTATGGGGTCTATCACAGAAGGGAATTCGCTGCGAAGCTTTGCAACATTGCCCACAAGTTCCTTTGTAGAGGAGAATTTGTTCGTGTTGCCGATGATAATAGGACATTTAAGGAGGGGTAGTCTCTTTCTCTGAGGTATCATCACAACCCCGCCCATGGTACTTACATATGTGTCAGTGGGACTTGCGTTGCCCTGGACTCTTATTTCGATCTCATGTGCAGTTTTTGCCACATCTTCCGGTGAAAGCCCGCAACTGAGTAAGTGATTCAATGCCTGGATGCTGGCAACGGTGACAGCAGCTGATGATCCAAGCCCTGAACCTACAGGAAGCTCTGATTCTATTCTGATCCTTACTCCCCTCAGGTCTGTAAGGCTTTTCATCATTTCGATGACATGGGTTACGTATGGGTGGACCTTAAGATCCGGCCCGGTGGTTCCGAGTATGGATTCTATTATCACATCATCGTTCTTTTCCACATGGACCTTTGTACGTAGTTCAACTGCACAGCAGATGGCGCTTTCTCCGTACACCACTGCATGCTCACCAAAAAGGTAGACTTTCCCGGGTGCAGAACATGTGATCATAGAATCCCTTCTTTTGTATTTCCCTTATTCCACCGTGATGGCCGCGTATCCTACAACTCCTGACATATCTCCGGTTACATCACCGCTTGTTGCATATTTTATTAATGATGCGTGTTTTGCACCAAACTCTATTGTAGCTGACAGCATTGCTGCAATAGGGCCAAAGCCGCATGCTGAGATATTCCTTTCCTCCCTGCGCCTGTAAAATCCTGGAATGTCCATTCTGAGTATGGCTTCAATGAGATAATGGTCATTCTCCCGGGCAACGCTGGCTGGCTGGTAGTGAGTGAAATCACTTGATGCAATGAACACTACTTTCTTTCCTGATTCCCTGGCAGCTCTGGCAACTTCCTTGCCTACCTCAACTGCAGTCTCCTCATCCTGAAGTCCCATGCAGATGGGAAGTATTCTGAAATCACTGCCAAACCTGTGCTGTAAAAAGGGTATCTGAACTTCAATCGAATGTTCAAAATGATGTGCAAGCTCATCAAAGTCTATGATGGTTCCGGCAAGCAGCTTTCCAATATCCCTGTCAGTTTCGATTACTCCCAAAGGCGTACTCCACATGTCCTGTGACAATGCCACGGGTGTGCCATAACCTGTGTGGTTGGGCCCAAAGAGTACATAGGTATCTGCTTTCGGAAGCAGTGCATATGCATGTGCTGCCACTTCACCCGAATATGTGTACCCTGCATGAGGGACGACAGCGCCAAGAAGCTGCCTTTCAGAAATGGCAACTTCCTTAAAGCATCTGCCCAGTTCCTTCTTCAGGTTCTTAGTGTTTAACGGGTAGAACTGACCGGCAACGGTAGTCTGTCTCATACTACTGATCACCCCATTATCCTATAAGGGTTCTTGATATATGTAGTATGCTTCACAAGGTACTGTCAGTTCATACTCCGGATTCGAAATCCTCAAGTTCGTAAGTGAACATTGAATCATTGGCCTTTGATATCTCCCTTGCAAGTAACCAGTATACAAGGGACAGTGCCTTTCTTCCTTTGTTGTTGGTGGGGATAACAAGGTCTACGTTGGATGTCATGTTATTTGTATCACAAAGTGCCACAACAGGTACTCCGATATTAACGGTTTCCTTGATGACCTGTGCATCTCCTGTAGGGTCAGTAACGATAACTACGTCAGGTTCATAGAAATTCTCTATCTTTGGGTTTGTGAGTATTCCGGGAATGAACCTTCCTACCATGGACCTTGCACCAATGGCCTTTGCGAACATCTTTGCAGGGAACTGTCCGTATTGTCTTGCAGATACTACAAGTATCCTTTTTGGATCATATTTTGAAAGGAATGCTGCAGCGAGCCTGATCCTCTCATCGGTTGCCTGTATGTCAAGTACATAAAGACCGTCTGTCCTTACACGGTAGACGAATTTCATCATGTTCTCTGTCTTCTGCTGGGTACCAATATGCACACCAGCGGCAAGATACTCATCAATTGGTACGAGTGATGTTGTCTTTGCCTCTTCACCCATATCTGATGTCGTCTCTGTTGGTGTATTAACTTCATTAATTGTAGTTTCTTCTGTAGAATCCATAAAATCACCTAATTAGCATTATTTCTTTTAACAGTAATCGGGATAACCCCGAGTTCGAATTCTTTCTTGGCAAGGTATAATGAGTTCATGCTTGGATCATCGATGAGCACCGGAGCTCCCATTGAGATCTGCAATGCCCTTGCACCAACGATTCTCGCCTTTTCATACCTGGTATAGTGTTCTGCAGTCAATAGATCACCTAATTAAAATCACGTGGAAATATCACAGCTCATTTATTGATAGCTACCCCTATTGCTTCCAAAAAGTCATCCTGTATGAATAGCCATTAATGCGGTCAATGATAAACATAATAAATAATTTTATCCGGAATCCCTCCGAATGAGGTCGTAAACAATTCATTTCCAGCACACCCTGTTAAAAAGGGTATGGGACCGCTGAGATTTGAACTCAGGTTCCGGCGTGTTTCGCATACAATATACATATGTCCCGAACGCCGAAGGATGGTCCAGGCTACCCTACGGCCCCTTACTGGTATGGTGCAAGAGTATCTACTAGCCCGACATGTGAAAGGATCATCCTTCTGCAGCAATATCGTGTGACTCCAAGGTCATTGAGCACTGCTGCCGGATCTTCTCCTTCATTAACACGCTGCTTGAACTCTTCCCAATGATTTGAGACAACTTTTCCACAGCTGAAGCATCGAACTGGTATCATGTTTCATTGCCTACCTGTATGATTTCTGATATCTGGCACGTGCACCGGGTCCGCCAAACTTCTTTGTTTCCTTCTGCCTGGAGTCATTTACCAGGAGATTGCGGTCGTATGCCATATAACTGTCCCTGAGATTTGTGTCGTTGGTCCAGTCAACAATACCTCTGGCAATTGCGGTCCTTGCAGCATTTGCCTGGCCAATGATCCCTCCGCCCTTGACAATTACATCTATGTCTACACTTTCAGCAATATCGCCTGCAAGCATAACTGCCTCAACGATCTTCAGTTTTGCGAACTCAGGGTCATATATCTCCAGTGGCTTTTTGTTTATGCGCACCTTTCCGGTTCCCTTCTTCACAGTTGCACGCGCAATGGCTGTTTTCTTCTTACCTGATGAGGTTACAACTTTAACGGACATTATAATCTTCCTCCTTCTTAGAACTTAGCACCCAGTTTCTTGCTGACATCGCCAAGTCTGAGGTATTTGTTTGAGCTCAGACGGTCCATGCTTGCCTCTTCTATCTTTACGGCTTCCTTATTGCTGAGTTCCATCGGGATGCCAACATAAACCTTCAGGCGGGACATTGCATCTCTTCCCCTTGCACGCTTGTAGGGGAGCATTCCCCTGACCGTCCTTTTGAGGATCCTGTCCGGTCTTTTCGGGAAATATGGTCCAAACTCCGGCTTACCTCTTACCAATGTCTCTTCATATTCCCTTAATGTGGTGAACTTTGAACCGGAGATCACTGCCTTTTCAGCATTGATGATCTCTATCTTCTCCCCGGCAAGCAACTTCTTTGCCACAGTACTTGCAAGCCTTCCAAGAATGAGTCCTTCTGCATCGATAATTGTCATCTTCTTCACCTACTGTAAGATTCTGATCCCGGACCCTTTAGGGTTCTCTTCCAACATCTGCTCGATAGTCAGGCATTTGCCGCCAAGGTCTGTGATCTTCTCCATTGCAGTCACGCTGAAATTATATGCTGCTACAGTGACTGCTTTATCAAGTAATCCTGAGCCCAGTACCTTGCCTGCAACAAGGACAGTCTCTCCATCCTTTGCGTACCTGTTGATCTTACTGAGGTTTACCTGCGCGTAGTTCCTTCCAGGTTTTTCCAACCTCTGAGCCACATCTCTCCAGATAGCGACTTCGTTCTGACGTGCCCCTTCCTTAAGTGCTGCAATGAGCACAGGAGTACGGGGATTTGTCTTCCTTTCGATTTTTACTTTTGTATTCTTGCTCATAATGTTCCTCCGCAAGAGTATGTCTCACTCACGCATTGAATGCGTTCGAACATCCGTAAGGTGCCAGTTAAGTAAGAGCATGATCGCCTGTAAAATCAGACTGGTGTGTGAATAACATTAATAGTACATAAAGATTATGAAGGTTCATCTGCTTTGCCAAACACGTTGCCATAAACTCTTTCATATAGGGATTCAATGTTACAGCCTGTTTCCTTTGCCGTAAGCAGCCCGGCAACTTCTATATCCACCAGGTCCCCAAGCTGCTCCTGTTTACTATTGATAAGTGCTGTCACTTCCCTTGCATTCTTTCCGCAGTTGGCCACTATCAGTGCAATTATGTCCTCGATGACAGACCTTTCAGTGAATATAGAGTCAGAAGGCCGGAAAGCATGAGGTACATCTATTTTCCGGATGTCGAAATTAGGCACAAGCCCCTTCCCATCGAATTTCAACAGGTTTGCTCCTATTGCCCTGTCCCTTATCTTCGATGCAAGATCGGGTGCCATCCATTTAAGGTCAAAGGAAAGTGCGAATTCAAAATCCTTGATGGACAGGGAATCCTTGTTGTTTCGTTTGAAAGGGGTTGCGGTCACCAGCATCAACTCATCCATCATGAACCTCTGCGAAGCTCATCAATGATAGTATCGGCAACCCTGCCACATTCTGTTCTTTTAGGACCGTCAATATGGTTGATCTGGAGCACCAGCAGTTCATTCTCAAGAATGGCCCTCACAAGATAAATATCTCCCCTGAAAGGTACACGATTGTACTTTCCGTCAAGATAACTGTACCTCAGATGTATCCTGAAATCCATGATCCCCTCTTTTTCAAGGGTTTCCAGTACCTCATCCACAGAATCATAGTTCAGAGGGGAAAAATCAATTCCATTGGTGACAACTTCCACACTAATTTCCCTTTTTGCCTGTATGCGGTGTCCTCTCTGGGTGACGGATTCTGTAACGAACATGCCAAACTTCCCATCCATATTCGCCATTACCTTGACAAAAAAAGGAAGGTCTGAATGGTAGCGATATTTCTGTTCAAATTCCACAGTTCTGTGTGGAAACCGGTGATATATGCGTTTTCGCATCATATTCAATTGCTACCATCCTTTTCTTTTTCAATAGAAGCTACTTTGCAGAGCTTAAAGTTTGATGAGCTTTGCGTCTATTATTCCTTCAACTGCCCGCATCTCTCCCAGAATAGGCTCGGGTACCTCTGAATCCACGTTAAGGACCATTATAGTCGTTCCGCCTATATCTGCCCTTCCGACCTGCATACCGGATATGTTGATGTTGTTCTTACCAAGTGCCATGCAGCAGGGTCCGATCACATTGGGTTTGTTGACATGCTTTGCCACTATGAGATAGCCGGATGGCACCATATCGACGCGCTCCTCATTGACAGCGATGATCTTACCTTTACCACCTACCACCGTGCCGGCAATTGATGCTTTATCCTCGCCCATTATGATCTCTACTTTTATTGTTGAACTGAACTCTTCAGTTGTTTCTGATCTACTTTCAACGACATCCACTTTTCTTGACTTTGCCAGGGCCCCGGCATTGACATAGTTGACAGCAGAGCCAAGTGCAAACTGGAGCATTCCTTTTATTGCGGCAACGGTGACAGGACGTATGTCCTTTTCTGCAATGTCGCCGTTATATGATATTTCCATCTTCTCATAGTTCTTACCCAGAAGCTGAGCACATGCATTGCTCATTTTTTCAGCAAGCTGGATATAAGGCGCAAGCATGGTCATTACCTCAGGCTTGACCGATGGTATGTTTATGGCGTTCTTCGCAGTTCCTCCCTCAAGCACGGAAACCACTTCTTCGGCAACTGAAACAGCCACATTTATCTGTGCCTCTTCTGTCGAGGCGCCAAGGTGGGGTGTAGCTATAAGGTTTTTACATTCAAGGAGCGGACTGTCAAAAGGTGGTTCGCTGACAAATACATCAATTGCAGCACCTGCTATTTTTTTACTGTTCAGTGCATCTGCAAGTGCTTCTTCATTGATTATTCCTCCACGTGCACAATTGATAATTCTGACGTTGCTTTTCATCATTGCGAACTCTTCTGCATCGATGATGTTCCTGGTCTCTTTTGTGAGAGGGGTATGAACAGTTATAAAGTCCGCCTGCTTTACGATATCATGCACTGACATCATCCGGACTCCCATTTCCTTGGCCCTTTCTTCCGAAACGAAGGGGTCGTATGCCAGGATGGTCATGTTAAGTCCCTGTGCTCTTCTGGCCACCTCAGCACCAATACGGCCAAGACCGATAACACCAAGGATCTTTCCATTGACCTCAACACCCATGAACTTGCTGCGTTCCCATTTTTTTGACTTGAGAGACTCGTTTGCCTGTGGGACGTTCCTTGCAAGGGACATCATCATTGCAATAGTATGTTCTGCAGCGGAGAGCATGTTCCCTTCAGGTGCGTTGACTACAATGATCCCTTTTTCTGTTGCTGCTTCCACATCCACATTATCCACACCTACTCCGGCTCTGCCAATGATCTTCATCCTGTCGGCAGCCTCAATGACCTTTCTTGTAACCTGGGTTCCGCTTCTAATCACAAGTGCATCATATTCGGGTATCTTCTCAACGAGTTCCTCTTCTGAAAGCCCTTTAAGGACATCAACCGTGAAATGCTGCTGAAGTATCGTTAATCCCTGTTCTGATAATGGATCACTAACTAGTACTTTCATTTTGTATGTCTCCGCAGTATAAGTGCAATATAGGTAATTGCGCATATTGGTTTATATGGTTAAGGGCTAATGCGGTTATATCTTTTTCTACATATGCCCCGATGCTTGCATAGCTTCTTTCAAGCTATTTTAACCTGCTTTTCAAATGCGCCATTTTACATATACTTGTCTCTTCAAAAACTTAAATACTTACCACCATAAAATTCAATAGTCTTTAATTCTGCCTTTTTTCCCGGAATAAATAGGAACATATATATAAAATATCTGATATTAGCCTTAAACACCGGTAAAAATTGAATCAGACTCTTATAAAAGCCAAAATATAGTTTTTTTTTCATAGCAGGGTTGTATATGAGAAAAGACATAATAATATTATCGCTATCACTATCTTTTGCTATCCTGTTCTGGATTGCGGATGCCTACATAGTACATACATTATTTACAACCAGCATATTGCCCTTTTCTCCAACGCAACAGGAATTAATCCAGGATTCCTATTTAAGGTTCTTTGTCTTTGTCGGCTTAGTTCTGTTTGGCATGAGCGTCTCGAAAATGGCCCGAAAATGCCAGTCTGCTGAAAATGAGCTTCTTTCGCAGTTAAGGTTTGAGAATATCGTTGCAGAGACATCCTCTCATTTCATCGGCAAGAAATCAGAAGGAATAGATGAAGGGATTAAGCTCTCTCTTAAGAATATAGCTGAATTTGCAGAAGTGGATCGAAGTTATCTGGTACTTTTCTCCCATGGCCGATTCCAGAATGATATTATATACAGCTGGCGTGCAGAAAACATTGGAACAGATGACACCGATATTTACCCAGGCACGGATTTTCCCTGGTGGATGGAGGAATTGCAATCTTCAGGAATCATTTACATATCTGATGTATCAAAATTACCTTCTTCTGCAAGCAAGGAAAAGAATGCTTTACTAAAAGCAGACATTTTGTCTGCACTTTCCATACCCCTGCATTCCAACGGGCAACTCATCGGATATATGGGATTCGATTCATCCGGAAGGAAAAAGACCTGGTCTCCTAATTACATTAAACTGATGCGGATAATCGGTGATATTTTCATTGACAGCATAGAAAGGAAAAAAGCTGAAGAATCCGTGTTAAAACACAGGGAAAGGCTGGCCAGGGCACAGGCGATATCACATACGGGAAGCTGGGAGATTGATCTGCGTACAAAAAAACATTTCTGGTCAGAGGAAATGTACCGTATCATGGGTTTTTTGCCTGATGAGATCAGCATTGACAGGAGTACCTATCTGGAGCTGATACACCCCGATGACCGGGCCTTATTCAATTCTTGTGTTGAAAAGGCACTTTCCATTCCGGGTTATAAATTCGATGTAAAGACCAGGGTTATCAGGAAAAGCGGATCGATGTGTATTCTTCATTCCCTTGGTGAAGTAACCTGGGACAACGAAGGAAAACAGTTGCTTTTCCAGGGCACTACCCAGGATATTACTGATAAATCACTTGCAGAGGAGGACCTTCATAGAAAAAACCGTAATCTTCTCATTCTCCAGTCCACTGCCCTGATAGCCGCAAGCTCTCTGGAAATGCAGGATCTTCTGGGAGATATCCTGAAGGAAATAAACTCTTACGTAGAATGCAATATCGGCTCCATTTATCTGCTCTCTTCAAAGGACAATTGTTTCAGACTTTGCTCTTCAAACGGTATAAACGATCATATGAAAGATAAAATCAACAGTATACACGTTGAAGATCCTATGTTCCAGGCCATGCCTGATATGAAATGCACGTGGATAACCGGAACCACTGATGACATCGGTGGTAGCCTGAAAGAGTTCGTATCAGAAGATATCGGGAAGTTGGTTTATATTCCTATAGTCTCACGTGAAGAGCTTGCAGGGTTCATATTGTTATTCCCGGGGCGAGATGATTTTATTTCCGGTTCCGACCTTGAGATACTGGGTAATGTGGGTCGCCAGGTCGGCATAACCGTTGAGAATATCCGTCTTCTGGATGAGACCCGAAAAGCCTATGAAGAGCTCAAATCACTGGACAGGATGAAAGATGAGTTCGTAGCAAACATCACCCATGAACTTAAAACTCCGCTTATATCCATCAAAGGATACAGTGAAGTCATTTATGAAGGACTTCTGGGTGAGCTTGATGAAAAGCAAAAACAGTGTATGAAAGTCATTGTTTCAAATTCAGAGCGCCTGGAACATCTGATAGAATCCTTGCTTAACATGAATTCACTCTACTTTGAAAAATATCACGTGTTCTCTCCCATCCACCTGAAAGATGTACTTGATGATGCCATAAACAGCCTTTCCATGAGGGTAGAGGAAAAGAACATAAGTATGAACAAAGATTATTCCCACGACTTGTCCCTTGTATATGGGAATTGTGAATTCCTGAAATATCTCTTTGTCTATGTTCTTGACAATGCCATTAAATTCTCACCAAAAGGCTCAGAAGTATCAATATCGATGCATCAGGATGAAAAAAGCCTGCATGTAGCTATCAGCGACCATGGCGTAGGCATTCCCAAAAAGTGCATGGGCCGCATATTTGAGAGGTTCTACCAGGTAGACGGTTCTGCAACCCGTATCTACGGAGGCAACGGGCTGGGTCTGTATCTGGCAAAGAACATAGCTGAACTGCACTCAGGAACAATAGAGGTTCAAAGCGAGGAAGGTGCAGGCACTGTGGTCCATATTTCCGTTCCTCTCTTCAATCCTGATATCCACAAATAGCTACCTGTTCAATTATCCACGAAACGGAAATAGACTCTCCTGTTGTTCTTCCCCTTATTCTCGGCCTTGATTATCTCTATATGGGGTATGTCTCCTGTATTTGCTATATGGGTGCCGCCACATGCCTGGGTGTCAACTCCCGGGATTTGGATTATCCTTATCTCTTCTATTTCAGGAGGAAATGCATCCATGAGCTTTACAACAGAAGGTATCTTCAATGCCTCATCTCTTGGCATTATCTCAATGCTAACAGGTATCTTACGATCGATTATCTCGTTGACCTTAGCTTCATACGATTTGATCAGCTCTCTGTCAAAATCCTCAAGGTTAAAATCCACACGGGTCTTATCTTCTCCCAGCTGGTTGCCTGATATCTTTGCTCCTGTCTCGTTGTGTATAATGGCACTCAGTATATGACAGGCAGTATGATACTGCATGAACAGGTGTCTTCTGTCCCAGTCTATGATCCCCTTCACATTATCGCCTGCCTTCAGTCCGGCAGCTGCAATTTCGTGGCTTATCCTGCCTTCAGATCTAGCTACATAGGTCACAGGAAATTCAGCTCCGTCTTCCCTGACAAGCATTCCGGTATCATGAGGCTGACCTCCGGAATTGGGATAGAATGCAGTTCTGTCAAGTACTACGAATTTATCATCTTTAACACTTTCAACAGTTGCTTTAAACTCTTTAAGGTAACAGTCAGTAAGGTATAGTTCTTTCATGGCTAAGTTTAAGGGTCTTATCAAAATTAATCGTTTGCATATTCTTATCTTCCAGGGCTACAATAATATCATATAGTATCTGCACCCTAAAAATATTCATAAATGCCGGGCACAGAAGTAAAAAGTATCTCTATCTATCCGCTCCTCCTGGTGAACTTCATCGGTACCATGGGGTTAAGCTTAGTCCTCCCTTTCCTTATTTTTCTTGTTGAGCGATTTGGCGGCAATGCACTGATATATGGCATAATTTCCTCAATGTATCCTTTCTTCCAGCTGATAGGTTCACCTTTGCTGGGTCGATGGTCAGACATCTATGGCAGGAAAAAAGTCCTTTTTCTCAGTCAGGCAGGTACGCTTCTTTCATGGATCATCTTTTTCATTGCTCTTTTTGTGCCGGCAGTTGCACTGGCAGATGTAAATTCCGGCATCCTGGGCAGTTTCGTAATTACTGTACCACTGCTTCTTATTTTCCTTGCAAGGGGGTTTGACGGACTTACCGGAGGTAACGTTTCCGTTTCCAATGCCTATATTGCCGATATTACCGAGGATAAGGACAGGAGCAAGAACTTTGGAAAAATGTCTGTTTCCACAAATCTTGGCTTCATAGTCGGACCCGCACTTGCCGGTATTCTCAGTGTGACAATATATGGTGAAGCCCTTCCCGTGCTTGCTGCCATTCTCATATCCCTGGCAGGTACTATCCTGATAGCATTGTATGTGCCTGAGTCCCTCAGATGCGGCCTGCAGGCACAGACAGATATCAACGCTGAGAAACCATCGTCAGGTCCTGAAAAGCCCGGAGGCTGTCCGGATATAAGCGCAGTAAAAAAGCAGAAGTTCAGGGACGTGATGGATCTGGAGCACATACCTTACATGTTCCTTATATACTTCCTCATTTTCCTTGGGTTCAATACATTCTATACAGCCTTCCCGGTACATGCGGCAAATGACCTGCAGTGGACCATTGCAGAACTGGGATTCTTCTTTTCTTTCCTGAGCATCATGCTTGTGATAGTTGAGGGTCCGCTACTATCATACGTTTCCAAAAGGTATTCTGACACATTTTTGATAATATCGGGAAGTATTGTACTTGGAAGCAACTTTGTACTGCTGTCATTTGGTAACACATATCTGACATATGCAGCAGCAGTACTTTTTGCAGTTGGTAATGGTTTTATGTGGCCATCGATCCAGTCGATGCTATCAAAACTTGCAGGCAAGGAGAATCAGGGACTTGTCCAGGGAGTCTCAGGAAGTTTTGTGAGCATTGCCAGTATCCTGGGACTCATAGGCGGTGGTTTTATCTATGAGCTCCTTGGAAGCGGGGCTTTCATAGTCTCAGCGATAATCATCTTTATTGTGTCTCTGCTATCTCTGCGGCTTCCTTCTTTCGACCTTCCCCGGAATATATCTGAAGAAACTACAATAAATGAACAAGAACACTAAATGAATATGTATTCATTTCACCATATATCTGACATCATAGCTGCTTGCAG
This sequence comes from Methanolobus sp. WCC5, assembly GCF_045690325.1. Classification (GTDB taxonomy): domain Archaea; phylum Halobacteriota; class Methanosarcinia; order Methanosarcinales; family Methanosarcinaceae; genus Methanolobus. The sequence continues at coordinate 967,538 of NZ_CP146981.1, read as the reverse complement.
GGTATGCGTACATGGCTTTCCTGACCTGCTCTGCGGTAAGTCCTGCACTGATAGCCAGTGCAAAGAGGTTGATAGTATCTTCTGCATCCGGGCCGATCAGATGTGCTCCTACTACCTTCCCTGTATCTTTCTCGATGATCACCTTGGACGCGGCATGTCCGAGGTTAGTTCTCCTGGATGAGTAGAATCTGCTCATGTCATTGAATATGACCGTGTGCCTCTCAGTTGTCTGCTTTTCCGCTATCCCCACTGCCGCAAGGGCTGGTATGGTAAATACGGCCGAGGCTATTTCCCTGTAGTCTGCTGTATTTTTGTTCCCTTCCAGTATATTGGATACGACAACATTTGCCTGAAGGCTTGCAGTGGGTGTAAGAGCCGGTCCGGGAAGTATGCAGTCGCCTGCAGCATATACGGCAGGATTTGAAACACTTTGCAGATACTCATTGACAGCTATCCCGCCTTTTTCGATATCCACATTCCCTTTTTCAGGCTCAAGTCCATCGATGGCAGCAACCCTTCCCAGTCCGTGGACTATCATATCACATTCATATATGACATCACTCTGGCTTTTCCCGTCATAGACTGTAATTACAAGAGAATCATTGCTTTTTTCTATCCTTGCCAGTTCCTTTCCGGTATGTATCCTGATGCCTGCTTTTTCAGATGCATCTGCCAGTATGTTCACAAGGTCCGGATCAAAGTTCTTCAGAATGTCCTCTCCCCTGTGAATAATTGTAACATCCGCCCCGGCCCTTGCGGCGATGTGTGCAAATTCAAAAGAGATGTATCCACCACCTGCAAAGATTATCCTTTCAGGAAGTTCTTCCAGGTCAAGGAACCCATCACTGGTTGTCAGATAGTCAGCTCCTGGTATGCCAATGGTCTTTGGCCTTGACCCTACAGCAGCGATGATATACCTTGCAGATATCAGTTTACCGTCAACTGCCAGTGTATTCCTGTCATGGAAACTCACTTTCCCATGGTATGTATCTATTCCTGCATCCCTGAAAGCCTTCTCTTTCGTGCCGGTCAGGGAATTTACGATATCTTCCTTGAAATCAATGATTGCAGGCCATTCAAGCTTTTCGTGGCATTTTGTACCTTTGCCCTCCATCCTGTTACAGGCATCAATTATCTCAGCTGCTCCGGTAAGTATCTTTTTTGGTACGCATCCGTGGAATGCACATGTTCCGCCATATTTCTCTTTGTCAGCTACAGCAACTTTCATACCGCTGTTTCTGAGCTTGTATGCAACGGAAGAACCTGCTACTCCGGTACCTATCACAAAAGCATCATAGTCCATTTTCATTGTTCATCACATCGCCTTTTAAATAAGTATATAGGTCATTCAATGAATAAGGATGCCTGCAGAGCTGTTACAGATTGTCGGTAAGCTAATCATTTCGAATTGTGATTATCTTACTGACAGATATATGTGAATACCGCTGGTCTGTAATTTCAAGTGTCAGAACTCCGTCATTACATGCTTTCACATTTCCCCTGAATGTAAGGATCCCTCCACAATACACAGCAACGTCTTTGCCTATGAAGTTCTGAACAATAAAAGATTGCATTTGCATCCTGTGTCACTCACTTGTATTATTAATACTAAAATATCATTGATTATTTTAATATAAGTATTGATTGCCGATTTTTGATTGCCTGTGTTTTTGCTTACAGTGTCAATTTTCCTGGATAATCCAAAAGGATGAAATAGTTGCCAAAAGATAAATACTGCCAATATCATCTATCTAGCAAAGCGGAGTTTACCAATGGCTGATAAAAGGAAAAAGCGAGGATTTTTTGATGATCTCTTTGATGAAGGTAACTTTACGGATATTGAAGATATCATAGAGCATATGATGGACAGGTTCGGGATCAACCTCGGTGATCTTGAAAAGCAACCATTCTTCTATGGTTTTTCAGTGACCCGCAATCCCGGTGAAGAACCTGAGATCAGGGAATTCGGGAACATTTTTCCTGATGATGAAGATGAGGACTTTGAGTCCGATATGCAGCAGTTCAGGGTAAATGAAAGGAAACCTCTGATAGATGTATTTGAAATCGATGATAAGGTACATGTGACTGCAGAGTTGCCGGGTGTGGAAAAGACGGATGTGGTACTGAATGTCACTGAAACCATGCTTACGTTTAAAGCAAAGAATGATGATTTTTCTTATTCCGAAAATATCGAGCTTCCTTCAAGCATCGATCCCGACACTGCAAAGGCAACTTATCGCAATGGTGTCCTTGAAGTGGTCATGGATATCAAGGAGCTGGGTGTATCCCGTTCTGTAAATATCGAATGACTGCGACCAATATTTTGTTTTGCTTACCAAAGGTTTGGCCGTATCTTTGGTCGCATTTGCTGAATGGTGCAACTATAAAGGGCATACATGGCTTGCTGTATACACCTCTTTACAGGGGATTATCACAAGTGATATATAGGTAGGTGCCAAAAAATTACATTTTATGATTCAGAGGTAATCGAATGGTTAAAAGAACAATTCATGAGATCAACAGCAAAATAAGGGATGGAAGTGTCAATGTAGTCACTGCGGAGGAGATGGTCCACATTGTTGGTGAACTTGGTGCAGAAGGTGCTGCACAGGAAGTTGATGTGGTAACTACCGGTACTTTCGGTGCTATGTGTTCATCCGGTGTATGGTTGAATTTCGGTCATTCGGAACCTCCTATTAAGATGCAGAAAGTTTTCCTGAACGATGTAGAAGCCTATACGGGTGTTGCGGCTGTGGATGCTTTCATAGGGGCGACCCAGTTATCCGATTCGCTGGGTATGGATTATGGTGGTGCCCATGTAATTGAGGATCTTATCAGGGGCAAGTCGGTTCATCTGCATGCAGTCTCCCATGGCACTGACTGTTATCCACGCAAGATAATTGATACGAACCTGAGTCTTGAAGATATGAACCAGGCCATAATGATGAATCCCCGCAACGCATACCAGAAATACAATGCTGCTACCAACAGCACAAAGAGTACCATGCATACTTATATGGGGACTTTGCTTCCTTCTTTTGGCAACGTCACTTACTCGGGTGCCGGTGTCCTTTCCCCGCTTTCAAATGATCCGGATTATCTTACTATCGGTACAGGGACAAGGATATTCCTGGGAGGTGCCCAGGGGTACATAGTAGGCCCGGGCACCCAGCATTCCTCAGGTGGTGGCTTTGGGACCCTTATGTTACAGGGTGACCTTAAGCAGATGAGCCCTGATTATATAAGAGCTGCCAACTTCACAGGTTATGGTACCTCCCTTTATGTTGGCATGGGTGTACCGATACCCATACTAAACGAGCAGATTGCTCAGGCTACTGCCATAAGTGATGCTGATGTCACTACAAAGATCCTTGATTATGGGATCCCAAGCAGGGACAGGCCGGCACTTGTTGATGTGACATATGCACAGCTACGTAGCGGATGTGTTGAGATCAACGGGAATGATGTACCAACATCGTCCCTGTCAAGTTTCAAAAGATCAAGGCATATTGCATCCGAGCTGAAGGAATGGATCTTAAGAGGAGAGTTCTTTGTTTCAATGCCTGTTGAAAGGCTTCCAAAGGACGTGTCTGCAAAACCCATGAAGCAGACAGAAGGCATAGCCCTGGTTTCCGATATAATGGCAGTCAATATTGTAACGATCTCAAAGGATGCAAGTGTCTATGATGCAGCAAAGACCATAATGGATACTGCCTTTAATCATCTTCCTGTTGTCAGTTCCGGCAACAATCTTGTAGGAATAGTAACTGCATGGGATATATCAAAGGCGGTTTCCCAGAACAAGTTCGATCTTGTGGAGGATATAATGACCCGTAAGGTCATAACAGCCAGTGCTGATGAGCGTGTGGCAGTGGTTGCACGCCGAATGGACCAGAATGCTGTTTCCGCAATGCCGGTGATCGACAGGGACATGCATATCATAGGTATGATCACAAGTGATGACATTAGTAAACTGTTTGCCAGGAGGTCATGAATTTGAAGATCAAGATCTATATCTCCAGTGATGTACTCACAAAGCCCATAATGGCGGAATCAATACTTGAGACCGGAGTTCTCCTTAACATCTCCCAGGCACATTTTGACCGCTCCCATGGTGAGGTAGTTGCTGATGTGGACGAGGATAGATTCGAGCTGATGTGTAAATCCCTTACCAATAAAGGTGCAAAGGTCACAAAACTGGATACTCCCATAAAGTGGGATGAGAACGAATGCGTTGAATGCGGTGCATGCGTTTCTGTCTGCCCTACAAAGGTGTTCTCTCTGGATGATGATTTCAGTTTAACTGTGGACGAATCAAAGTGTATCCAGTGCGGTACATGTGTGGATATGTGTCCTCACAATGCGCTGTCCCTTGGGAACAATAAGTGATGAGAAAAGATACTTCTTTTCATTTTTACCATGAAATAGATCTATCATGAAAGAACAGTTCAGGCTGAAAGAAACCATCGTCACCATTCAGGCAGATGATCCCATTTATATTGAAGCTGCCCGTGAGTCCATTATAATGCATCGCAGGGAGCTTGAAACCTTCATAGCTTCAGATCCTTTTTTCCGCACTACTCTGGAGCCATATGACCTGAATGGTGATTTCCCTGAAGTTGTCCGCAGGATGGCAGAAGCCGGGAATATCATGGGGATAGGTCCCATGAGTGCCGTTGCAGGTACGATCTCGGCACTTGCAGTGGAGGCTATGGCAGATAAAGGCGCAACTTTTGCGATAGTGGATAATGGTGGAGATATGGCGATAATCAACGACCGTCCGGTAATGGTGGGTATATATGCCGGTAATTCTCCTTTGAAGGACATTGGCTTTGCCATAGCTCCCCGGGATAATATCACCGGGGTATGTACTTCTTCGGGCAGTGTGGGTCCTTCCATAAGTTTCGGGATGGCCGATGCAGCTGTTGTATTTTCCGACAATGTATCACTGGCCGATTCAGCAGCCACGGCCCTGGGCAATGCCACAGGCATTGGTAAAGAGGCTGTAGAACGATCATTTGATGTGCTGCAGGGTATCCCTGATATAAAAGGTGCGATTGTCATCCAGGGTGAGTATATGGGTATGTGGGGCGAGGTTCCCAGACTTTGCAGGGCTTCTGTCAGTTATGAGTGTATCACAAAAGGATGAAAAAAGAAACGGTGAAATAAGAAGATATTATGCTACCGGAGTTACATAGGGTATTTCCTCAAATGGCTGTATAACAACAAAACCTTCTCCGTTGAAAGCCATCTGGATGCTTTCTCCGCTTGACCTGCCCACAAAGGTCTTCAGCGATATATCTGTCTTGAGGTCTGGCATCAGGTTTCCGGACCATGCAACAGTTGCATTTGGATCAGTGAAAACCGGCCTGTCCTTTGTGACCATAAGCGTCAGGGGATCATAATGTGTTGTAATGGCTATCATTCCGGTACCTTCCAGTTTCACGTTGAAAAGCCCTCCTGACATCATGCCTGCAACTTTTCGCATCATCTTTATATCCCAGCTGATGCTTTCCTCAAAAGCCAGAAGGTCATTTCCATTCACGTATATGGACTGGTTGTTCAGGTTTATTATGGATATCTTCTTGCCACTATCTGCCAGGTATACTTTCCCTGAGCCTTCGGCTTTTGTAAGAGAGACACCTTCTCCTGTGACAGCTTTTTTCATAAGCTTTCCCAGGCCGTGTTCAAGCACACCCTCACGTGTAAATTTAACATCTCCCAGATATGCAACCATGACACCCTTCTTCATCCACACACGGCCATTAAGGTTGATTTCCAGCATCCTGTCACGTTCAAGTTCGAACTTACCCTGACCCAGGTCTTTTTGTCCTGTGTTGCTTACAAATTCTTCGATGGAATATCTTGCCATTTACATTCTCCGTTTTCTTTTCTTTATTGGTATACTTCCTTCATTAATATTATACTTAACTCATATATTTCCTCAGTACCTTTCTTCTTTTTACTGAACCAGGATATGTAGAACAGATTTTCCAAAAGGATTCTCTTAAGGGATATGCACTGGTCATATCTGTTCAGCATCGTCATTAATTTGATATACTCTCCTAACTAATAGAATATTGAAGAATATTGAGAATAAAAAGGAGTGTGGAATAATATGGTAAAGGTTACTCTGGTTCATTCTGAATGGTGCCACTTTTGTCCTACAGCAAAGAAATTATGGCGGGATCTGAAAGAAAAGTATGATTTTGAGTACGAGGAAGTAGAGCTGGACACTCCCCAAGGAAAGGAGCTTGCAAAGCAGTTCAAGATCCGTTCCATACCAACGACCATCATAGATGATAAGGTGGCATTTGTAGGGGTTCCTGATAAAGAACAGGCAAGTAACATTATAAACTGATGGTTGATGGCGATGTATGATCTGATCATCATAGGTGGTGGACCTGCCGGACTTACTGCGGCTATCTACGGTGTTCGTTACGGTCTGAACACCATTGTTCTGGAAAAGAATGTTGTTCCTGGCCAGATATCCACTGCAACCAGGGTAGAGAACTATCCGGGATTCCCGTCTATATCGGGGATGGAGCTTATGCAGAAGTTCAGGATCCATGCAGAAGAGACCGGGGTCATTATACAAAATGCCAGTGTAAATTCTGTCAGGGATGAAGATGGAAGGAAAATTGTTGTGACCGATGACGGTGAACTGGAAGGGCTTGCAGTTATCATTGCCACAGGTGCAAATCCCAAACGTCTTGGAGTTGCGGGTGAGGCAAAGCTGCTGACAAAAGGCGTTTCCTACTGTGCCACATGCGACGGACCGTTCTTTGCAGGTCAGGAAGTGATAGTAGTAGGTGGCGGTGATTCTGCAATTACCGATGCCCTTATCCTTGCAGACATTGCGGACAGGGTTTATGTAATTCACAGGCGTGATGAGCTGCGTGCATGCTCACTGCTTCAGAAAAGAGCATCTGAAAAGGAAAATATCAGTTTCATCTGGGATACCGTTGTACAGGAGATCAAGGGCGAGGACCTTGTTGAGAAGGTTGTCCTGAAGAACCTGAAAACTGATGAAATCACGGAAATGAACATTGATGGTGTGTTCATCTATGTTGGCATCGATCCAAATACTTCAATGGTGGATGTCGATAAAACAGATGTGGGTTTTATCAGGACCAACGAGCAGCTGGCAAGTTCAGCGGACGGGATATTCGCCGCCGGTGACTGCCGCAGGACTTCTGTGTGGCAGGTTGTCACGGCTGTCTCTGATGGTGCGGTTGCAGCTATATCCGCCCATGAATACATCACATCCGTCAGATACGACAAATAGTGTTCATTCCACAAGTACTAATTTCAGGTATCAGGTAAGGAAAAGAAGGATAAGGAGGAAGAAGGTGACCTAAAATGATAGACAATGAAGAATCCGATGGCAAGGTTTGTTTGAGGATATGTGCAGATTCCACATCACAGGATCTGGAACCCATAGCTATTATGGTACATACTCTACTGGGTATACCAACAACCATTCGTAGTGCCAACTGCAAAGGTATCCGGATGGAAAGGGGGATCATTGTTGACAGGGACTATACAGGTCCTGTCCTGGAAAAGGTTATCAGCACAAACACAAGCATAAGGACTGTGCCTGAAGAGGGTGTCTACAAAGGTAAGTCTGTTGTAGTTGCTCCGATCAGGACGATGGAGGGAAATGCTATCGGTGCAATAGGTGTTGTTGATCTTGTAGCTGCTCTTGACATTCTTTCAATGTTCAGGGAGTATCCGGGTATTATCGATGAAGTAGAGGAAGCAAGAAGAAGGATGAAATAGAAATGGGATCGTTATTTCACCAATCCTTCATTTTCTGGAATTTGATTGCCCTGCTTATAACTATAGCCACTATTGATATTGCTATGGCAAGCAAGATAACCAACACAAGGTTCCCGCTTTCCGCTGCCTTCATAAGGCTGTAGAAAAGGAAAGCGCTTATCCCAATTCCTATTACCATCAATATGGATGCTGGAATGCTGTATAATTTCCCTAAAGGTCCTTCCATAATTGCAACAACATTTTATCCATATTATAGTTTTCTATTCAGTTCTTCATTTAGCCTTAAATATCAGTTCATCCAAAGTAGACATGAATAAAAATGGACCTTAAAAGCATATTACACAAGCTGAAAAATGACGAAACGGATATGGAAACAGCGGAATCCCTGATTCGTTCCATGGGTTATGTGCCTGTCACAGATATTGCCAAAGTTGATATTTTCCGTAAGCATCGCACAGGAATAATGGAAGCCATACTTGCTGAGGGCAAGGAACCTGCAGATGTCGTGGAGATAGCAAAGGCACAGGTTACAGCCACAGGCAGGGTGCTTATCACAAGGCTTGGGGCCGGACACCGGGAAATGCTGGCTTTAAGTTTCAGGCCTGATGAACTTGAATGGGACCTGCATTCAACTGCCGCTGTCGTCCATAACGGCACCCCGGCTCCAAGAACAGGAGGTGTTGTTGGGATCATCACAGCCGGTACAGCAGATATCGATGCTGCGGAAGAGGCAAGGATGGTGGCATCTGAGATGGGATGTGATACCATTGCAATCTATGATGTTGGGGTTGCAGGTTTCCACCGTCTGATAGGTGAGATGCATAAACTCCAGGAAAAAAAGCCTGACTCTATTGTTGTGGCGGCAGGAAGAGAGGGTACACTGCCCACAGTTGTCTCAGGTCTTGTTGATGTTCCTGTTATCGGCTTGCCTGTGTCCACCGGATATGGGGCCGGGGCAAAGGGAGAGGCAGCATTGCTGTCTATGTTGCAGTCATGCTCCGTGCTATCTGTGGTGAACATAGATGCAGGGTTTGTTGCAGGGTCCTTTGCGGCAAGGATAGCCAACAAGGTTGCAGAAGCAAGGAACATGGAAAAAAATATCAGAGGATAAGCTAAAGGTGATGTTCCTGTTTACCTTTAAAAACCAGGTCCTGGAATGATAAAATGAGATCCCTTATATTCGATCCTTTTTCAGGTGCTGCCGGAGACATGATACTTGGGAGTCTTATCAGTCTTGGTGCTGACAGTTCTAAGGTATGCGAGATAATAGAATCAGCCGTTGATGTGTCGGTCTCTGTTGCCAGGGTAAATAAGAAAGGTATCGATGCTGTTGACGTGCATGTACACGTAGCCCATGAGGAGCATACACGGCATTACCACGAACTTGTGGATATCATACGATCTGCAGGACTCCCTGCGATGGTCAGGAAGAGTGCTCTGGATGTCTTTGCCATCATGGCCCATGCAGAGTCAAAGGTACACGGTGAGTCTCTGGAGGATATCCATTTCCATGAGGTAGGGCAGAACGATGCCCTTGCGGATGTTATAGGTTCCTGTGCAGCTATGCATGAGCTTGGCGTTGATGCCATATTCTGCACGCCGGTGAATCTTGGGGGAGGCAGGGTAAAAGCTGCCCACGGTTACATGGCTGTGCCGGCACCTGCGACCCTTGAGATACTCAGATCTGGCAACCTTGTTACGTATGGTTCCGGGAACAGGGAATTACTGACACCGACAGGTGCAGCTCTGCTTACACATTTTGCCAAGCCTGTAGAAAACATCCCCCGGGGGAAGGTCCTTGCAGTAGGTTACGGAGCCGGGGATGCCCAGACTGAAGACCCCAATGTGCTGCGCACCATGCTCATGGAAACAAGTGACATGTTGACCAGGGATAATATCGAGGTCCTGGAAACCAATGTTGATGATGTGACAGGCGAGGTTCTGGGGAACCTGTTTGACAGGTTGCTTGCAGCAGGGGCAAGGGATGTTACGATCACGCCTACGATTATGAAGAAGGGCAGGTCCGGCCATATTATCAAGGTCATCACAAGGTCGCAGAACAGCGAACGTATTGCCCGGGAGATAATGAAAGAGACCGGAACCCTTGGCATACGGGTTATCCCCACAGCTCATCGTTTTGTTGCTGATCGTCGGATGGACAAGGTGAACGTTCTGTTAAAGGGTATTGAATTTGCTGTTGCCATAAAGATAGCCCAGGACAGGACCGGTGAGATACTGCATATATCTGCAGAGTATGAGGATTGCCGCGAGGTATCCGTTAAGGCTGGAATACCACTTAAAGAGGTCATCCGGCGGGTTGAGGAAAAAGCATGGGAGAGATTTGACCAGCCTTCTGCCGGATCATAGCTATAATGCATGTGTGGGTTACTGGAATATACCAGTCTGACCAGGTACATTAGAATGCCCTTTAACTATATATGCTTATAATTCATGTTTGATCATGATAATATGACTGGGAAGAAAGTTCTTGGAGTTTCAGGATCACCAATAAGGAACAGCAACACTGACCGGGCACTAAAAGCTGCTCTGGAAGCAACCGGTTTTGATTATGAAATGGTCAAATTAAGGGACCATAAGGTTGAACCATGCCTTGCCTGCCTTAAATGTGTGGATACCAATGTATGTGTGATCAAAGATGATGGTATAGAATTAGCTGAAAAAGCAAAGAATGCAGATGCGTTGATCATTGCAGGTTATACGCCATATTCCTCGCTGGATGCAAGGACCAAAGCTTTCATAGAACGACTGTATCCTCTTCGGCACAAATATGGCTTCATGAAGGGCAAACCCGGTGGTGCAATCGTTACGCATGTAATTCCGGAAGGATCAGAAATGCTTCCTCCTGCATCTGAATATGGCTTGAATTCAATTATATTTTATATGATGGAAGAAGGAATGGAACCTGTTGGAGGGGTAAAAATACGTGGCAACATTCCATGTGTCAGATGTGGCTATGGGAACGAATGCCAAACAAGCGGTCTTTCAATGATCTTTGGTCCGCATGCCACAGTTGAATCCTTAGGAATCAGTAATTTCGAAGATCAGGCAGAGGCAATGGAAGCTGCAAAAGAACTGGGAAGAAACATTGGACAGAAGTTAGGAAAAGAAGCACAGGATCAAACCGGGATTTGATTCTGGATCTTATTTGATTTTTTTTATCTCTAACATTTATCTATTAATCATTGATCTTTAATATATTCTGATCGATCCTTATTTTCAGCTGCTTTATGTAAAACATCTATTTGTAATGATGTTTTTTAGTTCAGCCGTTCCTTTCTCTCAAATTCCGGGATCAGAATATCTATTTGTATGGAATAAAAATTCAGTCTGCATATAAAGTGGCAGCCGGATTATGTTGTTCTATCGACCACAAACAATCTAAACCATCCCATCAATTAGGAGTTCAGATGATAGACGACGTTGTGAAGTTATTCAGGGAACTGGACAGTAAGGATCTGCGCATACTCACAGGTATAGAGATAGGGATGAAACACTTTGAATGGGTGCCCGTGGAGGAGTTGCTCAAGTATACCCGGCTTCCATATTCCTCTCTGGAGTATAAGCTCAGGTTACTTATAAAGAAGAATATGGTAATCGGGACCAACCAGCCATATGAAGGTTACCAGATATATTTTGATGGCTACGATACCCTGGCCCTTAACACACTGGTAAAAAGAGGTACCATCAGTGCCATTGGTGATGAGATAGGAGTGGGGAAGGAATCTGTGGTCCATGAGGCTGTAAAAGAGCCGGAACTTGGTCTTGGTGAGCCGCAGGGTGTTATCCTGAAATTCCACAGGGAAGGCAGGACCAGTTTTAAAAATGTTAAGAGGCTGCGCTCCCATCTTGAGGACAAGGAGCATTTCTCATGGATATATGCTGCAAGGCTGGCTGCTAAAAGAGAGGCTGAGATCATAAGGAAACTGTATCCGGATGTTTCGGTTCCCCGATTACTTGACAACAACCGCCATGCACTTGTAATGGATGTTGCAAAGGGCACCCTGCTCTACAGGACAAAGCTTGAGGAGCCTGAGTGGTTCCTTGATGAGATCCTGCGGCAGGTGTGTCTGGTATATGGTAAAGGATACATACACTCTGATCTCAGTGAATACAATATATTTGTAAATGAAGATGGGGTTCAGTTCATTGACTGGCCGCAGTTTGTAGAAACAGCCCATCCGCATGCAGATGAGCTGCTGGAGAGGGATGTAAGCAATGTGCTTAAGCATTTCAGGCGTAAATATAAGGTCGACAGGAATGTAAACGATGTTTTGTCCCGGATTAAAAAAGATTCGGAGTCATTTCAGCAGTCACAGATGTTTGAGTCATAGATATATCTTATTAGCAACATAAAATAAAGTGTATGCAAAACGGGGTTATTTACGGCATTGACATAGCAAAGGGCTCTTCAAGGGCACAGGAAGTTCCCAGGTATGCAGTTGCCGTTCTCAGGGACGGGGAAATAAGCCATTATACTATGCTGCGCCTTCACAGGATACTCCGTATGCTGAACCAGGACCGGCCGGATTACATTGCCGTTGATAACATTTTTGAGCTTGCCCCAAACAAGCAGGATCTGATACGCCTCCTTGAAAGACTTCCGGGCAATACAAAACTTGTCCAGGTCACCGGCGGGGTCCGCCAGAAACCTCTGCTGCGTCTGGCCCAGGAGCACGGTCTTTCCGTAAACCAGTTCGATCCCCTCCAGGAAGCAGAAGCATGCGCTATACTTGCCAGTCTTGGCGTGGGTGTTGAGGTATCACTTTTTGAGGATATAACCCGAATTAAAGTAAGCCGTGCCCGTTCACTGGGCAGAGGTGGATGGAGCCAGAACAGGTATCGCAGGAAAGTACACGGAGCAGTGAAGGAAAAGAGCAGGGAGATAGAGGGCATATTACGCAAGTTCTCCAGGGAAACGGGCTTTACTTTTTCCCAGCGCATCACCGAAGGCTTCGGGGGTTATGTAAGAGCTGAATATACGGTAAATGCAAGACGTGAAAGTGTACCAGTCAAACCTTCATCAAATGCCGATGTCCAGGTTAGCGTGAAAAGTGTTGAAAGAGACAAGATCCAATATATACCCCTCAAAAAAGCTGGCAGAAGATACACCATTGTAGGCATAGATCCAGGTACCACTGTAGGGATTGCCATCCTTTCTCTTGATGGTGAACTGCTCCTTTCTGACAGCATACGGGGTATCTCTCATGATGAGGTTGTCAGGACGATAGCCCAATATGGTAAGCCTGCAATAGTTGCCACGGATGTATATCCCACGCCATCGGCAGTGGAAAGGATAAGGCGCAGCTTTAATGCAGTCCCCTGGAGTCCCGGGGGTGAGATCAGGGCTGATGAAAAAATAGCTCTGGCACGTCATTTCGGATATTCCAACGATCATGAAAGAGATTCCCTTGCTGCGGCACTTATTACATATAAAGCATACAAGAACGTATTTTCAAGGGTGGAGAAAAAGGCACCCAGATATCTTGATACTGAGAGGATCAAACTCCATGTCATCAATGGTGATCCGATAGATGAGGCAATTGAAAAGGTGGCTTCTGAATCCCGTATACAGGTAAAGGTGAAACCAGAACCTGAAACCATAAAAGAAGAGCCTTCTGATATGGATGAGCACATAAAGAAACTGCGTGATGAGCTTAGCCAGAGGAATTCCCAGATAAAGCAACTCAAAGAATATGTTGCGGAATTGAAATATGAGGCCGGGCAGAAAGATAGATTGATCGAAAAGCTGGAACTGCGCATCAATAAGATAAAGAATTCAACTTACAGGCAGGTTCGCAGGGAAAAGGAGATAGGGATAAGGGATAGCGAAATAGAGCGTCTCAATAAGGAACTGGCCAGGACAAGGAAATCCCTGCGTAACCAGCGCAGGCAGAACAAACGCCTGAAACAGATACGTAAGAAGGAGATAAAGGGAGAAGGATTGCCTGTAAAGATAATCTCTTCTTTTACCAGGGAAGCAATACAAAGGACAATAGAGCTTTACGGTATAAAGGAAAATGATGTGGTATTTATCGAAAAGCCAAGTGGTGGTGGTCCGGTGACCGCCTCGCTGCTTATAGAGGCCGGAGTCAGGGCGGTCATTATAGGCGAAGATATGCCATACGCTGCGCTTGATTCTTTCTTTGATGCAGGGGTGCCTGTATTGAAGGGAGTACCAATAAACAGGGTCGGTGACCTTGCCTCGGTGGATCCGGAGCTACTTGAGAGTGCAATTGAGCAGTGGCAGGAAACTGCTGATGAAAGGCGCCGTGAGAAGGAGCACAGGCAGGTCCAGTCCATACTTGAGGAGTACAGAAGTGAGCGCAGGAGGGGTCTGGCCTGAATCATTTATGGTGTCATAGAACTGAACATATAAGGGGCTTGCATCTATGAACAGGTCTTCACTCCTGCTTGCCGGGGGACTTGGGACTCGTCTTAATGGCAGGGAAAAGGCGCTTATGATCTTTGAAGGGAGAACTTTGCTTGAGCGTACGCTGGAAATACTGGACACTGTATCCGATGAAGTTATCGTATCTCTAAGGGATGAGTCCCAGTTGCGACATTTTTCTATTTATTTAAGAGACAGGAAAGTGGTTCTTGACAGTATCAGGAACGCAGGTCCTCTTGCGGGGATGCTTGCAGGTTTTGAGCAGGCTTGCACAGACTGTGTATTTGTAGTTGCCTGCGACATGCCATTTATAAATGCAGGGCTTATAGATATGATGTTTGACATGGTCGGTGAGCACGATGCCCTGATCCCCGTAAGCCAATACGGTATCAAGGAGCCTCTGCATGCTGTGTATCGCAGGGAAACCATGCTTGAGGCAATTGAAGCCTCTCTGGAGCTTGGGGACAGGAGCATACTTGCTCCGGTATCCTCTTTGAATGATGTCATATACATGGATGCCGATATTATTAGATCGATAGACAAAGAGCTTAAGAGTTTTGTCAACATAAATACACCGTCAGATGTGGGAAAAATGGATTACTGGCAGCCTGGTGATGTATGATATGCCTGCCAGATGGATGTGTCCGGATGATCGATAATGGTATTGTTATAGAAAAGGCAATCAAAAGAATTGCCGATGATTATGATTTTGACATCGCGACCGTAGAAAGTGCGATAAACAGATCTGAAAAACCAATGGATCTTAATGCAATGGTCAGTGAAGGGATATTCTGTTTCAGAGGACCAAATGACAATGTCAAATATGACAATGCATCAATATGTCTTGCAAATAAGATACTTTCCAACGCTGGAGTTGCAAAGACCCTTCTACCCTTAATATGTTGCAGAATACGGATGTGGGACCGTGAAGATATACATGAACTACTGTCACTGCTAAAAAAAATAGTTACGATAATGGAACTGAACCCGGACGAATATCCGGGGCTTAAAGCCTGCAGCATCGATCTGGGGGAATTACCTTCAGAGAAGATACCTGAAGATATAGGGAAGAGTTGCCATGTATGGGCAATGGACAAAAAAGGTATGTGTCTGGTTGGTACAGATGCTAACAGACTTACCCATATAGATGACATACGGAAGAAAGAGGATGAAAGCCTGTTATCCCGGTAAGTTCAGTGATTTGCTGATGGTAGCAATTATTTCATCCATTCCGGTTTGATATGTTATTTATATATCTTGTGACAGAAAGCGAATTATTTCGATAACTTAATTAATATGTTATGTACATTAAGGGATACAAAAACTGAGATCTTGTTGGCATAAGTGATGCAACAGTGAGTTTTTATTGTTCCTGGAGTTGGTTGATTGGATGGGTTATGATACGCCGGAGGAATGGTTCAAATTAGCTTTTGACGCCGAAGATCCGGAAGAGAAAATAGAATATTTTACTCTTATACTGGAGTGCGATCATCTGGATCCTGAACTATGGAGCAATGAGGCCATGGCTCTGGTGTGGAACAATAAAGGCATAGCTCTTTCTTTTCTTGGAAGGGATGATGAGGCACTGGAGTGTTTTAAAAGGTCAGTATCCCTTAATAAAAACGATGTTGATGTGTGGTGTAACATGGGTGTGATCCTTTTTAACATTGGCCGCTATGAAGAAGCTATCAAATGTTACAACAGGATACTTGGAATAGACCCCTGCAATGACAATGCCTGGATCAATAAGGGCGACATACTCGGTATGATGGGGAAACATAACGAGGCTATCGAATGTTACAGCAAGGTCCACAAAGAGATCGAACTTGATAATAAATTTGCAGTTGTATGGAATAAGAAAGGTCTTGCCTATTATGGTCTTGGAAAGTATGAGGATGCAGCTGAATGCTTTACCAGGGTCCTGAAGATAGATCCTGAACATGTGGATGCGATCGAGAATCTTAAAGTAGCAATGGCAAAGACCAGAAGGATGAATGAAGATATGAAGTATCCGGGTACTTCATGTCTGTAGGTGATAATTTCAGGGATTCTTTTCTATTCCTTATAATGAGAACCGTTCACCAAGTTGTGGAGCAAAAGCCTGGACTCCTGTTTCTTCTTTGACCCAGTCTGCAAATCCTTCGCAGTCATCTCCGTGCATAGTGAAAACATATTCTGTTCCCCTGTCACAGAAGTCCTTTACCATTTCCTTAAGCTCCCTGTCTCCGGAATGGGCAGAGAAATCGTATTGCTCGACCTTCGGTTTAAGGTGCTGGATGACGCCATCGTTCTCAATGTTGCCGGTGTCCATTGCCATCCTTCCATTGGTACCTTCTACCTGGTATCCGGTCAGTATTATCTTTGACTTTGGGTCCCTGTAAAGCTTGTTTATGTAATAGAGGACCGGTCCTCCGTTGAGCATGCCTGCGGTTGTTACGATAACCGTTGATTCAAGACGCATGCTATCTCTTTTGTGGCCGTTCACCATGGTGGCATTGTCAAATGCCCTTTTAAGGTGGGTGGGATTGCGTATATATTCGGGGTGCTTTGCCATTATCCTGTAGGCCTGTACTCCCATGCCATCAACATGGGCCCGGATGCCGTGGGCATCCAGCAGCATAAGTATCTCCTGGGTCCTCCCGATCGCAAAGGCCGGGACGATGACGCTGCCTCCGATGTCCAGTGTATCGCTGACAGAATCAATGAACTGTTTTTCCACTTCACGACGGGGAGGGTGTTCATCACCGAAATAAGTACTTTCCGTTATAAGTATGTCTGAGTCGGGAAACTCAATGGCTCCTGAAACCAGTCTTGTGTCTGCCGTATTGATATCACCTGTGTAGAACAGGCTCTTGTTCTCCCTGTCCTTGAGGTATATGGCCGCAGCACCCGGGATGTGGCCGGCATCAAAGAACTGTGCATCATATCCGTGTGTGTGGAATTCCACCCCTGTATCAATCTGCTTTGTCTGATGTGCAAATCTTGTAAGCTCAATGGGATCATATGCTGGCATCTCACCCTCCCTTTCTGCAATTTTCAGGGTGTCCTTTGCCAGCATGTGGGCAAGATCAAAAGTAGGAGGTGTCATGAATACGTCAGGTTCAAGGTCCATAAGATTTGGAACAGCACCAGAATGGTCTATGTGGGCGTGGGATACAAACACAGCCTCAGGGCGTGAGCCGTTTAAAGGATACTGTATATTCTCTCCGGGAGAGACCCCGTAATCGAGCATAAGCTTTTCGTCTACAAGGACTGCTGATCTTCCGACCTCCCGGCATGCTCCTTTAAATTCCAGTTCCATATATACCATTTTCCTTTCAGGCTATCTCTGATTGCCAGTTCTTTATTTTCTTGATAGGTATACTTGTAACTTTTGCAAGTTCCAGAGCATCTGCTGCGCATAATTCATCTACACTACAAATTCCTGCATCTGCAAGCTTTTCTGCCGTGACCTTTCCGATGCCGTTTATATCGTTTATGCTCTTTGGGCGCTCCCTGTTTCCACCTTCTTTTTCCTTTTCTTCTTCCCGGGATTTCTGCCATTCAAGGAAATTGCACTGCGGGCAACCCAGGTTCCATGGTCTTTTCCCTGCATTGATGATACGTATATGATACATCCCGTGCTCATCACAGAACCTGTCCGTCACGACCACCTGTCCGGAGCGTGGCAGAGGCAGTGAGAAATTACACTCCGGATACCCTTCACATCCTATGAAGCGCCCTCCTCTTTTTGATCTCATGACCATCAGGTTTGAGTCGCATTGGGAACATTTACCTATTATCTTATCCTCACGAAGACCTGCCCTCAGGGATTCAGTGATATCATCTTTATTCTTTTCAAGTTCATTGAACACAAGTTCAAGCATTTCCCTGGACTCATTCAGCACATCCTCTTCAGGTATCCCGCCTTCAGCTATCCTGTCCATGTCGGCCTCAAGCTTACTGGTCATGTCCGGTTTGGATATGGTAGGTGCGAACTTTTCAAGGGTGTCCACAACAGCAACCGCAGTTTTTGTAGGCTGCAGAGGATTGCCGTGAACATAAGCCCTGGAGTAGAGTTTACTTATTATCTCATGACGGGTTGCTTTTGTCCCAAGTCCCATCTCTTCCATGATCTTAATGAGCCTTCCCTGTCCATATCTTCCCGGAGGCTGCGTTTCCTTTGCCTCAACATCTACCTTTGTTACGGAATGAACATCACCTTCTTCCATTTTAGGAATAAGCCTGTCTTCCGGTGCGTTGTAATGGTAGTACCATCTCCACCCGGGCTCTACAAGCCTTGCACCATTGGCTTTGAACTCCTCGCCTTTGATATCATACTTTGACCGGATGGTCTCCCATTTTGCAGGGTCGGCAAAAGTGGCAAAGAAACGCCTGATGACAAGCTCGTAAAGTTTCCATTCCTGCTCGTTCATATCGGATTTCCTGGCAAGGGATGCAGGAAAGATCGGCGGGTGATCAGTTGTCTCTTTCTTGCCTTTGGTAGGTATAAGTTCTTTCTTTTCAAGCAACTTCAAAGCATACTGTTTAAAAGCCCCGGTCTTGAATATCTCTATCTGTGCCCTCAGGTCAAGGCTTTCCGGATACACAGTGTTGTCGGTTCTCGGATATGAGATAAAACCGTTAGTGTAAAGTGTTTCAGCAATCCTCATGGCATTAGCTGCAGTAAAACCAATGCTGCTTGCGGCGCTGATGAATTCGGTGGTGTTAAAAGGCGTTGGTGGCTTGTCTATCTTCTCGGAGGTGGTCAGCTCTGTCACTAAAGCCTCATCACCGACAGATATTTTTTGCATTACTGCATCGACTTCTTCCTTATCCCAGAAACGTTTTGTGCGATGCTCTGCCTTAAATTCTTCTCCGCTTTTGCTTTTTAAGATTGCAGAGAGTTCCCAGTATGGTTTTGAAATAAATGCTTCCCTCTCTTTCTCACGTTCGACTATCAAAGAAAGAGTGGGTGACTGCACCCTGCCCACAGACAAAAACATCTTCCCCAGACGTCCGGCTGCAAGGGATATATATCTGGTTAGTGATGCACCCCACACAAGATCTATGACCTGTCTTGAATGTCCGGCATCTGCCAGGTTAAAATCCACATTCGTGGGGTTTGAGAATGCATCATCAATTGCCTTTGGGGTTATTGCACTGTAGTGCACACGTTCGAATTCAATATTTTGGTTTACCTGCCTTATTATTTCCAGGGCCTCTACCCCGATGAGTTCTCCTTCCCTGTCATAGTCAGTTGCAATGGTAACCTTTGTGGCTGTCTTTCCCAGTTTCTTCAATGCAGCCACTATCTTGACCTGTGTGGAAGTTGTGATGATATCAGCACCAATTAGTTCATTCGCCTCCACTTTTTGCCAGTTGTTATAAGCAGCCGGAAAATCAAGTTTTACAATATGTCCGCTAAGCCCCATGAATATTTTTTTTCCTTCATCGGACTCGTATTCGTAGGTGTCCACTCCGCTTACACGAACCTGTTTTGTCTTTCCTGGTGCCAGTATTGATGCTATCCTTTTTGCTGCGATGTGTTTTTCTGCTATGATGAGATGCATGTTATCTCCGTGATCTTTGAAATAGTGTGATAGATGATTCAATGGTCTTTATGACCTTTTATTTTGATACTTCTTATTAATAATCTTTATTTTTACACGGTTATTTAATGATTAAATCTAAAAAGCATTCTTCTAAATATATCTATCGCAAATCAAAAAGATACACATTGTTTAAACTTTAGGCAAAAACAACACCAGAATAAGGTTCATATTTTAATGTAACGTGAAGGTGTCCGGCACAAAAAAACAGATGAAACATTTCCTGTCCTTCTGTCAGGGGCAGGAAATGCCAATCACTATCCAGATTTGAAGGTTTAATCCCTTCTTTGCATAAGCTCTATATCTTCCATGATGGCCTGCAGGTCATCTTCGTGTTCTATCTCATCGGTAAGGATCTGAAGCACGATCTCGTATGTAACAGGGTCCTTATCCTTGACCTTGCCAAGAATTGAATTGTAGACCTGGATAGCGCACTGCTCGCCTTTGATATTCTGCTCAAGGATCTTCTTGACGAAAGGATCCTCAGGTGCATCGTATCCGCAGTTGCTGAACTTTTCCCAGTCCTTGGGGGAAAGCACAGGTGTGCCACCAAGCTGTATGATCCTTGTTGCAACCATGTCTGCATGGCGCAGTTCATCGGCTGCATGCTGAATGAGTTCTGCTGCTGCTGCTTCCCTCATCGGACCTTTGATGACCTTAGCACCTACCCAGTACTGGTAGTATGCATACCATTCATCTGCAAGTGCCTTGTTCAGTAAGTTAATCAATTCATTGACATCTAAGCCCAGGATTTCTATGCCTTTTGTTCCCATATAGGTCACCTATGGATAATATCTGTTCTTCGGTATTTAAGATTGTTTCTTAAGGCACATGAACCAGTCAAGGCAGTATTTGCCTTCTTCCTGAGTCTCGACCCTTTCCTTTGCAGTACCGCATGATCCGGGTGGCGGAATGATCACATCGTCCCCTGGCTGCCAGTTGGCAGGGGTTGCTACGTTCTCAGCATCTGATTTCTGCATCGCCAGAAGTAGTCTCTTGATCTCATCCATGTTCCTTCCGTTGGAGAGCGGATAGTAAACGATGGCCCTGACCTTTGCCTTTGGGTCCATCATGAACACTGCCCTTACGGCCTGGGTCGTGGATGCCTGTGGCTGCACCATTCCAAACTTCTTTGCAACGTCCATCCTGAGGTCTTCAATTACAGGGAAATTGACCTCCACATCTTTCATTCCCTTGTAGACGATCTTCTCTTTGATGGTCCTAAGCCATGCTATGTGTGCATAGATACTGTCAATGGAAAGGCCGATAAGTTCAGTGTTCAGTTCCCTGAATTCTTCCTGCATCGTTGCAAAGGTCATGAACTCTGTGGTACATACGGGTGTAAAATCTGCCGGGTGGCTGAAAAGGATTACCCACTTTCCTTTATAATCATTTGGGAAATTGATCTCTCCCATTGTTGTCTTTGCTGTAAAGCTTGGTGCATCGTCGCCAATAAGTGGCATTGTTACTGTTTCTCCATCCATGTTATGATTCCTCCATACATTTCTTGCATATTCCGTAAAAGTTAGTGTCTGATGATTCTATTTTAAAGTCGTCTATCTCTTCTGCTATCTTCATAGCATATTCACTCAGTTCTTCAGATTGGTAGTCTTTTATATCTCCGCATTCTATGCAGATTGTGTGATGATGTGGTACCAGATTTGATTCAAATCTCGAAACTCCTTTTACATTCACCTCCTTGATCAGGCCCTTTTCGGCCAGGAACTTAAGATTATTGTAAACAGTTGCTTTACTTATCCGTGTTAATTTTTTTCTTACTCCCTCATAGACATCATCTGCAGTAGGATGACCATCAAATTCCCTGAGGAAATCCAGGATCTCAATCCGCTGGTTTGTGTACTTGATGTCCGACTGTCTCATTTCTGTCAACTTCTTTGCAGTTTATCTTTTATCCAGTCTTATGTAAGAATATATTTTAAATAAGAATTATTCCTATTTAAAGTTTATTATCATATAATATCAAGACTATCTTATACTGCCAAAGACAGCTTTTTGTTTGCTTTTCAAAATGTAAATATTTCTTTATCCTGGTAATGTATCTCTTTATTACTAATGTGCTTTATTCCTATAATTATATTTGTTTATGCAAACGTTAAAGGAGTTTTTCTGGCAAGCTACTTAATATATTAGAAATTAAATAAGCAGCAAATATCCCGGAGATTAAGAATGGGCAGAACAAGGATTATTTCATGGAATGTCAATGGTATACGTGCAGTTCACAAAAAAGGTTTTCTCGACTGGTTCGATACAGAAAGACCTGATATTCTCTGTATCCAGGAAACAAAGGCTAACAAGGATCAACTGCCTTTGGAGCTGGTAGAAGTGGAGGGTTATCACAATTATTTTGTCTCTGCCAGGAAAAAGGGCTATAGCGGCGTGGCACTTTATAGTAAAAAGGAACCTGTCGATATTAAATGCGGATTCGGTATAGAGAAGTTCGATAGTGAAGGCCGGACACAGATAGCGGATTACGGGGATTTCGTCCTCTTTAACATATATTTTCCCAATGGTAAAGCATCATCTGAAAGACTTGATTACAAGATGGAATTCTATGATGCCTTCCTTGAGTATGCCAATACCCTGAAGGCAAAGGGTAAGAAGCTAATCATATGCGGTGACGTGAACACTGCCCACAGGGAAATAGACCTTGCTCGCCCTAAAGAGAACGAAACGATATCCGGTTTCCTTCCACAGGAGAGGGCGTGGATAGACAAACTACTGGACAATGGTTATGTGGACACTTTCAGGATGTTCAATACAGAGCCCCATAATTATACCTGGTGGAGCATGAGGACAAGAGCAAGGGAAAGGAATGTTGGCTGGAGGATAGATTACTTCTTTGCAAGTGAGAATATAAGGGATAAAATAAAGGATTCTTTCATCATGCCGCAGGTTATGGGCTCAGATCACTGTCCTCTGGGTATCGACCTTGAGATATGACGATAAAGGAGCAATGGTCGATCCTAGATTTGCCCGATGCTGTCAATTACTATCCTGACGGCCTCTTTTGGGTCCTTTGCCTTTATGGTTCCCTCGATATCCCATTTTGATTCCAGCGTTACTACGGTTTTGCCCATTTTAAGGGAGTGAGCGATCTCTGAAAGAGTACCATACTCTCCTGCGATGGCTATGAGGGCATCTGCAGAGCGTGCTATTATGACATTTCTTGCATGTCCCATTTCAGTTACAATTGCTATGTCTATATAGGGATTTGCACTCAGGCGATTGTCCCCGGGCAGTACTCCTACTGTAATTCCTCCTGCTCTTTTGGCACCTTTTGCAGATGCTTCCATCACACCTCCAAGTCCTCCGCAGATAAGCATGGCATTTTTTCCTGCAATCTCTGCGCCAACCTCTTCTGCAATTCTGCGGATCCGGGCATCACACGTTCCTGCTCCGATGACTCCTATCTGTATCATCACTTTTCACCTTTCAGTTTAAGATTATGTCATTTTTGTCTGCATGTATTGACCACATATATTGCCTACATATATTCGCTTTGTATCCTCAGTATATCTTTACTGTCCCTGGCCTGGGAATATTCTTCCAGTGGCTCATGATTGAGTTCAAGGAAGGTGTGTCCCCACCTGAACTTGGACATTATGGCTTCTGCCTGTTGCCTGTTTCCCAGTATATACAATGCTGCGGCAAAAGCCTCTGCGGATGTGAGCTTGAAGGGTCTTCCGAAGTTCACCGGGTTTGCAGCTACAAGGTATGGAAGCGCACGATGCTCCAGTCTTGCTCTTAACAGTTGCGGGAACACTCTTTCAACTTCCTCCCATGAGCAGTCAAGGACTGTTATGCCTTTTCTGCTATTGTCTGCAGGAGATAGTGCTTTTTCAGCCATCGGATCAAGCAGGATGGAGCCTGAAGGCACTCTGTCTATCTTCTCAAAAAGATTCACAAGTTTGAAACGTGCCATTTTCTTTCCGGTGCATTTTTTAGGATCACATTGTTTTGCATGATAAAGGTAGAGTCTTATGTCCTTTTTTTCAGCTGGTAACATGTACACAAGATGCTTCATCATCATATTTCAAATAGTGCTATAATTTTTAGAAATCAAATAATATAGATATTTATTTATATTTATAAGTGGTATTAAGTGTAGGATGTACTTAATATCAGGTCCATTAGACGAGTCTTTAATTTGAAATGGAACAATCCATAGTTAATAATGAATCGAGGCATTTTATGACAGCAAAGATCTTTACTATCATTTCAGGGAAGGGTGGTGTCGGCACAACAACTGTTTCTATAAGTCTCAGTTCTGCCCTTGCAGGTTTTGCGAAAAAAACTCTAATTATTGATACCGATGTCGGAATGCCTGCCATTGGATTGATGTTGGGCCTGGATACATCAAAGGCGACACTTCACGATGTTCTATCAGGCAGCGCAGAATTGAAAGATGCCATATACGATGGCCCCAACAATCTGCATGTTCTGCCCGGAAGCATTTCCCTCCATAGTTTTGTAAATGCAAATACCCAGATAATCGGTGATATTGTTGAAAGTGTGAAAGACAAGTATGATTTCATTATACTTGATTCTCCTACAGGTATCAATATAAATTCCATTCATGCCATATCACTTGCAGATGAGATCATACAGGTAATGACCCCGGATATAGTATCCCTTGCAGGTGCAATGAAAATCAAGGCAATTTCTGAGAACATGGAAAAGCCTTTCAGGGGTGTCTTGCTTAACCGGACCGGTGTCACTCAAAACGAATTAAGCAGGGAGAGAATAGAGGGTACCCTTGGTCTTAGGATCTTAGAGACAATTGCAGAAGATAATAACGTAAGGAATTCTCTGGCATTTAAAGCACCGGTAGTAATTAAGTATCCAGGATCACTTGCAGCTGTCAGTTTCAACAGGCAGGCAGCCGAAATAGCAGGAATAAAGGTTCCTGTAGCGGACACGTTCAAAGAATTAAAGGAACCGAAAAAGAAGGGTAAGAGATTCTCATTATCAAAGAACAAAAATTGAGCATCTGTTGAATTCTTATAGGGAATAACATGATAATATTTGTGAAGATGATTAAGATGATCACTAATATTGGGGTTGATAATATTGAATAATGTTCCTGGTGACCGAAGCGAGGATGCTGATGATACAAGAGATCTTTCCTTTGAACCTGTAGTTTCAGAGGATGACGGTCCTGTCATTGATGGGATGGAAGATCCTCTGTTATATCCGGAAATAACAATAGATGATGTTTCTGAAGACGCAGCTACCGATTCTTTTGAGGATCCTGTAGCTTCATCTGATATACCAGGCAAAGGTGCACAAAAAGAAAACAGGGATCGTGAAGAAAAGATTCCCGGGTCTTTGTTACCTGCTGATGAAGATTATATGATCAATGAGCTCGCAGACCTGATCCTTCCTGATGCCGAACCAGTAAGTATCGAGAGTCTTAAGAGCAGGCTAGGAGATCCATATATTCCTTCTTATGAAGATATCCATGTAGATGACAGGGAGTCTATGTGGCAGAAAGCTATTTCGGATATGTTCAGCGAGAAGCCTGTAGAAGAAGATCTCTTTGTGGATGAAGAAAATAAAGATTCACTAATGGATCGTGTAGGCAAACTCTTTTCCAGAAAAAAAGTGAACCTTGAGCCTTATAATGTTGTTGAGCACGGTCCTATTGTGGATCTTACGATGCCTGTTGACAGTCGCTACAGGGAAGTCGAGCTATATGAGGTGAATCCACTTTATGCTTATGTAAGGATTGCTTATGACCCCGAGGCCCACGAGTTCCAGTATCAGGCCATTGAACCTGTTCTAAGTGAAAAGGAACAGCAACTTCTTGATGCTATTAAATTGAAGTTTATCGAAACACTGGATGTCAACCTTAAAGAGATATCCCGTAAGAATGCAGAAGAGTTCTTGAAGGAAAATGTAATAAACTATCTTAAGGAATTCCAGATAAATATCTCTCCCCGAAAACGTGAGAGGATAATGTACCACATTGTCCGTGACTACATAGGTTATGGTGAGATAGACGTTTTGATGAGGGATCCCTACCTTGAGGATATATCGTGTGATGGTCCCAACACTCCTGTATACATATATCACAAAGAATACAACTCCATACCTTCAGATATCGAGTTCCAGTCGGATGATGTGCTGGATTCCTTTGCTATCCGCATCGCCCAGATATGTGGCAGGCATATTTCTATTGCAAAACCTCTGCTTGATGCCACTCTGCCCGATGGTTCCCGTATCCAGATGACACTGGGAAGGGAAATAACGACCCGCGGAACTACTTTCACTATCAGGAGATTCAAGGATAATCCTATCACACCTGCTAACCTCATAGAGTTCCATACTTTTTCCACTGCGATGATGGCTTACATGTGGCTTGCTGTGGATTCAAGTAAAAGCCTCATCTTTGCCGGAGGCACAGCATCCGGTAAGACCACAGCAATGAATGCGGTTTCACTTTTCATCCAGCCGGAGATGAAGATAGTCTCTATTGAGGATACAAGAGAGTTAAATCTTTCACATCCCAACTGGATACCTGGTGTTACCAGGCAGGCATTTGCAGGTGAGGATAAAGGTTCCATTGAGATGTATGAGCTGCTGAGGGCATCATTGAGGCAGAGGCCGGAATACATTCTTGTAGGAGAGGTTAGAGGAGCTGAGGCCTATGTGCTTTTCCAGGCAATGTCTACAGGCCATACTACATTCTCAACAATGCATGCCGATTCAGTTCAGTCGGTTGTACACAGGCTCGAAAATCCCCCGATCAATGTACCCAGGATAATGATACAGGCCCTTGATCTTGTAGCAATACAGGTACAGGTCAAAGTGGCTGATGAACGTGTAAGGCGCTGTAAGACCCTGACCGAGGTAGTCGGTGTTGACCCCCGGACAGGTGAGCTGCTTACTAATGATGTTTTCGTGTGGGATGCCGCAAGGGATATGTTCCAGTACTCCGGCAGGTCCTACATTATAGAAAGTGTAATGGAAAGCCGTGGCTGGACAGAAGAGAAAGTCCGTGATGAGCTAAAGAGAAGACAGGATATCCTTGAGTGGACGCGTACAAAAAAGGTAACTCATTTCAGGGATTTTGCCAAGATCGTGGTAGCCTATAACCGTGAACCTGAAATGATCATGAAAGTCGTAAGGCAGGAATTATATGGCTAATATGTATTTTACCTTTGCTTACAACCTTTTCGGAAAATATTATGAAAAGAAAAGAGTTGAATACTTTGGCCTTCGCCATAACCTCCTGAAGAACAGGATGGATTTGGTATATGATGTGTACATGTCCGGTGCACTTCTAAGTTCTGTCATTTGTGCCTTTTTAGCTCTTGGAGGCATCGGTTTGCTTCTTATGGTGTTCGGTGTCCCGGAACTAAAAGCAACAAGGATTATGTTTCCAGGATGGGTCGCCCCATATCTTCAGTACAAGTCAATTGTGATAGGTGTTGTTCTGGGTTTGCTTGTTACCGGACTTGTGTTTGTTCTTGTTTACAAGATGTTCCAGTTATATCCTGTTATTATGGCGGGTGACAGGAAAAGAAGGATTGACAGCATGCTTCCATATGCTGTGAATTACATGTCGGCAATGTCAGGTGCAGGTGTTCTTCCGGTTGATCTTTTCAGGTCACTTGCAAACAATGACATATATGGTGAGATGTCAGTGGAATGCCGCTATCTGGTACGTGATCTTGAGATCCTTGGCCATGACCTGGTCACTGCAATGAAAAACCTTTCGCTGACTACTCCTTCGGCTGCATTGCAGGATTTCCTGCAGGGTGCCATTACTGTAGTTACATCAGGTGGTCAGCTTGAACCTTATTTCCAGATAAAGACCGAGCAGTATATAATGGAGAACCGTCAGAACCAGAAAGAATTCCTTGAGACACTGGGTCTTCTTGGAGAAACATATGTAACAGCTTTTGTTGCAGGTCCTCTTTTCCTTGTGGTTGTCATATCCATCATGTCAATAATGGGGAATGCTCAGATGATCTTCCTTTATCTCATTATCTATGCATTGATACCAATTGGAAGTATTATGTATGTTATTCTTATCAGTACCCTTACTCCGGAGGCCTAGAATGAAGATACTTGAGATTTTCAAAAGAGGATCCAGATCATGTGATCTGCTTACAGAGGAGGAACTTTGCGATCTTGAAGATGACCTCATAAATGCAAAAATGGAGGAGGCAACAAAAAATGTACTTCTCAGGGAATTCTTCAAGGATCCCTTTAAAACACTTTACCTTCATCCGGAATATACCTTTTTCCTGAGCGTTCCGCTTGCTTTGGTCTTCTTTATTATGGGAATGACTGCGGTCTGGGGCACTCCTCTTATAGATGATGTAATTGTGTTCACGGTCCTGATATCTATTACTCCTCCTGCCATTACTTTCCATAAGAAGTTCAAAAGGACCGATAAAATAGAAGAGTATCTCCCGACATTCCTGAGAGACATATCTGAAATGAGCCGGGCCGGGCTTACTCTTCCAAGGGCTGTAAATACCGTTTCAAAAGGTGAGTACGGTGCCCTGACAAAGGAAGTCCAGAGCATGGATGCTGCTATGTCCTGGGGTGTCTCTTTTGAAGAGTCACTGCAGAATTTTGCAAAAAGGATATCAACACCGATCATTATTAGGTCTGTTTCCCTCATAACCCAGGCAAGTAAGGCCGGAGGTCGCGTAGCTGCAGTTCTTGAGGCTGCTGCCCGTGATGCAAGGGAAGTGAAATTACTGGAGCGGGAAAGGCGTGGTAACATGATGGTCTATGTGGTCATCACTTACATGTCGTTCTTTGTTTTCCTTTTTGTGATAGCCATGCTGACATCCACTTTTGTGCCCACCATGGCTGAGGCAGGAAAAGCTGCTGCAGCGGCTGGTGCAGGAAACCAGTTCATAGGTTCTTTCAATCCGGCCGAATATACGCGGCTGATGATGCACACGGCTATCATCCAGGGGTTCATGAGCGGACTTGTTGCGGGCCAGATGGGTGAAAGTTCGGTTTTCCAGGGCCTTAAACACTCGATCATACTCACTCTTGTAGCCTGGGTAGTGTTCACTTTTGTTATCTGAGCTGTGTTGCAAAGAATTGCTTATTCGATTATCGAATAAGCTTCATTTGCTTTTTTTCTGACATCAAGGAACATGTCCTTGTTGTGCGAGTCTATTCCTACTACAAGTGGGCCAAAATCCTTTACCTCAAGTTCCCATACGGCTTCCGGCATGCCAAGGTCCGGCCAATGGAGCCGGGTCACTTTTTCAATAGCCATGGCAGCTAAAGCTGCACATCCTCCTGTAAATGCCAGATAGACGGCCTTTTTTGCCATTGCTTCTCTTACATTGTCCATGCCACCCTTTCCTACAAAGGCACGGATCTGGTGCAGTTCCAGTATCTTTGGTGTCATTTTTGACATGCGGGCACTTGTTGTAGGTCCTGCGGCAACTACTTCCCATCCTTGCGCATTTTCTCTCATAAGGGGGCCGCAATGGTAAATAACGGAGCCTTCAAGGTCAAAAGGCAGCTCTTTCTTCTCTTTTGCCATTTCCAGTATCCTGGCGTAAGCCTCGTCCCTGGCTGTAAGAACGGTTCCACTGAGATATACTATGTCGCCAGTGTTCAGTTTAAGTATGTCCTCTTTTTTCAGTGGTGTTCTGAGCCTGTATTCCATCACTCATCACCACCCAGGATCACTGATGCATGCCGGTTTGCCCAGCACTGTATGTTCACGGCTACAGGAAGGGATGCCGTGTGGCAATGTGATTTTTTGATGTGCACTGCCAGTGCTGTTGTTCTTCCCCCGAGTCCCATAGGTCCTATTCCCAGGGAATTTATATCTGCAAGGAACATGCGCTCTTCCTCTGTCATGTCTTCTGTGTTTTCAAGCAGTGAAGCTTTTGCAAGTCTTGCAGCTTTATCAAAGGAACCCCCTATCCCGATGCCAACTATGATAGGTGGGCATGGCTTGCCACCCGCATTGAGCACGGTCTCAAGGACGAAGTTGCGTATCCTGTCCTTTTCTGTGGGGTTGAACATTCTGATAGCACTCATGTTCTCAGAGCCTGCACCTTTTGGAGCAACGGTTATTTTTATGCTGCTGCCTTCGGTAAGCTCATATTTGATGTCCGGGATGCCCTGTCCGGTGTTATCTCCTGTATTACCACGGCTTAACGGATCCACCGCATTGGGACGCAGCGGGATGGATCTGGTGGCTTTCCTAACGCCTTCATGGATGGCCTCCTCCAGATTAAAATCAATAACAGCTTTTCGCCCCAGCTCCACGAAGAATATGAGTATCCCCGTATCCTGGCATATGGGAACTTTCCTGTTGCCGGCTATCTCTATATTTCTGAGGATGGCTTCAAGTTGTTCCTTTGCAACCGGGGCTGTTTCCCTTTCCTTTGCTTTCTCCAGGGATCTGATGACGTCCTGTGGCAATGTGGTCTGGGCCTTTTCTAGAATATCGACAACAGCAGATACAATGGTATCATGATCAATAGTTCCTGACAAAAAAGATCACCTTTGGTGTGGTGCGGGAGAAGGGATTCGAACCCCCGAACGCCTGCGCGAGCAGATCTTGAGTCTGCCACCGTTGGCCGCTTGGTTACTCCCGCATCTGGGATAAACGATATCACTATTGCAGTATTAATTATAAATCTAACTGTTGCAGGCAGGTTCCGCACTTTTTCCAGTATTCCAGGTATTATTTAATTAGTAACATATTTACTTAGTAAAATTACATATCGATGATATTAAATAGGTGTTCAATAATACTTCTAATAAATAAATGTGTGCTATTAACGAATAATATATCGTTGGTATAAGTGGTGCAATTATATAATATGCTGGGGGGCATTATTATCAGGCGGAGCAGATTAGATATTACTCTTGCTATCTTAAAGATAGCCATGGATGGAGCAAAAAAAACACAGATCGTTTATGGGGCAAACCTTAATTCGACAATTGCGAACAAGTATCTCATAAGGCTTGAGGAAAAACAGCTGATTGAGCAAAAAGGTAGCATTTTCAGGACTACTGATAAAGGACGCGAGTACAGGGAAATGGCAAGCGGACTGGAGATCCGCTGACCATGCCCGGATATTCATTTTTATATCTTTGAATATCATACAAAACCAAGCATTTGTGAGAGTTTCAGGACAGTACTTGCTAAAGTAAATGCAATGCTCTTCATAAAGCCAACTGGCTTGATCACTATCTTGCCACTGTCTTTTGCGTCAAGGAATGTTCCCAGGGGATCATCAGATCCAAGTATGTTTTGGACTGTGGTTTCATCTGTTCTTATGCTTATTGTTTCTTCTATCCCGGTAGTAGCGTCTATTTCTTCAAAAGAGATAATATATGCGTTTTCAGTAACTACTTTCAGGTAGGTTTCCTGGCCGTTATCTGTCGTTATCACCAGTTTGATCACTTCATCTCCAAGGAGACTTTTAAGGAAAGAAGGGACATGGTCTGTATTCTCATTGTAGTCGTTGATCTTAAGTTCAAGGTCGTTAACCACGTCTGCGCCTGCCACAGGCATAAGCATACTTAGTAGCACTATTAATATGATGACTTGTTTTTTCATACACATCCATCCTGAATTATATATTTTCCCATTATTTCTATAAAACAGTTATAAGGTATATCTGCAGTTATTATATAAATAATACAGGTAAATTTATAAGAAATTAACAGGTGATTTTTGCAGGAAAACGATTTTAACAACAAAGGCCTAAGTACACATTCAATAAAGAGAGCTGTTCTGAATGGGTGAAATAGTAGTAAGCGATTCCATGAGGGATTATTTTGAAGCGCTTGAGTCAAAGCTTCATGCTGAAATAGAAATTGCAAACCGTGCGCGTTCAAAAGGTGCAGATCCCAGGCCTCATATAGAGATACCTCTTGCTAAGGACCTCGCAGACAGAGTGGAGAATCTAATAGGTGTCAAAGGTGTTGCAGAGCAGATACGCAGGTTCGAGGAAACCATGTCCCGTGAGGAAGGTGCCCTGGCAATAGGTAAGGCAGTTGCAGAGGGTGCGGTGGGAGAGTTCGGGTCAAAGTCAGAGGCAATCGAGGCAGCTATCCGTGTATCCGTTGCTATGCTGACAGAAGGGGTTGTAGCTGCTCCTATTGAGGGTATCGACCGTGTTGATGTTGATAAGAACGATGATGGGAGCGAATTTATCAGGATCTATTATTCCGGTCCTATACGCAGTGCCGGAGGTACTGCCCAGGCACTTTCTGTGCTTGTGGGGGATTATGTGCGTCGTGCGGTGGGTATTGACAGGTACAAGCCGCGTAAGGAAGAGGTTGAGAGATACGTTGAGGAGATCCTGCTATACAGGCGCGTGGCAACCCTGCAGTACACTCCGTCAGAGGATGAGATAAGGCTGATAGTTGAGAACTGCCCCATATGTATCGATGGAGAGCCCACAGAAGCTGAAGAGGTTGAGGGTTACAGGAACCTTGACAGGATAAAGAGCAACAGGGTGCGTGGAGGTATGGCGCTTGTGCTTGCTGAGGGGCTGGCACTGAAGGCCCCCAAGGTCCAGAAGCATGTTAACAAGCTCCGTATGGATGGATGGGAATGGCTGGACAGGCTCATAGCAGGGACCAAGAGTGCAGGAAAGGATGATGATGATGGTTCTGTAGGTGTAAAACCAAAGGACAAATACCTGCGCGACCTGATCGCAGGAAGGCCGGTGTTCTCTCATCCTATGCGTCCCGGAGGATTCAGGTTAAGGTATGGGAGGTCCAGGAACACGTCTTTTGCAGCCTCAGGCATAAGTCCTGCGAGTATGTATATAATGGACAGTTTCATAGTTGCAGGTACCCAGCTTAAGGTCGAGCGTCCCGGAAAGGCGGCAGGGATGGCACCCGTGGACAGCATAGAAGGTCCGACAGTTCGCCTGAGGTCCGGGGATCTTATACGTGTGGATGATGAGGAACTTGCAAAACAGGTTCATACGGATGTGGAATGCATAGTTGATATAGGGGAGATACTGATAAATTTCGGTGACTTCCTTGAGAACAACCATCCTCTTGTGCCGTCCTCGTACTGTTTTGAATGGTGGGTTCAGGAATTTAAGAAGCTTGCCGGCAACTCTTCTTATTCCCGCCGGGAACTGATATCTCCTTCCCAGGAACTTTCACTGGAGCTTTGCGATAAATACAGTGCTCCACTGCATCCTGCATTTACGTATCTCTGGCACGATATCAACCTTGATGAGTTCAATGCGCTTATTTCATTTGTATCCGGGAATGGTGTACTTTCAACGGACTTCAAATTCCTTGAATTGCCGCTGAACATGTCTGTGGAAAAAGGGATAAAGACTACCCTTGAGGATCTGCTTGTCCTGCACAGGGTCATTGAGGGTAAGATTTCCATTGCTGAACCGTTGCCTTTTGTCAGGTGCCTGGGTCTTGACAATGACCTTAGGATAAAAAGTGAGATTTCGGAGGCTACGGATACACTGGGCGCTGTCAATGAACTTAGTGGTCTTGATGTCAGGGCACGTGCACCTGTCAGGATCGGTGCAAGGATGGGACGTCCTGAAAAATCAAACAAGAGGAAGATGTCCCCGGCACCTCACGTATTGTTCCCTATAGGAGATTCGGCCGGCAATACCCGTAAGATGGAAGCTGCAGCCGGTTACATGGCTTCCATGAATGGTAAGGTCGGGCATATACGGGTCGAGATAGGTAATCGGGTGTGTCCTGCCTGCGGGACGGATACCTTCCGGTATCGCTGTGAATGCGGCGAGTTCACAGTTCCCCGTCTTTCATGCCCCAGGTGCGGCATATCAGTGCAGAAAGAGGAGTGTCCGAAATGCGGTACAAAGACCACCTGTGTGAAGATGCAGAACATCGATTTCAAGGCTATCTACCAGGCTGCTTTTGAAAGGCTTGGTGAAAGGGACAATATCGAGGTAAAAGGTGTCAAGCGTATGATGTCCGGGTCCATGACCCCCGAACCTCTTGAAAAAGGTATATTGCGTGCCAAACATGATCTTTTCACTTTCAAGGACGGGACCGTCAGGTACGATATGTCGGATATCCCTCTGACACATATACGCGCTGATGAACTTGGGGTCAGTGTGAATAAACTGAAGCAGATAGGTTATATCGAGGATATATACGGTAAGCCCCTTGAAACAGGTGATCAGGTGGTCTGCCTTAAAGTGCAGGATCTGGTCGTTTCGTACGACTGTGGCGAATATCTTCTTCGAATAACTAAATATATCGATGATCTGCTTGTGAAGTACTATCATGAGGAGCCTTACTATAAGTCTGAGGAACTTGAGGATCTTGTGGGTGTGATGCTTATGGGACTTGCTCCTCATACTTCTGCAGGTGTGCTTGGGAGGCTTGTTGGTTTTACAAAGGCATCGGTTGGATATGCGCACCCTTTCTTCCATGCAGCTAAAAGGAGGAACTGCGACGGGGATGAGGATTGCGTGATGTTGCTGATGGACGGACTTATAAACTTTTCCAGGGACTATCTGCCTGAAAAGAGAGGTGGGAAAATGGATGCTCCTCTTGTGCTTACCACAAGGATAGATCCCAGTGAGGTTGATAAAGAGGCGCATAATATCGATGTATGTGACCATTATCCACTTGAGTTCTATGAGGCCACCCTTGAGTATACAAATCCAAAGGAACTTGAATCAAAAATGGATCTGATAAGTGGAAGGCTGGGTACTCCCGAGCAGTATGACCATTTCATGTTCACCCATGATACCCGTGATATTGCTGCAGGTCCCCTTCACAGCGCCTACAAGACCCTTGGAAGTATGATTGAGAAGATGGACGCACAGCTGGCACTGGCAGATAAGATACGTGCAGTGGATTCCTCAGATGTGGCTGAAAGGGTGCTGATATCCCATTTCCTGCCCGACATGTTCGGAAATCTCAGGGCCTTTTCAAGACAGGGCACAAGGTGTCTTAAGTGTGCTGCAAAGTTTCGAAGGCCTCCTCTTACGGGTGTCTGCCCCAAATGTGGCGGGCGTGTTATCCTTACAGTTCATGAGGGTGCAGTGAAAAAGTATCTTGAGGTCTCAAGGAAAGTGGCACATGAATATAATGTCTCAAGTTATACAAAACAGAGGATCGAACTGCTGGGACTTGATATGAAGTCCCTTTTTGAGAACGATCGTTCCAAACAGACCGGACTGCTGGAGTTCATGTGAACGTTTCTTTTTTGTTTTATGACGATGGTATCTCTGGTGTCTGTGTCAGGCATTTACCGGCATACCAATAGCATTTATCGCATGAATGAGCTCTGTGAACTGTTCTGTTTCAAACTTAAGCACATCTTCTTTGGAAAGTCCTATTGACATCTCTCCATCATAGGTTAGCATATCCGGCCCTCTGCGCACAAAACGCTGCATTCCGTCCCTTGATAGTATGGCTGTTGCCTCAGGGTCATGTACGAATGCCCTGCCCGGGATTATGACTGTTTCCTTCACATCTTTCAGGTCAAGATTTTCCAGGTCATCGATGGTTATCAGGCAGCCTATATCCTTATCCACGGCAACGATATTAACTGTACTTCCCAGCTTTGTGAAGATCTCCTGAAGCCGCTCTGCAGAAGCACGACTGGTAAGTATTGTAGCTTCTTTTCTGACAGGTGGTAGTTTTTTTAGGGCTTCTTTATCGTTTCTGATAGCATACGGCGAGCCTGTCATGGGGTCCTCAAGGGGGGTTCCTGTTATCCTGATGTTATATCTTGCATCAGAATCCCGCACTATCTTTACGAATTCATCGATGGTGTGGGTCCGGATGCCTTCCATAATGGGAGCGTTGTTCAGTATGAGGCCTTCTTCTGTTCTGTTGGCAAAGCGCATGAGTATGGCTCCCCTGGCGCCCATCTCTTCCAGGTCATGCAGTGTGTTTTCCAGGATATCGCCGTCGTTTATCCCGGGTATGAGGACGATCGCAGCATACACATCACAATGCCGGCAGAAATGGCGCAATACTTCCAGTGCTGCTTCCGGTTCTGGATCGTGCATATATTCCTTTCGAAGGGCGGGGTCGGTGGCAAATACTGTAAAAGAAACCTCCTTTACTCCATATTCAATAAAGAATTCCGCTTCATCACCTTTTGTGAAGCCTTTCCCGCTTGTGTATCCAAGATGAATGGGCAGCCCGAACTGTGCCAGGTTTGCAACAAGTTCCATAAGATCGGGATAACAACTGACGTCCCCGCCGCCACTGATGGTTATCTTGTCAATGTTCTGCGGTTTCATCCTGAGCTTCTGGTAGAGTTCCTGGAAAACATATTCCCCTGGCTTGAAACCGGAATACGACTCCCTGACACCTCTGGTGCAGTAATCGCAGCCTTTTTTGAAAGGGAAGCAGTATTTGCATCCAAATGGCGGGTTTTCTTTTACTTTCCTGAAATAACAGTATGTACAGAAACCTTTGCAATCTATGCCGGGATTGCCTCCTACGTCAGCTATGATCTCCATAGAACGGATTACTCAGTATAGGGGTACTTAAAGCTTTGCCGGCAAATATAAATCCTATATATGCTATTCACTCTCCGGCTATCAGGCCAGATCGACCTGATGTCTTTCATATTCTTTACTATGTTTCAAATAACCGTTGTGTTTTACATAATGCCATTTTGGTTGACAATACATTCTATTTTTCATGTCGCGTGTTCAATGATAACGATATTGTCAAAAACGATGCAAAAGGTTTAAACCTAATTGTTGCTTAATAAATCCGAGAATTCCCAATGGAAAGCATTCGTACAGAAATTACTATGTGGTACAAAGTAATTGACTTTCATTCGTGTGGTCTGTGCGTTTCCATAATGGGTTATTTCTGAATAGAAACATAGGAGGAAATATACTTGTCTGATAAAATAGACATTTATGACGACAGAGGTAAACTGTTGGAAAGCGGCGTTGATCTTATGGATATTGCGCCAACAAGAAACGCAGCGATTCAAAATATCATTAAAGATACAAAGAGGACTGTTGCAGTAAACCTCGCTGGAATCGAGAAAGCACTTAAGACCGGTTCCATGGGTGGAAAAGGTAAAAAGATCCTTGGCAGGGAGCTTGACTACGATATAGTCGGTAATGCAGGCGCAATTCAGGATGCCGTAGCAAAGCTCGTTAGCGTAAGCGAGGATGACGACACCAATGTGAAGGAACTTGGCGGCGGAAAGCAGATGATCGTCCAGGTCCCAGGTGTAAGGGCACAGGTTGGTGCAGACTACGTATCCGCAAGTACCGTAACAGGTGCAGCAGTCGTCCAGACCATCATTGACATGTTCAACACCGACATGTTCGATGCACCTATCGTAAAGTCCGCTGTATGGGGAAGCTACCCACAGACCATGGACATGTCCGGTGGAAACATCGCATCCATTCTCAGTATCCCACAGAACAATGAGGGTCTTGGTTTCTCAATGAGGAACATCACAACAAACCACATTGCAGCAATCACCGGTAAGAAGGCAATGAATGCAGCAGCACTTTCATCCATCTTCGAGCAGGTAGGTATGTACGAGATGGGTAACGCTGTAGGTCCTTTCGAGAGACACCAGTTACTTGGCTTCGCATTCCAGGGTCTTAATGCAAACAACGTCGTTTACGACATTGTAAAAGAGAACGGTAAGAACGGTACGATCGGTACTGTGGTCCAGTCCGTTGTCGACAGAGCTCTTGAGCTTGGTGTGATATCAGTTGACAAGACCGCACCATCCGGATACAACTTCTACAAGGCAAATGACGTATCCATGTGGAATGCATGTGCAGCAGCAGGTCAGCTTGCAGCAACAATGGTAAACTGTGGTGCCGGAAGGGCAGCCCAGAACGTATCCTCAACTATCCTTTACTTCAATGACATCCTTGAGAAGGAAACAGGTCTTCCAGGCTGTGACATGGGTAGGGCACAGGGTACTGCAGTAGGATTCTCATTCTTCAGTCACTCCATCTATGGTGGTGGCGGACCAGGTATCTTCAACGGTAACCACGTTGTTACCAGACACTCCAGAGGTTTTGCAATTCCTTGTGTATGTGCAGCAGTCTCACTTGACGCAGGTACACAGATGTTCTCTGTAGAGAAGACCTCTGCACTTGTGGGTAACGTATTCGGCTCAATAGAAGAGTTCAGGGAGCCAATCAAGGCAGTTGCAGGAGCTCTCTAAGACCCAAATTCCCTCCTTAAATATCACAGATAATCATACAGGTAACAAAAATGTCCGAAGCTTTTTCAGACGCAAACACTGTGCAGCTTGAAATATTTCCTTCAAGGCTGCTAAAACCCGAAACAGCTCAGCAACTTCTCAATGAGATCGCTGATCTTGATGGTATACTCAGGATGTTCGTTCATGGCCCAAGGCTGCCACAGGCCGTTCCATACGGACCCGCAACAGGAG
Source organism: Methanolobus sp. WCC5 (assembly GCF_045690325.1). Classification (GTDB taxonomy): domain Archaea; phylum Halobacteriota; class Methanosarcinia; order Methanosarcinales; family Methanosarcinaceae; genus Methanolobus. The sequence continues at coordinate 929,359 of NZ_CP146981.1, read as the reverse complement.
TACCTGTGCAGCATCCCGGGAATACTGTGATAGAAGTTGCAGGCCAGGCAATCGAACTTGCTGTGTACGTTGGCGGTATCCGCATGGAAGTCGTCGATGCTGATATAAAAGAGCAGGTGAGGGAGGTTTGTGAAAGGGTCCTTCCAGTGTCATTTGAATTCAGGGAAGGTAATTTCATTCCAAAGAGGCAGACGGTAAGTGACTATGCAAAACGCGGTCCGGATGCTGATCCCCTGATGACAGGAATGACAGACCCCAAGGGAAAGCTGAAGAATCATCCGGTATGCATCCTCAAGCCGCAGGATAATGATGAGTGATACTAATGTTCGACCGGGAAACGCAGGTTGTTGATTGCAGGCATGGAATGGGTCTTGGCAGAGGAGGAGGACTGGCACAGCGCGGTACTCTTTCAGAAACTGGCAGGCCTGATGTCATAGCAGTTGCAATGAGCCCGGGAAGAAGACATATCACAAAACCTGTGTGTGAACTCACATATGGCATGCGTCGTGAAGAAATTCAGGTCAGTGTGCTTGTGCTTAACACCGGTTCAGGTGTTCCGGACACCAATATGGGTTCCGGCTCCTTTGGGATAAGCCCTGAGGAGGTCGCACAGATAAACAGGCATAAGGTTGCTGTGATCCACACAGGCAACATCAGGGATCACGTGGTCAGGAAGGTAAAAGCAATACTTGAAGAAGCAGATATTCCTGCAGTAGTTGTTTGCCAGACCCTTGTGGACTATGAGGATTTTGCATTGGCAGGAGTAAAGACAAGACTTGTAAAACCAAAGGATAGTGATATTTTAACAAAAGGGAGGGTAATGGAAATTGTGACTGGAGTTACACGAGGAGAATCATGTTCGAGGGAAAAACTGAACGAACTCGTGAAAGCCGTGAAAACCACAATGAGATCATTAGAGAATTAGGAGTGAATAATTATGGCATATGAACCACAATATTATCCAGGAGCAACATCAGTTGCTGAAAACAGAAGAAAACACATGTCTGGTAAAGTTGAGAAACTCAGAGACGTTTCTGACGATGACCTGACACTTGTTCTCGGACACCGTGCACCAGGTAGTGACTACCCAAGCACACACCCACCACTCGCAGAAATGGGCGAGCCGGAGTGCTCAATCAGAGAGATCGTAGAAGCAACACCAGGCGCAAAAGCTGGTGACAGGGTAAGGTACGTACAGTTTGTTGACTCAATGTACAACGCACCATCCACCCCATACTTCAGGTCCTACGCAGCAGCAATCAACTTCAGAGGTGTCGACCCAGGTACACTTTCCGGTCGTCAGGTCGTTGAAGCCCGTGAGAGGGACATGGAAGAGCTCGCTAAGTTCCAGATGGAAACCGAGATGACCTGCCCGGCACTTGCAAGCCTCAGGGGTGCAACAGTACACGGTCACTCACTCAGGCTTCCTGAAGACGGTGTAATGTTTGACATGCTCGACAGGTGCAGAAAAGAAGGCGACATAATCATAATGCACAAGGACCAGGTAGGCAGACCTATCGACAAGAAGGTAAACCTCGGAAAGCCAATGTCTGCAGAAGAAGCAGCAAAGAGGACAACCATATACCGTGTTGACAACGTAGCATTCAGAGACGATGCAGAAGTCATTGAATGGGTACACAGGGTATTCGATAAGAGAACCATCTATGGCTTCAAGCCGGAGAACTGAGGTGATTATAATGGCAGACGACAGAAAGAGAATGTTTGCAAAACACATGGAAATAAAGTACACAAAAGAGCACGGTACTAACAAAATGGAAGGTGGAAAGATCACCGATATGACTGTGGAATACCACAGACTTGGTGTCGATCAGAACCCACGTAAATTAGAGATGAAAAAGGCAGGTCAGGAACTCGCATCAAAGAGAGGACTTGTCGGTTACAACCCAATGATGCACTGTGGTGGTATCCCACTCGGTCAGAGAGCACTCACCCCATCATTCCTGTCAGGCACTGACATGATGGTCGAGATCGATGACCTTCACTACGTCAACAACGCTGCAATGCAGCAGATGTGGGATGACATCAGAAGGACCGTAATCGTCGGTATGGACATGGCACACGAGACCCTTGAGAAGAGGCTCGGTATCGAAGTCACACCGGAAACCATCAACCACTACCTTGAGACACTCAACCACGCACTTCCTGGTGGAGCAGTCGTTCAGGAACACATGGTCGAAACACACCCAGCTCTTGTAGATGACTGTTACGTCAAGATGTTCACCGGTGACGATGAACTCGCAGATGAGATCGACAAGCAGTTCCTTATCGACATCAACAAGGAATTCCCTGCAGAGCAGGCAGAGCAGCTTAAGGCAGCAATAGGCAAGACCTCCTGGCAGGCAGCACACATCCCAACAATTGTCAGCAGAACCACAGACGGTGCCCAGACAAGCAGGTGGATGGCTATGCAGGTCGGTATGTCATTCATTTCAGCATACAGCATGTGTGCCGGTGAAGCAGCAGTAGCTGACCTTTCATATGCAGCAAAACACGCAGGTGTTATCTCAATGGGTGAGATGCTCCCTGCAAGACGTGCACGTGGTCCTAACGAGCCCGGTGGAATTCCATTCGGCCACATGGCAGATATCGTACAGACAAGCCGTGTAGACCCAGAAGACCCGGCACACGTTGCTCTTGAGGTAGTCGGTGCAGGATGTATGCTCTACGACCAGATCTGGCTCGGTTCATACATGTCTGGTGGTGTCGGTTTCACACAGTACGCAACAGCAGCATACTGTAACAACATCCTTGATGACAACCTCTACTACAACGTAGACTACATCAACGACAAGTACGATGGTGCAGCAAAGACCGGTACCGACAACAAGGTAAAGGCAACCCTTGATGTTGTAAAGGATATCACAACCGAATCCACGATATACGGTCTTGAGAACTACGAGAAGTACCCAACAACCCTTGAAGACCACTTTGGTGGTTCACAGAGAGCAACAAGCCTTTCAGCAGCAGCAGGTTCCGCTGTTTCTATCGCAACAGGAAACGGAAATGCTGGTCTGTCCGGATGGTACCTCTGTATGTACCTGCACAAGGAAGCACTCGGAAGACTCGGTTTCTTCGGATACGACCTGCAGGACCAGTGTGGTGCAACCAACGTTCTCTCATACCAGTCCGACGAAGGTCTGGCTCTTGAACTGCGTGGACCAAACTACCCCAACTACGCAATGAACGTAGGTCACCAGGGTGGATATGCAGCAATCACCTCCGGTGCACACGCCGGTCGTGGAGACGCATTCGCAGTCAACCCACTGATCAAGGTCTGTTTCGCAGACAAGCTCCTGCCATTTGACTTCACACAGCCAAGGAAGGAGTTCGCAAGGGGAGCTCTCAGAGAGTTCGAGCCTGCTGGTGAGAGATCACTCATCATCCCGGCAAAATAATTTTAGAACAAGTGCAGGCTTTATGCCTGCCACTTACCTTTTTTGTTTGTTCGTCTCCTTTTGTCTCATATCCTTTGTTGCATTACGTGGTAATGCTTAAATATTGCAAAACCATTATTTTTTACATTATTGATATTATCTTTAGTCTTTGCAGAAAACCGGACATGATCATTATACTCAAATATTTTGAGTATCAAATGTATTTATTGATACAGAGGTTTTCTTCATGACCGATATTTGAATAATTGTTATAAGGAGTGAACCAAAATGCAATACAGTCTGGGCATTGATGCCGGCGGGACCTTTACTGATGGGGTTATCATCCGCGATTCGGATGGTATGATAATGGATGCCACAAAAGTGCTTACTACCTATCCTGACCCCATAGGCGGGATTAAAAAAGTGATCGATTCTCTGGATCCTGAGTATACGAAGGATGTAAAACTGGTCTCGGTTTCCACTACCCTTTCAACCAATACCATACTTGAAGATACGGGTTTTCCGGTGGGTGTCATCCTTGTAGGTGATTATGTAATACCCGATGAAGGTTTCCCTGCAAGATATTACACAAGGCTCAGTGGCGGACATACAAGTAATGGTGAAGAGGCTGCTCCTCTTGATGAGGATGGGGTCAGGCAATTTGCCCTGGATGTAAAGGACAATGTTGCGGCGTTTTCTGTTTCATCTTTTTTCAGTAATCGTAATTCTGAACATGAACTCCGTGTCAAGCAGATAGTTCGTGAGCTTACAGGGCTCCCGGTTGTGTGCGGACATGAGCTCTCCCAGGAAGTCGGAGCCTATGACAGGGCCATCACTGCATATCTGAATGCCCAGTTATTACCCATCACTCATAAGTTTATCCAGTCCATCATGCAGGACATAAGCTCCCGGGGCATTGACGCCAATCTTCTCATGCTCAAATGTGACGGTTCTGTTGTAGGTATGGAAGAGGCACTGGAACGTCCTATTGAATCGATATTCTCAGGTCCGGCAGCCAGCCTTGTAGGTGCTGCCTTCCTTACAAAGTACGATACCTGTGTCATGGTGGATGTGGGTGGTACCAGTACCGATGTTGCACTGATAAGGAACGGTGTGCCTGAAATAAGTGACCAGGGGGCCGTTGTCGGTGGATGGAAGACCATGGTAAAGGCAATAAGAATGGAAACATCCGCTACAGGGGGTGACAGCCATGTATGGGTACAGGATAATAAGTTCTACGTTGGTCCAAGAAGGGTGATCCCCCTTTGCCGGGCTGCCTGTGAATATACCGGTTTCCTTGAACGATTGAAGGAGTCTAAATCCCCTTCAAGGAAACTTCTTTGTGAGAATGTGCAGCCAACTAAGTTCTTCGTGCGCACAGGTGTAAGGCCATTTGACCTTACAAGGACAGAAGAAGAGATATATGATGTCATCCTGGGTGTGCCTCTTTCCTATGTGGATATCTTCCAGCGCCTGAAGAAACAGCCAAGTGTCCGTGCCCTTGATGGTCTTATACAGAAACGTCTGGTACAGGCAATTGGTTTTACACCGACGGATGCACTTCATGTTCTTGGTGATTTCAGGCAGTGGGAAACAGAAGCTTCCATGATCGGTGCAGAAAAGCTTGCCAGGCAGTTAAGGGTAAACAGTGAAGATATCGCTATTATGGTAAAACAAAGGGTTGCAAGTAACATGGCAACAGATCTTGTCTCTTATCTGGTGGAAGGCATACCTCTGTCTGTTATTGATCAGATGCTCAGTGGGAAGAACTTCACCCGATTCAGGATCGAAACTCCGGTGGTATTGCTTGGTGGTCCTGTTGTTGCCTATAAGGAAGAGATGGAAAAGCTTATCGACGCCAATATTGTAGTTCCCGAACATGCAAGTGTCGGGAATGCTGTTGGTGCCCTTGTGGGTAAAGGCATAAAGCGCGTGGAAGTACTTATTAAAAGGGATTTTGCCCCTGTAACTGGTGAGAATGTAACTGACGAGGAGCTAAAGAATGCCAAAGAGGTTACCCGGTACTTCGCTTTTACTCCGGAAGGCAGGCATGTGTTCCCGCAATATATTGAGGCATATGAGTTTGCAAGAGATGCCGGAAGGAAAATCATCATGGATTATATGAAAGCAGCCGGTTACTCTAAGGACGAGGTCGAAATAGAGGTGACCAAAAAGGACCTTATGGTCAGGGAAGGCGAAGAACCGGTGGAAAGTAAGGTAATAGTGGTTGGGATTGGTACCTCCAGACTTGTAGTGGAGAAAGATGTCATTCCCGATTACATGCGTAAAAAGGCCATTAGTAGCAGAACCGCTGTTGGGCGCTCCTATTCAGGCAAGTAAGGGGGAGTCTCTCTCTTCCTGTCTTTCCTATTCCTCAGGTTTTATCTGTGCACCAAGTTTTGTCATTTCCCCGAAGAAATCCGGGAAGGATATCTGCACAGCCTCAGCAGTATCTATTGTTGTGTCTCCGGCAACCATGCCTGCAATGGTCAGGGCCATGACTATCCTGTGGTCATGCCAGCCATGCAGGTGGGCGCCATGCAGTTCACCACCGGTAATTGTTAACCTGTCAGGTTCTTCCTTTACGGATATTCCCATTTTTGCCAGTTCAAGGGCCATTGCATGAAGTCTGTCTGTTTCTTTATAACGCACGTGTTCGGCATTCTCAATGACAGTCACACCCCGGGCACATGCAGCAAGTACGGCAATGGTGGGAACGAGGTCAGGTGTTGCGCCTGCATCAAAAGTAGTACACTTAAGTCCGCTGCAGGTGACATGTACCGTTCCTTCCTCCTTATCCCATGATATTTTTGCACCCATACGTTCAAGCACATCTATTATCTCGACATCTCCCTGTTTTGAAGGGAACAGGTTCTTCACGGTAACAGAGGATCCTGTCATTGCAGCTGCTGCCAGTAAGTAAGAAGCAGATGAGAAGTCTCCGGGAACAGTATATTCTTTAAGGTTGTATCTCTGGTTCGCCGGGATTATGAATTCAGTAGTGTTATTTTCCTCTGTAAGTATCTGCGCACCTGCCTTTTCAAGCAGTTCGAGGGTAACATCGACATAAGGTCTTGACTTCATCTTTCCTTTTATTGAAAGTGTTGTGTCCCGGATGGTAAGGGGACAGGCTATAAGAAGTGCGGAAATGAATTGTGAACTTATGGAGCCGTCTACTGTAGTAATTGCACCTTTGAGCCCGCCACGTACAACTATGGGAGCACATCCGTTGCCACGGGTGGAATATGCTTCCACGCCAAGCCTGTTAAGTACATCCAGAAGTGGCTGATTAGGCCTGCTTCTAATAGAGCTGTCACCTGTAAGCACGGTCACTCCGTTTGTAAGTGATGATATGGCCGTCATGAAGCGCAGGGTAGTTCCTGAGTTTGCAACGTCTATCACGTCATTGGGAACAAAGGGTTTACCGTTCACTCCGGTCACATGCAATTCTTCTTCTGATCTTTCTATATTTGCTCCAAAAGCTTCGCATGCACGTACAGTTGCAAGGGTGTCAGCCGACATAAGAGGCCGGTGAATCACACATTTATCCGACAGGGCAGCAATGGTAATTGCCCGATGTGTATAACTTTTAGACGGTGGTGCAAATATCTCACCGCTGATCTTTGAAGTACTGACAGATACTTTCATTTTATCCTCTTTAAGTGCAGATTTGAATTTAATGACATGATCTTTAGTTTTGAGATGTCATATTGTATGATCCAACAGCTTGGTCGGGTTTGAATAAGATCATGATGGAGTTTTAATATTGGAATGCTATGGACAAAATAACCTTTCTCCATGATATTCTTATCGATTAGTATCATAATACAATTTTGGCTAATGTGACATCTCCATTTAATGGTCCCTCATTGCCTATCCTCATTGCCTATAATACTGTAAAATGAACCGTCAATTATATTGAACATCCTAATTAAAATAAGACCTCTTCCATTACATTGTTGATTATTGATGGTGCGAACAATGAAATGCTACACTATAGGATATGGGAACCGGCTGCCTGAAGATTTCACAGGCATGCTCATTGAGAACGGAATAACTCATCTTGTGGATATACGAAGGTACCCTCAGTCTACATTCAGGGAATACGATAAGGAATCCCTTGAGCTGCTGCTTCCTATGAACGGTATATCATATTTCCATTGCGAGGGAGTGGGTGGTATGAGGGAGCATGCTTACGTGGAATATATGGATACAGAACCATTCCGCAGCAGCCTGGCCAGGCTTATTGATCTTATAAGGAAGGTCCATGAAGATAACGGAAGAGTAGTGCTTATGTGTGCGGAAAAAAGTCCGAAAGGCTGTCACAGGCAATATCTTTCGCTAAAACTTGAAGAAAATGGTGTGGAGGTCATCCATCTCGTAGAAAGGGGACAGACAAACCTCTTTAATTTCTAAAACCCTGATCCGATTAAGCCATTACATTGCACGGAGCCTTTTGATACGTTCCTCTGTTACCGGGTGTGTCCTGAAAAGGTTCATGATGGAGTTACCCCTCAAAGGGTTAACTATGAACATGTGTGCAGTGGCCTCGGATGCTTGCACATCACCTCTTCTCTCCCTATAGTGTGAACTGCCATACTCAAGCTTTTCCAGTGCACTTGCCAGCGCCCAGGGTTTTTGGCAGATGCGTGCTCCTTCTGCATCGGCAGCAAATTCCCTTGATCTTGATATTGCAAGCTGTATTATAGTTGCCGCCAGCGGTGCCACAATGGCAAGGGCAAGGAAACCGATCAAGTTATTTGCTCCTTCACCGTCCCGTCCGCCGATACCTCCGAATATGGCTGCCCATTGTACCCAGTGGGCTATCATCGTTATGACACCGGCTATTGTGGCAGCTACTGCACTGATCAGGGTGTCACGGTTCCTTACATGCGCAAGCTCGTGGGCCAGCACGCCTTCAAGCTCTTCTGCTGTCAGCAGATCAAGTATCCCGGTCGTGGCAGCGACTGCTGCGTGTTTTGGGTCCCTGCCGGTTGCAAATGCATTTGGCATGGATGTATGCACGATATATACCTTCGGCATTGGAAGGTTTGCCTTCATAGCCAGCTTCTGGACTATTCCGTAGAGCTGCGGAGCCTCTGCTGCAGTGACCTCCTTAGCATGATACATCTTTAAGACTATCTTATCGCTGTACCAGTAAGTTCCAAAGTTCATGATGATCGCAAATATGAATGCAATGATCATTCCTGACGTCCCGCCCATTAGCTGGCCTACAATGACCAGCAGACCGGTAAGGGTTGCCAGCAGTAAAGTTGTTTTTATCATGTTTCCCATAATTTTCCCCTTAGATATGGTGTAGTATCATTTCTAAGTGCAAATAGATTGTTTGTTCGACTATATATACTTATCTTATAATTCTCTGTTAATTTGCAATTAAAAAGCTCTTATGTTCCTGATTAATGTAAAGGGCTGGCATACACAAATAAAAAGGGGATATGAATGAACATGGTTCATATCTCTTCAGGAACAATGTCTTCTTCAAGGTTCATTTCATCGATAAGTGCTTCAAGCTCTGCAAGCTGTGCTTCCAGATCCTGTATCTCGCTGTCTGTAACACCTGCCATGCCCTCATTAAGGGCCATGTCTGCAACACTTATTTCCTGCTCAGTACCTGGATCTGCTACATCAGGACTTGTGTTTCCCTCTTCAGTTGTGTTTTCATCCATACATCCCGAAACCACAATAACGCAGAGCATGAGAGCAATTATCACGATATTTCTGAAATATTTCATTCTTCTTCAACTCCTGTATCGTTCAAATCATGTCCCAATGCTTCAGGTCAATGCTGCATTTGCATTCACAGATGCATCTGCATTACTTTCGTTTTCATTATTTTGGGAAGCATCATTGTTTTCGCTTTCTTCATCACCATGATCTTCTCCGTCTTCTGTGACATCACCGGGGTCTGCATAGTTGCCTGCCCAGTTGCCAGATCCTCCTACGGTTTCATACGTTCCGTTGCCTGAGAGTACTGCCGTTCCTGTTCCTTCAGCGGTCAGTTCGATATCTGACCCGCGAACCATAACAGTCAGCCGGCTTCCTTCAATATGTACATCTCCGGTGATGTTCATGAATACAAATGCACGGTTATTGTCCGTACTGTTTCCTTCCTCAACATTGGATTCTCCATATTCTGTATTATCCGCAACTTCTATCCTGGCATCACCTGCAAGGTCCTTGATAACAAGCTTTGCATCAGTGATCGTGAGATCTATGGTAACATCACCCGAGATGACAGCAGTGCCATTACCTTCAGCATTCAGAGTACCATTTCCGGATAGTACGACCACTCCCTGCCTGTGCTGTTTGAGTTCTGTGAGTATGTTCCTGAGAATGGCATTCGCATCTCTGATATCTTTGCCTGCCTGTTCTATATACCTGTTAGCTTCCCGGACATTTTCGCCAACTGTGCCGTTCCCGTTCATGTAGGTATTCCTTGCACGTTCCTGGTTCTCTTTTGCCCCGGCTATGAGCTCCCTGTACCTGGCAAGCATTTCTTCCAGGTCTTCTGTATCCTCTCCATTTTCCTTCATCGTAGCAATCTCATTCTCCAGACGCAGCATAAGGGTTTCTGATGTCCTGATAACCGCATTCATCCTGTTGTCAATTGCTCTTCCTGCAGATATGATACGATCCTTACGTGCATCGTTCCATACACTCCTGATATCTTTTGCAGCATCAGCAAGTTCCTTTCTTGTTGTTGCAGCGTTCACATCCTCTCTGATAGATCCCAGTCTTTTAATGTACTCACTGTCGTCTTCCTCGTCAAGACGTGATATCATATAGCTGATAGAACTGTTGAGATATTCCCTGGTAGCATTGATAGCTTCTTCAGTATCAATGTTAGGGTTGTTGGACCTCATTATCGCAAAATTATCTCTGGCTGCCTGGTATCTGGCCACAGCGTTCATGGATTCTGTCCTTTTTCGCGTGGCATCTTCCTTTGCGTTTACCATGTCCCTGTCTCTGTCATGGTCCCTGATGTATGCTGCTGCTGTATCTGCAGAATCATCTTTATCTTCATCGGCGTTGTCATCTGTCTGATCATTGCCATAAGTCTCTTTTTCATTTGCAGCGTTTGCAACCTTAACTCTCATATCATCATTCTTTGCATTGTCAGATGCTGCAAGTGCTCCTGCCGGAAGGATGCTCATCAGCACCAAAAGTACGGCAAAGCCTGCAAACATTCTCAATCCAGTTTTTTCCATAAGATTTCCCTCCAGTTCTCTAACATCATTTTTTATGATCTGTACTCTGGTTTGTAGTAATGTCGGTAATGTTGTACTAATGTTGGTAATGTTGTGATTAAAAAAATCCGGCTGGCTGGCTCTGGTTTATGGTAGCCGGATTAATTTCTTTATACTCTGTTCCTCTATTCTATTTATTCATCATCCTTCATTTTAATTCTGGCATGACCGCTCTCTTATTCTGTCCTGTGTCCTGTCCGGGCCGGTCCCATCACATGCACCGGTTCCCTTGCAGTTGTTACCAAGACCTTTGTAGGCTCCATCTGCAAAATTGTCACAAATGCCATCACCGTCTTCATCAATGAAATCCGGGCATGATCCATCTTCCAGCTGATCATTGGACTGTTCTGCTATCTGGTCTGCTGCCATGGCAGTCACCGCGAATAAACTGACCAGCATAAGCGCCACAGCAATCAATGTAAATCTTCTTGTATCCATCGTTCTTCCTCCATTTTTTGTATATTTATGCAATTCTTATGTAGTTTTTATGTAAGTGCAAGAAGGGGCTGGCAAAAGCCTGGTGGTAAATACAACTTGCACTTACAATTACCGGATTCTCCGTGGCTGATATAAGCATGCTTTACTTCATGGTAACTTTAAGGATATGTAAGCATGAAAAAAAGGCTTTAAATTGTTTATTTTACTTGATAAAACTTTACTAATCTTTATTTTGAATCCGGAAGAAACAATTATATGGGTTCACTTGATAAATATACATCCTGTGTTCCGGAAAAATGTGATCCTGCTACTTATAACGATCATTGTGGTACTTTCAGGCGTGCATGCTGCAACTGCTCAGGAGGTTGCCACCATACACGGAGCTGTGTATGAGTGGGGCTCTTTTGATCCCCTGGAGAATGTGATTGTCCAGGTTAACTCAACGCCGCCCCAGTCCATGCTTGCAAAACATGGCATATATTCTTTTGATCTGGTGCCAGGTCATTATGTCATATCTGCCAGCTATTATACTGAAGGTGACATGGTTGCATATACCGAAGAGGAAATATACATCGATGATGACGGCGACTATGTATATGATCTGCTGCTGTTTCCTGTCTATTATGATCCTGTATTCAATGAAAGTGAATTTTCAGAGCTTGATGAAATTGCTTTTTTTGCAGATAATGATGAAGATAAGGTGCTCATCTCCACACCAATTGTCATTGTGCTGGTCCTTTTCCTCATTGTAGTGCTTTTTGGCTATTTTTACATAAGGCACAGAAAAGCTGCTTTTGTTCCTGAAGAGGATATAACCGCCGAGGAAAGGCACATGGCACTATCTGCAGGTGCAGGCAGATTACAGGAGCTTCCAGCCGATCTCAGGGAGCTTGTCGATATAATTGCCAGCAACGATGGCCGCATAACCCAGAAGGAGTTGCGTACAAAAGTAAGACATTCCGAAGCAAAGGTCAGCCTGATGATATCTGACCTTGAAAGTCGTGGCATAGTCCGAAAATACAGGAAAGGCAGGGGTAATATCGTCATTCTTGAAGATACCGATGACCCAAACCAAAATATATAACTGCGTTTAACGTGTATGGGGATAAGCATTGAGAAATAGTTCTATTTACAATTTACGAGGGTATACATGCGAGTTTCCATGGACATTGAGTTAAAAGATATCCCCGGGCAGTTACTTCTTGCTTTAAGACCGGTATCCGAATTCAAAGGCAATCTTATATCGGTGGTCCACCACCATGAAAAGAGAACTCCCCGAGGTACGATTCCGGTTCAGGTGGTCTTTGAGACAAAACCGGATAATCTCAGTCAGATTATTTCCAGCCTTGAGGAGAGCGGGATAGGTATTGTGCGCATTGACGAGAAGAGATACTTCGAGCATGGCGCAGTCCTTCTTATAGGGCATATAGTCCACACAGATATCCAGGATACTATCGATACTATTGATAACACAGGCTACGCGGAGGTTGTGGACCTTAATCTTTCAATGCCAAAGATCAAGATGCCATCCTCGGCATCACTCAAGATAGATGCAGTAAGCAAGGAACATCTTACACAGGCCATTGATATTCTCAAGGACATTGCAAAAAAGAAGGACCTGCTGGTCATCGAACCCATCAAAAGTGAGCTGGGGGCCCTCTGATGAGGACGATACGTTTATCCATAATAGGATTTGGTGCTGTCGGGCAGGGTGTTGCAAAGGTCCTGCTTGCCAAAAAGGCAGATCTTGAAGATATCGGTCTTGATCTTCGGGTTGTTGCTATAGCAGATTCCAGGACCGCTGTGATAGACCCCGATGGTGTGGATCTTGGTGCGGCCATTTCCAGAAAGAAGGCCGAAGGATCGGTTGGTTCCCGGAATATGACAGGTCTTGAGATCATAGAGAAGATAGATCATGAACTTGTGGTGGAGACGACCCCGACCAACATAATAACAGGTGGTGCAGGTCTTGAGAACATGCTCATGGCTTTCAGAAAAGGCAGGGACGTGGTCACATCTAACAAAGGTCCCCTGGCAGTGAAGTACAAAGAGCTCATGGAAGCATCAAAGCTAAGTGGTTCACGATTCAGGTTCGAGGCTACGGTCGGTGGTGCTATGCCTGTACTGAACCTTACAAAGGATTCACTGGCAGGAAACAGGATAACCAATGTGGAGGGTATATTCAACGGAACCTGCAACTATATCCTTACCCGCATGACAGAGGAGCATGCACCTTATGAACAGATGCTTGCAGAGGCACAGGAACTGGGGTATGCGGAAACGGATCCTACCTACGATGTGGAAGGTGTTGATACTGCGTGTAAACTGGTAATACTTGCCAACTGTGTATTCGGAATGAATGCAACTTATGAGGATGTTACTGTCACCGGCATAACAAAGATAACTCCCGAAGCACTCCTGCTGGCGCATAATGACGGTTATGTTATCAAGCTGATAGGTGAGGTCAACGACAGCAGGATAAATGTGGCTCCAAAACTGGTTCCCATAGGGCATCCTCTTGCTGTGGCCGGTTCCCTGAACGTTGCATCGGTACAGACCGACCTTTCAGGCCCAATTACTGTAACTGGGCGCGGAGCAGGTTCTATAGAAACCGCCAGTGCAATACTCAGTGATCTGATATCTATCTACAGGAACTGAAGATCCTTGTCAGGAAAAGGGTGCAAATGACAGGTTTCATAGAATTTGCCAGGGCATGTAAGGTAATCGAAGCCACTCCCGGCTCACTCGATATGACTGCCCTGGTTGCAGAATTACTTGAACAGGTAACTCCTGAGGAACTTCCTGTTGTGACCCACTTTGTAATGGGCGAGGTCTTTCCTGCCTGGAGCAGTGAGGAAATAGGTGTGGGTGCGGGTATTCTTTACAATGCTCTTGCAAAGTCAGCAGGGCTTTCAGTTTCTGATATAAAGGAACTTGTGAGGGAAACCGGGGATATCGGTGAGACCGCTGTCAGAGCACTGAAAAAAGTTTCCGGTGGCCAGGCAACATTTTCCTCTTTTCTGGACAGTTCGGATGAACTTTCGATCATTGAGGTATTTGAACGTTTCAAAGCCATTTCCAAAGCCTCAGGTAAAGGTTCCCAGACATCAAAGATCAAGAATCTCCAGTATCTGTTCAATGCAGCTTCACCTGAAGAGGTAAGTTATATTGCCCGTCTGGCCGTGGAAGAGCTGAGGATAGGCGTGGGCGAAGGCATAGTAAGGGATGCTATCTCCAGGGCCTTTGATGTGCCCGCAGAATATATCGAGCGTGCATTTATGCTGACCAACGACCTGGGACTTGTTGCAAGCACTGCCAGTACCGAAGGCAGAAATGGTGTCTTATCCCTTGGCCTCAGGCTTAATCGCCCAATACGTATGATGCTGGCCCAGGTGACGCCAAGTCTTGATGCAGCCATTTCAGATATAGGCATTGTTGCAGTGGAGTGGAAATTTGACGGTGCCAGGGTCCAGATACATAAAGACGGTGACAATGTCACACTTTTCTCCCGCAGGCTTGAGAACATCACGGATTCACTCCCTGATATAGTGGAAGCGGTTAAGGAAAATGTCATAGCGGATCGTGCCATACTCGATGGTGAGGCTGTGGCCATTGATGAGAACGGCAGGCCCAGGGCATTTCAGGAGATACTGAAACGTTTCAGGAGAAAATACGATGTGCAGTCCACTGCAAGGGACATACCTCTCACACTGAACCTTTTTGATATTATATTCCTCAATGGTGAGGAGCTGCTCGATCTGCCTCTTGTACAGCGAAGGGCAAGACTTGCAGAATGCGTCAGAAGCAGTGATAAGATACGGGTCGATACCCAGTACCTGACAGACGATCCCCGCAAGATCCTGGAGATATATAATGATGCACTAAAGGCAGGTCATGAGGGTGTGATGATAAAGAATCCTGAGTCTGCCTATTCTCCCGGAAAGCGCGGTAAGAACTGGCTGAAAAAGAAACCTGTGATGGAGACACTGGATCTTGTTGTCATCGGGGCTCAGTGGGGATACGGAAGACGTACAAGCTTCCTTGGTTCATACGCTCTTGCATGTCACGATCCTGACACGGGTCTTTTTCTGCCTGTTGGTCGCGTTGCTACTGGTTTTTCAGATGAGCAGCTTGCAGAGCTGACAGAATTGTTTGCAGATCTGATCGTTGTGGAATCGGGAACAGAGGTTGAGATCAAACCCGAGGTGATCTTTGAGGTGGCTTTTGAGGAGATACAGAAAAGCTCCAATTACGAATCCGGTTATGCCTTACGTTTTCCGCGTCTTGTCAATGTGAGGGCCGACAAATCCATAGAGGATGTGGAGACCATCGGCCGTCTTGAGGAAATGTACCTGATGCAGCGTGAAAGGAACTGAAGTCCATCAAAATCACTTCTGCCAAAATAATTTTCATCAAAAGCAATTCCATCAAAAGCATTATTAATGAATAGAAATTGTTCAGGTTATGAGAATGAAAAATCTTGTACTTATATCCATGATCCTGATGTTACTGATATTGTCTTTTTCCGGTTGTGTCGGGGAGCAGACTTCACAGCCAAAGTCCGATGATACTGTTTCAGAGCCGATAGAGGCAGATGCCATAGTATATATCGATAGTTATGAGTTCCACCCATATTCAACTACTATTGCCCCGGGAGATACAGTACTCTGGATAAACAATGACTCTGTGGCATTTATCATAAAAGGCAATATTGTGGGAGGGGACAGTTTCCAGTCCCCCACGCTCAGGAAAGGAGACACTTTTGCATACACCTTTGAAAAACCGGGCAGCTACAAGTACGAAATTGTGACCCATCCCTGGACAAAGGGCGGATTCATCGTGGTCGAATAGATCTAAAGCAGGACATCCTTAAGTCCTGCATCCTTTACCATTCTTATAGCTTCCTCCTTTTCCCCGGGCAGCAGGTTCCTGTTAATTTCAGGATACATGAAGGCAAGATACCTGGGTCTGTACTGGAACATAAGGTTAAAACGGATTTCGGGCATATTTGCTGCTATCCATTCTAATATTTTTACAGAGCAACAGTCAAGGTGTCCTGGAAGTACAAGATGGCGAACAAGGAGCTCAGCATCCTGATAAGCATATTTCATGTTTGATATGACAGTCTGCATGTAATCTTCTACTTTTGAATACCTCAGGGCACATTCATTGTTACCGTACTTAAAGTCAGCAAGGAACACATCCACAACACCTTCAAGCAATCTTGCTGCTTCAGGGGAGTGGTACATATTGGAATACTTACTAATATTGTGTGGTACATATTATTTTTGATAGCATGAAGTACACTGAACTGATTGAAGATGCCACTGTCATCGAATGGCTTGATATAATCAATGCCAAGGAAGGCACTCGCAGAAGCCACCTGTATGGCATGCAGCAGTATACAGAGTATACCAGGATGAAACCGGAAGAGCTCCTGGAAGAAGCCGAAGAAGACATGATGGCAGGGAAATTGCCCCGGCGCAGACGAATAAAAAAGCATGTTGTTGGCTTTCGTGCACATCTGCAGAATAAGGGCCTTGCTCCACTCACCGTCCGCAGAAACGTTGCTGTTGTGAGTTCCTTCTATAAGGCCTTTGAGATCGACTTCCCTCAACTGCCCAACAATGAAAAATCAATCAGACCGAAGAAAGAGAACACGAAAACACCAACAAAAGAAGATGTCCGAGATGTTCTGAAAGTATGCAACCTCAAAGAAGCTGCAATTGTCCTGTGTGGCTATAGTTCGGGCATGGGGGCAGCTGAGCTATGCCAGGTGTCTGTGGAGGACTTCAAGAGAGGATATGATCCCGAGACAGAGATCACGATGCTGGACATGAGAAGGGAAAAGGTTGGGCACGATTTTATCACGTTCCTGAGTCCGGAAGCATCCATGGCAGTGTGGAGGTACCTGGAATTTAGAAACAGGAACCCCAAGAGCAGTGGTAAGGAGTATCAACTTAATCTCAGGAGAACCACCCCCGATAGTCCTTTGTTCATTAGTTCAAACGTGCCGAGGGAATATCTACAAATACATGATGAAGAGTTGCGCAGGCTGACACCTCGTGCAATCGGCATGATGTATCAGCGTCTTTCCACAAAAGCCGGAAAGGATACAAGCATTTCCGAGTTCAACATTATCCGAAGCCACAACATGCGCAAGTTATTCAACTCTATATTGAAGAATGCCGGTTGTGATGGTGACATGGTCGAATACTTTATGGGCCACTCTCTCGGTGCCACAAAAGATGCATACTACCGGCCAGATATCGCAAAGCTCAAGGAGATCTACATCAGGTTTGTTCCTCATCTCATAGTTTCTGAAGAGTTCGAACTCAAAGAGGCCCTGAAGCAGAAGGATGATGAACATAGCATGCTCATCCGGAAACTGGATGAACAGAAAGAGATGAATGACAGGTACGAAGCACGTATACGTGCGCTGGAGATCGGACTCAAAGGAGTCACATCAAAGTGAATTCGATCTTCTGTTTGATGTGGGTCTGAGACCAGCTTAAAAGAAATAGTGTATGCAATTCTTGTAAATGATATCCTTAAATAAAAGTACATCAGAATATAATATGGGCATTAAGTCTTTATGAAACGGGGGTTTCTAAAGTCAAGACGAGTTCCTCACACATGTGGGGATGAACCAAACCGACCTTAGATAAGAAGTGAGAGTGGCTTCGCCAAAAATGGCTAGAAGATAGAAGGATGGTAGTTTTCCTCCATCACACCCTTCTATCTTTTTTATGAGATTAAGTTCTCACATATTTAACACTTCCTTTTTATTTTTTCAACTCCTTCCGTCCCTAAAATTGTTACATTAAAACAGTTATATACCTTCTCAATATATCAAGAAACATCCAGAGATGTTCAGGAAATTGATGTGATAGTTACTACACACAAACGTAAACTATTTTTACTTTTATTAAATAACAATTACTGTGGATTTAAAAAGTTGGTTTATACAAAAAAGAAATCTTATTCCTATTAAATTAGATTACAAATCCAACTATACTAAAGCAATCTTGCTGATTATGTTTTCAGTAATGGCCATTTTATTGTGTGTATTTTTTCTCTTGATACAAGCTGCTTATTCGTATTCGATTTACAATCTTTATGCAGCTGATCATATTGATGCATACTTAAACAAAACAAGCGAAAATATATTGCTTCAATCATCGAATGATATTGAAATCGCACAGAATATTGTAAAATGGCAACGTCAAGAATTTGCCCTGGTTTCTGGAAGGTTTAAAGCAACTGATTTTTTAATTCGACACATCTCAGGAGACCCGGGGTGGTATTTGTTTTTAAATAAAGGAAACTGTGGTGAATTTGCTATAGTCTTTGAAGATATGGCAAATCGAACAGGAATGACCAGCAGAAATGTTAGGGTTGACGGATTCATACATTTCAATGGAGGTACTGAAAATCACGCATGGTCGGAGGTTCTCATAAACGATAGTGAGTGGTATGTTGCAGATTCTGGATTTAATTATTCACCCCCTTTAAACAATTACTTTGGCTACAGTAAATCTCGGTTGCTTGGTCCGGTCTATGTTTTTGAAAACGGGATTCAATCAGAAGACAGAACAGTCCATTACATCCCAAACACAGAAACAATCATGATAAAATCCATCAATGATGGCGAAATCGTTCCAAATTGCACTATTACTATTAAAATGAATCATAACGGAACCTCTAAGAAAGTTGTTGGTACTGCTATTAAACTGAAAACCAACGAGTCTGGACTCTGTTTTGTAACTCTTGGTGTTTACAATAATACTTCATATACAGTAAAAGCAATTGATGGAATGAATCAAGGAAATGAGGAAATAATATCTGGAAACAACACTGGGTATATCGAGATTGAAATCCAAAAACCGAATCCTTTAGCGGTTATTGCTTTGTTAATTTTGATTGTTATCAACATAATAATTTGGAAACCCATGCTTAGGAAAAAATCTGATATAAAAGAGAAACATAAAAAACTATAATCTTTAATTTACGAGAAGCCCAGGTTCTGGATATTCTGTGTGAATTGCCCATGATATGTTATAGGACAATCACAAATGATTGTCAACGACGGGTTGGTGACCGGTGAAATGCTGATATTGGCTGTGACCCATGTTCCCATGCCGGACTCTGTCACACTCTTCCTATATATTGTCGTACCATTCACTAAGTCCTCTTACACAAATTACTTTGTCACCAGTCTCAATACTCATGAAACGATCCTCGCCTTGATATTCCTCCCGTCCATAGAATCTCTACATCAAAATAAATCTGACAACCCACTCATGTGAAACCTGCAACACTGCGTCCGTCTGGGGCTCTACAAAGTATACTTCTTTGTCTGTCCCTACCATGATGTTCAGTGCATGGTAGGTTCCCTCTGGACTGATAGCCCATACTATCCCAAATGCAAGGTCTGAGTCCCACCTGGTAACGTCTCCTTTCAATACGAAAGAGAAATCGTCACAATCATGGATCTCCTTGATATACGGCCTGTGATTTGTGGTGTTGCGACCCAGGAACAATTTGAACTGCCTGACATCGACAAGTTTGAACGATGTATCCGATAATCTGATATCTGCATCTGGAAATTTTGTTCTCAGCATATTGGTGAGATATGGTTTGTAGATCCTCTCTGTTGAGACCTGCCGAGGAGCCGGGAATATGATATTCAATATCTCGGCAATCATAGTTTCACGAATCCGAAGAAGTCAATAATTACGAAATTGACGTTGACCTTATCCTTGAATGCGCCTAATGTAAACGAATCCCCGGCATCATCCGAATCAATTGTGAAATCCATCGTGTACATACCATATGTGCTGGATAGTGTCTCATTTGACGAGGTGTGAACCCCGCCTTCTGTGACATTATATAGTTGTATTTCCAAATCGTCGGCAATGTTGTTTGCATCTTTTGCTCTGACAAATGCGGTGTAATTACCTTCAGGAAGCTCCGATTCGGACTGTACTATACTTGTATAGCATCCTGCGTTCAGTGCGCTGATACCAACCGCACTGCCACCCGACGCTGTCGAGTCTACTGCTACAGATGCACCCCCTCCTATCGTGAGAGTTGTGTCTTCTGCTTCCCAGAATCTTCCTTCAGTATCACTCTCCGCGACAACATCCAATGCCAATGGGATGTATGTCCTCACTTCAACCGGCATATCAAATGACCGGATACGTGCAACCGTTGCAAGGCTCTGAGCACCTAACATCAAGTAGACCTGTTTTCCTCTGAGGTACTGTAGTTGTCTCCGGAGAGTGTCAACGTTGTCTGAACTAATTTTTCCCATGAGCGGAATTTCACGAGCACCCAAACCACGGGTGAATGCCTTGAGAGATCCATCGAGGGAACTTTGATACGTGATTACATCCGCAGATGCACTGTTACCTATCTGTTGCAGGGTATCTATGAATACGGTTGTGTCTGAATCTGGGTGGTAGAGTATGTTAGGGTATATGGTCATAGTATCACACCAGGAATGGTATCGAAAGTGTTATGTCTCTGTCAACGGGAGAACACGTGATTCCGTGCGTCATCGACGTCTGGTTAAGGGAATCCGACCGTGTCCAGTCATATTCGATTGAGAGTTTTAATCTCTCGTTGTACGCAATTTCCTGTTTCGACACGCTGAACCAGTACATTATTCCCAAGTATTTTGTTTCATTGAGATTCGCTAGGTGTGTTCCTGTCCATACATTGTTCGAAGATAATATTCTTGAATTGCCATCTGAATCGATTGCCTCAATTTTGATATCGACACTGGTTATTCTTACATTAGCTGACCCAGTTCCTGTACTAGCAACGCTGACATACAGTCGAAAACTGCCATATGCAGTCCCGTCGATTGCAGATACAACGTCGAATACATCGGGAGACATGAAACTATGTGATTGTGTGCCAGACCCGCTGTTTTTTGATGTAGACGAAATCACATTTGTTGTTGAAACATTGGTGGGCACAGTGTCGCCAGAGTCGAGCAGCAGTCCGGTAAATGTGCTGCCGCCCCATGTGAATTCAGATTCCGAAAATTTCACACATGTAAAATCTTTATATCCTCTCATATCAATACCTCAGCCTGACCTGTCCTACCCCAAGAATACTTTCTTTTTTGTGTGCAATTACGTCGTTGGGTGATGTGCCGCCCCGGGAGGACACACCAGACGAAAATCCGCCACCCGAACTAACATTGATATTGATGTTGTTCACGGCATTGACAACACTATCAAGTTTTGATGCGATTGTGTTGAATCCTGAGCGATTGATATCCACAAGTGATGCGTTCGGATTGACAATATTTTGATTGTTGTTCACCGATGTGAGCGACCCTACAGTTTGATTGCCGCCGATGTTTGACGAGACTCCAGCCATCCCCAGGAGATCGCCGATATTACGACCGCCGGTCTCTTTCAAACGTTCTCTGATGTAGTCGCTCTGGCCCGCCCAACCTGGTATTTTTGCATTTGAGGAGACATCAGACAGCTCAGTGACGGACTTAGCCAAATCATCAACTGAATCCTTTGCCCCCTTTGCCTCATCATCTGCCTTCCGGAGAAATCCTGAAAGCATGCCATCTACAGACAGGCGATTAATATAATCAATATCCATCCCTACTTTCTGAAGGAGAGGCACTAGTTTATTGTGACTGTCTATCACTGTGTTTATTGCACCCACGTACCCATCTACTAAAATATTCAAAAAACCATTAATGGCATTGGTAGCCACCTTCACAGCCTTTCCGATGTATTCATATATGTTGTACTTGCCGATGAGCTGGAACATTTCCCACCATACAGCTCCAAACAGTTTCAACATTCTGGTAAATCCGGATAGATCAACACCCTTTAGTCCTCTCCTAAAATCATCTATCTGATCCATAGAAGCTTTCAAGTAGTTCGTGATACCATCACCGATTTTTTCAAAATCAATTTTGCTCAGAATATCAAGTACTCCTTGCAGACCACCTTTCATTTCCATGAACAATGATCCTTCCTGGAACTTTGCGGTTTCCTGTTCAAACCCTGCAAATGCCAGCCCCGCTTGGTACATAGAGTCTTTGATGTTTGATCCTATGCCCTTTGCTGTTTCTGACTGTGCTTGCATCAGCCCCCCGAACTCTTCCTCGAGGTACTGTTTGACAAGCGGCATGGCATGTTCAAGGGGTGTGACCAATGCCCCGCGCGCATCAAACTCAAGCTCTTCGATGTTCTTCAGATTAATTCCAATGTCCCTGAACATCGCAATTGCCTGTCCGGTATCACCGACATTAAGACGGCCATATGCATTGACAACTTGATCGATTGGCTTTGATGTTGCAGCTGCAGTATCACCCAGCACCTCGAGAACATTCTGCGCCTCAAGACCAAATGCTTTCAGTTTAATAGTTGCATCTACCAGCCCAGAAATCTCGAAGGGAGTGCTCTTTGCAAACTCGAATATCCACTGCATTTGTTCTGCAGCTGCCTGCTCAGAGCGATACAGGACACCTAGCGAGACAAGATACTGTTCAACCTGGGACGATGCTTTGACAGCTGATATGGTGAAGGCCGTAACAGCAGCAGTTGCGGCCACCACGGCTGCACCCACAGCAGCCCACGCCGCTTTCATTGCAACGGATGCTTTGCCAGTTCCACTTGATGCCTTGTCTGTTTCTGTTTCTACGCCACCGATTTCCCTTTTGACCTTATCTATTTCGTTCAGTGCGTTTTTGACATCGGCTTCGATTCTAATTACCGTCTTTTCAATCGTTTCTGATACCATTTTATAACCTCACGATATCCCTGTGGAGGTTGCTTTTCACAAGACAGCCCGCCGCAACAGTAGCTACATCTGATTCAGTATGGAATATCCACCGGTTCCCGGCACTGATGGTATTCGAAGCTATCGACATTGCAATATCGGAAGCTACATATAGGCCGATTCCCAAAGTAAGATAATTGTCTACGGAAGTAGTCTGGTCCGAGGGAATAAGAGATGAACAAGAAAGTGGAATCGGGGTAGACACGTAGGGGGCTCTACCCCTTTCCACAGTAATTGTTATTCCATTTGAGGTCCTGCACTTTACAAAATCATTGTTGATTTCTTCCAGCGTAACCCTACTGAAGGTACCTGTCGTGAAATCATCTATTTTCACATACTGATCAGTATCCCAGTACGAAATCGTGATTGTATTCGCTGCGAGAGTGACTTGATAGAGCCCGTTTTTGATGACACAATTGCCCGCGAACAGGTGGAATGGTGAGAAGATCTCAGTGGATCCATCAAAACACTGAACATCTGTAGCCGCTTCAATGGTCCCAAGGTCATACTCCCCGGAGATCCCAAAGGAATTGGCCATGGTCACTGGATCAGCTGCAAGTTCTGAAGAGTACTGAGAAGCATCAAACCATATTCCTTCCAGAGAGAATGGCCAGAACACACCAGGACTATCGTCCACGTTTATTGAGATTGCGGATATCCATCCGGTCCTTCCCTTTACGTTGGTGACAGAATTGTAGACAGCTCCCCGGTTTGCCAGTGCTTCGACATCCTCCTTGTACTGCTGGATTGTTCTGGTAGTGTTGTACAGCTGCAGGAGAGATCCTTCAAGAACGGCCTGTGGAAGTTCTGCCCCGAATTCTGCCAGGGCATATCCACGATGACCCAGGCCAGGAATTGTTTCTATTGGCCGTGATATCTCACCGACCTTGAAAGTTTCGACTGCAGGGATGGACACATTACCTATTAGCATTGTGTTCTGCCCTCCTGTTCAGGAATATACTCCACTGCATGAATGTTTCGTACGAAATCATATCAAGTTCTCCTGGGGTCATATGCATGTTCTCACATATCGAAAACTCTGACAGTTCAGGCAGTTCATTGCGATGACCATCTAGAGCTCTGTTGACTCTCCCGACAAACCACCAGGCTGGCCGGATGATCTCGTATAGTCGAGGTTCTCCGGGGTCGTCTCCGTCATCGAGAATGTACCTGAAACGGATTCGTCGAAAAAATCATCTACACCACCACCGATGGCAGTCTTGCATGCGTTCACCAGTTCATCAAACTCTTTCACCGTAATCTCGTCTTCGAGAGCTTTCACCTCATCATAAGTCATTGTGGTAGCCAGCATGAGGATCTGATAATCCTCAACGTCCTGCTGGAACTCGGTGAACTTGAACAACAGTTCAGGATCCTTGCTGAGACAATCTTTTATAGCATCCGATACCGTCATCTTCTGGTCCAGTTTTTCAAGTGGTAAGTTCCGGATGTACCATTGATTCTTGAGATTCTGAACTCGCTTGACAGATCCTTTTCGCGGGTCATCGTATATTGTGATGTCTTTCCACTTCATCGGATCACCATCATGCAATTGCTATCCTGGTTGCTTCACCGTCGCTGGTGAGGGTCATACCAACCTTTGATGCAGGAGATAGATTCACGGATGGTGCGTTGGTCCAGTACAAGTTTGAGAAAGTAAATGCCTTCGACCCAAGCGTGAAGTCTATTTTGTGAGCTGTGCCGTCCAGGATGTCATCGTGAACGCCCATGCCTATCATGGACATGCCCATGTCTACCTGCATTGACCGTGCCAGGAAAGACCAGTCACCTATCTTGCTGGCTGCATCTGAACTGAGATCATAGACTGGTTCAATATCATTCTCTATTGATATCTTAAGAGATTCCAGGTAGACATCGGATGTGTCAGGAGATACATCATCATACTCGAACAGCGTGATACTTGACATTGTGTATGGTGCTGCAGTTGGTGCAGTCGCATGCGAACCAGTGCCTTTGTAGTCTGTTTCACTCCAATCGGTCTTCTCGATACACATGAATGTCAGCGTGAGTGTCGCTGCGGTCCGGGTGTCAGGGAAATCAAGTATAGCAGACATCCACGCACAGCCTTTAAGGAGACAGTATTCTGTGCCTGCTACAAGTCCAATGCTGATAGGATGTGATACAATTCCCGGTGCATATGTAGACGTGGTCGCTCCCAACAGGATGTATGGAAGCCAGGTAATCCCCGATACTTTCAACGTGATTGTTACCTGATGTGTTTCTCCTGTCTTTACTGATTCTCCGCATGAGAGTGGATCTGTGTCAGTAGCACCTTTGAGGATCTTATACGATTCCATCTCAGGTCCCGACTGTACATCAATTCCGATGAGATCCCCAGGGAATGCTACCATTGTAGGGTTTCCGGGTGTTGTCCCAAGTTCAGCTTCACCAATGTATTCGGCCCAGCGGACCGTTCTTCCGTCAATTACTGACATTATATTTCACCTCTGATGTATGCCTTGTATTTGTCCTGTTTCTGTTTCAGCTCGTCAATTTCTGCCTGCCTGGCTGCTCTCAATCCTGCAATTTCCGTTGCATTGAGGCCGGCTGGCATTTCTAGCATTTTGTCCTGCTTCGTGTCTATAACAGTAGACAATTCCGCAGCTGCGGTTGATAGAACAGTCTGTGCTGTAGTATTTTCCATGATCAGCTTTGTGAGCTCATCGATTTGTGCCTGTAAACCCGCGTTGCTTCCCTGTAACTCAACAACCTTAGATTCTGCAATCTGAAGTTGAGCCTCAAGGATTTCCTCTGTAGTTGGTCCCTTTGTGATTTCTTCCATAGTGTTCCCTCATGAGTGGTAGAGTGTAATAGAAAGAATGTAATCGAAAATGCCTTCGTCATAACCCAGGTTACCTATCGAATTGATGTCCTCATCTGGGTTGAATATCCTAACGTCTGATGTTAGTGGAGTTGTCCAGGATTCAAGCTCTGTGCAGATGTCAGCTGCAAACTGTTCTGCTATCCTGGCACCGTTGTAACTGGATGTATTTTCTGTGAGAATGTGGAGTGTGAGAGTACAGGAATAATAGAGAACACCGTCAGAAACATCCCTTACAGATATGATGCCATCTGTCGAAATGTTCATAGTGATGGTAGGATAAGATGTAATGGCCTGATTTGACCATATCTTCGATGCATTGATATTATCTTCACCGATTGTGATTGATGCAGGGATGTTTGTGAAAATAGCTCTCTTTTGAGTGTCTGATAGCGCTCTTGCCATGGTGGGTGCTCCACATGATTAGAAATGCAGGTTCTCTGCAGGCAAGGGTTTCACGTTAGAGTATATAAAGGAAAGTTGAATTATTTGCCGGTGACAATCTTCTTAATCCGTTTTCTGTTTTCCCGAGAGGCTGATCTCATGAACGACCGTTCGGGAACATTTGCCTTCGGCGCTCCAAATTCGTGATGCAGTGAAATCAATGCTCTTGATCCAAATACACCAACCTCTACATATCCAGGACCTGATTTGTGGTCTATCTGGTCATAGAGTTCGCCAGTATCAATTAAAGGCTGGGAACTTCCTTTTCGGGCAATAGTCCTGGCTTTCAGTGCAGGGCCAAGCCAGCTATCTATCTTTTCTACCATTTTACCTTCAAGATAAACCCCTGCCTGCTCCAGCCTGTCTTGCGTCCCTTTTCCCAAATTCTCTTTAAGTTTGTCCAGGGCCTTTAGAGTACCAGCTGTATCAGCACTTACACGCAACATTCAGTTCCCTCCGATGTTTTTCTTGGCATGCTTTGCAGCAGTAAGGAAGTGCGACCTGCCTATATTTGACAAAATATACTGAATTGAACTTCCTCTTCTGAATGCGAGTCATCGGGATAAGATTATCACAATCTGGATTCGCACAGGATACTAATGTTGTTTCTGTCATGGTTTACAATGTCATTGATGTAAGCGTCTTCGTGGGTCTCAACAGTTGGAAATACTGAAATACAAAATTCATCTTCTGCAATCTTCGGTGCAGTGCAGGAAGCATTGACTGTGGGAATCAAAAAAGGTATTTTGAGATGGTCACATTTGTAGAAGTCAGAACATGCGTTAGTGCAGATGACAGGATAATCCGTTTCAGCTACACTTCCGTGTTTTTTGCACAAAAACATACTACCATATACACTCTTATATAATTTATATTTTTATTTATCTTTTGACAATCAAGTACGTGATACGGGACACATCAACATACTGGTCCATCAGGTTTGATTCAGACATCTTTGAGTTGACTAGCCATTCGGTCACACTGTCACCCTCCTCCGTGATCTTGACGCGGTCGCCTACCATCAGAGAAACGGACGAATCACATATCAATTTGCGAACACCGGCCTCGACTACACCAGGATCCAGATACTGACGTTCTTTGAGGGTGACATCTGCAACATGTGCCTGAATCTCTGTTTCTGAGGTGATCTCAGGGACCCATGCACCAGTGCTTTGGTTGGTGTATCCTTCTGTGACACTGACCTTTGTGATGGTTCGGGGGTAATTGAACTGGGTGAACATCAAATCCACCCCATCCTAACGCCGATTGCCCCAAATGCAATTGCCAGAATAAGAACAACCTGCATCCTTGTGTTTTGGTCAATTTTGTCACTCAAGCGGCGGTTGTTCTCCTCCATCTTATGCTCAATGCGTATCATCCAGTCACTTAGTGTGTCGTGACTCTGATTGACACATGCCATAACGTCACGAATTTCTTCTTTGACCCATCGGCGAATCTCTTCCCGGCGGAGTTCACATGTTTCAACTGTGACTGGTTGGTCGGCCATGGATCACCACTTCACGCTTTTCCAAATAGGTAGCCAAGCGGAGTACCTACCATCATGGTGAGTATTACAGTACCGGATTCCGCTATGTCCTGCCCAGTAACAAGCATGTATGCGGCTATTCCTGACCCGATTATGATGGTTACAAGTGCTCCTATCTCGTCGGCGTTGTGAGAAAGTATTGGGTGTCCTTTTGTTGTTGTTTCTGTCATGTTCTGATGCCTCCGTCTAATTGATTACCATCTTCTCCTGTTCCAGAAATATCCTGCAGCGAGGATAAATGCTCCTACAATTGCTACTAATCCACCTGATCCGGTGTCATCATCACCATCTGTGCCTTCAACGTCAAGAATTAGTACAACTTCATCGCTTTGAATATCAGATGAATCGGGAGAGTATCTCAGCATATCAGGTGTGATGATAGTACTATTTGATTCGTTGCCATATGTTGCTGTGACATTCCATTCTACATATTCTGTCTGTGGAGAACTGGTATAATATCTCATCTGTGAAGTTAATGCCACTGCACCTGTTGCATTCTCATAGCGGTTTGGAAGTTCACCATCTGATAGAGTTAATGAGCTGTTTATTGTATCAGTATATGCTTTTTCTACTCCGCCGTAATCTATGTTATGTGCGTATATTGTATCTCCCGTTTCGGGGTTTGTGGCATTAGATACAAAGCTGACCGTTGCGCCTTCTACTGCTTGCCCAGATGGGTTGACTACCTTGATATTAGGGTAATATCCAAAATGCAACACTCCTTCGAATCTGGAAGGTTCTTGCACTGTAAAAGCAGTCGTTGTATGCGAAGGATTGAAAGCATAGATATCACCATAAAACATTCTTGGCGCAGGTGCTCCATCGTCAACCATCCACCAGTGACGAGTATTTGTACCTGTGAAATTTGTGTCTATAAAAGTGATGTTTTCCCTAGAAATGTTAGCGTAATCGGTTGGGCTAAGCGCATCCCTTGAAGAACCGAGGGACAATAACACTACGTTATAGTCAGCACTGCCGCCAAGAGCGTTTTCAAGACTTATGTTATCGAATACCAATTTATCGCTAGTTTTATAATCTTCCCCCATGCTGAAACTAACGATGTATATACCTTGCCCATCATGATTTACCCCCGTCATGTTCCTAAATATTACATTTTCCTGGTGCCCACCTACTCCGATCCATCTGTCTATGGTATCATTTGAGTAACAGTCTTCTACAAGAATATGCGATTCCTGCTCAGCACCCGCACCATAGAACACATGATAGGATGGGCCAGTGCCACCTGTATAAGGCAAAGTATCATTGTAACCAAACACTTTGAGATCATAGAAATGCATATCGTTTCCTTTTATCTCAACCGCATTGTGAGTATATGCCTGATAAGGGGGATATGAATGCAGTGTGATGTTATGAATAGTAGTGTTTGTTGGACGATTGGGCTTTACTCCAGTGTACTTTGCATAGTAAATATCAGAATCTTTGAAAGTGTTATTATCACCTGATTGTATTTGCATTCCGCTACCGTAACGTGTACCATCCAGACTAGCATATATAGCCAGTCCCGAAAATATAGAGTCTGATGCTGCGTTTGTAGTACCCAGAGCCAGCCCGCTTTTTCCTGAACGGATGATCATGTTTTCAATGAGGAACCTGTCACCTGTACCAGACCCTACTATAATACCTTCCTGCCACTGGTCACCGCTGTATAATGCTTCGACAGCCCCATTTTTAATGATTATATCGGATGCGTGTGATCCGGAGTTTGAAAACACCATCCCATATCCGGGGTACCCGGCATCTGAAATTGCAATGGATCTATCAAATGATATAAATGATGCAAATGAATCCTCTGCGAAGTACACGGGTGCTCCATATATTGCGTTCAGATCACAGTTAACAATATTAATATATGAACCAGAGTTTTCTGCAAAATATAATGCATATTGCGCAGAAGTGGTAGAATTGGTGGATATGTTCATATTTTGTATAGTGATGTTCTTTGCCCCCTCAAACGTCATAGCATGTGTTGCTGATGACGCCGATGAATCATATCCGATTACTGTCAGGTTTTTATATTCTCTCCCAAAATTTATCGATTCAGAATAGTCTCCATATATATTAATAATTGAATTGTTGACAGGCGATGCACGTGTAATAGCTCCTGTTATAGTTTCAAATGGAAAATCTACCGTGCCGTTATTTTCATCAGATGCGGACGCATGTGTATTATTCACATATATTTCATCTAAAAACCAACCATCTTCATGTGTAGTAATTGAAACATATGGAAGATTTGCAGGCGCTTCTGTTGAATTAAAACGAACGTTATACCCATAATTCATTCTAAAGAAAACGGTGTAAGTGCCGGGTTCTGATATATGGTCAGTCAAGTTAATAGCCATCCATTTTCCCGCGCCTGGTGTGGTTTGATAAAAATTACGATTCGTGAGTTCTGTTTCAGTTGATGGTCTGCCGGAGTTCCATGTAATGTTTGATTCTGACCAATCCGATGACGCAAAATAGCCGGATAATGTACTGATATCGGCTGTGGTTTCGGTCTGATAAAGATATAATGTCGTTGTCGCAGGATAATCAGTTATATTAAATTTAAAAAATGCCAGTCTTGTAGTGGCAGAGTTGTAAACTGTTTGAACACTGTCAAGATCACCATAATTTGTATCAGGAGCAGATGATGATATTGAAGCGTCTTCAATTACGGGAGTATTGACAGTAGCAGCACTTACAGTTCCAACCATCTGAACAAGAACAAGGATGAGTAAGAGGATTGATAGGGTTTTTACAATAAATTGCATAAGAAAAAGTTAAAATTGAAGTATATAAATGAAAGTTGAAACGTGTTTAGAAAACTTAATAAACATGCTATGATTTCTTATACATAATAGGGTTAAAAAATTAATTAACGGTGGTATAATGAAATTAAATGAAATATTGTTGATAGCTATAGCTTTAGCTGTATTTTTTGTAAGTTCAGCTGCAGCTGTAGAGATTCCCAATCCGGGTATTATAAACGATTCTGAACCATTTGTAATCAATGACGGTGAAACTCTCTGGATAAGGCCTGGAGATTCACTTGAAATATTCACGGCAACTGTAGTCGTTGATAACGGCGGTACTTTTATTAATGAGGGGGATTCACTTAAGGTTTTGCACAGTAGGTTTAGTGTCAAATCAAATGGCACCTTTGTCAACAAGGGTAATTTAGTAAAAGCCGATGCAAGTGAGATTACATTTGAAAAAAACAGCACTGTCATCAATGAAGGATCGCTTAATTTTGACCCCAGCCTCATTCAAAACTATGCACATATAAATAACAGTGGCTCAATTAGTGTAAATGACTTTGCTATCCTCAACAATTATGGTACAATTTATAACACTGGCACCCTTAGCTTCGTGGGCAGTGTATTCAACCATGGTTTGATTGAAACGTCGGGTCAAATGAGTATTTTGCCACTTTATTACTTCGAAAACACAGAAACAGGAATTATCGAGAACAGTGGGACTATATCATTGGATGAATACATAATGAACAATGGTATCATCAACAATTATGGCGCCATCGGTGGATATGCTCAAATTATCTATAACAATGGGGCTATAAATTGTTACCTTGGGAGTACACTTGCTGATGAGGTAACGGTAGAAGGCAACCCCATTCAATGGGTAAATCCAGACGGTGGTGAAATCCCAGAATTCCCAACAATCGCACTCCCCGTGATAGCGATAATAGGACTAGCACTGTTCTTCAAGAGAAGGGAATAAAACCTTCTCTACTCATTTTTGATACTGTCATTCAACTGACCATCGTCCAGCAGGTCAGAAATGATACGATTGACTGTCCTTTTCCTAGGTTTCGCCTGTCCTTCCAGAGCATCGCATATACGCCTGAGTTGTTTGATGATCTCTTCCTGATTGTAGAGCTCAATTATCTTGACTTCTCTATCCGAGAGTGACCTAATGTCAAGTATCTCACCTTCTTTCGCTGGCCACTTGCCTGCTTTGATCTGACCATTGACAAACTCCTGAGTAGGATACATCATACTTTGTACCTCCCCATCACATTCACCGCAACTGTAGCAGCTCCACCTGTTGCAACTTCAATCCATGCTTTTGTTCCAGGCGGAACATCCTCAATCAGTGGGTATGCCGTTGACATTCCCTGAAGTGCCTGTGTTCCGGTGAGAGCCATTGAATATGCATACTTCTCTTTGTCTGCACCAAGAACACGCCACTTCAAAGCAACTGCCAGTGTAACAGATGCAGAGGCGGTCACATTGATATCGACCATGCTGTAGTATCTGATCTTATCAGAATCTATGTAGAATTTAAGAGTCTCTGCACCAGCTGCTGTGAGACAATAGAAAGCAGGTGCATCAGTATCAGGTGTGAGTTCAACACCTTCGGAATCTGTGAGGGGGATTCCACGAGGTTTGTCCCCCTGCTCTTGTGTGAACTGGTCAGTGTACTTCATTCAGAATCCTCCTCAGAATAGAATGTTGTTTCGTTAGTGTACGTGTAATTGCTTCCACTTGTCCGGATTTTCAGAGATGCTATCAGGGCATTATACTCAGTTGCATAAGTGGCTACTCCGCGACCATTGCCAAACGTGATTTGTGAGTCACCTTCTTTGATCTGTGTTACCGATCCTTTCATCAAAGAAGGGTTCGGAGAAACAAGCGAATTTACTATCCAGCAGAGTACAGCACGATTGTATCTGTCTGCTGCGCCACCTGTGAATGATGTTCTGTTCGTGTCTCCCTGGACCATGCTTTCGGCAGTATCTGAAAGGGTCTCTATGAAAAGTTCAGTGTATCCGGTTGGTAAGCTGCTCTGCAGTTCCAGCTCGACATCCGTTTTTGAGATTAGAGAAGCCATAGTAGCCTCCGGAAAGAGGATAGGACGGGGTTAGCCGTCCAGGCCAGTGAGCACATACACTGCCGCGTTGGTTGAGCTGCCAGTATCATGAATGTTGGATACTACTTCTCTCCAGACATCGATCTGGTACACCTCAGCCCCGCTCATAAGGTCCTTGCGTCTGACCTTGACAGGACCATTGCCTATAACCATTCCCGGCGCCTGTGATGCGACAACTGCAGCTGCGTCATCAGTCATCTCGGTTGATACTACAATAGGTATGTTGTACCCGGGTATCAGAGAAACCGCATTGCCTATCTGACCGGCTGTTGGAATGCTGATCTTCCCGGTGTAGTTGGCAAATGCAGTTGAACCCATAAGACAGTAATCGGCCTTGTATGGTCTGATTGCTGCAATTGCAGTTGCGAGGTCGGCCAGCGGGTTGTTGGCTCCGGACCAATCAGCACCTGCATCAGTCTGTGGGGTTGTGTTGGCTGCTGCAACAATCTTCTTGTTGAGTATCTGCGCCAGTCTTGCAGATGCTCCACCAATCTGGAGAGTGAGCGGATCCCCTGCCCTGCTCTTATACCTGGCTTCGTCAGTGACTGCAACTTTGACACGGTCCTTCTTGAGGTCGAAGTCCACATTGGTGAACTCAGAACCACCGATCTCAGATTCTTCCATCGGCTCGAGGTCCTCGTTGCCTTCTGGCACAGAGTATACCGGCACAGTTGCTACAAGTTCAGGAACCTGAACACTCATACACATCGGTGCAAGGTCAGTGAGTTCGACAGCGCCACGGAGGACGCGCATTGCAATGTTTTTGGCATCGAGAGAGCCATCAATGTTAGTGGGGGTAATTGTTCCAGACATGTTAGTTCACCATCCCTATCCATACCGTACCAGTTCCAGAAGCACTGAAAGCCTCCATTGCTGTTCCAAGTGTCTCACCATACACGCCATAGTCAGATGCGAGCACTGTTCCACCTGCACCAGCCATGACAGTTGCTCCCTTTGCGATTGTTGCGGCAGTGGCGGTGACTTCTACTCTTCCCCATATACAGACGCTAATTGTTTCTGTGTCTGCTCCACCGGTCAGAGCTACACCAAATTTTCCAAGATCGGTAAGAACGGCAGGGTCCCATTTTCCGTCTGCTTCGAGGTGAACTACCTGCCCCTTTGTGACCATGGCGCCGGCGGTTACTGTAATGACGACACACTCTTCACCTTTGAGATCTCCAGCTGCCATTATTCCACCTCAATTGATGTTACACCCAGTGAGGCATAGTCGATGACATCTCCCTTTGTGCTCTGTACACCGGTCCCGTTGTTTGCACCAACACGCTTGCCTGCACTCTCCTTGATCGCTGCAAGTGTGCTCTTGAGAATTGCCACGGGTGCTTCCCGGAGTCCTTCGAGTGTCTCGTCTGAAACAGTTGATTTGAGTTCAGATAAGACCGCATCACGCTCGGTCTGTTCCTTGAGTGCTTTGTCGTGAGATTCCAGAGCAGCTTTGACGGCTGCATTCACAGTGCTCTCAATCTTTCCGTCCTTCTCTTTGAGCTCCTGACGGAGTTCTGCAACAGTGGACTCTAGTTTCGCTATCTCTTTTTTCTGTTCAGAGATAGTTGATTCAAGCTTGGTTGTGTTTTCGTCTGCTATATTCACTCCTCCAGGAGTATTTGATTCAAAATTTTCATTATAGCTATATAAAGGAAAGTTGAATTCTGGATCACACGATGCAATAGGTATACCACACCCTTCCTTCATCGGACAGGCTGGTTTGAAAGGATAGAATACGAAAGTACTTCCTGTACCCTTAAGCTTCAGGACATCTGATCCTTTGACTTCTAATGGCTCTGATTCCTGGGATACACCCCTGTAAGCTGCGGAGTTGATGGCATCAATGGTTTCCTGGGAAAGGTCCTCAAAAGTAGCGTATACATAGGGATCTTCAAACCAGGACTTTGTTATTTTGCCCTTTTCCTTGACCATGTGGTTGATTGTGACAATTCCGTTCATCCACGATTCTGCACCAGATTCCAGGGCTTCTTTTGTAAGGATGTACTCTTTGCCTTTGCGATCATAAGCTTTTGTGCCTACTTTAACCATGGGCAATGTAACCGAGTTACCTTCGATGAGTGGTTTTTCGGATAGGACAGTTGAAATAATCATGTCCAACTGTCTGTGAGTTGAGTATTTAAAGGAAAGTTGAGATTACCTAAATCCCCACTCTTCCTTTTCTTCGTCCCAATACAGCCCAGCTCTTCTCTTGATATCCTCAAAGAACTCTTTTGAGGTATCCAGTTCAGGATCATCAAAATACACAACTTGTCGGTGTCTGCAGTTTGGCTCATGCAGCAGTGCCTCTGCATAATCAGATTGTTCAGTACCATACTCAAATACCTGACCAAGGACTGCAATATGATCGGGCCTTGCTCTCTCATCAGATGGACCTACAAACCTCCACTTCTTGAATCCCATCCTCTGATACTCGGAAGCTCTTCCCTGCTCCCAGGCTGTATGTGTTGCAGTTCGTGCAAGCATATCAGAATAAGCCTTTACATTGGTCACATACGGACGTTCTATTACCTTTGATGTCTTTCGGATTGTGCCATCCTTTCCCACTTTGAAGATTGTTCTTGTCTTTCCTGTATTGTCAATGACAACCTTCTCCGAACCTTTGAAAAGATCCTCGGCATATTTCCGAATATCATCCGAGATTTCCTTATAGCCTTTCTCCTGATTCAGCAGTTCTTTTGCTCTTCGTTTGATCTGCTCACCAACACTGACGTTGAACTCGGAAATGTAGCCGAAATGCTCAGCACTCAGTCTCTTAATAGCATTCCGTTGAACATTTGTAAGACGTGTTGAAGGTCTGACATCATCAGAACCCGCTTTGTAGTAGGCGGTCACTGCCTTTGTGAGTGCCTCGGATTGTGCTGCAGTTGTTGCAAGGACCAGCTGGTCTACTTGCTGGTCAAATGTCTCAGGATCAATCTCAGAAGCCAATTGTAAGCACTCCACAAATGTAGATGAAGACAGTTACAACACCAGTGCAGAACCACATCCAGTGGATCATAGTTGTTTGACTGCCTCCTGAGCCTCCTTGTATGCTTTCATCAAAGCTTTGCTGAGCTCATCGTCATCAGCTACCCCTGACGGTTCCAGGTCATCCACAGTACTCCTGGTAGACATCCTATCCCCGAAGGGCATGGCAGGAGTATCCTGAGCAGCATCAAAATTGTCAAGATCTAGCATTCCAAAACCGTACTCTTCCCCAAGTGCCTGAATGTCGGACCGATCTGCACCAACTGCTTTGATGGCCTGCAGTACTCTTGCATTGTGAAGTTTGGCCTGAGCTTCCTTCAGCTGGTCACTCACATCGGTGGTTTCCAATTTGAACTTGCACTCCATCTCATCAAATGTGAATGTGCCTGTTTCAGTGCCGTCATCCTTTGTAGGTACTTGATACTGCCAGGTACCCCCTTCAAACTTCTCTTTGATGAGCTTATCAGCGACTTTCTCATATTCCCGCCTGACACCTGCAAATGTTGTATTGAGCAGCTGCAGTATTGTCCTCGAGGTAGCAAGCTCTGAACCATTCGCCTTCACAAGTGCAACAGGGAACCCGAACGACTGTCCGATTTCTTGATCAAGCATGTTGACCATCGTCTCGATGAACTCTGATGGTACTGTCCTGCCTGATTCAACGACCTCGAGTTCGGTGTCAGGACCTGAACTGAAGATACCACCATCTTTCAATGATGTAAGTACATTCTTTGCAGCTGTCTTACAGGCGGTGACCCATGCATTGTAGATTGAACTCTCGGCTGCATATCTCTCTAGATCGGTTGCAGACATCTCCTCCGGTGGTTGCTGTGGTACCGTGGTAATGAGGTCCTTTCCACCATCTGCACCGGTGACCTCAAGGACAAGGCCGTTTTTGATGTGGACGAATGGAGATAACACCCTGAATATAATATTCGGGGAATTCGTAAGAAGGAGACGCTTCAACCATATGGCAAGAATAGCAGAATCAATCGGTGCAGGTTCGTCAGGTTCTACCCGGTGCATGGCAACAATACGGTCTGATGAATCTACTCTTAGGTTGGTTGTGTCTGTGATTCCATATTTAGTCTTGATGAAATCGAACTGCCCCTTTGAACCACGATCTTCGTACTCGCCTTCTATGTATCGGCCACCATTTGGAATGAACCAGCTGTTGTATTCAGTTGTGGTGGTGTTGTCTGACCATGCATCATTTACATAGATTTTCTGATGGTAGGCCACCGTGGTGCTATCCCATGGGTCCCTATACGTTGTGATAGTGGCATTCTTCAAAGGTGCCAGGGATTCTATATTGTCCTTGTCAGGATCCTTGCGACGGTATGCATGACCATGGACTATTGTCAAGTCCTTGAAATCATCTCTGAATGCATCAAGTAGGCCAATCTCATCAAGGTACTGCCTGATCTCTTTGAGTGCCGGCTCGAACTTCTTGTTGTCTTCAGTTACAAGGGAATAATCTCCTAGGATAGAATTCTTCAGAAACGGTGTAATTGTACCCTTCAGGAGAGGATCTGTCTCAAATGCTTCCTCTCTCATGGACGGTGTGACTTCGAATACTGAGCCATCCGGCATCTTGGCTTTTGTTTCTTTGATCCAACTTAACGTGGTGATGTAGGTTTGGTAGGGGTCATCACCTACATATGCACCGACTGGGGTGCTCTTTTTTGATGTGGGTGTGGTGGGAGTTGATGAGAAGAGTTTGTTGAGGATTGACATGTAGAAAAATGGTGAGTGTGGAGTATATAAAGGAAGGTTGAATACTGGACACTTTTATAAATGGAAAAAACATACACATGTTTGTAAAATAAAATGTTTAGAAGGTAAATAATAATGACAGAACTACATGATCAGATAACGGCTGTTTTTCTATATGGGATTACTTTTATCATAGCTTTGTTGATTTTAGGTGTAATATTGAAAATTCTAAAAAAATAACTATTTTATATCCTCATTCCTCCGGACAATCCAAAACCAGGTGAGAACTTCGGAACCTTAGCAGGCTTATGAAAGAGCGCGTTGAAAGCCCCTGACAAGGCATCTACTTGATCATCATGCTTTCGTTCAGGAAATCCCTCAAGTTCTGAAAGGAACTCATTGTTCCATGACCTCCGGACAATGTAGACATTGCCATTCTGGCAGGCTGCACTCACAGGACCTGCGCGTGTGACCTTCGGGCCGGTGGACTTCACTCCAAGGAAATTGAAACCTTTGAAGATGGTTGTCGCGTGAGTTGCTATCACCCTTTTACCTGAACTCCCTGGTTCCTCCTCTTCCCTGATCATAACCTCGCGTCCATCAGAGTATGCTACCTGTTTCATGTGCTCATCGGCTGCACCTGGGCTTTTCCTGAATCTCTGGACATCAATGACATAGTATTTGCCGCTGTTCTCCCCCATGAGCAGGCCGACAGTGTAATCAGGATCTCCAACTTTCTTCTCATCGGTTGCAGCACAGTCCCAGAAACGGACATATCTTTGACATTTCGGTGTTTCGTCAACGAACTTGTCCTCAAACCATTCTCTCTTGAAGTAAAGACCTGCCGCTGGTTTGATCTTCCAGTTCCCGCCGAGTAACCTTTCCCTTTCCACGAATGGAAGTGCCTCGAGGTTAGCTTTGTACGATGGGTCTTTCTGCATCAGTATCTGGTTGTCTTCCAGTTTTGCAGAAATAAATGTGAAAGACTTTGGAAGGGTGCCAGGGTATTTCTCCATCAGCTCTTCCTTTGAATCGCCCCATATCATATTCCCATCAATTCGGATGAACCAGCGGATGGCTCCGGAGCGTTCCCTGATCGGATATCCATCCTCACCGATATACCAGTCGATTAGTTCTGCCACCCAGGAGTCTGCATCCGGGTTTGTTGTAGCCCGGATGTACGGCCGGATCCCGCAGGTGGATCTGTTCCTTGATAGCATGTAGAAGAACTGTGATTCCGTGAAATGTGTGAGCTCATCGAACCCTATCAGGACTATTTGGGACCCCTGCCAGTCAAGTTTGTTCTTTTCATGCTCCATGTGAGCGAACTTGACACTGGTGCCGGCTGGAAACTTCCATTCAAGAGTTGATTCGCTGGGGATGCCTCCTGCGAAGGGATACAGGCCCTCTGAAGTATCCCACAAGGATCCAGCATTGCGGACCTGCACCGATGTCCTCCTGAAGATCACAGCACTATATCCAAGATGGTTGATGTGACGAAGAGCCTCCAGGAGCAGAGCAAAGCTTTTTCCGCCGCCTGCAGCCCCACCGTACAGGGCCACGTCGGCAGGTGTGCTGAGAAATGTTTCTTGTGGCCCGGGCTGGGGTTTAATTGTCGTCGCTTCCATGGCCTGCACCTACGATCTTTGGTTCATCGCGGTTGTTTCCTGGCAGGTAGAACATGATGTTTACTCCGCTGTTGCTTTCCGGAAGAGATACTTTGTATTTGCCCAGGACCTTGTTGACAATGTCCAGACCAGTGTAGATCTTGTCAATTGCCTGGATAGCTGTCCGGTTATCTCCTTCTTCCTGGGAAGCCTTGCATATCTTCTTGAGCTCATCGATGCAGGCCATGGCTTCGGCGAGTGTGTTGATTTCTGCCTCGGCCACTTTGGCCTGAAGCTTGTCACTCTTCTCGACTGCCTGGACCTTGGCCTGCTCACATGAATCGAAATACCTCTTCACTGAGCTATGAGATATTTTTTGTTTCGATTCCTCTGAAAGAATGAAAGCTATTTCACGAAAAGTCTTATTTTGTGCCTTGAGGCTGACAGCCCTTGATTCTAAGTCAAGTGAAACAATTTTGTTTTTTGTCACGCCTGTTTCACCTCTGTTTCGTGAATTTCTCCCAGGGAGATCCTTCTTCTTTCTCCTCTCTTGAAGAAATCTCCTCAAGGGAATAGTCGGCCTGTTTTACTACGCGATACTTCACTCCGCACTCACACTCAACTTCCAGCTGATCAGAAGTGATTATGTGAACCGGTTTCTTACATTTCTTGCAACGTCTGGAGATAGGTACGAATGTCATGCTTCAACCTCGACCATTTTCCTAGCAAACCATTCCTTTGCCTCTGTTGTACTCTTGAACTGATACAGGTCTACAATACGAGGCCAGTTGATCCCACCTTTCTTCCAGAGTATGATTGTGCTGTCTTTGAACTCTTCGAACCTTTCTGTCCTCATGTCCTCGAGATAGTCTTCCATAAGATCCTCTTTTTGTTCAGTCACCTTTTGTTCAAGTTTCTGCTGCTTTTCAATCATCCTTACCGTCATAAGACTCTGCTCAAGTTCTATTAACTTCGCCTTTGCCTGTGCAATCTCTTCTTCTATGATTTTGGACGGAGCCACTTTGGACAGGCATGCGTCCAGACCCTCTTCAAGAATATCAGAGAACGTTTTACCGTGAACTGGTTTTAATGATTCAAACAATATTTTTTTTTCGTGATCAACATTCAGATGAATATGAACTTTCATTTTTCCTCCGGGATATAGTGGAATATTTTCCTACTAGCCCATGCGTATACTATGCGTACACATACTATATGCATAAAAACAGCCACGGCTATTTTTAAAGGGCTATTGTACGCCGCATAGCGTATTTTTTGGGGGTTTGGGGGATTTAGAGTATGCGTATGGTGTACGCATACCCGCATCAATTTACAATGTTTAGACCTCCATATCTTCGGAAGAATTCACTTCATCAGACAACCGGTCGAAGTACTCTTGTCTATCAAAATCAGTTTCAAAAGTACTTTTTATAATGTCAGTCTTAAGTTGGACTGCAGAATCAACCCTTGAGATATGTGCAGCGATATCCCTGCTGTCTTCCACCGAGGGATCATTGCAGGACAGGACGTCATTCCACTCCTCAAAGATCACTTCTTCATCACATCCGGTATACTCTGACATATGTGTATCTGCAGCACATAACCTGAAGAACCTGTCAAAGCTTGTGATCTGTCTCTTGGTTGTGGCATCAAAGAACCGCAGTTCTATCCTTCCAGGACCTGCAAACCTGAAGTATGGATTTTCCAGGACCTTCAGATGCTGCAAAGCCTTCTTGTAATTCCTGTCAGGCTTGCTCTTAGGGTCACCGGGGTTGTAATCTGATATCCATCCTTTCTGTTCAACAATAGCATGAACACACTCGTGGACGTAGAACCTAATCTTCTTCTGAAGCTTCACCATTCCCAGAAGAGCAATGTAAGACTCTTTCAAGGCTGTGTTCTTTGGGTACACAAACTGTTCTTTGAGGTTGGCACCATTTAAAGGAGAGTTGAATTCTTCCTGAGTCAGTTCAACCACCCCTTCAACATGGCAAAAGGTGTCACATATCTATCCAAACATTCCACAGCAAGAGTGTTTCCCACTATTACATGTGCCTGACATCCAATCAGCGAGAGTTGGATGAAACACATATGAGCTGATGTGACATCCACATCCTGGGCAATCACTCTAAGCCGATCATGGAAGCAGATGCCGGCATCTCTCAAACATTCACATGTTGCTATGACCATTGCACCGCCACCACATGCCGGCTCGTTCAATGTCACAATCTTATCCTCTGTGAAATCATCCACGTTCAGGGAGAGCTGTGCAATTGCTTTGCATAGGTGGTAAGGTGTGAAGAACTGACCTCTCCACTTGTTCCCCATCTCAAGGTCCATGAACATCTGGCCTAGAAAGTCCTGGAATTCTACCTCAATAGCTTCGGCGACCATTCCAAGGAGCTTGGGGAAGAATTGTACTTCCTTTGGCTCGTACCTCTCAATTGTGGCCATGTAGCGGTCCTCTCGTTCCCGAGAGAACACAATTGCGTTTGCCAGGGAGAGAGCTGCAAGCTCACAGAAATCCTGCCACACTTGCCAGGAGTGGCGGGTGTAAGAGAGGTTCCGG
This sequence comes from Methanolobus sp. WCC5, assembly GCF_045690325.1. GTDB lineage: Archaea > Halobacteriota > Methanosarcinia > Methanosarcinales > Methanosarcinaceae > Methanolobus. The sequence goes on along the minus strand of NZ_CP146981.1, from coordinate 887,827 downwards.
ATGGTGTCTTGAAAGTCCTTTGTGATGGTTGCCAGAGGTCTTGGTGTGAAATCCGGTTCAACCAGCTGAGCAGCTGCGGGTGGAAGGGGAGATACGGGCAAGGCGTCGAAGGTTAGTTGGGTGCTCATACCGGCACCCCCTGAAGTGTCTGCTGTCGGGCATACGTTGCGTATTTCTTGAACTGCTCGAAGTGGCCTTCGTAAATAATCATTGAGTACGTTCCCCTCAATGGACCACTGCCGCCGCCGATGACAGGCATAGCCCGTATTATCTTCCTCCGATTGGTTTCCGTTATGGTCCATATTCCGGCATCATGCAATAGCCCGTTAGCAGCATTGTCCGGCTCAGAGGATAGCTGCAGTTTGACAGTGTGCATCTGCTCGCCATCCAGCTTAACGAACACTCTTTCCGGATGTCGTTCCATGTAATCTTCCAGATCTCTTTCGTAGCTCATGGTTTCAGCATGCACCAGCTTTCCGTCCTCGAATATATGATAGAAGTTCCCTTCTGCCGGTAGCTCTTTCAACTCAGCCACCCCCTGGCCGTGGGCCACGGTACACTACGGTTGCAGCTAAAATCCGGCAGCTTGACAAGATCAGCACGTATCATCCTGGTGTGGTGTACAACTTTGTTGACATGTACAACGAAAGCGTATATACCCCCGTGCTCCAGCAGATACCTGTGCTGTTCCGGCTCGAATACTATCCTGCCAGATCTGCGATGGTTAGAATTGTGAGAATCGATGATCTGCATCTGACACGATTTGATCTCAAGGGGATGACCTTCCAGGGTAGAATCTACCGGACTCTGTTCATGTGATAGTCCCATGTACTGAAGTAAAGACTTCTCTACTGCCTTTCCGTTCCTGGAGGCCGTGGTGTTTGAGAGGGTGCGGCTCATATGATGACCTCCAGGACCTGCACGACCTTGCAGCCGTGGTCCCAAAAAACGGAGAGGATGTTCATTGCTCATCCTCCAGTGGGCACTTGGACATGTTCCCGGGGATCTTCCCCGTGACATCGCAGTATGAGCTCCTGCGTGGACCACTCACAGTCTCAATTATAACTGTTTTGAGGTACTCGCATTGTTTCGTCCTGCAGATTCCGATCGTGAGAGTCATCGTACCAGCCCATCTTCTCTCAGCACTTTTAGGATAGATACATTATTCATCCGGACACTCTTTGTGATCGAGTTAACGGAGCTACCCGATAAGTACTCAGTGACGATTCTATGTCTCTTGCGTGGGTCACTGGTATTGTATCCTGTGTTGCCCCGGTTCCATGTAGCAATGGTGGCCACCAGGCGGCCATACTCTTGCCTTGTTACCTCGAGTGCCATCATGACCACTTCCCTATAGCTTGTTGATTGATCTTCCAAACCGTATGAGTGCTCGGTTCTTTTCTGACCTTTTCAAGATAACATCTGTTCCATGCCATCCTGGGCATACCAGGTATATTGAGCTCTGGGGGGAGATCTTGTATTCTGAATGGCCGTGTACCTGCATGCGAGTACACTTGCTTCATCCATTTCTTCACATCGTACCTGGTTATGCGCATCAGTCATCACACTCCGTATCCTCATCAGGATGTGTCTCATTCCAGGCTTCGATGAATCGGGTCCAGCAACACATTATGCATCACTCCCAGGAAGTTCGATTATTCCTTTCTCTATTGCAGTGGTGATCTGGTTCAGAGCTATCTGTTTTTTCGGAGCGTATACCTGGCCTTTCACGAGTGATGAGATCTCAACAGATCTGGTCCTGCCGGCAAGATCCAGCAATGTATAGAAAATATCAAATGACCACTTGTCACAGTCTGCACCGTCCTTCCTGATCTCCAATGCATCATCGAGGATACGGTACTGGAGATTTTTCACACCGGGTACATCTACCCATTCGTTCGATATTTGTTCATTCACCGGCTGCTTTTGTTCACTTTTCCTTTCCCTTATTGCCTGGTATGCATTGGAATGGAAACATGACTCACATACCTTCTCTCCATCTGTAAGCTCGGGAGATATTTGCTTGTGCAGATCTATCAGGCAACCACATTCAGAGCAGAGGAATTGGTCCGGGTCTGGCTGTGTTCCTCCTTCTACCACAGCATCGTCACATGCAGTGGTTTCACGTCGTCTTATGGGTGGTTTCGTTTCCTCTTTCCGAGTAAAGCTTACACGGGTACCCCTTACATCTACCAGCGCCTTTGTCAGGTCCATTGACGCCCTTCTCATTGCTGCAGTATGAGAATTATAATCCTCGCCTGCCCGTAGTCTTTCCAGTGCTTGCTCGGCCCGCACACGGAACCTGTCACACTCTTCCAGGGCAATCTCAACAGCTTCTACTGAGGTCATGCTTCCGCCCCCAGCTCAGATTGATCATGCAACCCACCAAACTCCGACGGGAACGCTTCCCTAAGTGCATGACACAATGCAACTTTCCTTATCATTGTACCAGGCTTGGTTCTCCAGAATTTGTTAGGTTGGCCATCTTTAGTGACCTGAATATATTCACTGAGTGGTACCTCATCCGCAAAAGGTCGTGCCTTGTCAGCGCGATATACTTTCGCCCATCCTCCGAGCAATTCCTCTCCGGCAACATAGAATGTGCCCGGCCTGCGTTCAATCTCCCGGGCTTCGTTCCTGACGATAATGCCTGCCTCAAATCCTGCAAAACTTGGATTCTGTTCGGCCTTCCTGGTGAACGTCTCCTTTCCCACAACTGCCTGTGCCTTGTCCTTCTCGTTGTATTTGATGAGATACACTTCATTGGTGAATGGATTGAGTCCTCTTGCCTTGCAGAGTTCAAGGAACACATATGCTTCCTGGTCAGTTGCGAGGGGACATAGGTACATCTTGACGTCCTGGATGTCGAGTTTTGGAACGTATCCGTGGGGTATGACAGCCGGTGACTTGCTCCCGTGCTTGAACGTGCCTTTGACAATACTTACAGCAGTTTCCTTGTCGTAGCCGTTTTCCTGTACCATCTCAGCGACTTTCAAACGCTGTTCGTGTGTTAGTTCTTCGGGATTGACTACTTCACAGTCAGTTGCTTCTTCAGGTAGTTCATCGACAGACTTATTATTTTCAGGGACGTTCTTCTCCCTGGAAGGTTCCTCAGGCTCCTGAACATTGTCTGCAAACGGTTCGTTGTGTTCTGGGGGCTCTTCCACCTGCTTCAGCTTTTTGTATTCCTCCCATCCAACTATGAGAACTGCAGGCGGAATACCTCCATTTTCATCTGCTTTTTCAAGACAGTCTGCACAAAGTACCTGGCCATATTTCTCAATATGCTCCCCTGAATTGCGACATATCTCACACGCTTCTTTCTTGCTTTCTCTCACGGTTGTATTGACACACATCTCTATGATGGTATTCAGATATGTGTCAGTCTTGTCCTCAAGGATCCTTTCAGTACCTTCGAGCCTGAAGATATCATTTTTCGCGAAATCAATACCATATGGAGTTCCATCCTTTTCTATCAGCCAGATGTTCGGATTTGTCTTTTTGAACCCGGCTGATTCTAGAATGGGCACCAGAGCCTTTTTGTCAAGTGACATTACCATTATTCCACCTTCTCCCACTCTGCTTCATCTCCCGCGAATGGACATGTCTTCGGTTTGTTGCCAGGGCCTTCATAGTGTAAAAAGCACGGCTCTTCAAAATCATCGTCTAGGCACAGATTGCACATGTATGTAGGCATCACTGACCACCTGCCTGCAGAACTGCATTGATTGCAGTCTGAACTTCTTCCAGACCTCTGGCCATGTCAGCATGAATGAGCGTGTAGATCTCCTCGCCATCTTCTAGCTTCCTGGTGATCTCTACCTGTGCAGCCGGCTTGATGTTGCCTTTTGAGTCTACCTCAGCACCTACTTTCGTGCGGATCTCGTAGGTCTGTGTGTAGCTGATACGCTGTTCCTGTTCTATTGTGGGTACAATCCTCATATGCATTGGTGACATTTCGGCCATTAGTTCTCACCTGCCACGCATGCAGCTTGAGTCATTTTCTCAAACGAGTCTAATGCATTGAATGCTCTTGCTGCCAGATCAGCTTGCAGACGTTCTTCTTCTGTCATCCTGGCACGAATCTGTTCAGCAAGTGATAAGATTGCCAGGATACCCACGTTGATTGAGACATCATCTCTTTTCAATGTGTCCACGATCTCATTACGCAACGACGCTGTCTGCTGCATAGCATTGAACGTGTCCTCGGTCGGTGGTGTATATACACGTTCCTCACTCACTGTCCCGCCTCCGACTTGTATCCAAGTCTTTCAAGCACTTCCTGCCTGGCAGCTTCATCCACAGTTCCTGCGGGTCGGGTAGTGTAGTCCCATATGATTGCGACATATCTCCCGGGGTAGATATATTTCAATTTCATACACCCAGTATCAGCAAGAACATTTCCAATTCTCAGCGCAACTGTCACCGGTATTTTCCCGATCAATTCGGCATTGTATGCTTTGCCGTCTCCCGGGATTAAGCTGTATATCCACGATTCCACATCGTCGAGTTGGTGTTGATCTACTCGCATGAAAGGGTTGTCTTCCCCGGTTCGATACTCTTCCGGGAACTTGGCTATATCGAGTGTTACGTACATTTCACAGTCGTTCATTTTCTCTACTTCCTTCATTGTTCTATAGGAGGCTGCCCGCAGTGGTTGTGTGGGATGGGGGTTATTTTGGTGGTACAAAACAGGACCACTGCAGGCAAAGATGATATCGGGAATCGAACCCGGTCAGCGCACCAGCATCATCAGAATGGATATAGACCCGGGGCCAGATGTGCGGAGGCCCTGACCCCAGGCAATCATTGTCATCTTAGTTCCACCCTCATTTCATGGTCCTTCAATACTCTAAGCACGGTATGCTCCGATTCAAAACAAATCATAGCAACCATGCGGGCGCGCATCTCGGGATTTTCTGATTTGATTTTCAAGATTTTGTCAGCTCTCTCCTGAGATATTTCGGGGCTCCTGTCAATCACGTATCCGTGAGAGATCCTTCTTGGAGTTTTGCCGGACCACCCACATTTTCTGCAACGATAGTCAGCGGTCCTGACACGCGACATCAGTGACATTCGTGAACATGCTGGACAGACTGCACGAGTCCCAATCATGGATCCACCTCTTCTTTGCATTTCGGACAGTATACGGGGGAAGTTCTGCATTCCCATGCAACGTAGAACTTGTGACTACATGCACCGCAGACACACGCCGCTACTACGGATGTGCGGGCCTCGGGAATCTCGGAGATCATGCACGGACCCCAGGAACCTTTCTGCCAATCTTCTTCTGCAGCGCAGCATGGTAGTACTCTTCCATCTTTTCAGGGGTGATCTGCATAGTGAACTCACGGCCACATTTGCGGCATGTAAAAAACGACACCGCACCATAACCAACCGTGACGGCTGCATTGTAGCATATAGCATTTCCACCACACTTGCTGCATTCTGTCGTCTTGTCTATAGCTTCTTGAGCAAGATCCCATGCGAAGTTGAATCTGCGCTCCTTGATTATATCAGACATCCAGCTTGCGTCTTTGCCACGGGGCATGCCACGTACCGGACCATGTCCTCTGCTTCGTCCGGAGGCCATCAAATCACCTCTTCTACACTGATGCTCACAGCAGGCTGTACAAATGTCTCCTTGCGGAATTGCAATATCTCCTCATGGCCAGCAGCTACATATCCTTCCAGGGCCTTGTTATCCCATGTGTAGCGAGGATATCCTTTCCTGAAGGTGGCTTTGCCGAGATTGCCTTTGTAGGATTTCTCCTGCATAAGAACTGCATTGCGTATGTTCTCTTCATGGGCCTGTATCTCTTCCACGAACGGGTCCATGATCTCTCTTATTTTTGCTTCTAGTTCCTGTCGCAGGGCTTTGTATTCCCCTAGCTCTTCATACATGGCCTGCTTGAGACTCCTGATTGCAGCAAACTCTGCTTCGATGTCGGTCATTCTGACACCACCATCAATACGATGCCCGAACAATCATTGTTTCCAGGAACTGACGTGGTTTTCTGTTGCCAGTAGGCCTGCTGGAGTCTGTCCCAGTCTTCCTTACATGATTCGCATACATCCTTGTGGTCCTGGGTGAACTGATTCACAGGCACCATACACAGATCCCCGTAGTCTACTTCCTTCCCACAGCGGTCGCATTTGTATGTGGTGATCTTCATTCTGACATCATCCCCTGTATGATGTTCATCGCGCACTTTGTCGGCGTGGATCTTGGGAGGAAATGGACCGAGCAGAATTGTGGTGAAGTCATACGGATGATTTCACGGCCGCCCCTATCCTCTACGTAGAGTAAGCCATCATCATCATACCTGGCATCCCAAACTTCCCGGGTGATCATGCGCCCTTCACTGTCTGTGGTTGTGATCTCTGCACGGGGCATCTCAGATCACCTCAGCAACGATCTTCTTCACGGTCTCTATGTAATCTTCCTCAGGCTCCTGAATATCGTCTGCAAACGGTTCTTTAGATTGAACGCCTGACATCTTACTCCACCCCGGCAGCTCTCTTGATGTTTGAAATCGCGAGGCGGTCTATCTCTGATCCGTGTTCCATCTCCCAGATGACTGATGGGGGAGTAGTCCGCAGAACATCCTTGCATTCTTCGACGTATGCAGGGTCGTAATCGGTCATGCTTCCACCACCATGGATATACCGGCTGAACCACCAAACCAGCCTTGAGGGACTACAATCTCCTGGCCCATTGCCTGCAACTTGTCTACAAGTCTCAACTCTGCTGCCTTCTCGTTTATCATTGCACCAATGAGTGCACTGCATCCGAGCTTGTTGCAGTAGTGCGAACCGAGAATGTACTCAAGGTTTTCCTGAGTTACACGGTCCATTGAAAACGCTTTCACTTCTGTCTTTCTTCCTTTCATTTTACCATTTCCATACCTTTTCTGACTAGATCGCGCACTGCTTCACTTCTGGATTTGTAGCCCCCGTGTGTTTTGAGCTCTTCAATCTTAGCGAACATTTGGTCAGGCGCATCAAATGAAACAATGTTCTTCTCTGTCATGTTGTAACTTCCGTTATAACATAGTATAACACTATACTATAAAAAGCTTGTTATAACCAGTTATAACGATAGTTAGAAGACGTTTTATAACCAATTATAACAAATATGTTATTATGCCACAGGTAGAGTTCAAAGGAAAACGGACAACTAAACCAGTTGGTTTTTCGCTTTCTCCATACTTAGTTGAGAAACTCGACGAGTATGCTGGAACTGATAAATATGGCAACAAGTCTTCAATTGCTTCTCAAGCACTTTATGAATTTTTTGCCCGCGAAGAGATGCGCAACGAAAACAGAGAAATCGAAACCAATGTACAAGAGGGCATCCAAGAGTACCTCCACAGCCCCGAAGGTCGTGCCCTGATCAAGTCGGTCATCATGGAAGCGTTCACGCACTCGGATGAGGAGCATGCCAGAGAGTCGAAGAAAAAAGGTAAGCCTGTTATTGTTGATGAAATAATTGAATAATTTTTTTGTTGTTATAACACTCGAGAATAGTTTGCTACTATACGAACAGTTAAAGAAAAGACAAACGAGGGTATAAAAAACATAGGTGGTGGGATGGGGATATTTGACTTCTTGAAGAGAAAAACTGAACAAAAGGAAACAGTTAATGTTGTGATTCAAGAAGCTACCTCGCCGTCTGGCAACGCCGTTGCCACTTACTTTGACGGGCTAACTTCTCATGATCGCATATTCAATCTTTTATGGTTTGCAGACGGAAAGTTCAAAAACTACGATCCCGAACAAGATCAAAACGTATTGTTTGAAAACGAATTATTTAGAATAACTTTTTCGTTTGGCAGCGAGCCAAGTCTTTTATCAAGTAAGTTCCCTATAAAGCCTACTTCTTTTTCAGAAGCAAACCACAGCATTGGATACTTTCCCTCATACGAAGGCCTCACTCCGGAACAAAGATGGGTCTATCTCAATTGGCTGAAAGACATCCGACAACAAGTTGACATTGGATATGTATTTGTTTTTTATTATGGTCTAGAAAGGCACCTTGTGTATGGCAATTATAAAGATGCTGTGGATGTTATCCTTTTACTACGCAAATATCACAAGAATGGTTCATTCCAAGGCTATTCATTGAGTGCCCTGATATTGGCTTCGATTTTACACAAGGATAAAGAGACGCTTGAGAAGGCACTGGAATCCATAGATAACGGATATCCTGACAACATTGTTTTGATTGCGAAGTACTTAATGAAGATGGACCTCAATCCAGAAGAAATAGTTTCTATGGCTTCTTCCGTCGGGTTTAAGAATAAAAGGTACATCAACCAATACCCAGACCTCTTTAAAGAAGTGTTATCATCCAAGCTACAAAGTGAATTTGGAAATAACACATATCCTCTTTGTAGTTTAGAGGCTAATTTTGAATCGAAAAAATCTCTAGTATTCGCTAACATTTCTCTTCCGTCGGATACAAGATCACCAAGCTTACCCTCTATCATAGATTGTCCTGTGTTTAAAGAATCCATTCTTAAACTATTATCATCTACTCACGAAGATGTCAAGAGACGGCTTCTTCAGATGCGAAAAGAAGGCATAGCACCGGAACCAAAAATCTCGCCAAAGAGCATTTCTGTAAAATGCGACTTAGATTCAACTTGCCCATATTGCAACAAAGAACTTGCCAAAATGCCGCAGCGTAAGACTAAATGCCCTCACTGCTGTAAACCAATACATGTTATGAAACATCTCACCGGTGATGAAAAAATATTAATGACCGAAGACGAAGCCAGGGATGTTGCGTTTGTGAAGGAGAGATTGAATGGATACGATATGGCCGATTACTTTACAAAGCTGGCAATAATGTCGGTCGAGTGGGGCAAAGAACCTAAACCAATTGATGTATTGTGGCGAATATACACAGATCAGAATAATGAGGCCATCCAGAAAGGAGATATCGACACTGTCAGGAAGATTCAGTTTAGTATGGCCATGGTTCTCTATCACGAAGGCAAGGATTTCATTGGACCCCTACGCGAAGCCAAGAGGATGAGATTGGTCAAGTATCGCAGAGAGGGATTAAAAAAAGTCAGAATTGTAGGGCCCGCATCGTGTGAAGCATGTTCTGAGAATCATGGAAAGGTGTTCACTATCGATGATGCCATCAATAAGATGCCCATACCAAACCCAGAGTGCACTACCCATATCAGAGGTGGACCGACTGGTTGGTGCCGGTGCAGATATAATGCATATTTCGATGATTCTGAATTAGATGGTTGATTCAAAAACTATGAGTTATGAACAGTTTGCTACTTATGTGATCAGTTACGGAAAACAGACACCAGAGGACAAAAACAGTAGTTGGTATTAATTTATGACATCTGAAATTGTAATAATGAACAGAGCTGCAATTGCTATGGCAGCTGACAGTGCAGTAACTCTTTCGGGTTATTCAAGGGACAAGATATTCCCTTCCGCCCAAAAGTTGTTTACTTTATCTGACCATGCTCCTGTAGGAATAATGGTTTACGGAAATGCTGACTTTATGAGTGTCCCTTGGGAGACCATTATAAAAATGTATAGATCTAAAAACGGCAACAATGTATTCCCTAAATTAGAAGATTATGCAAACGATTTCATTGATTTTTTAGAGGGTAATGAAACGCTGTTTTCTGAAGATATACAGGATGATATGTTTGAACATAGTCTATATCTATTTCTCAATTACTTAAAAGAAATGTTACTTACATCAATCCAAAGAATACTCCATTCTGAGCAAAGATTGGTATATGACGAAGAACTAGAGACAACCCTGTCGGATATTCTCGAATATCAATATAATGAATGGAACAATGCAAAACTGAGTCCGGGTTTTTTTGATGAGTTTGATGAGCAGCTACATTCGAAATACGGGGAAACAATAGATAAACTAATATCCAAAGTCTTTGAAGAATTCCCATTGGATGATGACAATGTAAAAATATTGAAAACAATAATACCCTGGTTTTTCTCAAGATTTCCCCATAACATAAAAAATAATTCATATTCGGGAATAGTAGTTGCAGGTTTTGGAGAAAGTGAAATCTTTCCATCTTTTAAATCGTATATTATTGAATTCATGGTTTGCAACAAATTAAAATATGAACTTGATAAACAAGAAACGATATCTTCTGACAAAAGTGTAGTAATTTCACCATTTGCCCAGAGGGAAATGGTAGATATGTTTATGAGGGGAATTGATTCATCGATTTTTGAGTTTAGCGTTTCTTTTTTGGATGAAGCAGTTATGGGGCTCATAGAACATTTCAAAGAAAACGACTGTGTGAATATAGATTCCGCCGAGTACACAAAACTAAACGAACATGCACAGATGTTAGTTAAAGACTATATAACAAAAATGCAGCAAATACAAGATGAAAATTATACAAGCCCCATTACAAATGTCGTCTCGATGTTACCCAAGGATGAGCTTGCATCTATGGCAGAATCATTAATCAATTTGACTTCTTTTAAAAGGAAAATATCGTTGGATTCTGAAACCGTTGGTGGACCAATTGATGTTGCTATCATATCCAAGGGCGATGGGTTAATATGGATAAAAAGAAAACATTACTTTAAGTCTGAATTAAATCCACAATATTTCATTAATAAATACAAGGGAGCATATGAACATGAAAGATGAGACAAGTGGATATGGTACTGTATCAGAGGTTGAAAGAAAGTATTTTCCAAAAGCATACGAAAAAAGGCACTTTAAGCAACTGATGGAAAACCCAGAAGAAGCTGGCAAAGTTCTGGCTCGAAAGCTTGTCGCTGAAATGAGAAATTGATTGTTGATGCCCAATACGGTTAAACAATGTTCATAAAAACAAAGTGTCCGGTGTGTGGTGAGGATACCTTTAACCACATTAAATTGCATCGCAGAAGTGTCTTCCTGGGGGAGCAGAAAGTATCCTGGATCACAGCTGCAGAAATAACAGATACCTGTTCTCCGGAAGAGCTGGCCGTGTCTGTGATGCATGAGTTAAGAGGCCATGTCTACAATGGTGTGACAACCCATGAGCTCTGCAGGGTACTCAGGGACAAGTTTGGTGTCCTGGAACAATACTGCTGTGATATTGTCCAGAAACTAAAGATAGAGTTGAACATGTACTGTCCGGACAGGCGGCATTTGTACTATGTGTAATATTTTTTTATAGAGCTGTATTATATGTACCACACAAAAATACAAAGTACATATTGGAGTTCCATACAACAGGTGTATTTACAGATGTTTTACTTAAGGTCCTCAGGATATTATGCAGATGTGGTGTAGGTGTTACAAGATTCAGGTTCTTTGCTCCCTCTCTTTCTCTTTTGTCAATCCTCCTGGCAAGTTCTGTTGCATTGACCTCTCTCCCGGCTTCAGGATGCATGGATATGTCCCAGTTCTGGCAGTAAACACAGCATAGCACACATCCGGTAAAGAAGATCGTATGTGAGGGGACAAGTTCGGGCTCCTCACCCATGTGCAGGAACTCTGCAGCATATCGGGATTTATCGGTAAGTTTGCAAAAGCCTTTTTCACCATTTTTTCTGTTGACTCCGCATCTGTGCTGGCAGAGGTGACAGTTCTCTATCATCTTCTCTGCGATATCTGTCTTCAGGTCAAGAAGGTTCTTCTTTGTTTGTCTTTCATCCGTTATTATCCCTGAAAAGTATATCTTTTGCTTTTGCTCCCGGTATATTCTCATATACTGATCATGCTTGCTCCAGAGTTCTTTCACACTTTCACTGTCATCATAAACAACAGGTATCCTCTTTAGCAGCTTATATCTTGAAGGCAGCTCATCATTTACTATCTTCAGGTAATTGTCAAGGAATAAAGGTTTAAGCATAATCTTTATCATTGAATGTAAATTTACTTAATTATATCTAGAGCACTAAACAACGATCAAAAGCTTTGGAGTGGTAAAATGATGGATACTCAGTTAATGATGATACTGGTTCCTGTGGTTGTCCTTATGAATATAGTTGCTTATTTCGTATTCATTCCACGAAAATACAGGAACAGGAAAGAAAAGACTTCTTCAGAAAACAGGAAGGCAGTCTCATTCCCATCAGAGATATTACCTTACTTGCTTCTGGTCTCGTTCATCTACATTCTTGTAAAGTCTCAGGGGATGGTTGTAACTGTGTTTGACATCTCCCCTGATTATGCCCTTGCAAAATATATCCTGCATATAGAAGGCAATAGTGTTAGTATGTTCCAGGTCTTTACTAATCCCCTGCTTACATATGTCAGTTCGTTCATCTATCTTTTTGGATTCTCTTTCCTGCTGATATTCACATTTGTAGTACTGATATTCACCCGGCGGATCAGGGCACTTCAGGAGTATGCGATGGCAGTTGCCCTTATCTACATAATCGCCTTCCCGTTCTATATATTCACTCCTGTGAAGGTCACAGGTTATACTTTGCCGGATGTTATTCCCCTGCTTTACAACCTGAGCCCGGTGATACTGGAAGGTCTGAGAAGTGTTGACCCGTTCTTTGACAATTGCTTCCCCAGTCTTCATGCAGCACTCTCTTTCCTTGCAATGCTCTTTATAGTCCTCAAGACAGACCTGAAAGGCTTCAAGGTCATTGCAGTCTGTATAACCCTGGCTATCCAGTTCACGATATTCTACCTGGGGATACACTGGTTCACAGATTTTATTGCGGGTATCATACTTGCAACTCTTAGCTATTATGTGGCGACAAAGTATCACGAAAAGATAATGAACAAGATAAATCTTTCAAAATCGATTTCACACAAAAGGGATGGTTGATACTGACTGAAGAAGATACCGGTGCCTATGTAACTAAGGATCAAAACTGGGAACAGGATCCTGCACCATATGTACTGTCCCTATCCGGATAATTCAAGGATCTTGGTACAGGGATACTTGCAGTCACCCTGATATCCTTAAAAAGAGTTTATCTGAGATCATTCAGCAAGGTCTTCAACTATAGGATACTTCAAAGCTCCTGAATGACCTTTCGATCTCTTTCCTGTCGGAGATATCGTAGAAGATGATAACAGCTCCAATGGTCTCATTACGCTTGTTCGTGACCGGGGAGCCGATGATGTCAAGTGGTATACGGGTATTGTCTTTTGAGATGAGCGTGGTGTTCTCATCAAGACCGAAAAAAGCACCTTCTCTCAGAACCTTTGATGTGGGATCTTCAGCAATTCTGTTATCTTCGGTAATAACTTTGAATATCTTGCCGATATTCTGGCCCAGGGCCTCCTCCTGGCAGTATCCGGTAAGTGCCATGGCAAGAGGATTCATATATTTTATGATACCGTTCCTGTCGGTTGATATGACCGCATCACCAATACTATTCAGCATAGCGTTGATACAGTTCTCATGATCGGACAGTTTTTCCTTCTCCCTTTCTCTTTTATAGAGTGCTATCTCTATGTTCGTACGAAGCTCTCTTTCATCAAAGGGTTTGAGGATGTGTCCGAAAGGTTCTGTGAGCTTTGCTCTTTGCAGGGTCCTCTCGTCCGAATAAGCTGTAAGGTAGATGACCGGTATGCCGTAGTTCTCGTGTATGGTCCTTGCAGCTTCTATGCCATCTATTTTTCCTTTGAGGACAATGTCCATGAGTATAAGGTCCGGATGGCAATGGTCAACAGATGTGATGGCCTCCTCTCCACTGGAAGCCATACAGGGCACTGAATATCCGAAATGTTCAAGACTATCCTTTATATCCAGAGCTACTATTTTCTCATCTTCGACAATCATTATCCTTTCATTGGTCATCAGTAGTCCCTTCTTTTATAGGATAGCTCTTTGAATATGATCTTAAATTCAGTACCATTGTCTCTCTTAAGTTCGATCCTTCCTTCTATCTGTTCAACCAGAGAGACAACTATCTGCATTCCTAATGACTCAGTATTTGTAAAGTCAATATCTTCCGGAAATCCTATTCCGTTATCCCTGATGGTCAGCGCATAAAGCCCATTATCTTCAGGACGCAACTCTATTTGTATTTTCCCTTTATGGTTCTTAAAAGCATGCTTCAGGGCATTTGATACTATCTCATTTATGATAAGTCCCAGAGGAATGGCAGTATCAATGCTCTGTATTACGTTTTTAATATTTATATCAATTTTGATATCTTCAGGTTCACACCCATATGCACTAAGTAAGTAATTTGAAAGTGTACTTACGTAATTTTCAAGCTCGATATTCTCCAGATCATGGGACTGGTAGAGTTTTTCATGGGCAATTGCCATCATCTTTGCACGATTCTGACTCTCTCTGAAAGCTTCGACCGTTTCTTCATCCGTGAATTTTCTTGATTGAAGTCGCAACAGACTTGATATTATCTGGAGGTTGTTCTTTACGCGATGATGTATCTCTTTGAGAAGCACATCTTTTCTGCGCATCTCCTCGGCCTGCTTTATCTCGGTTATGTCCTTTATGACAGCCATAACCTCATCCTCGCCGCAGACCACCACCCTTACTTCAAAATCCCTCATCTCTCCCTTTACAGGCATGGTGTATTGCATGGTCTGTATCTTATTAGTCCAAAGAGCCTGCTCTATCACTTTAAGTTCCATGGTAGCTATGTGTGCAGGCAGTACATCCTGCAGATTGATATTAAGTTCTGTTTCCGGGGACTCGTAGAGGCATTTATCAGTTGAGAGTTTATAATTGCAGATTGTGCCATCCTTTTTTATCCGGAACATCATATCAGGCATTGCCTGTAAAATGGCATTTATGGTAGTATCTCGCTTCAATATAAGGTCCTGAGACCTTTCAAGCGATTCAAGCATACTGTTTATGGATTCTCCCAACCCTGCAACCTCGTCATCCCCTTCATATGGGACCCTCTTTGAAAAATCTCCTTTTTCTCCGATGTTCCTTACTTCATCACGGAGTATTTTGAGGCGGGATATGTGCGATCTTTCAAGCAGTATCGTGACAGAGGTACCAAAGATGATGCCTGTAAGGATTAAAAAGATAAGGAAATAGTTGATAGTGTTTATGCCCTGCTGGTGTATATCCCGGAGTGTAGCTGTTTCCAGGGAAAAAGCCTCTTTTCCGTATATGTCATTGAAATGCACATATGAGAATATGTATGTGTTATCAGTTGAGGTACCTATGATTGTTTTTTCGTATTGCTGATCGATATTATAGGCAAATGGATGGGCAGTGCTGTTATTCCCTTTATGGTCGCTGAGGTCTTTTACACTTATCTTCTGTCCGGTTATACCTTGCAACCTTTTTATCTCACCATCATCAATTATCCTTCCCGTTAGCACAGTTCCTGCAACAGGTCCGCTCTTGTCACTTCGGACAACCGGTTGTGAGGTTATGATTATGGGTTTGCCTTCAAGTATGAGGAATCCTGTCTTTGAGCTGCTCTCACTGGTATGTTCCAGTAGTGAGGTAGTCTCTTCAAGATGTTTTTCCAGTTCAGTGACAGGTCCTTCATTTATCATGTCCGCAATGACCGTTTTTTTGTAGACCTGCTCACCTTCCTCATCGTAGAAAAGCATAAAATCCAGTCTCTGGTTGTAAAAGGTCTCGCTTGTGAGATATTTTTCAGCAAATTCGCTGCTATTTTCCTGGACGAACATGTAAGTCTCATCCCATACTGACCAATCTGAAGCTTTTTTTTCAAGGTCATGGGCCTGTGACAGGAGGATATTCTTCAGGCAATCGGCATTTTTTCTGGCATCCCTTTCTTCCAGTTTGTCAAAACTCTCAATTATAATGAAATGCGAGCTCAGGTATATGATGAAGATCATTCCTAAAATCGTTGCACCAATGATGCCCAGGGTTTTTTTGTGTAAAGTCGCCATTTGCTCGCCTTGATAGGAATACTACAGTTCATCATTGTTTTTAGTGTAATATAACTCCCTTATAATTTATATGCATATATAATTGTTTCTAAGTTTTCGGCATATTTGCAAAGTAGACTCTTTTAAGTATGGCTACAATTTTATAAAAATATCTATCTCTAATATAATGCAAACTATAGGAAAATTTACTGTTTGGTAAATATCCGTTTCAGCGATTTGCTCTAAAAAGAAGAAGAAGAAAATGAAATAAAACTACGGGCTAAAACATGTTATCAATAATTTGTGAACCGCAGATACACTCACCTCTTACAGAGTTTAGCAGGCACTCAACTTCGTAGGAGGGGAATGTATCCGTATCTATCTGTGGTTTATTAATAAAGAAAGGATTTCTACAGAGCCAAAATACGGATATTTCTCACATACTTTAGGTTCAGCCTATTACACTTATGTCCGAAACCCTTATGGATGGAGTTATAGTTCCACCTACCTTCCTTATATCCTTGCCTGCACCGTTGATGTTCTTAAGCATTTCGAAGATATTTCCGGAGATCATAAGTGACTTGATAGGTTTGTCAAGTTGCCCGTCCTTTACAGTAAAGGCATTCCTTGCCTCCACAGAGAAATCCCCGGATATAGCATTTGCTGTATGGGCGCCTATGACCGTGTTTACGTAAACGCCACTTTCAGTATCAGCTACCACATCACACTGCGGGAAATCAATTATAAGGTTCCTGGTTCCCACCGAAGGTGTGGATAGATAGGAATTGCGGGATGCGTTGCCGGTACTTTCCACGTTGTCCTTTCCTGCTGTGTAGGTGTCATAAAGGTATGACATGAATTCCCCTTTCTCTATCACAGTTGTCTTCTGTGATGCAACTCCCTCATCATCGGCAACGCCGGTCTCAATGCCTCCTTCCAGAATTCCGTCATCATATATTGACAGGTCTTTGTTTGCTATTATTTCCCCTCTCTTTCCAATCAGATTTGAACGTCCTTTCTGAACGTTGTCAGCGTCTATGGAAGGTATGAACGCATTCTCTATAAGGTCTGAGAATGCGAAGGGATGAAGGATGACCTCTGTCCTGTGGGCTTCAATGGCTATTGTGTCCTGGGATCTTTTAGCAAGCTTAGAAGCATTCTTGCCAATGCACGTAAAGTCGATATCATTCCGGCGTGATATCGCAAAATCATAGGCAGTAGATGTCTGGCCGGAACTGGTGATCACATCTACGAATCCTGATACACCGGTTCCTTCTTCTGATATTTCAATTCCGTTAGTGTTCAGTATGAGTCTTTTCCCATGACTACGACTGAAACTGCCGGAAGTGACTATGATGCCTGGTATGGTCTTTGCTCCCTCCATCATTTCCATGGTATGTCCGATGCAGTCATCAAGCTCCATGTTCTTTATATGAGGGTCCATTATACCTGAAACTTCGGGATATTTCTGATCGGATGGCAATGATCTCCAGTCGGGATCGCTGTCCTGTATCTTTGCAGAGCTGACGGCATTTTGGGCAGCCTCATCAATGTGGCTCATTATATTGGTGCTTGCAAAGCCTATAGCACCGTTTACTACAGCACGTATCCCTATGCCTGTTGTAATGTTTTCTTTTGCTCCTTCTATGACATCCTTCTGTATGCTGACGGCTGTCTTCTGGCTATGGATGATATATACTTCAGCCTCTGAGGCACCGTATTTTGTGGCTGCCCTGAGGGCTTTTTTGGCAAGGTCGTACATATCAGGCACCTCCCACCATGGCTTGTGATATCATCAGGTGGGGAGAACCGTCGGTCACAGGCACAAGCTGCCCGCCCTTACCACATCTTCCCGAATTCATTTTCAGGTCATTGCCAACCATCTTCACATTGTTCAGTATTTCCAGTATCTTCCCGGAGAGTGAGACGTCCCTTATCAATGTCGTAAGTTTCCCATCTTCTATCAGGTAACCCTTTTCCGCATTGAACTGGAAGACTCCTTCACCGGTGTTCACCTGTCCTCCCCTGGAGCCTATAAGATACATTCCATTACCTATTTCCTCCAGCATTTCCCCGAATTCTGAGTTGCCGTTGTCTATATATGTATTGCTCATACGCACAATGGGCCGGGAGTGCCCCTGCGCACGACAATGTCCGGGTGTGCCTCCCAGTTTGGCGGCTGTTTCCCTGGAATGCAGGTATGAACTCAGTGTGCCATTCTCTATGATCGTAGTCTTTTCTGATTGTGCTCCTTCATCGTCAAAGGGAAAATAACCGTATTCATGCATTGTGGGATCATCGACAATTGTGACCAGGGGGGAAGCAATACTTTGACCTATGCGGTCTTCAAGTACCGAACTCCCTTCCAGCACAAGGTCTGCTTCAGATGCATGTCCCACAGCCTCATGGGCAAAGACTCCGGCAAGTTCCGGGTCAAGTATGACTGGCATGTTCCCTCCTTTTGCCGGTTTTGCATCAAGGAGCTGTAATGCGCTCTTTGCAGCTTCTTCTGCCAGCTCTGCAGCATTATATTTGTCAAAGATCTCATACCCTGTGATACCAAAACGACTTTCCCTGCCTGCCTGGTAAATGCCGTTCCTTGATGCCACCGCACTTATAGCAAAGCCTGTGCGCACAATATCATATTCACCCTCTATACCAGTAGAGTCGGTGTACATTATCCTGTATGATGATTCGCTATAGGCGGCACTGGTGCTGCTGATTCCTTCCTTTTTGGCGTGTTTGCCAAACTCTTTAAGGTTACTTACCTTTTCTTCAAGGGATATGTCCATGGGGTTCTTCTTCACTTTTGGGAGGTTGCTTACAACAGGTTTTGCTATTTCTTTGATCAGCACCTTTTCTTTAGGCGATTTCTCATCCATGCTCACTGCCAGCTCTGAAGCTGCACGTATCGCTTTTTCAATATCGAAGTCCCCGTCAGCGGATGTGAATCCCCAGGAACCTCCCTTCAATGCACGCACTGCAGCTCCTTTTGTAAAATTGACGGATATCTGCTCTATCTTTCCATTATCAAGGACAATGGATGTGGTGGTTCCCTCTATGATCCTTGTATCAAAAAAGTCTACACTCTGCATGATCTTTTTTCCTCCCGGTATAAATAAAATATAAATTAAATGAGAGTCCCTGCTTCATGCAGGGACTACCTCAGGCATATCTGCGCTGACCTTGAGATTGCTCAGGTTTTTGAGCTTCTCAACTATCCTGTTTTTATCAGGACCTACAAGACTGTGCTCTATAACCTCGATTATGTTGGTTACCGGAACTATCTCTATGATGTCTTTGTATGCTTCTTCGATAAGAACATCATCCTCATTGGATTTTGGGATAATGACTTTCTTGATTCCGGCTCTTGCAGCAGCTTCTATTTTGTAGGTAGCACCACCGATAGGTAGTACGTCTCCTCTGACAGACAGAGAACCTGTCATTGCTACTGCCTGGTCTATCGGAATATTCTCAAGGGCTGATATTACGGCAGTTGCTATGGATATGGATGCACTGTCACCTTCCACCCCTTCATATGTTCCGATGAACTGGATGTGAATGTCACGGTTCATTATATCCTTGCCTGTGACGTTCTTGATCACTGCAGATACATTCTGCACGGCTTCCTTTGCTATATCCTTCAGCATTCCTGTTGCAATTACTTTGCCTTCGGTGTTGGATAGTGCCGGTGTCACTCCTGCCATTATTGGCAGAACGATACCTGAATCCCCGCCCATGACTGCAAGGCCGTTGACCCTTCCTATGGCACCGCCTGTTTTCTGGAATAGCTGGTAGTCATTCTTGCGTTCCAGGTAATTATCGGCAAGCTGTTGTTCTATGGACCTTGCCATCTTCTTTGCTGCAAGCACATGTTTTGCAGTGGCCACAGCTGCGTCTTCTGAGTGTGCGATGTCACCGGCCACCCTTACAAGCCCCCCGAGGTCACGGAGTTTCAGGGTCAGGTGACCCTTTCTTCCCGCTCTTCTCTGTGCCTCCCTGATCACCTCATCGACCGCACTCTTGTCAAAAGGTGGTATGTGTCCGTCCCTCATGACTTCCTGTGCCACGAACCTTACGAGGTTCTTGCGGTTCTCAGGTGTATCTTGCATGGATTCTCTCATGAATAGTTCGTATCCGTAACCCTTTATACGTGATCTGAGTGCAGGATGCATCTTCTCCATTGCATCAAGATTACCTGCAGCCACCATGATGAAATCACATGGAACCGGTTCTGTCTTTACAAGGGCACCAGAACTCCTTTCGGATTGTCCTGTGATCGGATACTCCTTTTCCTGCAGGGCTGTCAGCAGGCTCTGCTGGGATTCAAGGCTCAGGGTGTTTATCTCATCTATGAAGAGCACGCCTTTGTGTGATTTGTGAATATCACCGCTCTCTACCCTGTCGTGTGCCGGTGTCTCAAGTCCTCCTGACTGGAACGGGTCATGTCTCACATCACCAAGCAGTGCACCTGCATGTGTACCTGTAGCATCCAAAAACGGTGCGTGCTCCTTCTGGTAGTTGGAAACTATCAGTTTAGGGATCATCATCTCTTCTTTTGGCATGAACTGGCGTGTCAGGAGCAGTATCATTATTGCAGCTATGATACCCCATAAAAGCTGACCCACATAGAATGAATAGATTATTATTCCAAATACCAGTATCATCATGAGCATGTTACGCGACTGGGCCTTTTTCTGGGCTTCCAGTTTGTGTGCCATGACGATCTCCCTCCCCTTCCCGGCCGGAACCGAGCGTATCTTGGGATTGTTACTGTCCTCCGGATTAGGATATGCCATTATATCCTGCAACTCTTCTTTTGGAAGAAGTTCGGCCATTGCCTTTGCCAGTAATGATTTACCAGTACCGGGGCTGCCTATCATCATAACATGCCTTCTCTGGCTGGCTGCTTTTTTTACCACCTCCACAGCATGTTCCTGTCCGATTATCTGGTCTATCAGAAGCTCGGGAACATCAATGGAGTCTGTGGTATGGAAATTGTCTCCATAAAGTTCAATCTCTTCGCTAGGAGTAGTGATCTCTTTTTCCATAGTCATCTCACAAGGTTTAATGTTGTTCACAGTTGTACGTACAAAATATATACTTGACGGTTTTTATAACTATGTAAATCTTATCTATGGTATTTAAGTTGTGAGTAAAGTTAATATGGCTATAGTGGCATCAGAATATAAGAATCTATGCATCTTTTCATCCCGGGTCTGATATAATGAAGCTGGCAGCCTTCCTGATCTTTGCATTCCTCATCTTCGTTATTTCATTTTCGGTTACCAACGATATCATTTCAAATGAAGGTGAATATCTGCAGTTCAACCAGGTCTCTGTGAGATTTCAGGGAACCGATGCAGTAATATCAGTATCATACAGCCTTGATATGTTCTCCAGTATGTATGTCCTTTTGCTGGGAGCACATAATCTGGAGCCTGCCCTTGATACGTTTTTCCTGGATTTTGGAGAGGTGGAGGTACTTGAGCTTGGAAAGGACAATGCAGTTGTCTTTGCCAGGGACGTGTCACGTATCAATGATGCATACTATCTCCACGATTCCCATGCACTGGGAAGTAATGTAAAGGTCCTGACTCTTATATACCCTGACGGTTCCACCAGAAGTATCTCCGGTGCCAGCTCCACACCAGATACATTCTACAGTGAGTAGTCATTGTTCTTTGTGAGTGGTCATTGTTCTTTATATGTATGCTTCTCTTGGACACAGCTGATTTGGTCTGCCGTTCATACAGTATGCTTATGCCGCAGGTGTTGGACTATGAATGTAATAGACAGATAGACCGGGTGT
This sequence comes from Methanolobus sp. WCC5, assembly GCF_045690325.1. Classification (GTDB taxonomy): domain Archaea; phylum Halobacteriota; class Methanosarcinia; order Methanosarcinales; family Methanosarcinaceae; genus Methanolobus. The sequence continues at coordinate 866,204 of NZ_CP146981.1, read as the reverse complement.
TTTTGCACAAAGTACCCTTCAGTATCTGCTCATGCAAACCGGCATGACAGGTGGATAAGGAACCGGATCTGCCTGAAATTTATGGGTATTTTGATGGGCAATATTGCCTGAGAACTATCAGGATTATCGCTCTTTATATGGTAAATGACCATGTTGTATCTGTTTGCCCAAAAGGTTTATTATCTATTATGCATTATGTGGGGTGCTGATAAGCGCCAAGGCATGCGATAATAGCATTGAAGTGCCATTAAGCAGCAAGGTGTTTACGGTTATTAGTTAACTGCTCATGGGCTCGTGGTCTAGCTGGTCATGACGTCGCCTTGACATGGCGGAGGTCGGGTGTTCGAATCTCCCCGGGCCCACCATCAACATTCAAAGAACAGTTAACTTTAAATCCAAAAGCAACATTTAGGTGCTTCGGGTCATGATGCCCAGGTAGCTCAGTTGGGAGAGCGCTGCCCTGAAGAGGCAGTTGTCCCCGGTTCAAGTCCGGGTCTGGGCACCTAAACGAAGAACATCAGTAGTGTAGCGGTCATCACCTGGCGTTGCCAACGCTAGAACCCGGGTTCGAATCCCGGCTGATGTACTTTTCTTTTTATGTTTTTGTCAGTTATCTGTTGTTTTATCAGTTATCTGTTGTTTTATTAGTTATCTGTTCTTTTTTTACTCATCAGGCATTATTTCTATGATGATGTGTAACATCGTAACATAAAGTGCACTGACAATGTATATATATCCCATAATATTATATTGTGTTCTAAATATTAAATCATGAAAATCGTTTTCCAGCATTTCCCTGGTATTCATTAAAGGAACTGCTCGCTTATTCAATGCACAGGAAGTAATCGATGCAAAAAAGATCATCATCAGAGGATTATCAGATATTTTCAACGTATGAGAGAAAAACTGCCATACACGATATGTGCAGAAAGGACATGTTAAAAACAGTTCTTGATGCCCTGACTCATCCTTTTTTGCTGATAGATGCCAAAGATCATACCATCAAGCTTGCAAACTCTTTTGCAAAAAGCCATTTCAATATAGGTCCGGATAGCAAATGTTATGAGGCAAGCCATATGCTTTGCAAGCCCTGCAGCGGTTCTGATCATCCATGTCCACTGGAAGAGATAAGGAGGACTGGCAGATCTGCAAGAACAGAGCATGTTCACATTGATATAAATGGCAGGGAAACAAATGTTGAGGTAAGTGCTTATCCAATTTTTGATGAAGAGGGAAAGCTTGACAGTATCATTGAATATTCAATGGACATCACAGATATTAAAAATGCTCAGGAGGAGCTTCTTCTCAGGGAAGCCAGATTAAAGAGCCTGATTGAAATACTTCAGTCTGATCATGATTCTGTTCAGCAGCTACTTGATTTTGCACTCGACCATGCTATCATACTAACAGGAAGCAAGATTGGTTACATCTATCATTACAATGAGGCAAAGAAAGAGTTTACCCTGAACACATGGTCCGGGTCCGTGATGGATGAGTGTGCAATTGTAGATCCTCAAACCGTTTACAAGCTGGAAGGCACCGGTATATGGGGAGAAGCTGTAAGGCAGCGCAAAGCAATCATCATAAACGATTTCAAAGCTCCCAACACCTTGAAAAAAGGATATCCTTCAGGACATGTTGAACTTGATAGATTCATGACGGTACCTATATTCAGAAACGATGAAATCGTTCTGGTTGCAGGGGTTGCGAACAAGGAAAGAGATTATGATGATAACGATGTTCTCCAGCTTACTTTGCTCATGGATTCCGTATGGAACAAGGTTGGACAGATGTTATCTGAGAGTGCATTGAAAGAAAGTGAAGAGAAGTACCGCTTACTTTCGGATGTGACCTTTGAAGGTATCATAATACACGATAAAGGTATCGCCCTTGAGGTCAATGAGGCACTGACACGTATAATCGGTTATTCAAGGGATGAACTGCTGGGAAAGAATGTTATATCAATGTTTATCCACCCTGATGACCATGGGCTTGTCCGGGAAAGGATGGCCAGAGGCATTGCAAAACCCTATGAGATCCGTGGAATACGGAAAGATGGAACTGTTCTGCCACTTGAGATAGAAGCTTATAATATAAATCGTGAAAATCTTCAGGTTAGGGTTGCTGCAGTACGTGACATCACAGAGCGCAAACTTTCTGAGCAACTTTTGAAGGAAAGTGAAGAACGGCATCGCCTTCTGGCCGACAATTCCACAGATGTTATATGGATAATGAACCTGGAAGGGAGATTCACATATGTCAGTCCTTCAGTTGAGAAACTGCGCGGTTATACCCCTGAAGAGGTGATGGTCCAAAAACCTGATGACCTGTTAACCCCTGCTTCATTGCCTTATTATCTGGAAGGTGTGGAAACCGTTACTGAAGCGGTCAATTCAGGAAAATCATTCCCGGCGACAAGAATTGAGCTTGAGCAACCCTGCAAGGATGGTTCGACTGTCTGGACAGAGGCTACTATATCCGGAATGTATGATGAGAATGGGATGTTCATAGGCATTCTGGGTGTCAGCAGGGATATCACAGAACGCAGACAAGCAGCACAGGCCCTCCTTGAGAGCGAGGAAATGTACCGTATGCTTGTAGAGAACCTCAGTGAAATAATCTATGTCCTTGACGAGGAGGGGAGGATCACATACGTATCCCCTAATGTGGAATTGAAAGGAGGATATTCGCCTGCTGAGATGACAGGCAAACGTTTCATCGATTTTGTGCATCCGGAAGACAGGAAAGGACGTACAGAGCAGTTCCGCAAGATTATTTCAGGTGCTAGTGAGCCTACTGAGTATCGTTATATAAGCAAAGATAGCAGGACTATATGGATGAGAACTGCTGCAAGACCTGTGATAAAAGATGGAATATTTACAGGTGTGCAGGGCGTGTTGACCGATGTAACAGACCTCAAGCTTGCAGAGGAAAAATTAATGGGATATGCCAAAGAACTGGAAATCAAGAACCGAAAACTGGATCTGGCTTTGATGAGGGCGGAAGAGGCCACCAGGGTCAAAAGCGAGTTCCTGGCAAACATGTCCCATGAGATACGCACACCCATGAATGGTGTAATCGGCATGACAGGCCTGCTAATGGACACTGAGCTCAATGAAGAACAGATGCATTATGTAGAGACTGTTAAGGCAAGCGGGGAAACGTTGCTTGACATTATTAATGATATACTGGACTTCTCCAAGATAGAGGCAGGTAAACTTGAGCTGGAAATGCTGGATTTTGACCTGCACAGTGTGCTGGATGGTTTTTCTTCTGTGCTGTCTATAAAAGCCCATGACAAAGGACTGGAATTCATCTGTGCTGCAGAACCTGATGTGCCGTCTTATATCCGGGGAGATCCCGGACGTTTGCAGCAGGTACTTACAAATCTTGCCGGTAATGCGATAAAGTTCACAGATAACGGTGAGGTCGTTGTAAGGGTGACCATGGAATACGAGAGTGATTCAGATGTGCTTCTGCGATTCTCTGTCCGGGATACAGGCATCGGCATTCCTGAAGATAAAATGAGCTCTCTTTTTGATCAGTTCTACCAGGTAGATGCTTCCACAACACGACAATATGGGGGCACAGGTCTGGGGCTTGCTATTTCCAGGCAACTTGTGGAAATGATGGGAGGGGAGATTGGTGTTAAGAGTGAGCCAGGCAAAGGCTCAGAGTTCTGGTTCACGCTTGGTTTTGCAAAGTGTAAGGGACAATCTTGCAGGGCTATTCCGGCAGGTGATATTCGGGGTGCACATGTACTTGTGGTGGATGATAATGCTACGAACCGGGAGATACTTATAACCCTCTTGTCTTCCCGGGGTGCACAGACAAGCGGAGCTGTTGACGGTTCTTCAGCACTTGAGGCTCTTTCATGTGCATATGAGGACCATGAGCCTTTCCATGTGGCTATCCTGGATATGCATATGCCTGGTATGGATGGTGTAGCTCTTGCCCGGGCTATCAGGTCAGATGACAGGTTTAAAGATACCTGCCTGATGATGCTGTCCTCTATGGGGCAACTGGCCGGCTCCGGCCAGTTGGACAGGGGCCTTTTTGCAACATTCCTAAATAAACCGGTACGCCAATCTGAACTATTTGATAAGTTATCCACAGTACTGGCCACTGGCTCCCCTAAACAGAATCCCTGCTCAACTGCAGCTTTTCATCCTACAGAGCACAGTTTACCAGTAAAATACTGTGACAATGTGAGGATATTGCTGGCCGAGGACAATATCGTTAACCAGAAAGTGGCACAGAGCATGTTGAAAAAACTTGGACTTCGGTCAGATACTGTGGCTAATGGAGCAGAAGCAGTAAAAGCCCTTGAAATGATCCCTTATGACCTGGTGCTTATGGATGTGCAGATGCCTGAAATGGACGGGCTTGAAGCCACACGGCTCATCCGTGACCCGGGTTCTTTGGTCCTTAACCGGAAGGTGCCTATCATTGCAATGACAGCACATGCAATGAAGGGTGACAGAGAGCGTTTCATTGCAGCCGGAATGGATGATTATATCTCAAAACCCGTTGCTCTGCAGTCTCTTGCAGGGTCACTGGATAGATGGCTTTCACCGGTCCGGACAGTCAACACAGGTAATGATGTCCTTATCACTAATAGGGATAGGACAGAAGGTCCTGTAGTATTTGACAGGCAGGCCCTTCTGGAGAGGATCATGGATGATGAGGAGCTTGCCAGGGGATTGATATTAATCTTCCTTCAGGAAATGCCAAAGATGATCGGTAAGCTAAAAGATTCCATTGACAAGGAAAAAATGTCTGATGTGGTTCATCATGCCCACAGGATAAAAGGCGCGTCTGCAAATCTTGGAGGTCTGGCTCTCAGTGGACTTGCTGCCCGGATAGAAGAGGCCGGTAAAATGGCTGATATTGATGCGATAAGGGATGAGGCTATGGTCTCTGAGATGGAACGGCAGTTCGGAGTACTTGGTGAAATGCTCAGGCAATTGTAACTTATACCGGTAAAACAATTGCAACATATTTGCAGCACAAGCCAGAGTTTGTTACCACTCAATACGATTTAATTGGACCAGGTATAAATATATAAGATTGATATATGCATATATTGAGTATTGAATAGCAGTCGATTACAATTGACGAGTTTTTTTAGCCTTTTGTCTTGAGGCATTATCGCAGATACGGGTCTGATAAAGAAAGTAGTTAAGGAAGAGCATTAAACCCGAGGTAGTCCTTATGGCATTTCAGAATGCAGCTGGCTTGAGCAAACCAGAAGCCCTTTCAACCGGTACTATCATAAGAACAGTTTTAATTTTTACCGCAGTAAGGAGAGTTAACTGTGAACTATAAGAATGGGAATACGATTGGTGCACAACAGGTTCAGGAGGTCAGGATATTTCAAAAAGGACCGAGAATCCATAAAAACCTGCCATGGACACATGTTATCATTGCTATCACTCTCATTCTTTTGATAGCTGTAGGTAATGTAGCAGCATCAGACCTGGTCCTTGTCCGTGCAGATGATAACTATCCTCCTTATGAATTCCTGGATGCAGACGGAAATCCGGCAGGATTCAATATAGAACTGTTTGAAGCCGTTGCTAACACTATGGGTATCAATGCAACTATTGAACCTGGTCCCTGGAGTGAAGTACGGGCTGATCTGGAGGATGGTTCTGCTGATGTCCTGACCGGGATGTACTATTCTCCAAAACGTGCAGAGAATGTACTCTTTTCCACCCCGCATATTGTTGTTTCACATTCCATATTTGTTCGTAAGGGCTCATCTGTAAGAAGTATTGATGATCTTGAAAATGCTGCCATTATTGTGCAGGAAGGGGATATCATGCATGACTATGCACTCAATATAAGTGATCCTTCCAGAATAATAACAGTAAGGGATCAGGAAGATGCCCTTATATTACTCTCATCGGGTCAATATGACGCAGCACTTTTAGGAAAATTGCAGGCAACCTACCATATGAGACAACTCGGGATTGAAAACCTTGAATCAGTCGGACCTTTGATCGAGCCTATGGATTACTGTTTTGCTGTTTCAGAGGGAAATGACCATCTTCTCCAACAACTCAACGAGGGGCTTGCGATTGTAAAACAATCTGGTGAATATGACCGGATATATAAAAAATGGTTTGCAGACCCATATCAGGAAACGACATCTGAGCAGATAGCCGGATATATGTTATTAGTTCTTGTCCCTTTATCAGGTATTGCTATCTTTCTACTGGTCTGGCTCTGGTCAGTCAAACGTCAGGTTGCAAAAAAAACACGGGAGTTGAATGACCAGCTAGATCACCGCAGACAGGCAGAGGAAGCACTAGTGGAAAGTGAAATGAAATACAGGGACCTGGTAGAGAAATCCCATAGCATCATCCTGAAATGGGACAGTCATGGAAAAGTACTGTTCCTTAATGATTTTGGACAGCGCTTATTCGGATATGATGAAGCGCAGATCTTAGGAAGGAACGTGGTTGGTACGATCGTGCCCGAGTATGAAGAGACCGGGCGCAATCTTTCATCTCTCATGAACGACATTTTCCAGCATCCGGAGGAATATGCCAGTAACATCAATGAGAATATCTGCAAAGACGGAAAAAGGGTCTGGATCTCATGGTCGAATAGTCCCATATACGATCATGAAGGGCATGTCATCGGAATGTATAGTGTCGGAGCTGATGTCACCGAGCGCAAGCGGGCTGAAGAGGAACTGCAACGAACCAAAGAAGCGGCAGAAGCTGCCAATATAGCCAAATCAGAATTCCTTGCCAATATGAGCCATGAGATCCGTACACCAATGAACAGTATCATCGGCTTTAACGAAATACTCATGGAAACCGAGCTGAGCGAGGAGCAACGACACTATGTGGAAATAGTTCAGAAAAGTGGAAAAGCATTACTTGATCTTATTGAAGATATCCTTGATTTTTCAAAGATAGAGGCAGGCAAGCTTGAACTGGAGACGCTTGACTTCAACCTGTCAAATATGCTTGAGAGTTTCGTAAACACCATGGATCTGCGCGCAAGCGCCAAAGGATTGAAACTGCTTTTGATCGTGCAAAAGGATGTTCCATTATTATTGCGGGGTGACATGAGCCGTCTGCTCCAGATACTGACCAATCTGACAGGAAACGCTATAAAATTCACATCAAAAGGCCGGGTATCGATCAGGGTCTCGGTGGATTCCATGGATGACGATAATGTCATGCTGCGGTTTAACGTTAGTGATACAGGCATTGGTATTCCCGGGGATAAAATAGAACGCATTTTTGAAAAGTTCACCCAGGCAGACGCCTCGAACACACGTCGTTTTGGTGGTACCGGCCTGGGTCTTGCCATATCCCGGCAACTTGCTGAAATGATGGGAGGAAGCATTGGAGCAACCAGTAAAGCGGGCAGGGGGTCAGATTTCTGGTTTACTGTAAAACTGGAAAAGCAACCCATGTCGCAGACAATTGAAAAGCCGGAGCAGACAGCCCTGTTCCGGAGTAACGAGGGTGGCCTAAATGTTTTGCTGGTAGAGGACAATATAGATAATCAGAAGCTTGCCCATTGTATGTTAAAGAAATTGGGTTTTAATGCAGATTCTGTTGCCAATGGTCTGGAGGCAATAAGGGCTCTTGAGATAATACCATATGACCTTGTATTCATGGATATACAGATGCCTGAGATGGATGGTCTTGAAGCTACAAGGTACATTCGCAATACTGAGTCTGCGGTACTCAATAAGGACATACCGATAATTGCAATGACGGCTTATGCCTTAAAAGGTGACATGGAGCATTTTATCCAGGCAGGGATGGATGATTACATCTCAAAACCGATTTCATTAAAGGCACTTGAAGAATTGCTGGATAAGTGGGGTGATATTATCCTCCAGGCAAGAGGAGCAGCCTGACGTATTCAGATAGAATGACCAATACTGCATATCCGCAACATAAAACCCCTGATGATGTAATATTATCATCAGTATTGGATGTTATCATGGGTAATGAATAATGTCATGACTCTGTTTTATATAGTCAGGTAACAATCTTTGTTATGCAGGTGAAACTGCAGGAGGCAAAAATTGGAGCTTAAAGATGAGATAAGAGCTAAGGCTATGGAAAAAGGATTCCAGCTCTTTGGTGTTTCGGATATGGATAAACTGGAGAGTGTTGAGTTCCCTCCAGGGCGTGGTCTTGAAAAGCCGTCTGATTTCATGGCTGATGCCAGGTCACTTATTGTGATGGGTATGGTGATCTGGGATGAGGGTATGAATGCTGCGATAAGCACGCCGGGAACAGGTGATTTCAGCGGAGGCGAGGCAGAATATTATAATCTCTATTATGAGACCGTGGAAACACGTGCGTGGCGGCTGGCACAGTGGCTCTGGGATGAAAAAGGTATCAAAGCTGCACCTACCCATTCAGTGCATGTGAAAGTGGCGGCATATCTTGCTGGTCTGGGTTTTATAGGCCATAATACCCAGGTGATCACACCTGAATATGGTCCAAGAGTGCGCTGGATAGCTTTACTTAGCACGGCGGAGCTTGAACCGGACAAGCCTTTTACAAGGGATCTGTGTGCAGAACAACCATTGTGCCAGAAAGAATCCCTTTGTGTGAAAGCATGTCCTTATGGTGCGATCATTGCGGGTCCTTCACAGGGAGTGCCGGCCGGGGAGAAAGTGATCTACGATAAATGTGTTGTATCCCACGAACTTGAGAAGGATATAAACAGCAAGTGGGAAAAACACATCCGCAGGATAACGGAACGTGGGTTCATGGAGTGTACCCTGTGCAATCTGGCATGTCCCTATGGAAAAGTGCTTGATGAGGAGATAATACCTAAAAAAAGAGGTCTTTCCTGAACAGTACGTACTGTTCATGGCAATTTTTTCAAGCTGACAGATCATGAGAAATACCCTTTCTTATGCAGGTATTTCTCGATCTCTATCAGGAAGAACACCGAGCTGGAAACAAGTACTATCATCAGCCAGTCCGCTGCCTCGATGGGGGCGGTGGAAAAGATAGAGTTTATTGCGGGTACATAGGTTATCATCATTTGCAGCGCTATGACAATGGCTATACCCAGCAGCATTATCCTGTTTGACAGTATGTCCCTGAACACATATTCGTACATTGACTTGGAGTTGAACAGGTAGAATATCTGGAAGAACACTATGGTGTTCAGGGCAATGGTACGTGCAGCATCCAGACTGCCTCCGTTTTCCAGTTTCATGAAGAAGTTGAGATATGCACCTGCAACAATGAGCAGCGAGACGAATATCACTCTTCTTTTGATGAGGGGGGTCAGTATCGGCTCTTTTGGAGGCCGTGGCGGCCTTTTCAGTATGCCCCTTTCCTTTGGCTCCATGGTTATGGGAACACCAAGGCCAATGGCGGTGACCGTATTAAGCCACAGTATCTGCAGGGGCACCAGGGGCAGCGTCATTCCAAGGATCACGGCGAACACAATTGAGAGTGCCTGTCCTCCGTTTGTGGGCAGTGTCCATATCAGGATCTTCTGTATCTTGCTGTAGACATCCCTGCCCTCCTCGATTGCCGCCACGATCGAGGAGAAATTATCATCTGCCAGCACCATATTGGAAGCCTCTTTTGCAACCTCGGTACCGGTAATTCCCATGGAAATGCCGATATCTGCGGTCTTCAGGGCAGGGGCATCATTGATACCGTCTCCAGTCACAGCTACAACCTCACCCATCTCCTTGAGAAGCTTTACAACTCGCAGCTTGTCCTCAGGAGAGGTCCTTGCAAACACAGATACCTTTCCAAGAAGCTCTTTGAGGTGCCCATCGGACATTTCCTCAATATCCTTTCCTGCAAGTGCACCTTCAGTTTCGATTCCTATCTTTGTGGCTATGGCATAAGCTGTCTTCAGGTGGTCCCCTGTTATCATTATTACCCGGATGCCTGCTGTCTTGCAGTTTCTGATAGCTTCCGTGACCCCTTCCCTGGGGGGGTCCATCATGCCCTGCAGGCCGGTGAACACCAGGTCCTTTATATCCTCCGCCTCTATCCTTTCCACATCTGCAGCCACTTCCCTGTATGCCATACCCAGTACTCTGAGGGCATTGGAAGCCATCTGTTCAGCAGCATGACTGACACTTTCCGGATCCAGTGGTCCTGTTTCCTGTCCGTTAAACTGGGATATGCACATGCTCAGGATCTTTTCAGGGGAGCCCTTTACATAAATGATCTTTGAGCCATCCTCTTTTTCATGCAGGGTTGCCATGAACCTTTCTTCCGGTTCGAAGGGTACGATATCCTTCCTGGGAAGATAGAATTTTCCGGCTTTCATACCCGAGATCAGGAGAGCTCCTTCTGTGGGATCACCGTCTATATTATCAACGCCCCTGAATGAAGCATCATTACACAGCACTCCTGCCCGGAGGGTTTCCACAAGGGCTTTATCCTCCAGGGGGTCAGCTTTTGCTCCCTCCAGCAGGAAGTCACCTTCAGGAACGTAACCCGAGCCTGTGATCTCATACAATTTACCTGCTGCATAGGCCTGGGTCACTGTCATCTGGTTCCTTGTAAGAGTACCGGTCTTATCAGTGCATATTACAGTGGCACTTCCAAGTGTCTCCACAGCAGGCACCGTGCGGATGATGGTATTCCTTGCAGCCATCCTGTTAACTCCGATAGCCATGGAGATAGTTATGACCGCAGGCAAGCCTTCGGGAATTGCAGCAACAGCAAGGCTTACGGAAGCCATGAAGATCTCAACGGTCTCAAATCCCCTGAACAGGCCAACGACAAATGTCAGGGCAGCTATGATAAGGATGACCACAGACAGTATTACGCTCATATGTGCCATCTTACGCAAAAGGGGTGTGGACATCTCCTTACTTTCCCTGATGAATTCGGATATCCGGCCTATCTGGGTCTTATTTCCTGTGGCCACCACAACACCTCTTCCCTGTCCCTGGTTTATCAGGGTTCCTGCAAAGCATACGTTCTTCTGATCAGCAAAAGCCATACAGCCCGTGTCAATGGTATCCGCTTTCTTTTCCACAGGCACGGATTCACCTGTCAGTATGGATTCATCGGCTCTCAGGTTCTTGGTATAGAACAGTCTCATGTCGGCAGGCACCCTGTCCCCGGCCTCCAGCAGCACCACATCACCGGCAACCAGCTCCCTGCTTGGAAGCACGGAGCTTACACCACTTCTTATTACTCTTGCTTCCGGTACAAGCAGCTTTGACAGTGACTCAAGTGCATTCTGCGCCTTTCCTTCCTGTATGAAACCTATTATTGCGTTTGCAAGAACCACCAACAGGATAACGACAGTATCCACATAGTGGTCCAGGAAGAAGATTATAACAGCTGCTGCGATAAGCAGGTATATCAAGGGGCTTGCAAACTGTTTCAGGAAACGGTACACTGGTCCATGCTCCTGTTTGGCGGATACTTCATTGTATCCGTCCCTTGCAAGTCTTAGTTCTGCCTCATCCTGGCTCAGGCCATCAGGATGACTGTTGAGTAAAGTAAAAACATCCTCTGAAGGGATGCCACACCACTGCTCCTCCGCCATGAAAGAAAGAGATAGCTGAAATGATAAATAACTTATTATTGTCCTGTTTATTGTGAACTCTTGATCTGAATATTGTAGCTATTATGGCAACGCACAGATGATCCATGACATAGATCTGGATGATCGTTTTTATTCACAGGTAACTATTACAGATAACTATCAAAGGCAACTGTAAGTGTATCTATAACTGTAACTATAACTATAACTATAACTATAACTATAACTGTAAATGTGCAAAGTTATGGGGGTAAGGCAAAAAGGTATATATTGTTCCTGACAAAGCGGTACCGTTACTCTCTCATCTCTGTATGATCATTTTAGGCTAGGGGAATAGGTCAAATGTCTGCTTCCATGATAGGAATGAGTTTTCTTGTGCTTGGTATTGTCCTGCTTCTTGGGAAATGGATCAGGGTTATGTCCCCTCCGCTTCAAAGGCTCTTTATCCCAAGTTCGCTTATAGGAGGATTCCTGGCCCTGTTACTTGGTCCGGAACTTCTTGGTAACCTGGTTTCATGGGCAGGTTTTAATGGGTCTTTCCTGTCCGGAGGGCTGTTCCCGGCAGAGATGCTTGATGCATGGGCAACTCTTCCAGGACTCTTTATCAATATAATATTTGCCACGCTCTTCCTGGGAAAAAAGATACCTGGCATCCGTGACATATGGTTTCTTGCAGGTCCGCAGGTAGCTCACGGACAGACCATAGCATGGGGTCAGTATGTATTCGGGATACTGGTAACACTTCTCATACTGACACCATTCTTCGGGATGGATCCGATGGCAGGTGCCCTTATTGAGATATCCTTTGAAGGCGGACACGGTACTGCAGCCGGCATGGCAGCAACTTTTGAAGAGCTGGGGTTTTCAGATGCAGCGGATCTGGCGCTTGGTCTTGCCACAGTGGGCATCCTCTTTGGTGTCGTTTTTGGGATAGTGCTCCTGAATTACGGAGTAAGGACCGGCAAAACAAACGTATTGACAAATGCGGACCATATATCCCTTGATGAGAGATACCAGAGCGGTATAATAGATTTTGATTCCAGGGAGTCTGCCGGCAAGATCACCACAAGGCCTGAGTCTATCGAACCTCTTTCGCTCCATTTTGCATATGTAGGGGTTGCTATCGGAATAGGTTATCTTATCCTTCAGGTACTTATCTTTATAGAGGAGATCACATGGGGTCAAGCCACAGATGTATACCTGCTGGCCCACATCCCGCTCTTTCCCCTGGCAATGATAGGCGGCATCCTTCTCCAGCTTTTCCTTGACAGGTTTGACGTACACCAGACCCTGGACCGTGACCTTATGATGAGGATACAGGGATTGTCGCTGGATATATTGATCACCAGTGCAATAGCAACACTCTCATTGACCGTGATCGGGAATAACCTGATGCCTTTCCTTATCCTTGCAACTGTGGGTATTGTGTGGAACCTGGTGGCGTTCCTTTTCCTGGGCCCAAGGATGATGCCTTCCTACTGGTTTGAAAGGAGCATAGGCAATTTCGGACAATCCATGGGGATGACTGCAAGTGGCCTGCTTCTGATGAGGATCGCTGACCCGGGCAACAGATCACCGGCCCTTGAAGGTTTTGGCTATAAGCAACTACTCTTTGAACCTATCGTGGGAGGCGGGATCTTCACGGCTGCCTCCGTCCCTCTTATATTCTACTTTGGTCCGCTGCCTGTGCTCGTCCTTGCAGCAGTTATCATGCTCTTCTGGATCGGGCTTGGAATATTCTATTTCGGCCGGAAATAGAAGGAAAATGAATAAGGAAGAAATGGATTATTTTTAATGTTTCTCTTTTTCTGTTTCTTCTGATCCTTCCTCTTCTTCCATCATGTGGAGTTCACAGCGATTATCCTTGTCACATATTATTTGTGCAGTTCCGAAAACCTGTTTAACGGGTATTACAAAACCCAATCCCAGTCCTGGTTTGTGCAGTCCCACATCCTCACTGATAAGGTCCACTATAGCCTCAGCGTTTTCAGATTCTGCAAGGGTGAGCACAATTTCCTTTTCAGGCTCTATCAACATTCCAAGGAGGCTCTTGTTCTCATGGACACCGGTGCCACGTCCAAAGATGATGGTCCCGCCTTTTGCGCCTGCTTTACGGGATGCTTTAACAACGTTGTCACCCCATCCTTTCTTTACTATCGTTACTATCAGTGCCAGATTATTTTCATCATTCATTATTCTTCCTTCCTATATATCGCATGTATACTCCTAAGATCATTACAAATATTATGGGTGCCAGGGCTATCAATGCTATCATGCCGAAACCGTCGATAACAGGATCCCTGTTCCCATGTGAAGAAGCAACGCCAACAGCCACTGACATCAGGAAAGTGACAGCCATGGGCCCTGTGGCAACTCCTCCGGAATCAAAGGCGATTGCTATGAAGTCCTTATCGCTAAACCACATAAGTATCAGGGCTATCAGGTAGCCCGGTATTATTATGTACATAAAGGGAATCCCATAGACCAGCTTTGCCATTGCGATGCTAACAAATACGGCAACACCAAGGGATAATGTATATAGCATGAGCTTTGCCCGGATATACCCGCTGGATGACTTTTCTATCTGATAGCAAAATACCCTTACAGCGGGTTCTGCGTAGGTTGCAAGGAATCCAAGGAAAAAACCAATTGGTATCAATACCCATTGATGCCTGAACTTGCCGAAGAACTCTCCTATCCCGGTTCCCACAGGGAAAAAACCATTGTAAACCCCATAGAGGAACAGTACCATTCCTGCAGCTGTCATGGATATACCCAAACCGAGTTTTACAAGCTGTGAAGAAGGGAATTTAAGATACAATAACTGGAATATAATGAAAAACACTATCAATGGCAGCAAAGCTTCGAAGACCTCAAGAACGATGGTGATCAGGTCCTGACCATGTTCCACGCCGCTCAAGCAAGCACCCCCATCAGCATCACACTGATTATCGGTCCGATGGAGGCAAGCCCGATGAGTCCGAAACCTTCTGACAGTTCTGACTTATCACCCAGTACAGATACAATACCTATTCCCAGTGCCAGGATAACAGGTACTGTCATGGGTCCGGTGGTCACCCCCCCGGCATCATAGGCTATGGCAATATATTCGGGGTTTGTGAAAAAGGATAGAATTATGACTATGAGGTAGCCTGCAGTCAGCAGATACTTGATCGGAACACCGTAAACGATCCTGAGCATGGATACCGATACAAAGAAGCCCACACCAAAAGCAATGGACAGGATCAATGCGTTCCGGGAGATCCCATTATCTGATACTGAATCGATCATTGCGCTCAGTACCCTCACATCAGGTTCTGCAACTGTTGCCATGAATGAGAGCAAAAATGCAATGGCTACTATAAACAGCAAGGAATTGTGCTTGGGAAGTTCGGCACCAATGGATTCACCGATCGGCAGCATTCCCAGCTTGACACCCATGAGGAAAAGTACCATTCCTGCAATTACCAGCACAGCTCCTGTAATAAAGGACAGGAACATACCCGAATCCATGCCTATGGCAAACATTATCAGAAGAACCGCCCCTGTCAGGGGCAATACTGCCTGGACAACCTCCCTGAACGTTTCTTTAAAATCCTGTATCATGATATTCTCCCAATTCTTCTGACCTATTCTCCCTTGTTTACTATAGTAGATCTGTAGTGTAGATCTGTAGCAGATTTTAGCTTTACAGTTAATCAGATTAATACTACAAAATAGTTGCGAATAAATTTATAATTTTCTTCACAAAGTGATTTTTCACAAACGAATTTAGTTTTTCCAGGCACATGTTTTATGTGCCATTCACTCATAAATTCCATTGTTCCCGGAACAAAAGTACATGTTTTCTGTTCAGCAGGGACACGGAGTGATAATATATGGATATGAAAGAAATGTTCCTTCAGGAGAATGTCGGGGGTTTTGACCTGCTTTTAAGAGCATTTTTCGGTTCGCTGGCGATAACAGTCCTTGCACTGGACCTTGTTGGTCCCGGCATCTTGCGCTGGGTGCTCGCTATCATTGCTTTTGCAGGACTTTTCTCAGCAATCATGCGCCACTGTACGCCATACTCTCTGATAGGTTTCAGTACTGCGAAGAAATAAGGCTAATTCCAAGGCTATTGCCATTTTGAAAAAAGTAAGGCAGGATGGATATTTATAATTCCTGTCTTTGATCAGTTAATACTCTCATTCCCATCACTTTCAGGCACATACACAACCCTGCCATCAGCCAGTTTGTAAGCCGTACCCAGAGCCTCTCCGGTTCCGCCACCTATCTGGTCTGTCATGTTCAGTACCTCAATGGGTCTCCCCTCTTCCTTGATGATTATCTTCATGTCCGGCTGCCCAGGGTTCTTGATTATGGTCATGTCATCTGTGGGACTGAGCAGTTCAGGCAACTGGTATGACATGACAAGCGCCACAAGCAATGCCACCGAAAAGACCATGGCGATGTCAAAGAGATTGGCAACGCCTGTCAGGGGATTCTGTTCATCTTCGTTGTCAATGAGTCGCCTGCGATTGTATCTTGTCCTCTTTCTCATTCAACGACCTCCAGGCTGTCAAGGATATAATCGATATCAGCCATATCCTGCCAGTACCATCTCTTCCTCACCTGGGTGAGCACGTAGCCGATAGTTCCTGCGAACAGGCCTATGACTGTTGTAGCAAAGGCGATCATAAGATTATTTGCAAGCTGCACGATATCGCCCTGTGAAAGCCCGATAAGTGCAGGTCCCAGAGGAATAAGGGTCCCCATCAGTCCCAGTATCGGGGAGACCGTTGCGACTATCCTGGTCTGTTCCAGTCTCTTTGCCATCCTTATCTCGTAGTCCTGTGAGAGCCACCCGATGGCAGGGATCATGTTCTTTTCCACATGGACCGCTGCATCCTTTGCAAAACCCGTAACCAGGTAGTTCTGTTCTATATTCCGGAGTGATCCGGCTGCCATAGCGAAATCCTGCAAACGGATATGTTCTCTGACATCTTTGCAGGTCATTTCAAGATTTGCTGTATCCCTGTGTCTTTTTGCATATTCCGAGAGGAACTCACCTGTAAGCATAAGGGAAAAGACCACCAGGAGTATAAGAATGATCACCACGGGATAGAGCAATGAAGCTGAGAACGTGTATAGTATTGCAAATAAAGAAGCAGTTGCATCCATTTTCACTTACCTCTCATACGCTGGGCACACTCATCGGAAGTTTATCTTCTATATTAGATATAAATTACTTCAGTCTCTATATGTTCTTCTGACTTTAGCTCTACTTTAGCTCTTAGTTCTTTTCATGTACAAAAACAGGGTAATGGTCATAAAAGCGATCAATGTGAAGATAATGCCTGGTGCCGGGAGGGAATTATCTTCAATTTCCAGTTCTTCTAAAAAATAGCCGATCTGTATCGTATAGGTGCCTGCCTCTTCTTCAGAGATTATGAAAGTGACCGTTGTTTCCTCACCTGCCTCCAGTGACACGGATCTGGAGTCGGCAATCTCGCCATTGATAAGCAGCTGTACTTCTGTCTCTTCTGCGGAACCGTTAATGTTCCTTACATCAACCATGACCGTGACATCTTCCCCGGCATTTGCCACAACTGGCGTAACATTCATGTTGGAATATATGAACATTTGATCATGTGAATCCAGTAAACAGATATCACAGGCAAAGGAAGGACCGGGTATTATTAGAATGCTCATTGCAAAGAGAAGAGACAGAATGGATATGATCCCTTTTTTCATGTTTTTCACCGTTCATTTTGAACTTGTTTCATCGATAAAAGCACAATTACTGTATTTTGTCCAGATTAATTGTACTGGAATGGATGTATTCAGTATATTGAGGTAATATGGATCTAATATGGATATAATGGCTATGTAGAAATCCTTTCTTTATTAATGGACCACAGATAATTACGGATACATTTACCTCCTACGGAGTTGAGGTATCTGCGGCTCATAAATTATTGATAATAGGTTTTCTACAGACCGATATAATGCTATTTGAAAAATAACCTTAAATAAGTAGTACCTGCCGCAAAGGCAGGCACAAGGATACTTCAGTTCTGTACGATTCAATTGTCTGTATTCACCTCTGTTCTCCTCACTTTTTGCCTTCCTTCCTGCGGATAAGAAGGGCCATTGCCATCACAGCGATAACCGCAACAGCAATTCCAGGTGCCGGAAGAGCGCTCGTCTCCACTTCAAAGACAGCGGTGGAATCGCCAACCTGCACTTCATAGCTGCCCGCCTCATCCTGTGAGATGGTAAATGTTACCGTTGTTTCCTCTCCTGCATCAAGTGAGACGTTCTCAGATCCCGCAACAGTGCCGTTGATAAGCAGCTGCACGTCTGTCTGGCCTGCAGAAGTGCCTGTGTTCATCACATCCACTGTAACAGTGACATCTTCCCCGGTCCTGACAAGAAGCGGTGTGACCTGCAGATTGGAATATGAGAACTTCGCCTCAAGTGCAAGTACCTCCAGATTAAGCTCAGCCTCAAGGTAATCATCTGCAAAAGTGCTCAGTTTATGCATGCCCGGTTCTGTTACCGTGTATACCAGGGTTCCATCCGTATCAGTAGTTCCAATGAGGTTGTTATCATAGTATACCTGCACACCTTCAACCGGGTCCCCGCCGATGGCAGTTATCACAGAGATTGTAATGGTATCGCCTTCAATAGCCGTTTCCGGGGATACCTCGATGACAAGTTTCCTGCTGGCATCCTCTGGTGAGATCACCTCCACTCTCTTGCTTGCAGAGACAAAACCTTCCTTCTCTGCAGTTACCGTAAAGGTACCTGCACTCTGTGGTGTATAGGATACGGTACCGTCGGTTGCCGTCCTGCCTGCATTGTTATTACCGAACATCACAGCAGCATCGTCTACGGCTGCACCTCTGGATGTAACCTCTATTTCCACTGCCTCATTCTGTCTGATAACAGCAGGCATATCAATGGACAACGACTGCGAAGGCAGAGTGGATACCTGCACGAACGGATAGTAACGCACATCACCGGCGTCAGCGACCTTAAAAGAGATATCTCCCATGACATTGATGGTATTTCCTCTTGTCAGTGAGACAGAGTCCCTGTTCTCAAGGATTATCTCGTTTTGAGAGAAGCTTGAAACTTCCATCCTTCCAAACTGCTCACCAGCCTCTATCTCGATCACGTCCCCGGATATCTGGAAGATACCTTCAACGAAAACCGCATTGGTTTCAGTTCCCCTGAATATCTCATCAAAGTGTACCACTATGATAGGCACATCATCTGTTGAGCCTATATCCATCTCATAGACATAGTCATCATTGGCAGAAATGATGTCAGTGTCAATGTCATCACCATCTTTAACGAGGTTGACCATAACACTGTTACCGTTAAGGTCAACTTCAACAACATAGAGCTCATATCCTTCTTCAAGTATCAGGGAAGAGCCAGTGTAAAGGGACTTCTTGCTGTCATCATCGATCAGTACCTTTGAGAGCTGCCCGTTAGAAAGAAGACTTACATCATCTGTGAATTCATTGTCCGGGTAGCCTGCAAAGTACTTCTCTGCCATGAACCCTATCACCTGGAACTTGCCCCAGTCATCGCGCTCAAAACTGACATCTAGCGGCTCACTCCTGTACACAAGATCTCCCTGGCTGACAGATCTGCCACTCAGGTCTGTTATCTCAAGGGATTCAGTTCCCACACCTTCATCAATGTTGTAGTAGAACCCTTCGAAATTCAGTGGTGTCCAGATCAGTTCCTCATTTTCTGCAACCGTACCTCTTAGCTCATAGATGCCCGGTTGTGACATGTCCAGCACAGGCCCAAACCTCAGAGTGCTGTCATCTGCTACCACAAATTTCAGTTTGCCCATGATCGTAATGGTATTGCCTCTTCCAAGGCTGATGGAACCTGAATTCTCCATTGCTATCTCATCAAAGCTCAGGGATGTGACCTCCATCCTTCCAAAAGGATCACCACCCTGTACTTCTACGTAGTTCTCGGATATCTGGAATACACCTTCCACAAATACGGCATTGGTCTCCCTTCCCTGGAATATACTATCGATGTGTACGGCTATTATCGCTACATCCTCTGCACCGATCTCTGCCTCGTAGACGTAATCGTCATTAGAGGAGACAATATCTGTGTCAATTTCAGTACCGTCCTTTTCCAGGGTCACCATTACACTGTTACCATTCAGGTCAACTTCTACTATATTCAGTTCATATCCTTCTTCAAGTACAAGTGAAGATCCTGAATAAAGTGAAACTTTCTCATCATTGTCAAGCAGGACCTTTGTAAGTATGCCGTCAGATATGAGACTGACATCATCCGTAAATCCCGTATCGTCAGTATAAGCTGCAAAGTAGCGCTCAGCCATGAATCCTATCACCTGGTAGGAGCCCCAGTCCCCCTGCTCAAAGCTGGTGCTTATGGGTGATGTGGAATATTCAAGGTCTCCTTCTCCTATGCTCCTGTCAGTGTTGCTGTCCAGTTTAATTGTAAGTGTTTCCGAGCCTACACCTGAATCAAGATCGTAATAGAATCCTGAATAGCTCAGTGCAGTCCATGTATATTCAAGGGACATGTTCTCATTTGCGTCCCATATACGATTACCGGTACTATTGTTTGCAGCAATGGCAACGCCTGCAAGCATTACAACTACTGCTACTGCTAATATCGGCAGATAAACTATTCTCTTATTTTTCATACTATTCCCCCGGTATGTTTTTAATTCTGATCTATAAGCATACTATATATGTTAAGCAATGCTATATTAAATTTATCTCTCATTTGAAAAAATAGGAAACAGTAAGAAGGGAAGGGGTTGCAGCATGAACAGGTATGACAGTTATCTGATTGTCATAGCTTTTGTAAGCATCCCTTCAAAGAAGATCCTGGAAAAATAGTCAGTCAATAGATCAATAAGAGCTACTATGCCCTTATTTCAGTTTCAGTGACCAGGAGTTCTTATTCCTGTCTATGCATATCTTATCCTCTCTTGCAAGCCATCCGATTGCCATGAACACTACCTGTGAATCAAAACCGTTATCCTTAAGATGGTTCTTCAGGTTTGCCAGATTCGATTCCCCGTTTTCAAGCAGCCTGTATACGTAACCGGCCGCTTCACCTATGTTCAAACACATTTCATCCATATCTATCACTTCAGATTATCCTTTTGTAAACATTAACTGTTCTTGTGGCAATTGTGTTCCAGCTGAACTTCGTTCCCACAAGTTTTTTCCCATTGTTACCCATGACCGGTGTAATGGAATCCAGCCCGTCAAGGGCATAGTTGATTCCCCATGCAATGGATTCGGGTGTTTTGTAACTGATAAGTCCGTTCTGGAAGTTGTCAACTATATTGACAGCATCTGTTGCAATAACTGCCTTGCTCGCATCCCATGATTCAAGTACTACTATTCCGAAAGGCTCGTTCCTGCTTGGAACACATGTCATGTCACAGGCATTTGTCCAGTCCCTGAGGACCTCATCTGGTGAATATCCCAGGAAGTGACAGGACTGTCCTACATTAAGCTCATCTGCAAGATGCTGGCAGTATGGTCTCATCTCTCCTTCGCCTATGAATACAAAATGCGCACCCCAGTTACCATCCAGGACCCTTGGGATGGCTTTTACAAGAAGGTCCGGACCTTTCTGGTAATGCATCCTGCCTGTGAAGAGGATCACAGGGGCAAAGGGGTGGATACCATAGTCCTTCTTGACAGAACCGGGGTCTATATCCTTCTTTACCTTGCCAGGGGATATACCATTAGGTATCACCGATATCTTATAATCGGGAATGGAGTAGATATCCTGAACTTCCGTTTTGAATTTCTCCGAAGTGATTATCACCTCAGAGCTCTCATATCCGGCGAGCCATTCACGATGGGATATCTCAGATGCTGTGGGTGAGCTCAGATGAACATTCCCGTTGCGTCCCCATTCTGTACTATGGTAGGTCATCACATAGGGCAATCCGTGCTGATACTTTATCCTGTTGAGCACATTCACAGGATGCCAGTCATGCCCATGTATAACGTCAAACTTCCCAAAATCCTCAGATACCCGGACAAATCTTGAATACATGGCATCGCACATCTTATTCATCTGGGAGAGTATATCCCCGGACTCGTCAAAGTGACATCTCTGGTAGTGTACGCCGTTTATTTCATCGTAGTCCCTGTACCACCCGGCACGGGTGAATATATGGACCTCATGTCCTGCTTTAGCCAGCTGTTCTGATAACTCTGTCACATGGGGAGCCAGTCCGCCCACTTTTGCCGAATGAAGGCTCTCCCATGAGAACATTGCAATTCTCATAGATTCCATATTCCCACAACTTTATTATTAAATCCCAAATACTAAACCATATTTCAAATTCCCAAAATATTATTATAAAATGAATCTCAGCAATCTTAAAGATTGCGAATGGATATTTGGAGACATCCCGGGACATCCCCCGCACATCCGATCTATTCTGCAAGGATGTCCTCAGCATAGCAACGCATGATCTCGGCCACACTCCATGCCTGTGAAACGCAGCCGCCTGGCCTGTGTGGCATATCCCCGTCGAAAACCTCTGATATTGTTCCGATGCAGGCCTCATCCATATGTTCTTCTATCATATGCAGTAGTGACCTGAGTTTTTCTTTCAGCTCCGGCGTGTCCCTGCAGACCTTCCTGCAGGCCGTTACATAGGGACCAAGCAGCCAGGGCCACACAGTTCCATTATGGTAGGCACAGTCCCTTTCTTCAGGGTTCCCTGCATAGCTGCCTTTATACCTTTTGTCAAAAGGTGAAAGTGTTCTCAGTCCATAGGGTGTGAGCAGCTCTTCAGTGACCACATCAAAGATATTCTTCTCCATGTATGCTGAAAGCATGGTGTGTGGCAGGGAAACAGCAAGTATCTGGTTTGGCCGGACAGAACTGTCTTTCTCATAATCCATTACTTCCCCGGACCCTGGAATGCAATCGTAAAGACACTTCTTTTTTTCGTTCCAGAACAGCTCCCTGAAACTTTCCTTTACCAGTTTAGCATCTTTTCTCAAAGCCGAAACATCAATTCCGATACTTTCACCCATTTTCCCCGCATACATAAGTGCATTGTACCAGAGGGCATTGATCTCACATGCTTTTCCCTTCCTGGGAGTTACCTCCAGATCCCCTATTTTCGCGTCCATCCATGTAAGCTGTCCTGCGTGCTCTATCAGTCCGTCTTCATCCATTCTGATGGCATATGCGGTCCCTTTTCGATAATTTTCCAGTATACTTTCTATCGTAGGCCAGATAATTTTGATGAAACCGGTATCATCGGTGTAATCCATGTATCTTCCTGCAGCATGAACGAACCAGAGGGATGCGTCCACTGTGTTGTAGGCCGGTGAACCGGAGTCCTGCTCAGGGAACAGGTTTGGTATCAGCCCTTCTTTACAATGGGCTGCAAAAGTGGACAGGATCGACCTTGCATCATCATAGCGTCCGCTAACCAGTGTAAGTCCCGGTAAAGATATCATGGTATCCCTGCCCCAGTCCCCGAACCAGTGGTAACCGGCTATAACAGACTTCGATCCTGTGGACCGGCGGTCAACAATAAAAGAATCGCCGGCAAGCACCAGTTTTTTTAAGAACGGATCGTCTGCCATTCCTTTACCGGCAAGCCCTTCAAGACGTCTCTGTCCATTATCAAAAAGTTCCTGTATTCTTTTCCAGTCCCATTTCTCATCAGGTTCAGTACTTGCCACAATGAAACACGAGGCATCTCTCCCTTTTATCTCCAGGTCAAAGTGTCCCGGATTGAAATTGTCCTCCCTGTGAGGATATCCCCTTAAGAGCTCAGTGTCGTATTCAAAATTATAGTACCAGTGTTCGTCTGCCCGGTACCCCATGTCCGAATAAAGGCTGAAAGAACCATTTTCACATTCCAGTGAGATCTTCCCGGGCAGGACTTCCTGCATGAACGTCAGTTCATCTGACCGGGTCATATGGTGCACAGACCGGTTGTTCACAAGTGGCATTATCCTGAAAAATCCCTTTTTTCCGGATGGGTTGCTGATATGATATCTTGTCACGGTACTGTTTAGGCCATGGGGCATCATAATCTGCTTTTTAATTGTCATGCCACCCGCATTATACAGGAAGGTCGGAAAAGGTTCCATGTAAAAATCCGTAAGTATGTCGTTGCCACGGGGATATATGGCATCCGGGTATCTGTGTACTGCAAGCCTGAATGTCTCTTTTTGTGTAATGAGCTCCTCATCAAGGGATGATAGCAGGACTCTGCGCTCAACAGGGGGTTTTAGTGAAGCGATAAGCAGGCCATGGTACTTACGTGTATTCGCTCCGATGACCGTGGAGGATGCATAACCTCCAAGTCCATTGCTGAGTATCCATTCTCTGGCGATTGCTTTGCTGTAGTCAGAATGATCCATGATAATTCCTCTTGGTTTGGATGCCTGCTGCCTGGCTCATATGTTATTCCGGGCTGAGACTCTTCTGGAGCTTATCCAGCAGCAATACATTATCAAGCATCAGGGCACAACTCCAGCTCAGGGGGATGGCCCATGCAGGCTTGCCGGTGTATTTGTTGACCTGTTCGGGCAGCATTCCTGCACCGGTACTTCCCTTTAGTGACCACCGGATGTATTTGAGGGCATTGTTGGTCAGTGTGCCCAGTTCTTCTTCCTCTTCTTTACCACAGCAGGTCACTGCAAGCTCAAGCAAAGCCTTTGAGAGCCACAACGTTGTGACTATCCATGGATTTCCTTCGATGTAATTGTCATCGATATATCTTTTTATTCCGAAGTGCTCATTCACAGGTACCCGGAGATGTTTTTCTATATTCCCGATCATGGAGGTGATCATTTCCCGCTCTTTTTTATTCCGGGCTGAGAGCATGCTGAAAGGGACAAATGTGCCAATAATGCTTGCATCTATGGTACGGTCGATCTCTCCATATCTTATCCCCCTGGCAAAATAACCTTCATCAAGCCATAATCTCTCAATGGTAGTGTTCTTGATCAATTCAGCCCTTTCTGTCCATCTGTCTGCAAGTTCCTTCTCGTTATAGTCCCGGGCCATATTGGCAGCTCCTTTCAGCCCTGCATATATGGCAGCGTTGGTATAGGTGAATATCCCGGCATGGGTCTCCCAGAGGCACAGGCAGGGATCGTGCAGGCCATTGACGGTTCTTTTCATGAGGTATTCCGCACCGCACAGTACTGTGGACCACATATTATCACGGAAATCAACTTTAAAGGCTTGTTCCAGTGTCCGGTAGAAACGATCCATTGCAAAGAGGGTGCTTCCGGTTTCATCGATCTGTGTTGAAAAACTGAAATTCCCCCATGAGGGTGCGGTGCCCCCGTCAAGCCAGTAACGCTGGAACCACGATCCGTCCGGAAGCTGTGTACCTTTGCACCATTTGAAGAAACGTTCACAATATTCAGGATAACCTGCCTCCATCAGGGAAGTGACTATCTCCGCACAGTCCCTGTTCCAGCAGTATCCGTAACCTCCACTCATCTCAAACTCATGGTCAAATTCCGGTGCTGCGACAAATGACCCCTTATTAGGGTCATTGAGTATGCTCAATGCCAGCAGGGAACGGTTAAACCCCTTTACAAGATCCTGCCTGAAACTTTCAAAACCAGGATAACCAGGCAATTCAAGGAGTGTTTTTCTTGAGAGCCATTTTATCCATTTTTCCTGGGTCTCGTTATAGATATTCTCCACTGCCTCGCTCTGTACCTTACGCATTGTCCTGTAAAGTTCCTGTCTTCCCGGGGCTGCACCGATAAGCACCGTGATCTCGGCGGGCCTTGCAACATCAATGTCCAGTTCCCACCCTAAGGCGCAGTTAAGGTTGCCTATGTCCTCGTTGTTCCTCTGGAGCCCTCCATCTTCCATGTCATATTTGGCATTTGTCCACCAGATCGTGTCCATGGCCTTTCCCACCTGCCATTCCTCGAACCTGGGGGTTGAACTGATACCAATATAGTAGTCCTTCCAGTACTGGCCAAGCAATCCGGAGTCATGATCACAGAATGCCGAGTTCTTTTTCTTCATTTCCCCTACCTGCAGGCTGGAGTAGTAGAAGAACTTTCCATGAAATCGTCTTTTAGAACTTATCCTGTACCTGCGTACAAGTACCGGCAGGACCGGATGAACGAAATCCAGGATGTTCATTGTAAGTCCCTGGTGATGGACAAGCTCTGTGCTCACTATATTTGTGTTCTCTATGTATCTCTGGTCTGCAACCCATTCCCGGGCATTTGACCATATGAGCCCCTTTCCGTCATACAGGCATGCCTGGGACTCTTCCACATGCTGTGCAATATCCCTCCCGGGATAGTAATAACCGAATATCTCTCCTTTTTTGCCAACGGTAACGAGCAAACGGTCATTGCCAAGAATAGCGTTGGGCTGTCGTATCAATTTGATTCTCCCCTGAGTATGTGCTCTATATTCACTCCTGCGGGAACTGGGGATACAACATGTTCACAAAAGCCATCACCCATGCTCTTGCATCTTTTTTCCCGGACCTGTACTGTTCTTCCCAGAGACTGTGAGATGTATCCTGCAAGGAAACCGCTTATATATCCGCACACAGGTACATCGCTCTGCCCGTATTCTTCAGCAATGAACGAATCATTGACCTGCACGGTCCCTCTGAGGTTGGCGGTGTCCATGTCGTAGTCAAGGATACCCCAGCCTGCAGCCATCAGGAGTTCTTTCAGCAATTCAAGGAAGTTACTCTCGTTCACTTCTGTCAGTTCCCTGAGATATCTCACCGCACCTGACCCGTTCTTAAGCCCCATCATGGTGAACAATCCTTCGGATTGCGGTACATTCTCATAGACAATGTTCAGGATGTTCACAAATGTCTTTGCCCTGATTATGACAGCCCTTTCCCCAAGCAGATGCAATGGGAAGTCTACTGACTGGATGACCCTGTTCTTTGAGAATCCCCATTCCAGCTCAAGCACCACATCCATATTTCCAAGCTCATCCGCTATGCCCTGGATATCCCTGCCTTTCTCAGCTTCTGTGAACATGACGTACTTGCCTCTTAACGGGTCTTCCGAGCAGTCAAGGTATGCAAACCTTATATCAAGTCCCTTCTCTGCAAAAAATGATGTTATATCAGCTTCCGAATGCACTGTGTTCTCGTATGTGAGCCTGAACCAGACAACCTCTGCTTCTTTATCCACCCTGGAGAACATATAGAGATCTCTTACCATACATACACTCCGGGTTAAGAATATGATACCGGCCAATATATTATTCTGTCCCCGCCAGGTCCCTGAATACGCGGGCTTTGAAATCATTGAGTGCTGCCATGAAGTTTACGGCTGCATCGTAGGGGCTGCTATGTATACTGAAGTATGAGTGCACATCCCCGTCACCAAGCCACTTTGTGCTCATGTAGTAGTAGTGGTCCGATGTGAGCATATGTTTCCATATGCGAAGGAGCTCTGCATCCTCTGTTCTTTTGACATAGCTCTCAAGGATCTTCATTTCTTCAAAACACCGCCTTTGCATGTCATTACCAAGCCAGGCACTGGTGTCCCTTTCTATGTCCGCCCAGGATATGGTGGAGAAATCACCCACATCTATCTCACCTGCCGGTGAATATGTGTCAATGGTCTGTGACGCTGTCAAAAAGCGCATTCCTCTGTCCGTTACCTCACCCGGCAGTGCCCGGAGGAAATCAAAGATACCAGTGTCTTTCCACTGGTGCTCTCCGAAGGTCTCGTAATCCATGAAGATGTTCAGGGTCTCTCCCGGATTTCTGGAGGCCCAGTCCGCCCACTTGGCAGCAGTAAGCGGGTATTCTTCCCACCACCGGGATGAGAAACGATATCCAATGTCGTCGCTTAATTTATAATTACGAAGCAGGACCGCTATATCAGAACCTTTTGCCCTGTATACATGATCAGGGGACCTGCCGTCCAGTATGCGTTCTATTCCCTCTGCAAGTATCGCACGGTATCCCATACTTCCTGCAATGTCTGCAATGCTGTTATTATACAGCATCTCGGTGTTCCTGAATACACGGGGAGTGACACCCAGCAGTCCGGATATGAGATCCTTGTGCTTCTTTACCTGGTCAATGAACTCTTCCTTTGATTCAAAGAGTGATGCAAGTGAATGGTAGCAGGTCTCATCTAAAAACTCCACGCAGCCTGTCTGTGCCAGATCCCGGAAAGAATCAAGTACATCCTCACCCCATTCACTGCACTGTTCAAGCAATGTGCCCGTGACAGACATGCTTGCCCTGAAATCACCGTCTGTCCTGTCTATGATTTCAAGCATGGTCCTGTTTGCAGGAAGGTAGCACTTTTTTGCAACCTTACAGAATATCTCCCTGTTGACCTTTTCATCAAAATAGCGTTCAAAACCCTGTTTTTCATCCGGCCAGAACCATCTGAGCCTGTATGGCTGGTGAACTTCAAAGAAAAGGCAGATGGAATTCATTTTCTGGCCTCCGATATTATCGCACGTTCGATATCTGATAGTATGGAAAGATCATTTACGGCTTTTTCATATCCAAGGCGTCTTTCCTCTGAGTTCATTTCCAGGAATATCTCACTCTGCTGCAGATAACGGTAAATTCTTTGCATCTCTCTTTTTTTAACAGGGTCTTCTATCCTTTTAAGCTGCTTGCCTATATCCACCAGTTCGTGCATGAAAAGGTGTTGTGCATGGTTGCCCAGCAGGTTGTGCATTCCGTAACGTGCCGTCATCTTTGAATCCAGTGAAGGTAAACCGTTCTCTTTGAATATTTCCACAGCTTCCTCAGGTAAAAGCATCTTTATGTTGTGTTTTTCCAGACAAAGTGGTATATCCCTCAAAAATCCAAGTATCTCCTTATCCTTCTCCAGATGAGTGTTTATGGCATCATATTTTATGTAAAGTGTTATTACATCCCCTTTCATGCTTGCTATCCATGATGCGAACTTGTCAGCTATCAGGGGATATCCGGGCCAGCCCTTGCTTGAGAATCTGATCTCCAGGTCTTCACTCAGGTTTATATGGCGCAGGAGTGTAGGGACTGCATTGCTGTAGACATACATGGGGTCATAGCCGTTCATTATATTATGGGAACCTTCTGATATGAAACACTTGAATCCCAGTTTTTTAAGCATTTTGATTGTTCTTTGCTCATATAGGAGCTCTGTGTTCACAAATGTCCTTGTCTGATGCCCGAAAAGTTCCTCTATGGTCCTAACGTCCTTCTCAACCTGTTCCCTGAATTCTTCAAGGTCCGGAAAGAGCGAACATACAGAGTGATAGTAGGGTGAGGCAGCAAAAGAGGCACTTTCAGGGTCAAGCTTTTTGAAGCCATCAATTAGCTCAGGTGCCCATTTGCATTGCTCAAGGAACACACCGGAGATGTCAAAGGTATATTTACCTCCGTTATCAATGGACTTTGACAAGGTGTCGTTCAGGGTCTCAAGATTCCCTGCCAGTTTTGTGAAGCTGTGGAATGCTTTTTCCATATCGAAGTACTTTTCGATATGTACCTCGCCATATCCTTCCCGCGGCCAGTACCAGCGTACAGGCAGCGGCAGGTGGACTTCAAAACAAACACATACAGCTTTCATGATCGATCAGTTTCCAAATCCTTTATGCTCTCCATGCTATTTCCCATTTGGTCATGCGAGACCATCCTTGTATTAAGATCGCTGGCAAACCACACGGTCCTCTGTGGGAATGCTATTTCAATACCGTTATCTTCCAGTGTCTTTTTTATTATCCACAACAGTTTCATTTTAGTATCATACCATTCGGTGGCAGGAGCCCAGACCCTTACTATGATGTTAACTGCATTATCACCAAGTGTGTCCACAAAAACACTGGGAGCAGGATTGACCAGTGCATATGGCTGTTCTTCTATAAGGTCATTGATTATACTTATGGCTTTATCAGCATCGTCTTCATAACGGATACCCACAACATATTCAAACCTTCTTCCCAGGTTGGCCACATAGTTTGTGATGCTGGTCGTGAAAACCGTTTCATTTGGCAATCTCATATACAGACCGTCAAATGTACGGATTATCGTTGATATCAGATGTATGTCCTCAACGAACCCTATGTTGTTGTTTATGTTCACAGTATCCCCTATCTTTATAGGACGCTCAAGCATCAGGAACACGCCTGATATGAGATTACCTACAATGCTCTGGCT
This sequence comes from Methanolobus sp. WCC5, assembly GCF_045690325.1. Taxonomy (GTDB): domain Archaea; phylum Halobacteriota; class Methanosarcinia; order Methanosarcinales; family Methanosarcinaceae; genus Methanolobus. The sequence continues at coordinate 836,491 of NZ_CP146981.1, read as the reverse complement.
GGCAAAACCAAGGATTATACCCACAACCCCTCCGGCAACAAGCAGGCCGGATGTATCAATATCAAGCAGAGGGAAGATGAAGCCGGTTATCGCAACAACTATAATTCCGTAATATATTGCCTTGAGCAGTATATTGAGATGCTCTTTGTCCATCTTGTCCTTAAGGGAGCGCTGCAGATAGATTGTCATGGCCTTTCCTATCACAACTGCCAGGAACAATATGATGATGACCGTGATAACCTGCAGGAGGGGATCTGAAAGAGGAGGGGCGAATTTTGCTATCTCCGTGTAGTTCATAACCCAAACTCCATAATGCCTTTTGTTCCGGTGGGTATAAGCTTGCGGGAAGTATAGAGTTCCATCGATCTCCTGAACCGTGAGGTTGTGGGATATGTACTGAAATCGGTTTCTGCAAGCAGTTTATTGATTATTCTCATGGATGCTTTCATGGTAATTATCCTGTTACCATAGTAGATCTTCATTCCATAGGCATTGAAAACCGCTTTTGTGACCTCCATCATATGGCTGGAATCATTTATTATCTCCAGTTCAATATATCCTTCATGCAGTATATCAGTATCAGGGGCCTTTGTGAACACATCACTTTCCCAGTACTTGCATATGAGTCCCTTACTATGGCTTCCGTAGAGTGTGAACTTAACCCTGGAGAATGTGAATATATCGATTACCTCGTGGTTGCCTGCAGCGTCCATGACGAACACACCTATCTCTGCAGGGAATGTCAGGTATATGGTTTTCCTGTCTCCCGGTCTTATCATCACAGGACGCCTGAATTCTATAAGAAGGAATGAAGTGAGTTTTTTCGGAGTATTTACCGGTTCAATGGGATTTATGACTATGTCGCCATCATTATTCAGCAGCAGGAATTCTGTTTCCTCTTTTCCCTTTAAGAGGCGTTTGTAGATAAGGTCACTTCCATGTTTCTCAACAGTGATGAGTGTGTCCTTTATCTCTGTACTGAAAGGTGTGTGGTATATGTCATACATTTAGATCAGTTGTCCGTTCTCTTGTTACATCCAGTTCTTCCTGCGGAAATAAGCGTACATGGAAACAAAGATGAGTATGAATACAAACCATACAGCCGGGTATGCCAGTTCCCATGCAAGTTCCGGCATATATTCAAAATTCATCCCGTAGACACCTGCAACAAAGGTAAGGGGGATGAAGATTGTCGCTATGATAGTAAGGGTTTTCATAACTTCGTTCATCTTATTGCTTACGCTTGAAAGATATACATCCAGGATCCCGGAGAGTACATCCCTGAATGTTTCGATAGCATCCGCAACCTGGATCGTGTGGTCGTAGATGTCTTTAAGGAATGCGAATGTTGATTCTTTGATAAGGGACGATTCTGATCTTTGAAGTCCGCTTATGACCTCACGAAGGGGCCAGACGGATTTGCGCAGGTATATCATCTCTTTTTTCAGGTCATGGATGCTCTGCAGGGTTTCAGGAGACGGTTTCTCGATAAGTTGCTCTTCAAGGTCCTCTATTATCTCACCAAATCTTTCGATTATTATGAAATAGTTGTCAACTATGGAGTCAAGGAGTGCATATGCCAGGTAATCGGCACCCATAAGTCGTATCCGGCCTTTAGAGGTTCTGAGGCGTTCCCTGACAAAATTAAAAGTGTCACCTTCAACCTCCTGGAACGAAATGACGTAATTCTGACCCAGTATTATGCTGACCTGCTCTGCCTTCACATCTGTATCGTCCTCTGCAAACCATAACATTTTCAGGACTATATATATATAGGAATCGTAGTCCTCCATCTTAGGTCTCTGGTTTGTGTGGACTATATCCTCCATGACAAGGGGATGCAGGCCAAAGTGTTTACCCAGTTTTTCAATGATGTCCACCTGATGGATACCATCTATATTTATCCATGAGATCGTCGGGTAATCCTTGAAAGGAAAGCATTCCTCTATATTGTCGACCACTCTTTCCTGGAAATTATCCCTGTCATAATCTATTATGGTTATCTTCGGTTTTTCTGTTCTCTCCTCTCCCACGTGAACCAGGGATCCGGGTGAAAGACCTGCTTTCTTTGAAAACCGATTTGCAAATTTCCTGATAAATATCACCTCACGTGGTCTTTGATAACTAAACTCCCGCACATTATCCAGGTTTGTAATGCCTATGGGATCATACCCATATAGATATCCGCTGTCGTCTTAGCTATATTGTCCCAGTTATATCTGGTACCTATAAGTTCCTTGCCTGCTTTTCCAAGTTCACCGTCAGTATAGTTATCGAACACGTATCTGATACCCCATGCGATGGAGCCGGGTGCCTGGTAGACTATCACACCGTCCCTGAAGTTATCTATAAGGGATATGGCATCTGTGGCAACTATGTTCTTGCTCACGTCCCATGCTTCAAGCAGGATTATCCCAAAGGGTTCGTTCCGGCTTGGGACACAGATGAGGTTGCAGGCATTCATCCATTTCTTTTTGACCGATTCATCGGCATAACCCAAAAAGCGACAGCTTTCATGGACATGCAGCTCATGTGCGAGCCTTTCGCACTCTGGTCTCATCTCCCCTTCTCCTATAATGACGAATTTAACGTCCCACCGGTCTGCAAGTACTTCGGGAATGGCTCTTACCAAAAGGTCAGGACCTTTCTGGTAGTTCATCCTTCCCACAAAAAGGACCACCGGAGCATAAGGATGTATCCCGTATTCTTCTTTCACCTTACCAGGGTCCACTTCCATTATCAGTTTGTTCCCCTGGATGCCGTTTGGGACGATGGATATCTTTTCGTCCGGTATCTGATAAAGGTACTGTATCTCGTCCTTCAGTTTGGTGGAAGTGGCTATCACTCCGGCCGACTCGTATCCTCCTCTCCATTCCCGGTGGCTTATCTCCATGGCTTCCCACCAGGTGCCGTGCTGGTTGCCGTTCCTTCCCCATTCAGTGCTGTGATAGGTTATGAAAAAGGGAATGCCGTATTCTTCCTTGATCCTGCATACAAGGTTCACAGGATGCCAGTCATGTACGTGGGTCAGGTCAAAATCACCAAATTTGGCGATGGCCTCTACAAAAGCCGTATGCATGGAATCACACATGCTATCCATCTGCTGGACTATCCCCCCGTCAAGTGCATGGTATATACGGTGATAGTGCACTCCGTTAATGAGCTCGTAAGGTATCATATCCCGGTTCCGGGTGAATATGTGTATATCGTGTCCCATTGCAGCCAGGGCCTCTGACAGTTCTGTCACATGTGGTGCCAGCCCCCCCACCTTTACTGAATGAAGGCTCTCCCATGTGAACATGGCAATTCTCATTTGTTCTTTCATCGGATCACTTCGCACTATGGATCATAATTCTTTTTCCAGAAGGTGTTCGACTGCTGTCTCAGGAGGCACAGAATTGATGTATATCTCCGTGTTCTTCTCAAAACCGGCAGCAATTGAAGTGACCGGAGCGATACGCACATTGAAATGGTAACTCAGATCGTGTTCAACCTGGAAGAACATGTAATTATATGCAAGTTCAGGTATTGTCCGGTCCAGCAAATAAACTGCTTTCCTTATACAGTCTCCCAGGGATAAGAGCATGTCATCGTTAAAGGCTGACAGGTGGTTCACATGCTGTCTGGGAAGCATCCACATCTCATAAGGGGTCCTGGAATAGTATGGTGCTATGAGAATGAAATGCCGGTTCTCATAAACCTGCCTTTCTGTTCCTCTCTCCCTTTCCACGATCTTGCAATAAGGGCAGCTTTCCAGTTCTGCCATTGCCTTCTTCTCTTTTACAACAGAGGATGGCATCAGAGGGATCGCTATTAGCTGCGAGTGGGTATGTTCAAGGGAGGCCCCTGCCTTCTTTCCCCAGTTCTTGAACAATGAAACGTACTTGATCCCTTCCTGTGACTGGTAATGCATTACACGATCCCTGCAGGCTTTCATCAGGAGCAGGACCTGCTCATCTGAAAAAAGATGCAGACGGCTTTGGTGAAGAGGGTTTTCGATGATCACTTCATGGAAACCATATCCCCTTTTAACTTCAAAGACCATGTGTCCTGCATCCGGGGCATCGGGGGACAGTGCAGGGTAGAGATTTGGGATGCATCGCACATCCCAGTCAGTGATGCGTTCTCCATCCGTATCCTTTAATATCTGTCCTTTCTTGTATACGGCAGTTGCAGCTGGTGTCTGGCTTTCATGACCATTGCAGAACACACAGCTTGCAGAACTGCTCTCCTCTGCGCACGCTTTGGGTGCAGAGGGTCTTTTGCTTCTGCCGGAAGCTATTATGCAATATTCGTCAAGGAAATAGTGCTTGCGTATCTCAGACATTGTTCATTCCATCCTCGTTCCTGTGAGAAGCTCATAATATGTCCTGATAGGTACTTCCCAGTTCATATCCTTTGCAAGCAGACTAGCTTCCTGGCAAAGGAGGTTGTACTTCACCTTGTCATCTGTGTACGTGTCGATGAAATAATCCATAGCTAAAGCATAGTCGGCGATAGATTCCAGATACGGGATGTTTATATTGTCCACTACGATGACACCGCCCATTCCCATGACAAGCCTTTTCAGCGTCTTGAGTGCATCGCTGAAGCCACATACCTTGCTGACAATGCTTGGTGTTGCCTCCTTGCCCGCCTCAAGACCGGTTAGCAGGAAAGGTTCATATCTTGAAGGGAACACACCGGCAATACACCCGGACATGAACTCATCAGGTCTGAGGTTAAGTCCCCCGTCATGGTCAGATATCCACTGGGGGTACAGCACTGCTGCAACATGTCTGCTTCCATCAGGTATTTTTGAGCATTCCAGTCCACGTGAGCGGATCATCTGCTGGAGACGGATCTCCTCGCCTATAAGTATCTCCTCCGGAAGGTTGATTGGGAAATCTTCCGGAAGGTTGGTCTTTGGACCGTGTGCTGCGATTATGAAGCATATGACGCGATAGTTATCATCAAGGTGACCTGCATCTATCTCTGCCTTGACCATCCTGTCAAGCAATACCAGCGAATCAAGCAGGTCAGGATATCCCTTGTTCTCTATCTCAATACGTGATATTGAAAAAATGGGTATTATCCTGTCAGGTGGTATGCTCTTACTGTCAAATACGTTGTATATCTTCTCTGAGAGGAATTCCTGTATCTTCCTCCTGCAACCGGTCTTCTTCTCCCATTCGATGTCATTGTTCTCACTGTCTATACCGTTGCGGACGATTATCGAATCTATGCCGTAGAACAGTTTTATCTCCTTGCGCGTGGAATCCCCGACTGCCGTCACGACATCCGCATATGCAGAAAGTGATTCGAGTTTTGCGAAGTTCACCGGAACGCCACTATCCCATGAGCTGTCGCTGTCCCTTATCTTCTGTATGGAGCGATGCCCTGATGACCTGCCCGGAAGGGTTGCATGATAGGTGGCAACTGTTTTGACACTGATCCCAAGTTTCCTCAGACGTGCCAGGGCATAGAAGACCCCGAACTCGTGGCAATGCAAAGACACATGAACTGCAGGCATGAGGGATGCGGCAAATTCGGAAATGGCCTCGTCCTCATATTCCTCCGAACTTTTTTCCCGGGATGTGACAAGGGTTCTTACGAATTCGGATATCGCATAGGAAAGATTCAGGTAGTGCGTATATTCGATACCGTTGCCCATGTTCTCATAGGTCATGGAGTCCAGGCTTATCAGGTCATAAGCTTCTGCCTTGATCATACTGGCCAGGCACATCTCATGTCCTTTGTACTCTCTGCTGACCCTGCAGAAATCATCTGTTCTGAACATCAGATGTATTATTCTGACACCGTTTACCTGTTCTGTTCCTGCAAATACATCGATCCCCCGCCTTTTCAGCTCCTCAACGGTCTCAAATATCTCTCCTTCCTCTTCCAGCTCTTCAAGTCCGCTCATATCGGTTATACGGTTTAGTCCCTTGTTCCAGTCAGAACCACTGTGGCCGTAGTAAGGACCAGCGACTATTATGGTCGGCGGGTTTTTTTCATCAATTATACCTTTATTTATCAGACCGGCAAGATTCCTTGCTTGCGCATCGATAACATTCCATATGCCGCCCATTTTATTGGACCTGGGCCCTGCCTCTTCACCTGCAATTATTATACACTTGCTTTCCAGCATCATTCCCGTCTCCCTTAATTATCTTCTTTTAAATAGAGTCCCAATCGTATATGAAAATATCTCACAGGAGTTTCTTTGTCCGATATTTTAATGCCGCTGATAATAAAGATGGTTGAGCAGCCCTTTCTTCCTCTGAATAAAAGCAGATAATATAAAATTATCAGAAAAGCTTTACTACTCTCATATCTATAAAAGGACTGAGGTTTTTACTGTCACCTCAGCGGATAATCTATGAATGAAATAATAATATGGTTTTTGATAGCTCTTTGCCTGCTGCAATCCGGTATCTTCTCCGGTTTGACAATAGGTATGTTCGGATTGAGTCGCCTTCGCCTTGAGATAGAGGCGGAAGCTAAGAATGAGAATGCAAGGAAAGTGCTGGAAATAAGGCACAATTCCCATTTACTCCTGTCCACTCTGCTCTGGGGTAATGTAGGTATAAATGTACTTTTGACATTGCTGACAGATACAATAATGACAGGGGCATCAGCATTTGTTTTTTCAACCTTTGTTATTACGATATTTGGTGAGATCACCCCGCAGGCATATTTCACGCGCAATTCCCTAAGGCTTGGAGCTGCTTTATCCCCTCTTGTAAAATTCTATGTGACGTTACTGTACCCTGTGGCAAAACCAACGTCAATGCTTCTGGACATCTGGCTTGGGAAGGAGAAGATGGAATTCTTCAAGGAGCGCTCCCTCAGGATAATGCTTGCCAAACACATTGTTTCCGAGAGTAGTGATATCGATCGCCTTGAAGGTCTTGGTGCTTTGAATTTCCTTTCCATTGATGACCTTAACATCAAGCAGGAAGGTTCTCTGATAGACCCTGCAAGCATAATCTCTTTGCCTACTTACAATGGGCTTGTGATATTTCCGCCTCTTGAGGAAGAAGGGTTTGATCAGCTGCTGGAGAAGATAGCTTCCAGCTCAAAGAAATGGATCATCGTTGTGGATGAGAACAATGAACCGGTGATGGCCATAGATTCAGGTTCTTTCCTGAGGGACGGTGTGTACAGGAAAACGGATTTCAATCCTTACAGGCACTGTCATCATCCAATTGTGGTGAGCAATCCTGATGAGAAGATCGGTGATGTGCTCCACAAGCTGAAGGTATATCCGGTAGATGCTGAGGATGATGTTATAGATAATGACCTGATACTCTACTGGAACAAGGATGACCCGCAAAAGATAATCATAACCGGATCGGACATATTAGGTCGCCTGCTCAGGGGAATAGTCGTAAGGGTCGAATGATCATTATTTTTTTTAATGGTCTTGTCACGATATCTATATGAACTTCTATTCAAATAATTCCAATTAACTGACCAGGGAGTGATCGGTGTGAAAGAAAGGATCGATAGAATAAAGTTTGAGATAGACCAGCTCATTGACAGGACGGGTAGCGAGGCCGACAGGCTTGCAGGTAACATCAGGACATCTGTGAAAGGTATTGCAGATGAAGTAAGAAGCATTGACCTGCATGAGGATGTTGAGAAGATGAATTCAAGTATAGGGAGACTTGCCGTTAAGACCGGGGATGGAGCAAGGAACCTGGCCTCAGATATCGGTGATCAGCTGGATGAACTTGCCGGAAAGGTAAATCTGGGGATGGATTATGACAGGGTCAATTCCAAGGTCGATTCGCTTATTGAAGTGACCGGCAATGAGGCCGCCAATGTTACAGAAGACATCATGGATGTCGTTAAAAGAATAGCTGTTTCTGTCAGAACTGCAGATATGAGAGAAGAAGTGGATGGAATATCCGCTAAGGTCAGGGAGCTGGCCCGGGCCACAGGAAAAGAGGCAGAGGAGCTTGCAACCGAGATCAAGGGAAAGATAAGGGATATGGGAAAGAAAAAGTGATAATATCGTGTTCATTTCTTTACTTTTTGCTTTTTTGATGTTTTCAAAGGGATGGTCAGATGGAAGTTGATCTGCAGCAGATGCTCGATACCGGCAAACTATTATCTGTCGGTTTCACAGCTCTGATAGTTATCTTCCTGTTGGTAGCCCTTAATGTCCTTTTCAACTTACTGAGGCCTAACCTTATTAACATGGGAAGGACAAAGAAACAGCGTTCCAATATAAAGATCTTCATTCAGATATTCAGATACTCTATCTCTCTTCTTATAGTACTCTTTGCTGTTCTTTCCTATTCCGGTGCATGGTCCGGTGTTGGCCTGTTCCTGGGCCTTCTGTCAGCGGCAATAGGATTTGCACTCCAGAAACCCATCACCGGTGTGGCTGCATGGCTGATGGTGGTGACCAAGAGGCCATTTGATATCGGAGACAGGGTGATCATAGGTGATGTGAAAGGGGATATTGCAGACATAAATCTGACCCACATCCATCTTATGGAAGTTGGAGGACTGACAGGTGATGAAGAAACATCCGGGAGGATAATCATGGTCCCAAACTGGATGTTGTTCGAGAAGAACGTAATCGATTATACCCTTAACAATGATTTTGTACTTGACAGTGTTATCGTGAATGTCACATATGAGAGCAACCTCGATAAGGCAATGGAAATAGCTGATCTTTGTGCAAGGAAATATCTGGCAGGTATGATCAGTACAAGTCCGGCAGCTCCGAAGGTCCGTGTCGATTTTAAGCCAAGCGGGATAGATGTCCAGGTGAAATACTTCTCTCCTGCCAGGCAACTGCACGAGTATTCCTCAAAGATAACAAAAGAGATATTTGACAGGATAAGTGCATCGGATGATGTGGAGATAGCATATCCGCACACTGAAGTGGTCTTTCGCAGGAAGGATGTATAGCTTCACCATTTCAGGACACGGCTGGCAAATGCAGATTCTTTTCGAATGGCATATTTTCTTAGCTCATCTGTCAGCAGCAACAACAGGGCAAATGGTACTGCTATGATGATATATTCCATTGATATTGCCGTAGTGTTGAATATGATGTTGGCAAAAGGATTGAAGACGATGAATGAAAGGATAAGGATCTCACTTGCAATGCCTGCAAGTACCATTCTATTACCAAGGATCCCTTTTGTTAATACGGATTCCCGCCTTGTCCTTGAGGTGAATACGTTTGCTATCTGGCATATTATCACAGCTGCAAAGAAAGCTGTTATGGCCTGCATGTAAAGGGTATCTGTGAATGGAAGTTGCTGGCCCCATGCCCATCCGCCGTCAAACAGCACTGCAAAGTAGCAGGCAAATCCGGCAGCTGCCTCAATGGGTCCTTTAATACCATAGGATGTGAACAGCACCTGCGGAGTAAGCAGTTTCTCATCCTTCTGTCGCGGTGGCCGCTTCATTATATCCCCTTCTCCTTTTTCCACTGCCAGGGCAAGTGCCGGAAGTATGTCGGTACCAAGGTCTATGGCAAGGATCAGCTGTACGTTCATAGGTAGTGGCAGTGCCAGCAATACAAAGGCTATGAAAGGTAATATTTCAGGTATATTGCTTGTGAGGATGTAGGCTATGAACTTCTTTATATTATCAAATACTGTCCTTCCCTCTTCTATTGCGTTGACGATGGTTGCAAAGTTATCATCCAGCAGCACCATATCAGCTGCTTCCCTGGCAACATCAGTACCGCTTCCCATGGCAACACCCATGTCCGCTGTCTTCATGGCCGGTGCGTCATTAACCCCGTCCCCGGTCATTGTGACTATCTCACCTGCTGCCTGGAAGGCATGTACTATCTTGAGTTTCTGCACGGGTGATGTCCTTGCAAATATAATGCTGGGTGCCTTCAACCTCTGCATGAGCTCTTCTGTTGTAAGTTCTGCAAGTTCGGACCCTGTTATAAGTTCAGGTTCACTGTCATCATTTGTCAGTCCGACGGTTGCAGCAATGGAGCGTGCGGTCACAGGGTGATCCCCTGTTATCATCACAACCTTGATGCCTGCCCTGTGGCATTTCCTTATGGCTTCCTTTGCTTGCGGGCGGGGAGGGTCCACAGCTCCTGCAAATCCCAGGAAGGAAAAACCTTCCTCATATTCCCTGGCAATGTCTGCCTTCCTGAAGGCAAAGGCAAGCACCCTTTCCCCTTTTCCTGCCAGGTCAAGGTGTTCTTCTTCCAGGAGCTTTCGTTGCTTTTTGTCAATTTCTTTTTCTTTTCCGTCAACCCATACGTGGCTGCACATCCCAAGAACCACTTCCGGCGCTCCCTTAAGATATGCTTCCAGCTCTCCTTCAGGTGTTGTGCATATTACCTGCATTCTTTCTTTCTTCGAATCAAATGGGAATTCCTCTTTCCTGGGGTACAGGTCTCTCATTTCATTTATGTCTGTGAACCCACTTGCATAGACCAGCAGGGAACCCTCAGTGGGATCACCCCTGTATCCCGGTCTCTCTTCTATAAGCGATGAATTGTTGCACACGGTGGCCACACGGAGCAGCATATGAGGCGGTTTTTCCTTGTTCTTGACATCCACCAGGCCTGAGCCGGTGTATATGGAATGTACGCTCATCCTGTTCTGGGTAAGGGTTCCGGTTTTATCGGTACAGATGACAGTTGTTGACCCCAGTGTCTCAACGGACTCAAGTTGTTTTATCAATGCATTCCTTTTTGCCATCCTTTTAGAGGAAAGGCTCAGGGCAAGGGTTACTGTTGGAAGGAGCCCTTCAGGTACGTTTGCAACAATGATGCCGATGGCAAATATGAGGTTGGACAGGAACCTGTCCTGGATGATAAAGCCTATCAGGAAAAATGCAATACCCAGGAATATGGCAATTGAGGATATTATCCTGATAAAATCATTGAGCTCTTTGCGAATAGGAGTGTCCACGGACGATGTCTCTTCGGTCAATGCTGCAAGTTTGCCGATCTGGGTATTTGAGCCGGTTGCAAATACAATGGCTTTGCCGTTGCCGGTCTGGACAAGTGTTCCTGAAAATACCATGTTCCTGCATTCAAGCATGTCCGGATGTGTGCATTGCAGGGAACGCAATTGTGGTTCGGCTTCTCCTGTTATCGGAGAGTTGTCAACTTTCAGTGAGTTCTCTTCGATAAGCCTGCCGTCTGCAGGGACCTTGTCACCCTCCTCAATATAGATCACATCACCGACAACTATCTCGGTTGCAGGAACTTCTTTGAGCTCTCCATCCCGCAAGACCTGCGTTATTGGAGGTATAAGGTTCCTGAAACTTGCCATTATCCTCTCTGCCTGGTATTCCTGGATAAAGGTAAAGCTCCCGTTGAGTATCACAACACCCAGCAATGCAATGGCTATGAATATATTACCCTGTCCCGGATCAAGCCATTCAGCGATAAATGCGAGCATGGAGCCAAAAAGCAGCAGGAGTGAAAAGAAGTTCCGATACTGTTTGAGGTATCTGGCAAGAAGGCTTTCTTTTCCTGTTTCCTCGAAAACATTCTTTCCGCAGAGGCCTATCCTGCGCTTTGCCTCATCAGATGACAGACCCCGGGCTGTGGCATCCAGTCTTTCAAATATCTGTTCCTGTGAGACATGATGTTCATCACCAACAGGTCTGCATTGAAAGTCCCTTTCTCCTGACAATCAAACACCCACACACCAGTAAATCTATGATGGCATCGGATAAAATCATTGTTATTATTTGATCGCTGATGTGTGCGTATATAGCAGGGTCTGTAAAGACATATGAATGGGATGTTATGAATGGAGTGTTATGTTCAGAAGGATCACTGGAATGAGGTATAAATGTTCCAGATGCCCAGCGCAATGAAGTTAACCGCCATCGCTGCCAGTAAAAGACCCATAAGCCTGGTAAAGACAAGCATTCCGGTATATCCGAGGAATTTGTATATCCTTCTGGAAAAGTGGAACAATACCCATGCTATTGAAAATGTAATAAGTATCGCAATGATGACCAGCAGGTTCTGAAATAAAGAGTCTGCAGTTCCCATAAGTACTATTGTGGTTGTAATGGTACCCGGGCCTGTTAATAGGGGTGTGGCAACGGGAAATATCCATATATCGCTTCGGTCCATGGATTTATCTATTTCTTTTTTTGTGATGCTCTCACGGGAGACCTTTGCCAGTATCATATCAAAGGCCACGACAAAAAGCAAGACTCCTCCTGCAACTCTTAAGGCATCGATGCTGATACCAAAGAAATCCAGTATCATCTGTCCTGTCAATGCAAAGAACAGAGCTATGATGCATGCAAGGACAACGGATCTTGATGCAAGTACGTTCTTCTCATCCAGTGTCTTCTCGCTTGTGAGCGAAACAAAAGTTACTACTCCGCTGACAGGACTGACTATTGCAAAAAGGGTACTGAATGAATATACCAGGAATCCAATGTTGTCCGTCTTTTTTCCTCCGCTGAGCTATTTTACATACATCTGGTTCCCTGAGCAGATAAGAGTTGCCATTACGCCTGTCCCTGGCATCTAGCTTCTGAACATCTGTTCTGCTGATCCAAGTACGGTTTCCATCTGTTTGAATGGTATGCCCATTGCCATCTCATTTTTGTCCAGCCCGCCAAATACACGGCTACCGGTGCATCCAAGACTGATGTTAACTCTTTCCTGCAGGTATGGCTGGGCTACGCTTTCCACACACATGCTCTGCAAAGTGGCAAAACTGGCATTGATCCTTCCTCCTGGCTCATGGAGCACAGCCTGGGACAATCTCATGATCCTGTCAGGTTCAGCAACGATGACCACAACATCCGGAACAAGAGGGGCCTGTTCAAGAGCAGAGCAGACAACAGCTTTCACAGATCCTGCAGGCAGCATTGGCATCTGCTCCATGGTCCTTTTTGCAGCTTCTATGCTCCTGAAGCATCCAAATGAATGGTAGAAGTTACCAGAAACCACATCATTACATCTGGCTCCCATCCCAAGGGAAAAAGCGCCTATATTGCATTCCTGGTCTTGCAGCAGTGCATAGAAAGGTTCTTTATCCTTTCTTGCCCTGTCCACCATAGCACAATGACGCATTACTCTATCTATACGTTTTACAGAGTCGGGAATATCCTCATCAGGTGCGATAAAGGTAACTGCAACCGGGGAAGTATCCAGTTTAAGGATACTTTTAAGTTCCTGTCCCATACGGTAAATATCTTCTTTGTTCATTGGTATCAGCTTTTTCATATATTCTGTAATTCTGTAGTCTGCCACAAATATCTGATAATGGACGCCCTCACAGGTGTCTGACGATATTATCATTCCAGGCCTTTAAAGTGGTTTTGCTTTGATCAGGGCTTTTTTCAGACCATATCATGCAACAAGATATATACTGATACTTGCAGAAGATTTCACAGGAATGATACATACAGGTTCCAGGTCCCGATTGCAATGAAGTTGACCGCCAGTGCTGCCAGTAAAAGACCCATAAGTCTTGTGATGACAAGCATTCCTGTGTATCCGAGGAACCTGTATATCCTTCTGGAGAAGTGGAACAGTATCCAGGATATTGAATAAGTGAGCAGTATGGCAACTATTACCGATATGTTCTGCAGCAGTGAGGCTGCGGTTCCCATAAGGACTATTATTGTTGTTATCGTTCCGGGCCCTGCCAGCAGGGGGGTTGCAATAGGGAATATCCATATGTCACTGCGGTCCATGGATTTATCTATCTCGTTCTCCGTGATACTCTCACGGGAGACCTTTGCCAGTATCATATCAAAGGCCACGACAAAAAGCAATACTCCTCCTGCAACTCTTAATGCATCGATGCTGATACCAAAGAAATTCAATATCATCTGTCCGGTCAATGCAAAGAACAGGGCGATGATGCACGCAAGGAGGACCGATTTTGTGGCAATGTAATTCTTCTCATCCAGGGTCTTCTCACTTGTAAGCGAAACGAACATGACCACACCGCCAACAGGGCTGACTATTGCAAACAAGGTGCTGAATGAATATATAAGAAATGTGGCGTCGTCCCTTTTGCTCCCTCCTCTGTTATCTGCTACAGGTCATTGGCCGGCATACATAAGAATTACGGTTACACGGCCATATTTACAATTACATGCTCATATTTATTTGAACGTGCGGGAGACAAGATTTCCATTTTTATTGCTTTGCATCTTTTCCTGTTTTTTTCATGGGTCGGTTTTGATTTATATAGCAGGCTGGTTTTTTTATTTTATTTTGTTACACAGTAGCAAATAATGCACACTGCTTTTATATTTTCCCGATATATTAATATACTTGTAATTATAAATTCCAAAATAGTCAGAATATTATTACTCTGGCGTATTTGCGGATGTGGGTCTTTGAAAATCCATCAAACTACCTCCAACCAACAATTACCACATCCCATTCTAAAGTTACCCTGGCAAAGCCAGGGTCACTTCCCTTAGGACTTTTCTTACAGTAGTTTTGGAAACTTCACATATGCTTGCCGAGCTTCAGGAAACTTAGGGATCAATCATTAGCCACCGGTAATTCAAAAGTGAACTTGCTTCCCCTGCCAGGCTCACTTTGCACCCATATCTTTCCCCCGTGAAGCTCCACGAGTTCCTTTACAAGTGCAAGCCCAAGACCTGTCCCTTCATATTTTCTGGATATGGATGCATCTATCTGGCTGAATGGTTTGAAAAGTTTCTTCTGATCTTCCGGGGAGATGCCTATCCCGGTGTCAGTGACAGACACGTATAATTTATTCTCACTGAAATCTGTTATTATGCTGATCTTCCCACCATCTCCTGTGAACTTGATAGCATTGCCCATAAGGTTATACATTATTTGTCTGAGCTTTGACCTGTCGGCAAGGACATTTGGCATGTTCTCACATAGCTCTGTAATAACTCTTATCTTCTTTCGGGAGGCGAGTGTTTCTGTGATCGTCACTATTTCTTTGATGACCGCCTCCACATCTATGATGTCAGGCTCAAGCTCCATTTTCCCCGCTTCTACCTTGGAAATGTCAAGAATATCATTGATTATGTTGAGCAGGTGACGACCGCTATTTGATATATGGTTCAGGTAACGCTCCTGTTTTGCATCCACTTTACCTGCTATTCCTTCAAGCATGACATCAGAAAATCCAATGATGGAGTTCAGGGGTGTGCGCAGCTCATGGCTCATATTGGCAAGGAACTCGCTCTTTGTGCGGCTGGCTGTCTCAGCTTCGATCTTAGCACTGAGCATGGCTGCTTCTGTCATGACCCTGTCAGTCACGTCCCTGCATACAACCTGGATAGTGTTTTCCTGTGTCTGAAGCAGTAAGGCACTGATATCCATATATATTACAGATCCGTCCGGTCGTATCATTCTTATTTCTTTACGCCAGGACCCTTCTTTCTGTATCCTGATCACCGAAGATGCGAACTCCTGCCTGTCTGCCGGCAGGATCAGCTCCATTATGGATATTTGCTTGAGCTCTTCCTCATTGTAGCCAAAGATCTCACAGGTCTTTTTGTTCACATCTATTATCTGTCCTTCAGGATCATGGAGGATTATGGCATCGTTTGATCTTTCAAAGAGGCTGCGGTATTTAACCTCACTTCTGATTATCTTCTCTTCTGTCCTTTTACGTTCACTGATATCCCTCACCACTGCCTGTGCAAGGTCGGGGTATCCTTCAAGTACCCTGGCATTTACCTCCACATCGATGATCTTTCCTTTTGAGGTAAGGTATTTTGTGTCACCACGTACAAAGCCCTCCGTCCTGAACCGGTCCATAACCTGGATCCCATCTTCTTTAAGTTCAGGGGGTAAAAGGTCTGCAACATTCATTTTCTTTAGTTCATACATGGAATACCCAAGTATTTTGCATGCCATGTTGTTAACTTCAAGTATATGTCCTTCAAGTGTGTTCAGGAATATTGCATCACTTGATTGTTCTATAAGTGACCTGTATTTCTTTTCGCTGCGGATGATCTCTTCCTCAGCCATTTTCCTTTTTGTGATGTTAAATGATGTCCCATAGGTCAGGAATGTACCATCCGGCTGGCAGTAGCTGCTGCCTGTGAAGCTCATCCATATGATCCTCCCATCACCTGCGACCATCCTGCAATCCATATTAAAAGGGGTGCCGTGTTCATTAAGGGACTTAATCAAGATGTTCATTAACTGTCTGCAGTCATCAGGGTGCATGTATGACAGATACCTGTCCCAGTCATTACCCACAGTCCCCTGTGCAAAGCCCAGTGTCCTGTCTGCTTTACCTGCAATATAGGTAGTCAGGATATTTGCATTCCTGTCGAATGTGATTTTCCATATTATTGCATCTATGGACCTGATAACATCCTTAAGTTCCTTTTCTTTGTGGTGCAGCATTTTTTCAACATTCTTACGCTCCAGGACGCTGGCTATCATTTCGCCTGATATCTTCAGGACATAGAGTTCATTGTCAGTCCAGTTCCTTTTCTCTTTTTTTGAATCGACACCTATAAAACCTTTGAATTCCCCGTAACGTGAAAGCGGGACCAGGGCAATGGACCTTATGCCAAGGTCAAGAAGTGTTCTCTTTACAAGATCCTTTTCTTCCGGTAATGCATCAACATCAGGTATATTGACAATTTGTAATTTACTTAGATGCTCAAAAACGATTTTGCTGGAATCCCATCTTTCATTTAGGGGTATAATGGAACTAATCCCTTTTGCATGCCATTGATGTGTTTTGATCATGTACCCGGTATTCCCTTCTGCACTGAACAGGACCGCACGATCTGAGCCCACAAATCCTGCCAGATCCTTCAGGGTCAGGTTAATATCATTATCAATGTCCCTTGAATTACTGTTGATGAAGCGGCTTGATATCCTGGATATGAGCCTGTCCTTGCGCAGGCTCTGTTCCAGTTCACAACCTGTTGTTTTTTCATCAGTCAGGTCTTCAATGATGGCATAGCATCCGTATATATTATTGTTATCGTCTTTCCTGGGGAAGGCTCTGAAACTCAGGAATAGTTCCTTGTTCCATTTAGACCGGTAAGGTGCCTCTATGGAGGAACTTATGCCTGTTGACATGGTCTGTTCAAGAACAGCGGAGATGCCGGATTCAACAAGAGGCGGGAATGTCAGCATATTGATCTTCTTTGTGGCTTCGGCTGAAGGGGATCCCAGTATATCTAAGAGAAAATCATTTACAGCGGTGATATTGCCTTTCCTGTCACATGTTAGTATTCCCAGGGGCAGTTCATCAACAAGGGTCTCAAAACAGTCGCGATCATTCTCTGGCAAAACAGCAGAGCCATTTGCATGCTTGTCGTCTTCTTTTGTCATATGTCATATAGGGTTGAGGTTCAAAGTGTATTTCAGACAGTCAGACAGAGTGTATTTTATATTAGTATAATGCAGTATTTATATTTAATTATATAATTATATGTTCTCTTTAACACATTATACATATTAATGATGCACTAGTCAAATTCTTAAATAGATATTATTGAAAGTATCCGGGATAATGGGAAAATTCTAATATCTGGTTCTTTCTGTCTGGTTTTCCGGGCTGAGCTTTGCTTGGGTTCTCTTTAGTACTCAAGCCTGAGCCCGGATCCAACTTCTCTGACATTACTCACCTTTGACAGGGCTATCTTTGAATCAAGGTCAGTACAATGGCATGCATGAACTTCATCTGGTCTGAGTTTTCGGAAATACTCAACCGTCCCCCTTATCTTTGAGTCGGTCGGTCTTAGCAGGTGTAAACCCCCAATCACATCCCGGACCCTTTCTTCACCGCAGATGTTCTTTGCATACTCTATGATGTTACATATGCCTGAATGTGAGCAACCGGTAACTATTACGAGTCCCTTCCCTGTCTTTACCGCAAGGGCGGAATCATCAGCCAGGATGTCATCCTCTTCTTTGCCTTCAATGATCACTTTGCTTGCCAGGGGCTCATGTTCAAAGTCAAATACCCGGGGGATCTCCCCGAGGAATACAACATTGTCTGAAAGCCACAGCGGTTCACTGCTAAGTTGCAGTCTGAAGATCCTTGATAGCTTTTGGGCGCATACAAGTGTCCCTGCCTCTCCAATGCCTTCATATGTCCTGGTATTGAATACAAGCGGGTGGGCGACTACTGTTGGGTCCCTGTGAGAGTTGCCTTCTATCTTTGCTTCAGTGAATAACCTTGCAATGGCGTCAAGTCCCCATGTGTGGTCCAGATGGGCATGTGAGAGGACAATATGGTCAAGGTCAAGCAGGTCTATCTTCATCCTGTATGCGTTCCTTATGAACGCATCGGAATACCCTGTATCGAAAAGTATCCTTTTGCCGTTTTCTTCGATAAGATATGAAACTCCCGGCTCGCCCAGAAAATATCTGTCAATAAGGGTGTTGTTATCCAGCAGGACTGTCAGTCTCATAATATAAGATATATGCAGTACTTTAAAAAAGTTACATCGGAAGAATGTGAAAGCTGACCACAGGTCAGTTTCTTTTCTCTTCTTCCAGTGCTTTGCTTACTATTTTCATGGCACACAGGTCCCCGCACATGGAGCATGCTCCGCTTCCGGTATTCCGGTTGTCCCGTATGCTCTTTGCTTTTTTCCCGTCTATGGCAAGGTCAAACTGGGTGTCCCAGTCAAGGTTCCTGCGGGCATGTGCCATCCTGTCATCAATGGCCCTGGCACGTTCTTTCTGTCCTTCCTTTGCAAGGTCTGCCGCATGGGCTGCTATCCTGGTGACAATGGTGCCTTCCCGGATGTCGTCTGCCGTAGGCAGTGCCAGATGTTCGGCAGGTGTGGTCATGCACAAGAAATCAGCTCCGCACATACCGGCAAAGGTCCCGCCGATAGCTCCTGTGATGTGATCATATCCTGGAGCGATGTCTGTGACCAGCGGACCCAGCAGGTACAGGGGAGCATTGTGACACAGGCTTTTCATTCCCTTTACACTGAGCTCGATCTCATCAATGGGGACATGTCCGGGTCCTTCCACAAAGCACTGGACGTTCGCTTCCCAGGTACGCTTTACCAGTTCACCCAGGGTTATGAATTCCATGAATGAAGGCCCGTCTGAAGCATCATGGATGCATCCGGGTCTCATACCGTCACCCAGGCTTATGGCCATATCGTATTCACGGGCTATTTCAAGAAGATAGTCATATTCTGCATAGAAAGGGTTGTCCTCTCCATTGTGAAGCATCCAGGCAAGTGTGAATGACCCTCCGCGGCTGACGATATCCGTTATTCTGTTCCCCTGTTTTATCCGTTTCAGGGAATCCTGGTTGACACCTGCATGTATGGTTACAAAATCAATACCATCCCTGCCGTGTTTGCGCACTGCATTGAACATATCATCGCAGCTCATATCCACCACCGCCTTCTGTGAGGCTGCAGCCTGGTATATGGGGACCGAACCCAGTGGAAGGTTCACTGCATCCATTATCCTTTTCCTGACAAGGTCCAGGTCCCCGCCGGTGGACAGGTCCATGAGAGCATCGGCACCAAAAGCTTCAGCTGTCTTTGCCTTCTCCACTTCCTCATCGATATTGATGTAGTCACGGGATGTGCCTATATTCGCATTTATCTTTGTACTGAGGTATTTTCCTATACCTACGACCCTGCATTCCCTTACAGGGTTGTTGGGGATACTTATAAGTCCCCTGGCAACACAGGAGCAGACGGTCTTAGCATCGATGCCCTCATACCTGGCAACGGCTTGCATCTGTGGTGTTATCCTGCCTTTTTTAGCATCTTCCATCAATGTCATTTTTTACTCCGGTATGCAGTGTCTTTTTTAGGTCTGATACATTCTCGGGACATATATAGGTTTCATCTGGCATCTGTTTCATCCATAGGTTTTACCTGGCTGGAACGACGCCACTTATAAATACGGTAATTTCCTGCTATTTTTTTCGATATGGGGAAAGGAAACCATCTTTTTTGACAGAGGCTTAATTGCGATTTTAACATTCAGGAAGCCACTATTTCAATGGGTGATACTTTGCGATGATGATCCAGTGTTTCCTCTATCTTTCAGTTTCCTGTCATCGCTAATGATATTCCCGTCCTCCAGCGTTATTACCCTGTTTACATAGTCGACATGCCAGGGTTCATGTGTTACCATGACAATTGTCTGACCATATTTTTCATTCAGCTCTTTAAATACGTCCAGAACTTGTTTTGAGTTGTTGGTGTCCAGGTTTGCACATGGCTCATCTGCAAACATGATGTCAGGTTTTTTTGCTATGGCCCTTGCAATTGCCACTCTTTGCTTTTCCCCGCCAGATAATTCATCAGGGACCCTGTCATGTTTTCCTTTCAGGCCAACCTTATCCAGTGCTTCAAGGGCGGTTTTGTAAGATTCCTTCTTAGACTTCCCTTCCATCATGGAGAGCACATATACATTCTCTGCAGCGCTCATTTCGTTGATAAGTGCATAATCCTGAAAGACATACCCTACCTGTGTCAGCCGGTAATAACTCCTTTCTGCTTCAGGCAGACTTGAAACCTCCAGTCCCCGGATGGTATATTCCCCATCCGTTGCATCGTCCAGCAATGCCAGTATCCTTAACAGAGTGGTTTTTCCACTGCCTGATGCACCCATTATGGCTACAAATTCCCCTTTATCTATTTCAAACGAAACACCCTTCAGGGCCTTGACAGCAGTCTCGCCGGTCCCATAGCATCTTTTTATATTCTTAGCAACGATCATTTTATCGTCCCCATATGGCTTTGAGGATGCTCTCTCTTGATACGCTCCAGGCAGGCAGGATCCCGGCTATTACGGACAGCGTAAGCATGGTAACTATGCTTTGGATAAGCAGCAGAGGATCAATAACAGGGCTTATTTCCATGGTTTCATAGAAGGTTACCGGATTTGCCTGGAAATAGAACATAAGTGAAAAGTATAGCATTAATCCTGCAAATATTCCCAGGGAAACATAGAATGTGCTGAGAAATGCATAGGACAGCACAATGGATCCTGGGGTAATACCGACGGCTTTGAGGATACCTATCTCTTTTTTTCTGTTCAGTACATTGATATAGATTATGATAAGGACCAGTGCTGCACCGACTATCAGACTCACGATCTTGGACATGATATCTATAGCGCCCATGCTTTGCATTGCCTGCCTTATGAGGGATTCGGACTTATCTGCCCATGTATAGATCGGTTCGTTAACTCCGGCATCTCTTATCTTTTCCTGTATATGTGCTTCCGTTCCCTGTTCGCCAACCCTTACCACAACAGTGGTAGCTTCCCTTCCTTGCAGGCCGTAT
Source organism: Methanolobus sp. WCC5 (assembly GCF_045690325.1). Lineage (GTDB taxonomy): Archaea > Halobacteriota > Methanosarcinia > Methanosarcinales > Methanosarcinaceae > Methanolobus. The sequence goes on along the minus strand of NZ_CP146981.1, from coordinate 815,275 downwards.
ACATCTTCGATCTCCCTGTAATGGACCAGGGCATTAAGATCAACCACTTCAAATGTACCTTCCATAATGCCTTTGACCTTATAGGTCCTTTTTACCCCGTTGCTATATGTTACCTCAACAAGCGCTCCAGGTCTTACTTCACCCAGGTTGTCATATATCTCTGAACCAAAACCTGTGCCTGCGATCATAGCACCGATTATTATCTCGTCTCTGGAAAGATCGGTTAGAAAATCGCCTTCAGTGATGATATGCGGATATCGCGATATGTCATATTCTTCTATAGGAAGCATTCCGGTTATCGTTACACCTACAACCTTCTGTTTATGGTTGATAGATGCTCCCACATCCAGTCTTTTTGTTGCAGCTCTCACACCCTCTACAGCCCGGACCTTCTTCAATACGTTGTCAGCATTGTTAATGTAGCTGTTATCTCCCATTGGTTCTATGACAATATCCCCGTACGGATAATCCTGCATGAATCCGGTGAACAGACCTGAAAGTCCTCCTATCATCGATGGAAGGAATACCAGGTTCAGGAAAATTAGGGAGAGTACAAAAACTATGAAGACCAGTGTTTTTTTATTCCCTCTTTTTACACTGCTGTATGCAATGAGGGCTCCCACCCGGATATCATTGATCATATTGGACCCTTCATTGTTCCCTGTTGTTCACAGAGTTACCGCTGCCTTCCATTAACTGCTTGATTACCTCATCTTTTGACTTTTTTGTCCTGTAATTATTGTAAACAAGTCCTCCAATGATCATAAGTATGAGTAATATAGTGATGACGGTTCCCGTGTTACTGCTACTTTCCAGTACAATAAGATTGATCTTCCTTTCTATCTGTTCTTCGCCAAAATCATCACTATATGTTATAGTTACAGGGATCTCATATTCTCCTGCCCTGTCGGCTATAAAGGTAATTACTGCAGGTCCGTCTTCGTTTGAACTAAGAGTTCCGATGAAGGATTCTTTAAGCCCTTTGAATGGATGATCAGTATAGACACGTATCGAATTTATTGTTCTGTCACCAGAGTTCTCGATCCTCAGGGTCAACTCCACAGTGTCGCCCTGGTATGGAAGCACAGGATTGACCTTTACAGATGCAAGATTCAGATTCCCCTTTTTATCAAGTACGGTTATCCTGATGTCATATTCATCAACCTGCTTGCCATAATCGTCTTCATACTCTATAAGTACAGGAATTTTAAAATCACCTGACCTGTCTGCCTTGAACTTGAACAATGCAGTCTGACTGGCATTTACGCCAATAGTTCCGATTGTGGAATCCTTGATCCCTTTAAAGTTATGATCTAAATTAACAGATACGGATTTTGCTTTTGTTTTTCCAAAGTTCTCTATGCCAAGCCTTAAGTCTACCGTATCTCCCTGGTAGATATATTCAGGGTCCGTTTTTACAGAAGATATCCTTGGTTCTGCATTTTCACCTATCACCCATACTTCAGCTTCATAATATTTCGTTGTTGGGATGGGTGTGTTTGCATATGTCAGTTTCATTTTGATAAGATGGGGACCGGGTTTAGCATCAGGGGTGGTCCTCATATGATATGTCAGGTACCTCTGGCTGGTACTGTAGGTCAGTTCCGGGATCCTGGTAATCATACTTTCGGTAACCATGATATCAGGAGGGAGACTGATTATCTCAAAAGTAATGTCTTGAGGAGCTTTAGAACCACAACTTTCAAGATTGACTCCCAGGACGAATCCTTCATCAAGACCCACTGACCCGGGACGTATTTCCCGCAACTGGGCGTTCACACACACATTACCGGAATAATCCGCATTAGCCGCAGGGATGCCCGTTAAGGTGATCGCAGTTATTAACAAGAGCAAATTGATCAGCTTTATAGTTTGGTTCATTCTTTATTCCTCTCTTTTGAATTATTCTGTCAATTCAACAAGACCAGTAAATATGGGACCCGTTGGCAGCATTTGCCGATTAATACTTTCCGGTTATCCCGGGTGTTTTTCCTGATTTCCGTCCTGATTTCCGGTTTCAGCTATCTTTGTCTTGTGGCCATATAGTGATAATACTTTTATGAACACGTTTCCCGTCTGTATCTTTTATGGATATGTCAAGTTCATATGCAGATGAATTGTTCCTTGGGGTCTCAATGACCATTGGATTATCAACAGAAATCTTCTCATATGGCCTGTTGTTTCCGGCTGCTATTACATTACCGTCCTCCTTTAGTTCATAATCAGCATAGAGGTCTATCTGCTGCTGCGGACTTCGAGGGACATATGTGAAGACCAGACGGTCCTCATAATCATAGCTTCTTGCAATCAAAGGATCATCATCGTGGTATTCTCCGCTTATACCGGCAACCTGTTCACTGCCCTTTTCAACAGTGCCCGCTGAGAAATACAGGTTAGCAAGCAGGAAGGCTGCAAGTACGACTACGGCCAATGCAATGAATGATATGATAATGAACCGTGTGATGTTATTCATGCTATGCTTCCTTCAGTTAGTAATCGTAACTGATATGGGAAAGCTTCTCCATAAATGTTACGTAAAGTTCAAACAGATTCGAACCCTTACGTTCATAAAGGATCCTATCCCTGATATCCGGTGGTTTCTCCTTCGTGGGTATGTGTTTTGGACATTTATTCCGGGTATTATTTCAGGCAGGTATTACTTTCACCCTGCGGGGTCAATTCTTATCTAATATCAGTGCATAGTGGTGCAGCATGTCCATAGTCGTATTCACGGAAAAGAACAAGGCAGCTTCCCAGATAGCAGGGATCTTAAGCGGAGGGCATTATAACCGGGCCTCTGTGGAAGGTGTTCCTGTGTACGACTTTAAGATCGCAGGGAAGGAGTGGCGTATCATGGGTCTTGCAGGACATATCATGGGCTACGACTTTCCCGAACAATTCAATAACTGGCGTGAATGTGATCCCTCTGTCCTGCTGGACACCAGCCCTGTCAAGAACGTAACTAAAAAGCCCTATGCAGCAGCTATCTCACTTCTTGCCGGCGGTGCAGAGGAGGTCATCCTTGCCTGTGACTTTGACAGGGAAGGGGAGAACATAGGTTTTGAGGCAAAGGAAATTGCTGAAAGGGTGGCCTCATTTCCTGTAAAGAGGGCCCGTTTCTCCTCACTTTCACCCGGTGAGATAAAAAAGGCTTTTGCAAACCTTGTTGAGCCGGACTATAATATGGCCATGTCCGCAGAAGCCCGCCAGATACTTGACCTGAAGATGGGTGCGGCCTTTACACGTTTCATGACACTTGCCGTCAGGGAGAAAGCCCGCACCAAGGGTGTTATATCCATTGGTCCGTGCCAGACCCCGACATGTGGTTTTGTATATGAGAGAGAGAAGCTTATACGCAAGTTCCAGCCAAAGGATTTCTGGAAGATCGAAGCGCTTTTCAGTGCAAAGGGCATGGAGTTCACTGGCTCCCACAGGGGAGGGCATATCTATGAAATGGCAAAGGCAGATGAGATCTTTTCCAGGATCAGGAATTGCCGGACTGGTCTTGTGGAAAGGAAAAATGTGAAAGAGGCACTTACCCAACCTCCTTATCCTCTTAATACTACCGAGTTCCTCAAGCGTGCTTCCAAATTCCTGGGGGTCAGTCCGGAAAATGCTCTTGAGATAGCTGAACAGCTCTATCTTTCCGGTTTTACCAGCTATCCCAGGACAGAGACCAATAAGTATGCTGAGGATTTTGATTTCATATCCAGACTTGTTGCTTTCTCCTCAGGCATATACCGCAGTTACGCACTTTCGATACTCTCGGCAGGGAAAATTGCCTGCCGTAACGGCACAAAGGACGGGCATGACCATCCTCCCATCCATCCTATAAAGGCTGCATCAAAGGATGATGTGGAGAAAAGTGTGAGAATGCCGGATGCCTGGAAGGTCTATGATCTTATTGTGAGGCATTTCCTTGCAAACCTTATGGGACCGGCTGTGTTTGAGAAGACAAGGCTTGAGATCCTGGTCGGTGGGGAGATATTCGATGTTACGGGTTCGATACTAAAGGATGCAGGGTGGCTTGATGTCTATCCATTTGAAACTACAAATGACAAGTTACTGCCCGATATCGGGGAAAAGGAAGAGGTTGCTGTAAAGGAGCTTAAGAATATAAGGTCTGAAACAACTCCTCCTAAAAGACTTACTGAAGCGGAGTTGCTGACCCTTATGGACAAGAACGGTATCGGTACCAAGGCAACAGCGCCAACCCACATAGAGACCAATAAGAAAAGAGGCTATTTTGAAACCAAGGGTAAGACCATTTCCATACTGGATACTGGTTTTACTTTGATGGATGCTCTGGATACCACGGTCCCCATACTTGTACAGCCTGAGATAAGGGCCCGGATAGAAGCACTTATCCAGGATGTGGAGGATGGGAAGAAAACCCTGGACGATGCTCTTGCCGGGGGGACCTTGCTGATAAAGGATATGTATTCCCAGCTGAGCTCAAGCAAGGGTGCAATTGCTGCAAGGATGGCAGGGACGATCAATGATGAACAGGTGGCTGCCGATAAGAAGAACTTTGTGGGCACATGTCCTGAATGCAAAAGGATGCTGCACATGATCAAGACCGATAAGGGAAGATTTGTGGGATGCACCGGCTATCCGGAATGCAGGAATACCTACCCGCTGCCAAAGACCGGTGCACTTACGGTCATGCGTTCCCATCAGTGCAGCAAAGGCGGTGTTGCGGTACTTAAGGTTGGCAACAAATACAACTGGGCTGTGGGGGTTGGGCCCTGTTTTGCATGTGATGAGCAAAAGAGGTGTTTCCCTCCTGAGATAGTAGGGCCGTGTCCTAAATGTGATGGCTCGATGTTTGTGATATCTGTAAAGGATTCACGTTTCCTGGGCTGTACCAACCGCTGTGGTAACACCCAGTCTCTTCCAAAGGCAGGCCGTCTTACAGTTCTTAAGACCCGGTGTGAACATTGCGGCTGGCACCTCCTTCGTGTAAAAGAACAAGGAAAAGATGCCCTGGAATTCTGTACGAATTCCCAATGTGCCGGTAGAAAGCGAAATACGGGCAATGTAAACAGAACTTGATTTGACTCTAAATCAGTTTTGCTTGATTTAGTTCAAAAAATGACAAAAATTTATATATGATGAAATCCATTTTAGGTGTAGGGACGAATTGCAGGCCTATTTCCTGATCATTCTTTACTATAAATGGGTCATGCAAATCTACTACCTCCAATACACCTCCAATTCATGCAATTCGTCCTTGCCTCCTTCTCTTGATGCTTTTTATTATTATGCCTGTTTTCCATAGCTTTCATAATATGTGATCTCTTCCAGGTTCTTTCTGGTGCTTTGCCTGCCATTTTCTGCTGGCCTGCCTATGGCTAGGACTGCCATGAGCTCCAGGGTATCTGGGCAGTTGAGAATCAAGTTTACTTTATTTCCATTATTCAGTATCTCGCCCAGCCACACGGCCCCAAGCCCAAGGTCGCAGCATGCAAGGAGCATGTTCTGGACAGATGCACCAATGGCCTGGATGTCCTTTGTTCTGTTATACATTGTTGTGGTATCCAGATAGACCGCTATAAGCAGGGGTGAGCTTTTGATTATGTCGCCATAGTGTGTGCAGGTGGCCAGCTCTTCCATTGTTGATCTGTCTTTTATAACAATGAACTTCCAGGGCTGGTTGTTAAGGCCCGATGGGGCCCATCTGCCTGTTTCAAGTATTGTTCTTATGCTCTGATCGTCAACGGGATAATCTGTGAATTTTCTTATGCTTCTTCTTGAAAGGATCGTGTCAATGGTATCCGGCATTTTCCATACCTCCGGTTAAGGGGATAGTTTGAAAGGGAAGATAAAAAAAGGTTATGTAGACCGCACAGGTCTACTTTTCGTTGAGTTCGCTGTTCAGCCAGGGCATCTTGGCTCTGATCTCTTTGCCGATGACCTCCAGCGGATGCTCCCTGTCCTGCCTTTCCATCGCGGTCAGAACCGGCCGGTTGGCCTTGCCTTCGAGTACGAACTCACGAGCGAATTCGCCGTTCTGGATCCTCTCAAGGGCATCGTACATGGCTTCCCTGGAAAGTTCGTTGATGACCTTGGGGCCTACGGTCATGCCGCCATATTCTGCGGTGTTGGATACAGAGTACCACATCTTGTCAAGGCCTCCCTCGTGTATGAGGTCAACTATGAGCTTGAGTTCATGGCAGGTCTCAAAGTATGCCATCTCTGGCTGGTAGCCTGCTTCCACAAGCACCTCAAAGGATGTCTTGATAAGTGAGGCCACACCACCACAGAGGTCCACCTGTTCTCCGAAGAGGTCGGTCTCGGTCTCCTCACGGAAGGTGGTCTCATAAACACCTGCGCGTGTACAGCCAACACCCTTTGCGTGTGCAAGGGCCAGGTTCTTTGCATTGCCGGTGGCATCCTGGTAGACTGCGATAAGTCCGGGCACTCCCGCACCTTCCCTGTATGTTCTCCTGACCAGGTGTCCGGGGCTCTTCGGGGCTACCATGTAGACATCGATATCGTTCTGCGGGACTATCTGGTTGTAATGGATGTTGAACCCGTGTGAGAACACTATCGCATTGCCTGCTTCAAGTCCTGGCTCGATCTCATTGTAGTATACCTGTGACTGGGTCTCATCGGGCAGGAGTATCTGGATGATATCTGCCATTCTGGCAGCCTCTGCAACGGTCATGACCTTCAGGCCGTCCTCTTCTGCCTGTTTCCAGCGCCGGCTGCCTTTGCGCAGGCCTACTGTAACGTCCAGTCCGGAGTCATGCAGGTTCTGTGCCTGTGCATGTCCCTGGCTTCCGTAACCCATTACTGCGATCTTCTTGCCTTTGAGCAGGTTAAGATCCGCATCGTTATCATAAAACATCTGTGCCATTGTATGTACCTCTTTTAAGTGGAATACCTATAAGTGTCTGAATAATTAAGAACTCTTCTGTCCTCTCCTGAGGGCTACCTTTCCTGTACGTACCATTTCCTTGATACCAAAGGGCCTGAGCAGCTGTTCTATGGCAGTTATCTTGCCCTCATCCCCGGTAACCTCGATGACCATGGACTTTGAAGCCACATCAATGATACGGGCCCGGAATATGTCTGCTATCTGCATTATCTCGGAGCGGTTGTTAACATCGGAGCTGACCTTTATCAGTGCCAGTTCCCTTTCAACGGATTCCTCTGAACTGAGGTCTGTGACACGGATGACATCAATGAGCTTGTTGAGCTGCTTTGTGACCTGCTCAAGGACCTGGTCATCTCCCCTGACCACGATGGTCATACGGGAGATCGTGGGATCATCGGTAACCCCAACTGTCAGGCTGTCAATGTTATAACCTCTCCTTGAGAACATGCCTGCGACCCGTGAGAGTACTCCGTACTTGTTCTCGACCAGAACTGCAAGTGTGTGTCTCATGCTTTTCTCTCCAGGTCAAGTATTTCATTGATCGCAGCACCCGCAGGCACCATTGGCGATACGTTCTCTTCGCATTCCACGACAAAGTCAATGACCGTGGGCCTTCCTGATGCGATCGCTTCCTCGATAACAGGGCGTACTTCCTCGCGTCTTGTGGCACGAAGTCCCAGTGCACCATATGCCTCTGCAAGCTTGACGAAGTCAACACTGTTCTGTATGCAGGTTGCGGAATATCTCCTGTTGTGGAACAGTTCCTGCCACTGCCTGACCATTCCAAGATAGCCGTTGTTAAAGATCGCCACGATCACAGGTACGTTCTCCTGGACGGCTGTTGCGATTTCCTGTGAGTTCATCTGGAAGGAGCCATCCCCTGCAACGTCAAAAACGACTTTTTCCGGTCTTGCTATCTTAGCGCCAATAGATGCCGGGAAGCCGTATCCCATGGTGCCCAGCCCTCCGGATGTGATGAAGGTCCTGGGCTCTTTGAACCTGAAGTACTGGGCAGCCCACATCTGGTGCTGGCCTACTTCAGTAACAATGATGGCGTCGGGACATGCCTCACATATCTGCTCTATGATATACTGGGGTTTGATACCGTCTCCTGTTGCAGGTTCTACATAATAGAGCGGGTTATCCTTCTTCCAGTGATCTATCCTGCTGATCCATGCATCCGATCCTGATGCAGGTGAATATTTCAGGAGCTTCTGCAGTATCCATTTTGCATCCCCTACGATGGGAATGTCGACCTTTATGTTCTTTGAGATCTCTGCGGGGTCGATGTCTATGTGGATTATCTTTGCGTTGGATGCAAATGCCTTGAGCTTGCCTGTGACCCTGTCATCAAACCTTGCTCCCACTGCTATGAGCAGGTCAGATTCCTGTATGGCATAGTTTGCATATTTCGTCCCGTGCATGCCTGGCATTCCAAGGAAGAGAGGATGTTCTGCAGGAAATCCTCCCATGCCGGTAAGCGTTGTTGTCACTGGTGCTTTTATCTGTTCTGCGAATTGGATAAGTTCCTTGCTTGCATTGGAACTGATGACCCCTCCGCCTGCATAGATGACCGGGTTCCTTGACCCTTCTATCAGTGAAGCTGCCTTTTTTATCTGCTGGAGGTTACCCTGGTACGTGGGCTTGTAGCCCCGCAGGTTCACCTCTTCAGGGTAGTGGAAATCTATCTCCTGAAGGGTGATGTCCTTGGGCAGGTCGATGAGTACCGGCCCGGGTCTGCCTGTGGATGCTATATGGAATGCTTCCCTGACGATACGAGGGAGCTCGTTGGCATCCTGTACAAGATAATTATGCTTGGTGATGGGCATTGTGATGCCGGTGATATTGGCTTCCTGGAAGGCGTCATTGCCCAGGAGGCTGCTTGGTACCTGACCTGTGAACACTACCATGGGTATGGAGTCCATGTATGCATTTGCGATCCCGGTCACAAGGTTGGTGGCCCCGGGTCCGGAGGTGGCGATACATACACCGGTCTTTCCTGTGGCCCGTGCGTATCCTTCTGCTGCGTGGGCTGCAGCCTGCTCATGCCGTACAAGGACATGGCGGATGTCTGCATCATAGAGTTCGTCATATATTGGTAGCAGTACACCCCCCGGATATCCGAATATAGTGTCAACACCTTCCCTGTACAGGCACTCGACGAAGGCTCTTGCACCTGTCATTTTTTTCGTCGGTTCGGTCATATAAAATCCTCTGAAATGTCATTTCGATATGCGTGTAAATTGCCAGTATCTTTCTTATAGGTTTCTGCTTATAGGTTCTGATATTTTGCTTTCAGGAATACCCGATGGCCATCAGCGGTCAGCAGCATTTTCTGCAGGTGACCCTCTGGTCCCTGCCTGCTCTTTGAAGCCGGATAAAGCAGATCAGGCTCAGGTTCCTGTGCTCATTAAGGGATGGGGTCCGGCAGACATGATGGAATATCACAGGCATATTTATTACACTCATTACACTCTGCCTGCGTTCATCCCTGTGCCTCTGAATTCTTCCGCTGGTCCGCAATTTTTAATCAAGCCCGGGCAGCCGGATATGCTCTCCTTTTCATATGAGCCGGTTTATTCCGTTCAGGACTGCTTCCACAGATGCCATTACTATGTCTGTGCGCGATCCTCTTGAGGTTACCATCTTCCCGTCCTTTGAGAGTTTTACCAGTACCTCTACAAGGGCATCGGTTCCCCCGCTGATGGCATCAACATGGTATTCCTCAAGCTGCACATCAGCGATACCGGATATGGCTTTTTTGATGCTTGCAAACGCTGCATCCACAGGTCCGTCCCCGGTACCGGCTTCCACTACTTCCTTTCCATCCACTCTGAGTTTTACAGAAGCTGTGGGGGTGACCCTGTTTCCGGACACTACTGTGTATTCTTCAAGGATGACCTTTGCTTCTCTCTGGATGTTGAGCACGGTTTCTGTGATGGTCTGCAGGTCTGCATCGGTGACCTTCTTGCCATGGTCCCCGAGTTCCTTGACGCGGTTGAGTATCTCATGGAGATGTGTGTCATCAACTTCAAATCCCATTTCCTTGACAGCCAGCGTGACCGAGCTCTTGCCCGCATGCTTGCCCAGTACTATCTTCCTTTCCCTGCCAAGTACTTCCGGTCTTATGGGTTCGTATGTGCTGGTGTCTGCCAGCAGGCCGTGTACATGGATGCCTGCCTCGTGTGTGAATGCGTTGCCGCCGATGAGTGATTTGTTAGGTGCCACAGGTATTCCCGTGAGCCTGCTTACAAGTCTTGAGGTCTTGAAGATCTCTTTTGTATTGATGCCGGTCTTACATTTGTATAACCATTCTATGGTCATCACAACTTCTTCCAGGGCGGTGTTGCCTGACCTTTCACCAATGCCGTTGATGGTCACATGTGCCTGCTGTGCTCCTCCTCTTAAGGCTGCAATGGTGTTGGCTGTGCCAAGGCCGAAATCGTTGTGGCAGTGAATGCTTAAGGGCGCCTTTACGGCAGAGCACAGGTCTTTGAAGATAAGCTCTGTCCTTTCAGGGACAAGCAGTCCCACGGTATCGCAGAAGCATAAACGGTCCGCTCCTGCATCGATGCCGTCGTTGTATATGGACTTGAGGAAATCGAGGTCAGCTCTTGAAGCGTCCTCTCCGCTAAGCTCTACGATAAGGCCGTGCTCCTTTGCATATTCCGTTGTTTCCACGGCCATCTGCCTTACGGTCTCCCTGTCTTTCTTAAGCTTTACACTGATGTGAAGGTCAGAAACAGGAGCTACAAGGTGAATGGAATCCACGTCGCATGCCAGTGCAAAATCCACATCTGGCTTCATTATCCTGCAGTAACTGCATATCTCTGCATTCAGATCCTGGGCTACAACTGCTCTTATGGACTCGCGTTCTCCTTCTGAGGTGATGGCCGAACCTGCCTCGATAACGTCCACCCCAAGCTCATCAAGCCTGGTTGCAATGGTGACCTTATCACTGCTGGTAAGTGCTACACCTGGTGTCTGTTCGCCGTCCCTAAGGGTTGTGTCTAAAAACCGGACATTTTCGAATAATATAATCCCTCGCAATATTTTTCTTTTATAGTGCATGCTAGCGGGTAGCAGCCTACAGGGATACACTGAAGTGCTATATATGTATAACGATTAATTTATCACGATTCATCACTTAAAGTGCAGATCATCTGGTGAGCAACCATTTCCAGATGGGTCTTACAATGATTATTTTTCCATCCGCTTCTATTTCCTCTTCCATTTCATCGGTGAGTATGAGACCTTCTTTTATGTTGTGCGCTTCCATAGCGGCTACAAGACCTTCTATCTCTCTTTTTCTGGTATTTTCGTTGTCCATATCCCAGCAGACCTGTATTGCACGGGTTACTTTGTTCTTTTCGCAGATAATGAAATCAACTTCTTTCTGGGTTTCATTTTTCCAGTAATATATGTCTGAGTATTCTCTTCTAAGATGGATGAACACTACGTTTTCAACCAGCCTGCCATAATCTTGTGAGAATGAGAACGAAACCATATTTCTCAGGCCGGTGTCCAATGCATATACCTTTCTTGGATTGAGAACCTGTTCTTTTAGGGAGTATGAATACTTTTTTATGAAAAACAGCATGTAAGTGCTTTCAAGATATGAGGAATAACGTTCTACCGTGTCAAGGCTCATGCCGAAGATATTTTTGATCCTGTTGTACGAGTTTTGGGAGGATATGTTTGTCATGTAATATTTTGCAAGCTCTTCAAGTTTCTGAATGTCTTTTATGTTGTACCTGACCGTGACATCCTTTATCAGAATGTCCCTGTAATATGTATACAGCAGTTCTTTCTTGTTTCTTTCCTCTTCTTCAAGTGTGACCTTTGGGAACCCACCCATGGTTATGTACTCTTTTAGCTCCTTTTTTATTGTATGGCGCTGTGCCATCATCTCCAGGTCAGAGTTTATACTTATGCCCCTAAAGCCTAAGTGTTCTTTAAAAGACAGGGGATATACCTGTGTGTCCATGTGGCGGCCTGCAAGGACTGTTGAATACTCCGAGCTTAATAGTTTTGAACTCGAACCGGTGACAAATACATTAACCCGGCGGTTCTCATGCAGATATCGTGCGAATTTTTCCCAACCGTCTATGACCTGGACTTCGTCAAGGACCACATACTGCTCGCCGGAATTTGTTTGGATCTCGGTCAGATATAGTTCATATATCCGATTTAACAATTCAAGGTTCAGATCCCTGAAACGAGGATCTTCAAAGTTTATTATGAGGATATTCTCTTTTGCTATTCCGGCATCGATCTTATTTTTCAGATATTGAAGGATGATCGTAGATTTACCTGTCCTTCTTGCACCGGTAATTATCATTATCTCCTTTGCCCTGGATTTTCTTTCGATCTCTGTTAAGAGTTCACTCCTTAACGTGCCGGTAAACTGCTCTTTTGTCCAGAAATTCCAGTCTATGAGTAGTTCTAATATCTCTTTTTTCTCCATGATATTATTCATGGATGATCGGATTATATATAGTTTACTTTTGTATCGGTAAGTTTTGATTAATAGTTATCTTGTTTATCGGTAATTTTTGATTAATAGTTATCTTATTTATCGGTAATTTTTGCTTAGTCCTTACTGTTTTTATCAGTAATTCCGGATATAATGCATGAATACTACTTTCCTGTTTCTAATTGTGGTGGATATGCATTTTCTCTGGGCAGAGCTTATGGACTGCGCCGCCTTCGGCGGGACTGTTGCATTGTTTTTGAGATAAAAAAAGAAAGAATTGTAAGGGGAATCCATCCCCTGTTCAGAAGTAGTCGTTGACGCTGAGGACTGCTTTTGTGATGAGGTCCGAGCAGCTCTTAAGGTCTGCAAGGTCCAGGACTTCCACGGGTGAGTGTATGTATCTTGTTGCTACACTGAGGACTGTGGAGGGTATGCCTTCTCTTGTCAGGTGGATGGCTGTTGCATCGGTTGTGCCTCCGTCGCCTACGTCGGTCTGGTATGCTATATCGTTCTTTTCTGCAGTTGCGACAAGCCATCTGATGACCTGCGGTGCGGAGATTATGCCCCTTCCTGCTGCGTCTGCTATGGTTATGGCTCCTCCTTTGCCTATGCCAAGTACGGAATCCTTACTGTCGATGCCCGGGTGGTCACCGGGAATGGTGGTATCTATGGCTATGGCAAGGTCGGGGTTAAGGCCAAACGCTGAGGTGCGTGCACCCTTCAGGCCTACCTCTTCCTGTACTGTGCCTACGGCGTAGACGGTTGCCTTTATGTTCATCTCTTTAAGCTGTTTCATTGCATCGATGAGGATAGCACAGCCAGCCCTGTTGTCAAAGGCTTTCCCGGTTATCCTTCCGTTTGCAAGCTTTTTGACCTCACGGTCCATGGAAACGGGCGTGCCGATAATGATCCCCATCTTTGTGGCATCTTCCCTGTCCCTGGCACCTACATCGATGAACATGTCATCTGCCTTTGGAGGTTTTTTCCTGTCCTCGTCCTTCATCACATGGGGAGGTTTTGAACCGATTACGCCAGAGATGGGGCCGTTCTGTGTGTGAACGATGACCCTCTGGCTGTGCAGTGTGGGGTCGTACCATCCGCCTATCTTCACAAATCGCAGGAATCCCTTGTCATCAATATATTTTACCATGAGTCCTATCTCGTCCATATGTGCAGCCAGCATAATGGATGGCCCCTCTCCTTTCCTTACAGCAATGAGGTTTCCCATCCTGTCAACCCTCATCTCATCCACATATGGTCTGAGCTCGTCTTCCATAATGGCCCTGATGTTCCCTTCACTGCCGGATATGCCATGAGCATTCGATAATTTAGTGATCAACTCTTCCATGATATCATCTTCTTACGTAATTCAGGGAAGTATGAGGTTAAAAGAATATAAATGTTTGAGTCAGAGAATAAGATAGAAAAAGAAGAAAAAAAGATGTGAGTAAGTCTATGTACTTACTCTTCCTTGCGGCGCTGCATGAAGAATGCAAGACCGAGTATTGCAGCTATTGGAAGTGCAATGGTTGGGAACTCAGGGATTGCTGTCAAACTGACCTGGACAAGTGCTTGCAATGCACTACTATCTTCTCCATTTATGTTCTCAAATGTAATCACATAGTTTCCATTTGGAGCATTTACATTTGCAATCTTTACTTCAAAGGTTTGTACACCTTCCCAATCCCAGTCAACGGATGTTGTTGCAACACCATCTATTTCAACTACAAAATCATCTGCACCCATTATACTAAATGTATTTGGTAAATCTTCATCCGGCACAGCAGATATTGTCACCATAAATATTTGTTCTTCTCCGGTATCAATTGTAGCACTGGCAGGTGATGCACCTATGATGTGATCTGCAGACGCTACACTTACTAGACTGATTATTACCATCGCTAGTACTAAAAGTTTAATTTTCATTTTCGTACCACCTCTTAATTAGTTAAGATTCTTACTGTTGTTTCTCATGTTTGTTTTTTTTCTATATAAACATTTGCAGGAGTCTTTAAAAATGATACTCATGATAATGATGAGATATATGCTTTAGGATGTTGCTACATAAAAGCTCCATGTCTTTACAAAGGTATTCCCGGCCTGGTCTGTGACGCTCAGACGTACTTCCACTTCCCCGTCATCAAGGTTGCTTGTACTGTAATAAAGGGAACTGCTCGTTATGTCCGCGGCATTTGTCACATCCTCGCCATTCACGCGGAGTGTGATCCTGCTCCTTTCTATGCCTGCCCGGTCATCGGAGAAGGTGGCTCTTATGGAAGGGTTGTTGATATTGACCGTCTCGCCATTGTCAGGGCTGAATGTATTGACCTTCGGATCGATCCTGTCGATGATGAAAGTTTCCTCTTCATACAGGCTTTGGGAATCCACGGTCTTTGCGGTGGCTGTCACACGTGCAACACCATCGTTGATATCATCATCCACCGTGGCCATGTATATGTATTTGTTTCCGTCCAGTTTCTCATAGCTTACATCCAGCCTGTTACCACTGCGATCCCTTACCACAACAGATGGTTCGTCCCTGAGGGCGGTGGAGGCTGTCACTCTGATCTCAACATCTGTGGATGTCTTTTCCGGTGATATGTCTATCGTCAGCTCCTCCAGGGAAGTATCGGTGTAGATGGTGCCGAAGGTGTATGCCGTGTTATTGGCAAAGTCCTTTGCAGTTATCTCTACATTATAAGTATCCTGCAGTTTTATGGTGTATTTTGCAGTCCATTTTATGTTGTCCGTTGTTGTGAGCTTTACATATTCTGAACTGCCAAATGTCTGTGGGACGACCAGGCATTCCACTTCCATCAAAGGTTTGCTCGATGTCAGGGTGAGATATGTGATGTCACTGGTCGGGTTTGGAGTTATGTCCAGTTCCAGTTGTGCTGTTTTGCTGTCGATGGTCGTGCTGGTATCGGCTATCCTGTGCAGCATTTCCTCATTCAGGGCATTATCGACTGCCTTTGACCTGAAATAATAGGTCTGTCCCTCAATGCCTTCAAATTCTGCTGATGTTGTAGTGGTCTTGCTGATCCATCTCTTCCAGCTGACGCCATCGGTACTGTAGTCTATGTCATAGTAATAGATACCAGAACCTTCATCCGTACCATTCCAGGTGACAGTGAACTTGTTCTGGCCGACGTTTACCGGCAGGGGATCTACCCAGGATACAGGTGGTACTGCTTCTACGGTGTTGTCCTCACGCAGGTACGGTGACATGGCTGATAAGGGTATGAAGCTCACCTTGTCGATTGCAAGTTCAACAGCTACTGTGTCCATGTTACGGTTCTGGGCCAAGGCAAATACCAGAGTGTTCTTCCCTTCCTGCAATGTGACAGGCACCTGCAGGCGTTGCCATCCCTTGTCACCGTTGATACCATCTGACCATACTATCAGATCGTTGAGTGTGACCCTCTTGAACTGGGACTCATCCTTGCCGGAGGTGCCCTGTTTATAGCTGTCCTTAAGGTAGACGGACAGCACTACGTCCTCTTTCCTGTCGCTGTGGATCTCCTGCTCTATGTAGTGCAGTTCAAAGCCTGGCTGGCCGCGGTTGCCTTCAAAGGTGCTATTGATGACAAAGGCTCGGGATGAATAGACGCCTGTTCCGTTCACGTATGATCCGGTGACTGTGGTCTCATTGCCGGAGAGGAAGGTCCATCCGTCATCGGATTCCATATCCGCATTCTGCATTTGTATGAAATTTGTGTTTGAGGGTAAGGTATCGATAATTTCTTCGCTTAGATCCTGGGTCACCCAGATATGCACGGACCTGTATGCAAAATTTCCAACCTGGTCTTTGTAAAGTGCAAACTCGAGTTTCTGCCTTCCTAGTTTTAACCTTGTAGGAGTTATTATTAATTCTTGCTCCCATTTTTCTTTATGTCCTAGGTTAACTTTGATCTCTTCAAGTACCATGCCATCTAATTTTGCTTGTAGTATGTAGTTTATATGCGTGAGCTCATGATTCTCTATACCTACTATTATTTTTGCAGGGTCAGATTCTGAAATTGTATGTGGATATTCCTCTGCTTTTCCATTCGGCCCTAGAACATATAGTGTTGTGAATGAATCTTTTTCTCGAGTGATATTTTGGTTGATAATAAAACCGCTAACAAGGACAAGTGAACAGAGAAGCCCTATAAATAGAATTTTTTGCATATTTGGTCTATCATTTTGATTTATAATATTGTATATGTTTCTTTTTTTGATAGTCTTAACCTTTGTTTTTCTAACTATCATGAATTTTTTAGGCTTCTTCCCAATCGACTCATTTTCATCAACAGATTTTGTATCTGCAATTTTATTTTTTTCGGTGATAAATAGTGTGAACCTTTCCTCTTCATCTAGACTATTTCTTCTGATACTCGCTATAAAAATAAAAATGACTGTAAATATTAATAAGGATAATGCAATTGTGTATTGATTTAACATCCATTTTGTAAGACTTACTACAAGTCCAGTAAAGGTGACTATGATGATGCTAAAACCTATGCTTAGTGTGAAGCGTTCAATTCCTGAGATTTCATCCTTTTTAGGGAATATGGAAGCTATAAACGCATACCCTGGAATAAAAAACATTAGCAATGAACTATATACTATCCGAAGCGATGTTTCATTTAAAATTGGAACACAAATAAATATAACGGAAATAAATGTTAATAATAAGGTAAGGTTAAGATCAAGTGTATATTTGTTGTTTATATTAATTTTGTAATGAAACATGATTTTGTGAACCTTTTTCAACATTTATGTATACATGCAATGTCATAATTTATTCAATATTTCAAATTACAGTCTTAGTGAACTGATTATAATAAGTTTGAATTTACATACTCTTCTATAATATTGCAGATTTTAATACTAGAGTCCCCTTTTCCATATATGTTTTTCTTACCCTTATATCCTTCAAATGAATTGATTGCACTAACAATTTTATTGTAGTTCGTCCCAACAAGTAAGTTACTTCCAGCTTCTATCGTCTCAATCCACTCCGTGTTATCACGTAATGTCACGCACGGGATGTCTAAAATATAGGCCTCTTTTTGGATTCCACCGGAATCAGTAATTATTTTCTTTGAGTTTGACATTAGTTTTAGCATATCAAAATAGCCTAGTGGATCTATGAATTTGATATGATTTCCAATATTTTTGTACAACTTAGATGATTCTAATGATTTTTTAGTTCTGGGATGAAGGGGAAATATGAGATTGCACTTAGTTTCATTGAGTGCACTCATAATTGTTTTCAAATTATCAGGGTTATCGGTGTTGGAAGCTCTATGGACAGTTGCTACCATATAGTCTTTACCTTTTAAGGAGGCTGTCAAAAACTTTGGTGTTAAACTTTATTGGATATGTTCCCTTCCCAATATCCTCTTTTAACACTTAAATAATTCAATATCCCCTTCGGTGTTTTAAATATCCTTTTCAACGAATCAGGTAACGTTTGTCGATAATAATTCTCAATAGGGTTTGTTGTTTTTGAAATCATTTCATCCACCATAAACAGAGTCAACCTTTCGAAGTCTTTTATAATCTTATCTATTGATTTGTGAAGTAAATGTGGAATTTCTTCCATATTACTGATTATCTCTTGAAGTCTCTTGATTGCGATATTTAGGTCATATGTTCTAAACACTTCTTTGATCTTTGTAAATGCTAAACACAACCTGATCTTTTCCCTAGAGCCAATAAATTTTGATTTTAGTTTTTTGTACACATCTTTCCCAACAAGCTTGTACAAATGAAATATGCAAAGTTGATGCTTGATTTTTAGTGCATCCATAATCGATTTATATTTTCTTCGGTGGTCGGTTGAAATGGCATGAAGAGGCTTAGAAGCTACAGCATTTTTAATAAAACCCTTAACAGTATCATATTCAAGATTTGGCACAATTTTCTCTTCTACTGGTTTATTCAGTACAGAGTCTATCAAACTGAGCCTATAAAAGCGATTTCCATTCAGTTTTATGTATTGTTCATCATAACAATAGTATCCAGAATAATGATTATCATCGCTTGATATTGATATTCTGTTTGATCCTGCAATCCAGTTGTAAATGGTCTGATGAGAGGGAGAACAATCGTATAGCGATGTGAAGATCTTTTGCAGATGTCTGAATGAACAATAGCCAGCCTCATAGGTTTTTTCTATATAGTGTTCATAAGTTCGGGCATATTGATGTCCTTTTTTTACAATTGAATCAAGAGGTGTTGTGAATTTTTTAGAACAAATCTTACAATAGTATCTTCGAACATAAATAACCTGACTTCCAAATTCTGTTAATTTTAGCTTGCGTTTGTAATATTCTTGTTTGATTACTTTCCTGGAACCACAAACAGGACAGTAAGGATGAAGGAGATCAAAATGATTGTCTGCATGCAGAACAAGCTCCTTCTCATTGTGAATATTCCTATTTTCAGTTGAAGACAATTGGGATATGATAGCATCTTCAAAGCTTGTGATACCTGAAAAACAGTCGTTTAGTTTAAGTTGAATTGAGCTAATATGAGATTTGAAAGTGGATATGATATGGTTTGTCACAAAACCATATCTACTTTCATAATATATATTTATTGTTATTAATTAACTCAGGCTTTGCAACCCCAAAGTTTTTGACAGCCCCCTTTTAAGTTTAGACTATTAATGATATCAGATTTCTCACTTGCTAATTTTAAATTATTTGTCAAAGCTTCCACCATTAAATCGCCCACGTTATGTACATTATCTTTAATTCCTTCATTCGCAAGATTGTCAATTGCATTTTGTGAAGGACATAGTAATAATTGAGATAAATGGTCTGTCACAACTCGGTTCACCTCTTCTGGCATGCCTTTATCAAAAGAACGGAGGCCAGCTTCTACATGAGCAATAGTTTTTTTTAACTTAGAAGCTGCTATAGCTCCTGCAAACGTGGAGTTAGTATCCCCATATACCAGGACGATGTCTGGATCCTCTGAGACAAGAACTTTTTCAATTTCTATTATCATTTTACCTGTTTGGAGGCCATGGCTTCCAGAACCAATACCTAGGTTATAATCCGGTTCAGGTATTTTAAGTTCATCGAAAAACAAAGCGGACATTTCTTTGTTATAATGTTGGCCCGTATGGATTATTATTTCCTCGTGTTTTTTACGTAACTCTTTTGAGAGAGGAGCACATTTAATGAACTGTGGTCGAGCACCGACTATTGATATTACTTTCATAAATTTACTTCCTACTAAGCAGCTTAATGTCTAGTATACCGTTCAATTTCAACTGAGCGTCATTTTATTTTTTACCAACAGATTATGTCATTATATTCTTCTTTCCATAAGGGACTTCAGATATTTAAAAATATCATTTTATAAAAAAGACTTTTTTGAGGCCATCCAGTTAGGTCATAATTCCTCTATTCTAATAGGACGTGTTTCTTTTAACAATATTTGGCCAGGCTAATACTTTCAATTCCGTTCTGAATATTTGCAAACATTAGCAGATGATATGCAACAAACTGTGCTGTTGAATATAGTTCTCTGATTTCTTTTTGTATTTTCCTTACACTGAATGTAACAATACTTTTTGTATGTTCGTTTGATCTTTCTATAGACTGTCTTATCTTTTTCTTTTATTGAAGTTCCTCATCCTATATCGTTTGATTTCTCACGTACATTCCGATGTTTCTCTTCCTACCATTTTCATATAATAAATTCAGTACTTCTCTAAATTTGAGCTTATCAAACCTATGAAGGGGTCGATAGCTTTATATGCGGTCAAAATGCCGCCCTATGTCATTTTCACCATACAATTCACGAACCAGTTCTAAACTTGAATTAAGACCAAAACAGTGTATTGATACTGTTCTAAGACCTCTTACAGAGAATATCGATATCAAGATAAACGGTTCACTTAGCTCTAAAGATGTATTTTACACTGCCATATGTATGGCAGTAGATAAGAGTTCAGTTCATTCGGCATCAAAACACTATCAAGAGATTCCCTGTGAAACATCATTAAGATATCATCTCAGGAAACTAAGTCTTGAAGAACTTATCCAGGCAAATCATAGCATTCTTCTTCAAGGATATGCCAGCACTCTAAAACCAGAGAAAAAGTATGAGTTTGCTATCGATTTTACAAATGATCCATACTATGGAAAAGTTGATTCATTCAATCAAAACTACGTTATACGCAGTCAAGCTAAGAAATCAACAAACTCTTTTTATTCATATGTATCACTTTCTATCATAAACAAGAACGAGAGATATACTCTTGCAGTTCTTCCTGTTGAGAGGAATAAAACAAAGGTTGATTACCTCACTTATTTCATAGATCTTATCAAGGAACTGGATTTCAACATCAAGATACTTTGTCTGGATAGAGAGTTCTATTCAGTTGATGTGTTTGAGTTCTTGCAGAACAGTGAGATCCCCTACATCACACCAGTAGTAAGAAAGGGAAAACAGATCAAGCAATTGCTTGATGGCAGAAAAGCAAGGTCTGCTGAATATGTAATGAAGAATGCTCAAAAGAAAGAAGTTCATCTGGATATTGTAATTGATGTTAAGTATCTGAAAGGTAAAAGAGGCAAATACGGATGTGAGAACCTTGGTTTTGTTGTTTATGGAGTTAACTGGTCTCCAAGGAAGATCAGTAATGTCTATAGAAGACGATTTGCTATTGAATCATCTTACAGGATGAGAAATATCGTCAAACCAAGAACATCAACAAAAGATGTAACCTTCAGATACTTCTTCACGCTAATATCGTTCCTGCTTAGAAATGCATGGCTCTGTCTCCAGAAAAACATTTCACAATAGTAAAACCAGGCCCAATAACCATTGATGAGGACAAGTTCAGGTTTGCTAGATTTATTCTGTTTGTTGAAGAATGGCTTAGGAGAAATTTAAGAATTCAATTGGTAGTGCAGTGTTTAAGGTAATTCAATGATGGTAAGAACAAGAAGGAGGTAAAATTAGAGAACTACTGATCATGGTTATGTTTGCTTTATCCATCTTACACTTGTAGTGGGATTGTAATAACTGTGTTTATCATATGTGGAAACTTCTAAGAGAATATCTAATTAGAAATAGGGATTTTGGAGCTAATTAGATATCCTCTTTTATAGAGAAAAAACTTAAATATGCTCACTGAGTAAATGAATCAACAAAACACAAGCACACATACTACGATGTGTCTTCTGTGTTGGGTGAATAAAAAATGGTGGCAGAGGATAGTCTTTCTGATATTAGTATTCTGGTTACCGGCGGCGCCGGTTTCATCGGCAGCTATGTTGTTGATAGGCTTTTGAAAATGAACAACAAGGTAACAGTATTTGATAATATGAGCTCCGGTAGGATGGATTTCATATCCTGCCACCTCGACAATCCGGATTTCAGATTAATTGAAGGGGACCTTATGGACACCGATGCAACCTGCTCAGCCTGCAGGGATATCGACCTAGTCTTCCACATCGCCGCCAACCCCGATGTCCGCCTTGGCGCCACAGACACTAGGGTCCACTTCGACCATAACATTACAGCCACCTACAACCTCTTAGAAGCCATGCGCAAGAAAGATGTCAGAAATATCGCTTTCACCTCAACCTCTACCGTCTATGGTGAGGCCACCATCATCCCCACCCCCGAGAACTACGGCCCACTTGTACCGATATCATTATACGGTGCTTCTAAACTTGCCTGCGAGGCCCTGATCACATCCTACTCCCACACCTTCGACATGCACTCCTGGATCTTCCGCTTTGCCAACATCATCGGCGACCGAGGCACCCACGGCATAATAGTGGATTTCATTGAGAAACTCTGCAGGACTCCCCAAGCACTGGAAATCCTAGGCGATGGCTGCCAGTCCAAATCCTACCTCCACGTCCACGAGTGCGTTGATGCCATGATGTTCGCCGTTTCCATGAGTGATGAGGGTGTCAACATCTTCAATATCGGCTCAGAGGATGCCACCAATCCTACTAGGATTGCTGAGATTATTGTTGAGGAAATGGGTTTGTCTGATGTTAAGTTCAATTATACTGGCGGTTCTCGTGGCTGGAAGGGTGATGTCCCGAAGATGATGCTGGGCATCGATAAGTTAAAGGGGATGGGGTGGAAGAATAAGTGGGAGTCGGAGAGGAGTGTTAGGGAGACGGTGAAGTCTCTTCTCGGTAAAAAAGACACAAAGGAAATATAGTTATCTTCAACATCGTGTGGATAATATCAATTTCCCAATCATCAGATAGATTTCAGTATTCTTGTACTTCTCATTTTTTAGACCACAAGGTTTTTCAAACAGTTTCGATCATGTTGCTCAATACTTTTGCAACATTGTTGTTATCATCATTTTTCATTGCTTCAAGAATTCCCAGAGAATGGTTCTTTATCGCCTTTGCCACTGGGAAACACCATGTATGTAAGATTCAATGATTGCATTGTCGATAGTTTTTTCAGTTCTTGAACATCGCCCAAATACTTTTGTTGTAAGAGTATCCGCTTAATTACAGTTTTAAGAGTTCTAGATTTCCATGCCTTGTAGCTAGGGACCTAACATGATCACCATTCCTATAAGGCTTTTTCGAATAAGCCCTTTCATATTTTATTGAACCTGACTGCTTATCGCTTCATGTTCTATGACTTCGTTTAAGATTCAAAATATAGATGACTTAGAGGCCGTCTATTAGAACTTCAGCATAAAAGATTATCTCCTTTTCTCGTTAACCTCTGAACCTTTTTTTGGTGGGCAGTAGCTATAAATTGTACAAACTGACCTGGCCATGGCTAAAAAGTCTACGGAATGTAAAAGAGTCCTCTTTTAATACTCTAGAGGATTTCGATAAACCCAGTCAACATTTAACTAAAATATAAATATTATACAAATAAATTAAGTATTATGGATGATTTAACTTATTTTGCCCTTAATGAAGAATACAAACGTCTTCAATCCGTTGGAGATAAACTTGCAGAAATAGAATCACTTATCGATTGGAAACCATTTCGTCCAATCCTGGAATCAATGTACAAGAACAGAACAGGTTCAGGCGGTAGGCCTGTGATGTTGTTGTGATGTTTAAAATGCTTGTTCTACAACAGTGGCATGGTCTTTCTGATGCTGAACTTGAAAGACAGTGTATTGACAGGATATCCTTTAGGAAGTTCCTTGGGTTTCCAGAATATGTCCCAGACAGTACAACTGTCTGGTCATTTAGAAAGAGAATTAGCGATAATGGAAAAGAGAATGAAATATGGAATGAGATGCAGAGGCAGCTTAATGCCCTTGGATTGAAGATCAAACAGGGGATGATCCAGGATGCCACATTCATCCACTCCAACCCTGGACATGCTAAGGCTGATGAACCCCGTGGGAAGGATGCTAAAACAACAAGAAGCAAAGATGGAACATGGGCAAAAAAAGGTGGTAAATCTCATTTCGGTTACAAGCTCCATACAATAATTGATAAGGATTATGAACTGATCAGAAGATTTGAAACAACAACTGCATCGGTACATGATTCACAGGTGGATCTATCAGAAGTGGGTGAAGTAGTTTACCGTGACAAAGGATACTTTGGAGCGGCTGCAAAGGGTTTTGCAGCAACAATGCAACGAGCGGTAAGAGGACATTCATTAGAAATAGAGGATATTCTCAGAAATGAACGGATAAGTGTGCAACGAGTTCCATGTGAAAGAGTCTATGCAGTAGCAAAGGAAGTGTTCAAAGCAGGAAAAGTACTTGTCACAACTGTGGAAAGGGTGAATGTGAAGATGCTGATGACAGTTTTTTCCTTTAATATTCATCAATTGAGGACACTAAAAAGGAAGGGGACTATCTAGGATAGCGTAAGCTATCCTAAAATTAAGGTGAAAAGGAACAAAAACATAAAAATCTGGGATAAAATGGATGAGTTACAACTTGAATTTATCAGATGTTTAAAATAAACAGGGTTAATCTGACTCCTCTCTAGATAGGAAATTTCACTCTCTACTGAGTTTGTATCGTATCAGTTACTTGTACTTGCAGAACTGCAGAGTTATTTTACAAAGATAATTACATTTGGAAGGTTATTGAAGGTGGTATGTCTAACTAGAATGGGAGGGTTTTTGAGCTAATTAGATATGTTTTGATTCATATTAAATGTAGGCAATAACTTTTTAAACTATATGTTGTATTTATATTTAAACTATGTTTGGTAAAGAAGGGGGAAAAGCTTGAAAAACATTTGCATGATTGCATTTTCTCATCTGCCTATGGATGTGCGCATTAAAAGGGAAGCTGAAGCATTATCTGATAGTGGGTATAGTGTCGATATTATTTGTTTGAAAGGGAAAGATGAGCAATCTTTTCAGGATTATGATGGATTTAGTGTACATCGTATAGATTTGACCTATAATAAAATAGGTGCATTTTCTTATATAGGTAGCTATGGTCTATTTTCTATTAAATCAATGATTAAGTTAATTCAATTAAACAAAAAGCAAAAATATGATACTATTCACGTACATAATCCTCCCGATTTTCTTGTTTTGACAGCTTTTCCTTTCAAGTTGCTTAACAGAACACGTGTGATTTTAGATATTCATGATCCTTTCCCTGAAATATTTGCGAGCAGGTTTGAGAGAAAAATGGACAGTACATTTGTACATTTTTTGAAAAAAATACAATACATTTGTTGCATTGCTGCTGACAGAATAATCACTGTAAATGACACTATAAAAAATGATCTTTCTTCACGTGGTATATCCAATATTTTTGTTGTAATGAACTCTCCTGATGAAAAGTTGTTTGATTCTTCTAAACGGTATACTTCTAAAGCCGAATTCAACCTAGAAGGGAAATTCATAATTTTATATGAAGGAAGCATAATGAAAAGACGTGGCCTTCAAATTCTAGTAGAAGCTGTGGATTCATTGAAAGTAGAAATACCAAATATTTGTTGTTTAATTGCTGGGGATGGTGATTATTTTGATACCATTTTATCTATGATAAAAGACAAGAGCTTGGAAGATTATGTTATTATGCTAGGTCATAAGCCCGTTGAGTATATGCCAAAATATGTATCGATAGCAGATATCTGTGTTATTCCCTTTACAGACGCGCCAATAAATGATATAGGTACCCCAAACAAGCTATTTGAATATATGATTTATGATAAGCCTATAATTGTACCAAAGCTTAGGGCAATGTCTGATTTATTGTCTGAAGATGATTGTTTCTTTTTTGAGCCTGGGAACTATAAGGATCTTGCATCTCAAATAGTAAAGATTCGTAATTTAGTCGAATCATCGCAGTTTATTCCTATTTATAAGCCAGTATATGAAAAATGTAAGTGGGATTTAATGAAATTAAAGCTTCTTGAGTGTTATATATGAATGCAAAACGGATTTTATATAAGTATGGGTACATTTTGTGTATCACTTTTTTTGTTATCGGTTTAAGGTTGGCTTTAAGCTGGTCTTACAATAATCGTCTTTTTGGTGTAGTTCTTGTTTTAGCATCTGCAATGCTTGCGTATTTTATCTATATAAAGACATCTAATGTTCAAATAGAAAAAACTGATATAGATTTGTTTCAACTATTCATGGGTTTCTCTCTTATTATATTAGTTGTTATATATAATTTACTTGCTTCCGATAAAATAGGATCATTTGATATTGGAATGATGATTGCAGGATTAGCTATTATTTTGTTGAATACTAGATTTTCATCTTTTTTAAAACTGACTAAAAAGAATATTTCTTTTATATCTTTTTTCCTCTTTATTACTATGCTCCTCTATGGTTTCTTGTTTAGTGGGCTTCCCTTTTTATTAGGCGATAAAGCTAATAACTATTTATTTGGTTATATCACTCAACTTGTTGCCTACTTTTCTTCAGTGGTTTTAAATATGATTCAGCCGACATCATACAGTGGAAATACTGTTGATTTCAATGGTTTTAGGGTATACATAGGTGATGCGTGCTCAGGTGTTGAGTCTATCTCTATCTTTTTTTCGTCAGTTATTGCTTATCTTATATCTATCAGATCTAGAGAATACAAAAAGATGATAGTTTATTTATTGGTTGGTACTGTAATTCTGTCTTTACTGAATGTTTTACGTGTTGTGAGCATTGTTTTAGCTGGCTATTATATAGGAATGGATGCTTTTTACTTGATGCACCTTCACTTAGGCTGGATTTTCTTTGTTATAGGTTTTGCAATATTTTGGTATATTTTAATAAATAACTTCAAATCTGAGGAGAGTAGTTCTTAATTTTATATTTATAGTAGTTAGTGGCTGGGGTTATATGCGTGAAAAAACAGCTCAAAAGAACCTACTAGTAATTTGTCATGCATATAACACCTTTGTAAAGGATTGGGTGGATGAGATATCTGTCTATTTTGATAATGTATATGTTTTTGTAAGGCATAATACTTTCTTTGATATATTTAATATTCTCAAGAAAGACAGTTATGCTCATAAATCTCTTAACTATAAAGTATGCTCAAAGGATAAACCTTTGAATGTGAGTATTATAATAACGCCTATTTTTTATTTACCCATTAGTTTTTTTTTCAAGAGGGCGGGTGATAAGCATCTTAGCTCTGTTATTGAATGTATTGAACAGTCGAAAATTCGGTTTGACTTAGTTCATGGACACTTTATTTGGACTTCAGGTTATGTAGTAGCAAATTTAAAAAAGAAGTATAATGTTCCGGCCGTTGTGACAGCTCATGGGTTCGATATATATGATTTGCCTTTTAGGGATAGGAAATGGACTTATATTGTCTCGTCAATAATAAATCAAGTTGATCATATCATAACAGTAAGTCAGAAAAACTTACAGAAAATTGATTCTTTAAATATTAATACTCCTACATCAATAGTTCAAAACGGATACAGTCCTAGATTTTTTATGCCTATGGATGCAAATTATTGTAAAAATATATTAAGGCTTGATAAAAGTAAAAAAATCTTGCTTTCCGTAGGTAACCTCACTAAAGTGAAAGGACATAAGTATCTTATTGAAGCAATGTCCATTTTATTAGAAAAGAGAGATGATTTGATATTAATCATTATTGGAGGTGGTCCACTTATGAAGCACTATGAAAATTTCATTAAAGATATCGGGTTAGCTGATTCTATTATTTTAGTAGGGCCGAAACCTCACAATGAAATTCCTTGTTGGATGGGAGCGTGTGATTTGTTTGTTTTGCCAAGTTTAAATGAAGGAAATCCAACTGTGATGTTTGAAGCATTGGGGGCAGGGAAGCCTTTTGTAGGTACAAATGTTGGTGGTGTTCCTGATATCATCATCAATGAAAAATTAGGAATACTTGTAGAACCTGGTAATGCTTGTGATCTTGCGAATGCTATTATTAGGGGCTTAAATACCAAATGGGATTTGAGTTATATCGCAAATCACTCACAAAAATATACTTGGTCTAATAATATTTTAAGGACAATGGACATTTATGATACTCTACTATAGTAAACTGTTTTCTGTCGTTTTGGAAAAATACGCGGTTTGAGAAGGAATTTTTATATATGCATATGTAGTATTATAACTTACATGAAGTACGTTGAAAAACTAAAGATTCTTGAAAACGTCTTCGTTTCAAAGGATAGTACGCTCTTTGTATTTTTGTTGCTGATTGCTATTAATATTGTTATAAGATTGCCAATGACATATCATGCAGTTGGTGTTGACACTTTTTACATACAGACCTTATCTTCATCCATTTCGACTTTTGGGAGGGCGGAATGGTTGATTCATCCTGGTTCTTTTTTTGGCATATATCCGTACTCATATCCAAGTGTTCAACCATATTTATTATCAATCATCTCTCAGGCTTTAGGTATATCTATTGAAAAATCTATTTTTATATTTTCCTTGTTTCTTGGGCAAATAAGTCTTTTTTCTGCTTATTTGCTAGCAAAAGAATTTATTGATGAAGATGTATATTGCCTCATTGCAGCTTTTTTGTTTTCAATTTCCCCGAATTTGATAAGATTTACTTACTGGCAATCATCAACAAGAGGACTTTTTCTTGCGATGCTACCTTTTTTTATATTGTTGATTCTTCGTTTTGGAAATAAATTAAAGAGTCAGGACTTGTTACTTGTTATATTATCATTAGTGTTTTTGTTTGCAACTCATAGGACTTCGTGGTTTTTAGTTATTATAATTTCCGCATTCGTAATAAGTTTTTTAGTATATTATATAGGTTCTGTACTGAGTTATCTAGCTCCTCTTAATGCCCATACTTACAGGATGTTCATTGTTCTTTTTTTGTCATTCTCTATGTTTTTATTACAGTTCACAAAGCTGTCAATATTCGATATGAATACTTATTATAGTGTGGGTCTTTTTGTAAGTGGTACAGACTCTCTAAGCCAAAGTATTAATTTATTTATAGACTATTTTGGAAAAATTGGTATTTTGGTTATATTTTCGATGATAGGACTGATTGGAGTATCAAGCAAAAGAGACATTAACTTTAATGAAGTCTTTCTTATATTTAGTTTCATGATGTTGTTACCATTGATGGGATTAAAAAACTATTCTCCACTTATAATGGCCCCATTCCTACTGATTTTAGGTATACTTGGTATCCAAGTGGTTGTTAAAAATCTCTCAACCAGTTGTAAATGGGGGAATTCATTGACAGGAGTTTTGATTTTTCTATGTATCTTTTCATCCATATTCCTTACATTGTTTATGATCGGCCATTGGGGTATAAACGAAGATTCTATAAGTGATGAAATGATGGTTTCTACTAGTTTTCTTCAATCGAAATCAACTGGAACAATAGTAGCTAATAATGGATTTCTTGCAAATGTAATAACAGCTTATTCTGGTATACCTGCTCTTCCTTTGGGTGGTTCTTATGCGATTCCCTATCCACCCAATCAGATAGCTTATGGCTTTGTTAATTTAGATGAGATTAGTACAAGGCCTTTAAGTTTCTCTGAAATAAGTCCAAGCACAGATACTTTTTATACTTTAACGAGAGCGCCCAATGCTAAGTCTGAATGGGTTGAGATTATGGAAAACAGCTATTTGGATGACAGCTCCAAATATATGCTTGACAATTATAACGCTAACATCGTCATTGAGCAGAAGAATGATAAGATGTATTTTTACTGGTCTTGGAGGTATTCAAGTATGCTTGTCTCTTTGCATGATTCTGGCAACATGATATATTCGAGCGGTAATTTTAACTGTTTCAACTTGCCAAATAGTTGAATCAAATTGATTTTCGCAAGTTATTAGAGAAAGATGCCTTAATATGAAGAATGAAATATTTTTTTGATTATGAATTCTATCAGTAATTAAGATGGTTGAATTTTTAATAATGCACAAGTATCGCCTATAAATTAAGAGTAATAATAAAAACTATGTAACAAACATTAAATATAGTTCTTTGAATATGAATTAATAGCGTTTATTATAAATTCTAACATATTGGAGATCGATTAAAAAGGTGATACTATTTTGAAAGCAGTTATGATTACAACTTATTGGAAAAACAGTAATGGTGGCGGGGTGAAGTCTTACGTAACAAATCTTGTGAGTGCGCTTGATTGTAAGAATGATTTGTCTATTAATGTCATTTTTAGAGAAGGAGATGATGTGGAAAACTACCATGTAGTTGGAAATAAGCTTTTTTTTACCATAAAATCCCTTTTTATATTGTCAAAAATAAAGCCTAATGTAATTTATTCTCAGGGTACTTGGTATTGTCTATTAGCTGGGATATTCTACAAAGTTTCCCATTCTAATATAAAACTAATACATACATTTCATACAGAACCCTCTTCTAAGTTAGTATATTGGAAAAAATTGTTTTTTCAAAATATGCTAAATCAATGTGACTATACTACGTTTGTTTCCAAATCGTTAATGGAAAAAAATAAAGAAATGCTAGGATTAAAATTTTCAAACGCAGTAGTTACCCACGCAGGTGTACCCAAAGCAAAAGAATGCTTTCATTTTGAAAAAGAAGAATTTAAGAGAGAACATTGTATAAATAAGGAAACAATCGTTCTCTTATCTGTTGGTTTAACGGCACTTAAACACAAAGCAGATGGTGCAAAGTTGTTGATTAAAGCAATAAAAGAACTAAGGTCAGGATATAAGGATATACGCTTGATTTTAACAAGAGAAGGCTTATACTCAAATGACTTGAAGTATTTCGCAAGCATTGAGAATGTACTAGACAATGTAATATTTACTGGAACCATAGATAATCCATTGATTCCACTGCAATTATGTGACTTGTACGTGCATACTCCTTTGGGTGAAGGAGGAGTTTCAATAGCACTTTTAGAAGCAATGGCTTTTGGAAAACCGATTGTAGCAACTTCTGTAGGTGGAATACCAGAAGCAATTGACGATGGTGTAAATGGGTTACTGGTGCAACCAGACTATATTCAGATTGCAGAAAAAATAGAGTACTTGCTAAAAAATAAGGAGATTGCAAAAATGCTAGGCCATAACGCAAAATCAACTGCTGTAGATAAATTCTCTTGGGAATCCATTGCAAACAAGTTCATGCAAATGTCTCAATAAAAATGGTACTACTTGAATATTATTGAAGTTATGATTATTCCAAGACTTTCTTGTACAATTGCAGGTATTCCTCTGTCATTCTTTGAATATTATACTTGGATACTATGGTTGCTTCAGAGTTTAATTTCATTGCATTTATTTGCTCAAAATTGTCTATAGACCAGCTCATTTTTTGTTTTAGGTCTTCAATTTTTCCTTCTTTTATTAAGAATCCATTTTTATTGTTGTTAATAACTTCTGGTATCCCACTAACATCGGTTGCAATTGGTACTACGCGGCAAGCCATTGCTTCTAGTAAGGCCAAAGGTAATCCTTCCAGATTTGATGTGTAAAGCACAAACAAATCTGCTGCACAAAGGTAGTCTCTAATGTGGTCTACCTTTCCAACGAGTAGCACGGATTGAGTCAGATTTTTGTTTCCGATTTCATCTTGCAGTTCCTTTGATTCTCCAGTTCCAATGAATATTAACTTGGCTTTTTTACCTTCTTTTATTAATTCGGCAAAGGATTCGAGTAAATGATAAATACCTTTGTGTGCTACCCATCGACCCACATATATAAACACTACTTCATTTTTGTCAATGCCAAGCTCAGCTCTTTTTGTATTTCTAACTTTTTGATTAAAATATATTTTTTTTATATCCACTCCGTTAAGAATCACTTCTCCTCTTCTAAAGTTAAAATCTTGTCGGACATCATCACTAACAAATACCAATTTTTCAGAAGCCAATATTGTGATTTTCTCCATGATCTGATAGAACTTCTTTTTGATAAAAGAGTTCAGAGGGGGGTATCTTCCATGAATTGTAGTTATTACAGGTAGCCTAAGTAATTTAGCTGTCAAGGCAGAAAAGGCCGATTGTGGGAGAGGCGTTTGGAGATGTATTAATGAAATACTTTTTCTCATTCTAGCTATTTCAAGCGATGTATGAATAGCTAGGTATAAATCTTTCATCATGGGGATTGAATTGCAATTAATTTCTACCATTTTAGTATTTGTTTGTGTATTTTCTATCACACGTTTTGTAATTACAATGGAATCTGTGCCTAGTTCTTTTAGATTTAGTGTTAGATTTTCAAGGAATGTACTTACACCTGTAATTTCCTTTGGTGAATATGGAGTTACAAAGCAAACTTTCATTTTAATCACTTTCATTTAGTATTAAGATAGTCGATTGGAGATAGGCTTTCACATGATTTCAAAGCTTATCCCAAAGGCCATAATGCCGGCGATAATTCTCAGTTATTGGATGTAGGGGGAATAAAATGTTAGCTTTCTCACTACAAAAAGCATTTACTATAGAGAACAGATTTATATTACCTGTATTTGATATATAATCTACAGTTGCAACCAAAAAAACCTTTGGTAACAGGTTCAAGTCTTCAAGTATATGCGATTTTTCATCTGCAAGCTTGATATTGTTTTGAAGTGCATTTATCACCACATTGAGGTTCCTTATTGGTGTTTCTACAGAGCAGAATAATAGATTTACAAGTATCCTAGTAATCTCTTCTGGCATTGATTTGTTAAAATAACGAAGTTTTGTCTCGGCATGAGCTGCAGGAATTTGAAATTTTGCACATATACTAGAAACAAATTGCATAACATCCCAACAATTATTAAATGATTTACTTCTACATTATTTTGGCTGTTAATCTTATGAGGTAAAATCCAATAGTAGGTTTACATTGACTATGGTATGGATTCAAACCGCAACGTTTGGTAGAGTGTTCTATGAGTTTTCTATTTTTTCAGCAATAACAATGATTGAAGTAGACAGATTAGGTCGCATCTTTAAAATATGTTTTATAGTTTTCTTTTTACAATAATCTTGCCAGTATCTTTCTTTAATACAAAAATCATATCTTGAAAGTAACTCGTTCAATGTTTTAAAGTCAAACCAGCTACAGTGTTCCGGATTAACATTTATATTCATTCCGAAAACAGATTTCATGATAATATTTAGTGACCACGGATTTGGGGTGCATAGATACAATAATCCACCATTGTTCAAATGCTTATTTGCTTTTTCTAAAAACAGTCCGGGATTCGCAAGGTGCTCGATTAGATCGCCAGCAATTATTGCATCAAAGGTTCTATTCAAGTCCATAGTTTCAACGTTTGCACAAACTACATTAAGGCCCAGCTCCTGTCTTTTCTTGATTTCTTCCTCCCAAATGTCTACACCCAGAATATATTTTGCGTGCGCTGCATGAATTCCATTAGATGATTTATCAAAATCTTCCTTTGAAGAAATTTGGTCTCCCACACAACCACAATCCAAAACATCTTTTCCATCGATTAAGTTATCGATTCTATCAAATTTGCTTGTAACAAATTCGACATGATCTTGGGGCTTCCAACTTCTATTGGGTCTAATCAATAAATTCACTAATTTAGTAAACAACTATATTACCTCCATAAATCAGATGCGATATAAGGATTCTCTTTCCAGGGAGCCATTAATTTTTGATATAATTCTTGTGGTGATGATTCAATCAGGGCCCTTAAAAGAGTTGTCCGCCCATATCCATCATCTGGATCTCCAATTCCTTTGTAAACTGGAATGCTATTTAATAAGAACCTAGGTGGAGTAGGAATTCCATAAAAATCAGAGTATACCTTATCAATCACTTCTTGATATGGTGCTCGAGAACCTACAACCCAACCGCAAATACCTATTCTGAAATAGGCATTTTCAAATGAAATAATATCTGGCATCATTATGGGCCATAAGCGTTCTAAATTATCTTGGAAATCTGTTTTACAAACATTACAATGATAATGTATCATGTCTGAATCTATTCTATTAGGTCTTGCCCGGTGTTTACATGAAGGGCAGTACAACCAGAAACTCATTGTATTGCTTGAGATGTCAGTTTTAAGATAAGGTATTTCACCATTGAGGACCTGTATCTCAGATATCTCCCGTTTGATGGAATTAATAGACTCTGTCTGTTCGACATAATAACTGAATTCGTTTTTTGCAAGTTCATGCATCGCACTAAAAGGTAAAAAGATTATCCTGTTTATCTCATCGCCCATCAATGATCTGAGAAGGGTATATTGGACTCTGATCAACCAGTTCCCATAGTTGTCCACATGGTCAGCGTTCTCTTTCAGCAGATCGATGATCTTGTCGATATTATCTCTGACAGATGTAAGGTCTCCCGTAATATTGCCTTTCTTCCTTTCGTATGCAATGTTATTGGTAGACCAATCATGGATGCTCTTTTTCAGATCATCTAGCATTTCTTCCGTAGGGGAATCTATCCATTTCAGGGGAATATGCTGGTTTTTACGGCCAATCTTCAATACAACTGGCTTTCTTTGTTTGTTAGGGTTCGCTCCCATTTGTGGAATTCCAAAGAGGGTGCTCTCATGGCACATATTTGAACTGTAATGGTCTCCTACGAAATACAGGACCATCGAATTGGGAATCAAGGTACAAAGATGATAGGTCTTTAATATCAATCGAATTATACCAAGATGTGGAAGTTGTCCATCGTGCGCAACTTCCAAAAATATTGTGTTTTTGTCAAGGACAGAGTTTTTTAGGAATTGTTTTTCTGAATCACTTAAAGACAAATGGATTTCCTCATAGAATTGACGGATGACACTCAAAAGCACTTCTCTATCTATAAGATTATGATCATCCATCAAATATCTTTGATGATAATTCATACATTCTCTTGCATACTCTTCTTCCAACACAGTTTCACCAATACATTTTGTACACCGTAAAACCTTCAGCATAATCACAACCAGACTGTGCTCCACGCGTCTTGGCAAGAGCTTTATATGTCTCCACGTCGAAATAAGCTTTATACATTATCTGGGTTTTATATAACTCTAATGCTTTTGCTTTTATCTCTATGAAATCCGATATGTCTACAAATAATGAAGGTGTGAATGTATTGCTTCCATGCCTCAAGATTTCGTACTGTAATATGGACTCCTTCTTCCGAAACGTCCTGATAGCACAATGAGCAACAGTAGAATGATCTTGGTGAGTGTCGTTGAGGAAAGGTATCAAAATAAGATCCGGTTTAATTTCCGCCTGCAAATTCGCCAGTATATCCATTATTTTCGTTCTGTTTTCAGGAAATTCTTTATCAGGGATATCATAAATATAAGAGTTTGTAGCTTTTAAAAAACTTGTAGATTCAAAATACTCCTTTTCTCTCAATCCCCGTTCTGACACGCTGATCGTGTTATCACATTTGGACATAATGGCTGTTGTAACCGAAATTCCGTGGTGTATGCATTTTGCAATGAATCCCCCGCACCCAACCTCGATATCATCAGGATGAGCTCCTATAGCCAGTATCTGATTATAATTGTCTAAATTTTTCAACTTAATACCTCTTTTATAGGATGATCAATATAAATACTAATGACATTAACTATTATTTAATTTTTCGCATAACCGAAATGAACGCACGATGAAGCATTTTCTTCTCGTCGTTAGTTGTGATTATAAACTCGAATAAAATAAGTACACAGATGCAAAAAAAACTTATCATTAATTTATTGTTACTTATGTAAGTATCAATTGCAAACGCCAGACCTAAAAACATAAAACTCAGGGCGAGTGGCGAATATAGGTAGTGAACATCTAAATATGAGTTCTTTTGTGCAAAATATATGAATATAGGTAATAATGTCAGATCTACAAGAAACCAGGCAAAACCGAGCCCTGTCACACCATACATCGGAACTAAAAAATAGGAACTTACCACAAATGTAATCGCCATATACACGTTTATATAAAAAATTTGCCAGGTATTTCCACTGCCTAGGAACAAATTCTCAATGACAGAGGAGATTGACCCTAAAAAGGCCGAAAGAAGCAGGACCTGTGTGACTACTGTTGCCTCAATATATTCTTTTCCGTAGATAAATATGATTATCTGTTTTGAGAATAGTATTGATAAGACGCATACGGGTAAAATTGAAATGATTACTATCCTTAAAATTTGAGAGTATATGCGTGTATGTTTATTATCTTCATTAATGTTGATTTCACTTATTAAAGGCAGCAGGGGAATACTGATTGCTGCGGGCAGATAAGAAAACATGCTATAAAGGCCAAAGGCTATCCTGAAGTAGCCGACTTCGACAAAACTCTGACTTAGAGCCAGGGCGGTTTGACCATATAATCTGGCTGGTCTTAAGATTAAACCACCAATAAACAGAGGAAATGAATAGTTCAATATTTGCTTAAAATACTCTATATGAAAATATTTTTTAATATGTATGGTGTCCGATCTTAATTCTTTGTACAGGATTGGTGTATATATAAAAAACATAACAAGAGCACATATGATCGAAGCGATTATGACTCCAACGATACTCATCTTCAAAACGAAGAAATATGTCAGGATCAATGTAAATGTACTATTTACTGCTCCAATTATCGCTATTTTTTTGATTTTTTGCATGCCCTGAAGAATGCTATTCTGGAAGCTGGTCAGTGAACCTACCAAAAGAGTGATCGAACTGAGTTTTATCAACAACGCGATTAAAGGTTCTCCATAGATATTATTAGCGATGTAATCCGACATCAAAAAATAAATTATCGAGATTGAGACTGACATGAAAAGGACAGAAATTAATATCGTCGATAGAAAGTCACTTAACTTATCCTTATTTTTAGCCTTATACTCAGCAACAAATTTTGTAGTTCCGGTAGATATTGTTGTCTGTGTCAATGTGCCGAAGATTCCATGGATATTTTGGAAAATCGACAGAATTCCCAGACTAGCCGGTCCGAGGAATCTCGCCACAATGACAGATGTCAGTATTGTCAATATGCGGACTACTATTATAGAACTAAAAGAATGAACAGTCCCAATAATTATCTTTTTAAAATATGACATGATAACCTACTGCTTGATGTAATTGAGGTCTAATGGGTATTGATCCACACCTTTTGGTGATTTGAGTAAACCTCTAAAAAAACCATATTGTCTGATCAGAACATATGGGTAAGCTTGATAGGAAAATAACAGTTTATCCAGACTTTTACTTTTCAATCTGACAAGTAATATGAACAAGAATAGTATGAACAATAAAAGATTAATTAAAAGAAGGTATTCAGGGAAATAAGATACTTTTATCAGTAAATAGTTTGCTGTTATTACGTTTATCCACAATAGAATTGAAATATAGACCTTAGCGAAATTAATATTGAAATATTTAACTATATATTTTTTGAGGAGTTTCTTATCTTTTAATGCATATCGTGCTGCATGTCCTTCGCCAACACTATATATGTACATTTTTTTAAAATGCTCTCGGTAGGTTAATTCTTTGCTTCTATTAGCAATATAATGTCTCATTTCAAAATAAGGTATTTTTAGTAGTTTGTATCCTTTTTCAGTAATTTTCCATGAAATATCTCTGTCTTCAGCAGCTTTTAGGAATGGATTAAAAAGTCCTACTTCATATAATATCGATTTCTTAAACAAGCCGGTGGCTATGACATCTATCTCTCCTAAATGTTGATTTTTAGAAGCTTGACTATAAGCTTTACTTATAGAATTAGTGGTATTGACTTCTTCTACATAAATACCGGTTACCCCTGCAATCGATTCTTGATTGAAATAAGGAATTGAGTTTGCAAACCAATCCTCATAAAGGACTGAATCTCCATCAACCTTTGCTAAAAATTTACCTTTTGAATGTATTGTGCCTACAAACATGCCTGCTCCAGCAGACAATGGCATTGATTTCTTTAATTGAATAATTTTTAGTGGAAAATTGCTAGCTATCCTCACGGTATTGTCAGAAGAGTCAGAATCCACCAAAATAATCTCATAAGATTGTATTAATTTTTTTTCTCGAGCATAATTCACAGCACAAATCACTGATTTTATGCATTCTTCAATATTCTCTTCTTCATTTCGCGTGATAATCACAACTGAAATATCTAATTCCTCTAAGAGATGGAACATGTTTTAACCCTTTAATTACCTTTTATCTAACCTTTTTTGCATAGTTAATGTATTCACTGGAACTCAGTTGTGGTATTGTTTTTCCTTTCATGTTCACAAATGTGTATTATTTTATCTGCTACAACTTCCCATGAATTGTTCTTACACACATAACTTCTTCCCGTTTCACCCATTTCTATTCTTAGTTTCTCATTGGTCAAAAGTAATAAAATGGAATCAGTCAGTCTTATATGATCGTCAGGTGGGAAAACAATTCCCATCTCATATTTTTCCAGCAGATCTCCCACTCCTGATATGTTACTCCCTACTACAACTTTGCCACATGCTAGATATTCATAGACTTTTAATGCTGACAACCCTATCTTTTCATTTCGCAAACGTGTGAACGGAGCAACACAGATGTCTGCAGCATTAATGTAAAAAGGAACTTCTCTAAAAGGGACGTCTCCAATAAACATAAAAGATCCATCAATGCCTAGTTCCTTTGTTCTTTCTTCTAAAGGTCTTCTACAGATTCCGTCACCGACAATAATGAACTTAACCGAAGGTACTTTTTTTAGTACATGAGGGGCAGATTCCACCAGACAGTCCAATCCCTGCCAAGGAGCCAAATTACCTACGAAGCATATGTACTTGGTTTCAATTTCGATTCCTAACTCTTTCCGTGCTTCAAATGAGGAAATAGGCTTAAATAGTTCGGTATTCGCCCCGTTAGAGATGACCCTTATTTTATTCATGGGAAGGGAATATCTGCTACCAACTTCTCTTTTAAGCCCATCTGTAACCGTAACTAAACAAGAGGCTTGCTTGAATGATTCTTTTCTTAGCCAATTCCTGAATGATCGTTTTATATCTGAATTATTCTTAGCCGATCCCTGTAATTCTATTTCCTCATCTATCAGGCCATTTATCTCCACTATTAAGGGTACTCTGCATATTTTACTGGTTATTGCCCCTATATAACAGTTATAATTGCGCTCATAGATTACATCTGGTTTAAATTTCAATGTTTTTTTGATTGAGTAGTATAACCTATAAGGGAACTTCGGTATGTAGGTACAGACGCCAGATTCCTTATATATGTGCTCTACAAGGACATTATCAACCTTCAGGGAAGAATTATTCCTTACTCCGGGACCTGCAAGCAAGTGAACAGAACACTTTTTCCCCAATTCTCGAGCCAACTCTCTGATGTGCA
Organism: Methanolobus sp. WCC5; assembly: GCF_045690325.1. GTDB lineage: Archaea > Halobacteriota > Methanosarcinia > Methanosarcinales > Methanosarcinaceae > Methanolobus. Next base: position 776,209 of record NZ_CP146981.1, on the reverse strand, counting down.
CGGAATTGCCAGTGTTCAAATAGATGTTCTCACTTAAAGCTATAAAAAGTACTTTCATAGTATCATCAAAATAAATATTATAATTTCTATTTTTCTAGGCATGTTTCCCTATTTAAAGTTCTGCATCACAAATACACTATACCATTATTTAAATATTGTTTTTATATCAGTATCTTCGAACCACTCTCTTATATTTTAGACAACGAATATATTTAACCCATATTATTGTATACTATGAAGAATGTAGAACTGCAACCTCAAAACCATCTTGAAATTGACAACATTGAAGGCTTTCTAATTCGTAAGGTAAGCAAATTCGGGAATGGTGCAAAGATTGACTGCCTTAAGGAATACCTTGGACGTACTGTTTATCTGGGATAGTATGACCATTGATCCTGCTCGATATTTTCGTAGCCTAAAGACCTTAGACACACTCATTGACCGTTCGTTAGAACTTAAACCCAAAAACAACTTTCTTTCCGGTTTCCATTACGGCCGGGATCTTCTCAAAGTCTCGGTTGCCAATACTCATGCGGAAACCGTTGGTAACAAGGCAGATTCTTTACACCTTAGAATAAAGAACGTACCAATTTCAAACATTTACTCGGAGTACATTGAAAAGGTCAAGATATTTGGGACAAAGTTTGAGCTTAAGGAATAAGATGTTGTACTGGCATTTGATTATGCTGACGAAGATTTTTATGGTAATTCCCATAGATTCTGGATAGACGGATGGACAGGAGGGAAAGAGTAACCGGGAAGTTCAAATTCCTTACATTTTCAATTGTCAGTTCAGCTATCCACAAAAGATCCCTCTTGTATCTATTCCTATAAGAATGGGCCACAACATGGCACATACTGTGACATGGTGCTTTACAGTGATTGGACCAATGGTGAGATCAATCTCACTTATTTTGTTTACAGAGGATTCTATAGTAACCTACATTCCCGCTTACTCATAACGTGTCCATAAATTCCTCCTTTTATTGCCCTTTAAATCTCCAAAGCCTCTTCTATATCGGAGTGAAAGCTTTATACTCGTTATGTGTCACACATTACACATAACGAGGAAATGATACACATGACTGCAATTGTCTATCAAACAGACAACCGATCCGGGATAACCTATGCCTATGAATCCGTATCATACTGGGACAAAGAGAAGAAACAATCCCGTGCCAAGCGCACCTTAATTGGACGTGTGGACAAAGAGACAGGGGAGATTGTCCCCACTGATGGAAGGAACAGAAAAAAACAAGATTTAAAGCCCCCTGTCAAATGTGGGCTCAAGACAGCTGAGATTGTAAATCGTTCCTTTTACGGTGCCACATACCTGCTGGATGCCATCGGGGAGAAACTTGGGATCACTCTTGACCTGAAAAGATGTTTTCCTGATACGTACAGGCAAATATTATCTATAGCATACTACCTGATCCTTGAAGACAGCACACCTTTATAGAGACTGTCGGAAAAGTCATCCCACTGTGTATAATATTTACCACTTTTATATTTTGACATCCTCTTTTTTCTTCATGCAATCACTATCAAGAGATACATTTATATCTCATAATGAGATTTAATTTTAAATAAATTAATAAGATTGTGATTAAAATGTATTCTGTTCCAAAATCCAAACAAACAACATTCATCTATGGACCTGAAATTTATTAAAAACTAATACTGAAAGATCACTTGCTTTACAAGATCAATGAAAAAGTAGACTTCACATTCATCAATGAGATATGTGAAGAACTTTACTCTTCAAACAAAGGTAGACCTGTAACAAATACACCTGAAATGATGCTTCGATCTGCAGTAGTCCAATATCTGTATGATTATTCCGATAGGCAGATGGAGTATGAAGCACAGGTGAACATAATGGTAAAATGGTTTATAGGGCTAAATCTGGATGACAACGCATACGATCATAGTGCATTGGGCTATTTCAGAGATAAGCTTGGAACTGATAAATGGAATGAGGTTTTTTACCAGATATTAAAACAGATTCAAGACGCTGGTTTTTCAAAAGGTGACACACAATATGTTGATGCAACCCATGTGATTGCCAACATTGCTATTCCAAGTACAATTGGAATCATAAGACAAGGAATAACTGAAGTTCTTAAGTCATTGAAGAAAGTAGATCGTCATCTCTACAAGGAACTTGGCGGCAAAAAACAGGCACTCAAAAAAGAAAAGGTTCATAATTTGAACCAGAAAGAGAAAGAAGAAAGGCTTGTTGTGATAGTAAAAGAAGCAAAGAATGTAATTCAGAAAACAGAATCTTTTGGGGAGCCTGTTAAGGAAAAAGTAGAGCTCTTAAAGCGTATTTTGGGAGAAAATGTTCTAGAAGACGAAGGGAATATCTGCAGAAGAAAAGGCCATGTCAAAGACAGGATTGTAAATCCTGTTGACCCTGATGCCAGACATGGAGCAAAATCAGATGAGAAGAAGTTTGTTGGTTACAAAGTGAATTCTACAATGTCTGAAGATAGATTCATAACTAATATAAAGGCCACTAGTGGCAACAGTTATGATGGAGACGTATTATTGCCACTTTTCAATAAAGGGTTGGCCAACGGACAAATGATCAATAAAATAGTGGCAGATGGGGGTTATGGTAGTACTGATAATAGAATTGAAGTATTAGGTAAAGGTGCTGTACTTGTTGCGCCAGTTAGTAAAGATGCAAACACATCTGGTGATTATTATCCACAAGCAATGTTTACTATAGACGAATCGGGTGTTACATGTCCTGCAGGTCAAAGGACAATGATCTCGTACAACGACAAGAAAAAAGGCACGATTCTATATCATTTCAAAAAAAGTGATTGTCAAAACTGCAGTTTGAAACTAAAATGTACAAAATGTGATCACAGGACTATCACGGTAGGTAAACATTATTCTATTTTAGAGGAGGCAAAGAGGTACGGTAAGTCTGAACAATTTAAAGATGATATGAGAATGAGGGCACACATCGAACCAAAACAAGGAGAAATGAAAAGATTTCATGGACTGGAAAGAGCAAAGTTTTGGGGAATAGAGAAGCTAAATGTTCAAGCACTGTTAACTGGAATCGTAGTAAATCTCAAGAGATTTGTTAAAATGAGTAGCGATAGCTGTAGGAGTTTATGTTGAAAAGGAGAAAACAATTAATCAAGTTATAAGATCCAAGCACTGATCAAGGGTCGATTGGACAAAAATGTAACTCAAGTGATGAAATCTCCCAAAGACAAGTTCATGACTTAGAAATTTGCACTTTACAGGAATAGATGAGGTTTTAATCCTGTATTATCCGACAGTCTCTCTAATGATGTGAATATTCTATTTTTCTATTTTGCATATGAGCAAGTATTGCAATTGATATGAATTAACCATTGGCATAAGGCACATGGGAATCACTCTAAGCTAGAGGAAAATTTTGCTCATCTATATTGTTTTTGATGATCTCTATTATTTTATTTCTTCGAGTATCGATAGGAAAATGCCTGATTATTCTATCTCTAGCGATTGAACCTTTATTGGACATCAGGGCTTTTTTTATCTGCTGTGCAGTTCTTTCAGGGTCGTTATATTCTACATAATAACCACTATTACCCACAACTTCTGGTAGTGCCCCTCTTACTGTGACCACCGGAACGCATTCACAAAGCATAGCTTCTGCAAGTGCACTGCCGAAAGATTCTTGTGCGGAGGCTTGGACATATACTTTAGCTTTTCCAAGAATCGGTATTAATTCGTTATGTGGGGTATAGTTTTTAAATATCACATTCGGTGATGCTATTTCTTTTAAATAAAGTATTGATTCATCGGAGTGTGGGCCAATCAGCATGAAAGTAACATCTGGCAAATATGAGGCTGATTTGACAAATGTTTCAATTCCTTTAACATTTAACGTTCCCCAACTAGAGGTACCAATACTTACAACAAGGCTGTCTTTTTGTAAAGGAAAATATATTCTATGATCGTATCCATGATAAACAGTTTCTACATTTGAATCTTTACACCAACGCAAAACACTTTTTTTTGTGGATTCTGAAACGGCCAGTATTTTGTCTGCATGCTTTAATGTAAAGCAGGTCTTGCGTATGCGTCCTGGACTTTGCATCGCACCATAATTTAAGTCTGGGAAGTATTCTACATCCCATCCTCCTGCTACTACGATTGACTTTTTTCTCAGGATTTTTGATATGATTACTGCTGCAGTTGCATATCCTAATGCAAACCAGGAGTAGTTTACATCTGACCACAAAATGTCCCAGACAAGTCTTGGGTAATCACTTTTTTTCCGATACTCGAACTCTTTAACGTCGAAGAAATCTGATAAAATCTTAATGTCCTTAGCAACAAAAGTAGATTTGTGATTATAAACTACCAATATTTTGTGTTTTTTTTTCATATTTATTCCATTTAATCTACAATTGACATCATTCAAGCATCAGAATCTGTGACATAACTTTGATTAACAAATATTTAATTATTCCTATAGAGTCAGTATAGTCTAATATTTGTATTCTTTGGTATGGCAAAAACTGATATTATGAAACTATCAAGTTATACAATTTAGACTATCAGTATAAATTAAGCCTGATTTTATGAGGAAAATTAACCAAGAAAAATACATGGTATTTCCAGTCACAATTTAGTCAAATACTCTCAACTTTAGCTAGTGTCATGTCACACTTCAATTGTCGGATAAAAGCGTTTCAATTTAACTCTTGCATCAGATGTTGTAAATTGCCAATTGATCTTGCTGCATCTCTCATTCCTATATGCTTCCCAAGCTTTTATTTCGTCAATCAGAACTTTTTTATCGCCAATCCTACGGTTTAAACATTGCTTGTTTAGCACATTCAGCTCAATTTCTGCCATGTTTAACCAACTTTCATGTTTTGGAGTGAAGATCAGTTCAAATCTATCAAGAAGTTGTTTTGCTTTCTCAGGATGAAAAATTTCATAAAATGAGCCTGGTGTATGGGTATCGTAATTATCCATTATCAATGTAATTCGTTTTGCTGATTTGTATTTTGCCGCAACTTTTTCAATGAACTGTGCCCAATCTCTTTTAGTTTTGCGTTCTGTTACTTCTACGATCCTTTTTCCTGTCAAAGGCTCGCAAGCTATGAATATGTTGCAAACACCCTCTCGTCGATATTCATAATCATATTTCTCTGGCTTGCCAAATGAAGCAGGGATTCTATTTCTTGTTTCAGATATCAATTGTTTAGGTGATTCATCCATACAAACAACAGGAAACAAAGCAGAATAAGCACGCTTGTAGACATATAATACCATTTCCATCTGTGCGACAAAAGAACTGTTTTGTTTTGGTGGGATTACCCAACCTACTTTTTTCCAGGGTTTAAGTTCGTTTTTTTAAAACTCTCCTTATTGATTCATATGAAATGCTATCTATGTATTCTAATTCGACTACTTTGTCCGCTAATAATCGCAATGACCATTGACTATGACCATGTGGTGGATCGGAACAACTCAATGCAATGATGTGTGCTTCCAGATCACCATCAATTTTCTTTTCATAGATTCGTTCATTTTCTTTGCCATGTAATGCAAGATCGAGGCCATCTTCAACAAACCTCTTTTTCACACGGTCTATTTTCCTCATACTAACATTAAGGACACTAGAAATTGTCTCATTAGTATGCTTTTCTTTCTGATATTTCCCTTCATCACAGTTTAGCAAAATTAAGGCATTTTGATATGTTTGAGATTTGTGCTTTCCTTTTGAAACAATGGAATCTATAGTTCTTAACCAAATATTTATTATTAATTAAATACAACTATACTTTATGGCTAGACCCGAACAAATTTTGATAGAGCATCATCTATCATCAGAAGAATTACTTAAACATATCAAGTCATTAGAGAAAGATACACGAGTTCTACAACGTTTGTATTTTATTAAACATCGTTATGAAGGTGCCTCTGTCAATGAAGCAGCTAAACTTGTTGGCATATCAACACCAGTTGCATATCAATGGCAAGAGCGATGGAATCAAGACGGGTATGAAGGATTGGTTCCCAGGTTTTCAGGAGGATGTCCTTCAAAGCTAACTGATGATCAAAAAGAAGAACTAAAGGCTATGCTGCATGAAAGAGAGGATTGGTCTACAAAAGAAGTCCAGGAACTTATCTATAATGAGTTTGCGGTTCACTACACCATCAAGCAAATATTAGTTATCTTGAAGAAGTTTGGCATGTATCATGCCAAACCCTATACGTATGATCATCGAAGACCAGAAGACGCAGAAGAGATTTTAAAAAAAAATTGCCAGTGATTGATGAAGAGTGCGTCATTGGTTTCCTTGATGAATCATCTCCCCAAACCACATCAAATACAGTTCGCTTATGGTCTTTCAATAAACCCGTTATGTTCAAAAACACAACCAGGATAAAAGCAAATTCATTCGGGTTTTATGCATTGAATGGTACTTCTGCCATTGATTTCAAGGAACGTTCAACAAAAGAAGATGTATGTTCGTTCCTATCAACTATCAAAAACAGTAACATGGGAAAGAGAATAGTCATCATTCTTGATAACTTCAGGTCACATCGGGCAAAAGATACAGTTGATTTTGCACTGGAAAATGGTATCGAGTTGGTCTACTTGCCTCCATATTCGCCAGACTTGAATCCTATAGAATTCATCTGGAAGAGCGTTAAAAGAATCATTTCTTGCAATTTTGTGAAAGATCTCGACCACATGAGGAATCTGATTGCTGAGACGTTTATCAGTTGTTCATCAAAGCTTAGCTTCGCAAGAAAATGGATTGAGAAGTTTCTGGGCAATAAGTTATAAAAGTTAAGTTATTAACTATAATTCATTTCTTTCTTCTTCGGTAAGCGTGACAATGTATTTTCTTTGCATATACTCAAATTGGGCATTAAGTGTAATAAAGATTGCGTCATATCGAGGCTGTCAAAAACTTTGGTGTTAAACTTTATTGGATATGTTCCCTTCCCAATATCCTCTTTTAACACTTAAATAATTCAATATCCCCTTCGGTGTTTTAAATATCCTTTTCAACGAATCAGGTAACGTTTGTCGATAATAATTCTCAATAGGGTTTGTTGTTTTTGAAATCATTTCATCCACCATAAACAGAGTCAACCTTTCGAAGTCTTTTATAATCTTATCTATTGATTTGTGAAGTAAATGTGGAATTTCTTCCATATTACTGATTATCTCTTGAAGTCTCTTGATTGCGATATTTAGGTCATATGTTCTAAACACTTCTTTGATCTTTGTAAATGCTAAACACAACCTGATCTTTTCCCTAGAGCCAATAAATTTTGATTTTAGTTTTTTGTACACATCTTTCCCAACAAGCTTGTACAAATGAAATATGCAAAGTTGATGCTTGATTTTTAGTGCATCCATAATCGATTTATATTTTCTTCGGTGGTCGGTTGAAATGGCATGAAGAGGCTTAGAAGCTACAGCATTTTTAATAAAACCCTTAACAGTATCATATTCAAGATTTGGCACAATTTTCTCTTCTACTGGTTTATTCAGTACAGAGTCTATCAAACTGAGCCTATAAAAGCGATTTCCATTCAGTTTTATGTATTGTTCATCATAACAATAGTATCCAGAATAATGATTATCATCGCTTGATATTGATATTCTGTTTGATCCTGCAATCCAGTTGTAAATGGTCTGATGAGAGGGAGAACAATCGTATAGCGATGTGAAGATCTTTTGCAGATGTCTGAATGAACAATAGCCAGCCTCATAGGTTTTTTCTATATAGTGTTCATAAGTTCGGGCATATTGATGTCCTTTTTTTACAATTGAATCAAGAGGTGTTGTGAATTTTTTAGAACAAATCTTACAATAGTATCTTCGAACATAAATAACCTGACTTCCAAATTCTGTTAATTTTAGCTTGCGTTTGTAATATTCTTGTTTGATTACTTTCCTGGAACCACAAACAGGACAGTAAGGATGAAGGAGATCAAAATGATTGTCTGCATGCAGAACAAGCTCCTTCTCATTGTGAATATTCCTATTTTCAGTTGAAGACAATTGGGATATGATAGCATCTTCAAAGCTTGTGATACCTGAAAAACAGTCGTTTAGTTTAAGTTGAATTGAGCTAATATGAGATTTGAAAGTGGATATGATATGGTTTGTCACAAAACCATATCTACTTTCATAATATATATTTATTGTTATTAATTAACTCAGGCTTTGCAACCCCAAAGTTTTTGACAGCCCCGTCATATCAGCTGTGACATGACACTAGTTCGATTGTGCAATTATCGTTTGCACTATAATCTTCTATCTCTTTATGCAATTTATTATGAGATTTTGCTTTACCGTTCGTTCAGTTGTCCTCTTGCTTCATAAATTTCATGCAAAACTGCTTCGTAGAACTAGTGTCCATTACTTTGATGTTATGTTCGTCTTTTCATAGACATCCTCTTTAAATATATGGGCATAAGTGGTGTTAATCATGTTCAAAATAAATAGTAAAACGGTACTTTTCTTAATATGTTTATTTTTGATTATGTTGTCAATTGATTTTGCCCATGCAAATGCTAGTTATAATGCAAATGAGAACACAATATATCTTACTGGAGTGAACTCCCCATTGACATTGTATAAAGAAGTTTCTGACAGTTCCATCTTTGCCAGAGAAAATGACAGTTTTTTCCTTTATGCAAATATTGTGATATTGCCTGATGCCTCTTTTTCGATAGAGGACGAATCTTTCTATTTTGGTGGTGTTTATAGAATTTGGAATAGAGGGAGCTTGATAATCAATAATTCACTGATCAGTTCGTTCGATTCAAATGAACGTGGAAGTATCATAAACAGAAGACTTAGAGGTGACAGTGGGTGGAACTTTAAGCTGACAAACAGTGAAGTGAGTTATTTGGGTCCGGGAGGTCTGGATGAATATGGCGAGTACAAGTATGGAATATTTGGTTATCCTTCAAAAACAGATGGTAGCACAGACCATGCAAGATCGCCTGTAATTGTTTCAAACAATGATTTTCACCATGTAAATTATATTATATTTGGCAATGTTGGACAAAATGTGTCTGTCAGGCAAAATTATTTTCATGAAATGGATGGGACGGCGCTGCAAGTTCATAGCGGATATGTAACAGGCAATACATTTGAAAACAATAGAAATTATTTATTAGTTTATAGTCAAGGAAATCCTATTATCGAGAACAATATCTTTTTAAATAACACTCTCCTGCCTGGCGGCGTAATGGTAGATTTGAAAGAAGGGGACGGTGGGGCAATAGTTCAAAATAATTATTTTGAGGGTGGTTCGTGCAACAAGGTAATTGCGATATTAGCTTCTCACCGCTTTAAATGGTCTTATATTTGTGACAATGTCATAAAAAACATAAGTGGAGACGGCATCAGCATTCAAGGTAACGCTTATGATAATGGTACAGGTCCCGGATGGAATGTTATGGTAACAGTTCAAAATAACACGATTTCGAAAGTAACCAGAGGCATCTACTTCACAGGTCATAGTAACATGGGAACAAATCTGGGCGCGCGGCATGTACTGGTAAAAGACAACGTCCTCAAAAACAACGCATTTGGTGTTGTCATCAATGGAAAAACCTATAGTAATGTGACCTTTGTTGATAATGATCTAATGTCGAACACTCTCGACCTGAAGATTGGGGACAATTATGAAAGTGATTCTCAATATCCATTTTTTCTGAATACGAATTATTCAACAATATCCGTAAAGGATTCGGCGTCAACTTTTTATAAATATGACTACGTTGATATCAGAATACTATATGAAAATGGTTCTTATGTTAGTGATGCAACAGTGATTGTATCTCCTGTAAGTTCTGCAGACAATTCAGTAGTTAACGCAAACTTTGATACAAAAACGAAATTTAGAACATCATTTGAAGGCCGAACATCTTTGCCGTCAGAGCCTACGAATTCCATAGTTTTATTGAATTCACTCCAGAATGCTGTTCTTATCGATGAAAATGTTTATGATCTTAAGATATCGTATGGATCTTCAACTGTAGATTTTTTCGACATAAATCTAGAATCTTTTTCATATAGAGATAATCCCAACTCCCCAACATACACTATCAACGCTATCATTCCTGATGAAGGCACCACAGAACCACAAATCGTTGGTTTTGCACCAAGTGAAGACAATCCGTTTAATGTCGGACAGGTGAAGAAATTCAGGGTATGGACAGATGAGACCCTTACTGATATGAAATGGTATGTGGATGGCAACCTTGTATCTTCAGGCTCAATGGAATATGAATGGAATATACTGCATGGTTCACACACCATCATGTTCATGGGTTTAAACTCAAATGGATCTGTGCTTCAGACATGGGAAATCATTGATGAGGCAGAATCCCCCGCCCCATCCGGCTCAGCCCCGTCATTCACTCCCTCTTCCACCTCGGTCACATCATCTGTGGGTGAATCCACCACATTTATAGTGGACTCGGGGCAGGAATTCACCAGTTCCCTCTGGTATATTGATGATGAGCTTGTGCAGAGCGGTGCAACGACCTATGTACAGGACTGGGATGCTGCGGGTACATACGCTGTCAGGTTTGATGGTGTGGCTGCGGCGGGGACTCTCTCGCGGACATGGACCGTGTTTGTGTCGGAGCCGGAATATTCCACCATAAGCATATCTCCGTCCACAGCGGTTGTGGCACCTGGGGAGAGCTTCAGTCTTGATGTGTATATAGATCCGAAGCAGTCGCTTACGGGGTCGCAGTTCGATCTGCACTACAGCCATCTTGCAGATGTCACTGCGGTAAGTGAAGGAGGCCTGTTCTCATCGGGTGGGGCGAGCACCGCTTTTGCCCATGAAGGGTTTGACAATACCGTGGGACTCCTGAGCCATGTATATGCCGCTATCGTAGGGTCCGGGAGTATTTCAGCACCAGGGGTCATGGCCACAGTAGAGATGGTGGCAGGCAGCTCCTCCGGTGTGCTTGAGCTTGGGCTTGCAGGTGTGATATTAAGTGATATCGATTCCCAGCCGGCCTTATACACGGCATCCAATGCAACAGTGCTGATCGATACGGCACCGGTGTTCGATTCGCTTGCCGTGCAGTCAGTGGATGAGGGAAGCACCCTGAGCTTCACTGTCAGTGCAAGTGATGCAGAAGGTGACCCGCTGAGCTACTCGGCCACCACGCTTCCACAGGGGGCCAGCTTTAGTGGCAGCACCTTTACCTGGACACCATCGGTGGGAGATGCAGGGAGCTATGAGGCAGGCTTTGAGGTCACAGACGGATATCTCACAGACAACATGACCGTAAGCATCACAGTGAACCAGCTTAACAATGTGCCTGTGATAACCCTCTTTGAACCTGCAGACGGCTCCGTCTTTGAAGAAGGCTCCACCATCAACGTGAGCATAGAGGCAAGTGACGCTGACGGTGACAGCTTGAGTTATGTAATAAGGATCAACGGCTCACAGGTCAGCACAGGTACTTCCTACGTATGGCCGCTTGACTACAGCTCTGCCGGAACCTACGCCGTAGAGGCCATTGTCACAGACGGCATCGATGAGGTCAGTGCAATGCACACAATAACCGTCACAGACCTGCACCCCAGATGGGACGTCAACCAGGACGGCGTTGTCAACATCCTCGACATCACCCTGGTAGGCCAGAACTACGGCGTGACATACGAAGATGACCTCCCTCGCTGGGACGTCAACCAGGACGGCATTGTCAACATCCAGGACCTCTCCATAGTCGCAGGCCGCTTCGGTGAGCTAGTGTGAGTTAGTGTAATACAGGCAAAACACCCCTTCCAGGGAAGGGGTCTTCTTTTTTTCCCGGTCAAAGGTAGTCTGCTCATCAACAAAAAGCCTTTTTCAAAAATAAAGCAACATCAATGGCCAAAACCAATGCAGCCATCCGCCGCAGGCGGCGCGTTCCATCATCAATATATATTAATTTTGTAGAGATGCAAATAGTCACTTGGCAATCGATGGACACGGACTATAAGAATCAATATCTGCGTGCTTATAACTTTGCAACCTGCAAAACAACGTTCACGATTTATAGGCATCGTCATGGTGAGAGAAATGCACCAATGAAACAGCTTTCTCTTCAAGGTCCACTGTGAAGATAAGTACAAAACTTGTCATTATGTGTACCCGGTAATGACCTGCAAGATCATTGCGCAATGGCTTATATCGGGTAGGATTCTCCTGGATCTCTTTTATCTTTTTTTCAAGAATGACTTGCAGATGATGGTCTTTTCTTGTAAGTCGCTTGATATCTTTCTGACATGCAGGAGATATGTAAAGTGAATAATTCACCTTGATCACCGGAATATGTCAGATATATCCTGTACCTTTACAAAAGACCTCTTATCTGTCTTTCTTATATTTTCAAGCACATCTTCCCTGAAGGGTAGCTCATCAACCGGGTGCCAGTCCATCAACTCACAAAAGACAGCATCAGCTTCGGATATGTTTTTGTCCCGAATATACGTTTCAACTATCTTTCGTTTTCTTATCCCATCCTGCACGACCCTGGACCATCTGACCCAGGACATGCTCTGGATCTTCTCGTAAAGTTCATCATCAACAGGAACTGTCAAAGTAGACATTAATTATCACGGCTCCGCTCAAACTGTTCAAATTCCTCGAGCATATGCACCTTTTTCTCAATGCTATCTTTTGCCACCTGGGCCCAGTTAATGTCCGGAAAGTTCTCCATTTCCTTTTTAAGTTCATCAGGGAGAGATACAGTAAATCTTTTCATAACAACACCATTTACATAGAACTATGCATTTGCATATATATCTAATGAATGCGTAGGTATCAGTTTTCAAATATCTTACTCACAGGGTGACTCTGGAGAAATTGCAGTTGCATAAACTCACTCCTGTAGCTGTTATTGCTGCAACCATCCGCCCAAGGCGGCGCGTTCCGTAATAAGTGCTGTAACAAAAAACACTGGAAATACAACAGATCTTCCAATGGACCAATTTCTGAACTCATCTGAAACAAAATACTCCCATTTTCAGGCTCTTAGAAAAGCTATTATCAATAATCTTTGAACCGCAGATAAACGCTGATGAACGCAGATATTTTCATCTGTGTTAGTTGCTAAACGGCTGTTTAGCAGGCATTTAACTCTGCAGGAGGTGGGTGTATCCGTGTTTATCTGTGGTTCCTTGATAAAGAAAGGATTTCTACAGAGCCCATTTTCGCAACTGTTAAATAATACGAAACTAAATCATAATTATTATGTTCCGTAATTTCGTTAATCGTACTCAGGAGCTTGACCATCTCAACAGGGAATATAATTCAGGGAATCTCTCTCTGACCGTTATCTATGGGCGCAGGCGGGTTGGCAAAACAGAACTTATCCGGCAGTTCGTTAAGGACAAGCCCCATATATTCTTTCAGGCGGATATGAGAGGTACACTGTCCAATGCACTCAGATTCAGGAAAAGGGCATCAGACCTGTTCAATGATATGGAACCTGCGGTTGAAGACTTTGATGGTGTATTCGAATACATAAGTAAAAAATGGGAAAATGATAGAAAGCTGGTCATCGTTATTGATGAGTTCTCTTATCTGGCGCAGGAAGATGATTCTATTCCTTCTGTATTCCAGCTGATTGCAGATGAGATCCTCAATGGAAGACCTTTCCATCTGATACTCTGCGGATCATCCATTTCCATGATGAAAAGAACAACTCTTGCACATTCAAGTCCGCTTTATGGCAGGAGGACAGGGCAGATACAGGTCATGCCACTGCTCTTGCGTCATATGTCCGGGTTTTTTCCAGGATCCTCCCCGGATGAACTGATACGGATATACGGGGTCACCGGAGGTATTCCTTTTTATCTCGCCTTCTTTGACCCGGATAAGGACCTTTATGAGAATCTGGAACTATCTGTTCTTTCAAAAGAAACCGTACTCTATGCTGAAGGCGAGTTCCTGCTGCGGGAAGAACTGAGAGAGCCTTCCACTTACATGAACATCCTTTATTCCATATCCAGGGGTGCGGGCAGAGCAGGAGAGATAGCTGCCGGAGCTTTTATGGATACAAAGGATCTGTCATATTATCTGGACACTCTGATAAAACTCGGTTTTATCCGCAAAGAACACCCGGTGGCGGAAAAGTCATCGACCCGCAAGACAATTTATGTTATAGATGACCCTTTCATGCGTTTTTGGTTCAGGTATGTACTAGTGCACAGGGATTTTATAGAAGCAGGTGACAGTTCCCAGGGAATCGCAGATATTAAGAAGAGCTATGACCGCTATCTGGGGGAGACATTTGAACAGGTATGTAAAGAGATACTCACAGATCTGAACCTGCAGGACCGACTCCCTTTCAGGTTTAGGTCCATTGGCAGGCAGTGGGGAAAGATAACCGGTAGGCCAAAAGGGAAAAATGACTATGAGATAGACCTGGTAGCCCTGAATCAGGATACAAAGGACATTCTTTTCTGTGAATGCAAATGGCAAAAGCAGAAGATCGATACAGATGTATATTTCAGTCTGAAGGAAAAGGCCAGCCATGTGAAATGGCTCCGGGAGAGAGAACAGCACTTTGCAATCATCAGCAGATCCGGCTTTACAGAAAAAATGCATGAGATTGCAAAGCAGGAAAATGTTCTCTTGCTTACACCAACGGAATATCTTTTACATTCTAAACCAGCGTGATCTTTTTTTGATCCCGGTATTTTAACCGAACACAGACCCCCCGTCATAACAACACCCCATGCTTCCACCAGCCCGGCACCTGCAGACCCAAAAATGCAGCACCAGAATAAATTTATATAAACTGAAGCACTTAAAGGACGTGATGATCGGTGGGAACATGCAAAAAAATACATATATTCACAGGACCGCTAGACTTTACGGTTCCAGCAGTGTGGGCGAAGGCTCGGTGGTCCTTGAAAACGTAATCCTGGGCTATCCGCAGCATAGTATACTGACAGAGATAACAGGATCCGGGAAGGATATAGAGGAATATGACCAGCCGGGCTCTGTGACGGGCAGCAATGCTTTCATAAGGGCCGGGACCACGATATTCAGCAATGTCAGGGCCGGGGATAATCTCAGGACCGGACATAATGCCATGATAAGGGAGGAGACCGTAATGGGGGACAATGTGCTCATTGGCACAAATGTCATCATCGACGGGCACGTCAGCATCGGCAGCAATGTGAGTATCCAGGGCAACGTGTACATTCCCACCCATGTGACCATCGAGGACAATGTCTTCATCGGGCCATGTGCAGTGCTTGCAAACGATAAATATCCCATAAGAGGTGAATACCATCCCCAGGGCCCGGTTCTTAGAAAAGGCGCATCCATTGGAGCAAACGCCACACTTGTGCCGGGAATTGAGATCGGCGAGGGTGCAATGGTGGCCGCAGGAGCACTGGTCACAAAAGATGTACCTGCATGGAAACTGGCAATAGGCTGCCCTGCAAGGATAAGCGACCTCCCGGAACGGCTCAATACCCTGAACAATATATGACAGGAGATATGTCATATGTTTATATTATATTAAGTTATTTATAATAATGAAAGAACATTGGAACAATACAGTTACAAAACCAATACCTATCCTGTGATATCATGATACCCATTGCAAAACCACAGCTTGACCAGGCTGAGATAGATGCTGTCAGCGACGTACTGCGTTCAGGAATAATAGCTGAAGGGCAGCGTGTGGCACAATTTGAGGAGGCGTTTGCCGAATATACGGGCACAGACCACGCAGTGGCCGTAAACTCGGGCACTGCAGCCCTGCATGCAGCTTTACTTGCCCATGGAATTGGCAGGGGAGATGAGGTCATAACCAGCTCCTTCAGCTTCATCGCAACGGGCAACTCCGTACTCTTCACCGGCGCAAGGCCGGTATTTGCAGACATCTGTGCCGACACGTTCAACCTGGACCCTAAGCTCATCGAGGAGAAGATAACTCCTGCAACAAAGGCTATAATTCCTGTGCACCTCTATGGGCATCCTGCGGATATGGAGGCCATCAGGGACATAGCAGAGGACCATGATCTCATCCTGATAGAGGATACCTGCCAGGCACATGGGGCTGCCTTGAGCGCAAAGAAGGTCGGTTCCTTCGGTACAGGTGCTTTCAGTTTCTATCCCACCAAGAATATGACCACCAGTGAAGGTGGTATGATAACGACCAACAGCCGCGAAGTAGCCGAAAGGGCCCGTATGATACGCTCACATGGTTCAAAACAGCGCTACCTGCATGAGATGCTCGGCTACAACCTGCGCATGACGGATATCTCAGCAGCCATCGGTCTGGTACAGCTTGGAAAACTTGCCGAATACACATCCGCAAGAGAGCATAACGCTGCTTTGCTCAGCAAAGGCCTAAGGGCCATCGAAGGTATACAGTGTCCCATTGTAAGGCCCGGTTGCAGGCACGTCTTCCACCAGTACACAATACGCATCAGGGAACGTGATGCACTGGCAGACTACCTTAAGGGCATCGGCATCGGTACGGGTATCTACTATCCCATACCCATCCACAGGCAGCCATATTACAAGGAACTTGGCTACAACGACAGCCTGCTGGTAACGGAAAAGGCTTCCAGGGAAGTGATCTCCCTGCCCGTCCATCCGGGAGTTACCGAAGAGGACATAGCAACTATTGTCGATGCTATCAGTAACTGGGGTGGTCTAAGATGCTAAAGGTGGGTGTCATCGGTGCGGGGGCAATGGGGAAGAACCACATACGCATCTACAGTGAAATGCCAGGTGTGGAACTTGCCGGGATCGCAGATATCGACCGGGAACTTGTGGAAGAGCTTGCACAGCAATATGGCACCCGTGCCTTTACCGATTACAGGGAAATGCTGGCACTGGGACTGGACGCTGTGAGCATTGTCGTCCCCACGAAAATGCACCGCCAGGTGGCCATCGAGGCCATCGAGGCCAAAGCACATGTACTTGTGGAAAAACCCCTGGCAGACACCGTTGAGAATGCAGACGCCATCATAAAAGCCGCGGCTGCCAGCAACAGGCTGCTCATGGTGGGGCACATCGAGAGGTTCAATCCTGCGGTCATAAAGCTCAAGGAGATAATAGAGGAAGGCCTGCTGGGTAAGATAGTCTCCATATCCACCACAAGGGTCGGACCATACAATCCCAGGATAAGGGATGTAGGGGTCATACTGGACATCGGTGTCCATGACATTGACATAATATCCTATCTTTACGGTCAGCAGGTCAACCAGGTATACGCTGTGGCCGGCGCTGACATACATTCTTTCGAGGACCACGCCACCATCCATATGCGCCTGGACCACGAGTTCTCCGGGCTTGTGGAAGTGAACTGGCTCACCCCCCATAAGGTGAGAAAGCTGACGGCGGTGGGCGTGGGAGGTGTTGCATATCTTGATTACCTGGACCAGACAGTGGAGCTGCATGACAGCGGATGGGTACGCAAGGCCAAGATAGAACCCAGGGAACCTCTTAAGAACGAACTGGAATACTTTATCGATTGTATCAGAACAGGAACACAACCGCAGCCTTGCGGAACGGACGGTAAGCATGCTCTTAAGGTCAGCCTTGCTGCCATCAATTCCTATAAGGAAGCAAAATTAATAGAGATCAGAGAGTGATGATAATGAGCCAAAAACTTGAGAATATACTGAAAGAGAAAGGCCCCATCAAAAAGATAGGTGTCATTGGAATGGGCTATGTGGGTATTCCCGCAGCTGCCCTTTTTGCTGATTCGGACAAATTCGGGCATGTACTGGGATTCCAGAGGGATTCCCCCTCCTCCGGCTACAAGATAGAAATGCTCAACCGTGGTGAAAGTCCCCTTAAGGGAGAGGAGCCCGGCCTTGAGGAGCTGCTGAAAAAGGTAGTGGATGCAGGCAAGTTTGAATGCACTTCCGACTTTTCCAGGATATCCGAACTGGATGCCGTTGCCCTGGCCATCCAGACCCCTTTTGCCGACCCAAAAGCACTTGAGCCTGACTTCGGTGCACTTAAGGATGGCATCCGCAATGCTGGCAGGTACCTCAGGCCCGGCATGCTCGTGGTACTGGAATCCACCATCACACCGGGAACCACTGAAGGTATGGCAAAGCAGATCCTGGAAGAGGAGTCCGGCCTCAAAGCAGGGGAGGACTTTGCACTTGCCCACGCTCCCGAAAGGGTCATGGTAGGCAGACTGCTGCGCAATATACAGGAACATGACAGGATCGTTGGCGGTATAGACCAGCCAAGTACGGACAGGGCCGTGGAGCTCTACAGTCCCGTGCTCACAACAGGCAGGGTCATACCCATGAGCGCCACCGCAGCAGAGGTGACAAAGACTGCAGAGAACACTTTCCGTGACCTGCAGATAGCAGCAGCAAACCAGCTTGCACTTTACTGTGAGGCCATGGGAATAAACGTCTATGATGTAAGGGCAGGTATCGACAGCCTCAAGGGCGAAGGCATCACAAGGGCAATACTCTGGCCAGGTGCCGGTGTGGGCGGCCACTGCCTGACCAAGGACACATACCATCTTGAGCGTGGTGTCAAACTGGGGACCCAGGCCCTTGATTATCCCGCCGATGCCGAGTCCATATATGTGCTCGCACGCAGGGTCAATGATTTCATGCCACAGCATATGTACAACCTCACAACAGCCGCACTCCAAAGGGCTGGCAAGGATATCAATGGCTCAAAGATCGCCATGCTTGGATGGGCTTTCATCAACGACTCCGACGATGCACGCAACCCCCCCTCAGAGCCTTACAGGGACATGGTCCTGGCCGCAGGAGCCAGCATAAATGTCCACGACCCGCATGTACCGAACTATCCGGATGTGGAGATCCACAGGGACATGAACAGTGTCATTTTCGGGGCAGATGCCGTTGTGATCTTCACCGGTCACAAGGAATACTTCAGCCTGGAACCCTCTTTCATAAAAGAGCTGACAGGAAAGGAACACACCATTATCATAGATGGCAGGAACGTCATCGACCCTGATCCTTTCATCAACGCCGGCTTTGTTTACAAAGGAATAGGCCGTGGCGATAGGAACTCCCATGAGATAAGGAACTGAAGCTTAATTAAGATGCGGGCATGGTATAAGGCAGATCGGATCGAAGTGAAGTGAAGGTACCCCGAATGACCTTCATTTAACCTGCCATTTTTTCCTATAGTTGTTCCTATATTTTTATATTTTTTTATATTTTTTTCTTATAGTGGTCCTCATAGTTATTTCTATAGTTCTTTCTATGGTTTTAATCCGGGGGAATCTTAGCTTCCGGATTCGGTCGGAACCACCGGCTCATTCCCTGTTATACTTACCTTTTTTTCGTTGCAGATTGACAAGTATCAGTATCACAAAGAGTATCTGCGCAATGGTCAGTCCGATACCGTTGGCAAGCAGGTCATGCATGCTGGCAGTGCGGCCGGGTACAAAGGACTGGTGGATCTCGTCGGTTATGCCGTATATGATGCCAAGTGAAAATGCAAAGATGGCTGCATATCTTCTTAGTATCACATTCTCTGAGTTCCTGAATGTGAGATGCAGCAGTATGCCAAGACCGAAATACAGGATCATATGGGCTATCTTGTCCATATTCTGATGTGCGTATTCTGCAATATCAATGAAATAGGCAAGTCCCAGTCCCTCCAGTATATATGCCAGCTCATACATTAGCGGTATCTTGAAAATAGAGGCAGGGATACTTAGATCCGATCTTGAGGAGAGAAAGAATATAAAGCCTGCATACAGTATTGTAAGGGCAATGAAAATATCCTTCCTGTTCCTTGTATCAATGAACTGCTGTATGCGGGCGATAAGCCCGAGAAAGGCCTGCAGCAAATAAAGGATATAAAGTGCCAGGTAGGCAACGTATCTGTTTTTCTTCAGGTTTGGCATATGTTCTTCTTATATTATAAAATGTGAAACAAAGTTGAAATAATTATCCGGCTATTCCGGTCGGCTAGTTTGGTCTAGTCTGGACTATTCTGCTTTTTCTGCTCCATGCCATTTATGCTATTTTGGCACAGAGATTCCTGGCCGATTATCTCTTCCAGACCCCGGTACAGGTCAACCTGTGGCCGGTAGCCTATCTTCTTTGCTTTTGAGATGTCGGCATAGCTGTCCTTTATATCCCCGGGCAGCGGGTCTTTGTATTCAATGTCCATGTCACTGCCAAAAATATCCAGGATGATGTGTGCAAGTTCGTTTATGCTTGTCACCCTGCCGGTACCTATGTTGTAGACATCACCGTTCTCACCTTTTCCGCTGCACAGCAGGAGTATCATATCCACAACATCATGGGCAGAGACAAAATCCCGGGTCTGCGTCCCGTCCCCGAAGATCACAGGTGGCAGTTCCTCCCTTACACGTCCTATGAATTTGGATATCACACCGGAGTATGGATTGGAAGGGTCCTGCCTGGGGCTGTATATATTAAATGGCCTTATGCATACCGAGGGCAGTCCATAGGCCCGGTTATACATGCTGCAGTACTTCTCCCCGCAGAACTTGCTTGCACCGTAGGGTGACATGGGGTTCTGGGGATGCTGCTCATCAACGGGCAGGTATTCAGGATCACCATAGACCGCAGCCGAACTGATATAAATGAACCTCTCCGGATCCCCCAGGCGTGCACCTTCCAGAAGGTTCAGGGTCCCGAAAACATTATTGTCAGCATCGAATAAAGGATCATCCATGGATCTTGCAACACTTATCTGGGCTGCGGTATGGATGATTATATCGTGCTCAGCGGCCAGCTCACGGGCTATGGGCGACCTGATATCCTCTTTGATGAAGCGTACGTTTTTGGAAAGTTCAGGTTCCTTTCCCGAAGAGAGATTATCAAGGACCGTGACCTCATGGTCAGCCTGCATCCTGTCTGCAAGATAGCTGCCTATCTGGCCAGCCCCACCGGTAATAAGCACTTTTTTCATGAACCTATGACTGTTGAACTTACTATAATTAACTTACTCTCAGGGTCGAATTACCTTAAGAATAAAGCGATACCATAAGCAATACAATAAGCAATACCGGAAACCGTACAATTAACGATGCCAGAAACAGTATCATAAACAATACCCGAAACAATACCATAATTCAAAGCAGTATCATTTCAAGTAATTTCAAGTACGTTCAAAGCCCGGGCTCACAGGTCACGAAACGCACGCCATAAAGCCTGCAGCTTAGCAGATGCTTCCGGCTCGGTCAAGGGCCCTGGGAACGGCTGTGAATGTAGCCTTCTCCATGCAGTGGAGAGTGCAGAACATTTCCTCACGGGCACAATTCTCGTAAACATATATGGGACTACCACACATTGCACATTTTTTCTCTACTAATTTCATTCGTACCACCTAAAGCGTGCTCGTTTGTTATTATTGTGTTATTATTGCAGATAGCACATATAAGAGCACATATCATTTATACATAGACAATAACCCAATTGTCAAACAGTTGTAGAGTTATTATACTATATAAATTTATGTTCGATGCTAAAAATGATGCTAATGATGATGAGCAGAAAATAATATATAAAGCAAGAGAATAAGATTATTATAATATATATAACTCTCAAACAAAAATGCCTGATAGCAGGAAAAGAAAGATATATTTATATATTATTCTCTTTATAATATACTGACTGTCAGTAACTACATATATAATAAAATTGTAAAACGAAGGCCGTTTAAGCAAGGATCACACCTATGAACAAAAGAGGATTTGAATGATGCTGAACCTGCAATCACCGTCAACGCTTGTGGCTTTAGCCCTGGCAAGCAATTTCTTATTTCCTTTTCTTGCGACCTATATATCGATGCCCTATTTCATAAAGAAGCTCACAGAAAAGGGGATCATTGCCAGGGATTACTATAAAAGGGAAGTTACAATGGTCCCTGAAAGAGGGGGCATTGCCATACTGCTTGTTGCAATGGTGTGTTTTTCACTGAACACATTGTTCTTCAAATTCTCGACTACAAATTACGTTGTCCTAATAGTTATCGCCATGTTCGGGCTGTTCGGGATACTTGACGATATGGTAGACATCGGAAGGGTCACAAAGCTCCTTCTTATGTATTACTGTTCCTACCCCCTGATACAGTATGCAACCCACACAGCATTCATCCTGCCAAGCGTGGGCAATATCGAACTTGGCATACTCTACCTGCAGTTCATCGTTCCCACCTATGTACTGGTGGCATCCAATCTTGTGAACATGCATTCCGGTTTTAACGGCCTGGCTTCGGGACTTTCTGTTATCGTGCTCATATCCCTGATAGTAAAATCGATGCTTATAGGTGATGTAGACAATATCATTGCTGTGGTCAGCATAACAGGAGCAGCTCTTGCCTATTTTATGTATGACAGGTACCCTTCGCAGATCTTCTGGGGCAACGTGGGTTCGCTTACCATCGGAGCGGCCATAGGTGTCATAATAGTGATACAGGGTTTCATCATAAGCGGATTCATAATGCTGATACCCCACACCGTTAACTTCCTCATGTATGTCTATTGGAGAGCTATGAAGTTCCCGGTGGCTAAATTTGGTAAGGAGAGAGAAGACGGCACCCTTGAGGTACCCAACCCGCTTACTCTTAAATGGGTACTGCCTTATTACTACAGGGTAACAGAAAAGCAGGCCACATGGTTCATGTATGCGCTAACGGCTCTCTTCTGCATCATAGGCGTGCTGTTGCCTGGAAGGATATGATCTGATTTTCTATTTTTCAGAGAATTCAGGCTCTCTTCTTTCAAAGGAGCTTTTGAGCAATTCTATTTCTTTTTCTATTTGCTCCAGCAGCTGCAGGACTCGCGCATGATCATTTCCGGCAGCTTCTTCCAGCTGACCTGCCAGTGCAGCAAGCAGATCGAAGCCTATATTCAGTGCAGCTCCTTTTGTTCTGTGGGCGCTCTTTGCCACCATATCCATGTCCTTCTCTGAAAAAAAGCCCCTGGCCTCTTCGAGATTATGCGTAAAAGACCCGATAGCCATATTTATCAGCCTGTCATGCAATTTCATATTGTTGCCGGCAATCTCCATGATCCTTCCCCTGTCAAAGCGGAGCAGATGGGTCTGATCATTCTCATTAGCGGTATTTTCCATCCCGGCTTTGAAGCTTTGTCCACTTTGTCCTGAAAGCCACTTTTTCAGGATCTTCTCTATAGTGTCCTTTGCAACAGGCTTTGTAATGTAATCATCCATTCCTGCTTCAAAGCAACGTTCTTTCTCATCCTTGAAAGTACCTGCAGTCAGGGCAATAACAGGTGTATGCCTGCTGGTTTTGCTTTCAAGGTCCCGTATCATGGCGGTGGCAGAATAACCGCTTATTTCAGGCATCTGTATGTCCATGAAGATAAGGTCCGGTTGCTCATTACTGAAAAGCAGGACAGCCTCTCTCCCGTTCCCTGCCTGAAGTATCCTTGTTCCGGGCAGCAGATCAGAGACAATGGTTGTGATAAGAAGCATGTTGATCTCATTGTCCTCGGCAATGAGGATGCTGTATATCGGGTATTCTGTTTGGTATCTGGTAGTATCTGTCCCATGGGATTTCCCTGTCCCTTTCCATGGGGCCTGCTCTGTCCCTCCGGATACAAGATAGAAAATCGCTTCAAAGAGCTCACTTTCTTTCACAGGCTTTACAATACAGGTGCATTTCCCATATTTTCTATATTTGCAGCATTGACCATGCATTGAGCTGAGGTCTGTGGAATCATGCAGGAGTATAACAGGAACGCCCATGAAGTCCTGTCCTTTTTCCAGGCGTATGCTCTGAACCAGTTCATCTCCTTTCATAGAGGGCATATGCATATCTGCAATGATGAGCTCACAGTCACTTCCGCTGGATAGCATTTCCTGTGCTTCCCGGGCACTGGTTGCCACAAGTGTGTCTATACCCCTGGCCCGCAGCATTTCCTGAAGGATGCTGCAATTAGCTATATTATCGTCCACGATGAGTGCCTTTTTGACCAGAGCCGGGACTGTGGGCTGCGATACTTCGCTTAGTTCTGCCTGAAGCCTTAAGGTGAAGTAGAACCTGCTGCCTTTTCCTTCTTCACTTTCAAGCTCGATCTTTGATCCCATTATCTCCAGCAGTTTACTGGAGATACTAAGGCCAAGTCCGGTACCCCCGAACCTTCTGGTAATAGAACCATCGGCCTGTGAAAATGATTCAAATATAAGGAGCATGTTCTCTTCAGCTATACCGATTCCCGTATCCCTGACCGAGAAAGTGAATTCCATCTCCCCGGGAATACCAGAAATCCCGGGAATTGCCCTGGCTTGTGCCTTGAGCTCTATCTCTCCTTTTTCAGTGAACTTGACCGCATTTCCAAGAAGATTTACAAGTACCTGCCTCAATCTTAAACTATCAGCCAGCACATAACGGGGAATAGAGGGCTGGATGTTCAGCAGCAGCTCAAGTCCCTTTTCATGTATCCGGTATTTGAGCATATCAGCGATCTGCTCGCACAGTTCTGCAATATCGGTCATCTGCACATCAAGTTCCAGTTTCCCGGCCTCTATCTTGGATATATCCAGGACGTCATTGATAATGTCAAGCAGTGAATTTGCCGATGTGTGCACCGTTTTCATGTAGCGCATTTGTGGCTCGCTAAGTTCTGTTTGCAGCAGCAGGCCGGAAAAACCAATTATCCCGTTAAGGGGTGTGCGCATCTCGTGGCTCATATTTGCAAGGAACTCTGACTTGGCATTGCTGGCTGCTTTTGCCTGCTCTTCAGCTTTCTTGTTCTCATCGATACTGATGTGGGTCCCGAACATGCGAAGGGGCCTGCCTGATGTATCATACTCCGAAATCCTTCCGTGTGCACGGATCCATACCCAGTGCCCTTCTTTGTGCAGTATCCTGTATTCTGCCGTAAAATATATTTTCCTGCCTTCAATTGCATCATTAAGTGCTCCGGTAGCAAGATCGATATCATCAGGGTGGATCATTTTCTTCCACATATCGATGTTGAAATAAGGAAAATCCCCCTTGACATAACCTGTAATCCTCTTCCAGCTGTCCAGGCCCTGCAGCAGTATCTCTCCGGTTGTCAGGTCAAGGTCCCAGATGCCCGCACAGGTAGCCTCAAGGGCCATGTCCAGCATTTCTTTCCTTTTCTTAAGCTGCTCCCCGGCAATCTTTCGCTCATTGATATCACGAACCACAGAAAGTACCCTGTCCTCCCCGCCAATCTCTGTCCTTTTCAGCGATACCTCGACCCAGAAAGTATCTCCGTTTTCTTTCCTTGCCAGCCATTCAAATACCTGGGGCCCTTCTTCTATGCTTTTTTTGATATGTTCCAGGGCATTCTCCTCTGTGTAAAGGTCAATATTTGCACTCAGGTCCCATATGTTATGTTTGAGCACTTTTTCTTTACCGGAGCAACCGTACATCTTTAACATGGCATCGTTGACATCGATTATTTTTCCAGTGGATGCATCAAGAATGAAAATTGCCTCACTGGTGGAATTGAATATTGTCCGGTAGTTCTTCTCACTTTCACGCAGGGCTTCCTGGGCACGCTCACGGTCTGAAACATCCCTGCAGGTGCACAATACAAGTCTTTTCCCTGCACGCACAACTTCATTGGCACTTATCTCCACGTCTATGAACGTTCCATCCTTACGCATATGACGCGCAAGGAAATATTCATCCATGGTATGGACATTACGCAGCATTTGCAACCACTTTTCTTGTGTCCACTGCCGGTCCCAGTCCCAGATGTGTGATCTCAGGATCTCTTCCGGGGCATATCCGAGCATCCTGGCATATCTTTTGTTTGCTTCGTATACCTTTCCATTCATATCAAGGATAACAACTCCGTCCCTGGACCTTTCAATGAGCAGGCGCCTCCAGACTGCCTCTTCAGTAAGTTTCTCTTCTGCCTGTTTACGTTCGGTTATGTCCTGTCCAATGCCAAATAAGTGTACTCCTTCCTTCGTATCCACAGGAACTATGTTCAGAAGCAGTACCTTTTCCTTACCATTGACATAATAGTATGTTTCAAGGGTCTTTGGCTCAAGGAAAGGTGAATGCTCTTCCTTTTGTTTTTCCTGAACTCCGGGCGGGTCGAAATCCCCTACCTTCCTTTTTCGCAGGGAAACAATGTCTGTTTCCAGGAATTTAAGTGCAGCATTGTTAGCATCTATGTAATATCCATTTGCATCAGCAATTAGTATGGGACTGAGTGCAGCTTCAAACAACGTGCGGTATTTCCTTTCGTTCTCAAGCAGGTTTTCATGCAATTGTTTCTGTTCTGTGATGTCCTGTATGGTGCCCACTATTGCATTTCTCTGTATGTCATACTCAGCAACTGAATGTATATCCCTGATCTTTCCATCGCAGCTTCTCTGTATCCGGAAATGTATGTCATAAGGATCCTTTCCTTCTATAAGGTCCTGCATAGCCCTGTCAAGCATTGACCTGTATTCCGGCAACGGTACCTTCTGTATCTCATCGATAGCAAATCGTACGTGTTCTTTTCCGTTTTCTATGCCGTATATATTGAATGCCTCTTGCGAAGCATGGACAGTACCGGTACTAAGGTCGAATTCCCAGCTACCCATATGCCCGATCTTCTGGGCGTTATTAAGCTGCATTTCCCTCTTGCGCAGCTCTTTTTCCTCACGCTTCCTTTCAAATGCACCGGCTATTACTCCGGCAACGACTCGCAGCAATGAGATCTCGCCCAGGGCCCAGGAATGTTTTCTCCTCACAGAGTCAAATCCCATAAAACCGATAACTTTTCCTTCCTTTTCCATCGGTATATTCAAAAGTGATTTAATGGATTGTATCCTGAACTCTGTTTTTTCTGCATATGCTTTTGGAGGTAGTTCCTCCACATCAGGCAAGTGCAGATGCTCCTGTTCATTGATTATCTTCTCAAACCAGGGAAAATCCCGGGTACTGACATCCTGCATCCGGCTGATCTGGGTCTTTGTTCCTGGTGAGCACCATTCGTTGCTGATGCTCA
The DNA here is from genome assembly GCF_045690325.1 of Methanolobus sp. WCC5. Classification (GTDB taxonomy): domain Archaea; phylum Halobacteriota; class Methanosarcinia; order Methanosarcinales; family Methanosarcinaceae; genus Methanolobus. The sequence continues at coordinate 749,233 of NZ_CP146981.1, read as the reverse complement.
TCCTGGTCCTGTCTTCTGAGAAGAGAAATATGTAAGCACGGTCTACATCAGACAACATGGCACATTCACGGAGTGCTTGATCAACGGCAGTGTCCAGTTCCTCAAAGGACACACTTACAAGATCTGCCGCGATGCTTGATACCATTTTCTGGAAATCCAGCTGGAACCGGAGTTCCTGTTCTGCTTTTTTACGTTCCAGTAAAAGACCTACCTGGCGGGTATAGATCTCAATGAGTTCTTCGTTTTCCAGTGATCCGCCCCGGGGCATTATGAGTATGAAATAACCAAGGATACTATTGTTCCTGAAAATGGTGGCTGCGATGGTTTCTCCCGTATTGAAGGTCTTTTCCAGGAGTTTTACCGGTCCCCTGGGCACCTGGTCCCCTGTCAGTTCATTTAGAGAAGAGAAATATGTGATGTTGCTGTTCTTTATTTTTTCTTCCAGTTGCGGCTTTAATTCCCACTCTTTTCCCACAAGGTCAAAACCAAGTATTGAAGAGGCTTTTTTTAAATGTTCATCCGCACCGGAAATGTTTTTGGTGATAAAAGAATTCGTTCTATCATTGTATTTCATGAAAGCGGCATATTTAGCATCGGATATTTCCAGAAGGTTGTCAACTATCCTTTTGTAATCTATCCTGTCAGTTGGACACTGGAAGAGTTCCTCTGAAGATGTAACAAGTCTTTTGAGCTTGATATTTTCTTTACTGTCCTTCATTTTCACCTCCTCAGATTGAAAGTGCCTTATTTTAGATCAGACCTGCTATTGAATATTATTCAGATCTTCTATGTGTCTGTCATTTTCTTGAATGGGATCCTTTCAGGTAAAAGGTGTGACTATTTGTGATGCTGTTATGCACGCATATTATATGGGTATAAATATATAACAATGATGTTTTGATTTTCAAGAATTTATGTGTATTTTAATAGAAATACTTTATCTGCGGGTATATTCATTCGTACGATCTCTGTACGATCTTTCAGGCAGGTTGTCTGCTCAGTCTATTTTTTTTAGAATTAATTGAATGTCCCTGACTTCTGCGAAATCATTTCCAGTAAAGTTTATATATGGACAATCAAAAATAAAGATAGACATATTTTATCAAAACGTGTACTTTGCTCCATCGGGGGATTTTAATGGAAGAGATGAAGAAAGGCCTTGAAGGCGTAGTAGCTCTGGATACGAGAATATCGTTCATCGATGGTATCCGGGGAATCTTGAAATACCGGGGAATCAGAATAGAGGAGCTTGTTGATCTTCCTTATGATGTGGTTTCCTATCTGCTTATCAATGCAAAGATCCCCGATGAGGCCGAATTGTCTGAATATTCGCACAGACTTAGAAAAGACCGGTATATTGACGATAAACTCATCGATATCCTGAAAGGCTTTGATTTTGGAAGTGATGCCCTTGACGGACTAAGGACTGCAGTTTCCTGTACATCCCATATTGATGATGAGAACAATCACCATTCCCCTGATGCCAACAGGAACAAAACTGTCAGGCTTGTTGCTAAATTCCCGACAATTGTTGCAGCCATGCATCGCAACAGTATAGGGAAGGAACCCATTAAACCCAATGAAGAACTATCCCACGGAGCGAACTTTCTCTACATGCTAAATGGCAGACTCCCTACAGTGCTTGAGGCTGAAGCAATGGAAAAGGACCTTATACTGAGCGCGGAACATGAGCTGAACCCTTCAACATTCTCATTAAGGATTGCAGCGTCGACACTTTCTGATATGTATTCTGCGGTCATATGCGGCCTGTGCACCCTCAAGGGACCTTTACACGGAGGTGCCAGGAAAGGAGTAATGGACATGCTGGATGAGGTCGGCAGCAGGGAAAATGCCAGAGACTACGTTTTACAAAAACTGGAAAGAAAAGAGAAAGTAATGGGATTTGGTCATCGCGTCTACAAAACCTATGACCCCCGGGCAAGGATATACAGGGATGTTGCCAGAAGGCTGGCAATCGAGAGAGGCGATACTGGCTGGTATGAGATGGCAGAGGAGATCGAGCATATACTTTATCATGAATTCATAGAAATCAGAGGAAAACCGATCTATCCGAATGTTGATTTTTATTCTGCTGTGGTGTACAAGTATCTTGACATACCTTCCGAGCTTGCAACTTCCATATTTGCCATGGGAAGGGTTTCAGGATGGATAGCCCACTGCATGGAGCAATATTGCGACAATAAGGTTATAAGGCCAAGGGCACATTCCGTTTAAGCCCGAAACCTTTTCTTTTTTCACATGCACCTTTAAGTTCCCGGTTCATATTCCGGAATCCTTCTTTTGTCCTGTCTCCGATAAGATGCAATATGAGCGGGGCCAGAACACCCCTGAACCTTTCACACTGGATAAGTCTTGTCCTTCCGTTCTCCAGTTCTTCCAGCCTGAAAGCGTGCTCACCGTCAAATATTCCCTTTATCCATAAATTGCCTATCCACCTGATCTCATGCAAAGGTTGCACCTTTGTGATGACCGGATTAAGATCAATACCTTTCATTCCGGGCAGCTGCATATGCACATCAAGTTTAGATCCTTTCTCGATCACTCCTGTTATAGCAGTGATGAAAGAATTCCATGAACCATATTCTTCAAAATCTGTCAGGAGGTCCCAGACCTCGTGTATAGGGGCTTCGATTATTATATCCGTACAAATCTTATGCATTGTGAGGTAAACCTCCGGTAGAAAAGAAGCTATGATATAAAAATGATATATCGTTCACACTAATCCCGCTTTTTACATTCTCTTTTATGGTTCTGATAAAATATATATTTTTAGATGATATAAAGGCTGGAAACATAAGGAAAAATATCACCTGCAGATAAAGAGAGAATAATAGTGTGGTTGATCGTTAACATAAATATCGTTGCTATTTCTGCTTAAGGTCTGCATGGGTTAAAAGTTTTACTCTTTTGTACGATTCCTGCATAATCCACATGCAGGGAACATTAGCATTAATATGAACATTTTTATAGCGCCAGGTCCTATTATTGATTGAATTCCTTTAATATATGCAGGACAAAAACAGGATGTAACCATCATGGGAAATAACAGAACATACGGGATACCGGCATTGCTTTCTTTTTTCATACCGGGACTGGGACAGATAATCAAAGGCGATATATTCAAGGCTATCGGCATATGGGTAGTCCTGGGTATCAGCTGGTTATTGCAGATCATCCTCATAGGCTACCTGCTGGGTTTCATTGTGTGGATATGGCAGATATACGATGCTTACAATAACTGAACGGTAAGAGAGGTCATCCTCTCATCTTTCTATGTAAGATCCGGTTCCCACATAACCGGGCAGACCAAAAAATACGCAGGTGAAAAATACACAGGTAAAAGAGGTTTAAGACTTAGAATATCTCCTTTATTCCTGTTACACTGGCACCCCTGGCACTCTGGACAGTTACTTCAAAGTCCTTGAACTTAGGAACGCCGGTACCTCCTGTATCTTCAGGTACAAGGGCATTTGACCAGGGACTGTTCACCATATAGGCAATCCCTGGGTGAGCCTGTTCATATCCGGACTTCTGTGCCTGGACCACAACTTTTCCGGAGCCGTTTCTTACAATAACAGTTTCCCCTTCTTTGATGGAAAGTTTTGAAATGTCCTTCAGGTCAAGCCTGATGACTGCAGAGAGTGTTTCATAATCCCCGCCAAAGCGCGAGGATTCCTGGGCTGTGTTCTGGAACACGTCCCGGTAAGTGACCACCTTCAGTTTTATTTCCGGTGCAGCAAGGAATTGTCCAAATCCCATCATATCGCCTCCGTGATCCTTTTAAGTATTTCCTGGTCAGATAGTCTGTCACTATCAAATATCTTTTTTAATTCGACCTCCACACCGTCCATACGAATGGCAGTGCCTCCGGATTCGACTCCACCCAGTGCGCAGGGTATTGTCACAGCTGACCTGCTGGCTGTAAGGTTATTGCAGGGGTCGATGGTTATGAGGGGAATGTCTGCAAGATGGCGTGCAACCGGAAGAGGCAGGCTTGAGAGTGGGTCAGAGCCTATGATAAGTGCAGCATCAACCTTTTTGTTCCTGAGAGCTTCTACCACCGAGAATTCCGGGCCATGTGCAAACTCTTTAGAGTTGCTATCAAACTTCAGGCGGTTGATATATCCTGTCTCTGCAAAGAGGTTATGGTTAAAACCTCTCATATTGTACTGGCCTACCATGGGTATCAGATGAAAGTCTGAAACCTCGTTGAGCTTGCCCATCAGCGCAAAAAGAGGATCAAGTTCTTTAAGTGAATATACAAGCCCAAGTCCCACGCAGATAACACCAAACTTTGCTTTTTTCAGTATGTTGCTAAGTCCCAGTATCCTTTTGGTGTCAAGATCAAAGGATGTTTTTGGGACTTTTGAGGAAAGTGCACTGATAAGAGCAGTCATAAACTCTGCGTCCCCGCCAGGTGGTAACTGATAGAAGCGCTCATCTTTGCATATAATGGCAGTTTCAGACTTCCTCACATCAATTGTTATCGCCGTCCTGTCCTCCTCCCATCCTCTCTGGCGCTCCTTACCCCTGGGGAAATAGGAATACCTGGAAAGGTGGCGCGGATGTGAATTGGAAGGGTCGGCTCCCCAGAAGACAATAACATCGGCCTTGTGCCGCACATCATCAAGAGTGCATGTTCTAAGCTTTTCCTGCAGTATGGCCTCAACTATCGGCCCCTGGCAGAATGAGGAGGTGTCGTCAATGTATGCACCTATCTTCTTTGCAAGTCCAATGGATGTTTTCTGTGCCTGTGAGCTTGAATTCCCATGCCCGAATATCAGAGGGTTCTTTGCCTCCCTGAGTATCGAAGCAGCCTTTTCAATAGCAGTATCGATGTCTGCTCCCTCACCATCCACACTACATTCAAGAGGTTCACTGCACCCTTTCATGCGTGCCACACCTTTGCGGCATGCAGCATGCACCACTTTCACCCTGTCATCTTCAGTTTCAACCTCTATGTCATCACAGAGGAGGGCACAACCCGTACAAACATAATATTCACTCACATGATCACCACATTATTGGATAAAATAACATTACATGAGGAACAGGGCAATCAAACGAACTCAATTGCCTTTGTGGGACATGTGTCTATGCAGGCCACACAAAGGATCCTGTTCTCACCGAAACGCCGGCATTCTTCCACATTCCTGGCCCTGACCACACCATCCTCTACCTTAAAGATCACTTTATCAGAAGTTGGTGCCTTACCGCTGCCTGCACCCAGTGGGTCGTTGGCTACATTGACAGGACACGCAACAACACAATTCCCGCAGCCTATGCACTTTTCATCGTGAACTATAAGACCTGTGTCAGTAACACCACCCACAGGTGTTATCATTGAGGAGAGCTTCTCATAGCCTGCCTTATATTTTGCCTCATTGACAAGAGGCGGGCAATCATCAACTGTTACCTTGCGTGCCAGCAGGTCAACGGCAAACGCCATACACGTACTTTTGCCACATTCCTTACAATTGGTTTTTGGGAGCAACTGGTATATTTCCATTACACTGGCCATTATTATCACCTATACGGATGCAAGCCATCGATGAATTCACAAATCCGATGACTGGTTTTTGTTCCTCTTGATCTTCCTGCAGATGAGCTCAGACCCTGAAGAACAAGGAACAATGACAATTGCCCTCGGTATCTATCTCTTCCTGATGGTAGATGCAGGGGCAGATTATCTTGCGGTCCTGTTCATCATCGCCGCTGCGCAGCCTGCAGGGACAGTATTGTTTCCCGTGTTCATGTTTGTTCCTGGCAAGCCCCTCAATCACCATCTGGAGCATTTCTTCATCCGGGTTAAGTATGAAACCTTTTTTCTTTGCATATTTTGATGCCCACTCATGCGTTTTTTCCATAATAGGTGCAAGTTCTGTCATAGATGATCTCCGATATTGCGTATCAAAAGTATGAAAAGTATATTAAGGATATCATTATTTATAAATTACGTGTTTATGGGTAATAATTACCGGTATTGATATTAAACATAATACAAATGCTGCCTGTCCGGACAGTACATGTCCAGTTCGACTTTCATCCGTTGAATAAGATCGCAGCATTACTTCGATGCTACGCTAAAGTACTTTTTAGTAGTTTGCAGAACTCGTCTGTAGTCATCCCGTCATACATATGGTGCTTCATTTCACATATGATATAGCTGGCCAGTTCCTTGGCAGTCATTGAGTCCGTGATTTCTATATGGTTAAGTGTTTTTTTCTCAGAGTATCGTTAACCATCGAATAGTATCTCTTTTTTGACACACGCACATATATTATGATAGCAGGTTCGATTCCCATCATACAGACAATTGCTTTTTATGAACATGTTATCACCCTGTTGTACATAGAGTATGTTGACTACAGTATATAGCGAGATACTAAGTGAGGTGAAAGTAATAAAAGAATATATTCGGTTTATGCACTTACTGCCATTGATTCTGAACCTACCGGGAGGTCCGTATAGTTTGCATCTGATGCCATAGCAATCCGTGATATTTTGGAGTTTCTCTTTGAAATGTGCGCATGTACTTCCAGGTTAATCGACTCTGGAGAAACTTTCAAGGTGGCTTCCATGTTCTTAATGTTCCTTACATCATATTTAGTGATGCCAAACACTCTTGAAGCACTGAGTACTTCTAATCCGGTGATTGAATTGTCTTCGCCGATATCAAGTATAATGTCACCAAAATCTATGGAGTGTTTGTACTTCATGCCGGAGGTGTGGATAAACAAGCTATCGTTGAAAGTATCGTAATCAAAAACATCATCTTTTTTAATGCCCTTGTTTTTACTCATCTATTCTTAACCTCCTTTTAGATTCTACTTTGTGACATGTTACCAACGACAACTTTAATGGATTTCCTTCCTTGATGCCAAAAACCACAGTGAGATCGTAGTCATTACTATATGAGTACAGGACTTTAAACTTTTGCTCATCCTGTTGTACTATTGCAACCGGGGTATGATCGAATATGAAATTGTACACTTCTTTAGTAAACTCGTCACCAAATCGCGATCTTGTTCTCTCACGGAAGTGTTTTGTTTGGTGAATGGAGTCGACCGTGATATCAGACAAGATGTTCCAGAACGTACTCAGGTCCATTGAATCCCCGTTATGATGATGATGGCCTGCTCAGACCATCTTTGTCTGCTCTGTCTGGCGTGGCACCTTTACTACAAGAAAACGGAAAAGGCTGTCACTCTCGTTCATAAGCCTGTGAGGGATCCTTGCAGGACTGTCCACAAGCATATCCTTTGTCACAGTTTGCTGCTCGTCCCCTATCTCAACTATCCCCTCGCCCTCTAAGACGTAAAAGAAAGCATCCACAGGTGTGGAGTGTTTCTTCAATGCATCCCCGGGTCCAAGTTCCATATGCATGACCTGGGCATGCTCGGTGTCATAGAGCCTGTGCACGGTAACACCGTGCGGGTTGTCCTTCTTCTCTGCATCCTTATAACTTGTAATTCTCATCGCATTCCTCCTCCGGAACAGATAATCAATTCTTATTTGTCAAAATATTTAAAGAAGGACCTTTAGGTCCTCCTCAACTGTGGAGTTTGGTCTGATATTGAAGTTATCAACCAGTACATTGAGAACATTAGGTGAGACAAATGCCGGCAGCGTGGGGCCAAGCATGATGTTCTTAACACCAAGGCTCAGCAATGCGAGCAGGACAAGGACGGCCTTTTGTTCATACCATGCTATATTGTATACAACCGGCAGGTCGTTTATGTCCTCAAGACCGAATGCTTCGGCAAGTTTCTGTGCGATCACTACCAGGGAGTAGCAGTCATTACACTGCCCGGCATCGATGACCCTGGGAATACCGCCAATGTCACCAAGTGCAAGTTTGTTGTAGCGGTATTTTGCACACCCTGCAGTGAGTATGACACTGTCTTGCGGAAGTGCCTCTGCAAAGTCTGTGTAGTAGCTTCTCTCCTTATGCCTGCCATCACAGCCTGCCATGACCACGAACTTCTTTATATGGCCCGCCTTGACCGCATCGACTATCTTATCTGCAACAGAGAGTGCGGACACATGTGCAAAGCCACCCATTATAGTGCCCTCCTCAAGCTGCTCCGGTGCCTTGCATGTCTTTGCCTGCTCAATGATCGCGGAGAAGTCCTTGCCACCATCCTCACTGGCATTGATGTGAGTAACACCGTCAAAGCCGACAACACCGGTGGTGTAAATGCGGTCGATGTATGTATCCTTCGGAGGTACGATACAGTTGGTGGTCATGAGTATGGGACCATTGAACTTCTCAAACTCCTCTTTCTGCTTCCACCATGAGCCACCGTAGTTGCCCACGAAGTTATCATATTCCTTAAACGCAGGATAGGAATTGGCCGGAAGCATCTCTCCATGGGTATAGACATCCACACCAGTGCCCCTGGTCTGTTCAAGGAGCTGCTCAAGGTCACGCAGGTCGTGTCCGCTTATGAGGATGCCAGGATTACCCCTTACACCAATATTGACTGCTGTAGGCTCAGGGTTACCGTAGGTTGTGGTGTTCGCCTTGTCAAGAAGGGCGAGTGTTGTGACTCCCACTGAACCACACTCAAGCACCAGTGGAACAAGTTCATCAACGCCCATTTCATCATCCATTGTTGCCAAGAGAGCCTTTTCGATGAATGCAATTATATTTTCATCCTTGTATCCAAGGATATTTGCATGGTGGGCATATGCTGCCATTCCTTTAAGCCCGTATATGAGCAGTTCCCTGAGGGAGCGGATGTCCTCGTTCTCTGTGGCAAGGACGCCGGTATCTATACTGGCAAGTGTCTGTGGAGTGACCTTTGCCATTACCGGTATATCCTCGCCTGCATTGGGACTTGCACCAAGGAGCTTCTCCTTTATCCACCTGGGGAAAGACGAGCCGGACTTCTCATTGATCACCTTTGCATCCATGAGTTTCTTCTTGATGCCGTCCTTGATCACAAAACCTTCGTTTATATAGCGCTCAATGTCAGCCTTGCTGAAATTGGTATTTGTGACCGTGGCAAAAAGCCCGTCAAGGATGAACTCATCGGTCTTTGTATCATTCAGGCCATTTGCCCTTGCTTTTGAGTTGTAGAACGCGATGCTCTTCAGGACATAGATAAGGTCATCCTGCAGGTCCGCAACATCAGCTTTCTTTCCGCACACGCCGTTCTTTGTACAGGCAGTTCCGTTCAAAGTTTCTTCACACTGATAACAGTACATTCTATTCACCATGCTTCCTAGATTTGATATCTTTTTGATACTTGTCTATTGTACATGATTGCATATAAGAGGAAGAGTTTCCAGTTGGATACCTCAAAATAAAATATGCTCTTAATTTTCAAGTCAAAATCTTAAAATGGAAATCGTGTTTATTGGTTTTTCACCATCCATCCAAAACTATATCTTCAACCACGTCATCATTTCCTGCTGTAAGGAGCCATCTATATGCGAATCGGGGTATATATCTGTCATTGCGGGCTGAATATCGCACACACAATAAATGTCAGTTCACTGCGGGATAAGGTCAGTAAACTGGACGGGGTTGCAGTGGCAAAGGACCTACAGTTCATGTGTTCCGATTCGGGTCAGGATGCAATTGTCAGTGACATCCGGGAACATGACCTGAACCATATACTTGTGGCGGCCTGTTCACCTCATCTTCATGAGCAGACATTCAAAAGGGTTCTTGATAAGGCGGGTCTTAATCCTTTCATGCTTGAAATGGTCAACATCCGTGAGCAGTGCTCCTGGGTGCACATGGAAGACCCGCAGATGGCAACCCGCAAGGCATTTGACCTTATAAGGATGGGTATAGCCCGTCTCAAACTGCTGGACCCGCTACAGCTTAAGAAAGTTCCTGTGACAAAGGATGTGCTCATCATCGGCGGTGGTGTTGCGGGGATCGAGGCGGCGCTGACACTTGCCAGCTCAGGCCATAAGGTTCACATGGTGGAAAAGGAGCCCACGATTGGCGGGAAGATGGCACTGCTCAATGAGGTCTTTCCCACCAATGACTGCTCCATCTGTGTGCTTGCTCCCAAGATGACAGATGTGAACCAGCATCCTGACATCGATCTTATCACAATGGCGCAGGTAAAAGAAATAACAGGGCCTGTGGGCAACTTCCACGTCACAGTTACCAGAAAGCCCAGGTACGTCATAGAGGACAGGTGCAAGGGATGTGTGGACGAGTGCGGCCGGGTCTGCCCGGTGGAAGTACCCAACCGCTTTGATTGCGGACTTGGGAAAACAAAGGCCATCAATATGCCCATTCCGCAGGCTGTACCTCAGGTGGTTTACATCGATAACGAGTACTGCGTTGGCTGCGGACTGTGCAAACAGGCATGTCCCGCCGATGCGATAGACTATCACCAGCAGGAGGAAACGATAGAATTCACGGTGGGTGCGGTCATCCTTGCAACCGGATACGATCTCTTTGATGCATCCCGCAAGCAGGAATATGGCCATGGAATCTATCCGGATGTGGTCACGAACATGGAAATGGAGAGACTGCTCAATGCCGCCGGTCCGACGCGGGGCAAGGTGCTTTGTCCTTCAACTATGAAAGTACCACAGAAAGTGTCCTTCATCCAGTGTGTTGGCTCCAGGGACGAACAGGTGGGCAATCCCTATTGTTCAAAGGTCTGCTGCATGGCCAGCATGAAAAATGCACAACTGCTCAGGGAACGCTATCCTGATATTGAAATAACCATCCACTACATAGACATACGTGCATCAGGAGAGATGTATGAGGAGTATTACATACGTAGCCAGGAGATGGGCATCAACTTCATCCGGGGCAAGGTCGGTGAGATCCTGCAGGATGGCCAGGGGAAACTTAACCTGCGTTATGAGGACACGCTCACCGGAGATATCTTTGAGGAGCCAACAGATATAGTTGTCCTTGCAACGGGTATGGAATCCACAACCGATGCTGCCAGGCTCTCCAGGGTGCTCAACCTCACAAGACGCGCTGACCGCTTCTTTTCAATAGCCCATCCAAAGATGCGTCCGGTAGATTCGCATGTGAAAGGAATATACATAGCAGGCTGCGCATCCGGTCCCAAAGAGATACAGGTATCCATTTCCCAGGGCAGTGCGGCTGCTGCCAAGGCAATGCAGCTACTCTCAAAGGGTGAGCTGGAGATGGATCCGCTCAGTGCCCATGTCAATCCCGATAAATGCATAGGCTGCGGTATTTGTGTGGACACATGCAAGTTCAATAAGATAAGCCTGATAGAGCGCAAGGCTGTGGTCGATGAACTCTCCTGCATGGGTTGCGGTGCATGCAGTGCGTCATGTCCTGCCGATGCAATATGGATGCGCAACAGCACCGATGAGCAGATAATCGCCCAGATACATGCAGCCACAGAGGTCCGGTCGGAGTTCCCGCTCATTGTTGCATTTCTCTGTAACTGGTGCAGCTACACCTGTGCAGACCTTGCCGGCACATCACGTATACAATATCCCACCAATATCCGTGTGATCCGTGTCATGTGCGCAGGACGCGTGGACCCTTCATTTGTGCTCGAAGCGCTTGAAAACGGTGCCGATGGTGTGCTCGTTGCAGGATGCCGTCTGGGGGAGTGCCACTACATCTTTGCCAATTATAATGCAAAACACAGAATGGAAGCCCTGAAAGAAGTACTTGGTGATGTTGGCATCGATCCGGGGCGCCTTAAAGTGGAATGGATATCCGCCTCAGAAGGGGAAAGATTTGCAAATTCCATAGAAGATTTTGTAGGATACCTGGAAAAAGCAGGTCCCACAGGTTCTGAGCTCAGGGAGGAAGAACGGTGACCGATGAATGCAGGGAAGATTCCCTCTGTGTGGATAAGGACATGGATATTGAAGGCTCTCACTTCATCTATCGCCAGATCAGCAACAAGTCCGTCAGGCAACTGGACTATGACTATAAAAGATGTGTTGGCTGTGGTATCTGTGTGGGGCTCTGTCCCACAAAAGCCCTTGAACTGGGCCCCATGAAGGAGATCTCCACAGGACTGGATGCACCACCTGTGATGATGGATCTTGAGAAGTGTACTTTCTGCTCCATGTGTGCCAACTTCTGCCCTGTGCATGCCTTTAAGATGAGCAGCGAAGGTGAGCTGCCAAAGAAGGAAGAGTTCCCCGGATATGATTCCTATGTACTCATGAACGAAAAATGCCTGCCCTGTGGACTCTGCCGGGCAGCATGTCCTGAGGATGCCATTGATGTGCAGTTCACTTTCCCGAAAAAAGAGCAGATAGCCCCTTTTAATAAAGGGGCTGAAGGGGAGATAGAGATAGATACGCAGAAGTGCAACTTCTGTGGCCTGTGTGCACAGTTCTGCGAGGCTTTCCTGCTGGTGGAGAAAGAAGCCACCCCTACAGACCCCCGTCCCTTTGAGCTGCTGCTGGTGGATGAGGACAAATGTGACTATTGTGTGCTCTGCCAGGACCTGTGCCCCGAGGATGCCATTAAGGTAAAGGGGGAAAAGAGAGGTGAAGCCCCTGAGATAGAAGGCATACTTACTGTCGATGAAGAAAAGTGTACACGCTGTACCTGGTGCCAGGCTGTCTGTCCTTATGATGCGGTGGACATAAAAAAGCAATTCGAAGGGGAGCTTGTCCTTGTGGAAGCAAATGTCGATAAATGTGACCCGCAGGGCTGTCACGGCTGTTTTAATGTGTGCCCTTCACATTTGTGGTACGTCCCGGAAAAAGGCGCAAAGATCGCTATCAAAGAGGATTACTGTACCTACTGTGGTGCATGTGTCAATGCATGCCCCAAGGACGTGATGAAGGTCTTGCGCACAAAAGTACATCATACCGACATTCCCGATTCCCCATGGGCAGGCCAGTGGAAAGATGCGGTGGATTCCATGATCACAGGAACTCGACACTTCCCTGATACTTCCAGGACCCTTGAAGTTGCAAAGGAAGAACAAAGGGAAACCGTGGAAGTGGAACTGCCCCAGATTGACGGAAAACTGCTCAAACTTGCAAGGGAACGCATCGAAAAGGCAAAACCACTACTGAGCAATGTGAAAAAAAGGAAATCTCTTGAAGGCGGGGGTCCGGAAGGGACAAATGAGATAACCGGGGACTGAAACAGGAAAAAGAAGGTATAAGGGCACATATATGTGGTTATACCATCCTATTATATCTTCAACGTATCTCTCTCTGTATATTCCTGCATACCCGGATTTACGTGAGATACTTTATGAAAAGCTGATATGCCTTTTTGACATATCAGTGGCTCTGTGCATACTTTTCAGCAAGTATGGCTCTTTTCAGCTTGAACTGAACCCTTTGCCTGTCCCATCCATATTGTTCACCAAGGAACTTGATAAGTCTCTTCTTTGAAGCGCCTTTCAGTTCATTCTCAGCCATCAGCTCCTCAATAAACGCTTTCTGCTCTTCCTTGTCCAGCTCAGGCATTCAGCATCCCTCCAGGGATATGATAGTGTTCATCCCTGTGGCAACAGGTATCTTCTTTGCGGTCATGACCATACCTCCGGGGATATTCTCTACCCGGTATCTCATTTTCATTTTTCCTTTCTCACTGCCAAGGACAACCATTCCTCCTTTTTTAAGGCCGAGCTCCTTAACAAGCTTCCTGTCTATGAGGACAAAGTCATTATCATCCCTTTGGTCAAACCACATGAACGGATTATACAGATACTTCAGCTGATACATACCCTCCGGGATGGAAGAGCCTGCATTGTCCACATCAACAGAACCACATTCCATCTGTTGCGCCTTATCTGTGGTAGCGTCCCTAACGTCAGTTCCAGGATCCCCGATACTTTTCATGAATATATAATGCAGCTGCTGGTAATCGAAAAGTTTTCCTCCCAGCTCACCATTGAGCAGGGACATAGCATCAATACCTTCCACACCGGTGCCGCTGTTCTCCTGAAGCCGGCCTTCAACGTTCATGAAAGTGCCCGCTTTCATGTAAACAGGTTCTGTGGCGATGACCACATCTGCCAGTTCAGTGACAGGACTTGCACGTGAGCTGATAACAATCAGGTTATCAAGCTTCTTCAGGGTCTCAACAGCAGCCGCAGCATCCGGCATAAGCTCCACCGGGTCACTGTCAAGGACTACAAGGGTCCTGATATTGCCAGCCTCTATGTCCTCCATTATCTGTGCAAGGGCCATCATGCTGTCATTTGCCTTTGCAGCAAGGTTCACAGCTGTGCTGTTAATGAAAGGCTGCATAAAGTGGATCTTTGCTCCGCAGCGACCGGCAAGGTCCAAAAGCTGTTTTACATGTACAGGATCTGAATTGGGATGAATATCAGCAACTATCAGGGACTTATCATCAAGTCCCAGTTCATCGTAGCGCTCAGGTCCGATGTCAAGTGTCTCATCAGCAAGGTGCAGCTCCTTTGTTCCTACAGCTACGATCCCTGCACCGTTCCTTTTGGCTGCAAGCAGTCTCCTGACAATGAGAGGATACTGTACATAAGGGTCCAGGAAAAGGGCAATTATCTTTGCCTTTTCCATTTCATCCAGAGAGATGCCCTGCTGATATGAACTGCATTTAGGAGTGATCTGTGAAGGAAGCGGAAAAACACCTGTATCTACCCTGGTACCCAGTGTTTCGGCAATCCTGCAAAAGGCCATGTGCTCTTCACTGGTCGTGTTGCCCACAGAGAGCATGGTCACACTGTCGGCATCCGCCATCCTGAGGGCGGCGGATTTTATAGCATCCTCCATGTCTGCTTTGCTACCTGTCACCATGGTCCTCGCTTTTGAATAATGATATGGCACCTTCATCCCGAACCTGCAGAGCTTCCCAAGATTTGCGGGGCTGCTCTTCATGAAATCAACGCTGGTATTACCCTCCGGGTCCTCTCTGATGTAAAGACCACAGCCAACGCCACAGCCCGGACAGAATGTCTGGTATATCTCTTCTTTCATTTGAGCATCACCTCCAAAAACGGTGGTCTTTCAAGGGTCATTCCTGCTTTATAATTGTGTTTTTTCTGGGCAGGGTCGGCAAAACGCCTGAATATGGATGTTACGGGTATGTCAACCGGACAGACATCTGAGCACTGCCCGCAACCTATACAGCTGTCCGAAAGATGAAGGAGACGCACCATGTGATACATGCTCATCCTGTAATCATCCGCTAGGCTGTGGTACATTGTGCACTTTGAATCCTCATCACATGTACATACGGGACATGCCTCTTTGCAGGCTCCGCAATCGATACAGTCTGCAAACTGTTCCATATAATAATCCATACGTTCCCCGTCAGGTATTTCCGTGAATACCCTTCCTGACCACTTCTCACCAAGAGAGAGCATGGCACTGTTCACTTTTTGCCTGATGGCTATTGCCTGCTCACCTGCAGGCTCTATCTGGATATAACCGGATTCAATGGCATTTTCCAGTAAACGCACTCCTTTTTTGTTCATGACCTCACAGAAGGTTGCGTTTCCGGCAAGTTCACCGATGACACCCCAGTTACCACATGCAAGGTCTGCATTCACCGGTATCTTCACATCACAGTAACGACAGCTTTCGCGCCTGCCATATCCTGCATCTTCAAGTTCATCAATGGATATTGCCTTCTCTTCCCCGTCCCTTGTCCTGAAGAAAAGCTTGCCTTTGTCTATTTTCTCACCCACAACATCTTCAGGGTCTATTTCATACATCCTGACAAGCATTTCCCTTGTCAGCACCGGGTGCATGGTTCCGCCGCAATTTAGACCTATTATGAAAGTATTATCAATATCTATCTCATTACGCTTTGCCTGCTCGAAAACCGCCCTTACATCACAGGGCTTTCCCGGCATTGCAACCTTCCTGCCGGCTGCATACTTTGCCAGGTTGACAGGTACTGTGTGCATACTGCCGGCAGATGCAAGCACTTCATCCACATCATCGGTGATCACAGGGACTGCCTCATACTCATTGATATGCCTGAGCACGATAACGCTGTCCACCAGACCCCTCTCCAGTGCGGCAGCAAGTATTGCTGTGACCATACCTCCGGAAGCTCCCCGGTTACGCACCCCGGGATCTGTGGCATATCCCAATACTTTGTCTCCTACCTTAACCATCTAGTTCACTCCTTCAGGCTTCAGAGGACTTGGACCTATCTTTTTTATCTGCTCGGTCACATCCCTTACAAAGTTTGCGAACTTCTCACCCTCACTTGCACTTATCCAGTTAAGATGCAGTCTTTCAGGTTCCAGTCCCATCTCCTTTACCATATCCTCCAGGAACTGGTGGCGTACCTCGGTCTTGTAGTTACCGTTAACATAATGACAATCACCTATATGACATCCTGTGACCAGCACAGCATCCGCACCTTCAAGGAATGCATTGAAAACATGCAACGGATCGATACGCCCTGAACACATTACGCGGATCACCCTGAGTGATGAAGGTTGCTGGAAACGTCCCATGCCGGCCGTGTCCGCGCCACCATAGCTGCACCAGTTGCAGCAGAATGCAACGATCTTGGGTTCCCATTCTCTATTATCTGCCATTTTCATTCCTCCTCAAAGGCAAAAACACTCCTTACCTGTGCAAGCAACTGGTCATTGTTGAAATGATTTTGCTGCAATGCACCTGTGGGACAGGCCACAGCACAGGTCCCGCATCCTTTGCAGAGTGCCTTGATAACATTCAGTTTCCCCTCTTCCAGGGATAGTGCCTGGAACGGGCACATTGGGACACATATCCCGCATGACACACAAACTTTTTCGTTTACATCCACTGTGATGCCTTCGGTTATCGCCCTGCCCTGGGAAAGATAGCGTGTTGCCCGGGCAGCGCATGCACTTCCCTGGGAAACAGAATACGGGATGTCCTTTGGTCCCTGGGTGACACCGCCGATGAATATGCCGTCCAGTGTGGTGTCCACCGGTTTAAGTTTTGGATGGGCCTCCATCATAAAGCCATCTGCAGCCCTGCTTACCTTCAGGATCTGCCTGATACGTTCGGTACTGTCCCCGGATACCGCACCCACACTGAGCACCAGCATGTCAAGATCAAGTTCAAGTATGCTATTTGTCAGGGTATCCTCAACACGAACTATCAGGTTGCCATCCTCTTTTTCTGTGACCTTTCCGGGTTTTCCCCTGATGAACTTAATTCCCATATCCCTTGCCCTGTCATAGAACTCCTCATAGTTGCGGAACGGGGTCCTCATATCCATGTACATTATGTAGACCTCAGAGTCAGGATATTTTTCCCGGATCAGCTGTGCATCCTTTAATGCGTACATGCAGCAGAAACTGGAGCAGTACCTGTTACGGTTCTTATCCCTGCTTCCGACACATTGTATGAAACCGATCCTTTTGGGAGGGGTAACATCACCTGGCCGTACCAGTTTACCCATGGTCGGTCCGCTGGCATTTATCAGGCGCTCCAGTTCCATCCCCGTGATCACATTATCATAGAGCCCGTAACCAAAGTCGTGTGTTGGTTCGGGATCATATACCTCAAATCCTGCCGTGACGACTATGACCCCAACCTCAAGTTCTGAAAATGAGTCTTCCTGGTCCATCTCTATTGAATTGCTGTTGCATGCTTTGATACATGCACCGCAATCAATGCAGACCGACCTGTCAATGACCGCTCTGAGCGGGACAGCCTGCGGGAAAGGAACATAGATCGCCTTGCGGGTACCTATCCCTTCATTGAACTCCACATTAGGAACCTCCACAGGGCACTTTTCCACGCAGAGTCCGCAGCCGGTACATGAGACAGTATCTATATAGCGGGCCTTGTGCCTGACCTTTACCTTGAAATTACCCACATATCCGTCTACTTCATCTATCTGGGAATAGGTCATGAGTTCAATGTTCTTATTCCGGGCAACTTCCACCATCTTAGGACCCAGTATACAGATACTGCAATCGTTTGTAGGGAATGTTTTATCGAGCTGTGCCATCTTTCCGCCTATGGAAGGGTTCTTTTCCACAAGATAGACCTTATGGCCCATATCCGCAATATCAAGGGCAGCCTGCATTCCCGCAAC
The DNA here is from genome assembly GCF_045690325.1 of Methanolobus sp. WCC5. Lineage (GTDB taxonomy): Archaea > Halobacteriota > Methanosarcinia > Methanosarcinales > Methanosarcinaceae > Methanolobus. Next base: position 731,229 of record NZ_CP146981.1, on the reverse strand, counting down.
ACCCGCACCGATGACAAGGGCGGCGTCGGTGACAGGAACCTCATTGGACTCAAGCGGCTCAAGTTGTGTTGCTCTTGAAACACCCATGCGTACGAGTTCCTTCGCTTTTCGGGTCGCCTTTTCCTTTTCTTTCATATGGATCCAGCTGCAGTGCTCCCTTATGTTCACAAACTCGAAAAGATAAGGGTTAAGTCCTGCTTCCTCTATGCAGGCCCTGAAAATCGGTTCATGGGTCTTGGGTGTGCATGCTGCCACAAGCACACGATTAAGAGCATTATCACTGATGGCCTGCTTGATCTCCGATTGTCCGGAATCGCTACAGGTGTATTTATTGACCGAGGAAAGTACAACATTTGGAAGTAAGCCTGCATAATCAGCCACTTCCTGACAGTTGATAACACCCCCTATGTTCACTCCACATTCACAGATAAAAACCCCTATTCTGGGCTCATCCGCATCCTTTGTATCGTTTATGATTTCTTCCTGATCCATAATAAATCGCCCGTTTTCGCTCATGGCGTTTGTATCTCTGGATATAGCATCCAACAGATATGATCTCTGTCAAAGCTATGAGGTATATCAAAATATAGTAAAAAAGAACTTATCTGTAATTTTCAGTCCTTTATTTTTTTAATAAGATCGGCAGTACTTGTGGTGTTCATGCCTATTCCAAGTTCATCTGCAGAATATCCCATTGCAAGTCCCAGAAGCTGGGTGTAGTGCAATACCGGAATTGCATAATTCTTCCTGAAACGGCTATTGACGTCCTGCTGGCCGGAATCGAACTGCAGGTGACAGAAAGGACAGGCATTCACAATGCAATCCACCTGTGCATCTGCCATGTTATGCAACTTTTTCTCTGTCATCTTCAATGTGGCCTCAAGTATAGCCGTCCTCGCTCCACCGCCTGCGCCGCAGCAAAGCATCTTATCCTCATAGTCCACACTGGTTGCACCTGTTGCTTCGACCAGCTCGTCAAAGAAAGAGACATTGCCATTGACAAGTTCGGAGTCGTCCTCTTTTAGCGGACGTATCAGGTGGCAGCCGTAGTGTACAGCAACTTTCAGGTCAAGGGGTTTAGATATCATCTCCTTTATCCTTTCGATGCCGATATCCTGGTACAGATATTCTATTACATGACGCACATCGTGATTACCTTTGAACTCATGTCCGACCTCTGTTAGATTCCTGTTGACCGTCTCTTTTAATTTTGGGTCTTTTTTAAGTGTATCTCCGGCATCCTTTAGTGTACTGTAGCATCCGTTGCATATCGTAAGCACATCATCGTCCAGTTCTTCGGACAGGGCTATGTTCCTTGAAGCAAGCGTAAGCCATGTTTCCTTATCAAATGATCTGAACACGCCCGGGGCAGGGCAACAGGATGCTCCCGGAAGATCGTCAAGTCCGATCTCAAGTTTTGAAAAAGTCTTCTTGGTTGCGGCTTCGATTCCCGGATATCTGTTAGGTGCTACACAACCAAGGAAGAGTGACAGCTCACTCATGCAGTTTCCTCTGCAATAGGCTGATCAAAACCTGCCTGTGTCAGAGTAAGACTTTCATTTACCTTCATATCGGGTATTTCATCAGCTATAAGCTTGTCAAAGCCTGTAAGATGAAGCAGGGTCCTGATCTCATCCAGATGTTCATCTGATCCCTGGGCTGTGGAAGGCATTTCTGCAAGACCAAGCTGAAGCCTTTTTTCCCGGCCTGCAGTGTTATTGGGAACTGCATGACCATAGTCCATAAGCATCTGAGCTACCTTCCTGTGAGCATCAAGCATCTTGCCTTCATGTACGGCATTGGCTCTTATCTCCAGTACACCATCCACGATGTTCACTCCCTGGGGACAGTTGTCCTGGCAGCGATAGCATGTGGTGCAATAGAAAATGAAAGGGGTCATAATGCTCTCTTCATTTTCGATACCCAGCTTTTCCATCTGAAGGAACTTGCGGATCTTATATGTTTGTTCCTGTTCTCCCATGGGGCAGACAGAGGTACATTGACCACATTGATAACATCTTTCTATATTGGATGGCATAGTACAAAACCTCTCAATGAATTATTCTATCACGATTAATAATTGATTATACCATGAATTGTACATGATTATAACTTATAAATGCTTCGGATTAAGCTTTTATACCCCTCTTTGCGATCAGCTGAACCTGGATTATTATATTAAATAAGTCATAATCCTGTGTGGTCAGTGTCGAACCCCTGCAGACAGATAAGCTGAAGAAGACAAAGAATTGTGAAATTTGTCCCATAAGCGCAAGATATGTTTTTGCGATTTAATCCCAACAATAACTTTATACCTGCAAAAGCTGTTTCTTGAGTAAACCGACGAGTATGTGTTAATTATATTCCGATCATGTGGTGAGATCTTTCATGAGTGATAAATTCGATTACAGAGGACTTGGCCTGAAATGCGGGCTTGAAATTCACCAGCAACTGGACTCAAAAGAGAAACTTTTCTGCAGGTGCCCTACAAAGATAAGGAACATCGAGGAGTCAGACCATGAATTCTTCCGTTATCTTCGTCCCACGGCCAGTGAGATGGGAGAGACCGACAGGGCTGCTCTGGAGCAGTCCAAGCTCAGGCGCAGGTATGTCTACAAGGCATATGACACAACCTGTCTTGTGGAGAACGATGATGAACCTCCCACAGAGGTTAACAGGGAAGCGCTGGACATAGCACTGAGTATCGCAAAATTACTGAATATGGTGCCTGTGGACCAGGTGCATGTGATGCGCAAGATCGTTGTGGATGGTTCCAACACATCAGGTTTCCAGAGAACCGCCTTCCTTGCAAAGGATGGTTACCTCCAGACTTCCACAGGTCCTGTGGGCGTTGGGGTGCTGTGTCTTGAAGAGGAAGCCTGCCAGAAGATAGAGGACAGGGGGGATTCGATAATATATTCACTGGACCGCCTGGGTATCCCGCTTGTGGAAATAGGCACTGATCCTGATATTATCTCTCCGGCACATGCAAAGGAGACTGCACAGCAGATAGGCATGCTGCTGCGTTCGACCGGCAAGGTGAAGCGCGGGCTTGGGACCATACGCCAGGATGTAAATATATCCATTGCCAAAGGTGCACGTGTGGAGCTAAAAGGGGTCCAGGCACTTGATATGATAGAGACCATTGTAGAACGGGAAGTTGAACGCCAGGTCAACCTGCTTGCCATAAGGGATGAACTGCTGGAGGGTGGGGCATCTGTATGCGATAAGATATTCGATGTGAGCAGGATTTTCAGTAAAACACAGTCAAAGGTGCTAAGGAAGGCCCTGAAGAACGGCAGGGTCTATGCTGTCCTGCTACGTGGGTTCAATGGTTTTGTGGGCAGGGAGGTACAGCCTGCAAGACGCCTGGGCACCGAGTTCTCAGACCGTGCAAAGACCTCGGGTGTTGGCGGGATCTTCCATACCGACGAGCTTCCCAATTACGGGATTACCGAAGATGAGGTGCGCGCACTGTATGCCGAGGTCGGTGCAGATGCAGAAGATGCGGTGGTCATGGTGGCAGACCTTGAAAAGAGGGCGCGCGGTGCCATGGAAAGTGTTATTGTCCGTGCAATGGAAGCACTTATGGGAGTACCCGAGGAAACCCGCAGGGCGCTGCCGGATGGTAATAGCTCTTACCTCAGACCGCTTCCAGGGGCTGCAAGGATGTATCCGGAGACGGATGTCCCGCAGGTGGATATAAGCTCGGACTATTTTAATGCTGTTGAAAAGCCGGAACTTCTCACCGAGAGAGCAAAACGTTTTGAATCTGAGTTCGGTCTGCACAGGGAACTGGCAGAGAAGATCGTTTATTCCATACATCTTCCTCTTTTTGAGGGCATTATGCAACTTCTTTCAGGCAATAGTAACGTCAGTGCGACCCTGGTTGTAAGAACGCTTACAGGAACGCTTCCGGAGCTAAAACGTGACGGGGTGCGGATCGATATGCTTGAGGACAGGCACTTCATAGATGTATTCGGGCTTCTTGCTGAAGGTGGGGTTGCAAAAGAGGCAGTTGACGGCCTGCTGCGTGCCATGGTGCAGGAGCCGGAGCTCTCTGCAAAGGAAGTGGCGGCAAAGATAGGGCTTGGAAGCCTTGATATGTCCGATGTTGAGAGAATAGTTGAGAACATCATAAATGAAAGACAGGATTTTGTCAGGGAGAAAGGTCTTGCTGCCGTGGGTCCTCTTATGGGGGTCGTTATGGCAGAGGTTCGCGGAAAAGTTGACGGGAAGACCCTGAGTTCTATGCTGGAACAAAAGATTAATAAATATATAAATACATAATATATTTTTTATGTGGCGTCCTTTTTCTGTCAGGCACGGATTATTTCGCAGGGTACTCTTCCTGCTTATTTTTCTTATTATACTTGCATCATGCGCATCAGCTGATTTCCTTATAGACAATGATGTAAAGCTGACCAGTACAACCAATGCAAACCATCCTTCCTGGAGTCCGGATGGTACAAGGATAGTATATGCTGCAAACCAGGCCATATGGGTGATGAATAGTGACGGGTCGGGACAGAAGAAATTATATGACGGAATGTCCTGGGAAGGGGATCCTGAGTTCAATGAGGACGGCACAAAGGTATACTTTGCCACTGAAAGCAAGAAGGCATATTCAGCCCGCTATATAAGTATCCACGTGATGGACTCTGACGGCAGCAACAGCTACAAGCTCACCGAAAGCTCGGATTCCAGGGCACCATCAATAAGCCCTGATGGCAGCAGGCTGGTGTACACATCCCGTGCTTCAGGGAATTATGATATGTGGGTCATGGATACCGACGGTACGGACAGATCAAGGCTTACCGACGCGCCGGGTGATGAGAGCTCACCTTCATGGGATCCCGATGGTACAAGCATTGTCTACTCATCCATGGGTGACATATTCTCAGTCAATGTTAACGGAAAAGGGCCTTTAAGGCTTACTGACGACCCGAACAACAACATTGAACCCTCATATAGTCCGGATGGAACGATGATAGCCTATGCATCTGACATAGGAGGGGATTATGACCTGTGGATAATGGATCCTACAGGCAATGCACACGTGCAACTGACAACTGACAGGTATGTTCAGAGAGCACCCGCATGGAGCCCGGATGGTAAAAAAATCGCATATGTGTCCGACAGGGATGGAGAATACAATATATGGGTCATGGATATCAGGGTAGAGGAGATCGGGTTTGGGATTGCAGAAGATATCATGGAAGTACAGGAAAGTGAACAAAGTAATAGCTATGCTGTGAAACTGAAGGATTATGCAGCAAGCGAGCCTAAAAAGTTCATAGGTATAATACTTTTGCTGTCTTTTGGATCTGTTGTCTTTATAGTAGGTTCCTTTATGCGCAAGATATCATGATCATTTAAATGGCCCCCACTCCTTCTATTAAAATTTAAAATGTCATCGCAACGCTTATAGCCTATTCCTCACATGTATTCGCAGGTTCTTAAGATGAATGCAGTACTAGGATTAGAAGATGGGACAATTATAAAAGGCACCGGTTTCGGTGCTGAAGGTATCGTTTCCGGGGAACTTGTTTTCACAACTCAATATACTGGTTATGAGGAGGCACTCACAGACCCTTCATATAAAGGCCAGATCCTTATGTTCACCTATCCCCTCATCGGAAATTACGGCGTCAGCGACAACTGTTTTGAATCCGATGGTGTAAAAGCTGAAGGTCTTGTGGTCAGGGAGGCGTGTCCCGAGCCGTCCCACCACATATCAAAGAAGACCATTTTCCAGCTCATGGAGGATGAAGGCAAGCCCGGCATTGCAGGCGTGGACACACGTATGCTAACTATAAAGACCCGTGAACACGGAACTATGCGTGCGGCTCTCATCAACGGAAGTGATGACGGTGAGGAGGCAGTAAGGCTGGCCCGCGCGCAAAAGAGTATTTCGGATATCGATCTTATTTCACAGGTCACCTGTCCGCAGCCTTTCAGGCTTGAAAGTCCCTGCAGGGACCCGAACAATCCTCTCAATGTGGTCCTTGTGGATTGCGGCCGTAAGCTGAGCATTGAAAGGAGCCTGCTGGCAAGGGGCATGGATGTGACCGTAGTACCGGGTAATGCCCCGGTCTCAATGATCGAATCCTTTGAACCGGACCTCCTGTTCTTCTCCAACGGACCGGGAGACCCGTTGCGTGCACAGGATGCAATATCGGCAGTGGATCATTTTGCAGGTGAGCTGCCAATAGTGGGCATTTGCCTGGGCCATCAGATAATATCCCTTGCACTGGGGGCCGAGACATATAAGCTCAAGTTCGGACACAGGGGAGCTAACCAGCCTGTGAAGGACCTGGAATCGGGTATCGTGCACATAACATCCCAGAACCATGGCTTTGCTGTGGATGGCGATTCCTTTGAAGAGGCGGAAGCAGAGGTAACACAGTTCAATACCAATGACAGGACAGTGGAAGGTATCGCCCACAAGTACCTGGATATTTTCAGTGTGCAGTACCATCCGGATGCGCATCCCGGACCTATGGATACGGAGAGGATATTCTTTGAAAAGGTCCTTAAACTTGCAGGAGGGAAGAAATAATGCCAAAAAGCCAGGACATTAAGAAAGTACTCCTGATCGGTTCAGGACCTATTATGATCGGACAGGCTGCAGAATTTGATTTTTCAGGAAGCCAGGCATGCAGGTCACTCAAGGAGGAGGGTCTGGAAGTGGTGCTTGTCAACTCCAATCCTGCAACCATTATGACAGATCCTGAAACAGCAGACGCCGTCTACATCGAGCCCCTTGAAGTAAAGGCTGTGGAGAAGATAATTGCAAAAGAGAAGCCTGATGGTATAATCGCCGGTCTTGGCGGACAGACCGGTCTTAATATCACAAGTGAGCTTGCAGAGCAGGGCATCCTTGAAAAATATGGTGTCAAGCTCCTGGGAACGAACCTTGATGCCATCAAGAACACCGAGGACCGCGAGCTATTCAAGAGAGCAATGGAGCGCATTGGTGAAAAGGTCCCCCGCAGCAAGGCCATATCAACACTCAGGGAAGCCGAGGAACTTATCGATGAGCTGGGACTGCCGCTGATCATCCGCCCTGCATATACCCTTGGAGGGGCTGGCGGAGGTATTGCCCGTTCCAGGGAAGAGCTTCTGGAAATAACGGAAAGGGGCCTTCGGCGCAGTCGTATAAGCCAGGTGCTCATAGAGGAGAGCGTACTTGGATGGAAGGAGTTCGAGTACGAGGTCATGCGTGATTCCAATGATACCTGTATAGTTATCTGTAACATGGAGAACCTGGACCCGATGGGCGTCCACACAGGAGAATCCATTGTAGTCACACCTTCCCAGACCCTCAATGATGAGGAGCACCAGATGCTCAGGACCGCCGCTATCAAGATAATCAGGGCCTTTGGTATAGAAGGGGGATGTAACATCCAGTTTGCTTTAAAGGATGGCGAGTATCGTATCGTGGAAGTGAATCCCCGTGTATCGCGCTCCTCGGCACTTGCATCAAAAGCAACGGGTTACCCCATTGCCAGGGTCACGGCAAAGATAGCCATCGGAATGACCCTGGATGAGATCCTCAACGATGTCACAAAGAAAACACCGGCATCATTCGAACCCACCATAGACTATGTCGTCACCAAGATCCCAAGATGGCCTTTCGATAAGTTTGTCAATGCCGACAAGACCCTCACCACCTCCATGAAGAGCACCGGCGAGGTAATGGCTATTGGGCGCACCATTGAGGAATCACTTCTTAAAGCTGTGCGCTCCCTTGACATCAATATGGACTTTGGAAGCGATGAGTGGTCAGCCAGTGAGACAAAGACCCTGCTCCAGACACCTACCAGCGAGCGCCTGTTTGTTATATATCATGCTCTTTGCAATGGTTTTTCTGTGGAGGATGTGTCCGCACTTACGGGGATCGACATCTTCTTCATGAAAAAGCTGAAGAATATCATCGACATGGAGGATATGGTAAGGGAAGAAGGCTTCTGCGGAAAGGTTTCCGATGACCTGCTGCTGGATGCAAAACGCATTGGTCTTACTGATGCACGCATTGCAGAGCTTACAGGCAAGACCCGTGAAGATATCAATGACCAGAGGCGCAAGGCAGGCATAACCTGCACCTATAAGATGGTAGACACCTGTGCTGCGGAGTTTGCAGCAGAGACACCATACTATTACTCATGTTACGAACAGATGTGTGAGGCAGAACCCACTAATCGTAAGAAGGTACTGATACTTGGCTCCGGCCCGATTCGAATAGGGCAGGGGATCGAGTTCGATTACTGCACGGTCCATGCTGTTGCCGCGATACGTGAGGCCGGGATCGAGGCCCATATCATAAACAACAATCCGGAAACTGTCTCAACTGACTATGACACATCCGACAAGCTCTTCTTTGAACCTCTCACCCTGGAAGATGTGATGAATGTTATCGATAAGGAGAACCCGGACGGGGTGCTTGTGCAGTTCGGTGGACAGACATCGGTGAACCTGGCACTTCCCCTTGAGAAGGAACTCAACAGGCGCAGTGACCTGAAGACCGTGATCATGGGAACATCTCCTGCGAACATCGATGTTGCAGAGGACCGTGAGAAGTTCAACCTGATGATGAACAGACTGGGTATCAACCAGCCTGACGCAGGTTATGCCACATCCCAGGCACAGGCGGTCGAGATAGCCACAAGAATTGGGTTCCCGGTACTGGTGAGGCCTTCCTATGTGCTTGGTGGGCGTGCGATGGAGATCGTCTACGACCAGAATGACCTGGAGCGTTACATGCGTGAAGCTGTCAAGGTCTCCCCGGAACACCCTATCCTCATTGACGATTTCCTTGAGGGAGCCGTTGAGATAGACGTGGACGCAGTGTGTGATGGTAAGGACGTGCTTATTGGCGCCATCATGGAGCACATAGAGGAAGCAGGTGTACACTCAGGCGACTCTGCATGTGTTATTCCTCCGCAGTCACTTTCAGAGGAGATCCTTGAGATAGTACGTGATTACACTCGTAAGATAGCCCTGGCAATCAATGTTAAAGGTCTTGTGAACATACAGATGGCAAAGAAAGGGGACAAGGTCTATGTCCTTGAAGCAAACCCCCGCTCAAGCAGGACAATACCTTTCGTGTCAAAGGCAGTTGGTCTTCCCCTTGCAAAGATAGCCGCCCGGGTGATCATGGGACAGAGCCTGGAGGTGCAGGGTTATGCATCACGCAATGAACCAAAGGTCAGGCACGTATCTGTGAAAGAGGTACTTCTGCCCTTTGACAAGCTTCCCGGTGCGGATCCGGTGCTCAGCCCCGAGATGAAGAGTACCGGAGAGGTCATGGGAATTGATTATGATTATGGCAGAGCTTTCTTCAAGGCGCAGCTCAGTGCCGATAACCTCCTTCCTCTTACGGGAAAGGTATTCATCTCTGTAAAGGATGAGGACAGGGAAGAGCTTGTTGATGTTGCACGTAAACTTGCGGACTCGGGTATTGAGTTGCTCGGTACCAAAGGCACGGCAGATTACCTTGCAGAGTTTGGTATCGAGGTGGGAATAGTGAAGAAGGTCCATGACGGCAGCCCCAATGTCATCGATATGATGCGCAGGTATGAGGTCGCCCTGGTCATCAACACTCCAAATGATAAGCTCTCAAGGGAGGACAGCTCAAGGATACGCCGTGCAGCGGTGGATTTCAAGGTGCCCTATATCACCACCATACAGGCAGCTGTGGCAGCATCTGATGCCATCGTGGCCATGAAACAGGGAGAGGGCGAAGTTAAATCGATAAATGAATATCACAGGGAGATCGCATAGATCCCCCTCATCCAGGATAAGATAGAATGACCAGGAAAGTAGTACTTGCTTATTCAGGCGGGCTTGACACTTCAGTGTGTATCCCCCTGCTCAAAGAGGAATACGGCTACGATGAGGTAGTGACGGTAGCTGTGGATGTGGGCCAGCCGGAGGCGGACGTTAAGCAGGCAGAGGATAAGGCTCAGAAGATCAGTGACAAGCACTTCACCATTGATGCCCGTGAGGAATTCGTCAATGATTATATCTTCCCCCTGATCAAGGCCAATGGTGACTATGAAGGGTATGTGATGGGCACATCCATCGCCCGCCCGCTCATTGCCAGGAAGGTCGTTGAGATAGCAAAGCAGGAAGGTGCTGTGGCACTTGCCCACGGCTGTACCGGCAAAGGCAATGACCAACTGCGTTTTGAGGCTGTGTTCCGTCTGACAGACATGGAGGTCATCGCACCCATGAGGGACATGAACCTCACCCGCGAGTGGGAGATCGAGTATGCGAAAAAGCACGGCATACCCGTGACCGTGACCGCCGCAAAACCCTGGAGTGTGGATGAGAACATCTGGAGCCGCAGTATTGAAGGCGGTAAGCTGGAAGACCCGGGTTTTATCCCGCCGGAGGAGATATACCAGTGGACGGTTTCCCCCGAATCAGCACCTGCAGGCCAGCAGCTTGTCATAGGTTTTGAGAATGGTATCCCGGTATCCCTCGATGGCCAGAAAATGAGTGGTGTGGAGCTTATCGTGAAGCTCAATCAGATCGCAGGCTCACACGGAGTTGGAAGAACGGATATGATCGAGGACCGCGTACTCGGACTTAAAGCTAGGGAGAACTACGAGCACCCCGCAGCCACCGTGATCCTGACAGCTCACAAAGACCTTGAAAAGCTGGTGCTCACAAGGGCCGAGCTCAAGTTCAAGAAAAGTGTGGATGAGCAGTGGTCAGAACTTGCCTACTACGGCCTGGTGGACGAGCCGCTCTACCACGACCTGAATGCCTTCATCAACAAGACCCAGGAACGTGTTACAGGTACTGTCACCGTGAAACTCCACAAAGGCAGCGTCATCATTCTTGCAAGGACATCCCCGTATGCGTTGTACTCAGAAGACCTTGTGTCATTTGACAGCGCCAGCATCGACCAGAAGGACGCCGAAGGGTTTGCCAAGTACCATGGCTTCCAGGCCAGGATGTACAGGAAGGTTGTTGAGAAGTAGGATCGTGTGCCGAGGAGGCATACGATTTATTTTTGATTTCTTACGACAAAGCCGTAACTATTTGAGTTCTTCAAGCATTTGGCGGATTTTAGGTTCGATGACGGTTACTTCTTTTGTCACCGTTTTCCACAATATGTCCATATCAATTCCAAAGTATGCATGTATGAGTTTATCGCGCATTCCGGAAATATTTCTCCAGGGAACTGAGGTATGGTTGGTTTTGATCGAATCAGGGATATTTTTTGTAGCTTCACCTATGACCTCAATTGCTCTGATAACAGCAAACTGTGTTTTTTCATCCTCGATAAATTGTTCATAAGTTAAACCCTCGATAAATTCATCCAGTTTGCTTATGGCATAAAGGATGTCATTTAGATAGTCAGTTGTCTGACGTCCTTTTTTCATACTGGTACTGCCTCATTCAGTATGTTTTTTCCAATATCAGGCTTCAAGGCACTTTTTAGCACCAGGTCCACCTTTATTCCCAAAGTGTCTGAAAGGTAATTTTCAAGTTCGACGAATTCAAGAAGTCCAGGGGCTTCATTGAACTCGATCAATACATCAAGATCACTGGCATCCGTCTGCTCTCCCCTTACATAAGAACCGAAAACAGCAAGAGATCTAACCTTGAACCTGTCTTTCAGTTCCGGTAACAGTACATGGAGCTGTTGAATGTATTTCACTGTTATGTCAGGTTTGAGTAATGGGGACATATGCACCTGACATTTTGTTTTTATTGTATTAATTAATATCGAGATAATGCCCTGGCACCCAACCGGGCAAGAAATATTCCTATGTCTGCAGACTCTATTCATCCTGTATCTTTCAAGATTTATCTGATCTATTATCAGGCGATTTCGCACTTCTTCCCAAACAATGATTATAAATATAATGATTACAAAAATAATCATCATGGAATTCTACAACCGCGAGAAAGAACTCGCCCTCATGTCCCTCCTAGACAAAAGCAAGCCATCCTTCCTTGTAATAACCGGCAAACGAAGAGTCGGGAAGACCGAGCTTATCAAACAGTTCAGCAAAAACAGACACGCACTCTACTTCTTTGTGGATAGCAATAAGAGCATTGACATACTCATGGACGAGTTTGACAGGCTGCTCAGGGAAGAAATGGACCTGCCAGGTTACATAAATGTCAGGGAGCCTGAGAATTTCCTTAAGTTCATCACATCATATGACCGGGACCTGATAATTGCCATCGACGAATTCCAGAGGTTCCTCAAGGTCTATCCTCCTTTCATCACCCAGCTACAGAGATACTGGGATATGAAGGCGGACAACTGCAGGGTCTTCCTCATCGTGTCGGGCTCTTCCATCGGCATGATACGTAAGATCTTCATTGAGGCGCAGGCGCCGCTCTTCAAGCGGGCCGACAACATCCTGACCCTGCGGCCTTTCACTGTTCACGAGACCTTTGCCATGCTTAATGGCATAGGTATCACGGACCTGCAGGAAAAGCTGAACATGTATTTCCTCTTTGGGGGAACTGTTTACTATTACCGGCTCTTCGAAAAATACCAGTGCATGGGATTTCTTGATGCTCTTGAAAAGCTTGTGTTTAGCGAATTTGCACCGCTTAAAGGTGAGGTAAGGGACATCCTCATCGAAGAATTCGCAAAGGAGCACTCCACATATTATGAGATAGTATCTGCTATATCACAGGGAAAATGCTCCATGAGCGAGATATCAGAAATGACACATGTATCCTCAAGTTCCCTGTCGCCATATTTCTATGATCTCACAGACCTGCTCGGGATAGTAGAATACCGGATACCTGTCACGGACAGTCCTAAAAAAAGCAAAAAAGGCAGGTACTTTCTCAAGGACAATTTCTTCAGGTTCTATGGCCGTTTCATATATCCTGCATTAAGCCAGTATATGGGTGGTAACTATGATCCGATAATGGAAAAGGTACTGCAGGAGTGGCAGAGCTACACCGGGAAGCTGTTTGAGGACATGTTCAGGGAAATGATAGCCGGGGAAATCTCATCCGACTACCGGGATATCGGAAGCTGGTGGAACCGGCGGGGAGACGAGATAGATATCCTGGGGATAGACCGCGAAAAAAGAAAGGTCCTGGCAGTGGAGATAAAGAACAGGGAACTTACCGGGAATGAGGCAAGAAGTATTCTTCACTCTACTGCGGAGAAGATCAAACTGGTTGAGGGGGTAGCCGGGATGGAATTGAGGACCGGGATAGCTGCCAGAAAAATAGAAGGTCGTGAGGCACTTAAAAGCGAAGGCTTTCTTGTATGGGAAATGGGGGATTTCCTGTAGGATTACATACTTTGCATCCTTTTATCCGGTTCATGCGTCTTATTCTTTGTAGAGGGGCCTGTAGAAATCCCTTGATGCATCAAAGCCGGCCTTACTGTCCGAACCCAAACGTCAAATCTCATAATGATGATGCTCATTATATATTAAAAGATAGATATATTTATATAGTTGGGAATAATACTAGGATTTGCAGTCACACAATCCAGGTGCTTGGAAGGTGAATGCATGGCCGATCGGTGGTACGATATGAGCTAATCGGAAAAACGCTGAAACAAAAAACGGATAACAATAAAAGAACGTTAACGGACCCATTCCCTCTCTCCCCACAAAAAAACGCAGGGTCTGTTGACGTTCAACCTTTCAGCGATCCAATAGATGGAGTATGAGCAGAACCGGGGTGATGTTCCTTTAGGAACGGGGTTATTGTCAAAAAGGGGTTATTGTCAGCATTTCAGGAAAGCGGCGGGGTTTCCGCTTTCCTCTCTTCAGGTAAGATCATCGTTTTTCTTCAGTTCTCTGATGCTTTCTTCCATAGCATTTTTTCTACAATACTGAAAGATCACTTTTTTTGTTCCAGCAATTCCTTCTGCAATTTCTTGCTCAATGAATTCAATACCAGTTCATACGACATATCTATCATCTGTTTCAGGACATCATCAGGCACATCACCATCCAGATACACCGAGTTCCAGTGTACCTTATTCATATAATATCCCGCAATAATATGCTGATATTGCTCCCGCAGGGATTTTCCGATCATTGGCTCGCCTTTTAAGGTGATTATCTGGTTCTTTTCCTTATCTTCGCCCTGTAAAGCAAACATTTTACCTCCAATGAGGTATCTTGTCGCATCCCACTCCACTTTAAAATCTTTTTCTGCCCCCACTTTTGAAAGACAGTATTCATCGATCCACTCGTATTTCATGTAACTCCTCCATTATTTATGTTTATTCAATTTAGATTTGTGGCATACATGTTTATAGCGCTGGTAAATTTGCAAAACGCAATTTAGAAGATCAGCTTAGAAAGATATCCACATCATCGGATCCTTCGGACCATTGATATGTGGTCTATGCCTGCATCTTTGTAAACATCACCATATGCAAAAAAACCGAACCTGCTGTAGAAACCGGTTGCGGCTACCTGAGATGACAGATAAAGTTCCTTTGCTCCAATTGAGATCGCTTTTTCAATTAGACTGTCCATCAGCAGGCTTCCAAGTTGCATGCTGCGATATTCCCTGAGAACACAAACTCTTCCGATAATAAAGGACCCATCCTGTTCAAACAATCTTCCGGTGGCAATGGGTTTTAAATTTTTGTATATGACCAGATGCAGGGCGTTTTCATCATATTCATCTATCTCAAGCTCTTCATCTATCTTCTGTTCATTAACAAAAACCTCCTTGCGGACCTTATATGCATCACTGAAGTTCTCATATCCTGCTGTCCACTTCATTTTCATTTTGAAATTAACCCCTTTATTTTGACATTTACTTTTTTACTTCATCATAACATTAGATCTGATATCGTCCTTATTCTGATCTCTTTGTCAGTAATACGTACTTGTTCTTATTCAAATATGTTAACAGGGAACTTCAATTGTAGAAAAACTTAAGTAAGATACGGTTTATCCGTAGCCGTCTATAGAATATATAGAAATATAGATAACGGAGACATACTATGAATAAATACTTAAGCATACTTTTAGTTTTCCTGATGATCGGACTTGTAGCCGTATCAGGATGTGCTGACACGGCTGATGGACCAGCTGCAGATGACCACGGAGCAGATGATGTAGATGAAGAAACATCTGATGATGTCACTGAGGAAGGAACAGAAGCAGTAGATGATGTGCTAGGTGATGAAGTCACAGAAGATGCGACAGAAGAAGGAAATGCAACAGATGGAACAGCAGATGAAGTTACAGAAGAGACTGTAGATGAAGGATCTGCAAATGATGATGCAGAAGAAGCAGAAGAAACTGTTACCAATGAGACGACAATGGAATAATCTCTTTTGAACCATTGATACATGTCCTGGTTTTGTCACCGAAAACCATTTTGTGACATTCCAGGATGTATACTTAACATCCGTTCCTGTTTTTCAGGATACTTCTATCTATTTTCTGCAGCAATATTATTCTTGTGCATTAATATTGTAAATATTCGATCATCATTCAAAATACTTTTGTATTTTGTCTTCTTTGATGCTTTTTTCAAATTTTCAAATAGAAAACCTTAAGTTAATTGATAATTTATCCATATTGCTCTATATTCTATATAGGGCATCTTTTCAGGGAGGATTAAAATGAAAAAATCACTGAGTCTTTTATTGATAGGATTATTGATCTTAGGATTAGTTGCTGTTTCCGGATGTACGGATACGGCAGGAACAACAGGGACAGATGATGAGACGGTATCTGAGATGCCTGTTTATGTGGTAGGGACTGAACCATATTTCCCGCCGTTTGAGTATGCAGATGAGAACAACAGCAACGAGATAATAGGTTTTGACATTGACCTGATCAATGCAATTGCAGCAGACCAGGGCTTTGAAGTAACATGGAAAGACCTTGAGTTCGATGCCCTTATCCCTGCACTCCAGTCAGGACAGATAGATATCATCGCTTCAGGTATGACCATCACCGAGGCCAGAGAAGAATCCGTGGACTTCAGTGCTCCTTATATCAACGCAGGTCTTGCACTGGCAGTTGCGGCCAATAACAATGATATACAGAGTGTTGATGATATTCAGGGAAAGGTTGCTGTGGTCCAGCAGGGCTCAACCGGAGCTGCAAAGGCTGATGAACTGAAGGCGCAAGGCCTGATAAGCGAGGTCATATACCTTGCACATGTCAGTGATGTCATAATGAGCCTCCAGAACGGACGTGGGGATCTCACGATAAATGACCTGCCGGTAACAAATGCTTTCATCTCCCAGAATCCGGGTGTCATTAAGATAGTCGATGACCAGATACAGAGCGAATCATATGGTTTTGCTGTCAGGACCGGGAACACTGAGCTGCTTAACATGCTCAACGAAGGGCTTGCCAATGTGCAGGCAGACGGAACCTACGACCAGATAACGGACAAATATTTCTAAAGCGCTTTTCTGAACATCTGTTTACAGAATATGCAGGATCCTTTGCATATTCTTTGTTTTTATATTCAAGTGCCATATCCATTTTTATATCCTGGTTGAAAAACCCAGGTTTGCGGATACACATCGATATATTTATATCCCGTTCATGTATGCCTACTTATAGAAAACCACATCCTTCTCATCTTCACAAAAAAACGAGGTAATGCCCTTGTCCCTTTTATCAACATATCTTGAACACATGATCAAAGTCTTACCTGACCTGATAGCAGGGTCAATGATTACCATTGAAATCACTTCCTTTTCCCTGTTCTTCGGAATGATACTGGGAACCATATCGGGTCTTGGAAAACTTTCCCGCAAAAGGATATTCAGGTATCCAAGCATTGTTTACATTGATTTTATACGTGGTACACCTCTGCTGGTTCAGATATTACTTTTCTACTATGGTATCCCGGGCCTCTATTCCAATGCAACGGGTAATCCGATGAACATAGACCCGATAATTGCAGGTATTATCGTATGCAGTATAAACAGTGGTGCCTATATTGCAGAGATAGTGCGTGCTGGCATACAGTCTATAGACAGGGGGCAGATGGAAGCAGCGCGTTCCCTGGGCATGAATGAAAGTATGGCCATGAAGGAAATAATCCTTCCCCAGGCATTCAGGAGAATAATTCCTCCCCTGGGTAATGAGTTCATAGCCCTTTTAAAGGATTCTTCACTGCTTGCAGTCATCGGTGTACACGAGCTGCTAAAGACAGGGCAGCTTTACATTTCCAGGACATTTGCTGCATTCCCTGTATATATAGCGGTGGCATTGATGTACCTGATACTGACCATCCTGATATCACGGCTGGTGGCATATTCAGAAAGGAGGCTTGGTGTAAGTGATAGAAATTAAAGACCTTCACAAGCAGTTCGGAGAACTTCAAGTATTGAAGGGTATCTCTATAGACATTAAAGAGAGTGAAGTGGTCTGTGTCATAGGCCCATCCGGCTCGGGTAAAAGCACCTTTTTGAGATGTATCAATTTACTTGAGATGCCAAGCTCCGGTGAGATTTTCATTGATGGCGAAAAGATAACAGACAGGAAGATCAACATCAACAAGATACGTGAGGAAGCAGGCATGGTGTTCCAGCATTTCAACCTGTTCCCTCACAAAACAACTATCCAGAACGTGGCCCTTGCACCCATTAAGGTCAGGAAGCTCTCAAAGGCCGAAGCTGAAAAGCGAGCCCATGACCTGCTGAAGAAAGTCGGACTTGAAGATAAGGCCAACGTCTACCCATCTGCATTGTCCGGTGGCCAGAAACAAAGGGTTGCAATTGCAAGGGCCCTTGCCATGCATCCTAAGCTAATGCTGTTTGACGAGCCAACCTCAGCTCTTGATCCTGAGATGGTTGGTGAGGTGCTTGGGGTCATGAAAGACCTTGCGCAGGCTGGCATGACCATGGTGGTTGTCACACATGAGATGGGTTTTGCAAGGGAGGTTGCCGACAGGGTGCTTTTCATGGACGATGGTCTTATAGTCGAGCAGGGAACCCCGCATGACATATTCTCCAGTGCAAAGCATGAAAGAACTCGCTCATTCCTGAGCAAAGTACTTTGACCAACTGTTGAAACGGGCACATGAAGGATAATTGCAGGCATGTAAGCTTTCTGGAATACAACCTGTTATTTTCTTTGTGCAAGTTCTTCTATGCCTTTCTTTTCCAGTCTGTACAGAAGCCATTCTTTCTGCAGCTCCCCGCCAAAGTGCTCATAGAATCTCCTTGCAGGATTCCAGTCAAGTACGCTCCACTCCATTCTGCCGCAATTACGTTCTTTTGCTATCTGAGCGCAGCGTACCATGAGTTCTTTTCCCACACCAAGACCACGAAATCGGGGGTAAACGAATATATCCTCTATATAGAGGCCGGGTTTTCCGGCAAAGGAAGAAAAATTATGGTAAAATATGATGAACCCGGCAGTTTCTCTATCTACCTCTGCTATTATGGTCTCAGCATAAGATCTTTCACCAAAGAGGGCCTGTCTTAGATCATCCTCTGTTGAAAGGACCCTGTCACTTAGCCCCTCAAACCGGGCCAGTGACCTTACAAGATCCATGATAAGCGGGCTATCCTGTTCTTTGGCCGCTCTCACAGTAATGTTATGTTTAACGGGATTCATTTCCATGTTCTTACCTTTGATATATTATAATTCCTTTGATCTAGTGTAATCAATATTATCCTGTATTAAGAGCGTTAACTTCTCATGCTATTAGGAACACAGGTATTTTTAATGAACTGCCCGAAGGTGTGCAGTCATAGAGGAAAAAGATGCATGTTGCAAAAATTGTGATAATAAGTCTTGTTGTCTTTGTACTGGTGACCATAATAGTTACCGGAGCGCTGCAGGACAGGATCTTCTTTTCATTATTTGTCGGCATTCCTTTCGGGTTAGTGGCCTTTGTACTGAGCTTTATCTACATGTACAGGCAAAAGAATGAATAATGAACAATTAAAAAGGTAGCAATATGCCATTACTTACAATACTGTCGTGCAAGATACTGCAGGATGAGATCGTACACATCCTTAACAATGATCCTTCGGTGAATGAAATACTGGTCGTTAGTAACGGACATGAGCAGGATCTCACGTCAAAACTTCAGGTCACCGGACTGGATTACCGGCTCCTGTCCCCGGAAGAACTATCCGCGGGTGCCCAGGTTCACAGAGGTGACCCATGTAATTACAATGTCATGGTGTACATGGTCGAGCTTGCACTGCATGAGTTCCCCAAGATGCTCAAAACAGAGGTATACAGGCTCGTAGAGAAGCTGAGTGGATGTTCCAGCGGTATACTCATGTTCTATGGGCTTTGCGGCAACGTGTTCGACAAAATAGAAGCAGACTTTGCACACCAGGAATCAAGTTGCCCTGTAAGGATACTCAGGGATGACACACGCATTGTGGACGATTGTGTGGGTGCTACACTTGGTGGTTGCAGGGAATACCTGGCAACTCTTAAGAGGTTCAGTGACCAGGGTACATTCCTTTTTACTCCTATGTTCGCACATACCTGGAGGGAAATAATGCGTGTGGATCCTCAAAAACCCGAAAAGACCATAGAGATGCTCAGGAAGGTCAATGAGATCACCGGATACAGGAGGGTTGCCAAGATCCGGACCGGTCTGTCCTATACGGAAGATTTCGATGCCAAGGTGGATGAGTTTGCAGAGATATTCGATTTCGAGGTCCTGGAGATAGAGGGGGGACAGGACATATTCGAGAACTGTTACCATGCGATAAAGAATGAGATCGCTGGAATCGGAAGGTGATTAGATGATATCAAGAGATGAATTGCTCAGGCAGGGTTTCCAGATAGCTACCTTCGCAGCAGGCTGCTTCTGGGGAGTGGAATCTATCTTCAGGAAGGTAAAAGGCGTGAAGTTCACACAGGTGGGCTACACCGGCGGGAAAAAAGAGAATCCCACCTATAAGGAAGTGTGCAGCGGAAACACCGGACACGCAGAAGCAGTGGAACTTGTTTTTGATCCTGCGGTGGTGTCATACAATAAATTACTGGAGCTCTTCTGGGAATTGCATGACCCGACCAGCCTTAACAGGCAGGGACCGGATATCGGGACGCAGTACCGTTCAGCCATATTCTACCATAATGCGGACCAGCATCATGCTGCCATAGCCTCAAAGACACAGCTGCAAAGGTCAGGGAGATATGACGGGGAGATCGTGACTCAGATAGTTCCTGCAGGGCCATTTTACCGTGCAGAGGAGTATCATCAGCAGTATTTCGAGAAAATGGGCAGGGAAGGCGGATGTATCATAAAGTATTGAAAAGAAGGGGAGAACGGTTTCTCTGCTAAGATACCCAAAAGCCTATAAGTTTAAAATCAAATGTATGTGTGGTGAAGATATGCAGGAATTCACACTTGAAGAAGTTGCAAAGTTTAATGGTAAAGACGGGCAAAAGGCATATGTCGTATATGCAGGTAATGTCTATGATGTTAGTGAAAGTGATTTCTGGGATGGAGGGGAACATATGGGATTGCATGAGGCAGGAGAGGACCTGACAGAGGCACTTGATCTGGAAGCTCCTCATGAGACCGATGCACTGGAGAACTATCCCATTGTGGGTACCATCAAAAAGTAGAAGTACTATGTCAAAGGGTTCGCGGAGGATCTAAAGGGGTAATTCGAATATGAACGATGAGCCTTTATCAGGTTCGCTTTCAACACGAATGCTTCCTCCGTGCATTTCAACATATTTTTTGACGATAGCAAGTCCCAGTCCGGTTCCTTCGAAATTTCTATTAAGGGCCGAGTCCACCTGCCTGAAAGGCTGGAAAAGGTTCATCATGTCATCAGGGTAGATGCCTATACCTGAGTCTTTTACACTTCTATTCTGACATTGTCCGCTATCCTTTTGTTTCATTCTGTATGGAAATCATGATGATCCAAGATGATGAATTCAGAGCTATCTTTATAAGTTATGCCTGTTTATAGGGAGCGGCATACAGGTGATGTTTTGGTAAGAGTACTTGCAACAGGGACATTTGATCTGCTTCATCCGGGGCATATCCTCTATCTTACTGAGGCCAGGAAGATGGGCGATGAACTTTATGTGATAGTTGCCAGGGGATCTATGGTCAGACATAAGCCAAAACCTATAATCCCCGATCTTCAAAGGGTTGAAATGGTCGCTTCCCTTAAGGTGGTCGATAATGCTGTTCTTGGAAGTGATTCTGATATTTTTGAGCCTATTATGGAAATAAGACCTGATATTATTGCACTTGGTTATGATCAGGGATTTGATATCACACAGCTTCAAGAACAGTTGCATGAGAGGGGCTTTGATTGTAAGGTCGTCAGGGTTGAACGATCCCTTTCCTGTCCTCTGTGCAGCACCGGAAAGATCATTAAAAGTGTACTTGAACGCTACAACAGATCAGATTGAACCTGCGTCACAATCAGATTGCATGATTGCCTTTATCGCATAATGTAGAAATTCAATATGTAACTATGAAACCCAAACATTATGTAACTATGAAACTCAAACGATATGTAATATAAAGATCAAAATAAGTTGAAGTCCAAATAGGTTAAAACAAAGAAAGAAAGATCAGGATCATGCAAGCGCTGATCCTATCCTTTCAAGGCCTTCTTTTATCCTGTCCAGTGATGTCGCATAGGATATTCTTATGAAATCCCTGCCACTTTCACCGAATGCGGACCCTGGTGTGACTGCAACGTGAGCATCTGTCAGGAGTTTTTCTGCGATGGCATCACCATCCCCATACTCACTTACATCTGCAAATGCATAGAAGGCACCGCCTGGTTTCTGGCACTTGATACCTAGTGAATTCAGACCATCTACAAGAAGATCGCGCCTGGCCCTGAACATCCCGACCATTTCATTTACCGGGTCCTGTGCTCCTTCCAGGGCAGCAACACCTCCGTACTGTACAAAGCTTGTTGCACTGCTTACAGAATGGGATTGTATCTTTAACATTCCCTTTAATATGTCAGGTTCTGCGCAAACATAGCCAAGTCTCCAGCCGGTCATTGCGTAGGCTTTGGAAAAGCCGTTCACTGTTATGGTCCTCTCCTGCATCCCCTCAAAAGATCCAATGCTTAAGTGCTCCCTGTCGTAGATGATCTTTTCATATATCTCATCTGAAAGCACAAGGATATCATTATCTATTGCCAGGTCTGCAATTTGTTGCAGGATCTGCCTGTCATAGACAGCTCCGGTGGGATTTCCCGGACTGTTGACAACGATAAGCTTTGTCCTGTCGGTGATATATTCTTCCATATCAATAGGTGTAAATCCATCTTCGGGGTCAGTAGGTACCCACACTGTGTTGGCACCTGCGAATTTAATGGCAGGGTCGTATGAGACCCATGCAGGATCAAAGAGGATGGCTTCATCCCCGTCATCAAGCACTGACATCATTATTTCAAAGATGGCCTGCTTAGCACCAGGTGTTACAAGTATATCCGAAGCCTTTGCATCAAGTTCGTTCTCTGTGCGAAGCTTTTGGGCAATTGCACTCCTGAGTTCTGCAATTCCGGCTGCAGGTGTGTAATGTGTCTCTCCCCTGTACATTGCATCTGCAGCAGCATCACAAATATGTTTCGGGGTATCGAAATCCGGTTCACCGAGAGTGAAACTTATAACATCGATACCTTCTTCTTTCAATTTGTTGGCAATGCTTGCAGCTTTTATCGTTGCCGATTCTTCAACACGCTCTAATCTTGAGGATGCCATTGAATATAACACAACCATTTTAGTAGTTAGTAGTTAGTAGTTGATCTTTCAGAGACGTTGTACCAGTTTGACTGCCGCTTCCACACCACGCTTTGCATAGTCAAGACGCTCGTGGGCTTCCATCCTGGTCATTCCAGGTCCGGCAATTCCCAGTGTCACAGGCTTGTTGTATTCCAGGGAGAGATCGGTGATCTTTCTTGCAGCATGCTGGACTACGATCTCATCGTGTTCTGTTGCCCCTTCTATTACTATTCCCATAGTAACCACTGCGTCAATGTCATCACGTTCACAGAGCTTTTTGATGGCCAGGGGCATATCGTATACTCCCGGCACCAGGATCTTCTCCACAACCTCTGCACCCAGGAATTTTGCATGTTCCTCACCTAACAGTTCCATCTGGAATGTAAGGTCCCTGTTGAATTCAGCTATTACAAATCCCAATCTTATTGTCATAATGATCACTTAAAAGCCTTAATTGCTTTATATCTAATTACGTTTTCTATATCTGTTCCTTGCTGGCATCATATCCTTGCAGGTCCCATATCCCTGAATCCCTGCCTCTGGCCGGTGCCGGCTTCCTTTATCAGTTTGTCAGGTGCGAACAGCATTTTCACAACGTTGATAGCATGTTCCCTTGACCTCTGGTCCATGAGGAATGCAAGTTCCTTTTCATCCCTTGCTTCATCCTCATGGACGAATACCTCTATGATATGAGTATTTGTCATAAGCTGTGCCTGGATTATTCCGGTGGATGCTTCGTGGGCACAGATCTTATCCTGTTCCTTACTGCCAGGCATTCCAAGGGCCATGACAATATCGCATTTTTCTTCTTCTATAAGTTTTTTGGCTGCAACCGGCAGGTCCTTGATACCCGGGACCGTCCTGCGTATAATCTTTGCAGAGACGTTCTTCTCTATCTCATCAATAGCTGCCTTGCCCATATTGAAGCGTGCGAATGTAGTGTCTACAACCCCTATTGTTGCCATGCTCATCTTCTCTCACAGAAGACTGTCCAGAACATCACTGGCAGCTTCCACGCCTTTTCCAAGTTCTGAAATTACCCCTCTCTTTTTGAGGACTACTTCAAGTTCCTGTATCGTAAGCATTATGTCCTTTGGCTGGACATTGCCCATGCTTCCTATCCTGAATATCTTGCCACTGAGCTGGGACTGGCCACCGGCTATTGTGATACCCCGGTTTAGCATATCCTTCTTTATGTCATTTCCAGAAACTCCTTGCGGAGCCTTCATAGCACTGACAGTGTTGGAATAATGGCTGTGTCCGTCTTTAAGTTGCGGGAACATCTCCAGGCCCAGTGCAGCGGCTGCAGCCCTTACTGCTTGCGCACATGTCACATGGCGATCTATCCTTGCGGCCATGCCTTCTTCCTTTACGATATGGAGTGCTTCCTGAAGGCCAAAGAACAGAGGTACTGCCGGGGTATAGGGTGTCTGTGATTTATCGCCGCTCTTCTTGTACGCCTTAAGGTCAAGATAATAGGGCATTCTTTCCTTGTCCACCATGGCATCAAAAGCCTTCTCGCTGACCGAGATCATTGAAAGTCCGGGTGGTGCAGCGATGCATTTCTGTGAACCCACAACCGCAATATCGACACCCCATTCATCGGTGTTTACAGTATCTCCTCCAAGGGTTGTCACGCCATCCATGATAAAAAGCGCATCATGCTTCTTTGCAAGCTTGCCGATCTCCTTTGCAGGGTTCTGTATTCCAACAGAGGTCTCATTGTGGACAAGGGTAACGGTCTTTGCACCTTCTTCAAGTTTCTTTTCAACTTCATCAAGATCGAAGGAATGGCCCCATTCGTTCTCCAGTGGGTTGACTTTTCCGTATCTTGCAGCTATATCCTTGAATCTCTCGCCGAATTTGCCGTTCTCAAGGGTGACCACCACATCATCCTTGCCTGTTGTACATCCGATAGCTGCCTCCATTGCGGCGGTGCCTGAACCGCTGATGATGAATATGTCGTTCTTTGACTGGAAAACATCAGCCAGGATCTCACAGCAATCATCATACATTGCTGCAAATTCAGCTCCCCTGTGGTTGATCATGGGTTTTGACATCGCTCTGAGAACCCTGGGTGCTACCGGGACTGGTCCCGGCATCATAAGAAGTGTATCTTCAAGATCCATATTAATCTCCTGATAATCTGCCTGTAATTGCAATTTAAGTGATTTTATGTAGCGTGCCGATGTGAAACAGCTCATTTTCTCAAACGAACCGTCTTTCAAAGGCAACTTTTGCCAGATATGCAACCCTATTATATAATCTTAGCCAGACACAACACTGAAAGCCTAATCGCTCAACAATTTCAGTACGTCGTACTTTGTCACGACCCCGGTGACCTGACCGTTTTCCAGTACCAGTACGGCGGGATGTTTTTCCAGCATGTAGGATGCTGTTTTCACATCAGTGTTAGGTGAGAGTGCAGGGAATGAATCTCCCATTATGTCCGCTATCTTCATATGGGATACCACAGAGGTCTTTTTATCGGCCATTGACCTGACGATCATGTCTTCTGCTATGCTGCCAACGGAAATACCGTTCCTTATAACAGGTATCTGTGATATGTTATATTCCTCCATGATATGTACGGCCCTGTCGATACTCTCCTCAGGTGATACCGATATCAGTTCACAGTTCATTATGTCTTTCAGGCAGATGTCTTCTTTCTCTATCTCATTGAACACATCTATTATCTTCTTCAGTGTAGATAATCGTGGGTCGACATCTCCTGATTCTATTCTTGCTATAAGTGGCTGGCTTACACCTGCACGTTTAGCAAGGTCGTTCTGTGTAAGGCCCAGATCTATCCTTTTCTGCTTCAGTTCATCGGGTAGTGGGAGTTGCATACTTATTACCCATGGTAATTATCCTATTTAAAACCAGTTAAAGAAAACAAATGACATCCAAAAAAAGACAGGCGTTAACATAAAGGAAGGTAAAAGGAAAGAAGATAGAAGGAAGATCAGGAATTCGTGCTGAATTCCATCACATTACCCTCATTGTCTGTCATTGTGACCTTCCCTTTCATGGCTTTCATTTCTGACAGAATGTTGCCATCCTTGTCGTAGGCTGTCCAGATGAATGATTCATCGTCCTCATTTGACCAGAGATATTCCATCCTTACCGTCCCATCCTCATCCGGGACACTGGTCTCATATACAGCATGGCACATCTCGATCCCTTCGACAACTCTGGTACCTACTACTTCCATGGTTACCAGTTCCCCGGAGCTGGGGTTACTTAAGGTCCAGACAGTGCCCACAGGGCAATTATCATCTGCAGATCCTTCATTATAGGTAACTTCGTATTCGTTCCCGTCTTCATCTTCAAACTTGATGTTCGGATCTTCTTTATCGCTACATCCGGACACTGCCAGTGACAATACCAGTAATATAAGGAATACTATCATTTTCTTTTGCATAGAACACCCCTTTTTGAAAGAGAGTGATATTTGTCCCGATTTAAATGTATCGATTTTTTCCGGAAATTTCCCGGAAATGGATTCAGTTGTAAAGCGAGAACAGTCCGGTCACATATCCAAGGTATACTCCGAGTATAAGTCCGCCTTCCCACCTTTCCAGTTTCTTTCCCGTGATCCCGAAGATCAGGAGCAGCACCATTATAATTATCATTAAAGGAAAATCGTACTCAAGGGATTGAGGCAGAATACTCAATGGTCTGATCTGGGAAGATACCCCCAGGATGAGCGCAATGTTCATTGTATTGGCTCCGAGTATATTACCTATGGATATATCCTGATGTCCTTTCAATGTAGATGAAACAGCGGTGATAAGTTCCGGAAGTGATGTTCCAAGAGCTACCAGGGTAAGGGCTATTATCATCTCCGGGATACCTAACCATTCTGCGATGGTTATTCCTGAATCGACAAGGATGCGACTGCCGGCCACAACAAGGACTGCACCGCTGACAAAGAGCATTATGTCTTTTTTCAACTGGCTCAGAGGGACCTTCTTCCTTATACCTTCATTACCGTCAAAAATAGCACGTTGTAGCCGGACATTATAATACATGAAACCTGCGAACACAGTCAGCAGAAGTATTCCGTCAAAGGGTGATATCACACCGTCATATGCCACAACTATCAGAAGCAAAGCAGAGAAGAGCATGAAAGCACCTTTACGGGTAAAACCATGGATCTCCACGGGTATTGCTTTGATTGCAATTATTAAACCCAGTACAAGGCCTATATTGCATATTGCTGAACCTACAGCGTTCCCCACTGCCATATCTACATGGCCCATGTACGCCGCCATCGCAGAAACGGTAAACTCGGGTGCAGTAGTTGCAAAGCTGACGATGGTAGCTCCTATGATTATTTTGGGAATACCGCTCTTCTGGGAAATGGATACCGCGGATTCTACAAACCAGTCTGCTCCTTTTGTGATCATCAGCAGACTTATGAGCAATAATGCAACCGTTACAAGCATGAGGGTCTCTATATATCCTCAATGGATTTAAAGTAAGTGACATTATGTGCTGACATTGCCACAATTTGCATATATGCACAAATCCGGGACAGATCCCAAAAAGGAACCTTTTGAGGGTTCCTCAGGATGCTTTACTCTTTACGTCTTCCGTAAATGAATGCAAGTCCCAGGATCGCAAGCATCGGAATGGCTATTGTCGGGAACTCGGGTATCTCGTTGCTTTCAGGTATTGTCCGCTCGGCTTTTTCATTTTCTTCATTTTCTTCTTCTGCTCTTTCATCTTCAGGAGCAGGGTCAGTTGAAGTAATAGCTCCTACTGCATCCATGTCTGCACCTTCATATGAAGTGCCTTTGCTAAGGCCTGTCAGATCTGTCAGTTTCACATAACTGTACTTTTCTCCCTGGATAACGCCTTCTATCGGGTCAATGTCAAAGAGGGTTTTCTTATTGGCATCGCCTATCTTTATCCAGTTCTGACCGTCAGTGCTGATAAACACCTCCACCTGTTCTCTTGCAGAACTGCCTGCTTCAAAAACTGCCAGGTCGTACTGGCTGTCACCGGATGTTGTCAGGGCGTTATCCGTGAACTTAACAACTATGTATCCTTTGTCTCCAAGGCTCACATATTTCCCGTCAGGTATTCCAAGTATCCTGCTAATGTCTCCTGAAGCTGCTCCGCCGTTTAGCTGATAGTCTGCTACCTCATCAGCAAAACAAACCGCTCCAGCAGGGAACTCTACTCCGCGA
The DNA here is from genome assembly GCF_045690325.1 of Methanolobus sp. WCC5. GTDB lineage: Archaea > Halobacteriota > Methanosarcinia > Methanosarcinales > Methanosarcinaceae > Methanolobus. The sequence goes on along the minus strand of NZ_CP146981.1, from coordinate 703,346 downwards.
TAGGAAGCTCCAAGCGCCGTGCCTGTTGCTGCCAGGCAGATCAATATCATGACCACTGGGATCAGTAATTTTCTTACATGTTTCATTGGATTTACCACCATATCTATTATTTCGGCTCATGCCGGATGTTTCTGTCCTGAATTATTAATTGTTTATAAGTTTTACGAAATTTGTTTTTTATGTATATCTTACTGATAAAATAACATCAATAAAAACAAAATTTCATTATCTCTGCTTAAAATAATTTGAAATATTTTTTACCTTCCACAATAGCAGCAGATCCTGAATACCAGCGGGTCCGGCACAAAGTAACAGGGCCGTGCAAAGCATTTCCTTTTGCAGGTATCCTGCAAGGTTAAGCTTATTGCACATGATAAAAATACAGAACAGACAACCTACAGGAATGGTCCTATGAAAGTTCACCCAAGATGTTCGTATTGCCTGCTATCCAGGGTCCATCTGGAAGCGGAACTGTCAACAGATGATGAAGAGCTAATGCACAAAGCGATCCTTGGCGGCATTGAGGTATTGAACTCACTGTACCGGCCGGGCATGCCTGCCGCAGAACTCTCAACTCCTATGCACAGGAAAGCCTATGAGATACTTAACGACAATGATCCCTACCGTGCAATGAAGGAGCTGAGCAGCCAGACTGCAGCCAGGTTCCTGCCTGTCATACGTTCTCATGTTTTCAATGGGGGCGGAGATGATGCCGGGACTTTCAAACGCGCTATCCTTGCAGCTGTGATAGGCAATTATTTCGATTACGGGGTCATGGGACTTGAGGTACCCATTGATGTCTTTGATGAGACTTTCCGGGAACATTTCAGGCGTGGGCTTGACATTGATGATACTGACCGCATGCTGGACAAACTGAGCAATGTCGTGTATCTGGCTGACAATTGCGGTGAGATACTCATTGATACTCTTGTATTTGAGATCATTCGGAAAATGGGCGGGAAGATCACCCTGGTTGTCAGGGGCGCACCAATACTTAACGATGTGACGATGGAAGAGGTCCGGGAGTTTGGTATCGATCTAATGGTCGACAGGGTGCTCACGACCGGTTCCAATGCGATCGGTGTTCGTTTTGAAGAAGCTCCGCAGGAGCTTAAGGATGCGCTTGGTGGTGCATCGCTGATCATCAGCAAGGGAATGGCAAATTATGAGACCCTGTCAGAAGAGAATTATAGGCCGATAGCATATCTACTTAAGGTGAAGTGCGATCCTGTGGGAGAGGACATAGGCGCACCAAGGGGCTGTTCAGTGGCCCGTTTACTTGAATAGGAGGGATATTGATGTGTGAACTGAAAGTTGTCATGGTGGATGGTGAGACCCGCAGCACGGTCATGGAATCAGTGACAAGGATAATCGTTGAAGGGGATGATATAGGTCTTTACGGTATATTTGGGGAGCAAGAGTCTGTAAAAGGTTCTATCAAAGAGATAAATTTTACAACGGGAGAGGCTATTATAGTTAACAGCTGAATTCAAATAGTACTTCACAAGTGAGTTTAAATTTTAATACGAAGATATGATAATGTGATGATCCGATCACATGTCGATGATGTTGAAGCAGAAGTCAGGAGATAACAGAGGAAGGGAATAATATGTCAAAAGTAAAAGTTGCGATAAACGGATATGGTACAATCGGTAAAAGAGTTGCTGATGCTGTTACCATGCAGGATGATATGGAGATAACAGGTATTGCCAAAACAAGACCGAATTACGAAGCTTTCATTGCACACCAGAAAGGCTATGAGGTGTACACACTTGCCGATAGGGTGGATGCCATGAACAAAGCAGGTATCCCTGCTGCGGGTACTGTGGAAGATATGATAGCAAAGGCCGATGTGGTCGTTGACTGTACTCCGGGAGGAGTTGGTGAGAAGAACAAGGCACTCTATGAGAAAGCCGGTGTCAAGGCTATCTGGCAGGGCGGTGAAGATCATGAACTTGCAGGCTGCTCGTTCAATGCTGACGCAAACTATGCCCAGGCACTGGGAAGGGATCTTGTAAGGGTTGTTTCCTGTAATACCACAGGCCTTTGCAGGGTCATCTATCCGCTTGACCGGGAGTACGGTGTGAAGAAGGTGAGGGTCACGCTTATGCGCAGAGCTGCCGACCCGAATGATATCAAGACCGGCCCTATCAATGCCATTGTGCCAAATCCTATAAAGCTGCCTTCACACCACGGTCCGGATGTGAGGTCAGTGATCCCTCATATCAATATTACCTCGACTGCAGTGAAGCTGCCTACGACCCTGATGCACCTGCACACACTTAATATAGAACTTGAGAAGGATTGCACTGCAGATGATGTGAAAGCCCTTTTCGCAAAGCAGTCACGTATAAGGTTCGTGGGGCAGGGTATCAGCTCAACAGCGGAGATAATGGAACTTGGAAAGGACCTTGGACGCCCAAGAGGTGATATGTGGGAGAACTGCATATGGGAAGACTCTGTAACAATGTATGATGGTGAGCTTTACTTCTTCCAGGCAATCCACCAGGAATCCGATGTAATTCCTGAGAATATCGATGCTATCCGTGCCATGACAGAACTTGAGAGCGATGGCGCAAAATCCATAGCAAAGACCAACAAGGCAATGGGAATTCAATAAAGATCGAAGACAGAGCCGGCTCTTATGCGCTGTTCAGATGAATTCCTCAGGCTCAGTGAAAGGATAGCTGATGCGGTGTCTGAGGCCATTGAAGGACTTGTCGGCACCAGGGATGCCGGCAGGGTCCTTTATACAGGTGCTGACGGGACACCCACTAAACTGATAGATGATGTTTCCGAAAAGGCTATTTTTAAGCTGCTTACAAAAGAGGATAACCCTTACAGGGTCATAAGTGAAGAAGCAGGTGAGCAGATAATAGGAAAGGCTCCCTGTTACACGATAATAATCGATCCCATAGACGGCACTTATAATGCCTGCTCCGGAATACCTTTTTACAGCATATCACTTGCCGTTACCGGGAATGATGTCAATGACATCCGTTTTGGATATGTGAGGAACCTTGCAACAGGTGATACATTCTATGCAGAGGCCGGGAAAGGGGCTTACCTTAATGGTGTACGGATCAAGCCATCTGACAACAGGGACATTAGCAGGTTCTGTATCAGTATCTATGGTCACCGGCACAATACCCGGGAGGCTGCTATCCTGTCACGAAGTGTCAGGAGGGTAAGGGCCCTTGGAAGTGTGGCACTTGAACTGTGCTATGTTGCTGCAGGAAAGATAGATGCGTTTGCGGATGTCAGGGGAACCATGCGCATGACCGACATAGCCGCAGGAAAGCTTATCATCGAGGAAGCCGGGGGTATTGTCACCAGCGGGTGCGGTGAGTCTTTAAAGCTGGAGGACAAAGTAATAATGAGCAGGGTTAGTGTTATTGCGTCTAACGGATATGCACATGACAAAATCTTAAAGCTTTCAGCAGGGATCTTACATGAAGGTCAGTAAAATAGGAATAGTATCGCGGTTTGATCAGCAGGATGCACTTGAGATGGTCCGGCGGATCTATGATGAATTCGGTTCAAAGGTCGATGTCTTCCTTTCACCCGGGACCGGAGAACACCTGGGGATCAAAGAGAACCTGCTGCCGGTTGAAAAGATGCGTGATGAAGGTGTCGAATTAATAATCTCGGTCGGTGGCGACGGGACAGTACTTCGGAATATATCTAAGATGAGGGACCCTTTGCCTGTTATCGGAATAAATATGGGTAATCTGGGTTTTCTTGTGGATGTTCCGCCGGAAGATGCGATAAAGGATATTGATGATGTACTCAAAGGTTTCACTTACACCGAACGTTCCAGGCTCAGCGTATGCCTGAACGGAAAAAGGCTTCAGGATGCTACCAACGAGATAGTGCTTATAACGGCAAGGCCTGCAAAGATACTGACATTCAGGATATCAATTGATAATTCCCGGATAGAGGATCTAAGGGCAGATGGGGTTGTATTCGCCACACCTACCGGTTCAACTGCCTATGCCATGAGTGCAGGCGGACCGATCGTGGACCCAAGGGTCGATGCATCAATAATCGTGCCCCTGGCACCTTTCAAGCTTTCTGCAAGACCCTGGATAATACCAGGCAGAAGTACTATAAAAGTGGAGATGACCATCCCTGAAAAAGAAGCTGCTGTTGTGATAGATGGTCAGCATTCCTATAGCATGAAGGAAAATGATATTGTGACAATAACAAAAGCAGAACATCCTGCAAGATTTATTAGCAGTTCTGTGAACGGTTTCTACGAGAAGGTACAGAGTAAACTGGCCTGATCACCAGCGCAACTTAAAAGCATGTGGTAAATTGGGGATGGTTTGCTGAATGGTGCATAATTTTTCCTCCCATGAACTAGATAAACATTGCTCTTGACCGATTATGGGTGATGTGGAAAATCCACTCAAAAAACCTAAAAGTTATATAATGGAACTTGGAATTGTCAGACAATCACAGGAGCCAGAAGCATGTCCGAACATAAAGATTACTCAAGAAACAAGCTTATTGATTATTTGAATTTGCCCCCTCTTGACATTGAGATATGCGATGTGACCCTGCGTGACGGAGAACAGACACCAGGAGTGGTGTTTACCAGGGAGGAAAAGATTGCCCTTGCCCAAAAACTTGACTCTTTAGGTGTGGAAATAATCGAGACAGGTTTTCCTGTGGTATCCGCTTCCGAAAAGGATGTCGTAAAGGAAATAGCCGGTATGGGGCTGAATGCAAGGACATGTTGCCTTGCAAGGTCAAAGATGAGCGATGTTGAGACGGCTGTTGACTGTGATGTGGATTTCATCAGCATATTCATTGCAATGTCAGACCTTCATCTTAAGTATAAGTACCATAAGAGCTGTGAGGAAATGTTCTCCTGTGCCATGGAGGCAGTCCAGTATGCAAAGGACCATGGTGTGGGTGTAAGGTTTGCAGCCGAGGATGGCAGCAGGACAGATATCGAAGTACTGAAAAATGCTTTCAGGGCTGCTGAGGATTATAAGGTTGATTATGTGAGCATTGCGGATACTATCGGTATATTGAACCCGAGTACAACTCACTATCTTGTAAGTGAGATCAAAAAAGTCGTGCGAACACCCATATGCATCCATTGTCATAATGATCTGGGTATGGCCACTGCAAACACCCTTGCTGCGGCGGAAGCGGGTGCAAAGCAGCTTCATACTACCGTTAATTCTATCGGTGAGCGCGCTGGCAATGCCTCACTTGAGGAAGTGCTTGTCTCACTGAGGATCCAGTATGGTATCGACAGATATGACGTCGCAAAGCTTACGGAGCTTTCCCGGATGGTAAATGAGTTTTCCGGAATTAAACCTGCCATTAATAAGGCTATTGTGGGAGAGCATGTTTTTTCCCATGAATCCGGTATCCATGTATGTGCAATTCTCGAAGAACCACGTACATATGAACTATTCAGTCCGGAAATGGTGGGCGGCATGCGCCACCTTATCGTGGGTAAACATACGGGTATGAAAGCCCTGAAAGGAATCGTCGGGAGCATGGGCCATGAACTTTCCAATGACGAACTTGTCTCTCTTCTTGACAGGATAAAGAACTGCACCGATACAAAACGCGGAATATCCCCATCAAGACTTGAGACCATGATCACTGAAGCGAAGAAGCATTAATAGTCTATCAATGCATCTTTCTTCTTGCGGGAATTTTGAACGATCTCCTTATCACGTGCAACACCAGTGTCTTCTTCCGGTTCCATATCCTCGTAATTCATCTGGTCGTTCTCAAGTATTATCACATAGTCCGCAGAGTTTCTCAGGGCTGTGGAAAAGCCAGGTTCCACACCAAAAATGATGGTCTCTTTACCATGCTCGTTGGCTTTGTTCAGCAGGGGTTTGAAGTCAGCATCCCTGGTAACAAGTGCCATTGTATCAATGGTAGGGTTATAGACAAGCTCCATCCCTTCCACGGCAAGTCTTACATCAACGTCACTTGAACAGATGATAGGTTCGAATCCGTTGTTCTCAATGGCCTCAACAAGTTTATCGGAAGCATACTGGTTCAGGAAAACCCTTCCTATCTTGACATTGCCATATTCCTTCAGGACATCCCTGATCTCCTCGAGATTTACATTGAACTCCTTGCGCAATACGTTCGGTCCGTCTACAAGAAGACCTATGCTGCGTCTTCCTGTCTCTTTTTTTGTACTGAGGTATTTGACGATGGAGTTGAGTCCGGTTTTCACATTAGCCATGATGCCTCGCTATAACAATATATAATGACAGCTCTTTCAGAGCGCTTTATTCCAACAATTTCCATAAATGTGATTTTTGCGGGATGCATAAATATTTATACGTGCAATAATGCAACATTACATTATAAATTACTACTATTATACATTGATCATACACTATTTGACTAGTTTTATTAATTAAACTTAATTATAAATTATGGTTCAGATCAATAAGATCAGACTGTTACCGGGTTAAACCTTCCTTTCATAGTATCACATAAGGAGTGCTGTCTGCCAGACAATTTCCCGGAATCAATGCCCCAGCATTTCTGCAAGTGATCTTTTTTTTATGCAGGCCTTCGATCTGATGTTATCTTCCAGAATGAAGTGATTTACAAGCCTTCCCCCACATCTCTTTCTTGTAAAAAGGATTTCTCCGCCATGTTTTATAAACATATCCATTATTTCTTCAAAACGGGCTTTTTCCATATCCGTTAGTTCGATCAGGCTTTCACCGTCGTAGAACCAGTTATAGACTCTCAGGAGGGTTATTTCCCTTACCCGTTTCAATCCTTCTGTGTCCCTGAAATCATCAACATAGACCGAACGTTTGAGCTCAGGAGACCATCCTGCAAGTTTTTCCTGCATTTCAATGAACTGGATGGGTATGAACTCTCCCTCTTCAGGCCGTGGAAAAAGCCTGGCAAGATTGTCTGCTTTTCCTGCCATTTTTCACCTTCTGTAGGTCGTGGATCCGTAACGTACCTGCGCCCTTTTGATACGGCTGCCCATGAGCAGGCCAACAAAGATACCGCTCAGGTGGGCTGTGTGGGCTATCATGTCATTTGAGCCCAGCAGGATAAAATCAAAAAAGGCAAAGAGGATCAGAGCATGTGTTATCTTCATCGGTATGAAGTAGACGTATACCTTGATCTCAGGTGCGATTATTGCAAGGGCTGCAAAGACACCCATTATGGCACCACTGGCGCCGACAACCGGGATGTCCGGCCTGCTGCTTGTCAGGGAATATGCTATGGCAGCAACAAGGCCTGCGGCGAAGTACACAGAGAGGAATACCTTTTTCCCGGCTCTTCTTTCAAGCTCGGGTCCAAAGAAGAAGAGTACCAGCATATTGAAGAATATATGCATGAAATCCGCATGGATGAACATGTGTGTTAGCAGGGTCCAGGGATGGGAAAATTCCAGTATCCGGGCAGGTACCATATGGAAAAGCTGCTGATAGCCAGGAATAAGTATCTGCAGGAGGAATGAGAATATACAAAGGTAGATTATCGCCATGGAGGGGCTGCTTTTCATGGAGTAGCTGAAATTGCGTCCGATTCCTTTTACCGCACCTTTTGCAGCATATTTTGCAGTGTTTTTCAGTGCATCCTTAAATATATCGTCACTAGTGCTGCTTCCATGGCCGGGGCTGGTCCTGTAGGTTCCATGCCTTTTGAGCTTTTCAAGGCCTTCACAGGCATGTTGCTCGGGGAGCCTGTGTCCGGTACAAAACGTTTTTCCACAAAAACGGCATCTAAAAGGTATATTCTCTTCCTTGCCGCATATCCAGCATTTCCTGTCCAAATAATTCACCATGATCAATGCTTCTTATCTGTAGACAAGCATCGAATAAAACCATTTCCAAAGAAAAATGGATCAAAGGCACTTCTATTTATCCGGTAGTTCGAATAATCGCGACAGATTCGGAACACTTATATGTGAAAATCGTGTATTCAATGCATTTATCAGGATAGTTTGTTGTTTATTGTCAGGATTTCTATGTGGAACATTGGACAAATGTTCACAAATAATCATGATAGATTCCGGAAACTTTTTTATATAGGATGATGTTATTAGAACAACCAGCATAACAGTTGTAATAATATTATGAACAATCAAGTGAATAACAATAAATAATAATATAATGTGCTTTCGTAGCACTCGTACACCTATAAAGGAGGACAAAACAATATGAGCGACATACCAACTGGACTTATTTCCATTGATGAGCTGGAAAATGTTCAGATAACGATCGGCAAGATAGTCGGTGCCATAGAACAAAAAGCAAAAGAAGAAGGAGTTGAAGTAGGGCCTACTCCAAAACCGGGGATATCGACCCTCAGGAATTGGGATCATACAATTTTGTCCCGCTACCATCCGGTCTATACGCCTGTCTGTGACCAATGTTGTTACTGTACTTATGGAAAGTGTGACCTGTCCGGAAACAAAGAAGGAGCATGCGGCATTAATATGGCAGCTCATAATGCCAGAGAAACGCTTCTTAGGGTAATCACCGGGGCTGCTGCACACTCTGCACACGGGCGCCATATTCTTCATCACCTGATCGACCTTTACGGACATGACAAACCCATAGAGATGGGACCTTCAAACCTGCTTGCACCCAACACACTGGCAGTTACGGGTATCAAACCTGAGACCCTTGGAGACCTTGAAGAGGTTCTGGATTATGTTGAAGAGCAGCTAACCCAGCTTCTTGCTACGATCCAGGTTGGACAGGAGGGAGGAGCAATTGACTTTGAGTCAAAGATCCTCCATGGAGGAATGCTCGATCATGTTGGGATGGAAGTATCAGAGCTTGCACAGGTATCATCAATGTGTATGCCAAAGTCAGATCCCGACACCCCGCTGGTTGACATCGGCATGGGTTGTATCGATGCAAGCAAACCAGTACTTCTTGTAATAGGTCACAACGTTGCAGGTGTTACCTATATTATGGACTATATACATGACCATGACCTTGATGACAAGATAGAGGTTGCTGGCCTTTGCTGTACTGCCATTGATATGACACGCTACAAAGTAGAGAATGGAGGGAAGCCACGTGCCAAGATAGTTGGTACAATGGCAAAGGAACTAAAGATGATACGCTCAGGTGTTGCTGATGTTATCGTTGTTGATGAGCAGTGTGTCAGGGCTGATGTTCTGGATGAAGCAAAGAAGCTCTCCATCCCGGTTATAGCAACAAATGAGAAAATAATGTATGGGCTGCCTGACAGATCAGCTGATGATCCAAAGGACATTATTGATGACCTTGCAGGCAGGAAGGAAGAAGGTGCACTTATCCTTGATTTCAATGTGCTAGGGCAGGTTGCACCCGAACTTGTGCTAAAGATGGCAAAGATACGCGATGAGATGGGAATAAAGGCCCTTCCAAAAGAAGAAGAGCTGCAGGGACTTGCGTCAAAGTGTGTATATTGTGGTGCATGTGAGATGGATTGCCCTGACAACCTCCCGATCATGGAAGCCATGAAAGCCGGGGTTGAAAGTGATTTCACTAAGTTCGAGTTTCTGCACGACAAGTGCATAGCTTGTGGGAGGTGTGACCAGGCATGTCCAAAGGATATCCCCATACTCAACCTTATAGAGAAGGCTTCCCAGAAGCTGATCCGTGAGGAAAAGGGATATGTACGTGCAGGCAGGGGACAGATAAGTGATCCTGAGATCCGGGAGGAAGGAGTGAACCTTGTCCTTGGTACAACGCCAGGTATCATTGCAATGGTTGGTTGCTCCAATTACGCGGATGGCACAAAGGATTATTTTAAAGTTGCAGATGAGATGCTAAAGCGCAATTATATAGTAATTACTTCCGGATGCGCTGCCATGGATCTTGGTATGTATAAGAATGAGGATGGTGAGACCCTTTATGAGAAGTATCCGGCAAAGTTCCTTGCAGGTAATCTCATAAATGTAGGATCATGTGTATCTAACTCACATATCACAGGGACAGCTATAAAGGTGGCAGCAATATTTGCCCAGAGACAGGTTGCCGGTAATTACGAAGAGATAGCTGATTACATAGCAAACCGTATAGGTGCTGTTGGTCTTGCATGGGGAGCATATTCCCAAAAGGCAGTTTCTATCGGGTCGGGATGTAACAGACTTGGAATACCTGTTGTAGTCGGACCTCACGGATCAAAATACAGAAGGGCTCTTATTGGAAAGCCCTATGAAGAAGAAGAATGGAAGGTCTATGATGCAAGAAATGGTGAAAAGATGCCTATACCCGCAGCACCTGAGTTCCTGCTTACCACTGTGGAATCTGTTGAGGAACTGCTTCCGATGCTTGCAAAGAACTGTATCCGTCCGTCTGACAACAACATGGGCAGGATGATAAAACTCACCCATTATATGGAACTGAGCCAGAAATATCTGGGCCATATGCCTGAAGACTGGTACAAGTTCGTCAGGACCGAGACCGACCTTCCGCTTGCAAAGCGTGAGGAGCTTCTTAAGATCCTTGAGAAGGACCATGGATGGGAGATCGACTGGAAACGCAAGAAGATACTTTCCGGACCGTCAATGAAATCTGATGTCTCAGCCCAGCCCACAAATGTAAAGAGACTCTGTAAGGGGGAATGCTGAAATGGTCGATACCACCAAGAACACACAGATATATGAGACATGGGGAAGGAAGGTCGCAAAGCCCGTTAACCCAAATGTGGCAGCCAAAGTGATAGCAAAAGCCAAAAGACCTCTTCTTGTAGTTGGTTCTGAGACGCTAAAGGACCCAAAGCTTGTAGAGAAGGCTATATATATAGCAAAGAAAGGAATTCCGGTAGCAGCTACCGGACATTCCATCACTGTACTGCTAGATAAAGGCATAAATGCAAAATACATCAATATCCATGCACTAGCAACATTTCTAGGCGATTCAAGATGGGGTGGTCTGGATGGCAATGGCACCTATGACACAATTGTTTTCCTTGGACACAGGAAATATTATCTTAACCAGGTGCTTTCAGGTCTTAAGAATTTCACTGACCTGAAGACCCTTGCTATTGAAAGGCATTTTATGCAGAACGCTACATTGTCTTTTGGCAATCTCAGACCCGAGGTACATCTTGAAGCACTTGACGAATTTATTGAGAATCTATAAGATTAATGCTGATAATACGGAGAACTGATAATGGCAGATGAATTCCCTTTTGAGATCTCTCCTATGTTTGAAGGAGAGAGGATTAGAAAAGATGGTATGTTTGTGGAACTTGCAGGGCCTAAGTCCAAAGGATTCGAACTTGTAAGGGCAGCAGACATGGATGATGTTGAGGACGGTAAGTTTACACTGATAGGTCCGGACATTTCGGATATGGAGGAAGGCTCAAGATATCCTCTTGCAATGATCTACAAGATCGCAGGAGAGCTTGTGGAAGCTGACCTTGAGTCCATTGTGGAGAGAAGGAACCACGAATTCCAGAACTACATACAGGGCTTTATGCACCTCAACCAGAGGGATGATGTCTGGATGAGGGTCAGTAAGGATGCAGTTGCAAAAGGCATGACATCCTTTGAACCTGTTGCAAAGGCCATAATGATGCTGTTTAAGAACGAGCTTCCCTTCATAGAGAAAGTTGAGGCTATCTACATCACAGATATGGATGAGATAGAGAAGGAAGTCGGGAATGCAAGGGAAGTCTACAAGGCAAGGGATGAGAGGACACGTGACCTTCATGACGAGGATGTGGACACTTTTTACGGCTGTACTCTCTGTGCATCATTCGCTCCGACAAATGTCTGTGTGGTAACACCTGACAGGATATCGCTTTGTGGTGCCATCAACTGGTTTGATGGCAGGGCAGCTGCAAAGGTAGACCCCGAGGGTCCCCAGTTCGCTATTCCAAAAGGTGATGTCATAGATGCGGAGTCCGGGGAATATACCGGTGTCAACGAGGCTGCAAAGAGATTATCAAGCGGTGAATACGATCGTATAAAACTGCACTCCTTTTTCGAATACCCTCACACATCATGCGGATGCTTTGAGGTAGTGGGATTCTACATTCCAGAAGTTGACGGTATCGGATGGGTCGACAGGGACTTTGCAGGCACGGCGCCAAACGGTCTTCAGTTCTCCACCATGGCAGGGCAGACAGGCGGAGGTAAGCAGGTCGTCGGTTTCCTTGGAGTAGGTGTCAACTATTTCCGTTCACCAAAGTTCATCCAGTCCGATGGTGGCTGGGGCAGGGTCGTATGGATGCCCAAGCTGCTCAAGGACAAGGTATTTAACGACATTCCTGAAGACATCCGTGATAAGATAGCTACTGAAGAAGATGCCACCGATGTAGAGGGTCTGCGTACCTTCCTCAAGGAAAAGGACCATCCGATACTTCAAAGGTGGGTAGAGGAAGAAGAGGAAGTACCTGAAGAGGAAGAAGCACCTCAGGCAGCTGCGCAGGGAGGGTTCAGTGCTCCCCAGATGATGCAGATGCCTGCGAATTTCATGCCAGCAGGTTCCATGCCATCAATGTCCATGACGGGTGGCGGCTCAGGCGGCGTGAAGATCATACTGAAGAATGCGAAGGTCAGCATCGACAAGGTGCTCATTAAGAAACAGGACTAAGAGAGGTCTTCTGTGGCTAAGATCATTGCAGTGACAGGAAAAGGCGGAACAGGGAAGACTGCAACGACCAGTCTTCTTATCCGTCATCTTACAAGGGGTGACAAGGTCGTCCTTGCAGTTGATGCGGATCCGGACACCAATCTGCCTGAGACCCTTGGGTGTGAGCCCGGCAAGACCATTGGAGACATAAAGGAGTTCATGCACGAGGAACGTGACAATCTTCCCCCGGATATCAACAAGGAATCTATACTGGAGGGAAAGCTCTATGAGATCCTTGAAGAGATGCCCGGGTATGACCTGCTGGTCATGGGAAGGCCCGAGGGTTCAGGTTGTTACTGCTATGTCAACAATCTTCTTCGTGGCATTATGAACAAGCTCGTGGACAACTATGACATTCTCATCATTGATGCTGAGGCCGGACTGGAGCATTTCAGCCGGAAGATATTCAGGAACGTCGATGACCTCATAGTTGTTACGGATGGCTCGCGCAGAGGACTGCGTACCGCCGAACGTATCAGGGAACTTGTAGGTGAGCTTGAAACGGAAGTCTCCAATATCTATGTTATTGCGAACAAGGTCACAGATTCAAACCGCGAGAAGATCGCCGGTACTGCTAAAGAGCTTGGTCTTGAACTTATAGGAATGATCCCCGTGGACGAGATGATAATCCAGCGAGATCTTGCAGGGGAACCTTTATTTGATCTTCCTGACGATTCTGTTGCAGTACAGGAAATTGAGAAGATCGCTCAGAAACTTGGTTTGTAACAAATATATCATATGGTGGAATGCACATGACAAATAAAATGAAATTGAAGGAACTCAGTGACATGCTGCAGGACCTCAATGTGGAATCACTTGAAGGGGTGACCATTGAAGGTGACATTGAGCTTAACATCTCCGGAGGCGGAGGCTTAAATCCCGCTTTTGCATATGCACTGGGGCATGAGATCTCCCAGATATCCCTGCACATGGCTAACATCGGAAGGATGCTTGGATTCCCTGCTGAACAGTTGTTCGCATCTGCTTTTGGAATGGGTGAGATGCCACAGCCAGGAACACTTCCGTCCCAATCCCAGAAGATACAGGAGCTCCTTGCTTCCAAATTCGAGGTTTCAAAGATCGATAACTGGAAGAACCCTATACAGGAAGTCACACTCGGTGCAACGTCAGCTGACGGAGGCTCCAGGAAGAGCACAGTGACCATTGGAGGCGAGAATGCACTTCCGTATTACTTCGACGCCCCGATGCCCCACAGGAACTATATCACAATGGATGTCTTTGACATGCCCATAGGTATGGCAAAGGCTGTCAAGGGCAACTATGAGGATGTAATAAACGACCCTGCCGAATGGGCAAAGAAGGTCGTGCGCGATTTTAACGCAGACATGGTGACCATTCACCTTATTTCAACCGACCCGCTTATCAAAGACACTTCTGCAAAGGAAGCCGCAAAGGTCGTGGAGGATGTGCTGCAGGCAGTGGATGTACCAATCGTTATCGGTGGTTCCGGTAATCCCGAGAAGGACCCTGAGGTGCTTGAGAAGGCAGCAGAGGTTTCAGAGGGTGAGAGGGTACTGCTGGCTTCAGCAAGCCTGAACCTTGACTATGAGAGAATAGCCAGGGCAGCTATCAACCACGGGCATGTGGTCCTTTCATGGACCCAGCTTGAGATCAATGCCCAGAAAGAGCTTAACAGGAAGCTCATGAAACAGTGCAATGTCCCAAGGGACAGCATTATCATGGATCCCACAACAGCAGCCCTTGGGTACGGTCTTGACTATGCATACACCAATATGGAGCGCATAAGGCTTGCAGGTCTTATGGGTGATGACGAACTTACATTCCCGATGTCATCCGGTACCACAAATGCATGGGGTGCCCGTGAGGCATGGATGGTCTCATCTCCGCTTAACCAGGACTCTGACTGGGGACCAAGGGAATACCGTGGACCTATCTGGGAGATCGTCACAGGTCTTGCACTCTCGCTTGCAGGTAACGATATGTTCATGATGATGCATCCGACATCTGTCCAGGTGCTCAAGGAAATAACGCAGACCCTCTACGGCTCTATCGAGGCCCAGGAGATAGACATCAGCAACTGGATAGGAGCGGAGGTGTGATAAATGAAGATCAACAGCCCTCTGGAAGCTTATAAGTTCCTGCCCGCAACCAATTGTGGTGAATGTGGTGAAGCTACATGTATGGCCTTTGCGGCACATCTTATAGACAGGTCAAAGAAGCTCACAGACTGTACCCCTATCCTGCAGGATAAGTTCAAAAAGAAGTTTGAGGAACTGGATAAACTCCTGGCACCTGAGATAAGGGAAGTGGAGATCGGTGTTGGTGAGAAGATCGTAAAGATCGGCGGGGACGATGTACTTTACCGCCACAAGCTTACATTCTTCAACCAGACGACGCTCGCCTATGATGTATGGGATACCATGGATGAGAAGGACCTTGTTGAAAGGGTAACATACATCCAGGACTTCAGGAAGTTCTATGTGGGTAATTTCCTCACCGTGGACATGGTGGCAGTGCGCTGCACTTCCAATGACCCGGAAAGGTTTGCCGCAGCCGTTAAGAAAGTTGTGGGAACAACCGATCTGCCTATCATTCTCTGTTCATTCAATCCGGATGTGCTCAAAGCAGGCCTTGAGGTGGCAAAGGACCGTAACCCCCTCCTCTATGCCGCGAACAGGGACAACTGGAAGGAAGTAGCTGACCTTGCACTGCAGTATGATGTACCTGTGACCCTCTTTGCACCGGATGATCTTGATCTGCTCAAGTCCATGGCAAAGACATTTGCTCAGATGGGTACGGAGAAACTGGTACTCGATCCGGGAACCTTCCCCACAGGCAAACAGCTCAAACAGACCTTTAGCAACTTCGTCAAGGTGCGCAGGGCCGGAATAGACGGTGACCGTGAGATAGCATATCCGATAATGGCAGTCCCCTTCACAGCGTGGATGGCCCATGATGACCCGGTCAGTGCATCTTACTGGGAGACTGTAGTAGCATCAGTGTTCACCATCAAATACGGTGATATAATGATCCTTCACAGCACAGAGCCCTATGCAATGCTGCCGCAGCTGCACATCCGTGACACCATCTACACCGATCCGAGAAAGCCTGTAATGGTCGATCCGGGCATGTACAGGGTAGGAGAGCCAACAGCGGACTCACCGGTACTTGTCACGACCAACTTCGCTCTTACATACTACACAGTAGAGAGTGATATCTCATCCAACAAGATCGACTGCTTCCTCTGGGCCATCGATACTGACGGTATCGGTGTTGAAGCTGCAGTTGCAGGCGGACAGCTAACTGCCGCCAAGATAAAGAAGGGAATAGAAGAATCCGGATTTGACCTTAAGAAGGACACATCACACAACACCATCATTCTCCCGGGACTTGCCGCACGTCTGCAGGGTGATGTGGAGGATGAGACCGGTGCAAATGTCATGATAGGTCCTGCTGATTCCGGAAGGATACCAGGCTGGATGGAAAAGAACTGGCCACCCCAGAAGAAATAAGATGTTTAACAAGGTGCTATGTTCTCATAGCATCCTCTTATTTATTTCAGCTTGATACATGGTCTGTTAAAATTATTTTGGACGGTCTTGGATCATTCAAAATACTATTTTATTTTGTTCCATTTTATTTTTGTATTTAAATAGTATCCATACACAAAATTATTATACTATATGTATGTGCTTTTAGGTTGGGATAAGATGGATCTGATCATACGTAGCAACAATAGTATCGAACTGACAAAGGACGGAATGCATTGCGTTATCATGGGTGATGTAAAGGATGTCAGGGATGAGCATATTGAAAAACTGGCCGAGTGGGCAAGATGCCTGTGGGACTATGATAAGATCACCATGTGGAAAAAATCAGACTCAATGAGTCCTGGCTACTTTGTACGTAACAGCGAGGAAGGCAAATACAAAGTGCATGTCCTTGATGATGACCAGAAGGCTGACCTTTTCGCAGGCGCGCGCAAGGACAGTCCTGAAAGTATAGAAGACTGGGAAAAAAAAGAGTTGCTTGTCTATATTGACTGGTTTGTGGAGTGAAGGGTTTCAGGCTGGTTTTTTAATCCAGGTGTAAACCCACATCATACTCCTGTATTCCTGTCATTTCATTATCATTGCATTGCATTATATTTATGCCTGACATTCAGAAACCGCATTCATCGATCAGTATCTCCTGGAGGTGGTCCCTGCTGAGGTCAGCAGTTACCTCTGATTCAAGATACTTCAGGAATTCGCACTTTCCCGTTCTTACAAATATTATGCAATTGCGGCAGTAAAGATCTTTGTTCTGTGGTGAATACCCCAGCTCTTCGATCATACACATGCTTCCACCCCGTTATCTTTACTGGCAGTGTTTGTAATATCCTTTGCAGAAGATATCCTTCCGCATTCTCTGCAATAATAGAATACATTTGATCCTATTAATTGCCGCTTAAGTTCATTGTGACATTTTTCGCAGCATAAATATCCATTTTTCATCAGTTCATCCCACACCAGATAGTACTTGCAGTTTTACTTTGCTTCCATTCCGCCTATCATGAAACGCATAAGTTCCAGGTCCTCTTTGTCCATGGACCTTTTGTACTTTCCATTGACAACAGATAGGAGGCAAATATCTGTTCCATTATTTGTATATGTTTTTACACATTTTTGAATGTTACGCATTATTTCTTCCTCTTCAATTCAGATCAAAACATAATACTTCATTCCCAGATATATACAAGATGCATGTAATCTATATAGATATTCCAAAAATATATTCATTTATCAGTTTGATCAAACATGAGGCAGGTTTAAAAATTTCGTATTTCTGGCTCTGTAGAAAACCTATTATCAATAATTTATGAACCGCAGATACACTCACCTCTTACAGAGTTGAGTGCCTGCTAAACATCCGTTTAGCAGGTCACGCTGATGCACGCAGATATTGTTTTTAGTCATCAGGGTTTATCCGTGTTCATCTGTGGTTTATTAATAATGAAAGGATTTCTACAGAGCCGTATTTCTCATAATGCATAATGTCAGAATCATTTATAAGTACTGGAATGTAATTCCTATATGCAGAGGTTATTGGCATGAGTGAAGTCTTTTTTAGAGCTGCTGAAGAGATAGGGCCCGGGAACACCCAGATAGACCAGATAATTGATATTTTCCCAAAGATCTCCCCTGTCAGGCAGGGAGATATCGTTGCAATAAAGATACATCCCGGCGAACTTGGTAATACCACCTATGTGCGTCCTGTTATCGTAAAGACGGTCACAGACCTTGTAAAAGAGGCAGGTGGCATTCCTTTTATCACAGACACCACTGTGCTGTACAATGGAAAACGTTTCAATGCCGCTGATCTTCTGTGCACGGCTGCAACCAATGGTTTCACACATGCAAGTATGGGTGCTCCGGTGCTTTGTGCAGACGGCTTACGTGGAGAGGACTCCGTTACCGTGGAGGTTGGCGGAGAGATCCTGGACAGGATAACAGTGGCATCTGCAATTGCAAAGGCTGACTCCATGATAATGATATCCCATTGTAAAGGTCACCCTGCTTCCGGATTTGGAGGCGCGGTAAAAAACCTTGGAATGGGGTGCCTTGATAAGGCAGGCAAGACAGCTGTGCACGAGGTTGCAAGGCCTGATATCGATATCGATAAATGTGTCGGGTGCAAAAAATGCCTGAAATACTGCCCATGGGGTGCTATCACAGTTGACGGGGGAAAGGCCTTTGTGAACAAAGAGCTATGCAGAGGTGAGCTTTCCTGCCTGGGCAGCTGTGCTTACCAGGCTATAGTACCTCCTGCAGATGCTCCTCTCAGGATGCAGGAGCGGCTGGGAGAGGCAGCTGTGGGACCGGTAAAGCTGCTGCCCGGAAAGATAGGTTATATCAACTGGATATTCGACCTTACTCCGGGATGTGACTGTTTCAACTTCTCAGCACCCGTTTTTTCAGCTGATGTGGGTATCACTGCTTCAAGGGACCCGGTTGCCATTGATATGGCAAGCCTTGACCTTATAAATGAGAAGATGAGGGTCACAAAGAGAGGATGTATCAACGATGTATGGGGTATAGACCCCATGATACACCTGCAATATGCCCAAAAGCTTGGTGCCGGCAGCATGGACTATGAACTTATACGCCGGTAAAAAGCTCTCCGGGTGGAGCGCAAACAATATCTAATAGACTATGGTATCAAATCCGATGAACAGTACCATTTGCCCCAGATGCGGGAACCAGACCCACAGGCTCTTTGACGGACGCTGTAAAAGCTGTTTCCTGGAGAATTTCGTCCTTGCGGAAATAGCGCAGGTGCTGCATGCAAAGATCTGCTCGGGTTGCGGGGCACGTTATGTAAAAAGCAAGTGGGTCAATTACGGCAGTCTTGAGGATGTCGTGGTCCATACTGCAGAAGACGCACTTTTCGTACATGCCATGGCCCAGGACATTGAGATATACATTCAGCCCCGTGCCATGACCCCTTACCTTTATAAGGTTCACATTGAGGTGGATGCCATGCTGCTTGATGAGATGTTCCATCAGGAGCTTGAGACAGAGGTCCGCATCCTGCGGGAGTCATGTGATATGTGCAGCCGCATTTCAGGAGGTTATTTTGAGGCCATCATACAGATCAGGGCCACTAACCGTATTCCCGGTGATGATGAGCAGAAAGAGTGTATGGGTATCATCAATGATGTGCTGGAGAGAATGCGCCATAAAGGGGACAGGCTGGCATTCATATCCAATACCCTGGAGATAAAGGAAGGTACCGATCTTTATGTAGGTTCTTCCAATGCAGCCCGGCACATATGCAAGGATATCAATTCCCGCATGGGGGGCAGTTTTAGCGAGTCAGCCACACTGCAGGGAAGAAAAGATGGAAAAGATGTGTACCGCATCACTTTTTCATTGCGTCTCCCTGAATTCATGCCCGGGGACATTATAGAACATAAAGGGAAAATAATTGAGATAAGGAGGTTTGCCAGGCATGTCACAGGTACCGATATCGAGACAGGGGCACGCTTCACGGCAGATCCTGATGAACTGGAAGGGGCACTGCTTGTTGCAAAAAGAAAGGATCTGCCAGGGACGACCCTTGTGGCAATTGAGAATAACGATATTCTTGTACTTGATCCGGATACCTATGAGACAGTGACCATCAGGAAACCACCAATGTTCAATGCCCCCGAAGGGAGCGATATAGCTGTTGTCAGGACGAGTAAAGGTCTTATTGCCCTTGCGGACCTGTCCGGGTAAAAGGTCCGGTTACCATGAAAAACATCCTTGTTATCGGATTCAGCACCCGCAATATAATCTGTTCGGGAACCCGGGCAGGCTACAATATGTATTCCATCGATGCTTTCTGTGATCATGACCTTATGCAATGTGCAGCAGGTGCAAGGAAACTGGAACTCTCAGGGACATTTGATATCAAAGACATCAGCCCCGGCCAGCTGGAAGCCCTTATTAAAGCTTTTGATGTTGAATTCGATGCAATCATAGCTGGTTCCGGTTTTGAGGCGATATGTCCTGAGCTACTGCCATACAGCTTACTTGGCAATGAGCCGCAGACAATGGCAGCAGTGTCGGACAAATATCGCTTTTCTAAGATCATGGGAAGACTTGGTCTGCCACATCCAAAAACGGTCCTTCTTTCTGAAATAGGGAGCCTCAGGTTGCCGGTGATGGTCAAACCCGCATGTTCTGGGGGTGGCATCTTCAACATGAAAGTTGAAAATGAGAAGGATATGGGGATCCTCCGTGAAAAACTGAAGGATAGATCATTTGGGCCGGCAAAGGGCAGTTTCATTGCCCAGGAATACATAAGTGGCACACCTGTAAGTGTTTCGTTGATATCCACAAAGGAGAAGGCAACTGCTGTTGCGGTGAACGAGCAGCTTGTTGGCACACCATGGCTTACTGACATTCCCTTTGCGTACTGCGGGAACATAACACCCTATGATACTCCCTGGGCCCCGGAAATGAAAAGGATAGCCGAAGAACTGATACTGGAGCTGGGGCTTACAGGCTCCATAGGCGTGGATCTTATCATTGGTGAAAATGGCCCTGTGGTCATTGAGGTGAATGCACGTTTCCAGGGAAGCCTGGATACTGTTGAAATGGCAACAGGTATAAACCTGTTTAATGCGCACCTGCGGGCTTTTAAAGGAGAAGCCTGCATTGCACCTGCAAGGGAAATACAGTATGCAGGTCGTGCAATACTCTATGCGCAAAAGGATATTGTGATCAGCGCTGCAGCTCACAGGGCCCTGCTTTGTCAGAACGTATGTGATATTCCTGCCAGCGGTCAGTTAATAAATGCCGGCGAGCCTGTGATCTCGGTAATATGTACGGGAAAGGACCGTGAAGATGTCCTGTCCTGCCTGAAGGAAAGCGTCATGTTTATACGTGAAACGCTGAATCTACTTCAATCCTGATACATGACCTGGGCGGACCTTATCCCCGAAGTATTATGAAGGAATGATCCATACAGAATGAACCACATAATAACCAATGCAGCAATGATCCGGAATAACCCTGGAACAGGCCGGCGATGTTGTTGCAAGGTAAAGGTCTGCACGCAAAGATTAATATCTGAATACATTGCATTTAGCATGCACATCATGAGGTGAAATTTTTTGATAGATTTGAATGATCCGGTTGTAAGGGGCTATCTCGTTCGGCTGGTGGGTGAAGATGGACTGCTGATGATAGAGAACATGCCTGAAGGTGAGGTGACTGATGAACAGATCTCCCAGGCCACAGGTATCCTTTTGAACATAGTCCGAAGAACTCTTTTTATCCTCAATGAGAACAAGCTTGCAGTCTGCAGGCGTGAACGTGATTCCAGTAGCGGATGGCTTACATACCTGTGGACTCTTGATATGACCGATATAGGTCCCCAGTTGATGAAGGAAAAGAAAAGACTGGTCAAAAACCTCAGGGTCAGGCTCAAATTCGAGGAGGACAATGTGTTTTATGCATGTCCCGAAGGATGTATCCGCATGAACTTCAATGAGGCTACTGAATGTGAGTTCCTGTGTCCTGACTGCGGTGAGGACATGATGTATGACGATAACAGTGCATTTATGAAAAAGATAGAAAAAAGACTGGCTTTCCTTGATAGGGAACATTAGGATGATATCCCGTGAGAATGCTCTTGGGATCCTGAGGGATTCGGGATGCAGTGAAAAGGTCATCGCTCATTGTGTGGCTGTTGCCGCTGTGGCCCTTGAGATCGCCCAGGGGCTGAAAGATGAGGGCATGGATGTTGATATCGGACTTGTTGAGATAGGCGGTCTGCTTCATGACCTTGGAAGGGCAAAAACCCATGGGATGGACCATGCCATTGCAGGTGCGGAAATTGCAGCAGGGCATGGCATCGATACGGCGGTCATCGAGATAATCAGGCGTCATATAGGGGCCGGTATAACAAGGGAAGAGGCAAAGGCCATGGGTCTTCCTGATGATGATTATGCGCCGGTGACAATGGAGCAGAAGATCGTTTCCCATGCAGATAACCTTATTAAAGGAACAGAGCGGATACCCTTTGAAATGCGGATAAGGAAAATGAAGGAAAAGAACGTTGACAATGCTGTTATTGAACGTTATCAGGCACTTGCCAGAGAAGTAGGCGTGTACTGAGCAAGGGATAAATATATATATAAAAATTGCTAATGGGTTACTGATGCATTATCATGCATGATACATTTCTCAGATTTATTTTCTCATTTTTGTATGAGGTATAATTAATGGTTAATGATAAACATTTAAAGGGTACAACCACTGTAGGGATAGTTTGCAATGACGGTGTTGTTCTTGCAACCGAGCAGCGTGCAACAATGGGGAATTTCATTGCAAGTAAAACTGCAAAGAAGATCTACCAGATAGATGATCTGGTAGCTATGACCACTGCAGGTTCTGTGGGTGATGCACAGCAGATAGTAAGGGTCATCAGTGTGGAATCCAAATTATACAAAATGAGGCGCAAGGAGTCCATGACCATTAAAGGTCTTACGACATTGCTGTCCAATATGCTCAGCGGGCAGAGATACTATCCTCTGATGGTCCAGCTTCTGGTCGGAGGATATGACAAGAACGGTCCTGCCATATATTCACTTGATGCCCTGGGTGGCAATATCGAAGAGACAAAGGCTGTAGCCACGGGCTCAGGTTCTCCTATGGCCTATGGTGTGCTGGAAGACCGCTACAAGCAGGACATGTCCACCGAGGATGGTGTAGAACTGGCCGTAAGGGCACTCCATAATGCAATGAAGAGGGACTCAGCCTCCGGTGAGAACATAGATGTGGTTGTCATAACCAGGGACAAATACACCCGGCTTGACCAGGAAGATGTCAAAAAGATGAGGGAACAATTGAATTGATATGATGATAATTTGATCTCTTTCATTTAACATTATATTTAATATAACATTTAACATAATATTTAATATCACATTCAGTATAAAGTTTTGAATATAGTTTTTTAACTATACCATATTTTTTACTTTTTTATAGGAAGGCTATTTTAATGGCGGTAGAAGAAGTACTATCTGATCTGAAGAAGAAAATAGAAGAAAAACTACCTAGTGGTACTACTATTTCTGGTGTTGAGTTTGAAGGCCCGCAGCTCGTCGTTTATACAGAAGAGCCTAAGAAATTTGCAGATAACGGTAATATTGTCAGGAACCTGGCAAAAGCATTGAGGACGCGTATTGTGGTACGTCCTGACCCGAAGGTGCTTATGCCTCCCGAGGAATCTATCCAGAAGATCATGGAGACCGTTCCCGATGAGTCCGGAGTATCCAATTATCATTTCGATCTTGATGTTGGGGAGGTGATCATCGAGGCGGAGAAACCGGGACTTGTTATCGGTAAACATGGGGAGACCCTCAGGGAGATAACAAAGAAGATAGGATGGACCCCCAAGGTAGTGAGGACGCCTCCTATTAAATCACGCACGGTACAGAATATACGTGAGTTCATGCGTACCAACCATAAGGAAAGGAAAGAGATCCTCAGGTCTGTGGGAAGGAAGATACACAGAGGATGCACTTCAAAGGATGAATGGGTCAGGGTCACTTCACTGGGCGGTGCAAAGGAGGTCGGAAGAAGCTGTTTTATAATCTCGACCCCCGAGTCACGGATTATGATCGACTGTGGTGTCAATGTCGGCTCTGATGACAACATGACGCCTTACCTCTATGTTCCCGAAGCCTATCCTATCAACCAGATAGATGCGGTGGTGCTTACTCACGCTCACCTTGACCATCAGGGTCTTGTGCCGCTTCTCTATAAATACGGTTTTGAAGGTCCTATTTACTGCACTCCCCCCACAAGGGATCTGATGGCACTGTTGCAGCTGGACTTTATCGATGTTGCATCAAAGGAAGGCAAGAGACCCCCGTACAGTTCTGCGGATGTGAGGGAGGGTCTTAAACATACCATTGTCCTTGATTATGAGGAAGTTACGGACATAGCCCCGGACATCAAGCTCACATTCCACAATGCAGGACATATCCTGGGTTCTGCGGTTTCCCATTTCCACATTGGTGACGGGCTTCACAATGTGGTCGTCACAGGTGATTTCAAATATGAGAAGACAAGGCTCTTTGATGCTGCAGTTAACAAATTCCCCCGTGTGGAGAGTGTTATCATGGAATCCACTTACGGTGCTTCCAATGCCACCCAGCCTTCCCTTCAGGAGGCTGAGGCCAATCTTGAGAACATTGTCAATTCAACCCTTCAGAAGAACGGGATAGTACTGATCCCTGCCTTTGCTGTGGGAAGGAGCCAGGAAGTAATGATCGTGCTGGAGGATGCGATACGCAATGGCCGTATACCCAATGTCCCTGTCTATCTTGACGGCATGATATGGGAGGCAACGGCTATACATGCAACATATCCCGAGTACCTTAACAATGACCTGCGCAAGCTTATATTCCAGAAAGGGCAGAATCCCTTCCTTGCAGAATGCTTCAAGCCTGTGGATTCCAATGAGCTGCGCCAGAAGATAATAGACGAGCCCCACCCATGTGTCATCCTGTCAACATCCGGTATGATGAGTGCAGGTCCTGTCATAGAATATTTCAAGGCTTTTGCAGAGAATGAGAACAATACCCTTGTCTTTGTAGGTTACCAGGCAGACGGGACACTGGGAAGAAGGATACAGAAAGGATGGAAGGAGATCCCCCTCTCAGGCAGCAATGGCACACATGTTGTAAAGATGAATATGAATGTAGAGGTTGTGGACGGTTTCTCCGGTCACTCCGACAGGAGACAGCTGATGGAATACATCAGGAAGATGAAGCCACGCCCTGAAAGGGTCTACACAGAGCATGGCGATGAACGCTCATGCATAGACCTTGCAAGCTCCATCCACAAGAAGAACAGGATGGAGACAAAAGCCCTGGTAAATCTGGAAACAGTACGGCTGGTCTGACCGTACTTCTTTTTGTTTTTTTCTCACCTGGCATGATACGTATCTACGCATCATGCAGTGCATTTTTAGCAGGTGGCTCTTGTTTTTGTGGGGCTGGAGAATGTTCTTCAATTCAGACGATATTCATTTTTAGGTAGTGGACATTAGTTGATTTTAGATCTAGTTTATTTTAGATGTAGTTGATTTCAAATATAGTTTGTTTCAAGTATAGTCAATTCCAAATATAGTCGATTTAAACTATGCTCAATTACAACTATGCTCAATTCCAACTATAGTTGATTGCAGATCTGATCCATTCCACAGATAGTTAAATTTAAATATCGTCAAATTTAACTATATAGCATGACAGAACAGATATTTGTCGTTGGAGGGGAAGTGGAGCCTCCGTTCTTTATTGGCAGGGATGAGGAGGTGAGGAGGATCAAAGTGGATATCCTCTTCTCGGCACAGAACAATGTGATAATCGGTCCGCGAAGGATCGGGAAGACATCGCTTTTAAAGAACCTGAAAAACAGTGTCCGAAGTGATGTGCTCTTTGTACCGGTCAATTGCAGGAAAATAACAGAACCTGCAGACCTTTTCAGACAGACGGCCCATGCACTGGTCCTGGCCTATGAAGAGAAACATAAGATAAAGGGCCTTGCAAAGAAATTCTCTGAGGTGTTCAGGGGAAAGATCACCTCAGCAACACGTTCCATCTCAGAGATCGGAGGCAGTATCGAACATGTGGGTAATGTCTATCTGAGGTTCCGTGAGGATGATATCAATGAAGAGGAACTGATAGCAGAGACCTTCAGGTTTGTCCAGAGGTTTGCAAATGAGATAGAAGAGCCTACAGTTGTCGCCTTTGATGAGTTCCAGGAGCTTAGCAAGTTCCCGGGTAATATTTTCGGCCATCTTAAAAGCCATATGGACAGCCATCCCAATGTCAGGTATATCTTTTCGGGATCCTCTGTATCCCTGCTTCATGAAGTGTTCCTGAAGCCGGATTCACCGCTATATCTGATGGCTGCCAGGGTCCGGCTTGAGCCTATCAAAAAGCAGGATGTGGCTGCTTACATCCGTTCACGCCTAAAAACCCAGGACATAGGGATATCCGACCCCGCACTTGAGAGCATATATGAGTATACAGATGGCTTTCCTTTCTATTTCCAGAAACTTGGTTTCATCCTCTACCAGAACGCCATCCTTGGGAACAGGGGATCCATAGATGCCGGGGATGTGGACATTGCATTCACTTCCATGCTCCGGGAGTTTGACAGTGAGTTTGAGGCCAGGTATTCCTCCAAGTTCAGCAGACAGCAACAGGAGATACTTAAATACCTCTCTGCCAGCAGGACGCGCAGGCTCAGTGAAATAGCCAGGGACATGCAGAAACCGGCCTCATCACTTACCACCTCCATGCGCGATCTCTATTATACGATGACCGTGCAAAAACCACAGGAAGGTACCTACGGAATACTTGATAATGTGTTCCGGCTGTGGCTTGCCAGGAATATACTGGGGGATAATGAAGTATCCATATGAATGACCATATCAATTACAGTTTTTTAATAAGTGTCAGTCTTCCTATTATCCTTCCTATTATCCTTCCTATTATTCTTCATTGTTGAAGGGAATCTTTATTTCTCAATGGCTTATTAGGTTATATATGTCACAACAGAAAATCGATACCATTACCCGGAAGATGATAGCAGCTTCAAATCATTTTCAGAAAAACAACTATAAAAAAGCCCTTAAGGTCCTGGAAGAGGCAGAAATTGCTGCAAAGGAGGAAAACCTGCCTGACCTGGTTGCAAAAACCTTGATTTTAAAGGGCAATGTTCTGGAAGCTGATCTTAGTATAAGTGACGCTTTAAAAACATATGAGGAGGCTTTTGAGATCTCATCCCGTCTTTTTTTAGAAGGGCCTGATGACCATGATCGCCAGATGATCCTGGAAGGAAGCATCACCGGCATTAAGGATGCTTTGAATTCCACAGATGATATCGAAGATGCAGTAAGTATATGTGAAAAGCACGGGGACGTTTTTCTTGGAGTATGTAACGTTTTGATGGAGCATGACATCGATAATGAAGAGGATGTCGGTTATCATCTGAATTATGTGGAAGCCTTGAACAATATCCTGATATGTTTTGCAATGGCACAGATCCCAAAGATCAAAGCTTCTTATGTAGTAAAGGTCATGGAAAAATACAGCCGGATCTCAGCAATGGATCCTGATTATTCTGATCTTGAGATATTTATGCAGAGAATGGCAAAACTGTATGGGGACCATTTTGTTTCCAGCGAGGCTTTTGATGCTGCAAAGCAGGTCTATGATAAATATTTTGAACTGGTAGATAGGAAATATAAAGACAATCCCGATGACATGAGCAATTTCATAGCATGGATTAATTCACAGACATTAATAGGGGATCATTATAGCATTAATGGCCAGACCGATGATGCATATGCCTGTTTCTCTGAAATTCTGGAACACGTTGCATCCAGGTGTGGGAATGAACGTGATAGCTCTGAAACCGATGGCTGTCATAATGATGTCTGCGGAACTGATAGCCTGGAACATTATAGCTCTGAACGTATCTTCTGCGATATTCTGGCCGCCAGAACATATGAAAAAATAGCCTTGCTTTTTGAAAAGGAAGGGGACCGTGAACAGGCAGCTTCATATTTTGAGAGATCGTTGCTTGTTTTTGAGCAAATGCAGGATTTCTCCCCGGAATTCCTTTCAATGCAGGCTGAGGACATAAGCTCGTTAGAGCACATGGCTGAGTTCTTTGAAAATATCAAAGACCTTGATAAAGCTGAAAGGGTTTATCTTTTTGAAATAGACATCTATGAAGGTCTGCTCAGAGAAGGAATGGATGAAACCGATAATAAATTGTGTATTGCCCAGACCTTTGACCAGTTAGCTGTACTATTTGGTGAAAATGCTTACTCAGATAAATCAGAGCATTATTTCCAGAAAGAAATAGCCATATACAGAGAACTGCGCGAAGAAGACCCTGATGAGGCTGATTACGCTGAATTCCTTGCAGAGACTTTGAGGGATCTGGGAGGATTGTATTTTGACATTGATTTTGAAAAGTCCCTGCGTTTTTACGAAGATGCACTTGAGATATTTGAAGAGCTTGTGGAACTGGATGACAGTTTTGTAATGGGCTTTGCTAACACCCTTAAAAAAATAGCAGTGCTTTATGCAGATTATGGGCAATTTGATATGTCCCTGGAACATTTCAACGAAGCTTCAGATGCACTGCACAGATTACCGGATGAAGATGGAAGTACTGACAACTTTGTAGCCAGGGAGCTGGCAGATATATATTTTGCTATGTCGAACGTCTACGAAGAGCTTGAAGACCCTGAAAATGAACAGGAGTATTTTTTGAGGACAGCTGACATTTATGCAGGTATTCTTCAGGATGAAGATGCTGACACTGAGAATAAAATGGTTGTGACCATGGAGATGATGCTAAAAGAGCATTATTATATGGAAGTGGAAAAATACGACAAGGCAAAGAACCTGCTTGAGCTTTATCATGAGTTCTACGAGGATATGCTTGCCAATGATGCCCTGGACCAGGAGCTCATCCTATCTCTTGTCGTCTCTAATGAGGATCTTGGTAAGGTCCACTACCATCTGGGTGCATCTGACAGGTCAATTGAATACTATCTAAGATCGATTTCCTTATTGCAGGACATTATGGAGTCACATCCTGATGATGCCAGATATCTGGAAGTGATGGTAGTTATCAGTATAAGGCTTGGTATTGTTTATAAAGCAAGTGATGAGCCTGACCTTGCAAAACAGTGTTTTGAGAACTCTCTGGAAATCCAGGCAAAAATTGTGGGAATTAAACCGTCTGGCACTGCCTTTAATGTAGAATGGGGAATCACCTGTTTAGAAGAATATGCGGATGTCCTGGACAGGCTGGGGATGGGTGATGAGGCTGCTGGCCACAGGGCCCATGCTGAGGAGATGCGCAGAAAATTGCAGTGTGAGCCTGATGAGGGGCCCATTGATTTTGAATGAGAAGCGATTTTCAATGATAGCTGATGTATCCAGCCTAACCCGGTTTCCTGCAGTAGATCTGACAGGTCTCAGGGTGTTTTCATCGATGTTCAGAACATTGATCGTGGACCTGCTGTAATTATGGTGGGTCTGCTGTATCTATTTCCATTTCTTTTTTGCCAGAGAACTATAGAATTTTAACTCAATTATGGATTCAATAAAGTTGCCAGGTTTGAATTCATCTTCTTTCATGCGTTCCAACTGTTCCCTGACCTTGGGACTGAGCTTTGAATTTAATTTTTTCTTTTCCACTTTTATCCAATCCAGCATTTAAAGGAATAATTAGTGCATTAAGGGATAGGAGGCTAATGGCATATCAATATTTGTGATATCTGCCGGGGCTTCTTCATGTCTTTTTGCACGTGTGGATCGGGTGGTTTGTGGCTGTTGTTCTTGTATCTGCGCTGGTCTTTGGGTTGGTCACGGGGGTGTTTTGTGTTCAGTGGAGATGGACGGTGCCGCCTTCTGCGGGGTGTTGTTTTGTATCCGTGTTCATCTGTGGTTTTAGTTTTAATAGCGAACCGCTGATACACTCACCTCTTACAGAGTTGAGTGCCTGCTAAACATCCGTTTAGCAGGTAACGCAGATGCACGCAGATATTGGTTAGTCTCATCTGTGTTTATCTGTGTTCATCTGTGGTTTTAGTTAATAGCGAACCGCTGATACACGCAGATGCACGCAGATTCAAGAAGATACAGGAACCTGATAAAGGTGCTTTCCTCAAGGAATTGCATCTGACTGATCCAAAGTCGAAAAGAGAGATTGCGCAGATGCTGGGGCATTCTGAAGTTTCGGGAAGTGTTAAGAAGGCCATAACAGAGTTGATAAGATATGATCTGCTGGATTATACGATACCTGATATGTCGGGGAGCAGGCTTTGGAAGTACAGGATTTCCGGGAGGGGAATTGATCTTTTAAAGTAAAGGGGAAGCAGAATAGAGTGATGGTTGTCCGGGATCGGATGTTTGTGGCTGTTGTTTTTGTATCCGCGCTGATATTTTGTTTTGGTTACGGGGTGTTTTGTGTGGTGGTGGAAGGTGTCACCTTTGGAGGGGGTGTTGTTTTGTTTTTTACTTTAAAGGCCCTGTTTCATCCTATATTCCTTCCTGGACCTATCAGTTGCAACAAACCTGATGGAAAAGGGAATTGTGGTCTGAATAGCATTAATGATGGCAGAGAAATGCCTGGTCAATGAGAGAGCAACCAGTACCATAGCGGAATGTACCTGATCTTCCCGCCATTAACCTTTTCCTCTCCAAAAACATCCGCTGTGATAATAGTGCCCTCTTTTATCCTGAATTTCTTCATTCCTGCCAGAAGGCCATTTATCTCGCGTTCTTTTGTTTGCTGATCGGACATATCTGAGCAGACCTGTATCAGTGCAGTGGGTTCAAGTCCTTCCTTAATTACGAAATCTACCTCATGGCCTTTCTGATCCTGCCAATAGTAGCTCTCTTTACCGGAGCGTAGAATGTGGAGGAAGGTTATGTTCTCATATAGTCTTCCGATATCAGAGGACAACTTAAATGAAACGGCATTGATCATGCCTGTATCAATGCAATAGAGCTTTTTTGGCTTGTTCATTTGCTGCTTAAGGGATTCATCATAGTGGGTTACACTGAAGAGCAGGAAAGCGTCTTCAAGATATGCAATATAATCTATTATCGTATCTGTACTGAGGGAGGAGTAATTGGCAAACAGACGCCTTAGAGAGTTATATGTATGTGGTTTTGCTATATTTGAAATACAAAAGAGCGCCAGATCCTTGAATATAAGGGGATTGCGAACACCGTATCTCGAGATGATATCACGGTAAATTATATCGTCAAAATAGGACTGCAATGTTTCACGATGCTGGACCAATGGATAAACAATTGTTTCGGGGAACCCTCCTTTTTCAAGGTATTCATTGAACATGCGTTTCATTTGTGGCTTGTCTTCAGAATAAGGAAGTGTTTTCAGGTCGTACTCGACCTCATGATAATCCAGAAACTCTGCAAAACTGAAAGGGAACATCCTGGTACTGATATGCCTTCCAGTAAGCAATGCAGATATATCCTGGGATAACAGAGAGGCGTTGGAACCACTGATAACCATTTTTACATTCTGCTTCCTGTCATACGTTCCTTTAACCCAGCGCTCCCATGAAGGAAAGTTCTGAACCTCATCAAGGAAAAGATACAGAAGATTTTCTTCAGAGATCTCCTGCATCTCGCGGAAAGTCTCTATAAGCAACTGGAGCTCATCGCCATTTAAAGGTTGAAGACGGTCATCATCAAGGTTCAGGTACACTATATTGCTTTTTGGCACGCCCTTATCGATCAATTCACAGATCAACTGATACATATAGTAGGTCTTTCCACATCTTCTGATGCCCACGATATCATTTACATGGGGAGCATCGATGTTAAGACCATACCTGCGTTTATGCAGCAATGGCAATGTTCTTCTCTGCCAGTCAACAATGGCACTTTTCAGCTTTTCCCGTGTGTCCACATATAAGAAGTATGGTCTTTTTGTTTATATGCTTATCGAGTATAATCGATAAAAATTGCATATTTTGTTAAATATAAACGATAAATTAGAGGGAGGATATATTTTCGTATTGTATATTCAGCCTAAGATCACTACAGAAACATAGATGACCACGACAATCGATGCGAAGGCGATCCACAGTTTTGGACTGTATTCCAGCATGCGCCGTGCGTTATAGCCTTGAAATGGCTCAAATGCAATGATGCTGTCAAACAAGATCAGTGCGATACCGATCTCAACGATACTTCCAGCGAGCATTGACGCAAAACCTTCCGGAACCTGTGCAGGTAATGCCAGGGCAAAGAGGAATAAAACGAGTACCATGGATGTCCCTGCTGCCGCTGACAGTGCTAACTGCCGCCTGAACTGGTGATAGTGCCACCCATCCCCCGGCGGATAGCAGCCACCGGGGAGAAGGAACACTTTGCCAAAGAAGACAGCGATGAGCGCGCTAACGGCGGCCCCTGACCCCCACCCACGATACTCCAGCTGCAAGCCCTGCATCCTTGCAGCAATCTGCATCGCACCCTCTCGTAGACCAAGCAGCAACGCCACCGCAACGATAACCGCGAGTATCTCGGAAGCACCCGGCATAACAGGGCCGCCAGGTAAAAGCAGCCCACCACCCAGCAGCAAGGCCAGCAGGGTGATGAACACATTGAGGGTCCATGTTCCTGCGCGCTGCACAGCGGGCGGGGCCGGGCGCCCAGGAACATCGAGTGCCCAGAGGAAGTGTCCGGGGGTAAACAGCCGGTTAGTCCTGAGGCCAAGCAGCAACGCACCCGCCACTCCGAGCCAACGGACCTGATCCATCGTGCCCAGGCGGCGAAATCCAAGCTCATGGAAGATATTCGCGGACGGAGTATTGTAGCCCTCTACTTCGGTCACTACAGGGCCACAGCCTTGTGCACGGAGCTGTTCCACTCCCTGTTTCACCAGTTGACGAGCCAGCCCCCGACCGCGGTAGTCGGGGTCGGTGAACAGCCAGGCGATGCGCCCGACCCGCCCCTGCTCCGACATGTCCGTTACATTGGCATTGAGTAGCACGGCCCCAGCGACGCGGTTGTCCACCGTTGCGACAAAGTCTTCCGGGCCAGGTACTATAAGACGCGCCCACAGAGCCGAAAACGACCGTCGCGCGATCGTTGCAACGGCATCCTGGTCTTCCGGTACAAAGGATCTGATTGCAATGTGTTCAGCAGACTTCATGAAAGCTCCTTAGGAATGGTAACTAAATAACTTCCCCTTTTAAGTTAAGTGAAGAAATTATTTCAATGATCATTAACAAGGCTTGTGGTTTAGATATTCATCTATATAAATAGCTCCGCTTATCATCGGTTAAGAATATTATTTTCATTTTGCTATCGTTTGCCATAAAAATGATGATGTAAAGTGCCGCCTTCTGCGAGGTGCTGCTTTGTTTTTTGTTTTAGAGTCCCCGTTTCATCATATATTCCTTCCTGGACCTATCAGTGACAACAAAACTGATGGAAAAGTGAATGGTGATCTGAATAGTATTAATGATGGCAGAGAAATGCCTGGTCAGAGCAGCTGCAGGAACTCTTGCGGTGTCAATCCAGACTGGCGTATCAAGGACCTTAATGTTCCAACCGGAATCTCATTATAGTTTGGTATTATGACAATGAACGTTTTTTTAGGAGTTTTCATTTTCATCTTGATGTGGCTTTCCTTTTGTGATACGACCTTAAAACCGGCGCTTTCCGGGCCTTTATCACCTTAACCTTATGTGCTGACAGAATGGGAAGGACTGTCATAAACGACCTCAAAAGTGGTGGTAAGGATCGGATCAACCTCTGCTATCGTAGTTTCCTCATCCTCCATATAAAGTTCTACAGCTTCCCTAAGGTTGCAAATGGCTTCCTCCACATCCTTTCCCTGACTGGCTATATCCAGTTCAGGACACCATGACACATACCAATCTCCTTCTTTATGGATGACTGCAGAGAACTTACAGCAATGTTGCATATTCTGAAATATGCCATGGTCTTATTTAAGAATATCTCAATGTAGAGGTTTTGTGGACGGACTCGGGGTGTGTTATGTGGTGATGGTGCAATGTGCTGCCTGCAGCGTGTGGTTGTTTTGTTTTATATGCATTTTTTGTTGTTATGGACTGAGTGCATCAGTGAAAACAATTGTGTCTTAGCTAAAAAAGAAAAAAGTAACCCCATGTAAATGGGGCTGTTTGGAGATTTAACCGGCAGGTTACTGAACTTCCTGTACTTTTATGATGCCGTCCTCATTGTCCGTGTAGGCGGCATAGAAACTTCCTCCCAGGTGTACAATTGCGACAGCTTCACCTTTGACATCGATCTCAGTGAATGTCTGCGGGATATTGTTGTAGTGGGCTCTCAGATTATTTCCGTCTTTGCTGCCGATGACGATATCACTGGATGCGACATCAAGTGAGTAGGCAGAGCCTGCATCAAAGACAACCTTGTCAACAGATGAGGTCATCTGTCCGGCTGCATCGATGGTCATCTCACTGGCTTTTATCTGGGCTCCGTTCCTGTAGAGGGCATAGAGCTTGCCATCAACGATCTTCAGGTCGTGGATATCAAATCTATTGGTATTGCTACCGACATCTCCCAGGCTTTGGGTGTTTGCCCCTACAACATCGATTCCTCTATCATGGAATACATTCATATCATGGCTATATGATCTCCATTGATACAGATAATATCTGTTATCGTTATCATCCATTGCGATTTGCGGGGGTTTTTCTCCCGGGTAAGAACCGCCTTTCCAATAGCTATCATAATTTCCACTTGCCAAAAGCACCTTGTTGAAATCCCCATTGTTCAGGGAGGCGTACATGAGATCCGGTTGATTTCTTGTTCCGGCAGTATCGCCCATTGTATCGATATATATTATATGTGGAGCGTTACTTGAATCAACATCTATGTCTGGCCAATAACATTCGCCCGCATGGTTTGATCCTATGTATAGTGTGTCGGTCCACACACCAGAATCCATTGTCCTGTAGGCGATATTTCCGCTGTCTGTGGTATAAGCAACGTGTGGTTTGTCTTCATTGTCAACAACGATCTTTCCTTCGCTGGCAGATCCATTGACAAGGGTCTCAGAGGACCAGGTCTCATCTGATCCAAGCTGCTTATAATAGAGGTCCCCGTCCCTGGTAAAGAGCACTCCTATAAAGTCCGAACCTGCAGCAGCATCAAGCAGGTCCCCTTCCGGGGATGTGCTTACCATGGACATGAAGGCAGCGATGTCTGCTGGTGTGAGGGTTATGGTCTTTTGCAGGGTCCATGTGTATTGGCCCTGTCCGCCGCTCAGGTCCAGTGTGACACTGGCTGGATGGCTCCACTGAGTGACATCGGCAATGCTGAATGCATCTGCAAATTCAGTGAGATTCTCATATGTTGTGTTTCCCGATGCATCCGGACCAAGGGAGTCAAGGGAAATTGCAGCGGTGGGTGCACCTGACTGGTTTAGCAGGGTCACGGTTGAAGCTGTACTGTTGAGCAGATATGGGTCTGCCGTTGCATCAGCATAGCTTAGCAATGCACCGGTCTGGTTGTAGAAGGCGTATCCAAAGATCACACTGCCCTCTGTTATGCTCACATCTGTATTCTTTATTGCAGGTACGGTGTCCATGCTGACTGTTATATCAACTGGTGCACCGGATACGGTTACATCCTCCTCCACAGGATAATATCCGCTGGCTGTGATATTGTAGTTGTATATACCGTCTGCAAGATCAATAGCTGCTATACCGGCTCCGCTGGTTGACAGGATCTGACCTCCGATTTTTATCTGTGCATTCCCGATCGGGAGCTTGCCGTCGTTGACAGTGAAGGTTACAGTGTATATAGGTACCAGTTCAAAGTCAATACCTGTTGTTGGCTGGGCTGCAAGGACAACAACATTCTGGTCTGTATCGGTCCTGTGGCCTGCGATGCCGGCCGTTACGTTGTAGCTGCCTGCAGGGACGTTCTCTATGGTGTAGATACCAAAAGCGTCAGTGTTTGCGCTGTATTGTGGCATGCCTTCCAGCTGCACCAGTGCATTCTCAAGGGGTATACCTGCTGTGCTTGTGACCTGGCCTGTGATGCTGCCTGGTATTATGGATGTGAAGGCATCGATATCTGCCGGTGTAAGGGTTATGGTCTCCTGAAGGGTCCAGGTGTATTGGCCCTGTCCGCCGCTCAGGTCCAGTATGACGGTTGCCGGGTGTTTCCAATGCATGATATCGGCAATGTTGAAGGCAGCTGCAAATTCGCTGAGGTTGTTGTATTCAGCATTTCCGGATGCATCAATATCCAGTGATCCAAGTGAAATGGCATCGCTGGATGCACCGGTCCCGTTTACCAGGATCACGGTGGAAGCTGTGCTGTTGAGCAGATACGGACTTGTCGTTGCATCGGCATATGTGAGCAATGCTGCGGTCTCATTGTAGAAGGTGTATCCAAAGATCACACTGCCCTCTGTTATACTCACACTGGCGTCCTGTATGACCGGTACGGTGTTCATGCTGACAGGTATCTCCAAAGGTTCACCGGATACCACAGCAGTGCCTTGCTCAGCATAATAGCCATGGGCTGTGATATTGTACTCATAGCTGCCGTTTATCAGATCCATGCTGGCAATACCGGATGCGTCGGTTGTGAGGGTCTGGCTGTCAATGAGTATTTGCGCATCTGCGACCGGATCTGTGCCATCTGTAACGTTGAAAGTTACAGTGTATTCCGGCACTGCTGCCCGGTTGACCGTGACATTGTACGTGCGGGTGCCTGTCTGGTCCTCGGCGGTCACATGGATGAGGATATCGGTTGAGGATGCAGGGGCTTGCAGTGCAATGGTCTTTATATCACCACTGGTGTACGGATCACTGTTTATGCTTATGTTTGCCTGTGGGTTTGCAGGGATGGCTGTGAGCTGTATCGTATCCACTGTGTGGCTTACTGCTACATTGTAAGTGCCGGTCTGTGTGTCAAAGGCGGGGTCCAGGCTGCCGGGGTTGACATGCAGGGCAGCAAGGGCCGGGTTGGTGCTTGTCAGTGCAAAGTCAATACCTGTTGTTGGCTGGGCTGCCAGCACGACCACCTGTTCATGTGTACTGCTCTTGTGATCTGCGATGCCGGCCGTTACGTTGTAGCTGCCTGCAGGGACGTTCTCTATGGTGTAGATACCAAAAGCGTCAGTGTTTGCGCTGTATTGTGGCATGCCTTCCAGCTGCACCAGTGCATTCTCAAGAGGGACAGCTGTTGTGCCTGTGACCTGGCCTGTGATGCTGCCTGGTATTATGGATGTGAAGGCAGCTATATCGGCCGGTGTAAGGGTTATGGTCTCCTGCAGGGTCCAGGTGTATTGGCCCTGTCCGCCTCTGAGGTCCAGTATGACGGTTGTCGGGTGATCCCACTGCATGATGTCGGCTATGTTGAAGGCAGCTGCGATTTCTGCCAGGTTATGGAATGTCACATTTCCGGATGCATCAATACCCATTGAGTCAAGAGGGATCGCGTTGCTTGCTGCACCGGTCTGGTTTATCAGGGTCACGGTTGAAGCTGTGCTGTTTAGCAGATACGGGCTTGCAGTTGCATCGGCGTATGTGAGCAATGCCCCGGTCTCGTTATAGAAGCTGTATCCAAAGATCACACTGCCCTCTGTTATGCTTACACCGGTATCCTGTATGTGCGGGGTGATCGCCCTGCTTACATTGATGGTGTAGTTGCTGAAGCTCACGTTGTCCTCTGCCAGGACATCTATTGCTATTTCAGTGTACTCTCCGGGGCCGTTGAGTATGACCGGTGTTATGTCACCGCTGGAGGTGATGATGCCGTTTACCATCAGACCTGCATTTGTATCGGATAGTATGGCTTGTATGATCAGCTGCTCCACGTCATAGTCCACACTGGCCGCGTAGTTGCCCGTGCCGGTGGCAAATGCGGGATCCAGCAGACCCGGGGATATTGTCAGGGCTTTGAGCTTTGAGTCATCATTATAGATAGTAAGGGTTGCAGTAACCGGATTGCTGATGTCCTTGCCTGAGTTCTTTGCAGCGGCTGTGAAATCATAGCTGCCCGCAAGGTCAATGCTTTGTGTTGCAAGTGTCAGCTTTATCGTTTCATTTTCTTTTATATTGAGGTCTGTTATCGTGATTATGTTGTTTGCATCATAGGATGCATTGCTGTTGCCAAGGACTGTGGTCCAGGGCCCGTTTGCAATAGAAAGGTTGTCCAGTGTTTCATTGACTGTGAGTTGGGCTGCTATGCCTATGCTGACCATGCCGTCTGTTATATTCTCCCCGACCCTGTAGATCACCGTTATGTCAGCATCGGTGTTGTTGTTTGCATAAGATGGGTCAAGCTCCAGTGTACCACCGGAGGTTACCGGGGTTGCAGGATTGGCTCCGCTTCCAGAGCTGCTGCGGGAACCACTTCCCGGGCTTACCCTGACCGTGAATGTGTCCTCTTCCTGTTCCAGGGGCTCCTGTTCCTCCAGGTCCTGGTCCTGCGGGGACATGAATGTTTGCTCCGCCGGATCTTCATCAGCTTCGTCTGTATCTGTGTCTTCTGTCTGACCGATACTGTCCTCAGTACCGGCTGTTTGGCCGTCACCATCTATACATCCACTCATTGCAACAATAAGTGTAAAGAAAAGCAGGGTTAAAACAAAAAAGGATACTATCCTTTTGTTGGAACTACTTTTGGGATCGATTTTTTTGTTCATTCTAATACCACCAGGCTGAAATCTAAAATGCACTGCAGCCATATGGTTAAGGGCACAGACAGCAATGCATAGGATTAGCTGTCTATATGCTTATTTGAGCTTGGTATATATATTTATTCAATCAGTCTTATATAATTATAATCATTATCATCATATAGTAGCGGCATTTATTGATTATAAGTGGTGATTGTTCACTACTTTTATTTTTGTTAACAGTATACTTTCTTTTATCGGTATGTTATAGATCTTGTTTATTGCAGTGACTATGGAACGTGCCGCATGCAGCGGGTGGTTGTTTTGTATTCGTGTTCATCTGTGGTTTTATTCAATAGTTAACCGCAGATACACTCACCTCTTACAGAGTTGAGTGCCTGTTAAACATCCGTTTAGCAGGTAACGCAGATTCAAGAAGATACAGGAACCGGATAATAGGGGATTTCCTCAAGGAATTGCATTTGACAGAAGGCAGGAACACTGGTTTTCGGAAGATAAGAAAGGCACTGCAGAACAACGGATCTCCTGAGCCTGTCTTTAAGACGGATGACGAGAGAAGTTACTTTCTTACTGTTTTAAGGATCCACTCCGAGGCCCAAGTCGAGGCCCAGGTCAAAATAACAGATACACAGGTGAAGATATTATCCGAATGCACCACAGATCCAAAGTCGAAAAGAGAGATCGTGCAGATGCTGGGGCATTCGGAAGTTTCGGGAAGTGTTAAGAAGGCCATAGCAGAGCTGATAAGATATGATCTGCTGGATTATACGATACCCGAAAAACCAAGGAGCAGGCTCCAGAAGTACAGGACTACGGGTAAGGGATTTGATCTTTTAAAGCAAAGGGGAAGCAGAATAGAGTGATGGTTGCCGGGGATCGGGTGTTTGTGGCTGTTGTTCTTTTATCTGTGCTGATCGTTGTTTTTGTCGCGGAGTGTGTTGCTTGTTGACGATGGAAGGTGTCGCCTGCGCCGGGGTTGTTTTAGTTCTGTGATTATTTCTGGATTGTTAATGAGGTATGATAATAACGTTTATATTGCTTCAGGAAAAATTAACTCTTATGAAGAAGCGTGCAGAGATCATAATACATGGCAGGGTTCAAAAGGCAGGTTTCAGGGATCTTATTGATGAGATAGCTTTTGATCTGGACCTTAATGGACGTGTCATGAATCTGGACGACGGGACTGTGAAGGTTATCTGTGAGGGTGAGGATAGTAACATTAAGGTATTACTTGATAAAGTCAACATAGTGCAATATCCTATTAAGGTAAAGAATGTTGATGTTGTTTTCAAAGAGCCGACCGATGAGTACGATACATTTGATATTATCAGGGAAGAGGATCTAACCGTAGCTACATATGAAAGGATGGATGCTGCTGCCAGGTATATGCGTGAGATGAATTCAAACCTTGGAAGTAAGATCGATGTTGTTGGTGATAAGGTAGCTGGTCTTGGAACTAAGATCGATGTTGTTGGTGATAAGATCGATGTTGTTGGTGATAAGGTAGCTGGTCTTGGAACTAAGATCGATGTTGTTGGTGATAAGGTCGAAATAGTGGGAAATAAGGTCGATAAAAGCAGAATTGAGATCTCTTCTGAGGTTCGACTTAACCGGGATGATCTCAGATCCCATCTTGATGAAAGGATCTCTGTCCTTGAGCATGAACTGGCTCAGATCAAGGCAAAGATGATGAGCTGATCTCTTTTTGACCTTTCAAAGGGCTTGTGCCGTGTAAGTTCATCTTTCATATGGTATTATGGATTTTGGGACCTGGCTTATCATTGTCAGGTAACTTTTATATTCGTTCGTTTTACTGTGTGTTTCAGTTCTTTCCTTTGTGTGTTTTTTCATGGATTTTAAATCCTTATTTTCTCTAATGGCGAGGTAAAGGTCATTCCCGCTAAAAGTACCTCTAAAGAAAAGTAATTTTGACCAGGCCTCTTCGTATGTCGATGCAAATTATCCATAGAGTATGCTTTTTTCACTACAGGATATAGAAAGAGTTATGGGTTGATCAAGGGATTTTTTCTTTTTACTCCTACAACCCCTTCACCTCATCAAGAAATGCGGGCCTGCTTTTGAATTCGGCTTTCAGGGAGTTGAAACGGTTATCCCATGCAGGCCTGTCTTGCAAGATCTCAACGTATATGTCCCTTACTATTTCCAGATAGCCTTCAGCGATCCTGTATGTCTTTCTGGTGCCTCCGGGAACATTGCAATAGGCTTTTTTCCAGTAGTATTCAATTACTTCTTTTGGGTACTCTGCTTTCAGTTCAAGAGCAAGTTTATCAAAATCATTGAGGTAATCCCATCTGTCAGGTGCCTTTGGTATAGCCAGAAGCTTACTGATCACTTCCTCTTTCATGCCCTTATCCATACAGATCCGTAGGTATGCAAGCATATTCCTGTCCCGCAGAGAGCTGAATAATTCTGGTTCGACTTCACTCCAGTCATCATTTTTAAGATAAGTCTTGATCCTTTGATACTCTTTGTATTCCTCACTACGACCAGCATATGTAAAAGACTTCAAAAGAGCATCTCTGGCCTTTTGATAGTTTCCTTGAGACCGGTAATACCCAAACAGATTATCAAGCATTATCTTTTCATCATGCTTTAATTCCAGGGCTCTGTGAACTATACGCTCTGCATTGGGAATGTCCTCCTTTTGTGCATAATGTTCGAACAGGAAAACAAACAATTCAGTGAGACGGCCTTTCCCTTCCAGCAGGCCCATTTCTGCAGTTTCGATCGCCTTGTCCATGTTTCCCCTCTCATCATAGAAACTGGCCAGTTCCCAGTAGTCATTACCGTACTCAAGTTTTTTCAGCCGAAGCTCCAGATAGGCCGTATCATCTTGAAGATTGTCCCTGAGGATGTCCATCACGAGCTTGTTTCTCCAATCAGATGGACATCTTCTTAGTTTAGTTACCAGATAACGCCATTCCTCATCTGTCTGGCAAAGCTCAAAGAAGATCTCTGCAAGGCTGTCTTCATAACCAGAGTTGTATTTGTCGTATTCTACAAAGGCTTCCTCCATAAAAGCGATCTTCGTATCATGAGATATGTTCCCTTCCTCTATAAGGTCAGATATTTTGTTAAGCCATTCATATGCCTCATCCTCTTCTTCCTCATCGCCGCCACCGTATTCATTGAATTCGGATATTATACAACTTGCATAGCTCCAGTATTCCATCAGCAGTTCATCATCAACATGATAAGGACTTTCATCTGGCAATGAACCATCCGATATTTCATGCATTTTTCTGTACCATTCAAGGGTCAAATGACGTACATCAGAATTATTTTCCATGAGATGCTTTACCAGGTCACGTAATTTCTCCGGGTTTAATGACCCCAGTATGCTTTCCAGGTCAAATCTATTATCCATCTACTATTTCCTCCAGAGATGTATAGATGTATATTAAAAATTGATTTTGCATGCATATATTGTATTTGATTTTCTTTTTATTTACTTTCGGTAGTTCAATTGTGTTCCTTGCTACCAATGACGCTTCTTTTATTGATTACCGGTGGACTGTACCGCCTGCGGCGGGATGGTTTTGGTCGATATGCGTATAGGCTTTTCGTATAATGTACTTTGAAGTGGAATATCTCTATTTTAAATAGAGATATTATTGCTATAATTTCTATTAATGATGGCAATTTATCAGTAATATTCTCCATTTTAAATGGAAATATATATAAGCATTCATCGCAGAATGTAATTCATGGACACGAAACAGATAAAGGAGCTCATAGAAGAGCAAAAGCAGGAGTTTGAAAGGGAAATTCAGACAATAAGACGCCAGAAGCTTGAGGAAATAGACAGTTACTCCAAAATTCCTCATATAGTTGTTATTACGGGTCTCAGGCGTGCGGGTAAAAGCACTCTATTAAAACAGATAAAAAAGAGATACTACCCGCAAGAGAACATCTATTACATGAATTTTGAAGATGAAAGGTTGCTTGACTTCAAAGTAGGTGATTTCAATGCCCTGTATGAATCATTCCTGGAAACATCAAAGGAGAGCAAGGTCTTTTTCTTTGATGAGATACAGAACATACCCAACTGGGAAGCATTCGTAAGGCGGATGTATGACCGGGGTTTCAAATTCTACATCACCGGTTCAAATTCTTCTTTGATGAGCAGGGAGTTGGGAACAAAGCTTACCGGAAGACATGTTAAACTCGAACTCTATCCCTTCTCTTTTAAAGAACTGATAGGCTCAAAGGGCATTGAAACCGAAAAGGAGTTTTATCTTACAGAGGAAAGGGCAAGGATAAAAAAAGAATTCAGTAAGTATCTTGAAAATGGAGGCATTCCGGAGTACTATAAATACGGAAATAAAGACATGATCAGGAACCTCTATGATAATATCCTGTACAGGGATATAATCGTAAGATATGGGGTTAAGGACGAAAGTGCTATAAGATCTCTTGCATACTATCTGATAACTAACCCCGGAACTGAGCTAAGTTACAACAGGTTAAAGAACCTCCTGGGCATCGGCAGCCAGACCACAGTGAAAAATTACATAGATCATCTGGAAAACTCTTATCTGACCTTCACGATCAATGCTTTTGATTACTCTCTTAAAAAACAGATATATTCAAAGAAGAAAGTCTATATCATAGATACAGGACTGATGAACATTCTTGCCTTTAAATTCTCAAAGGATACAGGTAAGATACTTGAGAATATTGTATTCCTTGAACTGAAAAACAGGGGTCATGATATCTATTACCACGTGGATAAGAATGAGTGTGATTTCATACTGATGGAGAAGGGGCATATCATAAAAGCAATACAGGTAGCTCAGAGAATGGAAAGATCAAATGAAAAAAGAGAGATATCAGGACTTCTGGAAGCTATGGAAAAGTACGGGCTGAAAGAAGGTCTCATACTCACGGAAGATACGCAGGACGCGCTTGAAATGGATGGCAG
The DNA here is from genome assembly GCF_045690325.1 of Methanolobus sp. WCC5. Taxonomy (GTDB): domain Archaea; phylum Halobacteriota; class Methanosarcinia; order Methanosarcinales; family Methanosarcinaceae; genus Methanolobus. Next base: position 660,048 of record NZ_CP146981.1, on the reverse strand, counting down.
GAAAATAAGCGTGAGGCCTGTATGGAAATGGTTGCTTGAATGAACTTTGCTGGGTTTGGGGATGAGGCCAAAGACGGCTTTACTGGATCGGGGGTTTGTGGCTGTTGTTTTGTATACGTGCTGATCTTTGGTTTGGTCGCGGAGTGTGTTGCTTGTTGACGATGGAAGGGGCCGCCTGCGGCGGGTGGTTGTTTTAGTTCTGTGATTATTTCTGGGTTGTGTTAAAGATCTTGATGATGGCACCTTGCAGGTTGTGGATCTGTTCCGGTAGGTTTTAAACATTATTGTGTACACAATTATTGTTATGGCAATAAAGTATAACTTTATTCAGTGATGGCGGACAGTGCCGCCTGCGGTGGGTGGTTGTTTTGTTTTTTGTTTTAGAGTCCCCGTTTCATCCTATATTCCTTTCTGGACCTATCAGTGACAACAAAGCTGATGGAAAAGGGAATGGTGGTCTGAATAGCATTGATGATGGCAGAGAAATGCCTGGTCAGAGCAGCTGCAGGAACTCTTGCGGTGTCAATCCAGACTGGCGTATTAAGGACCTTAATGTTCCAACCGGAATCTCATTATAGTTTGGTATTATGACACTGAACTTTTTTTAAGGAGTTTCCATCTTGATGTGGCTTCCCTTTTGTGATACGACCTTAAAACCGGCACTTTCCAGGGCCTTGATCACCTTATGTGCTGACAGAATGGGAATGACTGTCATAAACTACCTCAAAAGTGGTGGTAAGGATCGAATCAACCTCTACTATCGTAGTTTCCTCATCCTCCAGATAAAGTTCTACGGCTTCCTTAAGGTTGCAAATGGCTTCCTCCACATCCTTTCCCTGACTGGCTATATCCAGTTCAGGACACCATGACACATACCAATCCCCTTCTTTATGAATGACTGCAGAGAACTTACAGCAATGTTGCATATTCTAAAATATGCCACGTTCTTATTTAAGAATATCTCAATGTACAGAATTTATGGATGCTTGCGGAGTGTGTTATGCGGTGATGGAATGCGCCGCCTGAGGCGTGCGGTTGTATTGTATTCGTGTTCATCTGCGTTCATCTGTGGCTTTAGTTAATAGCGAACCGCTGATACACGCAGATGCACGCAGATATTGTTTTTCTCATCTGCGGTTTTTACGAAATAGTTCATCATACTGAATTGATTATTCTTTTAACCTGCACTCTTGGTTTGTTGAAATTTATTAATAAACAGATGCTAAGTCCTGTTATTTTTAGGTAGTTCAAGCACTGTGCCACATGAATGTCATCGAAATCTTTTACGGTTTTAAGTTCGATAATAACCTGATCTTCTACCAGGATATCCGCAAAATAATTACCGACTATTTCTCCCTTGTAATACACATTCAAAGGTGCCTGTTGGTTGGTCTTCAATCCTCTCCTGTTAAGTTCCAGGTTCAGGGCATTCTCATAGACCTTTTCAAGGAAACCAACGCCAATTGTATTGCTAACCTCAAATGCTGCACCTAGTATTGTGTCTGTTAGATCATTCAACCGATCATTTTCTACGTCCACAGGTTAAACTTCCTTTAATTTTTATCATTGGGTATATTACCTGAGGTGATTCAATCTTAAGTTTAAAAACTTTTTTAATTTGATTTGTCATCTGTGTTATCTGCTAAACGACTGTTTAGCAGGCACTCAACTCCGTAGGAGGTGAGTGTATCCGTGTTCATCTGTGGCTTTAGTTTTAATAGCGAACCGCTGATACACGCAGATGCACGCCGATATTGTTTTTCTCATCTGCGTTTATCTGCGTTCATCTGTGGTTCTAGTTTTAATAGCGAACCGCTGATACACACAGATGCACGCAGATATTGTTTCTTCTCATCTGTGTTTATCTGTGTTCATCTGTGGCTTTAGTTAATAGCGAACCGCTGATAAACGCAGATGCACACAGATATCGTTTTTTCTCATCTGTGTTTATCTGCGTTCATCTGTGGCTTTAGTCAATAGTGAACCGCTGATAAACGCAAATGCCCGCAGATATTGTTTCTTCTCATCTGCGTTTATCTGTGTTCATCTGTGGCTTTAGTTAATAGCGAACCGCTGATAAAAGCAGATGCACACAGATATCGTTTTTTCTCATCTGTGTTTATCTGTGTTCATCTGTGGCTTTAGTTTTAATAGCGAACCGCTGATACACGCAGATGCACGCCGATATTGTTTCTTCTCATCTGTGTTTATCTGTGTTCATCTGTGGCTTTAGTTTTAATAGCGAACCGCTGATACACGCAGATGCACGCCGATATTGTTTCTTCTCATCTGTGTTTATCTGTGTTCATCTGTGGCTTTAGTTAATAGCGAACCGCTGATAAACGCAGATGCACGCCGATATTGTTTTTTCTCATCTGTGTTTATCCGCGTTCATCTGTGGCTTTAGTTTTAATAACGAACCGCTGATAAACGCAGATGCACGCAGATATTGTTTCTTCTCATCTGTGTTTATCTGCGTTCATCTGTGGCTTTAGTTAATAGCGAACCGCTGATAAACGCAGATGCACGCAGATATTGCTTCTTCTCATCTGTGTTTATCTGCGTTCATCTGTGGCTTTAGTTAATAACGAACCGCTGATAAACGCAGATGCCCGCAGATATTGTTTTTTCTCATCTGTGTTTATCTGCGTTCATCTGTGGCTTTAGTTAATAGCGAACCGCTGATAAACACAGATGCACGCAGATATTGTTTTTCTCATCTGTGTTTATCTGCGTTCATCTGTGGCTTTAGTTAATAGCGAACCGCTGATAAACGCAGATGCTCGCAGATATCGTTTCTTCTCATCTGCGTTTATCTGTGTTCATCTGTGGTTCTAGTTTTAATAACGAACCGCAGATAAACGCAGATGCACACAGATGTCCCTTCTATACCATCTGCACCGGTCTTGCTACATGATGCACAATTATATTTACAAAACTATATATTTGATTACCAATTATATTTAATTACAGAGGAATCATCATGAAGTGCAAATACTACAATGTCTGTGAGCATGCAGATCCTAAGGCTATGACCTGCACCGAGAACGGCGGTGGCACGTATTGCGGCAAGTATCGTGTCTTTTCTGCAGGAGCCTGTGAATGTGGTCATGTTTCCTTTCGCCCCCAGTCCGGCGCCCGTGCAGAAGAGATCCTCGCCTGATCATGTGGACGGCTAAGCTGTGCAGTTTCACTGCCTGCCTTCCATCTCTTCCATCCCTTTCCTCCTTTTTATCCTTTTGATCATTTTCATCCTGCCTCTCACCCAGGCCAGCCCGAACAGCGCCATTACGACCACCCCGAAGATCTCGGTCATGACCAGCGATAGTATGGCCGGATCAGCAATGTCCCCGAGCCTGCCGTAGACCCCGCCCAGAAACTGCCAGAAGGATCCGTATGATGCCCTCCTCTCAAACTCCCACCCCAGCAGCGGCCACAGGAAGCTTGCAGGAGAGTTCCACATGCTGTCCGGCGGCATGGCTCCCAGCACCAAGTGCCCATACCTGACATGCACCCGCGCCCCTGGCACGCCCACTCTCTGGTAATTTTAAGACCATGCTCTCTGCTAATTATTTTTACCTACTTATTCTATTCGTGTACAACCGAACAAATATTCCTTTTTTTATACCACTTTTATTTATTTTCTAATATACAAAACTTCACAGTAAGAATTAGAAACTCTTATATGCAAGAAACAATACTTATACAGTGTATCGGATATCAGAAACGCTTGTGTACAGATATTGCATAGCCCTATGTCTGTTTTTCAGTTACTGCAAGCGTATGACCCGATAAAAGTGGTGGTAGGATCATATAATGACAATAGTAGCTGTGATACCAGCGTTCAATGAGGAGATAGCCATAGGGAGTGTTATCGCCCGGGCGAAGCAGCATGTGGACGAAGTTCTTGTAATAGATGACGGCAGCGCCGACAGCACATCCCGCGTAGCCGAGCTCATGGGAGCCACCGTCATCCGCCACGAGCAGAACTCCGGCAAAGGCACCGCCCTTCGCACTGCCTTCCGCTGGGCCCAGCACAAACAGGTAGACATCCTGGTCACCCTGGACGCCGACGGCCAGCACTGCCCCGACGAGATCCCCCAGATCATAGAACCGATCCTATGGAAGCAGGCCGACATAGTAAATGGCGCCAGATTCCTCAAAGGCCACACCGTGTCAGTTCCCAGATACCGCCGCTTAGGCCAGGAAATATTAACCCACGCCACCAACATGACCGCCAACGTAAAACTCAACGACTCCCAGAGCGGCTTCCGCGCCTTTGCTAAAGAGACCTTCGGCGTCTTCAAGTTCAACAACGCCGGCATGGGCGTTGAGTCCGAGATGATCCACGATGCCGCAGCAGCTGGATTTACGGTCACTGAAGTGCCGATAACGTGCAGGTATGATGTTGAAGGGTCTACTTTCAATCCGGTGAAGCATGGGTTTTCGGTGCTGAATTCTATTATTAATCAGTTCCAGAGAAAGCATCCTTTGTTATATTTCGGGGTGCCTGGATTGATTTGTTTGCTTGGTGGTATTGGATTTGGATTCTGGACAATTTACGGGTATACCGTAATAAACTCATTCTGGATAGGAAAAGCTTTGTTGTCAATGACCTTTATCATAGTTGGAATTTTTGGTTTGTTCAGTGGATTGATATTGAATTCTTTAGCTCTTTTTGTTAATGATATTAAAAAATCCGGGTGATGGGATTTACATGAAAAGAATAAAAAACAAAAACATTCTTATTACTGGTGGTACTGGCTCTTTTGGAAATGCTTTTATCGATTATTCAAAAGATTGTGATATTAAGTTCATTGTCTTCAGCAGAGATGAAAAAAAGCAGCACGACATGTATGTTGAAAGAAATGACAATAATATCGAATATGTTGTTGGAGATATAAGAGATAAAGCAAAATTGTTAGATTATTGTCAGGACGTTGACTATGTTTTGCATGCTGCTGCGTTGAAGCATGTTCCAACAGGTGAGAATTTCCCAGAAGAGGTTATCAATACTAACATTTTAGGTACAAAAAATGTTATAGAGGCGGCTGAATACTGCGGTGTAGAAAAAATAATCAATTTAAGCACAGATAAAGCTGTTTATCCAATTAACGCTTATGGAATGAGCAAAGCAATGGCTGAAAAACTGATGTCTGCTCACCGAGGCGATACAGTATGTGTAAATCTCAGATATGGAAATGTGATTGGTTCAAGAGGATCTGTAATACCTCTGTTCATTAACAAAATAAAGGAAGGTCTTCCACTTACTATTACTAATGCCAGTATGACAAGGTTTTTACTGCCTTTGAGCCATGCGGTTGCTTTGTCAAAAAAATGTCTTGAGGTTGGAGAAAGCGGTGATCTTTTTGTAATAAGGCCTCCGGCAGCAACAATAAGCACTATAATTGAAGCATTGGAACTACATTTTGAAGATTCCTTTGAAAAGCAAATAATTGGAATCCGCCCCGGAGAAAAGATGGATGAAGCTCTTCTTACACCAGAAGAGATACATAGAGCAGTCAGTTTCACTGATAGTGGAATTGATTATATGAAAATTCCTAAACTGACTGCAAATATCGGGGACTTCTTCTATCATGGTGAAGATGTTACAATGCCAGAGTCATTTACATCTGCTAACACGAGAATGCTGAATGCTCAAGAAACATTAGACCTTATTAAACTGGCAGAAATATTGTAATATTTGTAAGGAAGTATGGATCATGCACAAAAACGTCGTTGTTCTCGGTGGCACGGGTATGTTAGGATCAATGCTTGTTGATTATCTCTCGAAAAAATCAGATATAACCATTACAGCAACTGTCAGGAACAAAAAAACAGCAGAGATGCTAAACGATAAATTTCCAAATGTAAATTGGAAGGTATTTGATGCGACTTCCCCTAATCTTGCAGAAGCCCTAAATGTAATTAATGGAAACGAATGGATCATCAATGCAATTGGAATAATAAAACCATTGATCCATGATGATAATGCTTTTGAGGTACAGCGAGCAATTCAGATTAACAGTATATTGCCTTACGTTCTTTCCCAAAAAGCTCAAGAAAACAACGCAAAGATATTGCAGATTGCAACCGATTGCGTATATTCAGGGAATCGTGGAAGTTATGTTGAAACAGATGTTCATGATGCTCACGATGTATACGGAAAGACAAAAAGCTTAGGTGAAGTGCATGCGCCAAATGTTCATCATATTAGATGTTCAATTATAGGTCCAGAACCTAAAGAATTTAAGTCTTTACTGGAGTGGTTTTTGGGCCAGCCACCTAATGAGCAACTGAATGGGTTTATAAACCATAGGTGGAATGGAATCACAACATTGCATTTTGCCAAGATATGTTATGGAATTATAAGAAATGATATCGAATTATCGAATGTTCAACATGTCATACCCAATGACGAGATCACAAAATTTGATCTAATCAAAGCTTTTGCTAAAATATACAAAAGAGAAGATCTCTCAATACTGCCTGTTGAAACAAAGATATCAATAGACAGAACAATCTCAACGCAGAATAAGGTGCGGAATCAAAATATCTGGGAATTTGCCGGATATAATAACATACCATCAATAATCGAGATGGTAGAGGAATTGGCCAGTTATGATTATAATTTCTCGATTAATGATGATGCAAAAATTTCAAGCATATAATAACTATTCATAATGGTGATATCTTGGCTGAATTAAAGGTTATGACAATTCTTGGAACACGCCCGGAATTGATCCGTCTATCAGAAATTATCAAAAAATTGGATAGGCATAGAGCCTTAACCATTAATGCTCTTTACTCTTTAATTTAACAATAAATCTCTTTTATCCTTTCTTTTCCTTAAAATTTGCTTTTAATGACTTAAAATTCGAATTTTCTAAAAGCACTTTGTGATCTTATAAGATCATTTCTTTGTACTTTGAAAGCAGTTAATGCTGTCAATAATGCAGCAATGTTGCCTATGGTCACAAACATCCTTGCAGCTTCTATGCCTCTAGTCAGCGTTTTTGAGCGATTATACCCAACAACTTCAAATGAGTTCTTACGTTCGACTGTAGTCCTTATGTCATATATTTTTTGAAGAAGAGGATGATATTTTCTTGGAATGAAATCTGCTCTGAAATGGTTACCCCTATCACTTTTCAGAATATTTCCCACACTATTGGATCTTGCAGCTATTACTGGAATTATCCCCCGATTAATGACTTCAATATTTGATCTATAGCTATCTGGACCTGCATCTGCCAATAGAATAATTGGCCTTCTTGACTCTGGTAATTCAAAGTTTCGAACCGTTTCCTGAAATACAGTATTATCATTTTTACTTGCATCAACTGCATCCCAATATACTGGCAATCCAAATAAGGAATCTACAATACAAGTATCAGTGTATCCAGTTCCTGACAATATATTATATGCTCCTGATCTTTTCACATATTTTCCAGAATCAGGATCTGAAGTCAGACCTGTTGATCTATTTTTAACTCCATTGCAATTACATTTGATAAAACGTCTATCCCATGTCCATATCTTATCAGCGATCAATCCCAGCTCTCTGCATTCCTGGATCAATAGTTGTGCATATTTCAAAAGATGGACTGAAACCTTATCTAAACCTCTTCTGTAAGATGATAATGATAAAATGTCATTGTTGTGAATTCCTATTTCCTTTTTCATTGTTCTATTTTGATTATAATCTCTTATAAAGCCTTCAATATTAGGATAAGCAAGTTTACATCTTGCAATTTCCAATTTAACAATGTTTCTCATATTCAAAACTTCTGATTGTGGTTTGTATGCCATATCCTTTTGAATAGAATCATAAAATTCATCAACAGAAGGGTTTAAGACAAAAAGATGATTCAAATATCCTTTGAAGTTTCCATAAGAATTAAAGGCCATTATTTGGTTTAAAGGTATATCTTCATTACCTTCGACATAATTATTCGTGGTTCTTGGAAGCTTTTTATATGGCAATTTGATTTTGTTTTTGATAATATTGATATTTTCTCGTGAAAAATCAGTGATCATTCTTTGGAATATATGCAACAAGCGCCGGTTTGATGCAAGTCTGCATTTTTTACTTTTCACATCTGCACTTACAACAGATATTTTAAATTTTTCCGGATTGTGTAAGAATTGGTCGATGATGGAATCTCTTGATTCTTTATTCTCAATTGGTTGTGAATAATCGCTTAAAAAAGATTGATCTAAATAAAATGATCTATATTTAAGTGCTTTTGCAATTGGTTTTGCGAATTTGCCAAACAATTTCTGATATATTTTCTGCCCTTTTAGAGTTTTCAAACTAATTTTTATGTTGCTCGATATTTGAGGAAAATCATTGAATTGTAATGCATAAATTTTATATTCTTTAGAGATTATTGTAAACATGGTTATGCCTATATAGAGCTTATTTTTGGGTAACAACTTAAATAATGCTTTAATTAGGCATAATCCTTTCTATTAGTGTTCAATTTCGTTTTTAAAGTCAAATATAGTAAATTTATTATGAATAAATACATTATAATGTATTAATTGGCTATAAAAGAGATTTTAGAGTAAATGGTTAAGGCTCCATACTAATCATATTTTTGTTCATACAAATCAAAATTTTGATTATGAGTTAAATGAGATATTTTTCCAGGAATTTGAGATAAGGAAACCTGATTATCTCTTGAATGTGAAAAGCAATTCAATAGGGAGTCAGATTGGGAAAATTGTAGCTCAGACAGAAGAAGTTCTCTTAAAGGAAAAGCCAGATGCCATTCTGATATTAGGTGATACAAATAGTGCTCTTTCCTGTATTATTGCAAAACGGATGAAAATACCTGTGTTCCATATGGAAGCAGGTAACAGATGTTTTGATGACAGGGTTCCAGAAGAAATAAATCGAAGGATTATCGATCATACTTCAGATATAAATCTTCCCTACACTGAGCATGCAAGAAGAAATCTTCTGCGAGAGGGGCTTGATTCTGACAGCATCTTTGTGATAGGCTCTCCACTGAGGGAAGTCCTTGAAAAACATGAAGATAAAATTGATAGTTCAAATGTACTAGATGAATTGGGACTTCAAAATGGAAAGTATTTCTTACTGAGTTTTCATAGAGAAGAGAATGTTGATAACGAACGCAATTTGCGGAATATTATCAACACTCTAGAGGAATTGGCACGCAAATATGCTTTTCCACTAGTGATATCTACTCATCCACGTACACATGTAAAGCTTAAGCAGCTGGAAATATCTGATAATGAATTGTTTAATTTCCACAAGCCTTTTGGAATGTTTGATTATGTCAAATTACAAAAAAATGCATTTTGTGTCTTGTCAGATAGTGGAACAATACATGAAGAAGCAGCCATTCTGGGAATACCTGCATTAGTTATCAGAGAAAGCACTGAAAGACCCGAAGTTTTTGATACAGGTAATGTTATCCTGACGGGTATGGATACCTCGACTATACTTCAGTCAATTGATGTTGTAAGGAAACAATTTGAAGAGAACGTGGTATTCTTAACCCCGGAAGCATACCAGGATACAAACACATCCGATAGGGTATTGCGGTTGATTATTGGAATGAGCAAGCTTGTCCGAAAGAAAAAATATTATTTTTCAGATTAAGTAAAACATGCAAAAGGTACTGTGAATTCATGAAAATACTTGTAGTCCAGGAATCAGATTGGATCGAAAGAGGTCCACACAATAGTCACCATATAATGGAAAGGCTCTCTGCAAAAGGTCATGAGATCAGGGTAATAGACTATGAGATTCTCTGGAAGGAAAAGAATACTGAAAAGGGTTTGATTTCTAAAAGAAAAGTCTTCCACAAACAACACAAATCCATTGATAATGGAAATATAACAGTCATAAGACCTCCCATAATCAAGCTTCCTGCTTTGAATTACATCTCTTTGATATATACACATCACAGAGAAATAAAAAACCAAATTGAGTCTTTTAAGCCAGATATTATCGTTGGCTTGGGACTTTTGAATGCTAATATTGCTATAAGACTGTCAAAGAAAAACAACATTCCATTTGTGTATTATCTTATGGACGTCTTGCATAAACTTGTTCCACAAAGCTATTTCCAGTCTCTAGCCGCTCATGTTGAAAGAAAGAACATGAAAACGGCTGATAGAGTTATTTCAGTTACCGAGGGTCTCAGAGAATACTCAATATTGATGGGTGCTGACAGAGAGAAAACAGAAGTAATACGCACAGGTATCGACTTCAACCACTTCAAAATTGATACTGATGGAAATGAAATCAGAAATAAATATGGAATAAAGGATGAAGAAATAGTTTTGTTCTTTATGGGGTGGTTATACACTTTCTCAGGCCTTAAAGAGCTTGCTTTAGAAATCACCAGGCTTCCAGAACATAGTAAAGTAAAGCTCTTAATTCTTGGTAATGGTGAGCTGTGGGATACTCTTCAAGATATCATAAACAAACATGACCATCATAATAGGATCATTTTGGTTGAATGGCAACCTTACAATGATGTCCCCAAATACCTCTCAGCGGTTGATATTTGTCTGCTACCAGCCTATAATAATGACACAATGAAATACATTGTTCCTATTAAAATCTATGAATATATGGCTATGGGGAAACCCGTAATATCAACAGAACTCTATGGAATGGTAAAGGAATTTGGATATGATAATGGAGTCATATATGCTGAGAAAACGGAAGAAATACTGGAAGCTGCACAAAACTTGATTGAAAATGATCAACTAATTTCTGAGGGTAAAAAAGCTCTAGCAGTTGTTGCTGATAACTGTTGGGATAATATTTCTGAAGAGTTTGAAAGATATTTAAAATCAACATTATAATTTATATTATGAATTACACCTGTTTACAGTAGCACAAATTAGCATAAAAAGAGGGAAAATGAAAATATTACAAGTAACAAATTTCTTTAAACCTTCATGGGAGGCAGGTGGGCCAGTTCGAGCTACTTATGAATTATCCAAAAGTTTAATTGAAAAAGGAAACGAAGTAACCGTTTACACAACAGATGGTTTCAAATACAGGTTAGATGTAGAAAAGAACAAACCAGTATCTGTCGATGGGATAAACACTTATTACTTCAGAAATGTTTCATTGTACTTGTCAAAAAAAATGAACCTCCCCCTGCCTTATTTTGCTCCAATTGTAATTAAAAAAGATATTAAAAAGTTTGATGTTATCCATATACATGAGTACAGGACTTTTTTGGCTGTTGTCATCCATTATTATGCAAAAAAGAACAATATACCATACATTCTTCAACCACGTGGATCATTGCCTTTGTTAGGTAAAGAAAAACAAAAAAAAGTTTTTGACTCCTTATTTGGTCGCTCTATAATTGACGATGCAAAAATGATAATTGCATCTTCAGAGCATGAATCATATCATTATTTAAAGAGCTTTCCTAATTTAAATCCGGAGAAAGTTGTTCATATACCAAATGGTATAGATGTAAAATGCTATCAAAATCTTCCAAGAAAAGGGACATTTCGAAGTAAGTTCATGATTGACAGAAATGATAAAGTTGTACTGTTTTTGGGGCGCATTCATGAAATTAAAGGCTTAGAACTTCTAGTGGGATCATTTAGTAACTTAATTAGCATTTTTGAAAACACAAAGCTTGTTATAGCCGGACCCGATGACGGCTATCTAGCCAAATTAGAGGGTTTTGTCGAAGAACTAAATATCAGTGATAATGTAATTTTTACAGGTCCTCTTTATGAGCAGGATAAAATAGAAGCATTGGTGGATGCAGATGTTTTTGTATTACCTTCAAAATATGAATCTTTTGGAAATGTTGTCTTTGAAGCATGTGCATGTGGGACTCCAGTGATAGTAACAGATCGTTGTGGAGTTTCAAAGTATATGAATAATGATTTGGGCTATGTTATTGAATATGATAAATACAAATTATCTGATGCTTTATTCGACGTCTTGTCTAATTCGAAATTTCAACACAAACCAGACTTTAGTAGCAATGGAATAATGAATTTTCAATATAGTTGGGAATCGATTTCATCAAAAATGATACATGTGTATTCAAAGTTGGCAGGGGATAAAACGTTATGATAAAGAAAAATATATGCATTGTTACGTTCGCTATAAGCAAATCCGGTATAATTCCATTATCTAATTCTGTAAATATATTGAATTCAATATGTGAAAATACTTTTCTTATTTCTGTAAATGAAGGATATACACACTTTAAAACTGATCAAAGAATAAATACAGTTGGAATTATGCACAAAAAAGGATTAAACATATTTACACGAATTTCAAGATACATCTATTCTCAAATCAAAATGTCCTATTTAATAGCAAAAGTCAACGGCAAAGCAGATATTTTTCTTTTTACTATTGGGGGTGACACATTATTATTCCCCGTAATAACCGCAAAAATGTTTCGGAAGAAAGTGGTAATTGCTTTTGCAGGTTCCTCATCACAATGTCTTAAATTTGCAGATGACAATTCATTTAAGTATCTCAGCATCTTATCAAAAATAAACATATCAGTTGCAAATAGAATAATAGTTTATTCAAATAGCATCATCCAAGAGCTTGATCTACAAAAGTATGAGTATAAGATTGATATTGCTCCTGAGCATTTTATTAATTTTGATAAATTTACCGTGGAAAAAAGCTACAATCAAAGAACTAATTTAGTTGGATATGTTGGAAGATTTAGTGAAGAAAAGGGAATAATGAATTTTGTTGAATCAATTCCTTTAATCTTAGAACATGTAAATGTTAATTTTCTATTGATAGGCGATGGACAACTACGGGAGAAGATAGAACATTATATTCTAGCCAATAACTTAAGCAACAATGTAAATATAACTGGTTGGATAGACCACGATGAGTTACCAAGCTATTTAAATAAATTAAAATTAGTTGTCGTGCCTTCTTATACTGAAGGTCTGCCTAATTTAATGCTTGAGGCAATGGTATGCGGTACACCTGTACTTGTGACTCCAGTAGGATCGATACCCGATATAGTTATTGATGAAGAAACGGGTTTTATTATGAAATGTAATTCTCCAGAATGTATTTCAAATAATGTGATTAGAGTTTTAGATAATCCTAATATTGATAAGATTATACAAAACGCGAAAGTTAAAATTGAGAATGATTTTTCATATAATGCTGCTGTTGAGAGGTATAGAAAAGCCCTTGAAAATATTTAAGAGCGGTTATAATGAACAAAGCAAAGATACTTGCAAATCGAGAATTCGATGAAATTATTGCTATACTAGGAATCGTTTTTTCGGTTGCTTTAATTGCATATATGATTTTAAATATTGGTCGAATCATATATGTTTTAACAGGAATTTTTACTCTTATTTCATGTATTCTTTGGATTGTTATTAGAAAAAATGCCTCTTTGGAAGTCTTTTCCCATACAAATTTTAAAACTGTAAATCTTGCTTTAATATCTGCTGTAATTATAGTCTTTATATTTTGTGTTTTGTCTTTTTTTCTAAGATCCAACTTATATGAAAGACCAATAACATACTTCTTGTTTATTTCTTTAATGTGTTGTTTTGTAACTCTCCAAATACTATATAGCAAAATCCCTTCATACTTAGTTCTTTTTCAAATCATAGTAATTGGATTAACTATCACATTATCTCAGTTATTGCTTTTTCCAGGTTTATTGGGAATAGATCCTTGGGTTCATCAAATGTTCACTTTGGATATAATAAAATTCCATACAATCCCGGACGGGAATGTTTACTCTAAATTGCCACTTTTTCATTTGTTTGTAGTTTTCAGTTCATTAGTTACAGAACTTGATTATAAGTACAGTGTTATTTTTTCATTAACATTAATACAAACTATTTGTAATACGACTTTTATTTATTTAATAGGAAGGATGTTATTTAATGACAAGGTGGGTTTATTAGGTTCACTAATGCTTATAATTGCAAATCATCATCTTTTCATGATGTACTCTCCTATTCCAAATTCATACGCAACTACATTAATTTTGATTTTGTTTTACACTATGTTAAAGATAAAACCAGAATTCCCCTTTATATCTACAATAATCTCAATAATGCTTATATTTGCTATAATTTTATCTCATTCTGTTGCTGCATTATTCATGTGTATATGTCTTTTTGTTTATTGGTCTTCAACTCAACTACTCCGTATACGCACCTCAAATAAAAAATATCCTATTTCTCTTACAATCACACTTACAGCTATAATTTCTATGCTCGCTTGGTGGTCGTTTGCTTCGGGTCATATTTATTCATTAACTGAAATGATTAAGTGGGGTTTTAGTAGAGATTACTTTATTAAATCTCCTGACTATATTTTGGAAGCCGTCAATTCATTACCGATTGCAGAAGAAATTTTTAATAACGTAGGTATGTTTTTGTTTTTTGCTTTATCATTCATTGGGTGTTTCTATATGATTTCCAAAAAATACGGAAATCAAAATACTTTTGCAATTTCAGTTGTAGGATTTACTCCTTTGTTTTTGGGTTTTTTTTCATTAATTACTCAACGTGGAATTATTGAAGATAGATGGTGGTTTTTTGCTCAAGTATTTTTATCTATACCACTTTCGGTTTCTTTATTATTACTTTATAACAGCTTCCGTAATAAGTTTATGAGGCACAATGTGATACCAATTTTAATTTTAATTATTTTCATGTTTTCATTTTCATTTGTTTTAGTTATGTCTCCTAAAGCAAATATGGATAACAATGTGTTTTCATCTAGTAGTTCATACAGACTCTCTTTAACAGAATCAGAGATACAATCATTATATACGATATCTGAAAAGTCTGATTCCAGTATTGGTGTTGATCAATATTTAATCCTTGCAAGCTTTTTACCTTTAGATATACAAGTGATTCCTATTAATGAGGAAATTGATAGTGGAAATTTTAATGAAACTAAAGTAGAATTAATTTTGGTTCGAAATTATATTATTGATAATCCCTTTCAGCTTTACACTAGCACTTATAACTTAAATTACAATCCACTCATAGAACTGGAAAATAGGAAATTTAATAAAATATACCAAAGCAATTCAGTGAATATAATTAGTAAATAAAGATTTGCTGTAATTATAAGCATTAATACATGTGTTCCTAAATATAATTAAGTTTACTGTGTTAGACTGCATTATAGCAATCTCAAAATAGCTTGCATAGAGTCTTTAGTTGAATTAACTAAAAAGAGGGTTTTATGGGAAATAAAAGATACGATTATGGTGATAACTACTTAGATTTGATGCTTTGGTTGTTATATACATATTTATTATGTAAAATCCCGTTTTTCTTAGGCATAAAAATCAGGAGAGTTTTGCTAAAAATATTATTTAAGAATCTGGGTAGTAATACTACAGTGTCTACTGGATGTAAAATTTCATATCCACAAGGTGTCGAACTGGGAAATAATGTAGGCATTGCTCGTGATGTTGTGCTGGATGGACGTGGAGATATTAAAATAGGTGATGAAACAATAGTGGGGTTTGAATCTATTATTCTTACAAGCACCCATAGATATGATCGAACAGACATACCTATTAAACAACAAGGTATGTATTCTGCTCCGGTCATTATTGAGAAAAATGTTTGGATTGGTGCAAGAGTAATTATTTTGCCGGGAATTACAATCAGTGAAGGTGCTATAGTAGGAGCAAATGCAGTTGTTACTAAAAATGTGATGCCAAACACAATCGTAGGAGGGATTCCCGCTAAATTCCTAAAAAACCGGTAATTAGCTGAACTGCTTAGATTATCTTATCCACTGAAGTATATGAACCTTGGAAGGAGCTCATGGTTAGATTTTTAATGCCCAAACTCTTTTTACAAAATATCCGATTAGGATAAAATGCATCACTGTCAGTAAAATCAAGGACGTTGAGCTTGCAAGAGCTGCACCAACAATACCATATTTAGGTATGAATAGTATATTTAACATAATATTTATAGCAGCGGATATTAAAGCAACTTTGTAAGAAAGCTGTACATATCCAATACTCGAATAGAAGGTGCCTATTGAATTAAAAGCTGAATATATTGTATATCCCACAAGTAAAATTATTAGAGGACTGTAAGCAGGTAAGAAAACTACTTCAAAGATGATTACTATTAATGTTTTTCCGAAAAGTATCAAAAGTAGAGTAATAATAAATGAAATTAAAAGTGTTTTTGGTGGGACACTTTTAAGCAGTTTTAGTATGGACTCGTATTCTTTTTTTGCATAATTCTTTGCAATTATAGGATTGGTAACACTTTGTATAGAGCTCGAAATGAGTGTTATCCCTTGAACAAAAACAAGCGCCACAGTATAAAACCCTAATTCAGTTTCATTCAAATAATAGCCAATCATGAGGCTATCAATGTGAATATATATATATCCAATTGAATTTCCGAGGACGACATAAAAACCAAAGCGGAGTACATCTCTTAGAATGTCGGTTTTAAAGAATGACCAGGTGGGATATCTAAAATGCGATTTAATAAAAAGAACAGATAACAATCCTACGGCTATCGTTGGCAACACAAAACCAAAAACAGCTCCAGCTATATTCATATTTAAATATAATACGAGAACAATTGACGTCACCAGCATTAATACATTAATAGATATATTTAAAAGAGCGAAGGCTTTCATGTTCCGAAAACCATTTAATACTCCCACCGTAGTTTTATATATTGCTATAAATGGAAAAGCGATGGCTGTTATCTTTAAGGGTTCATACATTTCGGGTATATTGAAAATATTAATAGAAATTATTTCCGATAGCATGAAAAGAAATATTCCCATTAAAGAGCCAATGATGAGAGAAATAAGCAGCCCTGATGATATATATTCTTTAGCTTTTATCAAATCATCGCTGAATTCTGCAACATATTTCGTCAGTGCTGCACCTACCCCAAATGCTGAAAATTGCATTCCCAGTAAATATATAGTATAAACCAACGTGTAAATTCCCAGCCCAGAAGGTCCCAACTCTCTTCCAAGCACTATTCTCAATAACAAGTGAGATAAAGAGGCAGTTGCAAGGCCTATGAATGCCCATTGGACATCTTTCATTGTTTTGCTGGAATTAAAACCTAACATATGACTACCTATTATTATAAATGAAAAAATCCATGAAAATTATAATGTTCATCCTAAATCTGTATATCCTAGTTCAGTATACATTAAAATAATTAATTTTTCGGATTGGTATTAACAACTGTGGACAAAAGTATACCTTACATATAATCTTCTAAAATCATGGAAAACACGATTTTTCTCTTTTATACGTTATTTAAAAACCACTTAATCACATCTGATAATTCATCCTTAAAATCACCTCTAGAATCATACCCAAACTTTCGAGCCTCAGATATATCCGCAAGCGAGTGTTTAATATCACCTGGCCTTGAATCAACATACTCCGGTTTAACGTCCTTACCAAGTATCTCATTGACATAAGAAACCAGCTCATTGATAGTGATTCGCCTTCCACATGCAATATTGAAGATGCCTGTTTGGTCTGATCCGCACGAAAGTATGTTGGCGCTTACAACGTGTTTAATGAAACTGAAGTCCCTGCTCTGCTCCCCATCCCCAAATATTACGGGACTTTCATCGTTCATTATAGCAGTTATAAATTTAGGGATTACTGCTGCGTACTGTGAAGTGGGATCCTGCCGGGGACCAAATACATTGAAGTATCTCAGGCAGACGGTAGGGAGTCCGTAAAGTTCCTGGAAAACTCTGCAATACATTTCTCCGGTAGCTTTTGTGATGGCATAGGGAGATTGTGGATTTACTGGCATGTCTTCTCTTTTAGGAAGAGTCGGAGTATCGCCATAGACTGAGGACGATGAAGAAAATATAACTTTTTTGATGCCGCTGTCTTTTGCTGCGATCAGGACTCTCAGGGTTCCGGTGACATTTGCTTCGTATGAGGCAAAGGGATCTTTTACACTTCTTGGGACACTGGGGATGGCCGCCAGGTGGAACACATAGTCTTTTCCTTTGAATATCTCAGTCAGGTCTAGGTCAACTATACTGCCACGGATGATTGTGAGGTTCTTGTTGCCCAGGAGATGCTTGATGTTATCGATTTTGCCCGTTGCTTCGTTATCAATGACTGTAACTTCATTTTCTTCAAGCAGCTTTTCCGTTAGATGGGATCCAATGAATCCCATCCCGCCGGTTACTATTACTTTTTTATCCTTCATGCCAGCACCTGGGCGGTAGCGAGCTTCAGTTTGTCATCCTGCTTCTTTTTCTGGACTTCCTTCTTTATCCTCTGAATGTGGCCTCTTCCAAGACCCTTTACTTCACAGCCAAGTTCGAAGTATCTTCTGATCTTATCGTCAGACAATATCCCAAAGCAATCTATAATGGCAAGGGGTCCACCTGACATTTTAACAATTGTATCGGGATCCAGATCAAGGTAGTCTTTATGAGGAACTGCGAGGATCAATGCTTCAATATCACTGATAGCCTTTGTAAAGTCCTTCTCTATTTCCAGTTGCACTAAACCTTCCTGATTCCTGAAGAAACGTTTCCAAGACTGGTTTGTTACAGGGTAGGTATCCTGGCTTTCAAATTCATACCAGTGGTCAACATATGGATCATGCACACGCATCTCTGCACCCATTTCCGTGAGTTTCCTCACCACAGCTTCACTGCCGCTGTATCTTGTGTCGCCCACATCCTGGCGGTAACTGGCTCCGCAGATAAGTACGTCTGCTCCGGCTATGTAGCGGTCCATGTTCCTGAGGGCATCCCTTGTAAGTTCTGCTACGTGCAGGGCTCGAGTGTCGTTAACATCTATTGCTGTGGGGGTGATCTTGAAGATACTGTCCCCGTCTTCAAAACCCAGAATGTGCTTGTATGACCAGTACCCAAGTCCTCCGTCCTTTGGCAGGCAGTAGCCGCCAATTCCGGGGCCGGGGAATATAATGTTGCTGTGGGTTGGGCGCATCTTTATGGCGTTGATAACTTTTATCAGGTCAACTCCGTTCCGCTCAGAGAACATGCTCCACTCATTGAGGAATGCAAGGATGGTTGCACGGTATGAGTTCTCAACTATCTTTGCGGTTTCTGATTCAATGGGACGGTCCATAACTGTGAGAGGATAATCCTTTGTGTTCAGTACTTCACTGAGGAACTTCTCCACTTTATCTCTTGCCTCATCTGTGCATCCTGCACACACTCTCCAGAAATCCCTCACACTTGCAACGTAATCCTTACCTGGCATCACACGCTCAAAACTGTGTGAAAGCAGAGGTGTGGATTCAATTCCACGCTTTGCAAAGGCCTTTTTAAGAATTGGAAGTGCAACGAATTCAGTTGTTCCGGGAGCAACGGTTGTTTCAATAAGTACAAGGCATTCCGGACGGATGAGCTCTCCAATGGTCTTCATGGAAGACTCAAGGGCAGCCATGTCTGCCTCACCGTTCCTTACATTCCCAAGCTCACATTTGATGTAATCGCACTGAATGTCCACAACCACAACATCAGCCAGTTTAAGGCAGTCATTGTTATAGGTTGCTGTAAGTGTTTTTTCCTTCAGGACACAGCGGTCTATAAGCTCATCCACTTCTTTGTCCTCAGATTTTACAGGGGAGATACCCCTGTTAAGCAACGGTATCTTCCAGTAACTGCGGGTACTGGGTCTCTGACAGCCAATAACGAACTTGCTGTAGTTGCCGTTCTCATCTTTGGTATCTGCAATGATAGCAGCCATCACAGCACCGACAAAGCCGACACCCATTACAACGACTATCTCTTTTCCTTCACCGCGAGCCTGGTTTACCAGATCCTCTATTCTTTTTAATTCTCCGTCATATTCCTCTTTTTTTGGAAGAGGGAATTTCTCTCCGGAAGGGCTTATAGAATAAGCGTTGTTATTTCCGTTGTTCATATTAGTACCTCGATTTTTGAATTTCTGGAAGTTTGAGAAAAGATCAGATTGAACTGCTGAACTTGTGCTAAAGGAATCAAAAATATCCACTCTCCTGGTCCGCCAAACCTGCAAATACCACTATCTACCACCATTTTTCATTCACCCGACACAGCAGGCAGATCGTATGCCTGTATAATTATACTTCGTTGGGTACACTAAACTCAGGGAACATATTTAAGTTTTGTGAAAATGTCGCAAGAATAATTTGCGGTGTTATATATATATGGAGGGGATAATGGTGCTGATCTGTCTGTTTTAGGCTGTGGATCACTATAAGACGGGGTCGGTCCGGGCAGACTGGAAAAAAGGATATGTTCCTGTATATAGCAGGAGCTATTCTCAGGATCGGCAGTCCTGGCTGATGGGGGGAGCTTGTGGGAGTGTAGGTCTGGTATGGTCTGGTGGATGGTCTGGCAGGAATGATCGCTTGTAGAGGGGTCCGCTGGTCGGTCTGGTGAGATCTGGTGCATGCTCTTTGGTGGGTCTGATAATGGTGCAAACACTCCGGTGCAGGCGGTGCGGTCCATCATGAATATATGTTGATCTTGCAGAGATGCGAATGGTCAGCTGACCATCGACAGACACAGATGAGAATCCAGCAATATCTGCGTGCATCTGTGTTCATCTGCGGTTTTGTTTTTTGATCAGGAACCACAGATAAACGCAGATAAACACAGGTGAGAAAACAACATTATCTGCGTGCATCTGTGTCCATCTGCGTGCATCTGCGGTTCGCTATTAACTAAAGCCACAGATGAACACAGATACACTCACCTCCTACGGAGTTGAGTGCCTGCTAAACAACTGTTTAGCAGATTAACACAGATGAGAAAAAACGATATCTGTGTGTATCTGCGGTTCATTTCATAATAAGATCAGCAGTCCTCAAGCCTCTGTCTCGCTAAGGCTGACTTCCCCTGCAGCAAGCGGATGGACACGCAAAGATGATCTGTAAGACTTTTGCATAAGCCTGTATATGCGTCCGGATACTCTTCTATGACACAAGAGCTGATAACAACTTCGATCACGTTATCAGTTGAGATATTTATCTGGAACATCCATGTTTCTGCATGTTACGTTTGTACTATATATGAACTCTGTAGTAATCTCTTATGTTCTCATCATTTTGAGTGTTAATTAACTGTATTTCATCAACCAGCAGAAATCTATATAACACAGACTCGTAATACTTAGTATTATGAGTCTGTTTATCAACCGTACTGATGAATTAGAATTCCTTGGATCAGAATACTCCCGGGATTCCTCGTCACTGATCGTAATATATGGAAGAAGGCGTGTTGGTAAAACAGAACTTGTGCTCAAATTCATGGCTGGAAAACAGTCTGTCTACTATCTGTCCCAGAAACTTGACCTTGAGCATCAGGTAGAGGACTTTCTTGAAAAGACATCCGAACAGCTTGGTATTTATCAGCCGAAGATCACTAAATGGGATGCTGCATTGAAATTCATTACTCAGCAGGCTGATGAAAAACCTGTAATTGTTATTGACGAAGTACCATATCTTATAGAAGGCAGCAAAGCATCAATGTCAGCATTTCAGGCTGCCTGGGATATGTACCTTAAGGATGCGAATGTCATGCTAATACTTCTTGGTTCAAGCATAGGTATGATGGAAAATGAAGTTCTTGGCTACAGATCTCCTTTATATGGTCGCCGAAACGGACAGATCAAGGTAGAACCTTTAAAATTCATTCACATGGCAAAATTTTTCCCTGCAAAAGATCCCGAAGAACTTGTACGTATATACGGTTGTCTTGGTGGTGTCCCTGCTTATCTGAACAAATTCGAAAAAGACCTGTCATTTATGGAGAATGTTGATAAGAACATACTACACAGAGCCACTTTTCTTTATGATGAAGCTACCTTCCTGTTGAAAGAAGAACTAAGGGAACCAACCAAATATGAACTTATACTAGAAGCGATATCCGAAGGCAAAACCCGCGTTTCTGAAATATCTCAAAGGACCGATATACCAGTAAATAATATTCCAAAATATCTGCGTGTTCTTATGGGTCTTGGTTTCATAAACAAGGAATGGCCTGTTATCCTTAAAGGTACAAGGAATATAAATACAGGTTCTATCTACACAATTTCAGACAACTTTATGAAATTCTGGTATACCTATATATATCCCTCAAGGTCACTGATGGAAGTAAACAGGAATATGATACGTTCCAGAATAAGTGACTCATACAATCAATATCTTGGTCATGTTTTTGAAGATATATCCCGGCAATACCTGATTCATCTCAATAATACTGATAAATTGCCCTTTGCTTTTGAAAGAATTGGAAGGCAATGGGGAAAAGTCCGGGAACAACAAAATAATAAAAACACGTATGAAATAGACATTGTAGCATTAAATGAAAGATCAAAAGATATACTGTTTGTTGAGTGCAAATGGAAAACATTAACCTCAAAAGACGTAAAAATAATAGTAAGAAACCTCAGAGAAAAGGCATCATACGTAAACTGGTACAATAAAGAAAGAAATGAACACTTTGCACTCATTGCAAAAACTATCGAGAACAAGGATGCTCTGAAAGAGAAAGGACTTATGCTCTTTGACCTGGATGATGTTTTATTCAACCATTAAAGCAACAACACGCCGCATGCGGCGCGTTCCAATACCCGCGATAAAAAAAGAGATAGAGCCTGTATGATTCATTTTGAAACTGTCATGTAGTGCAGGATCAAGATCTCACTCACTCAACGCGCAGATAAGATAATATGAACTTTATTATCAGGTTTCCCGCATTCGCTGATTATGGGGCTCATTTTGATTATCTCGGGGCGGGTGCCGGGGATGATGGTTAGCTTCATATTTTATTCCTTTTCGTTTTTCTTGTCTTTTTCGGAACCATACTTGCTGTACTTTTCAGCTATTTCCACACCTTTAACAAAATTCTCGAAGCTTATGCTGTCTTTAACGTGGTGTTTTTCGAACAGGTCGTTAACCTCATAGATACTAATTTCCAGCATCTCTGCAAGTTTTCCTTTACTGATCCTGCCATTTGAGTACTCCTCTATCAGATAGTACTCAACCCCATCCCATAACATCTGTTTGAGTATGGATTCCTTGTCGAGGTGCAACTCCCGGGAACGTTTGTCAAGGATATTTTCGATTGTTGGGGGGATATCGATGGAGATAGTCATCACGATCACTCAATTTTGCTTTTGATATAATAGAAATGTTCGTCCTTAATCATAAACTTTAATGAATCAAGGAATCTCAATCCCTCTTCTTTACTAATCAGTTTTCTGTTGATACACATAAGAATTGCAGATGCTGTTGGAATAAAAGGAAATTCCACATCATTGAGTATTTTTAGAAATTTTTCATCATCCGAAATTATTAGATCAACATCATTGCACATGCGGTATTTTAAGAGGCTTGTTTCCCCTCTATCCAGATGAAAATCGTCATATGTGGGATATTCATCACCCACTTCTTCTACAACTATTTTGCCCTCTAAAACCAGCTCTTTCATGATCCTAGCATCCGGATAATTATTCTTCAGTCCAAAATTAACCTGTTCGTCATATACAACATCGGTCAGAATGACATCAAAACCAGATGCCAGTATTTCGATCAAACCAATTTTTGTCAATTTGACCGAAGCATCGGCATCAAGCAGTAATCGCATGATCTCCCTTTCTAAGAAGTGCCTTCACAGTCTCCCTGACACTCATCTCCGACTCCCACTCATTCTTCCATCCCATACCTTTCAGCTTATCGATTCCCAGCATCATCTTCGGGACATCGCCCTTCCAGCCACGGGAGCCGCCGGTAACCAGAATACTAAGATCGCAAAGACTGCTCACTACCACCATTTTTCATTCACCCGACACAGCAGGCAGATCGTATGCCTGTATAATTATACTTCGTTGGGTACACTAAACTCAGGGAACATATTTAAGTTTTGTGAAAATGTCGTAAGAATAATTTGCGATGTTATATATATGGAGGGGATAATGGTGCTGATCTGTCTGTTTTAGGCTGTGGATCACTAAAAGCCGGGGGCGGTCCGGGTATTTAACAAAAATATATTTATATTTAAAATAATAATGTAGACTTATGAGCATTTCAGGCAAAATTGAAAGGATAATTGATTTGTTGGTGGAATATGACTGCACTGAAAAAGGGGATGATTTTGAGAGGTGCGTTGCAGATCTCTTTGATGAGAGGTATAATTCCTGATATCATATTTCTTACGATATGTTTTAGGGATTAGTTTTTTGCTGACAGGATCACCATAATGAATATCTTTTTTGATGATGTCTGCTTTGTTTCTGACAGATTCAAGGATCGCCATTTCCTTTTTGGATTCGGATGCCCTTTCTTTTAAGGATTGGTATTTGAGAATTGCCTCATCGATAAGGACTACCCGAACCTCTTTCATAATTGAATGCCTCTGGAGACTGCTTTGTTTAAGTCTCGATTGTTATTATGTATCCAGGTAATGCCTTTGATGCTTATTGCGATCTTGTTGCTTTCTTCAAGGTACTCCAGAATAGTCTTCAGGGTGGTATGATTGATCTGTCGAGGTAAATGGCGCTTTAACTCCGCGACAGACGTAACGCTTTCATCCATCTCTTGCAGGGTGTTTTCTACCATCTTTATTGTGTTCAACGTAGGCGAACGTTCTGGTCTGTTTATTGATTCTGCTTTGTTCATATCGTAATCCTCCTATATGTATCAGGTAGTATTTTATTGATACCAAATGATAACTAAAAATGACATATTCATATATATCATTTTTGCAAGCTTAAAATCCATTGGTCTTCTCCGTTTTTCTTATTTAAGAATAAGTAAATAATATATAAAAAAAGTTTTTACTTTTATTAATAATTATTAATTGATGGTTGGATCAATTATAGCGATGACAATATGGCAGGGTGAATTTTGAAGATTATATAAAAATCCACAGCGGGTATTTGGGGCGGTGAAAACGGTCAAGACCTTTATTTTATTTAAAAACTCTTTTTTTAGTGTTAGAAAAATGAGATCTGGTACATGCTCTTTGGTGGATCTTGTAACAATGCAACCACCCCGCCGCAGGCGGCGCGTTCCATCATGAATATATGTTGATCTTGCAGAGATGCGAATGGTCACCTGACCATCGATAGACGCAGATGAGAATAAACAATATCTGCGGTTCATTTCACAATAAGATCAGCAGTTATTAAGCCTCATTCTCATTGAGACTTATATCCCTGGCAGAAAGCAGATCGACACAGCAGTAATTGACCATAGGATTTGCATAATTTGATCTAAGAAGCAGTTATCCTTCACAATAAAAAAACGGAATTTATATTTACCAATAGGTAAATACAACTATCAATATGTCAGAAACTGCTGCAGATGTAAATATTGGTGAATATCTTATCCGCAGGATAGATTCCCGGGTAAAGGCAGGTTATGCTCATTCCAGGGAAGAACTTGTAAAAAAGGCTATAGTTCACTATCTTGAAGACCTCGATCAAAGTAAAAGACGCTGTGAACTATTCATGGAAACAGGTCATTCAGCAGAGCTTATGCATAATGCCTGGAAACAGCCTGTTCCGGTAGATGAGGCTCTGGAAATGCTTGCGTCTGTTGGCGGGGATCTTGATAAAGATGCAGTAGATGAATCGGTTCAGAATACAAGAAAGTCCGTGAATAGCGAATATGCACAGGCATACAGGGATCTGGAGAACAAATGATAGTTCTTGATTCTTGCATATGGATACATGCCTTCTTAAAGACAGATGATAAGTGCGTTACGGTTTTGAAGAAAGTAATTAAAGGAGATCTGAAACCTGTAGTTTCTCCCTACATTGCAAGAGAAGTCATTAATAACATCCTCCCGGAAGGAAAAAGAAAAGGCTACGATATCGATAAACTACAGACTGCCATATGGTCCATTTTCAGAGAACCATTTGTAAAGACAACATTCACACCTCTTGATTTTCAGGCAATGGTTCTGGAAGAAGTTAGAAGTCGTCCGGAATACTGTGCCCTTGCAACCGCTTTAGGTATAGAGCCAAAGGATGCACCAATAGTAGTACTTGCTTATCAGTATGCAATCCCCCTTGCAACAATGGATGTGCGTTCTCTCCTGAATGTCAGGGAAAAGGTCACCCGGTTTATAGGAGTAGACATAATCAGTACGGATGAGGTCCTGGCGATCTATTGAGCTAACGCACTTTAAAAAACACGACACAATCCACCGCATTTTTGTAAGTTCCATCCATATCCCGGGCTCTTGTATCGCTTGTCCTGGGGTCCGCTGGTCGGTCTGGTGAGATTTGGTGTATGCTCTTTGGTGGATCTTGTAACAATGCAACCACCCCGCCGCAGGCGGCGCGTTCCACCTCCAAAAAAAGAAACAACCAGAAGATCAGCAGTTAACTTCGTATTCAATATATCTATCTTTTTCAGTGTAAGGAACGATTATCATATAGCCTTGCTAAGAATTGATCACAGGAAACTTATTAATCCATTGAATTGTAATAAATGTCTATCATGGAGAATTATCGTATTGATGGATACGGACCTGTAAATTCCATACTGGACAGTTTTTCTACAGATATGTTTGATGGAATGACATTTATCATGCGGCCCGTAGTTGGTGGTATTGATTATCTGAGGTCGATGCATCAATCATATTTGTTTAAAAAAGAGATCAATAAGATCTCAAATCTTGATTTTGAGACACGTGAAAAGATACTTGATCTTTTTACAGATATTGTAGCTGGCAAATTATTTGATGAAGATTTCATCGATGAGCTCGAAGGAAAAGTATCCGAACTGGATGAGATCAAAGACGTTTTTAAAGAACTAGAGCACAAAAGATTGAACATCGAACAAAAGCAGATGCATCACATCCT
Source organism: Methanolobus sp. WCC5 (assembly GCF_045690325.1). Classification (GTDB taxonomy): domain Archaea; phylum Halobacteriota; class Methanosarcinia; order Methanosarcinales; family Methanosarcinaceae; genus Methanolobus. Next base: position 633,190 of record NZ_CP146981.1, on the reverse strand, counting down.
GAAACTATCCCTAAGGAAACTCAATGGCAGAATAGTATCTATAAGGGATGAGATCAACTCCGGGATGTGGGAGGATGGTGAAGATATCGGTCAGTTATTGTTGCTTGACCAGGTATTCTACCTTATCCAGGAAATGATAAAAGAAGCTCTGGATCTTCCGTTGAACAAACTGGATAACTCAAATATCTGGAATAAGTTGATCTTTTCATTACTTTATATAGAAGCATTTCATAGAAAAAAAGTGTCTGATCTGGACTTCCAGAACTTTTTGTCCGGCTTGAGTCTGTATAACTACAAAAAGATCAGGGGCATCAAAGATAACGATGCTGTTTTTGAAGCTATAGTGATCTGACATGAATTTCTCCATTGATTGAAATATCTTGATTGCCATAGTAAATCCTCATGACAGGCTTCATGAAAGATCTATAATACTTATAAAGGTTCTTCTGATCATCTTATTTTGTACTCAACGGTCCTGTCAGAATCCGGTAACCTTTTTAGAAATAAAATAAACCAAATAGTTGTGGAGATAATCCGTTTCCTTCCAGACTTCCAGAATAAGAAAATAAGCCAGATGGAATATCAGGAACAACTGATAATATCCTTCCGGAAGATAAGATCAAAAAATCCGGGTATAGCCAATTTTCTGGATCTGGTCTATAATGAGATCCTTGTATTCCTAAAAGACAATGACAGTTATGGGCTCCCATCTTTCTTATCGCAGCTTGCTGTAAAATATTCACAATCGTTGTATCGGAAATTAGACCAGATACATGCTAATGAGAATAGAATAATACTATTAGATCAAGCTAACCTCAAACCTATAAAGACAGCAACAACTGGAACATATTTCAAAGACCCCAATGATGAAAGGATCTTTTACGAACTAATGACAAATCTTCCTGATATCGTGCCTATTAACTTTTACACGGGTGATTCTGAATTCGTAAAAAAGATAAACCAAAGCTATCATGCATGTCTTGAATACTTTGAATTGAGCGAGGAATCTTTTTCCTGCCATCTGGTAAAGGATTGAACATGCATGTTCCGCAGTCCATTTGTCAGCAACTGGCATAATATTAAATAACATAGTTTTTCCTTTCAAAAGGCAAATCACTCCCGCATGGTAACCACCATACCGGCGCATTCAGTGCTGCCTGACATCACCGGGAAGCAAAAAAACTTATACAGGCAAAAATCGTCTCTCTTAGAAAGTGCAGAAATAGAAAGATCAGATTCAGACATATCGATGCCGGGACTAAAAACGGATACTATCGGATATTTTCCTGGCTTTTTTGAACATTTCTACCTGTTGCCTGGTAGCTGACTTTTTCTCATTTTCCCAGAACTCTTCTGCATCTTCACCTTCCAGCACAAGTCCCAGTTCAATAGGTTTTGCCATTATCTTTTTCACCTTTAATATGACTTCAATTGTGTTGCCAATAATATTGACATACATGAGATATTGTTCTTACGTGGGTATATAATTTACCATGAGAACTATTCACGATGTTGACAGTCCCGCCCTTTTGACAGGTCCCATTCATACACCCAGATCCCTGTATCGCTGATCTAAGGATTTGTTGATCCGTCTCCCCAGCTCTATACCTTTTAGATTTTCCCGTTTTAAAAGAAAATCAGACCTTCCTGAGTTCAATATCATTATTATCCCTGGTATTCTCACTATCGTATTTAGCAAGGGACTCAGCGGTTTTGATGCCTTCCTGAAAAGTCTCAAGGTCAAGATTGCCTTTGATATGGTATCTATCGAGAAGGTCGTTCACTTCATAGATATCCATGTCAAGCATTTCTCCCAGTTTTCCCTTACTTATTCTGCCTTTTGAATATTCCTCAACAAGATAATGTTCAGCACTCTCCCATAACATCTGCTCGAGTATGGATTCTCTGTCAAGGTGCTGTTCAAGTGCACGTTTGTTCAGGATGTTCTCAATTGAGGGAGGAATCTCTATGGTAATGCTCATTTCAATCCTTCTATTTCGCTTTTTACATATAAGTAATGATCTGCCTTTATCATATCCTTTAGCAACTCAAGGAATTCCAGTGCTTCGTCTTTATCTATCAATCCATGTTCTATTCCAGGTATAAGGGTGACAGACACCGGAATGAACGGGACTGATTTCATTGACTTAAGCACTTTTAAAAAAGCAACGTCATCAGAAACGACAACATCAACATGATTTTCCTGACAATACGTGATGATGCTTATCTCTCCCCGACCCAGATTCAGCCCATGAAAGATTAAAGCTTCCTTTTTTACCTGAACAACAAGCACCTTCTTTTCAGAGATGGACCGTTCCATCTCTTTTGCATCAGGATAGCCTCTCTTCAACCCCACATTTACATGCTCATCATACACAACATCTGTCAGGATAACATCAAAACCGGATGACAATATTTCCATAAAACCGATCTTTGTCAACTTTATCGAAGCATCAGCATCCAGCAGTATTTTCATATGATCACTACTCAAGCAAAGCCTCACGGTCTTCTTCCACTCCACTCCTAAATGCCGGAGCTGAGGTTGTCAAAAACGGTAACTTTGCTACCTGAGTTCAAAAGCCGGTCAACCACATGGCCGCCGATGAAGCCGGCGCCACCGGTAACCAGAATACTAAGATCGCAAAGACTGCTCACTACCACCATTTTTCATTCACCCGACACAGCAGGCAGATCGTATGCCTGTATAATTATACTTCGTTGGGTACACTAAACTCAGGGAACATATATAATTTTTGTGAAAATGTCGCAAGAATAATTTGTGGTGTTATATACAAATGGAGGGGATAATGGTGGCTATCTGTCTGTTTTAGGCTGTGGATCACTATAAGACGGAGACGGGGTCGGTCCCGGTATCTAATAAAAATATATTTATATTTAAAATAATAATGTAGACTTATGAGCATTTCAGGCAAAATTGAAAGGATTATGGATGTATTGACTGAAGATGACTGCACTGAAAAGGGGGATGACTTTGAGAGGTGCGTTGCAGATCTCTTTGATGAGAGGTATTTTTCCATTGTTGAGTGGACCTCTGATATCTCAAGGAAACATGGATAACTATGCATAATAGCAATTGGTCTGCGGAAGATTAACAAACACTATCTAATAATAGATTATTCATCTTACATGTAAGATGCAAGAGGGAAATATTAATGTCGATTTTAGATATAAGGACTGTAACGATAACCAGTAAGGGGCAGATAGATGTCGCAACAGGAGTCTATCTGTTCTGATAACCAAACAGTTTGTTATATTCGCTGTGATCAACAATATCTATGACAATCGCAACAATTGAGTCATTTGTCTCCGGATCGTTTTTCAGAGTATATAGTAATCTCCAAAAATAAGGCAGCTCAACTCTAAATAAATTCCTGATATCATATTTCTTACGATATGTGTTAGGGATTAGTTTTTTGCTGACAGGATCACCATAATGAATATCTTTTTTGATGATGTCTGCTTTGTTTCTGACAGATTCAAGGATCGCCATTTCCTTTTTGGATTCGGATGCCCTTTCTTTTAAGGATTGGTATTTGAGAATTGCCTCATCGATAAGGACTACCCGAACCTCTTTCATAATTGAATGCCTCTGGAGACTGCTTTGTTTAAGTCTCGATTGTTATTATGTATCCAGGTAATGCCTTTGATGCTTATTGCGATCTTGTTGCTTTCTTCAAGGTACTCCAGAATAGTCTTCAGGGTGGTATGATTGATCTGTCGAGGTAAATGGCGCTTTAACTCCGCGACAGACGTAACGCTTTCATCCATCTCTTGCAGGGTGTTTTCTACCATCTTTATTGTGTTCAACGTAGGCGAACGTTCTGGTCTGTTTATTGATTCTGCTTTGTTCATATCGTAATCCTCCTATATGTATCAGGTAGTATTTTATTGATACCAAATGATAACTAAAAATGACATATTCATATATATCATTTTTGCAAGCTTAAAATCCATTGGTCTTCTCCGTTTTTCTTATTTAAGAATAAGTAAATAATATATAAAAAAAGTTTTTACTTTTATTAATAATTATTAATTGATGGTTGGATCAATTATAGCGATGACAATATGGCAGGGTGAATTTTGAAGATTATATAAAAATCCACAGCGGGTATTTGGGGCGGTGAAAACGGTCAAGACCTTTATTTTATTTAAAAACTCTTTTTTTAGTGTTAGAAAAATGAGATCTGGTACATGCTCTTTGGTGGATCTTGTAACAATGCAACCACCCCGCCGCAGGCGGCGCGTTCCATCATGAATATATGTTGATCTTGCAGAGATGCGAATGGTCACCTGACCATCGACAGACACGGACGACAAGAAGCAATATTTGCGTGCATCTGTGTGTATCTGCGGTCCAATGTGAAATAAAACCACAGATGAACACGGATAAACACGGATGAGAATAAATAATATCTGCGTGCATCTGCGTTTATCTGCGGTTCATATTTTAAAAGAAACCACAGATGAACACGGATAAACACGGATGAGAATAAACAAAAATCTGCGTGCATCTGCGTTTATCTGCGGTTCATATTTTGAAAGAAACCACAGATGAACACGGATAAACACAGATGAGAATAAATAATATCTGCGTGCATCTGCGTTTATCTGTGGTTCATATTTTAAAAGAAACCACAGATGAACACGGATAAACACGGATGAGAATAAACAAAAATCTGCGTGCATCTGCGTTTATCTGTGGTTCATATTTTAAAAGAAACCACAGATGAACACGGATAAACACGGATGAGAATAAACAAAAATCTGCGTGCATCTGCGTTTATCTGCGGTTCATATTTTGAAAGAAACCACAGATGAACACGGATAAACACGGATGAGAATAAACAAAAATCTGCGTGCATCTGCGTTTATCTGCGGTTCATATTTTGAAACCTTAACTCCGCCTATTTTAGGGAGTAACTTTCTTTTCAATCATTGCTACTAATGCTGTTTCTTCTTCTCACTATCTTTCATGTAGTAGTTGCGAACTATGTTTATCTTCTATATTTTTATGATAATGTTCCTTATTGAATTAGAAATTTTGTATTTCAACAAGGCAAAATCTATATGTACAATGTAAACCCTATAGGGAATAATGGGAGAATGGGCACATAACTGGTTAACCGAGCAGCGCAAGCTTGGGGAAAAGGGGTTGGAGATTAAAACCTTTAGTAAAGGGTACTATGTCTATCGATCAACCACTTACTGGGACAAAGAATTAAAGAAACGCAGAAAGACCTCAACATATCTGGGGAAACTGGACAAAGACAAGGGTTTAATAGATAGCCAGAAAACAGTCATATCCAACAAAAGAGTTCGCTCACTATGGGAATATGGAAACTCTTCACTACTTCATACTGCAATGGAGGATCTTATTGCACCACTGCAGAATGCTTTTGGCGAAATATGGGAAGAGATATACGCCCTTGCACTTGTGCGCATAACAGGTCATGTACCACTTAAAAGAGCAGGTGTTGTCTGGGAAAAACTCTATCCTGTAGTAGATATGCAACCTTCGATGACTCCTAAGAACCTATCTAAGGTTCTCAAAGAAGTAGGAGTAAATCGCAAAGCACAAAATGATATCTTCAGAGAGTTATCAAGTAAGGATAAACATCTTGTTTATGACCTCAGTGCAATATTTACTCGTTCAGAAGGAATCAACTTTGCTGAAAAAGGATACAATAAAGAGCACTTCTATATCCCTCAAATAAACTTTGCACTGCTATGCACGGCAAATGAGAATTTGCCAACAATGATGAGAATCCTTCCCGGATCAGTTAGGGATGTTAAATCACTTGCATTATCCATTCAGGAAGTTGGAGTTGAAGACAAGACGCTTATCCTTGATAGAGGATTTTGTTCAAAGACTTCAGTGAAAATATTGAAGAAACAAAAATTGACATTTGTCATCCCCACAAGGAGAAATAGTGTCCTTTACAACAAGCCAATGGAACTTAATGCGCATTTCTTCTACCATGAACGCCTTATCAAAAGTGGGAAATGGGAAGAAGATGAAACTTTTCTTTATCTGTTTGAGGATAATGAGCTGAGAAAGGAAGAAGAATATACCCTCTACAAACGTTATGATGAAAAGAAGATAACTGAAGAGGAATTTAACGAAAGCCTCAAAAAAGCAGGGAGGATCTTACTGATCTCAAACCTGGATATGGAATGTGAAGATATCTTTCTGATGTATAAGAAAAGAGATTGTGTCGAAAAGCATTATGATACGTACAAAAACCTTCTTGAGGCGGACAAGATCTATCTCCAGGATAACGAATCTCTATTCGGTCATTTATTCATATCGTTCCTGTCACTTTATGGCTATGCAAAGATTGAGAATTACATACGGGGTGCTTCATTGACTAAAAAGTATTCACCAAGAGATTTGATTGAAATGTTCGGTAAAGTCTATATGATGGATATAGATGGACAAATGATGCTGACAGAAGTACCAAAAAAGATAGAGGATTTAGGAAAGAAGCTGAATATAGACTTATTCCCTAAATGAGCAGAGTTAAGGTTTGAAAGAAACCACAGATGAACACGGATAAACACAGATGAGAATAAATAATATCTGCGTTTATCTGTGGTTCATATTTTAAAAGAAACCACAGATGAACACGGATAAACACGGATGAGAATAAACAAAAATCTGCGTGCATCTGCGTTTATCTGCGGTTCATATTTTAAAAGAAACCACAGATGAACAAAGATACACTAACCTCCTGCAAAGTTGAGTGCCTGCTCAACATTCATTTAACAGGTAACACAGGCATACTCGCAGTTCTTTGTACAAAAGCATCCGTTCCGGTGGCAGGCGGTGCGTTCCGCTACCACAACAACCAACCACTTCCACAAAAAGTATAAGCAATGATGGTCCATTAAACATACGGATCAATTGATTACTGTGATGCGTATGGACTCTAAACATAAACATAGCAATAGATATTGATCTGTCCGGGCTGAATAGTTGGTTTTAATTATACACTATAAAGATCCCTTAAAATAATGACCTCTATCTCATCTATCTTCTTAAGAGCATAATCATTTGTGATAAAGGAAGTGCATCCTTCTTTTATGGCAGTTGCAACCTGAATGGCATCCGGGGTCTTTATAGAATACTTCGCACGGAGTGCCGAAGCAATATCTGCTATCTGCACACTCACATCAATAATTTCAAGATTCGGGAAATCGATCAGAATATTCTTATAATCTTCAACTGCCGCCACATTGCCATCAATCCTGGGTTTGACAAGTATTTCCAGAAGCGTGATCGAGGAAGTTATTCCTTCTTTTACTCCGCTCTCTATTTCTCCTAAAATACTTGCACATATATCCGAAAAAAACTGATTGTCTTCAAAGAGATAGATAAAAAGCATTGAATCAATGCCTATCTTTGAATGCTTATCAGTTACCGGCATCCTTGCCCCATGATATTCTTTCCTTTCTAAGGAACTCCTCAGAGTCAACATCCTTCCATACTTCTTTATGCAAGCCTCGAAGCTTCTTGGTGTAGCTGTCGGTTTTCTTTGAGAGGACCAGTTTATCCTCATCGACCTGCACCAGTATCTCATCATTTGATGCAAAATGCATCTTTCTGATAAGTTCTTCCGGAAGAGTGATAGTATGTTCACTGCTAAGTTTGACAATTATGCTCATATCACACCATCTTTCATATTGGCTTTTTCACTTAAATGCTTATTGACAGATCAAAGGGTAACTTAGGTGAACCAACTGCATCTGCATGCATGACCAGACCCTCTTGCAAAATACTTGAAGTGATCGCTTAAATGTCAAAGCTTCCTATAATCTCCGGCGTAGAGGCAATAAGGCTTTTTCAAAGGCAGGCTGGCTTCCACACAGGCAGGTAAGCAGTCACGTTGTTTTGAGAAAGGAAGGCTCTAAAATCAAATTGACCGTCTCCAAGCATAAAGAGTTAAAACCGGGCCTGCTAAGACAATTGATCAGGGTATCAGAGCTGATGGTCGAGGAATTCACAGAATTGCTGAAGTGATATGTGGGAGCACAATCAAAAAAAGCATGGCTGGTACCAAATCCTTCAGTCTTGTAGCAGTCCAGGTCTGGTATGGTCTGGTGGATGATCTGGCAGGAATGATCGCTTGTGCCGGGGTCCGCTGGTCGGTCTGCTGGGATTTGGTGCATGCTCTTTGGTGGATCTTATAACAATGCAACCACCCCGCCGCAGGCGGCGTGTTCCATCATCACTCTATGTTAATTTTGTAGAGATGCGAATGTTCACCTGACCATCGACAGACACGGACGACAAGAAGCAATATCTGCGTGTATCTGCGGTTCATTTCAGAATAAAACCGCAGTTCTTAAGCTTTTATCTCACTAAGGCTAAGTTTCCCTGCAGTAAGCGGATGGACAGGCAGGGAAGACTCATTAATTTTCGTATAACCTTGTCTATGCGTCCGGATACTCTTCTATGACACAAGAGTTGTTAACAACTTCGATCACGTTATCAGTTTAGATATTTATCTGGAACATCCATGTTCCTGCATGTTACATTTGTACTATATGTCAACTCTGCAGTAATCTCTTATCTTCTCATCGTTTTGAGTGTTAATTAACTGTATTTCATCAACCAGCAGAAATCTATATAATATAGACTCGTAATACTTAGTATTATGAGTCTGTTTATCAACCGTGCTGAAGAATTAGAATTCCTTGGATCAGAATACTCCCGGGACTCCTCGTCACTGATCGTAATATATGGAAGAAGGCGTGTTGGTAAAACAGAACTTGTCCTGAAATTCATGGCTGGAAAACCGTCTGTCTACTATCTGTCCCAGAAACTTGACCTTGAGCATCAGGTAGAGGACTTTCTTGAAAAGACATCTGAGCAGCTTGGTATTTATCAGCCCAAGATCACTAAATGGGATGCTGCATTGAAATTCATTACTCAGCAGACCAGTCAAAAACCTGTGATCATTATCGACGAAGTACCATACCTTATAGAAGGCAGCAAAGCATCAATGTCAGCATTTCAGGCTGCCTGGGATATGTACCTTAAGGATGCCAATGTCATGTTAATACTTCTTGGTTCAAGCATAGGTATGATGGAAAATGAAGTTCTTGGCTACAGATCTCCTTTATATGGTCGCCGAAACGGACAGATCAAGGTAGAACCTTTAAAGTTCATTCACATGGCACAATTTTTCCCTGCAAAAGATCCGGAAGAACTTGTACGTATATACGGTTGTCTTGGTGGTATCCCTGCTTATCTGAACAAATTCGAAAAAGACCTGTCATTTATGGAGAATGTTGATAAGAACATACTACACAGAGCCACTTTTCTTTATGATGAAGCTACCTTCCTGTTGAAAGAAGAACTAAGGGAACCAACCAAATACGAACTTATACTTGAAGCTATATCCGAAGGCAAAACCCGCGTTTCTGAAATTTCTCAAAGTACTGATATACCAGTAAATAATATTCCAAAATATCTGCGTGTTCTTATGGGTCTTGGTTTCATAAACAAGGAATGGCCTGTTATCCTTAAAGGTACAAGAAATATAAATAAAGGTTCTATCTACACTATTTCAGACAACTTTATGAAATTCTGGTACACTTATATATATCCATCAAGATCACTGTTGGAAGTAAACAGGAATATGATACGTTCCAGAATAAGTGATTCATACAACCAATATCTTGGTCATGTTTTTGAAGATATATCCCGGCAATACCTGATCCATCTCAACAATACTGATAAATTGCCCTTTGCTTTTGAAAGAATTGGAAGGCAATGGGGAAAAGTCCGGGAAGAACAAAATAATAAAAACACCTATGAGATCGATATTGTAGCATTAAATGAAAGATCAAAAGATATACTGTTTGTTGAGTGCAAATGGAAAACATTAACGACAAAAGACGTAAAAATAATATCAAGAGACCTCAGAGAAAAGGCATCATACGTAAACTGGTACAATGAAGAAAGAAATGAACATTTTGCAGTCATTGCAAAAGCTATCGAGAACAAGGATACTCTGAAAGAGAAAGGACTTATGCTCTTTGACCTGGATGATGTTTTATTCAATTATTAAAGTAACAACACGCCGCCGGCGGCACACTCCATCACAGCTTGCAGCACAAAACAAAAACAAACTGAACATTAACCGCAGTTCTTAAGCCTCTATCTCGCTAAGGCTGACTTCTCCTGCAGCAAGCGGATGGACACGCAAAGATGATCTGTAAAACTTTTGCATAACCTTGTCTATGCCTCCGGAATTCTGCGGGGTATGGTATGCTTCTGCGCATCCCAGGCATCCTATTTGTAAATTTCATCGTGGTGATCATAGTCTTCAAGTGTGACAGTATTGTTTTCATCATCCACGGAAAAGGCAAGCACAAAGTGTTTATCTATATGTACTCTCTTCCACATGTTCAGTGGTGACCTCAGATTTTTATATCTGTGGGGATTTTCAACGATCTCTTCAGCTTTACTAAGGATTATCTCCAATTGTTTCTTATTCTTCTTAGCCAGTTTTTTCAACGTTCTCTCAAGATCAGGCCTGATCTTTAGCCTGTACATATTAGATACCTAATCTCTTTCTCAGGTTATCGACCGTACCGACATCCACAGCATCCTGAGCCATTATTCTTTTTGCCTTTTCTATATATTCGGGTCTTAATTCCGGCCCAAGTAGCTCTTCTTCATACTGTTTAGTCACAAGTTCAATAGCTGAGCTTTTATCCTTCAGGCCATACTTAGCCTTAACTATGTTCAGTACTCTGTTGGTTTGATCGTCAATGTTGATTATTGCTTTAACCATAATACCATATTAACATGGTATTAATATAGTATTAATAGCTTTCTATGCCTGGTTAGAATCTCTCCAGCATGCCTGGAAGTTTAATTCAAGAGAAATAGTATATAAAGAGTTCAAGCACTTAAGGACAAGATCTCTTTTTTAGTGTTAGGTCAATTTCGGTATTATGTTGAGAAAACATATTCGATCTTTCCTGGTCTATGGAAGTAAATGTGGATTCTTCCTGGTCGATCGTTTGATCTCTTTTTGGCAGGCCGCTGAGATTTGAAGAGAATAGACCAAAACTATCACCGGAATATGTCGGATACATCCTTAACCTGAATGCCTGCATCTTTATCGATCTTTTTGAGGCTATTGGACGGTGTTGATCTTAGATGTTGTCTTGTTGTGGGGCTGTGTTGGAGGGGTGTGGGGTGTTTTTCTGGGAGTGTGGATCTGGTATATGGTCTGGCAGGAATGGTCACCTGACCATCGATAGACACAGATGAGAATAAATAATATCTGTGTGCATCTGCGTTACCTGCTAAACGGATGTTTAGCAGGCACTCAACTTAGCAGATAACACAGGCATACTCGCAGTTTTTGTACAAAAGCATCCGTTCCGGTGGCAGGCAGCACATTCCATCTCCATGGAAAAACACATGTAAAATTGCAGGAATATTCTCATATACCAATGAAAGCAATAACTACATTGAGCCATATGCAAAAACAGATCCAATCAGGTGTTACAAATGCTTATTGAATACATCGGAGCAGCTCTGGGAAAAGCCAGATACGAGATAATTGAGGACGATGAGCCATATTATGGTGAAGTGCCGGAACTTGATGGTGTCTGGGCAACAGGAAGCACCCTTGAAGAATGCCGCAGAAACCTTGAAGAGGTCATTGATGAGTGGATAGTCTTCAGGCTCAGGAGAGGTCTTGCACTTCCACCGATCGGCAATCATGTAATAGAGGACCCCGGGGAAGTTGCAGTTGTCTAAGTTAGCTCCGCTCACCCGGAGAAACCTTTTGAAAAGACTAAGGGAACTCGGTTTTGAGGGTCCCTTCTCTGGTGGAAAACATACTTTCATGACCAAAGGTGACCTGATCCTGACGATTCCCAATCCACATAAAGACAGGATCATTGCCGATCTGCTTCAAATAATTCTTAAACAGGCCCATATATCCAGAGAAGAATGGCTTGGAGAATAGGTATGGTTCTATAAGATATGTTCTACAGCAGGCGGCGCAGTCCGCGTCCAAAAAAAAACTGCTCTGAAGATCAGCAGTTTTCAGCTTCTATCTCGTTAAGGCTGACTTCCCCTGCAGCAAGCGGATGGACACGCAGGGATGATCTGTAATACTTTTGGATAACCTTGTCTATGCCTCCGGAATTCTGCGGGGTATGGTATGCTTCTGCGCATTCCTTATCAACGAGCCAGATTTAAAAAAACTTCGAAAAATCCATCACTGAAGTGATAAGCTTAATACACTATCATCTCTCCTAAGTCCTTTGGCCTTCTATTGAATATCTGTGCCTTTTCCAGCAAAGGACAAACAACTTATATCAATAAAAGTAACATTAGCTTATAAAGTCCCTTCTGAGATAAATATGCCAGATAATAGAGATGTTGAACTATACAGAACCAAACTCCGCGAAATACTGCCGGAGTTGAAAGAGCAATATAATGTAAGTTACATAGGATTATTTGGGTCCTATATAAGGGGAGATCACACTACGGAAAGTGATCTTGATGTGCTGGTGGAGTTTAGCAAAACTCCTACTATTTTCAGATTCGTTCATCTGGAGAACTACCTTTCCGATTATCTGGGGATCAAAGTGGATCTTGTCATGAAAAATGCACTGAAACCAAATATCGGAAAATACATACTTAAGGAAGTTGAAGCCATATGAGGGATTAGCATTCGGGATATAAGGGACTATGTACAGGACATCTGCAATGCCATGGATGCAGCAGAAAACTTTGTCTATGGCTGTACTTTTGAGGATTTCCTAAAAGATATAAAGACTCAATATGCCGTGATACGGGCCCTGGAGATAATTGGTGAAGCAGCAAAGAAAGTCCCTGAGGATATAAGGCAAAATTACCCTTCAATTCCCTGGAAGGATCTGACAGGCAGTCGGGACAAGCTGATCCATGGTTATTTTGGTGTAAACCTTGAAGTTGTCTGGCTCAGCGTAAAGGAAGGCATCCCGGAAGTAAAGCCTTTGATACAGGATCTATTGGACGAACTGGAGAATCAGATCTGACATCTCCCTCTGCCTGAATCGACTTATAACAGAGTTATGTATCACGTTTAAAACTAACATGATCATTCTTTCTTTTTCTCTTTATCAGGATCAAACTTGCTGTATTTCTCAGCAATTTCCATACCTTTGATAAAGTTCTCATAGCTAATACTATCTTTAACACGATGTTCTTCGAAAAGGTCGTTGATCTCATAAATACTGATATCAAGCATCTTGGCAGCTTTTCCCTTACTTATTCTGCCATTTGAGTACTCCTCGATCAGATAGTGCTCAGTTACATCCATAGATATTAATAAGAATTTTCATGATGATGGGCTATGAAATCCATCCTGCCGGAGCTGAGGTTGTCAAATACCGTGACCCTGTTGTTCATGCTCACAAGCCTGTCGGCCACGTGGCTGCCGATGAAACCGGCGCCACCGGTAACCAGAATACTATGATCAGAAAGACTGCTCACTACCACCATTTTTCATTCACCCGACACAGCAGGCAGATTGTATGCCTGTATAATTATACTTCGTTGGGTACACTAAACTCAGGGAACATATATAATTTTTGTGAAAATATCGCAAGAATAATTTGCAGTGTTATATATATGGAGGGGATAATGGTACTGATCTGTCTGTTTTTAGCTGTGGTTCACTAAAAGCCGGGGTCGGTCCGGGCAGACTTGAAAAAAGGATATATCCCTGTATATAGCAGGATCTATCAGCAGGATCGGCAGTCCTGGCTGATGGGGGGAGCTTGTGGGAGTGTGTCGGGAGTGTGGATCAGGTGTATGGTCTGGCAGTATGACATCTGATAGTATGGGGAAATGTGAGATGTGTATTATATAAACTGTCGTTTTGAGGGGTGATCCTAAAAGGGGCTGGTTTGTGGATCATGCCGGGGTGGCCATCCGGGGCAGGTAGTGCTGCTGGTCCCAATGAACAGAAAAGTGAAGGCAATCCCTGATACTGGCTTTCTTTAAGACCTTATGGTCTTTTGCTGTTCTTTTTCCCTCTTCTTATTGCTTTCTCTATAGCTGACGTTCTTTAATGAAATACCCAATATCGTCATTATATTAATTAATTAATTAATTAATTAATTAGCTCAATACAATTCAATGGAGCCCATGCCTTAAGATCAGGTGAATCCTCCTTGTAACACCATATCCACCCATTCAGTTCCTTCTCCATAATTAACACTTCACCTATTTCCAGATCAAATTCAATTGCACAATAATCTTCCAGTACTATACCTTTTGATCCCTCACGTTCAATGATCTGGTATGGTATCCAACCTTCATTATCACTCATCTTACACAATACCCATCCTGCCCAATCTCCATCTGGATTAGATTCTTCAAGACAAATAACTGATTCACCTTTAATAACTGAAACCGGATTCTCAAATTCACTTCTTCTACTCTTTGTTACTCTATATCTTCGCATAATTATCCTTTCCAAACCTGCTTCAACTTTCTCAATCAAGTAATTTCGCACCATATTCGTACCTATTTAAATCTTTAAGAGAGCTAAAGTCGTATCGTTCCATAAACCCGGGCCTATCTTTGTCAATTTTATCGAAGCATCAGCATCCGGCAGTATTTTCATATGATCCCTACTCAAACAACGCCTCACAGTCTTCTTCCACTCCACTCCTGACTACCGGAGCTGAGGTTGTCAAAAACGCTAACTTTGTTACCTGAGTTCAAAAGCCTGTCAACCATGTGACTACCGATAAAGCCGGCACCGCCGGTAACAAGAATACCAAGACCAGAATGACTGTTCACTACCACCATTTTTCACTCACCCGACACAGCAGACAGATCGTATGCCTGTATAATTATACTTCGTTGACTAAACTCAGGGGACATATTTAAGTTTTGTGAAAATGTCACAAGAATAATTTGCGGTGTTATACATAAATAGAGGGGACAATGGTGGTGATCTGTCTGTTTGAAGCTTTGGTCACTATAAGCCGGGGTCGGTCCGGGCAGACTGGAAAAAAGGATATATTCCTGTATATAGCAGGAGCTATTCTCAGGATCGGCAGTCCTGGCTGATGGGGGGAGCTTGTGGGAGTGTAGGTCTGGTGTATGGTCTGGCAGGAATGATCGCTTGTCCGGGGGTCCGCTGGTCGGTCTGCTGGGATTTGGTGCATGCTCTTTGGTGGATCTTGTAACAATGCAACCACCCCGCCGCATGCGGCGCGTTCCATCATCAATATATGTTGATCTTGCAGAGATGCGAATGGTCTACTGACCATCGATAGACACGGACGACAAGAAGCAATATCTGCGTGCATCTGCGTTTATCAGCGGTCCACTATTAATTAAAACCACAGATGAACACAGATAAACACAGATGAGAAGAATCAATATCTGTGTGCATCTGCGTTTATCAGCGGTCCACTATTAATTAAAACCACAGATGAACACGGATACACTCACCTCCTACGGAGTTGAGTGCCTGCTAAACAGTCGTTTAGCAGGTAACGCAGATGTGATAAGAATCAATATCTGCGGTTCATTTCATAATAGGATCAGCAGTTCTTAACCCTCTGTCTCGTTAAGGCTGACTTCCCCTGCAGCAAGCGGATGGACACGCAGAGATGATCTGTAAAACTTTTGCATAACCTTGTCTATGCGTCTGGATGTTTGTGGTGTGTAATATGCTTCTGCGCATTCCTGGCAGACAAAGGCATCAACATCTTCAATGGCAAGTAACGGCGATCTCATACAGTCACCATTTCCTTCAGCACGGAACTCTTAATCATCAGACGCAAAGCCCTCATTGAAACGACATCCACTAGCCCCCATTTTCTCTTCAAGGTAGTCTTCAGGTCCCACAAGGTCAAAAAGAGTGGCCTCATCAGTATCCGCTTCAATTGTTGAGAGAGCATTCACTTGTTTAACCGGAGCTTGCATATTGATTCCAGAGGGGGATAATGTGTACTCAGTAATAATCTGTATTGTTATATTTTGCTTTGAACAGGTTTTGAAGGTTAAATAAGATATATTTTTGCAAAAGTGCAGGACTTATTTTAAATAATATTATTACAATGGGAACAGGAAGCAGGTTTCAACATACATCTCTAGCATATTTAATAAGGAGGAAGTTAATGAAAGGGTTCTATTTTATTACAGATGCAAACCTTAGTCTTGCCGGCAGTAGAAGCGATGTCCGGGCTGCAGCAAAGGCGGGTGCAAAAATCATTCAGTACAGAAGAAAAGAGGGAACAACCGCATCTTTGTACAAAGAAGCCAGGGAACTTAAAAGCTTGTGTAAAGATGCAAAATTTATCGTAAATGATCGTGTTGATATCGCACTTGCAATAGATGCTGACGGAGTGCATGTTGGCCGGGATGATCTGCCGGTTAAGGTTGTCAGATATCTGCTGGGTCCGGACAAAATACTAGGCGTTACTGTACGTGATCTTGAAGAAGCTGTTCAGGCTGAAAAGGAGGGGGCGGATTATCTGGGTGTCGGCCCTGTTTATTATACTTCAACAAAGAAAGATGCTGGCCCTCCTGCAGGTATTCAGCTTATCCGGAATGTGCGGAATGTATGCAGACTGCCTGTAGTAGCTATAGGAGGTATAACCCTTGAAAATGCAGATGAGGTCATTAAAGCTGGTGCTGATATGATCTGCGCAGTAAGTGCCACGGTTGCAGAACCTGATGTAGGGAAAGCAGTAAGTGATTTTCAGAAACTTTTTAAATATCATTGACAAGGAGAAGTTTTTAATGTTGGCAAGTTTTTCAGTTGTACCTATTGGACAGAAAGAAGAGCTCAAAGAACTGATAGCTGAACTGGTACCGATAATTGAAGCTGCAGGCGTTGATTATATTATGGGGGCAATGCAGACTACCATAGAAGGTGATCCGGATAAGGTCATGGGAGTGATCATGGACTGCCACGATCATATGAGATCACACGCATCGCGCGTTCTCACACATATCTCTATTGATGACAGGGCCGGTGCATCCGGAAGGTTAAAAGGCAAGGTCCGGGATGTGGAATACGTACTTAAAAGGAGAATAACGCATGAATAGAGTACGTGTAGGTAAACCTTCACCTAGCCGGCTGAAGTCCTTGCTTGGGACAAGTTTCGGAGCATCAAGCGCTCAGTTGCTCGTCCCTCCCGGGCCGGGTCTTGACGCTGCTGTGCTTGAATTGAAGGACGGAAGTGTTATGGCCATTGCCGAAGATCCGATATTCCCTGCTCCGGGACTTCCACTTGACCTAATGGGCTGGTTTGCAGTGCATATAGGCGCCAGCGATATTGCTGTAACCGGTATAGACCCTCAGTTTATGACATATACGCTGCTGCTTCCACCCACCTGTCCTGACGAGGATGCTCAGACTATAATCAGTTCTATCTCTTCTGCAGCAGCAGAACTTGGGATATGCATTGCAGGAGGACATACAGGCTGGTACGACGCTGTCAGTATTCCTACAGTAGGAGGCATTACCGTGTGGGGTTTTGCCGATAAGGACTCCTGGATCTCTCCCGGCGGAGCCCGTGACGGCGATGTACTGCTGATGACAAAGGGACCTGCAATAGAAGCCACAGCTTTGCTGTCTGTTCTTTATAAAGACCGTATAAGCGGAAGTATGACGGAAGAGGCTCTTCAAAGCTGTCTTGAACGTGTGACCGAAATAACGGTTGTGGAAGATGCGCTTAGCGCTTTTAGTGCAGGAGGGGTACATGCAATGCATGATGCAACAGAAGGTGGTGTTCTCGGAGGCGTATATGAAATGGCAGAGGCTGCCGGGATAGCTGTCAATGTAGATATCGACTCTGTTGACGTACCGGCTGATATCATGGAATTTGCAAAAGCACTGAATTTTGATCCATGGCATGCTATCAGTGAGGGAACTTTACTTGCTGCTGTTGAGCCTCAAAGCGTTTCGACAATTCGCAGAGCATGGGATAAACTTGGTATTAAAAGTTTTGAGCTTGGAGTTTTTGATAGCAAGATGGAGCATTCGATCTTTAGTAGAAACGGCAGAACTTCAAAACTGACCGAACCTGAGACAGACCCTTTCTGGAATTTATTCTTTAAAGGTCTTGAGCCGCAAGCCTGATAAAATCTGATATTTAACAATTACCGATATTGTTGAAATAGTAGATCTGATAAGGTTCGGATCCAGATAACTACTTGTATTAACTTTTTTATCTGAAATCACTTGATTGGATTTTGTTGTTTGATAATATTATATCTTTACAGAAGAGTGCCCTGACGAATAAGTACGGTCCTGCAAGATATGTTCCACCGAAGGCGGCATGTTATATTATTACTAATATGCTGACCTTATAAGGACCAAACGATCAATTGATCACAGATGGAACTTCCCGGACTTATCCAATACTTTCCCTATATCCTCAAGGTCCAGGACAAAAACCCCTTCTTTCTGAAGAGCGGTCTTACCATTGACCGATATTGCACATATTCCGTAGCGGATCCTGGTTCCTTCCTTAAGGGTAAGATATCCTGCTTTTTCCTTTAAGATCCGGATAAGTTCTTTGCTATCTTTTTTCCCAGGTTCCGCCATTTACATTCCACCAACAGTACTTTGCTCATGTCAATATTCATTATCAACAGATCTATCTCATAACGGTTCTTTCCTTTTGGTGCACCTTTTATGGCAAATTCATGCGTATTCAGATGCATATCCGGAAATATTTCAGATACTGCGGGGAGTTTATCACTCTTATATCCGAAGGTATATGGACGTGATTACCTTTGAAAAATTCAAATTGCCAGTTACCGGCCTCATATACAAAACCACAACGCCTGTAACTCACATCATCGTTGATACGATCGACCCAGTAACTTTTGACAACACCTGCAGAGCCGATCGACTCATACCACTGCAGATCATAGCTTATCTTCTCCTCTTCGCCCAGGGTGAGTATGGTATCAATGGCTGTTATAACACCATCCTGTAACATATCAGACCTCAGGTTATGGGCATAAACCTCTACGTTTTCAAAGACAAGGGTCTCATGCTGGCCTTCAATGATCACTTCAGGGATGATCGTTTTGCCGCCGTTCTCTTCCTTACGTCTTATTTCATCCCGATATGTCTCATATATTGGATCAAGGTAACTCCCGGATTGCCTTAGCATGTTAATTGTCATTTTGTCCTTGTATGGATAGTGATCCATACGGAAAACACTTCTTTCACGCCAGCCACCATCGTAATAGGCATCGTACCACCAGTTTTCATGACCATTCAGATCGGTTATCACATAGGTGTTCATATCCTTATCAAAATAGTAGTCGATCTCTATCTCTCCTTTTTCCTCAAGGTGGACCAGGATATCAAAGATAGAGAAATAGCCCTCCCTGAAAATATCCTCACGCACGGTCCTCACCTCTTGCGGATCAAAGGAAAAGGTCCCCAGTCCCTGAATATCTATCTTCCCATCCAGGGCGGCCGGAGTATCACTTATACTCCCAATGATCCTGTTCTCATGTTCACCCCGGGCAAAATCTGCTCCGGATGCTTCCGGTCCGGTTACCTGTCTTTCAACACACGCACTGAAGAGCACAAGAAAGGTGGCAGTTGCAAGAATAAAGAATAATTTTCCCATCATGGATAGTGATCACCAAATAGGATAGGTGTCTTTTGCTTAAAAATCACATCCTTTCCTTTGAGATCAAATCCAGTTCCAATATTCATTGATCGATCCCCATCAATGGAATGCACCTGCTCCATCCCTGATTTGTGTGGATTAACACACCTGCTGAAAAATGATCATGAAAAAAGCATATATGTAAACATATACATTAAGTCCTTTTAAATAGCTCTTTGAGTAAAGAGTAAACAGGAAATAAAGACATTGCTTGATAATGAACCTTCTGAGCGGATCGATCCACGGGCATTGAAAGCCTGGTTCTTTGGCGGCATACTCAAAGGATTTGTTCTGCTTTTTATCCCTTTAGTGTATCTTGTAACGATAAGAGATATCTTCCCACACCTGCCTGCTGCATGGGGATGGATAGGTATAGGGATTATTGTGCTTTACACCACATGGGATGCAATAATCGCACCTCAGCTGCGGATAAGGTTCTGGCGCTATGAGATCCGGGAAGACGAGATAGATATCCAACACGGTATCTTCATAATAAGACGCACTCTCATACCAATGATCAGGGTCCAGCATGTAGATACGGAGTATGGTCCGCTGATGCGATATTTCGGACTCGCGACATTAATGATATCAACAGCTGCCACGGAACATCGGATACCTGCACTTTCAAAAGAAAGATCTTCACAACTTATGGGAGAGATAGCCGCTCTGGCCAGAGTGAGTGATGAAGATGTCTGATATAAAACGCCAGCATCCTGTAATGATAATCCTGGAAGCCGTAAGAAGTTCTGTCTATATGCTTCCGCCGGTCTTTGTATTCCTGCTATCGGTAAACGGGGATGCAGGCCGGGGTGATCTGCGCCCCTACATCGGGTTATTAGCTGTTCTTTTCATTGCTTCTTTTGCACTTTCGGCATTAAGATGGTACCTCTATACTTACAGATATGAAGATGGATACCTGCACATAAAACAGGGTCTGATATTCAAAAAAGAAAGATCCATCAAAAAAGAGAGGGTGCAGACCGTAAACATCCGTACAGGCCTGTTGCAGCGTTTACTTGGTGTTGCCACTGTCCGGATAGAGACAGCTGGCGGTGGAATGGAATCAGAGGTAATCCTGAAAGCCGTGGAAATGGAAGAAACCCAAAGGATAAGATCATATTTAGAAAGTAAACCAGGCATATCCAATGTTGCTGATAAGGGATCCACATATCCGCAAACAAAAAACCCGGCATCTGAGGCCGGATCTGAAAATGATACAGGATATAATAGAGGCTATGATACTAAAAATGATACAGGATATGAAACAAACAATGATACAGGATATAAAACAGGATATAATGCAGAAAAACAAGCAGAACACGAAATAACAGCCAGCTATGTTGTACCTTTATGGAACACTTTTCTGGCCGGGGCCACTTCCGGGAGGTTCATGTTGTTGTTTTCATTCATCGCAGCCATATTTTCCCAGTTCTACCCGTATATACCGGAAAATGTTACTGATCTTCTTATTGAACAACTGATCCCCAAAAGTGACACTAACATACTTTTGATCGTGGTAATATTACTGTCATTGCTGCTGCTTTCATGGTTGACATCAATCCTTGTTTACATGGTAAAATATGCCAGCTTTAGCATACTCAGGCAGAATGAATACCTGAAAGTCTCATGGGGACTGATAGAGCAGAAGGAATTCACTTTAAAGATCAACAGGATACAGGCTTTGTCAATACAGGAAGGACTGCTCAGGCAGCCTTTTGGACTGTGTGCGATAAACTCTGAGGTTGGAGGCGGAGGCTTCCAGGACCAGGAGCATGTGACCATAATCTGTCCCATTTTGCACAAAAGGGAACTGCCAACCTTTCTGGAAAGGATATTGCCTGAATACAAAATGCCCGTATCCATGGTATCAGTACCAAAAAGAGCCAGAAAACGTTATCTTTTCCGTACACTGGGAATTGCAATTATAATTGTTCTGCCCCTGCAGTTATTACCATATGGCTGGCTGGGATCACTTTTATTGCCTCCTGCGTTCCTGTTAGGGCTTTCACGTTACAGGACAGCTGCTACTTCAATAGATGATAAGCAACTGACCTTTCGCTTTCGCAATATAGGACGATATAATATCCTCATGCTGAAGAATCACATCCAGTCCCTTAAGGTCAGCTCCAATCCTTTCCAGCGTCGAAGTGATCTGAGCACTATAAATGCGTCTGTGTTATCATCCCCATCAGGAAAGACATTTCATGTGGACAATGTTGATAACCCAAAAGCACAGAGGATATGGGAATGGTTCTCAAGGAAATGAAAGCAATTGTATCCGCAAAGCAGAACATCGTCTCTCTTCAAAAAAGAGGAAATAGGAATATCCGGTAAAACTCTGGTTGGAAACTCTGGTAGAAAAGGCAGGTAGGAAACTCTGGCAGTGATATCTGGTTAATACATGTTAATTCCTGGCAAGGTTGCACCTATCTTTATAGTTGATCCTTCATGTTCGATCCTTTATAGCCGATCCGTGCTTTTTACTTTGCACTGTCAGGAATCGTTCTTATCGTCAAGCGGACAGGCGCACATTTCAAACAGTGCTTCTTCTCCGGTATGTGAACCTCTGGCTATGAGAATATCCCCAGGCTGCACAACGGTCCTCTTGTTGGGCCTGTAGACCCATCTTTCATCTCTCTTTATAGCCATTACATGCACACCTGTCTCGGTTTCCAGTTTTAGCTGGCCGAATGTCTTTTCGACTATCGGGGAGCAGTCCTGGACAATGAGTTTTGTGATGACCTCATCGGATTCCCTCACAGCTATTGTGATTATTGGGTGCAGGTCTATATCCCTGAGGACCGTATCTGCAATGGTGTAGGCAGCGTCTGATATGGCTTCAGCGGAGTTTGCAAGTTGCAAAAGACCTCGCAGGATGTTCACATCAGGGACATGTTTTGCAGTCTCAAGCACCCAGTGCTGCAGCTCATGTTTCATGGAATCCATCTCCACCTCAAGGGCCTTTACTTCATGGGCTATGTCCTCATTGTTAAAGAGCAGGGCGGAATAGGCAAGTCCTACGGAAAGTTCACCCATGTTCTTCATCTCCACGATAATATCAACAGCTCTTTCAAGGTCGATCAGGAATCTTTCATGCTGGATCTCCCTGGGGACGTATTTGCGGTTTGTCACCAGTTCTATGAACAGATGGACGCCTTCATCGTGCCCCCGGGCAAAGAGTACATCATCCGGTCTGATACGGGTTGCATGGTTTGGGTCATATATCCAGACCTCGCTCCTGCGGATAGCAATGATCCACATGCCTGCCTCGGTGTCAAATTCGATGTCTTCCAGGTTCCTGCCGGCAATGGGCGAGTCTGCGCTGACCCTGGCCCTGGTGATGGTCTCCTCGGCCTCTCTCATCGCAAGTTTCAGTTCCATGGGAATACCCATGCCCATTAAGACTATCTTTGCAATGTCTCCGGCAGCATTGGCTATGTTCTCGGATGCACGTGCAACCTGGAGCACACCGGACATAGCCTCAGCCTCCTCAACACGTCTTGTGCTGAGCATGGCAGCTATCTTCATGTGATAATCCAGTGTGTCCATCTTCTCTTCAAGCCGGATGACCTCTTCGGCAATGTCCTCGTCATCGTAGACCATGGCCGAATATGCCAGGTCCACCATAAGTTCGGATGTGTCTTTCATCTCGATCAGAAGATCTTTGAGATTGCGCGGAATATACTTTATTTCCTTGGGACTCATAAATTCCTACCGTTTATGTGTTCTTATTGGTTATTTGGTCTTTGATTATATTATGTTTTAGATTATGTTCAGGATATACATCGTCACAAATATGCCGATGACACCGACAAGGTCTCCAAGGGTGGCGATAAGCGGGATTACCGTGTCATCGGGGTCCACTCCGAACCTGTGGGATGCGAATGCAATGAATATAGTGGCTGAAAAAACCACAATTAGTTCAAAAGTGCCGGCTATCAGGCACAGGGCCATGAGTTTTGTGAAGGGCATCCCCATGCCAAGGGCGGTTCCCAGGATCCACACCATGATGCCCACAAATGTGCAGGCGCTAAGCCCTACTATCAGGGCTGCTATGACACTGTTGCGGACAACGGGGTTGCGGTGCAGATGGCTTCCAAGACCCATATGGAATGATGATGAGAGTCTGGCCCCAAGCATGCTTCCGGTATCTCCTCCTATCTTGATCAGTGCCGGTATCAGTACAAGTATGATGGGCATGGATACGAGATTCCCTATCTCCAGGTTAAGTATCTGCCCTGAGAATATGCCTATGATGGAGGTGACAAGAAGAATGGGGAATCCTCTTGTTATGATGCCTCTTACTGTGTAGTAGCTCATATCATAAGCACCACCTTTGCAGACAGGAAGAGCATCAGCATGGATACGATGTCACCAATGGTGGCAATGGCAGGGGTTACAACATTGTCGGGATCGAATCCGAAACGGAACATTCCAAGTGCCAGGAGGACAGCAACGACAGAGAGAATGACTCCTGAGGACACTCCCGCAAGGACCGCTATGGATGTAAGGGCAAGCACACCTGCACTTTCAAGACCCAGGCCCACGGTTATTAGATGGCCCATAATGCCCAGTATGAAGGACATTATAAGGCTGAGCAGCAGGGACCCTGAAACGTTGTTCACAAGTTCGGGATTGCTGTCTATCTTTGTGATAAGACCCATGTGGATGGCACTTCCAAGACGTGAGCCCAGTGTGCAGGATATGTTCCCGCGCATGCCCAGTACAGCGGGTGTTATGACTATGAGCCCAGGTATCATTTCCAGTTCCTGGCTCATGCCGGAGAGGATCAGTCCTGCCAATACTCCTCCTATTGTGGCCATGAGCTCAAATGGCAACGCCTCACGCACTATGGAGCGGACACTTCCGTAATCTCCAATGTACTCCTCGACGACCTCTATCTCGTAGTCCTCGTCCTCATCACTTGTATCATGAGGCATTATGCCCCTATTTCAGTTTGTTATTATTTAAATACATGTCAGATCATGCCGTCAGTCTGCCTGCGGGTTGACTGCCGGTTCTTTAATGGTTTGTATTGTGATGTTTTTTCTTCTTTTCCTGCTGTTTTCCTGTTGGTTTCCTCTTTTTTCCTCTTTTTTCCTCTTTTTTCCTGCTGGTTTCCTGCTTTGCTATTTTCCTGCTTTTCCTGCACTTCCATGGTTAAGCATAAAAGAGATGTGTGCATTTGAAGGATGAGGTAAATTCGATGTTAAAGCATATTGTGATGTGGAAGTTGCTGGACCATGCCGAAGGTAGCAGTAAGACGGAGAATGCATTGATAATGAAAGGAATGCTTGAAGCTCTCAAGGACATGATACCTGAGATAGAGGTCATGGAAGTGGGCATCAACATCAATCCATCAGGTGCTGCCTATGACATCTCCCTTTACTCAGAGTTCAAAGATAAGGCCAGACTTATAGTATACCAGAAACACCCTGACCATCTGCAAGTTGCTGAATTTGTAAAGAGGATCAGCTCAGACCGCATAGTGGTGGATTATCTTGTATGAGCACCCCCTTTGCCAGCACCATTACAATCCCGGCTAACCCGCTCTAATCCCTGCCCATCCACCCCCGAATTGCCATCCGGAGAAAAAGGTTATATAGAACTAGTTACATTATGGAGTTGCTCGAGGGCGAAAGCGCCACCGAACAACATATTCGCACACCAATGGGCCCGTGGTCTAGCCGGTTATGACATCGCCTTTACACGGCGGGGGTCATGAGTTCGAATCTCATCGGGCCCACTTAACTTTTCTAATGCTTCTGTTATCGTTTCTAACCTCTGTTCTAGCACATCAATTCGTGTAGTGTTATCATTAGATTGCGCAACGGAACTCTGTAATTGTGCAATGGGGTTATATCCATTGCTCAACGCTGGTACGAGCTCTGCGTCAAGATCATCGTCAGGATACAAGACTATCGCTCGCTTACCATTGCACATAGTTTCGTAAATATGCATTGTGTTCCCTGCTAAATCAAGATGAGTCTCGGGGAACCGGATCAAAGGGTATGTGTGCTTTTCGTTTATCTTGTGCTTGGACACCTTTGCTTTTCCTATCAGTTCCATAATATCACCTATTACACAATGCTATATATCCGTTGCGCAATACGCTATTTCCGTATGCGATAATAACCTGAACGACCACGAACTTTGAGAGGGAGGGCAGGTGGAGGTTGAACCCTCACTGCCCCACTACTGTGAGTTTGCTGTAGGAATCTTCACCTGAAGAACAATATTATCTTACTGTTTGATCTTGGAACACTGCGTAGTTCAATTTTTACATTGCGTGTGGTTTGGCACCTGCTCTTTGCGTGGGTACTTCGCTGCTTCGCTGTCAGGGCGCTGCCTCAATGGTAAATAAGTTCTTTCTGGATAGTCGCCCAAAAATTGTCTCTCCGTTTTTACATAGCACAAGCTAAACGTTTAACTTAGCTCGTACACGATGATAAATTTTAGAAAAAGAGTTTGAAATTCGTGTAAGGAACTAGTGTAAGCTCTTTTTCTGCAATGACTTGTTCAGCAATGGCGATGATATCTTCTGCAAAGTAATTTTCGTTTACACGCTTGTATTCATTGATCAGCTCTTGGATTTCAACAGCTATATCAACGTCTACGTTGTCTTCTCTAAGTAGTAGGTGATAGACGTTATCACCCTTGCTTATTTCGTGGATGGCGGCCGTGTTTGTTTATCTGTACTATCCAGTATAGATGGGACAGGTGTGGCTAAAAGGTTTGAACGAGTTCTCAGTAGGTCCATGTCTCATGCGCCAATGGCATCCTGTTCAGTTCATCCCTGTACAAACGCCAATGTGGCATATAGAAGTCCATCAATTCTTTGAAATGATCATTGTGTTTCCTTTCAAGCAAGTGCATCATCTCGTGGACTAGGATGTACTCAAGGCAGTTAGATGATTTTTTGATGAGTTCCAGATTTAACCAAATTCTTCCAGCTTCAGGAGTGCAGCTACCCCATTTTGTTTTCATCTTTTTGACTCCCCAAGAGTTTACCTTCACACCAATGATCTGTTCCCATTTTTGTATAAGAGGTGGAATCTGCTTCTTCAGCTCTCTCCGGTACCACTCCACGAGAACTTTTTCACGCTGAGCCTCATCAGCATCTTCACGGACATAAAGATCAATCACGCTTTTGTTGCGAATAATTACTTTACCTGGTCCTTTGTGATAAACAACATTCAACAGGTAGCGATGACCAAGGTAATAATGGCTTTCTCTATAGACATATTCTCGAGCAGACTGCCTGTTCTGTGTCTGAAATTTGCTTTGCTGCCGTTTGATCCATGATAGCTTGGATATTATAGCCAGTCTGACTGCTTCATCATTAACTCTCAGGGGAGCAGCTACTCTGACCCTGCCTTCTGGCGGATATACTCCGAGATGCAGGTTCTTTATATTCTTGCGGACAACATCAACAACAAGCCCGTTAACATTGATTTGATGCATGGTGTTACTTGTAATCTTCTTGTTCCTCAACCAGTTTCATAACGTCGCCTATCTGTTGTTCTTCGTAAAGCACGCTTTGAACTGCATTGCGAAGAAGCTTTCGTTTGAAGTGGTTATTTTGCCAATCATCCTGTTTGTTTGCTAGCACTGCCTCGTCTATTCGCAATGCCAATCCCTCATCCTGTCCAAGGTTGTCATACAATGCTCTTTTGGCCTGAGTGTTAAGTGTTTTTGGATAATTGGAACTGCTTGTTGGGTTATACACCAGATTAGTCAGCTCTACTATCCTTCTGAGATATTCTTTGTACTCAATGGCCTGTGCTTTGCGTTCTAGGATAAGTGCATCCAGCAGTTCGGACATCTTCTCATAGTACTTGGGGTTGATCGGTGATTCATCAATAATGAGCCTGCGAACATTGTTCTCAATGGTTTCGGCTATTGCTTCCCGGCTTTCACTAATGCTCTTGGGTAATCCTTGAATGACATCTTGCCCCCTTTCGACAATAAGTTGTACCAGTGACATATCATCGAAAGCGGATATCTTTTCGCTGTCCTCTGCACGGATGTAGGTATCAATAAGATGGCGCATTGCAGGTTCGTACATCTTGAGATCTATGTAATCACCACTGGCCAGTTTTACTTCGTTACGTACCATTTCGTAGTGCTCAACATCATGACGAATCCGCAGGGTTTCTTCTGGTTTGTAACCTGCTTCAACCATGTCGCTGGCAATGTTTGAATATGCACGCAGAAGGGCAGCTACAGCCTTGTATAAAGCCAGCCTCTTGGGTTCATTCTCCTTTAGCTCATCCTTGTTGGTAGTATCGGCAGCACAGAAATAATGAAGGTATGCAGTCGTGTCCCGCTCTATCACTGGTTCACAGAGTGCTCTCACTGCTTCAAGGGTTTCTTCCAGTCTCTCGCGAGCCTTGTCCACACGATTGCTGAGAAGTCCTTCTACATCCTCTTTTTCGTAACCATCAAAGGCTTCGGAAGTGTAATCATCAATGGCCCTTTCAAGACTCTTGAAGAGGTCCTTATAATCGACTATGTAACCGTATTCCTTATCCTCTTCATCAAGCCGGTTCACACGGCAGATCGCCTGGAATAAACCATGGTCACGCATCTGCTTATCGATATACAGATAGGTGGCAGGAGGTGCATCAAAGCCTGTCAGCAGTTTGTCAACCACTATCAGGAGCTTCATCTGTCCGGGTTCTTCAATGAATTTCTTCTTGACAGCCTTTTCGAATTCTTCGACCTTGTACATTGCAGTATCTTCGGGCTCATTGAACCATTCAGCCAGCATCTTACGGTAGATTTCATACTGTCTCAATCTCTCGGTCAGTCCTTCCCCACTGTCCTCTACCTTAATGTCTGCTGGTGAAGGCTTGTATGAGGTGACGATCGCACACTTTCCGAGCAGATCTGTCCTGGTGAACAATTCATAACACTTACAGGCCTCGTAGATGCTACTGGTTACAAGCATCGCATTTCCACGACCACTTTGCAGGCGATCCTTTGTTTCCATATCAAGTAGTATGTCAGCGACAATCTTCTCTAACCTTGACTGACTGGAGAGCACTTTTTGCATGGTGCCCCAACGTTTTTTGAGCTGAGCCTTTGCGATATCGTTTAAGCCTCTGGTCTTAGCTTCAAACCACTGATCAATCTTAGCCTGCGAAGTGATTGTCTGGTCGATGTCCCGTGCTTCATAACGCAGATCAAGGACTACGCCATCGGCAACAGCTTCGTCATACTTGTAAGTGTGAATATAGCGTCCGAAAATCTCCATGCTTGTCTTTTTGTCCTTCTTGAGAAGGGGGGTGCCGGTGAAACCAATGAACATGGCATCTGGTAAGATCCTTTTCATGGCCGCATGGAGTTTGTTGGACTGGGTACGGTGGCATTCATCAACGAAAACATAGATGTTGCCTTTTGCTTTGAAATCTGAAGGAAGCGCTTTGCTGATCTCTTCAACAAAACCATCGATATCCGTTTCTTCTGTGCCCTTGGCTTTACTGCCGAATTTATGGATTAGTGAACATATGAGCCAGGGCAGGTTGGCGTTGAGTTTGTTGATTAGATCCTGTCCATTCTTGGTTTGGTAAATCTCTTCACTGACCCCTTTGAACACTTTCTCTATCTGGTCGTCCAGTTCTACGCGGTCAGTGATCAGCAGTACTCTTGAATCACTAAGGTTCTCGCGAATCCATTTAGCCAGCCAGACCATTGTAAGGCTTTTACCGCTTCCCTGTGTATGCCAGATAATCCCACCTTCGCGCCGGTGGATAAATGGCTGTGCTGCCTTAACACCGAAGTACTGATTGGGGCGGCAGACTTTTTTTGTTCCGGAATCAAAAACGATGAAGTTGTGAATTATCTCTAAAAAGCGCTCTTTGTTGCATAACTGGAGGAGGTGTCGGTCGAGTAGATTCTCTACTTCGCTCTCCTCTTTCCAAGTTAGATAATACTTCTCCTTTGTCTCGATAGTACCATAACGTAATCCTTGGGTGTCATTACCGGCCATGATAAGTTGAATGGTGGAGAAGAACGGACGGATAAAAGTGCTGTTCTGATTTCCAAGGTTCTGGCGAATACCTTCACTCACAGAGATGGTTGAGCGTTTGAGTTCCAGTACACCAAGTGCAATTCCGTTGACATAGAGCACGATATCAGGACGCTTGGTATGTTCTCCTACAATGGTCACTTCTTCAGCGATGGCAAAATGATTACGTAAAGGATTCTCCCAGTCAATGAGCCATACGGTCTGCGTGTTCTCACTATGCTCTGGTTTTACCTTCACACCATAGCGGAGCATGCTATAGACATCTTTGTTGGTATCATAGAGACGGCGGCTCTGGTCACCGGCAACCTTGTTCAGCTCATAGAGTGCTTTAGTGACCAGGGATTCATCATAACCCTGTTCATCCCGCAAAAACGGAATTAAGTAGCATTCCTCAATGTTACGATTGTTCTCCCGGTCCTGCCAGTTACCCAGATACTTATAATCCAGAATCTTTTTGTCACTGAATAATTTAACGACTCTGTTCTGGGTTTGCCGTTCTCTTTGTCCAACAGTGTTCATATCAATCTAATCCTTCCGGTTAGTAGTTCCTGCATCATCCCCTGTTTGAGAAGTTTGGTTTTGTCACGCTTCTTTTCAAGAGCAGTAATTTCAGAATCCATGTCAGAGAGGACAGTGGCGATAGTACGTTGCTCTTCTAGGGTTGGTGGTGTTCTGTAGATGAAATTAACGAAATCTTTCTGATAAAGATGATTAATTGTAGATCCTGCGCTAAGCTGAGATAAGAAGTCGCTGAAAATATTTGAGCAGAGTAGGTAATAGAAAAACTCGGGATGAAATGCATCTCCATTCGGCCGAATTACAAATACTCCGCTGTTTAAAGTAGCTGGTTTCTGGAGGTAATCAACTAATGCCACTTTACCAATAGTCCCATCTTTCGTCACGAGAACATCATGTTCTTTTAGTTGGATGTTCTTGTCTTGCTCGTAACGAGGTTTGGTAACATAATGGCATTGATTCCAATCAATATACCCACCTTTGAACTCAGTCCCTGTGACAAGGTAATAATCACCGGAATCAAGGTATTCATTAGTTGTCAACCCCTGCCATCCAATTCGAGCTTTGAGAATTGCAGTTTTTCCAAGTTGTTTTTCCACCCACTCACCACTAAACCCTGGCAACCTTCTCTTTGTCGTCAGCAGTTCTTGCATTGCAGCCTGCTTGATATCACGCTTCTTGGTGATGAGCCGGTCCAGTGAGTCTATGAGGGCATCCACATCAGAGAGAGCAGTGGCGATGGCTTGTTGTTCTTCTTTAGTTGGTGGGAGAGTAATGAGTATACGGGAACATGTTTGTTTGTTCAACTTCGGTTGAGCGGTACCAGAGTTAAATTTTTCGTAATTTAGAGACTCAAGATACTCTGTCAAGAAAATTATATCGATATCTGAGTTTGGCCTTAAAACATGTGCGTGGTTGTTGACCCATGCTTTTCCCGATATTCTAAAAGCAAGTCTACAGTTTCTACTAAGAATATTTTCTCCATCTTCTCCTAGCAGGATTAAATCTTCATCGAAAAGATAGTCGTTAACATAATCAACAATCCCAGAAGCCCCATAATATGGAATTGACCCACGCATTTTTGCACGGTCAACATCTTTAACTGGTTTTCTCTTTCCATCGAGGAATGTAACCAAATCGCTAAGGTTCTTCAAATTCCAGTCGTCCGGAACCACTCCTATTTCTGTCTGCTTGTAACCCGGCTTCAGTTCCATACAAACCCCATCTTCTTCAGGTGTCCATCCACTTTAGCACTCAACTCTTCAACCTCAGAGGAGAGGGCAGGTAGGGGAGTGGTATAGCGCTCTGATAATTGTCTGATTCTACTGGTGAGTTCTTGAGAAACACGGTCAACCTCTTTCTTAACATCCGAACATAGAGTGCTGAACCATTTGTCCTCAACTACGAGTGTTTTGACTTCTGTTTCTGTGAGCTTTGAGTATTTCTCCAGAACCTCTATGTTCAATGTTTCAGTCGCATCCTTGACCTGCTTCTTAACATCAGCTTCTTTGTCAGTAAGTTCAAGGTATTTTTCGAGAACTGCACGTTCATCATCACTTTCCGGATTATGCTTTAGCTCTTTCAAGCGGGCAGTGAGATCCTTCTTGGTGATGTTACCCTTATCGTTGATTACATCATTGAGCAGCCCTTCATCTCCAGCATGCTCTTCCCTTATCTCTTCCATTTGCTGGTTCAGGTTCTCCAGTTCTGATTCCAGTTTCTCAATAGCTGCTTTCTCATCATTGAAATGACGTGAAATCACAAGTTCCGGCGGGATTAGGTCCGCCTTGTATTTGCGTTTTCCAATGACAATGTCAGCGGTCTCTTTGCTTTTGCCAACAATCTCCTTCAACTGGCAGGCACCAAGCCATCCATCACCGGTTATCATGTAGACATCATCCTGCATCACGTCAGCCCAATAGGTCATCAGATGCTGGTAAACATTGTACTTGTTAATGAGTGAAACACCTGTGAAGACCTTGAGAAGGTCCTCGGAGATAGCATATATCAACTCTTTCGGATGGTCATCTGAATCGATGTTGTTTAGAAGGTCTGCATTATTGTCATGCCACTGGTCAAACAATTCCCGAACAGTGTTCGTATATTCTTTGAACTCAGGATTGGAATAGATTGTAGGTTTGATCTCGGCTTCTTCCATCTTGAGAACACTGTAACCCGACCGGTCAGCAGTTTCGAACAGAGTGTTTTTGAGTGTAGGACAAACATCCCAATACTCGGACAGATTCTCTATGTCCCTGTCAGGAATGCCACCTTTGAGATGGCCTTCGATATCCTGAAGATCCTCAGGCTCAGTGCTATCTATGTAACGTGGGATATTGAGGTTGTGATCATTCTCCCTGATCTCCTCTACACTGACCATGCGGGAATAGCGTTCGATCTCAAACTGCCTGTTAAAGACATCAACGATTTTGTGTATGTCCTGATGACGCAAGCGGTTCTTATTACCATCCTTCATGAAGCCTCTGGAAGCATCAATCATGAAGATGCCCTCACGTTCCTGTGCAAATTCCTTATCCAGCACGATTATACAGGCAGGGATTCCAGTTCCGTAAAAAAGGTTTGCAGGCAGACCTATGATGCCTTTGATTACACCTCTGTTGATGAGGTTGCGGCGAATATCAGCTTCAGTATTGCCACGGAACAGGACACCATGGGGCAGGATTATTGCTCCCTTACCCGTACTTTTCATGGACTTGATCAGATGGAGCAGGTAAGCATAGTCTCCGTTCTTTGAGGGTGGCATACCATCTTCAAAACGTTTAAACTCATCTTCACTTGGATTAAAACCGGTGCTCCATGCTTTGTCAGAGAAGGGGGGATTTGCTACTACAAAGTCGAAGGTCTTGATGCCACCATCAGGATTCTTGAAATGAGGTGTGGATAGTGTATTGTCCTGCCATATCTCTGCCGTAGGATTATCATGCAGGATCATATTCATTCTGGCAAGACCCGCAGTTGAATTGTCCTTCTCCTGTCCATATATAGTGAGACCTCGAGGTGCTTCATAGGCTCCATTAAGCAGCAATGAACCAGAGCCGCATGTTGGATCGTAAATTGTCTGATCCTGGCGCGTATCGCGTTTGATTCCAATGACCTTGGAAATAACTCGCGAGACCTCAGAAGGTGTGTAGAATTGCCCTTTGCTCTTGCCTGACTCCGTAGCAAAGTGTCTCATCAGATACTCATAGGCATCACCCAGGATATCATCATCTTCAGCACGATTGTTACCAAAGTTAAGGTCAGGATTCTGGAATATTCCAATGAGGTTGCTGAGCCTGTCAGCCATCTCCTTGCCCTTTCCAAGTTTGCTATCATCATTGAAGTCGGCAAGATCAACAACACCTTTTAGGCCGTTAGCCTCAGCAAGAGTACCAATAGCTTTGTTCATCTTGTCCCCTATCTCTTTATCACCTTTGAGGGACACCATGTAGTCAAAGCTGGCATCTTCAGGAACTTCGATCAGTGCGTTAGGCTTGCCTGCATACTTATCAGATACATACTTCACGAAAAGAAGTGTCAGCACATAGTCCTTGTACTGTGAGGCATCCATGCCACCTCGTAATTCATCACAACTTTTCCAGAGGGAGCTATATAGTTCCGATTTTTTAATAGCCATTGTCATGCCTCTGTAAAGTTGTACTAATTGAAAGGATCACGTTATTGTTATTGTTCATAATTTCATACCCTCAACAGGATATGTGTTAATGTAATAATCCTTTATATCGGTTATTTTAAATAATAACTGCTATAATTATCTTTGGGACAGCTTAGAGAACTTTGCTCTAGAGACAAGGAAAAACATTGTTCTATTTCTATGGATATTTGAGTTGAGACTATCGAATTGATATTTCTATCCTAGAGAAGGAATACCCCCTCAAAAGATAATTCGCCCTTGTTCTATCTCCCTACCCTGGTGATTACAGTGAATGGGAACTTTTGGATTGGGGGCAGGTTGGTGGGAAGCCGAAGACACAATTAATGTAACGCTTGAAACAGATGTAACAGTTCATAGAAGAGCCTTAAGGGAGGGGACAGGTGAATAATGGAATACAATATTATTTATATATATATATATCGTATTCATTAAATTTACTCCCACCTGCCCCACCCCCTAAGGATATAACTGTTACAACCGTATCATCTGTAACAATTAATTAGGGAAGCTATCAAAGCTTCTTGACCTCAATGCTTGTGGGCATTCAGGGGTATTATCTCCGCACCAGTATCGCTGAATGATTTCTTCCCATGTAGATTGGTCAGGAACAGCATAGTAACGGATTACCTTTTTGTTACCACTTGCGAACTCCTTTCGGTTTGATTCTGAGATCATGCCAATGCTTTGGAGATATCCTGCAATCGTCTTAGTGCTGATGTTCAAGTTCTTTGATACCATCGTGGGTGTAACTGCAATAAGTCCTCCCTCTGTTCTGAATTCATGGAATTCATCTCCCATTCTTTCTTCTCCGATAGCCAATGAGTAAACATGGTTGAATATCATCCCTTCCATAGATTGTGATCTAGCCCGTTTAACTTCAGCCTGCCTTCTATAAAGGAACTCTTCTAACATCTTCTCCTTATTTGGAAGCAACTGGCATATCAAAGATAGAGGCACTGTGATCTGCTTTATCCGGTTTTCGATATCTAGATGACTGCAATCATAGAGTTTCGTACCATCAACTTTGTCCCAATTATAAAGTGCCCAACGAGTTATTAGTGCTCTGAGGCGTTCTACTTCCTTTCCATAGCTGGGAGGTAGGTTTACGGGTATGTCTTTCCTCCGTGTTTCTTTTGTTGTTATAGATATCAGTCGACCTTCAGTTGCATTGTCTTCGAAAGGTTTCCTCATTGCAATAACTTTTGGACAAAATGGATCGAACCAGTCCATTTCATTAAAGTTGCTGGGTTTACACTTCGCAACTGAATTCCTCCTCTCAAATCCAAGGTTAAAATATTTACTAAGAGGGTCTTCAGCTCCTCCTTTTGGATCACATTCGTCTACAACAAGTGTCCCATGCCATTCCTCGTTATATCGCATCATGGCATTTCCTGAACTTGCACCAGCCATGTTAACAGGGTAGAAACACAAATCTGAAATTACCTGCAAAAATCTGGATTTTCCCTTACCGGTATCGGCTATAAATCGCAGATATGCCACAGTATTAGTTTTGGGGTAGAACCATGTAAACATAGCATAATATGCGAACATATCGATATCCATTTCAGATGCATCGATGTATTTCTCCATGTGTTCAGTAAGTTCCTTGAATAAT
The DNA here is from genome assembly GCF_045690325.1 of Methanolobus sp. WCC5. Classification (GTDB taxonomy): domain Archaea; phylum Halobacteriota; class Methanosarcinia; order Methanosarcinales; family Methanosarcinaceae; genus Methanolobus. The sequence goes on along the minus strand of NZ_CP146981.1, from coordinate 597,643 downwards.
TCCTCTGTATCCATAGTTTTCACTCTGTCGATCAATGACTTTTGTGGAATCCCTACAACTTTTCTATACTCTCCCTTATGGAATGGTAATTTTTGAGGAATCAGGTTTTTCCCATTGTGATGAATCATCTCTTCAAACTTTATCCCGTCATTCTCAAGATGGGCGAAACTAAAGTTGTCAGCTTCATCCATGACTGTTAAGTAGATTTTATCATTAGTAACGATGTAGGCTTTCTCTATATTTCCTGAGAGTTTGTAGTCAAGTTTACTCTCCGGTTCATTAGCTGTTTTCTCGACACTATCTGAGGCAGTCTGAGTATTGATAGTAGCGTTCATCTTCTCAGCCTCAATCTGCGCAATAAGTTCGGTTACACTATTCATTATATACCTCGTTTTTGTGGTTCACTGATGGCTTGTTGGACTACCAGCACCACATACAAAATATCTTTACACACTCCAGTCTTATAAGCTTTACGACTGTCTAACTTAAATTGTAAAGATGGGTATTTTACAGTAGAAAAACAATTTTATAAGACGTAATTTGCAGACATAACTGTCCTTACTTCTTAGACTGATTAGCACATTCTGTATAAAGTACGCAAGACAAGTAAACTTGTCCGCGCAACTCATCAAAATCTGTTTTTTGCTTATCAAAAACATTAAAATGTATTTAAATTTACAAGAATTTCAACCCAAAATGAGGTGATTTTGCTGCATTTTAATCCCAAAAAAGCCAAAAATTTGGCCACTTTCGAAAAGTATATATAGTGAACCCCTCTGCTCGCGAACATATATATATTGAGGATAAAGAAGGATACAAGAGTTAACCTTTAGGATGGGGCAGTGGTGGAAGGTTTACTCGGGATTCTAAGAACCTCACTCCAACACTGTCCCCCAACCAAGGGATAATACAGGTTATTGTAAGATAGTTTCAAGCCTCTTTACAGCCTTCCTGTATGCTTCCTTGGACTGCTGACTTGGATGCGAGAATGAACAGTGACTATGGTCACAAGTGTTCTGCGGGGTAATTCCTGGAGTATAGCTGCGCTTTAAAACAATAGAGTATGAGTTGGGTTCCGCCAATTTTGTTCTGAATCAAGATATTCACCAAAAAGCTCTAAATTGTTCAAAGTAATGCCAACTAACAGTACATCAGAGTTATCTTCACTAGTATTGAAGATTTCATTTGAAGCCTTCAAATCATCTATTAATTTTTGCGGAATGTCCAACTTGAGTTTTTCGTTTCTGAATTTGAGGAAATCGCTTAAAATTTTGATTCCCAAATCACATGGGTAAATCTTAACGCTGAGATTATCTGAATCACAGTTAAAAGGATATATTCTACACACTGTAGGTCTCCTATCATATGAAGTGCATTTGCCTGTATCTCCTAAAAAAGGGCATGGAGGCTCTATTGAATAGTATAGTGAACCTTTATATCTAACACGCTCCGCCTTTTCAGTTTTTGTTTTTGAAGCTTTGCGTAATATTTTCAAGTCCTTCCCATCAAAATCAATATTCTGAATCTTACAACAAAGAGATGGGCAATCAACAGGACATTGGTAATTCGATAATACGTTCACAATCAAATCAAAAGTTGGAGTGTCGCTCAACCTGATTTTTTTACCCATACTTTTATGAAATCATAACTACTATAAAAAGATTTGTAACTGTTCTTTTTTAAAAAGTAGAACACATTAATTACGACTAGCCTGCCCTGATTATGCTATATCTGGAAATATCGTTCATTAACAAGGTTCATTGAAGGTTTTAATTACGTTCTTTGACTTATCTCCAAGTATAGCTCCCGAAAGATTGGCCGTGGAGATATCAATGTTGGAAAGGTCAACACCGGAAAAATCTACACCAGATAGATTTGTATCCACAAAATCGACATCATCCAAAATGGCATTAGAAAAATTAGCTCCCGATAAATTGAGGCCTGAAAAATCAACTGCAGAAATTATTGCTCCTGAGAAATTAGCTTTTGAAAGATTAGCTTTTGAAAAATCGACATCTTCAATTGTGGCTCCAGAAAGATTGGCTTCAGAAAGATTAGCACCTGAAAAATCAGTGAGATTTAAAATTGCTTGAGAAAGATTAGCTTGTGAAAAGTTTGATTTTGAAAAGTTTGATCTTGAAAGATTTGCATCTATAAGGACAGCTTTATGGAAATTACTGCCGTAAAAGATAGCATCAGAAAGGTCGGCTTTTGAAAGGATTGTAGCTGAGAAGTTTGCAAACTTCAAATTGCAGAGAAGAAAATCAACTCCAACAAGATTAGATTGAGAAAGATTGAGTTTAGGGAAGTATGCTTCACAAAAATCAGCTTTTGGTAAAAAGGTTTGACTCAGATTAAATATTCTTGGAACTTTGTTCTTTTCATGCTCAATATTTCTCCTTGTTAAAACACCAAGTGTTGCTTCGATATCCATGCGCATTCCGTTATAGTCTTTATAAGTTAAAGGAGAAATGACATGATTATTTTTAGCATTCGGAGCATTTTTCCTGATATATGCACATAAAATCTCCATTATCGGCCAATAATCTTTCTCTGACTCATTTGCTATTCTTTCAAGAGCATATATTCCACCCAGTTTGAATTCCAGTTGATCCTTTCCCAAGTGTTCAATTGCTCTTGTAAATCTTTCTGTTATTTGGCCCTCTTGAGAAATAATTATACTTTGTTCAGTAGCCAAGACACGTTTATGGGTTAAATATAGACCTACTAAAATTACAAATCCTCCCAGTATTTGAGCAAGCGTTGATCTGAACTTGTCTTCTAACTGAGCTAACTCTAAAGGATCTTGTATACTATCGCCTAAAAGAAAAATCTGAAGTTTCGGTATGTACCACAAAGAAAGGAATAGCAAGGTTAGAATTAAAAGCACGAACGTTATACGAGTAATTTTTGGAAATGATTTTTTGACATCAACAACTTTTTTGTGGATGGATTTTTTGATGCGATTCGTTTTCATTACCTATATAATCTGGCTTCTCTTGAATAAAAATTTTATGATTTGTCATTAATTTAAATTCAAGTCTCTCTACTATCTTCCTGTATGCCTCTCTTGCCTGCTTTACCTTGTTCAAATAATGCGCACTGCCCACCGTCACAGATGCTCTACCTTGGATAAAGTCTGCAAGACTCTCAGTGACACCCTCGGCTACCATCAGGTTCAAATGCCACTTGCGGATTGTCTTTGCAGAAACCCTTTTGTGATAGAGACAATTTTTCAAAATATCGTATGTATTATCTTTCCCGATTTCTTTTAGCTCAGGTATGAATGATGTTGGGAAGAATATCTGGAATGTCTTTTTGGTTCCAGTTGAAAGGTTAGATGTGGGATAGTGAGCAACCTCACCATCAATGACTATGTTACGTTCGTCAAATTTTTGAAGCATTTCGTGTACATGCGTAAGCCGGCTTCCAGAGTATGTCATGAGTTTGAAAACTGACTTCAACCCACCTGCACACTCCCTATAGGCTTCGCGTAATTCATCGTCTGTTAGATAGACTTCTACTACACCGGATTGCTTTATCTTTATGTATTTCCGCCATTTCTCAAGGCTGTATCCTGCAACGGTATCCATGTCAAGATCTTCAAAATAGTTAAGCATATTACGCAATCCGCGTTCTTCCTTGTCTTTTAGTTGGATCGCATTGAGATCCTGCGGTTTCAAGATGGATAGATCAGGATTAGAAAAGAACTTTTCAAGAGAATTATAATAATCGCGTTGAGTACCCTCAGAGATATTGCGGTTCCTGAGCCAGCTTTTGAAATATTCGTTATGCTGCTCCCACAATTTACTAAGTTGCTCTCCTTGCTGTTTTGTAGTAGAAAACGTATGCGGCTTAGCCTTTACACGGCGGGGGTCATGAGTTCGAATCTCATCGGGCCCACCATACTCAACTACTTCTTCTGATGTTGATTTTAATTGGTTAAATGATGTTTTCTCCTTTTCATTGCGGTGCTGAGCAAAGCTCTGCACCCCGATCCGCGCTCCCGAAGCGTCATCGGGGTTCTGAATCTCATCGGGCCCACCACACATTTCTGATTCTTTTGATGCTGATTTTTATTGGTTAACTAGGTTACCTTTTTCAGTTACATCAGCTATCCACGTGTTGGTCAAAGAGGATGGGATTTCCGTCAGGGTCGATAACAACAAAACTTGCAGGTCCGGAAGTGTTCTCGTCTGCTTCCGTCTGTATTTCAATACCTCTGGCTTTTAGTTGTTTCTGGATATCCCTGACATCTGTGAACGTGTCAGGTTTGGTGGCATTCTCATCCCAACCGGGATTGAAGGTAAGAATGTTCTTTTCGAACATTCCCTGAAAAAGTCCGATTATGCAACTCTTGTTTTTCATAATGAGCCAGTTCTGCGATATGTCGCCGTCAAAAACCTTAAAGCCAAGCTTCTCATAAAATGATTTAGAAGTGTGAATATCCTTTACGTTAAGGCTCAGTGAAAATACACCCAGTTCCATCTTTCCACCTATTATCTATACTTAAAAAATTACAGTTGTACTATTTATATTTGGCTATCAAACGGCTCTTTAAAAAACCTATTTCCTATCTATTTAATCTAACATTTTAAAAAGGATAAATCCCCCGCTCTGCAGAAATCCTTCTAACTGCAATTTAAAGGTTGTCAGTACGAATGCTGAAACAAGTTCAATAGCCATCGGTAAAGCATTGAAGGATTGCGCCGCCTGCGGCGGTTGCTTGTGTTGTTTTTTGTTTCATATTCGTTTTTACCAGAATTAACATAAACTAAAGGTGCAGGGGCGTGAAGATGTATGTACATCTTGCTTTGCACCTTTTTACCTTTGCTCCTGAGTTGGATGTAACCAGGAATTCAACAGAGCTCAGGAGCCCGGACATCACAGCATTACTTTGATCTTTTCATCCTGTAGACAGATGCTACTGTTGTGACTACCAGCAAACCGGACAAAGCCATCAGTGAACTGGCTGGTTTCTCCTGGGAAGATCCTGGATAAGGCTGTGCATCCGGCATGGTCTGTCCAGAAGCAGGACTAACGGCTGCAACATTGCCTGAAGAAGAGACAAATGAGAGATCCACAGGTGAGGGTATGAGTCCTGTTGTATGAAGTAAATCTTCATCAGTTGCAATCTCATTGAAAAATAATTGGGAGCTGAGTTTCTCAGTTGATGCTGAACCTGAAGACTCACCGGACAATGCCATGATAAAGATATCTTCACTTACGCTAGTTTCAGGATCTGTGTTTTCCTGCTCCTGTTTCTGCTCCTGTTCCAGTTCTTTCTGATATTCTATGAAAGCAGGATTTATAGGTGCCATGCTAAGTTCAGTCTCATCCGATGTTATTTTAAAAGTATGACCTTCCTAATCTGTACCTGCAGAACCTGAAGGAATCGTTGTAAGTAAAATAACCAGAACGATAACGAATAACAAATTATAGATCCTCATGTTCTTTTTCATTTTTTACTCTCTATATTGCGGAAAAGTAAGTATTGCGGAAAAGTGAGAGAACGTCTATAATAATATATAAATTTTAATTATATATATTGTTGTTGAGTTTAACAGATAACAGGTATAATTTAAATATTCAGGCAAAATGGTTTTACATGCAAATAAGTATAAATGTTAATATTTAAAGATTAAAAGGAGAAAAAGGAGAAGGGATCAAAAATGGGAAACAATGAAGCAGATATGCACAGGCTGAAAGAAGTCAGCGAATTCGTAAAGACCAGTAAAAAGGAGAAAAAGGAAGAGAAAAAGAAGGACAAAAGAAATATTCTTGGTCTTAATGACTGAGCCCCTTTTTTAATCTCTTCAGATTCTTTTTTAGTCATGGATTATTATTGTAAACGATGGAGTTTTCACCAATTTCGGCTGTATAAAATTCACCGCCATTTGATATTCAATTAGCTCTGGCACTACTGCAGAGCTTATATTTCAGTTATTAATGTTGAATTATTTAAATAATAATTATAAATGTCCTCACACCATTTACATGCTTCGGGGTTACGGGAAATAATTTGTTTGTTACTGAATTTACTTTTAGGCAGTAATCTTAAAACAAAGCAACAATCGCTTAAAGATAAGGATAAAAGTCCAATATCTCCCTGGTGCAAGTAAAATTTAACCTTTTTATCAGCAATTAACTTTTTTAGCAGATCTGACCATTCCTCTTCTATTTTTTGAAGCAATTCTTTATTTATAATAACTAAAATATTTTTATTTTCAGCAATGAATTGCTGCAGGATGAAAGGAAAAGTAGGATGCATAAACGTAAATATAAAAAATAGTGAACGAGATTTTGTGGCCAATTGTAGAAAATCCTTGTTGATCTCATACATTTCCAACAGACTTGGTTCTATAATTACACAATCGTTTATTTCATATATTCTTTTTAAAAGGTGGGGTGGGATCAAGTCGATGCTGTGAGTTCCCCAATAATTAATATCGATGTCAAGAACCTCTGTTGTGTCTAACAGAGGTTTCATTTCCTCAACTATCAGCTTTCCAATAGTTGTCAGTTCATACATATCATCATAGTGTTCAATAAGATAATGTTCCTGCAATATTTTCATTTGCGGAAGTAAAGCTTGTCTTGTAGTATCAATGGAATTAAGCAGAGTTTCCATATCTTTTGCTTCATTTCTTAATAATAGAAGCACTTGTTTTCTTTTCTCTGACATGCACAATACATCAAGTAGCTTTTTTTTCATTTGCGTTTTTCCCCGGCAAGTCTGATATTCTACTCTTTAAGATCAATAAAACCATTGATATTGTTTTTTTCATATATATGTTTAACTTTTGCACATATAATATCAAATGCCTGATATTCTTACAGCTCATATTCTAAGTAAATGTGTTTTAATGATTTGCTTTTAAAAATATAATGCAAGTCTTCTAACTAAACATAACGGGAAACCATTTCACAAAAATCGTCTATGGCAAATGGTTTCTCCAGATATTCCGAACATCCCGCAGCAAAAAGCAATTCTTTATTATTTGGTAATACGCTTGCAGTAACAGCTACTACTGATGTATTTGAGTTTAGACTGCTTTTTAATCTTTTAAGCACTTCAAAACCATTCATTACAGGAAGATATATGTCCAATATTATCAGATCAAAATTATACTTATCGGCAAGCTCTAAAGCCTTTTTTCCATCCATGGCCAGCTCAATTTCATAGCCTTTCGATCTAAGGAGGTAAGCGATCAGTTCCATATTCTCAATATTATCTTCTACTACAAGGATAAGCGCCATCGTCTATACTCCTTATGATTTTACGATGTATACATGACTTTTAAGGTTAAGATCATTGCAATGATCGTCATACCTGCAATTCATGATATTGATGTTCATTTCCAAGTTAAGACCATTTTTAATCCTGAATTTCAAAAATCATTACTTACCAGTTATGTTTACCTTTAGTCAGTGGATCTCTAATCCACTAGCTATTTCCCTATATGTCCGACCCTTTTCAGTAGTTATGAACAGATCTCCTTTTTGTTCTACTAGCAGGTTATCCTGCATGCTGACCAGGTACTTATTTGCAATTGTTGAATTCAGATTTGCATTATATACTATATGTGTTTTTTTTGCTCCCCGCATAGCTATCTTTAAAATAGCAAGTGTAATATCCAGTTCACTTCTTCTGATAGTAATACCCCGTATTTGATTTGCTGCATTCATATAGTTATAAAACCGTTTATTCCCATCACTTTGAAAATTACTCCAAAAGTCATCGGTCTGCCGTTTATCCTGGTAACACTTTGATCACTTTTTTGCAGTTTCACTCGTTTCACTCTATTCTCACTCTACTCTCCAGTTTTCATTATTTTTATAGCAGAAGGGAATGGATTATTACCACTTGACTTCGATTCTTTGTTCTATCTCTGAGGCCCTCCACAAGCCTTGCAGCAAGTCCACTCCCTAATGGATCCCATCTGCCTCAACCTGATGCATTGTTTGAGAAACGCCTATCTCCAGCAATATGTATTAACTAAGGGGGTAACATTTCATGCCCATTTCTTAATAGTATTTTATGCATATAGAATTAATTGCTTTAAATATATCATGCTTTCAAAAATTATACGGCTTTGATAAATTATAATGCTGCTATAATTTCAAGCCAGAGTTACACAGAGTTACAAGATCTTGAGCGGATATACACGGATCTCACCATATGGATGCGGCACGGGACTGCTCACCGGTGGCAGATTTGAACGGGCTAAAAGCCATTCATGCAGAGGACTTAAGATCAACAGATGATACGGGAAATAAAACTCAATGGCTACTGAATGTTATGTTATGTTATGTTATGTTATGTTATGTAGTCTGAGCATATATCACAGGAGTTTTAGCTGTTCATCTTGAAAATGAGGTTGGGATCAGGTTCTCTGCCACGCTGTATCTGCAGTTGTGTCTTATTTCTGAGAGTGTATCACGGCGGGTGTTATAATTCCAGCTTTGGTCAAAAACCTCTTCATCAACCTGGTCATTATCAAAGGAGGTGACAGCTAATGCAAAAAAACGGTTATCATTCTGTTTTTGTTGCTTGCACAGGGAAACAATGTCCGGTGAGAGGCGGGGGAAGAGAAAATCAGACATGACCAGCAGATCTGCTTTTTCATAATTCTCATTTTGCATCATGCGTACTCCCTCATATAAAGCCGGTACCACATCGGTACCGCCATGGAAACTCATCTTAAGGAAGTTCAGCAGATCACGAATGCCTTTTGGCGGGGTAAGATCTAAAGTCTCTATTGAAGTACTGAAATTGATGAGATAACATTTTCTCTTTTGCGAAGCTGCCCTGGACACTATACTCAGGGTCAGTGCCTTGGCCACATATTCAGAGGCACCTGTCATGGAATCACTTGTATCAAGGCAGATGATTATCGGTCCCATTTTTTCATCATCTGTAACCGTTACTGTTTTGCTGATCACTTCTTCAACGATCTCTTCTTTGTATCCCTGTTTTGAAAAACACATCAGCCGCTTTTCAACGTATTTCAGGTCAAAAAGCAATGCAACATCAGCGTCACTTAAGAGAGCTAACTCCTGTGGTATCACATTTTCCAGATCCCTGCCAAGCTCAATGCCAACCATCATCTCATTGGAGCTGAGGTCCGGTTTTCTGATACAGTACCGGACAGTTGAATGAACTATCTCGGTGTTATCGGATCGTTCTGCCTTTCGCAGTCTTCCCATCAGTTCGCACAGGTCCCGTACAGCTTTAGCCTTGTTCAGGTATTCAGCCCACTCTTTGAGAAAAGAGATATCCTGTTCAGTTAATTCATCGGCGCCCAGATCCCATAAAAGCCCGGGCTCAATGTCCAGGTCATCAAATACTTCTTTCATCTGCTGCATTGTTTCAAACCATTCTTCCAGGTATTTCAAAAACTGTGTGCGCAGTTTCCTGATTTCCATGAGTTGCCAGTCAAGTAACTGTTCTTCGTACTCTTTTCTCCAGGCTTCCTGCTCATTTCTGCGAATTGCATTGAGGATCTCTTTAAGGGTCCTGTTCTCTTGCATAGCCACTTCATTTTTTGCAGCAAGTGTTTTCCGTTCCCAGAATGAAACGTTTGCAGACTTATTAAGTGATTTGAGATTTTCCAGGTCAGTTAATATTGATGCTTCACAACTGCCATGTGTCTTAAAATCCAGCTCTGCAGATCTCAATTCACAAAGATGTTCTTTAAAGGGGTGTGTGTTTTCTAAATAGCTGCGGGTTGATGTTTCCCAGTTACTGACTTTTCTGTTCAGTACGACCTCAAAGCGTTCGTCTGCCAGATCGGAAAATCTCTCCGATCGAAGGATATTGACAAAAGTCTTTGTTCTAGCAATTTCCCGGTTCAGCGACTGCATGTGTTTGCACCTTTTCCAGCAGATGCTGGGCGTTTAATTTGTGATTTTCCAGATCACTGAGAAAAGCATTGAATGCATCAAGCATCAATTGTCTCTTCTGTGCAGGTACGAACGGTGTTTCGTTCATCTTCTTTTGAGCAGCAATGAACGACACCGTGTTATCAATTATCTGATCCAGGGAGGTCAAAGCATTTCCACATGCCTCCTCAAAAACAGATCTGACTTGCGGGCATACACTTTTTGGCGTGCCCCTTTTAAATTTTACAGGCGGGCTTGCATCAAACCATCTGACATATGAATTACTCCTGATAGGAAACTCCCATCCACTTGTCAGTAATTTTTCCTGTATCCGGACCTCACATGTTCTGCTTCCATTGAAATTGCATTCCAGGCGTGATTGTGGATCTCCATTCTCATCTATGGGTACAAAAGGTTCAAAAGTACCGACCTTTTCCAGAGGGATATAAAAACGGATCGTTGTCCTTATCTGATCGGGACTGTTAGGACTTTTCTTGATCTGTGGTGAAGTTACAGCAAAGTATTGTTTACCGGCAATTTCTTCTGTATCATAAATATCCTCTGGATAAAAAAACGTATCATGCACCTGATGTTCAATATCCCCATAACTTAATATCCAGCTATTGAGCTTTTCATAATTGGCACATCCGTATTGCTGCACACATTTTACAACGATCCTGTCAATATGTTCTCTGTTCTCTTCAAGTGTCCACAGGCAGTGTCTCAGTATGAATGTGTCAACAGGTATCACCTCGGTCCGGTCACAGAGGAATGCTGAAGCCTTCAGAACAAATGCCATCTTTTGCCACCTGCGGTCGGAAACATAAACCTGGATCTCAGGATTGGCCTTGTTAAATTCATCAATTGAAGCCCTGATGGAATTTATAATTGCAAATACTTCTTTTGAAATAGTTATTTTGTGTATCTCATCGGGGAATTGCTCCCATTGTTCATGAGAGAACTGCAGCCCTTCCGGGACGTCTATATCTGTGGAAACCGGCCCCCCTGCAAGCAGTTTTTCAAAATTCTCTTTTTCCTGCAGAGGATCAACTACAATTCTCACTACAAACCGATCATAGAGAGCTTCCAGACCCTGATTGGCCGGAGGGGTCTCATTGCTTGCAGCTATCAATGCTTTTAACGGGACCTTTTCGTCTTTGCCGTTATTCCTGTAGATCCTTTCGTTTATGATGGTCAGCAACGTGTTCAGGATAGCCGGACTGCTTTTCCATATCTCATCAAGAAAAGCAAAGTCGGCAGTGGGTAGGTAACGGTCGGTCTTGCGGACATAATTGTCCTTTTTTAGTTCCTGAATGCTGACCGGCCCGAAAACATCTTCCGGGGTGCTGAAGCTTTGCATCAGGTATTCAAAATGGGTCGTATCCTTGAATAATCTTGACAAGCGGCGGGCTATCAGACTTTTAGCTGTTCCCGGCGGCCCGTATAGAAAAACAGATTGCCCGGAAATGGCTGAAAGAAGTGAAACTGCAACGATCTCTTCTCTTTCGTACAGTCCGTCAGAACAGATATTGATAAGATCTGTAACTCTTTTTTTCATAGAAGTATTTGATAGATCGTGGTTCATATGTTTTTCACTCCTGCAATTATAACTCCTGTCATTTTTCACTTCTGTCAAATCCACTACCATTAAAAGCACCTACAAGACGACTAAAAAGACAAGAGCCTTTTTCCGTGCAGGAGGTTGCATACACATTCCCGTGACAGGCCTCTTTTTCTGGTAGTCCGCAGATCACATGTCTTTATCAAAGCAGATATGTTTTTGAGTTAGTTCTTGAGTTTGTATTTCTATCATAAACCTGTTTTCAGCTATCGGCATAAAAATGTCAGATACCTGTATTCAGTTCTGGCCTGCACTTTTAAGCAATAAATTCCTGTAAGGATGGTATACTTACTTCTATATAAGTGACTAACGGCTCAAAAAGCAATATTTTCATCCGGGGCAGGACTTAACTGATCGATGCATCAATCCAGTCATAACCTTAAAACCAGAAATAACCTTTAAGCCAGAGAAGGATGCTGAAGATGATTAGTTTGTTGAAGATGATCAGATTGTTCTGTGGCTATTCAAAAGGGATCTGTGATAATCTTATTAAGCAATGCACATCAAACGTGATCCAGGAGGAATTCAATGCAACTGGTTTTAATAGGCGGTTTTACAGGCATGGAAAAGAAAAATGCTCTTTTTTCTGTTGGGAATGAACTAATTGCAAGAGGTAAAAAAGTGGGTGCTGTAGTTATAGAAGATGTGCAGTCCACTGAAAACGCAAATGTTGATATGGACCCTGCTATCATTGTAAAAGAAATGCAAAACATCCCATGCACCTTTATTACAGATCTTGTGGCTGATTTGCAGGATATCGATAAACAACCGGCATTTGATCATATGCTTATCGAGGTTCCCTTCAGCCTGCCTCCGGGAAAAGTAAGGAAAGCAATAGTGGATGGCGGTTTCAGGAATCTGTCCGTTGCACCTCTGGTCTATATGTCCGATGTGACCATCCTTAAAAAGGATGCAAAGATGATCCCAAAGATAGTCAGCACCCAGATAAGAGAGGCGGAGATCGTGTTTGTAAGTACCGGTCCCCTTGATCAGAGAACATCAGCATCATTGAACAGGCTATTTGAAACAATGAACCCCTCTGCCAGGATATTCGAGTACTCTGCCGATTCAGATGGACACAGGATAGGGGATCTTGTTGATATGCTTATTAGCTAAAACAATAAAAAACCGGGTTCAGTACTACATCTTCCTATTCTGTTCCTATTCTGTGCCTATTCTATGTTTTCTTTAGGAAAGCGTGACAAAATATACACCGACCTTGCTTAAAGATGGGGCAGAAGGACAGGATCACTGTCCTTCACTTTCTGCAACGGCCTGCGATATCTCTTCAAGCAGATCGTAGACCTGTTCCATTTCCCGGCCATAGCCTGCCCAGTCACCTGTCCTCAGGAACTCCTGGGCATCGTTATAATGCTCAAGTGCCCTTGTTGCCAGTTCCCTGGCATCTCCTGGCAGATAGGCCGGTCCTGTGCCATCGACAATCTCATCGGCGACCTCCTCACCAAGAAGTACCTGCAGTGATGTTTCCAGGTCAATGCCCATGTAAACCGTTTCACCGGAAGAGACGATTATCCTTCTAAGCTCGGGGATCTCGTTCTCGTCCGCACTTATGAATATTGGCTCAATGTAGAGTATTGAGCTGTCAAGCGGAACAACAAGCAGATTTCCCCTTATAACGCTGGAGCCCTGCTGTCCCCAGAGTGTGAAAAGCTCTGATATGTACGGATTCTGGTCTATCCTGGATTCTATCTGATTTGGTCCGTATATCAGCCTGTCCTTGGGGAACTCATAGTGCACCAGTTCACCATAATCGCCGCCGTCACATCTTGCAGCTATCCAGGCTATCATGTTCTGCCTGTTCCTTGGTGTGAATGGCTGCATCAGTATGTACTCGACACCTTCGCCTTCAGGGAGCCTTGTCATAATGTAATATGGCTCCATGGTTATTGTCCTTCCACGGTAATATTCCCTGGGGATCTGCCATGTATCCTCTTTATTGTAGAAGGTTTCAACCTCTGTCATATGATAGTTCTGGTACATGTTCATCTGTACTGTGAAGAGGTCCTTTGGATATCGGATATGCTTCCTGAGATTCTCCGGCATTTCCTCGTATGGCGTGAAAAGATCAGGGAAGACACTGGAATATGTATTGATCATGGGTTCGTCCTCCATGATATAATAATCAACTGTGCCTTCATAGGCATCGATGACAACCTTGACAGAGTTGCGTATATAATTCAGGTCTCCTGCTCTTGTGCTGTATCTTTCTGAGTAGGGATATTTATCAGAGATCGTGTAGGCATCCAGTATCCAGAATATCTTGCCATCGTGGATGACGGGATAGGGGTTGCTGTCATATATCAAAAACGGAGCTATCTTATTTGCTCTCTGGTTTATCTGGTGATCATAGATGACGCGGCTTTCTTCGGTAATATAGCGGCTCAGTACGAAGTTCACGTCTGCAAAACGCACCATGTATGCCAGTCTCTTTAATATGGAGTCAAGCACTACTCCTCCATTTCCTTCATATCTGGCGTATACGTTACCTGCTGCACTGGGATAATCAAGTTCTTCTATGTCACTGTTAACTATCTTATAGTCTGTTGTCAGTTCTCCGTAGTAGATCCTGGGATTTGTGAGATCGAAATTTCCCTGGGGAGGTATGTCCTGCAGGGCAAATACGGGTCTTCCGTCATCTGTTTTTTCACTCACGCTGTTCATTACAGCCCCGAATCCATGGGTGTAAACGAGACGTTCATTTACCCAGGTCCTGGCTGAAGGGTCAAGATATGTTATATCCATCTCCCTGGTGGCTATCATGAACTGCCTGTAGGCTCCGTCCACATGGTACCTGTCCGTATCCACGTCGTTGAATTCATAATATGTCCTTATTTGCTGTGTCTGCCTGTATGTGTTCTGCAGGGCCCTTTCGTCCCATATGCGTATGTTGGCAATAACGTCTGAGTTATTCTCTACGGCAGACCGGGTAAGTTCGGGATTATAATCAAAAGGCCTTACATCTATATCCGCAAGTCCGAAAGCTTCTCTTGTATAGTTGATGTTGTACAGCAAGTATGGCTCTTCAAGCTGCAGTTCTGTGGGCTCGACACGTATCTGCTGGTAGGCTGAAGGTGCAAAGGATGTGAGAATGATCATGATGGCAATAGCGCTTATTCCAAGGACCGGTATGTTCCTGTTCCTCAGTCTGGCATTTGCTATTAACCCGGCGGCTACTATGCTACAGACCAGTGAGGTGATGGTGAGCAAAGGCAGCCTTACATGCACATCCGTATATCCTGCACCAGCCACCACACCTTCCTGTGAGAAAAGGATCTCGTACCTGTTAAGGTAGAAGCTGAAGGCAAGGGTCAGGGTTATAAGTCCAAGAAGTACCGAGAGGTGCATGAGCACAGTGCCGGGGATGTTGTCTATAAGGTCTGTGAGCTCATTGCCGGTCCTTATGTATCCGTCGTCTTCTGTGCCGTAGCTTATGTTTATCTCAGGGGTCAGTATGGGCTCCAGTCTCTGCAGATATATCACTCCCGTGAAAAGCAGTACCAGGGCTGTCAATGAGAGCAATGAAGACCTGATCATTTCAAGAAGGGGCAGCTGGAACAGGTAGAATGACAGGTCCATGGAAAAGATGGGATCCTGTATACCTGCCGGAACCATGTTCAGGTAGAGAAGTATTGTTTCCCACCGGTTGCTCAGGTAGAGTCCGAACATCAGCGACAATATTATCGCTGCCGGCATGACAAATCCTCCTGTCAGGTCAGATTTGCTATTATAGCTGCTACCTTTTTCTTCTAATGCCTGGTCTATGTATTTTTCTGCTATCTTTATGTTCAGATAGATGAATAGGAATACAAGCAGGGATCCTGCAAGGAATATGGCTATCTTCCAGGTCAGGATGCTTACAAAGACGGACAGGTATCCTGTCATGCCGAACCAGAGATATTCTGTATAATACCCTATCCCGGGTCCTACACTGAATAATATGGCTATCAGCAGGAGAATATATATCGGTTTTAAGTTCATCGTCTACCACACTGGTCAATGATCGCTGGTTGTTTTGAAGTTCAGATATGTTTCAGATCGGTCTGTTATCCGATCCGTAAAAGTCCGGACCCTTAAGTCCTGCAGATCTTTGGAACTCCCTGAGTCCCTTAGCTTAGTTAGCTTAGTTAGCTTAGATATTTATGCTTAGTTTGGGATGAATATACACTAAAGTCTTTCCCTTAAGATCATGATAATTCCCTGTGGCCATCAGATACCCGGCCATTACAGTACTCTTTTTATAACATCTGACCAATTATAATAATTGAGGTGAAGTCATGGTATTTGCATGGATAAGAAGATTTATCATGGTAGTTATAAAAGCAAAGCTCCTTCTCTGGTTCAAGAGGAAACTGTGGAAGCGTTTTGTAAAGTAAGCTTTGGCGGGAAGACCAGCATAGGTACAGACACCCGGGCGCAGCCAGAAACAAGCGCTGCCCCAAACAACACCCCCCGCTCACCCCGCTGCCTGCTCTTTGACCTCCCGGATGGACTCAGATGACCGCCAGCCTCCCCGAATCTGTTATAGAGAACCCTTCCTCATCTGAAATGTACCCCATGTCCTTAAGCTCCCGTATATGGTTATAAGCCATCCCCCTGGAGATCCCCACCTTGACCGCGATTTTACTTACAGCCTTCTCCCCCTGCTTTATATGCTCAAGGATGGCCTTTTTGGTGGGTGATATGTTGAAGCCGAGTATGGGAAATTCCAGCATTGTATTGTCCTCTTCCGTGACGTAAACTACACGCTTAACCATATCACTTCTTGCATAAGCCCCGAAAAGCGTCCCGAAAGCCTGTGGTTTGCGCCCCCCGGACACATTTATGACGACCTGGTTCCCCCAGTCATGTTCTTTCTCAATAGCTCCTGCCACGTCCTGTGCAATGGTAACAGGATCATAGAGAGAAGTGATGAGCTTGCGTATCTCGATAACCTTCCCAAACGTGGCCTCCAGCATGTTCTCCGCCTGTACTTTCTTGTCCACAGCTCCGTCTTCTGTTATAATTATCACTCTGGTCGGTGACAATCGTGTGATACATACCAGTACAGGGTCAAGTGTGTATAATGTAGTAATGAGTGTTAGGTTTGGCATTGGTTTATTGTATACAAGTAGGGGTATATAGGTGTAATTGAGGGTATATAGTTACACGTTAATTTGGTAGTAGTACAGTTTGAGAGTCAAATGGAAAAGTATATATTAAAGGTAGACAGTTGTACAAAGAATACTTTATAATTCTGCTTAATCTTTTTATTAAGGAATCTACAAGGAGTGGGGTTAATTGGAGGTAATATTTAAAAATTGGGGCAAGTCCTTATCTCTAAATGATAGTTGCAATAACTTGTATCATCTCTTACCTTATCACTGTTTAGATGTGGCTGCAACCGGCAACGTTCTATTGAGAAAAGACCGATTGCTTCTTCAGAAATTCAAAGAATATATTCCTTTAGATGATGAGCAACTTATATCTTTTGTTTCTTTCTATCTTGCAATCCATGATATTGGGAAATTTTCAGAATGCTTTCAAAATCTTCAGCCAGACTTATTAGTTTCTCTTAGAGGCCATGATAGTAAAAGAAGTTACGATCTTCGTCATGATAGTATGGGTTTCTACCTGTGGAAAGCACTATGGGATAAAATATGGGATGAGAACTGGCTTTGTCTGGATAAAACTTCTTTTGACTCTTATGATTGGAATGACATAATAATTCCTTGGATTACTTCCACAACCGGACATCATGGTAATCCTCCAAAAAACATGAACAATGGTCTTCCAATAAACCAAAACGATTTATTCACTGAAGAAGATCTCGATATGGCAGCTTCGTTTATAAAAGCAGCATCTTCTCTCCTGCTGAAAAATACATTTGATGGTTTTTTAAGTTCAGATGCTTATAGATATGATTTTGAAGATATAGAGGCTGCATTTAAATTAACTTCCTGGTTAATTGCAGGAATCGTGATTGTAAGTGATTGGATTGGTTCTTCAAATGAACACTTCAAGTACTTATCTGAATCCATTCCGCTGGAGAAATATTGGAATGAGCATGCATTACCATCAGCCGAAAAAGCGCTTACAGACTCAGGAATTTTGCCCTCGCCAATATCTCTGGTTTCAGAAATGAAAGTACTATTTCCTGAAATTGAAGTTCCCAGTCCTATGCAAGAATATGCATCTGCATGTCCTGTTGTTAATCATGCCCAGCTCTTCATCTTGGAGGATGCAACAGGAAGTGGAAAAACAGAATCTTCCTTATGTTTAGCTCATCGTATCATGGTACAAGGCACAGCAAACGGAATTTACTTCGGCCTACCAACAATGGCGACATCTAACGCTATGTATGGCAGATTAACGAATCTTTATAATAACATGTATGAACCAGACTCTTATCCTTCATTGGTGCTTGCACACGGTCAAAGCTATTTGTCAGGTGCATTTAGTAAATCTATTGGTGTTAAGGGTTCTGAAAATGATATGGGGAATGTTTCGCAAGAAGATGAAACGGTTTATGCCCAGTGTTCAGCCTGGATAGCCGACAGCCGTAAAAAAGCTTTACTTGCCGATGTAGGAGTAGGGACCATTGATCAGGCTTTAATGGCTGTGCTACCTTCAAATCACCAGTCTCTAAGATTGCTGGGCTTGTCGCGCAACGTTTTGATTGTAGATGAAGTTCATGCATATGATCCCTATATGCACAGGATTCTATGTACCCTTTTAGAGTTCCACGCATCAATGGGTGGAAGTGCAATTCTTCTCTCTGCCACACTACCTATAAAGCATCGCAGGGAGTTGGCATCTCATTTTTGTAAGGGCCTGGGATGCTCGGTAGAGGAGATTTCTAAAGATGAATACCCTCTTCTGACACATGTTTGTGAATCCTGTTTTTCGGAGATAAAAATAGAATCTCGTGCAGGAACCGGACGTACC
This sequence comes from Methanolobus sp. WCC5, assembly GCF_045690325.1. Classification (GTDB taxonomy): domain Archaea; phylum Halobacteriota; class Methanosarcinia; order Methanosarcinales; family Methanosarcinaceae; genus Methanolobus. The sequence continues at coordinate 579,192 of NZ_CP146981.1, read as the reverse complement.
GTAAATGTTGAGATATTCAATGACGAATCTGCAGTAATCGATAAACTTGTATCCTGTTCTGCTGAAGCGAAATGCAGTTGTTGGATACGTAACACTGTTGACGATGCAATTGAATCATATTATAGGCTTGTATCTTTACTGGGGAAAGATTCAGTAATTCTTTTCCATGCAAGATATGCAATGGGTGATCGGCTGAATATTGAGAATGAAGTTCTCATGTCTTTTGGAAAAACAAGTGGTTCACAGGAACGCAGTGGCAAGATACTGATTGCCACTCAGGTTGTAGAGCAATCATTAGATCTTGATTTTGATTACATGGTTACAGATCTGGCTCCGATTGACCTTGTTTTTCAGAGGGCTGGGCGTTTGCAACGCCATTTCCGGGATGCTAACGGTGCTATTAGTGAGCATGAAGAGAGGGGAATTCCAGTTCTAGGTATTCTCTCGCCTAAAGTGACCGGGAAAATCTCAAAATATTGGTATTCTGATATGTTCCCAAGGGGAGCACATGTTTACCAGTCACATGGCCAGCTTTGGCTTACTGCTCACCTGCTTTCTGAACATGGAAGTTTCAGAGTGCCTGACGAAAGTAGATATTTCATTGAAGGTGTTTTTGGCGAGGGTGCAAGCGCAAAGGTTCCGGCAGAACTAAAAGCCCTTGACGAAAAGGCATACGGAGAAGCAATGGCACAAACGTCAATGGCTAACTTCAAGTCATTAAATCTGATGCAAGGTTACGTGCGTTCAGGCACACAGTGGCTGGATGATGTTGTAACTCCGACCCGCCTTGGTGAATCGGTTAATATTCGCCTTGCAAGATTTGAAAATGGAGTTCTTGTTCCCATGGTGTTTTCTGAAGTTTATGCATGGGATATGAGCCAGTTAAGCGTTAGTGGTGGCCGTATTAGGTATGTGGATGATTATGGCAAGGAAATGAACGAATTAATAGAGAGATCCAGGGAATCGATGAAGGACAAAGGTAAATGGAGTTTATTGATTCCTATGTTTTCAGATGATGGAATTAACTGGAAAGGTTCTGCATTGAACAAATACAAAAAACAAGTATTGTTAACATACAATTCAGAAATTGGTCTTAGTATAAATAAGAAATAAGTTGGTGATAACACGGTTTTTAACTTGATTAATGAAAAGTGGATATGGATAAACAGGCAGGACGGTAAAAAGGAAAAAATATCTCCCTGGGAGATCACTGATGAACTAGATTCAAATCCGATTATTTCACTGGCATCACCACGTTCGGATTTTAACGGCTCTCTTATTCAGTTCCTTATTGGCCTGGTACAAACCACAATGTCTCCAAGAAATGAAAGAGATTGGAGAAAATATTTCACAAATCCACCAAAACCGGATGAGCTGCGTTTTATGTTTGAGGAAGTCTCTGATGCCTTCAATCTGGATGGAGAAAATGAACGTTTTATGCAGGATTATGAGCATTTTGAAAGTAATGTTAAAGATCGAATATCTGTAAGTCAACTGCTCATGGAAATGCCTGGAAAAAAAACGATAGAGGACAACACTGATCATTTTTTGAAGAGAGATACTGTTTCAAAAATGTGTTTTTCTTGTTGTGCAACTACACTATTTACTTTACAAACAAATGCTCCTAAGGGAGGGAGTGGTCATCTTACATCGCTCAGAGGCGGTGGTCCATTAACTACGATAGTTTTAGGCGATACTCTCTGGCAAACGGTGTGGTTAAATGTTATTCCAGATGAAAATTTTGATAATTTGGGTGCTAATGACAAAATAGATTTGGGAGATGTATTTCCTTGGATGGTTCCTACTCGTACAAAAGGAAAGAAAGGATTGTTTACTTCTCCAATGGATGTAAGTCCAAAACAAATGTATTGGGGAATGCCAAGAAGAATTCGTCTTGATTTTAATAATTGCACAGAAGGTATTTGTGACATTTGTGGAAAAATAGACAATTTGGTTTTTACATATTTTACACAAACTTACGGTAATGATTATACAAGTCAATGGCGTCATGTTTTAACCCCTTATTATGAAAAGAAAAATGATCTTATCCCTAGGAAAACAAAACCTGAAGATATTTTCTATCGCCATTGGTTGGGATTAGTAAAAACCGACCCAGATAAGGGGAGTCATCCATCTTTGTGCCTCGAAAAATTTATTTCAAAACAATCGAGCTTAAAAAATCTGGGTCAAATTTTCAAGAACTCTCCTAGACTATGGGCTTTTGGTTACCATGTTATTGACATGAAAGTAGAATGTTGGTATGAAAGTAGAATGCCTTTGTTTAATGTAGATGAACAAATTAGAAATAGCTATGAATCTCAAGTTTCTCAGCTAATCAAGGTTGCTGAAATTGTAGATAACAACACTCGCAATTGTACAAAACAAGCTTTGTATGGAAAAAAACCGATACGTGGAGATATTTCTGTTATTGATTCCAGATTTTGGCATGATACGGAATCCGAGTTCTATAATGTTCTGAATAAGTTAAATTCAGAATTAGAAAGCAATTCTGAGACAGTTGACTTGAAAATACAATGGATTAGATTTTTGTCAAAAGTATCTGAAAGATTGTTTGATGAGTATTCTCAATCCATGCAATTTAGTGTTATAGAACCAGAAAGAGTAGCTATAGCTCACAGGGATCTCAGAAGGTATAATTCAGAAGGTGGTAAAAAAATAAAGGAGATTCTTGGATTGCCTACATAAAAAGAAAGAGGATTTAGTTAGGCAACAAATGCGTTTCAGAGAGGTGATTGAGATTGAAAACATTTAAGAAATCATTGGAGAAAAATCCTGAAGCTTGTCAGGTTTTGTTATCATGGTGGATGGATTTGGATAATAATCGAGGAGATAGAGCTTATCTTCGTAGGTGCCACAATACTGTAGATATCGTGTTTAATCCTGCCTATCATAGGCTTTGGTTAGCTTTGAATAAAATAGGGTTTGGAAATAGAGATTCCATTGCATTGATTGCAGGAGTATTGGCAAATGTAAAAAATCATCACGATGGAGAGCCATTTGCTGCTCAAATGGCACATCTAAAAGATGGTTCAAACCCTCAGGTTAGTGGATTGCGGTTTAAAAGGCTATTGAAAATAAAAGAAAAAGAGGAACTGTTCAGTTCGGTTGTTAGAATTGTTAAGCTTATGGACGGAAATGTCAATGCCTGCAATCTTGCAAATAGCCTCTACTACTGGAATGATGGCACAAAGAAAGATTGGGCTTATAGCTACTATGAGAAAGCACCTGAAAGTAAACATTAGAAGTTAGGAGGAAGTAAGATGACAAAATTTGTACAAATACATACGCTCGTATCGTACCCCCCATCTAATTTAAACCGCGATGACTTAGGAAGACCAAAGACTGCTGTAATGGGTGGAACTCAAAGATTAAGAGTATCTTCACAGAGCCTTAAACGGGCGTGGAGGACGTCTGATCTCTTCATGCAGAGTTTCTGCGATAATTTTGGTATTAGGACTAAAGAAATGGGGGCATATTTATACAAAGCCTTGACATCCGGAGTAAAACTGATTGATTTGATCAATGGTAATGACGATGCTAAAGAAGTTAATCCGAAAGTGCCGGAAGATACAACTAAGGAATGGGTTGAATATATAGCTGGGTCCTTCGGGAAGGTTGAAGATGTAAATACTCTCAAAACTGAACAAATAGTTAGTTTTTATCCGGAGGAGATACTTGCCATTGATGAAATCGTAACGAAAATCTCAAAAAAGGATGAATCTTTGGAAGAAGTTTTGAGCTTATTAAGAAAAGAAAAGACAAAAGATGCAAAGAAAAGAAACTATAATAACGTATTAGGCTTGTTGCTGGAAAAGCAAAAAGCTGTCGATATTGCTATGTTTGGGCGTATGCTCGCAGCTAATCCTAAGTTTAATACCGAAGCTGCTGTACAGGTGTCTCATGCTATTACTGTTAATGAAGTTGCAGTTGAAGATGACTATTTCACTGCAGTTGATGACTTAAATAGGGGCGAAGAAAATTTAGGGTCGGCACACCTTGGTGAAACCGAATTTGCTTCAGGTCTTTTCTATACTTATGTCTGTGTAGATTGCGAACTGCTGGAAAACAATCTTGGCCAAGACAAAGAACTTGCAAACAAGGCTTTGCGTGCATTGGTTGAGGCAATGGCAAAAGTATCACCCACAGGAAAGCAGAACAGTTTTGCATCCCGAGCGTATGCATCTTACATGATGATAGAGAAAGGTAAGCAACAGCCTCGCTCACTATCGGTTTCATATCTTGAACCTGTAAAAGGAAAAAGCATGTTGAAAAGTGCTATCGATGCTCTTAGGCAAACAAACCAGAATATGGAGAAGGTCTACGGCAAGTGCTGTGAAGACCGCAAGGATATGAACGCTTACACAGGTGAAGGCTCACTGGATGAAATGCTGGACTTTGTAGTCAATTAGATGCAAGGGGTCGATTGGGATGAAGAATTATTTAATTTTTCGACTATATGGTCCTATGGCTTCCTGGGGTGATATTGCAGTAGGTTCCTACAGACCTACCTTTGATCATCCCTCCAAATCAGCAATATTCGGTCTTCTTGCTGCAGCTTTGGGAATTCGCAGGGACGAGGAGGAAAAACAGCTTGAGCTGTCTTCTGGCTACAATTTCGGGGTTCTTATTAATTCTGCAGGGCTTATGCTTCGTGACTACCATACTTCTCAGGTTCCTTCTGCGGGTACTGGCAGGAACAAGAAGACATTTTTCACCCGGAAGGATGAGCTAGCCGTTCCTAAAGATGAATTGAACACAATTCTTTCCACCCGTGATTATTACTGCGACAGTCTCTATACTGTGATTCTTTCTACAAGGAAAGATAATCCTCCTTATTCTCTCGATGCAATTGCAAAAGCTATCAGAGAGCCTTCTTTTTCGATGTATCTTGGGAAAAAGTCCTGTCCTGCAGCACTTCCACTTGATCCTATTATCATATCTGCTCCTACTATGAAGGAAGCAATTGTAAATGCCGAGTTCAAGGATAACACGTTTGTCGGAAGATTGATTGATAACGGCAGTTGCCGGTTCTATTGGGATGATCCTGATGAAAATGTATCTCATGAACATAGTGTTTCCCGGCGCGATGAAGTATTGAGTCGGAAAAGGTGGCAGTTCGCTGACAGAAAAGAATACTATTCAATGGTCAACTGGAGGAAAGATGCATGTACATGAGCAGGGCAAAACTTCTCCCTGAAGCGGCTTTAGACAAATCATTCAATAATGTGGGGAGCAGTTATAATATTCACCGTCTTGTATGGTCCTTATTTTCAAAAGGGGCTGATGACGAAAGGAGCTTTTTGTATCGTCAGGAATCAGAAGGTACAGTGCCAAAGTTCTATATTGTATCCAAAAGTGAACCGAGGGATGAATCTGGTTTGTGGGATATCGATGTAAAATCTTATGAGCCAGTATTGCAACCGGGGCAGGAACTTTCTTTTTCCCTTCGGGCCAATCCAATTGTCTCAAAAAGAGATGAAAATGGAAAACAACACCGTCATGATGTGGTAATGGATGAAAAGTTCCGCATGAAAAAAGAAAAATCTAGTACATACGATTATTCCCACGTTTCTGAGATTGTTCAGCAAAAGGGAGTTAAATGGTTACAAAAGAAAGCAGAGAATAATGGTTTTTTTATAGAGGAGGAGCAGGTGCGTGCAGATGGTTATCGTAATCATAGATTCTATAAACCTACTGGCAAGCACAATATCAGTTTCAACACAATTGACTTTACAGGTGTTTTAACGGTAAATGATCCGGAACTATTTAAGAAAATACTTTTTGAGGGAATAGGCCCAGCAAAGGGTTTTGGTTGTGGTTTGCTTCTTGTGCGTCCAATTCGATAGGAGGATATTAAAAGTGCTCCCCAAACTAAAACCCATCACCATAAAAGAACGCTTTTCTCTTCTATTCCTTGAAAAAGGCGAACTTGACGTGGTAGATGGAGCATTTGTCATAATCGACAAAAATGGTGTACGTTCGCAGATCCCGGTTGGGGGAATTGCCTGCTTAATGCTTGAACCTGGCACGAGGGTATCCCATGCAGCAGTGACGCTTGCAGCACGTGTTGGTTGTCTTCTGATATGGGTTGGCGAGGCTGGTGTCAGGCTTTATTCAGCTGGACAGCCAGGGGGTGCGCGTGCTGATAGGTTGCTCTATCAGGCAAAGCTAGCAATTGATGATGATCTGAGACTTAGGGTATCTCGAAAAATGTATGAGATCAGATTCAATGAACTAGTACCTGAGAATTACAGTATTGAGCAGATGCGTGGAATGGAAGCAGCACGTGTAAAGAAGTTATACCAATTGTTTGCCCAGCAATATGGTATTGAATGGAAGGGACGTAGTTATGATCCAGAGGACTGGGACAGTGCTGATGTACAGAACAAGTGTCTCAGTTCTGCAACCTCATGCATATATGGTGTTACGGAAGCAGCAATCCTTGCTGCAGGTTATTCTCCTGCAGTAGGCTTTATCCATACCGGGAAACCTCGTTCCTTTGTTTATGACATTGCCGATCTTTTCAAGTTTGAAACTGTGATTCCTGTGGCTTTCAGGATTGCATCTGAGAAGCATACTAATTATGAAAGGGCTGTTAGGCTTGCCTGCAGGGATGCATTCAGAGAAACAAGACTGCTGAAGAAAATAATTCCTGCTATTGAAGATGTCCTTTCGGCAGGAGGTATTGATATTCCGGATGCACCCAGAGATCAGTTGCCACCGGCAATTCCGAATGAAAGGAGTATTGGCGATGTTGGTCATCGTACTTGAAAATGCACCTGATAGATTGCGTGGACGTCTGGCTTTGTGGCTGTTAGAGGTCCGTGCAGGTGTTTATGTTGGTGACTATTCAGTAAAGGTTAGGGACATGATCGTTGAGAACATTGAAGAAGGTCTTGAAGACGGAAATGCGGTAATTATCTGGAACTACCCCAATGAAGCAGGTTATGATTTCATTACAATGGGTGAAAATCGTCGGATTCCCAAAGAAATGGATGGGGTTAAGTTAATATCCTTTTTACCTGATAATAAATAACAGGTGATGTTCTGTTGATGGTTTTTATTTATCCAGATATCAGATTTGTGAATGTTATGAGTAAATCCAATGATAATTTGATAAGCCAGGAAAACGGAAACCTATTTCTTTATTGATTGAATAAAAGACGCACAGAGTTCCCCACACACGTGGGGATGAACCGTGTTTTGAGTAATGAATATAGCTTTACGGTCCGAGTTCCCCACACACGTGGGGATGAACCGGATCCTAAACCCCCCACAATTCAGGGATGGAAGAGTTCCCCACACACGTGGGGATGAACCGACCGTCTCACCAATCAACTTCACATATCTTTCGAGTTCCCCACACACGTGGGGATGAACCGTTGGTGATTGGATTATCAAGGGTGTAGCTGGTGAGTTCCCCACACACGTGGGGATGAACCGCCATAAACATGTAGCTTTCTTTTCAGGATCTCGAGTTCCCCACACACGTGGGGATGAACCGGGTGTAGCTGGTGAGTTCTATCCATGCAAACCGAGTTCCCCACACACGTGGGGATGAACCGATCGTGTTCTTATCATTATCCGGGGATGTTGCGAGTTCCCCACACACGTGGGGATGAACCGACATGTCATTCTATCTGCACAACAATAACGGAGAGTTCCCCACACACGTGGGGATGAACCGCCTGCTCTTCAAACCATTCACAATCAAATCATGAGTTCCCCACACACGTGGGGATGAACCGATCCTATTCGGAGAGGAGAGACCTGCGGCAGGGAGTTCCCCACACACGTGGGGATGAACCGAGCCGCCTGTAATAGATATTCCTGATACGGATGAGTTCCCCACACACGTGGGGATGAACCGCTCTGAGAACTGGAAAGGTGTCTATTCATGGCGAGTTCCCCACACACGTGGGGATGAACCGCGGCTCCGGGGAACTTACATTCTACCTGATAGGAGTTCCCCACACACGTGGGGATGAACCGTTCATCCGCCACATCTGCAAGGAAGGTCCATGGAGTTCCCCACACACGTGGGGATGAACCGATAAACAACATTCTCAGGAACACCTGCGGATAGAGTTCCCCACACACGTGGGGATGAACCGAAAGGAGTTTGACGAGGAGAGAGCACTGAGAAGAGTTCCCCACACACGTGGGGATGAACCGACAACCGGGTTTATTGTGAGGACAGTGAGTACGAGTTCCCCACACACGTGGGGATGAACCGGTATCTAAATAGCTGAGTCACATACCCCATAAGAGTTCCCCACACACGTGGGGATGAACCGCGAGAAATCAACATGGTATCCCGATCGGAGCAGAGTTCCCCACACACGTGGGGATGAACCGAGATATCGGTTATGTTAGACGTTCCTGAGCGTGAGTTCCCCACACACGTGGGGATGAACCTACATTTATCACAACGAAACCCACAACAACAACGAGTTCCCCACACACGTGGGGATGAACCGGTACAGATTTATAGCAGCCTGCCTGCGTTCGTGAGTTCCCCACACACGTGGGGATGAACCGATCGTTTTGCTGTTGAACTGTTATTGGATGATGAGTTCCCCACACACGTGGGGATGAACCGAGATCACAGTCGATACTGCGAGGGAGATTATCGAGTTCCCCACACACGTGGGGATGAACCGGTAGGAGAGGAACTTGGGATTCACAAACCAGAGAGTTCCCCACACACGTGGGGATGAACCGGATCAGAGTACAGCTATGAGACAGGTGGTTATGAGTTCCCCACACACGTGGGGATGAACCGCTCCTCAGAGTCCATAGTTTTGTTTAGAACACGAGTTCCCCACACACGTGGGGATGAACCGACCATCCAAGGCCATCTTTTACTTGTTTTGGTGAGTTCCCCACACACGTGGGGATGAACCGGACCATAAACATGGTCCTTTTATCTTCCTTTTGAGTTCCCCACACACGTGGGGATGAACCGAGCCAGAGAACAGCCCTAAGAGATAATCTAATGAGTTCCCCACACACGTGGGGATGAACCGTCATTAAGTGAAATATCAGAAGGATTTAAAGAGAGTTCCCCACACACGTGGGGATGAACCGTGTTGTTTGTACATGAGCATTTTTAGCAGTAGGAGTTCCCCACACACGTGGGGATGAACCGATTTCGGGATTAGCATAGGGAAATTATCAACCGAGTTCCCCACACACGTGGGGATGAACCGGACGTGACCAGCTCGTTTAATGATCTCTTTTGGAGTTCCCCACACACGTGGGGATGAACCGGTATAAGAATAAGTGAAAAACACGGGGTCAACGAGTTCCCCACACACGTGGGGATGAACCGCCAGGTAGACTTATAAATCTAAAAACAGGAGTTCCCAGTCCTTTCAAATAAAACACACCACATTCCACATCAACCTTTCCTCACAGCCACCCAGAAAACGCTTCCCTGGCCCTGGGGGTTGTCGGTGACGCCGAAGTGGCCGGAGTGGAGTTCTATTATGCGTTTTACTATGGCAAGGCCAAGGCCGGTTCCTTTTATGCCTTTCTTGTCGGCGCGGTGGAAGCGGTCAAAAAGGAGGGGTTTATCCTGATCGGGGATGCCGATGCCGTTGTCGGCGATGCTGACCTTCCACATGTCGTTGTCATCGGAGAAGGTGATCCCTATCTTTGTTTTGGAGGGGCTGTATTTGATGGCATTTGAAAGGAGGTTTGCAAAGACCTCTTCTATAACAGGGTTCACCACGCAGATGCAGGATTCCATGCCGGAGAAAACTACCTCATGCTTTTTCTTTTCCAGCTGGGTTCTGAAGCTGTCTGTCACCATCCTGAACACAGGCACGATGTCCATCTTCTCAAAAACAATATCCTCTTCCTTCTGCAATTTGGCAAGCTTGGTAGCCGTCTCAAGCATTTCGATAAGCCTGTCATTGCTCTCGCTCACCTTCTCGGCAAGCATGCGGGCCTGCTCATCCTTCACAGCAAGCAGGAGCTCCTCGGTATATCCCTTGATAACGCTTGCAGGTGTCAGCAGGTCATGCCTTATGATATCTGTAAAGAGGTCCTTGAGCTCATTTGCCTCCTGAAGTTCCTCTGCATATCTTTTTAGCTTCTCCTCAGCCTTCTTTCTCTCGGTGATATCCTCTCCCGAACTGATCATACCGATACGTTCACCATTTTCATCCTCAAGAGGGACATCATGCCAGAATATAAGCCTCTCCTCACCGCTTTTTGTCAGCAGCAGGTTCTCAAAATACTGAGGCGGGTCCAGCTCCTTTGCCATGACCCTGAAAAAAGCTTCCCTTGTCATATTCCGCACGCTCTGGGGAAGGAAATCATCGAACCAGTTCTTTCCGATTATATCTTCCTTCGGATAGCCAAGGACTTCGGCCCCTCTCTTATTGACAAAGATTATCCTGGAATCCCTGTCAACTATACCTATAATGGAACCGACCACATCAAGGTAGTTCTCAAGCCTGTCCCTCTCTTTCTTAAGAAGTTCCTCACTGTGCTTCCTCTCACTTACATCCCTGATTATCAGAAGCCTGGCTTCCCTGCCTTCATGCTCTATCAGGGAAACATTCATCTCAACAGGTATTTCCCTGTTGCTCTTTGTGATCAGGTCTACACGGCAGATCAATTTCTCAGCAGGACATGTGCCTGCATTTCTGATCCATTCCATGAACTTTCCATGTTCATATGCCGGCATAAGCACAAGGCAGCTCTTATTAAGGACCTCCTCTGGTGAAAAACCCGTAATATCGTATATTTTCGAATTTACAAATGTCAGCTTACCATCCTGGATTATGATTATACCGTCATTTCCCTCTTCCACAATAGTGGAATACATATTCTCCGATTCCTGCAGTTTAGATTCGGTTATCTTTTCCCGGGAGATGTCCCTGGCCACGCATATCAATGCAGTTTCTTCCTCGCATCCAGGTTTTTCTTCAAGAGGCCTGCACCTAATGCTCAGGGGAATGATCTCCCCGTTCTTGCATCTGTGCTCGACCTCAAAAGTGACATGTCCTGCAGACAATGCCTGCTCCATTATCCCTGATAATTCAAATTCCTCCGGGATATTGGAAATCAGGTCGTTTATATTCATTTTAGCAAGCTCTTCTGTGGAATATCCCGTACAGTCCTTAAAGCCGTTGTTAAAATCAAGTATATTTCCATCCGCATCCAGAACAAAAATATGATCATCAAGTTTATTGCAGTAATTCTTGACCCTTTTCTCATTATATTTTAATTTTGACATCTCTTCCCATTTGCCAAGAACAATAGCAACAAGCCTGGAAATTTGCCGAAGCCTTATTTCATGGTTTTCATGGCCATGTATCTGGTCTGTATCTATCTTTATCTCGATGACACCTCTCTTTTCACCTTTTACGATAAGATCATCTGCCAGGACCGTACCCTGGCCTGTCCATGACGGATCACTCCAGCTGGAGCCAAGGCATGACATTCTGACAGCGACATTTTCGGTTTTTTGCAACTCGCAGAATAGCGATCTTATCCTGTCAGTCATCACTTTAACAGCATCATCCGCAGATGGCTGATCCAGGACGCCATCAACTACATCTGCCATGGTTTCAAGATAAAACCCATTGTTTTTGACATACTCTTTCATTTCCCACATTCCCCGTGAACAAATAAACTTAAAGTTGTCCGGACAGACACAAGCATGTAACGACAATTCCCACTTTCCTATTACTCTTATGTTCCTTTAAGTTATAAATATATCCGACAAAACTATATTTTAGGAACTTATTTATTTAAAAGCCTGAATAAAAAAGTCATTTGCAATGGCCCTGCTTCCTGTTCAGGCATACAGGTACATTTCAATGAAACTTATGTCCCGGTCCGAGACAGAATCAGCGATATTAAGATAATCAGCATTATCAATATCACTCTGCAAGGCAAGGAACTGCTGGTTCATATCCTGCAGCGTCTCAAGTCCCATGGTCTCATATATTGAGTATGTCAGGGCAAATGACTTCTTATAGCCAAAATCAACCTGTTTCTCATTAAAACCATCAAGGCTTGCCGGCGTACTCCAGTCAGAAAGCGGAAAATCATATTCTTCTTTCATGGTATCATATTTACCAAGGAACCTGTCACGCCTTGAGATGCCTTCCTCCGGTTCCATCTCTTCCAGGACAAGGTATGTGTAAAGATCGGCATAGCCTTCTTCCATCCACAACTGGTCAAAATTGCATGCTCTTGTCCAGTAGTGTGCCAGCTCATGGATCAGTATCCCATGGTTGGAAGTATAAAGCAGCCATATACCGCTGCTGCCCTGGTTGTACCCGCCATAACCACCTGTTTCAGTTATGTTTGCCTGTGTGATGGTGATATTATATTCAGGAGGATATGCAAATCCCCATTTCTCTTCCAGCAACACCAGGCTCTCAAGTGTTGTCTGCATCACACCCTGCGCCCAGGCTTCTTCCCCTTCCCAGTACCTTATCTGCACATCCACGTCCCTCTCGCTGAGAACAGCTGTGCCTTTAAGTGTAAGGCGCGGGGAAACCCTTACTGAATTGACAACACAGGACCTGTCCCATCTCTGTCCCTTCTCGAATTTATAGACGCTTGAATACATCCTTTCTTCTACTTCGTAGTCATCCCTGCTCAGGTACGTGTCAAAACCGGCAGGCACTTCAAGGATCACTTCTGTCCGCTGGCCATACTCGCTCAGGGAAAAAACAGCAGTATTCTTATTCGTCTCAAGCTCATACTCAATACGGAACGTGTAACTTTCCTCATACCAGACCTTCCGGTTAAAGTGGAATGTATGATATCCTTCCGATGTCCTGGAAAAGATGAGAGCCCGCTCACTGTCAAATGCCTCTACCTTCAATGCATTGTCAGGCAGGTAGTGGTTGAAACTGGAATAATATCCTCTCCAGTACCTGGTCTTACTGTCATTGTTATGGAAAGTTATCTCCTTGGAAACTTTAACGATCCCGTCCTCAGGGACCAGCGTGTAAGTGGAATTTATCTCGGTAATAACCTCTTCGCCGTCAGCTAATGCAATATGGGCAGTACACAGCAACAGAATAAAAAGAATTATCCCTGCACTTGCAGATAACCGGCGTTTTTCAGGATTTCCCATCACTATCAATTGTGATGTCTTGATGTACACTATTTAATGCGTTATGTCAGTGATATGGGATATATGTTCATAGAAATAACTAGAGTGTACATAAAAAGTGAATTATTCAGTCTAAATTATAAATTTATGTAGTGAATAGGGGTTATCCATGTACGTAAACGGGCCGGTTAAATGGTGACACACAGGGTCCTGATTTCCGGGCCCAGGCCAAAGGATTTCCAGAATTATGAGAGTACTGTTAGCATGCTTCATAATAGCAAACCATTTAAAGCTGTAGTCCTATGTGGAGATATTTTGCGGAGATGTTCCCATGAGATACTGGCAGCCAAAATATGAGACGATGAAAAAGGAAGAACTGGCCGAACTGCAATCAAAACGCTTGAAGAAGACGGCTGCAGCAGTCTATGAAAATGTTGCTTTTTACAGGGATAGGTTCAGGCAGCTTGGAATAGGTCCTGATGACATAGGATCAGTGGACGATATCAGCAAATTGCCCATGACAAGGAAGACAGACCTGAGGGACAACTATCCCTTCGGGCTTTTTGCCGTCCCGAAAAAGGATGTTGTAAGGATACACGCCTCCTCCGGAACCAGTGGGAAGCCAACAGTTGTCGGTTACACAAAAAACGACATTGAGACCTGGTCCGATCTTATGGCAAGGAACCTTACGATGGTGGGTCTGGATAATAATGATGTCTTCCAGAATGCTGTCAACTACGGACTTTTTACCGGTGGTCTTGGTTTCCACTACGGTGTGGAAAGGATTGGTGCCATGACCGTGCCCAGCGGTACTGGTAACACATGCAGGCAGCTTGAGATGATGATGGACTTCGGTGTCACTGCTGTGCACTGTACCCCCTCCTATGCCCTCTACCTCGCAGAGACTGCCAGGGAAATGGATATTGTGGACAAGCTTTCTCTCAGGGTCGGCTGTTTTGGTGCAGAACCCTGGTCATCCAACACAAGGAAACAGCTTGAGAATGCCCTCAACATCAAAGCTTATGATTCATATGGCCTTTCAGAGCTCATGGGCCCCGGCGTTGCTTTTGAATGTGAGGAACAGGATGGTCTTCACATATGGAGTGATCACTTCTTCGTGGAAGTACTCGATGAGAACGGTGAACAGGTTGCAGAAGGCGAAAAAGGTGAACTTGTGCTCACATCCCTTACAAAGGAAGCGCTGCCGATCATCAGGTACAGGACCGGTGACATAACAAGATTGCTTGAAAGTGAGTGTTCATGCGGCCGCACAACCCCCCGCATATCCAGGCTCCTTGGAAGGGCTGATGACATGCTCATCGTCAGGGGCATAAACGTCTTCCCTTCACAGATAGAGAATGTGATCGTGAACATCCCCGAGATCACAGAACATTTCCAGGTCATCCTTGACAGGAATGCAAAGATGCTTGATGAGATTACGGTAAAAGTGGAGCTGGAGGAAAATGCATTCACAGGAGAGCTGAAAGACCTTGCAGCCGTACGCAGACACGTGGAAAACGAGCTTAAGGGCGTGCTCAATATCAGGACAAACGTAGAGCTTGCAGAAAGGGGCACCATCCCGCGCACGGAAGGTAAATCCAAAAAGGTCATAGACAGAAGGAATGCTCTGTGAGATCGGAATTTTCCGGGCCAGCATAATCCTCATTTATCATCTGAAGACTTGCAGGCCATCGTATACGTTCTTCATCCATCGGTTTGTATCCGGGTGTATCTGCATTTTATCTGTGTGTGGATATACATAGATGTGCGTGGATGTGCGTAGAGTTTGCAGATAGGACCAGGTGAGAGCTCATTGACAGGGCCAGCGATGTTTTGCTGGTAAACTTAAAGAATGATCCCGGCATGGTCACTAAAAACTGCAAGTCACATTATTGCAATTTAAAGTATATGTAAGTCATATTAATTGCAATGTTACAGTAATATGCAGGTTACGATGATCTGCACGCTACATTAATTGCATGTTACGATAATCAAGGTAAAAGGTGAAAATATGCCTCATGTCATGGAAATACTGGGAAAGGCCAGGGTTGTTGTTAAAGACGGTGAAGTTGTAGAGGTCAGTGATCCCCTTATCAGCTGGTGCCCTATATTTGAGAAGGCCCGGGGTATCAGTGAGATCACAAAAGAGGAGATCAGGAAGAATATGGAATTCCGTATCAGGGATTTTGGTCTTTTCACAAGCAGGCGCCAACTTGATATGGACATCTTCGTAGGTTTCGGGGCTTCTGAGACTATGATGACAGGTCTTAACCGTGGTCTTCTTGACACTACCGTAACAGCCTGTGACGGTGCAGGAACCGTTATTTCGAATAACCCTCTTCTTGTCCAGGGCATGGGGGCCCGCATCTCCGGGCTTGTCGAGACCGAACCCATCGATGAGATAATCAATGGAATAAACCAAAGGGGCGGAATCGTCCTTGATCCGTCCACCGCAAGGATCGATCCTGTGGAAGGTGTCAGAAAAGCGGCAAAGATAGGTTATAAGAGGATTGCAGTAACAGTGGTCTTTCCCGATACTGCAAGGCAGCTCAGGGAACTTGAAGGTGAGATGGACCTTGAACTGACAATCATCGGTGCCCATGTAACGGGTATTGACAGGGAGTGCGCCACAGACCTGTTAAAATATACTGATATTGTCACAGGCTGTGCCTCAAAGAACATACGCGAACTTGTAAAACCCCTTGTCCAGGTAGGAAATGCTGTTCCTCTCTTCGGACTTACCCGCAGGGGGAAGGAACTGCTCCTTGAAAGGGCAAAAGAGGTCGATTCACCTCTGCTTGTAAGCTCTGCAACACTACCTTCATTACCTCAGGACAGGCAGCCAAAAGAGCTGGTCTGATCCGCCGTAATTTTTTTATTAATTTATTTATTTATTTATTAACTTATTAATTTACGTATTAGTTAATTTATTAATTTATGTATCTGCTTCCCTCTCTTTTTAACTATGGATCACCGGACCTGCTCTATTTTTCAGGGATTGCAAGCCTGTTCTTCTTCCGATAGCCCATGCCATTGAAAATAGCAACGATGTCTCCTTCTTCGTCAGTGATGTTCACTACATAGGTGGATATCTTCGGGTTTATTGACGTTTCAATGGCTTCTGCATATAATCTTCCTTCACTTACGGCTTTCACATAGGATATATCTGCATTGATGGCCACAGCCACAGTGCCGTGGGAATTGGACGCTGCTGCAAAGGCCATGTCTGCCAGTGTGAAGATGGCACCTCCGTGAACCGTACCCAGAACGTTAAGATGTCTTTTCTCGATCATCATCTCGGCTTTTGCGTATCCTTTTGATATAATGGTGAACTTCATACCTGAGTTTGAAGCAAAGTTTTGCTGTGAAAAATACCTTTTAATGTCATCTATGTTTTCCATGATTCTCCTCTTTATGTTTCTGATCTTCTTCTATTCTTCTTCTAACCTTCACTGTTTTTCTTATACTTATCTTTTATTGGTTTTTCGGCTCTGCAGAAATCCTTTCTTTATTAATAAACCACAGATGAATACGATACATTCACCTCCTACGCAGTTGAGTGCCTGTTAAACAACCGTTTAGCAGGTAACACAGATGCAAAATATCTGTGTGCATCAGCGTTTATGTGCGGTTCACAAATTATTGATAATAGGTTTTCTACAGAGCCGGTTTTTCTCTGATAGTTTTAGCTTTACACAAAAAAATATTATAAAACGATTAATCATGATAGATTCGGATAAACTATTTATAGGATGGGAGTTATTTTCCTACTAATAACACATGATCCAATGAAAACATGATATAATGTGCTGTTGGGTGCGACTCATACAGGTATTACACACAGGTTTCATGTTTTCACCTGCCCATGTAAAAACCTGTTTCCTTCCCCAAATCCACCTATGTCTTATATCTCACCTTGTACCACAGGTGATATGAACACAAAAGATGTACAAAAAGGGTATGATCGGGGTTGAGAAAAAAGCACAGAATGCTGCCCCGTACGTCAGGTCCCCCACATCTGAAGCAGTTTTTTTCTCTACTCCGCACCCATTGTACACACCGGAGAGTGGCATTTGCGCGTGGCATTTGAATGTGACATTTCTTCAGGCTGGCATTTTCTCAAATTCAATTCATCTATGGTTTAATTCTCTGTGATCTCTTTGAAGGCTTGCGGTTACAATTACAAACAGGTTCTGACAGAGAAAATCCTTCAACTAATCCTGATAATGCGATAGATGCATTTGCATATTAATTGTTTTGTCGTTATTCATCCCGTTCTCTCATTAGTAAACACAGAATTTTTGTATTGTGCATATGTGACTACGCCGGATGTATGAATTAGTTTATTATTCTTATAAAGAAGATTATGGATTAGTTATAAATATGATTAAATTATGTTCATTTATTAATTCATATTTCAGTTCAAAGAATATCCGGAGTTATAAAGAAGGGGTAGATTTCTTGCTAAACATTGATAAAAAGGCTGGAAGATCTGGCAGTTCACCGGAGTCTGACCATGTAGATATTGAGGATTCTTTAAAAAGAGAACTTTTCCAGAAGACAGCTCTTCTCTCAGGTTTGCTTCGTTCTGTCCCGGATCTTGTTTTTTTCAAGGATAAAGATGGTGTTTTCCTTTCCTGTAACGAGGTCTTCTCCCATTACGTAGGCAGGCCCATCAGTGAGATAGTAGGTAAAACAAGCCATGATATTTTTGACAGATCACGTGCGGATTTCTTTCGTTCCAATGACCGGAAGGTCCTGGATTCGGCATGTTCTTACAAAAGTGTGGAATGGATCGACCGTGCGGACGGACAAAAAGTACTGCTTGAAACCTTTAAAGCCCCTCTGTTCACAGAGGACAATGAACTTATCGGCATTGTCGGCGTTGCCCGTGATATTACCCAGCGCAAAGAGGCTGAGATGGAGCTTCAGGAAACAAAGAACGAACTTTTCCAGATAGTCAATGGAAGTCCTATCCCGTCATTTGTGATAAACAGTGATCATGATATCATTTACTGGAACAGGGCCTGTGAAAAGACAACAGGTATCAAGGCAAACGAGATTATAGGTACAAGGGATGCATGGATGGCCTTTTACAATGAAAAAAGGCCTGTTCTTGCAGATCTCATTGTTGATGACTCATTGAATGACATTGAGAGAATGTATGGTGAGAAAAAACTTACACCTTCATTCGTTGAAGGTGGTTACCAGGCTGAAGATTTTTTTCCTGCCATTGGGAAATGGATACTTTTCACCGCAGCTCCCATAAGGGATCACAATAACGGGATAATGGGGGCAATTGAGACCTTACAGGATATCAGTCTCTCAAAAGAGGCTGAACAGGCAATGCTTGAAGCAAGGATGCTTGCTGAGAACACATCCCGTACAAAGAGCGAATTCCTGTGCAATATGAATCACGAATTGCGTACACCTCTGAATCTGATATTAGGTTATGCCGATTTGCTCCTGGCCGAAGAGACCGGACAGCTCAATGATGAACAAAGGCATTTTACCGAGATAATCAGGTTTGCAGGCACCAGATTCCTTGATCTTGTAGATTCCCTGATAGACATTGCAGAGATCGAGGAGGGTAAAATGGAACTTGATCTCGATATGTTCTCCCTGCCTGCTACGATGAAGGATATCGAAAGGATGCTAAGTACCAATGCCCTGAAAAAGGGCGTTAAGCTGGAATTCAACATTGATTCCCGGACAAATATCATTTATGCTGATAAATCCAAGATAAAAACAATACTTCATCACCTGGTAAGCAACGGGATCAAATTTACGCCTGCAGGCGGAACTGTAAGTGTGAATGCAAAGCAGCATGATGAAAAAGACCTTCACATGCTTGTCCGGGATACGGGTATAGGCATCTCGCAAGAGAACCAGAAGAACCTCTACAATGCATTTGTCCAGCTGGACTGGTCCCTGAATCGTAAGTTCAGCGGAACAGGACTTGGGTTAAGCATAGTCAAGAAATTCGTGGAGGTACATGGCGGAAGCATATCCCTTCAAAGCAATCCGGGTAAAGGAAGCGTTTTTGAGATAATGATCCCGATTTCATACCCGGAATCTGTTACTTATCCGGATAACATCTGCAATATGACAGAATTTACTGAATGATGAAAGGTATCCGTTCAAAGCAATTCTTCATCCTCTATTTCCACATCAAGCACATCCAGGGAGATCTCTTCTCCTCTGCCGTTGAAGCATTTCCAGTTTCCCGGGCCATACGGATGACCAGCTATGATATGATGGCTTCCGGTCTTGCTGAAAAGCCGAAGATCAGCCTTTGATGGCCGGATAACAGAACCTGGATGGCTATGGACCGAACCGACTGCCGATATGTTTGGCATCATGAATAACCTTAGGGTTGCACTCACTTCACTTGATTCGGTACCGGGAAGGATAAGGATATCCGTTATTATCCCATCCTTTGCCTGCAAAAGGCCTGCAAACTCCAGCGGATACGTAGACTTGCTTACCTGGAGTATAAAGTCCAGTGTCTCCCTTGCAATACCTTTTATCTGCACACTCATCCTGTTGTCTTATTCATGCAGAGCATATAAATATTTGGAATATTGGCTCTGCAGAACTCCTTTCTTTATTGATAATAGGTTTTCTTCAGAGCCGGAATATTTGATCTGACAGTTGATTATGATTTTGTGTACAGGTCAAAAAGCTATACGTGAGCCTGCAAAAATTCAGCTGTATTGTTATTCCCTGGAAGGAAAATATGGACAACTGTTCCCTTTTTCCCGTTATTTCCTATCCATATACGGCCACCATGCGCATCAACTATCTTCTTAGCTATGTGCAGGCCAATTCCCGTACCTCCGTAACGACGGGTCGAAGAGCCGTCTACCTGATAGAAAACATTAAAAATATCTTCAATATTCTCTTCCGGTATGCCAATCCCGTTGTCCCTTACTTCCAGTTTGATGCCATCATCTTTTTCAAAACAGCGAATAGTTATCTTCCCTTCCTGGGGTGTGAACTTGATGGCATTATCTATAAGTTTATACAGTAATTGCGGGAGGAAAACAACATCCCCTCTGATCATGGGAAGTTCGTCGATTATCTCTTTGCTTATCTCTATATTCTTCTTCTGAGCATCGAACAAATAATGCTGTATTGCATTGTCGATGACATTCTTCATCTGTATCTTTTCAAAATGATAGTGGGTCTTTCCCGCAAGCACACTTCCCATATATAAGAGCGAATCTATAAGTGACCCAAGTTTTTTTGAATTTTGGGCAATAGCACTTAGCGATTTCTTTTGCTTTTGGTTCAAAGGTCCGATTTCCTCTTCAAGGAGTATGTCACTGTAACCCTGGATCGGATAGAGCGGCGTTCTTAGCTCATGGCTCAGGTTGGATATGAACTCATCTTTCATGATCTCCACTTTCTTGAGGTCATTGTAGGCTTTTTCAAGTCTCTGATTGCGTTCATTAAGCTTTATCTCTATTTCTTTTTGTCCCAGGGCACTCCCCATTGTGTTTGCAACCGTTGAGAGAATGGTCACATCCTCCATGCTCCATTCACCTGTTTCAGTTACATCATCAAGTCCCACAAAACCTGCAACCTTTCCAAAGATATGCAACGGGAGAACAAGAACGGAATTTATATCCTGCATTTCAAGTATCTCTTTTTCTGCTGCAGCTTCAGCTGGCATTGAAGAGACTTCCTTTACATGTATTATCTCTCCGTGGTTAAGCTTGGCCATCCACCAGGGGAACATGTCCAGCGGCAGGTCCTGAAGGACATCTTTCTGAGGTTCCACTTCCCCTGCACACCATTCGTGTGTGTTGCTCATGGTCTCACTGTCATAATCAAAGCGGAAAAGATATGCACGGCTTGCACCAGTGACCTCTCCGGTTCTCTGAAGGGAGCTAACGATGGCCTCATCAACATTCTCCGGTGCGACCAGTATTGAGGAAATGAAAGATATCGCACCTGCTATCTTCATCTGCCTCTGAAAACGGACCTGTGATCCGTTCTCATTCATTTCATCGCAGAACATTCCTTTTTGTTCAAAGGAAAAGGTAAGGTCTTCAATATACCAGGCAAAGCCCTTGAAAGACCCGTCATCAAGATCGATCTCTGCTCTTTTGCATCGGATCTGTTTTTCAAGATTCAGTTTTGTGTTCCACCTGCATGTGAATTCATCAGCTGGATAATCTGCATGTGCCATATCCATCCTGTTATTTTCGTCATCCTTAAGGGAACAGCACAGGACATCTTCCATGGGCAGGCCGTAGAGATCTTCATTTTGAAATCCCATGATAGCTGAGAAAGCAGGATTACAATACTCTATACAGTAATCACTATTTGTCAGCAGGACACCAACAGGCATTTCCCTGAATACAGTTATGCACTTATGCTTGGTAGAAACAGATTTGCCTTCCTGTATATCACAGGAGATCATATTAACCTTTCCAGCCTCTTTCTCAAAATACATGATTCCTCAAATGGGTTAATTGGCAGACTGAGAAGGAACATGCGGACCTTCAATCAGTAGATCTTAGTAGATTTTATATTTATCTTCATTATATTAAAATGTTTTTAAAAAATCATTTTCTATGGTTCTTATATCGGTGTTTGTCCTATGGCAATCTGTCAATGAGGTCACACGCATCGGTTCACCTCCCGCATTGCTTGCAGTTCATGCCAGCAGCAGGTACAGGGCACCTGCAATGATCGCACCTGCAAAAGTTGCCACAAAATTGACCCCGCTGTTTGAGAGCAAACCACGTTTCTGTAAGGTCGCGCCAAGAAGACTGTCCACATTCGTACCCAGGAATCCTCCGGTTGTGGTAATGAACAGTGCAAGGAACACTGCATCCACTTTTCCGAAAAGTACCGCAAGCAGGCCAATGACCATTGAGCCCAGAAGTGAAGCCAGTTCCCCCAGTACTGTCACAGCCCCGTCAACGCCTGCTTGTGTGGGCTTGAGTGTGGTGATCATTATTGGCTGTGAGTGTGCAGTAGTGCCTATCTCACTTGCAAGGGTGTCCCCGGTTGCCGTTGCAACGGTTCCAAGATAGGCAAATATTATCAGTTCTGCATGCTGGGGATAAATTCCGTAGAGTATCGCAAGTACCAGGGCAGCGGTACTGTTACTGAAGACATTCTCATAACTTCGCATCCCTCCTTTGGACTGGGCAAGGCCAATGGACTCCTTGTATCCGTATTTGTACCTGGTAAAGATCCCACCAAGGATGAAGAATGTAAGCAGGAGTATGAACCAGAAAAGCTCACTGAAAACAATTATAAGCACACCCAGAAGTGCTGCGCTGAAAAGAGCGGAAAGGTCAGCTATCTTTGTCCTGTATGCAAGGTATCCCAGGATCAGGGAGAATACAAGGGCCACAAACATTTGTTGCGGAGGCACTGAATAACCAAAAGAGCTGAACAGCCACATAGACATCCCCGAACCCAGTGGAACAGAGAGGTTGTTATCTATGCGTGACGGGATCGATTCAAAGAGTGCTCCTGTTATCGATCCAATCACAGCTATGAAAAATATCATATTGGGGCTGACAGCTCCCTCCTGCCAGTAAAGAAGCCAGTTGCCTGCAATGTACGCTGTTATTATTCCAACTGCCAGAAGCACGATGCTTGAAGGAAGCAGGTAACCTTCGTGAGCACCTGTTCTTACAGGTTCACTGCGAAGGGATTGCAGTTTCTTCCGGTGCCTGATGAAATTTGCGGAACTGGTACCGAAGGTCGATATTGCGATGGCGCCTGCGATAACATAAAGAGGGAACCTGTAAGGCGTGAATTCAAGTAATGAGCTTATAAGCAGCAGTATAAAGACAGCAAAAGCAAGGTTCTTTGCACTTCTCAGGCCTTCATTGGCAGTGGATGTAAGCATTGCACGGGACCCTGGAAGTGGTTTTTTGTACAGGTATCTGCAGACGCGTGAGTCCTCCGGAAGAAAGCTCAGGCCCATGATTATCAGAAAACTCAGCAATAACAGTATCTCAGGACCTATAAAGGGGAAAAGGAGTATGAGAAAGCCAAATGCAGCATGAAGTAATTGCCTTCTGTATTCATGTTCCATCCTCTCAAACGATCCCAGAATGCCTTCCATATTAATCGGTTGTATTTTTTATATGTAGGACATCACTAAACTATATATTGATAATGATTAAATCAGTATTATTCTATTAATATATTAATATATTTTTCTAATATTAAATAAAATAATTATAACATCCTTGTGAATCTGATGCTTTCTCATAATGCTTCATGTCTCTTCCTAACTCTTCCTAACCCTTCATGACTTTTCATGACTTTTCATGGCTCTTTGACTCTTCGACCCTTCGACTCTTCCATTCTTTTATGATCGGCATTCCCTTTCCATGTCATGTCTATGCATGACACTGTCAAAACAAATATATTAAAATAATAGTAATCCTTTAAAACCACAGACCCATCTGGAAAAGACCGGGAATTGACCATACGGCAGGATGTTTCGCTGTTGTTCCTGGCATATGCCAAAGTCCATATCGTTCTATCCGGATGATCGTGATAAGATCATTATTTTATGAAGGTGTCCCTATGCAGGAAAAGATCAAGGAAATCGCAGCTCGTGTTAAGGAATTACGTGAAATTTCAGATACTTCCGTTGAGGACATGGCTAAAGCACTGGCCCTGCCCGCTGAAAAATATTCCGGTTATGAGAATGGTGAAGACGATATACCCGTAAGCATTCTCTTTGAGATAGCCCGCAACCTTAATGTTGACATGTCCGAACTGCTTACAGGTGAAGCTCCAAGGATGCATGTGTTCACTGTCACCCGTAAGGACAAAGGGATAAGTGCCCAGCGTCGCAAGGAATATAAGTACCAGAGCATTGCAGCAAATTTCGTTCACAAAAAGGCAGAGCCCTTTGTCGTGAGAGTGGACCCTAAGCCGGAAGGTACGCAGGTCTCAATGAATTCCCATCCGGGACAGGAGTTCGATTATGTCCTTGAAGGGACCCTTAAAGTGATCATCCACAACAATGAGATAATCCTTGAGGAAGGGGATTCCATTTTCTTCGATTCTAACTATGCACACGGGATGCAGGCAGTTGGTGCAATACCTGCAAAGTTCCTGGCAGTTATATTATAAGGAGGCATTATGACTTCATTACTCGAAAAATATGTTCCACGTGTTGAATATGGATCCTATGAGGATTTCAAGGAGAACTTCAGGATCAATGTTCCTGATAATTTCAACTTCGCTTACGATGTGGTGGATGTTTATGCTGCAGAGCAGCCGGATAAGAAGGCACTTATCTGGTGTGATGACAATGGTGAAGAGAGGATATTCACATTCAAAGACCTGGCAGAATATAGCAAAAAGACCGCAAGCATGCTCAGAAGCCTCGGGATAAGGAAAGGCGACAATGTAATGCTCATGCTCAAGAGCAGGTATGAGTTCTGGTTCTGTGTGCTGGCCCTTCACAGGATAGGTGCCATCGCAGTTCCTGCAACTCACATGCTAACGAAGAAGGACATCGTTTACAGGGTGGAACGCGCTATTATCAATACGGTGATCTGCGCACCTGATGACAGTGTCCTCAATTATGTTGACGAGGCTTATGAAGATGTCAGTGGCATACTGAAGAATCGTCTTGTCATCGGTCTGGAAAGGCCGGGCTGGCTTGAGTTCACCGCAGAGATGGAAAAGGCCCCTGAGGATTTCCCCCGCCCCGCCGGTCAGGATGCTACCACCAACGATGATATCCTGCTTAACTATTTCTCATCCGGGACAACCGGTCTCCCTAAGATGGTGCAGCACAATTTCGTATATCCTCTTGCCCATATCATCACTGCCAAATACTGGCAGAACGTAACCGATGACGGACTTCACTACACTGTTGCAGACTCCGGCTGGGCTAAATGTGTCTGGGGCAAGATATACGGTCAGTGGCTGGCCGGAAGTGCCGTTTTTGTCTATGATTATGAGAAGTTCAGTGCCGACAGGATGCTTGAGAACGCCGTAAAATACGGTGTGACCACATTCTGTGCCCCACCGACGATCTACAGGTTCCTTATCAGAGAAGACCTGAGCAAATATGACTTCAGTAAACTCAGGTACTGTGTAACGGCAGGAGAACCATTGAACCCTGAAGTATACGAACAGTTCTACCGGATAACAGGTCTGAAGCTCATGGAAGGTTTCGGCCAGACAGAGACTGTGGTATCCATTGCCACATATCCGTGGATCAAGCCAAAACCCGGTTCCATGGGAAAGCCTTCACCGGAGTATGATATTCTGCTTCTGAATGCCGAAGGGAAACCATGTGAAGTGGGAGAGGAAGGTGAGATCGTCATAGACACAAGCTTCGGGAATCCGCCGGGGATATTTACCGGATACCGCTCTGATGAGCAACTAACTGCCAGGGTGTGGCATGACGGGTTTTACCACACCGGTGACATGGCATGGATGGATGAGGATGGCTATTTCTGGTTCGTTGGCCGGGCCGATGATATCATCAAGACGTCCGGTTATCGTGTCGGGCCTTTTGAAGTTGAGAGTGCTCTGATAGAACATCCTGCTGTACTGGAATGTGCGATCACGGGTGTGCCTGACCCGGTAAGGGGACAGGTCATAAAAGCCACGATCGTGCTCACAAAGGAGTACAAGGCCGGTGAGGAGCTGAAAAAAGAGCTTCAGGACCATGTTAAGAAGGTAACGGCCCCTTACAAGTACCCGCGTGTCGTTGAGTTCGTACCGGAACTTCCAAAGACCATCAGCGGTAAGATAAGACGTGTGGAAATACGTGACCACGATATGGAAAGCAGGCAGTAGCCTCTTTTTCCTATCTTCGGACAGGGTTTTGGACCAAAAGGTAAATAGGCAGTTATTGCCTCTAAGGTCTATTCCCGGTTCCGGGATATTATTTTTATCGATCTAAAATGAGGAATTACATTATGTCAGGCAAGAAAGAACCGTATCCGGTCATCAATATAATTGAATGTAAAGCCTGCGGGCGCTGTATCACAGCGTGCCCGAAAAGTGTCCTGGGTATGAGCACTGCGCTCAATGAGAGAGGATACCACTATATAGAGTATGCAGGTGAGGGCTGCACAGGTTGTGCCAACTGCTACTATACCTGTCCCGAACCCCTTGCCATAGAGATACACATTCCGCTAAAGGATGAATGAGCTTA
This sequence comes from Methanolobus sp. WCC5, assembly GCF_045690325.1. GTDB lineage: Archaea > Halobacteriota > Methanosarcinia > Methanosarcinales > Methanosarcinaceae > Methanolobus. The sequence goes on along the minus strand of NZ_CP146981.1, from coordinate 552,910 downwards.
AGGTGATAACATGGCAACACAACTAGTAAAAGGGAACACAGCAGCTGTTATCGGCGCATTGTATGCCGGATGTGACTGTTATTTCGGTTATCCTATTACCCCTGCAAGTGAGATATTGCAGGAAGCTTCCAGATATTTCCCGATCCTTGGAAGGAAGTTCGTACAGGCAGAATCAGAAGAATCTGCCATCAATATGGTCTACGGGGCAGCGTCAGCAGGCCACAGGGTCATGACAGCATCATCAGGTCCTGGTATCAGCCTGAAACAGGAAGGTTTGTCCTACCTTGCAGGTGCCGAACTTCCCTGCGTTATAGTCGATATCATGAGAGCAGGTCCGGGTCTTGGTAATATTGGTCCTGAACAGGGTGATTACACTCAGGTTGTAAAGGGCGGAGGTCATGGCAATTACAGGAACATAGTGCTGGCCCCCAACTCTGTGCAGGAGATGTGCGACATGGTCATACAGGGATTTGAACTTGCTTTTAAGTACCGCAATCCTGTTGTGGTGCTGGCTGACGGGGTGCTTGGCCAGATGGTGGAGTCCCTCCAGTTCCCCGAGGTTGCAGTAATGCCGGAAATAGATACTGAATGGGCTGTGAGTGGTACGCCACAGACCCGGAAGAATCTGGTATCCTCCATTTTCCTGGACTTTAACCAGCTTGAGGAGTTCAACTATGAGCTTCAGGAGAAGTATGAGACCATAAAGGAAGAAGAGGTTGCTTACGAAGATCATATGACAAAGGATGCTTCCATCATCCTCGTTTCGTATGGTATCAGCAGTCGTATATGCAGGTCGGCCGTTGACCAGGCAAGGAAGGAAGGTATCAAGGTGGGTCTTTTCAGACCAAAGACACTCTTTCCCTTCCCTGCCAGGGAACTGAAGGCCATTGCAGCTTCAAGGGAGTGTACTTTCGTCTCTGTGGAGATGAGCAACGGGCAGATGCTTGAGGATATAAGGCTTGCAATTGAGTGCAGCCGGCCCACAGAGCTTGTATCCCGCATGGGCGGTAATCTGATAACGATGGACCAGGTTCTGGAAAAGATCAGAAAGATAGCTGCACAGGAGGAATGAAGATGGCAGAAAGGATAATTGCAAGCAAAGGTCTGTATAAGGAGTTCTCCCGTAAGGGAGGGGCAGCACCTACAGCCACTCATTATTGCCCTGGATGCGGGCATGGCATCATCCACAAACTGATGGGGGAAGCAATGCACGATCTTGATATACAGGATCGCAGTGTCATGATAAGCCCGGTGGGTTGTGCGGTATTTGCATATTACTACTTTGATTGCGGCAATCTCCAGGTAGCACATGGCCGTGCACCTGCTGTCGGGACCGGCGTTTCAAGAGCAGAGGATAATGCGGTTGTTATTGCCTATCAGGGTGATGGGGACCTTGCTTCCATCGGCCTGAATGAGACACTCCAGGCAGCTAACCGTGGTGAGAAGATGGCGGTCTTTTTCGTCAACAACACCGTTTACGGAATGACCGGCGGCCAGATGGCACCAACCACGCTTATCGGGGAGAGGACGGTCACCTGTCCGCAGGGAAGGGATCCTGGCTATGACGGATATCCGCTGCACATGTGTGAGCTTATAAATAACCTCAGGGCCCCGGTCTTTATAGAAAGGGTTTCCATATCCGATATATCCCACATAAGAAAGGCACGCAAGGCCATCCGCAGAGCACTTGAGATACAGCGCGACGGAAAAGGGTATGCATTCATTGAGATCCTTTCAACCTGTCCCACAAACCTTGGCCAGAATGCAGAACAGAGCACGATGTTTGTGAACGAGCAGATGGAGAAGGAATTCCCGCTGGGCAATTTCAGGGACCTGGCCGACCAGACCGAGCCCCTATGCCGTGGTGATAGCGTCTTTGAAAAGAAGGCCATCGATGAACTGTTCAACCTGGAGACCGGTTCATCACCTGATGCAGTGCTGGATCCTTCTTTCCCGGAAGTACAGATAAAGGCCGCAGGATTCGGAGGCCAGGGCGTCCTCAGCATGGGGCTTACCCTTGCACATGCAGGGTGTGTTGCTCAGCGCTTTGTTTCATGGTATCCTTCATACGGTCCTGAACAGAGAGGCGGGACATCTAACTGTTCAGTGGTGATATCAGGTGAGTCCATCGGTTCTCCGGTTGTGCAAGACTCTGATGTTCTGGTGGCAATGAACCGGCCTTCCCTGGAAAAGTTCGCAGCTGATGTCAAAAAAGGTGGTTACATCCTCTACGATTCCACCATAGGTGAATGTTCTATCCCTGAAGGTGTGACCGGTATTGCAGTACCTGCTATCAGGATAGCCGGGGATGCAGGCTCTGAGAAGGCTGCAAACACTGCCATGCTGGGAGTCATCCTTGCCCTTGGCATAACAGGGCTTAGTCCGGAAAATTTCAAAGCAGCACTGAGTGCAACATTCTCCGGGAAACCCAAGCTCATCCCGCTTAACCATGCTGTGCTTGAGGCAGCAGTTTTGTGGGCCAAGGATAATATGTGAACTAAGTGCTCACTGCCTGACAGGAAGCCGTATCTGAGAGAAAAACACATAAACGGCAGAAGGGATGAACACGGAACACAGGCTTTAATGCCTGTGATTTTTCTTTATTCACAAGTCACATTTTAATATGTTCATACCTTTATCTCTATTGTAACTTAATACAGCTTTATCTATATTTTAACATAAAACAGGGAGCGGTAAAAATGACTGAAAGCAATGTAATTGAGGCAAACGATTCAAACTGGGATGAACTCCTTAAGAATCAGGAAAAACCCATGGTAGTCATGTTCTATCTTCCTTCATGCACCCATTGCAAGGAAATAGAACCATATTTCATAGAATACTCAAAGGAGTTCCATGGCAATTGCACATTTGTAATGATGAATGGATTGTTAAGCCCCATGACTGCAAGAAAATATGGGGTCAGGGGAACTCCTACTTTCAAATTCTTCTGCAAAGGCAGGTCCATCAAGGAAGAAGTGGGACTTGTCTATCCTTCCATACTCAGGAAATCAATTGAGGAGCTCATAAAACATGGAGATGAATGTGTCCTTCACACCTCTCCCATGCCCGATGAAATTTCACCATATGAATGAACAGGATATTGAAAAAGGGTCTGGTGCGGGGTCTGGTTCTGAAAGGCCCCACTTCCCGGTTTCATTGTTCACTGATGAACTTACCCTTAACGAACCTGTAATATAGTGGCTTACCTGTTGCGATCTCAAGCTTTGGGATATCCTCATCGCTGATATTCTCAATGTATTTGACCATGGAGCGCAGACTGTTGCCATGCGCAACAACTATCGTGTTCCTCCTTTCTTCAAGTTGTGGGAGGATCCTATCCTTAAAATAGGGAACAACGCGCTCATAGGTGTCCCTGAGGCTTTCCCCGCCCGGGGGTCTTACTTCATAGCTCCTTCTCCAGAGGAATACCTGTTCCTCTCCATAGGTCTTTTTTGCTTCCTGCTTGTTCTTCCCCTGAAGTTTACCATAGAAGCGCTCGTTAAGTGCCTCACTGGAATGGATCGGCATCTCCGACTCATCGAACCTGCCAGGATGATATGACCACTCATCCCTCTTTCTGTTATCATGCAGGAAGATACCGGTCTTCTTCTGCTTTGCAAGTATCAGCAGGAGGGTTTCCTGTGCACGGGTAAGCTTTGATGTGAAAGCAACGTCCAGCTCCACACTCTTAAGCTCCTCTGCACAGTCTGTAGCCTCTTTGATCCCCTTCTCGCTCAGGGGTACATCCACCCACCCTGCAAACCTGTTCTCAAGGTTCCATCGTGATTGCCCGTGTCTTACAAGTATCAGATAGTTCATTCCAAAACCCCATTTTACCGGAATCTCATCACTTTCTTTGTGTCCGGATAATATTTTAGTATCACTGGTACACTATATAAGACATGTCCATTTTAAATATAATTTTTCTTTTCATATCCGGTCAGGACCTTCCATTGATATGAGATATATCTACCACTTCCTGGCATATTTTTGCCATCAGTTTTTTATCGTGGCTAACAACCAGAACACCGATATTTAGCTCATCAACGATATCCAGAATGCTTTCCCATATCTGGACTTGTGTGATGGCATCCACCATTGTAGTTATCTCATCAGCTATAAGGAAGCTGGTTTTTGGGCTCAGCGCCCTTGCCAGTGCAAATCGCTGCAACTCTCCGCCGGAAAGCTCATTAGGCCACCTGTCAAGCCAGCTCTTCTTTATTCCAAAGGAGTTCAGGATATCTTGCGAGACAACGTGTCCCTCATTCAGGATATCTCTCATTTTCCATCTTGGGTTTACAGCTTTTTCCGGGTGCTGGAATATAAGCTGGACGGGATTATATGCATTTGAAGGTATTTTCTTCCCATCCAGACTGACGCTTCCCTGGTAATTTCTTTCATATCCTGCAAGTATCTTGCATAAGGTGGATTTGCCACTTCCACTATCTCCCGCAAGTCCCAGTATCTCCCCACTACCTAAAGATATGTCCACATCCTTTAATATCGGATTGCTTTTTTTGTATCCAAAACCTATGTTCTCACCTTTAAGATACATTATTGCACCTCACCATTCCTCCATTGATTCTTTTTATCTGTGGGACTCCTTTTGAACAGATATCGCTCCTGATAGAGCATCGTTGATAAAAAACACAACCTCCGTTAAGTTCATCCTGTATGGGCTGATGGCCTTCTATTGCCTTGAATCTGTTTCGGGGAAGTGCATTCCATAAGGCACGTGTATATTGATGCCTTAAATACTCTCCATCATTTGTAAAATCTTCTATTTTAGCTTCTTCCAGTATCGTACCGGCATAGAATATTGCAATCCTGTCAGATATTTTCAATGCAGCTTCTATATCATGGGTTATCAGGATCACTGCACTTCCCTTTTTTGCCATGTCCCTGAAGTACCCAAGGGTCTCATTCAAATTCCTTTCATCTAAGCCAGGGGTCGGTTCATCTGCAATTATAAGCTTTGCAGAATTCATTAATGCAGTAGAGACAAGAACTCTTCTGGCCATACCGCCTGATAATTCATGGGGGAGCATTTTTTCAACATCTGATTTCAGGTCGTATCTCTGAAATATATCCCTCTGCCGGTTCTTCATTTCTTCTCTATCTCTCTTTTCAACACTTCCTATTACCTGGCTGGAAACCCTCATTAAAGGGTCCAGGTATGTTGTCGATTGAGGTATAAGGACAATTTCTTTCCCTCTGAGTTCTTCTTTTCTTTTCTGGGTAAGGTTCTGGCCATTATACTCCATATTACCTGAAACTGACGCATTTGAAGGCAAAATACCCAGAATAGCATGTGCCAGAAGACTTTTCCCGGAACCGCTTGAACCCACAACAGCCAGAACCTCACCGCTGTATGCTTCCAGGCTCATATTAGAAATGATCTTTAGTTCTGTTTGCCGGAGTCCGGAAGCATATTGAAAGAAAGAAAGTGAAAAATCCCTGACCTTTAACAGAGCCTCAGTTCTCTTTCCCTTTTCAGTAGTTGTTTTTGCTTGATCGTTCATTCTCCACCTTTTTAATTGGATGCTTTTATTCTCTTATCATGAACCGAATAATACAGAATCGTCTATTCATGCGCTTTTCTTGGATCCATCAGCTTTCCAAGGTTCTCTCCTATCACATCAACTGCCAGCACTATAATTAACAGTGACAGCCCCGGGAAGAAAGCAAGCCACCAGTATCCTGCTGCAAGATATCTCATAGATTCTGCAAGGATTATACCAATTGCCGGCTCGTGCGGCGAAAGCCCAAAGCCCAGGAAAGTAACAGATGCCTCATGCAAAATAGCATGTGGGAATATCAATATCATACCCAGCAAGAACTGGGGGATCAGGTGAGGCAGGATGTGTCTTATGGCTATCCACCAGCCTGGCTTTCCAAAATTGCGGGATATATGAATATAGTCCTGGGTTTTTATCTGCTTGACCTCTGCTCTTACAACCCTTGTCAGACTTGTCCAATGACTTAAACCCACTCCTGCTATTACTCCGGTTGCTCCTCCACCTAATCCTATTGAAATGAGGATTATCAAAAGAAGATGTGGTATCGAAAGGAACAGGTCTACCAGCCAGGAGACGAAGGAATCAGCTGTTTTACCTATACTTGAAAGCAAACCCAGAAATACACTCACCAGAGTGCTGATAACAGAAGCGAACGCCCCCACAGTGATGCTCAGGCCCAGCCCGATGATAGTTCTTGTGAACATATCCCTTCCCATCCAGTCAGTACCGAATGGATGCTGAAGGGAAGGAGCAAGGTTTCTGGAATCGAAATTCGTGGATAATGCACTGTTGTCTATATAGAGGCTGGAGAATAGTACCGTAAGCAGCAATAAGGACATGAGGCTTATTAGCAGAATAGTCTTCTGCCTTAAGTTCAGCCCTCTGATCAATCCTTTTCTTTCCACTTTAACAACAGTGCTCATGTTTTCATCTCCTGTTGTTTTATCCTGGGATCTACGAATTCATATATGATATCCGCGATGAGGTTACCTATGAAGACAAACAAAGTGCTTATTATAACAATTCCTAAAAGCAGAGGCACATCAGATCTTAAACCAGCTTCCACTGCAGCCCTCCCAAGCCCGGGATAAGAAAATACCTGTTCAACAAGGACAGCTCCCCCGAACAATTCACTGAATCCTAAAAACTGCAGTGTGATGGCCGGAAGTGCTACGTTTCTAACTCCATGTCTTAATACCAGGCTAAGTCCGCTTTCACCCCTTGCTTTTGCAAACAATACATAATCACTTGACATGACCTCTATTAGTTTTTCACGTGTGAACATTGCAATTGTTGCAACTCCCAGCAAGCTCAGGGTTATTGCAGGAAGGATCAGATGCTTCATACGATCCAGGAAAGTCACATCTTCATTTGTAATACCCAGTGGTACACCCAATCCTATAGGGAACCATCCAAGGTATACTGAAAATACAAGCAACATTATCAGTGCCAGCCAGAATGTGGGGGTAGCAAGCAAAATATAACAATAGGTCTTTATTGCTTTATCGATCCAGGTACCGCTCTTCATTCCGGCTGCTATTCCCAGGATAAAACCTAGTATACCGGACAGGAGCCAGGCTGAGGCCATCAGGGCAAGAGAAGCTGTAAATCGTTCCTTGATCACATCGCTTACGGGCATTCTGTATATGAGCGAATCCCCTAGATCTCCTTTAAGGATGCTTCCAACCCAGTTAAAGTATTTTTCCCGGGCAGGAGTATTAACTCCCCAATACTCTTCCAATATTACTTTTTGTTCCGGTGTGATGCTCATTGCTCCGATATAAACTTTAACAGGATCTATTGGCGCCTGTTCAACAAGCCAAAAGCTGGCAATGGAAACTATTACTAAAAGGAAAATTAGCTTGATAGCCTTTTTTCCAATGAAGACTCCGAATTTTTTGTTTTTCACTTTAATTTTCCTCCCATATGCACCATTTTATTATTCTTGCATCCGTCACATCCATAATTTCCAGAACATAGTGCAATTCAGGTAAAAAAACAGGCTGAGGATAGAAATCCCCAGCTTTATGAGAAATGCATTAGTTTTCTGTACGCTTCCACTCCAGGATGTTCCCGAAGATATTGCCACCATGGGGTTGTATTAAGGGAGTTGCGATGTCCAGGTCCTCATCCATTATGTACAGATGATTTATGGTTGCCATCCAAAGCCATGGAGAATCGCCTTTTTGGGAATATCCGGTTTCTCCGTTCCATGCAGCCAGCTGCCAGTATTCAATAGAAGTGTCCTCATTGGGGCTGGTTATTGCTTTTTTCAGGTAACCATCCACTATAGGGTTGCTGTATCTTATCATGTTATTCCAGTTTGAAGGATCATGGCTCTCGCTATGGTACCTTAGGTATACATCAGTAGGATCTATGGAACCATATTTAAAAACAACAGGAGTTGACATAGCTAAGTTCTGGATCTTATCCCAGCTGGCTCCCTCTATTTTTATGCTTATACCCATTCTTTTTGCCTGTTCGGATACTGCAACAGCCAATGCCTGCCTGTCCTGTGCATTGGCAGCATACAGCAAAGTAAATTCAGCTTTCACACCGTTCTTCTCAACTATGCCATCACCGTCAGTGTCTACCCAGCCGGCTTCATTTAAGATGCTCTTTGCTTCATCAAGTCTGTTATCTCTAAAGAGAGCTTCCTCGTTTACCCAGGGCAGCTTATCAACGCCTGTAAATTCCGCTTCTCCCTGGCCATTTAAGGCCCCATCGACCAGAGACTGCCTGTCAATACCGATATTCAAAGCTTTTCTTATTGCTATTTCAGATGTCACATCGTTCCCGACCGGATAGCCATCCCCGGTCTTTTCACCGGTATCCGGTTCAACCGGTAAGGTGATACCACAAGCATCAATGGAAGGAATGGATAATATTTTCATATCTTTTACATTTTGACCTGCATATGTTGCTGGAATTTCAGCTATGTCTATCTGTCCTGACTTCGCAGCGGCAAAAGCAGCATCTCCCTCCATGTAAACAATAGTCAGTTTCTTGAAATAGGGTTCCTGGCCATAATAATCGGGGTTTGCTTCAAATATTACCTGCTGACCCTTATCCCATTGTTTGAATACGTATGGGCCGGAACCTATCGGGTTTTGACCATAGCTTTCAGTGTAGGCATGTTCAGGAACGACCCCAACTCCAATAAGCTTGTTAATGAATGTGGATTGTGTTTCATGTAGTTTGAATTCAATTGTATCATCATCAATGGCTGTAGCTTTTTCCATCATGCTCAGGTCTATTAAGCCAGCAGATCTTGCTGCTTTGTTGAATGTGAAAGCTACATCTTTAGCTGTTAACGGCACACCATCGTGGAACTTAACTCCGTTCCTTATATTCACAGTCCATGTCAACCCGTCTTCACTGATCGTGTGATCAGTAGCCAGATCATTTATAACATCTGTATTGCTATCCCTTTTAAAAAGGGTACTCTGAACCAGAGGTTCGTGGTTGTGACCCCAGCCAGTAATTGGATTAAAACCATCTTCTGGCTCTCCGCCATGGGTTCCTACAGCTGCTACCAGTTCATCTGATGCTGTATTGCTGTTTGAGTTTGTGTTTTTTTCTTCGGAGCTGTCAGCACATCCGGAAACTGCAACTAATCCTATCAACAGTATTCCGACCAATAAAATACCTAATGACCTTTTCATCTGAAACCCTCTTATTCATTCATCATCATTTTTTGAATACGATCTTTTTCTATGATATGAATAGTTGTAATATTAAAGTTACAAAAAGATATGTATTAACTATAAGTTAAGCATATCGTGTTAGTACAGTAGAATATTAATTTACTATATATTACTTTTGTATCTACTCGTATTACTAGCAAAATTAAAAAAGACTTATTACCCATGCTTAATAGACTATTTAGTTAGATGAATAGAGTTGATGCTTTATATTTTAGATAAATACGCATAAAATGTGTAGGTAATATTGATTAATAAGTCCTTACAATACCTTCAGTGAATGAATAAAAGAAACAAAAACGAAGAATTAATTTTTATGCCGCTTGTCATTGCTCCGCAAAAAAAAGATAATAAAAGAAGCTATTGTTTCGCATTTAAGGATCGCGAGCTATTATTGTTTAATGAGAATTGTGATCTCAGGCTGCCTTCCTTTGAAGAAATTGAGAATTTAAAGTTCGATGTCCTCCGTACTCAGTATTTAGGTGAACTTAATGACATTTCCTGTTATTCCATGGAACTGGACACCCGGAATACCGACTGCAGTTTTGAAGTGCCGCCTGCTGGCTTCAGGTTTGTGGGCCTCAGGGAACTTGGCGGTCTGATTGAAGAGCCACTTGCCATGCTGGCAGCTAAGGCAGTGCATATCATGGAGTGGGACAGGAATACTTTGTTCTGTGGTAGATGTGGTTCAGCTACCTCATTTAAAGAGGATGAAAGAGCAAAGCAGTGTTCGGATTGTGGTTTTGTTTCATTTCCCAGGATATCACCTGCAATAATCGTGCTCATAGAAAAGGAAGACAAGGTACTCCTTGCACGCTCTCCTGAGTTCCGGCCCGGCATGTACAGTATCATAGCAGGTTTTGTGGAGCCCGGTGAATCCATTGAACAGGCAGTTGTAAGGGAGGTCCGGGAGGAAGTGGGGATATCAATAAAGAACCTCAGGTATTTTGGAAGCCAGCCATGGCCGTATCCGGATTCTCTCATGATAGGGTTCACCGCAGAATTTGCAGAAGGTGAGATAGAGGTTGATGGTGTTGAGATCGAGGATGCAGCCTGGTTTGGCAGGGATGATATTCCCTTTGTTCCGGGAAAAACAAGCATATCAGGCCAGCTGATTGGATATTTCATTGACAGGCACTCATAGTCTGCAGATTTTGATATTTATTTTTTCATCATTTTTCCCATTTTATTGCATCCAGGTACTAAAATTTCACTTCTGATAGATATAAGAAGATTTAGTGCATAATATTTATAGTAAGTATTGTTTATAGTATGAGATAAGATATCAAATATTACTACTTAAGGTAACTAAAGGCAGGTGTGAGGATTGGTATTTAAAAAATTCATCCGGGTTACGTTGTTATTGCTGCTTGTTTGTGCCTTTTTTATGCAAACAGGTGCTGCATTGACATATTCCGGTGGCGGGGAGTGGAACTATTCCGAAGAGATATATATAAGGGAAAATTCAGGCAGCAGTCTGGTGAATTACCAGATACCTGTTGTCCTTAACAGTTCGAACTTCGACTTTTCCCTTGCTATGGATAAAGGCCATGACATACGCTTCACATCCGGTGAGCGGCAGCTTCAGCACTGGATAGAGGAATGGGATGCAAAAGGAAAAAAGGCAACCGTTTGGGTAAAGATCCCCACAATTGCACCGCAAAGCACTGTCAAAATAACGATGCACTATGGAAATCCGGATGCAACTGACGTTAGCAGTGGTTCTTCTACCTTTGATTTCTACGATGATTTCAGTGGATCCGGCTTATTTGGTAAATGGGAATCATTTACAAACGGTGGCGGTGAGATAAAGGTTGCTGCAGGTATATGCGATCTCATCGTTCCCAAATTCCATCCGGAAGATGTTGTGGTAATCAAATCCAAGGAAGTTTTTCCGGTCAATTCCATGTTTGTCACAAGAAGACAGAAAGTAACCACCGGCACTGACAGCCGCGGTCCTGTCCTGACCCAGGGTTTTGTGAATCCCCAGAAGGAGACCAGGGATCAGGTATTGACAGTGACCGAGCTTGAGAATGAATCAAAGGTTACCTGGGTCCTTGTGAATTCCAAAAGTTCTGTACGCTATTTCCCAAAGGACCTTACAAATGTCAATGTGGCAGAAGGTAATTGGTACACCCTTGGTGTTGCGTGGTATATGGAAGATGAGCTTGGAAAGATAGCCTGGTACAAAAATGGTGAGAGAGACAGCAGAATGGACCTTGAGGCAACAGAGGAGAATGATCACATACCTCTCACAGACATGAAAGTGTATCTTTCGGCAAACACCTATTCCGATGTCTCTGACAATACCGGATATGCAGCCTTTGATTATGCATATGTACGTAAATTCCTGTCAAAAGAACCGACTGTAATGCTTGCAACAGCTATAGCTGCTGATCAGGATCAGAACGAAGTATCAGAACCTGCCAGGATAAACATAACTCCTGCAAGTGGCCTGATGACTGCCATTCGTATATTCGACATCGCAGATTATGAGGAAGCCGACATATCCGGGTTTAAAGATAGCGGGGTCAATACCCTCATGCTGCTTACAGATGGTGATAATATCTGGAGCATGGAAAGGTTTGTCAAAACAGCCCGTGACAATGACATGCAGGTGTATGCAATGATCTTCAACGATCCGAAAAGTCATTCCGATGAGGAGAACGCCGAATATGTCAGGAATGTTCTTGCAAAGGTCCTTGATTATAACAGCAAGTCACTTTCTCCCTTTGATGGTGTGGACATTGCCCTTGACCCCTGCAGTGAGGACATCACAGAAGCCTGTGACCTGAACCTTCTCCTTCTGGATGATGTACGGGAGATGACAGGGAATGAACTTCCTGTAGCTTTTGACATTCCAGCTTCATATTCTCTGTCCGATGTATCTATTGTTTCTGAGAATTCAGACCTAATAATCCTTCAGACATATACTCATGGCAACACCTATCCCAAAACCAGGGGCGTTATTATAGATTCTGTGGCGTCCCGGATGGGTGAGATCCGTGCCTCGGGTGCAAAGGCGCTTATCGGCATAGCAGTAAATGAGGATTTTCTCACCGATACCGATGTGCAGAGCCTCCTTGTGCAACTGCAGGACTATTATGCTGATGACACCGCATTCCTGGGTATTTCACTGGTAGTCTATGAAGACTATCTGGAATACAGCACTGTTCCTGAAATACCGGCAGAAAGTCAAAGCAAGGGAATACCCGGATTCACAGGTCTTGTTGCAGTTGCCTGCCTGCTTGCAGTCTCATTCCGGCAGAAAAAGAGATGATGTGAGAGATCACATCATCATGTTATTTTCTTCTTTTCTCTTTTCCAGAAGCTCAACTGCCAGGTCCCTTAACTTGAACTTCTGTACTTTTCCACTTGCAGTGAGAGGATATTCCTCAACAAAGAAAACATGTTTTGGAACCTTGTAACGTGCGATCCTGGAGAGGCTGAAATCCCTTACATCTTCTTCGGTAAGGTTCACACCGTCACCAGGGATGACAAAGGCTGCCACGATCTCACCGTATTTCTCATCAGGGATGCCCACAACCTGTGCGCTCTTAATGCCAGGCATTGTGAACAGGAATTCCTCTATCTCCCTAGGATAGATATTCTCGCCACCACGTATGATCATGTCCTTTATACGGCCGGTTATCCGGTAATATCCGTCCTCATCAACCGTTGCAAGATCACCACTGTGCAGCCATCCATCCTTATCAATTGCCTTTGATGTCATTTCCGGCATCCTGTAATACCCTTTCATGACGTTGTAACCACGGCAGCATATCTCACCCTGTACGTTGGGACCTACAGTTTCCCCGGTTTCGGGATCGATTATCTTCACTTCTATTTCCGGCATGGCAGTTCCTACGGTACTGACACGGCGTTGGATAGCATCATCGGTACTTGTCTGGGTAAAGACAGGTGACGCTTCGGTGAGTCCGTAAGCTATGGTAATGTCTTTGCAGTTCATTTCGTTGATAACGCGCTTCATGGCTTCGATAGGACATGGTGAGCCTGCCATGATACCGGTTCTCAGTGAGGAAAGGTCGAACATCCTGAACATAGGGTGGCTGAACTCTGCTATGAACATGGTGGGTACACCGTAAAGGGCTGTACATTTTTCCTTCTGCACAGCGGCCAGCACCATTAAGGGATCGAAAAGCTCCAGCATCACAAGCGTGCCACCGTGTGTAAGGGTTGCAAGTACCCCAAGCACAATTCCAAAACAGTGGAATAGAGGAACCGGGAGGCACAATCTGTCTTCTCCGGTGAATTTCTGTCTCTCTCCTATGTAGTATCCGTTGTTCAGGATATTATAGTGAGTCAGCATGACACCTTTGGGAAAACCGGTTGTTCCTGATGTGTACTGCATGTTGATGACATCGTGAGCATCAAGGCTTTTCATTATCTTATGGATCTCTTCGTCACTGCTTTGCTGTCCCAGCAGGAAGAGTTCGCGGGTATTGTACATACCTCTGTGTTTTTCCTGGCCGATGAAGATCACGTTCTTAAGATGCGGGAAATTCCCGCTCCTGAGGTTTCCGCGGCCCTGTGTCTTAAGTTCGGGAACAAGCTCATAGATCGTCTCTATGTAACTGACATCCCTGAAACCATCGATAATTGCAATTGCCTTAAGGTCGGCCTGCTTCATCACATACTCGACCTCATGTATCTTGTAGGCCGTATTGACGGTTACCAGAACTGCGCCGATCTTTGATGTCGCAAACATGAAGGTAAGCCAGTCAGGTACGTTCGTTGCCCATATTCCTACATGGTCCCCTTTTCCGATTCCTATCTCCAGCAGGCCTTTGGCCAGCATGTTGACACGCTCATCAAATTCCCTGTAGGTCAGCCTGAAGTCCCTGTCAGGATAGACCACAAACTCCTTTTCAGGGTCTTTCATTACCTGTTTCTCGAAAAAATCACCAATTGTATCATCTGTAAAAGGCATGTTTATATCTCCTTAGTATCATTTACAACTGTTATTCTCTTGCTGAAAGTGTTTTTCAAGTTCCTTTCTTATGTCATCGGGTATCGGCACAGATCTTTTATTGATAAAGTCATAATGAACAATGGTGGACCTGCCAATAGCCCCGATCTTTCCTTTCTGCCAGGCTTCCTGGGTAACCGTGAACGAGGAATTTCCGATCCTTGATATATAGGTGATTATATCCACATCCGTACCGTAGAACATCTCGCCGACATAATCATATTCTGTCCTTGCCATAATGAGCTTCCATTTCTCAAAGCTCAGGTCAAGGTCCGGGGTGAACAGCCTGAACACGGGATTGCGTGCCTGCTCGAACCATATTGCAATGGCGATGTTGTTGGCATGCTTAAGCCCGTCGATATCCCCGAATCTGGGAGTAACAGTTGTTTTGAACATGTCGATCATTAATAAGGCGCATATACGACTGCCAGTATCTTTGCATCCTCTGTTCCTGCTGCATGGACATGATGAGGGATAACGGAATCATAATAGATACTGTCTCCTGCTGCAAGTGTGAAGCTGTCTTTTCCATAAAGTATCACTATCTGGCCGCTGAGAACGTAAATGAATTCCTCACCTTCGTGGGAAGATTGTTTTTTCTCTCCGGGGCCTGGAGGGTGAACGTCAATAAGGAATGGTTCCATGTGCCTGTCAGCCTTGTCAGCCGCAAGTGATGAAAAGTCCAGTGTGCTTTTTTCGCATGTGTCACAGTTGCCTGAGAATCTCACCATGTTCTTTGAGCTGCCCTCCCTGACAACCACAGGACCTGTGTGAGGAGCATCATCCAGAAAAGTGCCCAGGCGAACACCCAGCGTTCTGGCTATCTGCATGAGTGGTGTTAATGAAGGAACAAGTGCCCCGTTCTCAAGCTGTTTTACAAGCTCGGTACTGGTATTGCTGTTTCCCGCCAGTTCTTCAACAGACATTTTCTGTGTCTCACGTATCTGGCGTATTTTGCTGCCCAATATGTTCTTTTCTGACATTGCGATTCCTCTTATTGCTTTTATCAAGATCGTGTCTAATGCTTAGGGTATTTTCAGTTAAAAATGTATTCTTACAGTAGTATTTTGACTATGGGTAAGATGTAAATGAATATCGGATAACTAAGGAAGGAACACACCGTATTAAAGTCATTCGATTTAATTTAATCATACAGTGAGCACTAAATGGGACTATCCCGGGCATGTATCAGAACAAAATCGATCTTGAAAGAACATAACATTATGAAAAGAACAGAACAGGATGGAAAGAACAGAACAGGATGTTCAGTAAGGGCTAAGCATAAGACAAAGAAAGAGGGGATGTGGCGCTGAACTTATGTGTTCAGCGCCTTTACTCAATAACCCGCCCCAGCCCAACTCAAGAATTAACATTAGTAACTTTGCTTCGACATAGATATAAAGAGGTATGAAACATTGTTTAGGAATATTTTATTACAAATGCCTGGGCAGATGACAACAACTAATATCTCAACCTTCCTTTGCTCTCCGTTTTTTCATAATGCTCATACTAGCACATTGCGGGCAATAGTAAAAGATGTAATACCTGCCAGCTTTTTGTTCTTTTCACGTGTTACTGCAATGTATGCGGAAAATTTTGGACCCCAATCCCATTTTCACTTAATCCTGCAACATTAAAAAATCTAATCTTGCGGTGTTCTTCTCTGTCCAGTATCCGCATGCATCGCAAAACTGTATGCCCTTTGAATTATCGGTATGTAATCTGCCAGTACATGCAGGACATTTTGTTAGTAACCCCGTTTTTTCCATTTTTATTTCCCCTGTAAGAATCGTTTTTACCAAATCGGTTAATTGAAATAGAAAGATGGTGAACACTACCTGAATAGCACCACCCTTCTATTTTCGGCTCTCCACAAGCCTTATAGTGAGTCCACTCCCTGGTTTTGGGTCCCTTATCTACCTCTGCTCTTAATACCCTTAATTTAAAACCCCCGTTTCAATCTCCAGAGTATTTAAGAGCGGGAATTTACTTCCCACCTCTACATGAGAGTCCTGACGTATATAGTTAATTGCTTGAATTAAATTATACATTGTTAAATTTTAACGCCATTAAAATTTCAAATAGCACTGTGTTTCATTTAGGTTTGTTTCATTTAATTCATGATGCTGATTTACAAGATGGTTTATATTCTGATGACAGTGAATAAGACCTGTTCGATTCTGGTGGTTTGATTCTGTGGTTTGATTCTGTGGTTTGATTCTGGTGGTTTTACACTGGCTTTGTGTGTCTGTGAGGTTATGAGCATCTTTTGGGAATTAAATGGAATTGGAAATATTGTGCCCGGGAAATTCAAAGAAACACGACAAGATGAGTAACGCCACTATTCACCTTTAAAAGAGTATACAGCATTTCAAAATAAATTGAAACCGCTACGTTTAAATATACTGTAAGCATTGTAGAAAAAAAGTAATTCAATTAATTTTAAAACGCGTGGTGATGTACAATGCACTATGGTCTTGGTATTGATGCAGGTGGTACCTATACGGATGCAGTACTCATAAGGGGATCAGATGGTATGGTTGTGGATTCAAAAAAGACGTTCACGACATATCCTGACCTGCAGGAAGGTATAAAGAATGTACTTGATTCCCTTGATCAGGAACTTCTGAAAAATGTGAATCTTGTGTCCGTATCAACTACACTTTCAACCAATTCACTGCTTGAGGGTACAGGAACGGATGTGGCTCTTATAATCGTTGGAGAACAACCTGCACAGACAGAGTTTCCATCACAGTACACTTTGTGTGTTGCAGGTGGTCATGACACCCGGGGTGATGAGGCCTGTGAACTTGACCTTAGTTCTGTTGAGGACTTTATTACCAGGACAAAGAACAAGGTATCAGCATATGCTGTTTCGGCATATTTCGGAGTCCGAAACCCTGAGCATGAATTGAAGGTAAAGGACCTCATAAAGGAAATGACCGCAATGCCGGTAGTATGCGGACATGAACTGTCCCAGGAACTGGGTGCGTATGAAAGGGCCGTAACTGCGGTCCTTAATGCACAGCTGATACCCATTACATACCAATTTGTGAATTCTGTTGTGAATGATATAGGATCCAGGGGGATCGATGCACGCCTTTTGATGCTCAAATGTGATGGCTCTGTCTACAACATAAAAGATGCTCTGGAGCGCCCCATCGAAACAATTTTTTCCGGCCCGGCTGCCAGCCTCCTTGGTGCATCCTACCTGGCAAAGATGGACACCTGTGCTGTGATAGATATCGGCGGTACCAGCACTGATGTTTCCATGCTTAGCAGTGGTGTCCCGGAAATAAGCTCTTCCGGTGCAGTGGTAGGAGGCTGGAAGACACGTGTCAGGGCCATGAAGATGGAAACCTCTGCAACAGGTGGGGACAGCCACATCTGGATCAGCGAGGATCGTGTGAGGATCGGGCCCAGACGGGTAATCCCCCTCTGCGTTGCAGCGAAGATGTATCCTGATCTCATTAACACACTGAAAAGAAGCAGGGTGGTTTCCAGGGGTCTTATGGATGAGAACATGCAGCCAACAAAGTTCTTTGTCAGGACAGCTTATGAATCATCAGTTATAGATGATACGGAAAGCAGCGTACTCTCCTGCATAGGAAAGGAACCGGTATCATCTGCAGGAATATCTGCTGCACTGAACAGGAACGCATCAACAAAGGTACTGGACTCCCTGCAGAAGAAGAGACTTATACAGGGTATTGGTTTTACGCCAACGGATGCGCTGCACGTGCTGGGCATTTACACAAAATGGGATGTGAATGCAGCTGAGATAGGAGCAATGAACCTTGCAAGATATACAGGTAAAGGAAAATATGATTTCTGCACTCATGTGAAGGAGCTTGTAGCAAAGAACATGGCCGCAGACCTGATGTCATATATCCTCCCCCATCACCCCGAAGAGATGATATCAGACCTTTTAAGCCACCAGTATCCGGCCAGGTTTAAAGTAGAGCTGCCGGTTGTATTGCTGGGAGGACCGGCCAGTGCATATGACAGTGAGCTCAGGTCCCTTATCGAGGCAGATGTGCTGGTACCGGAGTTCGCAGATGTGGGAAATGCCGTGGGAGCCCTTGCAGGCAAAGGAGTAAAGAGAATAGAGATATCGATAATGCCGGCTTCCATCGAGAGCCCTGATGAGGATTTCCTGGTGTTCTCACCCCTTGGAAGAGAACGGTTCAAAGGGTATGGTGATGCAGTTGAATTTGCAACAAGGCTTGGAACCGAGCTTGTCCTGGATTATGAGATGCGCTGCGGTATACTGAAAGAGGATACAAGGGTTACTGTGTCCAGGAAGACCATATCACCTGACAACTGGTCCCATCCTCCTCTGGAGACGCGTGTGATAGTCGTTGGCATAGGGAACCCTATGATGATACTGAAAGACTAGGATCTGCCTGTTTCTGGAGTGCGGGAAGTGTTATGTGAACTTTTGTTCCCACTCCTTCCTCACTCTCTATCCAGAGTTTTCCTCCATGATCTTCAGCTATCCTTTTACAGATATTCAGACCAATACCTGCCCCTCCGTATTTGCGTGACAGGGAACCGTCAAGC
The DNA here is from genome assembly GCF_045690325.1 of Methanolobus sp. WCC5. Classification (GTDB taxonomy): domain Archaea; phylum Halobacteriota; class Methanosarcinia; order Methanosarcinales; family Methanosarcinaceae; genus Methanolobus. Next base: position 534,134 of record NZ_CP146981.1, on the reverse strand, counting down.
TGGTGAAAACTATCAAATGTCTTCATTATCTTTGGCTCCGGGATTCCTATCCCCGTATCTTCTACAATGATATGGATCATATCTTCTTCATTATAACCGCAAATACAGATCCTTCCTCCTGATGGTGTGAATTTGAACGCATTATCAATAAGGTGGATAAACATCTCAGTAAGATAGTTCGGGTCACCGTTTACAAAGTTCAGGTCATCGGACAGAATGCTGCTGACGATCAGTTTTTTATCTGTGTTTTCCATCTCAACTAGCGACAGTGCCTTGTCTATGACAGGTTTTACTTTAAGACTGACAATATCGTATCTGTATTTCTTTGCTTCCAGAGAGCTCATGAACAACAGTGAGTCAATAAGGCGTTTCAATTGTCCCGCATTACAATTGACTACGTCCATTGCTCTTTTCTGTTCCTTGCTGAGAGGGCCCAATATTTCGTCCCCTACCAGCTCACTGAATCCCATAATTGAAATGAGTGGTGTTTTCAGTTCATGGCTTATGGTTGAGAGGAAATTGTTCTTCAGCTCATCAAGGGAATGCAGTTCTTCGTTTGCCCTGGAAAGTTCTTCATTTATATCCATTAGTTTTCGGTTATACTCCCTGAGCTCATCTTCCCAGCGTTTGAGCAATATTATTCTTCCCATCATCTGTATAATGAGACTAAGTTGTCTGGCATCAGAAAAGCTGTATTCACTATCCTTATTCGCAACAATCACAAATCCCGCTGTCTTATTTTCGCTCAGGATCGGCACAGCAAGGTAAGAATCAATGGAGAGCTTTCTGAATAATGCAAACCCGGGTGATTGATCTGTATTTTGTGACTCATCGAAGAACACAGGTTTTCTACCTTCCCGTAAAGTCAGCCATAGATCCGAACTTTGGATCAAGGAAATAAATATCTCTTCATTTATCTTGCTTCGTGTAAAGAGGTCTGCAGGATATGTGTCTGCAATGAACCTCTGTTCTTGCTCATTGAAAAATGCAAGAATACCGATGTTACTTTTTGTCAGTTCCATCCCTTCTTCCAGTGCGAAGGATTTTATCTGTTCAGTGGAAAGAATGTTCATCTGGCTTAGTTCATACAGGCTCTCAAGACATGATTCATCAATTTTTAGCGCTTCTTCTGTCCGCTTAAGAACTGTCAGGTCATTCAGGATTAAAACAATGTTATTATTTGTTCTTGTGAAGTAGAATGCTATCTGCTTTTCTGTTCCGTCTTTACATATAACGCTCCGTTCGCTAAATCCTGTATCTTTATGTTCTAAAAAGTGTGCCCATTCATCAAAGGCCTCTTTCCTGTGCTGGCTGTCGGGATAGAATAGTTCCCACCATTCTTTGATCGTTGGCATGTCCTTTGAAGTATACCCAAACATTTCAGTGAATTTCTTATTCCAGTATTCAAAATGACCATTTGAATTCATTATGCAGATCGGCAAAGGGGAATTATCGATAAGCTTCTTGAAATTCTCCTCTTTTTCCCTGAGGGCTCTTTCTGTAGCCCTTATTTCAGTGATATCGTGGGCAATTTCAAGACGTGCTTCACAGTCGTTTGTCCATTTGATTGACCTTACAGAGATAATATAATCACGACATGTAAGAGGGTTGTGATATTCACATTTTTGAATCTTGCTGTGATCATTTTTGTTGTGATCATTAACAAGCGTCACGTCTGTACAAAAACAACATGGTTCATCAAATCCATATATTATTTTGTAACATTTATTACCGATTACGTTTTCATTGAACTTCGTGTTCAGGTATTTATTGACGTAAAGTATTTTGTGGGTGCAAATGTCAGATACGCAGATGGGATCATCTATACTGTCAAAAACAGACAATAATTGTCCTCTTTCCAGTTCCAGCTCCTCTGCTATCGCTTTTTTTCTAAAGGCCATACCAAGTATGTTTGAGAAAGTCTTCAACACCTCAATATCATTCAGGCTCCATTCCCTTGTTTCTTCAACATTGTCAAACCCGATAAATCCTGCAGGTTCACCTTCTATCTTAAAGGGAAGAACAATGAGTGACTTAATTTCCTGTTTTTCAAGTAATGCTTTTTCAGCTTCAGCCTCGTGTGGAAGTTCATTCAGTTCCCTGATACGGATAAGTTTGTCATTATAGGTCTTTTTCATCCACCAGGCATACTCAGAGCTTGGGATCGATTGCAAATTATGTTTTTGTGGTCTGACCCCTTCAGCACACCATTCATGTGTATTGTCCATAATTTTTCCATGATCACGCAATTTGAATACATAGGCTCTGTCAGCATCACATAGTTGTCCAAGCAATGCAAGTGACTCTTCTATCTTATCATCCGGATCATCTGAAAATGCAAGAAGAGATGAAATTTGCGACAATGTGTTCTCTATCCTGTATTTTATCTCAAGGGTTTCATGGTTTTCCCTGTTCTTTTTTATCTCGGTTTCAAGATCCTTCTTCAAACCTGTCACTTTCATGTTGTAGGATAGCATAGAAATGATAAGCAATACAAGGATAAACAGCCACGAAAGTTGTTGCTCTCCTTCCAGCATATATATGTGGAACAGGATTATGAAAATGAGTATAAATAAGAAAAGAAATACAGATAATAACTTGAGTCTCATTTTCTTATCCATTATACCACATGTTCAAATGTATAAAGTCAGGTACTACTTCATCCTGACAGTAAAGCAGGTAATAGCAGTCAATCTGGAAATAATTGCATATATATCTATTTTTTTCATCGTGATTTAATAATAATGATCGTTATTTTTTATTTAAAGCATGATGTCCGGCATAAAAGGCATTAACGATATATGTATTTTTTCTCATTCTTTCAGATACGGGAGAAAAACAATATAAGCATGGGATCTAACATACAGATATGCAAAGACTGGCCGAGCTGATAGAAAGATCCTCTTATTGTGTAATCCTGAGCGGAGCCGGCATCTCAACTTTTTCAGGTATACCTGATTTCCGCGGCAGTAACGGCCTATACACAAAATATGATCCCGACAGGATATTTGACATCGAATACTTCCACAAGGATCCATCCTACTTTTATACACATGCAAAGGAACTGATATATGATCTGGATACAAAAGTACCCAATCTGATCCATCATACACTGTCCCTTCTTGAAAAAAAAGGATATATCAAGGCTGTCATTACCCAGAACATTGATCTGCTTCATCAGCGGGCAGGTTCTGTCAATGTTATAGAGGTGCACGGCTCACCTGAAAATCACAGGTGTCTTTCGTGCAAATATAATTATTCCTATGAACATATTTGTGAGATGCTAAAAAAGGTTCCTGTTCCATTCTGTACTGAATGTGGCGGTCTGATCAAACCTGATATCGTGTTTTTCGGGGAAATGCTTGATCAGGATGCATTTACAAGAGCTGTGGATTCAAGTTCACAGGCTGATCTGTTCATTGTTATTGGTTCATCCCTTGTGGTGCAACCTGCAGCAACCCTTCCACTTTATTCTTTAAAAGCCGGGGGCAGGCTGGTGATCATTAATAATATGCCAACACCTCTGGATAAATATGCATACCTGAAATATGAAGAACTTGGCAGTATTTTCAATTACCTTTCAGATCATTTTAAAGAGAGATAGTACTTCTTAAGAACCTCTTTTTGCTGATCGGACAGGTGATACCGGTGTAATCCTCCGATGACTCCCTTCCAGTACATAGAGTTTATTGAGGCAGGAAGTTTCATTTCGTTGAGTACTGTTCCAGACAGTTGCGATATACCCGGCATCATCACATTTTCAGGAGTTGCTTGCAGCATCTACAAGGATGAACAGGGCATCACTATCGGCCTGCACAACAATTGTTTCATTCTGGTTCAGGCGAGCCTGGTCAAATTGTTCTATTTTCTGGCCGCAGACGGTCAGCTCCCCTTCCAGCATGTAAATGAGCACGAACCTGGACAGGTCGGTCAGAAGATCAACGATCTCTCCTTTATTGATCCTTGACAGGTAGACCGTTCCATTGGCACGCATCTTTAATGCATCTGAAAACCCCTGTCCAGATGCAAGTGGGATAAGACCCTTCTTACCATCATCAACGACAAAGTGTTTTTGCCTGAAGGCGGGTTCCATGCCTTTCCTTAATGGTTCTATCCATACCCTGCAAAAATGTGCATCTTTTTCCCCAGGGTTACTTCCTGAAATGCAAACCCCTTCCCCTGCAGAAAGTACCTGCACATCCCCGGCTTTTAGCAGTTCTTTTGTCCCTGTAGTATCCTCCAGGGTCAGTTCTCCGTCAAACACAATGATAACTATCTCCTTGTCACTAACAGATTCCATCTTGAGTGCTTTTCCGGCTTTCAGTACCTCATCGTTGAATACCTTAATGTCCCCGAAATGCGTATTTTTCATGTCCAGATAATCCGAATAGGACAAAAGCCAGTAACTGTGCTGGGATTCGTTCTCCACAAGATGTCTTTGGTCTGATTTTATTACGGTCATAATGCTCATCCTAGGTTTACGTTTAATCTGGCACTGGGAGTTTAAGTATTTGACTGTCATTCATGCTTTGGAATGTGGTCACTTGTAGTTCTGCCGGATCCTTCTCTGATCTTCTATTGAATACTATTGATCTATTGTATTCTATAATGCAGCTTAAAAGCAAACAAAAACAGAAGCTGAATATGTAAAAAAGCTATATTCAGGCTTTTCTGAAATATCCCTGTATAAAAAAACCATGCCGCTTATTCTGTTTCAGCGGCAAGTTCGAAAGTAAGTTCAAGCACACCATTAGTGTAGCTTGTGATCATACTGTCCGGATCTACTTTGCAGGGAAGTTCTATCACTCTGGAATAACCGGTGCCGGGAGTGATAACGGTAATTTCGACATGGGATCCATATGCGTGATATTCCACCTGTTCCTCTTCAACGCCAAGATCGGCCAGCATGAGGACCTTGTTATCAGTTTCAAAGATATCTATGAAAGGTTCCTGTTTGAACAGGTAGAAATCCCCTTCACTCTCTTCTTCATATTCCAGGGGTTCTGTCTCTTTCTGGCTCTTAAAGTCAAAGACCACAGGCTTTTTCCCGGGCTGACCGATTATAGTAAAACCACTGATAAGCGGTTTACCACCGTTCTTAGTAATGCTGTTGGAGAACATCTTCATAATATGTTCTATCAGCTCATCAATGCTTGTAATCCTGTCATGCGAATCATCATCACCGGAGTAATGATCCTTGTCGTTCATTTTTATATCCTCTTTTCACAACTCAGGTATTCTTAAACTGTCCTTTTAGTATCTACTACCATAACCCCTGATTGTTCTATATTATACGAACAAGTCATATATATACTATGCGTTCTAAAAAACGGTTGACTGTGGAGCAGGTGGTATTAGGTCATATGTCTTTCTTCCAATCAACTATTTATCTGTTAACTGAGATTAAAAGAACCAGACAATAAATAAAGAAAATAAACGAGGGAGACAAATGGTGTCAAAACAACTTCCGTTCACTAAGGAAAAGATCACAGAGATAATCAGGGATAATCCTACCCCTTTCCATATATATGACGAAAAAGGGATAATAGAGAATGCCAGAAAACTTAAAGGCGCTTTCAGTGAGCTAAACGGTTTTAAGGAATACTTTGCCGTAAAGGCCCTGCCCAATCCGTATATCATGAAATTGCTCATGGCTGAAGGATTCGGTGCGGACTGCAGTTCCCTGGCAGAGCTGTTGCTTGCGGAAAAGACCGGTATAGTAGGTGAGAACATAATGTTCAGTTCCAATGATACCCCGGCAGAGGAATTTATCAAAGCCAGGGAACTTGGGGCAATCATAAACCTTGATGATATAAGCCATATCGCATACCTGGAAGAAGTTGCAGGCCTGCCTGAGATCATATGCTGCCGTTACAATCCCGGTCCGCTAAAGGGGGGCAATGCCATCATCGGCAACCCAGAAGAAGCAAAATACGGTTTTACAAGAGAGCAGCTTTTTGAAGGCTATCGCATTATGAAGGACAGGGGCGTGAAAAGGTTTGGCCTGCACACGATGGTGGCTTCCAATGAACTGGACCCCGATTATTTCATAGAGACCGCAAAAATACTGTTCGAGCTGATAGCCCAACTTTCAAGGGAACTGGACATACACTTCGAGTTCGTGAACCTTGGAGGAGGCATAGGCATCCCCTACAGGCCGGAGCAGGAACCTGTGCCATATGATGTTATAGCAAAGGGTGTCAGTGAGGCATATGATGAGATAATCAGGGGCAATGGATTGCATCCCCTTAAGATATTCCTGGAATGCGGCCGGGTCATAACAGGGCCATACGGATATCTTGTAACCACGGTACGCCATCTGAAACATATATATAAGGACTACGTGGGCACTGATGCCTGCATGGCCAATCTCATGCGCCCCGGAATTTATGGTGCATATCATCATATAACCGTGCTTGGAAAGGAGAGCGATGAAGCGACAAAACTCTACGATGTCACCGGTTCACTTTGTGAGAACAATGATAAGTTTGCCATAGACAGGCTTTTACCCGAGGTCACAAGAGGCGATATCCTTGTGATCCACGACACAGGAGCCCACGGACATGCCATGGGTTTCAATTATAACGGCAAGCTCAGGTCTGCAGAGATCCTCCTGAGACCGGATGGCAGTTTCGTGCAGATCAGGCGTGCAGAAACAGTGGATGACTATTTTGCGACACTGGATATGTCCGGACTTTCAGATTTTGAATGAATACTCAGGTATTCATCAGTTTCTTTTTCATTTTAACATTTTCCATCTGTCTTTTCAGTTCCTTTATTGTTTAAAGGGTTGCCTTCATATTGTTTATTTAGTGATTAACGGTTTTTTTTAGTAGAAGGATGGTATATTTACGATATTAGGATATTAGGAATATTACGATATTAGGATATTACGATAATTACAGGGATAATTATGCAGGTACAAACAGAAAAGAGAATCGAACTTATCGATATTACCGGAAGTGTACGCAAATACCTGGCTGACAGCAGGATTGAGAATGGCATCTGCGTAATAAGTACAAAGCATACCACCACTTCCATTATGGTCAATGAGAATGAACAGGGTCTTGTATCTGACATAATGCAATTGCTGGAAAAACTTGTACCGGCACATGCGGGTTACCTGCATGACCGGATCGATAACAATGCAGATGCTCACCTTAAGGCTACACTGCTTGGAAGCAGTGAAACGATTCCTGTGGTCAATGGGGAACTCTTACTTGGCACATGGCAGAGTATCTTTCTTGCAGAATTTGACGGACCCAGGGCAAGAGAGATAAATGTAACGGTTATCGGAAAGTGAAAAAAGAAAGAACAAATAAGATGAAATTAAAAACTGCCCCGGTTTACTCGGAAGGGGCGTAATAGCATCTTTTAGGAGAGCAGACTGCTCCTGTGTCCTTGAGGGTTTTGATTATTTTGCTGACTTCCTTGCTTTCAAGACCTGTTACCTCTGCAATATCTCCGGGTCTGAGCGGTTTTCCTGCATCTTTCAGTGCATCAAGTACTTTCTGTTCATTATCTGCCATTATTTTATCTCCTTTTGGTCATTGTAATTAAAACGGTATTTGCATGAAGTATTTACCTGTGATGTTCAATATGATATGTACCTATGCTATCTACATATGATATTTACATATGCTATTTACATATTATACTTGCATATGATACTTGAGGATCCATGTCAATGATGATCACTCTGCGGGCTGCAATTGCAGGCAATTACTCAAATGATCTCCTTATTGTTTCTGCCAGCTCTGCAAGATTGTCTGTCGGCGGGTGCAATTCTACAATGGTGTGCATGTTGCCTTCACCATCCCCTGCACGTCTTGGAATGATATGAACGTGCACATGCGCTACGGTCTGCCCCGCAATCTCTCCATTGTTCATACCAATGTTCATCCCTTCAAGTCCCAGTGTCTTTTCCAGTTTCTTTGCGATTTTGTTCACTATAAAAAAAAGAGATGCCGCATCTTTTTTCTTCATATCAGTGAATTTTGCGATGTGCTTTTTTGGCAGAACGATGGTATGCCCCTCAGAACTGGGATATATGTCCAGGAACGCGTAAACGAAATCATCTTCATAGACCTTATGGGACGGGATCTCTCCGGCAACGATCTTACAGAACAGGCAATCCATGTTTATCACGCATCTTCCTTTGATGTTTTCAATATTTAATGATTGTTGTTGTCCAGGGTTATGGATAAGACATCAGTACATTTTTCATTTCATGTAAGTAACTGATTTAAACCAGGTGCAACCTATAAGAAAGTACTGCAGTGCCATTTAGTCACTATAACGACCTATCAATGATAATTATCTGTCAATAATAACTATCTGTCAACAATAACCTCCATGATCATCTATCAACATCGATCGTATTCTTTACGGAGTGGCTGTCAATATGAGGATAAGCAAAAACCAAATCATGATATTATCTGCAATCGCTCTGCTCCTTATTCTTTCTATGAGTTTCCTTGATGCTGGTATACGTTCAAGTAGCACCAGTGCGGAGTCATCTGTAAGTGCCTATTCAACTGGCAACCCGGATAATCTTCTGTATAATGATATTATCCTTTATGTACACAGGGAAGAAGCTCTTGATACAAAACTGGAAACTGAACTTGTAGAAGCCTTTGAAGAGAACGGTATTTCAGTGACCCTCAGCGATGAGATAAAAGATGATTATGGTTCACAGTTCGTTTTTGTGAACATCATAGATGTGGCAAGAATGTACACTCCCGTATACTCAAAGTCAGATATAGATATACGCTTTGGTTTTTCCTCATCAGGAAAGACAGAGTATCTGGACATAGAAGGTCAGAATGCAGACAGGACTGTGGTTTTTTCATCGGATGGCATAGATAGCTATCAGTTGCTTATACAGGGGAATATGCACCTGAAAGATGAAACTAAAGGACTTTACACCTACAGGTCATACCAGGATCACATTGCCAGGGAGCTGGCAAACACTGTTGCCTCTGAACTTGCTTCACGCATTAAGGGCGGGGTTTAAAGCATTACAAGGAAAGCACTGCAAACAGAACCATTATCAAAAGCGCAGATCCTTTACCAAAAATACAGATCAGTTACCAAAAACATAAAAGCATTACCGGAAGCATACTATGAATCAAAGGAGCGATCATGATACTGGGATCCTGAAGCCTGTCCTTCACATCTGTACGGATATCGAAGGCAAAGTCATAGAGAGACCTAACAGGTTCCTGGCAATCGTTGAGTTAGAGCTGGATGGTGTAAGGAAGCACGAGAAGGTCCATGTGCATGATCCGGGCAGGCTGACAGACCTGATATATCCCGGTAACCGTGTACTTTTACGCAAAGCAGACAGTACTAAGAGCAAGAACAAGGGCAAAATCAGAAAAACTGGCTGGGATATGATAGCAGCCCGGTTTGCAGAGGACTGGATACTCGTCAACTCCGCATTCCACAGGGAAATATCCGGCTGGGCCATTGAGAACGGGATCATCGGTTTTTTAAGCAATGCGGACAGTATCCTCCCCGAACAGAAATATGGCACAAGCCGGCTTGATTATCTTCTTGAGAAGCAGGGGAGGAAAATATGGATAGAGGTCAAAGGCTGCACGCTGGCAGAGGATGGTGTGGCCACCTTTCCTGATGCACCAACTACCCGTGGAAAACGCCATCTTGAAGAACTGATGCATGTTGTTGACCAGGGAGACGAAGCTGCTGTGATCATGCTGATATTCCGCCCGCAGGCAAAGTGTTTCACTCCAAACCGGAAGATAGACCCTGACTTTTCAGAAACGATGCTCAAAGCCTCTGAAAAAGGAGTAAGGATCTTCCCTCTTCAGTTCAGTTTCAAAGAGAATAATATCTATTACGTTTCAGAGATACCTCTTTGTTTTTGAAAGAACAATAATTACGGACCGGTGTTCAATCAAGTGATATCGCCTCAACCGGGCAAACATCTACGCATTTGCCACATTCAACACATAGTTTCCCGTCAACAACTGCAATACCTTCATCGTCCAGTGAAATTGCTTCCACCGGGCAAGTATCAACACATTGTCCGCATCCTGTACACAGATCCCTGTTAATTATAGCTGCCATGATCTATCTCCTTCTTTTCTCTTTTGCAGAAAACATTGTAATAAGACTTGTGGATTTCTGAATAAATAGTTGTCTGACCCTGAACATCCGAAACACACATTGGAAAACACATTTTAGCAGTAAGGAGTAAAAGTTAAGGTTTTACAGAGCGCATTCCCGACCTCCCGGTTCCCCGCAGTATTCAGGGCCTGCTACAAGCCCTTCTTCCTCTTTCCTCAATCCCTCTATCACCAGCACCTGCCTGTTCTTGCTACCGTAGCGGTAGACCGTTATCCCCTTGCATTTCAGCTTATAGGCCATCATATAGATCTCTCTGATATCATCCATAGTGGCGCCAGCCGGCAGGTTCACGGTCTTGGCAACGGCATTGTCCACATATTTCTGGAAAGCTGCCTGCATCCTGACATGCCATTGAGGCTCAATGTCCAGGGATGTGACAAATAATCGCTTTATATCTGCAGGTATATCCACTATGTCCTTGAGGGTACCTGTCCTGGCTATCTCTATCATGATATCGGTGTTGTACAATCCCCTGTCCTTTGCCATTCTTTTAAACACCGGGTTCACTTCCAGCAACTGCGTGCCCATGACATTCCTTACAAAGGACAAGGCAAAGATGGGTTCGATACCGGAACTGGTATTTGCTATCATGCTTATTGTCCCGGTGGGAGCCACTGTATTGATAGTGGCATTTCGCATGGAATGATATTCTTTTTCCCACATGCTGCCTGTAAAATTAGGGAAAGATCCTCTTTTTTCACCAAGTTCTACTGATCTTTTGACAGATTCTTCCCTGATAAACTGCATTACCCTTTTGGCAGTCCTTATCGCTTCTTCCGAATCATAAGGTATCTGAAGTATGGCCAGCATCTCAGCAAAGCCCATCACGCCCAGGCCGATCTTACGGTTGTTCCTGGAGATATTTTCGGTCTTCTCCAGAGGATATCTGTTTGCATCGATAACATTGTCCAGGAAATGCACTCCAAGCCGTGTGGTCTCACCAAGCTTCTCCCAGTCTATGTCACCATTTTTTATCATCCGGGACAGATTTATAGATCCCAGATTGCAGGATTCAAAGGGAAGAAGAGGTATCTCACCGCACGGATTGGTGCTTTCAATGACACCTGCATGGGATGCCGGATGTCTTTGGTTTATCTCATCCAGAAAGATCAGACCCGGATCTCCGGTACGCCATGCCATGGTCACTATCAGGTCGAATACCTCCTTTGCCCGTACTTTTCCCGTACTTTTCCCGGTCCTGGGATTTATAAGGTCATACTCCATGTCCTTTTCGGCTGCTTCCATGAACCGGTCAGTTATACCCACAGAAATGTTGAAGTTGTCAAGAGATCCTTCATTTTCCTTGGAAGTTATGAACTCTATGATGTCCGGATGGTCTACCCTGAGGACACCCATGTTCGCTCCCCGCCTTTTACCACCTTGCTTTATAACTTCAGTGGCCTTGTCAAATATACCCATAAAGGATACCGGCCCTGAGGCAACACCCATGGTAGACCTTACCATATCCCCTGCTGGCCTTAGTCGTGAGAAGGAAAAACCGGTCCCTCCGCCGGACTGGTGTATCAGGGCCATATTTGTAAGAGCAGCAAATATGTCCCGCAGAGAATCCTCCACCGGCAGAACGAAACACGCGCTCAGTTGTCCGGGCTCAGTACCGGCATTCATAAGGGTCGGGGAGTTGGGCAGGAATTCAAGCTTTGACATTATCCTGTAGAAATCCTCCTCTGTTCTTTTTACATCTTCCCCATATCTTTGATCTATGGAGGCTATGGCCCTGGCCACCCTCCTGAACATATCAGCGGGAGTTTCTGTTATCTTACCTTGCAGATCCTTTAGCAGATATCTTCTCTCCAGGATCCTGATAGCATTGACACTAAGCTTAAGTTCATCCCGCTCAACCCTCAAAAGCTTCTTTGTTTGCCTGACCTGTGTTCTTTCCTGACGGTATAATATGTAAGCCCTGGCCACCCCGGTGCATCCGTTCCTTATCAGGATCTCCTCCACGATATCCTGCACATCTTCCACACCAGGGATACTGCCTCTGAACTTGTCCTCAATGGTCTCTACGACCTCAGAGGATACTTTCCCGGCCAGGTCTGTGTCCTTTTCCCCCTCCGCCAGGAAAGCCTTGTTTATTGCCAATGTGATCTTTTCAGGTTCAAAAGCTACGATCCTGCCGTCCCTTTTTCTTATATGTTCTATCATGTGTCCCTTATCTCCCGTTTTCCCCTCAAAAGCATAGTTCGTATTTAAGGTCAGCAAACCTGAATCGATTGTTGAAAGACATAGCAGGCATGTTTAAATGTTAATATAAATAAAATAAAATAAAAAAACTATGTTAAAAATTCAAGCAAAGTAGTTTTGCAGTCTATTTGTTTTTATCTTTCAACCCCATTCTTTCCTTCTTTTTCATTTCCTCATCTGTTGGGAGATTATCACACCATGCGTCTATTTCAATATCATCGGCACTCTTTGTGCCGGTGCTTTGCCCGGGTATTGTGCACCACGCATCTATTTGTTCGTCAAGTTCGGGAAGCTCAATATCCTCTGTCTTTTTTCTATTCGTTTCTTTATTATTATTATTATTCTTATTACTATTATTCTTATTACTATTACTTTTATTATCCATCAGATGCCTCCGATCTCAGTCTTTTTGCGTTTATCACTGTTTTTCACTGATCTTATCAATGGTCCTTATCTCTACTATCTGTCCCCACATGTGGAAACTCATGAGATCATTTCGCGGGTAAGCAACAAATTCCACTTCCATGCCGTCAATTCGGAGCTGCTCTTCAAGGTTAATTGGATCATAACGTGCTTCATCTGCAGTTATTATTCCGTAGAATCCACCCTCAAGTTCAATATACTTCACAGTTGCGCGGCTCTTTATCAGTTCCTCCTCTGGAAGGACAATGATGTTCATTTCAAACGTTTCTTCGGTTCCTGTTACCTCTTCCCACGGACGCATGTAAACTGCAGAGATAGTCTGCTCTCCCGTATCTGTCACTTCAAATGTCCACTGGTGCACCCCGCCTGCACCGACAAGGCCTTCTGTTCCGGCTTCCTGTTCATAGCTGTCATCTTTAAGTTCAAGCCCTTCACTGTATGTCATGTTCCATGAGTAACCGGTGCTTGGATTTTCCCGGAGTTTTATAATGATGATGTCATCCCGAATGGCATGAGCAATGCTCTGACTGTCATTTTCAGAATATGTATTTGTGATCGGCTCAACAATGCCTGTGATGTCATCCTGTGCAGATGTCTCATCAGTACCTGGCAGTTCATCCTCAGGTCCCTTATCATCGCTTGCCACGCATCCGCAGACCAGCAGTGCAATTAAAATCAATGCCATAAAAGCCGATAATTCCGTGCTTCTTTCCTTCAAGCCTTTCATCTTTTCCTTCATGTCTTTCATCTCCTCGTAATAACATTCTAATTAAACTATTGTTTTCCAACTATATACGCGTTTATTTGACTACTGACGGTTTTGCAGTTATCATTGGAGAAGTGGCTCTTTGTGGTCGATATAGTGCTAATGCGAGCATCACATGAAATAAAGTATGAAACGAAAAAGAAGAAGAAGGATCTTAGGTGAGACCAGTTAATTACCGATCATTTACAATAACGACAGATCGTATTGGTTCCTTTTACTTATGCTTGATGCCAAAGTCATTACTTGCTGGCCTTGTGTTATTGTTCTTTTTTTCAGGTCTCATCAAACTCAATGCTGACCCGCTCTGATTTTTTTGACAGGCTTTTGGATAGCATACCTGTTTCCATGCGGCAGACATGAAGCACTCCGGCAGGTACCAGGCAGATAGGAGTACACTGTGCTTCTTTTGCCTTATCGATGACATAATTATCCTTTATATCAAGTGTTTCCATCATGGGGACTTCCATGTGCTCCATCTCCTTTATTTTCTTACAGGGCGTATCGATGTCGATAATTATATTCTTCCCATCTAACGTTCCTGTGATCTTGTGTGTAAAACCACATACAGACGAATTTACTCTTACCGTTGTTGTCATCTTATTCCTCATTATTCATTGAATTCGATACTGACTCTTTCTGATTTTTTTGCAAGGGTCTGTGAAAGCATTCCCAGTTCTATCTTACATACATGCAAGACACCTGCGGGTACAATGCAAGTTACGCAACAGCTATCTTTTGCCTGATCCATCACATAATTCTCTTTTATGTTCAGGGTTTCTTTCTTTGGAATTTCCATATGAGAGATACTGGCTATTTTGCTGCAATCAGACTCTATGTCCGTGATGATATGCTTTCCTTCAAGGTGACCGGTGATCTTATGTTTAAATCCGCATATTGCTGAATTTACATTTACTTCAGATGGCATGTTGTTTCCTTCCCTTGTTTTTAAAGTATTATTAATTATAGTTGTCGATTACACCGTTGTATCAGGGTATTTTTAAAACTTTGTGTCTAAATTCATAAATGACTTATTTTCAGCAGTTCCGTTCTCAGAATAGAAGCAAATTCCAATCAGCAAGTTTAAGTAAATTCGTAATTCAATACTTATTATAAATTGCACAATTTGGTTTACTTGCAAGCTGATGCTTCCGGACAGATCAGGACTTGTGGGCAGTAAGTTTTCCTTCATGCAGATAGATTGGCCCGATCGGGGAATGGTGGTAGTGGTGACAGTTATCATTTCGCTGGAAAATATATGCAGGAACAGGACAAGCGTATTAGCTCAGCAGGAAGGCAAAAATACGCGTATCTTTGTGAATACGACCTGTGAGAAAATTAAAAAATGGGGTAACGAATTCAATCTCCCAAAAATCGATCTGATGAACAGGGATGTATCCTTTGACCTGCTTAACAGGAAACGGGAAATGTATTCCATATGCAGTAATTGCTATGTGCCTCCAACAGTCATGAATGCATTCTGGATAGAGAATGAAAAGATCCCCAAAGATATTGCAACGAAGTACAGAACCATGAATATCAGGTTTGAAGAGATCAGTTAATCCTGATAACAGGAGAGTTAAAGAGGATAAGACATGGTTGTAACAATGTCAGTAAATCAGTTATGCGGGCATAAAAGCCTCGTGACAGCTGTTTGCAATGCCAGGAAAACACATGTCCATATTGAAACGGACTGTCCGAAATTACAGGAATGGGGTTGTGATTTTGATCTTCCCAATGTGGAGATGTCCCAGCAGAATATCCCTTACTATGAACTGCTTGTAAAGAGCATGAAGAAGGATATATGCGATAATTGTTATGTTCCGCCAACTGTGATGAATGCATACTGGGTGGAAAACGAAAAGATATCAAAGGGTCTGGCAATGAAAATTGCAGAAATCCCAATAATCATCGAAGAGATAGAATGAGTCATCCCAATTACTGATTTTCATTGGGAATATTAAGATGCTCTGCAGGGTTGTCTTCATATCAGTGCCTGTTTTCAGCCTGAAGATATATGATATATAATACTCAGGTATCTGGAATGTATTCCGCATATCATCAGGCTTCTTTTTTATGTCCCTGGCGTAATTGTCATTATTGCATTTAAGCTACCCTATATTCGAACTTAGTGTAGTTCAGTTCATTTCAGTTTAGTTTAGTTTAGTTTAGTTTAGTTTATAGGAAAGGAGAATGATATTGCATAATTTATATATTAATATTCTTATCTATTTTACTTATTATGTATATAAAAATAATCGCTATTATTTTAAGCGATTTTATTTCTCCTCATCACCGGCACAGCTGCAGCAGACGTTTCCTTTCAGGATCTCTTTCCAGTCACCCAGAATATCATGTGTCCAGCAGTCATCGGCTCCTGCTGCTTCTCTCATTGTGAGTGCGAGTATATATGAAAGTTCTTTTACTGTGGCACCTGCCTCAAGTGCACCTTTGAAGTGTTTAAGCACGCATGGTTTTGACCTGGCCTTGATGGAAAGGGCAAAACACAGGAACTGATATGTTTTTTCATCGATTGGCCTTTTCTGGGCATACATTTTGTCGATCTCATCAAGTTTTTCGGTAAACTCGGGGAAGAACTCTTCAAGCATTCTCATGGTATTGTCTCCGGTTATTATATAATTAACACTGTTAACTCTGCACATATCACCTGAATTGAATGACATGTACTTCAAAATATGTTGAAATACCTATATATAATTAATTATTTGTCTTAGGAAAGAACCCTTTTTGAAGATAAAAAAGAACCCTTTAAGATATGCATCATACCTGAACACGGAAATATTTTCCGAATATCCTGGGGCTCTTTTCTGTTATGGCAATGTAGGCACCAAGTAAAATGAATATACACCCTATTATTGTGTTTGCCATCAGCGGTGTTTGCAGAATGGTGTAATCAAAAAAGATACCGCTGACCGGTTCTATCAATGCCAGTATGCTTCCTTTCTGTGCTTCTATCTGTGAGATGCCGTTTATGAACAATAGTGCAGCCATTGTGGTATTTACAACACCGAACAATACAAGCATGCTAAGATTGTCTGCAAATGCCCGGACCGGAACTCCTCCGGCAAAGGGCAGGAGCAGTATAACACCTATCAGGGTATACCAGAATATCAGGGTCATGCCTGTATATTCGTCTTTCACATAACGAACAACTACAATAGAGCTTCCAAAAGAAAAACCCGAGAGTATTCCTGCTGCAACTCCTATCAGGTACCAGCTTCCAATCATCTGTCCTGCAGCTATATTGTTTATGTCCACAATGAACAAAAGACCGATTATAGAGAGCACCAGGGCAATTATCCCGTTTCGCCTGATGCTTTCTTTGAGTATCAATGGTGACAGCAGGGTAACATACATTGGTGCGGTATAAAGCATAAGTATTGCAACTGAAAAGCTGGTATACCTTATGCAGACAAGGTATGTGAAAAGCGTTGTAGTGTTAATTATGCCAAGCAGTAAAAGAAATCTTTTCTTTTTGCGAGGAATTATCCTGGACAGCTTTCCGGTGATCATCATGAACAGAAACAATGCAATAACACCAAAAAGCTGTTTATAGAATATCAGCGGGCCTGTAGGTATATCCTGCAGATAGAAAACGAAAACACCCATCAAACCAAACAGAACAGAACCCGTAATAAGTTCTGCATATGCTTTTTTTGGTCCGGGGTTCATCAGATTTGCAATGGCAGAATAGGCTATAAAGGATTTGGTGCATTGCCGCAAGCAAAGTGATCAAGCAGAATAATGAAGCAAAGTGATTAATAGTTTTCAGTCCTATATTTTCCGGAGGTTATAAATGCCAACATTTGTTCACATGGATATACCAACAGATGACCTTGAACGTGCAAAGAAGTTCTATTCTTGCGTTTTTGACTGGAAATTTGAAAGACCGTCTCCTGAAATGGAATATTATCTCTTTGAAACGACCGGTATCGATGGTGAAAAGGGTGTAGGTGGCGGAATGGGTCTTCGTGGTGAGCCAGAGCAGAGGATTGCCGGCTATATCGGGGTACCATCTATAAAAGAATACTCCGATAAGATAGAAAAAGCCGGGGGCAAAGTGATAAACCAGATGCCTGTTCCGGGATGGGGTTATCTTGCTATCTGTCTGGATACCGAGGGAAATCTTTTTGGCCTGTGGGAAGATGCCGGGAATGAGGACTGAGTCCTGATAGCAAAGCGTGTATCTGAAACTATTATCATTTTTCTATTTTCCCTTTTGTCCTAACGTCAGCTTTACATAGCAGCTTTGCACTAAAGCTAGCCGTCAGTAAATGTGCATATAATATCAATTATTAAGTCTGATCCATTAACAGTAAACAGACAGGCACAGTACGTAAAACGCAACCCAATTTAAGGAGGCTCAATGCTGGATATAGATCCATCAGTTATCCTTGTCAGGTACAACGTCAAACTAGAGAGTGAACTCTCTGCGGATGAAGTAGCAAGAGATCTTTTTCCTCCGGACCTACTGCTGCGCAATGTAGTAGAGGCAGTCTTTGAAGGTGATGAAGATGAGGTCATCGCTGCCCTTAAAGATGCAGTTGAGGCAGGAAGGGATCCAATTTCCCTTATCGACGATGCTCTGATGGCCGGAATGGATATAGTGTCCCAGTTATACGATGACGGACTTCTGTTCCTGCCAGATGTGATAATTTCATCCCATGCAATGAGTGATGGGATCGAATATTGTAAACAGATATCAGGGAAGATCCATGAATACAAGGGAACGGTTGTTTCCTATGTTGTGGAAGGGGATATTCATGACATCGGAAAGAAAATATTAACAGTCCTTTTAAGATCCAACGGATATGATGTCATAGATCTGGGAAGTGATGTACCAACGGATGAAGTTATCCAGGCTGTGCTCAGATACAGGCCTATCATGCTTACAGGTACTTCCCTGATGACTACGACAATGTACTCTTTTATGGAAGTCAATAACCGTTTACTTGAGAATAACATAAAGATACCGTTCATATGTGGAGGTGGTGCGGTAACGCAGGACTTTGTGATGAATTACGAACTGGGTATCTATTGTGAGGATGCTGCACAGGTGCCAAAGATCGCAGATCTCATACTCAAGAAGAAGAGTATTGAGGAATTAAGGGAACTGTTCCATATGCATTGAGGTTTGCGGAAACAATGAAGGAAATTGACAGGTGGCTCACACCTAAAGATTATATGTTCCTCTTGTGTAGATTGGATTGAAGGAAGTACGAAATTCAGATGAGAGCCAGATATTAATCTGTACTTTTAATCTATTTAATGTCTCCTTTTTTGCCCGGTTGCCTGAGAATGTGTGTAATGATATGTCTTTCATATAATCATATATGATATTTCGAGATTTACATCTGTAATTATATAATAAATACACTTTATGTCGTAAGTGCATGATAATAATCCAACGGGAGGCCAGATAATCAGCTGCAAAGATCCACTGGAAACCAGACATATTTCATGCCTTAAGGCTGAGAAGCTCAGATCTGCCGGAAATGTCCTGTCTTTTCTATGGACAGGCACGGTAAAAAGGCCATTGATATCGGTTTCAGAAGAGATATCTCTTTTAGGTTATTTGCCCGGGGATTTTATTTCGGGTGAGCTGACATATCCGGATATTGTTCATCCTGATGATCTTCAGGAACTTGAGAAGGATTTTGCCTGTTTCATATCTGAACCTGAAAGGAGATATTTTTCATCCGGATACAGGATCCTGTCAAAAGAAGGCCGTATATTAAATGTAACAGAAAGGACCTTCAGAATTCCACAGGAAGGCTTTGATCTGATCCACGGACTTCTCTTTGTGGAAGACGACCCTGGAAACGGAAAAGCCAGTGATGTGAAAAACGATTACTGCAAAAAAATAGTCGATAAGCTCCAGAACCCACTTTTGGTGCTGGACCGCAAATTCCATGTAATCTATGCCAACAGATACTTTTATGAGCTTTTTGACATTAGTCCGGCAGACGCGCAGGGATGCATTTTCTTTGATCTTTATCAAACCAATGACAATATGTCCCGATTGAGGCATCTTCTTGAAGAGAGACTGAAAGGCGGGACTTCCTCTGAGAGCCTTGAAATTGCTTTTGATATTAAAGGTGCTGTCAGGAGGGTATTGTGCCTCAGTGCACAGAGACTTGATGCAGCAGAAAATGAAGATTGTTGCATCCTTCTTTCCATGGAGGATATCACTGTTCAAAGAGAAGCCGAATCCCTTCTTAAGACATCAGAGGAGAAGTATTCCACACTTGTGGAAAAAGGAAATGACGGCATCATCATCATCCAGGATTGGATGCTGAGCTTTGCCAATTCCAGATTCTGTCTTATGACCGGGTTTAAAAAGGATGAACTTGACAGGCATGACTTCTTTGCTCATCTGCCAATGGAATATCATCGCATGATAGGCAAGCGTGTCAAAAAGGTGCTGAAAGATAAAAAAAGCATCAAGAGAAATGATGAAGTGGAATTTCTTAAAAAAGATAATTGCAGATTCCCTGCAGAGATAAGCCTTTCCTATATTTCATATGAACACAGGCCTTCTGTAATGATGACTGTCAGGGACATATCGGAAAGAAAGAAAGCAGAGGCAGAACTTAAAGCTTCCGAGGAAAAGTATTCCACACTTGTGGAAAAAGGAAATGACGGTATAATCATTCTTCAGGATGGGATGTTCAGGTTTTCAAATACCAAATTCTCAGAATTGAGCGGTTATTCAAAGGAGGAATTGCTTGGCACTGTTTTCACTGATCATGTACCAGTGGATTATCAGCGCATGGCAGGTAAACGTATAAAAAAAGTGTTGAAAGATCGCCACAGCATCCGTCGCAATGATGAGATAGTGTTCCTTACAAAGACAGGTGAGATCTTCCCGGCGGAGATCAGCCTTTCTTTTATAGTATATGAGGAAAAACCCTGCGTTATGATGGCTGTCAGGGATATCTCTGACAGGAAAAAGGCGGAAGCAGAACTAAAGGCTTCCGAGAAAAAGTACTCCACACTTGTAGAGGAGGGAAATGACGGAATTATCATAGTTCAGGATGATCTGCTCATTTTTGCCAATACGAAGTTCTGTGAAATAACAGGTTTTACCAGAATGGAAGTCCTACGAAGGCCGTTTGAGGATTTCCTGTCAATGGAATACAAACGCTTTGTAATGAACAAGTTCAGGAGAAGCCTTGAAAAGAACCGTAAAGCTTCGTTTAAGTATGAGATCGAACTGGTCTCAAAGAATGGAACTAACACGCCTGCCGAAATAAACTCCTCGATCATAGATCATGAAGGCAGACCTGCAATAATGGCCATTATAAGGGACATTACAGAGCAGAAAGATAAAGAAAGGGAACTTCTCGAACTAATTGAGGTCCAGAAAGTCCTGGAAACAGTCATAAAAAGTAGTCCGGCCGTTGTATTCTTCTGGATACCTGATGAGGACTGGAAAGTGGAGTTTGTCTCAGAGAATATATCGCAGTTTGGTTATGATGCGAATGCTTTTATTTCAGGTGAACTGTTTTATGGTGATATTGTACATCCTTCGGATATGGAAAGGCTCACCATGGAGTATGATGTGTTCTCAGGGGAGGATAACCTTTCATTTGAGTATCGTATACTTACAAGGTCCGGTGAGGTTCGCTGGGTTGATGAAAGATCTGTGATAAAACGGGATAAGGAAGGTAATGTTCAGTACATACAGGGTATTATTGTTGATATTACCGAACGGAAGAATGTCAAGAATTTCATGCAGATAGGCCCTGATATAGGAATGTTCTTCAGTCCGCTTGGTGATGTCGGGGATATGTTCTCTCAGCTTGTGGAACTGACTGCCAGCATGGGCAATCTTGATTGTGGTGCTCTTTACCTGGTTGACGGGGCTACCGGTGACATGAACATCGTCGCCCATTGCGGCCTGTCTTCTGATTTTGTTAAAAGCACAAGGCATTACAGTGGCAGGTCCATCAATGCACGCCTGCTTAAAACCGAATATCCTCTTTACACACGATATTATGAACTGACTGCCATGATACCGGGTGAAAAGTCAAGCTATGAGGGTCTGGAGGCCACGGCTTTGATACCCATCAGGTATGGAATGGAGCTTGTGGCAATATTGATGCTTGCATCACATAGTGCTTATGATGTTCCTTTTGCAGTCCGGGATTCATTGGAAGCTATCTCTTCCCAGATAGGTCCTGTGATCGGCCGCATGCGTGAACAGGCAGATGTGCAGAAGAGCATAAGGAATCTGCAGGTTATATTTGAATACATGGAAGAACTTGTTTTCATGCTGGATGGTGATGGGTGCATAATTTATGCAAATCCGTATTCCTGCAAAAGGCTAGGGTATACTGAGGATAAACTTACAGGTTTTAATCTGCTTAATCTCTATCCGCAGAAAAAATTCCTGGAAGCAGCATCTGTTCTGAAAGAGATTCTCAATGGCCGGGCAAATGTTTGCAGGATACCTTTTGAGGCATCTTCCGGGGAGATCATTTCTGTTGAGATGCGTTGTTCAATGGGGCAACTTGGTGACAGTCCGATAACGATATGTGTATCCAGGGAAAATCCATGATCTATGTTGTTGTTTTTTACATATGTTTATATTCATGCCTGTTTTTATTAAATGATTCTTACTGGATATTTGCAATATTTTTGGTACATGCCATGGAATTATTGTTTGTTTTTGAAGTCAACTTCTTAATTGATCGGTTACTCTTCTAATTTTATTGAGTACACAGGTAAAGTTGGAAAATCAATTCTATTTAAAGTTTTCTTTTTATTTGGTGGTAACTTTTTTTTGAGAACGAAACATAGATCATATTCAGTATCTATGGAGTTATTTTTGTATTATTGATCTGCTTTTTCTTATAATATGTATTATTTACAATACATTATTTTTTATATGATTAAAAACTGATATCACTCTAATGATAATATATAAACATTTGCTACTTCTTTTTCTTAGTATAGTTTAGTAAGATAGTGTCTTTTTCATAAAAGGGCTCAGTTGACCTAATTTACTACTTTTATATTATATGTCTTATTTATTATATACCGTGTATCTTATATATATGAACACATTCAACAGAATGTTTATATATGATTAATATGTGCATGTTTTGAGGTTCAATTGAACCTCTTGTGTAGATTGGATTGAGCTTGATCCAAAGCTCAGCTAGCTAAAATACAATGAACTGAAGGAGGTATAGAATGTTAATAGTAGACAAAGAAGGTATCCTCATAAGATACAATGTTAAAATGGAAAAAACAATGACCCCCGAAGAGGCAGCAGCCGAACTCTATCCAAAAGATGAGTTATACAAGGCTATTGCAGAAGCGATCTTTGAGGGTGAAGAAGATGACGTTATCGAAGGTCTTGAAGCAGCTATTGCAGCAGGCAAGGACCCAATTGCACTCATCGACGATGCACTTATGGTAGGTATGAAGGTAGTCACAGACCTTTACGACCAGGGTGTCATCTTCCTTCCAAACGTAATGATGTCCGCAGATGCGATGCTTGAAGGTATCGAATTCTGTAAGGCTGAATCAGGTGCAAGCCCTGAGACAAAAGGCAAGATCGTTGTACACGTTGCCGAGGGTGACGTACACGACATCGGAAAGTCAATTGTCGCAGCTCTGCTCAGAGCAGCAGGTTATGAAGTGGTCGACCTTGGTCGTGACTGCCCGGTCGATGAAGTTATCGAAGCTGTAAAGAAGGAAAAGCCAATGATGCTCACCGGTACAGCACTTATGACAACCACAATGTACGCGTTTAAGGAAGTCAACGACCGTCTTGTTGAGGGTGGACTCAGCCTTCCATTCGCATGTGGTGGCGGAGCTGTGAACCAGGACTTCGTTGAGACATATTCACTTGGAGTATATGGTGAAGAAGCAGCAGATGCACCTAAGATGGCAGATGCTATCCTGAAAGGCGCAACTATTGCAGACCTGAGAGCTAAATTCCACAACCACGGAGGTGACAAAAATGGCAATTAACAGATTCACAACAATGGCTTATGCAGAAGCTGACGAGATGGTATTCGGACGCGCAAAGAAACCTGTGAAAGCAGGTCTTGGCCTTGAGATCGGTGCAGGCTACACAACAGCAGAAGTAAACTACGCACCAAGGCCGGAAGCAGGAGAAACCAAGGAGAAGCTCGTAAACGAGTACCAGAGGATCACAAAGGACATCATGGCAAGAATGGTCCAGGTCGGTTTCCCATCCGTAGTACTTGAGACAGAACACGTCCAGCAGATGACAAACAATCCGGAATGGGGAGCAGCTGTTGCACACGCACAGAAGACCATCATGGAAGAGTACAATGATGAATACGGGATCAAATGCGCACTGAGACACACCCCGGGTGACATCAGGGAAAACAAGGAATTCCTCGATCTCAGAGGCGACAAGATGACAGTGGTCATGGAGTCCTTTGATCAGGTCGCAGAGAGCGGCGCAGACCTCCTGTCCATTGAGTCAATGGGTGGAAAAGAGATCTTTGACTACGCAGTACTCAGGAACGATGTTCCAGGTATGCTCTATGCTATCGGTTGTCTTGGTACCATGGACATGAGCTACCTCTGGCAGGAGATCGCAAAGGTTGCACAGCAGAAGGGAGTAACCGCAGCCGGTGACACAGATTGTGCACAGGCAAACACTGCAATGTTCATTGCAGGTGGTCTCCTTGACAAGAACCTTGCACACACCCTTGCAATCGTTGCAAGGACCATCGCAGGTGCAAGATCACTTGCAGCATACGAATCAGGTGCAACAGGCCCGGGTAAGGACTGTGGTTACGAGAACATCATAATAAAGGCGATCACAGGTATGCCAATGTCCTTTGAAGGTAAGACATCAACCTGTGCTCACTCTGATGTCATGGGTAACCTCATCATGCAGTGCTGTGACCTCTGGTCAAACGAGTCCGTTGAATACCACGGTGAATTCGGTGGTACAACCGTACAGTGCTGGTCCGAGTCCCTCAACTACGACTGTGCACTCATGAACACTGCACTCAAATCCGGTAACGAGAAGATCCTCAGGGACCTCCTTATGGCTTCTGACAGGTTCAGAGATCCGCAGTCCTACATCCTTGCATATGACAACGCATACAAGGTAGGAGAGGCAATCGTAAAGGACGGCGAGGACATCTTCCTCCGTGCAAAGAATGCTGCAATGGAATGCTGCAGCATCCTGAACACCTCCGAGGGTCTTGAGATGACAAAGTTCGAGCTTGGCGCACTTGCAAAGGCAACCGCAGAACTCGAGGCACTTACATCAGAGTCCGAAACATTCGCAACCGAATGCATGGAGAAGTACAAGGCAGAAGTTCCAGTCTTCAAGCCAGAGAACTACGGTCTCTAAACGCAGAACTAAAAGGTTTTCTTCGGAGAACTAAAGCAAATAGGGGTTTTACCGATAAGGTTAAAACCCTTATTTCACATTAACAAGCGCTTTCACAATCATTGCTTTACCAATCATAGGTCAAAATTATATCCGCAATACAATTCACAGGCTTTACAGATGAAAAACAGACACAACGCCATCAATTCTACCTCCACCTCCACAACCTTCATTTTTATGGCATGTGCATCAGCAAATATTCTGTAAAGCCTTTGAAACCTTCACATCAGTCAAGTGTTTTAGCATCTTTCTTTGTATCTGTTTTTCATATCTGTTAGCTTATATGCTATCCTTTTGGTCCGGGAGATGCAGGTGGTCCGGGTCTTTGGAACGATCTGTCTGGAATGATAAAGCCTGCTTTAAAAAAGAATAATAAGTTTAAGGATTGGTTTAAGATTATGGCTGATCCGGTAAATCATAGTTTTCTGAACCCGTATTCTCCTTTCCTTTTCTCTATAACATCACCGACTTCCCATTCAGGACCAAGTTCCATTCTCTTAACCTTGCCGTTGTCCATCCTGACATAGGAATAGGTCCTGTACTGTTCGTAAGTTGTGACGTTATCATTCTCGTCATATTCCTTCTGTATGTATTTTTCCTCTTTCTGCTCTGTGATGGTGCCTCTCCAGCTGTCGTTGAGTTTCTGCCGGTATAATACAACCCCGAAGGATACAGCAATAGCAGCTCCCAGGGCAGCCAGTGGCTCTCCTGTGAGTACATATACTATTGCCACAAAGACCAGTGCAAAGATGATTGCTACGTATTTTGCCATGATACCACCAGTTTGGGTAGGATTATATATATTAAAATTGGATTCATTTAATTAAATATAATGTTTTGCATTGTGTTTTTTTGATGGTGGATGGTATTTTTCAGGCCTGTACCTGCATACATCATTCTCCGGGTCAGCTTCTTTCTTTGTATTCCCTCAGTTTTCTGGCACTTACCTGCATTCCTTTGTATTTTTTCTTTTCAAGTCTCTTTAATCCGATATCTGCCTTTTCTGCCTGGAATGCAATTTCAGCGGTCAGTTTATGGTAGCTTTCCAGTCTTTCCACTGGAATGATGCCTTCATCAACGGCTTTCTGAATTGCGCACCCGGGTTCTGTATTATGTGTGCAGTCCTTGAAACGGCAATCCTGTGCTAGCCCGATGATATCCGAAAAAGCTTTATCCAGTCCGCTGCAGCTGTCTCCAAGCTGGATCTCCCGGATCCCCGGGTTATCAATGATAACCCCTCCTGACGGAAGCAGGAACAGTTGCCTGACAGTGGTTGTATGCCTTCCTTTCTCATCGTCTTCACGCACAGCTTTTGTGGCCTGTACGGACCTGTCAAAAAAAGCATTTATCAGGGTAGACTTTCCCACACCCGATGAACCGATAAGTGCCACAGTCTTACCTGGTCCTGAATAAGGTTCAAGCAGATTGACTCCCTCCTTTGAAAGAGCACTGATGGCAACAACCGGTACGTCACCAGCAACAGCTTTTATTCTTTCCACTGCTTCTGCAGGCTCATCTGCCAGGTCTATTTTATTCAGCACGATCACCGGCTGTGCCCCTGAGGAATACACAACCGTAAGGTAACGTTCAAGTCTTCTCGGATTCAGATCTTTTCCTGCCGCCGTCACAATGAAAATAGTATCTATATTTGCAGCGATCACCTGCTCATCGCTGCCATCGCCCGCAGCACCCCTTAAAAGGCATGTCCTCCTGGGTAAGATGTTAACGATAATGGATGAGTTGAGTTCCGGCTGATTGAGAAGAACCACAAAATCCCCTACAACCGGCTGCTTACCTGTCCTGAGTAATGCGCCTGAGATTCCCGCTTTTATTACCGGGTCGCTTGTGTCTGCTGAATATGCTGTCAGGACATCACATACCGTCCTGTGCCTTGATATAACCCTCCCGGCAAGGTATGGACCCGCATAGGCAGAAAACGCAGATTCCAGTTCCCCGCCCCATCCCGGAATTCTGATATTACCTTCACTGACTGTGGACAGGAGATCTTCATTATTAGCTGTCATATGGAATTGTTATACCTCAAAACTGAAATAATTATTGTATCCCGGGTTTGACATAGCTGCTATGCTGTTATCTACTATGATGTTATCT
Source organism: Methanolobus sp. WCC5 (assembly GCF_045690325.1). GTDB lineage: Archaea > Halobacteriota > Methanosarcinia > Methanosarcinales > Methanosarcinaceae > Methanolobus. Next base: position 507,063 of record NZ_CP146981.1, on the reverse strand, counting down.
ACTATCATGTTATCTACTATGCTGTTGTCTACTATGCTGTTGTCTACTATGATGTTATCTACTATGCTATTATCTACTATGCTATCTACTATACCATTATCTACTTTAGTGCTAAAAATGGTGTGATATAAGGAAAAACGTTTAAAGTCCATTACAAAGCTGAATGTATAATGGGCACCATTAAAAAGGGTGGCAAATATGGATCAGATAAGGAATCATATCAGGGATTATATCAGTGACTTTTTCGGGTTTATGAAAAAAGCGACAACATCCGTTCAGACAGTGGATACCATAAGAGAACGTCTGGAAGCTGAAGGTTTTATCGGACTGGAAATGAATGGACCATGGACCCTGGATCCATCTGGAAAATACTATCTGACCCCCTATCCTTCCATGCTGGTTGGCTTTAGTATCGCAAGTGGCAGATCTCCGGCAAAAGGAGTGAAGATAATCGCTGCTCATACGGATAATCCAGGATTCAGGATAAAGCCCGAGCCTGAGGTGAACAGTGAAGGAATGCTGACACTGAATGTGGAACGGTATGGCGGTCCCATTCTGAATACCTGGTTCGATCGTCCTTTATCCATTGCCGGAAGAATAGCTGTGAAGTCCGACAAGGTTCTAAAGCCCCAAGTCATTCACCTGGATCTTCAAAGACCTGTACTTATCATCCCCAATCTGGCCATCCATATGAACCGCGAGGTCAATAAAGGAGTGGAGATCAAGGTTCAAAAAGATATGCAACCACTCCTGACCCGGCTGATAGAAGATGAGGTCAGGGATAATTATCTGCTGGACCTGATTGCGCAGGAAGCCGGGGTTGATCGTGAAGATATCCTGGACATGGACCTGAGTGTCTACTGTAGTGAAGAAGGTATGCTGCTGGGCTCAAAAGAGGAATTCATCTCCTGCCCGAGGATAGACGATCTGTCCATGGTGTATGCTGCGATGCAAGCTCTTACAGAGTCACAGCATAAGGAAGGGATCAACATGGTGGCATTCATGGACAATGAGGAGATTGGTTCTGCGACCCGGCAGGGTGCTGATTCTGTGATGCTGAGCAATATTGTGCAAAAGATCCTTATGGAAGTGGCTGGAGGGGAACAACAATCCATCCATCAAAAGATGAGCTTCTTTGTTATCTCGGCAGACGGGGCTCATGCTTTACATCCCAATTACAGTGAAAAGAGTGATATCACTAACAAGCCGGTAATGAACAAAGGGATGGCTATTAAAGTAAGTTGTAACCGTTCCTATGCATCGGAAGTGGAAACCATTGCAGCTTTTCAGCAGCTGTGTGACAAAGCCGGTGTGAAATACCAGAAATTCGTGAACCATTCAGACCAGCCCGGAGGCACGACCCTGGGTCCGTTGCTTAGCAAATATATGCCTGTTCATGTGGTGGATGCAGGTGTGCCGATGCTGGCAATGCATTCAGCCAGGGAGCTGATGGGTAAACAGGACTTCCTGGATTCCATCAGGATATTCAGGACATTTTTCCAGCTGGAAGAGTGATATACAGACTGTGGGAAAAGTCAGACAGAATACCCTGAAGACCTGCAAGAGAGAGGACCAAAAAAACTTTTATTTATGATCCTTATCTGTACCTATGGAAGAATCTGTGATTTTTGAGATATTTGATGGTTTACCGCGTCAGGGTCCCGGTCTTGATGAGTGTACTGAAAAAGCCTTCAGCCTGATCCCGGCCCTCAAACCCGGCATCAGGATAGTGGATATCGGTTGTGGAGCCGGTATGCAGACCCGGCATCTGGCAAGGATATGTGATAAATGTCATATCACTGCCGTTGATATCTATGAGCCATACCTGGAGCAACTGATAGAAAAAGCCAGGGAAGAGGGAATCGCTGAGAGGATATCCGCTGTTTGTGCTTCCATGGAAGACCTGCCTTTTGAGGATAAAGAATTCGATGTCATCTGGTCTGAAGGTGCGATCTTTATCATGGGTTTTGAAAAAGGACTGCAATACTGGAAACGCTTCCTTAAGGATGAGGGGTTCATGGCACTGAGCGACGCTGCATGGTTCACTGATACTCCTTGTGCGGAGCTGTTTCAGTTCTGGCAGGAATGTTACCCGGCCATGAAGACAATTCCTGAGAACGAAAAGATAATTGAAGCTGCCGGTTATCGTGTAATTGACCGGTTCAGGCTGCCGGCTTGTGCATGGTGGGATTATTTCTATGCTCATCTGGAGAAAAGGCTTGATGAAGTCGAAGAAAAGTTCAAGGGCAATGAAGATGGAGAATCCACAATAGCTTTTACAAGAAAGGAAATAGAAATGTTCCGTAAATACCAGGACGAATACGGATATGTCTTTTTTGTCCTGCAGAAAAAGTCGCAGGAATAGGGATTTGTAGAAAACCTATTAGCAATGATAACAGGAAGATCTGATCGGACTAATATCCAGTCTTCTTTTCAGTATCGGCTCTTAAGCACTTTTAAGCATAAATCTCTATATTACCATCTTCCACACGCGTCTTAAAGACCTCTACTTTAGGGTCCTCCATATCAATGTACTCTCCTGTATCCACGTTCTCCCCGGTGCGTATGTCAAAGCCCCAGTTGTGGCAGGCACATTTTAGCACATAATCGTCCAGGGTGCCATTCTTGAGCGGACAGCCTTCATGCGGACACTCGTTCACAAGCGCATAGACTCCGGAGTCCTTTTTTATCATGGCTATCTGTCTGTTCCCGGTTTTCACAACCTTGATCTTTCCTTCCTTCAGGTCTTCTTCTTTTATGGCAAATATCCAATCCGGCATATTTTCACTCCCTCATATATTTTAAGGTATTTTTAAGATATATTTTAAGATATATTGATTCATCAGGCATTGTTTACCTGCCTGCGGCCATAGATCTAATGGCATATTGATCTTAATAAAAAGCACAGTTTTCCGGCTATAAATACTTAATGTTGGATGATTGATATAGGACGAACTCGTAAAATACATAAACCTGGAAAATAGAGAAACTAAGACAAAATAATTTTAAATAAATGTATTGAGGCTTTAAGCCTCTAGTTAACAATGATATATTCCAGACCAATAAAAGAACTGGTAAAAGACCACCTTTCAAGAGATATTTTGAAGCTTTGGATCACAAGGATCACGTTCTACCTTGTTCTATTTATCCTTATTTTTGGGATATCGCATTTTATTGTATTGCAATTTGGCCCTGATGACTATGATATGACCAGTGCACAGTATATGATCAGTGCACTGATACAGAGTGAAGCAGCCATAATGGCCATAATAGTCACATTAAGTCTTGTGGCCGTGGAACTTGCTTCAAGTTCCTATTCCGTTAGAATGATGGACCTGCTTAAGGGATATAACCCTGATTTCTGGATACTCGTGGTTATTTACATTGTATCCATGATCTACGGATTATTCGTTCTCAAGTCAATAACAAATGAGAACATTGTTGATATTCATTTTCGCATCTCATTTGTATTCCATATAGGAGTTTATTCATTCCTTATATTGTTCCCTTATCTCTTCGTGACATTGAACATGCTTAAACCTTCAACATTGCTTGGTATGCAGGCCATGAAGATAACAGTCGGGAACATAACAGCAGCCATAGGTTCGGATACCCGCAATACCCGGGAAAAAGATCCCATACAACCGATCATCGACATTATAAGCAGTTCTCTTCTAAACCATGACTTTGAAACCACAAGGAACGGTCTGAACATCATAGGAATGCGTGCCAGGGAGATATTCGTATACAACGATCTTAAACCTACAGAGAGAAAAGTACTTGCCTATTATATCTTTTCACGCCTGGCAAGATTTGGAAAGTTCACTTTGAACCATAGTGATGAAGATGCCACATTCATTGTGATCAGAAATCTTGAGATCCTGTGGAAGCAGTTAGAGAAAAGTGACCCGGCTGAATCTGTATTACAGGCTTCCTCATCTCTTGAACAGATTGGAACAGTTGCAGCAGGACATCATCAGAAGAATGTACTGTCTGCAGTAATAGACCATCTTTATTATATTGGCCAGAAAGCACTCGATAAAGACTATGACGGAGAAGCTTCAAGGATTATAGATTCTCTCAGGTCAATTGGTATTTCATGCATGGCGCAAAGGGCAGATCCCCTGATCCTTGAGGAAATTATCAATTATATCGGTAAACTGGGAGCAAAAGCATCAAAAGGCGGGCAGACATCCTCTGTATCTCAATCACTTGATTCCATGAATGCTCTTCAGCTTCCAATGGAACTCATAGACACACCTGAATACCAGCGACTATCAATGAAAGCGGAGCAAATATCAAAGACAATTGATCCAAAGACAATTGATCAGGAAAAGAGCAATTTACAATGAGCAAATGTTAAAAATAGTCCGGATTAGGGCTGTGTAGAAAACCTATTATCAATAATTTGTGAACCGCAGATACACTCACCTCTTACAGAGTTGAGTGCCTGCTAAACTCCGTTTAGCAGGTAACGCTGATGCACGCAGATATTTTTCATCTGTGTTAGCTGCTGAACGGCTGTTTAGTAGTCACTCAATTCCATAGGAGCTGAGTGTATTCGTACTCATCTGTTGTTTGTTGATAAAGAAAGGATTTCTACAGAACCCGAATTATCATTCTTTTTATGATATACCGACAAGCTTAATTCCCTTGATGCTGTTCAAGGAGCACTGCTCTTTTTTGTTTTGCTTACAAAACAATTTGGAACATCAATTCTACAGGGCCAAATTGAAAACAGATCCGATGATGTGACTTCATCTATGTTTTGCATTGATGGCCACATAATCACAGGAAATCTAACATGGAATCATCAACATTCACTGATCTTAATTTATCAAGGAATCTCGAAAAAGCAATTGAGGAACTAGGTTTTGAAGAGCCTACCCCTATACAGGCCCAGGCCATCCCTCACATCCTGGAGGGCAGGGACGTTATCGGCCAGGCACAGACCGGTACAGGCAAGACTGCAGCATTCGGGATACCTGCCCTGGAAATGGTAAACCCTAATAGCAAAAAGACCCAGGTACTTGTCCTCTGTCCCACAAGAGAGCTGGCAAACCAGGTTGCAGATGAACTTGGCAAGCTTGCAAAATATACCGGTACCAGGATCCTTCCGGTGTACGGTGGTCAGAGCATCGAGAGACAGATAAAAGGTCTCAGAAGAGGTGCCCAGATCGTTATAGGAACCCCTGGCAGGATAATGGATCACATCGAGCGCAGGACATTGGACCTTAGCACTGTGGAAATGGTTGTACTTGACGAGGCTGATGAAATGCTTGACATGGGATTCAGGGAAGATATAGAGAGTATCCTTAGCAGCATCTCTATGGAAAGGCAGACCATTCTCTTCTCAGCCACAATGCCGGCGCCAATAATGAAGCTGACAAAGAACTATCAGCAAAATCCTGTGCTTGTCAAGACCATCCATAAAGTGGTCACTGTCCCTAACATGGAACAGTCCTATTTTGAGCTGAAACACCACATGAAACCCGATGTGCTTTGCAGGATGATCGATATCTACGACGTGAAATCCTCCCTTGTGTTCTGCAATACCAAAAAGATGGTAGATGAACTTGTCACTACCCTTAAGACCCGTGGTTATCTTGCTGATGGCCTTCATGGTGATATGAAACAGAACCAGAGGGAAAAGGTCATGGCAAGCTTCAGGAACGGGGAAATAGAGACCCTTGTTGCCACCGATGTTGCAGCCCGTGGTATTGATGTTGAGAACATAGAGGTAGTGTTCAATTATGATATGCCACAGGATGAGGAATCATATGTACACAGGATAGGCAGGACCGGCCGTGCAGGAAGACAGGGAGTGGCATTCACGTTTGTTACGGCAAAAGAGATCTATAAAATAAAAAGTATCCAGAAGTACACCCGGACAAAGATCAAATGTCAAAAGGTTCCCAGCAGAAGTGATGCCGAGGATTTCAAGGCCAGCATGCTTGAAAAGAGATTGAAGGAGACCATTGCTGAAGGGCATCTTGGCAAATATGTGCACTGGGTGGAGAAAATAGTGGATGAGGATTGCACGTCCATGGATGTTGCTGCAGGCCTTGTTAAGATGATGCTTGCAGAGAACAGGTAACCTTTTCGATAATATTAGTTTATCATTATAAGAGGGAGATTTGCCGGGTGATATCCGGCAAATTTGGTATTTTTTCAAAAAGATACGGTTCATCTTATATAAGATGAGCTGCTCATATAGAAGCAGAGTCAATTGTCCTGTTAGATACTGTGAAAATATTGTTTTTTCAGTAAGGGACATGGAAATCTTGTTTTATTTGAATTGGCTGTTCTTATGATCTGACAGTCTGCAAACAGCATTTTCATAAATGTCATCGTTTTTGAATAAAACATGAGTAAAACATTTTACACACTGAGGTATTAATCTGGCTAATTACAGAAGTAACAAAAGAAAAAGTAACGCAAGTGGGGGTAACCCTGATGGACAGGAAGTTGTCAGGGTCAGGACTCCACGCAAAGACAACAATGAGGTTCTTGCAACCGTCTCAAGTATGCTGGGTGCAAACCGAGTGAGGTTACAGTGTATGGATGGGATTGTCCGTATGGGCAGGATCCCCGGTTCGAAGAAGAAGAGAATGTGGGTTCGTGAAGGCGACATCGTTATTGCCACTCCCTGGGAGATCCAGGATGAAAAGGCTGATGTTGTATGGAAGTATACCCGTCCCCAGGTCAACTGGCTGGAGAGAAAGGGTTTCCTTGGCTAAGGATCCTTTTCTAAATAAGATGAGATGAATTGTGTAATTCATCTTTGTCAATCCATTTTTGTATCTATTCTTGTATCTATTCTGTTCTCAACATCAATACCACGGACTGCAAGTATCTATTATATCTGATATAATCACTGATATCATTGACACATTGTCGGCTATGGTATTTTCCCATATGAAAAAGAGCAGATACTCAAAAGAAGTCAGCCTTACTAAAAACAGCTCTTAAAAGAGGGCCTTACAGAAAGTTGAAAAAGATATTGAAGTACCATTGGATGATACTTCATTAAAAAATGGATTGTTAGATTGATGATTTCACTTATGTTTATTCAGCGACTTCGCCGAATGCAAACTTTCTGAGTACTTTGGTGATCTTCACGGTTACTTCATCACCGACAGATGTTCCTGGTACGAAGATAACAAAACCGCTTACTCTTGCAATTCCGTCTCCTTCCTTTGCTATGTCCTCGATGGTCACTTCGTATGTCTTTCCGGCATCTACTGGTGCGGTTGATTCATTTCTGTTAAACATATTCTTTCACGTCCTTTTATTTAGCTTAAAATTCCTGAGTAAGCTGAAAACATAATGCAAAATAGAAGTCTACGGTTTAAGTAAATGCCATCTAATGCCTATACGTTTAGCAAAACAGTCATATTTTAAAGCACTCTTTCATGGTCATGTTCCTATAAAAGGATTATGCCCACAATAATCTCATTTTACCTGCAAAAAAGGTGTGTTGGCTCAAATTTGCTTATGTCGAAGATTTGTGCGTTTTGATCATCTGTTTTTAAGTCAATTCCAGTCCACTCAAAAAATATTCAGACCATTGTTTTCTTTGAACATTAGTTTTCCGGGATCATACACGATTCTACACCATATTCTATATCATATTTACATACCATATTTACTACACTATAATTGGGATCTCTTGTTTTGCTTTGCCTCCTCTCCTCATTATTATGATATATCAATTTGTGGATATATTTAAATAGTAGTGATAAATACTATCTCATGTAATCAATAAACATGTGAAAAACGGCAAAACGAAAATGGTGTGAAATGCGGATATCCTGGTTTCGTCGAATCATCCCCTCAGACATTGTCTTTAGAACAAAGGCACTATCTTAATATCCGCATTCCACTCCTAAAGGAAGTGGAGTATGAGCAGGGACGGGGTCATGTTTGTTGATGGGGTTATTGTCAATTAAAGGGGTAATCCCCTTTCAAATCTTTTTTAGTTATCTTCTTCTGATCTGTTCTTTTGTCCGTTGGTTTGATTCTTCTGATAGATTATTCTTTAAATATTTTATTTCTAGCCTCTGCAGAAATTTACAAATAAAACACTGATGTTTGATTTTATGAATAATACTTATATATTTTATTCTTATTAATTCAGAATGTTTTTATATTACAAGCTCCAATAGTTTATCTGGTGAAACTTTATGAAAGACAGTTTCTATCTGGAAGTAAAAAAAGGGTTCATTTTCTTTTTGCTGTATCTGTTCCTGATGGTCTCCATCGGATTACTGTCAACTGTAACTTACATAATCTGACAGATGGTCTCATACACATTCAGTTCATTCATCCAGTCCTTTTCTTGAGAAGATGTAATTTGCCACTCTGATAGCATCCCTGTCACCGGTTTCCTTACCCTGGTCATCACTTAGTTTTACAACGGGTATGCCATCGATGCTATGCAATTTTATGACCATGTTAAGGGGAGGGCTCATCCTGAAGAAATCATGGTTGTTAGTAAGACTTGTTCCAATGCCGAATATGCATTTTATCCTGCCCTCGCATTGCTTGCGTATCCTTATGGCATCCGGGGCAGAAAGGGAATCACTGAAAATAATGACCTTGGTCAGCGGATCAATGCCCATTGTCTCATAGTGTTGTATTACCCTGTCAGCAAATGTTATGGGGTCTCCACTGTCATGACGGACACCATCATATAATTTTGAGAGCTTCAGGTTGAAATTCCTGAAAAACGGTTCCGAACCAAAAGTATCTGAAAGGGCAATCCCAAGATTGCCTTTGTACACACGTACCCAGCTCTCCAGTGCAAAAAGATTGGCGTTACGCAGTCCCATGAGTGCTGAATTGCCCATTATCCACTCATGGCCAATGGTACCTGTAGGCCTGACACCATATCTTTTAGCCAGGTACACATTACTTGTACCGGAGAAGGTCCTGCATTTATGAAGTGTGCTGACAACCAGGTCCTGCAGCTTGAAACTTCGTCTGCGACGTGTCCCGAATTCAGAGAATCTGCAATCGTTCTGTTCAAGCTCTTTAGCAATGCTTACCAGAAGTCCTTCATAATCCTTAAGAAGTCTGTCATGTTCCGGTCCGCTGTCTTGTTCGCCTTCAACCCATCGGGACTCTATCATCCTGAAATAGAGCTCTGAAATGGTAGCCATGAGAACGATCTCCCAGAGGATACTGCTATGCCACGGACCTTTTATGTTTATATCCAGGTTTGAATCCTCTGTCAGCTCTACATCGACCTCGGTCGGGTCAAAGCGATAATTTTTAAGATACTCCACATAGCTGGGTTTAAAATAGGGGCACTCCGTTCTCAGCCAGGTATACTCATCATCAGTAAGTGAGAGTCTTGTTATGTCTTCATCGATGATGCGTCTGAGCTCTTTGACGAATTCCCGGGTAAAACGCTGCTTTCCCCGGTTAGTAAAGCGATATTCAGCTGTGGCCTGCGGAAACAACTCAAGTACAGCCATCTGCATTGTCAACTTATAAAGATCATTATCCAGTATCGAGCAAATCAAGTTGTTCCTTCCTTTTTTCTTTGTAATAAGTGCCTGCTGTACAGCTTCCCTAACTCGTACAACTTTTACCTATTTATCATGTTTGCTTGTGTTATAGTGCAGGTCAGCAATAGGATAGAACAGGACGGGATAAGAAAAAATATACAGATATACTGTATAGATTAATATAGTTCTATGTCATTATCATGTACTGGCATTGTGCCGGTTCAACCTGATATCTAAAAACAAAAAGGAAGGCACCGATTTTGAACGATGGGATAATGAGCAATGATAAAAAAGGCATATACCTGCAGGAGTTTGAGAACCTGCGCTCTGAGATAATCGCACTGAAAAAAGATGTGAACCGCGCGCTGGAACAGTCAAATAATCATCATATGAACATCCTGCTACAGGAAATGAAAGGCGATCTTTCACGTCCGGTCATTAATTATATGCTGAGGGATACTAAGGATACTGTGGAAAAAGGATTCTGCGTAGATTGTGACAACAATGAATTCTGTAAGCCTGCATTTTCCAGCCTTCTCCATGAGATGGCCCTGCTTCTTCTGGAGGATAATGTAACCGGAGAGCATCTGGCACATTTCAGGCAAAGGTTCGATGAACTCAAAAGCCTCGCCATCTCTGATAATTGTGATGTATGTGTAAAGAGTGCATCCAGGATATTTGAAAAACAAATGGAACTCATAAGCTCATTAAACAGGCCCCGCAGTGTTCAGGAGGCGCACAACATAATTGATGCAGACAATACTCCCGATGATGTCGTGACGGAAATCTGTGAACCCCTTGCCAACAAACAACGTCTTGCAATTCTCAGGTCATTGAACTCAGATACAAAGAGCTTTTCAGAGCTCTCAAAGATAACGGGTTTACGTGGCGGAAACCTTCTTTTCCACATCCAGAAGCTGCTTGATACAGGCATGATATTCCAGAGGAACGAGCGCGGGGATTATATGATAACAAGAAAAGGTCATGTGACCCTCAGGGGAATATCTGAGCTCTATTACAGACTGCTTGATAGTGATCTATAAAAAAGACCACAAGTTAAAATAATAGAAACTAAAGTGACAGAAACAGTGAACTCATGCACCAATAGATTCTACAAAGCGTTTCATGAGATCTTTTATCCTGTCAACATATACGGGCTTGAATATGTATTCCGAAAAGCCGGAACTCAAATAGAATTCCCGGTCATAATGGTTTGAAAAACATGCTGTGACTGCAATAACAGGTATTTCTGATGTTTCCGGTCTTTCTTTTAGCGCTTTCATCAATTCAAGCCCGTCCATTTCCGGCATCTGTATATCCATAAATATTAGGTCAAAGCCAAACTTTTCGACCATGTCAAGTGCAACGAGACCATTCTCTGCATGGGCAGTCCGATGACCTTCGGACTCTACTATATAGCCCAGCAATTTTGCATTCAGTGCATCATCCTCTACTATCAGAACACAAGCCATACTAATTCACTGCTCTGGTGTTATAGGTATTTCAAATATAAAATTGCTACCTTTGCCGGGTTCACTTTCAACCCATATATTCCCATTATGCATTTCAACAAGTTTCTTGACAAGGGCCAGGCCAAGTCCTGTACCACCATATTTTCTTGAGATGGAACCATCTATCTGTATAAAGGGTTCAAAAATAGTATCAAGTTTCTCTTTTGCTATGCCAATGCCGGTATCCTTTACCGAGAAAAGTACAGCGTCCCTGGAACCTTTTACAGCTTTTACTTCGATATTGACCGACCCACTGCTTTCTGTGAATTTGATGGCATTCTCTACAAGGTTGTACAGGATCTCTTTAAGCTTCTCCCTGTCCGCAACTACATTTTTCAGAGCAGGATCAACATGTTTGAGAAGTTTGATGTTCTTCTTTAGTGCAGTTGTTAAAAGTATATCTATTGTATCCCGGACCATCTGGCCTACATCTACATCTTCATATTCAAAGGAATTCAGGTTGCAGTAATCCGTATTTGAAAAGCTGAGCATTCTGTTGACCACTTCAAGAAGGTTCTGTCCACTCTGGTTTATGTAGCCTATGTGCTCTCTTTGCACACCCTCCAGTTTTCCACTGTCCTCACAGAGCAGAAGGTCGGAAAAACCGATCACTGCGGTCAGTGGGGTCCTGAGTTCGTGGGTGACGTTCTTCAGGAATTCGCTTTTTATACGATTGGATTCATCAGCACAGGCCTTTGCATACAACAGGGCCTCTTCGGCCCTGACCCTGGGGGTGATGTTGACCTGAGTTCCAATAAGCCTGTGTGGCCGGCCATTTTCATCAATATCTGCAGGCATTCCTTTTGCAGATAGCCACATCCATTCTCCTGATCTGTGTCTGACCCTGAAGTCTATATGGAATGGCTCCAGTGAATCTATGCTGTTATTTATTATCTCCGATATGGTTTTGCGGTCATCCGGATGTGTAAGATCTAAAAAAGTATTGATATTTTGTATTATTTCAGTGGAGTCGTACCCTGTCATTGCATAGATCTCTGAACTCATATACGTTTTACCAGTGTCAAGATAATAGTCCCAAAAGCCCGTGGATGAAACCTCAAGTGCAAGTGATAGTCTCTCCTGGCTTTCTATCAGTTCTTTTTCAGCCATTTTCTGTCTTGTGATATCTGCAATAACAGCGATTACGTAGATCACAGAGTTATTTTCATCCCTGACAACTCTTGAATATAGTGTTATCCAGATATCATAGCCTTTTTTGTGAATGTAGCGTTTCTCTGTTTCAAATGAGTCAATAGTTCCTGCAAGTATCTGCAGTATATATTTTTCATCCAGTTTTACATCTTCAGGATGGGTGATATTTCTAAAGTTCATTGTCAGGAGTTCTTCGGCAGAATAACCTGTTATTTCACTGAAACGTTCATTGACCTTCATGAAGAAACCGTCAGGTGATACCTGAGCAACACCCACGGATGCCTGTTCAAAAAGTGTCTTAAACAATCTCTCACTTGAATGCAGCGCCTTTTCAGTTTCCTTGAGCTCTGTGATATCATTATTGACAATAATAGCGCCTATCAGGGTCTCCTGGTCATCAAGGATGGGAGCTGTATAGTTCAGGATCGTTCGCTTTTTGCCATCAAAGGCATCTATCTCCAGCAATTCATTTTCAACAGTTGCCTTTTCCCTTATTGTATGGGCAAGTGCCCAGTCCTCAGGTGCGATCTCCTCGCCTGATGGCAGCCTGCGGGCTTTGAAAACACCATATTCCTCTATCCCAACATGTGGTTCGGCACCCCATATCCTCGCTCCTGCAGGGTTTCCACTTATAAGCTTGCCATCGCCATCTGCAAACCATAATCCTATAGGTAATATCTCAAAGATCTTACTAAGAGTATATTCCCGCTTCTTTAGTTTTTCTTCTACCTGCCGGCGCTGGATCTCAGCTGCTGCACGGGTGGCAAAACTGTTGAGCAGTGAGAATGTCTGTGATTTTTCCTCCATTGGTCTGTCATCAACAAGTGCCATCAGTCCTATTCTTCTTCCATTATTGTCCCTGAGAGGTGTACCCCAATAACTCTCTGCATTCATTTCTTTCAGCAGATGGTCATTTGGAAAAAGATCCTGTACATCAGATGAATAGAAACACTGACCCTGATCATTGACTTTCTGACAGGGAGTTCCCTCAAGAGAATAACTGAAATTTGTTGCATACCCGCCATCACTCCACACAGCAATAGTATGAAATACATCCGGTTCATGATCATCTGGTATGGCAATAAATGCAGTTTTTATCTCCTGTGAAACTGCAAGCTGACGAACAAGGAATTTGAAAAAATCCTCTTCAGAAGAGGCAGAGGTTTCAGCAATAAGCCTTAATGTTTCCTCAGACCTTTTGTTTTCAGTGATATCCCAGTTAGTGCCTATCATGCGTAATGGTTGGCCCAGTTCATCACGCTGGACAATCCCAAGTGCACGTATGTGGCGCGTGCTTCCATCAGGCCGGACCACACGAAATTCGGTATCGTATTCCTTTTCACCACTAAGAGCCATCAGGTATTCTTTTTCGGTTGATTCTACTTCGTCAGGATGTACTCCTTTCTTCCAGTTTTCATAGGTTCCTTCAAACTTTTCAGGGTCGATGCCGTAAAGATGGAACATCTGTTCATCCCATATAAGCTTGTTATTGACAAGGTCCAGGTCCCATATACCTACCCCGCCGGCTTTTGCTGCCAGTATTAAACGTTCGCTCATCTGTTGCAATGATTCTTCTGCAAGTTTCCTGTCCGTTATGTCCAGTGCAACAGTTAAGATCGCGTCCTTTCCATTCCACTGTACAGGTTTTGCATTGACCTGCAATGGGAATTTCGTCCCGTCCTTCTTTAAATGCCATACTTCAAAAGATCCAAAACCGTTCTTCCTGATATCATTCATCCTTTCAGGTATCTTTTGAGCTGTATCGGGATCATCCAGTTGCCGGATATTGAAATGTTCTACGTCTTCAGGTGTATAACCGTGCATTTTGCAGGAACTGGGATTCATATATATAATATTGCCTTCAAGATCATGAAGTATGATACAGGCAGCAGAAGTTGCCAGCAAGCTTGCAAGAAGATTGGATTTTTGCTCAGAATCCCTCTGCTGGGTGATGTCCTGAAGCATTCCTATGCACCTGACAGGTATACCTTCCTCATTCAGGACAAGGCGCGAGCGTGAAAGCCATATACGCTCTTTCCCATCCGGACGTATGATACGGAACTCTAAAGACCAGGTACTGCGCAGCCTGATCATCTTCCTGATCTCTTCCTGAACAAAACCCAGATCATCCGGATGTACCAGCTTGCTTACACAGTCTCCCATCTTGCCTGAATGGATCTCACCCTGCATCCCGGCCAACGCTAACATATTCCTGGAGTATTGAAGGGAGTCATCCTGAAGGTTCCATACCAATGAACCAATATCTGCAATTTCCTGGACTTCATTAAGTACGGACTCACTTTCTTTCAGGGCTTCCTCAGACATCTTACGCTCAGAGATATCTCTTGAAAATATAATGAACTTCTGCTCTCCATTAAGGTAGTTGACACTGATCTCCACATCTATGATAGTTCCGTCCTTGCGGCGGTGGCAGGTCTCAAAGCGGTCCCAGCCATCCAGCATCACTTTTTCAATATGGCTGACAGTTTCCTGAAGGTCTTCTTTGGCTTCGATATCATGAATATACATTGTAAGGAGCTCTTCCCGCGAATAGCCAAGCATGTCGGCAAATGCCTTGTTCGCTTCCAGACAGCGTCCTTGCCTGTCCACCATAAAGAAACCATCTTCTGTGGTTTCAATGATCGTGCGGTATAATGTCTCGCTTTTTTCAATTTCGATCATCTGGGCCCGGAGTTTTTCATTCAGGCGCCTCATTTCCATCAGGTCTGCAAAGCGAGCCCTTGCTACCGTGATGGCCCTTTCCAGTTCCCTGGCATTTGGTGGTTTGACAAGGAAGGCACCCACACCCATACTGGCTGCTTCTTCCACAAGTTCTGATGAATCATAGGCCGTCAGAACAACAATGGGTGTAGGCTGTATTTTACTGATCTCACCTGCAGCTTTCAGGCCATCCATGACTGGAAGCTGGATATCGAGCAGGATGACATCCGGCTTTAGCTCTCTTGCCATAGATATGGCATTCTTTCCATCCCTGGCCTTTCCGATAACATTATACCCGGTTTCCTCGAGAACTCCCTTTATCATCTCCGCCACAAGTGAATCATCTTCTACGATAAGGACCCGTATTTTGCTGTTTTCAGGCATTCTCTTTCTCCATTGCATCATCCACGCATTTGATACCGGTATCCTTTCCCAGCCTTATTTCAACCACTGCACCTGATGCGTTGTTCAATATAAGTTCTCCTTGCAGGTCATGTGATGCCAGAGTGCGGACAAGATCCAGTCCCAGATTTACTTTTTCCATTTTTATAACTTCGTCGGGGAAGCCCGGACCATCATCACGATACTGTATCAGAAGTCCCTGAGGCGTCCATTCATTGGTAATAGTGACATTAACGAGCTCCCGGTCCCTGAGAGCATGCTTGATAGTATTGCTTGCCAGCTCAAAGATGATCAGTGAAAGAGAATTGGCCAGTTGAGCCGGAACCCTGGCATCAATATCTGAAACAGAATATTTAAGACATTTTCCCTCCGGAACTATCTTCGTAGCTGACTGGAGTATCTCTTTGAAGAGCCAGGGCAGGGACAAAGAGTTCCATTTAGTCGAAGATAACAGGTTGTGGACCAGAGCCAGGGTCTCTATCCTATGTGCAAGTTCCTTCATCACTTTCCTGAAATCCTCTTTCATATCATTGCCTATGGAGCGCTGCTGGGCATACAGGAGCCCTATGATAGCTGCCAGATTGTTCTTTACACGGTGATTGACCTCGTGTAAAAGTATTTCCTTGTATTCTGCATCTCGCCGGGATTGTTCCAGAAGAACAGCATTTTCTTCTGCAAGTGATCTGTATCTTGCCTCACTCTCCTTCAGTGTGGCGACAAACTCACGTTCCTTGGAATGTGAACGTGTTGCATGAATTATACTTGCACAGGCAGAGAGGAAAGGATCAAGGAAACTGACCATTTCCTCGCTATAGCCGCCATCACGGTTTGCAATTCCAGCAACACCTACAAGCTTATCTCCGAAATACATTGGCAGGCCCATGAAGTTGTGTATCCGGGGATGACCCGGAGGCAGACCTCCTGAGCGCGGGTCATTGGGCGCGTCATTGGCTATGACAGGCTTTCCGGTGACTGCCGGAAGTCCGGATAGGTTCTCAAGATTCCTGAACTCCAGCCGCCTTTCCCGGAGTCCTTCATACAGTTCTTGTGTTTCCGGGCTCCACGCAATGTTAAAAAGAGAAAGACTCAGCTTATAAGGAGAACCGTTCTCATCCCGGAGCACCTCATCCAGGAATCCAAACTCGCTGCCGGTCAGTGATAGCAGAATACCCAGCAGGGAATCGAATGTTTCACGTGGGTCGTCGGATATGATATAGGAAGACTGGGCAGCCCTTGTCGATTCAAGCAACCTGTTCATTCTAAGGATCTCTTCCTCTGCCTGCCTGCGCTCGGTTATGTCTCTCCCGACACTGATTATAGAAGTGACCTGTCCCTGTTTGGAGAGTATTGCCTTTGCAGACCACGAGAACCAGCGCCAGCCTTCAACTGTCATTGCCCGTTCTTCGTGCCGGGTAGTATATGGAGGAGACAGGACCCTTTTTAGTGAATTCTTTACATTTGGATAATCATCTTCACAGATAAGAGGGAAAAAACTCTTTCCCCTTAATTCTTCCTCACTCATGCCAAAGGTTTTACAGTACTCCGGATTAACGAATATGATGCGCCCTTCCAGGTCAAACTGGATGAGAAGATCATTCTGGTTATCCACAAGAAGCTGGTATTTCCTCCTGCTCTCTTCAAGAGACTCGGTGAGTTGTTTATAATCGGTCATATCACGGATAGTCGCCAGCACGGTATTCCCTTCCAGCGGGCTTATCCTGGCTTCATAGAAGGCTCTCCTGTCTCCAAGGTCGAGATAGTATTCAAGTACCTGCAACTGGCCGGAGTCAATGCAGTGCTCATATGCCTGTAGATGGCGCTTACTTTCCTCTTCATCGAACATGTCGCTGATATTTGCACCCAGTATCCTTTGAGGCGGAAGGACCAGTTTTTCCTCACCACTTGCATAGTATTCCCTGAAGTAACCATCCCTGTCTATCACAAACAGCATGTCTGGTATAGTATCGATAATGGCTTTGATACGTGCAGCGCTCTCCTTTAACTTCCTGTCTGCATCTCTCTTTTCAGTAATGTCTATTCCCACGGACTGGTACTCGATTACGTTGTTTTCTGAGTCAAGGATGGCATAATCCGTCCACTCCTGCCAGACTTCTTTTCCGTTTTTCAGGATCGCAGGATGAGAGTAAGTGCGTATTGGGTTTTCAGCGTTTGTCCTGGATAGATTTTCAAAGATCAGGTCATGTTCGGATTCTGGCAGCATTTCAATGAATTTTGCCCCGACAAGTTCATCTTCAGACATACCGACCGCACGACAGAATGCATCATTGACAAATGTCAGGGTGGTATCCGGAAGGAAACGACAGATCATCTCGTGCTGGGTCCTGATAACCGAGGCAAGAAGTTGTTCACTCTTTTGTAATCTTTCCTGTATCTCTTTGAATTCTGTTATGTCAAGCATAGCACCTATCATGCGCAAAGCCTGATCCTGTTCATTTCGAAGGACATACCCTCTGTCCAATACCCTTGCATAATTCCCGTCAGCTTTCAGGAATTGATATTCATCCTGCCAGTGATCTTTTTCAGGATCTTTGACCACCTCAAAGAACCCTTCCTCAACTCTGTGCCGGTCATCAGGATGTATCCGGTCCGCCCACCAGCTGGCTTTTTGCGGACTGCTGACTATATCGCTCCATCCGAAAACAATTTTTCCGGCTTCGTTCCATTGCTGTGTATCATTGAGTATGTCCCAGTCCCATATCACATCATTAGTAGCCTTATTAGCCAATTTCAGCCTTTCCTCGCTTTCCTGCAGGGCTTCCATAATAGCTTTGTACTCTGTCATATCCATGGCAACGCTCAGGATGGCATCCTGCCCCTGCCAGCGTACAAGTTTTGAATTTACCTGCAAAGGGAATTTTGTCCCGTCCTTCTTCAAATGGTATACTTCAAAATAGGCAAAACCATTCTCTTTTATCTCATTCATCCTTTCCGGTATCTTTTGGGCTGTATCCGGATCATCCAGTTGCCGGAGATTGAGATTTGCAGTTTCATCTGCAGAATAGCCGTGTAATTCATACGTATGCCGGTTCGCATACAGGACATTTCCCTCTAAATCATGAACAGTGATCGAGACAGGGGAGATTGCCATAAGATTGGCAAGCAGCTGCATTTTATCTTCAGCTTCCCTCTTCTCTGTTATGTCCTGATGCATTCCTATGCATTTTACAGGAATCCCTTCTTCCAGTACAAAGCGCGAGCGTAACTGCCATATACGCTCTTCTCCATCGGGACGCACGATCCTAAACTCCATAGGCCAGGTCCTGCACTGCCGGACCATCTTCCTGATCTCTTCCTGAACAAATTTGCGGTCTTCAGGGTGTACGAGACCGCTTATGGAGCTGTCCATACATCCTGAAAATACATCCTCTGTGAGTCCGGATAATGACAACATGTTCCTGGAGTATTCAAGGGAATCATCTCGCAGGTCCCAGACAAATGAGCCAATGTCTGCTATTTCCTGGACTTCATTAAGTACAGCCTCGCTCTCACGCAGTGACTCTTCAGCCAGTTTGAGCGTCGTGATATCCCTTGTGTTTGCAACCACACCGATGATCTCACCAGCATTATCGATATAAGGGGAATATGTGACATCGACAAAGCGCTTACCGAGTTCTGGGTACTGGATCCATGCCTGGTACCTTATGGTCTCACCCTTCAGGCATCTGTCAAAGTTACCCCTGACCTCGGTCTCAAACACTTCATCCCCAAGATACTCAGCCACAGAAAGCCCGATAAGTTCTTCCCGCCTTTTACCCGAGAACCCCTCATAGGCATTGTTGACGATAACATACCTGTAGTCCTTATTCACAAGAGAGATACCGTCCTGGGTTGAAGAAACGATCTGCTTATACCGTTCCATCTGTTCTTCGGAACGCTTGCGCTCGGAGATGTCTCTTACAACTGCGAGCACTCTGTCTGCTCCGCTTATCTGAGTGCTTTTTAAGCTGACCTCTACCCAGAGAGTCTCTCCGTTCTTTCTTTTTGCGAGCCACTCAAAAACATTGGAGCCTTCGGTAATGGCTTTATGTATCATTTCCTGCGCTTTTTCTTCGGTATATGGTTCCTGACCGGTACTCAGATCACCAATATCTCTCTGCAGGATCTCATCTTTAGTATCGTACCCATACATTTCAATGGTACGTTCATTGCAATCGATAATTCTTCCGGTGGCAGCATCATCAATAAAAATTGCTTCGCTTGTCGAATTAAAGATCTCACGGAAATTCTGTTCGGATCTACGTAGCGCCTCTTCAGCCCTCTTGCGCTCGGTGATATCATTTATTATCATGCTGGTCCGCAGGCAGCCTTGAGAGTCTTTGAAAATAACTGATGATACATCTGCGGGAAAAATGGTCCCGTCCTTTCGGAGGCAATTAAGTTCCCCTGTAGCTCTGCCATTTTTCTCTCTCTCTTTCAGATACACGGGCAATCTGGGATCACTAAGGTCCACAAGTCCTGAACGGCCAGCCCTGCATATCTCCTCCTCACTGCGTCCAAAGATATGACAGGCGTGCGGGTTAGCGGCAAAGATACTGCCATCGGGACCAGTTAACAGTATGGCTTCACTGCTGTTCTCTATCAGCATACGATAGCGTTCTTCACTTTCACGTAATGCGTTTTCCATGCGCTTACGCTCGGTGATGTCCACTCCCATGACAAGGCTTGCAGGTCCGTCTTCCAGCATTATGGGCACTGAGACAGACTCCATCAGTCGTTCTTCCCCATCCCTGCCTATTACTTTCAGCTCCATGGACGGATTAGCCTGTCCTTTTGACAGATTATTCATCCGGTCCCTGATGGCATCCATGCACTCCGGTGAAAGGGTTTTCTCCACACTTACCCCTGTGAGTTCCTCAGGGGACGCATATCCAAGCCGTGAGGCACAGATCGGGTTTGCGTATATATATTTTCCATCCCTCACAAGTGAGACCGACATCGGACTGTTCTCCAGGATCAAACGGTTCCTGGCTTCGCTCTCCTTAAGTGCTTCTTCAGCCTTTTTACGCTCTGTGACATCCCTGCAAATACAGAACAGCAGTTTACTATCTTCATGGAAAACTGCGTTTGAGCTTACCTCGACATCAATAAGGCTGCCGTCGCTGCGCCTGTGGATGGTCTCAAACAGACGGCCAGACGAACCGATATCCCTGATCATCTCCAGTATCTGATCTTTATCAAACCTGGCATCCCAGTCCCACACGTGCGTTTTGAGGATCTCCTCAGAGGAATATCCCAGCATGTCTGCAAACTGTGGATTTACTTCACTGACACTCCCTTTCTCGTCAAGAACTACAATGCCGTCCATGGATCTTTCAAAAAGAAGCCGCCTTCTTGTCATCTCGCCTGCAAGTCTCTCTTCGGCAAGTTTCTGCTTGCTTATATTCAGATGGGTGCCTGCAAACCTCAGGGGATCACCCTGATCATCCCAGGTGAGGATCTTTCCTCTGGCAAGTATCCAGATCCATTCACCTGATCTGGAGCGCAGGCGGTGTTCCACTTCATAATAAGGGGTCTGGCCTTTAAGATGGGCATCCAGCACCTCCATGACATGTGCCCTGTCTTGAGGGTGGATAAGTTCTTTCCAGAAATCCATATAAGGCTTTACCTCATCCAGTTCATACCCAAGCATATTGGCCCAGCGTTCATCGACTATCAGATGATCATTGAGGATGTTGTAGTCCCAGGTTCCGATATCCGCTCCGGATAACGCGAGCTGCAGGCGTTCCTCACTCTCAAGGGTCTCTTTTTCCATCCGCTTACGCTCAGTGATGTCCAGTGCAGTGAAAGTCACTCCTTTAGACAGATCTGATATATCAATGGGAGTTGAGCTTAACAGAATATCTATTACAGTGCCATCTTTTCGCTGCCATCTGGTCTCAACGGACCCGGTCCCTTTCTCTGAGATCTGCCGGTATTTCTCTGTGCCAACATAATCAAAGTCTTCCTGGCTGGGATACAGAATGCGTGCATTCGAACCGATCAGTTCACTGTAAGTGTAACCTGTCATTTCACACACGCGCAGGTTCACATCTGTTAATACGCGGTCGCTAACGACACCGATCCCTGCCGGTGCAGCCCGTAAGATGCTCTCTAGCTTTTCTTTGTTCTTTTTTACAGCTGTCTGTGACCTGCGTTGTGACAAAGCCAGAGCGATACTGTTAGCCAAACGTTCAAAAAAGGCGATTTTCTCCGGAGTAAAGCAGCCCTGCCTTGGGTCATTTAACTGTATCAATCCAAAGGTCTCATCCTGAATGCGAAGAGGTATCAGTGCAACTGACTCATAACCTTCCCCATTACAGCGGTTACGTGTACGTGCCTGCCGATCAGATTCACTTGTACTGGCCAGAAGCTGTGATGTTGAATTTGTCCAGAAACTGCCATAACGTGTAAAGAATGGCCTTTGAGGATCAAAACGCCCTTTCAGGATATTACCGCACATGCATTCCAGGACAGGGTTGCCATGTTCATCCCTTAATATCTGACCATTAAGGTCACATACACAAAGAGAGTTTTCCAGAATAACAAAACTGTCAGGGAATCCCTTTGTCTGGAAATACGGATAGTCATCCCCTTCTTTTAATCTGATCCCCACTGCCTCGCAGCCGGACCATTTCTGCAGCAGTTCAGTGACAGAGGATATAAGTTCGGTCAGATTATTGGAAGCGTTAAAAAGACTGAGCAGATCGATCGTTATTTCACGTTCTTCAGCCAGCATTTTTTGCTCGGTGATATCCCTCAGGAAACAGAAAATACCCCTGCCTGCCTTTTGCGAGTGTGTTACGCTGACCTCAATATCCAGTATCCTGCCATCCTTTGTGAGATGCCTTGTCTCAAAACGGTCACTTCCGGTCTCCATTACCTTGCGGATATGAGTGGCTGTTTGTTCAGGACTCTCGTTAATATCCAGGTCGGACACTTTCATAGCAAGCAGTTCTTCGCAGGTATAGCCACTGAGCTTGCAGTATGCATCATTCACTTCAAGGATGCTGCCATCGGCGTCCACATGCCAGTAGCCGTCTATGGCAGATTCTATAGTAATTCTATATTTCTTATCATGGATGCAGGAATCATCTGTGTGTTCGTCGCCCAGCTGTGTCTCCATCGTACCATCTTTTTTTCCTGGCAAAGAATAGGTTTTAGGGTTTTTGAATGCCTTACCCACTGTTTTTCGGTTAGTTTGCATCTTAGATAATTGGTCAGTGTGGCTGAAATATAACTACTGATATTATTTTATGTTACGTTGTAATATTTATTATAATTATTGTATTTATTGTATTTATTGTAACTATTATGATTGTTAGCATTGTTAGTATCATTTACAAGAGTGTATCGTCCTTTATCTGACATAATAGATCAGTAAATATATGTTAAAAAGCACTCCTATATATATTTTTACAAATGTGGTCCTGTTCGTTCTTACTCCTCAATTAAGTCCTTCAATGATAAAACAAGCAGATCATATTGTTTCTCAATTTCCTCCATCAGCTGTCCTGCTTTTTTCACTCCTTCAGTCTCGTCTATTCTTTCCATTTCCGCAGCAATGCTGCTCAGGGCCATACCCCCTACACTGGCAGAAGAACCTTTAACTTTGTGAGCATAGTGGCGCAGGTCCTCTATCTGCTCCTTCTCAACGCTCTCTTTCAAAACCTGCAGCATTTGAGGCATATCTTTCTGGAATACCGAGATCAGATATCTTGCAAGATCCGGGTCATCCATGATCCTTTCCATAAATGCCTGCCTGTCAAATATCACCCTGTCCGGGCACATTGCCTCTTCAGGTTGCGCAGGACACCCATGATGAGCATCATCTTTTTTATGTATGGTTGCTGACCATCTGCCCAGCAATTCAGCAAGTGTCTTCAATGAAACAGGTTTTGATACATAATCGTCCATGCCTGCCTCATAACACCTTTCTTTGTCCCCTTTCATTGCATGTGCTGTCATGGCGATAATAGTTATATCATGATCAAGGACATCTGATACAGGGTCACGGATAAGCCTTGTGGCCTCCAGGCCGTCCATTACCGGCATCTGCACATCCATAAAGACAAGATCATAAAAATTGTCCTTAAGCATTTTAACTGCTTCTGCACCGTTATTTGCAATATCGGGACAGATGTCCAGTTTTTGCAGCATGCTTTGTGCTACCTTCTGATTGACTATGTTATCCTCTACCAGCAGTACCTTCAGATCACTGCTATGCAACGTAGTGCGATCTTCACCTTTAACGTTAAACTGTATATTTTCTGCCTTTGTACCCATGTTCAGTACGCAAGCCAGCGTCTGGCACAGCTGGTCCTGCATAACAGGTTTTGCAAGATGGGCATTGAACAATTCCTTGTAGCGTGACCACGAGTCAGGGTTTCTTCCCTGGGAGCTTAACATTATAAGGGAAATATCCCTGAGATTTCTGTCAGACCTTATTACCCGTGCAAGTGAACCGCCGTCCATGCCAGGCATCTGCATATCCAGAAGTACTGCCTGGAAAGGGATGCCAGCCTCATATGCCTGGTAGATCTTTTGAAGTGCAAGAGGCCCATCCATGGCCTCGTCCACATTAAGGCCCCACGAAGAAAGCTGTGTTACAAGTATCTCCCGGTTCGTAGCATTATCATCCACTACAAGCACTTGGGCTCCATGGATGTCGTAGCATTGTTTGCCATCATCAGAATTTGTGGTTTGTTTTTCAAAGTCCAGCGTGAACCAGAATTCAGAACCTTTCTCCATATCACTCTCAACGCCTATTTCTCCACCCATCATTTCCACAAGTTGTTTTGAAATGGCAAGGCCAAGTCCTGTCCCCCCGTACTGACGTGTCGTAGAAGCATCCACCTGGCTGAACTTATTGAAAAGGAGTGCTTTTTTCTCTTCAGGTATGCCAATTCCCGTATCCTTTACCGAAAAACGCAATATGGCTTTTGTATCTGTTTCGGATTCCAGGGTCACATGTACTACGATCTCACCCTTTTCCGTGAATTTCACCGCATTGCCTGCCAGGTTTGTCAAGATCTGCTTCAGACGCCCCGGGTCTCCTTTAAGGTATACAGGCGTGTCCGGTGATGAGGCACATATGAACTCCAGTCCTTTGTCATGGGCCTTTAAAGAGAGCAGGGAAGCAACACTATCCAGCAGTTGATGCAGATTAAATTCGGTCTCCTCCAGTTCCAGCCTGCCGGCTTCTATCTTGGAAAAGTCCAGTATGTCATTTATGATCCCAAGCAAGGATTCCCCGCTGGATTGTACGGTCTCAACGTAATGTTTCTGGTCTTTATCCAGCTCTGTGTCAAGGAGAAGGCTTGTCATACCAATGATACCGTTCATTGGCGTGCGTATCTCATGGGACATATTGGCCAGGAACTCCGACTTGGCCTTGTTTGCAGCCTCAGCCTCCAGTTTTGCGTTTCTCAGGGATGTAACATCAACCCCGTACTCCACCACGCCTCTTATCTTACCCAGATCATCACGGATAGGGGAAACCGTCACCTGAAGTGCCTTTCCGGTCCTTATCTCCCGTATGTCATCAGGTGTTGTGGACTGGAATATTGTGCTTCCTGTTGACATGACTTCACTTACCTTACACCAGGGACACGGAGATGTTCTTTTCATGAACACTTCATAACATTTCTTTCCGATGAGCTCCTCCGCACAGTCATAGTCCGTGAGTTTCAACCTGAACTCAGCGTTGTTCAGTGCAATGATGTTGTATCCGGTATCCACCACATTTAGGGTCCCGGGAAGAATGCTGATAATGGACTGGAGCAGTGAGCTTTTCTCCTCCAGCTTCTCTTCCATTTGCTTGCGTTTGCTTATATCGGAATGTGTTCCTGACATAAGGTGCGGTCTTCCATCTTCTGTCCAGCGGATGACCTTGCCACGGTCAAGTACCCACACCCATTCCCCGCTTTTATGCCGCATACGCATTTCGCATTCATAGTATTCCATTTCTCCTGAAAAATGCCTTTGCAGTAAAACATTGCATTTTTCCTTGTCTTCCGGATGCAGCATATCCTGCCATGTGCGGATGCTTACAGGGGAGAGTTCTTCTAAAGTCCACCCCACTATCTCTGCCCAGCGCTCATTGAACACGGTCTCACCGGTCTGTACATTCCACTCCCATGTCCCCACATTTGTTCCTTCGATAATGTTGGCCAGGCGTTGGTGTTCTTCAAGTATCTCCTTTTCAGCACGTTTGCGCTCAGATATATCAGTATGTGAACCTGCCATCCGGTAAGGTATGCCATATTCATCCCTCAGTGCGGCCCCTCTTCCCATTATCCATATATAGTCACCATTTCGATGCCTGAAACGGAATTCGATATTGTAATCCTTTATCTCCCCGCCCAGATATTTTTCTACATACCGCATTACCCGGGTTTTATCATCAGGATGTATCCGCTCTTCAAACGTTGAAAAATGGTTGGTAAGTTCTGCATCCTCATAACCTATCATCTCCTTCCATCTTGAGGAAAGATACAGGCTGTTATCACGCAGATCCCAGTCCCATATACCATCCTGGGAACCATTAACCGCCAGCATGAACTGCTCACGGCTTTTTTCAAGCTCATCTGTGTATTCATGCAGTTTTTTCTCTGCATGCCAGCTCTGCGTGATATCACGGCCCACACCAACCAGGCCGATGGTCTTTCCTGCAGAGTCCTTCAAAGGAGCTTTGGTCGTATAGAGCAGTACATCCCTTCCGTCAGGGTACTTGACCCATTCTTCGTTATTTCTGGCTCTGCCCTCTTTCATCATGAGCAAATCGTTCATGCGGAAGAAGTCTGCAAGCTCCTTACTGAACAGGTCATGATCAGTCTTACCAATGATATCTTTCCTCTTCCTGCCAACAAAATTTGAGAATTCTGGATTGCATCCCATATACACGCCATCAGGATCTTTGAAGAATATCATATCAGGTATTGAGTCAAGGAGACCCTTAAGAAGGGAGCTTTCCTTTTCCAGTTTCTCCTCTGCCAGTTTATGATCGGTGATATCCCTGGCAGCAGCATAGATAAGCTTATCTTTTGGAAAGGACCTCCATTCAATCCAGCGATACGAGCCATCCTTACAACGATAGCGGTTCTCAAAGTTCAGGATGTCCTCCTGTTCGCCCAGCCTGGAGATTGCATCTTTTGTGATTTGAAGGTCATCCGGATGTACAAGTTCCAGGACACTGCGGCCTTCAAGATCTGCTATGGAATATCCAAGTACATTTTCCCATTCAGGATTAAGGCGAATGAACCGGCCTTTTGTATCGGCAATACAGAGAAGGTCCAGACTTGATGTGAAATAGTTATCAAGTTCCTCTTTTTTATCCATCAGTGCCTGGTCAGATCCTTTGATCTCTGTGATATCCTGGAAGACTGTGGCAAAGATATCTTTATCCACTCTGAATGCATTGATGTTATAGTATCTCTGTAATGGTTCGAAGAGCTCTGCAAAACTTACGGGTATACCGGTAAGGACCACATTTGCGTATGTTTTTATAAAAGGTGCCTTCTTAATCCCGGGAATGACTTCTGTTACGCGTTTTCCTGTGATGTCTGCACTCTTAAGCCCTGTATGTTTTTCAAAAGCAGCATTGACTTCAAGGTATACATAGTCCGCTGGATTGTTATTCTGATCCCATATCACTTTGTGGATTGCCACACCACTGATGTCATTTTCAAAAAGACTTCTGAAATTTTGCTCTTTGCTTTGAACCTGCTCCTTTTCTTCAAGTCCCTTGTACCCGGTAATATCCATGATCACTCCGGTGACCATAGCTGCTTGTTTATCAGGACCGGACACTATCCTGGAATATTCGTGGACCCGGCGCACATCTCCATTGCCGGTGATGATGCGATACTCTGCAAAAGACATGCCTTCAGTTTCTCTCTGTTCTGAGGCATTCTTCACAATGCCTGTATCATCCGGGTGGAGCAGTGACTGTAAGACGCCCCTGTCATCGATGATCTGTCCCGGACATAATTTTGGATCCATCCGGGCAGGGGAACTAATGTGGTTGAGCTTTAGCCCGGGATATGTTGCAGACCAGGTTAAAATATCCAGTGATCCAAGGATATTCTCCCGGCATTTTTCACCACCCTGAAAGGGCATGTGTTCATTATTTGCAGACATCTGGTCATTACTCCTGTAACCGGCACGAATTCATTTTCAGTCTCCTGTAATCTTGTCAGAGGATAAGCAGACAAGTAATCCTTAAGGGACAATGCATGGAATGGTTCGGTTCTTTTTAGGCTTATAGGCCTGTGCAGATTTGGATTCATCTGCAGCGTTTTGAGAGAAATTGATCATGCGTTTTATGTTTTGATTTTAATAAATATATAGTTATGTATCATTGATGGTAACATTTACACATATATGTGTTGTTCTAACAAGGTTATTAATTACAAGGATTAAAAATTTGTATAAGATAGCATGAATCCTAAATGTATATTATTTATAATTATAAATATGTTTATATAACATTAGCTGGCTTACTATTCTGTACACAATAATTTCATGTGTGACATATAGAAACAGTTAGTCAGTTAAAGGTGTGTTGTATATGTTTGGCGATAAAAGTAAACTTCAGGAAGAGATAGTCGAACTTAAGAGATCATTACACGATAAAGAGGGTCAGCTTCGGTTTTTAGTATCGAACCTGCCCGGATTTACCTACAGATGTAAGTATGACAATGACTGGACAATGCTGGATATGAGTCCTAAAATATCGGCAGCAAGCGGATACCCGGTCTCTGATTTTCTTAAAAATTCAGTTCGTTCATATAGTAGTGTGATCCACCCGGACGACGCAGCTGATGTGGACAGAAAGATTGGTGAGGCAATAAGTGCCGGCAGGCCATGGGATATCGAATACCGCATAATCCACAAGGATGGGAACATACGCTGGGTACACGAAGACGGTCAGGCTGTAACAGCTGAGGGCGGGACCATACAATATCTTGATGGTTTCATTCTTGACATAACCGAAAACAAGAATGATGAACTTGTCAATGGCATAATGACACTTGTTGATGCTGCAATAGAGGGGAAGCTTGATACACGTGCCAGGGTCGAGGATTATACCGGCAATGACAGGAAAGCCATGGAAAGCATCAACCATCTTCTTGATGCGGTGATAGGTCCGCTGAACGTTTCTGCAGAGTATATAGATCGCATCTCCAAAGGTGACATTCCTGAGAAGATCACCGATGAGTACAAGGGTGATTTCAACGAGATAAAGAACAACCTTAACCAATTGATGAGTGAGTTGAACCGTTTCGTTGCAGAAATGGCAAGAATGAGCAGTGAGCATGATGCAGGAGACATAGATGTTATCATGCCTGAAGATAAGTTCCAGGGTGTTTATGCCACTATGGCCAAAGGTGTCAATGACATGGTCAACGGCCATATCACTGTCAAGAAGAAGGCTATGGCATGTGTCAAAGAGTTTGGCAAGGGTAATTATGATGCTGAACTGGAACAATTCCCTGGTAAGAAGGCCTTTATCAATGAGATAGTTGAAGAATTAAGGGGAAATGTGAAGAAATTCATATATGAGATGGAATACATGTCATCCCAGCATGATGCCGGAGATATTGATGTACAGATACCACTTGAAGGATTTGAAGGTGCTTATTATGATATGGCCAAAGGTGTCAATGACATGGTCAATGGCCATATAACTGTCAAGAAGAAGGCTATGGCATGTGTCAAAGAGTTTGGAGAAGGTAACTTTGAAGCTGAACTTGAAAAGTTCCCTGGTAAGAAGGTATTTATCAATGAGATCATTGAGGAAGTACGTGGGAATCTCAAAGCTCTTATCAGTGATGCAAATATGTTATCAGATGCTGCTGTTGCGGGTAAGCTTGATACAAGAGCAGACGCATCCCGCCATAAAGGAGATTTCAAAAAGATCATTAATGGTGTCAATGACACCCTTGACGCTGTAATCGGTCCGCTCAACGTTGCAGCTGAGTACATTGACCGCATATCCAAAGGAGATATCCCGGAAAAGATCACCGATGAGTACAAAGGGGATTTCAACGAGATAAAGAACAATCTCAACCAGTTGATGGGTGAATTGAATCGTTTTGTCGATGAAATGAGAAGGATGAGCAATGAGCACGATGCAGGCGACATAGATGTCATTATGGCAGAAGACAAATTCCAGGGTGTTTATGCTAACATGGCCAAAGGTGTCAATGACATGGTCAATGGCCATATAACTGTCAAGAAGAAGGCTATGGCATGTGTCAAGGAGTTTGGAGAAGGTAACTTTGAAGCTGAACTTGAAAAGTTCCCTGGTAAGAAGGTATTTATCAATGAGATCATTGAGGAAGTACGTGGGAATCTCAAAGCTCTTATCAGTGATGCAAATATGTTATCAGATGCTGCTGTTGCGGGTAAGCTTGATACAAGAGCAGACGCATCCCGCCATAAAGGAGATTTCAAAAAGATAATTGATGGGGTCAATGACACCCTTGACGCTGTAATCGGCCCGCTCAACGTTGCTGCAGAGTATGTTGACCGCATCGCAAAGGGTGAAGTCCCGGAGCAGATAATTGATAACTACAATGGTGATTTCAATGAGATCAAGAACAACCTCAATCATCTGATTGAAGCAACTTCTCAGATATGTGAAGTGGCCATGGCTCTCTCAGTAGGCAATACCAGTGTGAGTATAGAAAAGCGCTCTGGAGATGATATACTCATAGAGAGCATACAGAAGGTTATCGAAAACAACAAGCATGATGCCGAGAATGTCCAGAAGATGGCAGAAGGTATCCTTGATGTGGATATCATGGTGATGTCAGAATATGATGTCATGGCAAAGAGCTGCATCAATATAAGGGACAACCTGAAACAACTGGTGGCTGATGCAAACATGCTTGCCAGGGCAGGGATCAATGGTCAGCTCAGTACAAGAGCCGATGCGGACCGTCACCATGGTGAATTCAGGAGCATAGTTGAAGGAGTGAACGAATGCCTGGATGCTGTCATAGGACCGCTTAACGAGGCTTCCAGGGTAATCACCGCCTATGCTGATGGTGACCTGAGCACAAGAGTGACAATAGATGCAAAGGGTGACTTCAAACAACTTGGTGACACTCTTGATAACTTTGGTGACGCTCTTGAGAGCATCATAAACGATTCATGTGCAGTGCTTAACTCCATTTCAGCCAACGACCTTACAAGAAGGGTGAGCGTCTACGGTGTCGGGGATTTCATACAACTTACAGAAGGTGTTGAGAATTGCAGATCATCACTTAATGAAATGGTTGCCCTTGTCAGTAAGAATGCTGAAAGCATTGCAGCCACTGCACAGGAGATGTCCTCTTCAAGTGAGGAGCTCTCAGCCTCAGCAGAACAGATAACAAGTACTGTGACGGAGATATCAAAAGGTACTCAGACACAGGCAGAGAAGGCAGAAGAGGTCTCAAGGGCAATGACCGATATGAGCAGAACTGTTCAGGAAGTAGCAACCAATTCTGAGAAGGCCGCCCAGAATGCAGTGGATTCCAACAAACTGATACAGGGTCTTGGTGAAATGTCCCAGGACCTCATGTTAAAGATGGAAAGCATAAAGTCTGCAGTTGGTGAATCTTCAGATGTTATCAATGAGCTTGATGAAAAATCCAAACAGATAGGTGAGATAGTCAGTCTCATTACAAGTATTGCTGACCAGACCAACCTGCTTGCCCTTAATGCGGCCATTGAGGCTGCAAGGGCAGGAGAGCACGGACGTGGATTTGCTGTAGTTGCAGATGAGGTGAGAAACCTTGCTGAAGATTCGGGCAATGCAGCCAAGCAGATAGCACAACTGATCCACCAGATGCAGAGCGGAACAAAGAATGCGGTCTCATCTATGAAGAAAGGTACAGATGAAGTGGATACGGGAGCAGCCTCCCTTGAGAGATCGGTTGTTGCCATCGGGGAGGTTGTGACTGCCGGAGATACGATCGTGAGAATGGTCCAGGAGATCGCCGCTGCTACAGAAGAGCAGTCCGCTTCCATAGAGGAAGTCACATCATCCGTTGAAGAGGTATCGGCCATTTCCGAGCAATCTGCAGCTGGTGCCCAGGAAGCTTCCGCTTCTGTGCAGGAACAGACAGCTTCCATGCAGGAGCTGTCAAGGTCTGCAGAAGAGCTTTCAGAGGTTGCTGCAACTATGCAGTCTATAGTATCCAGGTTCCGTTTAGACGACTCTGCAGGCGATGTTTCAGAAGGGGTAAATGCATCCGGAAATGCAAGAAGACCGACCGGACCTTCAAAGAAAATACTGATCTGATCTGCGGGGTCCTGCAATGGCAGAATATGTTGAAAAGGATAGCAGCTCTTCCAAAGAGCTGCTCCAGCTGGTCATATGCCAGCTTGCCAGTGAAGAGTTTGGCATTGAGATATCCAGGGTAAAAGAGATAATTCGTATACCGGATATCACTAAGATCCCGCAGGTACCTGATTACGTAGAAGGCATCATAAATCTTCGAGACCGTATAATACCGGTCATCCATCTTGCCGAGCGTTTCGGACTTGCCCGCGAGGTCAAAGATGAGGATTCCCGTATAGTCGTCGTGGAGATAGGTAATCTTACCGCCGGCATGGTGGTTGATTCGGTGACAGAGGTCCTCAGGATGTCCGGTGATGATATAGAGCCAGCACCTGACATAATCGTGTCCGGTGTCAGTGAGAAATACATAAGAGGTGTGGGCAAGCTCGAAGACAGGTTGCTGATCCTCCTGGATATTGACATGGTCTTCACCGAGGAACAGAAACAACAGATGAGCCAGCTGGAAAATGCAGGTGCTGTACCTGCATGATTTTTATTTTTCCAGTGACTTTTTTCCTGTGAAGTATCCACACCCAGGATCTTTACAGGATTTGTATTGCATATTCCTGGTCAGCACTCATTCCATTTTGTATAAATGGCCATGATCTCTTCAGCAGTTCCTTCCCCCATCCTCTCTGCTATAAGTTCAAGGAAAAGTGTCATGTAGTGCGGTTGTACGCACCCCAGGCTCTCTTCACCTGTTCTTATAAGGGACAGGAGGTATTCCAGATCCCCGTCGTCCAGGGCTGAGATCCGTTGCCTGAAATCCTCTTCATTTTTTGCATAATGGTTTGACAGTGGCGGCAGTATGGACCTGTAAGGTGCTTTTGAGCCAGCACACTCAAGCCCTGCACACTCAGGAGCAACCTTTTTCAGTACTGCTATGTCTTTAGGTGAAAGTTCTCTTGCCATTTTATCACCGGATATTAGACTTTAAATTTTATCTGTCTTTCCTTACAGGACACCTCTGAAATAGTGTCCATGGTCATATTCCTCATTTGCTGAGGATTTTAATCTTATCTGCTTCCCGTCAAGCGCCCGCCTGAAATTACGTGTGATCTCCTTTACATCTGACCTGTCATAAAGGGAAAGATCAAGTCTTAAAACATCGGCACCCGACCTGCAAAGCGAATCGATTTCCCCTATCATGTTCAGAACAGTCGAATTGTAGATCAGTGTACGTTCATTCTCTCTCCTGACAGGGAATGAACCCATGGTGTTGTCCACAAGCAATACCTCACTGCCATCCGGGATGACCCCCTGATCGATCAGGGGTTTTAACAGGTCGTTCTTGGTCACAAGCAACATTTCCCGGCCAAAGGCCATTATCTCGGTCAGGACCGCAGGATCGGTGTTAGCGCAGACCTCTTTTATTTCCTCCAGGTTAAGTTCACCTGAAAGCGTCACACAATAAGCACCTGATGATCCGAATGCATTTGCTGTCCAGGCATTGAAGATATTGAATTCTTTCAGGGCGACAAAAGGTGCACCCAGTTCATTTGCAAGCCTTATGGTGCCGTAGTTGGAACATGCAAGCCTGAAGCCTGCATCAATGACCTGTCTCATCTGCTCTTTAAGTGCAGGCATTTCCTCTTCAAAACTTATCTGTGGTGTCATCAGGACAAGTTCCACGTTCTTTTCCTTCAGTCCACCGGTCCTGAGTATGTTGTCCTGGTCCGTCAGTTCAGCAAAAAGGGCTATGGGTGCATAGATAATATCAGCACCTGCTTTTGATGCCACAAAGATGTGATCGGTTTGAGAGACCTCTGCACTCAAAAGAGGGATGATTTTTTCATCCACGGGCACTGCTTTCCTTTTAATGCCAGTGGATACCGCAGGACACGGGCGGTTCCTTCCATGCATGGGGAACCTGGACATGAACAGTTTATCGACGGCCTCCCGGCGCGTACCGGAAAGTGCACCCAGGGGTATGAAAATGTTATCGTCCACATCCATGATGATCTCCTCTGCATGGAAGGTGGTATCGCCAAGCTTTGCAAGGGCGGTCTCTATCTGCTCTCTTGAAGTGGGTGAACTTTTAGCCTGCTGCACGATATAATCACTGGTAACCAGTGATTCCAGGTCCCTGCTTTTCACAAGGATGCTCAGTTTCTCTCCTTTGCGTGC
Organism: Methanolobus sp. WCC5; assembly: GCF_045690325.1. GTDB lineage: Archaea > Halobacteriota > Methanosarcinia > Methanosarcinales > Methanosarcinaceae > Methanolobus. Next base: position 473,302 of record NZ_CP146981.1, on the reverse strand, counting down.
ATGTATCTTTATGCTCAGAGGCGTGGTCTTCATTTCCGTGTTCTGCAGGCGTTCAAGTAACTGCGGATCAGTGGATACGTAGACCTCATCACCTTTTCTGACAGATCTGCTGGTTTTGGGGCTTATCAGCAGGGTAGCCTTTTCTCCTTTCCTGGCAATTTCCACCGGCTCTTTGTTCACAAGGATGCCATCCACCCTGCAACCGATTATCCTGATGCGGGTGTTTATGCTGATGCCATCATTGACCTTAATGTCCTGCAATGGGACCATGGTCAGTCTGCCCTCTTCCTCTGATTTGCGTATGTTGTCCACTTCCCCGAGGAAAGCACCGTAATTGGCACTGTATTTGCGCTGGGTGACATCGGTTTCACCGAGAACAAAACCCCGGGTAAAGCCCCTGTAGAATAACTTTGCAAGTTCTGTCTCCATTTCCTCCAGCTCTTGTGAACTGAAGTTCGTGCCGGTATTGCACACCCTTTCCACGACATTCTTATATGCCCGGGCACTGGAGGTCACATATTCAGCTTTTTTCATCCTCCCTTCTATCTTAAGGCTCCTGACCCCTGTCCTGATAATATCCTCAAGCTTTGGTAAAGTGCAAAGCTCCGCACAACTGATGGGATAATCGCCCACCAGCCTGCTGTCAATTAACCGGCCGTTGACCGACAGCCTGTAAGGCCTTCTGCATGGCTGGAAACATGCACCCCTGTTCGCGCTGCGGTCGGTTATTGCAGTGCTGAACAGGCATCTTCCCGAAAAAGAGTAGCAAAGGGCACCGTGGACAAAGATCTCTGTCTCTACTGATGTCCTGTCTGTGATGCTCCTGACCTGATCTGTTGTCAGCTCCCTTGAAAGTATCACCCTTGAGGCACCTGCATTACCCATGAATTCAACGCCCCTGAGGTTGTGTATGGTCATCTGGGTGCTTGCATGCAGGGCAAGGTCGGGGAAATGTTCCCTTAGCAAAAAGAACAGACCGAGGTCTTCCAGTATGATGGCATCTATATTGTATGAATAAGCTTTGTGTACTATATCTATGGCCTTTTGCATCTCGTCCTGTTTAAGAGGGATGTTCATTGCCAAAAAAACCTTAACACCATAGGAATGTGCAAGGTCTATGTTTTCCCGCAGCTCATCTGTGGTGAAATTCTTTGCGCCCTGCCGGGCGTTCAATTCACCTACACCCAGGTATACGGCATCTGCTCCCCCTTTTATGGCTGCACGCAAGGCCTGGGGATCACCGGCAGGAGCCAGTATCTCCGGGGGAGTACATTTTAAAGAAGGGTCTTTTAATGATTGGTCGTGTTCATCAGCAGGCATGGGGATCAAAACTGTTACCGGATATGTCGGCCTCATCATCCTTATCCGGATTAAGGGGCTGGACAGTGGTTCCTTTTCCTATCAGCAGGTTGTATGAATCGTTTGCTTCATTATATTTGACAAGTACATTGTATATCTTAAGTATACTGCCATAAGCAGCCCTGGTGATGGCTTCGTTCTCATCATTGAGGTTATGGGAGGGCAGTACGGCATAGACCGCTTTTTTTGAAGTACCGTCACATATCCTGTAGAGCCTGTACTTCTCATCACCCAGGTCACCGGACATCAGGGAGCAGGCTACATTTATGCGTTTTTTATTGTGCACATCCATCCTGGACATGCGTGCAAACTTTGCCTTTCCGGGAACTGTGAAACACTGCTTTGAGAGCGTATCCTTGCGGAGTATTGCATATGAATATTTTATATCGGTGTTCATGTAACGATACGGTTCATCACACTCTGCCAGTTTTTCCATAAGTCTTGTGGGTTTGATGTCCTTTTTCTGCTCAAAGCTCCAGCATGTATCAAGGGTACATTCGCCTGACCAGATAAAGGAACATGGGCTGTATATCCTCAACCCCATCCTCTTAAGCATTATAGTAAGCCGGCGCATCTCAATGGAATTGGTCTTGTCGGCGGGTTCTATTAAAATGATATTGCCATCATCTGCAAGTTTTCCAGACATCTCTTTGACAATCGTGGCCTTTTGCTGCAGATCCAGACCTTTTAGCTCATTGAGCACATTGGAAAAGACCATAAGGTCGATGTTATCCGGAAGCTTTTCAATGTCCATTGCGGTAATATCTGCCTTTATGGGTTCCCCGGTCATGACGTTTGACTTCATGGCGGCGTATTGAGCCACAAGAAAGTTGTATGCTTCTATGTTCTCATCAAAGAGCTCTATAGCATGGATATCCGCACTGCGGCCATCAAGACGGTTATACAGGTCTGTGACAGCAAGAGGAATGGTTCCAGGTCCGCTTCCAACATCCAGTATCTTCATACGGGTCTTAAGCAGGCCGTCCTTTGCCAGCTCATAGAGCAGATACTGGAACTGCACAAAATACACAGGGAACTGGTAAGCCAGGTATCCAAGGATGCTGTATCCTTTTTCATAGCTGATGGCCCTGGAATTACCTTCTTTCCAGTAACTGGCCTTCTGGGATTGTATTGCTTTGCGGACCTTTTCCAGAACAAGCGTGTCATCCCAGCTTTTTGCGGTCTTTTTCTCTATGTACTGCTCAATAAGGCGTTCCAGTTTCCTTGAAACTCCGGCTGAGTCAAAAAAAAGTTCGTTCTTTTGTTTTTCCTCATCAGACAGTTCAAGTTTTCTGCAGGGATCTGCACGGACTATCCTGAAATCCCCGTCCTGTGCAACAACATCCGTGCCAAGGTCAAAAAAATGGGGCCTGAGAGTTTCGTATATCTGCCGGTCCGAAGCTTCTTCCTTGAGGTAGGCCCTGAGCTCTGATAGCATGAACTCCGGTTTCATACGTGAAACGTATTTGAATGTGGAAATTATCTCCCTGTCTGACATTAAGGGTCCATACCTCTTCCCTCCTGATAAATATAATGATAGAAAGACAGGAAAGGACAGGAGAGCGGCGGGAATAAAAGGAATAACAGGGCAGGCGTGGTATTTATATATCATTGCAATGTAATCAATAAAAGTTGTCTTAAATCAATTAAATTTGCCTAAACTTGATGATCGGACAACTACCGGATCATCCTGATGGACAAGGGGTGTTCCGTAAAAATAAAGGATGAATTATTTATGGATCGTATGGAACCTGACAGACCGTTATTCAAGAAAATACTAGCTAAAGCACGGGAATCCATTCTTAATTTTGACAGCAGGGAAGCTGAATCCGCAGTAAGGGAAGCGGTAGATGCTGGCATGGACCCTGTTGATCTTATAGAGTATGGGTTCATTGAGGGAATGAAAGATGTGGGTGACCGCTATGAGAAAGGTGATGTCAGCCTTTTGCATGTGGTTGCAGCTTCAAGGATAATGGACAAAGGTCTTTTGATGCTCAAAAAATGCTCCCGTGAGAAAAAGCTGGATCTTAGAATGTTCGGCAACATTGTCATATGTGCATGAGATGTCTGTCAGGTCCATATCTTTCTTTTTTAATTACGTTGTTTGCCTGCATACGCCTGATTTAGCGGACCATGTCAGATCCGGATAAAGCTAGGCTATCAGAGCCATTGATCCAGGCTGTTTTAGACTATAATGCTTTTTAGACTATAATGCTTAATAGCAATGAAGTTCATTTTTTTGCTATGAGCGGTCCTCCCACTGACAAAGAGCTTCTGCTTCGCAGGTCAGATATCCTCATAGCTGACGGATCATACGAAAAGGCGCTGTTATTTCTGGACCGGATACTGGAAGAAGACCCGGAAAATGAGACTGCCCTGTCAATGAAAGGGCTTGCCTGTTGTCTTATGGGGTATACAGAAAAAGGTATTTCCATCTTTGAAGAAGCACTGGAAATGTGTCCTTTCTCAAAGATCCTCCTTATCAACTTTGCAGATGCCTGTCTAAGATCATCATTGCCCGGAAGGTCCCTGGAGATACTTGAAAGGGCCATGAGCCATTATCCGGATGATGACGGCCTTTTAATGTTAAAAGAGATCATTATTACAGCCCGGGACAGACGTTATATGCTTTCATCTTTAAATTAAGTTCAAACCAGTAATTATTTATTGCCACACTTTCTATTAATTTATATGAGCTGGTACGTTGTAGATGCTGTGGATCGTGCAGTTGAAAGGACCAAAAACTGCCTTTTCCAGCCTTTTGATATCCTTAAATGGATAAAACTGACCATCATTACGCTGTTGATAGGAGCCGGGGGAAGCTTTGATGGAGGTAACGGAAGCCGATACAGTGGCTCGCAGCCTGACAGCTCCTGGGTTCCGCAGAGCTTTACAGACATGCTCAGTACATATTACCAGCATCTGATCTCCTTTCCTGAGCTTATACTTATCATTGGTGTTCTGGCATTGATAATCCTGTTCGTTGTGATGCTGGGCATTATAAGCAGCGTGATGGAATTCGTCTTCGTGGAATCCCTTGTACGCAATGATGTACGTATCCTGAAGTATTTTAAGAGGTATCTCAAAAAAGGTATCTACCTTTTTGCACTGCGGATACTTATAGCTCTGGCAATTCTCATTTTTATTGGCATTCTCATACTTCCTTTTTTACTTGGAGCCGGTATCATGAGCAATGGAATGAACGGCCCGGGAGGATTTTTTGTTCCTCTTTTCATTATCTTCGGCATGATGGGTTTTTTTACCCTTCTTTTCCTGATAATTCTGTTTTCAGGTATCATCAATTCGTTTGTCAACATGGCAATTCCGGTTTCCCTTTATTCGGACCGGAATATATTTTCGGCACTCTCCGGGGTACTGGGACATTTCAGGCGTGACTGGCAGCAGATCATCATATACTGGATAGGCCGTCTCCTTCTGGGGATTGCAGTTGCCATAGTCGTGGTAATAGCTGCTGTTATAGTATTGCTGATATTCTTTGCATTGATCCTTATTATCGACATTATCCTTTATTTTGGCCTGTCGGCAATATTTTCGGATACAACAGTGTGGATACTGTTAATTCCAGTACTGGTTGTTGAATTCATTCTCTTCATATTGCTGATAGCCTTTGTGGGCATGCCGGGAGAGGTTTTCATGAAATATCATATGTTAAGTTTCCTTCAGAAATGGTATCCGGTACAAATACCTATGTTCGACACACGTAACAGACCGGACAGCCATATGGATGAATGGCTTGCCGGGTCTGTAATATCCAATGACTGATAGCTTTTTGGCGGGCAATGATCTGTCTTTATGGTTTCCTGCCGGAACATGCAGCTATGTCCGGTAAGATTGATATTTTTGTTTTACATCTACAGGTCCATGAAAAGGATCATTCTTGCTTCTGCATCACCGCGCAGGAAAGAACTGCTTGAGCAACTGATAGGCCCGGACTTTGATGTTTGTGTCAGCTCCTACGGCGAGGACACAGGCAAGGGTCTGGGCCCCGCAGAACTGGTAATGCATCACTCGCGGGAGAAGGCCCATGATGTTGCCCGGAGTTTGTATCAGGGCATCATCATATCTGCAGATACTGTCATTGTGTGCCGGGATGAAGTGCTCGGTAAGCCGGAGGATGAGGAACATGCAAAGCAGATGCTTCAGAAGATCAGTGGTCAGAGGATCACAGCTATAACAGGTATCACTGTAATGGATGCCGGCAGCAGGAAGGAACTTAGTGCACATGAGCTGACAAATGTCTGGATACGGGAACTGCCCGAAGAGCTGATAGACGCTTATGTCAGCACCGGTGAACCTGCAGGTAAAGCCGGCTCCTTTGCGGTACAGGGAATAGGAGCTATCCTTGTGAAACGTATAGAGGGCGATTTTTTCAATATTGTGGGACTTCCGCTTTTCAGGCTGTCAGTGATGCTTGAAGCTTTTGACGTACATATTCCACAGGCCTGAAAACAGGCTAACGGTTGCATCATATTCATTACATGCTTCATATGAGTGGTTTTTATCATGGGACCCACAAAAAGAAAAAATGAAGAAAAAAGATTAAGCAAAAAAGATTAAGCAAAAAATAAAAAACAGAAGACCCAATCCCTGCAGCAAATAAAGATCAGGATCTTTTTCTCTTTTTTCTCATTATGAAAGCTGCACACAGTACAGAGAGCACAAACACAGTTATCTCAAATCCAGGACCGGGTTCAGGGGGTGAATCCGCTCTTTCACTTTCCTGCGCCGGTTCTTCGACAGGTCGTTCTTCTGTGATCGGGGAACCTGACCCAATGAGTTTATGGGTGCCTGGTGTTTCAAGCTTCATTTCGTGGAGCTTAAGGGCCGCACCGGTGTGCGCACTGGAAACTATTTCCCCGTCAATGATCACATCGACCCCGAAAGTATAGGGTTGATCTGCAGGGATTGTCATCCGTACAGTGGGCCTGGTCCTCTGGCCACTTTCAAGATAGGCAACGTTGCTGCCTGTATACCTTGTATACTCATCGGCTATTGCGGTGACGATCACGGTCACCTTGGTTGCTTCCTCACCCTGGTTATGAAGGCCCGGAGAGGCCTCGAATATGATATCCTTCCCGTAATTGGTTGCCTGTATCGTCTGGATGACGAGGTCTGTCAGGATCACACTGGAAACTGGCTCACTGCTGTCTTCAATGAGCCTTACCTTTGTTACAAGATCGTCCACAAGATTGTTGTCTTCCAGCAGCTCTGCAACAACAAGCTGTTCCCCGCCATTGGGTACACTGAAGGATAATGTTCTGTATGACCGGGACCCTGCTTTGAGATAACCTACGTTCTCCGTATGTTCTGCGGTTATTAGATTCGTGTAGGAATCCCTCGTCTTTATCCTGACCGAAAGTGAGCCTGTATCACTATCCATGGGATTTTGGAGGTAAACTGTTACCCTGAGGTCGAAGGTCTCATCATCGTCCGGTGTTGACATTACATCAATATTGGTAATTACGGGGTGACTTTCCTCTCCTAACATCTCTTCATTTATACAGCCACTGAAGATGAGGGATACAATGATCAAAAAGAAAAGAAGGAGGTTCACAACTTTCATCTTACCGCCTGCGTTGCTTACAGCCTGACCTTCAGCACGATCATCTGCTCGTCTATTATATGATCACCATACATCAGGCGCACATAGACATCAGTCTCGCCATTTGGTGCATCCTCTTTTACCGGTATCATCAGTCCTTTAGTATAGGATGTTCCGCTCCTTGCCATTGACTGGCTTATATTTGTGGAAGCCTGTTCGGCTATGAGCTTGTTATCAACATCCGCAACAACCGTCAGCAGATCGGCAGGCACCGTGCTCTGTCCATGATTCTTTACTGAGAATGTAACGGTCGCGTTCTCTCCTGCCTTAAGTTCCCATGAGTCTGCTGCAGGTGTGCGCAATGAGGCCATATCCTGCACAAATCCAAGGAACTGTAGCTTTACATCCGGCAGTATGGTCACATTCACAGGAGCAGACTTCATCCTTTTGATCTGCTGTCCCTGCTCATCGATACCTGAAAGATAGCTGATGGTAACAGCAGAGTCATTCACATCTGTTTCAAAAGCAGGGGCTTTTACCTTTGCATTAATTATGGATGATTCGGCTTTGTTCACCTTTCCTGCAATGTTCAGGGAATCCGTTCCTGTGACAGAGAATGGTGTAAAACCCCAAACCTGTACGGAATCAATTGCCTGTGTATCATTATTGCTTACAGTCAGGGATATGTCCTGTTCGTGGAATTCTTTTATCACAACAGGGGAGACCTCAAGGAAGACGTTATCAGGATCCACAGGATCAACCGGCTCGGTTGTCGCACATCCTGATATCAGCACCAGGGCGATCAACGAGAATATTACCATTATCTTTTGGAATAATGCAGTCATAATAAGTACCTCATTTCATAGTTTGCGGGAAAGTTTAAAAATCCTTTGATGTTTTTTAGTTTATCTTTTATTTTTTTATTTGTATAGTAAAATAAAATGGGGTTTTATTCACTTCTTTTTTTATACCGGTCGATGATAAGATTAGGAAATCTTTTCCCTGAAAACCGATTAAAAGAATACTTATATTGGTGCACATCATATTCACCGCAAGATCAGTATATATCATTTATGGAGGAATCATTCCTGTCGGACCTGACATTAAAACAACGTTTCATTGCTTCTCTTGAAGGAAAAGATGTGGATAAGGTACCTGTCTGTTCGGTAACCCAGACCGGAATTGTCGAACTCATGGAAATGACAGGTGCGAAATGGCCGGATGCGCATTACGATCCGCAGAAGATGGCAACCCTGGCTATTGCAGCACATGAGATTACAGGACTTGAAGCAGTAAGATTTCCATTTTGTAACACGGTAATGGTTCAGACCCTTGGTTGTACCATCACAGAAGGCTCTTTTGACTCCCAGCCCCAGATAATCGATTTCCCCTGTAAGAAAAAGGAAGATGTTGAAGCAATTTCCTCAATGTCCGGGATGTCCGGGAATCTGGATGGGAGCGTATGCCCGGAACTGGCCCGGTCTGCTCAGGGATGCCTTACCATCCCTCAGGACCTGCTTGAAAGCAGAAGGATAAAGACAGTCCTTGAAGCAACCGATATCATTAAGAGCAGAGTTGGTGACGATGTTCCTGTGATCGCAGGAGTATTAGGTCCTGCGGGAATTGCCTGCTGTCTCTGCGGTGTTAAGAATTACCTTCGCTGGTGCATCACCAAACCTGATGTCCTGGAGGAACTTATCGCCCTGGGTGCCAGGGTATGTACCGAATATGCGAATGCACTGTTCGATCACGGGGCAGATGCTGTTGTTATAATTGATTCTGAGGCCGGTCCGGACCTGTTTCCCCCTCCGCTGTTCGAGTCCATGATAATGCCTCATTACAGGTCGATAACAAAGAAGATGAAAGGGCATTCGATCCTGCACATGTGCGGAGATGCTACCGATATCCTGGACAATATGGCAGATTCTGGATTTGAAGGACTTAGTATAGAAGAGAAAGTGGACCTTGCCTATGCAAACCAGGTTGTTGACGGCCGTGCTTGCCTTATCGGCAACGTGTCTCCTGCTTTTACATTGCTGGCTAAGACCCCGGAACATATCAAAAAGGAAGCAAAGCAATGTATAGAGGACGGAGCAGGCATACTTGCCCCGGGTTGCGGGATAGCCCCCCATACTCCCATTGAGAACATCAGGGCATTTGTGGCCGCCAGGGATGAATATTACAGGGAGAAAAAGAGATAAAGTGAAAAAAGTGATTCTTTAAAAGGTCCGATGCCTGCCATTTAAATGGACCTTGCCTGTTTTTATCATACTGTTCTGTAGTTCATAGTATCTTTTCATAGGCATTTGTCCAGTGAAGCTGTGAACCGGCTGCAATGAACATCGCAACAGACAAAGCTTCTGCGATCTCATCTTCTGTGGCTCCTTTTTCCTTTGCTCTCTGTGAATGGATTACAGCGCATTTCTCACACCTGAGCAATACAGAACAGGCAGTAGCTATAAGTTCCTTGGTCCTGGTATCAAGGGAATTATCCTTGAATATGGACGCACGCATGTTCGCAAAGGCTTCGGCTGTTTCAGGTAATCTTTCGTTCAGGTAGGTCATGGAAATTCTCCGTTCCTTTTATGTATATGATACTACAATAAAAGATCTTACATGGATGTGCCGGCATGTGTCATTATTTGCCCGGCTCATATTTTGTCCATATTCTGTTAATATTTTATTTATATTCTGCTAATATTTTACTCATGTTCTTTTTATATTTTGTTCATGCCCTGTTCTCTGGTTGCTGCAAGTACTTTCTGTTAATGCGGTAAAACCTATTTTTACTAGTAGAGAGTATTATGCCCAGCCCTGAAAAGAGGTTTTATCGATTGAAAGGATGGATACTTTATAAGACAGCTCAAAGCTCGCTGAGTCCGGAAGCCTACGAAATTCACCGGTTTATCGATGTTGCGAAGAAGAAAGGGATAGAAATAGAAGTAGTATGCCCTGACCAGTTCGATCTTGTGGTCACAAGGGAGGACCGCAAAAGTATACTGCTTGATGGAAAGACCGTTCCTTTGCCGGATTTTCTCCTGCCGCGTATGGGTGCGGGAACCAGTTATTTTGGCATGGCGGTGATAAGGCATCTGGAAAGACTTGGAGTCTATACCGTAAATTCTGCCCAGTGCATCGATACAGTAAAGGATAAACTCTATTCCCAGCAGATACTGGCGGAGAACAACCTGCCTGTTCCCAGGACCATGCTTGGAAAGTACCCGATAGATGATGAGCTGGTCGAGAAATACCTGAAATTCCCTCTGGTGGTGAAGACACTTTCAGGATCCATGGGAAAAGGGGTCTTTCTTTGTGAGAGCAAGTCCCAGTTCAATGACCTGATGGGACTGATACACGTGACAAATCCAAAGCTGAACATAATCCTTCAGGAGTTCATAGAAACAAGCAGGGGAAAAGACCTGAGAGTATTTGTTGTGGGAGGAAGGCCTATAGCCTGTATAGAACGCAGTTCAAGTGATAATAATTTCAAAGCAAATTTTTCCAGAGGCGGCCAGGTCACAGAGCTAGCGATGACACCGGAGATAAAATGGCTGGCAACAGAGACCGCAAAACTCTTCGGGCTGGAGATCGCAGGTATAGACCTGCTTTTTGACGGGCGGCATTTTAAGGTATGCGAGGCAAACTCCTCACCTGGTTTTAAAGGCATCGAGAGTTGTTGCGATATAGATGTCGCTGATGAGATATACAATTTCATAAAGATCCGTCTTGGCAGATTTGAGGACTGACAGAATATCTGAAAAAGCAAATTAGATTCTAGTCCTGTAAAGATATCAGCTATCTTTGTAATTATAGCTGATCTTCACGTATTTGCACATGTTTTTCGCAACTTTTCTTTTTTCTGCCCCATGTTCCTTTTTTGTGGCTTCTGCTCCCTGATTCCACTACTTTTGTTTTTCTCTTTTCCTTTGCAGTTCGTCAGGTATAAGTAATTGAAATGAAAAATTATCTGATTAAGTGTATAATAATAAAAAGTCGATAAATGGTCGCCTTACAATTACTCTCTTAATCCAGAGAGCTTACCGAAAAGTTGAAAAATCATATGGATAAGTTGGGTAGCAATAAGCTGGGTATTAAAGTGATATTATGTCAGATCTAGATAGCAAAAAAGTTCTAATGGTTGTCGCACAGGAAGGTTTCAGGGATGAGGAGTTCTTTGAACCAAGGGAAATATTTGAGGATGCAGGACTCTCTATCACTATTGCAAGCAAGACCACAAATGAAGCTACAGGGGCACTTGGAAGGAATGTAAAACCGGATATTTCCATAGATAATGTTATTATTGCGGATTACGATGCAATTGTCATTTCAGGAGGGCCTGGCTCAAGAAAACTGCTCTGGCCGGATAAGAGACTTCAGAAACTGGTTGCAGATGCCTTTGAACAGGAAAAGGTCGTTGCTGCCATTTGTGTATCGCCTGTTGTACTTGCAAGGGCAGGTGTACTTGAAGATAAGAAGGCCACGGTCTTTAAGGATCCCGAATCCATAAGGGAACTTGAAAAGGGTGGAGCCACCTACGAGGACATGGATGTCATTGTTACGGATAACATTGTAACAGGACGTGACCCCGCATGTGCCGAGAAGTTCGGTGAGGCGGTTGTTGAGACCCTTAAGAAATGGTAAGATCATAAAAGGCTTTAAAAATCCTTTATAATGAGGCAAAGGAATATATGTGCATTCTATTGTAGTCTTTATTCCTCTGCAGAAAGGGCATATTTATAAATGATTGGAAGATTGTTAAAAGCATGACCCTTTTGCCCGTACTCCTGAATAAAGAAGTCCTGCATGACGTGTTGTGTCTGCTATGAGACATAATGTAGTTCTGGGGGTACTGGGCCCGGTTCTCTGGCTGCTTGCTGTTTTTATGATAGTTCCCCTGCTGGTTGCTGTTTACTATGGGGAGACCCTGATCACCTTTGCATTACCTCTTCTGATAACTGTACTACTGGCGACTTTCTCTACATTGTTCTTTAAGAGGAAAGAAGAGGAATGGAACCTGAAAGAAGGCTTTTTCATTGTGGCTATCGGATGGCTGGTTGCAGCGATGATCTGTGCCCTTCCATATATACTGGAAGGCGTGCCTCCCCTGAATGCACTGTTCGAATCCATGTCTGGTGTTACGGCTACCGGGGCAACGGCACTTAAGGACATAGAGGTTCACAGTAAAAGCCTGCTGTTCTGGCGAAGTATGACCCAGTGGCTGGGAGGTATGGGCATTATCATGCTTTTCATTGCCATCCTGCCAAAGCTGGGTGTTGCCGGACGACAGATGTTCCGTGCAGAGGTTCCCATATTGCAGGAGGAAAAACTGCGTCCCCGGATAAGGGGTACGGCCAAGATCCTGTGGCTGGTCTATGTTGTGCTGACGATCATTGAATTCATCGTGCTCAGCATTGCAGGACTCTCACCTTATGATGCCATTACCCATACGTTCACATCCATCTCATGCGCCGGATTCTCACCTTACTCAAACAGCATAGCAGCTTTTGGGGATCCTGTTGTGGAATCGATACTCATGGTGTTCATGTTCCTGGGAGGAGCGAATTTTGCCCTGCACTACAGGACATTATTTAACGACAGGAAAAGCCTGGTCAATGATCAGGAGTTCAGGTTCTATTGTGCAATAATCGCAGTTGCCACTCTTTTGCTTGCTTTCATGCTTTTCCGTGATGAGGTCTATTCACTTACAGATGCTTTAAGGTACAGCAGTTTCCATGTGATCTCCATCATTACGACCACAGGCTATGCAACGGTGGATTTTAACATGTGGCCGGATTCTTCCAGGTTCATTCTCTTTTTGCTCATGTTCATCGGAGGATGTGCCGGCTCCACTTCAGGCGGCTTTAAGGTTGTGCGTGTGCTCCTGTTACTAAAACATGCCAATAATGCCCTTTTCAAGGCGATACACCCCAAGGCTGTCAAACCGATTCGCTTCAACAACAAGGTAATACCGGAAGAGATCATCAGCTCCATCGTGTCCTTCCTGGTAATATATATCATGATCTACTTTGCCAGCTCAACATTGCTGGTATTCATGGGCATGGATATGATCACCGCAATGAGCGCGTCTATTGCAACCCTTGGTAATGTGGGTCCCGGTCTTGGTCTTGTTGGTCCCATGGAGAGCTTTGACAATATACCGGACCCTGGCAAGCTGCTCCTGACCGCAAACATGTGGATCGGAAGGCTTGAGCTATTTACGGTTATGGTATTGCTGACACCTGCTTTCTGGAAGAAGTGAGCTAGCTGCAGATGCATGAAATGAAAGGTTACCCCCGCCCTGCGGATGCATCTTCTTTTTCTTTAGATCATACCTTTATTTCCATGAGGTCCTTTGCGATGACCACTTTGCCTGTAAAGTATTTCCTTATGTGGTCCACAGCCTCTCTTTCATGTCCCTGCATGTGGGGGTAGAGGTGTGTGAGGTAGAGCTCCTTCACGTTGAGCGGGTGTTCTTCCATCATCAGGGTGAGCATGTCTGGTGTGCTGTGGTTGGTCATGGGAAAGCCCAGCGGGAAGGAGCATTCGTGTATGAGCACATCCGCACCCTCTGCCAGCTCCATCACTTCCTCGCAGGGCTCGGTGTCTCCTGTATAGACCACGGCCTTGCCGTTATTTTCGATGCGATAGGCCAGGGAGTTGTCTGTGTGCATGGTCTTTGCGCACCGTATGACACAACCGGAGCCCTGGGGGCTGAACCTGTCCCCTGGCGAGAGTTCTGTTATCTTAACGGTGAACCTGTCCCTGAGATAGTCATAGGCATCCATCGTCTTCCCGAACCATTCCCTTGTGCCCTGCGGCCCGTATATCTGCATGTCCGTCTTTCCCACAAGCCAGTTGGCCTTGATGAGTGCCAGCACATCCCCCACATGATCAAGATGCAGATGTGTGATAACTATGGCATCAATACCCTTATGATCATGCCCGCTCTCATAGATCCGTCCAAGGACCCCGCACCCGCAATCAAAAAGCAGCAACGAGTCCCCCATATCAAAGAGCACACCCGACTGCACCCTGCCAGCCTGCGGTATGCCAACTCCTGTTCCAAGTAATGTGATCTCCATACCTGCTATAATAAGGCTTAAGTAACTTAATTGTTATTATCTGGTGTTCAAAACCACATGACCGGCATACGACTGTTATTATTCTACTGCGAGGGTTGCCCAGCCGGTCAAAGGCGCCGGACTTAAGATCCGGTATCGAAGGATTTCGTGGGTTCAAATCCCACCCCTCGCACCTAGGTTTTGGGTAATAGGTATCCTGAAAAATAGATACTCAGAATTTTAAGAAGTTCGTTTATTCTTTATGGTCTACATATCTAAATGTAAAATTTTTACTAGATTTTATACATTTACAAATTATTAAGCATGGAGGTATAAAAAAACATTTTTAAAGTTAGAAGTATAATCTTGTTAACAGTAAAATAAAGATTCAATGTGATTTAAGTGGAAAAACATTCTAATTTTCAAAAGAAGGTATTTACATTTGCACTTATTTTTCTTGTAATAAGTAGTCATGGATGTATTGCTATATCTAACATTCAAGAAACAAATCAAGATACTTACTCTAATGATATCAAAATCATTTCAACTATTTCTGACTTGGAAATGTTTGTTGAATCGGACCCAACAGGAAATTTTAATCAAAGCTTAATATATTTGCTGTCTGCCCTTGAAAACCACGATTCTTCATACGAAAAAGAAATGGCTTCACAAACCGCCTATTCAATTTCGCTAGAAATGGAAAACTATGGCCTAGAGCCTTTGGATGTTAAGCTTTTACAAGATTATGGAAACTATGAATTTGAAATGAAACGAGTTAACAGAGTTATCGCTGTCCTTAATGAAAATATGGACTATGATTTTAAAACAATACCATTAGATAGAGCCTCACATTACAAGTTCATTCAGCTATTGAATAAAGGCGAAAAGCATTTGCCAGTGATTAATTCATACAACGAATTATTAGTAGCTTCTGATTTAGTTCTTGAAGATCGAAACAATGAGGAATATGTAAGAATATTTTATATTTGTGCTTTTTTACTAAGCGTAGATGTATTTTTAATTGAGACTGGTGGAATTCATAAAACAGCGTTTAAGTCAGTTGGATCTTTAAGCACGGAATTAAAATTAATGAAATCTGTCCCATATTTAGGTTACAGTGGATATGGCTTATTACTTAGCACTATTTATTGGTCCATCAGAGGATATGTAGAGGGATTTAAAAACGATATCTTTGAAATTATTCGAGATGGTTCATCTGAAGACATTATTAAAGAATATTCAATCAAAATCTCTCAAAAATCTTTGATGGAGGAAGCAAATAAGACCAAAAGTAAAATGGGAGAAATGGGTATAAACTTGCCTGAATTCATTTAAAGAAGTTAGTTCTTTCTAGTTTTCCAATACCCAATAATACCTCAAAGTTAAGTTTTGGAGCTTGAACCATATTTTGAACAATATTCATCTAGAAGGTCTACTGTTCTAAAATGAAGTTCGATTAAATCATTCAAATATCTAACAAGAGGTAATTTACGTGTGTAAATCTTTGTAGGATACATTTCTTTAGTGTATCTTATTGTATCAGGATATCTCGCAATTATTGAATGACGAGTAGCTATACTTGATAGAATATAAAGAGGAGCTGCAATCCTTGATAACTCAAATAACTGTAACAGAACTTTTCTGATTACGTTTGTTAATTCTTCAATATCAACGTTAGAAGAATGTAATTCATTTTTTATTTCTAGTAAAGCTTTATCGTCAATTTGATCTAAACCCTCTGCCCACTCAATTATTTTGTTAGTTAATGCTTCCCATTCCTCTTTACTTAGAGAAAAACTAGGTAATTCCTTTAAAGGCTCAAGTAAATCTGAATCTATTCTCTCCAAGTCTCTCAAAATAATCTGAATTTCGTTTGCTGACAAAAAAGTAGGACTGAATTTTGCTTTTTGAAGGGACCCAATTTCTTTTAACTGCGACTCGCATTCTTCAATACTTTCCTCCATTAAATCAGTAGATATGCCACTTAAAGAATACAATTCACTTAATTCAGGTGCTTCTACAAGCCGTTGAAGGGTCCTTTTAGACTTTAATCGTTGTTCTATAATCAAGTTTTGATATATTTTTGTAGGATCATGTCCGATATCCAACATATCTTGCTCAGTATACTTCCCTGAGAACAAAGCTAATGCTTTGTTCGCTTTTTCAACGCTTTGAGAAAAGAAAAAAACAGCTTGAGGATAAAGATTATGTTCATATGAACTTTTTGACGCTTTTAAATCCATTTTTGCCAGTTTGATATATTCTTTTATTAACTTCTGCATTATAAACACCAACAATATTATAAAATTAATCTGAGATTAAATCTAACATAACACATTTATAATTTATTGTACAATTCTTACTACTCAATTATTTCTTGATGGTAAAAATGGGATATAACGAAGCAGATACCAGAGCAAAACTTATTGATCCAAAACTTCATTCAATCGGCTGGAAAGAGGATCTAATAAGACGTGAAACTACTGCTGGTGCTGTTGAAATTATAAACGGCAAAACAAAAAGGAAAAGCGGTAAAGCAGATTACCTTTTATGCTTACCAACCACTAAAGGCCAAAATCCGTTGCCTGTTGCAGTTATTGAAGCCAAAAAAGAAGACGAATTTGCTGGCTTTGGTATTGATCAGGCCAAGGAATATGCAAAGTATCTCAATGTTCCTTATGTGTTTTCAACCAATGGGCATTCCTTTGTATCCTATGATGCTTTTAATAAACGCTTTAGTGATGAGCTTCCTCTGGATCAGTTTCCTACTCCTGATATATTAAAATCTCATTATGAAACAGGAAAAGGCTTGTCTCTTGAAGATGAAATTGCAAAACCTTTACTTGTGCCCTATAAAGGTGGTCAATCAGAAAGGCGTTACTACCAAGATGCAGCCATTAGAGCTACATTTGAAAAGATAGCCTCAAAACAGGAGAAATGGAACAGAGTTTTATTGTCTCTTGCAACTGGATCTGGTAAAACACGGATAGCCTCTCAGATACTTTACAAGCTCGCTGAAACCGGACAACTCAAGAAGGCTTTGTTTGTCTGCGACAGAAATGAACTGAGAAAACAAGGCTTTGGCCGGATGTTTGCTGTATTTGGAGATAATGCTGATTTTGTTGAAAATAAAGATCCAAAGAAGAATGCTCGTATTATTGTTTCTACTTATCAGGCTCTTGGTATTGATGAAGAAGGAGATGAATCGTTTTTCCTTGAGCATTTCCCGAAGAACTACTTTAGTCACATTATTATTGATGAGTGCCACAGGAGTGCTTGGAACAAGTGGAGTATTGTTCTGAAGAACAATCCCGATGCAGTCCAGATAGGCTTAACGGCTACGCCAAGGCAGATTAGCGGAGGCAGTGCCGATGAGAGAGGCCAAGATGAGGAAATCAGTCGGAATAACATAGAGTACTTTGGTGAGCCGGTTTATGAATATCCATACCATAAAGGATGGGAAGACGGTTATCTGGCAGCCTGTGAGATTGTAAAAAGGCATCCTGATATTGATGATAGATTACTTAGTGGACAAGAAATCGTTAATATGGGTGCTAGGGATGCAAAGACAGGTAATCTACTGACAATTCATGATACAAGAGAAGCTTATGGCAAGAAAAACTATGAAAGAGATCTCATCCTGCCTGATAGAGTTAAAGCCATGTGTGAAGATCTGATGAGTATGTTTGAAGAGACTGGCGGTCTCAAGCAGAAAACAATAATTTTCTGTGTAAACGACAAGCATGCTGGTGATGTGGCTAATACATTAAACAATCTCTATGTTGAAAGAGAACTACCTGAATGTGAGAAATTTGCTTTTAAGTGTACTCAAAAAGGAATCTCAGCAGGAACTCTTGGTGAATCTCAGGAAGTGCTTATAGCAAACATGAGAGGAAGCCAAAACTCGCATTTCATTGCAACAACCGTTGACTTACTAACGACAGGTGTTGACATCCCTTGTGTTCAAAATATTGTTTTCTTCAATTACGTGAATTCACCTATCCAATTCTACCAGATGGTAGGCCGTGGAACAAGAATTGATGAAGGCTTTAACAAATATATGTTCAGGATTTATGATTACACTAATGTCACAAGATTATTTGGTGAAGATTTCATTTCAAATCCAAGATCTGCTCCTTCAAAGCCTTCAATGAAAAGCACGGGTGAGAAAAGAAAGATAGCAAAAGTTCAGGGTTATGAAGTAGAGATCAAGGATGAAGGAACTTTTATCCTGATGCGTGATGATGAAACCGGAAAAGAAAAGCCTGTTACTGTAGAGGAATATAAGGAACAGTTAGCAGCTTCTCTAGTGGATCAGGCAAAAGATATAGACCTCTTAAGAGAAATGTGGATTAATCCTGAAGACCGCAAACACCTTATTTCAGCCCTACCAGGCGGCAATCAAGGTGCATATCTATTGCGGGAATTGCTTGAACTGGATGATTGTGATCTATTCGACCTATTCGCTGAGATTGGTTTTGGAGTTCCTGCTAAGACTAGAGATGAAAGAGTTGAAGCTTTTGATTACAAAAATAAGGTATGGCTTATGAGCTTACCTTCTGACTCCTCAGAAGTTATCAAGGCACTAGCAGACCAGTTTAGAGAGAATGGTATTGAAGAACTGGAAAGCAAGGATGTCTTCAATATTCCTTCCGTGAAGGTTGCTGGTGGTATAAGGGCTCTTGGTAAGATTGGAGTAAAGGTAAGTACACTGATTAGTGATGTGAAAGAAAGATTATTGGCTGCTTGAAAGTTTTGATCAGGTTTTTCACAAACTGTTTTATTCTTCCATGTTATATTGAAGTCAGATTCCATATACAGCTTAAAGCATGAAATAACCGGAAGTTCTGAAAAATGGGAAAGGAAAAATTACCTGAAGGATGGAAAATACTGCCTATCGGCAAATGCGTAGCTGATGATTTATCTGGTTTTGCTTGCTCACAGAACAAGTTAGTTGAGGAAGGGGGCTATGTTCAATTAAGACCATTCAATATAGAGAATGGCAAACTAAATTTAGATACTTTGTATCAAGTTCCTCTTGACATTGTTGATGAAAACAAATATTACCTTGAAAAAGGAGATATTTTATTTAATAATACTAATAGTACAGAATTAGTGGGAAAGTCTGCTATTGCTAATGAAAGATATAGCTTTGCTTTTAGTAATCATATAAACAGAATTAGACTTGATACTGATGTTGTTTTGCCTCAGTTTTTCCATAGTTATCTCAGTTATATGTGGGCCAAAGGTCACTTTGCTAAACATTGCAAGAAATGGATTGGACAATCGGGATATACTTTGACTAGTCTAAAAAATCAACCAATACTTATTCCTCCTATTGATGTTCAACAAGAAATTATTACTAAACTTGAAAAACAAATAGCTGAAATTGAAAATATAAAGAAAGAAATTACTATCCAAGAGCTTAAAATAAATCAGATATTCGAAGGTTATTTGAGTTCGGTTTTCAAAGATTTGAAAGATTTTTCTTTAGAAAAGAAAATAAAAGACTTCTGTGAAAATCCCCAATATGGATACACGGTGCCAGCATCCAAAGAGAAAATAGGTCCTAAATTATTAAGAATCACAGATATTCAAAATAATCATGTCAATTGGGATACTGTTCCTTATTGTAATTGTCCATCTGAAAAATATAGCCAATATGAATTGAAAAATAATGATATTGTTTTTGCTAGGACAGGCGCAACAACTGGGAAAAGTTTTTTAATTAAGAATCCAGAGAACAGTGTATTTGCATCATATTTGATTAGGCTTAAAATAAAAGATGAAAATGTACTGCCAGAATATTTGTATTTATTTTTTAAAAGTCCCTCTTACTGGAATCAAATATTAAAACACTCCAGAGGGGGTACAATGCCAAATTTTAATGCTACAATGTTAGGTAATTTAAAAGTTCCAATAATAGATATTAGTATGCAACACAAGATCATAAATCATTCAAATGGAGTTTATGAATTGTATAAACAATTAGCAGATATCAACTCGCTTCAATCTATTGCAGTCAACCAGCTACCTGAATCGATCCTAAATGAAGTGTTCAGTAAATACGAAATCCCAGAGAAGGTGTAAATCATGGCTAAAAATAATGGAAGAAATGTTTCTGATCAATCCAGCATGAATGCATACATAAAATCAATTTGCGATATCATGCGTAGGGATAATACCAAAGGTGCCATGGAGTATATTCCCGAACTTACATGGATGATGTTTTTGAGGATTCTAGATGAGAAGGAAGAGGAAGAACAGCTTCAAAGTGAGGCAGTAGGCGATAACTTTGAGCCTTCTCTAGAATATCCTTACAGGTGGAGAGATTGGGGAAGTCCTGATGGAAAAAAGAGAAAGGAACTTCAGGCAAGCCATATGAATGCCTTTCTTGATTTTGTCAATGAAGATTTAATTCCTCACCTGAAAGCTTTCGATGATCATGAAGAGAATCCAAATGCTACTAAGAGACAGAAGATAATTTCCCAAATATTCAGGAACCTCAATCATACAAGATTAGGTAGTGAAAAGAATCTATTGGATGTTCTGGACAAAGTTGAACACTTGACATCTGAAAATATAGACGCTACACATCAGTTCCCTCTATCACAAGTCTATGAAGGTTTGCTTCTCAAAATGGGTGAAAAGAACAATGATGGAGGACAGTTCTTTACACCAAGAGAAGTAATCAGGGCAATGATAAGGGCTGTTAAACCAGATGTAAAGCACAATGGTGAATATACAACCTTCTATGATCCTGGCTGTGGTACAGGTGGTTTTCTGGCTGAAAACTATACATACTTAATCAATCCAGAACTATCCGGCTTAAAACTCACTGCTTCAGATTACAGCCATCTCAAACATTATGCTTTCTGGGGTTTAGATAGTAGCTTTACAGCTTTTCCTATAGCCCTTGCAAACCTTGTGTTACATGGAATTGACCAGCCACATATAGGTTTGAAAAATACTCTCAGTGGTAGAGTAACATACATGGATCTTTTTGAAGATTCACCATACAAATTCAATTATATCTTCACCAATCCTCCATTTGGAGGCAAAGAAGGGGAAGATGCAAAGGCCAATTTTGCCTTTAAGACAAGCAATACTCAAATATTGTTCATACAACACATCATTGATCATTTAACTGATGATGGAACTTGTGCAATGGTCATAGATGAAGGTGTTTTGTTTGGAACCAATGAAAATGCCTTTATTCAGACAAAGAAAAAACTTCTAGATGTTTGTGATTTATGGTGTATTGTAAGCCTTCCACAAAAAGTATTTTTAAATGCTGGTGCTGCTGTAAAAACAAATCTACTCTTCTTCACTAAAGGCAAAAGCACTGAGAAAATCTGGTACTATGATATGTCTGACATTAAAGTTCTGAAGAGAAGCCCTCTTACACTTGATAAGTTTGATGATTTTCTGATGAGGCTTCATTCAGACAAGGAAGAAGATAAGATCAGTGAGAAAAGCTGGTATATGGATATTAATACCATCAAGAAAAAGGACTATGATCTCAAGGCGGTCAATCCTAATACCACTGAAAAGGAAATACCAAAACCGGCTGAATTGATAAAGATAATTGAAGAATCTCAGGCAAAGATTAATGAAAGCTTACAGAAGCTCAAGGAATTAACTTGAGTTTCAATCATTTTCGTCTGTCTTCTTGTCTGTCGTTTATTTCTCCCATGTCTATTGGACTTGTCTCCAAGTAGTTGTCTCTTCTGTCTCCTAGATTTGTCTCCTGGTTTCCTATGACAAGCGACAAAGGAGACAGCTAAACGACAACAAAATTAGGTAGTTGCAACAAGTTTCTCCCACTTATCCAAACGTTCTTTATTATGAGCATTAAGTGTAAAAGGCTTATCTGCCTTCGCATTTTGCTTCATGTAATGCAAAGTACCTTTTGAAAATCCTAGTTTTTTCCAATCCGAATATGAAATACTTAGTATTTTCTGTCGTATGTCGCTTGTATCCTGTCTCTTTGTCTCATACTGTGGCTCTACAAAATCTGTCTCCTGTCGCTTACCAACCAAAAACTGAGCCAATTCCCTAGTTTTCAGGAACATGACATAACTCCACATTGTCATATTGCCTTGGTAACTAACTCTTTTGTTAAACCATAGGTTAATCTCTTCAGTTAGCTTCTTAGCTCCGCTTGGTCTTAGCCTCAGAGAATAACTTTCTGTTCTGATGAAATCTTTCTTCTCCATGTGATCTTGTTCTATGAGACTCAAAACAGCGAGATCTACTAAGAACCTGAAAGGCTCTTGCAGGTCATAAGCCAAGCTATTCTTGCTAGTTGTCATTTCGTGTAAAAAGCCCACGTGAGGATCTAGCCCCACAGCGTTGATGGCGCGGAGGGCCTCTGCCTCTAACAAAGCATAGCCGTAGTTAAGCATAGCGTTTACCATGTCCCCTGCGCCTGTGGCCCTCCGGCTCGAATCAATTCTTGATTCAAAATCGTATTTCTCAGGAATTGCTTTTGCAAACTCATTCCAATACTTGTAGGCAACTCCGCCCTCAACACCCATTATTTCCTTGATGGTCTTGGCCTTCTCTAGTTTCTCAAAGTCCTCTGTGAAATCGTAATCTATTGAAGGATAGCGTTGTTTGAGATAATCGAGTACCACCTGAGTCTTGTCAAACTTAGCCTCGATAAAGTTCTTTGCTATCTTGACTCTTGCTTTTTCATCTTCAAATGCATGGTATTGAGCAAACTTAGTTTTGACATTAGTGCTTTCAGGTGGGAGCATTGTAGTCAATAATTTACCGTCCCAGTTGAGTATTGAAATCTGAACATTATGTTTTATCAGCCATCTGATTGCATCAATTGTAAGATTTCCGTTCTGACCATAGATGATAATGCTATCAATATCCATTCTCTTTGGAGAGAAAACATATTCTTCGGGAATTTCAGTTGTCGAGAATCTTCCATCCTTGACATGTAGTTTAGCCCCATTGACACGCATATCAATGCCATGACCGTTTAGTAACAGGAATCTCATTATATATCAACTCCAGGAATCTTAATACTATCATCAGGTGGAATGATACGCAATCTTGCTCTAGCAGTATTTTTTATTCCGCGAAGTGTGTTTGCACTCTCTATTTTTCCTTGTTTGATAAGATTTCTTTCAACTTCAAAAAGCTCTGTTCTGTGATTTTCAATTACTCTAGCTGTGAATATTTTATCATAATCCTCCTCTACAGAAGAAAGGTCTTCCATATTCTCAGCATCCATGATTAATTGTTCAACAATAGACTTATCGTTATAAACTCCAAGCAAAGCAAAAACATATCCTCTAAAGCTTGGTTTCTTTTTGGGAGAAATAGGATACTTTTCTAGTAAGCTCTTTAAAGAATCCAAGTAAGCTTTTTCTTTATTAGGCCGAATCCCTTTTTCAATAACATGCCGATAGAGAAGAATCAAAATATTAAATGTAAGGTTTAAATCATCCTCGCCTAAGTTTTTAGCAAGGACATCCAATTGAAGAGGATCTAAAACATAGGCATCTTCATAGCTGAATATTTCTGATATTACTAAATTCTTATCTGCAATATCTCCTTCTTCAAAAAGTTTGAATATTTCATCAACGTGAAGTCTGATTCCAGCGGTTTGTTTTAATGAAATATACGAGGCTCTTTTATCCGTTTCCTCTATTCCGTATTTAAATAAATCTTCGTACTTTATAATTGTAATAATTCCTCTTTTAGCCATTTTGTCAATTTTATGATTGAGAGTTATCTTACTATAACCTCGTTTTTTTTCATTTCCTTCCCTGACCATATTTATGAGGTCGCGCCTTCTGACATAACCTCGTTTTTCTAGTATAGTAAGTATACTATTATCAAAAGTAATAGTCTTTTTATAAATTTTATATTGAAACATATCTGAATTTGGTATATAACTCATATCCAAACATATAGTCAAATTAGTATATATTACTTGCTAAGCAATGCGTTTTTGGTGATCGTTTGAAAACCAAAAAATCAATAGCAACATTGTCTCCTTACCTCAAGAAGAAACTCGAACAGCTGTCAGATAAACTTGGATGCTCTCAGGCCGAAGTCGTCAGAGTAGCAATACTGAAATTAGCAGAGGAAGAACTATGACTAGAAGAAAGTTCTCTGAAAATTTCAGGACATACGGAGAATGGCTAAAAGCCCAATCAAGGGATACTAGATATGGAAAGCGAATCATCAAAATGCATGAACGTTTCCCAAACCTTTCTCTCAAAGAGTTAAGGAATGTGACTTTAAAAGACCACGATCTAAGCACCAAATCTTGGAAGACTCTCTCTTCACAAGAAAAAAGAGATCGAAACCTAGCATTCAAATTACTTAGAGAAATGAGAAATGGAAACTATCTGAGTCATGCAGTTGAAAAGCTAGGAATTAAGAAAGATTTTGCTATCAAGCATCTTGGAACAAATCTCTACAAGTCAGGAGGAAAATGGAAGGTCACAGCTTCAGACAGCCTAGAGGCTGAGATGTCGATGTTTGTGAGAGGCGAAGGGCTACGGTCTATTGTTACCATTAGTTCAAAAGATAGGTCGTTGCTAGGAAAACATTTCTCTCTGGTATCAAAGGCATTGAAGAACAATGATTCTTCAGTTCTGGATCAGTTCAAAGACAAGACGATTGTTGATGCTGATGGTAAAGTTCACTATTTTGAGACAAACCTTGATAGGCTCTACGAAATAGCAGAAGCGCTGGAAGAACCCGAATTTTTAGAATTATACAAATACTGAGGTGAAACCATGGACAAAAAAACGTATAGAAATAGCGTTAAGATGCAAAAGCTAAATGGAAAGGCAACGCTTCGTTGCATAAAGTGTGCTGAAGATGATGAAAGTGTAATTGAGATGCATCATGTATATGGGAAAAGTAATTCAGATGAAACGATTCCCTTATGTAAGAATTGTCATGCCAAGATTACGAAAGAACAGAATAAGCTACCTCGAAATGTCAGAACAGGCTATGCTTCAAGTGATGACAGACTGAAGTTTATCCTTGTATCAGTTGGTGCTTTGCTAGAAGGAATTGGAAAAGAATTGCGTCTTCTAGGCTTGGAGGTGACATACAATGAGTAAGATAGCTGTAAGAGCTTATACACAGAAATGCAATGCAAGGAGAAATGACACTGATAGAAAAGACCCACCTTTAAGGCATGATAGAGTACTTGTCTTTGATACTGAGACAACTACTGATCAGTACCAGAACATGAAGATTGGTTATTTTGAGATATTCCAGGATGGATATATTCAGCACAAAGGATTAATCTATGATTCTTCGATGCTAGATAATCGTGAGAACAAAGTCATTCTGACATATTC
Organism: Methanolobus sp. WCC5; assembly: GCF_045690325.1. Lineage (GTDB taxonomy): Archaea > Halobacteriota > Methanosarcinia > Methanosarcinales > Methanosarcinaceae > Methanolobus. The sequence goes on along the minus strand of NZ_CP146981.1, from coordinate 447,974 downwards.
AAAAAAGCAAGACCTTCTACTCTATTCATTAGAGGAGTTCGTTGATGAAGTGTTCTATCCTGAAATATTTGGACTTGGTACACTCTGCGTAGGTTTCAATCTTGCATTTGATATTAGCAGAATTGCAAAACATTCAGGTGATTCAAGGAAGGGAAAAAAGGGCGGATTCACTCTGACCTTATCTGATAATCCTTTCAATCCAGCTATAAGGATTCGTAAAATGGGAGAATCTTACTCTTACGAGTTCTCTACTACCAACCAGAACAAAGGTAAGGATTATTTCTCAGGTTATTTCCTTGATGCACAAACCCTTGCTGAAGTTCTCCTGCAAAAGAAACGTATCTCACTCAAAAGGGCGTGTGAGTTACTTGACACCAAACACAAGAAAATAGATGATATTGAGCATGGTACTGTAACTAAAGAATATATCGATTATTTGATTATGGATGTCAAGGCTACTTATGATGTTTACAGCGAGTTGCTTGATGAACTAGATCTATACCAAATAGATATTCCTGTTACTAAGATATTCAGTGCAGCCTCTCTTGGAAAGTATGCTTTGAAACAGCTTGGTATCCAACCCTTCCATAAGCAGAATCCTTTGTTCTTACCCGATGTACTTGGTAATGTAATGACAGCCTATTTTGGTGGTAGATGTGAATGCATGCATAGGCTTCAGCCGGTAAAGGTCACAGTACTTGATTTTACAAGCATGTATCCAACTGTAACAATGGTTCTTAACCTGTGGAAATTCATTATTGCTGAAAAATTACGGATGGAAAGTGTTACCAGTGAGATTAAGGACCTGCTTTCAAAAGTCTCCCTTGAGTACCTACAAAACAAGGATAACTGGAAGGACTTTGTAGTAATGGTCAAAATCATCCCTGACAAAGACATATTTCCTGTGAGAATGGATTATAAGGGCAATAAATCATCGTTGAATGTAGGAGTTAACTATCTTTCTTCCAAGTCCCCTATGTGGTATTCCTTGCCTGATGTAATCAGTTCAGTGTTGCTAACAGGCAAAGTTCCAGAGATTGTTGAAGCCATTCGATTTGTTCCTTCTGGTGTGCAGGAAAGCCTTAATCAATCCTCTATACTTGGAATAGACCTTGATCCAAGGAAAGACAATCTCATTCAGGTATTTGTTGAGGAAAGGCAGAAAATCAAAACCAGAATGAAGAATATAAAGAGGGATAGTCCTGAATACCGACATCTCTCAAGTCAGGCACAGGCAATCAAGATTCTTGTTAATGCCATGAGTTATGGGATCTTCATAGAACTCAATCCTGATGAAAAGAAGAGCGATATAGAAGTCTATGGGCTTGATAGTTTTGATACCTCTGAAAACAGATTTGAGAAACCCGGAAAGTACTATCATCCATTATTGGGGGTTATGATAACCTCTGGTTCACGCCTATTTTTATCCATGGCTGAAGCCAAGGTAAAGCAACTTGGTGCAGCCCATGCTTACATGGACACCGACTCTGTGTTTGTTCCACCTGAGCAAGCTCAGGAGGTTGTAGATTACTTCCAACCATTGAACCCTTACAATCTTAATATCTCCCTGCTTAAACCTGAAAAAGAGGATATGTGGTTCTATGGAATATGTTCTAAGAGGTATGCTCTTTACTACAAGGAAGGAAACAATTTCAGCTTCTATGAGCATGAGAGATCCTACAAGCTGCATGGTCTTGGGCATTTGACCAATCCCTTTCCTAATGGTAATAAAGACTGGCATGCTGATGTGTGGGTGGATATTCTTAGCTTACACTATGGGATCATAAAGCCAATTGATATTGAGGAGAAGTATTCTAATCTATATGCTGTCTCAAAGCTTACTGTCAGCACTTCAAATGTATTGAAGAGATTTAAGAAGATGAATGAAGGGAAACCATGGTCTAAGCAGATAAAACCGTTTAATTTTTGTCTTGTTGGTTTTCAAACAATAAAGGATGATGGACAAGTCATTAAGCCTCTTGCACCCTACTCCAAAGACTATCAGAAGATAGTATATGATATCTTCTTGGACTATAATACGGGGAGGATCATGCAAGGATCTCATTACTTCAAGTCTCTGAATATGACTATCTTGCAGTATGCAGACCATTCTGAGTACAAGTACAAAGGAAAAATCGGACAATTAAAACGCAGACATATTCATGTTGATAGTGTTATCCTTATTGGAAAGGAAGCTAACAATATTGATGATCAGCCTTTGGAAATATATCCTGCACAGATTTTTCTCAACAAAAAGGAGATTATGGATAAAATAATGGAATTAACTCCTGAGATGGGTAGAACAGTTGGGATTGCTTACAGAGGAACTCTGAACAGGATTCAGGAGAGAATAAGGCAAACCGGAGACATCAATCTGAATGCTAAGTTCATGAGGGGACTTGCGGATAAGCTCATGTGAGAAAGCTTATTCCTCCTTTTCTTTTAATTGAAATCGCAGTTCTCAAATAATATCGATTTCATTTGTTTAAATAAGAAATTTTGAAACTTTTTTCCAGTTCCTTGTGGATCAGTTTTATCTGGAACCCATGAAATCCTTCCTTCTAATTTTGAAATGATATCAAGATATGATCGATAAGTTCCATTGGAATTCTTATAAACATAGGGGAATAGTGTCATAATTGCCCCAAATCCATTCGTTTTAACAAGCTGACTATTCTTTTCTTTTAGAACAAGCTGAGCATGATTATCTAAATCGTTATAGTCAACAAAGCTCGAAGGAACAGGCCAATCCTCAGGGAAAACCATTTGGAAAGCTTTGAAGTAATAAAATAGTTGATTATATATTTCTTGAACAGGTGCATTGTCTAGATTTGTTTTTTTGACAGATGCGATTGCATATTCTATAAAAAAGGATTGGGATATAGCTCCTCTGCCTATACCAAGCATTTTTATTTGTCTATATAATGGTGATTTTTCATCTGTATAAAATTTGCTTGCAATTGTATGATATGTTCGAATTTTACTAAACTCAATCGGGTTTATATCTTCGGAGAGGTCATAAAGCAATGATTTACTTACCGATTTTTGCTTACCATTTATATCTGAGAAGAGTTTTGCAGCTGTAGATAAAGAGATATTTATTAGCATAATAACTACTAGTTCAAAGTCATCTATTGTATTTTGATCGCACAAAAATAATCCTGCTAATCTATGTTGTCCATCAATTACGGTAAAATTTATGGAATCAGGAAGTTCAAATTCTCCAAATTCATTTAGTTCATAGTCAGAAAATTTATCTTCAAACATATAGATGTCCGTTACATCTACAGAAACTAATATTGAATTTGGGAAGAAGTTACTAGAATTTGATTCGACAAACTTCTGTATGTCGTTAATTCTTTTAAAATCCAATCTCCTTTGTATACCATTTTCTGAAGGCTCTATAGAAATTCCCTTTTTCCCTAGCTTTTCTATATAAGCTTCAAATTTTTGTACATTAACCTCATTTTGATATTCCAGATAAGGATCTCGGAAATGAAAATTTACATGTTCTTTGAGTAAACTAGCTTTCATTTTTGTTACAAAAAAAGTCTCCCCTCGTTGATTTACTTTAATATATGGTATTTGTATCATTGGAATTCCTCCTCTAAGGGGTTATCTAGATCATTTACATCTTTATCTTGTGAATAAGGGATGCAGGGTTGATTGGAATGATGAATGCTATCTGACAAGTTTTCTACTGAAATACTTAGTTTATTGTTAATTAAAGGTATATTATAAGAAGGAAGTACTTTTATAGGTATCTCGCTAAGCAAAAATGCAAAAGATGAAATTAATAAACCTGTTATAAGATCTTCATTAATGGTTTTATCTTGTATTCCAAATACAAAAAAGGCTACACAAAACAAAGATAGAACAAAAAACCCACCTATTCTCATTTTTTCCCATTTGTTCAATGAAAGGTTCTTAAACACCACTTTAATTTTGTGTAATGAATCATAAATATCATTTTGTGATGTATTGTAGGAAAATAAAAAGGCGTCTGCTTCTTTAAGAACTTTCAGTTTTAAAAAGTGTTTTGTTGGTTCTTTATTTGGAAGTAGTGTGTATAAACCATAAATCCATCTATGACCTCTATTAATAAAATATAATAAATTTAGAGGAATATCTAATGTCTGTTTTATATTAGAAATAACTGCGTTTACAGAATAATCAATATTGTTAACATCTGACAAAATTAATATATCAAGACTAATGCTATTTTTATTATACACTTTTGTATGAGCAGCAAATATAAAATACTTAATTTTATCGATCTCTTGATAGGCAACAATATCTTTTGAGTCATATAATGCATATATGTGGTCACTTTGATTATTCCACAAATCTTTAATATCATTTTTATATGTATCAGCACTAGCCGATAAATTTTGGAATGCTGATTCAATTAAGTATTTAGTATCAGCAGGTGTCTTCTCTTTGGAAACCGATATAAATAATTGAATCACATTCATAATTATATCCTTCTATTTTTTAGATGTTTATTATGTACTACCTTATATAAAAGTTTTCAAACCTTTTCAGGTTTAACTTTAAAAAACTGGGCTCTGTAGAAAACATATTGAAATCACTATCTATAGCTAAAATTTGGCAAAAACAATCACTATTATGGGAAACATTTAGAAGATTTATTGACTTGCATAATCGCTGGAATTTAGAGGATTTCTACAGAGCCAAAAACTGAACTAACTATATAATATTAAAACGAACTCTACATTTTAAATTTTTGAGTATCTTAAATTCAAGATACCTATTACCCCGCACCTAGGTTTTGGGATATAGGTAACGTCAAAAAACGGAACTTTAATTATAAGATTGTAATGTCCTGTTAAAAAGATCTAACAAAAAAGGACAATTAAAATAAATTGCAAAACATTCAATTCAAAAAGCATATTAAAAAAGTAAGTCAGATTTTTTTCTTATATCTCATCAAAATATGTTAATTGTTTTTGTTCTTCTTCTATTTCCTTTAACTCTGTTATTGTTGCAACTGCATCCCAAAGTATGATAACTTCATTTCTTTTATGATTTATGATTCTAATCGATTCATCATCAAAAATATTATTCAATTTCCCTGTATGAATTTCCCCACCTACAGTAGATATTTTAATACAAGGATAAAGAGAAGAATATTTGTTATTTAAAATATTTTTTATTCTCATTGTGGTTGATTTTCGGGATGAATATGCAAAAACGACAAAAAACAGAGGAATTAAAGTAAACAGCCCAAAATAAAAAGCGTTTTCTTCTGTATTAACTATCACAATAGCTATGAAAAAAAGATAAAAAACTGCGGTCATATAAATAATAAAGAGTAAGATTTTTATTTTGGAAAGGGACTTCCGGTGATTGTTTATAGTTAAATCTCTCTGTATTTTTTCTGTAAGTGAAGAAAAAAACATTAAAGGCAAAGCGAATATAAAAAAAAGGATAATCGAAAGAAAGTATGTAATGAGTTCCAGTGATTGAGAACTAAAGAACTGTTTTTCTACATAATTAAGTAATAAAAAATAAATCAGAATTTGAAAAATAAAATATATAAATAACAATAAAGGAATTAAAATAACATTTAATAAAGATATAAGGGTATCTTTTTCTGCTTTTTGATAGGAATCAAAAGCCTTGTTTATATATTTATTTTTAGAGATGAATTTATTCCAAATATTTTTCTTTTTTGCAAGAGTACTCCAATACTTTGTTTCAACATAATATTTTATTAACGGAAAAAATATAGCAGACAATATTAATGTCAAGTATGTAAATGAGTTGTTTTGTAAATGTTGAAACAAAATATTGCTATTAAAAACCATGCTAATAATGATTATTATACCGGTTAGTATTTATTAACTTCCCTTAGATTTTTCCTAGTTAGCTAACAACCTCCTAACAGCAGGAGTATTCAAATTCAAATTTCCTGCTTTCCTAATCCTCTGCTTAATTCCCTGAAATCTGCTCCTAGAAACTCCTATAGCTTCAGCTTCTGTTTGTGACATTTTGAGAATATTATCCATTATCGCTTGCTTGTTAATGAATTCCTGTGACTTCTTCACATCAAGAGCCTGTTCATCAATATTGTTTGCTTCCTTCCCAATGTAAACAACAGAATCAGCCTTAACATGCTTTCTTTCCAATATTCCGATATCTCTATCAAACTTAGATTCTGGGTGATTTGCATACTCTATTATTGTTCTACTCAATGGCTTGAAATAATGTGAACCTTGCTTAATCTCTCCTGTTTCATAATCAATGAATGGTTCATATACAATACTCTGGGGATCGTTAGAGTAAGGAGCTAAAGGTTTTACAGCTTTACCGTTTTCTTCAACGGTCTGGAATCCCACTAAATAAAAATTGAATGGTTTAATCTGCTCTTCCCATACCTTCTCTTTATTGAGAGTCTTAAACCTATTCAATACATTAGGAGTACTAACAGTAAGCTTAGAGATTGCATAGAGATTAGAATATTTCTCTTCAATATCTACCTCTGTGATGTTACCATAATGCAATTTAAGCAAATCTTTCCATATTTCAGCCTGCCAATCCTCAACAGCTTTAGGAAATGGATTAGTTAAATGTCCTAATCCATGAAGCTTAAAAGATCTCTCTCCTTCCATGAACTTGATATTCCCATTTTCATAAGTGTAAAGTGCATAACGTTTTGATGATATGCCATAAAACCACATATTTTCTTTTTCAGCCTTCAGCAAATCAATATCAAGGCTGTATGGGTTGAGTGGTTGGAAATAGTCTATAATCTCCTGGGCATGTTCAGGAGGAACAAAGATAGAATCAGTATCCATATATGCATGAGTAGAACCAAGTTCTCTGCATTTTGCTTCAGCCATAGCCAAGAACAGTTTAGAACCTGAAGTAATCATAACAGCTAGCAAAGGATGATAATAGTTACCTGCCTTCTCATATCTGTTCTCTGAAGTCTCAAAGCTATCTAAACAATGTACCTGAATAGCACTTTTCTTATCTTCTGGATTAAGCTCAATATTAATATCCTTCATCTGAAGTTTGATCTTCTGTCTTTCTTCAACAAGTACCTGAACCAGATTATCCTTTTCAGGATCAATATCAATTCCTAGAATCTGAGATTTTCTTAAACCTTTTTGGATAGCTTTTGGAATGAACTTGACAGCTTCAACAATGTTAGGTACTTTTCCAGTAAGAATAACTGAAGCGATAATATCAGGTAATGCATACCATAGTTCAGAATCAGAGCTTAGATAGTTGATACCTACGTTATAACCTGTTCCAGAGCCTTTATAGTCCATTCTGACAGGAAGTATATCCTTATCAGGCTGAATCTAACCATAACGACAAGGTCTTTCCAGTTCTCTTTATTTTGAAGATATGCAAGATCTACTTTTGACAACATTGTCCTTGTCTCATTTGTAACATCCTGCATCTCAAGAGATTCTGCTTTTATGAATTTCCAGAGATTCATTTCCATTGTAATGGTTGGATACATGCTAGTAAAATCAAGAGTGGTAACCTTTACAGGCTGTTTCCTAATTTTGCATTCGCATCTTCCTCCATAGTAAGAAGTCATGATGTTTCCAAGAATTTCAGGAGAGAAATCAGGATTAAGACTCATGAAGGGTGCAATGCCTAACTGCTTAAGGGCATACTTTCCAATAGATGCAGAGCTGTATATCTTGGTTGGCTGTTGAAAGACAAGATTCGGATGATATTAGACAAAAGATATTGAGCATATCTTATTCAGAATGGAAAAAGATGGGATTCTCAAAAGATACTCTGCATTACATGAAAAAGAATGTTGAAGCAGATAAACCATTTACATTAAACTCGCATGTAAGGGAAAGGTTGGAGATGTGGGGAAAAAGCTGAAAAAACCCAATTTTTTTAACAATATTACTATTAATTTGCTACCTGAAATGGGTCTGTACTAGGCCAACTTTTACCATATTCATCATATTTGCTGACATGGTTTATAACTATCAAATTTTGCATGGTTCTTGATATTGCTGTGTATATTTCAGACGGCTTTTTCGCTGTTACAACGACTATTACATTTTTAAGTTCCATTCCTTTAAAGCTATGGATTGTACTCATTTTGATTCTAGGAACTCCCATCCAGAATGAATTCTTATGACCACCATCAAAAACATGATTTACCTTTAAATGTTTGTTATTTTCAAACCTCTCAACCATTTCTTTTCCAATTCTTATGTTTTGGAAAAGCACAACAATATCTGATGGTTGTTGCTTAATTTCATTTGTTAAATAATCATAAGCTGCTTCAACCTGATCTTTTATTTCATCATTATTTTCACAAGGTATCCACCTTAATATTGGATCAAATTCAAACAATTTGGTTTGTGTGGGTACTGGATGCAATTTTACATCAGGTAAATACTGATATGCGAATCTATTAGCCTCTTCAGCGATCAATTTTGGAAGACGGATACAATTAGATAATTTACCCCATGGACCGATAAAACCTCTTTTTATCCCTTCATTATCAGTCCAACTCATATTGCGTCCATAAACATTCTGGGCTTCATCACAAACTATCAATAATTCTTTTCTTCCTTTTAGAAATTTCCTTAGTAAATCAATCCACTCTGCCTCAAAGTCCTGAGCTTCATCTATCAAGATTGCATCATATTTGTATTCGTCAATGTTTTTCCCATTTCTTCCACATTTACCAAGTGCTTTGTTGACAAAAGAAACAATATTATTTAAGTAAAAGTTCTCATCATCTTTATCATATGGTTTTGGATGATTTAATTCAGTCAATATATCATTACAAAACTCATGAAAATGACTATAAACAATGTTTTTCCGTTCAAAATCAAAAGGTGCTCTTGCTACATTATCATGAATATAATGCCATAAAGTTTTGTTATAAGTAACTATGAGAACTCTATGTTCTTTTGCTAATTTTGCTGCTCTGTATGCTACTACTAAAGTTTTTCCGCTTCCTGCAACTCCCCTTATGCGATGTGAACCGGGGTTAGGCTCAGAATGTTTTTTGATTTCGTTTCCATTTGGTATATTATTAAAATCAATAGGTTTACATTGTTCTTTAAAATGAAAAGGTGGTTGAACCCATGTTCTAATATGCTCTAGAGTTTCATCATCCATCAAATTGTATTCTTTATTAACAGTCATATAAATGAACTCTTTTAGATTTTCGCTATGTAGTCCATCAATACCAACTAACATCTTATTGTTCCATTTCTGAATCGGCGGGAAAAATTCATCAACCGAAAATTGTGATTCTTTATGAAAATAAATAATTTTACGTATAAGTTTATAGTGTTTGTTGACTTTTGATTCTAAAGTAGGAATTAGAGTTTCTAATTTATCGCTATAATGTTCCACTTGATCAATTGGGTTCAGTATCTTATGTTTTCCATTTTTTGCTTTTACATATAATTCATTCTTTTTGGAAATCTCATCCACTTTAAAATAATAGTTATGAAGAATCCAATCTTTAACTTCAATAATAATTACACCAAATTCATGGCTCAGCAAAATAATGTCAGGCCTAGATCCATTTAAAAAAGGTTGAACATAAATTTCCCATTCATCAGATAGATTTGAATGGAGGTATTCTGTAATATGGTATTCGCCATCAGTAAGTTTGTTGTGAAATCTATCGATATCTTCCCACCCTGGATATATACTTGCCAAATTTATCCACTCCATAAGTGAATAAACCGATTGACATTTATAACTTTCCACATTTGATTAATATATAAATAATAATTATAGAAAATTTTTATACTCTCAGTTTATCTTCCAGTTTTTCTAGCTAAAGAAATAGTGAACAATATACATTTTAAACAAAAGTTCGGTTTTTTGACGTTACCTATATCCCCGCATTTTTTTAGGTATTGATGGGTAAGCTCAAAAAACCGAACTTTTTGAAAAAACACTGGTTGTTATATTAGACGAAAAAAATATTCTTTTAATTCTACTCGAACTGGATCTACTAAAACTCTTATCTTGTATGAGAGAATATGGGAGTCAAATGTGGATCGATGCTCTGTACTTATCTTTTGATTATCTCATTAAGGTCATCCCTCCCATCGTAGTAGGGACCATTATAATGGATATTCTCGTGGAAATGGGATGGGTTAAAAAACTGGGTTTCCTTGCATCCCCTGTGATGCGTTTTGGCAATCTCAGGGAGGAGATCGGTGTGAGTTTTCTCACATCCTTTGGCTCATCTGCTGCGGGAAATTCCATGATAGCAAAGCTGCATGATAATAAGTACATCGATAGAAAGGAAACCATCATCGCTACAATGGTCAACTCGTTCCCATCAAGCATAGTGCTCTCAAGGGATCTGCTGCCAGTGATTGTCGTGCTGCTTGGCAGCACCGGCCTTATCTATCTGGGTATAGTGGTGCTTATCGGTTTTCTGAAGACATTGATAGCTCTGGTTGCTGCCCGTGTTCTCCTGGAACCCAAACCCCACGGGGAGATCCATGCAAACATTGAGAAGATCCTTTTCAGGCAGGCACTCAAAAGGGCCTCTAAACGATCAGTATCATCCCTGAAAAAGATAGTCTTCACCATGACAGTGGTGTCTATAATTGTTTTCCAGCTCATGGAGACCGGTATATTTGATTGGGCATCATCCGCGATGAGCAACTCTTTCCTGATCCGATATGTACCTGCTGAGGGTTTGCCCATCGTAGCCGGATGGTTTGCCAGTAACATAGCTGCCTATACCATAGCCGGTAATCTTCTAACGGAAGGGATGCTTACATCAAAGGATGTTATACTTGCCCTTATTATTGGAAGGATTCTGGCCAGTGTTCCCAGGATAAAGAGCATGCTGCCATACTATGCAGGTATATTCAGCCCCAGGCTTGGAGTGAAGATCATGTTTGTATCCCTGATGATGCAGAACGGTATAATGATCGGAATCGTGGCTTTTATCATAATGTTCTGGTGAAGTCGTTACATTTATCCCTAAAAAAAACGAATTCATAATAAAACTTGAGCGGGTATCGATAAGAACTCATAACCCAGACCAGTTCATATGAAATCGAATCGCTTTCCCTTAGTCCAGAGCTCGTCGAACTTAGCCTTGAAACGCTTTGTATATGACTGATCGTTAATTTGAGTCATACCGGGACTGGTACCTGTATTAATCTGATCTTCAATATCAAGGAAGAAAGTCTTTGAATCAAATATAACAAAATCATGTTTTGTTTCCAGGATTCTAATTTCCAGGAATTCCTTTAAATGATCTTTCACTGACTCGTCTTCAATTGAATTAGCAAGTTCATTTATTTTTTCAAAAGATGTGGACGAATAAACTAAAATTGCAAGTTCCAAAAATCAATTTGGTTTAGGATAACAACTTTATAAGAACAATTTCTAAATTAAAAAGGGGGAGTATTATGGCAGATCAGATTTACCAGGAAGTGAATAATGTAGAAGATATTACGGAGATCAATAAGGAGATTCGAAAAGAGATCAGGAATGCCGATTCAAGAGACATGGTAACAGAGCTCAAAAGAAGAAGCAGATATCTTGTAGTACTCCTTTCTCCGGATAATCCAACAGGTATTGCTAAAAAGCTCAAGGACAAAGGTAAACTGGAAAGTGCCCAGAAAAGAGCCTGGGAAGAATATAAAAAGACCACAAATGTTGCCAATGAAAACAAACATGGCGGTGATGAGTACTCCATAGGGCAAAAACCCGATTATGTATGAGGTGTTTTACTATGGCATATAAAGAAACCACTGAGAAGTATCAAGCAGAAACAAAGACATACTGGCTGACATATGAAGTTCCAAGCAAAGCTACTGAGGAGCCGGTAGATAAAGCTAAACGTTTCTATATTCCCGGTGAATTGAAAAGTACCCAGGGTCCTGACATATTCGTTAACAAAATGGGGAATAAAACTTACGGGATGAAAGTGACCTATGAGAATCCACGCAAGGGATTTGAGGCAGAAAGAGACGGCACAGAGTATAATGTCCAATCAACAACAACAACGATAACCAAAATCATCAAGCTGCCAAAAGATGCCATCAACGTTGAATTAACTGATAAAGAGCCTGAATCTGCGATGTCAGTAAAATGAGAGTTAGTGTCATCCGTTTGAAGTGAAATAATTTGATAGAACATTTTGACTCAGAACTACTTATTTATTGTCACTATTTATGACATATTAAAATAAAACAATATACTTAATAAGAAGGATGTGAAGACATGGAAAATGATAATGATTACTGGAGAAGCCATAAGCTTGACTTCATTCCATCTAAACTTTCTGAAAGGATATCTGATTTTAAAAACTGTACTCAAATACAATTATCAAAATCGCAAACATTGGATCAGGATGAATATTTTCTGGATGAGGCTAAGAAAACAAAAGATCTGCTAATACTAACCAATTTCTTATCGCCTGATTTCAAGTCAATTCTTACAGAAATTATCAAAGATGATACACAGGTATCGCTCATCGTTTCAGAAAAACTTTATGAGAAAATGATACAGGAGTATTATCTGGATCTTGCAGATATAATAGAAATCAAAAGAATCCACGTTTATCTCTATCCAGATGAAATAGAGTTCGGATCCTTTGTACTAACTGATGAAAAGGTTATGTTTTGGTTATTAACCCTGGAGGGTGACTACGATAATGAAACAATGATCTGTTCAAGCGACAGTGCAATCCAATTGGCAAAAGAGATATTTGATTACTACAAAGAAAAATCAAAGCAGGCAACTGACATTTGAATTTCAGTCAAAGGAATTTCAGTCAAACTCTGATAATTAGTAGAGTTCTACAACTCTACTAATTATTATATAAATTCTATGATCATTTTAATGATCCAAATAATATTCGTTTTACTGAATTTAACTTTGTAATCATCAAATAAGCTTAAAAATTAGCTGTTCCATATTTCTTACATAATGAATTATACTCTTGAAATAATCTTCATTATCATTTTGATATTGCTCAATGGTGTTTTTGCGATGTCTGAATTTGCTCTTGTTTCAGCAAGAAGGATACGCTTAAGGCAGAAGGCACATAAAGGAGATGAGGGAGCAGCACAAGCACTTGAAATCTTAAAGGATTTGACACCTTTTCTTTCGACCATCCAGATAGGAATTACTCTGATAGGGATATTTGCAGGTGTATTTGGAGGAGCAACTATAGCAAGGAACCTTTCCTCCTATTTCGCACAGTTCCCTGCTCTGGCTCCATATAGTTATGCAATTGGAATTGTTATTGTGGTGTGCATGGTCACTTACCTCACATTGATAGTTGGAGAACTTATTCCAAAAAGAATTGCTATCTACAGGGCAGAAGCAATTGCTTCCAGAGTAGCAAAACCTATGATAATGCTTTCCTCCATAGCAAGACCTCTGGTGATTATTCTAAGTGCTTCAACTGATGCCGTACTAAGGCTTCTTAAAGTTCCAAAGGATTATGAACCCTTGATCACAGAAGAAGACATCAGGATCATGCTTGAGAAAGGAACAAAAGAAGGGGTGTTCGAGAGGGCTGAACTAAGCATGATCAAAGGTGTACTTAAGGTCGGTGACCTTCGTATTGGATCTCTGATGACACATCGAAATGAGATAATCGCTTTGAACCTAGGAGACAAAGTTGATTTGAATCTTAAGAAAATGATAGAAAATGGTCATTCATATTTTCCTGTCTATGATAAAGTCTTTGACAACATTGTAGGCATAGTTTCCGCAAAGACCGTCATGTCAAATCTGGTGGGATCAGATACCATTGACATTAAAAAAGATATGAAAAAACCACTTTTCGTCCCTGAGACCCTGCTAGCGCTTAAACTCCTTGAACAATTCAGGGAAAAAGAAGGACATATAGCTTTAATAGTTGACGAGTACGGGAATATTCAAGGACTCATTACCCTCAATGACATACTTGAAGCAATCGTAGGGGATATCAGACCTTTTAGAGAACCAGTACAGATACCCCATATAGTAATGCGGGAAGACGGCTCCTGGCTTATCGATGGAGATACACCAATTCAAAAGGTAAAGGAAACATTATCTCTTGATTCCTTTCCTGAAGAGGAGGATGGATATTACTATACGCTTTCCGGGCTTATTATGTTCATGCTTAACCGTATGCCCAATATTGGAAATCAGATTGAGGTAAAAGGAATAAAATACGAGGTTGTATCTATGGATGGGAATCGCATTAACAAGGTGCTGGCTACAAGGATCAGGAATGTCACAGATGATGCTACTATTTGAAATACATATTGTTTCACACTTAAGTCAAGACCTTCTCATCAATATTAATGACTTCCTTCCTATTGACCCCCCCTCCGATGTAAAACATTTAATAAAAACTACTTCGATAATTATTTATTAATATAGTTCAATGAACCATTGAACAACGTTTAAGGAGCTATTTGAGTGAAAGATCCAACCAGTAAAGCCACCGAGATCAGAGAAGGTATCCTGGAACACTTGGCCAACATCATGGGAAAAACAAGAGCTGATATCAGGAGAGAATTAGGAATTGATCCTTCTGAAGGCAAAACTCACAAGGTCTTTGATGAAATGGAGAAGGATGGACTCATCAGACAGATTGAAGTAATCGTTGATGGCAGGGTCCAGATAATGGTTGAGTTGACAGACCTGGGGAAGGGTTACCTGAAGTGTATGCATGATTATAAGATAGGACCTAAGTAAGAAGCGATTTGCAGTTTAGACAAAAAGTGCACTGTTTTTTTATATCAAGGATATCTTCTCAGGTCAGGTATCACTGAAGCTTGATTTTCAAGCACTCATCGCACCGATATACTGTAGAGTTAAAAGTCTCACTCCGATTATTAGTCTCTTTGCCACACTCATAATAATGCTTTCAAGTCCAGCCATTAGTAATTTCCTTTGATCATTGTCGTTGTTAATTGAAAACTTCGCGGACAGATACTCATAATTGTGGAACTTTTGATCATAAACGTGCAGATCAATTTAAAGAGGGATTAAGATAAATATTAGTATATATATAATTGTAAATAATATCCATATGGCATATTTTGATAGTCTTCACTATCCATATTCCAAACCACCAAAAAAATGGATGAGAGATCATTTGCTTTTTTTTGATGCAGTATCATCTATTATTCCTAAAGATGATGAAATAAAATCATCAGATTGGAACAAATTAAAGATTCATTTCAACAAAACAAAAATACCATTTTGAGGCCAGGAGAAGGAGAAATATCGGGAGATGAGATCATAACAGAAAATAAAAAGGATGAAATTTTACCTAATAGTAATATCATCATAAGGAAAATGAAAAGGGAAGAAGTCTCTTTTGCAATTGAAATGGCTGCTTCTGAGGGCTGGAATCCAGGAATTCATGATGGAGGGATCTTCTATGATACTGATCCGGAAGGATTCTTTGTTGCCGAAATGGATGGAAAATTTATAGGAAGCGCATCTGCTGTTAGTTATGGTGCCTCTTTTGGTTTTATGGGTTTTTATGTTGTAAGACCTGAATACCGTGAAAAAGGTATAGGAATGGCATTGACAAATGCATGCCTTGCTTATCTTGACAGGAAGATCATTGGTATTGACGGTGTTCTGGAAAATGAGTTGAAATACAAAGAAAGGATGGGATTCAGGTCGTTCTACAGTAACCTGCGCTATGAAGGAACAGGAGGAGGTGATATACCGGATGGTGTGATCGATATCTCGGATGTTCCCTTCGATACTCTGTCAGATTACGACTGCAAAAAGTTCTTCTGCCCACGCCCTGAGTTTCTCCGCTCATGGATACAACAACCTGGAAGTGGTGCCTTTGCCCTGTTGGACAAAGAGACCATCAAAGGATATGGTGTAATTCGTAAATGTTTTGAGGGCTATAAAATAGGACCATTGTTCGCAGATGACAAAGATACTGCAAGAAAGATATTCCATGCTCTTAAAAGCATTGCCGGAGAAGACAGGTTCTATCTTGATGTCCCCGAGCCCAACAACGATGCAGTCTCAATGGCAGAAGATGAGGGCATGTCCATTGTTTTCAAAACAATAAGGATGTATAAGAACGGAGAACCCGAACTTCCACTCGGATCGATATATGGTGTGACATCCTTCGAACTTGGATGAACGCAACAAAGAGGGAGAACACTATAACATTCAAATTTATAAGTTATCTTTAGGGAAAGAACTGCAATTAAAAAACAAGTGACTATCGCTCATCTCAGATGTCACCATTGATTTACAAAGATTTTGTATTCTGGGTTGATTATCGCTCTGAAGATGACAATCCGGTTTCGAGTATCTGTATGTTAAACCTTGAAATTAAAAATTCAGAAGAAACCCCAACGACCAACTTTCTGATAACGGCAGAATATGCCGATTCGGAATATGCTGAAAAAGTTCGACAGGAAACTTTAAAAATCTTATTTTCTTCCATTCAGGTTACCCAAAAATACTATATCTATCGTTGATAAAAACATATTAAAAATAATCCCCAGGAGGAATATTATGTTACTGAAAATAGCTGCAATGATCATCCTGCTGCATGGATTAATTCATCTGGTCGGTGTTATCACTTTCTGGAAGATCGGTTTGCATGAGCACTATTCCACTAAAGTTCTGGGCGGTGCACTGGATATCGGATATCGGGGGGTCTATGTACTGGGGTTTGCCTGGCTGGTGGCAACTGTTGTTTATTCAATAGTCGCCTACGGCATGTTCTCGAATCAGGATTGGTGGCAAACCGGTTTATTGGCTGCAGCTACGTATTCATTGTTTTTGACTGTGCTCGCGTGGAAAGATGCCATTTTCGGCAGTCTCATAAACCTCGCGATCTTGATAACATTGCTTGTCATATGATAACAGGTCCATTTTTTTGGATCCTCTCTATATTGTACAAAATTCATCCATATCCATATTAGTAATAATGATTAGAATGAAAGTTTCAAAAAAGATATTCCTGTGCAATCTAATATCTACTTATAGTGCTTTTCCTAAAGCATTTAAACGTATTGGGGGAGGGTTTTATGAAACGTAAAAATAAAATTTTGATTTCCCCAGAATTAAAAATTCATGTTAATAAGCTGAGCTTCTATATTGTATATTGTGTATTATATACTTTGACTGTCAAACGAGAGTAGCAAATAATTTTAAGGATTATCTTTGAGTATTTGTATTTTTATATTCAGTTATATCAAAAATTAAAATGAATAAACGAAAAATAAAAGAATCAAGGGGAAAATCCTTAATATAGAACTTGTGTTTAAAAATTTATAATTCTTTCAGATACTCAACAATATCGTTCAAATCTTCTTCTGACATTTTCCATCTGGGCATTGCAAGATCAAGTCCTTTTCCTGAAGGATCAACACCATCCCTTATTGCTGCCTTGATACTTTCATCAGTATAGACTTCATGTTCATCTCCATCTTCCATTTCATGTTCACCGGAAGTCAGCGAATCATAGGTAATATCAGATGGAATCACATAAGCCATCATTATCGGAACACCACCTTTGCCATCAACTCCATGGCAATTAACGCAGCTTCCTCCATGAACATATAGCCAGTTGGGACCGTAGGAAAAAGCTATTTTCTGTCCGCTTTCATTATATCCTGTATAATAGATCGTTTCGCCGTTTGATGAAAAATTAGTTTTAAGATTCACACCATAAGGGTAAACATAGCCTGAGCCCATCATGCCTCCTGGCTGAGTATAACCCGAGCCCATCATACCGCCTTCACCATAAAATCCCTGCCCCATCATGCCTCCTGGCTGATTATAACCTGGCATATAGGCATAGTTTGATTGCTGGTCATTCATCATGCTAATGACTACTACCAGAAGGACAATAATGATCAACCCTACTAATGCAAAGAAATATTTTTCTATTTTTTCCATTGCTAAACCCCCATATATTAATGGACTCAGAAGTAATATAACATTTAGCTTTGTAGAAATCCTAATTTTGATTTCTTTTATTTCATTCCTTAGGTTCAAGCACTTTTTTGTATGAGGAGCAATATCTGTCTCTTTCCTATTTCTACCTGACATGAGCAAACAGGCTAAAAGGCTTGTCTGCTTCAGCATTTTTCTTCATGTAATGGAGTGTCGTTTTAGAGGGTCCCATCTTCTTCAGTCTGCACAAGATATAATCTGTATCTTCTACCTTATGTCTTCTGGATCCTGCCTTCCCAATGCATATTCAGGCTTGATAAAATCAAGAGCTTTCCTTTTCAAAGTCCTCTACTTCGCTGCCTGTGTAAAATTCAGACCCTCAACTCACCACGGAACCCCCTGACACCATAGTAAGAGGGCGCACTGTTGTGATACACGAAGACATGATCATAGCGGCGGTCTGCAAAGAGGGCGCCGCCGAGTTCTCTGATATCAGGAGGTGTTTTTATCCAGCTCGAGGTTCTCGTGTCGAACTCTCCAAGTTCCTGCAGCTTCCGGTATTGTTCTTCCCTCAGGATCTCAATGCCCATGGCAGCTGCCATATCAATTGCGCTGTTTTCCGGTTTATGTTCTTTCCTTGACTCCAGAGCTTCACGGTCGTAACAAACATTTCTGCGACCGACAGGGCTTTCTGGCGAACAATCATAAAAGATGTATTCGGCCGTCTTTTCATCATAACCGACAACATCCGGTTCACCGCCAGTCCTTTCCATTTCATTGAGCGAACACAGTTTTTCAGTATTGGTTTCAGCTTCCAGCTTTGACTGCACTTCCGGCCATTCAAGACCTTTATGGCGATTCATGTTCTTCTCAAAACGGGCTTTTAAGATCTGGAGCAGGTCCTCAAGTTGTCCTGATGACAACTCCCTTTTATTGCCATTGTCCATGTTCATACTTTCAAATAACCCCTTGTAAACAGAGTGCTTAGTATATAATTGCCTTAGTGAAATCAATACTTTTCCTCTTCTCAACAAGATACTGAACAAGATTCAACCGAAACAAAATCATTTAACTCATTATAATACAAACTTTCAGTTAAATATTCAAGCTATTAATCATTCATGACAGATCTTATGACAGATATGTTTCAGGTCAACAAGGTAAAGATGATCTACTGTTCAATTCACTGGACCTGGCAGAGGAATACGGGATTCCACGTTTACTAAATATTGCTTTTGTTCCATTTTGTGGGATGTCAGTACTTCAATAGTGCTGCAAAGTCTGCCAGGAGTATGGAAACTTCCTGTATCCTGACACTGGCACATTCCTGAGTTTTGAATATTATCTGTTCTGATACGTTCTTATCCAGAGCCTGTAACCATTGTCTTTATAATAAGGAAAAATCATGGTATAATAGATATGGTGTAATAGATTATGTATATTCGAGAAGCAAACAGGTCAGACTTCAATGACATAATGATAATTGAAAAAGAGGCATTTCCTTCTGAAGATGTAGCGGATCTGGTCGGTCAGCTTTTAACAGACAAAAGTGCAGAGCCGGTAGTATCACTGCTGGCCTTCAAGGATGACGAGGCCGTTGGGCATATTCTTTTTACCAGGGCAGCAATTGATGCTGAGGGCCCCTCTCCATCGATATATATCCTTGCCCCACTGGCAGTTAGACCGGATCATCAACGGCAGGGAATCGGAGGAATGCTGATAACAGAAGGATTAAAGAAATTAAAAGAAATGGAAGTTGAGATGGTTTTTGTTCTGGGGCATGAAGAATATTATCCACGACACGGATTTATTCCCGATTCTGCAAGCCTGGGATTTACTGCACCTTTTCCCATACCCGAGAAAGATGCAAATGCCTGGATGGTACAGGCTTTAACCCCTGAAGGATTTAGCAAGGTCAGAGGTACGGTAGTGTGTGCAGATTCATTAAACAGACCGGAACACTGGAGAGAATAGGACCTTAAGATAGAAACGAATAAAGGCATTCTAACCGCATATAGAACTATCCTAAGGTGTCTTACTAAGAGTGGGAAAAAGAACTACCATGCTACAGAAACAAATACTACTGTTATATTTTTCAGGCTCAGGCAGTACAAGAACAATTTCTGAAATTTTAAAGCATAAACTTGAGATTCTAAAATATCAGGTTGATTTAGTGGACATTGATATTAAGACAAATCCTAATATTATATCAAAATATGATTTTATCATTTTAGGCACTCCGACCTATCATGGTTATCCCTCAAAAACATTATCCGGGTTTTTGAATGAAATTGAATATCAATCTCAACAAAAAAGTGTTTTTCTCTTTGCGACTTACGGACTGTATCAAGGAAATAATCTTAGGATGCTTGCAAAGGAATTGCTGCAAAAAAACATAAAGACAATAGGATCTGCCGGATTTAGAGGACCTGCTTCTGATGGAGTATTATTGCTCCCTTCCTGGATAAAATTTATGTTTGATTATGAAAAGAATATTAAAAACAAACTTGATAATGCGGTCAAACAGATCGATTCTTTATACATGATCTCGAATCCAAAAATCAAAATTCCATTTTACAAGTGGTATGTTCCGTTTGATAGAATACCAAATAAGATGTTTGCTGCTCGTCAATTCCATAAGAATTATGTACCTCATCTGAAAATTCTTACTCAAAGATGGGATGGAAATAAGATTGATTGTCCAAGATATTGTTGGAATAATAGTTTTAAGCCTCCCAGGTTTAATAAAATTAATTGTGAATTTTGTTTACGATGTGTTCATCGGACTCCAAACGATGCAGTCGTTTTTTCTGAAGGAATGAAAGACAAAAAAAGATTTGATGAAATTTTTTATAATAATTTAAAAAATAAATTATTATGATATTAAAATAAGCTTAACTTCTGTTTATTTGAGAAAATTTAAAAATCATAATGTTCCTGCTTTGGTTCATCCCCACCCATCAGAGCTGCCTGATGAAAGGAAGTGGAAACATTCATATAGAAGACCATTGACATTTTTATTTATGTATAGGAAAAGAAGTTTTTGTGATCTGCCTTTCTTTGAAACTGTTCAGGAGATACTTTCATATTATACATGTCCATCTACGTGTCCTGCGATATGCTGCAAAATAGCAGATATCAAAATGGATGAAAATGATCTTGAAACGTTAAGGCAGACCCCTGAATATAAGGATAAGGCCGATTGGATAGAATCCTGTAATGAGGACGAAGAGCATCATTATAAGATCTGTCCTCCATGTCCCTTTCTGGGATCTGACAGATGTAGTGTGTATGATAGCAGACCTGCCCTGTGCCGGATGTTCCCATTCAACATCTGTAATAAGCCTGATGTACTGCTGCTGTTCCCATGTGATATGGCAGCAGGTATATTCAAAGATTATTTGGAGTATTCAGAAAGAATACTAAAGCAACCTGTTCCTGCAACAACAATTGATGCCTTCAAAGAATCGCACTCTTCCATTAGCACCAACCTGAATGCAGGCTTACCTATTCCTATGCTGCTTATTAAAATTCACTGTCTGTTACCGTTTAAAGAATATCTTGGATCAGGACTCAGCTTTCAGGGAAACCCTAAAATCCCAGTTTAATTTGTTTTTGTTCACTGGTGAGAAATTACATCTGACCATTGCTTCTTTGAACTGCTTGTTAGTAATAAAGAAACCATCCTGTGATTCTTCAAACAAATTCTTGAGTGCATAACTGGTGTAATTCTTTTTTGATGCTTTTTGTGGAAGTATATTTGACATTATCCAGTCATCCAGGATTTTAATTTCAACGTCGCTTAATTCATAATCACTCATTTTGATCACTCCTGGTTTTCATAATCCGTCAACAAATTACTGCTTAGCTGTTTCTTGATTTCCTTTACTTATGGCCTGTACGTATATATGCAACCTGGGAACACACAGATACATATGAATTATAAATACATATCAATTATAACCTGATGTGACAGGAACAGGTGGTTTTGTGACCCTATTTGGAATAAGATATACTTATCATCTTTTGTCTGATTTCCTCCGGAGACCATCCAGTTGATAGGAGTTATTCCACCGGGCATGATATACAATGTATCACCAGTTGAACAAATTGTGAAAATCAGGTGATTCGCTGGGCAGTAACTCAAATTATGTTTTTTTGGAACAGGTACCCGGGTCACTAAAACTGAAAATCGCTATGATCAGTAATATAATTACTTAATTTAAATTCCAAAAACGTATTAGGAATAAAAAGCTACATTACTTATGGTATAATATTTCGTATAGCTCTCAAAAATTCAAGTGGAGGAATTGATGAGAACTGATTCTGGACACAGATCCCTTTTTGGAACAAGATTGCTTTTTTTAACTTTGATGACTGTGCATCTGGGGGTATATCGGTGCATCAGCTACCTAAAAACGTTGGACCGTCAAAAAAGCAGATCAATCACTACATAAGATCTATCACTTCATAGATTGAAACAGCAAAGTGGTGCCAATAATGCAATCCTGCAGAAGGGAAGAAGAAAGTAAAGGAGAGGAGCTATTGAGAACAGAAATGGAAGAAAAGATAGAAAAAGAAAATATGAGTAATATAAAAAATATGAAAAAAAGATATTTTACAAACTCTATTGGTATGAAATTCATACTGATACCTGCAGGTGAGTTTACTATGGGTTTGAACTATGTATCAGGAGGTGAAAAGCTGGTGCATAAAGTAACCATTGAAAAAGCATACTACCTTGGACAATATCCTGTTACCCAGAAAGAATGGGCTGTTGTTATGGGGAGAAATCCTTCTCTTTTTAAGGGTGCCAACAATCCCGTAGAGCAGGTTTCATGGAATGATGCGCAGGAGTTTGTCAGGAAGCTGAATGAGCTGGAAGGCACTGATAAATACCGCTTGCCATCTGAGGCCGAATGGGAGTATGCCTGCAGGGCGGGAACGACTACGAAGTACTTTTTCGGTGAAGATGAGTCGGCCCTGGACGAGTATGGCTGGTACGCAGGGAAGACAAGCCATGAGGTGGGCCAGAAGAAGCCTAATCCATGGGGGTTGTACGACATGTATGGCAATGTATGGGAATGGTGCCAGGACAAATGGCATGAAGATATGGAGAATGCTTCTGCCAGTAGCAACGCATGGGAAGATGGGAACAGCTCTCTTCGTGTGGATCGCGGCGGCTGCTGGAGCAGTCTTGGCAGGTATTGCAAGTCTGCACTTCGCAGTGCCAACGATCCGGACAACCGTTATGGTCTTACAGGTTTTCGCCTTCTCAGGGAACTCTGAACCAGCAGATAAACAATTCTCATCTTCTTTTCCTTTGAGACCCATATACTGAGATTGCTGATATCCTCATATTACTTTTTGCAATCTGATTTAAACGAAGAAAGCTTATATTTATATGGACAATCAGATTCGCGATCTGGATCTGAAGGCCCGGGGGCAGGAGATCTTAATGGAATTGGTCATACACGTAAACTCAACGATCTGCGGGTTCATACATTTGATAAAGGGAAAGCTTGATGGGAAGAATGTTATCATAGATATTCAGACACCCTGTAGTAAGATAAATGAGATGTCACATATGGAGGTTCCCATAATGCAAACCCTGGACATCAAGGACAATTATGTGATGGACATGGCACAAAAAGCCCACTGTTGTCCCGGATGCATCGTACCCGTCGGGATTTTGCATATATGCAAACTGGAATCAGGGATGCTTTCAAAGAGCCTTGCAAAACAGGTTGAGGTAATGACCATCGAGTTCAGGGAAAGTTGAGTCAAGGATGCTGAAAAGCCTTCATACACACAGGCTTGTTCCAATTTACCGGCTGTTGTGCCGATGAAGCTATACAGGCTTGTAGCCTCTCAAAAAATGAGCATTCCTAAATTCAGAACATGGCTTTGGGCTATGGAAATTATCACAGATAACCTTAAACTCTGCTGGAGAGTCGTTTGTTATTTAATCTTGCCGAACAAATAACAAATTAAGGAGGGTTAATCAAAGGGGGAATTCTGTGGACTCTAACTTATCAGAAAATGAAAATGATTATGAGAACAGACTTAGTGAGATATTCGACATAAGAGCGCTACCTGAGAAAATAAGAGAGAACAGTCCTGTAATATCGTTTCTCTGGAAAGCAGAGGACATTCCAGATGAAAAATGGCCGGTGGAATATGTTTCGGGCAATGTGAGCCTTCTGGGTTACACTGCAGAGGATTTCACATCCGGACACTTTGATTATGCTGACATCGTTCATCCGGATGATCTGAGGAAGGTGCAGGATGCTCTTACACAGTGCTGCAAAAAGGGGATTGACTTCTTTGACCATGAATACAGGATTATCCTGAGATCTGGTGATGTGCGCTGGGTGGATGAGAGAACCTATATTCTGCGTGATAAGGCTGGCAATGTAACGCATTATCAGGGTACGATCTTTGATATAACAGAACAGAAGAAGCATATCATAAGCCTTGAGGAATCTCTGATGAAAAAGAAGCTCCTTGAAGAGATCATAAACAGAAGTCCTGTAATGGCTTTTCTCTGGAGGGCAGAGGAATTCTGGCCCGCAGAGTACGCTACTGAGAACGTTGCAAAGCTTGGTTATTCGGCCGAGGATTTCATGCATGGAAGGATTGTCTATAGTGACCTTATATATCCGGATGATTATTCGATGGTCAAGGAAACACTTGCAAAGAAGTGTGAAGAAGGCAGTGACTATTATACCCAGGACTATCGTTTGCTGACCACGGACAAAGAAATTTTATGGGTACGGGAAAACACCTTTATCTACAGGGACAAACATGGGAATGCGACATACTTCCAGGGAATCATCCAGGATATAACCGAACAGAAAGAAAATGAGATCGCACTCAAAAGATCCCTTGAGAAGCAGGCTGAGCTGCTGGAGAGAAAGCAGGCCCTTGAGACAATCATCAATAACAGCCCGGTGATTGCTTTTCTCTGGAAGGCAGATCCTGAGAGTGAAGAAGAGCTATGGCCTGTCGAGTTCGTTTCAGACAATATAAGCAAGTTTGGATATTCCGTGGATGATTTTCTATCAGGGGCAATCCTCTATGGCGAAATAATCCATCCTGATGATCTTCGTTATGTGCAGATAGAACTTTCAGAGGTTACCCAGGAGGGTGGTAAAGACTTTGTCACTGAGTACAGGATAAGGACAAAGTCCGCAGAAGAAAGATGGGTGAAGGAGCAAACCTTCATCAAGCGCAATGAAGAGATGGTTGTTACCCATTACATGGGCGTTATTGAGGATATCACAGACCAGAAGGAAAATAAAATACCCTGACTATCAATAGACCTTTACAATGCCTTAAGATATTGTCGGACCTGATGATCGATCCAGACAGGGACCTGGGTTCAGACCTATCTATGCAAAAGGAATATATTGTGATGATGCCTGTTGCAGAGTTAACGATGTTATCTGAGATCTGCGGCAGAACTGTGGCATTTTAATCCATGAAAGGTTGATAGATGATACCTCTGTATTCTAATACCTCTGTGATTCCTGAGTGAATCGGCAAGGTTAGGCTGTTTGCGTGGAGAATATTACAGGAGGCATAAAATGATACCTATCGAAACCCTTGCTATCATTTTTGGATTAACATCTGCATTATCATGGGGTGCAGGGGATTTTGTAGGCGGGTATGCTGCCAGAAGAACAAGTGCTTATTCTGTGGTCCTTGTCACACAGATCATGGGTATTCTTATATTCCCAATTCTTGCATTTGCATTTTCAGAGGGGCTACCTCCACTGAACAATCTTATGTGGGGGGCTTTTGCAGGATTTTTTGGAGCTGCAGGGTTGATAGTGCTATACATGGGTATGGCCAGAGGAAAAATGGGCATTGTTGCTACTCTGGCCGCAGTAATATCAGTTATAATACCTGTAATATATTCAGTTTTAAACGAAGGCGTTCCCTCAACTCTTAAGATCACGGGTTTTATTTTTGCATTTTTTGGGATCAGGTTTATTGTTACTATGAATGGCGGCCCCGCTCTAAAGGCAAAAGATCTGGAATATCCGCTACTTGCAGGTATATTATTTGGTTTGTTCTTTATATCTATTGATAATTTCAGTGCCACTGCGATCTACTGGCCGTTAACTGTTTCAAGAATTTCAGCATTAATAATGCTCACAGGATTCATAGTTTTAACAAAGACGGTCAGAAAACCAAAATCCGGTGTAATTTCGCTAGTTATCCTTGCAGGATTCTTCAATACAGGAGGTGCTACCCTGTTTGCCCTGGCCTCAGAAGCCGGAAGATTGGACGTTGCCACGATTCTGTCATCACTAAGCCCTGCAGTTACAGTATTGCTGGCATGTATATTATTAAAAGAAAAACTTGACCCGCGTCAATGGGTAGGAGTGATAGCTGCCCTGACCGCTATAATCCTCATATCTGTCTGATATTTAGAGTCTGATATTTAGCACGTTACAATATTTCAGCTGATTCTTGTGATGACCCTGTGGGGCCATCAAAAGAAGTTGTTGACTGGTGTCTGAACCAATCAGTAGACTATCTTTGAGATATCCATTTCAAGGATATCCTCTGCTCCCAATGCCTTAAGCTTTGGTATCAGTAGATTTACCTCATTTTTGCTGACCACAGTCTCAACGGCATAATAATCGGACTTGTACAACTGTGAAACGGTA
Source organism: Methanolobus sp. WCC5 (assembly GCF_045690325.1). Taxonomy (GTDB): domain Archaea; phylum Halobacteriota; class Methanosarcinia; order Methanosarcinales; family Methanosarcinaceae; genus Methanolobus. The sequence continues at coordinate 421,395 of NZ_CP146981.1, read as the reverse complement.
GGCCTTTTCATGGAAGGCAGTGCCTCGATGACGTTATCCAGCTTGTCTGCAGGAACATTCATATCTATGAGTACTTTTCCCCTTGCCTCAATGACAGAGAGCAGAAGTGTCTTAATCTCTTCTATCTCCTGTCTTTTTACAGGGTCTTCCCAACTCTTCTTGTTGGCAATGAGCTTTGAGGATGACTCCATGATGATGTCCACTATCTTAAGGCCGTTCTTGCGAAGTGTCGAGCCGGTTTCGGTCAGATCCACAACCACATCCATAAGGTCAGGTACCTTGGCTTCAGTGGCACCGTAGGAGAAGTGAATGTCCACAGGGATGCCACGCTCCTCGAAAAACCTCTTTGTCATCCGGGGATATTCAGTAGCCACCCTGCTGTTTGGCTTAACGTCACTTGCACTGTCAATGGGCGAGTCCTTGGGCACTGCTATGACTATCTTAACATTACCAGCACCCTGTTTACTATAAGGCAGGTCAGCAACTTCCACCACATCGGCATCAGATTCACTGACCCAGTCAAGACCTGAGATACCAAGGTCAAAATAGCCCTCGGAAATATAGCCGGGGATCTCCTGTGGCCTCATGATCTTGATCTTGCCCATCCGAGGGTCATTGATCCTGGGATTGTAGTCCCTGTCGGTCTTTTTTATCTCAAGGTCTGCCTGTTTGAACAAAAGGAAGGTCTGTTCCTCTAAACTGCCTTTCGGGAGAACTATATCTATCATTTTCACATCTCGGTCTGTTATTTTGATGAATGTAGCATTAGAAAGATGGTTGTATTAAATATTTCCAACCTTTTCCTGGCATCAGCATTAAGCGTAAATGGCTTATCTTCTTTTGCATTCTTCTTTATGTAATGAAGAGTAGTTTGATAATCCTATATTCTCACAGTTATTATAGGAAATATTCAGGACCTTCTGCTTTATATCCCTGAATCCTGCCTTTTAGCAGAATATTTCCGTGTTGTAATAATGATTTAGTGTTATTATGTTACAAGGAGGTATTTTTATTGACAAGAACCTCAAAACAAGATTTATCTTAGTGAAGAAAATGGAGGATAAATAGTGAGTGGAATATTAGAACCTGCAAGACAGTTCTATGAAGCATGTGAAACTGGAAAAGGTTGGGAAGGTTGTAAGCAGTACTGTCTTCCTGATGCAACGTTCTCTGCTCAGGCAGATGCACTGGAAGGATTAGAGACATTAGAAGCTTATACAGAATGGATGAAGAACTTACTGATACCACTACCGGATGGGCATTATAAGTTGCTTTTCTTTGCAGCAGATGAAGAAAGGAACAGAGTTGCAGCATGTGCCGTGTTCCATGGAACCCAGACCGGGCCCGGAGGGCCGGTGCCACCAACAGGGAAAACTGCCGTAGCACATTATGCTTATCTCATGGAGTTCGAAGGTGATCTGATTCGGCACGTGACCAAGATCTGGAACGATACGATCACACTCCGGCAGATAGGGTGGGCTTGAATTCTCTATTGTTCGTTTTTTCAGTATCCTGAAAAAAGAATAACAACCTTTTTTGATTTCATCTAGACTTTCATGCCATTTTTTTATTAATGTTTGGCTCTGTAGGAAAACTATTATCAATAATTTGTGAACCGCAGATACACTCACCTCTTACAGAGGTGAGTGTATCCATATTTACTGTGGTTTATTAATAAAGAAAGGATTTCTACAGAGCCTGGTGTTTTAATAAATAAGAATAGGCAGAATGAAATCTGCCGGATAACAGGCTGTGTTTGCAAGTGAAGTGCAGGAATGAGTTTTAAGTGTGGGGGATTTACATCTATAGTTTTAATTGGGTGTCTGTAACATGTTTCTCTTTGTAGGGAAACTGTTTTTCAAAATCCTCCAGCTCCTCAGTTTCTACTTTAAAGACCTCATCCTCAGAAAATATTCCGGAAATATCATTCAGGCTGCCAGCCCTGAGTTCTAAAGCCATAAATGCATCCAGATCATCACCCCAGGATGTCCGGATATTATATTGTTTAGCACTTACAAAACCAAAACGATGATAATAATCCGGATTCCCAAAAATTATAATGCCCTTATAACCAAGCTGCCTTGCCTTTTCAATAGAATGTTCCATTAATAACGAACCGATTCCCTGATTTTGATATGATGGCAATACTGCAAATGGGCCCATACATAGGACTTCGAATTCTTTATTTCCCTCATTTACGACCTTCGCTCTTGAATAGATAATATTGCCGACAATGATATCCTTATCACATGCAACAAAATCCAGTTCCTTTACAAATGCAGGTAATTTTCTTATTTTATGCACTACGAGATGTTCATCACATCCTGGTTTGTACAGATCCCAGAATGCTTCTCTTGTCATGTATTCCACACTTTTGAAGTCCTTTTCTTCTTCTAACCTGATAGAAATGTTCATTCTCTTTCTCCTTCCTGTTAATGATTTTTTAAGTTTATTAATTAATTGATCTATTCCACGGATCTAAATGGGAATGTTCATATATCAACCATACCAGCTCGTTATACCCAATAATATAACAGGATCAGCAAAACAAGAATCTTCATTTTTGGTACAATAAAGGAATCATTTACATTAACATGACCGCCAGTTCTTTATATCATTAATTAGATATTATTAAATTGGTCGCAAGGGAGTAAGCTAAAATGAAGCGATATTCAGGACGGATTGAACCCCTGTCCCGTAATGGACTTCATTAACGCATAGCTAAATGAAGCGACATTCAGGATGGATTGAATTTCTGTTCCGTAATGAACTTCATTGATTTGTAGCTAAAATGAAGGGACATTCAGGGCGGATTAAAACCCGACCCCGTAACAAACTTCATTAATGCGTAGCCAGATGGAACGATATTCAGGACGGATTAGAACCCGTTCCGGTAATAAACTTCATCACCTTGTGACCACCTTGTTAGCTCTTTTTATTAACCCTGTCCTTTAATCAACACAGGAACACATAAAATTTAAGGATAGGATATCGTAATACCTCTGATCTGGATGTCATAACCGCTGGATGTTATAACCGGGATCTAAGAGAAAAACTTATTATTACTATCTGTTTTTTTTAAATTAGTATCACATTACCTAAACAATGTTTCCTAAAGCATAATCATATATGGTAGCATATTTTTACCCATGACGATTTTCTTCATATTACTGTAAGAACAGAAAACATCCACAGTAACAAGAGGAAGTGTGGATATATGAATTGGCAGATAAAGATCATAATTATTGTTTGCTTGTTTTTGTTTGTAATGACTTCGGTTATACCAGCACAAGCAACCCAGGTGTATAAAGGGAACGGTACGGATGGCGGACTTGTTCCTGATTTTTCACAGAAATACATTGCAAACAACAGTGGAATATGCGCTGCTGCTGCTGTTGCTAATTCCTTTTGGTACTTTGACCAGCACGGATATGTTAACCTGGTCGATCAGACCAATGAAAGCAGCCCCAACAATAATTGGATCAATGACAGTAAAAATCTGACACTTGGTATTGCAAAACAAATTTACGGAGAAAGTTATGTTAATAACAAATCATCCAGAAAAAGTAATGGTTCGGGAGTTGCAAAGAGTATTGCGCAATACTTAAAAGAACGCAACCATTCTGTACTTAAGGTAAAATACTTTAATGGCTCAGATGCCTCATATGCTAAATGGGAGAGTGAATTAAATAGAAGTGAAGACGTCATCGCAAAAGTTAGTTGGCGCTATGCTAATGGGACAAAGGTGGTAAATGGTACCCATGCCATGACTGGTGTCGGATACGATACTGATGGAGGGAAGTTTAAAATAGCACATGGCTGGGGTGAAAATCATTCAGACTCAGCAAAGCCTTATAATAAGAGTTTTTTCAATGAATATAATATAACAAACACATCATCAAATCAGATGAAGATCCCAAAGTCAAATAATACGGGAGCTGATGTTTTCCAAGGGACAAAATCTAAGGCAGATCATCTTCTTGTCGAAGGTTTCTGGGCAATTTCACCTATAAGCAATAAGACAAATCGAGTTGAAGATAAACGTCTCAGTACCGAAAACCCGAAAATAGATGAGTATCAATACACAGTCTTAAATCTTGGCGATGAGGCTATATATCTGTTTGCTCTTGAAATACAGGTTCCTTTCTATAACATCCGTGCACCTCCCGGTTGGTCATGGCAACCATGGGATCCTACATTAACTTCAGATATCACCCCTGGCCCTCTTTTCCTTCAGCCCCCCGGAGAACAGCCTGTTGATGTCTCCTGGGAGCCTTCATGGAACGGGGTTATCTGGTACACTGAGACAAATCCGATACTGCCTGTTTGTGAGCTTAGTGGTTTTTCATATGAGGTTGATAGCTATTGGGAACATGGTGAAACAACTAGTTTTTCAGGTCTGAGTAATGGTATTTCGGAATATTCTGGAGGTACTTCTACCGGATTGACCACTGAATTTGATCTCATTTCAGGACCGGTTAAAAGAAAGAAACCTGTTGTGCCAACTGCTCATCCTATTATAACAGTGGCTTTACTTGGAATAGCACTTGTGCTTTTCCTGAGAAGAGAACTCAAATAGAATTAACAAGGACAATGCCGAATATAGATATACCCATAAAACAAAAAAACTAAAGGAGATGTTTATGGACAAAGTAAGATCTAAAGACGGGACGTTGATCGCATTTGAGCGGAGTGGGGCAGGGCCTGCTCTGGTTCTGGTACATGGTGCAACTGCAGACCATACACGATGGGCGTCTGTCCTCCCCATGCTGGAGCAAAGATTTACTATTTATGCTGTTGACCGGCGTGGACGGGGAGAGAGTGGAGATTCAGCAAGTTACTCCCTTGAACGTGAATATGAAGACATGGCATCTGTAGTTGATTCCATAAAGGAACCTGTAAACCTGCTGGGACATTCTTATGGTGCTTTGATAGCTCTGGAGGCGGCACTGCTGGTAAAAAACCTTCACAAATTAATTCTGTATGAACCAGCTATACGCCTGAAAGGTTCACTCTATCCTCCAAATACAAAAAACAAAATTCAGGAGCTACTTGATGTGGGTGATAGGGAAGGGGGCCTGCAGGTATTCTTCCAAGAGGCTGTGGGCATTTCGGGACATGAGATCGTCAGCTTGAAAAAAGAACCTGCATGGACAGCACGCCTGGCATCAGCTCACACTCTTGTCAGGGAATTCGCAGACGATGATTACATTTTTGACCCTATGCGGTTCAAGGATCTGAATGTCCCGGCATTGCTATTATCTGGAAGTGAAAGTCCTGATGTGCTCAGGGCTGCCACCAAAGCTGTACATGAGGCTTTGCCTGACAGCAGGATCGTGGACATGCAGGGACAACAACACGTAGCTATGAGTACAGCACCAGAGTTGTTTGCACGTTTGGTCATAGGGTTCCTGACAGAATAAAGTTATGATCAAAGGTATGATCAAAAGAATGTTCAAAGGTATGGTCCCAAATATGGCCCGGAACGGCCCGGAACGGCCCGGGATATGAATGATACCCTCTATCTGTTCATTTCCGGCAAGTAAGCAAATGTAGTTTTTATCAATGACCTGCGGTATCCATAGTACTCAAAAAAGCCTAAATATAATCCTGCCTGACATTATAACATGGAAATATCCCAGATCATATCCCAGATCATAGGACCATAGTTGGTAAAACGATGGATCACGTTGAGGAAAAGTACAAAGAGTATAAAAAATGTTGCAAAAAGATGTGCCTGCAGGAAAAGATGATGAAGAGGCAGAGACGAATATGCATGCTGTGTCTGTGAAAAATTCCATAGGCATGGAGTTTGTGCTTATCCCTGCCGGGGATTTCTGGATGTATTCAAGTGGATCCGGCCATGAAGAACAGATCCATAAAGTGATCATCTCACGACCTTTCTACCTTGGGAAGTATCTGGTGACCCAGAGAGAGTGGGAATCTGTAATGAGCAGTCATCCTTCGTGTTTTGAAGGAGATGACAGGCCTGTTGAATGTGTATCCTGGAATGATGTGCAGGACTTTGTGAACAGGCTGAACTCAAAGGAAGACACTGATAAGTACCGTCTTCCGTCTGAAGCTGAGTGGGAGTATGCCTGCAGGGCGGGAACAAACACGATATATTCTTTCGGAAATGCAGATTCAAAATTGAGCGAATATGCATGGTATTATGATAACTCACAGCATATGACTCATCCGGTAGGCCAGAAAAAACCAAACTTCTGGGGCCTTTATGATATGCATGGTAATGTGTGGGAATGGTGTCAGGACATTTCCTGTATTCATAATATTCATAGTTATTCTCCGGTTGATAGCAGCTGCAGGGCAGCAGGTAGTATCTCCGGAATGGTCCTGCGTGGTGGTGGGTGGGTCAGCTATGCCAGAAAATGCCGTTCAGCTTATCGCAGCAGCTTCAACCCGGCCTATGGATGCTACTCCCTGGGATTTCGTCTTGTAATGTCAGTGTGATCATTCAGACCCTTCCACGACTTCTTAATCATCTTTATAATCATCTTTAAAAGGGCAATGCTCCTCTGTCTTTCCCAATAACTCACACTAAATTAAATTATATATACGATCAATCAAATTTCGATGTTGTATTATCTATAGATGTAGAACTTTTTAAGCAATGTGCAAACAGTTCTTTTCCCCATTCTAATGCTTCTTTATTGTTACAGAGAATATATTTGGTATCATATTCACCATTATTTTTTAATAGTCTCATCATAAAGTAATAATCGTTACATGCAAAGCCCACAAAACTCATATTTCCATTATATACTGAAAAATGAAGTAACTCGCTTTGCATAAGTTGTTCAAATTCTATGGAGTGCTCCGTTCTGAACCCTTCCATAACAGGTTGAGACACTATCATATGTACATTTACATTGTTTGATATCATCTTCGATAAAAACTGAGGAAATAACGGATGGTAAAATGTCACAATTCCATAATGTGATTTTGAAATAGGAGATGTTTCCAGAATTTCTTCATTGAGCTTATATATATCTGTGAAAGCAGGAGTTATAACCTTGCATTTACCAAGTTTGTCTATATTTTGCAAAAGATGTGGAGGAATAAAATTAAGATAGCGAGTACCCCAATAATCAATATCGCAATCTAAAACATCGATGGTTTCCAATAGTGGAACCATTTTCTCTGCTATCAGTTTTCCTATGGACGTCAATTCATAAGTGTCATTGTAATGATTAACCAGATAATGATCTTCCAGGAACCTTATCTGTGGAAGTAATGAATTCCTTGATGTTTCCAGTAAGTCGAGAAGAGTATTCATTTCCTTTGCCCCATCCAGCAACAATAGAAGCACATTCTTTCTCTTTTCAGATGCAAATATTATATCCAGCAGTTTTTTACTCATTTTAAGCACATCCTACCCGGAAATCATATACAATCCAACAATACAAATTATGTATAGATACTATTTAAAGTAAAGCAAGTAGCATATAGTCAACTGTAATTGATTATTTCATAAAATGGTTAGCTAAGATATTGAATGTCCTTAAACTCTATCTGCTTTGTGGTGGCATGCGTCTGACTATATCATTCCGATATCCGGGTATTTTCAGAAGATTTTGATAAATTATGAGAATAATACATAATTTTAAATAATATAGGATAAGTATAAGGATACCGGATAATTATTATTTAATATAAAAGCAGCAAAAACAATTCCGTAATTAAAACAAAAAATTGCTATGATGCTGTATTCTTTGCAGGGTAATGAGTGTTTAACTATATATGCAGACAATGAGCGCTTAAATTAGATAATCAGGTCAGCCATTTATCCTCTGCCTCCACAAAAACGATTATGAGGACTGTATTAAAAAGCGGTAAAGTGAACTAACATATCATTTCAGGAGTCATGCTAATGAAATTACCTCCATCTTTAAAGCACGCCTTTGTAGAGGCAATGATCCTGCAGTATACTGAGAATGATCCGTCTTTGCGGATCTGCGATAATCCTCTTACTTTTAAGGTTCCAATAGCAGGGATCCGGACAGATGCAAAAGGATTTGGCATCACAGACTCTGACATACTGGATACTGTTACTGAGAACCGCAACTCACTATCCCTTTGCGAAAATGGTGCTACCCTGCAGTTCATTGCTCCGTTCACCAGAAAATGCAACCTTTACGACGCTGTTCTTGATGATATCATGGAAAATACATCAAGGGATCAGAAATTCACTATGTCTTTTGAAGCTGCTTTAAAAGAAGGCCTCATCTACCATTTCTTCACAGGTTCCATCGTCCTGTTGGTTCCGGACGGCATGACCAGTCTGTCCCAGCTAAGATTCTCTCTAATGGCTGGAGGAAGCAAGCTCCGTGCTATCATGGATAGCACAGGAGGAGGCTGGGTATACGTTTTTCCGAAATATATCATGGAATTTAAACCTTTTTACGTAAATTCTATTTCATGATGTAAAAACATACCATTGTTTCAGGCATAAATATATTGATTAGTACTTCATATAGTACTAATAGCAGTACTTAAAAATAAGGTGTTTGAAATGGTCGTAACAATTCAAGAATATAATGGACAATACCGGATAACTATTCCAAACGATATTATAAAATTAGAAGGCATAAAGAAGGGTGACAAGTTCAACATCGTTAAGGTTCAAGGTTATCTAGCTTTAGAACCTGTTAGGTAACAAAATGTTTAAAATCCCGCCCAATATGGCTAAAACTATCTTAATGCCATGCTAGACCATAGGCATACATAAAAAAACCTCATATAAAGCGTACTGGGCAATCTTTTTTTTAGTCCACCTTTTAGTTTAAATCGTCCGTTTTGTCTGTTTACTTTTATAAGGCTATGTACATTATAATAAAAAACGCTATCTACTGCTACTATAGCAACAATAAAACCACGTATAAACGCATACCAGTGAACATAATAACATAAAATGCACTTTAAATATATAGAATATGCAAAAGTATATAGATATGGTATATATGAAAGGAATTTGAAGATATAAACGGAAATTATGCCATAGCTAAATATAATGAAATGCTGCTGCTTTTGCGCTCTTCCGCCCATAAAGCACTATGTTAATTTGTAACATGCTAAAATGTGCCATGTTAACATGTGACTTAGTAATATACTATGATATAACATTGCAATAGCGCAATGACGCAATTATATAACTAACCTATATAATATAAGTAAAAACAAGTAGCCTTAAGCAACTACAAAGCTGTTAAGGCTCTTTGGTATTGCGGCTTTTGTGAGAATTCGGAGGGACTGCAGGGCTGTCCTGGACCTGCCGCAAGTTCCTCTAAAAAAGAAAGTAAGAATAAAGAAAGGATTTTACAAATCCCCTTTCTCAACAAGACGAACAACAATATCATGAATCTTCTCAAGATCGTAATTCTTACTTGTAGATCCTTGATCTATCAAGAAATTCATTGTAAATTTATCTAGATTGGTTCTATTAATCTCTGTTTTATTTAATTGTTTCCATTTTTTAGCATATTCTTCTAATGAAGTTAAAGCCACAGAGGCAGGGTATACAGGGTACACAGGGTACAGAGTGCCAACTGTTTGCGTTTTTCCTGTACCCTGTTTTTTTTCTAGGGTACAGGGTACAGAGGGTACGGATAGGGTACGGTTAAAATCGTTATCAGTAGTATTGTTGTACCCTGTGTACCCTGTGTACCCTGTATTTTCTAGATTATTCTTTACAATATCTAAAACAATAGCTGCAACATCTTTATCAATTATTTTTATCAAAGTAACGTCTTCACTATGGAAAATATCGAATCCAAAAGTATTGAGATTAACTTTTGTACTTCTGATAGACTTTAAGATGTTCTGGGTTAGTTTTCCAAATGTTGTATACTTTCCGTTCCTTTTACCTAAATCTTTAAAAGAATGTTCTAAGTCGTCATATGGGATTCTTTCAATATCATGGCCATAATTACAAATACATTCTAACAAAATGCTGATATATTCGGGAGCATTCTGGAGTTTACTTTGAAATACGGATCTATCTATTTTGATAGATGCAATTTTCCGAAATGAGTCTAAATTAAGCTCACAAAGTATCTTAAATTGTTCTTCACATTCCTGTAGGAATTCCTTTGTATCTGGTTTATCATCTTTTACATATCTCTCAAAATTTGAGTAAAAAACGATGTGTAGGGCTGTCCCTCTTACATGTCGGTATGCGTCTTTACTCCCTTTTAAAAACTCCTTGATACTATTCAATGGAATATCCGATGATATTCTTTCTATTTCTTCAATGTAATTTTGCTCAAATGGCCTATTCAACCATGCTAATACTTTTTTATCTTTGAAGAGGCTTGAAAAATCATCACGTAAATACCATTGAACAGTTTTTAACACTTTCAAAGCGGTTTTTGAAATGTGGTTTTCTATTTTGTTACCTTCGGCTGTTTTCAATCCCGAATCAAACAGTACTGACCCAAGCCTAGACCCTAGAGCTATAGGGTTACCTGTGGCACAATCAAGAGTCTCTTGAAATATCTCATAGATTTCTATGTTTGTTATTTTTCTGTCTAGTGTTTTAGGATTCCCTAAAAATACAATCGGACTATAACCCTTTACCTTTATGCCTGTTCCTCTTGCTCTATATGTAGTTCCTGTTTCCATATAGTTTGAAAGGCCGTTAGATACTTCAGATTCCATAGATTCTGTAAGTTCGTCTATAAAAGTAGTATCTACTTGGCCGTTTAACAATCCCACATGATCCTTATCTGATGTTGAAAAACCAAGAAGATTAGAAACCGTAGCATCTCTTATTACGTTTTCAGATATCCTTGATGCAGTTGTGCTTTTTCCGGTCTTAGAGTTTGTTATATTTAATCCATGAGGTGCATATGGCATATACTCTTCAGGATCAATTGAGTTTGCGTTAGGGGCTGGAATCTGTGCGGTCATCAGCATATATAGGATAGGATCAATCTCTATCCCTCCTGTAATAGCTCTTTCCAGGACGTTATTTAGATTTCTGCAGCTCTGCAGCTCACTTTCCGGAATTGGCAGTACTTCTTCATAACAAAGGGGCAAAAACTCATCCCACAGCTCCCTTAAATCTTTCTTAGTGTTTGCTTCCCCGTTTACGTGGTCGGTAATACCTACTTTTTTTAACAGCTCTTTTCTAAAAATCCCTTCTCTAAACTGCGATGATTCAAAAACCGGCTTATCTCTAAGTACTTTTTTTGTTTCATCTGCTATAGGTTGGATATATATTTCACGAAAACCCAATCTGACCGGCTCTTTACCGGTATAGATTAAAGCAATTGGAAGGCTCAAACTTCCTTGAGCTATATAGGCAAGAACTACTTTATAATGGCTTCTAAAAGTGACAGATGATGTGCTTTTCTTTTGAATGCGTTCTACGTATTCAGTTAAGACCTCTTTTACATTAACTTCTGTAATCTCATTAAAGATGCTGATCCCTTCTAAGCCTTCTTCTACAAGATCAAGCTCAATACATACTTTTTGATCAGTTATTGATTCAATCCACATTTTACAAATAGGATCTTCTACATTGACCTGAATTGTGTTTTCATCAACTTGTCTGATGAGTTTTTCTACATTGTCTTTATCTTTTCTTAAATCTTGATAATAGTTATAGTACTCATCTGGGTTTAATACCCTCAAAAAAACTGATTTTAATATCTTTCCAAGTTTTCTTCGCTCTAATCCTTCAGCGTTAACACGTGGTATATATGATATATCACCTTTACTCAGCTTGTAATTTTCGGAATCAATTCCCCTTATTTCTTGGATATCCTGGAATACTTCTATTAGAGTATAGTCTACTGTGTTGCATGTTGTTTTTTGAAAAGAGTTAGGGATTATACTCATAATTACCATCCCTCCGTTACTTCCTTCAATCTCATCATATAGCACTCTCTGAAGTAGTCCGCCAATTGCTCGCTGTCGCTGTCTGTGCAAATTGCGCCATTTTCCCGGAGTATTCCGGCTACCTTGCGACTAAGTGCCTGTGCTGTAGATATCCACATTTCCCATACATTGCATCCAGATCCATCAACAAAAGCAACCCGTACTTTACTACAAATTCCATGTTCTGCATCCTGGCTGATTGCTGAAATGGTACACGGTACAGATGTTATCCGCCTCCACCCTCTGCGGTTGTTTTTTGTTATACGCTTGTATACTCCCTGAGAGTTGACTTTGTATCCAGTCGGCAGCATCAGGTCAATAAAAGTGCACCTTAAGGTATTGTCCGGCATTGTGACAGTCTCAAAGGTTATGTTTATAACCTTTAAGTGCATATCAGTGTATTGACTGTTTTGTTTTTTGTCCGGAGGGTTTCCTTCCGGACTACCTACCAATGTCATAATCTCACCCCAAGGAATACGCTGGCAATTTTAATGACGATGAAGGCAAAAATACCAACCTTGATTATGAAGAGGATAGTTTCAAAATCCATCAAACCAACCCCTTCATCTCAGCAATTTCTTTAAGGGTTCTTCCGGTACGCTCGGCTTCCTGTTCCAATTCAGCAAATCTACGTATGGCTTCTTGCTCTATATATTCGATTAAATCCATGTTTCCTTCCCGATTTGAAAGGACCACGAACCACAAAAGAAACAAAACATAACATCATGTTTATAAACCTATAAGTCTTATTAATTATTGTCTTGAGATTAACAAAACTTGTTGATCTTTTGCGGCCATGTCTGATATTACCAGTATCAGTGTGGCCCTTTTAATCATTTTCCTGTTTCATTCTTTCTTTTAAAATGTTGTTAACATAAGTGGATCTTTTGATTAATCCTCTTGAATTATCCATCCACTGCAAGATATCAGATTCAATACTTAATCCAATTACAATACATTTCTGCGGTTGTTCATTCATGTATATACTCCCGGACAATATTACTATTTACAATCATTATATAGTTAACATAGATTTTAACTATATAAATCTTGTAATGATACATAGTTGCGGCAATTGCATTATGATTGACTAGTGTATGTATATATAGTCCTTATATATGTATAAGTATTAATAACTATATAAAACATATAGAATAGAATTCTCTATGTATCTTAATACATAGTTGCGGCAATTGCATTATTACTAACTACTACCCACCAAAAAACAAAAAAAGATATGAATACAATTTAATAAAAAAGAAAATATTAAATTTTACCATTCAACATTTCCTTTAATCTCTTTTCGACTGCATCATTAAGCATCTTATCAAGCTCATAACGTTCTATTTTATAATGTTCCTTTGCGGCCCTCTCAGTTTCATATTTATCCTTTATTTCCTGATATTCGGATGAGCTGGTGACATCAACCTCTTTGGAAATTGTCACAAAAGGTATAAATTTCTGATATATAACTTTCAGTTTCCCAGGATCGCCTTCATAATAAGCATCCTTTGCACCATCAAGCGTGTGACCTACGAAATATTCTACTATGTCGCTATCTGCTCCCTCGTTTTTCAGTGTTTTAACAAATAGCTTCCTCATATTGTGACTGCGGTAAACATTGAAATATCCACGTGGTGTGCACAAGCCTGCATTTTTTGATATCCTTTGATAGACCTCAACGATCGCCCTGGGGACTAGTCGCCTATCTTCTTCATTTCGTGTGTGTAGATATTCCTTACGCACTTTTGCAGATATGAAAAGATAGCTTCCTGGTGTGGTCTTTCTGCGTTCATATTCCTCGATATCTTCCTTATATTGTGTTGCTGGCGGTCTGTCTCTCCATTCAAGATATTTATCCACTGCTTTTGTAGCCTCTGGACTTATGAATGTTATAAAGTCCTTCCCGACTTTCTCCCTTCTCATATCAAAGGTTGTTATCAGAGTTTCGGGATCATATCCGGCCCGGTACGCTTCCAGGGTTAAACTTGCGATCTCTGCCGCACCCATACCTGAACTAATCCCACATAGCGATATTGCCCGGTCCCTAAGATTTGCGTGTTCGTGTGCCTTTCGGATTCCTTCTTTATCTATTCTTTTAATGTTTTCCTTCACTGGCTTAACTTTCTTCTTGCTTCGTGGCTGCTTTGGAGTCTCAATGTAAAAAGACTTGTAAAAAGATATCACGCTGGATACATACTTTTCAATGGTCCCCGGTGCAAGTGGTTTGTTTGTGTTTGGGTTTTTCTGGTTTTCTAAGTATTGTCTAAACTGGGGAATTTTAAAGAATATCGCTCTCTCTCTCATGAGCTTCCCGGCCCGTATGTCCTGCTCTGCTTCGTTGATAAGCTCCGTAGGTGTTTGTCCGGTAAACTCGGTATATTGGACCATCGCCGTTAAATATGCTAGCTTCGTATTCTTTGCCGGACTTATCACTGCAAAAAGGTGCATCATCGTTGGTTCATTTTCAAGTGATCTTTTATCCATGTCATCAAACCTTTTCTAATTATAGAATATACGTAATATAGTATTTATTCATCATGGAATATACGGAATGTGGAAAAATGCCAGCCAGGGATACCAATGTTCAACAGGTTCTTGCAAGTTACCTTAAGGACATGTTTCCAGGAAAAATCGAATGATCAGTTGGGATCTTTTTTTATCAGAGACGCAATAAAAACATAAATCAGTCCTATTTACAGGAACAGGTATATATAGTATATTTACACTTGTTAAGGTGCTTTTAGAGTTTGAAACTGATTTGAGAAATAATAGGTTTAGATGGTATTACTTTTATTGTATTTACTGTTTTTTCACACCTTTAGACAAATGGTTGTATTTCTTTTTAAGCTAATTAATTAGGACGTGAAATATTTGTTTAGTAACATGAGTTCAAGTGCACCGGTAGAAGCCGGAAAAAGTTATGATGTGACAATTGAAGATATTGCAAGAGAAGGCGACGGAATTGCAAGAGTAAGCGGATTTGTTATCTTTGTCCCGGAAACCAAGGTCGGCGATGAAGTGTCAGTAAAAGTTACCAAAGTACTGAGCAAGTTCGCATTTGGCGAAGTTGCTTAATTCTCATATCAATTTAATTGAACATTCTGTTCAAACCCAAAAAGGAAGATTGGACTTCAATTCTTTCCATTCCTTCCATTCTTTTTTTCTTTCAGGTCTTTTCACAGTTTTTATCTTTACATCAGGAAGTAAAAGTGTAAAGTATCTGAATTTGCAATACCGGTCATTCCTAACCCCCTGCAAGTTATAAATAATAATGCAGATAGAATAAGATACTAAAAATATGCGTTTCAAGTGGAGACCGATACAGTCTCACTGTCCTTCTCTGAATTAACAAAACATTCTCAAAATAAACAAAAATAAAGAGTATTCCTATGGATCGTGTCGAAAAACTAGCTGCTTCCCTTACAGCAGAAAATATCCGTATTTTACCTTATTTGCCTTACCTTCTTCAGGATCTGTTTGAACTGGGTTCTATCCCGGAGGATATTGCACATCTCATAGAAAAACATATACCAATTGACACAAATTTTCACATCCTTGATCTTGCCTGCGGCAAAGGTGCGGTGTCCATTCATTTAGCCCAAACCTTCGGATGTAAGGTAGTAGGTATTGATCTCATGGAGGCCTTTATCAAAGAAGCACGTTGTCGTGCCAGAGAATACAATGTTCAGCATCTTATACGTTTTGAGATTGGGGACATCATCGATGCCCTGGAACATCCTGGAAATTATGATGTGGTTATCTTTGGTTCTGTTGGAGATGCTTTAGGTAACCCTGAAGAAACGCTAAAAATCATCTCTAAACCCCTTCGTCCGGGAGGATGGCTGCTCATAGATGATTGCTATGCTAAAGAAAAACCCTTCAGCTCCTGTTTTCCCAAGGCCGACTGGCTGAAAGCCTTTGAAAAGAACGGTTGTTTAATAATTGAAGAACTCCCTGTGAATCTTTCACGACTAATAACGATTAATCGTTTCACTCAAACGAAGATCGCACAAAGAGCAGCTGAATTATCACTCACATACCCGGAAGATGTTAAACTGTTTGAAGGATATGTGGAAAGTCAGCAAAGAGAATGTAATGATCTGGAAGGTGACAGTCTTGTAGGAATCACCTGGCTACTGCAAAAAAACCGCTGATCTTGTGAACTTCTGTGCCGGGTACCTTTATACAGTTCAACACAAACCTATACTTGATAAAAAAGATCATATTTAATGAAAAAAAGGAGAAGAAGGATGAACCCTTTTCATCCTTCTTTGTTTTCCAAATGTTCATACCCCACTGTCTCACCACATCAGTGAGTCCACTCCTGGATATATGATTCTTCCTCTTCTGCTCAAGAAAGCCCCTAATCCAACCCGCGCACGTATGTACGATAGGGAAATTTATTCCCTGCATATTCATTTGTTGTTCCTGCACTTATAATTATTGTATTGTTTTTTTTGATGTGAATCATAATTATAACGCCATTATAATTTCAGATATGAATATATCAGATGTTTTATTTTGCAGTTGTTTCACTGAGCAAATGCTTCTTTCATGTCAAAAAGCATTTCATCACCACTATTGCCCAGACTGAGAACAAGCCGTCCGTTTTGCAGTGAGAAGGCTGTTACATTGCTCAGCATGGAGAGATACAGCACATCCATGGAATCCGGACCGCAGTATGCCTTTGTCAGGGCTGGCGTTGCAATTGTAAGATTGTTCCCTTTAATTGCATATTCTCCACTTCCGACATTGCAGTCTGCTTTGATAGAGTATCGTTCATCTGCCTGGAAAATGATACTATAGTTTTCCGGTTCAGCAACGGCAGTCTGGCTGACAGCATCTTCAGTGCTTTCTACAATTCCTGTCCACTGCCATTCAATATTCAGGATATCCTCTGAAGAAGCGGGACTTTCTTTAACGAAGAACATCTGCTTGCCCTCTTCTTCAAAACTAAGGACCAGTTTCTCATCTTCCATCGAAAAACCTGTCACATCATGCAGAAGGGAAAGATACTGACTATCAAGGGATTCCGGACCGCAGTATACAAGAGTCGTAAACCCGGGCTCTATTATGAGGTGATCCCCTTCAAAGCTATATTCACCGCCTCCGCCGTTACAGTCTGCCCTGATACCATAGGTCCCGTCCTTTGAGAACTGTATTGTATATCTCTGAGGGTCCGGGATAGTTGACAGATTGCCGGTCTCATCTCCGGTTAACGCTGACCACTGCCAGTTAATATCAGCGATATCATCAATGGATGCAGCTTCAGGATCTTTTTGTGCCTCTGATTGCCCGTTGCTTGTCTCTTCGGTAATATCTGTTGTGTCAGTGCAACCGGATACCAGAAGAGCGGCACTTGCCAGAACACATATGAAAAGTAATGTCATTATTTTTTGTGTATTTAACATATTTCTTCCTCCATGCACCTGAGTAGTACCTGTGATTATTTAGCCATTCCCTTGACTTCGAATAGAATTGAAGTTACTGCAAGCTGTTTTTACAACATAGGAATCTAGGAATCGATAGATATTAACAAATATCACAAATATCAACAAATAAAACATCAAAAAAATAGATCATCTACATGCATGATCTTTCCTGAATTTGTGGATTTCTAAAACCGAGAACTTAACCATTTTAAACTCATTCGATTTCATAGTTGAACTGCCATCCAATCCCGAATTTATCGGTCACAAAACCGTACAGTTTGCTCCAGAAAGTTTCCTGGAGTTCCATGCCAACAATGCCCTCGGTCTTAAGCTGATCAAACATTGACCTTATCTTTTCCATGTCATTACTTATGATCATAAGACTGATATTGTTCCCCGCAATCAGGGGCATATCAGGTGGGACATCTGAGAACATCACCGTGCTTCCCTCTATATCAAGAGAAGTATGTATTACCAGGTCCTTTGTTTCATCAGTAACTGGAAAATCCTCTCCTGGCGGCAAATCCCTGTATAACATGATCTGAGGGTTTTCAGTTCTAAATACCCTTGCATAGTATTCCACTGCTTCCCGACAGTTACCGCTAAAATTTATGTATGCCTGTACAGACATTTTTATCACTCCCATCTTCAGTTCTAAAACGTAAAGAAAACACAAATAATGGAACCTGCTACCATAAATAGTTTATCGATCTGTAAAAAAGCAAGAAACATTTAAACGTTTAAGTTTATATTCACAATACATTTATATTGACAATAATTCCACGCATAATCCCTAAATATCCCTGAATATAACAATAGCTAAACAAAAACCGGAGACAAAGAAAGTGCTTTCACCTACTATCATCCTGATATTCTGTCTGCTTGCATTTGCTGCCATTCACAGTATGCTGGCCAGCCTGCGTTTCAAACGTATTATCCGCAAGGCCCTTGGGTCCAGGGTAGACAGTCTATACATGCCGGTGTACAATATCATTGCATTGATAACACTTGCGCCGCTGGTCTATCTGCTCTACCGCAATCCTGGAGAGATCTTGTACGTTGTACCATCTCCCTGGTTCTGGTTCATGGCAGGTGGGCAGGTAATTGCTGCACTTGTAGCTCCCAGGGCTTTACTGGATGCCCCGCACAGGTTCAGGTTACACTCTCAATTATCAGAACCATATACAGCAGATGCCAGTCGTCTGGATATCCGGGGAATATACCGCTGGGTGAGGGATCCGTTCCTGCTCTCAGGACTGGTTATTATGTGGCTCACGCCCTTTATGACAGTTAATTTGCTGGTTATATACATTTTAGCGACAATATACCTTGTACTTGGGTCACTGCACTGGGAAAGCAGGCTTGTGGCACAGTTTGGGGATGAATACCGGGAATACCGGCAAAAGGTTCACAGGATAATTCCCCGACTGAAGAAGTATGATGGTCAATAAAAACCAAAAGGCGCAATTGGATAGGTCTACAACACCTTATTTGATTCCAGATAACGGAAAACGATATTATTGAACTTATCATGACCTTCTATGGAACATACGTGTCCGCAATCGTCAATAACTTCTACAAGTGAATTCTTTATTCTCTTGCTGTATTTTAAAGTATCCTTTAAAAAGAGATAGTCCTCACTTCCCGAAACGCATAAGACATTGATCTTATCATCCAGTTCATCCAGCCAGGTAAGACTTTTAAGTGTCTGAGGGATAACGTCCAGCCATTTACAAAACTCATCGTGGCCCAGTTTCTTTGCTTCGTTTACAAAAATGCTTCTGGATCTTTTATGTTTTTTCTTAGGCATAATGACATATGCAAAGAATTTGTAAAGGATCATGTAATTGGCGGTTCTTTTGAATGTGATTGCAATGTAAAGCAGTAGCTTTGTCTTCAGATTGAACGTAAGGATCCCGCCACCCATTATCAGGGACTTTACCTTCCCGGGATAAAGTATTGCAAATCGCAGGCATATAAGTGAACTGAAAGAGAAGCTCAGGATATGGGCCTTCTCGATCCCGTAGTGGTCCATGGTGTTCTTAATGAGCCTGCATATTTCATCCAGATCAAGCTCATCATTTGATTGCAGCTTATGCATTTCCAGCACAAGAAGGTTATAATGTTCAGAAAAGAATCTTATCTGCTTTTTCCATGTTCTTGCACTGCCTCCAAAGCCATGGACAAGGATCATCCAGTCCGCAGAACAGTTTAGATAGTATGTCCGGGCACTAAATATTCTTTCTTCTGCCATCGGTAATTCCTTTCTTGAAAGCAAAATATTTCAAAAATCGTGGAAAATTCCGCTGTACGTATTCAGGCATCCTTTTAAACAGTTCCTCTGATTTTTCTTCCCATTCCCTGGCCCTCTCAAAACTTTTCCCGGCAAGTGCTTCAGCAGATTCCGGACTGGCCAGATGGGTCGATCTTGCTCCACCGGCATTGACCACATCGATGATAGCCTGAGGATTATCAATCAGGGGACATGGTCTCAACGGATTGTTTGAGAACGGCTGGGCATTCCTGAAGGTGGTGAAGAACTTCGACCTGAGGGCATCAGCAAGCGATACCTCGTAGATGTTAGAATCGGAATAATGGCAGAAAGCGCATGGCTCAACATCACCCTTGGCATTGATATGTGCAAAACCGACACCTGCACCGATACAGCCAAAAGAGAGGTGGCCGTTGTTCCAGAAATCTATGATCACATAGTCGTGCTTTATACAGTAGTCCCTGATCTTTTCCTGGACGTAAGCCCTTTGCTCGGCATTGCATACAAGAGAAGTATCTGCATCACTTCCAACAGGAATATACTGGAACAGCCAGCCAAACCACGCTCCTTTTTCACGCATATGGTCAAGGAATTCATCACTGGCTATGGTCTTGTAGTTCTTTGAATGGTAACAGGCCGAAAAAGCAAATGCTATGTCTCTGGACTTTAAAATATCCATGGCCTTAATCGCCTTGTCATAAACACCCGCCCCTCTCCTGAAGTCAGTCTCTTCCTTTGTTCCTTCTATACTTATAAAGACATTAAAATTACCCAGTTCAGCCATTTCATCGGCAAGTGCTTCATCGATCAGGGTGGCATTGGTAAAAGCTCCAAAGGTCATTTTGTTGTGTTTTCTGCATAATCTGAGGATGTCTTCTTTTCGAAGTAAAGGTTCACCGCCCGTCATTAAACATTCCATGATACCTAAACTTTCAGCCTGATCCAGTATATCATCAAGTTTTTCATATGAGATGTTATGCCCGCTTTTATAATCCTGCGACCAGCATCCCTTGCATTTCAAGTTACAATCGCTTGTAGGGTCAAGCAAAAGATCTCTTGGGATAGAACATTTGTTTCTGAATCCATGATATAGCTCTTTTAGAGTAACATAATTTGTCATGGTAAAGTGAGTGGTCATTCCCTTGGCAAAAAAGAATTGTTTGCATTGGTAAACGTAAGCCTTATGATGCGGGAAAGGAGGTATTTCCTCTCTTTTCCCGTTAATCACTAAATACCTCAATTGCAAAACCCCATACCTATTTTTTAGTCACGGACACTTTTTGTGGAATAACTCCATCAAATACGAATTCGCCATCTGAATTAGAGCTCAGACTCTTTATTTCAAGTCCCGGGACAACTGTATAGATACGTGGGAAGTATTCTTCCATTACGCTTACACTTTCCTCTTCCATGTATTTATCTGGAAGTGAGACCGGGCCGAGATCAAACGTTTCCGGATCTCCGCTCAATTGGTTGTTTGTAACGCTGACACGTCCTTTGCTATAGATGTTCAGGCTATCCGGAAGCGGAAGGGGGACATCGTCAGCAACGTCAGAATACAGGTCGGTTTTCAGTCTCTTTATATCTGCCTTACTTGATCCTTCCATTGTTCCGTCAGGCAGGACTTTGACCTGCAGGTCATCGAACCACCAGAAGCCTGGTGCAAGCTCATTCAATAATGCCGTTGCCTCTTCATCGGATAAAGTGAACTCCTTTCTTTCATAGTCAGAGAACTCAAAATCATAATCATGGATGGATTTCTTTTCTGCATTCTTCTTGTATTCTTCCAGTTCTTCTCCGGTCAAACCTTCGTATTCCACCTGAATACCGGTTTTTTCCAGAGCGCTTAGATAGTCCTCATGTGTGTATCGGACTCCAAGGTCCTTGGGCCCCAATAATGAAAAACTTGCATAGGCCCAGAACAGGCTACCCAGGACCAATATAACTACCGCCAAAAACACATACTTGAATTTCCCTTTGTTTTCACTCAACGTATCACCAGCTATTTTTTTATAATTATCCTTGTTTTGTAATAGTATTAATAATAATCTAATATCTACTTAAGATAATATCCCATTTATTTAAATAATATACCGCCCGGCTTGTTTAAGCCAGTTACCAGGCTATAATGCTGTTTTCAATGGAAAGTAAGAAATAATTATGCGTCTGTGGCATTATTCGCAATAAGTATATAGGTTTTCCGATTTGTTGCGGACGATCTTTCTGCTATCTAATTATTAAATGCTTTTAAAAAAGCGGAACAGGATAATGAAACAGCTCATCCTTCGGTTATAATTCAGGTAATAAAAAAAGTAAGCAAAAACTCATAAAGAAAAGGGAAAAGGGTTTCCCTTAAGTCATTGAAGGTGGGAGTATGACCTTGTCAATTACATGGATCACACCATTTGTTGTTAGGATATCTGTTTGTGTAACATTTGCATCATTTAGCATTACACTTCCATCGCTTACAACGACGGTAATATCTTCACCCTGCACTGTTGTTATAGAGTCCATTTCAACAACTTCCCCGGCCAGATATTCACCTGCTGCAACATGATACGTGAGTACGGCGGTAAGTGCCTCCTCATCTGCAAGCAATCCATCAAGGGTCCCTTCGGGCAGTGCCTCAAATGCAGCGTCTGTTGGTGCGAATACTGTAAACGGTTCTTCACCGCTTAAGGTCTGATCAAGGCCTGTTGCCTGAAGTGCAAGTACAAGAGTGTCAAATGAACCTGCAGCAACAGCTGTTTCCACAATATTCATTTCCTCAGGTTCTGTCATGGAGGGTGGCAGTATGACCTTGTCGATCACATGGATCACTCCGTTACTGGCTTCAATATCTGCCTGGACTACATTTGCATCGTTGACCATCACATTCCCATTGCTGACGCTAATAGTGAGCTCTTCGCCTTGCACTGTTTCCAGAGATGTCATACCTGTAATGTCACCGGCCATATATTCACCTGCTATCACATGATATGTGAGTACAGCGGCAAGTGCTTCCTCATCTGCAAGCAATGCATCAAGGGTCCCTTCAGGCAGTGCTTCAAATGCAGCGTCTGTTGGTGCGAATACTGTAAACGGTCCTTCGTCAGTTAAGGTCTCTTCAAGACCAGCCGCCTGCACAGCAAGTACAAGGGTGTCGAAAGAGCCGGCATCCACGGCAGTTTCTACAATGTTCATTTCCTCTGGTTCCTGAGGTTGTTCTGCACAACCTGATAAAAGCACGGCTGTTGCAACTAGCAACACACACATTATTTTCACTATATTCATTTATTCCACTCCGGACATTAAGTCTCAATTTTATTGACAATTTCCTATTGTCTTTCTACATATTATATGTGTCCCTATGTATTTATAAAAAATTCTATGTCAGATATTTATATTTACAAAAAAAACAAACAATATATAGAAATAATATAGAAATGAAATCTACAAAAAAGAGAATAAATTGCAATTACTGAGAACAAATGTCTGTAATCTCTGACAAAGGATTTAGTGGATTATTAGGCTTATTTGAGCAAAATTTGTATGAATCATTTAAATGCAAATAGTCTGACCGCAGGTCTGATCAAAGGAACTAAATAAAAGGACAAAACAGATTTTGGTAGCCCGGCACGGATTCGAACCGAGGTTGCGGGATCCAGAGTCCTGCATGATTGACCACTACACTACCGGGCTACGGTGAATGCATCTCCTTAATTGTAAAGGTTAGATATTAAGATATCGGTCGGATAGTCTCAGAAAAAGGTTAGTCCAGACTTTCCGGGTTTTCATTGAGGACTGCAGTCCACCACCATCTGGCCATGTCAACCAGATCTTTACTGAATTGACCGGATAAACGATATTCTTTATTTTTATGCGTGATCAGGCCGGCACCCAGCAGTTTGTTTCGCATTGCATAGAAGGAGGCCCTGCCAATGTCAAGTTCCTTTAGCAGGCTTTCCCATTCACTGGTCTTTATAGGATTGCCGCTTTTCTGGCGGTCTTCTACCATCATTAAAAATCTCTGACCACGGACTGCCGTCGCCTCTTCCTGGAAAAGTCTTCTCATCAAATTGTAATATGGATCCCTTGAATGTGTTATCCGTGAATTTGCATCTGAACGTACAACTAATGTAGTAGAGCTACGCGGCGCGTTTTTTACAAGAGACATTTATGATCGGACCTTGTCTAATACAAATGTCAGCAATTTGAAGCCGATGTCTTTGATTCCAGTGCAGACCTTATAAGGTCTTCATATTCCTCCTTTAAGGAATATACTATGGGAGTCTTGTAAGACTCTTTGTGAGACCTTAGAACACCTAATTTTGAATAGATATAACCTACCATTGATGCCACAGCGCTGCGCGAAATATCATACTTCTGAGTAATATTTGCATGCAACTCATCTACAGTTGTCTCTTTTACTTTAAGGAATAGAGATAATATGTGACTGCGAAGTCCGTTAACATCTAGCTCGACGAACTTTTGCAATCTTCGTTTTATTTTTGCGCGAATTGAGTCCATAGCTTCACCTCATATATAGCACAAAATTTTATATGTACCTCAATCTATATATAGGTTTTTAAAATTTTATAGCATGAAGCTAATAATAAGATACAAATATTAAGATAGGTATGCCAAAATAACTAATAATATGAGGGCATTCAATGAACTCTCAGTTTTGGGTGACTACATGGCTATCAGGTATGATATTGAGAATAATGTACTGCAGATTGATGGCAATGATCTGCATCCGCAGAGCCTTGATGGGAATTTCATTGGCCTTTGCAAAAATTGTAATGCCGATGTGAACAGCCTCAGTTATCATTCATATGCTGAAAATATGATCGTGATCGCAAAATGCAGCTCATGCAAAACCATCTTTGCTATCGTGTATGATAAGGACTGGAACTGGCAGGATGAAGAGACCATTACCCAGTTCTTTAGCCTTAAGGACAGCAATGACCTCCGGACCCTGGACAGTATCGATAAAAAGAGGCTTGCTACTGTTTTTACTCCTGCCGAGACTACAGCCATGTATGCTAAAGCACGCGGAGAAAAATATGTCCGCCAATACCTTTACAGAGCCAGAAAAAAGTATACTGATTTTGAAGAACTGTTTGATGTCCGATTGAACATTTAACTTTGATTGTTTGGTTTGGTTGAACTTAAAATAAATTAATTATATATAAATACAAGATATATTTATAATACATAATTAATTTTAAAATATGAATATATTATTTAACTATTATTATATTGATATTTTCGAGTTCATTCGTATATGGGTGTGCAATGCAAAGTAATAGGAAAAGCATAGGACTATTATTTTATAATTTACATAATTTTATTATGATTTTATTTTATTAAATTAATGATGTAAGGGTAGTAGAACTGATTCTTAGCAAAAGTCTAACAACAACTATAAATAGTAACATTTGCATATACAGAAAAGCAGATAAGGATCATAAACCTGGTAAGGCGCCAACCCCCACAACCCAACCACTATTTTATTGTACCACCATATTCTGCTGCCTTACCAGGGTATATTTTTAATATTACATTCTACACAACAACAAATAAGAGTAGTTCCTTAACTTATTTTTGTAAACCGGATAACTTCGACCTAACTTATCTTTAATTTTTAATGTAGATCATAAGCTATTAGAAAAGAGTTAAAATCCGTGAAATATAAGATAATCTTATAAAAAGATTAGTATGTAATTAAACATAGTTACTTATATAATAGACTACTATATCATGTAACATACAAATAAATGTAACAATATATAGTCACTTATAATTATTTGAAAGTAATACAAATAGCATATTATTTAGTTATATTTATATATTATAATTAATAAAAAGATAGTTTCGTATATATACGAACAAAGATAGCAATATTAAGGAATCACTCAACAAAAGGCAAACAAACTAATAATAACAATACATTATAATAACCACAAATAATATTTATATCATTTTTAATAGTCATCTAACCACACACCCCATATTAAATAAACATATTTTTATATATTACTTTATGACATGTTTCCCTAGTAGGCGATGAGTTAAAAAGTACAAGATAAAACTAGCATCAATAATGTTGAAAGTTGAGTTAAAAGTTGAGTTAAATCTCTGATATTTAAAATGTTTTTGAAAGTGTGTAGCTGAAACTTTTTAAAAATTATATGGTTTAATTAGTGATTTCAAAACATGAAAAATCAATAATCATTCATTCCTATAGTCATTATGCATGAACTGTGTATCTCTTCAATATTGGCAAAATTGATATGTTTTTCTGAAAACACTTATTCCATAGTATATAAGAATACATTGGTATTGACCTTCGCCATCACCATGATCTGCATGAAAAGATCGAGAAACATCATACCCTTACGGAAAGCACCCACATTCTTATAGTATATGTAACAAATAAACATCAAAAAATACATGGAATCGATTATATGCTTTGAATAGAGAAGTAATCCCGAATAACTATAAAAAGATAAATGTAAAAAGACAAATAACATTTCTACCATTTACAGCTGCAAAGCCAATCCAAACCAATCCAAAAATTGGATCAATGATTTAATAAAATAAGGAAAAAAAGTGAGTGAACTAATTTGGATATGTAATTAAATATACAAAATATTTTAAGTATTTTCTTTAAAAAATTAAAATTTGTAGTGTGCGTATATATTATTAAACTATTTTTATATAAATGTTTCTAGGCTTCTTAGCCTATACTAAAATGACAAAAAAGAAATAGATAAATATAGCTTTATATTTTTGTTAAAAATAAATAAATGTACTTTAATTAATAATATTTTTTAATTTTTGAGTATAATTTAATTTTAAGCATAAATTTTTTAAAACGTTTCACATGTACATCTAGATATATACTATTTAGTGCATATAATCTGATTTCCTCTGGAAGTGTTATCACAATGATATTCAAATTTTAAAACTATATTGTTTAGTATATGCTTTTATATACATCGCACATTCTTTTGGCTTGAACATAGTATATGAACATATCTATTAGTAGTGTTCTATTAGTAGTTCTATTGGTAGTTCTATTAGTACTCCGATCATAGCTTCTAAAAATAAATAGAATGGCTGCATAATTGATTATTCTGTAAAAGGTGGAACTTATGGAGAAAAACCGGCTTTTGATCTATTGCACTGTGTTCCTCATCATGGGACTATCTAATTCAGTCATTCCGGTTTTACCAGAATTAGCCTCTATTGATCATGTATCTTCCGGAACTCTTACATATACACTGCTGTTCTCAGGATACTTCATAGGGGCTTTGCTGACAATGATCCCGTTTGGGTTTATGGCAGATCTCTATAACAATTTAAAGTTGATAGTTTTTTCAATAGCCCTCACTTTTATTGCAGGAACGGTGCTTATACTTACTGAAAATCTATTTTTGCTCATCATTGCCCGATTTATAGAAGGAATTGCATGTGGAGCTTTTTTCCCTGCAGCATATGCTATGTTATCTGAATTTCAGGAAAAGAACCGCTATATAGGCGAATTCAACTTCCTGCTGAATGCCGGACTTGCCCTGGGAGTTGCATCTGCCGGTTTTCTTGCCTCCTGGTCCATAAAAGGTTCAATTCTCCTTTTCACAATCCTTTCGGTATTCATACTCACGTTTAGCATCTTTTTGGTAATGAACAATGAAAATGAAAAACCAGTAGTTACTAAAAAGGTCCGTTTCTCTGATATTGAGCAGGTTAAAAACAAAATAATCAATACTGACTTTCTTCGTATATGGATAATTGCTTTCCTTTTATTTGGCATCTCCGGAGTGATGCTTGCATTTTATCCGGAATATGCCAGGGATAATTTAAGTAAACCGGAGCTTGGTATTGCCATTGCTATTCTTTACATCAGTTCCATGCTCACTAATATACTGGTCGGAAGAATGCCTCTGCAATTCAGAACAATGATCTATTCAGGGATACTGCTTGCTGCTGCCGGTGTGTTGATATCGGTACGATTTCCGTTCCTTGGTTTTGCACTGGTAGGCATAGGCTCCGGAACCGGGATGATAGGATTACCGGTTGCTGTATCCCACATGCCTTTTGACAGAGGCCTTGCCATGGGTATATTCAATACATACACATATGCAGGTCTTGCATTCATGCCGATAATTGGCGGAATGCTCATAGGATCGGGCTATCCCACAATGGTTACCCTGGCTGCTCTTGTAATGATCCTCTCTCTTTTCCTGAAAGACGGGTTAAAAAGTGAGAGTTGACTGTTAAAATGCTATATTTAAAAGATAATAGTCATAAGAAAAAAGACTGAAATTTATATAAAATTTTAAAAATTGATTTATAAAAAGTAAATCAAAATCGAAACTTTATTATGTGTTGACCATCTCCTCCCTAACCAGATGACAGCCGGAAAGTATGAAAATAAGCACAAAGAAACCGTATATAGTAAGAACAACAGAACCATTTCCTTTTCCACGTCAATGTTGAAGTTCCCATTACTTTTCATCCTGATTCTATTCACTGTGTCGGCAGGTGCTGCAAATGAGATCATAGAGATAAATCCGGTGAACACGCCACATGGTGCTGTCATCTTTATCGTTGACGGACTAAGTTCCTGTTATGTTTACCCGGAGTACACACCCTATGCTATTGACGGCAGCATTCTTGACAAGGCAGACACAGAAAAAATACAGTATATATTTGACCAGAGCTCCAGGGTTTTAGATGTTGTAGCACCTCAGACATTCACAGAAGGCGGGCATTCGGTACTTGTTACAGGTTATTCCAGGGCAGATGGGATACTCGTTGGTTCTTCCGGGACTACTATCTATGATATAGCACATGATTATAGATACATGACCTTTGGAGTCATGCAAAAAGGTGATTCTTCCGGGATGTGCAGCAAACAGCATGTAATAATCCATGATACCAGTAATTCAGTAAATGAACCTGCAATGGTAACTAAAACGAACATGCTTTCAGGTCCGCAAAAAAGCATTTCCTTTGCAGTTGCAGAACTTATGCAGGAGCATTCTGCTACATTGCAGAAACGTCTGGAAAAATATCCGGAAGGTTCCCAGGAACGATATGATCTATATAACATCTGGGCTATCGAAACCGGCATAGCTGTCATTGATCTCATGGGCACTGAATATCCCGGGCAAAAATACATCCTCACAATAAATGCAGGTGCAGTGGATAGTGCCGGACATTACAAAAAAGACAGCGGGTACATTGCAAGTATCGAAGGCATAGATAATGCTACTATGGAATTGTATCTGGCATGCCTTGAGAACAACATTGCTTTCATACTAACCGGTGATCACGGAATGGGTTTTCCAACCAGGGATTCCAGAGGCGGTCACCAGGCAGAAAAATATTCGGTGATGCCTGAATCCCAGAAAGTTCCCTTTGTCATTGCTGCAAAAGATGTCAATATCGCGATCATTGAAGGTCAATTCGGGCAGGAGGACATAGCCCTTACTATACTTGATATTCTGAACATACCGGGAAAACTGAGAGCTGCTGACGGTACAGTCATTCCTGTAAAAGACTATGTGAACATAATGGTAAATGTCCCCGGGGAAGGTGAGCTTATACTGATAGACGATGAGACCGTACTTTTTCAAAACACTGTCCATGAAAGCATACTATTTCTGGGTATGGTGCCTGACAGTGATCACACTCTCAAATATATACCTTCATCAGACCCGGGTAAAGAAGTTAAAATGCAGATCAATACCGGATCAAGTATGGTGGTTGATATGCATGCACCTTCAGAACATTCCGAAAACCATAAATCCTACCAGAACCCACGTTATATTATAGGCGGGGGAGTCATAGCTATAGTGAACCTTGCCGGACTTATGGGTATACGCAAAGTATTGAAAGAATAAATGATACATTGCAGCTGGAATAAATAATGAAGGCGATGGCCTTGAGCCAGACGGAATTGGATTTGCTTCTGCAGGAAACAACAGGGATCTTCAGAAAAGAGCCGGCACTTATTCGTGTAAGATCAACAAATGCAATGATAGTAGGTGATATTCACGGGAACCTCATGGCACTGGATTTCCTGGTGCAAGTGCAGCGGGAAATGAACAGTACCAGCATATTGTTCCTGGGAGATTATGTAGACAGGGGAAGAAATTCCGTTGCTGTTCTCAGCAGACTGCTTGAACTGAAACTAAAGGGACCACAAACCGTAATCCTTTTGCGAGGGAATCACGAAACACCGGAAATGAACAGGGCATATGGATTCTATGAAGAGCTTAATGATGAAGAGCTTTTTGTGGCTTCAAACTATGCCTTTCAGCAAATGCCGGTAGCAGCTGTGGTAAATGATACTGTGTTCTGTGTGCATGGAGGCATTCCAGGACCTGTTGATATTGAAAGAATTGGAAAGGAAGATTCATTCCCTTATCTGTGGAACGACCCCTCTGACCTAAAAGGCATGACGCCATCCTTACGCGGGATCCGTCCAGAATGTTTCGGCCCGGATGTGTTCAATGATTTTATGGCCCTGAATCATCTTTCAATGATGATGAGGGCGCATACTGCTTATTATAAAGGATATACCTGGTGGTTCAATGACCGGTTGCTTTCTCTTTTTTCATCACCTGACTATGCAGGCAGGAAGAATGTCGGTGCTTTTGCTATTCTAAAAGAAGACAAAGTTTCCGTGTTCATATTTGGAAGGAAAGGAAAGAACAGCTATGGAATAATCAATGGGAATCAGGAAAGGGATGAGTAATTGATATTTGATAATATGTTCGATTCACAATTGTTAAATAGCGAGGAATTCATATATAAATAATCGGGAATCAAATAATCCTCATAAGGAAACATATAGGGGGCTATCATATGACAGAAACGAATATCGATGTAAGAGGACAGACATGTCCTGTTCCTCTTGTAGAATGCCGTAAAGCACTTAAAAAGGCTGCACCTGGAGATGAGATAACCATAGTGGGAACTCATCCGGCTTCCAAAAAAGAGATACCTATGGCATGTGAGGCAATGGGACTTGAAGTCATGGAAGTTGAAGGTAACGACAAAGAATGGAAGATCCGTATTAAGAGATAATGAGAGATTGGAATTTAAACGGGGGATGGAAATGACGGAAAAAGCAGTAATAATCGTTCATAGCGGGGATATCGACAAGATCTACAGTGCCCTGATAGTAGGGAATGGTGCTCTCTCCATGGGCATAGATGCTTCGCTTTTCTTTACTTTCTGGGGGCTTGAGCGCCTGAAGAAGAACGGACTTGATAAGGGGCCGCTCTCTAAGATGAATTTCCTGGGACTTGGTAAATGGATGGTAAAAAGCAGGATGAAAAAAGCCAATGTTGTTTCACTTGAGAAGCTGATGACAGACTTCAGGGAACTTGGGGGCAAGGTCATAGCCTGTGAGATGACAATGGAGATCATGGGAATAAAACCTGAACAATTGCAGCAGGAATGGATAGATGATTATGGTGCCGTTGGCACTTATGTCATGGAAGCAAAAGATGCTGGCATAACGCTTTTCATATGATGGATACAAACATGACTATTAACTTATAGGTCAGTGATTAACTTTGCAAGCAGCTTAATTCCTGAAAATATTAATTTTTAGAGGAGGCACAATGTTCGATAAAATGATATATCTTGATAATTCAGCCAGCACACGACTGGATGAAAGGGTACTGGATGCAATGAAGCCCTATTACTTTGATACATATGCAGTGGCTACATCAGAATTCGGATACTCGATGGGTATTGATGCAAAAGAGGGACTGGAAGAGGCCCGTGGGGTAATCGCATCCTCTATGGGTGCCACAGCAGATGAAATAGTATTCACATCAGGAGATACAGAGTCAAGCAACATGGCTATCAAAGGAGCCATAGCTGCTTTAAAGAAAAAGAAAGCACAACACCTGATCGTATCAAAGATAGAGGACTTCCCTGTACTGAACACCGCAAAAAACCTTGAGAAACATGGCTATGATGTAGATTATATTAGTGTTGATGCGGAAGGTAAAGTCAGCCTTGAGGAACTGAAAAGTAAAATTAGGGAGGATACAGCCCTTGTATCCATCCAGCATGCCAATCAGGAAATAGGAACTCTCCAGGACCTTGATTCAATTGCAAAAGTATGCAAGGAAAAAGGTGTGCTGCTGCACACTGATGCCACCCACAGTTACATGAGGATTCCTATAGATGTATCAAAAACGCCTGTGGATTTGATAACAATGTCAGCTCATACCATACACGGTCCAAGGGGTGTCGGTGCATTGTATGTCCGCAAAGGTACACCTCTGGAGAAATGGATGGATGGAGGATTCCAGGAATCCAACCGCCGTGGAGGACTTGAGAATATACCCGGGGCAGTTGGTTTTGCAAAAGCAGTGGGACTTGTGAGCCAGAAGGAGAATGAATTCCTGGCCTCACTCAGAGATTACACCATTAAGAGGGTCTTTGAAGAGATCCCGCACGTGACCCTGAACGGAAGCAAAAGCCAGAGGACGCCACAGAATGCAAATATCACTTTCCATTATGTTGAGGGAGAATCAATGACATTGCATCTGGATATGAGAGGTTTTGCGGTAAGCACCGGCTCAGCCTGTTTCAGCCGCTCACTTGAGGCCAGCCATGTCATACTTGGAATTGGAGGTGACCATGAAAGGGCACACGGCTCCATAAGGTTCACATTCGGACGCTACAACAGCATGCAGGATGTGGATGCTGTTGTAGATGCAATAAAAGAGATCGTCAGCCAGTTAAGGGCCATCAGTCCCCTGTACAACAAATGAGATAAATTGAGAATACTGAGGTGAAAGAAATGAAATTCCCGTATACTGAAAAGGTGCTTGAGCACTTCAAGAACCCCCGTAACGTGGGAAAAATGGAGAATCCTGATGGCAAGGGACTGGAAGGCAGTCCGGCTTGCGGGGACATGGTTGCTGTTTATCTGCAGGTCAACCCGGAAACACAGGTTATTGAGGACATCAAGTTCGAATCATATGGATGTGCCTCCAACATTGCCACAGCTTCCATAATAACAGAACTTGCCAAGGGAAAGACCATAGATGAAGCAAAGAAAATATCGTGGCAACAGGCAACAGAGGAGCTTGGCGGTCTGCCACCTGTAAAAGCACACTGCTCCGTGCTTGCAGTTGAAGGCCTGAGGGCAGCCATCCGCGATTATGAAGAAAAGCATGGTCTTGTAAGTGAAAAAGAACCCACTACACCTGATGTGGTCAGAAGCAGGCTTAAGCACGTGATGAATCCCATGGCAGGGCTTGATATAATCAGGACAGAACTGGTTACAAAGATAGAGGTCAATGAAGGTGTTGTCAGGATACTTCTGGACCTGCCTTCCAACCACCAGTTTGCAGCAGCCATCAAAGAGGATATACTGGAAAAGGTCGAGTCCCTCTGGGACATAACAGAGGTCAATGTTGTCTTTACGGAATAAGACAACATTTTTTTTATGACAATATATAAAGGGATATCTCACGATAAAGGATTCCGTATGGTAAAGGATTCTCATATAATTCTTGATAAAGCAAAAGAGATCGGGCTTGCAGCTTACCCCCTTGATACTTCTCAGATCGATGTGGAGAACAGGGCACAGCTCAAATGTGCTTTTGGATGCAGAGGATATGGAAAACGCCTGAGCTGCCCACCACATATTATTTCAATTAACAGTTTCAGGGATATTTTAAAGGAATACAGTAAGGCTATCCTTCTGATAGAAGAACATGACACGTCTGCCGAAGATGATATACTGAAGGCATGGTCAGGACTTCGCAAGGGTTCCTTCCGGAAGATGCTGGAACTGGAACACCTGGCTTTCAGGCATGGATTCACCTTTGCCCAGCTGCTCCGTCCCGGTGCATGCAATGAATGTGAGACATGCGCAGAAAAATGCAATAAACCTGAAATGAGGCGTTTTCCTCCTGAGGCCGTGGGAATAAACCTGTCCAGGCTTATGGAGAAAAAAGGACTGGAAATTGAATATTGTAATTTTTCCAGGATCAAATGCGTTGGAATTCTGTTACTTGATTGAATTTATCTAAGCCATGGGCAAAGCTTTAAAGAGAAAGGTAAAAACTGAATAAAAAACGAAAGGAAAAGTGAGACTAAAAGTGAGAGTTAATGAGAATCAATGCAGACCTCAGTGTAAATGAAAATGATCTGGAAGAATTCCAAATGATCATAGGATTCAGATTCAGGGACCGGGGTTATCTGATACAGGCTTTACTGCACGGTTCGCTTTTCAGCGGAAATAAGGAAAAGATGCTCGCTTTTAGAAAGGCAAATAACCTTGAGAATAAGGATTATGAAAAACTGGAATATCTGGGTGATTCGATCCTTGGTATGATAATTGCCGAGCATGCATATCATGACAGGAATATCAACGAATATGCAAAGGAAAACCATCTTAGCATAGAAGGTGTTTGTACAAAGATCAGGCAAGTACTTGCCTCGAACATGAGCCTGAAACCTGTAGCCAGGAAGATAAAACTCTCAAGGTTCATATTGTCCGGGGAACATGCGATCATTGATGGAAAACTATCTGATATAATAGAAGCACTTATTGGTGCCATCTATCTGGATGGGGGCTGTGATCCGGATAATAACAGCAACAAAAATCCCGGCAATGAACTGTACATGGAAAACGCAGATTTTGATAACGAAAAAGAAAAGAATGCAGATCCTAATAATGTAAATTCTAATAACGTAAATTCCAAGAAAGCAGATCCTAATAATCTAAATTCCAATAACTTAAATGGCAATTATATGGCAACAAGGGATTTTGTTTACAGGTTCTTTGATATATACAGTGCCCTTGAAAAGATACCCATATCAAATCCTAAGGGAAAGCTGCAGGAATTGTTCCACAAGGAAGGTCTTGGGAACCCATGCTATATGCTTATTGATGAAGAAGGCCCTGACCATAAAAAACAATTTACTGTTGCACTTTATCATGGTGACAGGCTACTTGCAACCGGCTCAGGTGATAACAAAAAGAAAGCTGAGCAGGCTGCTGCCACTTTGCACTTAAAGCATCTGAAAAAAAATGAAGGTTTTTGAGCAGACAAATTATCTGCCATGCAAATGTATCGATCGTAGCATTTCTTAGTAGCAGAGTTTATCAATAGCAACAATAAGCATTGAGCACATATTCCTGTATCATTCTATGTGTATTGAAGAATGATCCATTGATTGCAATCGAATTGCGCATGACATCAATGAAATTGTTGCGGTCGTGATAATACAAAGGAAGGATGATATTCTCCAGTTTGTCATACATCGATCTGGCATCTTGCAAGTGTTTATTCTCTTGAGAAGTGGAAACACCATTGCCTATTGCCCAGCCGGTCACTCCTTCTATATTTCCTTCTATCCACCACCCATCCAGTACACTCAGATTAGGAACGCCGTTTAAGGCAGCTTTCATACCACTTGTACCGGATGCTTCCAGGGGTGGTTCCGGAGTGTTAAGCCAGATATCAACTCCTGATGTTATCATTGCCCCAAGATCCATGTTGTAATTCTCAAGGTAAACTATCTTTATATCATTTTCAAGGGAATACTTTGCACGAAATATCTTTTTTATGAGCTCTTTAGCACTATAGTCCGCCGGATGAGCTTTACCTGAATAAATTACCTGGAACTTTCCGACATTATCATAAATATTTCGTAAGCGCTCAATGTCATGGAAAAGCAGGTCAGCTCTCTTATAGTTAGCAGCCCTCCTTGCAAAACCGATCGTCAGCACATCCTCATCCATATACAGGCCGGTTTCTCTGCTGATATGTTCCATTAGTTTCCTTTTGGCCTGCATATGAGTTTCCCAGATATCTTCCTTTGGGATATTCAATGCATAGCGAAGACTGAAATTGTCTTTGCGCCACATGGGAATGTGCTGATCAAACAATTCTCTAAATGGAGCTGATACCCAGGTGCCTGCATGAACACCATTTGTAATGGAATTAATAGAATAACCGGAAAATAGTTCCCTTGAGATTTCCCCATGACTTCTGGCCACACCATTTACATAGCGGCTCATGTTAAGGGCCAGAAAAGTCATATTAAGAGTATTTCCATTGTAAAGAACTCCATTTATTCCAAAGAAATCATCCCTCTTGCCGATGATCATCTCTGCCATTTCCCTGGTAAATTTGTCATGGGCTGCAGGAACTATTGTGTGGGTGGTGAAAACGCATTTTTTATGGACTTTTTTACAGTCTTCTTCTGTTACATGATCCCTGCCTGCTTTTTTGGCCTCCTCATCAAGCAGTTCCATAGTAAGCAATGCGGAATGCCCTTCATTCATATGGAAACTGCGGATATTGCTATAACCAAGTTCTTTGAGCATCCGGGCTCCGCCCACACCAAGTATCAGTTCCTGACATAATCTGTAGTAGTTATCCCCACCATAGAGATGATGGGTGAGTGTCCGGTCCCATTCAGAGTTCTCTGGCAGGTCTGCATCAAGGAAGTAGACAGGAACTACAAGACCACTGATACCTTTAACCTCATATTTCCAGGCTCTTAAATGAACTGTTCTTCCGTGGATAATAACATGGGTCCTTGAGGGCATCTCCTGCATGAACTCTTCCACAGGCCAGGGGTCCGGTTCCTCACGTTGCCATCCATCCTTTTCCAGCCTCTGCTGGAAGTGTCCCTTCCTGTAAAGAAGAGTAATTGCAACCATTGGCACTTTCAGGTCGGCAGATGAACGTATGGTATCACCTGCAAGTATACCAAGTCCTCCACTATAGGTGTGTATTTTTTCATCGATACCAATCTCCATGGAAAAATAAGCTACAATATTCCGATCAATGAGTAGTTCCTGCATGTACTCCCTCCTGTTAGATTAAATTTAGTTTCCTGCCATGAATGTCATTTTTGCATAAAGACGCTCAGTATCTTCTTTCCGGCATAGCTCGGTTCCTGGGGTCATCACAGCAGCAGAACCTGCAGCTATCCCATAAAGTGCAGCTTCCCGCAGCTCTTTTCCTTTAGAAAGACTCAGGACAATACCTGCAACCATACTGTCACCTGCTCCTACTTTGCTACTGATGGGAACAGTTGGTGGCACAATGTGCTCTACGTTATCCTCCAAAACCAGCAGAGCACCACCCGCTCCCAGGGATATGACCATAGCTTCGCATTTTCCATCCCTGATCATTCCCTGGGCTGCCTGAGCTATCTGTAATTCCTCTTTTATGTCATTTCCTGCAAGCTCTCTGAATTCACGGACATTGGGTTTGATGAGATACACACCTTCCTGCAGAGCATGTTCAAGGGCATCCCCTGATGCATCAACGATAACCTTTGCCCCCATATCTTTTCCAATACGAGCAACCCTGGCATAGAAATCCGATGGTACACCCAAAGGAAGGCTTCCACTGGCAACAAGATAATCCGGTGCAGGGGTGATCAAGGAAAGTTCCCGGAGGCATTGTTCCCATTCATGTGTCTCAAGTTGCGGGCCTGGCATCCCGAAGCGAAACTGCCGTCCGGTGGATTCCTCAAGGACGATAAGATTCTCCCGTGTGCTTCCTTTAATGGGAAACATGAGCTGGTCCACTTCTTCCTCTTCCAGAAGGTCATGCAGCATCATACCTGGCATGCCACCAGCCGGATAGAAAAGTAATGAATCCCCTCCTAATTTTTTAATGGCCCGGGAGACATTAACACCTCCCCCTCCGGGTTCATAGCTAACCGGACCACAATACAATTTGTGTTCAGCTATTACATGCTGGGTCTTAGTGCTTTTGTCAATGGCAGGATTCATATTCAGAGTGACAATGATCTTCATGGATATCTCCTTATTAAGATAGCGCAGATTCATATAAAAATCAATGTAATTATTCACCTGTGTTTAGTGTATCAAATCTGTTGCCTCTAACTTCATCAACATTCAGATGTTCATTCAAATTGCGCAGAGAAGAGTGGTTGCGCTTCATTGAAAACAGGTTTCCTGCAAACAGTATTAACATTTATTTATTTATTTATTTAATTGTTTATTTAATTGTTTATTTAATTGTTTATTTGATTACTGATTTATATATTTAATTTATTATTTATAAATAGTATGTATTTATTTAATTGTTTAATTATTTAAATACATGATCATGTCCAATCAACAGGTTTATATAAATTATCATAAGTTATCATATCTAGTAATATCCAATATACTCTGAGGCAATAGTCCGCAGAAAAAACCATAATCGAGGTGGCAAAAAAAATGCTCTATCCCAATCCCAATAACCAGTATCCAAAAGTCAGTGAAAAGGCCTGGGTATCCGAAACAGCGATCATCGTCGGAGATGTAACAATAGGTGACAATGTATATGTTGCTCACAATGCCATCATAAGGGCTGATGAACCTGGTTCTTCTATAAGGATAGGTGACAGCTGCAATGTACAGGACAATGTGATAATTCATTCGTTATCCAACTCAGAGGTTGTTATAGAGAACAATACATCACTTGCCCACGGATGCATTGTGCATGGTCCATGTGTAATTGGAAAAGGATGTTTTGTAGGATTTGGGTCAGTGGTATTTGACTGTAAAATTGGGAATGATGCACTGATATTACATAATTCCACGGTCCGTGCTGTCCAGATACCTTCAGGAAAGGTAGTTTCTGACGGACAGGTACTTACAAAGCAGGAAGATGTGCAGGATCTTGAGGAGATAACATCCGATCTTGTCAATTTCAAGCGTTCCGTTATCAATGCCAACATCGAGCTGGTGAATGGTTACAGGAACCTTGATCAGGAAGCCTGAAAAAGCTAACTGCCATTCAAAATGATTCAATGCTGTATGGAAACATCCCGGGGTCACATAAATCTGAAATCAGATAAATTTCCCATCCATTTTTTCCATGACAGCTTTCCCGGTGTCTGTAAGAATGAATTTCTTCCAGGTAGACTTTGAGGGAGTAAGACATTCTATGAGTTCCCTCTCTTCAAATTCCTTTAATGCACGGCTGATGTTCTGGGTCGACCGCTGGGCATCATGGGCTATGTCAGATGCTTTTGCTATTGCATTCTTTTTAAAGTATTCCATTAGAATGAGCCGTCGGTCAATACTTAAAATCCATCTCACATGTTCATCTATTAGATCTTCTTTCATGATCCTTTCATCTCATCAAGGGTCTTAAAGGTGTTTCACAGCCATGTTAAAGGCTTGTTGGCTAATTATTACAACAGATTACTATTTAATTAATTCTGTTCAGGCGGCTTGAAGAGGTCATGCACAGCAGATATAAAGGAAAAGAAGCAAAACCTTGTTCGGTAAAGCAGATATCTGCCAGCCTGTCAGTCGATTTTTCGAGTTGTCAGGGAGGGAAAACCATTGTCGTCCTATACAAGTAATAATGATCATCCTAGCAGGAATGAAATAATCGAGCTGATAGCTTCCTCCTTTCCAAAGATCGACCAGGAGGACGTGCCCTCAATTCCCGGGCAGTTTGCAAGACTATCAGCAAATGAGCTTAGAATTGTACTGCATTACGGAACAAAGGTTTCAAAGAAGGGCAGAAGAATCCTTACTGCCTATCTCAGGATTGCACCGGCCGTATACGTACTTTGTGGGAGTGAGAATTTTGACAAATGGATCCGTTCATCAGAAAAAGTAGCTCAATTGAATATTTTCTGTCTTGAGGGTTTCTTTGAATCCTCTCCATCTATTCTTGAACACGGTGATCTGGAGCTTCTCGATAAATGGGCCCAACTGGGAATGGACCTGGCAACTAAAAATAAGAACATTGCTATTGCTTACTTCAAGAACAGTGAAACAGTGTTGATCAGCAGCTCACCCGACAGGTTCGAAAAGATGGTAGCCATTGGAAAAGAACTTGGAGACTTAAATGTCCAGGTTGCTGAATCTTATTTTGAGAATCTGCCAGGATTGCAGGATGTGCTTTCATTTGAGGAACTTGAATTATTCTATAACATTATTCAAAAGATCCTTCCGGATAACTGGACAATTGCTGTTGAGATACTGGAAAAGAGTGGAGATGTTTTTTCTTCCGCTCCTCCCGGCCGGAACGAGCAGATCTTCAGATCAATGGATATGATAACGGAACAAGGGAGCCTACAGACACTGGCTTTGTTCAGAAATGCACCCCGGATGACAACAATACTTGATAAAAGAAGTTTCTATGAATGGACGGAGATTGCCTGCAGTATCGCTAAAATAGGAAAGGATGCATCTGTCACGTTCTTAGACTTGTCTGCGGAAGTTCTGGATGTCCTTGAACTAAAAGAGGTAGAGGGGTGGATGGATAAATGTACTGACTCGCTTTCACTTAACGCAGATGCTCTTGAGCGATTCATCTATGCTGCTTTTACAGGATTTGCAAAATACAAAGCATCCAGTCAAAAAGAAGAGCGCTCATATCTGATCGATGAAGGTATCAGGCTTGCACTTATAGATCCTGATTATCTGAAAGCATATTTTGAATATGCTCCGGAAGTATTCGCTCTGCTCACAGAGAGCAGGTTCAATGAATGGATGAGACTCGGGGAAGAAATAGCAAGGAAAAGCTCTGTTTTTGTTTCCGGTTACTACAGGAATTCAGTTACTGTATTTAAGCGGCTTGCGGGACCGGCACATGGAGAGATACTTGCAACAGCAGATATGCTGCTTGAAAAGGACTGGCTGCTTACCGGCCTGTTCATGGATAACCTTCCTGATGTTATCAGGAAACTGGAAACACAAAAAATAAGGAAATGGGCAGGCATAGGGGTAAAAATATATGAACTTGATAAAAGATTCGCTGCTGATTATTTTGCATCTTCTCCGCAGCTTCTTTCTGACCTGGATATTGAGGAACTGGAAGAGTGGGCTTTAAAAGGACTTCTTGTCTCACAGGAAAATCCTCTTATCGGAAGGCCATATTTCTCTCTGCGATCAAAGGTCTCAAAGGACTTTGTTGCAGAACTCACAGGTTCTGTTGCAGTCAAAAAAGTCTCAAAGGTGCTGCACTACTACGGATTGGGCCTAAGTGGTATCAATTTTACCATAAGGTCCCGTAAAACCCTGCCTATCGGGGAAAAAACAGATTCTATCAATCCGGTTGTCGACGGTACAACGATATATCTTGCACCAAAGATGAACATATATAGTGACCAGGAGAATAACTTCAAGATCTACAAACTGAGCATTATGCATGAGGTAGGACACAGAAAATTCAGTTCTGTCCGGGTTGCTTTGCATGACGTTTCCAGCTTACTGCAACACATATCAAAGAATTATCCAAATAAAGAATACAATGCAATGGAATACAGTTCAAAAGAATACAATTCAAGAGAATACAATGTGATCGCCCCTAACCTGCAATATAGCACACAACAGGAGGGCATTGAAACCATAGGAATAAAGGACATCGTAAGCATGTTCCCCAATCCCGTTGCGGCAGGGACCATACTGGGCATAATTGAAGATGCACGGATAGAATATATGGTAATGGACCGGTACAGAGGCGTACGCCGGGAACTTGATAGTGTACGCCGTGAGATGCTGTCAGCAAGACCGGTACCTGTTGGAGATATTGCAGCGTTCCTGGACACACTTCTCTGGCTTTCCACGGGACATGACCCTGGCTTTAAGTTAATGGAAATCAATGGAGAAATGAATGAAGAAATGGATGGAAAAATGGATAAAAGTATTGCGGAAAGTATGCGTATACTTTTGCGTGACGGGATATTCAAGGACCATACCTCGATCTGCGACTCCCTGGAAGTGGCTTTGAAGATATACGAATTGATGGATAAGCATCTGGGCCCACTGGAATCAAGAGATTATGAGTTTTTCAGGAATATTGATTATCGTGGTGTCAGTATCAGTAGTTTTGCCCATCAAGATGTTTCCCACAGCAAAGAAAGGAATAGTGTCATCCAAAACTTCATTCCCGGAAAATATGATAGCTCAGAAGAACGGGTTAACGAAAAGAGCCCGGAGGAAATCAAAAGCATCCCGGCAAAAGCAGGTGAAAAGAAAGATAAGCAGGCTGCATATGCCATGGATAAGAACTGGAAGATACTTGGCACTTACAGGTATGATGAGTGGGACTTTGTTATCAATGACTATAAATCGGAATGGTGCACCGTAAATGAGATCGAACCGGTTGGCGGTACTCCCGGTTACTATGATATCACTACAGAACATTACAGGAATGAAATTGCCCTTATTAAACGCATTTTCAGCATCATGAAACCTGTGGATTTCCAGAAACTAAAGCAACAGATAGATGGGAGTGAGATAGATATAGACACTTTCATAGATTCATTGATGGAAAAAAAGTGCGGTATCAATCCCGATGATAGGCTCTACGTAAGATGGGACAAGCAAATGCGTGATGTTGCAACTCTTTTCCTTGTTGATGTCAGCGCTTCCACACGTAAGACGCTCGGGGAGGAAAAAAGGAGTATAATAGATGTGGAAAAGGATGCACTTATCATAATGACCCATGCACTTGAGAGCATAGGGGACAAGTATGCCATCAATGCATTTTCAGGTCATGATCGTGGCGGGATCGAATATTTTGTTGTAAAAGGTTTTGAAGAGGAAATGTCTGCTGATGTTGCACGAAGGATAAGTATCCTGGAGCCTGTATCCAATACACGGCTTGGTTCTGCCATACGCCATTCCATCAGTAAGCTTGAACAAGTCAAAGCGAAAACGAAAATAATAATATTATTATCCGACGGAGAGCCATATGATACATGTAAAGGTGAAAGCGCATATCAGGGCCATTTTGCCGAAGAGGACACAAGGATAGCGATACAGGAAGTAAATGCAAAGGGCATGCATCTCTTTTGTATCACAGTGGATTCAAGTCCCGGGGACTACCTGGAAAACATATTCTCTGATGTTGGTTACACTATACTTGATGATGCCCGCAAACTTCCTGAAACACTTCCTTTGCTTTACAAGAAGATAACAACATAAGCATATTCAAAACTCGGTATTCAGGCTCAAAGCCCGGAGAAGGATCTCTCCGTACGTCTCAAATCATTGCCCAGGTTCCCGTTTTATCCTGTATCTCCTCATATAATTCCTCAGTTACCTGCCTTATATAAGGCCCCAGGATCATGTCCTTATAGGCTCCCCCGGCCGGAACTTTCGGATACAGGACCTCTTCATGGTCAGTGCAGATCTCCAGGAAGCATGGACCTTCAGCATCCAGGAAGGCTTCCATGGCATCTTTCAACTTGCTCCTGTCTTTTATCCTTGTTGCGTAGCCAAAGCCAAAGGAGGCTGCGATATCCGCGAAACAGACATCTTTCATTCTCTCTGTGCCCGTCCGGAAGCCCTGATAAGCAACATCCTGCAGGTTCTGGACCATGCCGTCACTCCTGTTGTTGAGCAGGAGTATCCTGACAGGCAGATTAAGGGATGCGATGGTGTGCAGCTCTCCCAGGTTCATCCTGAGGCTACCGTCACCATCGATAGCAATGACCCTGGCATCCGGATTTGCGTATTGGACACCAATGGCCGTGGGCATGGAAAAGCCCATTGTACCAAAGGAACCGGAGGTCATGAAGGATTTTGCCCGCTGCATGGGCAGGTACTGGGCCGCAAGCATCTGATGGTTACCGACACCGGTGGTGATCAGGGTGTTGTTGTCGATGTATTTTGCCAGCAGGTTCAGGACCTCGGCTGACTGGATGTATCCGGATTCCCGGTTGTAATCCAGAGGCCAGGACCTTTTCAGGAATCTGGCACGCTCCTGCCATTCCCGGATGTCCGGGGTGATGTTATGCTTTTTTGCATAATCCAGCAGGTCCCGGATAGCTGTAGCGCTGTCTCCGATGAATGTGAATTTCGGGCCGCGCTCTATCTTTATCTGGTGCATCTTCTCCGGATTGATATCGATGTAGGCAATGTCGGTGCCTATGGCAAACCCGACCTTCTCCGCAACCCTGTCGTCCCAGCGGACACCAATGGCAAAGAAGAAGTCGTTCTCCTGGATGAGCATGTTGGCATAGGGTGTGCCGAACATACCCAGCATGCCAAGGTTAAGCTCCTCCCGGCCATCAATAACGCCCTTTGCCATGAGGGTATTGACCGAGGGGATATTGAAATGCTCGTTGAATTCCCTGATGGCCCGGCTGCCTGCCTCAGAGTTCAGCCCTCCGCCCAGGTAGAGCAGAGGCCGTTTGGATCTTTGCAGCAACCGGAAAAAGTCAGCACACTGGTCCTCGCACAGGTGCCTGTCATCGTGGTAACTCTCCTTAAACCTCATGACATTGATGCCCCGATACTCATGGACCTTCTGCTGCTTATCCATGGGGAAATCTATGACAACAGGCCCCGGCTTGCCTGACGTTGCGAAGTAGTAGGCATCCTTGACGATCGCTTCGACATCATCGTCGTTAGAAAGCTGGATGACCTTCTTTGCAGCTTCCCCGAAGATGCCCTTGACATTGATATGCTGGAAGGAATCAGTGCCTATCTTATGCTCCGGGACCTGCCCCGCAAATACAAGCAATGGAATGCTGTCCCCATAAGCGTCTGCAACGCTGGTGAGCGTATTGGTGATGGCAGGTCCGGATGTGACAATGGCAACGCCGACCTCGTTGCTCGACCGGGAATAACCGGCTGCACTGAAGGCTGCCGACTGCTCATTGGAATTGATGATTATCTCTATACCACTGTCCCTGAGAGCGTGGAATACCGGTAGTATCGCCGCCCCCGTATAACCAAAGATGTGTCTGACCCCAAGGTCCTCCAGGCATTTAACCAGAACTTCTGCTCCATTCATTTCTTCCATTTTCATTCTCCGTGAAAGAAACGATCCCGGCACAGGATACACTAATCAGTAAATTGACCAAAAACAGCGCACTTGAGCCAGAAAAGTTTCCGTTATCTTGCTCAAGCTTACAGTACTACCACTACTACAGCTACGACAGGTACATTGTGCA
Organism: Methanolobus sp. WCC5; assembly: GCF_045690325.1. Taxonomy (GTDB): domain Archaea; phylum Halobacteriota; class Methanosarcinia; order Methanosarcinales; family Methanosarcinaceae; genus Methanolobus. The sequence goes on along the minus strand of NZ_CP146981.1, from coordinate 376,848 downwards.
CAAGGTAGGTTGTGGCAGGATTTGACATTAAGGAGGAATTGGGGGAGGTGATATTTAAAGATTGTCATAGTTGCGGCTCTGTAGAAAACCTTTCTTTATTAATAAACCGCAGATAAATACGCATACACTCACCTCCTACGGAGTTGAGTGTATCTGCGGTTCACAATTATTGATAATAGGATTTCTACAGAGCCATAGTTGCACAAAGATTAATAACATTGGAAATAGCTATTCGACAGAGCCAAAAATTATATAAGTTAAAATTATGCATCACTCATAAATGAAAGATAAAGAAAATTCTGCTTTGATCATAGGGGCTTTTGCTAATTTATTTATGGCATTTATCGCCTGGGTAACTTATTACTATTCAAATTCTGAGGCTATTTTATTAGATGGAAATTATAGTTTTATTATGTTTTTAAGTGTTTTAGTTGCTTTAAAGATAGCAGGAATAAAAGCACTTAAGACAGAAACATTCCCATTGGGCCAATTTTTTTATGAGTCACTTTATAGTTTTATTAAAGGCTTGATGATGTTAGGGGTTTTAATAATGGCAGTTATTACCGCTGTTATTAGGATCATATCTTATTTTTATGGCTCTATCGAAAATATACCCATGCTTATACCCGAACCCATATTATATTATGCAATCTTGGTTGGAATTATTTGCTATTCATTGTCATTAAATTATAAATACCAAAATAATAAAATTAACAATTCCAGCATCGTTCTTAAAACAGAGCAAAAAGCATCGTTTGTGGATGGATCATTATCTTTTGGTATAGCTATAGGAATTGTTTTCTTAACAAGATTTCCAGATGATAACGGAGGTAATTTCATACCCTATTTAGCAGATTCCTTATTTGTACTAATCTTATCTTCATTTTTAGTAAAAGAACCCCTTATAATCATTAAAGAAGCAATAATAGAATTAGCAGGAGGAACACTACAAAATGAAAAAACTAAAAGATCATTTGAAAAAGCTATAGAAGAAAGTAAAGTGAAAAATATAATAATAACCGATTATCATTTAAGTAAAAATGGAAGCAAATATGTCATTTTACTAAATGTGGACACAAAAACTGCGACAATTAATAAGCAGGATTTAGCTGAAATGAAAAGAAATATTGAGCTGAAGTTAAAAGAAGAATATCCTTATCTTTATATTGAAATAATTCCGAAGATCTAATGAAAAGATCTAATGAAAACTACTCAAAGTACAGCTAAGAAAACAATTTCAAACAGATCATATATTTCATCAAATGATTTCTGCCATGTCTCAGATTAACGATTTAAACTTTGCCGGTGAGTAATAATAATGGATGCCTTCGGGATATTAAGAGAACATGAGAACGTGATAACGGAGCGTTTTGGTGTAAAAAAACCAGGCGTGTTCGGTTCTTTTGCAAAAGGAGAGGAACACAGAGACAGTGATGTTGATATCCTTGTGGAATACAAAGACGGTCAAAAGACCTTTGCTAATTATATGGAACTCAAGTTCTATCTTGAAGAACTCTTTGGAAGAGAAGTTGACCTTGTCATTGAGACTGCCATAAAGCCACGGCTAAGAGAGCATATCTTAAAAGAGGCCGTCTATGCCTGGAGACCAATTGGTTTTCTTTGCAGACGTGCTTGCTGCAATTGAGAAAATCCAAAGGTATGTGGCCAATATCACTCTTGAGGAATTTCCGGAAGAGGAGATGCGGGTCGGTACGGTTGTCCGCAACCGGGGGTAGATCCTGACAATGTTTTCACCCTGCTGTCTGGTTACGGGTATCCCGCACTTAAATGCACTTTCTATTGCATTACCGGACACATCTCTGGCAATCCTTGCAATAGTTCTCCTTTGTTGTGCTTCGCGGTTTCGTCTGCTATTGGGTAATCGCATTGTAAGAACCTCCGGTAGGCAAAGAAGGAAAAATATCCTTACCTTAACCGAAATATTCATCTCTTGCCTTGACCATTGCATGCAGGTTCTTCAAAGGTGTTTCCGGCGCAATGCCACATCCGGGTGCAAGTATATCGATTCCGGCTTTGAGGCAGTTGAAAGCTTCATTTCTTACATCTTCAGGGCTTTTGCTGTAAAGTGTCTGTGATGTGGAGATGTTTCCTGCTACAGCAACATTCTTAGCGTGGGCCATATCGATTATCTGCCCGAGGTCACTCACACTGTCTTCAATGCTGATCGCGTTAAATCCACATTCAAGCATGTCAGGGATTATGCTGTCTGTTCTGCCGCATATGTGAAGTATGCTGTGACCATCGATATTCTCTGCAAGCCTTATTAGTTCAGGTTTTATGAGTTGCCTGAAAATATCCGGACCTATCATATCAGGGGAGGAAAACGCATCTGCAATCACAACTGCATCAGCACCTGCATTGAGGCATGCATTGGAATAGCTTATGCACCCGTCAACACACTTATTGATGACCTGTGCTGCAATTTCAGGTTTCCGGATAAAATATACCATTAATGGCTTAATACCACAAAGATAGGACGCAAGATCACCGGGCCCTTCCACTCCTGCTACAATTGGGACTTTTTTCCCTTCCCTGTCTTTGAGAAGTCTTGCAGCCTCAAGCACCACAGGTATGCGTCCCTGACTTAGAAGATCAGATGGTATGACCAACTCTGCGGGTCGATCACTAAAAGGATGACTTGTTATCGCCGGGGTTCTTGCTTTAGTACCCGTGTCAATCGCGCATCCAAGTGCCTCACCAAGCACGGTTACATCAAAAGGAAAACGGATTACCTCTAAATTGGCAACCGTATGAAGGGAACCTGCAAGCTGAGCCATCTTTGAAGGATCCCTGTCTGCATCAGGCCGGGCAGACCCGCAAATATCCATCAGTTCAAGTACACCTGCGGTTGTTACCGTACCCACCAGGGGTCTGCTCACATCTTTTCCTTCAAGGATATCCTCAAATTCCTGTTTCAGATCAGGTTTTGATCCGTTAATCCTGTTGATCTTATTACATCCTGTTGATCTTCTTGCATCATGTTTTCTTACATCATGTTCCTTTCTATGATCATCCGCTTTTCTTTCATAGCATAGAATCTGTATCAGCATCAGATAAAGTCCTTATCTCCCTGTAATTTATAGCATGCACCGGACACGCACCTACACATCTTTTGCAGCTGGTTCCCAGGCAAAGGTTTGCATTATATTCCGCATATACATGGCCGTTCTTGCAAACAATAGTGATTGCCTTTTCCGGGCATTCTTTTTCACATTTGTGGCAAGTTATGCAACCGATAGCCGATTCTTCAACAACCACACCTATATTATCTACTATTCTGGTGATGAACTTTTCTGTCTGTTCTATGTCAGAGCTATGTTTTTTCATTTCCGGCTCATTAAAAGCCGAAGGAAGGGGCGGAAGCTTATAGATCTTCAGGAAACGGTTATAAGAGTTCATATCCATGCCTTCGGTCCAGTAAGATAGCTCACATGTGTATATATTCTTAAAAGTGGTACTTGTGGCCATCATAAGATGATCAACCGTCAGCTTTTTAGCAAGCTCGCTAACCTCTGCCAGTTTTGAATCATCAGTCAATAATTTCCTTGCAAGAGAGAGGGAAGTGTTCCCGAACTGGACAATCTTCCTGGCATATTTTAGACATGAGCCTGTATACATCGCTTTGCCAGGATCCACATAGGTTCCGGAGGCTCCTGTCATATACATATTTTCAAGCTCTTCATAAGTGAGCCCTGACTCAATTATCAATGTCAGCTGGGCAGCCCTTATCGCGCCAATGGCTTTACCTGCTTCTCTAACATCGTCCTCTGAAATGAACAATCCTTCACTCAACATCAACTGGCCGTTTTTGATCTTTGGGGGTTTGTCAATGAGACCTGTCTGCATCGCCAGTGCAAGGGAAGCTATCATACCTGTACCCGTAATGCCAATGGGCAAAAGATCTGACCTTTCTATAATCTCACCACTTAAAGGATCTATAAGATGTGATGGACATCCCTTCATATTCTCATCCAGGACCGTGAGTCTCCAGTACTTTCCTTCGATATTGACATCCGAAATAACACCTGGCCTGGCAAGCATACCGCAACTAACACCCTGTCCTTCAATAGCCGGGCCTGCAGCGGCACTTCCTGTTATTATCCTGTTACCTACCTTGATAGCCATTTCGGCATTGGTTCCATAGTCGGTCACAAGAGTAGGGACGGACTGTTCAAGGAAATCAGTCTCCATCATCATTGCAAGTGCATCCGCCCCTATCTCATGCCGGACTGCAGGAGGAACAATGACATCACAGTTGCCAAGGTCAATATTAGCTTTAAAGATCTCATGCGCCTTAAATATCCTTGCATGGCGTTCCACATTCTCAACACCCAGTCTTCTCTGCATATTCCTGCCTGCATAGGCAAGGTCCCGTATCTCCGAATTCTGGAAAAGTGATAACTGGATGGGATTTCCGCATACCGCTATCTTGCTTATCTGTGCAGTGTCCACATTGAAACTGCTTATAAGCCTGCATATGGTGTCAATTATTATTTCATGTGCAACATCCTGTCCTACGGTTATTGCAAAATCAAGATGGTCTGTGATGTTGCCCCCGGGCAGGGGATGGTTTGCCGTCATTGATGCCTCGACAACTTTCCCGGATCCCAGATCAATTAACTGAGCCCTGAAACCACTTGTACCCAGGTCTATTGCTATTCCATACATTTCAATCACCCTTTCAAAGACACGATACCATTGTATCCCAGAGAACTTCCATCTCTTCTGCAGGCGTACCCAGAGGGATCTCACAACCGGTGGAAAGTATGAATCCTCTGTCAGGAGCTGCTGCCATGCAAGCTTTAACTTCTGAAGCGATATCGTTCACCAGCCCTGAGGAAAATGTATAGGGATTGATGTTACCCATAAGACATATTCCAGAATCCTGGAAATTACTGAAATCCCTGAAACAATACCTCTGACTGCAGCCTATGTTCTTATGGTTGTGGAGTTTCTCACATTCCACACCATATTGTTCTTTTAATGTATTCACATTACCAAAAGCAAAGTTCAGGGCATCGGGTTTAAGCTCCAGTTCCAGTTCATGGAAAGCATGGGAGGCACAGTTATGCGATATAACATACCCGCCATTGTCCTGTATATGGGAGTACAGCTCCTTTGTATATTTGAAACCGAATTCCCTTGCCATTTCCGGACTGAAAAGATCTGATGCACTTCCACCGTTCTCTGCAAATATCCCGTCTGCTCCTGCATCAAGCATCCTGTCTGCAAAGATAATGCAGCTTTCAGTGAGAAGTTCCAGCAAGCTGTGCAGATTATCCCCGTCCCTGATCATTTCCATGCACATTCTGCTCCCGTCCATCAACTGAGAGGCCAGCATCACGGGAGTGAGCGTGGCACAGCAGATAAAAGCATCATCACCGAGTTCTTTTTTCATCAGGGTTATTGACTCTTCTATGGTCCTGACCCTTTGTGATCTCTCCATATCCCGGGGATCTATCTTTTCATATTCACGGGCCGACTTTAAAGGGAATTCTGCAATTGAAGGATATGCATTGTCTTTGACATGTATTTTTACACCAAGGGCTTCAGCCTCTACAAGCAGGCAGCCCCAGGGAGACATCACATTATCATGGTGGTACATTTCCCTGGCCAGTATCTGTGCCCTTGCAATCCCTCTGGCAGAATAATAAACATCCTTCATGCTTGCATTCATACGATCAAGCACAGCATTACCCGCTCCAAACCACAGATAACCCAGTGGTGCCCTGTCCACCTCTTTCATTTCAAGAGCATTAATGAACCGTTCCTTTGATGTCATTTCTTCCATTGTTTGCACCCTCCTCCTTTTGACAGACAATATGATCTTTATCCTTATTTTTGAACTATTTTTTCAAAAGTATCTTATCAATTCTCAACACACTGTTTGTGGCCTCGGTTGCCGCAATAACACACAGTTTTTTTATGCTGGAGGAATCATATACAGGGGGATAGTTCTCTGTAACCTTACGGCAATAATCTATCCTGCTGTCGATCCCTTTGTTATAATAGCTCAGCATTGCTGACATAGCATCCACTTCGTTAAGCCCTGCATTGCGTGCAAGTATCCTGGGAATCTCTTCAAGAGCATTTGCATATTCAATTACGGCAAGTTGCTCCTTCCCATCGATAGTTGATGCATACTTCTTTAACATCTGGGAAAGCACAAACTCAATGCCACCCCCACCATTTACAACATGGGGTTTCTTCAGGAGGAATGCTGCATTGTTAAGAGCATCATCAACTGCCTCCTCTACCTTCTCAAGACCGTAGCTGAATGGTTCCCATATCAGGATAGTGGATATTGGTTGATCTTGTACAGAAAGAGAAAGGAAATATTCATTGCACTTCTTTTCAACAGTTACCTTATCGGCAAAACCAAGATCATCAGGACTGATCTCATCCTTTATGGAAATGATACTGGCACCTGTTGCCTGTGATATCTTTTCAATGTCCTTCATCTTCAGTTTTTTGAAAAGCAGGATTCCATGCTTTGCAAGTGACTCTTCTACAGATTCATCCACACTTCCCTCACATAAGACCACATCTGCTCCGGAAGCTATTATCTTTCCTGCAAGATGCTTTAACGAGCTCATTTGTTCCCGGAGAAAGAGCAGGGAATTATCAACACCTTCCACTCTGATGTTATGCTGGGAGTTTATTATCTTACTCTCAAATTTTACATTGTAATTCAACAGCAGGATCTTTGCATCCTTGAAGTGGGATGGCATATCATCCCGTGCAGGTTTCTCATCAAGAACGATACCCGGCACACATTCCATTGCCGGTCCGCCTACTTTTTTGATCACCTTGACATACTCATTAAGGTCGATACGGGCATCATCGTTAAGACGTTTTAGCTCTGAAAGTGTTTTCAGTACAACATCGGTTATCATTTTAGCCTGCCCGTATTCCACTCCTTTGCTCAGACTGGCGTTTTCTATAACAGAATACAGGTCTTCCTCAGACAGTGCCTCAGTACTCTCATATTCTAGTATCTCGTATGCTTTGTTCAGGGCAAGTTGATATCCTTTTATAATGGTGGCAGGGTGTAATCCGTAATCTGCAAGCCTGGCAGCATTCTCAACCAGTGATGCTGCGAATATGACAGCTGTCTTTGTACCGTCACCGCATGCCGTATCCATTGACCTTGCAAGCTCTTTAAGGAACGTGACCACAGGATGCAATACGTCTATCTGTTCAATGATGGTCTTACCATCACTGGTCATGTAAATATCACTTGTTGGGCTGATTATGATCTTATTCAACCCCCTGGGACCAAAAGAAGTGGCAAACAGGTCTTTAATATCTTTTGAAGCCTGCTCTACATGATATAGAAGCTCATCATCCTCCACGTCTCCACTTATTCCAATACGGTTGCGCACACTCTGACGCAGGGCCGCCATACTGTCCAGTTCATGCATATTATCTGGTTGTGCCATCGAAATGCTCATATTCCTCTCCTGGGACTTCCCACAGCAATACCTACAAGCCTTGTTTCAAGGGGAACTGTGCCAATTCCCCCAATGTCACTTTTACTGAGCTTGAAATTGACATTATCCATACTAAGTCCATATCCTTTCATGTATTGCGAAACCGATCTCTCAACGTGTGCTATGGCATACTCAACAGCACCCTGGTGGTCTTCAAAGATCTGCCTTCCTTCATCCGAAAAGAGCGTGTAATTGGAGCTACCGGCTGATGAAGGCCTTATCAGCATTTCCGTCCGGTAGATAACGTCACCGACAAGTGCTCCCACTGCATTACCAACATCATGGTAATCGGGAATTCTCATATCACCTTCAATGACCGTATCCAGTTCCTTTTCATAGGCTTTTACCGGAGCACCTACCATCACAACAGGAATCCTTGGCTTAAACATTACAAGCTCGGGATATTCCAGGAACTTTTCAATTTCTTCCTTTCTGGCATCGGAGTTGAAATAAGAAACAAGATGTAAAGCCAGGCTTTTCTGGAACTGTTTTTTAAGTTTTACACAAAAATCGTCCCTTTCCATGTTCAGATAGCGGGAAAGGATCTCTGCTCCCATGAAAGAAGCTGTTCTGTCCCACTCATCATAGTCCCCCAGGACATGCAGGGCATCGGTAGGTGTGAAACCGATTTGCTGGATATATCTCTTCCTTATGAGGGATCTGATAGTATCGATGAACATGAGCGGATGCGTTTCCAGTTTTTTCTCGATGTCTGACAGAGATGAGGGATATTCCCCTATAGCATCCAGGATCTTTTTCTCTGCCCCGTCAAGTTCTGATAGTTTTATACCTGCTGAATGGGCACCATTTGCCTTACTTACAAAGAACACTGTGGGTTGAATAATATCAGACATCAGGTGAGGAGTATATTTATCCGGGGTTTCCAGCTTTTCTATCAGGCAGGGATATTCCGTTGCCGCCAGACATAAAGGAATAACCCTCTTTGGACCTATGAATATCTTTTTCTGCACCCATACCTGACTGTCTCCGCCCAGGGCAGATGTGTCCATCTTTATGGCCTTTACCATGGTGTTCCAGCCACCTACAACGGCTCCTGAATCATTTATCACGGGAACACCATCGCGTATCATTGCAATATCCGTACTTGTGCCACCAATATCAAGAGCAACACAGTTTTTTAGCCCTGTCAGATGTGCCGCACCTACAAGACTTGCAGCCGGGCCTGAAAATATAGATTCCACGGGTCTTTCCAGTGCTTCCTCTATTTTGACAAGGGACCCATCACATTTCATCATCATCAAAGTGGAATCAATACCCATCTTTACCATTACCGAAGATATGGACCTTATGAAATCATCTATTACAGGTATAAGCTGAGCATTTAGAAGTGCAGTGACCGCTCTTTCATATGCTCCAAGACTGAGGGATAGTTCATGTCCGCAAACAACCGGAAGATCTGTGAGCTCACGGACATATTCTTTAACCCTTATCTCATGATCGGGGTTCCTGGCACCAAAATAAGAAGAGATGGCAAACGCTGCAACATTATTCTGATTCTGCAACACAAAATCCCTTACATTTTCCAGGCTTTCCAGAGGCTGGATCTCATTGCCATCTGAATCATGTCCTCCATCTATAGAAAGCACATAATCGGTGGGAATATCTTTGTTTATTGAGTATCCTATCATGATGAGGGCTGCAGGATAGCCTTTTCCCTCAAGAGTAGTATTTGTTGCAAGCGTTGTGGATACAGATGTGAATTTAACCTGTTTCAGGTACTCTGCATTCAATCCTTCAAGAGTACTCTGAATCCCTTTTACCAGGTCGGGATATGTTGTCAGGGATTTGTGAGATCCGATTATCTCCCCCTTTTCAAGATCCATTATTACAGCATCTGTATACGTGCCGCCTGTATCAATGCCAAGCCCCAGATTCATTATTATCACCTTTCATGAATTGATTATGAATTGATTATTTGGAGGTAAGGCGGATCTTCCGCCTTTTTGAATATAGACCCTGAATTATCAGGGATTGTCAAATATATCAAAAAAACAAAAAGATAAAATAGGTATCTATTTACCTATTTCATCCAATGATATCCTTCTGCATCTGTGGACCCAGTTCCTTGACAGTATCAACCATTGCCTTTACTGTGGTCAGCGGACCTCCCGGAGGAATCTCACATCCTGAAGACATCACATACTTTGATTGCATACCATTTTCCTTGAGAACAGGAAGAACACCCTGAAGAAGAGTCTTTGTGTCATCCTTTATCTTCTGGACCCCGCCGGCGGAGTGATCCATGAAGTCTATTGGATTTATCTCTCCCATCATACAGCAGGTATCACCATACTTAGGAATGAGGTCTGCATAGTTCTGGGATCCCTTGTCCCTCTGCTTTGGATAGTATGCATAACTGTACAGTTTTGTACCGAATTTCTTGATCTGAGTATCAAAGTGCACAGCATCCGCACAGTTGTGGATGATGTAGGGCTGGTCGTATTTCTTAAAGAGCGGGAGATGCTGGTCATAAACGAACTTTCCATCGAACTTCCAGTAATCCTCTTCACTCATGATCACATTGTTAGACCAGAGATTGTCTATGCACAGAGCATTGCAGGCGCCTTCATCAAAGAAGAGCTCAGATACCTGGCAGATGTAGTCAGTACATTTCTGCAAAGCCTCAAGCACTACATCAGGGTGGGTTTTCATGTCCATAAGCACACGGTCTGCACCCATCAGCTGGGTCAGGGTAAGCAGCGGACCTTCATGGAAACCTACAAAAGGAGTGTTAAGCTCTTTGTTCAATTTCTCGGTGGCCAGTTTTGATGCCATTGCCAGTTCATATGCACGGGTTCCCTTCTTAACCTCAGGTACTTCAAGATTATCGTAGGATTTGAGGTGACCTTCGGATGAAGGTGTGTCATCTTCCGGGTACTTGATCTTACATCCAAAGTCAGATGATGTTGCAGAGAGGTCTATCAGACCAACGAACATGTCAGTGTCCAGATATTTTGAACCGAGGAATGCACTTTCCACAAATGCTTTTTGATCGGTTGCATATTGTCTGTAGTTCTGGTTGGCAAATTTCCTCATAATACCACAGGCAAGGGGATATACAGGCAAACGGTCGACCTTTTTGTCTCCCATGGCGGCCAGGGTCCTGTCCATATGGGTCATCTGCTCTTTTGATTTGACACCAACCTTCTCAAATTCTTCAATGATCTGCCTGGCAGTGTCAAGTCCGATATCACTCTTGCCTTTCACCTTTTTCTTTGAGAGCAGATCTCTGTACTTAACTTTACCAAGACTTATCTTTTCTTCACTCCACCTGACCTGGTTTGGATCAAGCTGTTTTACACTTTCAGTCGCCCAGTCGCTTGCATGCATTGCGTCCCCATGGGTTGAGTCCGCGCCTATTTCTTTTGCAAACTCTTCAGATACAGGTGCTCCGCCTACCATTACTTTAAGGGAATCCCTGATACCTTCTTCCTGGAGCATCTCAATGACCTTCTCCATGTTTGTCATGGTGGTTGTCATCAGGGAACTCATGGAAATAAGATCTGCTTTGTGTTCCCTGGCAGCCTCAACGAATTTTTCAACAGGTACGTCCGCACCCAGGTCCACCATATTGAAACCGGAAGCAGAAAGCATGGTCTTCACAAGGTTCTTGCCTATGTCATGCACATCGCCTTCGATACTACCTATAACACCAACAGCAGCCTTTTCTCCGCCTTCGTTCTTGATAGCCGGGCTCAGTATCTCCATACCTGCATACATTGCACTTGATGCAATAAGCAGATGTGGAACAAAAGCCTCACCTTTTTCGTACTTGTCGCTGATTATCATCATCCCTTTTGCAAGGCCATTTATGATTGCCTCGTAAGGGTCATGTCCTTCATCAAGAACCTTCTGTGAAAGTTCTACTGCAAGGTCATCGTCGCCTTCAACTACAGCTTCCGCTAATTCATTAAGGATTGCAGTTTCCATTATTTACCTCCTATTTTGACGTCTTGCCAATAGCAGCTAGCTTTGTGCTACCGGCATTTACGAATTAGAAATAAAAGTATATAACATAATTCATGGTTATTTATTCGCACCGTTAATATTATCACAGATTATTGGCATGTTAATATGGTTAACGCCGTGAATCAGTTACCGCATTGTTAATACAATACATGATAGAAAAGCAATTAATTCAATCAATGACATTAATCAAATCAACAACGTTAATCTGATAATTTTTCTGCATCAAAAGGAAACATTAAAAGAATACATCAGAAGAACAGAGTGTCCCTTATCATTCTATTATTTATGACTTGTCCACCAATAAGGAATTTGATTTGAAATGAGCAAAAAGGTCCTTACCCCAACGTACTGATCTGTCTGTAAAGCTCATCATTGCATGGTTATGATATATCCCGTTTTTAAAGAACAGTGAGAAAGAAAGGAAAGAATCTGTCACTATGCAGGAAGCAAGACCAATGGCACCTGTATGAACATAGATATCAACATTGTTCATTTCTAAATACTTTTTAAACACCGGATCATATTCATTCTTCAGACGTTCAAGAACAGGTTCAGACACTATAAGGGAAATGTTTATGCCTTTTCTTGCCAGTTCGAGATATTTGAATGTGTAAGCAGGACTGAAATACGAAGATACTTCCCATATTTGCTCTGCTTTTTCCAGGTTACGTTCAAGTTTAAGAGGTAATTCATACATGCGATTAAGATCGGGTTCTATGAGTTCACATTCCTCAAGTTCTTCCACCCTGTTTTGCAGATCGATTGGTATGGAACCGAATTTGTGACTCTCCCAGTACTCTATGTTATCAGAATATATCTTAAGGGTATTTATGAGAGGGATCATCTTCCTTACAATGACCTCACCAAAATTAGAAAGTTCATAGTTCTCATTGACATAGACGATCAATCCCTGATCTATCAGCACTTTGATCTGGGTCATCATGGCACTTGTGGTCACATTCAATTCATTCTTGATCTCTTCAATATCCATTGGTTTCTCTATTAACAATAAAAGCAGATCAGTCCTTTTTTCAGATAGGAATATTGTTCCAAGAAGAGAAACTTTTATAATACCACCTCATTCCAGAGTGCAATCAATTCATCCTTCATATGCCTCAATTGACAACTACCAGATCAAGGATCACGTTGATTCTTCATCATGCCATTTGGGGATTTTCACATGGAATGTACTTCCCTTCCCGACTTCACTTTCAATCCAGATAGTACCGTTATGAGCAAGAACAGTCTCCTTACAGATATAAAGACTGGATTCAAGGCCCTGATACATCCTTGTGATCGAGTCCTCGACCTGATAGATCTTAGAGAACAGATGCGGGATCAGTTCTTTTTCTATACCTTCTCCTGTATCAATTATTGTTACATGGATGTGATCATCTTCATCAAATGCACCCACTTCGATGCTGCTTCTGGCAGGCGTGAGATTGATCGCGTTATGGATAAGATAAATGAATATTTCCCGGAGTTTTTCTTTGTCTCCTTTTACCAGAGGCAGGCCTGGTGTAATCTCTTTCTCAAGGATCAGTTCCTTCTCATCGATCAGCAGGATAAGGTTAAGCAATGCATCAGATAGCACACTGCCTATGTTTACAGGAGAAAAAGAGTATTCGATCTTACCGGATTGTTGCAGATTACTGTATAAAACAGTATCTATAAGACGTTTTAACCTTTCAGAGTTCTTCAATAGAGCAGAAATGGCCTCTTTTTGCGAATCGTCCAGAAGGCTTAAGGTCTCGTCATCAAGTACATCATAACCGTGCAAAGGATCGTGGCCCTTTTTCAGACTATCCTCAATGAACTCCGCTTTTATCATATTGACCGATCTGAGCTTGGTATTGGCCTTGGAGAGCTCTTCGGAGTATTTGCTCAGGGCTCCTATCAATTGTCTTCTCTGTATAAGTTTCCACATACCCTGCATTAAAAGTGTCAACTGCCGCACATCAGTCTCATTGTACTCTTCATCCTTGTTTCCCACACCGACCACAGCAACTATCTGGTCACCATCGAATATAGGCACATTCATGTGCCTTGTCAGTTTAACATGGCCTTCAGGATATCCTTTTTTCATGGAGCTTGGTGCTTCGTAATCATTGGTGATTATGGCTTTCCTCTGCCTTACGGCTTCTCCCCACAGACCGGTGGTCTTTATAGGATAGATGAATTGCTTATCACTTATACCACATTCGTCCATGGCGGTATTGGACCAGGAATGCATTATAAGGGCAGTCTCATCGGCATTCATAAAGGCAAGGTACCCAAGTTTACTTTCTGTGAGGCGCACAGCCTCTTCCTTCACAAACTCTGCGATCTCGTCCAGGGAAGCAGCGGTCATTTCATTGAGTTTGATCAATGCCTCCAGGCGTGATTCATTAAGCTCTTTGGCCTTCTCAGCCTTTTTACGCTCTGTTATATCGCGGGCAACTGACAGAATGGTCTTCTTTCCATTATAATCTATCATGCGTGCGCTTATTTCAAGAGGGATCACAGAATCATCCTTACGGATAGCTGCAGCCTCATAGATAGCTTTTTGATCCCTTTCAATGATCTTGATGAGTTCGGATGCACGTTGTACATACCATGATGGTACGATGTCCATTGGAGATGAATTTAAAATAAAGTCCTTTGTATAACCAAGATTGTCAACAACAACCTGGTTAACATCCGTAAGCTTGCCATTCAGCTCACTGACATAGATCTGGTCGTTTATATTGTTAAAGATGGTTTTGAACTTATGTTCGGATTCCCTGAATGTCTCATTTACCATCCTGTGCTCTATCTCTATAGCCGCCAGGTCCGCGTTTGCTTTCAGGTATTCAAAACATGCCTTCTTCGGTACATTGGGCGCATCGAAATACATTACAAAAGCACCCAGTATCTCTCCTGTGGAAGATGTTATAAGTTCGGCCCAGCTGGCCTTGACACCAGCCCTCTTTGCGATCTCGCGATATTTTGCCCAATAAGGGTGCTCTTCTATATTATCAACGATCACCCTTTCCCCTATATAGAGTGCTGTTCCGGCAGATCCGACACCATATCCTATTTCATGTCCTTCCATGGCTTCCCTGAAGAAAACAGGAAGATTAGGTGCAATTATATGACATATGTGTTGTTTTTTCTTATCAAGCAGCATAACGGCACATGTCAGTCCGTCACGAATCCTTTCAGCATTTGTCACAAGTAATCCTACTACATCATCAAGGGATATCTCGGTTAGCGATTTCCCGGCATTGGACCTGCGCTGGTAGGTGATCATTTCCTTATGCTTGCGGTCGGTAATGTCTATGATAGTGCCTTCCAGGTGTACATTCTTATCATCATAGGTTCTTATGTTGACCCTGTCTTCAACATAACGTACCTCACCGAATCTGGATACTATCCTGTATTCCTGAGCAAACTTTGTCAGTTGTTTATTCAGGTACTTAAAAGCCTTCAAAATATCTTTGCGATCCTCAGGATGAATAAGGTCGGCATATTTAAGCTCACCTGAATAAAAATCCTCTGGTGTATATCCAAATTGTCTGATGTTATTTGATATGTACTTAACTGGAAAATCCTTTTCTATCTTCCTTGAGATTACAATGACAGGACTGCTGTTAATGATCGAGTCCATGCTGATTTTTTGATAAGATTGTCCAACCATACTTTTTGACCAAGAAAAGAATAGGCATTTATAGATATATATTTGCCCCTTGATTTATACTATCTATACTTAAATGTGCTGCAGATATATTTCATACACTACACATCACATTATCAATATCATGTTAAAGATCACATGACTGAAAGCTCTTCTGTGGAAACAGGACGTATCTCCCTGTAACGAATGGCTTTGGCCGGACATATCCGGATACATCTCTGACAGCTCATGCCAAGGCACAGGTGAGCAGCATAACCTGCAAAACGCTTCCCTTGCTTATCAACTATCTTGATAGCTTTTTCAGGGCATTCCTGTTCACATATCCTGCATCCCAGACATCCTTTGGATTCCTCTTCAATGATGACATTCATACCCCTCATAATTTCCACATCCGCTACTTCGGAATTGGAGATATCCTTTTTTACCTTCTTCTGGAACACCGGTGCAAGCTCCAATGCAGGCATATGAGGCATATTGAAAGATTCAAGGACATTGTTATAAACATCTTCGGGCATACCTTCGGTCCAGTATGCGAGCTCACATGCATATATATTCTTGAATGTTTCGTTAGATGCAAGCATAATGTGGTCTGCTTTTATACGGTCTGCAAGCTCCTGTATCTCATCCAGATCATAGTTCCCAAGCATAACATCCTTTGCAAGCTCAAGGGATGTATTGCCAAACTGAATGATCTTCTTTGCAAATCCAGGTACAAGACCTATCTTCCTGGCTTTATCTGCATCTACATAGGTACCTGATGCTCCTGACATATACATGTATTCAAGGTCCTCGAACCTGAGACCGGATTCCACAAGCAGGGTCATATGTGCCGCCCTAATGGCACCAATGGCCTTTCCTGCTTCCTCGATATCCCGGTCATTAAGTTCAACACCCTCCCCAAGGATAAGCTTCCCATTCGGAAGATGTGGCAATGTCTTTATCAAACCCATACTAATTGCCAGGGATATAGCTGCAATGACACCAGTACCGGTAATGCCCTCAGGCACCAGCTCTCCCTTTTCAAGGACAGAACCTGTCAGGGGATCTACAAGGTGGCTTTTCCTGCCATCCATGCGCTCATCAAGTACAGTTAGCCTCCACATGCCATTCTCTTCATTCACATCGGATATTGCTCCCGGGCTTGCCAGCATTCCGCACTTTATACCCTGTCCTTCGATAGCAGGGCCTGCTGCAGCACTACATGTGATGATACGGCCATTGACCTTCAGTGCCATCTCTGCATTCGTACCATAGTCCGTTACAAGGGAAATGCCTTCCTGCTCCATGAAATCAGTCTTGACCATCATAGCAAGGGCATCTGCACCAATCTCATGCTCAATGGAAGGAAGAACGATAACTTCACAGTCATCCAATCCGGATGAAGGTCCAAATATGGCTATGCCGTCATATATCCTCAGACCTCTCTTAACTTCGCCAATGCCAAGTCTCTGTTGCATGTTCTTACCCGCATAGGCAAGGTCACGGATCTCTATGTTCTGGAACAGGGAAAGCTGAATAGGGTTACCGCATACAGCAATCCTTTTTATCTCCTCGGGAAGAACGGGGAGCATTTCAAACATATTCCGGATTGTACTGATCATAATATTATTTGCAACATCACCACCCACCTGGATTGCAAAACCAAGGTGGTCTATTACATTTCCTCCGGGAAGTGGATGTTTCATTGTCATTATGGTCTTAAGAACGTTCTTTGACTCAAGATCTATAAGCTGCAAACGAAAACCACTGGTGCCCAAATCAATTGCAATACCATACATAAGATGTCCTCCGTATTACTTACTGAAACGCCTGAAATCTGACAGACCACCAGACGATGCAATGCTGCATGAAAAACAATCTGTTATCAAGGTATAAATAATAACTTCAAGTAATAAAGCATCACTGCTGATAGTATCAATACCAGAAACGAAATTAATGCGGTTGATATTAACGCCGTTAACTCAAAATAGACAGCTTTGATAAAATCAAAGCTGTTGATTTAATCGGCAAATAACCCACAAGAGATATAATCAACATAAATACAACATATATCTGAAACAAAAACATCTATTATGTTATCAGCAATAAGTTATGTCTAAAATAATAGCCCTTCTGATCTGCAAGGACCCCGTGAATGTGGAGACAGGGTCCTTCAAATCAAAAGTAGTGTGCTGGATGATAACATCCAGCTATGCAGAAATATTAGGGAAGTGTTTTTCACTGTAAATGGAGGTAGACTTTATAGACCCATTTAATAGTGAATTTTGTTCTGCAACTACTTTGTCCTTCACAAGGACAATCACGCAATTGACATATAGATATAAATAATAACTTGTAGTAATTTATCAATCGCATCGGCATTATCAACAATATGTCATACCATATGACTGTGGATAATATACATGGCAAACTCTATATTCAAGAGATTTCAGAGAACAGTGGCAAACAAGGAATTAATACCTTTGATAATATCAAAGCCTTTAATGATAGCAATGTCTGATGCAATATCAGGTGAAATGAATATCTTCTCAGAAGAAGAGAGAAGGGGATCTATTTGACCTTTTCTGCCATTTGCTTATAATGCTCAAACAGGTCCATACCCCATAAACGGGCACTTTCATCAAAGCAGAGAAGTTTTTTATGGTCAAATATACCCTGGGTCGTAAAGAAAGAAAGCAGCAGTATGTCATCTGTAACAGACAGGGCCCCTAAGATTATCATGTCATCTTCACATACGTACATATTGGAATTTCTGGAACTCATCATTATATCGTAATTGTCCGTATATTCTTCTTTAAGACGGGTATATACAGATCTTGTCAGTATCAGATCAAAGTCAACTTCCTTGCAGGCTAGTTCGGAATAATTATTAGGACATGTAGGACAGAAATAGGAATAGAAGGTAGACACTTTCTTTGACCGTTTAAGACTGAGACATAACTCTTTAGGTGGTTCGAACAGGTGATTGAGGTCAGATTCATGCACAAAGACCTTTCCCAGCTCACCAATCCTGTCCAGAAGATCCTCAGGAATAGCGTTCATATCCCGGCTTTCCCAGTATTCCTTATTCTCCTCAAGTACATTCAATACCTCTATCAGAGGTTTTGTTTTTTTCAGGATGATCTTCCCGATATGCGTCAGTCTGTACTCCTCACCTCTCTGCTCAATAAGACCCTGTTCCAGGAGGATCTTCACCTGAGCCATTATCGCACTGGTTGTACCGGTGAGAGAATCCTTTATCTCATCGATAGTCGCTGGCTGATCCATTAGCATAAGAAGTGCTGTTTTTCTTTTTTCTGAAAGGAATACTGTACTGATCAACTCGGTTTTCATTCTATCCTCATAATATGACTATTATTGATTCCTTAGCACAATACCTGCTTAATTAACTTTCGTTCGTCAATAAGAATATTATGTCAATAGTTGTCATACATCACAACAGATCAAATGCCTGTAAAACTTAAATATCTGACCTCATACAGCATGACCCTATAGGGCCAGCCTCTCCATGGCAGCTGCATGTTAGCTAAAAGACCCAGGCAGGAAATAAGATATGATATGATCTGTGTTTATCTGCCCGGCCTCTCCCCAAAGGTATTATGATATCTGTTTACTACAGACCCTATATAGTTCGCTGTCGTCCTTGAAGATTCTTTAGACATGAATCCCTTCATAGGGAATTCTGTATGGCAATGAGGACAACGTGCAAGTTCACAGCCTCTCAAAAGACTCGGGCAGTCTGAACAATATTTTGCCCTTGAATAAAAAAGGTTGAAAGATCTGCCGCATTCAGGACAGAGTAGCATCCTGTTAGAATCATAGAACTGTTTATTGACACCTCTTCTCTGCAATTCAAAAGAGTACCTATCATCACGGGTCAAATCATCAAAATATCTGTTTTCTCTTTCAGGCAATTATCTACACCTCATAAGATGACTACGTTTCTTCATTATTTGCAGCATATATATAACAACTTATTACCACCAATCAACGATAATGAAATTATCAACGGTATGTTCTGTAATAAAGCCGTGGATTTTACATACAGGATATATTTATGTATTATACTGCCGTGGACCGGATAAAAGGACATTCAGGGATATTTAAAATGGAAATAGCTACTTTTGCTGCAGGCTGTTTCTGGGGAGTTGAAGATGCTTTCAGGAACATTACCGGCGTTATTGAGACCAGGGTCGGATATACCGGCGGGGATAAGCAGGACCCTGAATACATAGAGGTATTAACCGGAAAGACAGGACATGCTGAAGCTGTAGAGGTCACATTCGATCCCGCCATAGTAAGCTATAATGACCTGCTTGCTGTTTTCTGGGATGTACATGATCCCACACTTACCCGCACAGAACTCATCAAGGATATGTGGGGCATTGATGATCCCCTGATACTGGAAAACACTCCGAAGTATGCAGGCAGCCATTACAGGTCATCCATATTTTACCACAATGAGGAGCAGAGAATTGTGGCTCTGGGATCAAAGGAAGATATGCAAAATGCAGCTCCCGGAAAAACCATACTTACAGAAATCGTCCCCGCATCCCGTTTTTACCAGGCTGAGGACGAACACCAGCAGTATTTCGAAAAGAATGCAGATAAACGCCAGAAAAAAGTCTGCAACATTAAGAGCTGCCGTGTAAAGTGATATATCCCTTGTTTGCAAATGTATCTGCAAAAGTGATAGGATATGACTTTTGAAAAACTCTTTGAACCCGGCCGGATAGGTAAATGTGAACTTATTAACAGGATAGTCATGGCACCTATGGGTAACATAAATATGGCTGACCCTGCAGGCCGTCCCTCTGATAAGATGATAGAGTATTTCATCAAGCGGGCAAAGGGTGGAACCGGCCTTCTTATCACAGGACTTGTTCCTGTATCCTATGGTATCGACCCCACGGTATCAGAGGATAATGACACCACCTACTTTCCGCGCATAGACGGTACATCCAGGACCCGTCTTTCAGGCTGGAGGGACCTCACAGCCGGAGTAAGGCCATACGGATCGCGGATATTCATGCAGCTGACTGCAGGGCTTGGACGTGTTGGTTCCCCTGAGGTGGCCCTGAAAGGAAAGATACCAAGATCATCTTCCTGGAACAAAAACTTCTATGTACCTCAGATACCTCATGCTCCACTTTCTGACAGAAGTATCCGCAAAATTGTAAGAAGTTTTGGCCAATGTGCAGCTAACGCCAGATCAGCCGGTTTTGACGGGGTACAGATACACGGTCACGAAGGGTACCTGATGGACCAGCTCACTTCTGATCCCTGGAACCGAAGGCTTTTTGGCCGGTACAGGGATAAGAGCAGATTCGCAATAGATGTTATAAAAGAGATAAAGAAACGCTGCGGAGAAGATTTCCCTATAATCTACAGAATAGGCCTGACCCATGCTCTGCAGGAGACATACGGTGATGAGATATTCAGGAAACATTTCCGCGGCAGGGAAAGGACCATAGACCAGGGACTTCAGTTCTGTAAGTTGCTCCATGAAGCAGGTGTCGATGCCTTTGATGTTGACAAAGGCTGCTATGAGAACTGGTTCTGGCCCCATCCGCCTGCTTACTTTGATGATGCCGTCTATGTTGAAGAGATCGCAGGCAGACTGAAGGATTTCTTCATTAAGGAAGGCATTGAAGCTAAGGTTATAGCCGTTGGGAAGATGGGCAAACCCGAATGTGCTGAAAATGTGCTGGATAAAGGCTGGGCTGACTTTGTGATGCTGGGCAGGCCTTTGCTGGCAGACCCCAGCTGGCCGGAGAAGGTCAGGCATGGCAGGACAAAGGAGATCATCCATTGCATAGGGGACCAGGAAGGCTGTATCGAGTCCTTCAAAAAAGGAGGCCATCCATGCTGTTCGGTCAATCCCTACACAGGTTTTGAGGAGAAAAAGAAGCTCATTAAAGCCCGGAGAATAAAAAAAGTTGCAGTAATCGGTGCAGGACCTGCAGGCTGTGAGGCAGCAATGACCGCTCATAAAAGAGGACATGACGTTACACTCTTTGAAAAAAAGGATATTATCGGAGGACAACTCCGAACAGCCGGCAGAATGTTAATGAAACACGATATCAGAAGATACCTCGATAACCTTGAATACCAGCTTGGACAATTGCAGGAAGAAGGACTGAAGGTATTATTGAACATTGAGGCAGCCTCAAATGATCTGAAACACAGGTTCGATGTGATAATCTGCTGTACAGGGCCAAAGTATGTTATACCAGCCATAGAAGGACTTGAGAATGTAAACTATATCGGCTCCCGGGAACTTCTTGACAGTGGCATGGAATTGCCGGAGTATGTTAAAGAGGTTCTTGTTGTGGGGGGTGGGATAATTGGTTGTGAGCTGGGATATTCCCTTGCCTATGAAAAAGGAGCCAGGGTCACCATCGTCGGAAAGAACGATGCCCTTATGGCAGACACTGTCATGGCTAACAGGGGACAGATGCTCTGGATGATGCTGGATGGAGGGTCCCCTTCCGGGAAGAAAGAGGATGCTCTGAAAGAGCCTGTAAAAGTGTATAATGCCTCGACCGTTACAAGGTTTTCCAGGGGAAAAGCCCATATAACGGCAAACAGGAACAGGAGTGAACCCTACACCCCGTGGAAGGCACTGATACCGGATAATGTCAGAAATCCTTTCGCTAAGAAACTTGATCCTGAAAATACAGAGGAATTCATATTGAGCACAGATCTTGTAGTATTTGCAACCGGATCGCAGGCCAATACCGGACTCTATTACGAACTGCTCAGAGCACGGGCGGCTGAGCAAATATATTGTGCAGGTGATGCAAAAGAACCTGCCAGGGTATGGGAAGCCATAAACGGGGCCAATGAAATTGCAAGGAATATTTGAGGGGCTTAGTTCAAATATCCCTCACGATACGTAGCCCCATCCTTCTGCTGCGGCGCCCGTCAGGAGAATAATAATAACGGCTTGCTGAGCGACAGCCTACAGCCGAGGTGATCCAGCTGCCTCCGCGCAGTACATAGAATTCTTTTGCATTACTATCGGTTTCCTCCCACGCACTGCCATCAGCAGGTGCACCTTCATAGCTCTCATGATATCTGTCCTGCACCCATTCCCACAGATTGCCATGCATATCGTAAAGTCCCCAGGGATTTGGTCTTTTCTGTCCCACCGGATATGCACCGGTACTTTCGTCACCATACCAGGCATATTCACCAAGTTCCTCTTCATCATCCCCGAATGAATATCTGCCTGTTGTGCCTGCCCTGCATGCATATTCCCATTCGGCCTCTGTAGGCAGACGGTATTTATCTGTTGATTCCTTCGCATTGAGCCGTCTGATGAATTCCTGTGATTCGTTCCATGATATCCTGTCAACAGGTCTGTCATCATCCTTTATCCTGGAAGGATTGATTCCCATGATATCGGTCCATTGTTTTTGCGTTACTTCAGATCTTCCAAGGAAAAATGCATTCCATATGCGTACCTTATGTAACGGGCGTTCGTTCCTGTACCAGTTCTTCTCATCTGAATGCGAACCCATAGAGAACTCGCCGTCAGGTATGGATACAAACTCCATCCCGATAGAATTGGTATAGGTACTCTGATCTCCGCTTGTTGTTTCACCTGACATTTAACAGCTCCACCATTATGTCTTTTCAAAAAGCAGATTCAAATTTTATTGTAGTTATATCCATGCTTTCGATATAATCAAAGGCCTTGTTTTTAGTTCAGGCTGGATTTTCCAATGCACTATGGATTCAGAATATACTTCGGGTCAAATCCATAATTTAGACCTTGAAGAAATGCTAGATAATAATAAAGCCATTGGTTAATTACCATGAGTTATTATATATATGTATACCAGAATACCATGTTTTGTCGATAAGTGATCTGTCACCTTATTGGCCTAAAGCATAATATGATTGTCAGATCATGGTCAAAGCGGAAAGATCAAAAATCTAACATTTTCCGCATCAATGACCAGCATCAGAAAAAACATATGGAGGCATTCTATGGAAGAAAGTGAAATAATCAGCGGATTAACAAATGCGGTAGTCAATGGAAAAAAGGATCAGGCTGTTGAACTGGCACAGCAGGCACTTGCAGAAGGTGTAGATCCTTACAAGGCAGTTATCGATGGTCTTGCAAAAGGTATGGAGATCATGGGCGATAGATATGACAAGAAACAGGCATTTATGCCACATCTCCTGATGGCTTCCAATGCAATGTATGGTGGTATGGATGTACTTACTCCTCACCTCAAACTGGAAGGCGGAGAAAGGAGAGCTGTTCTTGTGATCGGCACCGCAGAAGGTGATGTGCACGATATCGGAAAGAACCTTGTCAAGACAATGATGAGTGCTGTGGGCTTTGAAGCAATAGACCTGGGCAAGGACGTGCCAATAAACAGCTTCACAGAAGCAGCTGTTGAGCACAAAGCAGATGTCATCTCAGTAAGCACACTTATGACCTCCACAATGGACAACATGGAGAAAATAGTAAAGAGTTTCACAGAGAAGGGTATCAGGGACAAGGTAAAGATCATCGTCGGTGGAGCACCAATTACCCCGGACTATGCAGATGAGATCGGAGCAGACACCTCAAAGCCTGATGCAATGGAAGCTGCACACTGGGCAAAGGAAATTGTAAAGGAGCTGCCTAAGGACAGGTGGAACTGAAAATATAAAAAGGAATTCATGTATTCAGAATCCCGATACATGGATTTCTTATCTTTCTACATCATGTAAAAAAAGAATATTCCACAAAGAGTATATGATGTCAAAGAGCAGGATCAGTGAGCAATTCACTGTCCTGCGGAATATTCGCTTAATCGGATCAATAACTTACTTACACACGCTTAGCCTTGCTTAGGCTTTGCTTTAACACTAATCGAATTTATCACAGGAGTTCAGTTCAATGGAAACATACACACCCAAGGAAAGACTGGCACGTGCACTGACAGGACAAGCTGTTGACAGGATGCCGGCCGTTTCATTCACACAGACAGCCACGGTAGAACAAATGGATGCCTGCGGTGCAGCCTGGCCAGAAGCCAACGAGGATGCACAGAAAATGGCAACGCTTGCAGAAGCAGGTCATACCTTAGTAGGTTTTGAGGCAGTTCGCGTACCTTTTGACATCACCGCAGAGGCAGAGTTCTTTGGATGCACTATCAAAGCCGGTACAAAAGAGCAGCAACCATCCGTGGTAGGCCATGTTGTAAAGGACATTAGCGACATAGAGAAACTCAAAGACTATGACATTGATCAGGGCAGGATCGCTGTGGTCTGTGATGCGATCAGGATCCTTGCTGACAAGTACGGCAAGGAACTCCCGATCATGGGCAGTATGCTGGGTCCATTCTCCCTTGCACAGCACATGAACGGCGACGAGTGGTTCATGGCCATCATGACCGATGAAGCCTTTGGTCATGCATTAATGGAGCTTACAACCGATTTTAACATAGCATATGCAAAGAAAATGGCTCAGAATGGTGCCGATACAATGGTCATCATCGACCCCACAGCAAGTGCTGAGCTCATAGGTG
Source organism: Methanolobus sp. WCC5 (assembly GCF_045690325.1). GTDB lineage: Archaea > Halobacteriota > Methanosarcinia > Methanosarcinales > Methanosarcinaceae > Methanolobus. Next base: position 352,156 of record NZ_CP146981.1, on the reverse strand, counting down.
ACGAGTTCTACGAGAAGTTCGTGGTCCCCGCCCACAAAAAGATAGTTGATGCCATGCGTGAGGCAGGTGTGACAACAGTGTTACACATATGTGGTGACACCACAAGCGGTCTTAATCTCATGGAATCCAGTGGTGTGGATTCTATAAGTGTGGACCAGAGTGTGGATGTTGCAACTGCTGTTGGCAAGGTTAACAAAGCCGTCATCGTAGGTAACCTTGATCCTGTCAATGTACTGTGGAACAAGACCCCTGAAGTAGTAAAAGAAGCATCTAAGAAAGTTCTGGATGCAAATGTAGGAATTCTGGCACCTGGATGTGGAATTGTCAGCAAGACACCTACCAAGAACCTTCAGGCAATGGTCGAAATGGCAAAAGGCCACACATATTAAGATCAAAGATAATGCCCCGGGTCACTTCTTTCATGTTCTTGGTCACCAAACACACCCGGAGGCATTATTTTTGTTGGTCTGGGAGATTGGATCTGCAATCAAAAGATACATTCATTCGGGTCTTTACCAGACTACTACCTCCATCCATCCCTGGCCAGTGAAAAACACTGGCCTTTTTTTAATAATGCCAAAAAACTCTGCAGATATAGCACTAAAAAGGATAGTTTCGACTTTAAAACCAAAGACAAAAAACAGCTGGAAAAGTAGTGATGCTAAATGTTATCAAAATTGATCAGGTCCCTGCCATGGGAAAAAACAACCATCTATCCGAATGTGCCTTTCCTGAATTCTATTAACAGGTTTGTGGAAAACAAAAGCAATCTACTTGTCAATAATGTGTGGTACTTTGCACTATTCATGCTTACAACTATTATCGGCATCCTCGTTTTCTACAGTCAGACACAGAACGAGGTAGTACCGGCCATCATTCTTTCAGGTCTATGGCTGCTCTTCTGGAACCAGAGTACCTTTAATGGTAAAATAATTCTTATCATTGCATCGGTCTTCGGATACATACATGAATTAATAGGTGTTCAGCATGGCTATTTCACATATCTTGGAGGTGTTATAGGAGGTGCGCCCATATGGCTTATCCCTGGTTATGGCGCAATATTCTGGTCATCCTATAATCTCTGGAAGATATTCCATGAAAGGTACGCACAAAAACAATGGTTCCACAGGGTCAACTACTTTATCGTTGCAAGTTTTGCCTTATTGTTTGTAGTGGACTACGCAATCTTTGACCTTTCCCTGCAGCCAGTGGCAATAATGATGAAATTCTCCCTTGCGCTCATGCTGTTCAATAGCCTTGATAGTCTGCGCCTTGCCTATTTCACTGGATTCTTCACAGTACTGACAGAATTTACCGGGGAGACCCTGGGAACCTGGACACATCCTGAGTTCTCATTCTTCTCGCTGATGGCAGGATACTTATTCCTGCTCTGGATATGTACCACACTGGGCGATGTTATAAAAAGGAAAAAGAAATGGGGCAGGATCGAGGGTCCAGCAGCTTTCACCCTTACATCGTTCTACATACTGTTGTTGCTTGGGATAGTAGCAGTCTGAGAATAGTTACATGTAAATAGACAGAAACAGAGATGAAATGTCATGCGCCAGGAAATTGAAAGGGTTTTCAACCTGCAGCAGGCAAAGTGGCCAGCGCTTGCCCGTCAGGAAGCGGCTGAAAGGATCGGGCGGCTTATGCGTATTGACAATTATCTTCGCAATGAAAGAAATCTGGATAAGCTATGCCAGGCAATGTACAGGGACCTGCATAAACCAGAAGTGGAGGTTATCGCCACTGAAGTGGGTGTTGTGCAGGCCCAGATATCCTATCTGAAGAAAAACCTGAAGCGATGGATGAGACCACGGAAAGTCCCAACACCTCTGCCTCTTATCGGAACACGGTCCCATGTCCGCTATGAACCCCGGGGAGTGGTCCTTATTATGTCTCCCTGGAACTTCCCCCTGAACCTTTCACTGGTGCCAATGGTGTATGCCATTGCCGCTGGTAATGCTGTCATGCTCAAACCCAGTGAGATATCGGCAAACACTTCAGCTTTCATAAAACACATGATAGAGGAACTTTTTACTGAAGATGAGGTCGTAGTTTTTGAGGGAGACGCATCAGTTGCCAAAATATTACTGGAGCAGCCTTTCAATCATATCTTTTTCACCGGTAGCCCGAAGGTTGGCAGAATTGTCATGACTGAAGCTGCCAGACACCTGAGCAGCGTTACCCTGGAACTTGGAGGGAAATCTCCTGCCATAATAGATGCAAGCGCTGATATCGATAGAATAGCCCGGCGAGCCGCCTGGGCCAAGTCTGTGAATAACGGCCAGACCTGCATAACTCCTGACTACATACTTCTGCACGAATCTATCCGCGACCCATTCATCCGTGCGTTCAGTGATGCAGTAAAGCAATTCTATGATCCGCAAGGAAAAGGCATCAGACATTCGCCCGACTACTGCCGCATTGTCAGTGAAGCTCACTTCAAAAGATTGAGGAAACTGTATGAGGATGCAGTGGAAAAAGGAGCAAATACCCTCTTTGGAGGGGAGTTTGAAGAACATGACCTTTTCATTTCCCCTACCCTGCTGGATGGTATCAACGGGAACATGGATATTATGCAGGAAGAGATATTCGGCCCTCTGCTTCCTGTACTGACCTACAGGGACAGGGAAGAGGCAAGAGACATGATACGACGCCTGCCAAGTCCTCTTACTCTTTACATTGCAAGCCGTGATAAAGGTAACATCGATTATTTTCTGAAAAGCATACCTGCCGGAGGTACCGTTATCAACGATTACATGCTGGGCTACAGCAATCCTGCCCTTCCCTTTGGTGGAGTTAACAACAGCGGCATCGGAAGATCACTTGGCCTGCATTGTTTTGCAGGTTTCTCCAACGAGCGCAGTGTGATACACCGCAGATGGGGTACATTGAGCCTGATACACCCTCCATATAATGATCGTGTAAGGAGGATAGTCAAAACCCTGTACAATTGGATGTGATCCGATGCATCCTGAGGAAAAAAAGGTAGATACTATGAATGTGAAAGATGGCAACAGGACGGTGCTAATAACAGGAGGCTGTGGCGGCATAGGACTGGAGCTTGGAAAGCTCTTTGCCAGGGAAGGCTGCCGCATGGTACTGGTTGGAATGCCTGGTGAGGATATGGGACATGCAAAGAATATACTGCAGGCCATAACCCCTTTCACGAATATCCTGCTGCTGGAAAAAGACCTGTCCCTGCCTGGGGCAGCCTCTGAGGTCTATGATTTTACCTGTGAGCATGATCTTCAGATCGATGTACTGGTCAATTGTGCCGGGTTCGGTACATACGGGCATGTCAATGAAATTGATATAGAGAGGGAACTGAACATGCTGCAGTTGCATGTGAGTACTCTGTACCACCTTACAAGACTCTATTTGCAGGAAATGGTCAGCAGGGACAGGGGACAGATAATTAACATGGCATCCATATCGGCTTTCCAGCCCAATCCCCGTTTTGCGACCTACGGAGCCAGCAAAAGTTTTGTACTGAACTTCAGCCGTGCTCTCAATTACGAGCTTCGTGAACAGGGTTCCAAAGTACGGGTACTTACAGTCTGCCCCACTGCGGTCAAAGACACTGGCTTCCAGAAAGCGGCAAAGATGGAAGGTACAAAGGCCTTTTGCTCCTGGATGACAACAACACCTGATATCGTTGCCAGGGAAACATACAGAGCCATGAAGCAGGAGAAGGATGTAGTGATCCCTGGAAAAGGTTTTGGGCTTGGACAGGCTCTGGTAAGCCGTCTCCCTGCAAGGTGGCAGATGAAGATATCCAGGTCACAGCTGCGGGAGATGTCATAGCTACTGAATTATCCTTATTTACTTGTTCATATGCTAAAAAGGTGAGAATAAATGATAAGTATTGATACTTTGCGTAATGAGAAAGCCAACTGTATGCTATGCGGGAGCGACATAATCCACTCATGTGAAACAAGTATTGCGAAATGCCACTACTGCGGTGTTGAAGAAGAAACCTATATCATGTGTAAGAACGGACATTATGTATGTAATACCTGCCACTGTCGGGATGCACTCAAGGTAATTGAGAACATCTGCCTGAACACAGAACTGCAGAACCCTATCGTCCTTGCTGAAAAGATAATGGAACATCCCGGTGTACACATGCATGGCCCGGAACACCATTCTCTTGTGCCTGCTGTCCTTGTTACCACATTCCGGAACTATAGCGGGAAGAAAAAAGAAGCAGATATCCTGGAGGCCATCAAAAGAGGAAGCAATGTACCGGGAGGGTTCTGTGGCATCTATGGCGCATGTGGTGCCGGGATAGGGGTTGGCATTGCAGTCTGCATATTAACGGAAGCTACACCATATACACCTGTTGAACGTTCCCATGCTAACTGGGCCACTTCAGAGGCCCTTAGATGCATTGCAGATGCCGGTGGGGCCAGATGTTGTAAAAAAGCAACACGTGTTTCCCTGGAGGAAGGAGTTGCATATCTGTCAAATATTTTCGGATTAAACTGGTATGAAGAACTCAATATGACAGTGAAATGCAATTATACAAAACACAATAAGGAATGCGATCTGAATTGCGGATACCGGGAAATCTGAGCGTTTATTTCTCGTTTATTTCTTGCTCTCACACTCATACCTTCATATTCTTACCTGCTTTTTTAAAAATTCAGCTTCATCCTCAAGTATCCGCATTTAAGTCATCAGCCTTTCAAGTATGTGGTTTTTCAGCATTGAGAATTCCCGGGAACCGGTCAGGGATAACGGTCTTGGACGCGCAAATGGAACGGGCATCTCTTCAATGATCGTCCCGGGCCTTTTGCTCATGATACAGATACGATCCGACATCAGCAAAGCTTCTTCCACATCATGTGTTATAAAGACAACAGTATGCCTGTATTCTTCCCAGAGGCGAAGCAACAGTTGTTGCATGCTGTAACGTGTCTGTGCGTCCAGAGAGGCAAAAGGTTCGTCCATAAGGAGCACTTTTGGCCTCAATACCAGTGCACGTGCCAGGGCAGCTCTTTGCTGCATTCCACCTGACAGCTGTGAAGGGTAGTAATCTTCAAAACCGTCAAGTCCTACGGCCTTTATATATGAAGATGCAATATCTTCTGTTCCTTTTTTGCCTTCTTTTCTAAGTTTAAGGCCGTAAAGGATATTATTCTTCACACTCAGCCAGGGAAAAAGTACAGGTGACTGGAATACAACCGCCCTTTGCGGAGAAGGTGCTTTTACCGGATCTCCGCAGCAGGCTACCTTGCCGCTGTCCGAATCCTCAAAACCTGCAAGTATATTCAGGAAAGTGGATTTGCCGCATCCGCTTGGGCCAAGGATGCTTACAAACTCACCTTCCATGATATGGAACCTTATATCTTCCAGGACCTTCAGGGATGTATCCGTACCAGGTGTTGAAAAACTCTTGCTGATACCGTTTGCAAATAAGTTAGTACTTTCTAAAGGTTTCATTGTTCACTCTCCTCCTTCAAAAGGTCCAGCCTCCTGAAAGAACCAACAAGTATCATGTCACTCAGGCGTCCGAACAACCCTATGAATACCATGGAGACAAGGATCATCTCTACATGGCCCAGCATACGTGCATCCATCATTACCGCACCCAGTCCGTATGTCACACCTGTAAGCTCACCAAGTACCAGGTAAGCCCATGAGATACCAAGTCCAAGCCTGAGTCCGGCAACTGTGGAGGGCATAGCTGCTGGTATTATCACTGTTGTGAACAGTTCCAGTTTATTGGCACCCAGCATCCTCCCTGCACGGATGAGCAGCGGGGATACTGAAGAAGCCCCCTGTGCAGCGTTCACGTATATAGGGAAAAAAGCTGCCAGGGATATAAGGAACAAGGTTGTGCCCTCGCCCACACCGAACCAGACCATTGCAATGGGCAGCCATCCGATGCCCGGAATGATACGGATGAGGTGTACTGTGGGATCAAGTGATTCACGGGCAAGTGCAATGCGCCCTGTCATGAAACCCAGTGGCAGCCCGATAGCTGCAGCCACACCAAAACCCAATAGCACCCTCTGAACACTGGCAATGGAATGGACTAACAACGTCCCCGCATAAGGTGTGAGTTTCTCATGGCCCGTAGCAAAATCAATTGCCACATTAACCAAAGCGGATGGCGAAGGAATGAGATATGCAGGCACTCCACCTTCCATGGTCATAAAATACCATGCACTAAATAGCAATACCGGAAGGATGAATCCAACTATATCCGCATTCCAGTTACGCTCTTTCATAGGTTTTCGCTTTCCATATCCATACGTGCCTGTTCCACAAAGCTCAGATCAAAGAGTGATTCCATGTCCGGTATTTCACTGATCATTCCAAGGTCCTTCATTCTCAATGCGAGCTCACCTGCCTGCCTGACATAGTTTTCATCCATGTACCACGAAAGTTCCATGTTGTCCTGAGCGATCTTCAGTACCTGCGGGTTAGTTCCAAACTCTGCGGACATGGCCAGCCATTCATCCTGATCGGAGTTGAGATATTCTGTAGCTCTTGCATGGGCTGTAACCAGTGCCTGGATCTTTTCCCTGTCATGCTCTATATTGTCCCTTGTTGTAAGCATGCCTGCATTGATGGTTCCCACGCTGTCCCCGTAATACGGATAGATGAGCACACGCCCGTAACCGTTTGCCATGGCCAGGGAAGGATAGGGTTCTCCGCTGCAGAAAGCATCAACCTTACCCTGTGAAAGAGCCTGTCCCATATCAAAGAAGTCGATACGCTGAAGGGTCACGTCCGTTTCGGGATCAAGGCCTGCCTGTTCCAGTGTTTCAAGCAGGAGTACATGGTGCATGGTTCCCGGAACATAGGCTATGGTCTTACCCTTAAGATCGGCAGGTGCCATGATATCAGAATCTTCCCTTACTACAATGGCCGAGCATTTGTCAGCCAGTCCGCAGACCACTACCACCGGTTCACCCTTTGAAGCAGCCGTAATGGCAAGGGCGATTGTCGTACCTGTCATGTCCAGGCTCCCTGCAAGCAGTGCAGCTTTCTGGTCACCGGGATTTGTGAAAGGAAGCACTTCCACCGAGTACCTGTCATCTATGTAATCCTGATAGAGGAAGGGCTGAATGGTCTGGGCTGTCTTCCAGGTACCTACTTTTATCTTATCGGCACTTTCAGATGCATCCCCTGTGCAGCCGGAAGCCAGAAGGGACAGAAACAGCATAAATATCGTAAATAGCACAGAAATGCTTTTTTTCATTCAGTTCTCTCTCCCGGAAAAACTATATCCTGCAGTTGTGAAATATTCCCTGGCGGTTTCCAGACCAAAGCCGTGCCATTCGGTTTTACAATCCTCGCCTTCCCTGGGGATGGCACCGGTTTCCACTACGACTACATTGGCTCCCCATTCCACTGCAAGCCTGGATGGGGGATGTGCACATACATCAGGTGCATCATAGCCAGCGGCCAGACGGGTCACAGCTACTATCTGTGCATGCCTTCGTTCCGATATCTGCGGATAGTCACTTAATGGTGTGCCCGGAAGCGGTACCCTTGCCATGACGCCGCAAAGCCTGGCATTGTACTTCATCGCTGTCAGGAAGATATCGGCAATCTCGGCATTAGTATGCTCTATGCCAACAGGTTCTATCAGGTATGCAAGATCCAGAGGGGAACAGTTGACAGATGCAAGGGTTGCTATCCTGTCCTCAGCTTTGAATCTTGTATTTACACCTTCACGCAGACGTATAGTATGATAGACCATCTGGGCTCCCGCGTCTGCCAGAAGCTCTGCCTCCGTTTCATCGAACTCACCTGTATTGACAACGATCCGATAATCTCCCGGAACTGTGCTGCGGATATCCCTTACCACCTGGGTAAGTCTTTCAATACCATAGAACTGTGTTGTCCGTAAGGTTATCCATCTGGCTCCAAGGGATACGAATCTGCGGACGATCTCTATTACCTCTTCAGCACTTCTTTCAGTTTCCTCTTTGACAAGTCCCCATTTCTGGCCAAAGGCACAGAAATCACAGCTCATGGCACATTTCTTATAATCGATACCTATGGATGCCCAGACATTTCCATTGTTCTCTGCCACCACAGAGGCAACTTCCCTTGCAGCCGCCCCAAGCATTTCCACATCCTCTGAGTCCGGATCTATTTCAAGCAAAGCGATAATAGTATCCCGGTCCAGTTTTTCTCCATTCAGTGCCTTCTCTTTTGCTTCCTGTATCAGATCCTTATCAGACAAATTCACTCACCACTTTTGTATATAATATACGCCTTTAAACCAAAACTCTCTCAATCCTTTTTCCTGAGAGTCACACGGTAGAGCTTTTTTGGAAGGTCACCTTCCTCAAACTCCGTAATATCTGTAATATCATAACCTTCTGCAAGGAGTTCCACTTTTTCCCTGCTCAGGAAATGAACAATGAATCCTCCCTGTATCTCCCACATATCCTCTCCCCTGTGAATTCCGGTCCCGTATTGGGGGTCCTTTGTGTGCCTTGTGGTATATATGTTCAATCCGCCAGGTTTAAGGACACGTCTGATCTCTGCCAAAAGAGAGCGAAGTTCCAGAATTGTCAGTGGCATACAAAAAAGCATATGTGAATAACACGCATCGAATGTTCTGTCCTCAAAGGGCAGCTTTTTCCTCACATCATGCATGACGGGAGTAATGGAACCGGATGCCTGAAGTTGCAAAGACCTCTTCCTCAGGTCTGTTATTCCTTTTTCACAGTAGTCCAGAGCAAAGACCTCAAAACCATTTAGTGCAAGATACATGGTATCCCTGCCCTGTCCGGAACCAAGTTCCAGGATCTTTGTTTTACCTTCTTCCTTAAAAGTTCGGACTGCCCACTGCACCGGACTGCTGGGCTCCTCACCGAACATGCAGGCATTCTTAGAGAATACGCATTCCCAGTGATGCTGTTGACTGTCCAGGGCAGATTTATCGATACCAGGTCCTTTCTGTTCCATTCAACCACTCTTTCAGAACAATGCATAATGTTAGAAAACAACCTTCAGGAAGGCATTCTCTTTATGTCACTTATACGCTGGTCCAGGCATGCACCACAATTACATGGTTCGTCTATTAGAGACGTTATATCCCTGGTCCTGTAACGGATAAGAGGCATGCATCTTCTCCTGAGTGTTGTAACCACAAGTTCTCCTTCCTCTCCGGGCTCTAATTGTTTCCCGGTCTTTGGGTCAATGATCTCCACAAGGAAATCCGGGTTATTAAGATGGAAGCCATCCTGCTGCGAGCACTCTATGGCATTGGCAAGCCCCAGTTCTGTCATACCCCATTGCCTGAGGGTCTTACATCCCCATACACTCTCTATTTCCTCTCTCATGGAAGGGGTCAGAGGTTCGGATGAGCAGATTATCTTTTTTATACCCAGTTCTCCTGGCTCTATCAGATCACGGACAGCCTTTGACAGATCATAAAGGAAAGATGATGTACCAATAATCAGTGTCGTGCCGGACTCCCTCATGGTCCTGAGCTGCTCGTTCACATCAAGTGAATCATTAATAACTGAGTTATAACCTGCAAGTGCACATGCCTTGCTCAGGACAAGACCGGGATCCCAGGTGGCTGTTATGGTGGGGTACATTATCTGTAATGTGTCCTCTTTTGAATCCATTCCTGCCATTTTCAAGCCTGATATGACCGAATCCACGATCTCAAGCAGTTCGTCCTGGGTATATGCCATCCTTTTGAGCATATTGGTAGTTCCGGAGCTTGTAAATTCACGGGCTATTTCCTTTCTTGATACGCAAAGGAAATGGTATGGGTGCTCAGCCAGATCCTGTTGCCCGGTAAGTGGAAGCTTTTCAAGATCTGAATATGTTGTAATCTGAGAGGGGGAAATACCTGCTTTTTCATAAAGCTCCTTATAATAGGGACTGTTCGCCATTACGTACCCCATCAGCTCTTTGAACCTGAAGAGCTTGTACTCATTGATAAGTTCCCTGTCAAGCTCACGGTTGCCCAACAAAGCTTTCAGTTCCTTATTGCTCTTTATATCGTTCCTGATCTTGGCCAGGCCCCATTGCTCCAGAGGATTGGCTGTTCCCGCCTCGATCTTGCGGGACTCCAGCCTCCTTTTAGCCACATTCATCCTGACAGCAGTATTGATCCTTGCAGACAGACTCATTTCACGCCTCCTGTTTTTCTAAGAAATGAATAAAAATAAAAGAATAGATGAATATAAGTTTAAACGGCATTCCTGTAAAGGAACCTGCCGTCGCAGTCGGTCATATTGTAATTGCAGAAGGGTACGAACCTGCCATCACGGGTGACAACGTGTATGCAGCAGTTCTCCACCCTGTCCCTCTCATAAGACCAGACATCCTGGAACGCCATTGTTGAGATGGTAAGGTAACTGTTCATACTCTTCTCAATGAAATCCGCCCATCCGCTCTCAAGACGGTTTTTCTTAGGAATTACATCCTCTATTGGCTTTTCACAACATGAGCCTTTCACAGTGAGCTGTGTGAGCGGTTTTTCACAGCATGAGCCCTTGACAATGAGATCTGCGCAGGATGCTTTATTTGTATCCTCTTTTTGCACAGCCGGAGTGTCCTTCTCAGAGCCTTTCCACCTGCCCATGATGGATTTCTTTGTCTTGTTTGCTACATCGGAAGCTGATCTGATGGCACCAAGTGAGATATTGGTCAGTGGCAGGAAGCCACCGTTGTCTATTACTGCAAGGCATGTAGCTCCGCAGTGTGCATGGGGCATCAGTGATGGTGTGAAGTTCTCTACCTTAAGCTGGCCCCCTGTCTGGTTCTCTATCTCCCGGAGAAGTTCCAGTATGGTTATTCTTCCTTCACGGACTGAAGGTGCACGGCCTGAGTAGAATACCGGCTGGAAGTGCACGCCCCTGACAGCCGGGACCCTGCTGCCTGCAAACTCTATTATTTTACCGACCTCGTGAAGATTGTAATTCTTAGCAACCAGCGGCACCAGAACAACTCCAATACCGGCCTTCTCGCACCGGTTGATCACCTCGGCCTTGATATCAAAGAGTTTCTTACCGGTCCTTTGCATATAAATATCATCGGATACGCCGTCAAATCCCAGATAGATGGCATCTAATCCTGCTGAGGCTATCCTGTCAAAATAATCCTGATCGCTTGCAATCCTGCGACCATTTGTGTTCAGTTCGATATGATCTATGCCAACTTCCTTTCCCATCCTGATTATCTCTTCAAGGTCATCCCTGAGAGTTGGTTCTCCACCTGAGATCTGTATGCAGGTTGGTTTGTTCTGGCATTTTTTTACGGTTTCGAACATGAATCTTATCGTATCCATATCCGGGTCCAGGCTCTTATCCATTGATGAGCTGGCAAAACAATATGAACATCCCATATCGCACCTGTCGGTAACTTCAACTACAGCCAGACAGGTATCCTGTTTGTGAGAGGGACAGAGGCCGCAGTCAAACGGGCAGCCTTTCTGTATATCCGTGAGAGAGGCCCTGGCACGCGATCTGTTGACATCGAAACATTCTTCCATCTGGCGGTAATGATCTACATCTTCACAAATAAGGGTTGTAAAGCTCCCATGTTCAGGGCACTCTTTCTTAATGTAGACTTTTCCATCCTCGACGTATTTGATGCCATCAATCTTGCCAAGACATTCAGGACAAAGACTTTCAATCGATCCTATCGGTTCCATCTGTTCCCTCTCTGATTGGTGTGGTGGTAGTATACCTGAGAATTCGTTGAATTCTCAAGTGATCTTAAGCTCTCTTTTCTTCCAGGATAGCTTCTGCTGTCTTGAGTGTTGACTTTGCCATGCCGGCTGATACATACATCTCACCGCATTTGGGGCATACGATACCCGGACCAGGTCTTGTAACACCAAGGTAAGCCATGTCAACATTTCTCTCAAGTGCAGGCTCGTTGCATTTTGCACACATCCAGTCACTTGCATCGTCATACTCTACCGGCTTTATCTCTCCACCGGTGATGCCAAGGATGTTCATCTTGTGGGTATAGACATCCAGCAGTTCGGTTGCAGAGTAGACACCATAGATGGTAAGATTCTCAGACACGCCTTTTGCAACGCAGGTGTTACCATCCTTTGATACGAGTTTGCTCCCGCTGGATTCTGCATTCTTGATTATGTCCAGGATCTCCTCTGTTCTCACGCCGTTGTCCTTCAATAAATTGTCCGCTTGTTCAGTTATCTTTAAATCCATAAGTAACCCTCATTAATCTTTGTTGTATTCAACTCACCTTTATCAGAACTTCTCATACTTGCCGAAATCCTTTGCTGCTCTTACAAGCGCATGGACATTCACTGGTGGCGCATTGGTCGGACATTCGCATGCAGTTCCCAGGATGAATCCTCTTGGACTGTCCTTACCGGCAAGAACCTGTTCCTTAGCCTGTGCGTATACCTGTGCAGGTGTACCACGGTCTACCAACTTGGTATCAACAGTTCCGAAACACGTACATCTGTCTCCGAAATTCTCTACCAGTTTTGATGTTGGGAAAATGTCCTGTCCGTCATATCCTATCTGGACAATTGAGAACGGACTCATTGGTGCGTCCTTCCACAGATCGAAGTCATCAGTGTGGTTTCCACAAAGGTGATAATAGATACCCGGACCTGCACCTGCATTCAGGACCTTTCTGACAGCCCTTGATACCGGATTGTAACTGAATCTCTTGATCTGATCCCTGTCCATGAGGTCACCACTTGCGATTACAGAACCGGTGATCATGACGTTTGCACCATATCTTTCAGCTGTTGCCTTACAGGCGTTTACCATGTGGTCTCCGGCTTTTATACAAAGTTTGTCAACAACTTCAGGTTCTGTTATCATCCACATGAATACATCTTCAATGGCTGCCCAGTTTGTGGCCACTTCCATTGTACCACCCAGCTGAGTGATCGGAGCGAACATCTGTGGGTACTCATCCTTTACTGTGTCAAGTGCCTTGTAGTGTGTTGTGAGTGTTGGACCTTTTACAAGTTCCTCAGTGCTCAGCACTTCAAAGTTATCGACATCCTCAGGGGTCTTTACAGGACGCTTTGTGATTCCTGGTGGCGCATTGGTCTGGATCTTCATTTCTGCTCCATAGTCCACTCCCCAGTAATCTGCATAAAGGTAGTGACCAACAGGAGTGACGTCATAAAGCTCACAGGCTGCACATACCATCCTTACAGCTTCGTCCGGGTTTGAGTAGAAATACCCTGCGTTCTTCTTGAAAAGCGTTGCTGCATGTGAAAGAATGATGGGGTCCACAATTACTCTGTCCGATGGCTTGTCTACCCATGGAGTGGTCCATAACTTTCCTGCATTTTCTAACCAATTTTGATCTATTGGGGTATAATCTTGTGCTGGCATGGTTTAATCACCCATTTTCTTGTTTAGTTGGCAGGAATGGAAAACATAGATGTTTTTTATTTCCTGCTATCGATTTAGCTGTTAAATTCTTGTAGCCAACAAACAAATTATGAATTCATGATTGTTGACTATAATCAAATACCAGAGTAGAGTTATATATAATAACTCGAAGTAATTAATCAATGCTTAGATTATTATCGATACTGAATTCTATGTTCAACTAATCGTTATCAAAAATGCAATGGTCTGGATTTACACCACGCATGAAAACTTCAATAAAGAAAAAAAGAAGACCATTGATATTATCGAAAGCATGAATATATCCATGCAGTAAAACAGCAAACCAGATGGAAGACATATAAAAATGAACAATAAAAAAGGGAAGACCATAGCACAAAAATCCATCAGCGATAATCGAAAAGGTTCGCTATTAAGTCAGGTTGCCATGTGAAAAGTAACTCCTGGTTCCGGATACGGCAGGAGATGGACAGATAAAGTATAGATAGTATGACAATATTATTTCACTTTTTCTGATCTTTCTTTATAGTACAAAAAGAGATCTTTTCCCCACTTAAGGGCACTTTCCTCAAAACTTATCACCTTTTTGTGATCAAAGATTCCCTGCTTATTGAAAAATGCTATCAGCATCAGTTCATCGGTTATCGACAAAGAGCCCAGTTTCACTGTATCATCATCACATATGAACAGATTGGAATTCCTGGCTTTCATCATCGCCTCATACTGTTCATTATATTCTTCCATTAATCTCTCATATACAGGCCTTGTGAGTATGAGTTCATAATTGACCTCTCTTTTTGCAAGGTCTGAATAATTATTCGGACAGGAAGGACAGAAGTACGAATAAAACGTACATGCGCTCTTTGTCTGTTTAAGGCTTGTAAGCAATGCTTTTGGCGGTTCGAAAAGATGATTAAGGTCAGGTTCATGTACCAGGACCTTACCGAGGTCACCGATCCTCTCAAGCAAAAATTCCGGAACTGCACTCAGGTTCCTGCCATCCCAGTAATCCTTATTGTCTTCCACCACATTCAGTGTTTCAATGAGCGGCCTTATCTTTTTCATTATAATGTTGCCTATATAGGTTAACCGGTATTCATCTTCCTTTTGTTCAATAAGCCCCTGCTCAATAAGGATCTTTACCTGAGCCATGATGGAACTTGTGGTCCCTGTAAGGGAATCCTTTATCTCATCCACTGTAGCTGGCCCCTCCATTAGCATAAGAAGAGTACTTTTTCTTTTTTCCGATAGAAACACCGTGCTTATTAGTTCAGCCTTCATAGTGATTTCCTTTTTTGTTATGAGTGAGGGGATCAGACAATGTGCACATAAAAGTTAGTTCTCCTTTCTTTGAACATGGGTCCATGCTTCCATTATGTGACAGTTCTGTTCTGCTTACATTCCTTTTCATGAAGAGCAAGGCAAACTGATATTGATTCAGTATCCTCTGACTTATGAGTCACTTTTATTCGCGGATTTTCAGGCATGTATGATCCATACACTGATGGATCGTATTCGTGAGTGCTTGTCTGGCATATTCTGCACAACATATTATAACAACTTTTCTCTGCATTCACATTATTTGTGTTTTTAGTACGAGTATGAAATACTTTTTATTAAAAAGTATGATTTCATATTTTTGGTTGTAGATTTAATATGAATATTGTTAAAAAGATGTTCTTATTATCAATTCAAATGAGTAATCACTTCACATTTATCCTATACAACCTTTAATGTATGAGTTTATAAAATTTACTCTACTAACCAGACACATTTTTCATTTCTGTATAGAAACAACTATATTTATTCTGATTTAAAAAACATTAATTATAAATACTGACAGATTATCGAAAACCTTAAATATAGACTGCAATTGGCCCCATACAATGGTTAATACCAAAAAGCAACACAATTGCCTTCAAAGTGGATGGGCATTTCTTCATTTAAAGGCTTACATATAGAGCTATCCCACAAAGCATAATAATCTTCAAAAACAATGGAATATAAACTGAAGAAATCAGAGATCAGAGTGGGCATATGACAGATAATAATAGATATATACGCTGGTTTGGGGAAATCAGCATTGATGACGTACCTACAGTGGGAGGCAAGAACGCCTCGCTGGGAGAGATGTACAGGGAACTGACAGATAAGGGGATCAGGATACCTAATGGTTTTGCAATAACTGCTGATGCCTACTGGCATGTCCTGAAGTCTGCCGGAGTACTTGAGGAACTTAAAAAGACACTTGATGGGCTCGACACAGATGATGTGACAAATCTTTCCAAGCGGGGTACCAAAGCAAGGGATGTGGTACTTGATGCAGGTATCCCGGATGACCTGTGGGAAGAGATAAAAACGGCTTACGATGAACTCTGCGAGCAGTATGGGGAGGACACTGATGTTGCAGTGCGCAGTTCAGCAACCGCCGAAGACCTTCCTAATGCCTCTTTTGCAGGGCAGCAGGAAACTTACCTGAACATACACGGTTACCACTCACTGAAAGATGCCTGTAACAGGTGTTTTGCATCACTTTTCACTGACAGGGCGATCTCATACAGGGTAAACAACGGTTTTGATCACTTTAAAGTCGGCCTTTCCATTGGTGTGATGAAGATGGTGCGCTCTGACATGGCGTCCAGTGGTGTGATATTCACCATTGACACCGAAACGGGCTTTGATAACGTTGTTTTCATAACCGGGGCATATGGTCTTGGTGAAAACGTTGTACAGGGTCTTGTAAACCCGGATGAGTTCTATGTTTTCAAACCCACGCTCAAGGAAGGCCACAGACCAATAATCAAGAAGAAGAGAGGCAGTAAAGAGATCAAGATGATCTACGGCAGAGGTGATTCCCGCGTACTTACCCGTAATGTTGAGGTTGCAGAGAGCGACAGGAAGCGTTATTGTATCACCGACGATGAGATATTGCAACTGGCAGAATATGCGGTGACCATAGAAGACCACTATTCTGCAAAGAAAGGCAAGCATGTGCCCATGGACATCGAGTGGGCAAAGGATGGCAATACAGGAGAATTGTTCATAGTTCAGGCACGTCCGGAGACCGTGCAGTCACTGAAGAAAAAAGATGTACTTGAGACATATTACCTGGACCAGACCGCTGATGTCATTGTGACCGGGAGGAGTGTGGGCTCCAAAATAGCCTCAGGGAAAGTGCACGTAATACCTGACGTGTCAGAACTTCCTGATTTCAGGCCCGGGGAGATACTTGTGGCTGACACCACCACACCTGACTGGGAGCCTGTGATGAAGCGGGCCGCAGCCATCATAACCAACAAAGGTGGAAGGACCTGCCATGCAGCTATAGTGAGCCGTGAGCTTGGCATCCCGGCGGTTGTGGGTGCTGGGGATGCCACGGAAAAACTGAGAGATGGCATGGAAATTACCTTAAGCTGTGCAGAAGGGGATGTGGGAAGGGTCTATGAAGGTATCCTTGAATACCATACTGAAACAGTGGACCTTAAAGGCCTGGAGAAGACAAAGACCGAGATAATGATGAACCTGGGCAATCCGGAAGAAGCCTTTTCCATGTCCATGATACCAAATGACGGAATAGGACTTGCAAGACTGGAGTTCATCATTACAAGCTATATCAAAGTGCATCCCATGGCGCTTGTGCATCCTGAAAAGGTGAAGGATGCAGAGGTAAGCAGACAGATAGAGGAGCTCACAGGCAGATATGGCAATAAGGCTGATTTCTTTGTGGAAAGACTTGCACAGGGTGTTGCAACCATTGTCGCTGCATTCCACCCTAAACCTGTGGTGGTGCGTATGAGCGATTTCAAGTCCAATGAATATGCAAGCCTTATAGGCGGCGAGTACTTCGAATTCGATGAGAGTAATCCCATGCTGGGTTTCAGGGGTGCATCCCGCTACTATGACAATCATTACAGGGAAGGATTCGCCCTTGAGTGCAAGGCCATGAAAAAAGTAAGGGATGAGATGGGGCTGACAAATCTTATACTCATGATCCCCTTCTGCCGCCGTATAGAAGAAGCCCGCAAGGTCCTTGATGAAATGAAAAAGAACGGCCTTGTAAGAGGAGAGAACGGCCTGCAGGTCTACATGATGACCGAGATTCCCAGCAATGTCCTGCTGATAGACGAGTTCAGCCAGTACTTCGACGGTTTTTCCATCGGTTCCAACGACCTGACCCAGCTGACCCTTGGAGTGGACCGTGATTCGGAGATGCTGGCTTCTGCTTTTGATGAACGCGATGAGGCTGTAAAAAGAATAGTGTCCATGGCCATCCAGGGAGCCAGAAGGAACAACAGGCACAGCGGCCTCTGCGGCCAGGCCCCCAGCGACTTCCCGGAGTTTGCAGAATTCCTGGTGAAGGAAGGCATAGATTCGATATCACTGAATCCTGACTCGGTGATGAAGATAGCGCTGAAAGTGCTTGAGGTCGAGAAAGAGATGGGGAAATGAAAGGCAAAGATCGGCTTTGCCTTTTTTAAGTAGTGATCTATGTAAATATCTGTACAAAAAACAGCTGTACCAAAGAACAGCACTGTTGTAAAAGCTCAATGCTTTTTTGATAATATATGCATACATAGCCTTCTTATAACCCGCAAATCTTTTAATACATAACATGTCAGTGTTTGAAGAGAAAATGCACTGTTTTAAAACCATTGAAGATATTAAAAGTTCATATCCCCGGCGTATCCGTCAGATAGCAGATGAGAGAAGATCAGGGAAGAAAGTAGTGGGTACTTTTTGCCTGTTCGTACCTGATGAGATAATATTTGCGGCAGGTGCTGACCGTGTGATACTCTGCGGAGGCAAGAATGACACTATACCCATAGCAGAGCAATATCTGCCCAGGAACATCTGTCCGCTTGTCAAATCTTCCTTTGGTTCAATAGTAAATGATGGCAGCTTGGAAATAAGATCATGCTCCCACTTCAGTATGGTGGACATGGTAGTGGCTGAAAACACATGCGACAGCAAAAAGAAGATGTATGAATTACTGGAAGAGTATGTTCCAACCTATGTGATAGATCTTCCTCAAAGACCTGACAGCCCTGAAGCTCTTCAATATTTCCTGCAGGAGCTGGAAAAATTTAAATGTGTCATGGAACGACTTACAGGAAATAAGGTCACATCAGAGAGACTGCAACAGGAAATAAGATCCTCCAATGAAATAAGAAGGTTGTTCCACAAGCTCTATGAACTGCGGAAAAAAGATCCTGTCCCAATCACTGGTCTTGATGTACTGAAAATACTTCAGAAGCAGTATTTCTTATCGCCACATGATGTCAAAGAATACCTGAACACGCTGATCAGTGAAGCAGAGCAGATTATCCCTGATGGGAAACACAAGCCCAGAATAATGATCACTGGTTGTCCTATGTCTGGTGGTAATACAAAAGTACCGGATATCATAGAAAGCAGAGGCGGTATTATTGTTGCAGAGGAAAGCTGTACAGGGACCAGATCCTTTTTGGACCTTGTGGATGAGGATAAGGATCCGATGCTGGCACTTGCCAGGCGCTATATCAGAATACCCTGCTCCTGTATGAGCCCAAATGACAGACGCACAGATATCATACTGGAACTTGCAAATGATTTCAATGTAGATGGTGTCGTATATTATACCTTACAATTCTGCCACGGATACAACATTGAAAAGAATAAGGTCCAGCAGGCTCTCAAAAAAGCTGGTATACCCATGCTTTTTATCGAGACGGATTACAGTGACTCGGATATCGAGCAGATAGGGCTTCGTGTTGATGCATTCATGGAGATGCTTTCATGATATCAGTTGGTATTGACGCTGGCTCTGCCACGACCAAGGCAGTACTTGTTGACTCAAAGAAGATAATTGCCTGTGCTATATGTCCAACAGGATTCGATTTCATTGCAGCGGCTCAAAAAGCATACGAAGATGTCATTGAAAAAGCGGGGATAAAAAAGAAAGATGTGGACCACGTGTATTCAACTGGATATGGAAGAAACAGTATAAAGTTTGCCGATAAAGCTATAAGCGAGATCATGGCCCATGCACGGGGCGTTTATTATATGTATCCGGATGTGAAAGGGATAATTGACATAGGTGGTCAGGACAGCAAAGTGATCTCTGTGAACAACGGCAAAGTATCAGATTTCCTGATGAATGATAAATGTGCAGCCGGCACGGGCAAATTCCTGGAGTACACTGCAAGAGCACTTGAAGTCCCCATAGATGAGCTGGGAAGTTTAGCGCTTGCTGCTACAAGACCTGCAAGCATTACAAGCATGTGTACTGTTTTTGCCGAATCTGAGGTCATATCGCTTCGTACAAGAGGTCTGGCTAAAGAAGATATAGCTGCCGGGCTCATTGAAAGCATTGCAAGGAGAGTTGCCGTCATGGTCCGGCAGGTAGGATTAAAGCAAAATGTTGCCTTTGTAGGAGGCGTGGCAAAGAATGAGGGCATCAGAAAAGCACTGGAAAAAGAGCTGAAACTCTCACTTTTTGTACCCCGCAAACCCCAGATGACAGGAGCACTGGGTGCAGCATTGCATGATATCAGCTGACAGCTGTGGTAAAACAACGATTCCTTATTACCCCTTGTCCATTATTTAGCCCTTATTTGCCTTTAACCCTTATTTTCTAACCATTCATTCCTTCCGGACCAAAGTAACAGGGGTTGGCTATTTATAGGCCGCCAACAGCATTTAAATTACCAAAAGGGAGGTTTTATTGATGGCAAGAAGATATATCAATAAAGTAGGAGTGTTTTCACTTGGAAAGATCCTTGCAGCTGTTTATGCAATAATGGGACTTATATTAGGAGCCATAATGACGTTCACATCTCTGATAATGGGCTCCATGATGTACGGCTCTGGAGCCGAAAGTATGTTCTTTGGTGCAGCAGCTATAATAACACTGCCCATTTTCTACGGAGTCCTTGGTTTTATCGGAGGCATCATCACTGCTTTGATATTCAATGCAGCAACCGGATTTTTCGGTGGTCTGGAAATTGAGGTTGAATAAATTAACCTTTTACATTTTTTCTTTGTGTTTAATATCGCCTGCCTTCAAAAGATCTAATATCTTTAATAGGTTCCCGTAACAATAATCAGTAATTTTTATTCCATAGATATAAGGTTCTTAAAAACACATATATTATGTGTATGCAATTTTAGAGTTATACTCAAATCTGATTTTTGCAAATAGATGAATGAAACAAGATGAATAGAATGGGAGGGGTTTGAATGTTGTTCATGGATATAATAACATGGGAACCAAAAGACACTGCAGAAGTACTGAACCGTTTTAAAAGCTGGAAATATCCGGAAGGTCTCAAAGTTATTAGCGAATGGGAAGATCTGTCAACCTGCCGGCATATCGTAGTGTATGATGCACAAAATGCTGAAGTTTATGCTTCCAGTTCGTTTCCCTGGAGAGATATCTGCTATTTCGATAGTTTTCCAGTAATGGAATCTAATGCCTGCATGAAATTCATGGCCGAGTATGAGATCACTTTCAAGGACAAAAAATGAATTCTTTAACTAATCGGTTCGATTATCAGCGCTTTGCCGATCAATCGAACTTACTTTTTTCAACAGAACACTGATCTTATATTCAGAACAGCAACTGTCCAGCAATGCTTCAAGGCTCGATCCACACCTCAAGAACCCTGTCCCTGATCTGGTAATCCCTGACAGTTGTCAGTTTCATGTCTTTAGGGTCCTCTATCCAGCCCAGATCATAATCCTTCTTTTCCCTGCCACCGCAGCAGACCTTTCTTGTTATGGTCAGGTTCATCTTAACACGATCAATGTCTTCCTCATTGATCTGTTCAGCAATGTCTTGATATCTTTTTTGTATAAGGATCATGAAAACTCCCTTTCATAGGAATATACCTTCAGTTTGCGAGATAAACATTTGTACTCTATACATGAATGTTGTACTCTATACACGAATGAGAATATCCGGAAAAACTTACATCAACAACTTAACCAGAACCGGAGCAAGGAATACCGTCACCAGTCCTGCTATACCGATTGCAAGTCCGCTCATGGCCCCCTCTGTCTCTCCCAGCTCCACGGCTTTAGTGGTCCCCAGGGCATGGGATGATGTGCCTATGGCAACACCCACTGCCACCTTGTCATCTATCCCGAACAGCTTGCATACCATTGGCCCCAGCAGGACACCAGCAATGCCTGTAAAGACTATGGCAGCCACGGTTATGGAAGGTATGCCTCCAAGCTGGCCTGAAATCTCAATTCCTATCGGTGTTGTCACGGATTTTGGGACCATTGAAACGCTGACAAGTTCATCAAGCCCGAAAAACCTGCACATGATTATGATGCTGGCAATACCTGCTGCAGATCCTATGCTGATCCCTGCAAGAATAGGTATTGAATTCTCTTTCAGCAGATTTATTTTCCTGTAGAGAGGTACAGCCAGGATGACAGTTGCCGGGCCCAGGAAGAATGATATGAACTGGCCACCCCTGTTAAAATCTTCAAAGCTGATGTGAAAACCAAGAAGAAAGGCGATTATCGCCAGCATGCTTAATACAAGAGGATTCAGCAGAGGAGACTTTACTTTTTTGTAGAGCAGAGTTCCTGCGTAGAACGTCAGAAGTGAGATCCCTATTCCAAAAACAGGAGACTGTATCAGCAGATGTGCAAGCTCATTCACCGGGATGCCTCCTTCGCATAAGTAACTGGACCGTTGCTCCGGTAACCACTGCGATGATAAAGGTCGAGACCACGGATATGAGCATAAGGACGGTCCACTTTCCTTCAAGTATCGTGAAACAGGTTATCAGCCCCACAGCTGCAGGTATGAAAAAGAAAGAGAGATGCTTCAGCATGAAGTTACTCACATCCTCGATCATGGATAGCTTGATAACGCCTGTCAGAAGAAATAAAAGAAGCAACAACATACCCAGGATATTTCCGGGGACAGGCAGGTGAAAGTAAGTATGGAACAGTTCACCTGTGAAGCATATAGCAAGGATTATGAGAAACTGGATGATATACTTCATAAAATCACTTTCAAGGGAAAAGAACGCAGTCCCGGGTATGTGCTTGTAAGGAAAGTACCAGGTATTATGGATTTCGGTCCGGGCTGTGAAACAAGACTATGAAAAAATGAGGGATGATATTCGAACTCACTGATTTCAAGAGAGAACATAATGAAGAAAACTAAATGAGCCTGTTTGTTAATGAACCTGGTAAATTATCCTGGTAAATTAACCTGGTAAATGAGCTTGTTGAATAAGCCCTTTAAGGCTTATTCCAGGTAACGCGGTCTGTTCCGGTTTACAATCTTAGTTCCGGTCCTTTTTCTGTTCCGGTTCTGACCAGTACTGGCACTCATGGCTGAACTGTTTCCCTTGCCGCCATTCTTAGCAGGACCTTCATTTCGTCCTTTTTTTTCCTGTCCTGCAGAAACTGGCTTTTTTTTGTTCATGTTGCCGCTGTTGCGTCCATTATTCTCATTTTGCAACTTTGGTTTATCCTGCCTGTTCTGCCCCGGCTTTTTCTGAGCGCTGCCCCTCTGTTGCTGTCCTGGATTATCCGGTCCATTCTTGCCTTGCCTTTTTGGTCCATTCTGTCCTTGTCTTTTTTGCCCATTCTGGCCTTGCCTTTTTGGTCCATTCTGACCTCTCTGCTGTCTTGGGGCCGGCCTGGCATCATCTCCCGTGGCACTCATCGCCCTGTCCGAATGATGATCGTGATCTGCAACATCGATCTCTATCCGGATAAGCTTCTCGATATCCCTCAGGAAATCACGCTCATCAGCTGCACAGAAGGAAAATGCGGTTCCATCGGCCCCGGCTCTTGCTGTGCGGCCTATACGGTGTACGTAACTCTCAGGGATGTTTGGCAGGTCGTAGTTTATGACATGGGATATATCCTCTATATCGATCCCACGGGCTGCAATATCGGTTGCAACAAGCACACGCATGTGTCCTGACTTAAAATCCTGAAGTGTCTTTGTACGGTGGGTCTGGGACTTATTGCCGTGTATAGCGCCTGCAGTTATCTTATTCTTGTTAAGCATCTCGGCTACCTTATTAGCGCGATGTTTTGTGCGTGTGAATATGAGCACACATTCAAGGTGCCTGCTTCTGAGAAGCTGCAGAAGCAACTCATTCTTGTCCTGCGAATCCACGAAAAAGATGAACTGGTCTATGAGCTCCACGGTTGTTGCCTGCGGGGTCACTTCAACATGTGCAGGATTGCTGAGCAGCCTTCTGGCAAGTTCGGAGATCTCAGGGGACATGGTAGCTGAAAAGAAAAGTGACTGGCGTTTCTTTGGTAACAGGGCAACGATCTTGTATACATCTTTTATAAAACCCATGTCAAGCATCCTGTCGGCTTCATCAAGTACGAAATACTCCACATCAGAAAGCTTTACGTGGCCTTGTTCCACAAGGTCCAGCAGCCTGCCAGGAGTTGCTACAAGGGAATCCACGCCTCTTAAAAGAGCTCTGACCTGAGGCGTCTGACCAACACCACCAAAAATAACAGCATGTTTGAACCGCGTGTACTTGCCATAGGTCGAAAAACTGTCACCTATCTGGGCCGCAAGCTCCCTGGTGGGTGCCAGTACCAGCACACGTGGAGCTCCGGGGCGTGGTTTCCTGTATGATGCGGACATATTGTGCAGTATGGGCAATATGAATGCAGCTGTCTTGCCTGTGCCTGTCTGGGCAATGCCTATCATATCCTTACCATTTAACAGGTGCGGTATGGATTGATGCTGTATCGGGGTAGGTGTAGTGTAGCCTTCCTCGGATAATGCCCGCTGAAGCGGGAATATTAAATTAAGATTATCAAATGACATGTGTATCTCGCCAATGGAATTTTGGTGTATAGCTGATCGGTAAAGACTTAAACGAAGTTTAAAATAATATCAGCAGTGATCTACCTTACGTATCCTCAAATTGATTTTTTAGTGATTTCTACAAAAACGAGATCAACATAATAAAACAGTCAATATTTTGCAGTAAAACATGAATGTAAACTTCAATTATTTAG
This sequence comes from Methanolobus sp. WCC5, assembly GCF_045690325.1. Classification (GTDB taxonomy): domain Archaea; phylum Halobacteriota; class Methanosarcinia; order Methanosarcinales; family Methanosarcinaceae; genus Methanolobus. The sequence continues at coordinate 327,800 of NZ_CP146981.1, read as the reverse complement.
TTGAAAAATTATTTGGTGCTCCGATCGGGATTCGAACCCGAGTCTTCGGCTCGAAAGGCCGGAATGATTGGCCGAACTACACTATCGGAGCACGTTGATTTCGCTTTAGTGAAGCGACTCCAACATAGTACATATCCTTATTAAAGGTTTCGCCCGGGTCAGCACTTTTCCTCTGCATTTTCATTGTCATTTAGGTTTGCAACCCATGCAGTGAGCTTTTCACATGACTCTGGCTGGCATGCATCCCTGCAGCCTGCACAGGGCGAGAACATATCCCCTGATAACAGGAGATCAAAACAGGGCTTCTCCTCTTCCTTGATCTTGAGAAGGTAAGTCCTGGCTCCATTGGAGACAGCCTGCTCACGGACGATAAGATCATCATCCAGCAGTTTGGACACAACTCTGGAACATTTGCGGCTGTCTATCTCAAGCATTTTCCAGAGTTCATTCTGGAAAATACCATCTTTGCTGTCTCGAATAAGATTCAATGCAGTCTCTTCGATACTCATGTTATTTTCCACTGAGAACTTTATTCTTCCATTGGAACAACAAGAATAATATTGTTTCCACGCAACACAACAGAACCAAGGGAGCGCAGACGTTCTCCGTTTGCAATCTCAATGGTATCAACCATATGCAGGTTCATATAATCATCTGCACTCTTTAAAGTTCCTTCGAGAAGGTGAAGGTCACCTTTCATCTCTACCTGGACTTTTGATCCAATTAACTTCTGGACTTTCTTACTGGGGAACAAAATAAATCCTCTCTTTCATTTAAAAGAATAATATTACCTTTATACCATTCAGTTTACAGGCTTATAAAAATAGCCAATATCATATTTATTCTTGGCGATTTGCCCGGTCCGGACAAGTAAGCCATACCAATACCAGACATCAATATTGGTTCACATATATCCCTGTATCTCTGTACTGTCCTGAACAGGCTCAGACTTCTTCTTTACGTCCATCCGGGGCTTTGAAATAGGACCGAATGCAGCCTCATAATTCTGTATATGCTGGTTCAGCCAGCGCACCAGTTCCACCGCTGCAAGAGGAGAAAGTATTACTTCTGTCTCAAGCCTCCTCTGTATGACCTGTTCCCCTCCTGACTTGTTAACGGCCATGGGCATATCATTATAGAACCCGATCCTGAAATCATAGGGACTATGGCCACCCACTGCACCAATGGAGTAGACCTGCTTAAAGTCGTCCGGCTTATATAGCTCAATCCTCACACTCTTTTTAGTCTTCATCTCTTCCTGTTTATCGCTTACACTATCTTCTATCTTTTCTGCGTCCATATGATCATATCCTCAAAAGACATTATCTGCATACATAACTATTATAATTTTTGATGCCATAGCCCCACACCAGCCATAAACCATGCACCGGTCATAAACCATGCACAGGTCACCAGATGTTTGAATCATCCTTCAACAAGTTTCCTGAGGCTCTTTGCCCTGGCAGATACCTCTTTTTTGGAATAAGCTGCTGCTATCATTTCCACAGCTTCAAGGTTGCGTACCACATTATCCAGGTATCCGAGAACATCACCCGGATAGGCAGTTATTCCGTAAAGATGTTCCAGCTTTCTTACAATACCTTCAGGATCATACCCTTCTGTCCTGATGGAAATGATCTTCTCCGAGAACTTGCGTTCGGCACACCCGCAGTAAGGAGAATCACGGCAATTGCAGGTCAGAAAATCTGCTGCAAACCCGAACAACTGGTCGCGCAGCGTTATATCCAGTTTATCCATATTCTCACCCTCAAAAAGAATATCAAGGGATGCACCCTGGAAGACCCTTGAGGGAAGATTAACATTAAGGGCTGCAGAGATACGGGCAGCATACTTGTAATATACCGCATCAAAGAACTCAAGATTTGAAACCGTGATAAGAGGATCCTGTTCAACAAGAACGGAATCACGTATAAGGAACGCCTTTGAAACGGACAGGAAATGCCCTGCTGCAATTTTGCCAAATCTTGTAAGCGATATCATATCCCCTTTCTTATGGATGAATTTATTCTTTGCAAGTTTTTCCAGCAATATATGAACATTATAATCAGCAAGCATATAAGAGTGGATCTTTTCCAGATCCTTCATGGAAGATGTGACGGCAGCTGATGCAAGGATCTCTTCCATTTTCTCGTCCTCATCATAATCCACCTTTGTAAACTGCATCTCACCTTTGAGTAATTTCAGGGCAACGGCATCTTCTGCATCTCCCCTGTCACCTGAATATCTCTTATTGGGCACTGCAAGCAGCACAACTTCACCTCGGTCGTGGTAATCCGGCCTTCCGGCACGTCCCAGCATCTGGAGAAAGTCCTGCATGCTAAGCCACTCTATGCCCATTGCCATGGATTCGAATATCACCTGGGATGCCGGGAAATCCACACCTGCTGCAAGAGCAGCTGTTGTCACAACAACAGGAAGCTTACCCTTGAGGAAAGCTATCTCTACTTTCTTTCGTTCCTGGCTGGTAAGCCCTGCATGGTATGGAGCAGCAGATATCGGCAGTGCTTCAGAGATACGATGGCAGTTGCGCCTTGAATTCGTGAATATTATGGTCTGTCCCCTGTGACCTTTTGATGAGGTGGTGGCAAATTCCTGCCGCACAAGCTTTGTCATTAACTTCGTCTTTGAATGCTCGGGACAGAGTATAAGGTGTCTCTCTATGGGCACCGGACGATACTCATATTCTATAAGCTTAGCATCAAGCTGTCTTGCACGCAATTGAGGTTTGGCCACTGTAGCTGAAAGATAGATAAACTGCGCACCTGGTGCAACATACTTCAGCCTTGCAATGACCCCGTCAAGGCGATGACCTCTTTGCGGATCCTCGATGGTATGGACCTCATCGATGACAACAGTCCCAACCTTCCCCAGCAGGTCGGCACCTCCTGTCCTGAGAATATAATCAATTCCTTCATAGGTCCCGACTATCATATCCGAATCCAGGGTCCTTTGCATGGATGCGCTCTTTCTTGTTTTAATGCGTTCACTTCCAACCCTGATGGAAGGCTTAAGACCGATGGGTGAATATCTCTTCGTGAACTGGTCATATTTCTGGTTAGCAAGTGCCACAAGAGGTACCAGATAGATGAGACGGCCTCTTTTTCTTAAAATGTTCTCAACACCTGCAAGCTCAGCTATCAGTGTCTTGCCGGTGGCAGTTACAGATGTGACAAGCTGGTTCTGCCCCTTAAGAAGACCATTCTCAACAGATAGTGACTGTACAGGCAGGAGTGTATCTGATTTTTCAAGAAGTATCCTCTTGAAGCTCTTATGCAGGGGCAGATCCTTTATCTTCTCTTTTGGAACTGAAGTACTTGCGGCAATGGAATCAAATCGTGTGAGTTCAGGGTCCAGCTCATCGGGGCTTATCATAGCGATGGTCCTGTCAAGATCCCTGGTCTTGAGCATGGTTTCCTCAAATCGCTCACAAACCTCATCCCCATAATTGACCTGGGAATTTTTAAGCATCCTGAAAAGCTCTTCACGTGCACAGTCCTCACAGACTTTCTCACGATGATACCTTACAGAACGCCTGTTCAGGAAATTGAACCTGTTCTTCAGCAGGCAGAATCTGCAGGCGTTCACAATATCTGCATTAAGCTGGAACCCCCGGAGCATGTGAACAAACTCGGTTGCCTGAGCCTCATCCCCGCCTTTTGCTATCATTATACGATCAGCCACCCTGATAAGATCAACAAATTCAGAAGGAGACCTGAACTCTTTTTTGCCGTCTGTCCTTACCGTGAATTTATGTGGCCGTGGACCAGCATCGGTTTGTCTCAGGATAAGCTCACCGACAAAAAGAGGATTTTTCTTCTTATCCTTTATGGGAAGGACAATGATCTTTGACCTTTCGGCGCTTGCGAGTATCCAGAGAGTCATTGCTGGCTTTGATGACATATAGCCTATAAATAGTATTGTATTGATCTGAAACAAGTGTTTTATAATATTAGAGATTATATAAATTAGTACGATTATTGAGGATAAAAAATGCTGGCTCCGAAAAACATCATGGAAGCTGAAACAATCGGTCATGAAACCGAATCCGGTAATCTGGCTGAACATTCCCTCTATGACAGCCTTAAAAGACCTGAACAGAATCTTGTAATTGAAGAGGGGATCCGACTGAATTCCACCGGGATCTTTGTTCTGGACAGGACACTGGGAGGAGGATTGCCGGCCGGATCACTCACTTACTTTGCAGCCGACCCTCGCTCGATGTCCGAAGTATTCCTTTACCAGTTCACACAATCCCGGAAAACCTACTATTTCACAACCAACAGAAGACCGAGGTTTGTGCTAAATGATGTCATAAACCTGGGGTTTGATCCTTCTAATATTATTTTTGTAGACATATATAGCGAATATTATTGTACCTCATGCGGGGACATGTCCGACAATGTTGGAAACGAATTCATAGATTCCAAGATAATAGAATTCACGGAATATAACCTGCGTAACATTGCAAACGATTCAAGCGGAGAAGAAGTGAACATAATCTTTGACTCCTTTTCCTTCTTTATGGAGCTGACAGTTAACAAAGGACTGATTAAACAGCTTGTTAATGTGCTGTATGAAACAACAAAGGAGCTCGGATGCCTGACATATCTTTACGGGATAACGAACAACAGGTCATTGGATATAGAAAGTTTCACTTTCAACCTGTGCGATGTTATATTTGAATCCATGCTTGACAAAGGAGCTGACAAGGTAGTGAGCAAACTGGCTATCCCGAAGATAAGGGGAATGGTACCTGGCACAGAGATAATAAAGTTCAAGATCGGTGACGGAGTCCAGATAGATACCTCAAAGGACATCGCCTGAGATGATCCGGACCATTGCCATTTAACATGCCACTTGATATTGCTTTTTCAGCCGTCATTGTTCTATAGTTCCGCATCCGAAACTGCAAAGGGGCAATTACAGTCCTTTCTGATAGGAAGTGATCGGATCACATCAGAGAGCACTGAGTTTAATCTTTCCTGAACACTGGAAAGGTTATCAAGTACCTCACTTACGGTCATTTTTGCATTTCCAAGCCCACATGCATCGTTGGTCACAGTGCAAACCGAGGCATAGCACATGTTCAGCTCTTTTGCCAGCACGACTTCAGGAATACCAGTCATACCCACAACATCACCGAATTGTCTCATCATACATATCTCTGCTTTTGTTTCAAATCTGGGACCCTCCGTACAGGCATAGACGCCCTCTGAAAAACCAATGTTTCTCCTGTCAAGGGCTTCTGTTAAAAGTTTCCGGATCTGCGGACAATATGGTTCACTTACATCCACATGCACTGTCCTTTCATTAAAGAACGTAGATGATCTGTTCCTGGTAAAATCAATGAAATCATCTGGCAAAAAGAAGCTTCCTATGGGATGATTTCGCATGGTGCCTACGGAATTTGTGGATATTACCCGACTGATGCCCAGTTCATGTATCGCATATATGTTGGCGCGATAATTGATCATGTGGGGAGGGATGTGCCTGTTGCCATCTGCATGCCTTGGTATAATTGCAACATTGCGGGTACCTATCTTTGATATCTGTACAGGAACATCACCATATGGCGTTCTGACAGCAAATTCCTCCGGCGATACTCCGCAAGAGAAGGCAACTCCTCCTATTAAGGCGATCTGCAGGTCATAATCCTGATACTCACTTTTTCTTTCCTGCATCATTTAACCTTCTTGGTTTTTTTTCCTGTTGCTTGAGGATTGTTCGATATCCTTATCCCTAACAGGGACAGAATTATGGCAATAACTATGGAATACACAAATATCTGTATTCCTGAACCTGGATCGACCTGGCCACCTGCAAGCACGGGATTCATTGAGATAAGATAATTTGTGGCTCCCCAGAACAAAAATCCCAGGGAAAGAACAAACAAAGCAGGGATCATATATTTGACAGAAGGCTCACCACGTTGCTTGCAATCTATTATTTTCCCTGCGTCTGCAAAGAGCAATGCAAGAACATAGAGCCATATGGCCCTGTTAATGAATGTTGTAAGTAGTGGAACTATCCCATAGTACCATATTCCCCCGGAGGTGTAAAGCGACCATACCTCCATAAGACCCAGCAATGTAGCCAGCACAATAAAGAAAGCTGCCGCTGTATATGTGAAAAATGCCATTCTTCCGGAATAGAAGGAATCCTTAAGCTTTTTCCAGTAGAGATCAACAGTATCACTGAATCCCCTGTATAACATATAGAGGCCTACTGCCGCCAGAATCCCTATGATAGCACCCTGCGAATAGTCGATCAGCAGGAAAAAAGCATAGATAAGAGCTGCAAGTCCCAGTGGAACGAAGAATGTCTGGGATATTTTCGGATCATTGAAGGCATGTTTGATTATGTAATAGGTACTTTCAAGATTCGCACTCTGCATTACCACAATACGCCTGACAGAATCGATCTTGATCCTGGACTGGACAATGGGAAGTAATGTCTCGTCCTCAGCACCATCGGATACGAAGATGGCTGATTGGGCAGGGAACTTCTTTAAAAGGATATCAAGCTGGTTTGCTATCTTCTGATCAGAGATAATACCAATGTTCCTGTCACCTGCAAGGGTAATGATTTCCGCATCAATCCCTCTGGCAAGTAACTCATCCAGTATCTTCACACCCCCGAAGATTGTGTTGGTATCGGAATCTTCGGGATCAGCAGTGGCAAGTCTGACCGCTGCCTCTATGTTCGCTTCTTTACCAATAAGAGGCGCTGTGACGTTTGCTTTGTCACCCAGGTCATTATCTCTGTCAATGCATATTACCAGTGTTTGCATGAAACTCCTGTAGATATTTATAACGAAAATATAAATAGATTCTGATAAAACGCCATCTGCAAAGAACCTGAAAAAAAGATTAAAATATCCTTAAAAATTAAAGTCCTGACCTGTCAATCAATCTGCGGGCCCATTTAAGCTTTTTTTTCTTGATGGGACCAACGTTCTCATCATCAAGATCAAAACCAATGAGAGTTACAGAGCAAGCTCCAAATTCCCTGGCCAAAAAGACGCATCTGTCCCCATCACTGAAACCTCCGAAGTTGTACACATTGTGCAATGGTGCAGCCTGGGTACTACCGATCATTCCTTTTAGCCGGGGTACATATTTCTCCAGTTTATCCTGATTGTCTCCATGGGCGTGGACCACCATCAAAGCACCATTCCTGTTGGCAACGATCTCTTTTTCCAGATCACCATCCAGATCCGTGACTATGATATCCGGCGTGATATCACTATCAACCAGGACAGCTGCAGCACCGTCGGCTGCAATGATTACAAGACCTTTTATGTCTGTATGCCCAAGTTCTTCCCTGAGAGAAGGAGCATTGCCGCAAACAAGGACATCTTTGCCTTTTATCAGATGCTCAAGATCACTGACCGCTGCAGAATTAAGCGGAGTGAGCATGCCGGAAAGGATGAGAGCCGACTGCTCATCATCTTCCCTGCTAAAGCCCATATCCTCCAAAATGGACTCATAAATAGGTTCCCATTCCCTGAAGTCCATATTTCCTCAGTTAGCTTTTGATATGCCTATCTTCATGGAGATGCCTTCAACATCCCAGTCTTTCTTAAGGGAGCCTGAAGTATCCACATCAAGACCTATGACCTGCACATTTGCACGGGTCTCTTTTGCAATGAACTGTTCCCTGTCAAGCACAAGATCAAGCACCCTTTCATCATTTATCTGTATATGGGACCTGATATTATCATCCACGGCAAGGTTGAGCTCTTTCCTCATATCCTGCACCCTGCGGATAACCTCACGTGCAAAACCTTCTGACTCGATATCCCTGGTAAGCTTGGCATCCACATAGATTATACCCGCAACTGACTGGGCACTTGCAACCTTTTCCGGCAATGTCTCTGTGAAATTGACCATTTCCGGTTTGATGGTCACAGAAGCACCGGCTACCTGCAGCTCGAACTGATCATCCATTGCCAGGGCTTTTTTAAGCTCTGCAGCATTTGCATTTTTTATGGCTCCAATGACCTTTCCGGCATCTCCCTTGAATACAGGGCCGATGGCACCTGGATCCGGATTTGCCTCAAATCCCAGTTCATCCCAGGATTCACCTATTCCAGTGAGCACTATATCCTTTGAATTAGTCTGGTCCATGAGCACGGACCTAAGGTCCAGTACAGCATCTGCAGCTTCCTGGTTCACCGGCGAGAGCACAATACGGGATACGGGCCATCTGAGCTTCCTTCCAACCTTCTGCCTTGCATTTGATGCAGCTTCCACTATTGAGCGAACCATTTCCATATGAGTTTCCAGGTCCTTATCCACAAGAGTCTCATCCACTATTGGCCAGTCGGTCATGTGAACTGTTATCGGTGCGTCCGGGTAGACATTCCTCACAAGGTTCTGGTACATTTCCTCAGCCAGGTGTGGCATGAAAGGTGCGATTACTTTAGAGATCAGGACAAAGACATCGTAAAGCACACGATAGACCGCAAGTTTGTCCGGGTCATCGGCTTCGACCCATGTCCGTGGCCTGATGAGCTGTATATACCACCTGGAGAGATCTTCAAGGACAAACTCACTGATAGCTCTCAGTGCCTTGTGCAATGTACATCTGGACATAGCATCATCGACTTCTGCAACCAGTGACTGTGCCCGGGAAAGGATCCACCTGTCCTCCTTGCGCAGATGTGGCATAACAGATCCAAGTGATACCTCGCAAGGATCGAATCCGTCAAGGGCCATGTAAGGCAATGGGAAACGATACACATTCCAGAGGATGTTAAGCGTCCTGTTGATATTACCAAGTTCCCCTGTCACAAACTTCAGATCCTCCCAGGGTGCACTTGAGGATAATACAAAACTTCGCAGTGTGTCTGCGCCAAATTTCTCTATGACATCACCCGGTGCAATGACATTGCCCAGGCTCTTTGACATCTTCCTGCCCTCCCCATCCAGAGTGAAACCGTGCATAAGCACGCTCCTGTAAGGTGCTTTTCCAAATGCCACCATACTGGCACCAAGCTGGGAATAGAACCATCCGCGGGTCTGGTCCTGTCCTTCTGTGATGAAGTCTGCAGGCCACCATTTATCGAATTCTTCCTTTTGCTGCGGGAACCGCAGGGTTGCCCATGATGCAACGGCAGAGTCGAACCAGACGTCAAAGACATCTTCCACACGCTTCATCTTTCCGCCGCATTCGCAGTCCAGCAAAACCTTATCCACGTATGGTCTGTGCAATTCAATATCTTCTGTCAGGCCTGACATTTCCTGAAGTTCTTTCTTGGTACCCATGACATGCAATCTGTCACATGTATTACACTTCCAGACAGGTATAGGGATACCCCAGTATCTCTGGCGGGATATACACCAGTCACGTGCTCCTTCTACCCAGTCCCTGAACCTTGCCGAACCTGCCCATTCAGGATACCATTTCACTTTAGCTATTTCAGAAAGCATCTCTTCCTTGAGCTCTCCGATTTTTATGAACCACTGTTCTGTAGCAAGATAGATGATAGGGGTCTTACAGCGCCAGCAGTGCCCATACCTGTGTTCGATGGTGCCTTCGGATAACAGATTGCTACGCTCATTCAGGTCTTCAATGACAACCCTGTTAGCCTCGCGGATATGCATACCGGCATATTCCCCTGCAGCTTCCGTATAACGCCCGTCCGGACCTACCGGACAGAAGATGGGCAGGCCGTTCTTCTTGCCGACCTCAAAGTCATCCATGCCGTGTCCCGGGGCGATGTGCACACAACCGGTATTTTCAGCGGTTACAAAATCTGCCAGGTAAATGCCATGCTTCATTTCTGCCTGCCTTGGTACAAGGTCTGCAAGCGGGCTTGCATATTTAAGGGAGGTGAGATCCTCTCCAAGCATTGTGCCAAGTACCTCATAATCAGCATACCTGCCTTTCCTGAGTACGTTCTCCACAAGGTCGGAAGCCATGATAAGTACATCTTCCCTGCCGTCAGGAGCCACCGCCTTTACCTTTGCATACTCAAAGGAAGGGTGTACCGCAACAGCCACGTTGGAAGGAATGGTCCAGGGGGTTGTTGTCCATATGACAACATAGGTATTCTCTTCACCGATTATGGGAAATTTCACGAATATGGAAGGGTCTGTCCTGTCCTCATACTCCACCTCTGAATCCGCAATAGCGGTTTCACAGCGGGGACACCAGTTGACAACACGTTTACCCAGTTCAAGCAGTTTTTTGTCCTGTGCCTGTTTGAGGGTCCACCATGCAGCTTCGATGTACTCGTCCCTCAGGGTCATATAAGGGTCCTTCCAGTCAAGCCATGCCCCAAGCATCCTGAACTGATCGGTCATGTCATCTTTCTGGGTAAGGGCGAATTCCTTGCATTTTTCGATGAAGTTACCCACACCATAGGACTCTATGTCCTTCTTGGATGTAAAACCAAGTGCTCCTTCTACTTTTACCTCTATAGGGAGACCATGCATGTCCCAGCCTGCGCGGTCAACGATATCAAAACCGTTCATGGAACGGTATCTTAAGATAGAATCCTTGATTATCTTATTCCATGCAGTTCCCAGGTGTATATGCCCGGTGGTATATGGTGGTCCGTCTACGAAAAAAAACCTTTTTCCACCTTTTCTGTGTTCACGTACCTTGGAGTAGGCATCGACCTCTGTCCAGAAATCATGTACCTTCTTCTCTATTTTCTGTGGGTCGTACTGGTTGGTGATCTCCTCTATCATATGGGATTCTCCATGCTGAAAGTTAATTGTGATTATATTTGATCATACATTCGATTTTGATAATCCTACTGCAATATTCAATTTAAATATATTGCACAGGGATATGCTGAATTGTTTTATCTGAACTGTTCTATCTCAACCGATATATTTTCAATTAAGGGCATAAGGAATCATACTTAAAAGTTTCGAATCGTATTCTTCTTCGGAATGAAAGAACCTTGAAAATAGAAAGAAAAGAAAATCAAGGAGAAAAGAAAAGAAAACAGCAAAAAAAGAAAGATAACACAACCGATACTATCAAAAAATGAAGATCAGTGTGTTACATAAGATCCGGCAGGCTTTCAGATATCAGATCTCCTTTACCAGGCGGAAACCAATGTCGTTCATACGGCTTCCTTTGCCTATGCTTTCCCTGCTGGCGGAACGACATTGGTGCTCTATACTGTTCCAGTTGCCACCACGTATCACCCATCTGCCAACCCCGGCCGTCCATTCACTTCCATCGGTTGGAGCTTTCTGGTAATTGCTATGATATTCATCAAGCACCCATTCGGCAACATTACCATGCACATCATACAATCCCCATGGATTTGGATCTTTCATTCCGACAGGATGTGTCTTTTTTTCCGAATTGCCATCATACCAGGCGTACTCCGACAGTCTATCCTTATCATTTCCAAATGAGAAGGCTGTGCTTGTACCAGCCCTTGCCGCATATTCCCATTCTGCCTCAGTGGGCAGGCGATATGTGTCAGTTCCTTCCATTTCATTGAGCTTGTCCACGAACTTCTCAACGTCATGCCATGAAACTTTCTCAACGGGCAGGTCATTACCTTTGAACTCTGAAGGATCAGTTCCCATAACTGTCTTCCATTGCTCCTGAGTGACCTCATAAACACCAATGTAGAACTCATATCCTATACTCACCTGGTGGACAGGTCTTTCATCCTTGTCACTGTACATTTCTCCTTCCGGGGCACCCATGTAGAATTCCCCAACGGGGATCTTTACAAACTGCATACCGGCAGAGTTAGTGAAACCAGGATCATCCACCTCTGCGTCCTCTGTCATAGCACCATCGTCATCAGGCACTTCATGATCATTGCCAATACCAGTATCATCAGAATCGGTGCAACCACTACTCAAAACCGATATCATGAGTATGATACATATAATAAATGTCATGCACAATCTTTTATTCATATACCTATCCTCACAAATATAACAGACTCAACAACATTGTTTATAATTCTGTCTTCAATTTAAATTCCATGCTCATTGAAGAAAATAACTGATAAAAAAGAAGCAAACAGAATGTTATGCAACTGAATAGACCATCAGAACGTAGAGGCACCTTTTTAAACATAAAAAGGTGCCCGATGATATTCCAACCACCCGAACATACGAGTCGGTCCGGCCTGTACCTATAAATGTTTGAACTGATACAATATAAATTATACGGTATGATCATCGCTGTTAATATCCAAGATAATAAGACTTCACACAATCAGTTCTTTATTATTCCTGCTTTCCTTTCAAGAAGCATATCCTTACACCTTTTAAGGTCATCGGGCGTATTGACATTAAGGGCAATCTCAATATCATTCAGGACAAGGCTTATATAGTCCTGTTCATGTTCAACCTGGCTCCCATCCAGTATGTTAATGCCTGAGGGCACGATGAGCTTACCATCCCAGTTAAAGACAGTATCAGGCCTGATACCCAGACTTTTACAGACAGATATAGGAGAGAATATTGACATTGCAGGTTTATCACATCCATTATACTCCTCTATTACCTTTTCAAGTAGTTCCGGTGTCAGAAGAGGAAGATCGGCCATGAGGATCAGAAGCGGATCTGTGATACCTGTCGTCTTTACTGCATGTACCATGTCCCCTACATAATTACCCCCGCCTGTAGGGATAACTTTCACCTTATCATCATATTCATTCCCGATAAAAGAGGCTGTGTTCGGAGTTGCAGGGGAAACTGCAACATATATGTCACCTATGCTCTCTGTCCTTTGCAGAGTTTCGATCACATAGGATATAAGAGGTCTTCCCAGCAGCTCCACACATGGTTTCTCCCCCATCCCAAGCCTGCTTCCAAATCCACCTGCCATTATTATAGCGTTCAAACAATACCTCCATACATTAATACCAGCGTGATGGTGATCAGTGCTATTACCCTTCCAACCTCATTTGAAGCACCAATTACATCACCGTTGACACCACCAAAATGCCTGGTGCTTACATTCAGCAACAACAGTGTTGCCACAATTGCCGCTATGAACGCAAGGATACCGGCAGGGATACCAGCAACCCAAAGTCCGAAGTACATGGATGCTCCAATACAGGCAATGCTACCAATTACAAAACCTATAAGGTATTTAGGTACTGTGGTATTGTTCACAAGTATGGAACCCAGACCTTCATGAATGGATTTCCCGAATGCAGCGATCGTCAGCATGGACTGCATCGCACTTACCTCAGACACGAACATCGCAAAGAAGAATATGCGGGCCACATCAGCACTAGTTGAATAGATAGCATCCGATTCATTGTAAAGTGATATCAGAACAGCATAGAACGCAATTAACGTAAGGGCAGCATAAGCAACTCCCCCGATACCCAGGGACATGTCCTTGAGGGCTTTGAGCTTCTTTTCCACAGATCCGTGGGCTGTCAGCCCGTCACCCAGATCTGCCATGCCATCCAGGTGATTAAGACCGGTAATATAGTAGACAAAAGCGATTAGCAGTACCACAGCAATCGGAGCGGGCAAATAACTTATAAGCACATAGGCCACAGCCCCCATAATAAGACCAAGTACTATGCCCACTACAAGATGCAGGTACGTCCTCTTGAAGAACTCATCCAGTCCCTCCATGGTAATTCCCACGGGAATGGTTGAAAGGAAGCCGAAACTTGAACGAAGGGCCAGTAAGAATGCGTTCATCCTGCGATCACATCACTTTTGGTCTTAGGTTCTGCTTTTTTCTCTTTTGTACTGGTCTTACCTGAAGGGCCTGCGGCCTCTGCCATGGCCCTTGTGTACATGTTAGCAGAAACACCGCCAATGAGCCCGCCTATTATATCATCCATAAAGGGACCAAGCTCACAGAGTATCCCTGGCTTTTGTTTGTCAAAGCGCACGAATTCGAACATGCCTTTGTCACCACTTATATATTTGGATATGCTCATTCCGAGCACCTCATCTGCTATTATGAATGTCAGGTCTTTCTCATAGGAACTTTTGCTGATATTGGGCAATCTCCCATCACGACCTTCTTTTTCAAGCAATATACCGGAATAGATAAGCAGACAGAGGTTGGGATCGGAGAGGGCGATATCCAGTTCAGCAAGGAACCTCTCCTCTGCCAGTTCTTTTGTTTCCAGGCCCGGGTGGGGGGCATACAGCTCCAGTGCCGTATCAACAAGCATCCGAACCGTTATTCCTTCCTCTTCAAGGATATCGATTATATCCCTGGTAACCTCACCTTCCAGTTCTGCGGACTGGTTCTTTTTCAGATCTTCTGATTCTATATCTGATAATTTCATTGCCATCACGTCCAGGTCTGTTATTAATGATACTTATATTAAGGTCTGTATAGACCAGATCAGGATTATAAATGAAGATATGATTATTGCAAATAGCGATGCTATAAGGATAATCCATGAAGTCGTTTTTATATCTTCTGAGACAGGATATGTAAACTCCCTGCCCAGCACATATGTATTCGGCTTTTCAAGTTTCACCCGCAGGGCGCCGGCTACTGAAGCCATTGGATAGCCCGAATTGGGAGACGGTGTTTTCAAGCCTTCAGCAAAACCGCTCTTTAAAGCACATCCGGGATCCACTTTTTTTGATCCCCGACAGAGCAGCCTGATAATCAGGGTTGCTGCATAAATGAATAACACTGACAGGCGGGCAGGTACCCAGTTCAGCACATCATCAAGCCTTGCGGAGAACCAGCCAATTTCCCTGTGGCGCTCATCCTTATAGCCTACCATGGAATCAAGGGTGCTTGTTGCCTTGAAAACATATGCTGCTATCAAACCCAAAGGTCCGAAGCATGCGTAGAACAACAGGGGGGAAAGGATACCATCAACATAGTTCTCAGATGTTGTTTCGATTATCGCAGATGAGACGTGTCCTTCATCAAGTGCGGATGTGTCCCTGCTTACATACATGGACAGTTTATACCTTGCATCATCAAGCTTTCCCGCATCCAGCTCTGCTCTTACCTCGTTTGCAGCTTCATAGAGACAGCGTATGGCAAACGTTGCCTTGAGGAAATAAGCAGCAACCAGATAGCGCAATGGAGAAGGAACAATTTCCATCCCCATGAAGTACAATACAATGTAGGCCAGGGTAGCTCCAAAGAGTATAGTGCACAGCCCCATGAATATGCCATAGAGCTTCCTGTGGGCATCAGGAGCATTCTTCCTGAAAAAGGAAATCAACCTTCCCATCCACACAACGGGATGCACGGATGCAGGTGGTTCATTGAATACAAGGTCCAGGACATATGCCAGCAGAAGCACTATAAGCAATTCAGTTGCATCGACCTGTACCGGAGGGATCATAGGTTTTTCTCCATAACGTTCTTCCAGGCCTTCCTGATACTTTCCTCACTTAGTCCTTCTGCAGTGAATACCTGCAGGAGTTCATCGACGATCCGCTCCTCATGTACTATGTTACAGTTCAGGCAGCTCCATACCTGCCCCCCGCTTGAACTTTCCACCCAGCTGCCACCGGTACGGGTATCCTCACATGGATAGAACGGACAGAAACAGAACGTACAATCCTGCCCTTTGAAATGGCACGGATAATAATCACATTCTGTATTACTTCCCATGCGACCACAATCTGTAGCTGCCTTTATATTCTCCTCCAGCTGCATCTTTGCCTGCTCACGCCCCCATTCGTATATCACCTGGCGGATAGTGGATGCTATACGTTCGTTCTCCTGCCTGTTGCGTATGGCTATTCTTATGTAGTCCTTTCCTATATCCTGGAAAGAGCTGCAATCACGTATCAAAACCCCATGTGAAGCCATGCGTTCTGCCAGTTCGGAGGAATTGAGGGAAAGTTCAGAGATATCCACGAAAATATAATTCACGCTGCTCTCAGCGGGCCTGAAACCTCTGCGTGAAAGTTTACCCATGAGGAATTCACGTTCCTGTGCTATGAAATCCCTGGAATCCTGAAGATATTTGCTATTGACCCCACCTTCCATGTTCAAAAGGGCGGTTGCCACAGTATCTGCGATGCATCCCATATTCCAGGAGAGCCTTGCATTGTTGAGCACACAGGCGAACTTACTGGAAGCAATTCCAAAACCCATCCTGATACCCGGGATCGCAAAGGCCTTGGTAAGGGAGCGCTGGATGAAAAGATAATCGTTCTCTTCAACAAGGTCAGCAACAGTCTGTTCAGGATCTGCAAGTTCTATGAATGCCTCATCCACAAAGAGAATGGTCCTGTGGGCTGCACAACGATGTGCAAGTTCCCCGATACGTTGCTTTAAGTGGAGTTTTCCTGTGGGATTGTTTGGGTTGCATACAAAGATCATTTTTGCCTCATCAAGGATCTCATCGGCAAGATCGAATATCTCTTCCTGATCCACATATCTGATCTGTGCACCCATAACCCTGCACTGCATCTCATACTCGCTGAACGTAGGCCTGGGGATAAGTACAATGTCCCCTTCTGCTATTACACATTCGGCAACCAATCTGATTATTTCAGTGGACCCGTTACCCGGGATGATGTTCTCATATGTTATGCCCATACCTGTAAAACCGGCTGCTGCCTTCCTGTATTCCAGGTATCTGTTATCAGGGTACTGTTCCATTTTTTCGATCCCTGTCATGAGAAGCTCCTGCAGATCGAGTTCCGGGCAGGGTTGTTCAAATGGTGTTCCGAAAGGATTCAGGCTTGCGCTGGCATCCAGTATTTCCGATTCGGGTATCCCGTAGCTCTGGGAACTTTTTCGTATCAGTCCGCCATGGGCACATGGCTCAAGACTTAAAAGATATTTCTTTACCGGGAGAGGTGATCTTTGGTCTGTCACAATAATCAAAGCATGTAGTAAATAGGAAATATATTAACCTGTTTAATCGACATTTAAGAAGATCAAAGCAGAGGCTCAATGATATCCTTCCATGCCCTCCTTATGTTCTCATCAGTGTCTCCGTCAGCCATAAGTGCATCAAGCACCGTCTTGGCGACCTTTGGTCTGTGCAATAAAGTACAGTGTTCGCAACTCCATACCTGTCCGCCTGTGGAACTGGCAATCCACTTGCCACCAGTCCTTTCATCCTCACAGGCATAAAAGGGGCAGAAACAGAAAGTGCAGTCCTGGCCCAGAAAATGGCAGGGATAATATTCACATGAACCACGGCCGGCACATGTTGCACCACCATGCTCTATGGTCTCTTCAAGTTTTTCCCTGGCATCTTCCCGGCTCAAACGGGCAAATACCTCATCGAGGGAGTGCAGAAATCTTTCAAATTCATCCCTGGGACGAACAGATATCCTTACATAGCGCTTTTGGCCATCAAAAAAATCACTGCACTCACGTATAATTATTCCTTGTGAAGCAAGACCTTCTGTGAGACGCAGGGAATCAAGGAAAAGGTCCCTGACATCCACAAGAATGTAATTTGCACTGCTTTTGATCGGATCAAAGCCATAGATAGCTGAAAGACGTTCAGTGATAAATTCGCGCTCCTTTTCGATAAAGGCCCTGGAATCGGAGAGGTATTTACAGTATGGACCTCCTGGCATTCCCAGAAATGCAATCCCCACAGCTTCCTCAAATGCTCCGATATTCCATGAGAGACGGGCAGCATTCAAAACACCGGACATAGGAACTGAAGCTATGCCATATCCAAGTCTAATGCCGGGCATGCCAATGATATTTGAGACCGACCTTATTACAAAAAGATGATCATTT
Organism: Methanolobus sp. WCC5; assembly: GCF_045690325.1. Lineage (GTDB taxonomy): Archaea > Halobacteriota > Methanosarcinia > Methanosarcinales > Methanosarcinaceae > Methanolobus. Next base: position 310,115 of record NZ_CP146981.1, on the reverse strand, counting down.
CCAAACACCATGTCAGCGATGCTTGCAGCAGGATCGGCAAGCTCTATAGACGATTCATCAACTATGAGCAAAGTATCATGTTCTGCACATTTTTCTGCGATCCTGCACATTTCATCTCTTGATATAAGTGCACCTGTAGGATCATTGGGGTTCTCGACAATGACTATCTTTGTTCTGTCCAATGTCATCTTTGGCAGGCGGAGTAGGTCCTCTGAGGAAAATCCCTGCACGCGGGCACCGAATATCTCAGCGATATGACGATACTGGCCGGCTGAAGGAGCGGGAACTATCACCTGATCATCTTCATTTACAACCGATCCAATAACAAGACGTAACAACTCACAGGGGCCATTCCCGGGAACTATGTTCTCAAAGGTTAGACCATGACCTACAAAACCGGCAGCTGCACTCCTCAGTTCCAGGTATCTGTTATCCGGATACTGGTGGATCTTTTCACCTGTCCTCAAAACTATCTGTTCAGGGCCAATATATATGTCAGGGAAATCGAACGGTGTGCCCAGAGGATTTTTGATTAAACTGAAATCAAGAATATCTGATTCTGCAATGTTGAACTTCTCAGATAATTCATAAGCCTTACCGCTATGTTTCCTTGCTTGTAATGCAAGCAAATAATGCTTCAAATGAAGTGGAAAATTTTTTCGGTACACACTTATCAACACTTGGTTACGCACAGGAGATATATTAAACTATTCAAGTTGAGTTGTGTGTTGTTAATTAATCAAAAAGCAGCAGTTTAAAGTTTTAAAGATAAAACCATAAATAGTGGTAATACAAATCCTTATCTTAATTTCTTAAAAGGAGTTTTCGCTTACTGTACAACTAAATAGTGGAGAATACAGAATGGCAGATGAAATCGATTACAAAATAATTGGCAATGAAATGCAGCTTGTAGAAATTGAGCTTGACCCTGATGAGACGGTTACAGCAGAAGCAGGGGCAATGATGTACATGGGACCCGGGATTAAGATGCAGACTTCCACCGGTGGTGGCATATTGAAAGGTCTCAAGCGTGCCATCACAGGTGAGAGCTTCTTTATCACAAGTTTTACTCACGAAGGGGCTGGGAAGGGATATGTTGCCTTTGGAGCGCCTTATCCGGGAAAGATAATATCCCTTGACCTTGGCAAACTGGGGGGCAGTTTCCTGTGCCAGAAAGATGCATTCCTGTGTGCAGCAAAAGGCATAGATATAGAACTGGCACTTTCCAGGAAGATAGGAGCAGGACTTTTCGGGGGAGAAGGATTCATACTTCAGAGACTTAAGGGCAACGGTCTTGCTTTTGTGCATGCGGGAGGAACTATCGTGGAAAAGGACCTTGCAGCCGGGGAGACCATCAGGGTAGATACCGGATGTATAACTGCATTTGCAGAAAGTGTTACATATGATATACAGTGGGCAGGCGGATTCAAGAATGCACTCTTTGGAGGAGAGGGACTTGTACTGGCAACCCTTACAGGTCCGGGTAAGATCTACCTGCAGAGTCTTCCGTTCTCACGTCTTGCGGACAGGATAGTTGCTGCATCCAGACAATTTGGCACAGAAAGCAGAGGTGAATCAAAAGGTGTTGCCGGATTTGGCGAGAAGGCACTGGGCGGTCTGCTTGGCGGGGACCGTTCCTTTTAAAGATGAGAAATGGAAAGTAATGAATGAAATTCAATGAATGGATTTCCGTGATATGGAGACGCCTGAAATGAGACTCTTTGCTATTGCAGACCCCCATGGCAACTATTCAAGGATAGAGGAACTGCTTGATATTGCAGGGGATATCGATGTAGTGCTCATTGCAGGTGATATCACCAATTTCGGACCAGATGAGAAGGCACTGGAGCTGTTCTCCCTTTTTGATCAGCCGATACTTGCAGTTCCCGGGAACTGTGACCACGATTCCATAATAAAGGTCATTGAGGATTCCCGGGCCATAAACCTTCATAATCGTTCGTTCGTGATGGACGATGTGCTGTTCCTGGGACTTGGAGGATCCAATCCCACACCATTCTGCACTCCTTTTGAGATACAGGAATGTGAGTATGAAGAGAACATTTCCATGCTGTTGGGCCGGTCAACGGGAAATGAGAAAAGGATAGTAACCCTCACCCATGCACCTCCATTCGGGGTCCTTGATGAGGTGGGAGGCATGCATGTGGGATGCAGGGCCCTTAACATGTTTCTTGACAGGGCAGACCTTATGGTCTGCGGACACATCCATGAAGCCAGGGGTATAAAAAAGTACGGAAAGACAACGATCGTAAATCCCGGGATGGCTGCACTTGGCTTTGCAGCAGTGATAGGACTTGATACCGAAAATAAAGAGCATAATATAAATGTAAAGCTTATAGAAGCCATTAGATAAGGTATTTAACCATCGAAATTATATCATAATGCAGGTGATATAATGAAAGCAAAGATATTGATGATATTGATGATAATACTCTCATTCTCGGCCATAGGATGTGTCGATGGGACCGACGGGGATGTGAATGAAACAGAGACACCTGATGGAGAGATCGATGGCGCTGAGGAAGGAACGGATTCAGGGGACATAGATACTGAAGAGCCAGTCGATGAGTCAACCGATGAGACAGACCAGGGAGCTGCTGAAGAAGAGAATGGCAGACTTGAAGTGGTAGAGTCTGAAGCTCCAAGGACATACACCATCTACATGAGAAACTACCTTACCCAGCCAGGCAACATAACTATCAATACCGGTGATACCGTAGTCTGGTTCAATGACAACGATCCTACAAGGGTGTTCACACTTGTGAGCAACGAAGGTCTGTGGGAAGATACAAATATAGGGAGAAGACTGAGCTTCAGATACACATTCGATGAGCCCGGTACATACACCTACAAGGTCCTGGGCTATGAAGAAAGGATGAAAGGAACCATTATCGTTAAATAAGAACGGATCTTCAGGGAACCCGATGAAAGTAAGATCTGTCAGAGAAGGTGATACTGAAGTCCTGGTTCCTGTTCCTGAGGAAGGTGCGAATTTTGCACCATCCTCAGCACCGGTTTTCTTTAACCCTGTCATGGAAATGAACAGGGATATCTCCATAGCTGCAACATCTGCTTTCCTAAAGAGGATGCAACCCTGTCCTGAAAAGGCCATCACATACGTTGATGCACTTTCCGCTTCGGGTATACGCGGACTCAGGATAGCTAATGAGACAGGCATCCACGCAACCCTCAATGACTGGAGTGAGGAAGCCTGCGGTCTTATACGAAAGAACATCGAAAATCTCGGGATAGGAGAAAAGGCAATTGCAACTCATAAGAATGCAAATGTTCTCCTCCATGAGAAACATTTTAATATAGTTGATCTTGATCCTTTTGGCACACCTGCACCTTTCCTGGCAGCTGCTTCCCGGTCTGTCATTGACCTGCTTGCGGTAACGGCAACGGATACCGCGCCTCTTTGTGGAGCTCACCTGAATTCCGGTATTCGCAAATATGCTGCAATACCCTTTAACAACGAATACCACAGTGAGATGGGAGTACGCATACTTCTGGGCAGGATAGCCAGGGAACTGGCACTCCATGATAAAGCCATGGAACCCCTTCTGTCCCATGCAACCCGCCACTATGTACGTACCTACCTTTCTATTAAAAAGAGCGCAAAACAGGCTGACAGGATGATAAAGGGAATGGGGTTCATTGCACACTGCCCTGGCTGTGGCCACCGGGAAACAGTATATGGTCTTGCACCATGCATCAGCCAGAAATGCAGCCTCTGCGGTGAAACAAATAATGTTGCAGGTCCTATGTGGCTTGGAAAACTTCATGACCCTGGTTTTTGCAGTGAGGTAATTGCTGAACTGGAGGTCCGCAATTGCGGCACCAGGCAATCAGCTATCAAAATGCTTGAGTTCTGCAGGGATGAACTGGATATTCCAATGTTCTATGACCAGCACCTGTTATGCAAAAAAATGGGAGTTTCTGCCTCAGCAATAGATGTATTTATACATGAGTTGCAAAGCCGGGGATATCTGGCATCAAGGACACATTTCAGCGGCACATCTTTCAAAACAAATGCACAGGTTATGGATATTGAACATATAATTGCTGATATCCGATAGACATATATACTATTTTTATTTTAATGATATATATTAAAATATATAATACAGGGTATTATGATGTTTTTTCAAATAAGGGTTCAAAGTGCTTGTAAAGAGGATATGTTATGACAAAAGAATATGCGGAACAGCTTTTTTTGCAGGAGAAACCAACCCTTGCCCTTCTGGCCATATGGTCCTTACAGAAAACATATGCATCAGTTATCACAAAAGAGATAAATTCCACTTTTGCACACACAACAAAGATACTGGCAAAAATGGAAGAACACGGTCTTGTCCAATTCACAGTAGAGGGACGTGTCAAATATGTGGAACTTACAGAACATGGGTACAGGGTAGTTGACGCTCTAAAGAACCTGATCATGGCAATTGAAGGTGAATCACCTGACCAGACAGAAGACGCAACGGATAATCCCGATTCACATAACATGCATTACCAGGAAGAGAGAAGGCATACCAGGGAGCATATAGACAGGTTACATAAGCAGATGGTTTCTACTTATGAAGATCTTTTCAATCAACAATCAGAACCACAGGTGATGAAGATGAAAATTGGTCCCTTCAGCCGTGATATCCAGTTACTGTTAAATTCAATAGAAGAGAATGAAGACCTCATCGATGATGAGGGTCTGGACAAGCTGAATGAGATACAGACCATCTTCGATCAGGTAATGAAACAATAAATAAGGATAATCAAAATGTCCACTGTTAAACTTTTATTAAAGATATATGGCAACAAGGAAAGAGCCCTCCATTCTGCAGAAGTGCTTGTGAATAATGAATTGAAGGAACTTGATGCTTCAGCAGAATTCTCTGTTTCCGAGGATAACTGGCTTTTAGCTAATGTTAAGGGAGAGGATAGTGAATTTGCTTTGAACTTCCTTGCCAGTGAATTCGGCACACCGGTTCAGGAGCTTAAGGAGAATGAAGTTTACCAGGGTGTCATACACAGGATACTTGAAAATGAAATGATCGTTGATGTGGGAACCCTGATAAGCATTCCACAAAAGGACCTGGCGATACTTGGGAATGGCACTGCAAAACAGATAGCTTTGAGATTTGGGATAATCGGGCATTTACCCGTCCGGATACGGATAAGCAACGAAAAGACAAAACAGGGCAGCTTTACAAAACAACAGGCAGACCTCTGGTGGAGCTGGAAGAAATCTGAACAGGACAGGGTAATAGCCAATGCTGTTACGCGTTCGGAACTTAAAGCTGCCATCAAAAGGACAGGTCATGCACGGGACATATATGGAATTGAAAGACTGGGACTAATGGAACATATGATCACCTGCAGGGAAAACACTGATGGGCCCGGTATCGTTGCTGCAATTGGCAGGCTTGTAAAAGGAGAACTTGGCGTTATCAGAACATCTGATTAAAGCCACACCATCTGGAAAAGACAGCCTTCACAATCCTCATCACATCTGCCGATCATACGCATTACACATTCCATACCCAGTTTTTCTTTGAGCACACCTTCAAAGACACCTTGTGCAAATGAACAAAGGGTCTTTTCCCGGATGGGAATTGACCTGCAGTCAAAAAAGTTATGGACAACGATCCTGAGTGGTTCCTGGCTCAGAACAGTGAAACTTCCTATATCATGTTCCCCCCAAAAAACACTCATTTCCTCCAGTATATTGCTGCAATCAGTTGATACGAAGTTCCTTGACAGACTGGCACCCACATCTTTACCGATCTTTCTCATGATGGGGTCACAATTCACTCCATGTGCATGAAAACCATATTGTACTGCATGGAACAGGCATTTCAGACAACCAAAGGAATTCATATTGGGAGAGCCGAGCAGATCAAGCATTTCGGTGTAATGCTTCATTCCCGGTTTCTGGGAACATGCAACATACTGGCATTTCAAAGAATATATCTTCTTTCTCCTGTCTTCAGGATCTGTAGCTTCCTCAAGAAGATTCTGGGATTTCAGATCGTTCAGGTGAACGGAAATTGTGGACTTGGCTTTTCCTGTATACTGAACTATCTCATCAAAGGACTTAGAACTATCTTTCAAAAACTCAAGTATACTGATCTTTACAGAACCGTTAAGAGCAATAAATCCAATATCCGTGGAAAAGATAGCAGTATTGTCCCCGTTGTTCATGCAATACTGAATAATCAAACAATGTATTTAAATGTTCGCTATGGAGCGAATGATTTATTCCTATAAATTGAAAAAGCTGTGCAGGCAGATCATCATACATAGAAATATATAGATAAGGCAGAATCTCTCAACACAATAGCGGATGATTATGAATAAAGTTATCAGGGTACCCATAAAAGAAGCTGAGGCTGTCAGGCTCAGGATAAAAGAAGCCGGTAAACTTGATCCAGCAAGAAAGATAAAGGTCATTGATAACGGCAAACGCTTCATCGAGATACCTGTTACAGATGACATCCGGGGATTTCAGACTTACTGCCAGGAAGATAGTCACTTCTACAGTAAATGGCTTTCACTGGGAGAAAGACTCAAAGGCAATATTACAGATGCACAACACAGGATGTTACCTTCCGGATGGCACATTCTTGGTGACGTCATCGTAGTTACCATAGATCCGGCCATAGAACACCTGAAAGATAAAATAGCCGGATCATTGCTTAAGATGTATCCTTCCTGTAACACAGTAGTGCGAGACCTTGGAATAAACGGACAGTTCAGGAAACCTGAAAGAGAGATACTCACTGGCAATAATACAGAAACTATCCACAGGGAAAATGGATGTCTTTTCAGGCTTGATGTCACAAAGGTCATGTTCTCAAAAGGAAACCTTCATGAGAAGGCGTTGATGAGCAGGATAGCTGAACATGAGACAGTAGTCGATATGTTTGCAGGAATCGGATATTTCACGATCCCCATGGCTGTCCATTCAAGCCCTGAAAAGATAATTGCAATAGAGATCAATCCGCAATCCTACAGATATCTTCTGGAGAATATAACCCTGAACCATGTAGAGCATATCGTGGAAGCCTTTAACGGTGACTGTGCACAACTCACACCCCCGGGAGTGGCAGACAGGGTAATAATGGGCTATGTGGGCACCACTCATCATTATCTGCAAAACGGTATAAGAGCCATCAAAAAGACCGGAGGCATGTTGCATTACCATGAAACGACCCCCGAACCACTTATATTTGAAAGACCGGTGTCCCGCATCATGAAGGCGGCTTTAGAGGAAGGCAGGCATGTTGAGATAAAGGAATGTCGCAAGGTCAAGAAATATTCGCCCGGTGTCTGGCATGTTGTTGTGGATGCGTGGGTACATTAAGACAAAAGAAAAAGTTCTGCCGAATAATATCTATGGGTACATCAAAAATACTTCTCTCCCCTTTTCTGTAATATAATCAACACAAGGCCGCCAAGATTTAGGGATGACGTTCTTTGAGCTCTTGCATTTGTTTAGATGATGCATAATATATGTTATACTTATAGGTTATGGCCAAACCTTCCAACTGAAATTTCAGATGAATTCAGATACTTTGTAGTGATTTTAAATATGCATGATGGCCATGTCTAAAAACAGCTTCTTCGGACAACATTGTTAATTAACATGATGAGTAACAGTGTTACTTTTCAATAACATTATATTATGGTTTATTCTTCAGTTAGACGTTATGGCCATAAAACTTTAATACAGTTAGCTAAAATACTTTAGTATCACATTGAAAGAATGTGAGCCGAGATTCAAATAACATGTAGGAGTCAGCTTGAATCCCGGCATTGCCCGGAGGCATGGTAATGTTAGCTTTGATGCTGTTTAAAGTTTACGTGATCTTGCCTCTGGAGTATTGTGAAGAGGTAAATAAAGAATGAAAATTAGTATTGGATTTAGTGCATTGATTGTATCAATGATGCTATTGATTGCAATGGTAATGCCAGCGACAGCATGTGTACCAGGTACAATAACGAACGAAAGCAAAGTGCTTGATGATTTTGACATTGAAACTGAAGACGGATTTGGGCAGTTGAGTGGATTGCTGCAAGTATCATTAAATGAAGATGCTAGGACAGCAATTAAAGATTTACACAATAAAGGGTATAAATTACAATATAGTCAAGCAAACATCACAAAAATGAGCCCTAAAGCGTCTGAAGCTGAAGAAACGCTAATTATCGAAATACCAGCAAAAGCTGAAAATAGTGACACTATAGGAATGTTCGTTTTTGTATCGAATGGAATTAAAACTATTGTGGGTAATACAATTACAGAATATGGAGAAGATTACGTCAAGATTAATGTTTTTGAAACTACCAATGGAATTGCCAAAAGTAGTACCATTGAAAATCAGGCAGGTGTAATCAGTATAGATGGTAAACCTGTTATTAAAGATGGCAAGATTATAAATAGTGAATCCATAATTCCACAAGCAAGTACTTCAAGTTACATTGAATGTGATACTTGTATGGATGCATGCACATACATATATGGCATGGGATGCAGTTTAACGGGTCTCGCTACATGTGGTGCATTTTGTGCTACAGTCACAGGACCTGCTGTTCCAGTATGTCTCCCAATTTGTACATTAGTTTTTGCTGCATTGTGCATATATGGAACAGGTAACAGTTGCCCATATATTTGCTCGGAATTTTGCTGAGAAGAATCCTGTGCTTCAGATATACATGTAGAAATACATGAGCATATCTATATGCCTATCTGTAAGCACTACATTTTTTGTTTCATATTATAAAAAGGAGAAATATATATGACAGATATAACATCGGTATTAGCCACTACCGCTGTCTTGACATTTATGTCGCTATACCCCTTTTATCTTAAAAAATATAACCGACGCAAATACAGGGGTTTGTGGGAAACGCTAGGAGAAATGTTAAAGACACCTGAAAGAGCTATTATTTATCCACTTGGATGGTTGATAGTTAACTTACTTTATATTATATTCTTTGAATAAGTTGTTTTCAAAAAAGACATTTTGACCCACTATGTAATGCATTATGAATTATTTCAATCTTATCAAAATAAATCGAACCAAGGCAGACAAAGAGCTCTTTGGTGGTAATCAAAATTTATGTTCTCGGATTCCTAGAACAATAAAATGGTTGAGAAAAATGACCGTCATAAATAAATTCATATTGTTAATCCTAATTTTACTATTAATGTCAGGAATTACACCTGTATATGCGCAATCAGTTAATATTGAATATTTTTATCAAGCAGGATGCCATGACTGTGAAATAACCAATCCCCTAATAAATCAAATCAAAAAACAATATGAAAACATAATTGTAATAAAAACCGACGTAAGTACAACTGAAGGATTCAACAGATGGAACCAATATGGTTTTCTTGAAGTCCCCGCCGTAGTCATAAATAACGAAACGAAAATCTCCAAAGAAGAAATTACTGAAGAGAAACTCAAGGTGGCAATTGATAACCACTTTAGAGGAGAGGAAACTGATAATCAACATATAAACAGCACATTGAATATTCCATTTGCTTATTCACTGGGTCTTTTTGCAGGAATGTCTCCTTGTTTGATGGCCATACTTGGGTTCCTTTTGAGCCTGACAGCCGGAACCAACAGTTCAGTAAAAAATGGCATGACAAAAACAGGGATGGCATTTTTTGATCTATTGTGTTTGTTAACTTCGGGAATAATATATGTTATATTTATAGATTATGGCCATAACATACGACTGAAATTTGGTGACTACTCCTAAATATGCAATCGATTTTTTCGTAATGTTCTGTTGCTCGAGACATTCGCAATCAAGTGACAACATTATCCATAAAATCTTTAAGTTTAGTGCTATTTTCTAATGTATTTATAGCACAAACAGTTTAGTCAATGGACATAATATTTAAATACCAATATGTAAAATTCTTCAAGGTTACATTGTAATAATGTGAGCCAGGATTCAAACAACATTGCAAAGTAGTCTTGAATCCCGGAATTGCCCTGAGGCATGATAATGTTGACTTTGTTTGTTCTTAAAGTTTGCGTGATCTTGCCTCTGGAGTAACTAAAATGAGGTAAAGATAGAATGAAAATGAAATATGGAAAGAGAATCGCTTCGTTGTTTATGACGATGCTGATTGTAAGCATGTTTGCAGTCGTACCTGCGACGGCATGTGTCCCAGGAGGAACATGTGGTGAAAGAGCAGCTGATGAAGATATAATTGCTGAAGGACCTGTTAACTTAGAAGGAAAAGAAAAGGAAGAACTTCTAAGTAAAGCACTCGCGGATGAATCACTTCTAGAAGTTAAAGAAGAACTTCAGACAGAAGGGTATGTAGAGAAAAATGTAGAAACATATAGCTTAGGAATAAAAGCAAAAGACGGCTCAGTCGTTCATGCCAAAGTTGCAGCATTCACATTTGAATCTGCTAATGGGGACATCAATGATTTAACATATATTTACAATGAAGAGACAGGCGAAAGCTTTGTAGCTAGAGGCTTATATGGTTGTCCTCAATGCTTGGCTCTGATTGTACTTGGCGGATTTGGTTGCACAGCAGTTTGTGTAACTGGAGGAGTATTAACTATGGGAGCATTGTGTATTGCTTGTCTTGCAGCTGTAGCGACGGCATCTCTGTGCCCGTGTTATGTGTGTGCATGCTCAAATGGTCTTTCAACTGGGTGTCAGATGGCAAGTCAATATGGATGCTGAAAGAGGATGATTTAAATGAGGATAAAACTTCCCCTCATTATTTTTTTATCCACATTGGTGTGGGGGCTGTATGGATTTATCATTGGCTCAAAATTCTCCTTAGAAATAATTCTAATGAGTATAGGAGCGTTATTTGCACTACTTGGTATGAATAAGCCTGAATATAGCAGATTCTGTAAGTACGTAACTACTTTATTCATCTCTGCAACTGCTTTTGCAGCATATCTTTCTATAAATAATAACTATATTGCAATACTTGGCATTATTTTATTGCTAGTTCTTGTAATCGTAGATTTCAAATTATATAAAAAAACGTGGTGAGGAATTATATGAAACCTAAAGTACTTTTAAGTTTTGCGTTCATATTATTTATACTGACTGTTGGATACATTACAAACTCTCAATCCAGCAATAATCAAGGAGAATATATCTTAAAATATAGTTTAAAAGAGGGGGAACAGTATGATTATAATGTTCAAACTATAGTTGAAAAATCAAGCAAAAATGTTCTTGAACATGTACAAATGGATGTCGTTGGTGTGGACGATAATGCCATAAGTTTAGAAGCAAGAGCTAATTCAGGGAGCAGCGTAGATTCCAAAGAAGGAATTTTTTACATTACTATGACGCCGTACGGCAAAATTGATCAAATAGATTCTCAAGATTTAATAATTCCCGAAATACAACTTGAAGTAGTATCAATACTTGAATATCCTGAGAAAGAATTTAAAATAGGAAACACTTGGAGTTCTGACTTTAATAGAAGTGGTAGTTATTTTGTAGACAATAATTCGATTGAGTATACTGTTTTTGGAAATACGACATACGAATGCTTGGGTGGAGATAAACTATCTGTAAAGGGTGGAAAATTCGATTGTGTTTCTCTTGCTACTACTACATGTTATACTCTTGATGCTGAATATGAATATGCAAATAAATCACTTCATTTGATAACAACAGGTACTACAAAAGGTGAAAACTGGATTAGTGTAGATAAGGGGATTCTAATAAAATCTGAATACAGTATCGACAAAAATACAAAAGGAGACTATTCAGATATTTATAAAGATGTTGGCGTTAAAAATGCTTATCGTGATACTCCTTTTAAGATATATGTCACCCGTGAATTAGTAGATGTAAAAGGAGCTTAATTGGTGTAATTTGCATGTGGTACTGGACCTGTATTGTATGCCAAATGTTAAGCACATCATGCGAGGTATTATGAAATTTGTGAGAAAAGGGACGCCAAAAAAGATTCTCTTTCTTTTCATTTTACTGTTAACGATATCTGTTGCACATTCGAGTGTCAATGTTGAGTATTTCTATCAAACTGGCTGCTATGATTGTAAAACAATAGCTCCCATAGTTAATCAGCTTGAAAGCGAGTATAAAGACGTGAACTTAACAAGAACCAATGTTATTACAGAAGAAGGATTCAACCGATGGAATAAATATGGTTTTCTTGAAGTTCCGGCTATTGTAATCAACAATGAAATAAAAATTCCAAAAGAAAAAATTACTGAAGAGAATCTAAAGTCGTCCATTGAAAACTACCTTGAAGGAGAGGAACCTGACAATCAATATATTAACAGCACATTAAATATTCCTATTGCATATTCGTTGGGGTTGTTTGCTGGCATGTCTCCTTGTCTGATGGCCATTCTAGGTTTTCTCTTGAGCCTGACAGCAGGAACCAGTAGTTCTGTAAAAAATGGCATGGCAAAAGCAGGAATCTTTGGTCTTGGCTTGGTCAGCTCGTATATTGCCTTTGGTCTTTTGCTATTTCTTTTCAAGACCTCTGTTCCTGATACCAAGCTGTTCTCAGTGATAACAGGGTCGGTTGTCATTTTAATAGGGTTCTATTTGATGGGTTTTTATTCCTTGCCGGTATCTTTTGAGGGATATTTCCAGAATGCTGCCAGAAAACATGCAAGTACGGTAGGTGGATTGTTCATTCTTGGAGTATTGTTCTCGTTTGTCAAGGTTCCCTGCACTTTACCGATGTTGTTGCTCTTGTTGGAGAGGACAATTACCCAAGGCACTTTCGAGGCTCTATCTTTGCTTTTGGTCTTTAGTGCAGGTGTACTGACTCCTTTTATTGGAGTTGGGATTATTGGTGGGTACACATTGACCAAACATATTCGTGAATATCGTGGGTATGTGAAATTAATAAGCGGAATCGTACTGGTACTGTTAGGGTTATGGATATTGATTTTGTAAATGATGATAACATGAAAATATATTATAGAATGATTTTACACTTCAGTACGATTCTTATTGTATGCACCTTGTTGGGATACCTATCTCATGATCTAATGAAAGGAATATATGTAGGAATTCTTGCTGGAATTGGATTTGCTTTAGGAGAATATTTTATTAAGTTTTGACGCTTCCATGATCCTCTACGCTCCCGTTTCTCACGAAATAGCTATAGAGAGATTCTGGTTTTTAGTTGGATGATAGGATTATAAGTCCTTAATAATAAATTGGTAGATATTTTACTTACTACATGAAGAAATCTGGACTGAAATCCAAAAAAATTGTAAAGTCTGGTTGGACTCCAGAATTGCCCAGAGGCATGGTAATGTTAGCTTTGATGCTGTTTAAAGTTTGCGTGATCTTGCCTCTGGAGTAACAAACATGAGGCAAAGAAACAATGAAGCTAAAACTACTATTAGGACTGCTATTCTTAATAACTATTATAGGATTAGGAACAGCAGTTGGAGATGATAACGAACACGAATACACTGCTGAACAACTTGAAGAGAAAGTATTAACAACGGAACAAGTAATGTGAATTTTTGGAAACAGTACGTGGATATTACCCGATGACTGGTTAGAAAGTAGTAATAATTCTACCACAGAAGAACAATCAAGCGATTCTAAGTATCTTGACCCTAACACAACAGAGGTAAAAGTAACTTTGGAAGAAGCAAAAACCATATTGATTTCAGAAAGTCCCTATTTGAATGCTGATTCAATCAATGCAAAACTTCTCAATGATATGACTTTGGAATAATATGGCAACTTAAATCTAAAACGAGAAATGATAGAAGTATTCGTGCATGTATTAATTCAGACAATAGAAAACATACTCTACATATATGATGGATCAAAAAAGAAATGCTGAAAACAGGAGATTAAATTTCCAGCACCTGATTCGTCAGGTCCGCATCGATGATATAATCAAAATCAATGAATTCCGTCCATTTCATCTCCTGGAACACTGACTGGAAACAGACACCGATTATAAGCTTATTCTCAGATCCATCAACTATCCTGTCAGCCATTTCCTTCATTGCTGCAACATCTATTCCTGTTTTTGGCATTGCAAGCCCGCCAAGCAATACAACAGTATCAGCATGAGGGGCTGTAGGCTCGCCGATTTGCATTCCATGAGGTGTTGAAACAATGGATCTTGCATCCTCGAATTTGAGGTCTGGCATGAATTTCATCTGTTTATCCGTCTTCCTGAGGACAAATGCCATTAATTCCGCAAATGGTGTGCAAAAACCGGCAGTTCCGACAAATGTGATCTTTTCTGAGGATTCGACTAGTTTTCTGAATTCTGTAAGCTGGCCACCGATACCTTTTGAAGTACTTATGATCTTCATTGACTGTCTCCAAAAGAAAAAAGTAATACAACCTTTAAGGTTGTATCGGTATATTTTAAGTATGTCAGAGACTCAGACTTCTTTTACGCCAAAGGATTCCAGGAGAATACCGGGGTTGATCCTTCCGCTTGTGAATGATTTCTTGCTCTTGGTGTCGTTCACGGTTATTTTGGCTGGTGCGAACATTCCGGCATCCACCTTAAAGAAGTCAAATCCTGCTTCCTTGAATGTGGTGTAGAATGGTTTACCGAAGTCCCTTGATGTTGTGGAGGGAGCCTTCTTCACGAAATCTGCCAGTTGCTCTGCATCGCCATGTTCAACTGTGTAATAGGTCTCACCGCAGTAGATGATACAGTCGTTTGTCGAACCCATGCACTTTGTGTCATCGCCGACAACCGGGGCGATAGGTGCAACACCAAAACCGCTTTTGATAGTGTTGATGTCGTATCCGATGGACTCAAGTTTGTGTATGCCTGTTTCAACTATACGTGCGGAGATCTGGACACATCCTGCAATTGAAGCTGTGGGTGCAACAGCAATGTAAACATTCTCGGGGTCAACACTGCAGTGTTTTGCAATATACTCGACAACCTCTTCATTTGGTATCTCGCTTGATTCCATTACAAGGACCGCAAACTCCGAATCGTCCTTGTAGCCTATCTCTTCGTACAGCTCTTTTGGTTTCAGTCCCAGCGCCCTTGCAGGGCCTGAACCCATTCCGAAATATTTGCCTACTGCAATTCTCCAGCCTGCATACTGGGATGCCATACATGCGATGGTCGGGTGATCTGTTGCTACCTGTATGGCAGGAACCGGAAGACCATCAAGGTCGAACTTGGTATAGCTTATGTCTGCAAGGTCTGCAAGACAGAGACGGGAAAGGTACATTCCTGCATCGTACCCGCCTTCAATGTTCACACCACAGTCAATGACAGTAGCACCGTTCTCAAGCTCTATGGACCGGACCTTAAGATCTTCTTCCCAGTCAAGCATCTCATCGATTATAGATAATCCCTTTTCGTTGACACTTATCACGTTATCACTCTTAACCTGTTAATCGAGTGACATTAGGCAGTTAAGGATATATAATTGACGATTCTTCCATGACAACAATCATCAGGTTTTCGATAAGCTGTGGCATTCAGACCTTGTGCCTGCGTTCTGCAGGATAATCATAACCCAGAATTGGAGGGAATATTACCTGTGTTCTCCTTAAAAGAAGAAACAAATGAACCTAAAGCTACGGCTGCGCACAAAATTTCTGTGGGATACGAGATACTTGCCGATAATGTTACAGGAAAGGTGTGACAACCCCGGAGAATACTCAACTCCCTTTCTTAAGAGTAAGCCAGAAAACACTGCCATTACCTTCGGGATTATCATCAACAGCTATATTTTCCCTGTGAAGGTCCATGATCCTCTTGACAATTGCAAGACCTATGCCAGTACCACGTATGTCTTCTTTGTGCAAACGCTTGAAACGTTCAAAAACGGAAGATTTACTTGAATTGGGTATGCCGTCACCCTGGTCTGTAAAACTTATCTTCCATTTGTCACCGGTATCTACAACATCTATCGTTATAGTACTGTCATTTGGACTATACTTTATCGAATTTGATAACAGGTTAACGAATACTCTCTCTATCATAGGGTTAGCAATGGCATAGGACCCATCTTCAAGCCCTATCCGGACATTCATTCCCTTTTGATCGATCTCATGCATAAATCCTTCAACTGTATCTTTTATCATGGAGTTGAGATCTACTTTCACAAAACTGATATCATCAACAGATTCCAGCTTTGCCAGGTGTGCAGCGTCATCTATCATAGAAATCAACTTCTCTGTTGTATCATTCACATTTGAGAGCAGATTCTTCTTATACTCGTCAGACTCCTGTTCAATAAGCAGCCCTATAAAAGATTTGATAAGACCTGCAGGATTTAAAAGATCGTGTCTCATAACGTCTGTGAAAAGATCCTTCAGGTCATTTGAACGTTCAAGCTGATATGCATATTCTTTTAAGCGTTTTTCCGCCTGTTTGGTTTCAGTTATATCCTCACCGGATATCAGAATACCTACCGTATTACTGGAATCGTCAAGCAAAGGGGAATCATACCATCTGAAAAGTCTTTCTTCTCCTGTGCTTATTATCACCGGGAATTCAGAATATTCATAAGGTTTCTCTGCACCTGATGCCAAACCTGCATAATGTCTTCTGATATCACTGACCGAATCATATGGAATGAAAGACTCTACCCACTCGTGGTCGATCAGTTTTTCCGGATCGTAACCCAGGAATTCAGAACCTTTTTTATTGATGTGCCTGATGTGATAATTAAGGTCCAGGACTGCAACCAGAATTCCGACATAATCAAGATAATGATAAGCTTTGTTCTTTTCTGTCAGCAGGATATCGTGTTGCTCCTTTATCCGCAAAAGAGAAGTGATCTTCTTTTCAAGCTCGAACTTTCCTATCGGTTTTTTTAAGAATTCGTCTGCACCTGCATCGATACCACGCTGGTGGTCTGCTTTGTCTGTCAGTGCGGTTACCATGATAATAGGTATGAAATCCATCCCGAACTCTTCACGGATAACCCTGCAAACAGCATATCCATCCATCTCAGGCATCATCACATCAAGAAGAATAAGATCAGGACACTCCTTTTTTACTTTTTCAAGTGCATCCTTTCCATTATAGGAAGTTACAATATCATAATCATCACCAAGATAAACAGACAATAACTCCACATTTAAGGGTTCATCATCTACGATCAGTATCTTACATTTAGAAGACGTCATCTACCATAGAATATAATTCTACTTTTATATAAAGATGACCAATTAATTAAACAGGGATATAAAAAAGGATGTGGAAACAGGGAAATATGAAAGCATGTGAATGCATCAAAATCAATTCCGGAACATTCTCATTATTCCTAAAAACCAGCAATTCCTAAAAATCATCATCCTGTGCGTAACTCCTCCCCAGTTTCAGGGCAAGTTCCGCTTTTTTAAGCTCCTGTCCCAGATAGGCCGCATGTCCCATTCTTGAGACAAGGTCCATATCAAGAATGGTATCCATTACCTCCCTTGCTGTGCGGCCTGCAATGGATGTACTGTCGTGCTCTGCAAGGATACAGCCCTCTTTCTTTCCATAGATATCGGGAATAATGCTTATTCGTATGCTGCCTTTGGGGTCCTGAGTCCACATTTTGCTTTTTTCGGCGCGGACAAAGTCCCGGGGTAAAGAGCCATCCTGGCGTCGCCGCTTTTCTTTGATCTCTATGAGATCTATTCCCAGATCCTTAGGAGAACTTCTGCGCTCATGTGACAGGAGCATCATCAGGGATGCTTTTTTCAATTCATCTATGGAACCCTGTGTCTTGTTGCTGTACTCCGGAGTGAAAAGTATACTTGCACCAAGGTCTGCACCTATACCGCATAATGTTGCATTGACCCCGGCTGAATCAGCATCTATAAGTTCCGTTACATTACCTGTTCCAAAAAAGACAGGAACATGTGGATTCATTTTGTGGAAATCCATGTATCTGACTATGGACTCTGCTATTCCATGGCCGATAGGATCCAGTACCGGGTCTGCAATTAGATTCTCAAGACCGGCCGCGCGGGCAAGTTCTATGTTCTTCATGAGACTCACAGAACCCTCACCCTGATCAGGTATCACTACCGCCGCAACGCCACTGGCTGCAAGATCCTGGCCTATCAGTGCAATATTGCTACTGTCAAGGCTCAGCACCATATCAATGCCGCATTTCAGGGCTTCCCTGATGAGTACAGGGTCAAGCGTGTCAATACTTACCGGAAGAGCAGTTGCACAGCGTGCTACTTCTATGGCCCGTCTCACATCATCAGGTGTTGCATGCAGGGATGCACCAAGATCTATCATGTCCGCCCCCTTTGCCTCAAAACTGCGTATTTTCAGGGCAAGAGACTCAGTGTCAAGCCCTGTGGCATCCACCACTTCCGCCAGGACCTTCATGCGGGAACCACCGCCTATCTTCATCCCCTTTATCTCTATCGGGGCCATGGCAGTATCTTCAAGTTCCTGAACCTTTTCAAGAGCCATTGCCCGTCTGACGTCGGCAAGCAGTTCGCAGGCTGGCACTTCTGAGGAAAATTCCATGCTGTCTGCAAAAGGAAGCACGAAACCCAGATCATAGGCATGCTTGGGACCCAGGCGGACCTTACATCCAAGTTCTTTTTCAGCTTTCCCGAAATTGCCTGATACAAGACCGGGAACGAATATCAGATCATGATCAAAGGATGGAAACTGCTCTTCTATTGCGGTAAGCAATTTGCGCGGGGTAATGAATGCAGCTATCTTTGTATCTGCAACAAGGACATCAGCAAGATCACCAGCTGCATTCCTTACAGTCTGTTCGGCAAGTATACCCGTAGCTATCAGAATCTTCATGATTGGAAATAGAGGTGAAAGTAAAAAAGAATAACTGCCAATCGCGACCACGGATTGGCAGGATCGGTACGATACCGGAACCGGTTTTAAATTCAGTGGATTATGTCGATGATTGAACCGCCATTTTGCCTGGTGCTTACAGGTTCAACTACAGGACGGCTCACACGGTTCAGGGATGTACCCGTGCGCCTGTATGAATTTGCCGCTTCCGGGGCAGTCCTGGAAACAGGTGCACTTTCATATGAGCTGCTGGTGTTGAATTGCGGGCGACCAAGTACCTGGGCTGACTGGACACCTGTCATAATGGCCATTACACGTACTCTGCCTTCAAACTCATTGCTTATACGTGCACCCCATATGACATTGGCGCTGGAGGACAGCTCATAGGTAAGTGAGGCAGCGATCTCCTCGGCTTCCTTGAGGCTAAGGTCCGGACCGCCTGTGATGTGTACAAGACTTCCTGTTGCACCTCTGTAATCTACGTCAAGTAGTGGATGGTTCAGTGCTGCGCGGACAACATCATTGCTTTTGTCCTGGTTCTTGCTCTCTCCTACAAGCATTACAGCAACTCCGCCGCAACCCATGATAGCCCTGATATCGGCATAGTCGATATTGATAAGCGATGGCTGTGTAATAGTCTCAGTGATGCCTTTTACGGTCTCTGATATGATCTGGTCCATAACTGAGAATGCCTGGTCTATCGGAAGGTTCGGTACGTACTCAAGGAGCCTGTTGTTGTCAAGTACTATCACAGTGTCTGCTGCACGGCGGAACTCTTCAAGACCTTCTTCGGCTTTAACCGCTCTTGCCCTCTCCACCCTGAAAGGACTGGATACCATACCCACGACAATTGCGCCCTGCTCCTTTGCGATCTCAGCAACCACGGGAGCTACACCGGTACCGGTACCTCCACCCATACCGGCTGTCACAAAAACAAGGTCTGCGTTCTTGAATATCTCTTCAAGGGTACCGCGCGCAAGTTCTGCTGCCTTGGCACCTATTTCAGGATATCCACCCGCACCAAGTCCGCGGGTAAGGGTCTTACCCACAAGGATCTTCTTGTCTGCTCTGATAAGGTCAAGATGCTGCTTGTCAGTGTTAATAGCCACTGTCTCGGCACCTTCGATACCCATGTTATAAAGCCTGTTGATTGTGTTATTACCTGCACCGCCACACCCGACTATCATTATCCGGGGTTGCCCCAGGATATCGAATTCATCGTTAACTGCAATTGACTGGCGGTACTCTTTCTCTTTCTCTGTGTGTTTTAACGCTTCCTGAACTATTGACTGCACTTTCATCCCCTCACGGATATAGTTACATTTCGGTATAATACTACTGGTTTTTGGTTGTTGCTCGTATTTTACTGTAACCATTCATCAACGTTTATCAACGTTTTGGAATTCTGTAATTGCTATATTTCCCTTATGGTTTTTATACTTATCCTTTTATGCAAGTAATAAATGTCAATGGATGCATCCTGTTTTCCCTTGAATCTTCCTGGCAGGTAAACCGGGAAGCCCGATGCCTGAACATTGTCTCACCATTCCTGCACAATTCCTTTGAAAGGCGAACCGGAATCTGATAAATACCATAACTACATTTAAAGAAAGACCTATATAAATTTAACCAACGATGTTTTTATATTTAGATTTTGAATAAAATAAATAACTGTTAATCTGCTTTAAGCCTGCCTGAAGATTTATATATTGATTTACATGTAATAAGACAATAGAATTTACCACATTGAATGGTTCAAAGTCTTCAAAGTCTTATATCAATAAAGCCGGAGAGTTTTTTTGGACGGAACAAGAATTGCATTTACACTTTTTTTGCTTTACTGGATGGCTGTGATAGTGCTTGACAGGAAAGGAATATTGCAGAAATACAACATCAGTACCTACGGACCTGTTCTGATGATCAGGACTACACGCGGACTTAAACTGCTGGACAAACTGGCCGTTCCAAGGAAGGCCTGGCGTGTTTATGCAGACATCGGCATCAGGCTCATGTTCATTGGAATGATAGCCATGTTCCTGGTGATCATTCTGTCCGATATTGCAATGCTGGCTTCAATTGGCGATAATTCAATGCCCGAGCCAGGAAAGTTCAACGAGGCGAGGAACATCTTCCTCATACCGGGTGTCAATGAGTTCATACCACTGACCTGGGGAATCCTTGCACTGGTCATCACTCTTGTCGTTCATGAATTCTCGCATGCGATACTATGCCGGGTAGAGAATATAAGGGTCAAATCCATGGGAATCCTGCTCGCACTGGTCCCAATCGGAGGTTTTGCCGAACCTGACGAAGAGGAACTCTTTGGGAAAAGGGAAGAAAAGTACAACGAGCAAGATGACCCTTACGGGGACCGCCGTCTTGGCATCACCATTGACGAGGAAGAAAAGAAACAGGTTCTCACCACATCTACCGGGAAAGATGAAAAGACAGCAAGCCGTAAACAACGAGCACGTATCCTTGCAGCAGGAGTAATGGCAAACTTTGTAGTGGCACTCCTGGCCTTCAGTCTGCTTTTCGGACCTGTGCTTGGTGCTATGGCACCCCTTGGGGACACAATGATAGTTGATGTGCAGGAGGGGAGCCCCGCCTATGGATCAGGGATCAGGGAAAACATGGTCATCACACAGATAGATGACACCCCCATAAGTAATGTCAATGAAATGCTGCAATATCTCAGCGGACTTGAAAAAGGGACATGGGTAACAGTCTATGCGGCCAGTGACAGGAAAGTCTTATCCTATGAAGCTCAGGTTATCGACACTGATATCAAGCCATCCGGAATACTCATACAGAGTATCGTTGACCAGGGACCTGCTTCTGCCGCAGGGCTGGAAGCCGGCATGCACATTACCTACATAGACGGAAGCCCTATACGCTCGTATACTGATTTCAGGAACATAATGAATTCCAGCCGTCCCGGGCAGGAAATGATCGTCAGTGCCATTATCGGGGATGCAACAGGTGATGCTGTCAGGACTGATGATTATAACGTCACCCTTGCAGAGCACCCTGATATTGAAAACAAGGGATTTCTTGGTGTAGTCACAAGTATGGATGGCCAGGTTGCAACTTCCCTGGGAATCACTGTAGGAGAATTCCCTGCCACAGCTTACCTCAACCTGTTCAAGAGCATCCCGCAGATGCTCACGGAAATAACCGGATGGGTAATCCTTCTGGGACTTCCTATAATCGGCTTTGCAGGAGAGGGATTCCCAGGCTTTAGCGGGACACTTGCACAGTTCTACGAACCTGTAGGCTGGGCGGAGCCTTTTGGGATCGGTGTGTTCTGGCTTGCAAACGCTCTGCTGTGGATAGGATGGCTTAACTTCTACGTAGGACTTTTCAACTGCCTGCCAGCAGTTCCCCTTGACGGAGGACACATATTCAGGGATTATACGAACGCATTCATATACAGGATAACAGGTGATGAAGAAAAGGCAGAGCGCTTGTCCATACTGATAGCAGCATCATTTGCCATGCTTATATTGTTGTCTTTCCTGTTCATGATATTCGGCCCGTACATCGTACATGGATTGTGAGGACATCAATATTTTTTAAGAACAAAATACAGCCCAACTAAAGTCCGGAAAAGGTAATCCATATGGAAAGCAGGCGCCTTTGGCACAGGAACATTCTCAGGCCGGTTGCCGTTGCACTGGCCATAATAGCTGTCTATATGTTCCTTTTTATGGAAATGATGATCTACGAAGGTCAATCAGAGCACGCTAATCTTTACGATGCTTTTTACTGGGTAATCTCCACTTTCACAACGGTGGGATACGGGGATATCGTATTCAACTCCCCTTACGGTAAGATGTTCTCAGTCTTTGTTCAATTAACCGGGATACCCCTTGTTTTCGGAATACTCTTTACCCTTGTAATAATACCCTGGATGGAAAAGAAGATACAGTCAACCATTCCATCCCGGGCTCATAAAGATCTCAGGGAACATACAATAATATGCGGTTACAACAGGCTCATAGAAACCCTGATAGAGGAACTGAAAGAAAACGATATCCCTTACATACTTATAGAGGAAGATAAGGAACTTGTCAGGGAACTGCTCAAAAGGAACATCTATACAATTTATGGCACTGTTTATGAAGAAGTAACACTTAAGAATGCAAATATAGATGCAGCAAGGTCGCTTATTGCAAATCATTCAGATGAGATGAATGCAAATATAGTCCTGACTGCCCGCAATATCAGTGATGTGAACATAATAGCCATTGCAGAGGACCGGTCGAACAAGAAATACCTGAAATATGCCGGTGCCACAAGTGTAGTCTCGCCCAAGGAACTGTTTGGAAGATTCATGGGCAGAAAAGCTGCAGATCCTTTCATCAATCGATTAACCGGCGCTACAGAGTTCTTTGAGGGTATAGACATCATCGAATTACCCATATATCCTAAAAGTCCCTTAATAGGAAAATCAATGAAAAGTGCATCCATCCGTGAAAGAACAGGAGCTAATGTAGTAGGTATGTGGAAAAGCGGTAAACTTACATTCATGATCAAACCTGATGAACCTATCAAAGAAGATTCAGTACTGCTTGCAACAGGCTCAAGTGAGCAATTGTCGCGGTTAAAGGGACTGACGCAGCATTCGGGACGGGATGAGATTAATGGAAAACATAAATGAGAACGGACATATAGTGATCCTCGGATGCGGAGATGTTGGTAAATGGGTTGTGGAAACACTGAAACATGCAGATATCAGATTTACAGTGGTGGATATAGATGCCAGTAACTTTGAGGATGCGGACTATGACCATGTGACCGGGAATGCAAAAGAGGAAGAAGTCCTTATGCAGGCAGGCGTTTCCCGTGCATCCACAGTTGTTGTGGCCCTTAATGATGATACTGATGTAATGTTTGCAACTCTTGTCACACGAGGACTTAATCCGGAATCCACCATAATCGCCCGTGCCAACTCCTACAGATCCATAGATAAGATATACAAGGCCGGTGCCAACTACGTGGCTGCACTACCGATCGTTGCCGGACAGATGCTTGCTAAAATGACTTCACACTGCCTTGAAATATCCTGCAGGAAAATGGACGAGGAAATTACCCTTTATGAGGGGATAGATATTGAGAAACACACCGTTACAGGCGGGGACGGGCTTGCAGACAGAACAATTGGAGATATAGATCTTCAAAAAAAGGTAGGCTGTACAATAATAGGAATAAAAAATGAGCGAGGGGTCCTCACGGACATAACGCCATCCACCATTATAATGAAAGGAGACATCATTGCAGTTTTAGGTGGAAAAGAAGAGATCACAAAATTCAAGGAAAGGTTCGTGAAAAGAGAGATCGAGAAAAAGACATAATGGATTGCTGCTGAATGGAAACGCTGGTTATTGCTTTTATTGTTTTTTGTGCATCTGCTCTATTTTCAATGATAGGTCTTGGAGGGGCCATATTCTACGTACCTTTCTTCTACTGGATCAGCGGGGATTTCATCTATTCTGTAACTATCGCACTTCTTCTGAATACTATCACATCAGGATCTGCAGCCATCACATACATAAGGAAAAAGATGGTGGATTTCAGTATATCGATACCTTTTATTATTGCTTCGATGACAGGGGCACAGGCAGGGGCATATTTTACAAAATTTGTGCCTGTTGACCTCCTGCTTGTTATATTTGCCCTTCTCATGTTCTTTGTAGGGGAGGAGATGATCTTTTCCAGGTTAGAGATTACATATCGTGAAAAACAGATCACTGGAAAAATAAAATATTTTATCATTATCATTGGAGGACTGTTGATCGGAGCAATGTCCGGTATGCTAGGAATAGGCGGAGGTACTTTTATCGTTCCTTTGCTGCTTATATTCGGATTCAGTATCAAAATAGCTGCAGCAAGTTCAGGATTTATA
Organism: Methanolobus sp. WCC5; assembly: GCF_045690325.1. Lineage (GTDB taxonomy): Archaea > Halobacteriota > Methanosarcinia > Methanosarcinales > Methanosarcinaceae > Methanolobus. The sequence continues at coordinate 285,414 of NZ_CP146981.1, read as the reverse complement.
GTGCTTTTCACATCCATCTCAGCGTTTATTGCCCATGCACCATCCTGGGAACCTGAAAAAAACATGGTGATCGCTGTAGTGCTGGCATCTTTTATTGGAGCGCAGCTGGGTTCCTACCTTATGCATTCAAGGATAAAGGCAGACACATTGCAAAAAATGTTTGGTATCGTCCTCTGGATACTTGCAATAAGAATGCTGTCCGGGGTCTTCTGACCATTAGATGAAAACAAGGCATCTGATAGAAAACTTTAATAACAGATGCAGCAATCAGTAGTTGCTTTGCGGGCCTGTAGGGTAGCCAGGATATCCTGATGGGCTTCGATGTGACCATAAGGTCCGAAGATACCCATCGACTCGTGTTCGAATCGCGGCGGGCCCGTTAATTATGTATTTTCCTATTCATTTTACGTGAACTTGTGAAAATATAAGAGGATCAATCCGGAAGATCGATCTCAAAACCCACCACAGGCTGCCCCAGGCCGAAGTTAACTATAACCTGAGGGAATATTTCACCCATAACACCAACCTTGGTGCCATTCACGATTATATCGGCACGTCTTCCTTCCATGAAGGCGGGATCTTCTGACTCAATGACCTCATATTCAACCATACGCTCACGCATGACGGCATCAACAAGTTCCCTTACCTCTGTAAAGTTGGCCTGAGGACTGATGGAGACTGCTGCCAGGTGCAGGCCATTCCTGCCATTGATGACAACATCACCAACCTCGAATATACGTTGCGGCAGTTCCCTGTGCTGGTTAAGGGAGAGTATCTCCATAAGGTTTGGCAGTATCGTTGTCCTGACCATGGTCTGATCCTCACTTATTGGGTGCAGCACGTATGTAACATCATCTGTTCTTTCCCTGCACATCCAGTCAAAATGCACTCTCTCACTTGTAAGAGTAAAGGGCATAACCTGCAAATATCCAAGCCCTGTCATGATCTCCCGCATAGCTGAACCTATGTCAGAGAGTCTGTGGGACCTGCCAACTGTGGCATTCATGGGGAATACTGCCGGTATCTTATCAAAACCATAACCTACTGCTATATCTTCTATAATATCGGAATTGTCAAGGATATCCGCACGATAACGCGGGATGAGAACCTCGATTTGGCCATCCCCAAGTTCAGTGGCACCAAAGCCCATTCTGCCAAGCTGTCTTATTATCTCATCAACAGGCAGCTCCATACCTATGAGCCCGTCTATCTCCTCCCTGGTCAATACCTTTACTCTCGGAGTCAGGTCAAGAGGGATCGATTCGGTTCCATCGGCCTCTATAACCTTCACATATTCGATCTGGCCGCCACGCTCTGCAAGGGCAGTGGTGACAATGTTGAGTGCCGTGTACACCTCATTGCTAAGTCCGGTGACATCTACCAGAAGGTCAGTTGTCTCCTCGGTGACCATTGTAAGTGTGCCGTTGATTATAGGCGGGAACGAGAGTACATTATCATTTGCATCAAGGATGAGAGGATATTTGTCAAAACCATCAAGTATGTGTGCAAAACGTGTTCCCTTCGGATGCTTCTCAAGGATCTCCCTCATTGTCATAGGTTCTGTGAAGTCAAGGGGAACAAAGCTGAACTCCGGATCAGCTGCAATATAGCGAAAAGGAGCCTGGACCCTTGAAAGATCGTGCACACCTATGGACACTTTCTTTCGGTCACGTCCAAGACCCCAGTGAAGTGACTCCTGAAGGTCCATGAGGGTCTTGATAGCACTGGAACTGAAAGCCACACCCCGGACTACCGCACAACCAAAAACCGGGCGGACAGAATCAATGTGCTTATCCTTTGTAATCTCAACAGTATAAGGCCTGACCTCGTATTCGGAAAAACCTGCCTCAATATCCAGGAAACCACGCATTGCCCGTGCAACACCCTCTACGCTGTAAAGGTCAGGACGGTCAGGGAAGAACTCGATATCTATGGACCCCTCCTCAATGCGCTCTATATCTGCGCCTATCATAGGCACACGTTTGATTATAGTATCTTTGTCTGTTCCTGTCAATTTTTCAAGGTCATTATATGGTAAGGTTATAATAGGCATCGGATTTTCCTCTTTCAGTCCCTGCTTACTTCTATCTGTGGTCTAGCAGAACATATTCAGCTTTACATTTAATGCTTTTGTTTAAATGCGGTTTTCAGATGACTAAGTAAAGCTAAAGCAAAGATGAAGCATTATTCATAGTATACCCAGCATTGTGATGTACTGTCCTGCAAAGATGAGCACAGACCACATGATAGGTTCACATGCCGCAAATACATATGAGGAGTAGTTCTTTTTGCACTTTAGAACATTGTTGATATACGTGGCTGCATAATAGAACATAGGAATAACAGCAAGGGTTAACAGCGGAAGCAAACCAAGGATAACGCAGACAGTAACAAAAAGAATTGACAAGGAATTTACGGATCTCAATATGAAAGGATATTGCCTATCAGAGAATAATGCCGGAATTGTCAAAAGACCATCTTTGCGATCGCTCTCAGCATCCCTTACATCAAAAAGTATCTGGATGTTCATCATTCTTATGAAAATGAACAGTGCAAGCATCAAAGCACCATAAGTGATAGGTAGCGAGTAGTAGATAAAGACGAACAGTACCATAAAAGACCAGACAAAGGACACAAAGAAATTCTTGAATGCAGGTATCATTTTTGTAATTTTTTTAAAATAGCTGCCATAAAACAGTCCAAGTACCAGAATAGAGATTCCTATAAAAGTTGTAACGATATTTGCAAACAGAAGCAGCAATGCAACAAGCAGGACAGATGTGATGAGCACTGTGCACATGGCTTTATGCTTAGATCGCAGATAACGTGCACGACTGCTGTTTGTCAGCTCATCTGATGATACACCCTGTAAATAGTCATACAGGTATATCGCATAGAAGAGCAGATAAGAACAGAACAGGATATCCAAGCCCACATGTACCCTAAAAAGGGTTGCACATACCAGGATCACAGCTACAGAACCCACTGCAAAAAGATGACCTCCAAAGACCATTTCTTTCCAGAACAAATTCATGAGTTTTATAAGCTGATTGTTGATTGCAATGAAAAAATCTATTTTATGTACATTTTCAACCATAAAAAAGACATATTTGTACATAGATGTTAAAATTATGAATATATTTATAGTTTTATAAAGTATTCTGTGTACATCGTATATATAGACTTGAACACACAAACTGCAATACAGTAATTAATACTGTTGATAGATGAAGAAAGCTATGACCGATCTTTGAACAAAATGTGCACAGAGACAATAGCTTTAATACCCATTATAATTATAATAAGGACATAATATATCTAAGCTCTTAAAACTTCATAATGCACATAGTGATGCATCAAACGGTGAAACAATGGCCGATGCCCAATTAAAAGATCCTGGAAAAAAGCATCTTGAAAGTAACAATAAAAATGAAGATGAAAAAGTGACATCAAATACCGGGTTGTCACATGCTGATGAGTCATCGGTACAAAAAAGCGGGGAAAAGGATGATGGTATGCAGGATGATGAATTAAATGATAATGAAGCATCCGATGATGCTGTGAGCATGGAAATTCTCAGGGAGATCTCCAGGATAAAAGAGGATGAAGACAAATTTGAGAAGGACTTTGCACAGATCCTGAACAGAAATGATCAAGGAAAGGATGAAACAGGCCCTGATAATGATTATAAGGCACAGGATATAGCACTGGATGAGGAAGATCTTGGAATATTACTCCCAAGATCACATAATTTCGGGCCACAAAAAAACGAGAACAAAGGTCCGGAAAAGGAAGATACTTCCGCCACAGGAAAAACAGAAGACCTGATTGCTGAAGCCCATATTCCTCTTAATGATGAGAAGGACATTCTCCCTCTGTCAGAAAAAGAAAAGAGCACAATGGCATCTGAAGAAGAAAGCCTGGCTGAGAGCCTTCCAGAAAAAGAAAATGTGGCCTGCGAAAATAAAGAAGAAAAAATAAGCATGCTCGGGAAGATCAAAAGGCTTTTCAGACAAACCGAGATCGAGCTGGAGCACTATGATCCAGAGATACACGGCCCGATAACAGAATTCAAAGATGTGGAGGGCTATCAGGAAGTAGAACGTTATTGGGTCAATGAGCCTTATGCTTTTATCGTTATATTGTACAACGAAGACAAGAACAATTATCTTTACTATATTGTCGAGCCGGAACTGACAGGATTTGAAAAGACCTTCCTTCTTGAGATTAAGGACAGACTTCGGGATGTACTTCTTGTGGAAGAGATAAACGAGGAAGGGGATGACAGGGAAACTGTCCTTGACTCGAAGATCAGGTCGATAATAAAGGACTACACTATTGAAATAACACCACCTATGCTTGAAAAGATCTCATATTACATAAAAAGGGACTTTGTCAGGTTCGGAAAGATAGATGCCCTGATGAAAGACGATTCCATAGAGGATGTATCCGGCAACGGCCATGATGTTCCTATTTTCCTCTACCACAGAGCGCATCATAATATTGCTACCAACGTTGTATATGAAGAAGACGAACTGAACTCTTTCATCATACAGATGGCACAGAGAAGCGGAAAACACATCTCGGTTGCAGAACCCATGGTTGATGCGACCATGCCTGACGGCTCAAGGATACAGATGACACTTGGCACAAGTGTGACCGCTCATGGCAGTACATTCACCATACGTAAGTTCAGTGACACACCCATCACCCCTGTGGACCTTATCAAATGGGGTACCTTCTCATCCGAATCCATGGCATACCTGTGGCTGTGCATAGAAAACAACAAGAGCCTGATCTATGCAGGAGGTACGGCATCAGGAAAGACATCCTCACTTAATGCAGTTTCACTTTTCATCCCTGAAAAGGCAAAGGTCATCACACTTGAGGATACAAGGGAACTCAAACTGCCACATCCAAACTGGATCCCCAGTGTCACAAGAGATTCATTCACTGCAGATGAGAGGGGAGCTGTCGATATGTACGACCTGCTTAAAGCTGCACTGAGACAACGACCTGAATACCTGCTGGTAGGTGAGGTCAGGGGTAAGGAAGCTCTCACACTTTTCCAGGCAATGTCAACAGGTCACACTACATTCTCCACCATGCACGCAGACTCCGTGGCGTCGGCAATTCACAGGCTTGAGAACCCGCCCATCAGTGTTCCGCGTACAATGATCCAGGCACTTGATATAATGAGCATACAGTCCCAGACCTATACAAAGGGAAAACGTGTCAGGAGAAATATCAAGCTGGTTGAGATAATTGATATCGACCCCAATACAAGGAACATAAGGACAAACGATATCTTTGTGTGGGATTCTGAGTCGGACATGTTCATCCGTACCGGTGAATCAAAAGCTCTCTTTGATATCAAGATGCGGCGTGGATGGGGACAGGGCAAGATCGACCAGGAGCTATATTATCGCCAGAAGATCCTTGAATATATGGTGAACAACAATGTCAAGGACTTCCAGGAAATATCCGATATAATCAATGCTTACCAGTCAACACCGGAAAAGGTCCTGAGGAAACTGCAACTGGCATAAGATGTGGTGTGATACTGTGACCGATATCAAAGAAAATGCTGGCAATCTGAAGGAAAATTCACCAGAGGATACAATTTCAGATTTGTTCCCGCAAGAGAATACCGACCTGCATAAGGTTGAAACTGAAGAGAAGAATACAAAAAAGAAATCAACGCGGGGGAAATCTAAAAGGGATTTTGATGTTGACCATTATGCAAAAAAAGTAACTGCATACATAAACATCCTGAAGAGGATTCCTTTTGTACTGATAGGGGACAGGATAAAAGATAAAAAGGACAATTACAGGAACCTTCAAAAACAAATGAATCAGGCGCGTATCCCTCTCTCACATGAGATGTATATATCAAATGCAATCTTCTATTCCATAATAGCAGGAATGGCCGGGGCTTTGATAGGCCTGTTCCTGACATATATAATCATCATCCTGGTAGGACTTCCGGATAAGATCACCAATATCACATTAAGCCCCCAGATGGCCACTCTTCTTCAATTCAAGGAGATATTCTTTGGATTGTTCATTACCATGGTTTTCATATTAGGAATGGGGGGTCTGGTGTATGCATTGTTCATGCTTTATCCGGGTTTCCAGGCAAGCGAGAGAAAAGCAAAAATAGACATGCAGCTTCCCTATGCAGTTACTTTTATGTATGCACTGAGCAAGGGAGGAATGAATATAATCGATGTCTTCAGGGCTATAGCGGATTCTGAAGATACCTATGGAGAGGTTTCAAAGGAAATTGATTCCATTGTGCGGGATATGGACTATTTCGGACATGACCTGAGAACAGCACTTTCCAGTGCTTCTGAAACCACACCATCTGACAGGTTCCAGGACCTTATATACAACCTGCTGACTGTCATTGACAGTGGCGGTAATATCCCTAACTATTTCCGTGACAAGTCAGAGCAATACCTTCTAAAGGCAGAAGTTGACCAGAAAGGGTTCCTGGAGACCCTGGGGCTGCTGGCTGAATCCTATGTTACGGCCTTTGTAGCCGGGCCTCTTTTTATAATCATAATGGGAGTAATGATGGCCGTGATGGGATCAGGTACTACCACCATGGTGTATGCAATTATCTATGCAGTCCTTCCTGTGGGTTCATTGATGTTTGTGGTGATGATCAGCATAATTACCCCTACAGAGCTTGGAGAGCCGAAACTGCTTCCGACCAATGAGACCCTGGACCATGGGATACCACAGGTCCCTGAAACACTTGAGAAGAAATTTGATGAAAACGGGGAGCTTGTTGATGAAAGAGAAGAAAAGGTCCGTGAAAGGGGATACTTTGAAGGGTTCATCAAATCAAAGAAATCACTGGCATTCAGGAATATCCTTAAAAATCCCCTTACTCCTATGCTTAAAAACCCCCTGGCAACACTTGTGCTGACCATACCACTTGCAATGCTTGTGGTCCTGGTTCCCCTGTTCATGAATATGAACCGGCTTGGTAATCCGATGGCACTTGTTGATTTTATTGATGATAAAATAGTCCTTGCATTATTCATAATAATAGTCCCACTTGCATTATTCCATGAAATAAAGATCAGCAGGAAGAAAAAACTGGAGAACAGTTTTCCTGATTTTCTTAAGAAACTTGCCAGTACCAATGAAACGGGAATGACACTGAGGGATTCCATCAGGCTGATGGCAAAATCAAATACCGATACCCTGAGCCGTGAGATCAGAAAGATCTGGCATGACATCTTCTGGGGACTTGAGATAAACGACGCACTTATAAGATTTGCAAACCGCCTGAGGACACAGGTGGTCACAAGGTCCCTTTCACTTATAACAAAAGCTAATGATTCAAGCGGAGATATAGGAGAAGTGCTCATGGTAGCTGCAAGGGATGCGGCTTCTGAACAGGGCATGAAAAGGGAGCGTAGCATGAGCATGATGATCTATATAGTCATCATTTACATATCGTTCCTCGTCTTTGTTGGTGTGATCTACGTCATATCCACAACATTCCTGTCCGAAATGGCAGAGGCCGGACAGCAGATGGCAGCCTCCGGTTCACAGGCAGGAGGCTTCCTGGGAAACTTTGACCTTGAGTCCTATACACGCCTGTTCAAACATGCAGCCATCATCCAGGGACTCAGCTCCGGGCTTATGGCAGGTGCCATGGGAGAGGGAAGTGTGATGTCAGGCCTGAAGCATTCCACAATAATGATAGCCATAGGATATACCATATTCACACTATTCATCTGAAGGAACGCAGTATATCCTGGCAAATATTTTTTTACAATCAGGCTCTAAGAGATGGTAACAGACATGAGGATCATGTACCGGGACCATATACGATGAAAATTGCAGGGATAGATGAAGCCGGGAAAGGACCGGTCATTGGACCAATGTGCGTTGGTGGGGTATTGCTGGATGAGTCCGCAAGCAATGTTTTGAAGAATCTTGGGGTTGCGGATTCAAAGAGGATCAGTCCAAAAAAAAGAGAGCTGCTTGCAGGACAGATAGAAAAATACTCCCGGAGGGTGTTCATCCTTGAGGTTTCAGCAGCGCAGATAGACGAGCTTCGTAAGCTTATGAGCATGAATGAGATAATGGTCCTTGCCTTCTCAAAGGTTCTTGGCCAGCTCCACCCTGACAAAGCCTACGTGGATGCTGCAGACGTTAATGAGAAAAGGTTTGGGATACGGCTGCTGGAAGAATACAGGAAAGATCATCCTGAGATCTCACCAGACTTGCCCGTTATCTCAAAACATCAGGCAGATGCCATTTATCCTGTTGTATCGGCGGCTTCTATAGTGGCCAAGGTACGCAGGGATGAGTTGATAGAAGAAATCAAAAAGGATATAGGGATTGATTTTGGAAGCGGATATCCATCTGACCCGAAAACAAAAAAATTCCTTGCAGACTGGTACCACAAGCATGACAATCTGCCTGAATTTGTAAGGCATTCCTGGAAAACCGCAGAGAATGTGATAAAGAGAGATAAAAAACCCTGAATATGAACTGATGGTCAGTCTGTAAACAGACTTAGAAAAGCAAGGAACAAGAAAAAGGAATTATTGGCTGGAGATGAACTCCACCATCGATTCGAAGATCTTCAGACCATCCTTTGAACCCAGCACTTCCTCAGATGCCCTTTCGGGGTGTGGCATCATACCGAGTACGTTCCTTTTTGCGTTCACGATACCTGCAATGTTTTCCTTTGAGCCATTAGGATTTGCCTCATCGTTCACCCTGCCTTCTTTATCCACATACCTGAAGGCCACCTGCTTGCCATCCTCAAGCATGGAAAGTGTGAACTCGTCCGCATAGAAATTACCTTCCATGTGGGCGACAGGAATGCTGAGAATATCACCCTTGCAAAACTTTGACGTGAAGGGTGTGTCGGTGGTCTCTACCCTCAGGAAAGTGGGCTCGCACCTGAACTTGGGATAATTGTTGGTGGTGAGGGCACCTTCAAGCAGCCCTGATTCGGTAAGTATCTGGAAACCGTTGCAGATACCAATTACCGGCTTGCCTTCATCTGCGAGGGCTTTGATGGATGCCATGACAGGAGTGCGTGCTGCTATGGCACCGGCTCTGAGATAATCACCATATGAGAAGCCGCCGGGAACAACTATTCCGTCAAAGCGGGAGAGGTCTTCTTCCTTGTACCATACTAGTTCAGCGTCAACCCCGATAACATCTTTCAGGACATGCAACACGTCAAGATCACAATTGCTGCCACCAAACTGTACAATACCGATGCTCATTGCAATTCCCTCAGGGAGATGGAGTAATTATGGATGATCGGATTTGCTATCAGTTTCTGACACATTGCTTCAACTGTTTCCCTGGCATCGTGGATACTTGCGGCCTGAAGGATAATAACGTACTTTTTTGCAGTCTTTACACTCTCTGTTTCATATCCCAGGTGCTCCAGAGCCCTTTTTATGGTGGTACCTTCCGGGTCAAGCATGCCGCTTTTAAGCTCGATGGTTACTTCCGCCTGATATTGCATGTGGAATCCTCGTCTATATTCTATCGGTATTTGAATGAATTGTATTTGGATGAATTTGCAGATAATTAAGATAACAGATGAACAAGGCAATTAATAATAACGCCTGCTATTATAATCTTTGCATTGCAGGCCAGTTCCCATGCAACCAGTTCAGACAAGTGACCTCTTTGCATGGAGAAGGCGCTGGACTATGGTTACATGTGTAAGCACAACAATGATGAATATTGCTTCACCCAGATAGCCACTAAGTGAGCCTGCTACAAGTATTAGCATGCGTTCCGGCCTTTCTGCAATCCCGACATTCATTGATTTTGCACCTGCTGCTTCTGCACGGGAACGTATATAACTGACCAGATAAGAGCCCATGATAGCAAATACGACCCAGAGCCACAGAGGAACTGAAAATATAAAAGTCTGCACAATATTCCCCGAAATGAGCCCGTAGATTATTCCAGTAAAAATGATGGCATCTGCATACCGGTCACATACGGAATCAAGCACCGCACCAAAGGCGGTCATAAGGCCTTTTGCCCTTGCAACGGCACCATCCACCATATCGAAGAACCCGCTGAGCAGGATGAGCAGAGCCCCTCCTGTAAGATCACCTGCAGAAAACACAACTGCAGCCCAGATGCTTATGAGCAGGCCTGTTATAGTGAGGGAATTGGGGGACAGGGGTATCCAGCTAACGAGCGGCAAAACTGATTTCCTGATAGTATCCTTCAATTCGGTAAGCATGTGATCTCTGTCCTTCTATCCTTCATTGCTTCCTTAAGCCTTTAGAAGTTCTTTGTATTTCAGGTATTGCATTCAGTGGCCAGCTATCACGACCTGTGCCTGAAGCCTGATATAATGAACAATATTAGAACAATCCAGAATAAAAGAACATAGAATGTAGATTCCATCATAATGATTATGCTCATTAGATAATATAGTATAGAAAATGTTAAATACTAAATTGGAAAAGCATATTTTGTAGATACGAACACATGATTGTAGCAGATGCTACAGTCTCATGATTTGCATGAAATATCTGTGTAGCTGGATTCTGCAAAAATAAACAGAGGCAATGAAATGAAGACCGAGCGCAAGATTCTGGTATGCGAGAACGGAAAGCTGGTACTTAAGAAGATATCGCTGGCATACAAGGGTTCTAATGGCGAGACTGCATATCTTTTCGAACCTGAGAAGAAAGCAGAGAGCAATACAGAGAACCTTTACGAACGTATTGAGAACAATTTCCTGCTTATAGGTCTTCTCAGGAAAGTGGATATGTCAGGGCTCTGTGAAGAGGAGACCCAGGAGTTGATGCTGAAAAAACACGAGAAGGAGGAAAGATACCTCAGGGCCGGCCGGGCCAGCGGATATAAACTGGGTGTTGACATAGACCCGGAAGATATACTGAGATTCTACATCTCCCTGACACCGCAAGAGCGCGTGGCCCTGGAATGCAGGCCATGAGCCCTGGCCCGCCACATCCTTTTACATCCTTTTTACCCTCTCTTGTTCTTTTTTGTATTCTATTCTTTTTTATTCGGTTATTCTCTGAAGACCGCCTGTATGAGATTGCAGGCTGCCTATTTATACCATTAAAAACCTTTATGTGCCCGCAAAGACCTTCTGAATCAAAAACACAACCACAAGAAAATATGTGCTCTATTACAGGTTTCTTTAACAACGACAATGCACTGGATAATACACTTCACGCCCTTGAGATAACAAAGAACAGGGGACTGGATGGTATTGGCATTTGTACAGATAGTGAAATTTACCGTGCAGAAAATGCTGATTCTCCTGGGATTGGACAGGAAACTGCAGGAAAGAATGTGTTAGGTCATCGGCTGCATTCCATGGTCAGTTTCGTGCTGCAGCCAATAGTCTGCAAAGGAAGGATGGTTGCAAACTGTGAGATCTACAACTGGAAGGAGCTTGCACAAAAGTATGACGTACATGCAAAGAACGACACTGACCTGCTGATAAAACTCATCGAAATGCAGGCATTGGATTCAGACAGCAGAGCTCTTTCAAGAAATGAGATAATGCAGGTCATCGATGATGTACTGCGCAAGGTACTCGGAGTCTATGCCTTTGCATACTGGCTGAATGGAACCGTTTACATTGCAAGGGACATCGTAGGCATCAAGCCACTCTGGTACAGCAACTCAGACTCGGACGGTTTTGGATTCGCATCTGAGAAAAAAGCACTGGCCAGAAACGGATACCTGGACATCAGGGAGCTCAATCCCAGAGAGATACTTGCCTACGACATCGCAACAGGCACTATGGAAAAATATAGCCGGCAATTCTTCTCACTGACACCTCAGCACGAAGGCAGTATTATCGAAGTGCAGGAAAAAATGCAAAGACTTCTGGAAAATGCTATATCGATACGCATCCCTGATGAGAGATTCGGTATTCTCTTTTCCGGTGGCCTTGACTCCACCATCATTGCATACATGTGCAAACTCCTTGGTAAAGTTCCGGGCGTGGATTTTACCTGTTACACGTCCGGTCTTTGTGAAGTACAGCTCCCACCTGACATAGAATACGCTAAAATGATAGCAGATGAACTTGGGCTTGACCTGAGGATCAAAAGTATCGGAATGGAAGAAGTTGAGAACTACCTGAAAGAAGTGGTGCCTCTTGTGGAAGATACGAATGTACCCAAGGTCGGCGTTGCGCTTACCATGTATGCTGCATGCATTGCTGCACGGGAGGATGGTATCAGGGTGATGTTCTCAGGCTCCGGGGCAGACGAGCTACTTGCAGGCTATGACCGGCACAAGCGCTCCACGGATATAGACAGGGACTGTTATGCAGATGTACTGAAAATATACGAAAAGAATACCTACCGTGATGATGTTGTTTCCATGAACAACAATATAGAACTGCGTGTGCCTTACCTTGACAAAAGGTTCGTTGACTTTTGCCTGAAAATACCTTCTGAATATAAGATCAACGATGAGCAGAACAAACTTATTTTACGTCTGCTCGCCGATGAACTTGGAATTCCTGCCCAGGTTAGCCAGCGCAAAAAACAGGCGGCTCAATATGGAAGCCGTTTTGACAAGGCTATCGGCAAACTTGCAAAAAGAGCCGGCTGCCGGACAAAGACCGATTACCTCAGCCACTTCTACGACAAGCCAAACCTCAAACTCGGAGTGCTTTTCAGTTCCGGAAAGGACAGCAATTATGCAATGCACATAATGCAGCAGCAGAACTATGCCATTGAGTGTCTTATCACCATCAAGAGCAAGAATCCTGATTCATACATGTTCCACACACCTAACATAGACCTTGCACGCCTGCAGGCGGAAGCTATGGAACTGCCACTCATTGAAGAACTAACGATGGGTGAGAAAGAGAAAGAACTGGATGACATGAAGAATGCCATCATTCGTGCCAGGGAAGAGTTCGGTATAGAAGGAGTTATCACCGGTGCCCTGTATTCCAATTACCAGCGCGAGAGAATAGAAAAAGTATGTGATGAACTCGGGCTGAAGGTGTTCTCACCCCTGTGGCATATCGACCAGGAAAAAGAGATGTATCAGTTGCTTGAGAGAGGATTTGAATTCATCTTCAGTAGTGTGGCCGCATACGGCCTGAACAAAAGCTGGCTAGGCCACATTATTGGGAAGAAGGACATCGAAAAACTTGTGAAGCTCAATGAGAGGATCGGTCTTAATGTGGCAGGAGAAGGCGGTGAGTTTGAGAGTTTCGTAACAGACGGGCCAATGTACAAAAAACGGATAGATATCCGTGATTTTGACATAATGGAACTGGATGAATACACGGCAAAGATAACAATTACCAATGCTGTACTGGTTGATAAAGACCGAACTGGCAATTGTCCTGTCATGAAGGCAGAACAAAAAGATATTAATAAGGGCATAGAGTAGCAAAGGACACTATCTGCCTTACTGAAGAAGAAGTTGATAATAACGAGGATACAAAAATGCTTGGTATAGAAGACCCCTGGATCTGGATGGCCTACATCCTTTGTTTTATTAGTGCCATGGGCTGTATGATATATGGCGCCCTTAGATGGAACGAAGGCGTGGAAGATGAAGAGGTGCACTGATGGCAGTAAGTACGCCGGTTCTTGGTGTCATTGTATTGATCTATCTTATGGTCATATTCTATCTGGGATGGGTAGGCTATAAAAGAACAAAGGAAACAGAGGACTACATGGTTGCAGGAAGGAATGTGCATCCATATATCCTTGCATTATCCTATGGTGCCACATTCATCAGTACCTCGGCAATAGTCGGATTCGGTGGAGCTGCCGGTTCCCTGGGGATGGGACTTCTCTGGCTGGCAGTTATGACAATTGTGGTAGGTATTTTTGTGGCCTTTGTCTTCTACGGCTCAAGGACAAGGCGCATGGGTGCCAATCTTAAAGCCGTTACATTCCCCGAGCTTCTGGGAAGAAGATTCCAGTCCAGATTCATCCAGGGATTCTCAGGTGCGCTGATAGGTATCTTCATGCCTCTGTATGCAGGAATAGTCCTTATTGGCGGAGCAAGGTTCGTTGAGACGACCCTCAGTGTCAATTATGATGTGGCGGTCTTCATCCTTACGATCATCGTGGCCGCGTATGTTATCACCGGAGGGCTTATTGCTGTAATGTACACCGATGCCCTCCAGGGGGCCATCATGTTTGTGGGAATGGCAATACTGCTGATACTCACCTATGTCAAACTTGGTGGGATCACTGCGGCTCATGCAGCACTCACAGCCATGAGCGACCTGGTCCCTGAAGGACTGGCAGCCGGCGGGCACCTTGGCTGGACCGCTATGCCTGCATTCGGTTCCCCCATCTGGTGGACACTGATCTCAACCCTGGTACTGGGAGTAGGTATCGGCGTACTTGCACAGCCCCAGCTGGCTGTAAGGTTCATGACAGTAAAGGATAACCGGGCACTCAACAGGGCCGTGCTTGTGGGAGGACCTTTCATTCTAATGATGACCGGTGTCGCCTTTACCGTAGGAGCACTGTCCAATGTCTACTTCATGAATACCCGGGGTGTGATAGCCATTGTAGCTGCAAACGGCAACACGGACCTTATAATACCTGAATATATCAACAGCGCAATGCCTGATGTCTTTGTCATACTCTTTATGCTTGCACTTCTTGCTGCCGCCATGTCCACCCTGAGTTCCCAGTTCCATACCATGGGAACAGCTATCGGGCATGACTTCTATCGCCAGTACCTGAAGAAAGGGGAACTGGGACAGACTATAAACATTACCCGTGCCGGTATGGCATGCACCATTGTTGCAAGTGTGATACTCGCATACATACTCCCGATAAGTATAATCGCGCACGCGACTGCCATATTCTTCGGACTTTGCGCATCCGCATTCCTTCCCATGTACACAGGTGCCCTTTTCTGGAAACGCATGAACAGGAATGGAGCCATTGCCAGTATGCTTACCGGAACTTTTGCAAGCCTTTTCTGGCTGGTTTTCGTTCACGGAAAGGAAGCAACTGCACTTGGTATAAGCAGATTCATGTTCGGTGTCGATACCATCCTGACAGGAACCTGGACCGTTATTGACCCCATATTGGTTGCAACCCCCCTTGCATTCATAGTTGCGATAATGGTGAGCATACTGACAGGTCCTGATCCTCAGGATCATATTGAAAAATGCTTTAAGAAATAGGATTGCCAGGGGACTGCAGCCCCCTCTTGGCCCATATCCCCTAATTTTTAAGAATATCCGGGAAATATAAGAGAAATAAGGTATGCAGGCAGCTTTTATAAAGATCCCGTATCATTCCCGCCTGCCAAGCACACTTTCCGCCAGCAGCACGGAAACATCTTTGATCTTCATTTCCTCATCCCTGGACTTGCAGGCACTTTCCATATGATGCACACAGAAAGGACAGTATGAAGCAAGTATGTCAGCCTTATCCTTGTATCCTTTCACCGTTAACATGGCAATATCATCTGCAATCTGCGGGAAGTTTGGTTTAAGGCCAGCAGGACCCCCACAGCACACCTGTTTGCCTTCAAAGAGTTCCTTTACTTCCACACCCATGCTTGCAAGAATGCTGCGTGGCACATCTTTTGACTCTCTCAGGGGACAGGCATCCCTGACAGAAACAGCTATGTCAAGCTTTTCTGGTTTCAGTGTACCATCTGCTATCATATCCTTAAAGATATTAAGGGAATGCTCAACCCCGAAGTTCAGTTCACGATAGAGTTTGGGATATTCCTTACCAAGTACCATGTAACAACCGGGACACGAAACTATTACCTTCTTCACTCCAAGTGATTCGATATAATCGACGAACTTTCCTGCATGCTCAGATGCCTGTTCAAGATGACCGTTGTCTATGAGGAAAAGCCCGCAGCATTTCTCTTCTTTGAGAATCATCGGTCTGATACCTGCATGATTGAGCAGGCGTATGGTTGCCCTTGCAATATCCGGCTGACTGTATGACACCCAGCAGCCTGCCATGTAGGCCACATCTGAACTTTCAGCGATTTCAAGATCATCGGTGATCCAGTCAAACCTGGTTGCCGGATCCATGCCCCCGGGACTGTTACGCTCAATGATGTTCTGTGAGATAGCAGTGGTCTTTGCAGGCTCCCTGTCCTGCTGTGCCAGCAGTTCCCTCTCATACTGTATTATGTCGGTGATGGGAATACTCATGGGACATACATAATCACAGGCGCCACACCTTGTTGAAAGATAGATATTGTCCATTTCATCCTGTGTGAGCTCCTCACCTGCAATTATCTTTACAAGGGACTCTATCTTTCCCTGGGGAGTGAAACGGTTACCTTCGGTTACCATGTTAACAGGGCAGGCATCCCAGCATTTCTTGCAATCTATACATGAATCTATCTCTTCCTTAAACCGGTACATTATAATCACCATGACCAACAATTGCTAAACAATGAATACTAAAAACTTATCGAATGATTGACCAAAAATATTTTTGTCATGCAGAGAACAAGCGGTTGAACTTCGAATAAATGATATCATTTATCCCAGTAATCCTTTTCCCTTTTATCGTCTGCAGGAGCTTTAAGTTCCTCTGGGTACGGATAAAGGAATGTATCCTCATAGGCATCCTCTCCAAAAGAGCGAGATGCAAACATTCTCATGACCTCAATGACAGCATCCCAGCTTATCCTGTTACTGCTGAAACGCCCGAGCATGTCCTCGAAGAAGGAGCTCTCCTCTGTGCTTGTACCTTCAAAGACAGAGAACATATTCCTTGCAGCATACAGTTTCAATTCCAGGCTACCGGGCTTTTTCAGCAATTTCTTTAAGAGAGAGCCGTAATCATGTAACAGCATTCGGGTCTCTGTTTCCTTTAACAGGAGTTCTGACATCTCTGTGAACACTGCCTTGTCATAGGACATGAAAAGGAAACGGTTGTTCTTATGCAACTTGTGCAACCCCTCATAAGAACATTCTTCATTGACCTGCCTGAAAGTCGTGAAAGCGTACAGTTGGGTCAGGAAATGATGACGGATATGACTGTTGCGCAACCTTTCATTCTCTTCGATGGGATAGCCGGCATAGCGTGCAATGACCTGTCCTGCAAACAGGCCCGCGCCTCTCTCTACAACCGGAGACATGCTTGCACCCGCATATACTTTTACATCATTCACCCCCATACTTGGGGAGAGACCTTTGTATATAAAACCGTCTATGTGGCCGATGTTTTCAAGAAAAGAGATAGTAAAGGCATTCATCCTGTCTGTCAGATCTTCTCCGGTCTTTGGCTGGATCAGGTGATATACGCCATTCTGCCTGATGATCCTCAAAGTGTCCCTGGGAACTCCCAGGCCTATTTCAACTTCCGGGCATACTTTAATAAAATCTACAAAAGGCATGAGGTCACGCACTATCTGCGAAGGGATCACCTGCCCGTTATAGCGAACCTTATCAAATTCAAGACATCTGCTTACAAGGACAACTGGTCTTGGATAATCTCTCATGCATTTCTTTTTGTATCTTATAGATTATAATCCTGACCACAAATTATGATCCTGACCACAAATTATGACCTTTTTCAGGATAATAATCCTCTGGATATCCAGTTATACTGTTATTTCACAGTGAACTATCACTCCCTGAATGATGCCAGCAAAGGAACCAGAAGGTCCCATACCTTCCTGACCGATGGAATATAAAGGCATTCATCAGGTGAATGCGGATTCTTTATTGTAGGCCCGAATGATATCATATCCATTTCCGCATATTTAGAACCTATTACAGCACATTCCAGACCGGCATGGATGAACTCTGATCTTGCTTCTTCTCCGAAAATATGTTTATATACATCCTTGCAACGTTGCAGCAGCGGTGACGATATATCAGGCTGCCATGGAGGATATCCGCAATGATGTGAGAACTGCGCACCATATTCAAGAGCAACGTAAGCAATCTTTTCACTGATCTGCATAAGTTCGCAGTACAGAGAACTGCGCTGACTTGATACTATCAGCAATTGTCCGTCTTCTATAACTACTGTTGCCAGATTAACTGAGGTCTGAACATGTCCGGGTATTTGAGATGACATGGAATTGACCCCATGTGGTAAAGCATTCAAAAGGCCTACGACCCTGCAGGCATATTCACTGCTTATTGTCATCTTTTCTGCTTTATTCTTTTGTGGGCTTTTGATTTCCTGAAGGGTTATGGAAAGAGATGATTCAAAATCCCCATATTCAGAACGCATCCTGTCCTCAAATTCTGAAATAAGCGAAAATGGATTTTTAGAAGGATCTTCAAAGAGGATTATGATCGCCTCTGCATATCTTGGAATAGCATTGTGTGCAGAGCCGCCTTTAATATCAACTAAATAAACATCGGTTGAATCCATTAGTGCCCGCAAAGCCGCTGCAAGTATTTTGTTGGCATTTGCTCTTCTTTCATGGATATTAATGCCAGAGTGTCCTCCGCAAAGACCATCCACTGCCAGCCTGAAAAACAGCGCATCATCCGGAACCGCCGAATATCCCAATGGCATGGAGATCGTTGTGTTAAGACCACCTGCACAGCCAATGATAAAAACGCCTTCTTCTTCTGAATCAAGGTTCAGCAGGACCTTCCCCGCAATAAAATCAGGCATCAGGGCATTGGCACCTGTCAGTCCTGTCTCCTCATCAACGGTGAACAGAAGTTCAAGAGGGGGATGACAGAGCTTTGTATCCTCTGCGATCCCAAGGGCAATGGCCATAGCTATTCCGTTATCTGCCCCCAGGGTTGTACCTCTTGTCTTTAACCACTGACCTTTAACAACAGGTATGATAGCATCCTTGCTGAAATCATGGGAACTTGACGGTGTCTTTTCACATACCATATCCATATGTCCCTGGATGACCACTGCAGGCACTTTTTCGTAACCTTCTGACGGAGGGATCCCGATGACAATGTTATTCACACTATCAAACTTCACACTAAAACCCCTGGATAATGCCCACTCTTTTAGCCATATGGCTATCTTTTCTTCATGTCCAGAGCATCTTGGCACACTACTTATTTCCCTGAACAGGGAAAGTATCTTTTCTGTGATCTCATCCATGACCTGACCTGCCATTATTTGTAATCGGGTTTTGCTTTAGGCTCTGTAGAAAACCTATTATCAATAATTTGTGAACCGCAGATAAACGCTGCTGCACGCAGATATTTTTCATCTGTGTTACCTGCTAAAGGACTGTTTAGCAGGCACTCACCTCTTACAGAGTTGAGTGTATCCGTATCTATCTGTGGTTTATCAATAAAGAAAGGATTTCTACAGAGCCTTGCTTTAATGTTAAAATAGAACTGCAACAAAGATAAGAGTGAGCATAATAAATCCTATTTGGATAAAAGCAATTAAATCCAGTGAAGAAAGAGAGATACCACAGAGGAAGGAACATGGATATTGCCAAAATTATCAGGGTGATAAAGGGAGACATCGTGGAACAAAAAGTCGATGCCATAGTTAATGCGGCCAACAATTCGCTTCAGGGAGGAGGAGGTGTTGACGGGGCCATCCATCTTGCTGCCGGGCCGAAGCTTGTGCAGGAGTGTCGTACCCTTGGAGGATGTCCCACCGGGGAGGCCAGGATCACAAAAGGATACCTTCTCCCGGCAAAATGGGTGATCCATACCGTCGGTCCGGTCTGGAAAGGTGGTCATTTCGGTGAGGAAGAGCTTCTTGTTGCAGCTTACAGCAATTCACTGGAACTGGCAGAGAAATGCGGGATAAGGAGTATCGCCTTTCCGGGAATTAGTATCGGAGCCTATGGTTTTCCTGTCGACAGAGCATCATATCTTGCTGTAGCCAGTATAATCGAACATCTTTGCAGGGGCAGTTTACTGGAAGAGATCAGGCTCATATGTTTCAATGAGAATGCATATCATTATTATTCAGGTGCATTGAACAAATATGCTTTTGTTGATACGAATGATTAATTAGAACAAACACTCATCATTATGAGAATTAGCATATACCTGACCATAGATATCTTTAAATAAAATAACAATATAGCAGGAGTTAGCAAATTAAGACCAGCACGAAAAAAATTGAAATAAACTATTATCGATGTGGTACGGTTGGTTGGTGGTTCGATAGATAGTGATTGGTGGTACGAGGATTTGCCCGGAAACATACCCAAAGATACAGGATCCCCGTAAAAAACAAACTTTTTAAAACGTATTCGGGGCTCCTGTCATTTGGATACATACTGTCATTTGGATACATATTGCCCTATGGATACATATTGTCCTTTCATTCCAATTCCATCTTTCCTGTTTTCTTCATCCTGCTCCACATTCTCGTTTATTGGTATTGATCAAGGTTCATGAAACGATTATTAAATTCATAAACCATTTATCCGGTAAAACCGATATATTGCCCTATGAGCCTGTTGATCTTTAAGAACATATCAAGGGAAGGACCCGGTATCCTTCAGATTATCCTGGAAGAAAACAATGTCCCTTATGATATTATCGATCTTGAGAGCGCAGAAGATCTACCTGATCCTGTCGGCTATGATGCTGTAGTGGTCCTGGGAGGGCCTGACAGTGCCAACGATGCGAGCAGTAAGATGAGAGCCGAACTTGAAATGGCAAGGAAGGCAATTGATGCTGGTATTCCCTATCTTGGGATCTGTCTTGGAATGCAGGTGCTGGTCAGGGCCTGCGGAGGTTCTGTGCATGCAAGTGAGATAAGGGAGATCGGCCTGAGGAGTAAGGATGGCAATTATTACTCGATTGACATTGAACACGATCATGTAGATGATCCCCTGTTTGCAGATCTTCAAAGCCCCATGGGAATCTTCCATCTGCACGGCGAGACCGTAGAGCTCACTGAAAAGATGCTGTTGATAGGTACTGGAAAACACTGCACGCATCAGATAGTGAAAATCGGTCCGAATGCTTATGGGATACAGGGACACTTTGAACTGACCCCTGAAATGCTTGATATGTGGCTTGATAATGACCCTGAGCTTTTGCTAATGGACAGGGAAACGATCAGAAAGGATTTTGAACTGTTGTGTTCTGAATATTCGGACAATGGAAGGAAACTGTTCAATAATTTTCTGAGAATTGCAAGGATCATTTGAGGAATAACATGATATTGTTTTATCCATGATCTTTTACCTGCCTATCTTAAATCAAAACTTTTTAGTAGCTGGCAGGGAAATAGACATCCATGAGAGTCCCACAATCCATCGATACTGAGCGATTGACTATCAGAAGGTATACTGAAGATGACATGGAAAAGCTCTATCTTTTCTTTAACAATGAGGAAATAACAGGCCCCACTGACATGCCTGCCCACCAGAGCCGGGAAGAGACCCAGGCTTTTCTTGACATGCTCATTCAGTCATACAACACTGATGAACCACTTTTTGCAATGGCTGTCTGCAGGAAAAGCGACAATGAGTTGATAGGATCATGTGGTTTTGCAACAACGGATGTTCCATGTGCTGCGCAGATGTATTATGCACTTGAACCTCAGTTCAGAGGTATGGGATATGCCACAGAAGCTGTCGAAAAGCTACTTGAATATATGATAATCGTACTTGACATTGAAAGAATAGCCGTTTATTGTTCGCCAGATAACATCGCCTCAGTGAACCTGGCCAGAAGAGCTGGCATGGAATACCAGGGTACTATCAGAAAAGATGACAGGGACACCGAATATTTCCTGCTGACCCGGCAAAGATACCTTTTTGAAGAATAGAATTTTTTGAGGGACTTTCAGGGGAATCTCTTTGAACATATCATTTTCAGGGTAATAAAATGATGAGTGCATATTTGAAAAATAACATTCGAGATGGTTATGTTTTGGAACTGCATACGGTTTCCTGCAAAACGTATTTAAGTCCGTACCATACCTTTTACATGAGGTGAATAAATGCAAAAATGTGAAATATGCAACAAATTCGTGGATGATCTTGTCGTGATACGGGGAAAAAAGATGTGTAAAGAATGCATTTCCGAACTTCAGAATGAAGAACTTGACACCGAAAATCTGGATTTTGGAGCTTGCATCTGACCTTCATTATTATATTTCTTACGTATGTAGTCTTTTTTGTGCTGACCTCACTGTTTAGTACCCTGTGGATACATAAGAAAATATAAATACTTATTGAGTTATGTTATTTTTATATATTTGGGAGTGTGTTAATGAACAGGATGAGGAAAACAGTGATATTATTGAGATTTTGCATACTTTTTTTATTAGTAACATTCTCAACATTTTCCTGTATCCAGACAGTTGCTGCAGACTCAGTGGTTACCGTATCACCGCTTGTCAGGGAAGTGAATTCAAACCAGCAGTTCGATGTCTATATAAACATAGAACCACAAACACCCATTGCCGGTGCACAGCTTGACATTTTGTTCGATAATAACATTATCTCTGCAGTTGAAGTGAACTCAGGGGATTTTTTTGAGCAGGATGGAACCACGTCCGTTTTCATCGGCGGGACCATTAACAATCAGCAGGGCAGTATAAAAGGCCTGTTCGCAGTGACCCTCGGCAAAGCCGAGATCTGCACAGCAGGGAATTTTGCGCACATATCATTCATAGCTGGCAATGATACAGGAAATAGTGATATCATCCTTACCAATGTGATTCTTAGTGATTTTCAAGGAAATGCTGTTCCTGTAACCGTACACAATGCAGAGGTAAATATTCCTGGAAGCACACCTTTAACGCCCCCGGAAGATGTTCCCGTTTCTGCCGGAGGTAGTGGAGGTGGCGGAGGAGGGGGGGCTACCGGTGAGAATACAGAGAACATAGGGCTTAAGGAAGTGGTGCAGCTATATGTGACCAGTGGCTCAAGGATCAGTTTCCTGTTTGAAGAAAAAACAAATCCTATAAAGGAAATAAGTTACCTTTCACTGAAGAATGCAGGCTTCATAACAGGCACCATTGAAGTTCTGAATGATGTGTCTTCAACAGTTTCACAAAGGCCTTCAGGAGTAGTATACAGGAACATCAACATCTGGATAGGCAAAGCAGGCTATGCCACGGACAGTAACATTGATGACACCCGGATATCTTTTACAGTTCTGAAAAAATGGATGGATCTCAATAATGCCGGACCGGACAATGTACACCTTGAAAGATACCATGAGGGCAGATGGGAAACACTGGATACTCGTATAACAGGGGAGGATGAAGACTTCTTTTTGTTCGAGGCTGAAACTCCTGGATTCTCTCCTTTTGCGATAACCGCCGATGTGCCGGATGTTTCCCCGGGTACAGAAAAGCAGGAAAGGATAGAAAATGATCCTGTATTCGATCCGGCAGAAACAAACAATGAAAAGACAAAGGAAAACGATACTTTAAACAATTATCCGGCTTCGGATAGAACAGGTTCTGCAGAACTTGCACAAAATAGTTCACTACTTCTTTGTATTTCCATGATAGCCATTTTACTTTGCAGACGCGCAAAAGTGAAATGAAATGTCAGAAATGAAAACCCCTCCATAGAAGGATCCCTCTGAAAAAGAATAAATCCTGTACGCTCCTTCTTTAAAGAAGAGGTGAGAGAATGATCGGAATTATGGCTGATTCACACGATAGCATGGATGCTATCCGGGCTGCTGTAGAACTGTTCAACATGAAAAAGGTCAGCATTGTTCTGCACGCAGGTGATATCATATCCCCGTTCACAGCTGCAGCTTTCAGCAAGCTGGATGCAAAGATGTACTTTGTCTTTGGGAACAACGATGGTGACAGATTGCTCCTGAAACAGAGATTCGAAGAGATAGGAGCACAATGTTGCGGCGACTTTGCAGATCTTGAGCTCAACGGGAAACGCATTGCACTCCTGCACGGGATATATGAACCCCCCGTCAATGCCCTGGCTGAATCAGGGGATTTCGACATAGTAGTCAGAGGCCACACGCATCATGCAGGTGTAACTGAGGTCAACGAAACCCTGGTAATAAACCCGGGTGAGACTGCCGGAGTGCTCACCGGAAAACGAACAGTGGCACTCCTTGATCCCGAACTTGGTGTACAGATAATAGAAATATAATGTAAATGGGTATGCCTTTTAGCAGTGTTCTGACAGAACTAAAACAGAGGGAACTCTACCCTGTACCCCAGGCACATCTAATTGGACCCTTACTGCGTCTGCTACTCATTTAAGTTCATTTTGTGATCCATTTAAGTACATCTTCAATGCTGGGTACCTTGCCGGCAATCTTCACATCACCGTCAACGACAACAGCAGGTGTTATCATTACACCGTATGCAAGTATGCTGTCCATGTCCTGAACTTTCACGATCTCAGCAGCAATACCTGCCTGATCAACTGCTTTTTCAACTATTTCCTTTGTCTTGTTGCACTTGGCACAACCGGAACCTAATATCTCTATTTTCATACGTCCATCCCTTTGATTTTTCAATCACTTTGTTCTGCTTCAATCAAATGAATACTTTAATGGCACTAAATTCACATGCTGCCACGCAGTCCATACAATATTTACAGGATCCCATCCTCACAGGGACACAAACATCGCTTATAAGTTCAAGTATATCGTTGGGGCATGCGTCCACGCAAAGGCCACAACCTGTGCATTTGTTTTCATAAACTGCAACCAATACCATTCTGATGCATCCTTTATTGAGATAAACCAATTATCCTGTATTATAAAACGTTAGATACTTAATGGAACCCAACATTACCTGTGAAAGCTGTGCAAGCCTGAAATGCAGGATAATACCCGGATATTTCAAATTATATTGAAATATTATATATGTTTTGTGGTTTTGTACTACCCTAAATGTGCAAGTCAATACACAAAGATGGCTTATTTGTTCATTCACTAAGAAGAAAATATCCTGCAAACCACTAAAAGTATATCTTAAAAGTGACTATGTGAGCCTATGTCACTCAAACCCATTGGAAAGGTCTCTAATTTTGCAAATGAAAAGACAATGCAGCTGCTTGCGCTATGGAAAGAGAGCGTAAGTATCGTAGAATTAGATCAGGCAGGATCAGAGGATTTTTTATTTGATGAGTATTCCCATTACATGATCATCCATGAACCACTGGGAATGGAGTTTCCGCAGAAGAGGGACGAATGGAACAAACGCTTTTGCAGAGATGCCGGGATTTCGGTTGCAGAACTTATTAAAGCAGATAAAGGCAGGATATATTTCAAAGGCCTTTTTGCCCGGAGAGATGCACCTGTTTACGGTATAGTTCCCTACACCTCATTTGACAAACAGGATGCAGACTTCCCTGATGCAGAGATGGAAATACTTAAAAGGAAGACACTGGAAGTTGCACTGCCCGAGGCAAGAGGTAAGACTATACTTGATGTGGGATGCGGGATTGGCAGTATTACTTTGAAAATGGCAAGAATGAATCCGGAATCAAAGGTCACTGGAATAGATCTCCTTGAAGATACAATGAAACAGTGCCGTTTGAATGCAGTTGCTTATAATATTGAAAATCTGTCCTTCAAGGCTGCCAGTGTATATGAACTTCCGTTTGCAGACGCAGACTTTGAAACTGTGACCTGTTTCTTTATGCTCCACCATCTTGAAGACATACCAGGAGCACTTGCAGAAATAAAAAGAGTGCTTGGGGCAGGAGGAAAAGTGCTGGCTGTGGAGCCCCTGGACCATCATCACGGAACCGAAAGAGGTATACAGAATTGGGTCGATCTTTTTGAAAGTGCAGGTTTTTCAGCACAGACCGAACAGATAAGCAGGGCGGTCCTTGTGCGTGCAGGATTGAAGTGATAAGAACAAGGGAGGAGCGGGTGGTACTACACCCGCTATCGAACAGAAGTGCAATATAAGGTCCTGAGTCCTTTTGAGGTAAACTGCCGGATAATACTCTTTGCATTGCACCTGGTGTTACAAATTACATATGTTGTAACACAAAGTGTACTATGAATCTTTTTTATTTATAGCTTTTGCCAGAAAAAAGAATTCATCAATTCCTGCATAATATCGAAAAGTTAAAGTACGTGCCGTGTTAACAGATGACATTATTATTTTCAGGAATTAAAGGAGATGCAAAATGCTTGGAATCGATGATCCTCAAATATGGATTGCTTACATATTGTGCTTTTTAAGTGCAATCGGATGTATGATCTATGGAATTGTACACTGGAATGATGACGAGGAGGATAACTGATGGCTGTCAGTACTCCTATTCTCGGAATGGCCGTTCTTATTTACCTGATGGTGGTTTTTTACCTGGGATGGGTTGGCTATAAAAAGACAAAAGACATGGATGATTACATGCTTGCCGGAAGGAAGGTCAATCCTTTTGTGCTTGCATTCTCTTATGGTGCAACATTTATCAGCACAGCGGCAATAATCGGCTTCGGAGGTTATGCAGGAGCTTTCGGCATGGGCGTGTTGTGGCTTGTATTTATGAACATTTTTGTTGGTATATTCATAGCTTTTGTAATATTTGGTTCAAGGACAAGACGCATGGGTTCAAACCTGAAGGCAGTTACATTCCCCGAGCTTCTGGGAAGAAGATTCCAGTCCAGATTCATCCAGGGATTTTCAGGTGCTTTGATCACGGTCTTTATGCCGCTTTATGCAGGTGGAGTACTGATAGGAGGAGCGCGTTTCATGGAAACCGCACTCGGAGTCGAATATAACATTGCAGTACTTATTCTTGCCGTAATAGTCGCCGCTTATGTCATAACAGGCGGATTGATCGCTATCATGTACACAGATGCCCTGCAGGGGGCACTTATGTTCATAGGGATGAGCATATTGCTTGTAATAACATACGTAAAACTTGGCGGTGTTGTCGAAGCACACCAGGCGCTCACAAACATGGCTCATCTCGTCCCTGAGAATCTAGCTGCAGCCGGACATACCGGATGGACATCGATGCCTGCCTTTGGTTCACCTACGTGGTGGACGCTTGTATCTACTATCATACTTGGAGTAGGGATAGGAGTGCTTGCACAACCTCAGCTTGCAGTACGTTTCATGACCGTGAAAAACTCGCGATCACTTAAAAGAGCAGTTCTCTCCGGAGGGCCTTTTATTTTTATGATGGCAGGCGTTGCATATATCGTGGGTGCATTGTCCAATGTCTATTTCCTTGATACTAAAGGAATGATATCTTTTGATGTTGTCGGAGGGAATATCGACAAGATCATGCCTGAGTACATTAACAGTGCAATGCCCGATTATTTCGTTGTCTTCTTCCTGCTTACTCTCCTTGCAGCAGCCATGTCGACGCTGAGCTCTCAGTTCCATACCATGGGTACTGCCTTTGGGCATGATCTTTACCGTGAGTACATTATGAAAGGGAAGATAGCAAAAACCATCAGTATCACAAAAGCAGCTATAGCAGCAACCATCCTGGTCAGTGTAGCTCTGGCATACATACTCCCGCCAGGAATAATTGCAAGAGCGACCGCTATCTTCTTCGGACTTTGTGCGGCAGCTTTCCTTCCCATGTATGCCGGTGCGATCTTCTGGAAACGTATGAATAAAGAAGGAGCTATCGCCAGTCTGCTGGTGGGAACCTTCAGCAGCCTCTTCTGGCTTACTTTCGTACATGCAAAAGAAGCAAATGCCCTTGGAATAAGCAAAGCACTCTTTGGTGTTGATACTATCCTTACAGGTACATGGACCGTGGTCGATCCTATACTTGTGGCTACACCACTATCGATAATCGTTGCCGTTCTGGTAAGCCTAATGACAAAACCTGCACCAAAAGAGCATATTGAGATGTGCTTTAAATAATAGAAGTGAAAAAAGATACCAAATTCTTTCCAAAGAGACGATAATAGAGTAGAATTGTCTCTTTTGGTAATATTTTTTTATTGCTTTTTATTGTTTCTCTTTTTCCGGCTCAGATATCCGGCAGATTTACTAAACTATAAATATAGTGGCATGCTAACAAATCACATGTTAACATTTGACATGATTATTATAGGATAAAAGGAAGGGAAAATATGCTCGGAATCGATGACCCGCAAATATGGCTTGCCTATATACTTTGTATTATAAGTGCAGTCGGTTGCATGATCTACGGTGCACTAAAATGGAATGATGGTTCTGATGAGCCGGAGGTGGAAGCATGATAAGCACACCTGTACTTGGAGTCATAATACTGATCTACCTGATGGTGATCTTTTATCTTGGCTGGTTAGGATATAAGAGAACGACAGAATCCGAAGATTACATGGTTGCAGGGAGAAAGATACATCCTTATATACTTGCATTATCTTACGGTGCCACCTTCATCAGTACATCTGCCATCATCGGTTTCGGAGGAGCTGCCGGTGCCCTTGGAATGGGACTGCTCTGGCTTGCTTTTATGAATATTTTAGTAGGCATATTCATAGCTTTTGTATTCTTTGGTTCCAGAACCCGTCGCCTGGGTCTTAACCTTGGTGCAGTTACCTTCCCCGAACTACTCGGAAGGCGTTTCCAGTCCAGATTCATCCAGGGGTTCTCAGGAGCTCTCATTGGGATTTTCATGCCACTCTATGCAGGAATCGTCCTCATAGGAGGTGCACGTTTCCTGGAAGCAACCCTGAACATAAATTATGATATCGCCGTCCTTATCCTTACCGTTATCGTGGCTGCATATGTAATAACGGGAGGTCTCATTGCAGTAATGTACACCGATGCCCTGCAGGGCAGTCTCATGTTCATTGGGATGGTATTCCTGCTGGCATTCACCTATATCAAACTGGGAGGTATCACCGCAGCCCACTCAGCCCTTACAGCCATGAACGATCTGGTGCCGGAAAGTCTTGCTGCCGGGGGACATCTGGGATGGACATCTATGCCGGTATTCGGATCACCTATATGGTGGACCCTTGTTTCAACCCTTGTGCTTGGTGTGGGGATAGGAGTGCTTGCACAACCACAGCTGGCCGTCAGGTTCATGACAGTCAGAAACGATGCAGCCCTCAACAGGGCCGTACTTGTAGGCGGACCTTTCATTCTCATGATGACAGGAGTTGCTTTTACGGTTGGTGCTTTATCCAATGTTTATTTCTACCAGGCAAGAGAAATGATATCTGTTGCGGTTGCAGGAGGAAATACAGATCTCATCATGCCCGCTTTTATCAACGATGCCATGCCCGAAACATTTGTCATACTTTTCATGCTGACACTGCTGGCAGCGGCCATGTCCACATTAAGTTCCCAGTTCCATACAATGGGAACATCGATAGGCCATGATTTCTATCGGGAGTTCCTGAAAAGGGGAGATCTGGGCCAGACAATTAACATAACAAAAGTAGCAATTGCCGTTACCATCCTTGCCAGTGTCATACTTGCATATATACTCCCCATCAGCATCATTGCAAGGGCAACTGCCATCTTCTTTGGGCTATGCGCAGCAGCTTTTTTGCCAATGTATACAGGAGCCCTTTTCTGGAAACGCATGACAAGAGAAGGCGCAATCGCCAGTCTGCTTGTAGGAACATTTTCAAGTCTGTTCTGGCTCGCATTCGTACACAAAGCAGAAGCATTACCTCTGGGTATAAGCAAGGCACTGTTTGGTGTTGATACCATTCTGACAGGAACCTGGACAGTTGTGGACCCCATACTTGTGGCCACACCACTGGCATTCATTACTGCCATTGTTGTAAGCCTTTTAACAAAACCAACTCCGAAGGAACACCTTGATGCATGCTTTAAAAAATAGGGGTTTTCGACAGAGCCCGGACTTAAGGGCTTTTAAAGCCCTTGTTTTTTGATCTTCCTTTTTTGATCTTCCTTTTTTGGTCCTGTATTTTATCTGCAAGCCGTCTATAGCATCAAACAGTACCTGTGGAGAACAACTGATATACAATAGTCTGCGGAACAACTGTTAATTTATGTGCAGGCAAAAGCCGTATGACGAGAACGAGAGGGGATATTTATCTAATATAAATGTAACTCGACTTTTGCCTAACCTTAGTTCGGCACAATGAAATATAAACCTATCCGTTCTACTTGAAAACAATGTCCGATATTTCATATTTACCTGGTTATAAAAATATGTGGTGCCCTACATCCATAATAATCACTTCTGCGTCAGACACTGTTTTTACATATGTTAGAAAAATATTGGGATCCTGAGAGATCACATCAAAAGTATTGTAATGCATAGGAATTGCAATTCTCGGGCGTAACATCCCAACAGCAAGTGCGGCATCACGTGCATCCATAGTATACCTTCCCCCTATCGGAAGAATAGCAACATCAGGATGATAGAGTCTGGATATAAGCTCCATATCCCCGAAAAGACCGGTATCGCCTGCATGATAGACCGAAACATCCCCTGCCTTTATAACAAAACCTGCAGCTCTTCCTCCGTCAATACCCTGGCCTGCTTCGTCTATGGAAGAAGAATGTCTTGCATCTGTCATTGTGAAAAGTATACCTTCAAAATCAACCGTGCCCCCGATATTCATACCCAGGGTATTCACACTTTTTGATTTCAGGTACCTGGACAGTTCGTGGATACAGATAACCGTACAGGATGTTCTTTTTGCTATGCTGACAGCATCTCCCAGATGATCCCTGTGGCCATGTGTTACTGCAATGACATCTGGCTTAAGGTCCTCTACCCTGACCAGGGCCCCGGGATTGCCTGTTATAAAGGGGTCTATGAGCACAGTAATACCTGCAGAATCTAGCTGGAAACATGAATGGCCCAGCCAGGTTAGCCTTATATCACCCATAAAGCAGAGATAAGCCTGTTAAAATAATAGTTTATCGGCAGGAAAGTATAATTGCGACAACATCCTAAAAGACAGAGATATGAGAATAGGTTTGGTTGTCCACGGACCGGAAGTTGTCGACTCCCATATGGCTAAGAAAATTATTGATGCCCTTAAGGACTTGGGAGAGGTTTCGGCTATAATGGCAGGTACCATTGGTAAGACTGCTGTCCTTGATGCACATCTTGAGAACGTCATTGACATAAGGAAAAGTCTCAAACCAAGTCAGTGCATAGAGGAATTTTTCAGGACAAAAGATATAACTATTCTTCTGAACCATGGAAAAACAACTGATAACGGAGTTCTTTTTGCAAATATAGTGGTTTCCAGGCTTGCAGACAGGAACCTGAAACCTCTTATCCATATCGAAAGACCGGGAATGCCGGATGGAAAGATAATACCATGGAATACCCAATCCATGACAATAGCAATAAAGATAGCAGATATCCTGGGACTTGGAATAGCAGATATCCCGAAAATCGTTACCCCGATAAGCATAGACGATCAGGGCCATCGTGTCATAAGAAATGTATATGGAGTACATCCCGGAGAAAAAATAATGATCAACGGCATAGTTGTTGGCGTGGCAAGATCTTCAGATGTCCGTATAATAAGTGAAGAGGGCTTCATCCGGGACATCATGGGTGCAAAGGTAAAAGTGCATGGACTTGAAAAGCTTCATGGATATGACAGGAGAATACCCATCGACCTTTGTAACTGCTGGGTAAAAAGCGGACCACTTAGAGGAAACAATTTTTCGGTTCGCAAAAATATAATAGATCAGGAACAGAAACAATTACCAGGGTCTGAAAAAAATAGCATTCAAAGCCCCATAAACAGAATAAAAGCTGTTATTATCGATCATGAAGCTGAAAGAACCTTCGAACTGGCAGATGGCGCCGGGGTCGCTGTGACTATCGGGGACGATACCACCGACATTGCGGCAGATATACTTTACAGATTAAGAATTCCGATAATAGGAATAACAGACGGGGATATCGATGGATTCTCGCATATCAAACAGATATATCCGGGTTCAACAATAATGAGAATGAAACCCGGAAGTGATGATATAGTTGGAAAGGAGATACGGGATAAAATATTCTGTGGAAAGGAATCCTATTTCTTTGATTCGATTATCGACCTGCGGAATAATATATTCACAATTTCGAAAAATTATTTCATTTTTAGCACATATTATTAATTATTAACTGCTTTAATTTTGCGCATATATAACTTTAAATATAATAATGACATAGTATGTAATAGAGCTCATTAGAGCACAACTTAAAAATAAGGGGTTATTATGAAAGACTTTGAAGTAAAGATACTTGACGACACAGACTATAAGTTCATTGAGGCACTGAAAAGCCTTGGGATGTCAAGGAATGTTGCAACCACGCTCACTTATCTGTCAAATGTGGAAGAAGCATCCTCCCAGGAAATCGAAATGAGTACTGGCCTCAGACAACCGGAAGTTAGCGTTGCCATGAGGCACATGCGCGAAAGGAACTGGATCGATATCCACAACAAAAAAGCTGTAGGAAAAGGAAGGCCAACAAAGATCTACAGGCTTTCAGCACCTGTTGAAGATATCATCAAACACTATGAGCAAAAGATCATAGAAGATACAAAAACAACAATGGATGCCATTACAAAGCTTAAAGATATTACAAAAAGAATGTAAGTTTTTAAGTGTGTCCGGCCAGTATCTATCCTTGCGATGCAATACACATGATAGTCAAATTGCCGGGCACTGCTATTCCATCAACAGGAACAGCTTGTTTTTCTTTTAAAATAAGGACGGTTTCCTGGTTCATGCCAAGAATGTCCAGTACATTTTCATAGGTGGTTCCATCCGGAACCTTCAACTGTCTGTTTGAAAGTTCCGAATTGATCATTTCGACATTGATAGTTACACTCAATCTGTGATCTCACCATCCGGGGACCTTAGGTCTTCGAGGTTATCCTGTATAAGTTTTGCATCCAGTTCTTCGTATTTCTTTTCGCCCTTACGTTCAGAGTCTCTTTTATGGAACTTTGACATACAAAAACACCTCGAATTGAATCTGTTGCAATAGGTATTAACCTTTTCGGAGAACAAAACAAAAAACAAACAACATGAGCAGAAATATTGCCGGAAAATATCAGACAGAATAAGATAGGAATATTTACATTTTAACTTTACAGTTTAACGGGCAACAAATTAGAAAAATATAAATCCTACCCATTACAGTAATATTATACATTGCAAATAATAAAACCATACGTCAAAGGTGAACATGACCATAGATACACAAGATGGAACACATGCAGAGTTTCTTGATATTCTTAATGAAACTAGCTCTGTTTTCTTTTACAATGAAGAAAACGAGATAAGACCCTTTATGGAGCTGCTCATAAAAGAGATAAGAAATGAAGAACCTTTACCTGTTATCCATATCACCTGGAATGAATGTGAAAGCCTTAACGATCATAGTACCATTGACTGTAGCACTGATGATATCACTTCTTTGCATCTTTTCAGGAACCTTACAGGAACAATGATAAAAATAGATAAAATGCTTTCCAAAAACCGGCATCTTATCATCGTGCAGGACCTTAGCACCCTTAAAACAGAAAAAGACAATAAACCATATATTCATTTTCTTGCAGTCCTGATCCGTAAGTGTATGCAACATGAAAGTACACTGATAGCCATAGAAAACCAGGTAAATGCCAGGCCTGAAATACGGGACTGTCCTAGGCCATATTTTACAAACGAGTTCATCCTGCAACATAAAAGAATAAAGAAAAGCGGTAAAAAACCGCTGGACATAAGATATGAGATAAAAGAAGGAATCCTATATATTGAGCCCTGCCTGCAAAGTGACATGAATAAATTAAAAGAGATATTCAGCCTTACGCCGGAGGAAAAAAAAGAGCTTGACAGAATAGTAGGTCAAAGCCTTGAAGAATACAGGACCTACATGTGACCAGGCCCTAAACACCATATCCCCTATTTGAGCAATTTTTCCGCTATCTTTTTGACCTGGATACAATATTCGCAGTCCTGATCATCTTTCATAGCTATTTTCCTTGACCACGTTTTTGCTACCGACTCATCATAGGAAATAAGCCCAAGGAGTTCAGTCCCAAGCTTATTACTGAAATCAGAAACAATTTCACTGATATCATTCTTTTTATCCCGGGGAATCCTGTTAAACAGAAGAGCTGCCTGGGTCCCAAGCCTGGCTGACATGTTTGACAGTAAATAGGTTCCTCTTATATCCTGAATATCAATAGTTGACACAATAGTTGCCTTATCAACTATGTTCATAGTCAGAAGGCTTGATTTATTAATACCCGGGCTACAATCAAAAAGGAAATGTTCTATGCCATAACTTTCCCTTATCTTTTTTATAAGGTCCAGCAGTTTTTCCTTTGCCTCACCGGGAGTGCCAAACATTGCAGAGATATCTTCTTCACAGGCTTTGGAAGGTACTACATAGACCCCTGTATCCTCATGCCTGTAAATAACCTCATCTGCCTTGCAAACACCCTGCAGGAAATCAATTAATGTCATATCGTAGCGTATATCAAAAAGAGAATGTATACCCGGACCATTGACATCAGTATCTATGATACATACCTTCTTATCCTGCCCGGCAAGCATGACACCGAGATTTCCCACAAATGTGGTTTTACCGGTACCACCCTTATAAGAATGAAAACTTAGAAGCATATAAGTCACCCGAGTAATTGATCAAGTTTATTCTCAACTTCTTCCACAGCCGACCAGTACTCGTTATTTTTCTCATCGACCTTTCTGCCTAAAGAATAATATATCTTTTTACCCACTCTTTCCCTTTCAAGCCATCCGGCCCTGTAAAGCTCATTCAGGTATTTGTTCTCTATTGAGCGATGTCGTCCTGTTATTTCACTTACTTCATCTGCAGTACAGGAATTCAGCCTTGATACTGCAAACAAAGATTTGCGTATAGAGTCCGGAACCGTGAGAAAAACAGCCATTTTATCATTGATGGAGGGAGAATTATGCGCTTCAAGTTCGGCTATACGTAACTCCAGTGATTTTAAACGCTCGTTCATATCGCTCAAATATTTCAAAATACTATTATTGTTATGCAGCTCGGACATGATGATCAACGTTAAGGAAAGTTATTTGCTATATTATATCCAATTTAATTGAACTGATAATATATAAGCTTGCTTAAACGTATTTGACAATATAGGCTATAAGTTTTTTAATCTTTTTAGATTTTCGACAAACTTATAAAATATCAAAGCATAAACAAGGAAAGAGAAAAAATGAGAACCCCATCCTATATCACAGAACTTGATAATATTCTCCAGGGGGGGTTTATAAAACCATCAGCTATCCTTGTTGCAGGTTCATGTGGGACCGGCAAGACAAGCCTGTGCATGCAATCAATATTCAATGCCGCAAAGAACGGAGAACGATGTGCTTACATCTCAATACTCTCAGAATCCGTTGATAAGATCACCCGATCATTATCGTCCTTCTCTTTTTACGATGAACAGCTGGTCAAAGAAAAAATAAAGATACTCTCCATTAACTCCGATGTTATGGCAAAGGGAGATTTTGCCATTTTTGAATATCTCAATGAGAATATACTCAAGGATAATCCTTCAAGAGTTGTCATTGATACTATAAACATCCTTGAGGACATCGAGAGCACATTTGATGAAAGACCACTGCATAAATGCGAATTAAGGGCTTTTGTACAGGATCTTTTCCATGAATTTGACGATAAGGGCATTTTGCTCATAGCAACCGGAGAGATACCCGCTTCAAGCGTGGATTCAAGTCTCTGGCCTTATATGTGTGATACTGTGATCACACTTGATATGGAAACAAATGCAGATGATCCCCACAGATATCTGGAAATATTAAAGGAAAGAGGAAGCAGTTACATAATGGGTAAACATGGATTCCACATCAACAGCAAAGGGATAGTGCTTGACCCTTAGTTAACGAAGAAAATCAGTACATATAGTCTCAAAGATGAAGGTCCAGTGACCCGAGCTCATGCTGACTGTGATTCTTTATTATATTGTTAAGTCTCATACGGACATTCTTGATCCCATCCTCATTCGTAAAATGGGAAAGAACATCTGTCAACTGGTCTATCATGAACTGGTAATCGCGTTCAGTGCCCGAATCCCTCAGTTTTTGCATTGCAGCTTCGGCCAATTCCGCAGTCCATTCTTCATTCTTATAATAGACCTTATCTTCCACCTCAAGCTTCTTTCTTGCAACCTCATTATTGACCCTGGCAAATATTAGCTCCACAGTATGTGGATCTCCCACAAACTCGTTCATGAACTGCATGATATCCATTACGACCTCAAAATAAGGGATCTCGGGATTCTCACATTCCTTGAACATCTGTGACAATTCCAGGCGTATGTTCCTTTCTGCAGGCTTTAACAGGTGGCTTGTAATATCATCTATTACTGCAGCGCACGCTTGTGCATCCATATTATTTGAGAGTTCATAGGTATTGCCCGGCAATACATTGTATCTGCCATAGTATTTTAATAAATCCTTACGCAATCGCTGAACATCTAAATTTGCCAAGATATCACCTGAATCATCATACACTTAACCGAATCCATAAATCAATCATCAAATTCTTCAAGGAACGAATACATTTCATACATCAGTTTATCATCCAGAAGATCCCTTGAATCCTCAAAAAGGATCCGAAACTCATTTAGATCCTCTCCTGATATGGACTTACCCATATTGAACCTGAACTTCAGTGCCTCATATCTGCCCACAAGTTCAGGCATGACCATCCGTGGATAATTGCCTGCCATTGTCTTTAACATGTTACGGGCACGGGGATAAGGAAGTATCAGGTAGTCCCTGTACCGGGAAGAGAGACCATTGTTACCCGGGTTTAAACCTGTGAATTTCAGTTTTTCTTTAAAGAACCGGGCAGCTCCCGGATTGTCAGGCATGGTTATCACGTTGGTTCTCAAATATTTTACAGAAACGGCAAACAACAATCGCCCTATACCCACATGCCTGTGAGAAGGATGAACCTCTATACTCCTTAGCAGGTGAACAGAATGATTCACAATGTTGGTTTTTCCCCGATACGTCCTTTCAGTTTCATCGGATATCTTTTCAAATCTGGCAAAACCAAGGAGCTTGCAATTGTCCTTAACAGCAACAAAAAGGGAATGATTAGAACTGATAGAACTTTTCAGCAGGAAGTCATAGGGCATCCCGAACTTATTGTGGAAATAATTGAAGCCCAGATTACCGGATTGCCCAATATCTATATCAAGAGCATCAACTGATCCTGCTGTTTCCAATAGACCATAACTGATGTTCCCAGCCATGTGCAATATGTTCAAACCTTCAATCAACATTTTTCTGTTATCTGATATCTTAATTTTCCTCTGGGCCGGTTACCGAATAGAATGTGTATCTCCCTTTTTTTACAGCGTTGACAATTTTTTCCTGTTCCAGGTATGACATCACAAGGGACAGCTTTTCAAAATCTATAGAAAGGCCGTTCTCATTGATCTGTTTCTCAAGCTGTTTAAGGGTCGCAGAACCAAGGATTTCCAGCTGCCCGGTAATGACATCCTCTATAGGAATATCCGAAAACCTTTTTTTCTGCGGCTCCTCTGCAATAGTGTATTCATGAAGGTTTTCCTGTATTTCAGCCAGTTCAGTCTCTATTCCCTCAGGTTTGCGCGAATTAAGCATGTTCTCTTCTAATTGTTGCTGTATTGAAGCTAGCATATCCTCAACACTGGCTTTGAAAGCTTCCATCTCACCGGATACGGCCATTATCTCTTCCCGGCTGGCTTTTGAAACAACCATTTCCTCGAATCTGGTAATATCACAAACTTCACCAAGTTCTGAAGTCTTAGGTTCAGCACCTGACAGCTCCCTGAGCTCTGTCAGAGTCTTATTTAGCTTATTTATCGCCCTGGTGTGAAGATTGACAGCCTTTGCAATGCTCTTCATCTGTTCCCTGATATCATCGATCTCCTGGAATTTAGAGCCCATCTCTTCTAACTCGTTATTCTGTAATTCAGCAATAAAACTAACATTTTCAGTAATATGAGAAAGTTCATCCCGAAATATACCGATATCAGAAATAATCGTATCAATACACCTTTCATGAGATACCACTTTTTCAATGGTATATTCCCTGCTTCCTGTTTCTACAAAAGAGCGAAAATCCTGGGAATTATAATTGGGAACATGCTGGAAAAGCATTTTGAACAATTCGACATACGTCCCATGAATCTGTTTTACAGAAACTATTTTGGAGGCTATGGCATCTGATAGTCCCCTGACAACAAAAGAATTGTCCTCAAAACGGAAAAAATCAACACCTGCACTGAACTGGCGCACACTGTCCCTGGCATCCTCCACCATCTCAGCGGAATCCCTGTCACCATATATCTCAAGCATGGCTCCATAAATATCATTTAGGGTCTTTGCATAGGTTATCTCAAGGACATCCGGAGGAACCTTTGTTGCATCCAGAGAATCGGCATTTATGGAGTCCTCTGCCTGCACAACACGTCTTAGCCTTTTGGAGAACTGGTCAAAATCCCTTTTGAGCTGCTTGAATTCTTTCTCATCTGCTCTAGCATGGATATCTTTCTTTACAGAATACAGAAGTTCTTCATTGGTATCAAGAACCTCGGTCATTCTGGACTGGATTACATTGAGCCGGTCTTCAAACGCCAATAACCTTCCTTCCAGTTCACTATCATAGCTTGCCACTCTATCCGGCTGGCATTGAACACCCTCACCCACATCCCGGATAGGATCATATGAAAGATCAGAAGGGTGATCAGTGTCTTCTGTATCTTCAGCAATCTCCATAGACCCTTTGGTTGCAAGAAACTGAGAGTTCACGTTATCTGAGCATGGTTCGTTGCTACTGTGTAAATTGTCCCCATTGTCCAGAGGAGCTGCAAACTGATCATCCGCAAGCTTGGCATGGGTCCCTGCACTAAGCCTTATCAAGGAATCTTCCTTTTTAATTGCCCTCTCTTCCAAATGGACTCTTTCTTCCTGATCATTAACATCCAGGGTATAAATCTCAGCATCCATAGCAGATCACCTTATACGAAAGATTCAAGTTTGTGTTTAATATCAGGGATCCATTCGGCTTCGCAGATATCTGCAACATAATCCCCATGCAAAGGACGTATCTGATCCCTGATGATCATTTCAACAAGCAAAGGCCACAGGTCTTCGGTCATCCACTTGGGTGATGAGGCGATCTCATTGAAAGCCATGGCAAGCACCTGTTCAACCTCACCCCGGCCCATTACACCCGTTATCTTTTCTTTGATGTCGGCAAGTATCTTCATGTTCTTTTTATATTCAGATGACTGCGTGTACATTTCATTGAATACTATCTTGGACAGTACGCGCAACTCATCCGCCACTTCAGGGGGATAAGTAGCCAGTTGATCTGCTGTCATCGGACGCTGCTCGAATATATGCTGTATCACGTTCTTTGCTATTCTTATCTTATCCATGTTCTCTGAAAGATCGACCTTCCCTGTAAAAAGAGAGATCAAAAGGGCACCACGGCCAACTGAAGAGAAGATGACAGTGCCAAAATCATATTCGATGACAGATTGCCTCAGTCCCATTGCAAGCTGCTGGCTAACATGCAGCAGGTTGTGACTGATAAGGTTGGTCAGCTCAAATATTTTAGGTCCGATACTTTCCGGTATGTAGGATGCATATATCTTGCCGTCCGCACCTGCAAACAAAAGTACGTCCACATCACTGGATTGGTGTGTCCTTTTCAGCTGCGCCACCAGAGCAAACTTCAGAAGGGAAACATCCTCAAGGTCATCCTTTGTTTTTTTAACCGACACGTCAACCTACCTCAATCGATCATTTGATCAATTCTTCCAGCTCGCTTAAACTATCGATCTCGATGAGACCATCCTCATTCCCGGATATACCGTCCTGTGTAAGATCAACCTCATCTACCTGCAGATCCTCAACTGTCAATTCCCGTATATCCAGTGACTCTTGCGGAGAACTTGCCTCTTCTTCTTTTCTTTTTTCAAGTTGTTCTTTGGTAACAGCATCATTAAGACCCTGGGATTCGAAGAATATCTGCAGCGTTTCTTTGGGAGAGAATGGATATGACCAGTTCTCCTTCACATAAACAAGACGCTCAAGCATCCTCTCATTTGCTCCAAGGTCTGCTGCAGTCCTTATGGCTTTATCGAATACATCGTCATATTTGCGCATATCCTCAGCAGATACAAGAGGAGTGGTCCTGACAACAACGCCCACACCACGGACAAATATATAGGGATAGACCTCCTCACCATGTCTTGTGGCACGCATCTTTATAATCTCAAGAGACCTGTTAAAAGCACCCCCTATAGGCCTGTAGGTCAGGTGTACAGCACCATCGGACATGTATATAGGTATAAGCACATCCTCACCGATGGTCTCACCTGGTGCAGCATGTTCTTCGGTAGTGATGAGAACAGGACCAAGCTGTTTTAAAGTGTAGAACAGCTTTGTTATTATCTCACGCTGTTCCTGTTTGTCCTGCACCGCCCAGATAAGAGGCGTCAGGGGATCTATAACAACACGGGTCTTCACGGAATAGTTCTTGTTTGCTTCCACAAGCGCCGGGAGCTGTTCATCGACAAGCTTTACGAAATCCTTGCCCTTGGAGTGGAAAAAGAAAAGCTCTTTTTCATAGTATTTATCAAGATTGAAACCCAGCATCTTTGCTTCACGCAGGATCTGTTCGGGAGGTTCTTCCATACTGATATAGAGTGCATTCTCCCCATGCTCAAGACCATAGTTCAGGTACTGCATAGCAAAAGTGGATTTACCCGTACCACTGGAACCAACTACAAGAATAGTGGTATTATCACGTACACCTCCTTCGATCACCCTGTCAAGACCCGCAATCCCGGTAGGAATCCTTTTCTCACTGCTCATAACATATCCTCCTTAAACTCGGTTTGCTCTATGTTGGCCAGGTCCCTGAACCCGGATTCTGACCCGGGGATAACCGAACCATCCTCAATAGATAGTATAAGGGACTCATGGCTGTCGAAAGGAAAACTCTTTTCGATATATACGGATTCAATGGCAGTACCCATTATCAGCATACATTCACTGACATCTATCCAGCCGGTCTCGTTTTTCTTAACAACGTTCTTCAAAAGTACATTGTTGTTATCCTGGTATATCTTTACACACTCACCCCTGTAATGTGAGTTACCTGTGATCACCCGTACATATTCACCAATAAAATGATCCTGATGATCATCCAGTGAAACTGATTCATACCCTGCCATTTACATCCCTACTGGTTCTTTTTCATTTTTGCAAGAAGTTCGGCAAAACTATCTGTCTTTTTAGCCTCTTCCTGCAGTTTTTTTGTTTCCTCCGAAACAACCGGTTCCGGAGTTACTGAACCTCCTTTTTGGTCCACCTGCACTTTTTTTGCCATCTCACCAAATGCACCGCCAAAAGTATTATGGGTTGCAGCTATCGAAGTAAGTTCTTCTTTAAGTTTCCACGGAGGATCGAATATCTTTTCCTCGACTTTCATAGTAGCTGCAAACTGCATATATGCAGTACCTATTTCTGATAAACGGCCATTATCCAGTAATTTGTATACAGTCAATGCACGTACCCTGTCCCTGAGCTCATTATCATCAACCGGTGGCCTGACACCTGAGAGGATCATCTTATCATGTTCATCCAGCATTACCTGATAGGCAGATATCGGCTGCAGGTCTACTTTGAATTTGCATACCTCATTGCCATTCTTAATACATTCTATCTCTTCGACCGAACATTCAAGTTCAAGTTCCTCCCTGAAGAACCTGTGAAGTGCATCGGTTGTGGCCACACACACTTTCTGATTGTTAAGTGCCGGGTAGAAATTGCATACCGGATTATTGGGAACAGCATAAATATAATGCATTGGTGCATAGGAGATCAATTGCATGTTGCCAAGTCCTATATCCCGGAAAAAGTCCATGTGAAAACGATAAAGTGATGTGGATCTTATAGTTTCTATGGTACTGGCTTTGAGGAATTTACGGGTCTCATTCCAGGGAACCCTGGATTTTGGAAACCTTTCACTTATGTTCTGCTGTAATTTGAGCAGTGCCCCAAAAGCACCCATGGACTGTGCAAAGCTGCCGTCTGACATGGCCGGAGGACCGCCGGCAGAATTGGTCATGAAAGGAGGAAGTCCTGGATCAGACAATTATAATACCCCCCTGAAATCTATCAGATTCATTTCACATCATCTCCTTTATCTGTTTGAGACCATATTCTGTAAGCTTTCCTGAGGTATCACACATATTCTGCTCCCTGAGGCTCTTGAAACTGTTTGCCAGTGTGTCATTGTCAACTCCTATGAAGAATACCAGTTTCTGCAGGTCATTCACACCTGTATAAAGCATGTAAAGGAGTTTCTTGTCAACATCAGAAAGTGATTGCTTTTTCGGAGGCGTGCCACACATTGGTTGCAGATATGCCTTCAATGTATTGATCACTGCTTCATTACCCGCAAGTAATGCAGTGGCAGAAGCCGTTGCTCCTTCCACCACAGTAGATGGCTGAAGATAATCGATCATAAGTATATGTGAAGTCCCGATTGTACGCTGAGCCTTCATACGAATGGAATCTGTTACCTCCCTTCCTACCATAGTAATGTTTTTCAATGGTATTGTCAACCATCCCCCACCCTCTGAGAACCATAGATTGAGATTGGTAAGATATAGAACACCCTTCTCCCAGTTATCAGAATAAAGAGAAGTGCCCATCATCACTGCTTTATAAATATAAGTCAGATCTACTTTTGCTATACCCTGCTCTTGAGCCATATGAAAAGATCCCTCATGAATAAATTATATATCTAGTATTATAATTATAACTTATATTGTAGTGACAATATTAATAGTCTTCTGTTGAACAATAAAAATAATAACTTATTCTCTTATGGAAGCAGAGCATCAGTGCATAAGACTGGCCTCAGCAACAATCTCCAAAAAAGGATCATGCAGATGAGTCTTCCCTGAATTTATGCAGACCGATCTGCCAGAAATTACCAAAAAACGGGTCCATAAGCAAATCCATAAACAGATATGCACATGCAGCACATCTATTTATTTATTTATTTATTTTTCCTGGATGGCAGGAAGTACCTTTCAGAATTACAGCTTGCACAAATGAATGCTGTTCCTTTCCTTTTACCGGTGACCTGGTATTTATGCACAAGAAAATGACCGCATTTACATGGAGACATCATTTTTTGATCACCTATGAATTTCCCGTCAAATGTTACAGGCTCCTTCAGGTCGGCCGCCCGTTTGTCTGTGAAACGGGGGAGTACATCATCCGGTATTGCAGTAGCCGGTCCTTCCTCACCACCTGCGGCTTTTTCATCAGGTAATACTTTACAAGCATCCTTTTTAGCAGCTTCAAGAGACATTTCTTTTGGAAACATCTTTATTTTACATGACCTGATATTTTCATCCAGTAAAGAAACGCCTTCGTATGACAGGGATACTTTTTTTTGCTCTTCCAGAATAAGATAACCGGGGTGATCAATTAGATTCACCGGAGAAACTGCTCCGGGTTCTGCAAAGCCTAAGGATTCAAAGAAGAGTTTGGCAGTCCTGTTTACCGGTTTTGTAATAATATGTCCCATGAGTATATCAGAGATCAGGAAAAACATATTCTTTCCAACACCTTTTCGTGCAAGATGAGGAGATACCTCGATACCACGCAATACATATACAGATTTCCCATCAGAGGAAGGAGAGCTCCACCTTTCATTCATTGACCAGCCAACAACCGTGTTACCTGATATGGCCAGCACTAAAGCTACATTAGGTCTTTTGAGCCAGCTTCTGAAATTTGAGAGATAGTCGGCCATACCAAGATATTTCCTGAAATAACTGAATTCCCCGATCTTTAACCTGTCAAGCTCAAAGGCATGCTCAAGTTTACAGAAAGCAATACCATCATCTGTTTTTGCAAGTTCGAACATTCTATCACTACACATTTAATACGGGGTTAATTACGGGGCCACAATCCCCAGTATGGTTCCAGTCTCATTTTCAGAAGGGACAGGTTATTGTTAAAATCTTTCCTGGTTTTAGCATGTCTGGAAGCAAGCAGATCGATAATATCGACGTTGTCCTTTATATTTTCAATGCCTGCCAGTGCACGCAGAACAACGGATGCGAGCAAACCAATATCATCGTGATAGCCACCTTCCAGCAAAGTTACAACTTTCCATTTACTTGCAAGTTTAAATATTATCCTATAGTAACCATCAACAGTGAGGTTAAGTTTTGCCAGAGGTTCCTTGTAGTAGGCATCAAAACCACATTCCAGTATAACTATCTGAGGATTAAACTTTGTTAGCACTTTTTCCATTACTTCATCATAGAATATCCCATACTCCGG
The DNA here is from genome assembly GCF_045690325.1 of Methanolobus sp. WCC5. Taxonomy (GTDB): domain Archaea; phylum Halobacteriota; class Methanosarcinia; order Methanosarcinales; family Methanosarcinaceae; genus Methanolobus. Next base: position 241,207 of record NZ_CP146981.1, on the reverse strand, counting down.
GTTGCTGGCTTCCGGTGGCATTTCCATGTTGATACAATAACCCGGTGCCGGCCTCACACCAATTTCCCTTATGAATCCCTTATATGGGTAAAGAGTCGACTGGTCCTGGTGAACGGATATACAGAGCACTTTGTGGTCCGCTTCAAATACAGCATGTGTGCCATCAGAGGCATGTGCATCAATATTGATTATTGCCACTCTTTCAAGCCCGTAAAGATCCAGGAAATGCCTGGCAAGTATTCCTGAATTGTTGAAAATGCAGAAACCACTTGATCTATCAGGACCTGAATGATGACCTGGCGGACGTACCAGGGCAAAAGAATGTGTGCATTTACCTGTCGCCACAAGGTCCCCTGCATTGAGAACACAACCAATCGCCTGCAGGACTACTTCAAATGTCAAAGGACACACATAGACATCTTTACCCGGACTTAAACGGGGGTCCTTTGTACATGACCTTACAAATTCAACATATTCCCGGGTATGAACACGCAGAATAGCATCAAGAGGCGCAGGATCTGAACCATACATACGACAATCCATGCCATCTAAGAGATTGCTGCCCTCAAGATATTCAAGGATCTTGTTTAAACGGGAAGGATTTTCAGGACACGGATAACCATTCAACAGGGAATCATGCAGGTAGTGGTTCTTATTAAAGGTAATACCAACTTTTACCATCATCACACCCTTAGAGAAAGCACCGGACTGTTCTTTTTCGATTCCTCTACCTTTTTAAGGGTTTCTGAGAACACCTGTTTCCTCTGGTTCTGCCTGTAGCTTGAGATCTCCTGATGATCATTAACAGGGTTGGGGCGCCCGTGAAGAGAACTAAGTACACTGTGGCACAGCTGTCCGTTGAAATCATGATAGCCTCCCTCCATAATGAACACCATTGGCCCTCCAAAAACTTCACGTATCTTTGATGTCATCTGGTGATAGCCCTGAGAATCAAGTTCAAGTCCTACATTCTTTTCCTGATAATAAGCATCAAAACCACAACTGATGATCATAAATTCCGGAGAGAAATGACGGATCAGTGGAACGACAACCTCGTCAAAGGCCAGTGCATATTCATCATTACCGGCACCGGATGGCATTTCAACGTTCATGTTATAGCCCCTGCCTGCATTTTCCCCTATCTGGGTGCTAAATCCCCTGCGAGGATAAAAGGTATGCGGGTCCCTGTGCAGGGAAACGAAGAAGACGGTCGGATCTTCATAGAATATCTCCATTGTACCGTCGCCTGCATGCGCATCCCAGTCAAGTATCAATATCCTGCCCACATTCCTGCGGCTTTGCAGATGTCTTGCCAGGATTGCTGCATTGTTGAACAGACAGAAACCTCCATACTTCTGTGAACTTGCATGATGACCCGGAGGCCTTGCCAGCACAAAAGCATGTGAGAACTGACGGTCCATCAGCAGATCGCCTGCCCGGATAGCCGCACCTGCTGCCAGCCTTGCAACATCATAGGAGCCGGAGGTCATATAAGTGCTATCACCTAAAAAACCTCCCCCTGCACTTGCATAGGATTGCACGAAAGAGACATATGATGTTTCATGGACCCTTAAAAGAGCCTCCTCAGAGGCATGGTCAAATCTATCTATCAGAGTGCATGTGCCATCTGTGAAAACCCTGTGCTTTTCCAGATACCACATAGCTTTGATAATCCTCTCCGGTCTTTCATGGGTTATAATGGAAAGAGAAGAAGGATCATGGAGTGTATGGTCCTTATTATACAGAAAAGCGATCTTTGCCGGAACATCAATGTTTTCAGGAGAAACTATCGCGGGTGGCTTTGAAACCCGGCTTTCCTTTGCCCCGGCTGCAGCTAAAGATGACATTTTAGCAGAAATATCAGATGACCTGGGCGAAATGGTTTTGGATATTCTTTTAGATTCGACAGCATGGCCCTGAGCAGGTTGTTTAGTATGCTCTTTTAAAAACTGAAGGTCCGTCCCTGAATCTGTATTGTCTGTGGAAACAGTATTAGCAGCAGTTTTTATAGCCTCAGCAGTTTTTATGACCTTTGCAGTCTTTGGAATGGTGGACTTTGATCCTGCCATGGCATCTGATAGGGGATTGTTCGCAAGTCCGGATCCTGTTTCAAAACCGGTCTTTCTTACCCCCTTCAATTCAGAAGCGTCCTGTAATTCATTTGCTAATTTCTCATCCTTTTCAGTTAATTGAGTACCGGATAATGTAATATCCGCCAGGTCCGCTTTTCTGTCACCGGGAAAAGAAAGGTCAGATACTTTTTGATTTTTTTTCAGTATATCAAAGACAATCCCGGAATAATCTGCTTGTTCCACGACTTCTGCAGGAGAGTCCTTTTCCACTACCTCAATGTCGACTGATTGATATATGACATCATCAAAGACCCCGGAAAGAACATCTGCAACTTCAGGATCTATATCAGAATTATTGTCATCCCCCTTTTCCATGATGAAAGATGAGGGTTCAGCGGCTTCATTGGGCTCTTCGGTCGGATAAACCATCTGCCCGTCAGTTAAATGCTCAGCTTCATCCTTGATCTTCTTTTCAGCTTCATCCTTGCTCTTCTTTTCAGCAAGTTCCAGGCGAATCAATTCAAGAAGTGAATCCTTCTCAGAACTAACATCAATATCTTTTGTTGTATTTTCCCCATCAATGTAAGATGAAAAAGCATCATTTAGTTTTTTCATAAGATCAGAAGACATCTCTTGTGAGGAATCGCCGGTCTTTTTTTTATCTGATGACATAATCCCACCTGACATCATCATTGAACCTGAAGCCACACAGGATCAAGAACCCCGGTGTATCTTGTGCCATTGTACTCAAATACAACCGTTGGCTCTTCTATAGATGCCCAGCCTGCCAGTTTAGGAGTCATTACCCAGGTCTTTTTTGCAGTTTCACCCGGAGCAATATCACCAAAGAAGAGATTTATCTTGTCCACTTCCAGGGAATTCGCAAATTTTGCCTTGATAGCAAAATTATTGTAAGGCTGTTGTGTGAAGTTCTTTACCCAGACATCTACTCCAGTGGCCTTACCGACGCTTATCTGTTGTGAAGGAACGAAACGGACATATTGTGCAATTGCCTCTTTTTGAACAGGAACAGCACCTGAAAAATCAATAATCCTGTTATTCTCTTTTTTCTTTGCCTTGTCCTTTTTGTCCAGATACAGACCCGCACCAAGCATTGCAAAAGCAAGAACTGAAATCAAAGGGGCATTGTCTGCAATAACATCAATGGAAGTACTTTCTACCTCAATATTGACCAGCTCTGCATTTTCAAATGTCAGCACATCATTGAAGGAAACACGTGTTATGATCCAGCCCAGTTCACTGTTCTGCAACCTGAAATAGATCGGAACTACATTATTACCCCTTGTATTTCCAGAAAGGTCAAGAGTAGCCACAGAACACTCAACTTTCACTATTGCAAGATTACCGACTATTTCCTGGGAAATGATGCTGGTATCTGTAATACTTCCCGGTATTATGCCTTTGTTCTTGAATATCATTGAAATACTGGCAGGTGCAAGGAAGTCCTTGCCTTCATACAGAGAAAAAGCTAAACCCGAATCATCTTCGTTTACAGCGTTTAAAAAATCCAAAACCGTTGATTCAACCGATTCTTCCGAAGATTTGCCAATACAACCACTTTGAAAGATAGCTAATGTGAGAGCAAGGAAACAAATGATATAGAATAACTTGTGTTTCATGTGAGCACCGTAAATCAATAAATGATTAGAGAAAACTTTTATTTTGAATTATTTATTTTATTCTTTTTAATTATATATAATGCTGTTGATGCCAGTATAATCTCAATAATAACCAATAGAGGGAGGAAAAAGCTGTTTTTATAAATAGGCTTCTTCTGTATTGTGACATATGCTGCGTATTCAAATACAGGCCTGTCTTCTATCGTAAAGGAACGTATGCCACTGACTCCTTCAAGAACTACACGCCCATCCTGCACTGACTGTGAGACATCATCAAGCCCGTCATATGAGACCAATTCCATACCCAAGGGAAGAACAAATCTCATATTGTCTATGCGAGGGTGACCAAGTACCCACACGCTGTGCTTCCCTTGAGAGATTGTTGAATTTATACTATATTGCACTGTTATAATCACATTCAACTGAGAGTTATCAACCGGACCTTCTGCACCCTCAAACTGAAGATCTACAGAATCTATTTCCAAAGAGAGGGATCTATTGTCAATCAGAATATACTCTAACAATTGTGCTGTGCGGTTTAATAGATAGTTTTCCCTGAATACTCCGACCTCTAAAGCATCCACATTTCCACTAGAATCTACATCCAGCTCCTCTCTGAGGTCCAGTGCATCCTCAAGAGTGTATGTTTCATGTATCGTAAATGTTACAGAACCCTCATCCATTTCTATATTATTGCTAAACGAAACATCTGCTGAAGCTTTTGCCGTAAAACAACAGAACAATAAAACAAACAGTAAAAGGATAGTTCTTTTGCTCATATAATTCCTCATAAAATATAAAAACAGTCCTCTTATGCTCTTATGGATAGAGCTGGACTGCTTCCCTTGTACCATATGAAGATGGAGTTAAAAATGTCGCCATCGTCGTAGCACCTGATTCTGGCGTAAGTACTATTGTTACCTCAGTACGCGGCCCGATGTTAAGGCCGGAATCCTTCTGATTACCAGCTGTGTTTACCTCACCTATAGTAGAAAACGAAAGATCACTGCCTGAAACCGCAGATACATAGATAGTGGCAAGGTCTCCCGTATTCATAATAGGGTTTCCCTGGGAAAATGACATATCCTCATCCCTGATCTTCTGTACTGTAAAGAAATACTTTGCATTAGGACCAGGTGTTGCCTGTGTATCCTTCAGCAGAGCTGCTAGATTAGCACTTGCTGCAGTAGCATCCGATGAGAAATTGCTCATCCTGTAATCATGGGTCTTATCGTTGTTCGCGTAAAGCAGATCATTTGTGTTAGTCCCATCTGTGACCGTAACTACCAACTGATTGATATCTACAGGAGAACTCCCTACATTCAGGCCAACCCGTATCTTCAACAAAGAGATATTGCCCGCCATATCACTAGCATTATTCTTTGCACGAATACCTTCTATATTTTTAACTACAAGATTTGAAGAAACTTCCTGGGTTGCCTGTTTGCCAGTCGACTGAGCCTGTTGCTGAAGAATGCCGGATGTCTGGATAAGCACAGAGGCAGCTACTGCAGCAATGAGCACCATGGCAATGAATATGATAAGAGTACCTATACCCACCTGAGCCTGAGAATCAGAGAAGATCCCGGTATTTCTGTTTGTCTTCATGGAAACAACCTCCGAAAAAGAGGATGTGTAGTTTTTTACCACACACCATTGACTACATCAGGGATACAGTTGTACATTTTCTTTGACACCATATGAGGAAGGAGTAACAAATTCAGCAACTGTTGCTGCCCCAGACTCTGGTGTCAGCACAATATTCACTAATGTCCTTGGAACAAGGCTCAGATCTGAAGATGTAAGGTTGCCGCTAGTTGATCCAATAGCAGTTAGACTAGCACCATCAGAAGAAGTTGTTGAAATGTATACCAGTATAAGGTCACCTGTGTTCATGACAGGATTGCCCTGTGAGAATGACTGATCTTCATCACGAATTCTGTCTACGGTATAGAATTGTGTTGGATTACCACTATTAGTCAATAGAGCTTCCAAATTTTGCGCAGCAGTGTTGGTTGCCACAAAACCAGTCATTGGATCATATGATTTCGTATTGCCTCCATATACAAGATTGTGTGCTATTGTACCATCTGTGATAGAAATAACTACCTGGTTCACATCTACCGGAGAGCTCCCAACATTAAGACCTACCTGGAGTTTGAGCATGTCAATGGTATCTGAAAGATTGGTGCCGGTTTTTGCACGTACACCTTCTATGTTCTTAATCATCAGGTTTGATGATACTTCCTGAGTTGACTGCTTACCTGTGGCTTGTGCTTTCTGTTGCAGTATACCAGATGTCTGAATGAGTACAGCTGCCGCAACAGCCGCAACAAGCACCATTGCAATGAATATGATAAGAGTACCTATTCCCACCTGGGCCCGGGTGTCTTTTTTTAAATTAAATGCTTTATTTGCTTTCATGTACGATCCTCCTATTATCCAGATATTTTTGGATATATTAATTATATATAATAAAGATATATATAATATGTGGTTGGAAATATCAAACTACAAACATCATCTTTTAGTACTATTAGATTATTAATATATATTATCATATAAAATACTGCACGAGGTAAATAAATGAGCGCCGGGTTACTGTTAAATGCAACTATTTGTTTTGCAATAACCATATCTTCATTTGCTTTTGCATGGGTACTTGCCAAAAGCGATTCACAACATAATGATAAAAGCAGACCTGCACTCTGGTCCCTCATTGCTTTATGGTCACTTGTTGGCATGACATACCTGCCTACAACAATAAGGATGATTGCAGCGTATAATGGCAATCAGCAACTGGACCTGATTATGTATTATATAGCTTCAATTCCTTTTTCTTTTGTTGCAGTGCCATTGGTCTTTTTCATCCTGTACGTTATAGTAGGTAATCAGAAGATCAGCAGCTATATATCGCTACTTTTCACCCTGTTTGGGGCAGCCTATCTGGCATTAGTTTATTCCAGCGGAGTCATTGGCCCCACAATTACACCCATAACATCCCTTTTTACCATTAACAGCGATATAGCAATAAACATCTATCTTGTAGGACTTTTTGTGATACCTACTGCAATGATAATAGGACTGCTTTTCCTAATATTCCTGCAACGTATGCCAAAGAGAATACGCTACAGGACTGCATTGCCCCTGGTAGCCATTTCATTTGTCTTTGATTTTATGCTTACAGACATGATCACACTTGATGATGCCATGCAGCTTGCATCCAGGATCTTTGTACTAATCGGCACCGTACAGGCATTCCTTGCCTATTTCCCACCAATGACCCTGCAGGAAAAACTCGGAATAAAAAAATATGAGTACATACTCTACGAAAAAGATGATGAGATGGATTATGATGAAGACGATGTAGAGGAGAACGATATCAATGGCTGATGATATCGATGTCAAGCTTGAGCAGGAAGTTGCTGAATTTTACCAATCACTTGGCGTGTACCAGGGACCAGGAGATATACAATACAGACTTATACTCAAAGTCCTCAGTAAGAACGAAGGCAAGATTACAGAGTTTTCAGAGATACGTGAATATACAGACATGTTCGCAGATAAAGGAAGTATAGGAAGTAAAATGAAAACAATCTTCCAGCTTGAAGGCCTGGCCGAGAAAGTTAAAAGAGGAGGATACATCATTACTGATAAAGGCATAACGGCATCAAACTTCCTAAAAGATACTACAAGTTTTTATAAGAAGAATAAGAGAATGGGCGAAATAATAGAGAGAATGCCCTGAAACCAGCTAAAAGACTTTTTCACTCATATCTCTTTTGAATCTACTGCTCCTACCATATCCACTTTTGAGGCTTCCAATATCAACGTTCAAACAAGAAGACCATAGACGATAATAAGCCTTATAGATAACTTAAAGGAACTTAATTCATGAACGATCTTTTATTAATCAGCATAGCAATCAGTAAAAGTGTTTTCAGAAGATAAATACAATTTTAAAGTAAAAATAACATTGCATTGAGGTAGCGGATTAGCAATGTTTAAAAATACTAATCATAGAGGAAAATTATCTGCATACTACACCTTAATGACCGGAATGCCATTATAAGTTGTTACCACTTCAAGAATAATAGTCCCTGGAATACCTGCTTTAAGCCTCAGATAAAAAATAGCCTGCAAAGAATTTCCACTAAAGTATAAAAATAAAGAATAAGGTGAGAATCACCTTATGGATAAAGTTGCACGTTCTCTCTGATGCCGTATGAAGACGGAGTTACGAACTCTGCGACGGTTGCAGCGCCTGCCTCAGGAGTCAAGACAAGGCTAACTGTTGTCCTTGGCTCTATAACCAAGCCACTATCCCCCATTGAACCACCTGTTGTCACGGAGCCTACAGTAGTATCTCCAACATCACCCGCAGCAACAGTGGATATGTAGAGCGTAACCAGATCACCAGTATTCATCACAGGCTTTTCCTGTGTGAAGGAACCATCTTCATCGCGTATCTTTTCTGCAGTGAAGAAGTACTTTCCGTTGACACCCGGAGTAGCACTATTTGTTAGCAGTTCTTTTAGATTTGCAGATGCATTCGCTGCAGGGAAACCTCCCATTTTTGCATCATATGTTTTGTCATTGTTAGCATATATCAGATTATTAGTCGTAGTTCCATCAGTTATGGAAACGACAACCTGATTTACATCAACTGGAGAACTTCCGACGTTCAGACCCACGTTGAGTTTCAATAGAGAGATATTGCCTGCCATGTCAGTGCCGGTTTTTGCCCGGACACCATCAATGCTCTTAATCATCAGATTTGACGATACTTCCTGAGTCGACTGTTTACCGGTAGCCTGTGCTTTTTGTTGCAGTACCCCTGAAGTCTGAATGAGCACTGCCGCTGCAACCGCTGCAACCAGAACCATGGCAATGAATATTATAAGAGTACCAATACCCACCTGAGCACGCGTATCTTTTCGCAGACATACTTTGCTATTTGCTTTCATATTACCTTCTCCTTAAAAACATGTACATATAAGCTGTACATGCTCTTAGCTTATGGATAAAGCTGTACAGTCTCCTTGACACCATATGAGGAAGGTGTTACAAATTCTGCAATGGTTGCTGCACCTGATTCTGGAGTCAGAACGATGTTCACAGTGGTCCTTGGAACAAGATCCAATTGAGAGGTCACCAAAGTTCCAGAAGTATCTAAAGAGCCCATATGGGAAAGACCTACTGCATCGTCAGACGTTGTTGCGAGGTATACCAAAATGAGATCACCAGTATTCATTACAGGGTTGCTCTGTGAGAAAGACTGGTCTTCATCACGTATCCTATCTACTGTATAGAACTTTGTTGGATTTTCCGATACTGTAAGTAACTTTTTTAAATTTGCACTGGCATCATCATCGCTAAAATTACCCATTTTACCAGCAGAATAGGTTTTATCGTTGCCTGCGTACACAAGATTATGTGCTATTGTACCATCAGTTATGGAAATGACAACCTGGTTAACATCTACGGGAGAACTCCCAACGTTAAGACCTACCTGGAGCTTAAGCATATCGATGGTATCAGAAGTAATAGTAGTATTTTTTGCACGTACTCCTTCGATATTCTTAATCATAAGGTTGGATGATACTTCCTGTGTAGATTGTTTACCTGTTGACTGCGCTTTCTGTTGCAATATACCCGATGTCTGGATAAGCACAGCAGCTGCAACTGCTGCGACAAGTACCATTGCAATGAAAATGATGAGTGTACCAATACCCACCTGCGCTTTGGTATTCTTTTTCATATGTAATGCTTTGTTTGCTTTCATGTACGATCCTCCTCTTATATCCTAATATTTTTGGATATATTACTATTATAGAAATAATTAATATAAATAACATTTGGTTGGAAATGTCAAACGTCAAACTAGTAACATTTGCACAATGAAAATATATAAATAAAATAAATCTAATACTACATGGGACAGTGATGAATCCAGGACTTCTGCTGAACAGTACAATATGTTTTGCAATAACATTATCATCTTTTGCATTCGCATGGGTACTTTCACGAAACAGGGAGGCCTGTAAGGAGAATAGTAAACCTGCCCTTTTTTCGCTCATTGTTTTCTGGACCATAGTAGGGCTTACCTATCTTCCGGCAGCTGCAAGAATGATCGTTGCATATCTGGGGAATCCGGGAATTGAGGCAATCCTCTATTTTATAACTGCCATACCATTTGCCTTCATTCCGGTGCCTTTGGTCTTTTTCATAATATATGTGATCACAGGCAGTATCAAGGCAGGAGAATATATTGCACTGATATTCACTATAATTGGAATAGCTTATCTGGCGTTTCTGTATAATAGTGGGATCGTAGGACCCATCGTAACGGAATGGGGTTCGATATTCATGATCAACAGTGATGCAGCCATAAATCTCTATCTTATGGGACTTTTTGTAATACCCACCTCAATGATACTTGGGTTATTGTTGCTCATATTACTTCAGAGAATGCCAAAAAGGATACGTTACAGAACAGCACTTCCCCTTGTGGCGATATCTTTTGTTTTTGATTTCATGCTGACCGATATGATAGCAATAGCAGATGTGATGCAGATGTTTGCCAGAGTATTTGTCCTCATAGGAACAGTACTTGCATATCTTGCATATTTCCCCCCGACAACTGTCAGGGAGAGACTCGGCATCCGGGAACAGGTCAATGAACCCATGTATACGGAGGTTATTGACCCTAACATTGAGTTCTTTTTGAAAGAAAAAAGCAGGAATTCCTGATGCATACATGAGCATTTAAGACATAAGAAGCGTGTCAGATGAATAGTGCAAAGCGATATTTTTAAATATAATCACATCTATGTACGATTCTGTACATTAAAGAACAAAAGTGGTTATTTTATGCACTCGGTCATAAAGGAGATAATAAGATCAACTGAAAAAAGGATCCTGCAACTAAAAAAGGAGAATAACCCGGAAAAGAAGGAAACAATGAGGGAAGAAAAAAGAGATATCATCATAGCAATAAAGGAAAAAAGACTTCAGAAAAAAGTAGCTGTCATAGCTGAGGTAAAACCTGCATCACCCGGAAAGAAATTGATGGACATCATGCCGAATGATGCTGCACGGATCGCAACGGAAATGGAGCGAGCTGGTGCAGTTGCTGTTTCAGTGCTCACTGAACCGGAGTTTTTCCATGGGTCACTAAACAACCTTGTATCTGTGGTGAGAAATGTATCCATTCCTGTACTGCGCAAGGATTTTATAATTAATGAGCTCCAGCTCGATGAAACAAGAAGTAACCTTATATTGCTGATTGCAGGCATCCTTGGAGAAGAACTTGAACATATGGTAAACCTTGCCTTAAGCAAAGGATTTGAGCCGCTTGTAGAGATACATGACAGGATTGAGCTTGAAAGGGCCCTCAGGACAAAAGCAAAACTTATCGGTATCAATAACCGGGATCTGAGCACTCTGGAAATTGATCTTGACACTACTCTCAAACTTGCCCCTTTAATAAAGGAATTTGATCTAGCCAATAATTCAGAACATATAATTATAAGTGAAAGTGGCATTCACAGCACACAAGACATAAAAAAGGTCATGGTTGCGGGAGCAGATGCGGTTCTTGTTGGAACTTCCATAATTAAGGACGGCGATGTTTATGCCAAAACAAAACAACTTGTTGATGCATTTGATGAGTTTGACATGAATTAGAGATGGAGAATTATCATGAAAAGATCAATGTATGGTAAATTCGGAGGTCAGTTCGTTCCCGAAGTACTGATGCCGGCACTTGAGGAGCTTGAAGAAGCTTATCAGCGCCATAAAGATGACCCGGAATTCCTTGAGGAACTGGACTACTACATGAAGGAATTTGCCGGCAGGGAGACACCTCTTTATTTTGCAAGAAATCTCAGCAAAAAATATGGCATAAAGATCTATCTTAAAAGAGAGGATCTTGTCCACGGAGGTGCCCACAAGCTGAACAACACCCTTGGACAGGCCCTTCTTGCCAGATATATGGGAAAGGAACGTATCATTGCTGAAACCGGTGCCGGACAACACGGTACTGCAACAGCCATGGCAGCGGCAAATATGGGATTCAAGGCTGAGGTCTACATGGGTGCAAAGGATGTCATGCGCCAGCATATGAACGTGTACAGGATGGAGCTTATGGGTTGTAAGGTACATGCTGTCAGGTCAGGATCCATGACACTCAAAGATGCCATCAATGAAGCACTCAGGGACTGGGTCACCAATGTTGAGAATACACACTACCTGATAGGATCGGTAGTGGGGCCACATCCCTATCCTATGATCGTAAGGGATTTTCAGAGTGTGATCGGAAAGGAGGTTAAAGAACAGATCATGGAAAAGGAAGGACGCTATCCTGATTCCATCGTTGCCTGTGCAGGCGGAGGAAGCAATGCAATGGGCATTTTTCACCCATTCATCAAAGAGAAGGATGTCAAACTATTCCCTGTGGAAGCGGGTGGCAAAGGACTGCAGACAACTGAGAAAGAGGCTTTACATTCGGCTTCTCTCTGTGTTGGCGAGGAAGGTATATTGCAGGGTGCACACACACTCATACTCCAGGACAGATACGGACAGATACTTGAATCCAGCTCCGTGTCAGCTGGCCTGGATTATTCCGGTGTCGGGCCTGAACTTGCCTACCTTGCCGACATTGGCAGGATTAAACCATGCAATGTGAGCGATGAAGAGGCCCTTGAAGCATTCTATGAGCTCAGCCGTCTTGAAGGGATCATACCTGCACTGGAATCATCTCATGCAGTGGCATATGTGATGAAGATGGCAAAGACAGGAGAACTCGGGGACCTTGTGGTAATCAACCTGTCCGGAAGAGGAGATAAGGACCTTGAGGCAGTGTTCAGATTGAAGGAAGAAAAAGAGACAACAGTATCTGGAGAAAATATGGAGGCTTGCCTGTGAGAATAGCAGATAAGTTCGCTGAACTGGAGAAAAGGAAAGAAAAGGCCCTGATAGCTTATGTATGTGCAGGTGACCCCTGTGCAGAAACAACAAAAGAGATTGTGCATGCTCTTGTGAAGGGCGGAGCTGATATAGTCGAGCTTGGACTCCCTTTCTCTGACCCTGTTGCAGACGGACCGACAATACAGGCCGCATCAACCCGTGCCCTTAAAGCGGGCATGAATCCGGACCTGTACTTTGAAATGGCCTCATCTATCAAAGAAAGTGTCCCCCTTGTCTGCATGACATATTACAACCTGATATACAAGAGAGGCATTGAGAAGTTTGCCAGGGATTGTGCTGCATCAGGTATCACCGGGATGATCGTACCGGACCTGCCGGCTGAAGAGTCAGGTGAGCTGCAGGAGGCATGCAGGAAAAATGGTGTAGACCTTATATTCCTTGTCACTCCTGTAACAACTGGATCAAGAATGGAACACATACTTGATATGACATCCGGTTTTGTGTATATCGTTTCAAGGCTGGGGGTTACTGGCGAGAGGGTCGATGTTGCCGGGTCCACCAGCAACATACTGGATCGCATCCACACAAATGTTCCAAAGGCTGTTGGTTTTGGCATATCCAATAAAGAGCAGGCTGCCGAAGTGATCCGGGCAGGAGCTGATGCAGTGATAGTAGGTTCTGCTTTTGTCAATATCATTGCATCCGGTGACAAAGTTAACTCAAGGATAGAAGAACTTGCATCGCAGCTTAAAGAGAGTTGCAGATAGAGTCAAAAAAGGCAAAAAAGGGTAAGGGATCATTCCGCAAATATCTGGTCTACAAACCATTGCGGATCGAATTTGCGCAGGTCGTCATATCCCTGACCCATTCCAAGGAACAATATCGGCTTGCCTGTTATATATGCAATAGATATGGCTGCGCCCCCCTTTGCATCGGCATCGGTCTTTGTGAGGATAGAACCGTTTATAGGAACTGCATCATTGAACTGGGCAGCCCTCTCAACAGCATCATTACCTGCAACCGCCTCATCAACAAAGAGGAGAAGATCAGGAGGAGCTACACGGCAGACCTTTTTCAGTTGTTCCATCAGATTGATATTAGTGTGCATCCTGCCGGCAGTATCAGAGAGCACAACATCGACCCTGTTAGCCTTTGCATGCTGTATTGCATCATAGATGACTGCAGCGGGATCTCCCTGCTCCTGGTGTTTGATTATCTTTACGCCTATCTTACCGGCATGTATTGCAAGCTGATCGATGGCACCTGCCCTGAAGGTATCCCCTGCTGCCACTACAACAGACATTCCCCCGTCCTTGAAGCGTTTTGCCAGCTTGGCTATGGATGTGGTCTTGCCGGTACCGTTAATGCCGACAAAGACAATATGTACAGGCTTGCTGGCATTTTTGACATACTCATCAAGATCGAAAACATTGGCACTCATGACATCATAGATAGCTTTTTTGAGGGCATCCTCAACAATCGCACCCGTATTACTGCCAATGCGACGCCTTGTCCCAACCAGCTGCTCCCTCACAGAATCAACTATGGCCTCAGACACAGTAAGAGCGATATCACTTTCAAGAAGGGCCATTTCCAGGTCCCACAAAGGCTCTTCCAGGTCATCGGCATCAAGGATGAACTCTCTTTCAAAAACAAGCGCTTTTGCTTTCTCTGCAAAACCAAACTTCCTATTCACAGGGATCTTGCTTCCCGCTGCCCCCTTTTCATTTACAGGTTGCCTGGACTCCACTGTTCCCTTCACATCATGATCGGTTTCCTGTACATCAGGATTGTTTTCCTTTACACAGGAATCAGGACCATTTGAAGCAGACACGGGTGTAGTAACCGGAACAGACAGGCCATCTGTGTCTGCAGGGTCTATAGAAACTGCTTTCTCATCGATCTTATTTCCGATCTTTTCCTTGAAGCCGGTTAGTTTTGCTTTAAGCTTATTGAACACGTGATCCAACTCATGAATTAATTAGAAATAAACAACAGGTTCACTGGGAACCTGGTCTCCCCTGAGGATGCTGGCCCTGGGCCTGCTGCCTGGAGAGGAAAGATTCAATGGCCTGCATTTGCTGAGTTAATTGAAGCAGGTTATTATTCATATTCTCAAAAGCCGTGGTGAGCCTTTCCCTGCGGCGTTGTAATATTTCCTTTGCAGCCGCAATCGGCCTTTCAACACTTATCCCTGCCCCAACATCAACAACCACTTTATCAATGTGGCTGACATTGGCATATACAAATGAACCGGAACCTATAGGGAACATCATTTCAGCACCCTCCGAAACATTGCCAAGCTCTTCAATGGTATTCAGAGCCCTGTTGCAGTCCTCCATTGATATCTGGACCATGCTCATCTGCTGCTGTACCATTTCAGCACGCTTCTGGAATTCACGGTGCTGGTTTACAAGCACCCTCGGATCCTGTCCATTCATGTCTGCCATGGATCATGCCTCTTTGATGCTTTCGATCCTGACAAAGTTCCTTTTAATACCATGCTTACTGCCAAAAACAGAGTACACTTTATCAAGTGCATTCTTCTCGTTCTGGCTTTCGATGTCCTTTGTGAACTTTTCCCATGCTACTCCGGCCCTAAATGTGCCTTTGACCTGAAATGTCTTCATTTGAATCACCTACTGTTATTATAAAAAGCCCAGTGCATCCTCTATTCTTCCCAGTTCATGACCTGTTGTCTTAGAACCTGCAACATAACCTTTGGAATTGGCTATCAGACCTGAACCAACCATCTGTGTCCCGTAGTTAGTGGTCCCTATATCCACCGGAAGGTCAAAAAGCTCTTCAAGGACCTCAAGTTCCAAGCTTGTTGCCCGTGGATTTACAAGAAGTCCTTTGTTGGTTGCAACACCGGCCATGCCTACGGTCTTGACACCTCCGATAGTTCCGCGCCTGACATCAACTTTCAGGAGCTTCCCTATTGCTTCTACTGAAGCATCACTGAGTTCCGGATGTACCAGTGCAGCCGTATCATTGGCAAGTACGACATTGCCTACGGCATTCAGCCTGCCAGGCAAACCAAAGACAGGAACACTGATGTTTTCCTCGCCCCTTACACTGGAATCCATTGGAACGAGCAATGCATTGGAATTTCCCCGGCAAAGTGAACCCACAATAGTACTTCCATTGACCAGAACTTCTACTACTTCTGATCTAAGTAAGTCCCCAAGGGTACCCCTGACTTTTTCAGGAGTTCCCATAGGTACCAGTGCGATATCTTCAGTACATGTTGCAAAAGCCCCTATGATGGGGCTTTCCTGAATATTCATAGTTCGTATCATTATTTACTTCTGTGAACCGGAATGATGCCCTGAAGCATTTATGCAAGCTCTGCCTGGACTTCCCCGTCCTCAAACTTTGCTGCCCTTACACGAATGGACAATGGTGGCTTCTCAGCGCCATGTTCCCATACTTTTTCATTAATGGTCTTGTCGATCTTCACCATATCCGGCTCGACCTTCATGTGCTTTGTAAGATATTCCCTGATTGCAGCTACAGCCTTCTTGGATCTCTTCCAGCGTGGTATAGCCTTTATTTCACGAAGGGGAATGGTATAGATCTGTTCTTTTACTATGCCTTCTGCCATTATGATCACCTGCTTATTTCACATCGAGACTGCTTCTTCTCCAGTGCCTTCTCTGCGGATGGCTTACAACCTTGCGGCCGGTCTTGATGATGACCCAGGTTGGAACCCTGTGGTTCTGCCTGTGTGCTTTTGCCAACCTTGTCTTCTGTCCTTTAGTATTATGGCTCACTTGTCTCACCTATGCTATGATTGATATGTATTAAAGTATTGATTGGATTTTGAACTTATAACATAATTATTGTATAAATCCTTAATCATGTAGTTATCTTCTGTCCCTTTTTCCTGCGTTCGATAACATGTGACTGCACATGGACAGGGAATATTTCCCTGATCTTACCATGACCATGACGCCGGGCAATAAGTTCCCGTAGTTCGGTCTCGTAATCCGCTTTAAGGATATTCTCACTGAGGTCCTCCTCAATGAGCAGATATTCCTTCACCAGTTCATTCACAGCAGCACGCCCAAGCCCTTTCAGGGGACACATATAATGAACCCCGAAACGGTCCTCAATGCTCCTTACCTCAGGCATCCCAAGCAAAGGAACGCGATCATCCCGACGGATACCGTCTGCAATGAAACTTACACCTTCCTGGGTTGCAAGATATTCGATAACATTCCTGTGAATGAAATTGATAGCATTCTTTGGAAAACCATCCTCCATGATCGTACAATACGCCTTTTCAAGGATCCCCATATCCGGTTCGATGACCCTGTGAGGAAAACCAAGCTTTTCTGCAGTTTCAGCAGCCACTTCCCCTACAGGAAGTAACGAAAAACTGCAGGTCACAAGTTCAACCTCAAAGAATGGCTCCAGCAATATTGCACAAAGCGAACTATCCTTTCCACCGCTGAATAGGACCGATACCTGCATGGAGCCCGCTCACATACGCTTTATGGTAGTTTCCCTTTTCTTTGGCTGCATCTGAACCAGAAGCTGTTTGAGTTTCTCATCGTCGATCATTGTCTGGATCCTTCCATTCTGTGCAAGCATGATCAACTGTGATTCAAGCTGTTCCACCAGTTCCTTGCGTGACATGCGCAGGGTTGTAAGCCTTTCGCGCGCCTCAGGGGTCAGGATCTGACGCATGATAGCCTGTTTCTTAGCTTCCATTTCAGCCTGTGCCTGCTCCTGCTGCATAGCTGCCTGCATATCGCCGGCATCCATCTGCTGGGCTGACTGCTGCTGTTGCAATTGTGCAAGTCGTCTTCTTCTTATTTCTTCAAGATCATCCGTCATGAAAGTCACCTATGCTCTACAGGAATGTAAGCATCGATCCCTTATATAGGAGTTACCGGGCAGGAAATACTCATTCAGTACTTAGCAAGACCGGGAATGCTTTCCAGCAGGTCCTGTTTTACCTGGTATGCAGCATTGTCAAGCATGGACTGTCCCTGTGGAGAGACCACACGGCCACTCTTAAGGGTGCGTACAAATCCCGCTTCTTCAAGCTGCTGCAGAGCTGTTCTTGCTATGGAACCGCTTCCCTTTGCCTTTACAGATGGAGCTGAACCTCTGTCCTTCTTTCCGCCATAGACCGATCTTAACCTCTCAACACCTATAGGGCCCTGGGTATACACAGTCCTGAGCACTGCGGCACATCTTGTATACCACCACTGGCTGTCAGCTGGAGGAAGCTCCTTGTGCACACCAGTCTTTACGTATGCTGCCCACTCAGGTGGATTAACTTTTTCATTCTCTTTCAACTTTTCTGCTACCTTTGCGATAAACTCGGCTGCAGGAACGTCATATACAGTTGTCATATTATTCTCCTGAATTATAATATCTGTTAAGATACCCACCATCTGCAGGACTCAATTGCATCCGGTGATTAGTTCAGCTGGATTTGTGATGTTTAAACTATTGAGTAGTATATACGTTTTTCGGCAGTTTTCACTTATCTGCCAGGTATCCGGCCTATTTTTTGAATGTTTGTTCCCTTCCAGGACCCACAGAGATATATTCCACAGGTACACCCATCTTCTTTTCAAGATAAAGGACATAGTCCTTTGCAGCCCGGGGCAGGTCGTTGAAATCCTTTACATCAGTAAGGTCTTCCTTCCATCCAGGAAGATCCTCATACACCGGCTTGCATATTGAAAGGGCAGATGTATCCTCAGGAGGATAGTCTATTACCGTTCCATCCATTTCATATGCAACACATACCCTGACAGGGTCAAGGTTGGACAGAACGTCCAGTTTTGTAAGTGCAACAGAAGTATAACCATTAAGATAGATGGCTTTTTTCAGAAGCGGAAGGTCAAACCATCCACATCTTCTGGATCTGCCGGTCGTTGTACCGAACTCACGACCTACTTCCTGGATCTGCTTACCCGTGCCATCAAAAAGCTCTGTTGGCAGAGGACCTTCACCAACACGGGTAATGTAGGCTTTTACAATAGCCAGTACATTGTCAACCCTTGTGGGACCAACTCCAATATTCGCACAGGCTGAACCTGCAATGGTACATGAGGAAGTTACAAATTTCTGAGTACCATGAATCACATCCAGATGCGTTCCCTGCGCACCTTCTGCAAGAACATTTTTCCCTTCATCAAGTGCCTTGTTAACTTCATAAGATACATCAGTGACATATGATGCGAAACGTTCACCCAGTTTCACATACCTGTCTATCAGCACTTTATCCGTCACTATAGAAGGATCCCCACCAAGCTCCTTAATAGCTGCCTCCTTTGAGGGTGCAAGTTCCTCAAGCCTTTTCAGGAACCTTTCCCGGTCCACAAGGTCACCCATGCGAATCTCATCTCTTGCCACCTTATCAATATAGGCAAAACCGATACCACGCTTTGTGGTGCCTATTTTTTCAGTTCTGAGGGATTCCCGCAAACCATCAAGTTCAATGTGATATGGCATAATAATGCTTGTCTTGGCATCCACACCAACCCTTGCAGAATCAAGTTTTATGCCACCATGCGCAAGCATGTCCATTTCATCTGCCAGAACTTCAGGGTTCATGACAGTACCAGGGCCTATCAACACCCTGGAATCAAGAAGAAAACCGGATGGTATGAGGTGTAGCTTATATACATCCTCACCAACCTTTACTGTATGTCCTGCATTGTCCCCGCCCTGGAAACGCACAACCAGATCATATTCGCCTGACATCAGGTCAACTACTTTACCTTTACCTTCGTCGCCAAACTGTGCACCTGTGATAATCGTAAACATGGGTGCAGGATTATCCTGTTCGCTTAATAAAGTTTTGGCTTTCAGAGGTCTTCTTCAAAGGCAAGAATACGGGTACCCTCATCAAAACAGCCACTGCAATCAGACCTGTAACATCTCAATGCCTTTGAGACACCCATATCAACAAGAGTATCGATCAGTTTTTCCGCAACCGTTATGCTGACGTTGAACTCTGATTGCAGCATATAGATTGCATCTGCCCTTCTTATGGAATAGAAACAGGCACGTGACCTTTTTTCAGAAGTACAGGTATCATAACCATCGCATTTCAATACACGGGAGCTGTTCTTGAAATGGATGGCAAGACCCTGCCAGGAGTGGACATTATGCATTCCTTTTATGCCATAAAGATTGGATTTTGATCTCTCCTTCAACCTTGTCATATAATATCATATAAATAGATAAAATTAATAATATAATTATTTAATGTATATTACAGTCGTTTTTATATAAGAAGTGATTTAATAAATTTATAACTAGGATAACATAAGTTCACAAGGTTTTAATATCATTAAGTCCCTCTTAAGGTAGAGTGGAGATCATGCTCACAAGCACAATAGTAACCACAACAACCAGTACGATATCTTCAACTGCGGCAGGAATAGCAATGACTACAGCTCCAGGACTGCCGGAATACGGTGTGTTGGCGGTCGTTGCATTGATCTTGTTGCTTTCGGCAAAGGAGATACTTTCCGCTTCCCAGAAGTGGAACAAATCTCTGGATTGTTCTTTGAACATGACAATATTGCCGTTGTTGGTATCGTTTGTAGCAATAGTGATCTTCAAGATATCAGAGATAATCTGATATCTTTTTATTTTTTACTTTTGACTTTTATAGTGTTTTCAGGCCGCTTCCTTATAAAAAGAACAGAGAATGCAGGATGCATTCCAAAGCCATATTCCAGCGCTGCATTATTTGCCTTACTTATACCGGTTCTTCCTGTATCCTGCAACTATGGCCAACAGGCAGAGAACTCCGATGAGCACACCCATTTGGCCAATATCCGGCAGCCTTTCCCGTATACCGGGAGACTCTGATTCAAGCTCATAACCTTGCACATAGGCCGGGTCAACAGTACTTTCAAGAGACTCCTCATTACCATTTGGCGGGGATCGGGAGCTTTCCTGCTCACCAGCGTCGCCTGTTTCACCGGCATCATCAAGGGTATCTGCAGGAACGATATTCAAATCCGTTCCTGTTTTACTACTGCTTTTTGTACTTGAAGAAGTGGACGGGGATGATGAACTGTCATCTGAAGAACTGCCATCTGAAGAACTGCCATCATCTGCCTTGCCCAGCGACAATTGCCGCACTTCCCCACCGATATCAATACTGAAGATACCTTCAGGCATGTTACCAGTATTGTAAGTGTATTCGAAATTCCCATCTGCATCAGCAACAATGGTCGCTTTGGCACCGAAAGAGAATAGCACCTGGTCACCGGATGAGATGCCACTTAATTTGATATCATAGGTCCCGCTCTTTATCTTCCCGGTGCCAAATGTAGCAATATTATCCCTTATACTGATATATCCGGAAGGAACAGGCAAAGGAATTCCCAGCAGCTTAACACTGATATCAAGGTCATCCACACCCTCTGCCCTCAGGCTGAATGAATCTGAACCCTCCGGTATTGCAACTGTTCCTATATTATACTCAAAAGTGTTCCCAGGAACATCCAGGTAATTTTCAAATGAAACGGAAGCTTTTATCTCTTCGTAAGGGGAGGCTTTTCCTGTTACCGTCACGGTATCCCCGGGAGAGGGATTCTGCGGAGAAATAGTGATCTCATTCACCTCTGCAAAGACCGGAGAGGACATAAACAGAAGGATCAGGGCCAGTAAGCAAAAGAATCTCGCCGGTTTTCTGACAGGGAATTTACAAAGGTAGCAGGGAACTGTTTTATTTCTGACCAAGA
Organism: Methanolobus sp. WCC5; assembly: GCF_045690325.1. GTDB lineage: Archaea > Halobacteriota > Methanosarcinia > Methanosarcinales > Methanosarcinaceae > Methanolobus. The sequence goes on along the minus strand of NZ_CP146981.1, from coordinate 219,832 downwards.
GTTCATCTCCGAAATTGAGCTTTTTAAAAGCAGAATTTGACTGGGATCCATATATCAACACCTGATTATACTGTTTATGCATTTATTTAAGAATTACTGTAAATTATTTTAATATTATAAATGTGTGTGAATAGTGAGAAAAACAGGAAAAAACCTCCATTCACCCTTATGACATCAAAGGTATGACGCCAAAAAGGAAAACATTCACAAAACCATGAGTAAGAGTTACCAGTGGAAGGCTGTTAGTTCTAATGAACATATAACCGAGCACAAGACCTGCAAAGGAGGTAAAAATAATCTCGTAGAACGTCCCATATCCAGAGTGCATGACACCAAAGAGCAGACTGGCCAGTAACAAACCCCGCAAAGGACCGAATGAATCGGAAAGCCTTGTCTGGAGCATGGACCTGAAAATAAGTTCTTCCACAAGACCTACAAAGAATATCATGACGATGGATAGCTTCAAAATATTTGCAAAGGAGAGATCAGGAATAAGATTTGAGGCATCGATCGTGAAATATTCACCCCCCGCAATAAGAAAACCAACCCCTATAGACAGAGGTATGTATCTGAGCATATTCCTGAAATGCAAGCCCAATGTTTCTTTAGATATACCCTGATGACGTATTATCAACCATACAGGCAATAACAGCGGCGCATATACGTATACGAAAATATGAAGGGTCATCTCTGAGAAAACGGGCATTGAAATGTTTAAAAGCCGAAGCAGTGGAAGCAGAGATATTACCTGCAACGAGCGGGACACATGATTCCCATGCACCCATACTGACGAGACGGACAGGACAAAGAGCGTGACAACGTGGATGATGATAGCGGTCCTGATATTGCCGGAATATAAAAGCAGCTCTGCGATCACTACCATGAGCAATGCAATCGCGACCATACTGTTGCCGGTAAGTCCGGGAATAACAGAACTGCCCATGCCTTTCAAAGAACCGGAATTACTGATCAAATTTCCATCTTTCATTATTCATCCTCACCTACACTGATCCACAGGTGCAGGTCCCTGTAAGGTTGCGTCATATTGTCATCCCTGTAAAGGAGGTACTGCAGTTTCATATCAGTACCAGTGACAGCGGGTATGAAAGAGACTGGTTTTTCCCAGGTGACATTGTGGGCCAGAGCTATATGCTGCAGGCTTTGCGGACTCTCAATTACCTGGTCATCAAGTTTAATGACTATGGAATAGTTCACAACGGAATATTCATGGTTAACTACACCTATGATCACATCGACGCTCTCACCCATGATAAGTTGTGTCCTGTAGTTATCTGCCATCCGCTCAGGGCCGAGTATATAGAACTCGGTGAACCTCTCGCCCTGCTTAGGAGTGACAACTACATATATCAGGGTCATAACCGATGCAACTATGGAAATGACCAGTATTATCGTAAGGATACGGTCAAGCCTTGATCCTGGTTTTTCAGTTACCTCTGCCCTGACGGACTCGTACATCTCCCTGAAAGGAACCGAAAAAGCATCTTTTCCCAGAGCTTCCCGGCGATAGATTGCCACAAACGACATGATGATAATGAAATTGGTAAGGAACACCAGTATAGGCACAAGCCTGATCCCCCAGGGAGTATAGTTTAATCCAAGACCTATCAGCGGGACCACTGCTATACTAAGCCCAAAACTAAGGGCAATGCGCTCAATACCATCAAGATCATCCTTGCCCGGAAAAAGGGCAGCTATCAGAGCATAGCCGGGCAGGAACAGAACCATGGGCAGACCCAGTATGGTACGAACAGGACCATCGCTGAGGAAAGGAACAAGCACGAAGAGATCTGTGAGCAGCGCAAGGGCTATGACCAGTTTGATGTCCGTTGGAATTTGTTTTTTTGCGGGCATTTTGTTCTCATATAGGTACAGTGTATATTTAATGTTTCTGAAATGAAAGAGATTTCAGGAGGAAATGCAGTACTTTATAAATAAAATAGTACTTGAACATAGTGTGCACAATGTGTTTGGAACAGAAGGATAGAGGAATACCCAGGAAACTTCCCGATTTTCGACAAGTATTTATTGCATTACTTCTGACTAGAACCTACTATTTCCAAGAGCTAAGAGGTAGTGAAATTCAAATGACAGCAATTGTTGATAAAACAGTATGTACCGGTTGCGAACAATGTGTTGATTCCTGTCCGGTGGAAGCGATCTCTATGAATGAGGAAGATGTTGCCGTTATTGACGCAGATGCATGTGTTGACTGTGGCGACTGTGTCGATGTCTGCCCGGTGGAAGCAATTACACTGGAATGAACGACATTTTTCTTTTTTTATATCCCTGAAGGATATGTGTTTATTCCAAACTGTATTCCTTTTCATTAAAGGAAAAGCTGATTTTGCATACCCCAGGCTTATATGATCATCCCAAAAGCCGGAACTGTTGCCAGATAGCTGTCGTAGAGGACTATAGTATCAGCCACGATCTTTTTAGTTATCAGCTCCTGTCCTTTAAATTCTGCAAGAAGACTTGCCTTTAAGAGGAATATCCCCCTGACCTTTTCAAGTTCATTTAGAGCCAGGTCCGCCAATTGCACCCTTTTATCCCTCTGCATTATTGCCTTTTGATAAATAACACCGATAAAATGATCTGTTAAGACAAGTAAACGCAGATATGCAGATATAGCGCCGATAGCCTCGAAAGATAATTTCTTCATCGTCAGATCAGAATAAACAATCCTGCCTATATACTTCGTCTCACCTTTACTATTCATTTGCAATCTTTTGACATATCCATTCTCAAGTTTGAAGAGCTGCCAGTCAAGGTCCTCTGTAAGATATACAGGCAGATCGATGAAATTATCAGAAGATAGTTCTGCCTCAAACTCCATTATGGCAGGATCATTGACATCCCATGATCCATAGCTCATTGTATCCAGATATTCAAGCAGCATCTTTTGCAGGATTTGTGGTGGGACATAATTGCCCAGCTTTGCGGGAAGTGACTCATACATTTTACCGGACCTCTCAAGCATCTCATCCATTCTGTCCGGTGGTATCTCCCCCATTGCTTTTTTACCCAGATATATCATGTCTGAGCCCTCATCTTTTGAGAAGCCCCTGCAGGACATGCTGGGATACAACTGCAACCTCCACCCGAAAAAGAACTTCACAGGGAATGTCCTGCACAGAAGCGCCCTTGAATCATATATACCACATCTTTTGTCATCTTCAAGAAAAATACAGGCTCCTCTGTCATTATGTTGCCTGAATGTGTAAATACCATTAAGCCATGGATGTTCTTCATCCCAGTTCCTGAATGCTTCCCTGTTCTTTCCCAGTATTACAGGAAAATTCCTTTCCCATATCCTCACCTCCGCAGGGAATGAACAACAGAAGCCACATCCTTCAAGACATTTGAATCTAAGTCCCTTTAATGGTGTAAAGTCAGTCTCATACATACTTTAAACCTCCCTGATAAATATCAATTCATAATTATCAATTCATAAATATCCGATAAATATCAGTTTGATAATACCGATATCTTTTATCGCTTCACCCACAAATACAATGGACTTCCTACAGTCAGGACAATCTCCGGTTCAATGCGATTTTGCCAGCAAGTCCGGAAAAGATATTAAAATATCTGAATGACCACATCACCTATATTGACAATATCACCCGGGTCTTAGAGAATATTTGCAGAATAGAATAATCCGAATCTTTTATTTTTTCTATGCATTCCAGACATTAATAATTATTCACCGGTACCAGATGGCCAAAGGAGTCTGACCAAAAGTTTCTGCTGAAGTACTTGTATCCCGGATTGCTGAAGCCACACCTGCCAGTATGATGACATGACAATACACCTATATACATCAACAGATGAAAAGGAAGGCATGGCTCCTACGTCCTTTGCCAATGAACTAATGAGAAAGGGCATTCACCTCACTTCAATAATCATTATACTTGTCTATGCTCTTTTCGGTAAGCAGGCAAGTCAGTTGTTGCTTATAGTATATCTTGTTCTCATACTGGGCATTGAGCATCTAAGGCTTGACAGGGGTATCAGACTGCCAATATTGCATGTTCTTTTGCGCCGCAAAGAATTATCTGGAATAGGTTCTCATGTATATTTCACTCTCGGTGCGCTTGTGGCGGTTTCGGTTTTCAGCAAAAATGTAGCTTTTGCAGCTATACTCATGACCACTTTCGGAGACATGAGTGCCGCACTTATCGGGAAAAGGTACGGGAAAAAACGTATATTTGCCAATGATAAAAGCCTGGAAGGCTGTGTTGCAGAGTTTGGAGTGAACCTTCTCATAGCTTTGCCGCTCATTGGGAACCCGGCCATATCATTGTTTATGGCTTTTGTTGCAACCTATGTAGAAACAACATTCATAAAAATAGATGACAATCTGGCGATACCGGTATTTTCCGGTGCTTTTGCACAAAGCGCACTCCTGTTGTTACCATATCTCTAGGTTCCCTGCCTGCAGGCCAGGATAAGCATTATTTTTGACGGTACTGATGAAAAAGTATAATGCTACCCAGTGGTAGCTTTTCAGATATCAGAATCCTTTAATAATGATAAGACCAATCTACTACCATATGACAGAAAACAGAACCGATGAGCAGATATTAGAAGAAAAGAAGAACAACATGAAAGAACATGGAGCCCCGTTGCTTCAGAACGTGATCCATACACCCGTATGTTGTGAACCTGCTTCCACACCGGGATTTGAGATAGCCTACGTTCCTCACAAAACCCAGGGACTGCAAAGTGCATCCGACATGTGGATAGACAAAGGCAGGCTGTATGAAGGCATTTCAAAGGATGCAAGGGATCTGGAAAGCATTAAGAAACTAATTCACAAGTGAACTGTACAAACCAAACAATATAGTTCTTTCTTTTTCTCACTTTTCCTGCCTGAACTGGCTTCCCTGTTAATATCGCAAACTGGCAGGAATGCAAAACCATAACATCGCAGCCTGAGCCCAGGCGTCTTGTTTTCCAGCAAATCAAGTGATTTTGTTTTAAACACAAGTGAATTTTTTGACAAGTTATATATATCACAAGATAATACGATATAATAAAGATTAATCCGGTAAGAGGAAAGAACATGGCACCATGGGAATATGATATAAGATCAGTTCGCTACGGCGAGTGGGACAGTACAAAAGAAGACCTCAACAAGCTTGGAATGGATGGATGGGAACTAATCCGTTTCTCCGAAGATGTTGATGACGAAGGAATGGTAAAGGCATTCTTAAAAAGACCCGTTGATTGTCTTGAAATATAAAGGCCTTTATGTGCCCCTCATAAACTGTAATAAACTTTAATAAACTTTACTTGTTTTATTACATCATTTTTTTCAAAAGGAACGATCCACCTTTTACGCAGTGTTTTATTTGCAGTGCTCTATTTGCAGTATTTTTTAATAGAAAGTCACAAAGTATGCCCATAACCGATTGATTTTTATATTATAATAACGGTAAAAGGATTCTGTCTAAATACACCGACGGGAAAAAGGCCGGGTGTGAAATAGCAGAAAAAGCAGGTAGAAAGATATAATGACGCAAACGATTACAAGCTTGAACAATATGTACATCCCACAGGGCTATAGTCTGAAGAGGATCAGGTTCTATTTCTGGATAGGATTGCTGTCTGCAATCTTCCTGAGGCTGATAATCATTGCAGACTACTACAACGGTAGCCTGTCTAAAATCCTATTCTACCTGGGCGTCCTGGGTTATCTGGCATTCTTTGCACACAGGTACCGCATAGCAACACGCCGTGTAGGTGTTCTGAAGAACCTGAATTTGCTGGATAAAGTAGAGAACAGGACACCTTTGAGCGAAGAGGACTATCATGGGTTACAATACATCATATGGAGCCTTTCGGTCTCAAAGGAGCGCACAAATTACCTGATGATCTTTGCCTTTTCGATCATAGCCATAATATTATCCCTGGCATTTGATCTGGGTATGATCTGACCGTATAAGAAAACAAATACGAACACAAACAAACCAGTTGAACAAACACCAAAGACAAAGGTGAATGATATGGAACCGACAAAAGAAGAGATCATCTTCAGAGCAAAGCATGCTGTGATGGATCTCGATGAAAGTGCAGTTGAAAGAATAGCCCGTGAAGCCCTGGAAGCAGGAATCAATCCTGTGGAACTTATCGAGAACGGATTTGTGGAAGGGATGAAAGCAATGGGAGATCTTTTTGAAGAAGGAAAGTCACAACTTGCCCATATATTCCAGGCCTCACAGATCGTGGGATCAGGGATCGATGTGCTCAGACCGGCAATAATGGGTTCCAAAAACGATGTTTGTCTGTTCGGTAACCTTGTAGTCGGGATGTGACACCCATCAAAACAAAGGTTGTTTGATCAGAGGAACTATACCTCCTTTTTTCTTCCTTCTTTTTATCCTGTGTAGAATTTTTACCCCTGCGGATATTAAAACTCCACTAAAATGTCCCTATTGGGCAAAGTTATTTATTCCAACGCAGGTTTTTATCCCCTGACCCCAAAGCTCTGCTTATTCACAGATACCATGGCAGAATGATGCATGACATAGATGCATGGCAGTATAAGCAAGAGACAAGGAAAAAATAAAAACCAAAGGATAGGAGTGCCATGAGGCACATGTACTAACAAGCCCGGCAAAAATGCCGGTTCCGACTACATAAATATCATTACAAGTATACATTAAACAGGTGACATTATGACATATGATGATTTTAAAGATCCTTTCGGATCCAGACAGACCATCAATATCGCGGATAAAAAGGTAACCATATACAACTTGAAAAAACTGGAAGAACTTGGGATAGCCAATGTTTCCAGGTTACCTTACTCTATCAGGGTCTTACTTGAAGCTGTATTGAGAAACGTTGATGGCAAGGTGATCACAGAGGATGATGTAAAGAACCTTGCAGGCTGGAGTCCCGAAGGAGTACCTGCCCTTGACATACCTTTTGTTCCTTCAAGGGTCATCATGCAGGACTTTACCGGAGTGCCGGCTGTGGTTGACATTGCTGCCATAAGATCAGCCATGCAAAGGCTTGGTGGCGACCCTTCAGTGATCAATCCTGTGATACCTGCAGATCTTGTAATCGACCATTCCATACAGGTGGATTACTACGGTACATCGTATGCCCGCAACTGTAATGAAAAATATGAGTTCCACCGCAACAAGGAGAGATATGAACTGCTTCACTGGGCCCAGAACGCCTTTGATAACCTGAAGGTTGTGCCCCCTGCAAGTGGTATCATCCACCAGGTAAACCTGGAGTACCTGGCATCTGTAGTCCACCTTAAAGAGAAAGATGGCGAACTGGTGGCTTATCCGGACACTCTTGTTGGCACAGATTCACACACCACTATGATAAACGGCCTTGGAGTCCTTGGCTGGGGTGTTGGGGGCATCGAGGCAGAAGCTGTTATGCTGGGCCAGCCCTACTACATGCCCATCCCGGAAGTAGTGGGATTTAAGCTCACAGGGGAACTGAAGGAAGGTGTCACATCCACAGATCTTGTTCTTACTGTTGTTGAAATGCTCAGGAAGCATGGTGTTGTAGGTAAGTTTGTGGAGTTCTACGGACCGGGTTACAAAACACTGGAACTGACAGACAGGGCCGTGCTTGCCAACATGGGCCCTGAATATGGCGCTACAATGGGATTCTGTCCTGTCGATGAGGTCACCCTTGACTACATGCTTATGACAGGAAGGAGCGAAGAGCACGTTGACCTTGTAAGACAGTATTGTAAAGTGCAGGGCCTTTTCCTTGAAGAAGGCAACCCTGACCCGGAGTTCACATCAACACTTCAACTTGATATCAGTACAGTAGAACCATGTCTTGCAGGGCCAAAAAGACCACAGGACCGCATAACTGTACAGGACATGCCGAGGGCATTCCATCAAACCATGAAAGATGTGTTTGCAGCAAAGAGCGGTAAGGCAGTTAACGGCTCAGATCCGGATTACAGCCGCTGGCTGGAAGAAGGAGGATACAGTGTGGCAAAAATAACACAACCTCATCACACCGGTATCTCGAAGATGAAATGCGCAGATGATGCCATTGCAGTAACCCATGGCTCAGTGGTCATTGCGTCCATCACATCATGCACCAACACATCCAGTCCTTCACTAATGATAGGAGCAGGACTCCTTGCAAAGAAAGCAGTTGAAAGGGGGCTGAAAGTTAAACCCTTCGTAAAGACCAGTCTTGCCCCGGGTTCACGCGTGGTTACTGATTATCTAGAAGCAGCAGGCCTTATGCCATATCTTGACGCACTTGGTTTTCACCTTGTAGGTTATGGATGCCTGACATGCATAGGTAATAGCGGTCCTCTGAGAGAAGCCGTTTCAAATGAGATACAGAACAAGGACCTTACTGTTGCTGCCGTCCTCAGCGGGAACAGAAACTTTGAAGGCAGGATCAACTCACAGGTAAAAGCCAACTATCTGGCCTCACCGATGCTTGTAGTGGCATATGCACTGGCCGGTACCGTAGATATAGACCTTATGAAGGAACCGATAGCATGTGATCCAAACGGTCAGCCTGTTTACCTGAAAGACCTCTGGCCAGGTACAGAAGAACTTGACAGGTACATCCGTGATGCTGTCACCCCTGAGATGTTCAGGGAAGAATATTCAAATATCTACCAGGGTACAGAACTCTGGAGAGGCCTTGATGCACCCGAGGGGATGCTTTACGAATGGGACAATCATTCCACATACATCCAGGAGCCACCATTTTTCAAGAATTTCCCGCTTGATGTAAAAGAACAGGGAGATATCATAGGAGCACGGGCTCTTGTGGTAGTTGGGGACAGTATAACAACAGATCACATATCCCCTGCAGGTTCCATTCCATCTGACTATCCTGCAGGCCAGTACCTGCGCTCAAAGGGCGTCGATATGAAGAATTTCAATTCGTATGGCTCCAGGCGTGGTAACCATGAGGTTATGATGAGAGGCACGTTTGGGAACGTACGCCTTAAGAACAATCTTGTGGGACCTAAAGAGGGATCGTGGACAATTCACCTGCCACAAGGACAGGAGATGCCCATCTATGATGCAGCGATGAAATACATAGAAGAGGGGACACCACTTCTGGTGATCGCAGGAAAGGAATACGGCACCGGAAGCTCACGCGACTGGGCTGCAAAGGGTACCCAGCTATTGGGGATCAAAGCGGTTATCGCCGAATCTTTTGAGAGGATACACCGCAGCAACCTTGTAGGCATGGGAGTCCTGCCACTGCAGTTCATGGAGGGTGGATCCGCAGCAGGCCTTGGACTTTCAGGAACAGAGACCTTCGAAATAAAAGGAACCGATAAGCTCAGGCCATTCGGTGAACTATCGGTTGTTGCAAGGTCAGAGAATGGAAATGAAAAGACCTTCAATGTCCTGGTGCGCCTGAACTCTGACATCGAGATCGACTATTATATGAATGGCGGTATACTTCATAAATTCCTGAGGGACAGGATCAAAGGAGAATAATAATTCAATTCTCCTTTTTCCTTATTTTCAAAGTTTATTTAATGCACCAATATTCATAGAGATGTAAGAATATCCAACTTTCCCCAATTTCCCCAGCTTTCCATTTTCACAATCTTCCTGTCCCTTGAACACTGTACGGACACCTTGTATACAAACCCTATTCTTCTGCAAGACCGTTCAGGTACCCGACAAGTTCATCGTGGTCCTTTAATATCAGATCGGCTTCCTGAAGCTTTGAAGCATCCAGGTATGCAGGAATTCCCACACAGAACAGACCTGCATTTTTGGCAGACCTTATGCCAAGAGGTGCATTCTCCACAACAAAGCACTCATTCTTATTAAGCCCAAGCATTGCAACTGCCCTGTTATAGGGTTCAGGATCCGGTTTCCCTTTACTGACATCCTCTCCTGAGACAATGGCATCGAAAATTCCGGGATAGAATTTATCCATGAGCGAGGTAACAATGGTCCTGTCGGCGCCTGATGCAACAGCAAGCCTGAACCTGCCCTTCAGGGAGCTCAGGCACTGGTACATGCCTTCAAATGCCTTTGCATGATTGTTCCTCAAAAAATGCGCTCTCTTCCTTTCAAGAATGGCAGCGTACATATCAGGATCAGGTGTCATGCCTGCCTTTTCAAAAAAGATGTTGATAACACCGATGTGATTCGATCCTTCTACCTCATATATCTCTTCTTCTGTGACCTCTATCCCCAATCCGGAAAATACATCGACCCATGCCTTTGCATGATATGGCATTGAGTCTACGAGAACCCCGTCTGCATCAAAAATTATTCCTTTATACATAGCGTGTTCCTTGCAGGTATCTATGATAAACGTTGTGGGATAAGGCTGCAGTGAAATGATGCGCAAATACTCAATCGATAATGATTTATCCTAACATGCAAAGTTTAGACCATGGATACAAAGGATGCTGACAGATCATTTCGGGTCTGCCTTAATTGTGGATACCCCCGCGGATTCCATGTATATATCAAAGGAATATCGGAAGGAAAGACCAGGCTTGGACTTATATGCCCTGGCTGCGGGCAGAGTTATGATATTGGCTGGCTTACAGCTGACATCACGGGAGAGGGACCTGAAAAAGAAGAGATCTATGATGAAAAGGAACATTAGCTCCTTTTCAGCTTCTCAATTCTCTTTTTGATCCCTGCCGCACTCTCTGTGTGCTTTTTATGCAGGCTATCATACTCTTCTTTACTGAGCTTATCCTTTTTCCAGTCACCCTCGATCCTTGCTATAACGGCAAGTTCCGCATCGTAAAGGTCTTCGAGTTCCCCGGGCATATAGGGATCAGTACTGTCATTCCTGCGATATCTGTTATACAACACAGCGATCACTATAATGAATAAAATGGCTCCTGCAATGATCCCTGCATATCCCTGCTCTGCCTCCAGGCCCTTATCACGTTCTTCAAGAGTGATGCTGAGCTGGTCAAACTGCGGGGAATACCATACATAAGACGTTTGATCCGTTTCACTGATCGTTTCATCGGCTTCAATTAAAAGATCCTCCCCTGAAATGATAACAGGAACTTTGTCTTCATCATGAGCTACTATGATTATGAGCCGTGATGTCGGGTACCCGAACGTTCCCTGCTCCCGCAGGACTTTCCTGTAAACTGTGCCTTCCCCGCTGTCCTGTATAGCGTACCTGATGCCATATAGCTGCGGCATTCCATTGGAACCTGATATTCCATGTGAACTGAAGTAGACCAGACTCCCATTTCTTTCATGATCCAATGATCGCACATCAGCAGTGCCCGCCATGTCAGTTACCTGGAGATGTGTTATCTGTGCAGCCTCAGGAACCCATAACACGAGCTCTTCATCTTCAGCTGTCACATCCATTAAATAGACAATTGATTCACTCACGATCAGAAGGTCATTATCATGGAAATGTATTTCGATCAGGTGACTGTACTCTGATATTGCGGATATTACAGAAGAGCTGTTGTCCTGTGAGGAAACATTGATGTCGCTGGTATTATCCTGGAATGCCTGGGCAGGGATCTGCAAAAGGATGAGGCATGCAGACAGAATCAGGAATAATGTAAGGTATGTGATCGTATTTCCCATGGTTTTGGGGAATTCAGAAGATTGTTTTACTTTCATTATTATCACGTAAGTGACTAGGAACTAATGATGTACATTATATATCTGTTACCCTGTGCATCTTAACTCTGCTGACTGGGAAACCAAAACCATATCAATTTTCCCTCAGATATCACCAATATAAATATCAAAGTATGGCTTATATTTTAATAAAATAGCGGATCTGTCAAATTCCATTAAAATATATCATAAATTATAATCAACATGAATAAACGTTATATATCTGTAGTTGAATGTAAAGTGACATGGACCCGTTTACAGCAATTACATTAGCGGTTTTTTTGCCATTTTTTCTGGCCGGTATATTGCCGTTGGTTGAAAAATTCCTAAAGGAAAAAATAGGGTGGTATGCATCCGCAGTTTCATTCCTGAGTTTATTGCTAGTTGCTCTGTCTGCACCTGAGATCATACACGGAGGGACTATTCAAAAATCCGTGCAATGGCTTCCTTCAATGGGCTTGAACTTCTCATTCTATGCGGACGGCCTTAGTATCATGTTCGGTTTCATCGTGTCCGGCATTGCAGTAATAATCATGTCATATTCCAACGGGTACATGTCAAAGAAAGAGGACCTTCCCCGGTACTACCAGCAGTTGCTGCTTTTCATGGGTTCAATGCTTGGAATGGTCTTTTCCGCCAATACAATTCAACTTTTTATCTTCTGGGAACTCACAAGCATCACTTCATTCATGCTCATCGGGTACTGGCGCAACAGACCTATGTCTGTGTACGGTGCAACCAAATCACTTCTTGTAACCGCAGGAGGTGGGGTGTTCATGCTTGCAGGATTCATTGTATTGAATCTTATCACAGGTACATTCGATCTTGTAACCATAATGCAGGACCCGTCGGTAATCGCAACAATAAAGGCACATGACCTCTTCCTTCCCGCACTCGTGCTTATCCTTATAGGCGCCGCATCAAAATCAGCCCAAGGTCCGTTCTACATATGGCTTCCCAATGCAATGGAAGCCCCGACCCCTGTAAGTGCATTCCTGCATTCTGCTACCATGGTGAAAGCAGGCATATATCTTGTCGCCAGGATACATCCTATATTCTCCGGAACCGAGGCCTGGTTCATACTGGTTAGTGGCCTTGGCATTATCACCATGCTTGCTGCGGGGTTCCTTGCATTCCGCCAGACAGATATCAAGGGACTACTTGCATATTCAACGATCAGCCAGCTGGCATATATGATGGCAATGTACGGTTACACCACCTACCAGTACCCTGGTATCGGGGTTGCATCTGCAACCTTCCACCTGCTCAATCATGCAACTTTTAAGGCATGCCTTTTCCTTGTTGCAGGAATAGTAGCACATGAAACTGCCACAAGGGATATATCTAAAATGGGTGGTTTACGCAAAGAGATGCCTGTCACTTTCATAATAGGCTCAATAGCTGCCCTTGCAATGGCAGGCGTGCCACCGCTGAATGGCTTTTTGAGCAAGGAGATGTTCTATGAGAGTTCACTGGAAATGGGGCATCTGCTTGGAGGACCATTCGAGATCCTGATACCTGCATTTGCGATCCTTGGCGGCGTCTTCACTTTTGCCTACTCCGTCAAGTTCATAGACGGTATATTTCTGGGAAAAAGGCGTGGTAAGGAGTTACCAAAACACATACATGAACCATCCCTGGTCATGCTTGTCCCGCCTGCTTTCCTGTCAGTACTTGTAATACTCATAGGTGTCTTCCCGTCTGCAGCGGTCCATTATATCATAGAGCCGGCATCATCTGCCATACTGCTTGAGGACGTGCACCTGCACGTATCACTGTGGCACGGCTTCACCACAGCACTTTTGATGACGATAATCACCTTCATTGCAGGTATTGCATTGTACACAAGGTATGATGCCATCGCAGCCTGGCAGAACAAATTCAATGAACTTCATCCGCGTTTGAGTATCAACTATATCTATGACAGTATCGTCGACGGAGCGCAGGGAAAAAGCAAATCGTTTGCAGCTTTCATGCAACCAGGGCCCATCAAGCCATATCTGGTATCAATGCTGGTCCTGTTCCTGGTACTCGGGGCAATACCGGCCCTTCTGGTGGCGTCTGCAATTGTCCCTGCTGACCTGAACTTTGAGATACCCCTTTACGAGGGGCTGCTTCTGGCAGTTATGGTGGTCTCTGCCCTGGGTGCAGCGATCCTGAAAAAATATCTGCATGCCATTATTGCAGTATCAGCCCTGGGATACCTTGTAAGCCTTGTATTCATATATATGAAGGCTCCGGACCTTGCAATGACACAGATACTTGTGGAAACACTTTTCACAATAATATTCCTGCTGGTAATAGTTAAAGTGCCACAGACTTTCACCGAGAAGATAGCAAAATCGGTCCTTGTAAGGGATCTGCTTATATCATCTGCAGTCTTTGCAACAATACTTGTCCTGCTCCTTAACGCATTTCAGGGAATCGTTTCACCATTTGAGTCCCTGTCATACTATTTCATAGAGAACAGTCTGCCACTTGCAGAAGGACGTAACATGGTAAATGTCATACTGGTAGATTTCAGGGGATATGATACACTGGGAGAGATAGTGGTTATTTGCCTGGCAGGACTGGGAGTCTATAATCTGATAAAGAGCAGGAGTGATAAAACATGACAACACTGATCGCAAGAACAGTATCAAAGGCATGTTTGCCCATAATAATCCTGTTCTCGGTTTCCCTGCTCCTGGCGGGACATGATAATCCGGGAGGCGGATTTATAGGAGGTGTGATGTTCGCCTCTGCCGTTTCATTAATGTACGTAGTGTTCGGCCTGAAATATATCGAATCACTTTATAATAACAACTGGGACAATTGGTTTGCTTTGGGACTGCTGATCGCTGCCCTTACAGGCATTGGGGTCATGGTCCTTGGTTATAATTTCCTCAGGAGCATGTCCGTATCTGTCACTTTACCGTTAATAGGGACTATAAAGATAATCTCGACAACGTTCTTTGACATCGGGGTCTATCTTGTTGTCATAGGAGCGCTGCTTTATATATTCAAAGGAATGGGTGAGGACAAATGAACCATATGATCCTTGCTATTGCAATAGCATTACTTTTTGGTATTGGAACATTCCTGATACTGAGAAAGGATATGATCAGGATTGCAATCGGGATTACTATCCTGTCCCACGCAACGAATCTGCTCATTGTATCATCCGGTGCATTCTCAGGGGATAAGGTACCCGTAATAACCCATGAGAATACAGGCAACTCAGCAGGCTTCATTTTCACAGATGACCTTGCAAACGGTATTCTTGCACCGATTGTTTCAAAAGGGACGGAAGCCATCTATGTTGACCCGCTTGTACAGGCGCTCACGCTGACGGCAATTGTGATAAGTCTTGCTACAACCGCATTCCTGCTTATACTATGTTACCGTGTTTATCAGGAGCATGGCACAACAGATGTGAGTGAGATAAGGAGGCTGAAAGGATGATCCCAATGGAGCAGGTTCCTATAATAATGGTAGCCCTGCCTATCATTTTTGGCTGTCTCACGATTCTTTTCAGGTCAAAGTCAGCGTTGCAGAAAGCCCTGAACATAGGAGTTTTCTCTGTTCTGCTGCTGCTAAGTCTGATACTCCTGTTCCATGTATGGGAGAATGGCATTCTGGTATATGAAGTGGGACAATGGGGAAAATATGGTATACTGCTGGTTGCAGACCTGCTGGGTGCCGGAATGGTTGTCCTCAGTTCCCTGATATCCCTCATGGCCATGATATATGCCACGGATTACATGGACCGCAAAGCGCTGGATTCAACGTTCTTCCCGCTTTTCAACCTCATGGTCGCAGGCCTGAATGGTATATTCCTCACAGGGGACATATTCAACATGTTCGTCTTCTTCGAAGTGCTTGTGCTTTCTTCCTGCGGGCTGATCGTTCTTACTGGACGTGGCGATCATACAAAAATGGCAGATAAGCTGGAAGCCATATACAAATACCTGATACTTAATATGGTCAGTATAATCCTTATGCTGGTGGCCATTGCTTCTCTCTATGCAACCGTGGGAACGCTTAACATGGCAGACATTGCAGTCAAGATATCGGTTTTGGCGGATTCAGGAACACTTCCATGGCATATCCATGTCATTGCAATGATGCTTATCGTGGTGTTCGGATATAAGGCAGCATTGTTCCCGCTGCATTTCTGGCTTGCCGATGTACACCCTTCAGCACCTGCACCCATACATGCGATGCTAAGCGGAATGGTCATCAAGGTAGGGGTCTATGGCATACTCCGGATACATTACCTTATATTCAACGAAGCCCTTTTCATGGTTCAGCCAATCCTTATTGTCCTCTCCCTTATAACGATAGCAGTAGGTGCAACTTCAGCTATAGGCCAGTATGACCTTAAAAGGCTCCTGGCCTATTCGAGTGTAAGCCAGATAGGCTATGTGCTACTTGGTGTGGGAATGGGAACTGCTTATGCCCTGACAGCAGCCATTGTGTATCTTGTGAACCATGCAATTGCAAAGTCCATGCTTTTCCTGACAACAGGAGAGACACTTTATCATGCAGGCACAAAGGATATGAGGAAGATGGGCGGTTTTGCAGCTTCAGCACCTTTCCTCTGTACCATATTCCTGATAGGGTCCATGTCAATAGCCGGACTTCCGCCTGCCGGGGGTTTCTTTGCCAAGCTGCTGCTCTTTGATTCCGGCCTTACGGCAGAATTCTATATTCCAATAGCTATAGCATTGGTATTTGCGATCTTCACTCTTTTCTACCTGTTCAGGACCTGGCTTACAATTTTCTGGGGTGAGGTGAAGGATTGCAGGGATGACAGCTGTAACACACGCAATCCGACAACTGCTATAAAAATAGCTTTGTCCATGCTTGCATGTGTGGTGATATTCATAGGGGTATACCCGGAGCCTCTGATAGCACTTTCGACTACCATCGCAGGGCAGTTGCTTGATCCGCAGCCATATATAACAGCCGTACTTGAGAGGAGTGTGAGATGAGACAATATATTGCCTATGCACTTGTACTGGGAATAATCTGGTGTTTTGTCAGCGGGAAGATCAGCATATTGAATTTCATGTTCGGTTCCTTCCTGGGTGTCCTTACAATGTTGTCTTTGAAGAAACTGTACAGGCTTGAAGAGGACACAAGCTGTGGGAATTGTATGAGAAGAATCCCAAAACTTGCAACGTTCCTTACGATCCTGATGATAGAGATCACAAAAGCAAGTGTACTGATAGCAAAGATAATCCTTGGCCCCAAACTGGACATAAGACCCGGAATAATAGCGGTGCCTATAAGAGCATCAAAGGATGCGTCCATAACAGCCATCGCAAACACCATCAGCCTGACACCGGGCACGCTGACCATCGATGTATCAGATGATATGAAAACGCTCTATGTACATTCCATCGATGTTTCAGATCCTGTGGCACTTAAGGCATCTATCCGCGACAAACTTGAAAGATACGTATTGGAGGCCTTCGAATGAATTTACTTGATGTGACCCTTGTTATTATGACCATTTCAATAATACCCTGTTTATACAGGATCCTTGCCGGCCCGACACTTCCTGACAGGGTCGTGGGGCTTGATGCACTGACACTGGTGATGGTAGTAACTCTTGGTGTCTATTCATATGTTAAGGAATCTCCTTTCTTCCTGGATGCTGCCCTTGTACTGTCCATAATAACCTTTGTAGGGACAATTGCCATAGCAAAATACCTTGACATGGGGGAGATATTCTGAGCATGCTCGCAACAGTGACCGCCATTATCGCAAATGCGTTCTTCCTGACAGGCATATTGTTCGTTTTTGTGGGAATGGTCGGGCTGCTGAGATTACCTGATGTGTACAATCGTCTTCATGCAACCACAAAGATCGCAACGCTGGGGACTTTCGGAGTGATGATCGCAATCGCCATAAATACCGGCTTTTCGGGAATTGGCCTCAAAGCCATAACAGTTGGTATATTCCTGCTGCTTACAGCCCCTGTATCCGCACATATGATCGCAAGGGCTGCCCACAGGCATGGGATAAGATTGTGGGAAGGATCAATAACCGATGAATATGAGCAGTTCTGCAGGGAAAAAGAATGCGATAAGAACTGATCTCCGGAATGAACTAACGCATTTGAAAAGGTTATTTCTTATTTTATACCCTTCACAGATACTAATTGCTTTACCGGACCCTTTATGTATTCCTTTATCAGATCCAAATGCCTAAAGCCCTCTTTACCGGCAATCCCTTCAATAGTACCCAATAATTAGTGAGCGGGTTGGGGAGTGGGGGTTAGTGTGGGAGTGGGGTTAAAAACAGACCCGCTCACTTGATGACTAGATGAAACAATGATATATAAATCTTGCCTTACTGATTGACCACAGCCGGAATAAATATCGTGTGCGGTCAACAAAATATTACTATGATCCGGGCATTGAATTATTCTATATAGTTTGTAATATATTTTTTAATATAAATTCATGAAAAATATAATTGATGAAATGAACTTGAATAAGTTTTCATAAGATCACAGACAAGCTTTATCTGCGTCCGGTTGATGCTGTTTTCTGATAATAGAACCACAGATAAACACAGATAAACGCGGATAAGTATGGATAAGTAGGGATAAGTATGAATAAATACATATAAATACGGATAAACGCGGTTTAACTAAGATCCGGACTCTGAACATGCCCCATTTCCGGCGCAGTATGGCAGCTATTGGTCCACATGTTGTTTATGTTCCCTGAATGGTTCTATATATATCCTATACTGTACGTTAATTAAATGCCTTCTATTTATTTCACTTGTGCAAGGGTTATAACATAACAATCCGTTTTTGCCTGCATGAAGAGATTACCTGGCCTTACTGCTACCGTCTCGGGGTCTTTACATATAGTCGTTTCTGCCTTAAGTTATGCCAGGTTCTCTCTTCATACCTGTAATCCTGCCGGTCTTTGTTTTACCGGACGCGTTACCTGAGAGTATAATAATAGCCAATAAAATGAAGCCTGGAGTGGAACCTGTGAAAAAAACGGTCGTGTATGTACTTAGCCTGTCCTGCATAGCAGCAATGCTGATCCTCTTTGCTTCAATGCTGCCCGCAGCATCTGCGGCAGCTACGTTCTGTCCATGTGCTGACCTTGATACCTGTGTGGAGTGGGTGAGTGAAGGTTCCCTCACTATCCAGTGGGGACGTACGGCGGTCAAGGAGGTAAATGGTATAAAGTATACCTTCCGCGCAGATGATTTTGACGACAGCATGAAGGCGGCGCTGATCTCTGCGGAGAAGGAAGGTATCATTAAAAAGGAATTCCTTTTCCTGGAAGGTGCAGACGACCGGAAGTCCTTTGTGTGGGATGATGAGATCAAGGTGGAGCTGAGCGGTATTTCGGTGGACGGGCAGAAAACCCCTTCTGCACAGATCAAGCTCTATTCCAGGGGCAAGCCAGAGCTTGAGATAAGCTTTGCTGCAAGTGCGGATACAGTGGACGGGGTGTCCGTTCCTGCCGGGAAATATGCCCCGGGTGAGGAGAAGGAGATAGAGGTTACGGTTAAGAACACCGGGGATGCATGGGCGGAGAATGTCGTCCTGATGGTCGATATTGTCGATTTCAGGCTTAAAGGTAAGGGGGATTTCCATTTCAGGGACCAGATCATTAAAAAAGAGCTTGGCTGCCTTGAGAAAGGTGACACCGCGGCCATTAATTTCACGGTGATAGCCCCGCAGTGGGATGGCAGGACCTCACCCTACGAGCTGGTGTATTCCATCAATGCCACAGCCGGTGGCTATGATATAAAGAAAGGATACCATGACAGTTCAGCTTACACTTTATTTGAATGCACAGAACCCGATATGAAGGTCATCCTGGAAGTGATACATGATGATATCAACATGACTTCATGGTATGTCCGGCATCTGGACAGCGGCAGCAAAACCTACAGTTCAAAGGATTATGAGATCCGGGATGCCTGGGAGTATTCTTTGCTCAGGACACATATATTTAATAACGGATTGTACACTATCAGTGACCTGAATATCACTTTTTCCCCGGTTGCGGATGAGTTTGTGATTTCTGAGACATACGAGTCAGGCAGCCATGCTTCCATGGACCCTGACGGGCAGTATTATCTTGGCCAGAAGCTTGTGCCCATGAGACAGGGCACATACTCCTTTGACAGTGTGGTGGTCACTGCGAACTTTTTCGGTAAGGAGCTAAGCTGGAAGTCCGGGACAAAGAGCATCAAGGTCCACGGTCCGTATATAGTGCTGACAAAGACCCTTTTGGCTTCTGAGGACGCCCGCTCAGTGACCCTTAAAGTGTCCAACACCGGGGACCGTGCAGCCTGGGTGAACCTGACCGACACCATTCCCGCTGCTGCGGGCTATGTGGACGGCAGCATTGAGGAGAGCCTTGAGGGAAGCGACCTGCCCCTGAGCGAGTGGGACCACTCAATATCGCAGTACAATGGCTCTCATCTTGTCTCAGTAAAGGGTGTGCTCCTCCCCCCCGGCACAGACCTTACCTTCAGTTACGATATCAGCTCCGCTGCAGCACCCGACCTCCCCCCTGCCGTATGCTCGTTCCGTGGCATCGGGGATTACAAGGGAGAGGCCCAGTCCTCCTTCTATGTAGCCGGCAGGGAGGTTAAGCAGTACTGGGACCCCTTCAACGGCGGCTGGCTACCCGAAACCCAGGATACTTTAGATGATGCACCCGCAACCCCCGCTGAACCCCTCCCCCCCACCGAAGATGAGGGGGATGAGGAGGAATATGATGAGGAAGAGCTCTATGCCATGTATGAAAGGCCTTCTGACATCTCCATGGAAGTGCAGCAGGACCCTGACCCCTCATTCCTCTCCGGTATCCTGGACAGCATGACCAGTATCTTCGACACCATCCAGCAGCTTGTGAGCAAGCTCTTCGGCGGCACACTGAGCACCATATCCTCCCTCTTTGCCACCATTGAGAATGCCGCCATCGATGCCGTGGAGAACTACCTCTACGCCGTTGTCATCATCATAGCCCTGGCAGTTTTCGGTGTGGTCTACACCCTTATAACCAAATGATCCTGCCATTCCGACCCCCTCATCTCATCTCCACCTCATTTCCACCTCACCTCCATTCCATCTCCCATCCCTGCCATAACCAATGCAGAGATATACACAAACACCACCCTGTATCTGTTTTCTTTCAGATGAATGAATAAAAATAACCCGCACACACCGGACTTCTTATTTTAATAACTTCCCTGCTTTAATAATTAAGTCCCCCGCCCATGATTTAAACAAAAATCCCTGTTGTATATGCAGCAATATATAGAGATACAATGAACCTATATGTATTATTTACCTATATACATCATTTGTACAACCATTATATATCCCGCCACCAATTAAGCGCTCAGAGCGATTAAAACCCGCTCGCAAATTGGAACATAAACAAATTGGTGTACGATACATATGAACATAAAGAAACTCTTTAACAACGAAGCTGGTGTTTCACCCATCGTTGCAACCCTCGTCCTCGTGGTAGTTGCAATCGCCGGTGCAGCAGCAGTCGGTACGATCTTAGGATCATTCTCAGGCGACGTTTCAGACAGCGCAAGCACAGGCGATGCCATGAGCGCCGCTTCAACCGAGCTCCTCATTGCAGGAAGCTCAACAGTCAAACCGGTCTCTGACCTCATTGCCAAAGAATTCATGAAACAGAACGCTGGTATCAAGGTCACGGTACAGGGCGGCGGCTCTGGTGCCGGTATGACCTCAGCAGGTCTTGGAATTGTCGACATAGGTGCAGCATCCGAGGAAGTAGATGATGATGTAATGAAGAAGTTCCCTGACCTTCAGGTCCACAAGATCGGTGGAAGCGCAATAGCTGTTATAGTGAACAAGAACCACCCAGCTGTCGCTCTTGCCCATACAAACGTCTCAAAGACAGAGTTGGAGACAATGTACTCAGGTGGAGCCATCGAGATTAACGGAACTGCATACGCCTCTACTAACTTATACCAGAGAGCAGACAAGTCCGGAACTGAGGACACATTTGCTGACTACCTCTACGACGACAAGGGAGCAATTGATGGCATCGCAACAATTGAAGGTGCAAACGGTAACTCCGGTGTCCTGGCAGCAGTCGCTGGTGACTCAGATGGACTTGGCTTTGTCGACTACGGATTTGCAACAACATCAGATGAAGTTAAGATCCTGAACATCATCGACGAAAACAATGAAGGTGACATGGAAGCATTCAAAGCCTCCAGCAGCAACATCAAGAAGGAGCTTGCTCTTGACTCAGCAACTGGCAGCCAGTACTATCCACATGGACTCACCCGCCCATTGAACTACCTGACAAACGGCGAGCCGAACACCATGCAGAAGGCATTCATAACCTTCGCTATGTCACCAGGATCCATCCCAGCATTCAAGGAAACTGGATACTTCTCAATAGCTGAGATTTAAACATAGTGAAAAGCAGTTTGAATTACCTGTGCCTGTCGGCACAGGTCCTTTTTTTAATAACAAGAGATTTCACAACATGAAGGAAAACGATATATTATTACGCATACCACAAACCGTCTTTCTTTTATGCAGTATTACAACAGCCATTGCCACTATATTGTTTGTAGGCTTCATATTCTATACTGCCTATCCCGTCTTTGCAAGAGAGGGACTGGGTTTCATAACAGGTTCAGTATGGGACTATGGCAATAACATATACGGTATACGCATCTTCATTGCAGGTACCCTCATCCTAACTGTCGTGACGCTCATACTTGCTCTTCCTGTAAGCATTTTCACGGCCATATTCCTTTCAGAATTTGCACATCCACGTGTTGCCGCCATAGTACGCCCTCTTGTGGAGCTATTGGTGGGCATTCCCTCTGTGGTCTACGGCATATTCGGACTTTTCGTACTGCATAAAACATTCAGGGATCACGTCAATCCTTTAATTGACAGTATACTTGGGTTCATACCCATTTTCGCCAACACGAGTCCGTCAACTGCGACAGGTGTGCTTCTTGCCTCGGTGGTGCTTGCAATCATGATACTTCCGACAATTGTGGCACTTTCAGAGGATGCCCTAAGATCGGTACCCCCGGAATACAGAGAAGCCTCGTATTCAGTGGGAGCCACACAGTGGGAGACCATCCGGAAGGTGGTGATACCTGCAGCCTCCGGAGGAATAATGGGTTCCGTTATTCTTGGCACTATGCGTGCCATGGGAGAGACCATGGCAATCGTGATGCTGATGGGTAATACCCAGAAGATACCTACATCAATACTTGATACTGGATATGCAATGACATCAAAGATCCTTAATGAGATAGGTTATTATGTGGCTGTCGATGAAGCCCGCAGTGCACTTTTCGGCATTGCAGCCGTTCTATTTGCTGTAGAGATGATGTTTGTTGCCTTGGCAAGGAAGATTGGAGGTAGAGTATGAAGAAAAGAAGGATTACTGAACTTCTGTTCAAAACGATAGCATATGCTGCAGGAGCAACAACCGTACTGGTGCTGATAGGGATACTTGGGAAGATAACTCTTGAAGCTATCCCGAGCCTGAGCTGGTACTTCCTGCTGACACCTGAATCACAAACCACGGGTTTTGGCGGGGGAATAGCCAACGCAGTAGTCGGGACTGTTTTACTCTCGGTATTCTCTACTCTTCTTGCAGCACCTATTGCTGTGGGGACTGCCATCTACCTTAAAAAGTACGCAAAGGACGGGTACTTTGTCAAAGGTTTTGGTTTCATCATAGATGTGCTGTCAGGCACCCCCTCGATAGTCGTCGGGATATTCGGGCTCCTAATCCTTGTATATCACATGCGTTTCATCACAGGGGGATTTTCCCTTCTCTCAGGCAGCATTGCATTGGCTATCCTTATCCTCCCTGTTATAGAAAGGGCAGCGGAAAAGGCATTAGAAGGCGTTCCTTTTGAACTGGAAGAAGCAAGCTATGCTCTTGGGGCAAAAAAATGGGATACTTTGAGGCTAATTACTCTGCCATATGCACTTACAGGCATTATCACAGGTATTGTTCTGAGCATCGGAAGAGCTGCAGAGGAGTCAGCAGTGGTGATACTGACAGCAGGATACACTCAGTTCTTACCTGAACTGAAGGTATTGCCTAATGAAAGTTTTCTTTATGGAGTTAAGATTTATCCGTTTCAGGACCTTGTTGCCGCTCTTCCTATAACTGTATATCATGCTTTTTTATTCCCGGCGTTGGTTCCACCTTCAGAAGGTTTTGCTGCTGCCTTTGTGCTGATAGTTATAGTAATGCTGATAAACGCAACCACAAGACTGCTTACCTGGAAACGCCGGATAGGCTGACCCCCTATCCCCCTCCCTCCCCTCCCACACCACCAAAACTCCCCTCAAACCACACATTTCCCGACCCATCTCTATATTTTATTGTCATCTACATAAATCATTGAGATTAAGTATATGTCTGCATATCCTTTTACTTATCAACAGATGGCTGGTACAAACACGGAATCCGTTCTTGAGCATGATAGCTCGTTCCATGAGGGGGAGCTGGCTTCTCCGGGGTATGGAGGGGGGTATTCTTCTTCTGATGAGGATGCAGAGGCTCAGGATGTTTTGCAGGTGACGGAGGGGGAAGGCGGGCAGGAGGATCCCGGGGTGGTGGATATTCCTGAGCTTTCCGGCAACGGCAGGGTGGGGAAGAAACGCAGGTTCCCGGGGTTTGGGAGGAAGAAGAAGGATAAGGATGGCGCGGGTGGGTCATCTGCCGGGAGTAATGGGGACCGGGGTGCTGCAGGCTTGCAGGAGAATGAGGGTGAGGTTTCAGGCGATATTCCGGACATTATTCCTGATACAGTTCACGATACCATTCATGATACAACTCCCGATACAATTGCAGATATTGTGCCTGCTGCTATCCCGGGTATTGCTCCTGATGCCATTGCGGGTGATGTGATATCCCTTGATGATGACAATGAAGGAGTGGGTGATGAAGACAGTGCAGGTAAGGGGAAGAAAGGTAAAGGGAAGGGGAAAGGTAAAGGAAAAACAAAAGACAGGGAGAAAGGGAAAAAGGGATTCAGGCTTGGACTGGGGAAGATGCCGGGGCTTGGCCTGAGGCGGAAAAAGAAGGACAGTCCGGGAATTGCTGATGTACAGGAAGTACATGCAATACAGGAAGTACAGAAAATACAGGAAATAACGGATAACGATGATACCACTTCCGGGGATACGCAGGGACAGAGCAGCACAAAAAAGGCATCTTCTTCGCTTTTGCAAAAGATAGAACGTATAATAACCCCAAAACCCGAAACTATCCAAGAGCTGGAGTTTGTTGTTGGAGAACTGTCTGTTCCTGCTCCCGGGGTTCCGCAGAAGGAAGTGGATATAACCTATGAAGTGACCCCCGGATGCCAGTATGTGCACATCGGCTTTACAGGGGATGCACTCCGGTACACATGTCTTGAACCTCCTTTAAGTGAGAGCGAGAAGGAGGCACTTAACATCATACAGAACGCCTTTGACAAGATGGCACACTCAGAGATCCTGGTGGTTGCAGAAGAGGACCGTGTGGATGCCCTAAGGGACAGGTTCGATCTTATAGTGGATATCTACCGGCTTAAGCTCAGCGACAGCCAGAAAGACAAATTCTTCTACTACCTCCACAAAAAGTACATGGGCTTTGACAGGATGGACCTGCTCATGAAGGATCCTTACCTTGAGGATATCACCTGCAACGGTCCGTACTCTGCCCTCTACGTCAACCACAGGGTCTATGGCTCTGTGGCCACTGACGTTGTCTACGAAGAGATAGAGCTTAACAACTTTGTCATGAGAATGGCACAGGCAGCCGGCAGGCACATCTCCGTACTGGAGCCCATCAGGGATGCCACCCTCACCGACGGCAGCCGTGCCAACCTCACCCTTGGAAAAGAGGTCACAAAAAGAGGCTCCACCTTCACCATCAGGCGCTTCAGGTCCAATCCTGTATCCTGCATCGACCTGATGAACTACAGGACCTACGACTCAACACTGCTTGCCTATTTCTGGCTCATGGTGGAGTACAAGCGCTCCATACTGGCAGCCGGCGGTACCGCATCAGGAAAGACCACAACCCTCAACGCCCTTGGCGCCTTCATTCCCCCGGAATACAAGATAGTATCCATAGAGGACACCGCCGAGATGAACCTCATGCACCCCAACTGGACCCAGTCCATCACAAGGGCAGGCTTTGGGGGAAGCAGCGGAGAAGGTGGCAAGTCCGCAGGTGACATCGAACTCTACGACCTTCTCAAAGCCGCACTGAGGCAGAGGCCGGAATACATAGTGGTTGGTGAGGTCCGTGGCTCTGAGGCAGGCACACTTTTCCAGGCCATCTCCGTGGGTCACCCCTGTATGGGGACCATACACGCAGGATCTATCCATGAACTGCTCTCCAGGGTTGAATCCGAACCCATGAACGTACCACGCAACCTCTTTGCCAGTGTGGACATGGTCATCTTCAACTCCATGATAAAGGTCGGTGAGCACTTCCTCAGGCGTGCCCTGAGGATAGTGGAAATAGTCGAGCTTGACCCGGAGCGCGGAGACCTCATCACAAACCCCGTGTTCAGGTGGAACCCCGTGACCGACGAATACGAATTCAGCGGCACAAGTGCCCTCTTTGACGACATCTATGACGAGTTCGGTGTGGAGCAGGCAGAACTTGTGCGGGAGATGGAAGTGCGGGCCAGGTATCTGGAAAGCCTTGCACAGGAAGGTATCCACGAATACGAAGCAGTTGCCAGGGCCATCAGGAAATACTCAAGACAGAAAGATGAGCTTATGGAGCTGATGCATTAAATGCCCGGGGCAAAGGCTTCAGATGTCCACCAGGCTTTCAATGAGGAGCCCACTAACAAGTACATCGAGAAGTACAAGATGTTCTGCTACGTCTTCGGGAAATACATCGACAAAAAACCCCAGGACGACATCGCAAAATCCCTCTACCAGGCAGACATGGTGCTAACGCCGGGAATGTTCATGTCCCTGGCCTTTGTCACAGCATCACTTGCAGCAATACTTGTCCTGATATTCTCCGTCATCCTTTTCCGCAATTCCTCCTCACCCCTTGTCTACATCTCGGTCCTGACATTTCTCACATTCGGACTGACTGTGAGCGGTTTCCCGTTCATGCTCTACAACAAGATCTCCGGCAAGAACATGAACATAGAGCACGAACTGCCCTTTGCGCTGGGCTACATGACCATCCTTGCAAGCGGAGGCTCTTCTCCCATGGACGTCATCAGGCAGGTCGCCATAGAGGATTACGGGGACGTATCAACGGAATTCGGAAAGGTCATGTACCGCGTGGATGTCCTGGGAGAGGATGGTGTCAGTGCCATGAACAATCTCATACGCAACACCTCCTCGGAATCCTTCAGGGCCATATGCATAGACCTTGCCAACTCCATGCAGTCAGGCGGAGGGCTGCGCACCTATCTTGATATGAAGTCCAGGGAGCTCATGGACATGAGGCGAAAGATGCAGCAGGAATTCGTGGAGTCCCTGGGCGTCTACGGTGAAGGCTACCTGAGCGGTGTGGTAATGAGTGTGGTTCTTGTGGTACTGATGATAGTGGTTGCAAGTGCCCTTGGCATCGACCTGGGTCCTTTCACTGCCAAACAGCTGTTCCAGTTCTTCGTATACTTCATGCTTCCCTTCATTAACATCGTTTTCCTCCTTCTATTGTGGATGAAATATTCAAGGAGCACCCTATGAACCTTGCCATGAATATCACAAAATACCGCATGGTATTACAGCGTTATTTCCAGATACTGACCTTGCGTTACGATATCAAGCGCGAGTACCTGACACTGGGAATCCCCGTATTCATCGCACTGATGATACTGGTCATGGCTGTCATGGCCGGCCATACCTTTGTGACCGATGACCCCACAGGCAGTGGAGAATCTGTGAACGATGAAGCCGCTGCAAAGAAAGCCGCATATGAAGCCCTGGTCGCAGAAATGGAGATGGCAGAGGCGGCAGAAAGGGGAGAGATCGTGGAGGCCGAAGCTGAGGAAGCTGCACCGGAGCCTGCAAAAGAAAAGCCCAAGGACGATCTGGACCACATTATGGTCTTTGCCGTACTTGTGGCCATCATCCCGTACTCAATAGATTCATTCCTCCAGAAAAGGCTCCTGCAGAAAAGGGAAGTAGCCTTCAGTGAGTTCCTCTACAAACTCTCAGAACTCATGAGAGGAGGTATCGATCCTGTAAAAGGTTTCATTAACCTCTCAAAGACAAATCTGGGTGTCATAAGCAGCAATGCCCAGGATGCCGCCTCTTCAATGGTACTTGGCAAATCCTTTGAGGAATCCATGCACAGGATGTCCGCTTCCATGAAGAGCCGTCTTGTTGCCAGGTATATCGACGTGGTGGTCCAGGCCGCCTACACGGGAGGTAACGTTGCAGACCTGCTCTTTCGCACATCCGAGGATATGAGGTCGGTAATAAACATCCAGAGGGAAAAAGAGGCGAACCTGAAGCAGTACATCGTAATCTTCTACCTTGCCCAGGGTATCATCATAATGCTCACATATATCCTCTCCACCTCCCTCCTGCCACTTATACAGGGCGTGGGCATGGAAATGCTGGGTGGCTCAGGCCTGTCAGACATTGATTTTGAACGTGGCTTCTTCCACATGATCATACTGAACGCCCTGTTCGGGGGGCTAATCATTGGCCAGATAACAGAGGGCGAGATGAAGCACGGCTTCAAGCATTCCGCAATACTGATAATGCTAAGCTACGTCGCCTGTGTGACCCTGCTTTTGCCCGCCGGCGCAGGGACCACCTACATGATAACAGTGGCCTCAGGCGACAGCCAGGAAGCCTTCGGAGGTATTCCCCTCCAGCAACCCATCATCTTCAACGTCACCGACATGGACGGCAACCCCGTTGCAAACACCTTTGTAAAAATGTCCATCTCCCCTGAAGGGGTGATATCCAGCTCCATGACAGCTGAGGATGGCACCGTTGCCGTATCCCCTGTCCCCGGTTCACAAACAGGCACATACCTGGTCACCGCCACCGCCGGAGAATCATCCGCCACCGCCACGATAATAGTAGGAGGCGTAGGCGAATGACCCATCTTTTGAAAAACGGAAAATCCATATGGATGAAAAACGAATCCAGGTCCTTAGATCGCAAAGAAAAAAACCAACCCGCCGCAGGCGGCGCATTCCATCATCACTGCACAACAGGACCATAGCCTTAAACAACATATCTGTTCTTTCTGATCCCTTTCAAAAAAAGACAGTACAGACCTCATGAACCGAATTCATGAACCCCTTCTGCAAATGCAGCATCAGAACAACATAAGTACAGTATCAAAATGTATGAAAACAGTATTAAAAAACATCAGAAGACTGTTAAAACAACATCAGATCAGGGCCCTGTAGAAATCCTTTCTTTATGAATAAACCATAGATAAATACGGATACACTCACCTTCTACGGAGTTGAGTGTATCTGCGGTTCACAAATTAGTGATAATAGCTTTTCTACAGAGCTCAGATCAGCATCAGTACAGTACCAAATCAGCGTCAGAACAGCATCTTTGGGACTAACCCACCCTTTCCCTGGTATCCATGGTGATGCCCTGGCTTGTGACATTGTAAGCTATCATTTTTGTGAGAGGGAGGCTGCCTTTCATCTTGGGGATGTTTATGTACCTGTTGATCTTACCGCCGATGTATTCGGTCCTGAACTGGATCACGCCGTCAACCATGGAGCGGACTATCTTCTCGGCCCTCTCGGGAAGGATGCCTGTGTCGGCTGAAAGCAGGAATGTTATATCCTCCTGTCGGCTGATATTGATAAGTGCTTCGATGGTCTCGGAGATCACCTCTATATCCTCATGGATCAGCAGTGAGGAGAACATGTCTATGATACACACATCAGCATCGGTTATGTTGTGCAGCGGGCCGTTGACATCACCGTAAAGCCTGTTGCTCAGTTTGTGCCTCCTGTAGCACATATCAAGCAGGGCCACATGATCTGAGAAATTTCCGATGATGGTGAATTTCTCCGGCATTTCCGTGATGCCAAAAACCTTCAATTCTTCGATTATATCCTTCTCAGAGCTTCGTGTGGATATATAGTATACCCGCTTTCCCATGGTCAGTGCATCGGAACTGATCTTGCGGAAAAAGACACCTTTCACATCCCCGATGTCTTCCTCTACCAGCAGTACCACATTTGCAGGTACGTTTTTCAAACCGAAGCTAGTTAACACCATCAAATCCCTTAAAGTAATCATTGCTTAAATCGTTTTGGAATAAATCCGCTACCTACATAGAATATATGGGGCTATATATATTATGGAAATAAAGTATATAATCAGTAATACACTTCTCATCAAAGATGGCTGGCAACGATATCCATGCATTCCTGCGGGATGACCGCGGGGTTTCCGTTATATTCGGTACACTGCTCTTGATACTTATTACGGTGATCGCTGCCTCAAGTGTGGCTTTCATGATCTCCACAATGCAAAAGGATGCCATGGAACGTGAAAGTTTCCAGTCGTCCGTGGAGAATGAGAACCTGAAGATAGTCTCCATCAAACCCATAGGTAACGGCAGCTCATGGCACTCTGTTGACCTGCGGGTCTTCAATAACAACATTGAGGATTCCTATATATCTGCAATAAGCATAAACAATGGTTACTTCCTCAATTTCAGGGCATATGACAGTTCGGGTTCGCTGGATGTCTACAACAATTATCCTGCTGTCTACAATGCAAACCGACGGCTGAAGATCCCTGCAACTAAAAGCAAGACTATTCACCTGAACTATTCGGACATCACTGTTGCGGGCACAGAGACCATATACACTTCCGGATGGACCAATAACAGCCTTGATTTTACCTATTCCCTCAAAAAACACCCCTGGGATGCCTATGGTGCAGTGCCTTATGATTACCAGGTGAACTACTCATCCAATTCCACCATGTGCATTCAAACGGGCAACTTCTCAATAGACAATGATAGCAGAAAGATCACTTTCTTTGGGAACGACTCCGGAGGAAATCTCACCAACACTACCAATTACGATATAAGCTACCAGGTAGATTTCACTTCATTTGCAGGGATTGCCCCTGCAGCAAGCAACCCGTTAAAGGTGGAGATCATCAGCTCCTATATCAATGTCTTCAGGGAACTTTTCACCCCGCCCATGCCAATAGCCGAAGTGAATTTCAGGGTGGAATACCTGCAGGATGCAAACGGTACCCAAACCCCGCGTAGTTACATGATACTGGATGCATCCGGCTCGCAGGACACCGACGGTTTCATTACAGGCTACAGGTGGGCTGTATGGAAGGATTCCGGCAATGGCACGGAAACACTGTATAACTATAACCTTTCGGGCATGGTTGTAAGGCCAATGGGAATTGATCCCTACAATGACAAAAACGTCACTATAGACCTTGAGATAACCGATGATGACGGCATGACATCAAGGCTTAGCCAGGTTTCCGGTTACCTGGAAATCCTTTAAGATCATCTATTATAAAGGAAGGATGCACATATCAGATAAAAGAAAGATCCAGTTGACAGGCGGTTCTACTTACATAGTTTCCCTTCCGATCGAATGGGTAAGGAACAACGGTCTAAGTGCCGGCGATGCAGTGATCCTTACAGTAAGGCCGGACCGTTCACTGATCGTAACCCCTGACCAGGGAGTCCAGAGGAAGAACACGCATTCAAAGGTTGAAATGGTTGCCTCTGATGACCAGGAAGAGAACTTCAGGCAGCTTGTTGCAAATTATCTTGTGGGTTATGATATCATACGCATAGTCTGCCCCGGGGGTTTTGCGGCCTCTGAAAGAAAGAATCTCAAGGAGTCTGCCCGCAAGCGCCTCATTGGTATCGAGATAGTGGAGGAGTCCCGGACAGAAATCATTCTTCAGAACCTTCTGAACTTCCAGGACATACCCCTGGAGAAATCCCTTCAGAGCATGTACCGTATCATATACTCCATGATGGAAGACTCCATAGTTGCTTTTCGGGAAGCTGATGTCGAACTTGCAAGGGATGTCATCCAGCGGGACAATGATGTTGACAAGTTCTACCTGTTAAGTGTCCGGCAGATAAAAGCCGCCCTTGAGGACTCTTCCCTCTCACAGAAACTGGGCATTAAGAACTCCAAGGATTGCCTTGGATATCGCCTTATCATAAAGCTCATGGAACGTATCGGGGACCATGTCAACGGGATAGCTCATGTGGTTACCCAGATGGATGATAACAAAGAAGAGAACCGGGATATCATTGAGTTGGGAGTGCTTGCACAAAAGCTGTTCCAGGATTCTTTCAGGTCTGTGCTGGATATCAATGCCGAACTTGCCAATCAGGTTATAAAGGTATCAGGTGTTGCTTCTGCAATGGGTAACAGAATCACACGCAAATCCGAACTTTCAGATAATACTTTTTATCTTCACCATGAGAGGCAGAGAAAAATAGTTGAAAGTTTCCAGCGCATAGCTGAATACAGTGCCGATATCGCCGAGATGGTCATAAACATGAAGGCAACAGAGATAAAAGATTCTCTTTCAGGAGATGCCCAGGTACTCGAACAGGCTTAACCTCACAAATATCACCATCAGGTTGTTGATCACAAGCACAAGACCAAACAGGCCGATCCCCAGTCTTGAGATATCCCAGAGTTTCCCTGCATATGAATGAACTGATGCTTTTATTGACCTGTAGCTCCAGTAGATAACAAGCAGGATCAACAGCTTGACCACAAGCAACGACCACAGTCCGTGCTCAGCCATTATACCGGAAAGGAACCCATTCTCCTCAAACCCGTATCCATTGTTAAGCGCATGGAATGTGGTCAGGAAATCTCCTACAATGTAAAGCAGGATTATATACCTGGCATCATGCAGGAACCTGTATATCTCTTCTGTGTTGACAAAATCCTTATTGATATTTTTAGTGAGCATAGATGTATGGAAGTATGCTCACCTATATTGCCGGAATGTAGTTATTTTCGGAAGTTATGTTCACATATTTATTTAATGAGTGGTAAATAATATTAAAATATATATTATTAATTATTTTTATATACGACTATTTACTTCCCTATATGTCAAGGTTGATCCCCGCATTCCGGTAGCTTAAAATTATGAATTGCGGATCTATTAAATGATCATGAAATATGTGCCGCATGCTCCGGCATTGTTTTTTGTTTCAGTATTTGGATTTTTTTTGTATTTAGATTTGTATTTTGCATTTTTATTTGGATTTGTTTTTGGATTTGTTTTTAGATTTGGATTTAGATTTGGATTTATCCGCTTATCTGCTTTTATCTGTGGTCCTGATCGGGAAAAAGACAAAAAAACAGGAAAAATGGAAAAAAGAAAAGAAAAGAAAAAGATAGGTCGATGGATTAAAAAGAATTTTGCAATATCAGATATTGAGTTTGCTCATCCTTTCCACTGCTTCATTGATCCTTTCCACCGGGCGGGTGAGTGCGAACCTTATGTAGCCCTCACCGTAGCTTCCAAAGCCTACGCCGGGTGTTGCCACAATACCTGCATTCTCAAGCAGCAGTTTTGCAAATCCCATTGAATCATAGCCATCGGGGACCGGTGCCCATACGTAGAATGTCGCCTTTGGCGGCTTCACATCAAGGCCAAGCTCGTGCAGTCCTTTAAGCAGTGCATCCCTTCTTTGCTCGTAGATGCGGTTCATGTCAGCAACACATTGCTGGGAACCTGAAAGCGCAGTTATTCCTGCCATCTGTATGGCATCGAAGGCTCCTGAGTCAACGTTGGACTTGACCTTACCGAAACCGGATATTATCTGCCTGTTACCAACAGCAAAGGCAAGTCTCCATCCTGTCATATTGTAGGTCTTTGACAGTGAATACATCTCAATACCAACGTCCATTGCACCATCAACGCTCAAAAAGCTTGGCGCCTTGTAATTGTCATAGGTCATTTCGGAATAGGCGTTGTCATGTATGACAATTATATCATTGTCACGGGCAAACTGTACCACCTCTTCAAAGAACTTCTCATCTGCAATGGCTGATGTGGGATTGTTCGGATAGTTCAGGAACATGATCTTTGCCTTTTCCAGCTTATCCTTGGGTATTGCATCAAGATCGGGCAGGAAATCATTCTCGTTGAGCAAAGGCATTATGTATGGCTCACCGCCTGCAAACTGGGTCCCTATCTTGTAGACCGGATAGGCCGGGTCGGGGCAGAGGGCTACATCACCGGGATTTATAAAAGCCAGAGGAATGTGTGCGATACCTTCCTTTGAACCGATCATTGTGAGGGTCTGGGATGCAGGATCGATGTCCAGACCCCTGCTTTCCCTGCACCAGTCAGCAGCGGCTTTCCTGAAAGCAAGCATTCCTGCGTAGGAAGGATACTTGTGGGTTTGTGGATCGAGTACAGCTTCACGCATCGACTCTACAATATGGTCCGGGGTGGGCTGGTCCGGATCTCCCACACCAAGATCTATAACATCTACACCTTTTGCTTTCATCGCTGCCTTGGATTCGTCTATAGTTGCAAACAAATACGGAGGCAATGAGTTTATCCTGTCAGAATACATTTATTCACCTAGATCAAGCATTTTTCTGTGCCGTGAGGCATCTATGCATCTATTCTAATGAATCCCACCTATTTAATATCATAGGTATAGAAGGCAATTTATTTCCGGTGGATTTTAACAGAATACTTCTAAAACAATGCTGCAACAAAATCTATTAATATGAAAAATATAAATTATAATTATATATTATTCTATCAGGAATGTGGTGTGGACCATTAGCATCGATCAAGAATCTGAACAAAGAATAGATATCCTGGACAAAAGAGAACGGGAACTCGAATGCATCTATAGTATATCCGATCTGTTCGATCTGCATATACCCCTCAAATCCCTTTTCAGAGGCATCATTAAAAAACTGCCTGCGGCTTTTCTCTATCCCGAGCTTGCAGAAGCCTGCATAGTACTGGACGGGGAAGTTTACAGGAGTGAGGGCTTTGAGAAGAACGGTAGTTCATTGTCCAGCAATATTCTGGTACATGGTACAAAAAGAGGGTCTCTTAATGTATCTTACCGGGAGGAGCGACCTTTCCATGATTTTGGTCCTTTCCTTAAGGATGAACAGCGTCTGTTGGACGTTATCACATCACGCCTATGTAAAGTAATAGAAAGAAGACACGTTGAAGATGCCCTGCTTGAATCTGAAAAACGCTACAGGCTGATCTTTGACGCCTCGCCGCTGGGGATCTTTGTAGATAAAAAGGGGATCATAACCCATTGCAACAGAAGTTTTCTCAGTATCTTCCGGGTCCAGAAGACAGACGTTCTGGGTGCTGAGATATTCGACTATGTCAGCGACGAGCGCCTGGATCATCTGTTTGCAGGCTCCCGGGGCAATACCCTGCCCTTTTACGAGAACGAGTATTCTGCAAGGGTATCCGGAAAGGAGATGTTCCTGCGTTCGTACTATGTCCCCTTAAGGTCAAAGGATAATATCATTGAAGGGGGCATCGGTTTAATTGCCGATATTACGGAGAACAAGAATTCCCGGGAAGAACTGCAGAACCAGAAAGAGCTGCTCACAAGTACATTCAATGCCCTTCAGGATCTTATAATTGTCGTGGACCGTGAAATGCGCATAGTCACCAGTAACTGGAAAAGTGATATGATCTCTGCTCCGCAGGAAAGTGAAACGCATCCTCAGATATTTGATGTTTTTGCACACAACCTTATGCCGTGTGATCCCTGTCCTATAAAGGATGTTTTTTCATCAGGCAACATGAAGGAGTTCGAGCATGCAGACCCTGTTGATCACAGGGTAAGGGATTTCCGTATCTTTCCGGTATATGATACAAAAGGTGATGTGATGATGACTGTAAGTCATATTCGTGATATCACTGAGCGCAAACAGACCGAGGAAGCTTTAAAGAATTCCACGCGTAAGCTGGAAAGTGCATATGAAGAACTGAAATCCCTTGACAGGCTCAAGGATGAATTCCTGTCAAACCTCAGGCATGAACTAAATACCCCCCTTACATCCATAAAAGGCTTCAGCGAGCTTTTGTATGATGGCACTTTGGGTCCTTTGAACCAGGGACAGATAGATGCCATAGAACGTGTGGTGACAAAATCCCGTAAACTGCAGAATCTTATTGATTCCCTGCTATTTGTGAGCACAAATCAGAACGGGACTATCAGGTACAATTTCGAGCAGATGGAAGTATCATCCCTTCTTAATAATGTCGTGAACCTCTTCTTTGACACTATAAAAGAAAAGAACATGCACATCCATCTGGATGTGGGCTTTGATTCATGTCTTATCGACGGGGACAGAACGTATCTGCCACAGGTCTTCCTGAACCTTATGGACAATGCGGTTAAATTCACACCCCGGCACGGGACCATTACCATTTCCGCACACATTGAAGAGAAAAGTGTACATATAGTAATAGGTGACAGCGGCATAGGTATCTCAGAGAATGATATCCCCGGTCTTTTCCGGAAATTCCACCAGATAGACAGTTCCTCAACAAGGAATTACGGTGGTAATGGCCTTGGGCTCTATATCAGTAAAGTGATAGTGGACAGCCATAAAGGGAATATATGGATAGAGAGTGAGGAAGGTTTGGGGACAGATGTACATGTATGCGTCCCCCTGAAGCAGGTTCAATTCTCAGCCTCTTCTAATTCAGCACCCAGATCCTGTGAAAAGCCCATATTAAGGTAATCTTCGTTCACAGGCAATTCCAGATAGAGTTTGTCGGTACTGTCTATCTCTATTGTTCCGGAACTTATGATGTAGTCCAGTATATGCCCGCCACCGGTCCTGTCCTTTGTGATGTAATGCAGATGATACCCGGGCACATTTATGCCGCTCACATACTCTGGCAGCCAGTAACCCACTATCGTACCTTCGGTATCATTGAACTCAAAGACCGACTGGTCCTTTGTCACATCTACAAGTCGTGGGTACGGCCTTTGCTGGGCAGCCACACTGCGCGTCTCCATGTAGTCAAAATTCCCTGTGATCTTCACAGCATACATTACATTATGACTGGGAAGCAACCTTTCTATGTATTCTGCCATTTGCCGGCTATCCATTTGCCCGGCAACCGTATCTTTAATGTCGGTTTCAAAGAATGTCACAGCAGCAAAGGGAGAAGTAACGGAATCCTCTGCTTCATAGACATTCCCGTCTGCCCGGATCTGGTAGATAATACCGTCAAGTTTCAGCATTTCCCCGTCAAGGTCATCGAATGTCCCAAGACCGAAGTCTCCTTTTTCTTTTAGTTCACCGCAACTTATCTCACCTTCATAGACACCTTCAAGCAGGGCATTTATTGTGGAAAACTGGTAAATGGTATCTCTGTCTGCATCCGGTGCAGTATTACCGACTTCATCCATGCTCTGATCCGGTATATTATTAACAGGCTGATCACTGATACATCCCCCTGTCAGCACTGACAGAATAGCCAGTAACAGGATAAAGTGCAATATTCTTGTTCTCATGTTTATACCTCATTGTTCAGGGATTGAAATAATCATGCATTATATATTTATGTTGTTATCTGTCAGATATCATTTGAGTACGGGTTTAGGTATCAGTTGAGTACTGGTTTGAATGCAGATAAGGACACCAGCCCAACACCGGCCTGGTTAGAAAGTCAATTAAGAAAAGCTGCAACCATCGGTTTGAGGATCGTTGTTGCAGGATAGTTATATTTTGTGCGATCCAGGTTAAAATGTGACTATTGCTTCCCGGATCAAAAAGAAGCAAAATAGTAAGAAGCAAAATAGTAAGAAGCAAAATAGTAAGAAGCAAAATAGTAAGAAGCAAAATAGTAAGAAGCAAAATAGTAAAAAGGATCCTTACTTTGCAGTTTCGTTAACTATGTTCTCAAGGTCCAGGAGAATCAGGAGCCTGTCATCCAGTTTACCTACACCTTTGAGGTATTCTGCGTTTATTTTCTGGGTGATTATCTCGGGTGTCTTATCGATGTTGGAGCCCTGCAGGCGTATTACCTCACTGACCGAGTCCACTACAAGACCGACAATGGTACCGCCAATGTCAACAACAACAATACGGGATTCTTCGGTCAGCTCTTTAGATGCCATTCCAAAGCGTTTGTCAAGATCCATGACCACTATGATCTTTCCCCTGAGGTTTATAACACCCTTGACATAATCAGGGGAACGGGGAATCCTTGTGATCTCCGGCATACGGATTATTTCCTGTACCTGCATGATGTTTACACCGAATTCTTCCACACCCAGGTTGAAGATCACAAGCTGATGCAGGTCTTCGTCAATATTGTCCACATAACTTTCTCTAACGCTAGCCATAGTTTCACCTTAATGAAAGCAGAAATGCACTTAAGAGATGTAATATACTGCACTCTGCAATAATTATTTCTTTCTCCATCATTATTTGTTTTTTCATAATTATATGGTTCTAATTATATGTTTTATTATTATATTGTAGTTAGTATATATACCTTGTCTTAAATGCCTGAATGTAACTTTAATCTTTATAATATTGGAATTGTCAGCTCCCAAAAAAACCGATTCTTATTTAACTATTTAGACCAATACCACGCTACATATCAGGATCATTTTCAATTGTTTTACTATCACACTCTATCATGAACAAGGTTATCACGAGGTTTAATATGAGCGATATTTTACGTAGAGGACGATTATCTTCAACTCCTGATGAGGATATGATCGGTTTCACTTCATCGATGTCCGCAGACAAATGGATATTTGAGGCTGATATCCTGGTAGACATGGCTCACACTGTCATGCTGCATGAACAGGGCATCATTAAAGAAAAAGACTGCACAGGCATTCTGAAAGGCCTTTTTACGATAAGGGAGGAAGGTATTGAAAGGCTTGACCACAGCTACGAGGATATACATATATCCCTGGAATCCCGGCTTATAGATATCGTAGGAGAGGACACCGGAGGCCGGATGCATTCCGGACGCTCCCGCAATGATGAGGTTGCAACTTGCATCAGGATAAGGTTGCGGGATGAGCTCCTGGCCCTTGCAGAGGAGTTGCTTGAGCTTCGAACTACGCTGCTTGAGAAGGCTTCCGGGAATACTGAGACACTGATGCCGGGTTTCACGCACCTGCAGCACGCACAGCCGACCACCTTTGCACACCACCTTGTTGCGCATTCCAATGCCATTGGCAGGGATATCGAACGTGTGATAGCTGCTTTTTCCAGGGTGAACAGATGTCCGCTGGGTTCTGCAGCTTTTGCTTCAACGGGTTTTGGCCTGGACCGCAACAGGACAGCTTCCCTGCTGGGATTTGACAGCCTGCTTGGCAATTCAATGGATGCGGTCAGTACACGTGACTTCCTGATAGAATCTGCATCTGCAATGGGAAACATAATGGTAAACCTGAGCAGGATGGCAGAAGAGATAATCATCTGGTCCAGCCCGGAATTCTCTTTCATCGAGCTTGATGATATGTATGCCTCTACATCCTCCATTATGCCACAAAAGAAGAACCCGGATTCAGCCGAACTTGTCAGGGGCAAGACAGGTACTGTCATAGGTGCATTGATGGCCCTGCTGTCACTTTGCAAGGCTCTTCCCCTTAGCTATAACCGTGACCTCCAGGAGGCAACACCCAATATGTGGCGTGCGGTTGAGACCACAAGGAGTGCAGTCCGTATCACCAGGGGCATGATAGCCAGCATGAAAGTGGACACAGCTTCAATGGCCGAAAAATCTGTAATTGGTTTTACCACAGCCACTGAACTTGCAGATACGCTTGTAAGAGTTGCCGGTATCCCATTCAGGACTGCGCACCAGATAGTGGGTGTGCTGGCACGGGAAAGCGGAAACCCGACACTTGCCCGGATAGATGCTGTAGCCTGCAGTATACTTGGTGAGGGGCTGAGTAGCCGGGGGCTGACCGATGCGATGGTAAAGGAAGCTCTGGACCCTGTTATGAATATCAGCAAAAGGGCTATTACAGGTGGTCCTGCACCGGATGAGGTGAGAAGGGCCATTAAGATGCAACGGGAAGAGGCTGGAAGAGTACAGGAAATCCTTGAGGACATGAACAGCAAGATCGAGGAGTCGCTGAAACAGCTTTTCATTGAAGTAGAAGAATATACGGGAAATACAACATATCCACAGGTAACCAGGGGATGAACATGGAATTTGAAGAGGGTGACAGAGTAAGGGTCAGCAAGAGCGGTGTTGAATATGAAGGCATCGTTATGCCAAGCACTACCGGCCATATAGTCATTAAGATGAACAGCGGGTATAATGCAGGCATTACGCCACAAGGGGCTACTGTAACATTATTGCAGAAAAAAGAGGACATTGCATCCTCCGGGAAGGAGGCGGCAAAACCGGAGATAACAGCAAGGACCGGGCTTCCGAAAGTATCAATATTATCTACCGGCGGGACTATTGCCAGCAAGATAGATTACAGGACAGGGGCGGTCACTTCCCAGTTCTCGGCTGATGATATCCTGCAGGCAATACCCGAGCTGACCGAAATAGCCAACTTTAGCGGAAGAGCTATCTATAACATACTTTCAGAGAACATGAAGGCAAGCTACTGGCAGGAGCTCTCAAAAGCTGTTGTGGAAGAGATACACAAGGGTGCCGATGGTATCATAATAGCACATGGTACGGACACCATGATGTACTCTGCAGCTGCATTGTCCTTCATGATAGATACCCCCGTACCAATTGTTTTTGTGGGCTCACAGAGAAGTGCCGACCGTCCAAGCAGTGACAATGCAATGAACGCCATATGTGCTGCAAAGGTTGCTGTAAGTGATATTGCTGAGGTTAGTGTCGTCATGCACAACGACAGCTCCGATGACATATGTGCCATTCACCGCGCCACCAGGGTGCGCAAGATGCACACGTCCAGAAGGGATGCATTCAGGTCCGTCAACTCCGAGCCGATAGGTTATGTGGACTATGCAACAGGAGAGATATGCACATCCCTGCCCTATATCAGAAGGAACGAGAGAATACTGACACTGAAAAGCTCTCTTGTGCCCAAATGTGCCCTTGTGAAGTTCACTCCCGGTGCAAGCCCGGACATACTGGGCTGGTTCATTGACGCAGGTTATAAGGGCATAGTTATCGAAGGTACGGGCCTTGGTCATGTATCAACTGACTGGATACCCCAGATAGAGAGGGCCACATCCCACAGGATACCGGTGATGATCACTTCCCAGTGTCTCAATGGCAGGGTATGTGACAGGGTATATGACACCGGCAGGGACATACTGAAAGCCGGGGCCATTGAAGGTGAGGATATGCTTCCCGAGGTGGGTCTTGTCAAGATGATGTGGGCACTGGGCCAGACAGATGACTACGGTACTGCGCTGGATATGCTTAAACAGGATATCAGGTGCGAGATTAACAAGAGAAGCCTTGAGTGAGTAGCACTCATGGAATCTAGTAATTAGCTTTATTATGAATAAATAATTTCAAAAAATGGTTTAATTTCTAGAAATGTGATGTACAATTAGATATAACTTTTGCATTTAGGGCGAGTATGCTAATTTTTGTATGCATATTCATGCATGCGAATTAATGCTACCGTTAAAGTGCTCTATATGTGCTTGTTACCATGCCTTCTATGCAAGAAGTTACTGCATTTTGTATAAAAAAGAAGATGAATAAGGATATATAATAACCCATTGAATATCAATTACTTTCTGTTTTTTAGTATCAATCGAAGCAAATCAGAACTCTTATGTATTTCTCTGTTCATCTTACTTACAATTTTATCACATTTTTAATAATATCATTAGTCTACTTACAATGCATCCTATTCCTTTTTAATTATTGTATATGCAACTGCAATAGCAAGAAGACTGATTAGAATTCCTGAGAAAGGTATACTTTGACTGTTATGAAGGCTTGTGTTATTTGTACTATTCATGGAATTGTTTATACCTGAGATTCCTACAGTTTTATTATCAATATCATATCTATAAACAGGATACTCCAAAAAACCTATGAAACCTGTTTCTTTTGTTAGTGTAAAAACAACAGGAATATCTTCAATTGCATTTTTTATTGCGTATTTTTCCACGATATCGTAAATCTCTCTGGTATCTTCTTCAGAATAATTTCCCTCTCCATTATCATATAATTCTATTAGGAAATAACCTCTTGAAGGGTCTGACCCATATCTAACAATGGACCCATTAGGATAAAAATCAATTTCTTGCCATGAGTTTTCTCTGACGTGTCTTAATTTGTCTGTAAATTCATTTAGCTGGCTTGCATTACTAATAAAAGGAACATTTCCATATGCTTTCACAACCGATGAGTCATATATGGGACTTTCAGGGTTAGTGCAGTTTTTAATCCCATTTTGTGACAAGGTAGTAATTCTTTCAAATATCCCATTATCAATACTGCTATAGGTGACATTGAACGCACTTGCTTGTGTAATTCCTATTATCAAAAGTGCACTTATAAAGACTAGAATGTTTTTTTTATTCATAGATTAATACTTCCTTCCCGTTTTAAAAAGTAAAAAGTAAACCTCTTATTGAGGTTTACTTAAGAGCTTTTACTCCAAGTTTGGATGCTACTTCCCCATACGGGATGTATATTGTAGCAGGCGCTCCGTTATATGTTCCATTTGCAGATATTATTCCTACGATTCTATATCTTCCACTGCTTGTATAATATACTGGACCACCGCTATCTCCACCCTGACAGGCTGTGCTCATTACTTCAATCGTATCCATAAACTGTCCTAAAACAGTTTGTCCAGTTAAGACTGCGAGATAAGTTCCAGTGACAGAACCGCTAGCAGTGCTGGATTTTGTAAGTTGCATGCCAGATATTCCTCCAGAATAAGTTCCATATACATCTACAAAAGTCCCTCCTCCTATGTGCAGGTCATCCACTACATTACTATATGGAACAAAGGCTGCATCGGTATTTGCTCCTAGTACAGAGACATCTGCATTATAATTAGCTGCACTATATATAGGCTGATATGAACTAAGACCAGTTTGCCATCCTGCAACGTGTCCAGCGATCACGTATCCTAGTGTGCTGTCACTAGTTCTCTTTGCAGTAAATCCAATTGTTCCAAGTTGAGCTTGTCCTAATAATGGGAAATAAACAGAATGAGCAATCCCACCTGTTATTGGACGATAATTGATAAGATAAGGATTGGTTCTTATAGCAGCAGTACTAGTTGTACTTACAGAAGAACTAACCGGCCTTATTAATTCATCTGTAGTAAAAACGATAGGAACATTTTTTATGCTTGATTTAGTTGCATATTTTGTTATAATCTCAGCAATAGAATCAATATCTTCATCTTTTATTTCTGCTTTATCATAAAGCATGACCACGAAATAACCTTTAGCATCTGTTCCATAAGCAAGAAGTGGTCCAGATGGGTAATAGTAATTGTCTAAAGATTTATCCTCTCGTATATTGACTCTGATTTTGTCAACTTGTTTTGTCCATTCATATACTTCTTTTCCACTTTCTAGTTCAGGAATTTCCCCTTGAACTTTCAATATATTGCTGTTCCCTTTTAAATTATCTAATGTCTTGTTGCTAATTGCTGGGATGTTAATGATAAATTCTTCTAAATTTTCGTCTTCATCCATCGTTGATATTTCTGAAGATACTTCTCCAGCTACAGTACTTACAAGCAAGAGCATACAAAGCATTGCAGCAAAACCAATTCTTAGGTATTGTTTCATTAATCCACCTTTGTTTTATTTTCACAATGTACCAAAGGCAAGATTGCGTAAA
Source organism: Methanolobus sp. WCC5 (assembly GCF_045690325.1). Lineage (GTDB taxonomy): Archaea > Halobacteriota > Methanosarcinia > Methanosarcinales > Methanosarcinaceae > Methanolobus. Next base: position 176,407 of record NZ_CP146981.1, on the reverse strand, counting down.
CCTTAAACATCATCAAAGTCAACTATGACCTTGCCTTTGGGCATTTTGGGGTTCAAGCCTACTCTGCAAAAATAGATTGGACCCCACTCCACATTATTGCAATGTGACATTGTATGATTCTTTTACTAACTATATATGCATTATGGGCATTAGTTAAAATAGCATTGTATATTATCTAAATAGATAATAAATTATATAATAACTCTGCTTCATTTATCATCTGAATCTCAAGAAAACATCCCAAGCATATCTAATTGTTAAAACTAACATATTAGTTTAATACAAGAACGAAATTCAAAAAACTCACAAATATATTATTTGTTTAAAGTCTTGAATTTATTGTACTTTTCTGGAAGTTAACTTAAACTAGAGTATGAGTATGTCTTTTCCTTTTCTCAATTATTCAGGTTCCATATTTTTATTTTTAGTATTATATCAGATAGTCCTTAAACTATAACTTTCGAAAAGACATTGTTTCTAAGTCCTTATCAATTATTTTTCTTTCATTTTCCATCATAAAATGTTTTATGAATCATCGTTTTGGCAACCTTTATAACGAATTAATTAGGTATTAGCAACTCAATCTATTATATAAATGCACTAATCAGGTGAATATATGTCATTAGCAAATCTTAGAACACATTATACGTCACAGATCAATCCGGAGGAGCTGGGTGACCAGAAGGTCACTGTCGCCGGATGGGTGCACGAGGTCCGTGATCTTGGTGGAATTTGTTTTGTTGTGCTCAGGGACCGTGAGGGACGGGCCCAGGTCACACTGGTGAAGAAGAAGACCGATCCGCAGCTCCTTGAAACTGCCAGGAAGCTTGTCAGGGAATCAGTTGTATCCATAAGCGGGACTGTGAAACCAGAAGGTAAGGCTCCCAACGGTTATGAGCTCATCCCTGAGGAGATAACGGTTCTTAATGAAGCGGATTCACCCCTGCCAATGGACACAACGGGTAAGGTTGAAGCTGAACTTGATACCCGCCTTGATTCGAGGTTCATAGATCTTCGAAGGGAAAGAACGACAGCCATATTCAGGATCAGGCACGAAGTGCTCAGGGCTGTCAGGAGCTTCCTCACGGATAACGGATTCATTGAGACATCCAGTCCAAAGGTTGTAGCAACGGCAACTGAAGGGGGTACATCCCTTTTCCCCATCACTTACTTTGACAGGGAGGCTTTCCTGAACCAGAGTCCGCAACTCTTCAAGCAGATACTCATGTCAGGAGGACTTGACAGGGTATTTGAGATCGGTCCTATCTTCAGGGCAGAGGAGCATGACACCCGCAGGCACCTGAACGAGGCAACATCCATTGATATCGAGGCGAGTTTCTGCGATCACTTCGATGTGATGGAGGTCCTGGAGAATATGGTGGCCTACATCTATGAGCAGGTCATAGAGAATGCATCTGATCCACTTGCAGTCCTTGATGTGCAGCTCAGGGTACCAAAGCTGCCATTCCTGAAGCTCACCTATGACGAGGCTATCGAGATAGTAAATGCCAACAGTGATGAGATGCTCAACTGGGGCGATGACCTTGGTACTGCGGCCGAGCACACCATCGGTGAGCATGTGTTCAAAGAGACAGGAGAATCCCATTATTTCATCATAGACTGGCCAACCGAAATAAAGCCTTTCTACGCAATGCCCTATGAGGACAACCAGGTGCTGTCCAAGGCATTCGATATGATGCACAGGACCATGGAACTATCATCAGGTGCACAGCGTATCCACATCCCCGAGCTCCTTATAAGCAGGATAGAGTCCCAGGGACTGGATCCGGAAGGGTTTGAGTTCTATCTCAAGGCATTCAGGTATGGCATGCCTCCGCACGCAGGCTGGGGCATCGGATGCGAAAGGCTGGTAATGACCATGCTGGGTGTTGAGAACATCCGTGACGTTGTCCTCTTCCCCAGGGACAGGCGCAGACTTTCCCCCTGATCTAAAGGATGGATCCTGATGAAAGAGAGAAACCCGACAGGAGAAAGTCCCGAGAAGAAGGCCGCAGGGATAGCTGCAGCCGACCTTGTAAAAGATGGTATGGTAGTCGGTCTTGGCACCGGCTCCACCACAGCTTACACCATAGCAGAGCTTGGAAGGCGTGTGGATGAGGGGCTGGACATAATTGCGGTCGTAACATCGTACCAGTCGGAAATGCTTGCCATCCGGGCCGGTATCACCCTCACATCACTGGCAGAGCACCCGGAACTTGATATTGCCATCGATGGTGCGGACCAGGTGGATGCGGACCTGAACACTATAAAAGGCGGCGGTGCGGCCCATACCCGCGAGAAGGTCGTTTCATGTTCTGCAAAGCGTTTTGTGATAGTTGCAGATGAGTCTAAGATAAGTGAACAGCTAAACCACTATGTTCCGCTGGAAGTGCTTCCTTATGCCAGGGAACTGGTCATGGGAAAGGTCAGAAAGCTAGGCGGGGATCCTGTGCTTCGTCTTGCGTCAAGGAAGGACGGACCTGTGATATCCGACAATGGTAATTTCATAATAGATGCCAGTTTCGGTGTGATAGCAAATCCCCTGGAGATGTCAGGGACGCTTTCCCAGCTGACCGGTATTGTTGAGCATGGTATCTTCACCAACGTTGATGAGGTCTACATCGGCAGAAAAGACGCCCCGGTGCAGATCATGAGCAAATAAGCGAAGAAATAAATAAATAAATAAATAAATAAATAAATAAAGGATCTTCACAATATCGGAAGGATAAGTAAGGACGGATACGCAGATATCTATCCTTATCCGGATTCCATTTTATTTAAGATCAGGCCGCTTGCATTCGCCGTTCCCTTTTTGAAAAAAGATATATCTCTGCAATGATCAGTAACACGATGCAGACCATTGTTGTAGTTATAATCACAGGATACTGAGCATCGAACCCATCGGCTGACACGTGCTTTAACAGTATTCCTGCATATGCCCATATAATGACAAGTCCATAGGCAATATCGCTGTTTTTCAGCATTGTTGCAAGAGCTATGATAAGGCCGGCAGTGAGAACCAGGACAGTCCATGTTGCATCGGTCAGGTCAAAACCTTTCCAGCCTATGCTTACAAGGAATATGGTAACGTTAGCAATGGTCGCCACGGTTATCCAGCCAAAGTAGACGCTGAAAGGGAGCCTGATGAAAAGATATTCCCTTCCTGTAAGGCTTTCTTTTTTCAGCATTGTGTTTATCCTGATAAGGCAAACAAGGATGACAACGATTAATAACAGGGATAATGGAATGACCTGATAGTGCCATGCAAATACCCAGGCCGTATTTGCAATAGAGGAGATGGAGAAGAGCATGCCGGTCCTGCACAACAGGTCTTCCCTGTCGGGTCTGGCATTTTCCCGGAAAAGCCCAAGCTGATAAAGAGTATACACTGCCAGCAGCAGGTATATGAGTCCCCATATCGCAAAGGTCAGCCCGGCCGGAGCAAAAAGGTTGGGATAAGAGTCAGAGATCTGGCCGGTACTGATACCGTTGATCGGAAGGGCATTGGCCAGGGCATTGACAATAACCATTGTCAGAAATGTCAACAGGGTTATTATCTTTATTGATGTGCATGTTTGCTCTTTGTCCATTGGTGTCTCCTCATGTTCACTGATAAGGATACATTATAGATTCAAAACTAATAAAAGTGCCCTTTATCCGGATGTATCCGGCAGTTCCGGGACCTTTGAACCCATAATTCAAAAATGATCATGTTGAGGACGTATATGCCGGACCCTATGTCCTGCTTTCAGATAAAAAAGAAAGGATGCGGGAACATCCTTTCATAAGATCATACATTATATGTTGATCGTCCACTATATGAGAATCATCACTAAGGGTGATTATCAGATATGTTTTCCTGACAGTTTATTCTATGATGTATGTGACATAGACCGACATTGAGACCCTGGACTCTCCGGGCTCTACCGGAGTACCCATAGCAACTTCCTCTTTTGGTGATTCCATCATGTCGTAATATATCCTTGGCTGGGTACTGTCGCTTATGGATGATGTCTGCACTCCGATGATCCTGACACCCAGACTGCTGGCAAGCATATCGGCTTTTGATGATGCATCAGTAACTGCTTCATCGATGAGCTCTTCGCGCAGTTCCTTTTGTTTTTCATCGGATACCGTGAAGGATATACCGCCTATCTGGTTTGCACCGGCAGCTGCAGATTTGTCAATGATATCGCCCAGGACATCCAGTTTTGTAGTGGTCACCTGCACGCTGTTGGAAGCTGAATAGCCTTCAATGGTCGCCTTCCCGTCATAGTTGTATACCGGGTATACGGAGACGTATGATGTCTGTATCTCCCTGTCCTCCAGGCCAAGTGCTTTGAGCTCCTCAATTACCGTACTCATTATGGCTGCACTCTCTTCTGTGGCTTCACTGGAAGTCGGGGCCTGGATCACAACACCAATGCTCAGCTGTGCGGTATCGGGCACGACCATCATTTCTGCCTTCCCGTTCATTTGTATGGTATTTGGTGTATCTTTAGTATATCCTGCCTGTGAACTGGCATATATCGTTGCTGCCATCAGCACCAAAACGATCGTTAATGCGATGACGACATAATACGCCATGTTATTGTTATTTCCTTGTGACATTTTTTCATCCTCCTTCTTAATGGATGCTATATGCTATAGAATGACCACTACATATTAAAGAATTGTCTAAACTGCAAACCGGTTCGCAGTTATCAGGTTGTTAATACATTTCAGGGAACATCAAAACCAGAAGACAAATTCTCAAGTACATGCAGGAATGGGAAATACTGCAGTAGCGAGGGCGGCTGCTCATAAGGATAAGACCATGCAAACCATACAACTGCAATGATCAGCAAAGATCCGGCGACAAATATCGCATAAGCTGTAAGATCGGAGCGGCTGTATTCTGCGATCACATCAAGACCAGACAGGATAATCAGTACCGGCCAGAGGTCCAGGAGAGCCCACCAGAAACCAGCCGGCAGCATGCCCATATTATTGAACAGCAACAGGATACCAGCCCCTATCAGCATCAGAGCCCCAAGGATACCGCTATGATATGTCACATGTTCACCTGCCACGTCTCAGGATTATCCATATACCAAGAAGAACCAGTAGAAGAGGCCACATAATGCGCCAGCTGAGCCACCAGAACAGATCCAGCCGATCGATCAGAAGCAGCAGGCCTAAAACAACCAGACCGATGCCCAGCCAGACACCTGACTTGCTCTCCTCTTTTTTGTTTTCAAGGTTTGCGGGAAGTTCCCCTGTCCGTATGGGATCATCTTCCTCCTCCGGGACAGATTCTTTTGCAGGTTCATTCTCTTGCGTACCTGCAGGAAGCTTCTTCCCTGATTTCTCTTCCTCAGGGACGATTATTGCCATCAGAATGTATACCCATATCATTAATCCTTCTGTTATGAAGGTGGTAATAACAAAGAGCAGCCTTATGAAAGTAGGATCTGTATCAAAGTATTTCCCCAAGCCTCCGGCTACCCCGGCAATCATACGGTCATCACGGCTTCTTTTAATTTTTTCCCTGTTCTGCATAAAAAATCACCTTTATATCCCTCTTCCTCCGGAATAATTGCATCTATTGGATACTTGCCCCATCATTGTATTTAAAGCGAACTGCAGGTAAGCACCATAAAGAAAATGAGCACGCATTAAGGTTCCCGTCCGGCCTGTGTGCCCATCCGTCATATATATATGTCACTTGAAAACTGATACTATAACGGGGAGATAAATATGAGCGTGGAAATAAGGACGATAGCAATAGCTACGGATGGCTCTGAGAATGTGAAGAATGCCGTGAAGTGGGGAATAGAACTGGCAAAGGCAAACGGTGCCAGGGTCAGTGCCCTTTATGTTGTACCTCACACAGGGGTCACTCTTGCAAAGTTTATAGAGGCTCCTAAGTGGGTTTTAGATATTCACTTTATGTTGTACCTCACACAGGGGTCACTCTTGCAATGCGCGGGGAGATGTGGTCAAAAGCACTGGAAAACCACCTGCGGGATGAGGGTAAGAAGGCCACTGAGTATGTGGCTGGTGTCGGCAAAGAAGCAGGTGTGGAAGTAGAGACGGTGGTGATCGATGATAAGACACCTGCAGACGGAATCGTTGATTTTGCCACAGAGAACGATATGGATCTGATAGTAATGGGAACCCTGGGGATAACCGGACTTAGCCATATACTGCTTGGCAGCGTCGCAGAGAATGTGGTAAGGCATGCAAAAAGACCGGTACTTGTCATTCCCTGAGACCCTCCTGGAGTTGCCCCATAAAGGGAAGAATTCCAATATGCCGGATTGTTCACAAAAGGCCGCAGCTCATGGTTATAACCATGGATTGTCTTAAGATCCCATGGATTATCTGAAAGATTTGAAATAGTCCCTTAAATCCCATGTATCATATAGAATATATTTTCCTGTTAACGCCGTTACATTAAATCACTTCGCTACGTTCTTCTTTTTGTTCACACCGTTAAGCATACAGTTATATGTTATAATCTATAAAGCGAATTATATCGAAGGCATTGATAATATCGGCAACATCGATAGAGACATTGATTCATGCAAAGATTAAAGACTGGATCATATTTTCGTTGTTGTCTCTGTTAACGCCTCTGATTTACAATCCATGTAACTAAGAGGAAAGCAAAATGACAGTAATCAACATAACCGGATGTCGGATGTTTGAGGATGAGATCATTGATACATTATGTAATGATCCAGAAATAGATGATATCCTGGTCTTTAAAAATGATGAATGTACCGGCATCGTGGAAAAGCTGACCAAAGCAGGTCTGCACCATAGGGTTATGTCTGTCGATGAGATCAAAAGGGCATACAGATATATGTCAGCATGGATAGTTATGTTGTCACGATCAATATTATGGGCCTTGCATTGCACGGAGATCCCCGGTCCCTTAAGGACCAGGTTTATGAAAATGTAAAACGGATCTCTTACTTTTCTGATGGTATCTTCCTGTTCTATGGTCTGTGCGGGAACGTGCTCAAGAAGATAGAAAAGGACCTGGAACAGTTACCATGTCCGGTATCTATCCTGAAGGACAACGATGGAAAGATAGTGGATGATTGCATCGGCGCAGTTGTGGGTGGAAGGAAGTCGTTCCTGAAAATGATATCCAGTTTTAACAGGAAGAGCGCACTCGTGATGACCCCGATGTGGGCCCAAAACTGGAAAGAGATGTTCAAGTACTGCGGTTTCATTGAAAATACCGATGATATCGATATGGCAAAGTTTGTCCTTGATTCAATGGGTTATGAAACAGTTGTGCAGATAAATACAGATACATCGTACACAGAGGGCTTCCAGGAGGAAATGGAAGAGTTTGCCGGCCTTTTCAGGCTGAACATATTAGAGATCCAAGGAAATCGCGATCTGATAAAAGATTCGTATGCCGACTTCAGAGAAATGGTAATGGCAGGCCATTCTGTTCCCAGGGTTGCCATTGGAGCTTCACAGGGCATTTTAAGTAAACAGCAGGTCACGGTCGTACCGCAGAGCATCAGAACATCCTGAATGTCTGAATATCTTCTGATTTTTTGTGGCCAGCTACCGGTAAAACCTGCAGTGCATGCTCAGTATCTGCTGGCAAGATAGGCCACAGCCATGTACCTGAAGAGTTTTCCTGCAAAGACAAGGATTGCAAAATAGCTGAACCTGTACCTTAAAAGTCCCCCTGCCACAGTGATTGCGTCCCCTATGCCTGGCAACCAGGTGAAAAGAAGGGAAAATGCCCCGTATTTTTTGAAACTTTCCTCTGCACGTTTGAGCTGATTGTCGGATATGTGCAAGTATTTGCTTATAACAAGGCTTCTCCCTGTATATCCTATATAGTAAGATGTACATGACCCCAGGAAATTTGCCACTGACGCCACAAGCACGACAGTATATATGTTGAAGTTACCAACGACCATCAGCACCACAAGTCCCTCAGAACCAAGTGGCAATATCGTTGAGGCCAGAAAACTTGTTATAAATAGGCTGATGTACCCATAATCAGTCAAAAGTGGCATTATATCTATCATGGCGGATCCTTATCCATTTTGCAAAGCTATAAATACATTCTTTATATATTTATTTATTTATACTTCAAAAACTGATATGATTGTCAGGCAGTTCATATGTTCGTTATCAGCTTTTTAACATCATTTCAGGTATTCAGTGTGGAAAGAACATCATTGTTATTGTTAATCCTTTTGTTTATGGCATCCCCGGCACATGCCGGGAAACCTGTAGTTGATACTATGCTGGATTTTACCCCTGACCTCTATCCCGGAGAATCTGGGCACTCTGAGATCTGGCCACACCTTTAAATCAAAAATCTAATTTAATGGCCTAATCCAATAATATTAATAAAAAACAAAATGCATCAAAGAAAAATTAAAGGGATCGATGACCCTTTTTATTCAACAAATTTATTCAACAAATACCATGGCAGCCAGAACAGTTGTCCATTTGCCGTCTGCATCTCCGTATGCGACCTGGCAGTAATGGGTAGTATCAAATATGTGTCCGCTGGCCTTATAGACCTGTTCTCTCTCATGCCATGCAGAATCAGCATCGAACTCCACACCAAGTGTTGTAGCAAGCATTGTAGCTGCCAGATCTTCAGCATACTCGCCCGCTTTTATTTCATCCTCACCAAAGGAATGGTGCTCGGAGATGTAACCATAGTTGTTCTCATTCACAGGGACTGCCGTTCCAACAGCCGCAGAAACAAGTCTGTGCGGTTCATTGGTATCATTACGTGCAAGGACGCAATGAACTATCTCTCCTGCCGGCAACTCCTGAAGTCCATCATCCTTGGACACCAGTTTACAATTAGGCGGAAGGATACTGGATACAGTAACAAGGTTGTATTTCTCGATTTGTGCAGCACGCAGCGCCAATTCAAAAGATGCTAACCGGTCTTTATGTACACCAACACCTTTTGTCAAAAAGCATTTTTTCGGAACCATTTTATCATCACTTTATATTATTATATATTATTATATTTATATTGATTTTCAGAAACTTATCGATTTCCATTTTCTTTACACAAACGTATCTCATCAATTCTGTGATGATGATTGAAAAAGCATACTAATATAAGAACATTATGAGTGATCAGAATTCCACAACAGGCTCAATGAAATACAAAAAAGCATCAGATGGTCTGGAAAGACATTTCAGGTGGATATCGGAGAAAAAACCATACAAAAGAAAAAGGTATTTTGGAGCCCATTTTAGAGCCCAAAATCTGTTTATGCTTCTACAACTTTTATGTTGAAGGTCAGTGCCTTGCCGGCAAGAGGATGATTCATATCAAGTGTTACGTTCTCATCGCTAATCTCACTGATCCTTGCAGGCATCTGCTGGCCATCGGTGGTTCCCACCATCAGCATCATTCCTTCAGTTAATTCCATGTCACATTGAATGACTGACCTTGGAACTGACTGGGCCAGAGCGGGGTTATGCTCACCATAAGCTTCAGCCGGCTCTATTCTGAATGTTTTCTCCTCGCCTGCTTCCATGCCCCTTACAGCTTCTTCAAAACCAGGAATGACCTGACCCGCACCTACTGTAAATTCAAGAGGCTGGTCATGGTTTGCAGAACTATCGAAAACAGTACCGTCATCAAGTGTGCCGGTGTAATCTATCTTTATTGTATCTCCGTCTTTTATTGGCAAAATATCAACTCGGTTTATACAAAAAACAAGCTTTCACTCATTTCTTGTTCAAAGGAGGGGACAACATTACTTAGGTGTTTTGGTTCATGAAAAAAACAGCATCTGCAGTCATGGGAACAAACACAGGCATCTATGCTTGACACAACAGGACTGTTCTTGTGCTGTCATGGACTATATATAATCGTATGACATTCTGTTTTTTAGATATGTTAGTGTCTGTGTGTTTTTGTTTGCAGGCAAAGAATAGCTTCTTAAAGTGCAGTAATAGTAAATGTAAAGGCATGCAGAATGATTATTGATGAACAGGACGAGAAGGCCCCCCTTAAAAAAATGATATTCGGTCTGGATGAAACAATTGAAAAGATCAAAACTGCAATATCTGATTTTGAATCCGGTCAGAGGATCAATGTCGCAATAATTGCATTGCCCTATGCAGGTAAATCCGAGCTTGTGGACGAGATTGTCAAAATGCACTCTCATGATGTGACAAAGATCACTTTTTCATCTATAATCAGCAATAAAGAAGAGATACCTTTACTTGAAGACAATAATAGGATAATGATCTTTGATAATTGCCATTACCTGTATATGCGAAAGATAGGTGGTTTTGATGTTCTTGAAGAGTTCCTTGAAATGGTGATCTCATCAGATGACAGGCTTTTCATAACAACATGGAACATCCATTCCTGGAATTATCTTAACAGGGTGATGGACATAGGGAGATATTTCCCGGTCCGGATAACTCTTCCTCAAATGGATCATGAGAACATGAAAAGGTTCTTGCTTTCAGAATATGCAGAAGATGAGATCCAGTTTATCAATGATAAAGAAGTAAAGGATGAGAAGATATTCAGGATAGTTAAAAGACCAATCGCAGAGAGGTTTACCCACAGCAGGATCAATCTGTACAGTCTGAAGATCAACTATATTGCACTTCAAACAATGCTCTTTAACAAAAAACCAGAAGAAACGGCAGAATCTATCATATTTAAAGAGATAGTAAAACTGTCACGTGGAAACCCGGGAGTTGCAAAGGAAATATGGGATAAATGGCTGGAACACCCCGTTATAAAAACAAGTAATATAGATACGATCGATACTGACATCGATCTTGACAGCACCGGAAGATTTGTTCTGTATCTTATTCTTTCAATGGGGCATATCAAAAAAGAAGAATTGAAAAATATACTGAACTGGAGTTGCAATGTTGACGACATGATCATCAACAAGATATTGTTTGAAATGCAGAATCAGGATGTCATAGTGAAGAAGGCTGAATACTACAGCGTGAAACCTGAAAGGCTGTATGTTGTGGTAAGGTATTTAGAGAACATAAGGCTGGTGTGGTAATGGTTGAATCTGAGGTTGATGCTTTTGTTACGACCTTCGGGCAGGTCGATACACAAACCGTGCTTGTATCTTTGGCTATCATAGCCATTGCAGTCCTGCTTGCAAAGATTGTAGCTTTTTTGCTGACAAAGCTATCTGAAATGTCATGGCGGTACAGGCTCCATCTCAAGACAATAATACCACTTTCTAAAGTGCTTATCTATTCCTTCGCTATATATTACATCCTGGCATCCATATTTGCACTTTCACTGAACCAGCTGGTACTTCTAAGTGGTCTTATTGGTGCTGCCATCGGTTTTGGTCTGAGGAACCTTTTTGAGGACATTGCAGCAGGAGTCATCATAGTCATGGAAAAGACATATCAGGTCGGTGACCGGATAGAGATGGGAAAGTACTATGGCGAGGTGAAGGATATAGGTCTGAGGGCCACACGCCTTGTCACTCCTGATGATGACCTGGTTTCAGCACCAAACAACCTGATATTTACAGAATGTGTCGCAAGTGGCAATTCAGGCAGTTCAGAAATGATGGCATCCCTTGATATCTATATAGAGAACGACTCTGACATAGACCTGGCAATGAAAATACTGAGGGAGGCTGTTGTTACCTCAAGGTTCGTCTACATATCACCTGAAAGGCCTGTCACTATTCTTCTGAATGACCATCCTTTCTACAAAAGTCTTAAAGCAAGGGCATATGTGAACGACCTGAGGGATGAGTTCGTGTTCAGGTCGGATATTACCAGGAGAACATGGAACGAGTTCTATAAAAGAGGCATAAGACCTCCGAAAGCTCATATTATGAGCCATGTTGAAAATACCTGATGGTTTTTAATTAATCTTCCGGACAGAATAGAAAGAAAAGAAATAATAAATGAAATTGTTCCCTGCATGCCGGCAATACAACATAAAAATACAACGCTATACAAGCACAACGTCAATTACGTACGGCATCCCAAAATATCTTTATACTACTTCCTATCCAATATGAGCGGTGCCTTCATGATAAAAAAACGAGATGCAATATTATTTTCATTAATAGTCGTTTCAGCAATAATGATCTTTACGCTTTTACAAAAAACAGACACTTTCTTACAGCTGATATACAGAGCATCCGGCTTGTTTGCATATTTTTTCATATTCCTGGCTATATTGTCATCTGAATATATGAGGCAGATGAAGAATGTCTTTGGAAAAGGGTTCATTGCTGTACATCATATACTTGCACGTATCGGTATCCTGCTGATGCTGGTCCACCCGGTAGCATTTGCAATTGAAAGGCGCAGCATCTCTGTTTTTGTACCGGTATTCCATCCCTTTACGGATTTTCTGGAGCTTGCCGGAAGGCCGGCCTTTTATTTGATACTGATAGCTGTTTTTGCCGCACTGTACAGGAAACGCATATCAGGTGGATGGAAGAAGATCCATTATCTCATATATCCTGCCTTTTTACTGACCTTTGCTCATGCCTGGCTGATAGGTACGGACCTCAATTCAGGATCAATGCAGTTTCTCTGGATAGTTATGGCTTTGACCGTGGCAGGGATATTTCTCCATAAACGTGTTGCCCTTTACAGGAAAAGCAAACACAAGAAACATATAGAGTGAATTTCTCATTTAATGTATAGTAAAAATGACTGTACGATAAAGAATAAATTATTAAGGAGAGTGGGTTCTTTGCCTTACAGAAGTATAAATGAACTACCATCAAATGTAAAGGATAATCTTCCAAAGCATGCCCGGGAAATATACAAAGAAGCGTTCAACAATGCATGGGACCAATATGCTGATCCGGAAGAGCGAAGAGGGGATGCCTCAAGAGAAGAAGTGGCTCATCGTGTTGCCTGGTCTGCTGTGAAGAACAAATATGAAAAGAACGAAAAGGGGGATTGGGTGGAGAAATAAGATGTTTTGAAACTCAATTTGCTATTAACCCTTTTTATTTAATATTACAATAATAATAATAAGAAGAAGAAGAAGAATAGTAATCAATATTCTTTTTTTCCAGTATCTGCTAAGCAGACATGCCAGCTAAATGGAGAATAAGTCATAGCAATCTTTTTTCCACACAAAAAATACTCCATATGAGAAAGGTGAGTTTAATATAGCATTCCAGAGAAATCATAGTATACCTGGCAAATGTCATAATCTGCCTGTAAAATGTGTTTGCAGGCCCGGAAATGACACGTTGCGAAAAAGAAAAAGGGAGTTTGAAAATGCCGTTGTTGTATCTGATATCCTGTCGCATGTTCGAAGATGAACTTGTCCATATATTCGAAGAAGATAAGAATGCACGCCTGATACTGGTAGAGAACGAGAATACAGAAGGTATTGAAAAGAAACTAACAGAAGTGGCAGTGAAATATGAAAAAGCAGGCATCAGTGACCTGCCTTCGCTTATTGGCACAGGTGATGTTACTGACCAGTTCACAGTTGTCCTCAACCTTCTTGAATTCGCATTGGACGCCGAGCCTGCTCTGCTCAAAGATAAAGTATATAGGTCTATTGAGGAAAACGGTGAACTATTTGACGGGATACTTGTGTTTTATGGTCTCTGCGGGAACGTGCTGGGTTCACTGGAAAAGGATTTTGCTTACCTGGGAATACCTGTAAGGATACTAAAGGATGCCCATGGGGAGATCGTAGATGATTGTATCTGTGCAGCATTTGAGAACAGGAATGCTTACGTAGAGGCTGTTATGGGGGAGAAGAGAGGGGAAGGCACTTACTTCCTTACACCGATGCAGGCGGCTAACTGGAGAGAGATGCTCGTCCTTGCCAAATTAGCACCTGATCCCGATGATACTGAAATGATGAAAATGGTCTTTGACTACTCTGGCTATAAATGTGTAGGAAAGGTGGATACCGGATTATGTTACGAAAAGGAGTTTGACAATATAGTGGATGACTTTGCCTCACTCTTTGATTTTGAAAAGATAATCTTCAAGGGCTCTACAAAGACAACGGATGAGTCTTATCGTTCTATTAAGGAAGAAATCGTTTAAAAGGTACCGTAACAGAATATGAGTTCCTTAATATGAGTTGCTTATACCTTTGTTACATAAGGATGGATTAAATGCATCCAGGTGCAGCCTGGAAAATACCTGGCTGCACATTAACAATACTGATACAATAATGATGAATGTTTCATTGCCCATACAAAGCTGCAAACTCTACAAAATCATAGAAATCCACATCCCCGTCTTTATCAAAATCAAAAAAAGGTTCATAGTTAGCATCTCCTGCCCTGGAATTATATGAACCTGCAAACCAGACGAAATCATAGAAATCTACAACACCATCACTATTGAAATCTCCTGGCCTTTGAGGAGGACTGTTGTCCTGGATCTCAATGATAATACCTGTTGAAACTGTTTCAAGGGCATTGCCTGCCTGATCGCTTAAGATAACATTGCTCAGATCCAGAGTCAGGCTATCTGAGGCTTGCGTATCCAGCGAAAACGTAACTGTGGCAAATGTGGCAGCTGTGGAAACCGTTTCATCACCAAGTATGCACCCATATACATCCTTTAGTAAATCATCTTCAATAATCCCTTTACTGAAAACAGTGTCCATGCCGCTCTGCTTAAAGAGGCTTCCCTCTTCTACATTCTCTATCCGGACCTTTGAAGCATCAAACACAAGATCAAGCTGCATTCCTGTGATCCCGGTATCAGGGGCGACAAATACATCTACAGTGAAAATGTCACCTGGTAAGATAACTTCAGCTGAAGGCCTGAGTGTAAGCTCCGATGCAATAGCACCCATACAATAGAAACTTAGCAGAACAGCCGGCAAAACTGCGATAATTATGGCCCTTTGAAAGGTTCGTTTTCTTGCAGACATCTCATTCTCCTGTCTGATAATAATGAAAAAGAAATGTTTAACTTATATACAGACTAAATTATAATATTATGATTATGTATTGAATGTTGATAAGCATTTGGAAACATTCATCCGTATTTAAGCTAAGCAGATCTATTAATTAAAAGAACTAAGAAGCTAGGATCAGTCAGCAAAAAGCGTTTCAGTTAGCAAGGTGTTCAATTACATTGGCTCCAACCGGAACCATTTAAATACATCGTATTTTGAATAATATAGATGGAAAAACAATGACAGTGAATGAAAACATAAAGAAAGTACTCAAAGAACTCGGAAAAACAAAACTTGTATGTGTCACAAAGACAGTGGACCCCCCCAGGATCAACGAAGCCATACAGGCAGGTGCCACCATCATAGGAGAGAACAGGATACAGGAATTTGAAGACAAATGTGATCATATCCTGCCATGTGAAAAGCACTTTATAGGACATCTGCAGACAAACAAGGTCAGACAGGCAGTTGACCATTTTGACGTGATACAGTCTGTGGATTCTGCAAAAATAGCAGAGGAGATAGATAAACGGGCAGGGGACATTGGAAAGATACAGGATGTCTTCCTTCAGGTCAATATAGGTGAAGAGCCCCAGAAGTTCGGTTTTGGTGTCGATGAGATAGAACAGGCCATAACAGAGATCAGCTTGCTTGGCAATGTCAGGATAACAGGACTTATGTGCATACCTCCTTATGTATCACCGGAGGAGGCACGTCCGTATTTCAGAAGAATGAAAATACTCTTTGACAGGATAAAACAGGATAGTATACAGAATGACAATATCATGCAGAACGGCAATATCGATCTCCTTGAGCTGTCCATGGGAATGTCAGGGGACTACAGGATTGCCATTGAAGAAGGAGCCACGATGGTGCGTATCGGCTCTGCAATATTCGGGGACAGGGAATACTGAGATGATCAGGTGCAGTGCATGCCAGATCTGCGTATATAGGGTACCCGGAATTATATAGTCTATAGAGCTTAACTTTATCAGGGCTTCATACTTAAAGCAGATGATATGGCATCCGTTGATGATAGAACAAAGGTACTGTTTATATGTGTCCACAATAGTGGAAGAAGCCAGATAGCTGAAGAGTATTTAAAAAGAATCGGAGGAGACCGGTTTGAAGTTGAAAGTGCCGGATTTAAACCCACGGGTCTTGACCCTCTGATAAAACAAGTCATGGAAGAGGACGGTTTTGACCTCAGAGATAAAAAGACTCAGGCTGTATGGGACCTCTTCAGGGAAGGAAGACTGTTCAAATATGTGATCACCGTATGTGACAGAGCAAATGAGGAAGAATGCCCTATATTTCCCAGGCCGTTTGTACAGTTGAACTGGCCTTTCCCTGATCCTGCAGCATTTACCGGGACAGAGGATGAAAAACTGGAACAGGCACGAACACTCAGGGATTCTATCAGGAAAAGGATACAGCAGTTTGTTGAAGAAACGAAAGAACCATCAAAATCATAAAAAATCCTGGGATTTTACATTTTTTATTTTCTATGTCTTCCGGCAGCTTGCTTCTAATAAAATCGCATTTCATCACCACAATTACAAATACCAAGTAAAATAAATATATTTGCTATGTGTTGAAATAATTAAGAATGTATTTATATAACAAGTTCATTTTTGAGAAGAGACTGATCTTTGTCTGTAGAGACAGAGCTGCCTTTTATTTGTGCATTGCACCGTTTTGGCATTTCCTGCCTTATTGACAGCTATCTCTGTGGGTTAGATAGTCCTTAAGAGGCATATAATGGAAAACAGGTGGTACAAATGAAAATAAATAGAAGCAGAATAACCTTAATGGTCATTGCAGCTCTGATCATAGCAATGGCATGTACAATAACAGCATCTTCTGCTGGTATTGACATCACGACCGGAAATGAGTATATTGAACAAAGTAATATAGTATTCCATTCCAATTCTGCCCCGGTGGAGGATTCTGATCAGAAGATCCTGTGGGACCTGACACATGGAGTATACGAAGATTACCAACCCTCTGGTCACTACAGTGACCTTGTGACTATTTTAAATGGTATGGGGTACACAGTCCAGACAACAGATATCGGCTTAAATAATGTCGACCTGTCAGAGTATGATATTCTGGTCATCTGTGTCGCTTCATCCCATGACACCCAATACAGCCCAGCAGACGTAGCTGCCATCGAAGAATTCGTGGCCAACGGCGGCGGTCTCCTGATAATGGGAGATAACACAGATACCCCGAATGAAAATATCCAGCCTGTGGCTGACCTATTCGGCACACAGCTAGGTGAATCGTACATTCGCCCATCGGACCTTAACATCACAAACACGGCATCCCATCCCATCTATGATGGTGTATCCCGGTTCATTTTCCGTGCGGCAGGTGAGATCTCAGGCTCGATCCCTTCTGAAGAAGTAGCATGGGACGATAATGGAAATGCTGTTATGACCGTGGTGAGCTGTCCGGGTAAGGTCGTGATCACAGGAGACTCCAATTTCTGCGAAAACTATTATATTGATTTGGAGGACAACGAGCAACTTACACGCAATATTTTCACCTGGCTTGGTGAACCATGTGAAGACCAGAGCATTCCTGATGAAAATCAGAGTATTCCGGAATTCCCGACCATTGCATTGCCAATGGCAGCAATAATCGGTCTGGCATTCTTCCTGCAGCGCAGGAAAGAGAAGTAAGGGTCCAGCCCTTGCTTTCATCTTTACTTCATGCTTTTTTGTTCCTTTCCCATCCTTTTGTAAGCCATGTCAAAAAATACTTTTAAGTTTTGAGATGAGACGATCCGATATAATGTGAACTTCCATTGACATGACCATTCCGGTTGTGACTGCTAAGATAAAACTTCCGGGGATCTTATGCAACTCAAAACCAGCAAGCAGGAGAACTGCAGCAACTATTATTGCAAGGTTCATTACTATTGAAAGAGGACCGACCAGCGGATGATGTGAAAGACCCCTGTGCTTGAAAACAACTTTGTATGGCCACCATATGATCCTCAGCCTCCCCCATCTTTTGTAGGGCGTGCTGTTTATATCAAGGTCAGGACTGAGAAAGAATGTTGCAAACAAATAGGCTGCTGAAAAGACCAGTATAGTGTAACTATCCAGGTACAGATTTACAATATTTGTTTCTTTCCACAAGTAGATGACTGATAATACCAGTATCAGCACAATTGTATTGATAGTATCGTGGGTTTTTCCTTCCGGCATTTTGTTCATCCCTTATGATTAACGAACCTTTATGAATAAAGGGTATTTGAATCTTTGTAACCCGATGAAGGCCTCTGCAGATATTCCATATCCATGTGAATTTTAGTGTGTGCCTGAATATCAGGAACACATACATATTCCGCAGAGGATACAAATATGGGTCTAATTTCAAAAACACTATAATCAGTGCTTTTTTTCAGCATGTTCATAACTATTATTTCAATGTCCGGATGTACAGAAACTTCAGACTCCAACGTTGCAAGTGGAAGCTACACCCTGGAAGGGAATGAGATAACCATCTCACCTGGTCTGATGACGCTGGCATATTGTGGTCCGGATTCTGGCCAGCAAGTACCTTGCATATCGGTAATGTACAGGCAACCTCAATAGAGGATAACAAGCTTGTGCTCTACCTGATTGAGAGTGATGACAGGATGATACTAACAACAGGTTGTTGAAGTATTCATCTGCACAATCAAAAAAGAAATGATTAAATAAAGTAACAACTTCACCATACTGTGAAAGTGTACTAAAGAGGTTGTTATTTGTTATCAGAAAAGCTATCCATTTTACTTGTTTTTGCACTCTATCTGCTCCTTATGCTGGGCATTGGTGCTATTTTTTATAGGAAGACCGTCAACCTTTCAGACTATATACTTGGTGGAAGAAAGCTTAACAGCTGGGTAACAGCCCTCAGTTCACAGGCTTCAGATATGAGTGGGTGGCTGTTGCTTGGACTTCCGGGATATGCCTATATTGCGGGAATGGAATCCATATGGATCGCTGTTGGTCTGGCTGTTGGGACCTATCTTAACTGGAAGTTCATAGCAAAGCGTCTGCGCAAATATACACAAATAGCTGGAGATGCCATAACCCTTCCTGTTTTCCTTGAGAACCGTTTCAGGGACGATACAAAGTCGCTTAGGCTCATATCCGCTTTGCTTATCCTAATATTCTTTCTATTCTATACATCATCCGGTCTGGTTGCAGGCGGGAAGCTCTTCAGCACAGTATTTGATGTATCCTACCTGACAGCACTGACCATAGGCACCCTGGTTATAATAGCCTATATCTTCCTGGGTGGTTTTATGGCTGTATGCTGGACAGACTTCTTCCAGGGCATGCTCATGATCATCGCCATTACACTGGTACCCATTATTGGTATGAGAGAAGTGGGTGGATACAGTTCGACCGTTGATATCATCAGATCAATTGATCCTCAACTCCTGGACCCATTCAGCTCTTCAGGCGGTGAGATGATCTCTTTGATAGCAATCGTTTCCCTGCTTGCATGGGGACTGGGATATTTCGGTCAGCCCCACATACTTGTGAGATTCATGGCTATCAGGCATTCAGGACAGGTCAAAAAAGCCAGAGCCATTGCCATGGTCTGGGTCATAGTCTCTCTTGCCTTTGCAGTCTTTGCAGGAATGGTAGGCATAGCTATGTTCCCCGGATTACTGGAAGGCGCAACAAGTGAGACCGTGTTCATGGTAATGATAAACAAGCTCTTCCATCCTTTTATCGCAGGTATTTTGCTTGCAGCGATCCTTGCAGCTATAATGAGCACAGCAGACTCACAGTTACTGGTTTCAGCATCTGCGTTCACAGAGGATATATATAAACTGCTCTTCAAAAAGAATGCCAGCGAAAAGGAACTTGTATGGATGGGAAGATTTGCCGTGGTCATGGTATCGATTATAGCATATTACTTTGCACTTGATCCTGAAAGTTCTGTTCTTGAGCTTGTAGCTTACGCATGGGCAGGATTTGGAGCTGCTTTCGGACCTACTATAATATTCTCTCTTTACTGGAAGAGAATGACACGGAATGCGGCATTTGGTGGCCTTATCTCCGGTGGCCTTATGGTGATCATATGGAAACAATTAAATGGCGGTATATTCGACCTTTATGAGATAGTACCGGGTTTTGTGCTTTCATGCATCGTCATCTTTGTCATAAGCATGCTTGAAAAGGCACCTTCAACCGATATCACAGAAGAGTTTGACAGAGTAAGAGTTGCAGACATCTGAACCAAAAAGAATTAAATATTGTGAGGCCTTGCGGCTTCACTACTTTTCTACATTATTGGCAGATAACCTTGAGTAGAATTATTTTTAATTTGAGGATGTGTATCAATATAATGAACACATAGATACTCATAGGATCCGAAAATATGAAACCAATGTCAAGAAACTTATATTAACTTCCTTTCCTGAGCATTAAGGAAGTCTGTATTGAATATCAATGAATTGACATTTCCAGCACTTCCTCCTTAAATTTAAACCAAAGCTAAATACATAATATCATCATCATCATTCTCATTATACATACAACTATAGATATATTTAAATAGTTGAAAAATCTACTACGAATTGCAGTCACAAAGACAGATTGTCCGGACAGACTGCATGACCATTCGGTGGTACGATATGGACCTGATTGAAAATAACTGAAGCTAAAAACGGATCAAAAAAGTGAACGTTAACAGACCTGTTCCACATTACTCCCACAACCACACACATATCAGGTTTGTTACGTTCAGGCTTTAGTCTTTTATTATTTTATTATTTTAGTCTTTTATCATTAATGCAAAATTGATCATACAGAGTAGGAGCAAAAGGGAAACAGCTCCTTCGGTTTTCAGAGCAACGACCCCAGTACCACAAATATCATCAGGCTTGATGTGAGATTTGCAATAATTGCAGCTTCAAGACCTTTTTTCCAGTAAAGCCATCCAAAAGCTATCCCTGCCAGTGCATTAAACAGCAGGATTGCAATCATTTGCACCTGTTCCATACTTGCAGACAAGGATGAAGAAAGGTATCCCAGGCCATAGATAAAGCTGACTATCAAAATAGCCATCCATACACCTGCTGAGGTGGGAAGACCCTGCGAAGTCCTTTTTATTTTCCACGAGATCCAGACCAGGAGAGTCATAAGGAAGAATCGCAGAACAACCTCCTCTACAAAACCTGTATAGAATGAATACAAAAAGCGCTCCCAGAGGGGAGGAGTCATCAAATGTACTGTCAGGGGTTCGGAAAATATTGAAAATACAAAGCGGTCCAGGATAAAAATGATGAAACTTACCAGGATACCAAGGAAAACAGACAACTTTAACACTGAACCATAGTTTGCCGGCAAATTCCTTGTTCTGAAAAGAGAATCCAGCACCGGCGTTCCCAGTCCGGTTCTTTTACCAAGGTAGAGTCCTGTGAAGATAGAAACTAAAAAAAGTACTGTCGCCTGGGCAAACTGAGTTGCAAGGACCGTGGGCAGCGATACCCCCAGGTCATATATGGCATCACCTGTAATAGTGATGGAATATGGCAGAGCAGCAAGCAGTGAGAATTCAGCTACTATGAACAGCAGCCAGTAAACATTCCAGTCAACAAGATCCCTGAACCTCATTGATCATTTCCTTTCCCGGTATGAAGATGAGCTGATAAAAAATGTCACATGGCATCCTTAGATGCCTTTGTGAAATAATCTATCGCCTGTGCCAGTTCTTCATGATCTTTGGCATAATCATCAACATCCACACCCTTCAGATAGGCATCACATGCCTGAACCAGAGCCATCGCACCTCTGCGGGTGCCTCCGGGATGGGCATGGACTCCGGATCCCATGGTGGTTATGAAATCAACATTTCCCATCAGATCTATGAAAGGCTTGAGTTTTACTGGATTCAGTCCGCCGGAAACCATGGGACAGCATTTTTTCATTCCCCTCCAGCTGTCATCCTTCAGGATAACATGGTGAGCGATGTCCTCATTCACAAGACCGATGGCGTCCTTATCACTTTCAGGTATCTTGGTCCAGCTCTGCCTGAAGAAATGACCTTCACTGCTCAGGTACTGGATACCATGGGCTGCAACAACATCATCTTCAGGTTTTCCTTTCATCTTACCCACACCTGCAGTTCCCGTGTGTATACCTGAAGCTCCTGCCAGCCTTGCAAATTTGGACAGGACAAGTACCGAGAACCCGATAGGGTTCTCCGGCCTGGTATAAGCCCCGTGGGCTGCCCTGTGGAAGTGGATGAATACATTGGGATATCTTCTCCTGAGCGTCTGCACAGCCATCCAGCCTGCAGTGATGCCATCGATCAAAAACGCATAGCTTCCGGGCTCGAAACCGGCGTTGACTATCATCTCACACCTCTGGATCATGGTGTCAAAATCAGCAGCTGAGACATTGAAAGAATGAACTTTTCTATGTCCCGTCTCAAGGACGGCCTTGTCCATGGCTTCCTTGACATGCATGACCATCTTCTCATACGGGCAGAAATCCTGGTTGGCCTGTGGCTCGTCATTCTTGACAAAATCACCGCCTCCTGCCCAGAAATCATAGCATACCTCAGCATACTCTGCAGAAGTGAGCCCCATTTTCGGTTTAACGATAGTTCCGAGGATAGGACGATCATAGACATTGAGATATTTTCTCATGTCATCCACAGTGTAGCCCGGACCGTCATATTGTTCCAGCATTGAGGGCGGGAACCACACATCAAGCAATTTCAGGGCAGCAATTTCCTTCATTCCAAGGATGTTACCAACAATATAGGTGAGTATGTTCTGGACATTTCCACCTCTGTCAAAAAGCCTCCAAGGATATGCTATCCATACCAGCTCCCGTTCCAGATCGAGCTGGTAGACCAGTGCATTCATGGTCTTGGAAAAAGGAGTCTCGGTATTGACCTTGAAATTCGTACCTGTGGACGATTCAGCAGCAACCTCCGCAGCAGCCTGTAAAACGTTGAATTTCCCACCCGGCACCAGGTGGAAGACACTGAGAAGGTATTCACCGTTTGTAGGCTCCGGCAATTCCATGTTCACATATGCCTGCTGTTTGGGGTTGAGCGATTTTACCAGATCTTCAAGAATCGAACTCATATAAATAAGAACAGTGCGCAATCTATTTTAGTTTTTGTACCGGAAAGCCTGGAAGCACCGGCGATCTGATATTTACACATTAAAGTGGCATATGATCAAAGTGTTATCAAATGATGAAAAATAATGAAAAATAATGAAAAATGATGGAAAATGATGGAAAATGGTTGAAAAATGGTGGAAGAATGGTGGAAGAATGGTGGAAGAATCGCGGAATTAACGGGATAAAACTATAAACAAATAAAGAACAATCATTAATGAACAACTAAAACCGGGGTGTGGAATTTGTCTCAGGAGAATTTGAACAATAGGTTATACTATCTGATAATAGCCATGACCATTGTCATTGTGTTGATGGCAGCGGCCTTATATGCAGGTTCGCAGGTATCATCAGACAATACAAAAAGAACAATACATATGAGTGGACATGCTGAAATAAAAGTTGTCCCTGATACGGCAACACTGGATATAGGAGTGGTAGTGGAGTCGGCAACTGCAAATGAAGCCGTAGCTGAGAATGCAGACATTATGAGTGCTGTAATAGAGGAACTCAAAGGAATCGGCCTGGAGGAAAGGAACATCCGGACATCACATGTCTCTGTGTATCCGGTCTACAATTATGAGAAGGAGCGTACCATCGAAGGATATTCTGCCTCGAACAATGTCCAGGTCACAACCACAATGCTTGACAGGCTGGGCGATATCATTGACAGGTCCGCTGCAGCAGGTGCCAACCAGATTGGAAGTATTGCCTTTTCGGTATCCACTGATATGCAAAAAGAGATGCGGGAAGACCTGGTAGATGAGGCGGTGGAAGATGCGGCATCAAAAGCAGGGATGCTTGCAGAAAACCTGGGTGTCAGGATAAGCGGTGTGCAAACATCCTCTTTGAGTGACAGTGGAGGATACAGAGTACAATATGAAATGCCGCAGGCAGCCATGGACGAAGCCGTTCCAACCCCAATACAACCAGGGGAATCCACAGTATCGATGTCTGTCCAGGTGACATATCTTATCGAATAAGATGATATTAATGAACATTATGATTAGGAGACATAACTGTCATTGAGATCAATATAGATCACAACTGCCAGAAAGATGAACTATGGAAAACTAGTATAGCATCTTTCTGCAGGCTTTTTTTGTCAGTGTTTTTTTGCCGGTATTGATTGACTCAACTTCAAGGTCCTTTTTTCAGACCGGATATCCCGGATGGAAATAACCATAGCGACAACTATATAAATTATTCAGTAGCAAAAAAATTAGTTGATCTCAAATAAAGATGGTGGAATGAAAAAAATATTATTGCTTTTTAATGGTAATCCGGAGCATACGGCTATTGCAGAAAGGCTCAGAAACCTCGGTTATCCGGTATACGGACAATCCCTGAGTAAATATAATCCAGGCACTCCTTTTCAAAACGAGAAAATAGATATTGTTCTGATACATTCAGACTCTGCACAGATCTGCCGGATAAAAGAAAACATGTACCTGTCGGATAACGGAAAGGTTCCGATAATTCTGATATCATCACAGTTAAATGACCGGGATATTCAATCTCTTGCAGAATCCCGGGTCTCAGATTGTCTTATAGAGCCTTTTTCGGACGAACAATTGCGCACTACAATAGAATTATCCTGCATACGCTTAAATGATCATCTGAAAAATAAACCGGGAACCGATGAAAAAAGCAAGGATTATGCCCAACGTTACCAGACAATAACTGAGATGTCAGTAGACGGGTTCTGGTTCATAGATATGGAAGGCAGGATACTTGATGTAAATGGCAAGTATTGCAAAATGACAGGCTATTCATATGCAGAACTGTTAGAAAAGAACGTATGCGACCTGGAAGCAGATATGAACCCTGCACAGGTCATATACCATATTGACAGGACTAAGAAAGTGGGAAAAGATCTTTTTGAAACCCATCACAGGACAAAAGATGGAAGGACACTGGACATTGAGGTCAGTGCAATCTATTCAGACCACGGGACTCCGGGCATTTTTTGCTTTCTGAGGGATGTAAGTGAGCGAAAGAAACTGGAGCAGGCACTTCAGGAAAGTGAGAGGAGTAAATCGGTCCTGCTTTCAAACCTGCCTGGAATGGCTTACAGATGTGACTATGACCGCGAGTGGACAATGCGGTTTGTGTCAGAAGGCTGCCGCACATTGACCGGATATGAACCTGAAGATCTTCTTGATAATCAAAAATTGTCCTTTAATGAACTGATAGAATCTGAATATAGAGACTACCTGTGGAAAAAATGGGAGCAAAACCTATTGAAAAAAGCTACATTCCGGGACGAGTATACGATAAGCACTGCTACAGGAGAGGTAAAATGGGTATGGGAGCAGGGTAAGGGTATTTATGATGCTGCAGGAAATGTAGAAGCAATCGAAGGTTTCATTACCGATATAACCCGGCGTAAAATTATAGAAGAAAAACTCAGGGAAAGTGAAGAACGTTATCGAAGTCTTTTTGAGAACAATCATTCCGTAATGCTGATAATCGATCCTGAAACCGGAGCTATAGTGGATGCAAATACCGCAGCTGTCCAATATTATGGATGGTCATATGAAACATTGTTGCAGAAGAAGATAATGGAGATAAACACCCTGCCAGCTGCAGAAATAAAGCAGGAGATGGAACGTGCAAGGACCGAACATCGCGATCATTTCTTTTTCAGGCATCTTCTGGCCGATGGCTCGGTCAGGGATGTGGAGGTTTTCAGCGGACCGATCCTGATCGAAGGTAGTACTTTACTGTATTCTATTATACATGACATTACAGATCGCAAACTTGCAGAAAAAGCCCTCAAGGAAAGTGAGGAACTTTTCAGGACCACTCTTTACAGCATCGGCGACGGAGTAATCACTACAGACACTGCCGGATATCTGAGGCAGATGAACAATGTTGCTGAACAACTTACCGGATGGAAAGAAAACGAAGCTAAGGGTGAAACACTTGAAGATGTATTCAGGATTATAAATGAAGATACAAGAAAGCCGGTTGAGATCCCGGTTCGCAGGGTATTGCGAGAGGGACAGATAGTCGGGCTTGCAAATCACACATTGCTTATATCCAGGCAGGGAAAGGAAATACCTATAGCAGATAGTGGTTCGCCTATCCTTGACCCGGATGGTATGATAACAGGTGTTGTGCTTGTATTCAGGGATCAGAGCGAGGAAAGGGCTGCTCAGGAAGCGCTGGCTGCAAGCGAGGCACGTTTCCGTCTTCTTGTAGAGAATGCGCCTGAAGCCATCTTTGTGCAGACTGACTGGAAATTTGCATACCTCAATCCTGCAGCTTTAAATCTTTTAGGAGCAGAAACGCCGGAACAGTTGCTGGGTCATCCTGTTATGGATAGCTTCCATTCTGATTCACAGAATATGGTTAAAGAACGGATACATCATCTCAATGATAAAAAACAAAGTGTTCCGCAGGCAGAGGAGACATGTCTGCGCCTTGACGGCAGCTCCTTTATTGCTGAAGTATCAGCTGTGCCCATAGATTATGAAGGTTGTGAAGGAGCTCTTGTATTCTTCCGCGATATTACCGAAAGAAAGCAGGCCGAGGAAGAGATACTCAAAGCTAAGCTGGCATCTGATAATGCAAATCGAAGCAAGAATGAATTCCTGGCAAACACAAGCCATGAGCTAAGGACACCCCTGAGCTCTATTATCGGTTTTTCAGACCTGCTTCTGGAAGGGGTTATGGGACAGCTTGATGAAGGACAGGAAAAATACGTCAGTACAATAAATCAGAGCGGGCATTTACTTCTCAACCTTATTAACAATATACTTGATATCGCACAGATGGAACTGGGGGAGATGCAACTTAACTGTACAAGCTTTGATCTGGAAAATGCTATAAATGATGTCTGTTCCATGATGACCATACAGTCTAAAAGAAAAAATATAACGATGCTCATTGATATCTCTTTGCAGCAAACTGAAATCGTTGCTGATGCCATGAAGATAAAAGAGATACTCTATAACCTTATAGACAATGCCCTTAAATTCACTCCGGATGGTGGAAAAGTAACAATTAACACTATCCAGCGTAACGATGGTAATGTAGGGATATCCATCAGTGATACAGGTATAGGAATTCCTGAAAAAGATCTGGAAAGGATATTTGACCCTTTCTATCAGGTAGATGGTTCAACAACACGTAAATTCAAAGGCACCGGTCTCGGGCTTGCCATCATAAGAAAATTCGTGAAAATGCATGGCGGAAACCTATGGGTCAGAAGTGAAGTTGGTAAAGGGAGTACTTTCTTTTTTACGATCCCGGTTTCAAGTGTTTCTGAAAAGTTTCGATGCTAACCGGAAGAATAATTCTATACTTTTTAACTTTTTTATTTAAAAGTGATTTAGGACCTTCATTACTAAATATAATAGATTATAAGAACTTTATCACAATATAAGTTTGTAATAGATATCTATTTAAAATAAAAAGCAATAAAAACAATTATCATTCATTAAGAATCAGTTTTAAATACTTAAACTGCTATTAAATGCAAAATACCAAGTATTTGACTGAATAAACTAGTATGGTCTAATTTTAATTATTCAACTTACTAGCTCCTATGATACTTGTCTAATCACGCAAGGAGTAGATATGAGAAAAGAGCAATATGATTTCCCTCTGGATGATTTCATCACTGAGGAGGACTTTGGAAGAATTAAGGAGTTCTCTAAGGACAAAGAGACTCCTTTTTTGATCGTAGATCTGGCTAAAGTCGAAAAAATGTACGATGCACTGGTTAAGAACATGCCTTTTGTAAAGATATATTATGCAATTAAGGCGAACCCTCTTGATGAAGTGATATTGACCTTAAAGAACAAAGGATCTAATTTCGATGCTGCCACTACATATGAAATAGACCAGCTTCTCAGACTGGGAGTCCCTCCGGAGAGAATAAGCTATGGCAACACCATCAAAAAAGAGAAGGACATTGCATATGCATACGAAAAAGGTGTCCGTCTCTTTGTCACGGACTCGGAGAGCGACCTGATG
Organism: Methanolobus sp. WCC5; assembly: GCF_045690325.1. GTDB lineage: Archaea > Halobacteriota > Methanosarcinia > Methanosarcinales > Methanosarcinaceae > Methanolobus. The sequence goes on along the minus strand of NZ_CP146981.1, from coordinate 148,354 downwards.
AAAATAGCACGCCGCGCTCCGGGCTCCAGGGTGTTCTTCCGCCTGCTCACAGAAAGTGATGGTGCGGACTGGCCTCTTTCCCGAAAATTCGGAGCTCACCCGGACATAACCTACGAGATGATACTTCAGGCACATAAACTTGGTCTGGAACCCTATGGTCTTTCTTTCCATGTCGGTTCCCAGCAACGTGATATCGGACAGTGGGACAATGCTCTTTCAAAGTGCAAGTATCTTTTTGAAGCCGTAGCGCTCCAGGGAATAAAACTGAAGATGATAAATCTCGGAGGAGGGTTCCCTGCAAAGTACCTTTCACCTGCAAATGAACTTGAGACATATGCCCATGAGATCCTCCGTTTCATACAGGAGGACTTTGGTGAGGAACATCCGGAGATTATCATAGAACCGGGACGCTCACTTACTGCGGACGCGGGGATCATTGTGACTGAAGTAATAATGATCTCCAAGAAAGCAAAACTCAATCAGTATAAATGGGTATACCTGGATATCGGCAAATTCGGAGGGCTCATAGAGACCCTTGATGAATGCATAAAGTACCCTATATACTCCGAAAAGGAAGGATATGAGGAAGAAGTGATACTTGCAGGGCCAACATGTGACAGTATGGACATTCTGTATGAAGACCATAAATACGTATTCCCCAATACCCTCAATGAAGGCGAACGCCTCTACATTTTCACCACCGGAGCCTACACGCAGAGTTACAGTTCTGTTGCCTTCAACGGTTTTCCGCCTCTGAAGGCATATGTAATTTAAAAAGCAACGCAGGGAAAAAGTGCTTCCTGTGCTTTTTCCCTTTTTAAAGTTACTCAGGCAGTGAGCCAGTCACTGTAGACATATTCTGCATCGGCATTTGAACCCCATGACCATATAGCCACACGATATCCCTCACCTGCAGGAACGCAAAGATCTGAGACGGAATATGCCAGAGACCGGTCAACAGGCAGATCTGTCCTTGTATCTATCTTCAGCTCATCCCATACCATCATTTCAGTTGTTGTTTCCAGAGTTGCATAGATCACAATATCTTCGGTAAGCTCAGAACCCACATTCATCACTTCAATATCCATATCCACACAAGTTGCATATCTGCTGTTTTTTGCATTTCCGGTGAAACCGATCCTCAGTTGAGGATAGCCTTTTGTGATTGGCACTACGATTGCCTCAGCATTGATGTATTCATCAGGAACAACACCTACAGACCAGCCGGAATCGGTTGTTTCAAGGTAATAGTACCTGTTACCTGAATGTTCATAGTAGCTGCCAGGCAGACCTGCGTCCCCTTTAACTCCTATTGCCATGTGTCCCGGCAGTTCTATGAGCGCGACACCATAATCCATATCATAAAGAAGTGCACCCAGAAGGATAGACGAATCCTCACAATCCCCTCCTCCGTGATATAGTGTCTCAAAAGGGAAACGAGGATATTCATCATATCCTGAGGAAGCACTATCACTGACATAAGGCAATGACTGCACAAAGGTCATGGCGATGTAGGGTATCTCATCTCTGCTGTAACCTGCCTTAATGGCAAGTTCTTCTATCTGTTTTGTTACCTGAGAGATAAGTTCGTCGTCGTAGGGGTCATTAACGAAATGACTGAAATCCCTGTAGCGGCTTCTTTCAGAATACGCATCATATGCTTTAATACTATATTCATATGCAATGGTGAATTCCGTGTTATCATATATCCACCTGTAGGTTCTGAAAATCGTATTCTCATCGACACGGACCTCATTCTCCCGGATCTTACCCTGATATATCCCGGTTTCCAGCCATATCTGCGGCCTTATTGTACATGTTATCTGAACTACGAAATTGTTTTCAAGTATCTTATCCACCCGAAGGTCATAGATCACTTTCAGGCCCTTTGTATCCTTTACTTTGTAAGTATGACCGGCAAGCATAGTAGCTGTTGCATACTCATTGCCATCTTTTCTGAAAGATATCCATATCTGCTTCTCTTTGTTATCTATATCCAGGACCTTTAAGGAATAGCCATTTTCAAGTTCAAGAATACCTGTCCTTTTAAGTGAAACCGTTTCTGTGTATGTATCGATTCCAGGTGATGTTCGGTCCGGATCAGCAGCTCCTTTTTCAGGGGCATCATCATTTCCAGTGTCATCTGAAACAGTGTTTGCTATATTGTCGTTAAGTAGAGCCTCTTCATGAAAATATGGTCCATCGTCCCCTATGCACCCGAATGAAAAGGTAACAAGAAAAAGCACAAGCAAAAATGCCAGGGAACTGCACTGTTTTCGAGGATCCATTAATCTATTATTATGCTTTTCTGGAATATCTATTAGCCGGTGGATAGCAATACTCTGTAATGGAACAAAAGAAGGCCAGCATAAGAAGGAAGGAAACATATCCGCAGGCTCTATCTGGGTGCAACTTCCAGGGTCCTGGCTTTTATATTGATGAGGCTTTTTGGGATTTAAAGAAAAGTTACCACGGATTCTGTAGAAAGCCTGATTCCGTTATTATATTGGACTGGAAAAGGATTTACGGGAAATAAGTATTAAAATTAGTATTAAAATAAATATTAAAATTATTATTAAAATATTTATCAAAATCAGTAAAGAACGCTGAGGGGGAGATTCGAACTCCCGCAGCGCGTTAGCACTACCGGTTTTCAAGACCGGCGCCGTAGTCCACTTGGCTACCTCAGCATGTCGGATGGTTCTTTAATAGCAACTTCGGATATAAGGGTTTTGATTCAAGACCGGTATTGACGATGTGTATTGGGGTCTGGCCCGGGGCAAAGTGACCTATCAGGTCTGTTGGTGACCCTGAAGTGAAGGAAAGGAGAGAGGAAGTTCATTCCTCTGGTGTTTCAGCTTCTTCTGTTGCTGCAGGAGCCTCTGATGTTTCTGCTGCGTCTGCCTCCTCGGTCGGTGGGACGTATGGGTGGGTTTCGACATATTCCAGTTTAGGGATATCGAGCTTGTTGATGAGCTCATTTGCAATGGTCATCTTTGAGACCAGCCATCTCTGGTTGAATCCAAGCTCTATCGGGGTGTAGATCCTTATCATGTCATCAGTTACTTCAACCTCTATCTCAGGCATGCCCGTGTAGAGTGAGAGCAGACCCTGTGCCTTAGCGACCTTGTCCTCGATCTTCTCAACAATGGTATACTCATACTCGACTTCCTGGCCTGCAAGTGCATGGTTCAGATCAACACGCACCCTGCGGCCTATGATCTGTGAAATTACACCACGTCTGCCGTTAAATTCAACAGGCATTCCAGGATATGGTTTCTGGCCCTTGAACTGGTCAGCCAGCTTTGTAACGGAAACAGTCTCCACAAGGGCAGGGTTGTGTGCACCGAATGCCTTCTCAGGAGGGATTGTGATAGAACCGGAATAGCCTGCCTCCTTGCCAATGAAATCCTCATCCAGGCCTGCAATGGTGTGGCCTGAGCCAACGATCACGACATCTCCGCCGTAAACACCGCGCGGGTTGTAAATACCATTATCCTTTGCAAGCTGCTCATCGGTGGTGTCAAAGATCTGTCCTTCATTGAACTTTCCGGTATATGTTATCTTTATGAAATCGCCTTTCTCAATTGCCAAATCGATCAACTCATTATTAGTTATGATTATAATCGGATCCTACGGGCAAGGATCCATGAATGGAATTACCTGCACGCTATACTCATATGCCTTTAAGAATCTTTTGCCAGAACATCCGGAAAAAGCGGGAAAAAAACGAGGATGTTACTGACACGGACACAATACAGCCAGAAATAACGTTATCCCTGCCAGTATTCCTACCGGAAATAGAACATGAGGCCTGTCACAAGCCAGTCACAGACGATCAGAAGGTATTATCAACAACTATCCCCTGGACAAAATCCCTGTCATCACCATCAAGTAGTGTTATGGAAGAACCGGATTCAAGTATCTTATCAAAACCAAAGAACATATTATCAAAAGAAACCCTGGTATCATGCCAGTCAACCCTTCTGCTATGGCTGTAAACTCCCTTGCCCGCACGGTACTTGTAAGGATCCCGCACCCGTCCTATGGCCACCTGTCCTTCAGACATTACAGGCAGTACGATAAGATCATAGACCCTTATATCGTAGACAAAGCGCACCACATCCGCAGCCCAGCTTTCCAGCAGATCTGCCGGGGGATTGCTGAGCATTGTCTGTATTGCCTTCTTTATCTGTTCCATTCTCTCAAACTCATCGAACTTATGCATCGTAGCATCGAACTGCTTTACTTCGTCATCAAGCTTCTGAAGCTTAGAGTTAAGCCGTTTCATCTTCTTTACAACCTCAGGCCTGTCTGCAGAATAATCCACATCCTTGATGGCTTCCTCAAACTCTTTCCTGAACTTCCGGTCAAAATCCCTGTACTTATCCCCGAAATGAAGATACCTTTTATAATGATGTGACTGCTCTTTCATTTCCAGTAACTCGTTTCTGAACAAGTCCATTATGTGCAGGTCAAGGTCAAAAGAGATAAGGCCTCTCTCAAGACATGCCTTCTCCTGCAAACCGCAATAACCCGTACGTACTACCCAGACATTGTTCCTGTGTTCAATTACCATTTTCTCACCATAACGGATGATAGTTAGATATATCTAATAGAATGTGGTTTGTGATAAGCATATTGAGCCAAGCGTACAGATCATTGATAAAAATTTCCGGACAAACTCCAGAAAATCAAGACCAATGGAGCAATGTATCTGTAAGTTACGACCTTGAAAACATATATAATGACAGATATGAAACCTGAAGACTCATATGACATCATTGTTGTCGGTGCAGGACCCGCCGGCTCCACTGCAGCCATGTATGCTGCCATGCATGACCTATCAGTATTACTGGTAGAGAAAAAAAAGGACATAGGCGTGCCTCTTCAGTGCGGAGGTTTCCTTCCCCATTATCCTGTGCTGCAGGAGCTTGTGCCCAATGCAAAACTCCCCTTCACCCTTGAAGAGATCCCGCGAAGCTGTATTCACGCAACAGCTTCATACCAGCGCTTCATAGCTCCCGGTGGCCTATCCAAAGGTTTTGAAGTTGATGCCGATGCCATTGACAGGAGACGGTTTGACAAGCACCTTGCAAAAGAAGCAGGTAAAGCAGGTGCGCATCTGCTTGCAGGAACGAATGTCACCGAAGTGAACGGTACGGAACTCTTCATGGATGGTGCTTTTGGCGAGTTCAAGGTCAAAGGCAAGGTGATCATAGGAGCGGACGGGCCAAACTCTATTGTAGCAAAAGCTAACAATATGCTTCGTGATCCTGATCCCATGGGGACCGGAACTGCCTTTGAGTACGAGCTCAGTGGAGCGGATGTTGATAAAGATGCAGTGGAGATGTATTTTGGAAAGGACTACGTCCCGGGAGGATATGCCTGGATAATTTCCCAGGGTGAAGATACAGCGAACATAGGTGTCGGTATAAGGGAGGCACTATTTGAAAAACACCTGTGTGCCAGGGATTATCTTGACCGTTTTATGTATGAGCATCCCGTAGCCAGCAAAAAGCTCAGCGGAGCCACCATAACCTCCGTGGTGGCAGGACTTGTTCCTGTGGGAGGTGCACCAAAGGTGACCGCAAACCACAACACACTGATCGCAGGGGACGCTGCAGGGCACATAATAGCAACCAATGGCGGCGGGATATCCACAGCAATGGTGGGAGGGAAGATCGCAGGTGAGACTGCAGCAGAATTCCTTGCAGGTAAATGTCAGCTAATGGAATACGAAAAACGATGGCGTCAGCAGATGGGACTTGAGATCATGACCGCAGTATATGTCCGCAAGCTCATGGATCGTCTCATGCTTTCTGACAGGCTCATGACCACAGCCATTAGAATGATAACACCTGAGCAGATGAAAGCCATACAGTGCGGACAGCTTCCGGACCCTGTCAAAAAGACATTGATGAAACTGAACGTGGGACTTAACTGAATGTATCTATTCGTTTACGGGACTCTCAAAGCAGGAAATACCATCCATCAGCTGCTGAAAGATTCGGAATATATCGGTACTGCAAGGACTGCAGAAAAATTCATAATGCTTGACCTTGGCAGCTTTCCGGGGGTCCTGAAGGACACTGAAGAAGAAAAAAATGATAAAAGAAGACTGACTCCACACATATCAACTTTCATATATGGTGAAGTCTACAAGATCACACCTGAAACCCTTGAAGCACTTGACAGATACGAAGGAGAATGGTACTTCAGGGAAGAAGTTCAGCTTGGATCCGGCATGAAGGCACTTATGTATATCCTCAGGAAAAGACCTGTGGCCGACTTCCCTGTTATCCGGCAAGGCCGATGGTTAAAGTAAAATGCCGGGATGAGAAAGTAATAAACAGGAAGATAGACATGCCAGATAATGACAACAGTATTCCCATGCACATGGACACTATCAGCTATGAAGCGCATGGCAATCTCTATCTCAACATAACGAACCAGTGCAGTGCCAGTTGCGTGTTCTGCATACGGGACATCTGTGACGGCGTTTACGGATACGATCTGCGCCTTTCAAGGGAACCGACCGGGCAGGAGATAATTGCTGACCTGCAAAGCCATGACCTTAGCAAATACAGGGAGGTTGTCTTCACTGGCTTTGGAGAGCCGACCTGCAGGTTTGACACCGTATTGAACATTACCCGGTGGCTTCACAGAAAAGGAGTCAGTGTTAGACTTGACACCAACGGGCATGCAGCACTTATGTATCCTGACAGGGATGTGGTGGAGGAACTAAAAGCAGCAGGCCTTGGTTCAGTATCAGTGAGCCTTAATGCAGAATCCGAGGAAAAGTACAACCGTTTATGCAAACCATTTTTTGAAGGCTCGTACCAGGCATTGCTGGATTTTACAAAAAAAGCCATCTCTGCAGGTATCAGAACCAGGATGACTGTTGTCAGCCAGCCAGGCATTGACATCGATGAATGTGAAAAGATAGCAAATGACCTGGGAGCTACTTTTAAGGTAAGATAAAACTTATTACCTATGACTTTGAAATTAATTAGTAGTTATTTTAAAAATAATTACCAGATACTTTAAAAATAATTGTTAATTGCTTCTAAAATAAGTGTCCATACTTATAAAAATAAATTAATAATGAATTGGTTTAAAAATGTATATTTATTTAAAAATATTTAAAAAGGTCATCCCTTCTTGCATCATGCAATCTTTGCCTGATAAGCAGGTTCAGGGAAACGATATCACCCTTTTTTGCACATATGGGAGCCACAGTATCTAACCACTGCCTCCATGGTGGCAGCATGTTAAGTTTATCGCAGATCATGTCCAGAGTTGCATTGAGCTCTGTTCCCTTTATCTTATCGATCTTATTGACAGCCAGAACAGTATCGATACCAAGCTCTGAGAACAGCTCAAAGAGCTCAACATCCACAGGTATCTCATTCCTCTCCTCCCAGCGCTGTACGATATCAAGGAAAGCAGCGCCGTCAATGACCAGCACTGCAAGACTTATTCTTTGCGCATTGTTCTCAATGTAGCGCACTATCTGGTCCTTCACAATATCCTGCTTACGATCCTTGACACCACTCATAAAACCGAATCCCGGCAGGTCTGTGATGAGCAGGTCTGAGTAGCGGATATGAGTTGGTTTCAGCGTCACACCAGGACGCTTACCCACTTTGACATTCTTCCCTGTGATTTCCCTGATAACGGAAGACTTGCCTACGTTTGATCTTCCGGCAAAAAGTATCTCGAAATCCACACCTTCAAGTTCATTGACTTTCTTTGCCATTTGCATCCACTTTCAATCTGCTTTTTTCCTCGCCGATAGCCTTATCCAGTTCACGGAGGAAATCTTCAAAAGATGACTTTGGAATCCTCGCCCCGGCTGCTGCGGAATGTCCGCCACCGCTTCCGCCAAAAAGAGGAGCTATACGACGCAGGAGCATGTTCAGATCAACACTGTCCCTTGAACGCAGGCTCATATCATATACATCTCTTTTGTGCCTGTATTCAGCCGAAAGTCCCACGCCTTTCCCTCCGTAGGAAGCAGCATATATAGCAGATTTAGACATATAACCATTCGGGTCAACCACATATGCCAGGTTGGCAAGCGTCCTTACATCTTTTTTCACATGGATGCGAAGGGTTTCCTCAAGGCTGGCACCTTCCTTTGCAGATCTGAGAACATTGGGTATCTCTGTGGGTATCCTGTCATGTGAGAGAGGCAGCAGGACCTTTCTTTTGAAATCATAATTGCGCCCCGCAAAGATAAGTGCCTGGATAAGTGTTCCTGCCTGGAAGAAAAGGCTCCTCTTATCCCAGTCACGCAGCCATTCCCTGACAGAAGGAGTATTATCATAATAATCTCCGATGGCACCGTATATAGCCACCCTGCGTATATCCCTGCTGAGTCTTTTCTCAAGTACCTTGTAGGTAAGCTCCGATGAACAGACCGTGATGTCATTATGCATCCAGTCCGCGGAAAAACAATCCTCTGGCAATGGATGATGATCTATATAGATCAGGTTCGAACTTTGTGCAAGTTCCTCAAGCCGCCTGAAAAGGTCATTACACCTTCTCTCATCAACAGCAATATCGCATATAATAATATTCTTATATCCGTCAGCAAGTTGTAGCTCATCCAGTATCCCTACAGGGGATGTAAAATAAACATCTGCATCAGGATAGGCACTTTTTGCAATGGCGCCGGAACAGACGCCATCAGAATCCCCATGGGTCAGGATCAAAGAAGTATTGCGTTCAGGTCTATTGGATCTTGTCATTGGAACATCCTGTCTGTTATATTAACTTTCAGAAACATATTAATCCTGTCTCTTATTAACTTTCAGAAACATATTAAACCTGTCTCTTATATTAACTTTCAGAAACATATTAAGAAACAAAGAACAATGATTTCATTGATGAGATTGACATTCATAGTATTTTGTCTTTTGTATCCTTCAGGAAACCTGTAATTGAACCAAGAATGTCATATAAGAACTGTAATTTCCCATGGTCCTGCTTTTCAGGCTGGTCTGCCGGGTTTTCAGTGAAGTCCTGAGCGTATGTGCCATGATCGTCTTCATAAGCGTCATCAGAGTGGAACACTTCATCATACTCATCTTCATTTTTTGTGTCAGATGGGTCACGTACATGTATCAATGCCTTTGCGGAATATACAATGCCTTCATACTCCTTGGAATCAACGAATCTTGCCCTTGCTGCGGGCAAGACAATATCTCCGGCTTTACCCATGCGCACAGAATAGATCAGTGAGAAACTCTCGTCTGCATGCAGCACCCGGCTTGCACTGTTTTCACCAGAGAGCAGCACAGCGCCTGCAGGAAGCTGATCAGTTATCTTTACATGGGCTGCCCTGTCTCCTTCGTTCATTATGTTCAATGTTATATTAACCGCATCATTCAGGTTTACATGCTCAGAAGATGCGTATTTGCTTACATTTATGTATGGACCGTGGACCACAAGAGTGCTGGCATTAAGCTCTTTAGAGTAGGTCCTGCCATCATGGTCAACCCTGATCCTTGTTCCGTTGAGCTCATAGGTTCCGGGCTTTAAGGCCTTCAGTGAGAACTCCTGGGTTTTTTTTGCATAAGGACCGAATGAAAGATTCCAGCTTGCATCGGAATCCGGATCGAATACCATCTCTGCGGGAAGTTCCTTACTGATACTTACAGATGACAGTGGGATTGCTTTCAGGTTTGTCATCCTCAGGGTAAAGTAAGCCCTTTCATCAATGTAGATCTCATTACTGCTGCTCTCCTCAAATTCAAGTGTTGCATCCATCCACTTTATTTTAACAGGTAAGCTGCCTGTTGAATTGGATATTGCAACACTGAGCGTGGTATAAGGAGATGGGATATCATTCCCGGTAACTATTTCCAGAGCAGTGATATTTAGCCTGTCATCAAAAACGGTATTATTGGATATACCTGTGTTATTGGCCAGTATGGCGCCCCATGAATCATGATATATGCTTGATATTGTAAGCATAACATAATCATTTTCAGTGTCTGTCGGTTTTGCCGGGGAAAAATCCACGGCTTTTATCAGGTATCCGCTATGGTTGATCTCATCTCCCCAATAGAGTGTATACTCCTTTGATTCAAGCCATTCCACATTATCTGACCGCGCATCTGCAACATTACAGGCATTCATCAACAGCACAGCCAGTCCGATGAAGAGGAAAATTTCCTTTTTCATGGAATTATGACCTGTTCCTGCGCCTGGATATTAAATGGACACATAATAATGCAATTATCATCAGACTTGCTTCAAATCCCGGCTGTACCCTGTCATCGGCAATATTATCGCCGTATGAAGTTGAGCTGGAACCACTTTGAACCGGATTGCCTGAACTGCTGGTGCCTGAAGAGGAACTACCGGAGGAACTACCAGAGGAACTGTCGGATGCTGCAGTTGGATCAAGCACATTTATTATTGCAATGTTGGAGATCTTTTCGCCTTTGAATTCCTCAAAGTCTATGAATGTAGCAGTTGTTTCAGGAAGTCTTAGTTCTCCTATGTCCTCAACCCTGATAATGTAGGAATAAGAAAAGGATTTGCTTTTTTTCACCACATCATGAAATCCCAGATCACCGCTTACATAAGCAGCACCTTGTGGAATTGTTTCAGCAGTAGTCACACTGGCATCTCTTGTACCCTGGTTCTTCACATTGACCTTCACAGTCACATCATCCCCGGGGTTTACTGTTTCCGGACTGACCGTTTTGGTAAGAACGATATCCGGACCCTCTATCTTGATCTTTGGAGCGTCTGACTTAAAAGTATACTGTTTACCATCGGGACCTGTGAAAATAGCTACAGCTGCAGGGATGGTATATGTGCCTGTCTTTGTGGGCTTTAATGTGTATTCAAAGACCTTTGCCTTTGTTTCCCTGGGAGTAAAAGAAAGTGTAGTTTCACTTGCCACATTGTCCTGTAGCTCAAGATCACTTGTAACAGGATTACTGAGTTTTACAGAACTTACACTATAGATACCATTGTTCCAGACACTGACAGAAACATGCGCTTTTCGATCCATGTATATTTCTTCTGTGACAGTTTTGGTAACAACTAGTTCCACAACGGGTTTTATTTTTAAGGTTTTGGTCTTTGTATCTTCGTGGATATCACCATTGATATCCTCAGAACTGGTTGTGACCTTGATGTTCACACTGGTCTCTTCCCAGTAGTGGGGGATCTTAAGTTTTATTGTAATGGTATCAAGTACCTCGTCCTCTGTAACAGACATAAAACGATGTGTCAGCTTGCCGTCAGCCAGCTCCATCCCGTCCACATCAATCTCCATATCCATATCTAATGCTTCAGCATCACCTTTGTTTTTTATGTCGATGGTTGAAACTATATACTGGTAGGCAGTTGTCCGCGGATCATAAGTGTCTTTTTCTGTCTTGATAACAATATCCATTTTGGGAAGACCACGCTCATATACTTCAACAACAGCTGTGGGGTTTACCATATTACCGGACCATTCGTCTATATTGAGTTTTACGGATTTTAAAAATATACGAAGGTCATCCCCCTTTTCAGTGTCACGGAACTCAAAACCCTCTCCTGCACGCACGGGGGATTTCTTTTCCAGTTGTCCTCCCCGATAGATGCCTATACTCACAAATCCATCCGCGTTGAAATCTTCCACTTTCACGGTGTATTCACCGGATTTTAGCGTACTGCCCCACTGGAGGGTACCACTTGCAGATTTGCTGTCACTCCATTCGATGTCGTCAAGATCGTATGCCATTGCAGGTGAGATCAGCAAAACAGAAACGATCAATAACAAACAGAAAAGTAAACAGAAAAGTTTTTTAACTCCCATAGATATCCCTGACTTAGTTCTTTTTTTAATTATGTTAATTTTTTGGATACAGTGGTTTAAACCCCTTTAACTGAGAAGGCCTGTCAATGGCCTTTGTGCGTGAAGTTGATTCGGGAAGGTTCATAAATGACGGCTGCAGTATCATACCTGCAATACTATCATCTCTTAACATTGAACTCCCGTACCCGGATTCTATCTGCTTCCGGGACACTCCCGGCAAGATCAAAGAACTATAATCACCTTTTGATTCCTTACGTTGCTTTTCAGCTTCTTTTTTGGAGAGGCCGGCATGCATATCCCTTTCTTTGGCCTTTATACCATCTTCTTTACCTTTGGTGTATTTCTCTTTGACCAGTTTGTCAAATCCGGCTTCCTTTGAAAGGTCCTCTAACATTGAATAGCGCTCGCTGACCCATCCAAGCTCTGAATGCTTATGATAACCTACTTCAAATCCAAGATCATAGGCACTTTTTGAGAGCTCCGCTACCTCTGCATCGGTAAGCTGCGCCTTTTCTTCCTTTTTTGTGAAAAACCTTACCATTCAGGAACACCATCATTCGAGGAGATCACTGACAACAAGTCCTCTATCACTGAAATTCACTGCACGCATGTTACAATCATGCTTCGTACCTCTCATCTTGATTACCTGTAAAGCCCGGGTCATAGTCCTGTCATACAGGAAATTGTGCATGAAAATCACACCATGAGCTGCAAACTGTTCTGTAGAGTAGGCACTGGGGTCTGTCATTTCTGATATCAGAATGGTTGTGCAGCCAAGTTTCTTAAGATTCCTTATGAATCGGCTCATTTCCTTTTCCTGGAGCGACAGGTCCCGTGTTGTGAACCTTATCGCAGAAACGGAGTCTATAACCAGTCTTTTGACATCATACTCAGCCACATAGGCAGCTATCTCCCTGAATACCATGGAAGGAGAAGGAGCCTCGTGTTCTATTGCAGATGTCGACACTTCATAGTCCGGAGTTATGTATTCACTCATCTCATCCATGTATCCGTATTCCATTCTGGGCCCAAGGTCTGCAAAAAGCAACTTCTTCATCTTAATGAGAGTAAGTACGTTCATAGAGTAGTTAGACATATCATCAATGATATTCTGCGGACTTTCAAGTAAGGTCACATAAAGCCCGACTTCTCCAAGAGCCGCACCATGTGCCAGGTATTGAACACAGAAAGTTGTTTTACCACTGCCCGGAGGACCGCTTACCAGATAAACACGTTCTGCAAGCAATCCGCCCTGCACCAGTTCATCAAAACCTTCTACACCTGTTTTTATCCTCATGAACTATCCTCAAATATTTAATACCACATAATATAATAAAATTATTATTTATAATTATACTGTGCACCTATTTGAACCCTTCGATTGTATTCACATCCATAAAATAATAGTGAATGAATAAAATAATAACCATATCTGCTTCATTTTAAATTACAACTACAGAATGCCGGTTGATCGTGTTTTATATAAAAAGGACATGAAGCGGAAAATGAAAACATGACTAACATTGTCAATATCTGAAAATATAATATGCTTCAATATAATGTGTTTCTATGTTCGATCATTATACTGCCATATAAATGAATATCTGGCAACCATTATATTTTTTTGTTTAAAATAGAACAAAATGATAAAGTTTAAATATACTCCTGACCAGCATTGCACTGCAAAGCATGACATACAAACACAAAACGAAGATTGTCCGAAGCCATGAATAAACAGGATACATCATACAAAACATACAGCTTTTACCGTGATGAACAGGCTTACATACCCTTTGCAGTGATAGGTGTGTTCATTCTCATGTTCTCGGTACTCGCTTCGGTGTATCTCGCAAAGATGGACTATGAGCTTGCAGAGATAATCTACGACACCGATACCAATGACATGGAAAGGACAGCTGTCAATATGGCATCAGCAGACCTTGCCCGCTGTCTTAATTATGCCGGCATGCAGGCAATGGCATGGCAGGGCGAACATCCCATAATAGTGCCCGAAGAACTGTCGGGCAAGATAGTGAACCTGGACGGATTTTCGGTTGCAGCGGGTGAGCGCAATGTTGAGCCCGGGGATACTTTGAATGTGTCTGTATTACTTCCTGCAGACATATCTAAAGCAATATCATGTCTTTTTTCAGAAAAGCCAAGGACGCTGATCCTCAGGAGCGTGACAGGTGAGGTTTACCATACAATGACTTACGATGAAATGCATTCGTTCTGGAGCAGTTCCACTTTTGAGGAGCAGATCACTATCCCGCAAAACGCGGAGTATGGTTACGCCTATCTTGTCCTTGAATATGATAATGAGACAAAAGCAGTGGACTGGTTCCATGTGGGCAGCAGTCCCCTGAAGGATATCACTGCACAACACTTCAATGATTATCTGAGGTCCAATTACCAGGCAAACCAGCACACTTTCAACAACTATGCCATCAATGTGGAACCGGTTGTTGACCCTTCACAGATAAGGATCGATAAGATAAACGGAACCCTTGAAAGAGAGCTTGTCAGGTCCGCTCCTGCTTCAAAGTATCCGATCTACTATACTATGACTGTCAGGAACCTCAATTATACACTTGTGGACCTCACAACGGGCAGTTCAAAGAACGATTCCATGGATGTGACAGCACTTATCACATCCCGTGAGCCGCTTCTGGAGCAACTGGTAAATGAGTATGAGAAAGAGCTTAGTGGTGGTGTGACCTCAGATATCGTACTGGGTGCCACTAATATAAGGACATTCACATACGGCCCCTGGCAACACTACCTCAACGGCCCGCTCAACATCATCACAGGGCCTGCACTGACCGCTTCTGTTAATACGGGCTCGCTCTATGCACAGAAGAGGGTATTCGACTCTGTGGACCCCTGGGCCCTGACGTACACTACCTATTACAACGGCAAGGTGCTATACAATGACATCAGCCGGGACACTTCCACTTATGAGGAGGAAAAAAAGAGCAATCTGAGCAGCACATACGACCGCCTGGCAGGTGAAGGTACGTTCAATATCAGTGTTGATAAAGGCATCAATGAATCCATAAAAGATGCCAATACCACCATGGAGGAGGTCGCAGAGAGCTCAAAGATAGTGATCTCGGTTTCCAATTTCACCAATGAGGTTTACAGCAACTGGGTCTACAACGATAACTTATGGAGCAAGGAGGAGCCGGACCTGCTGCATGATGTGACCCGGGAGGTCTACAGCGCCACGATACAGGGACAGGTCCTCAGGGATGGTTTCAGGGAGGCTGCAGCTTATGGACTGCTTACAGGTCCCGGAAGTTATGGACGTATATCATATGACAGCTCCTCATCAAAGAATAAAAAGAACATTGAATGGACAAGTTACCATCCGATATCATTCTCACATACCTGTGCTCTGGGAGATGATCATGAGTTCAATGGCATTCTTGAAGTGGACCACAGGGTCAATGTGGATGCATCGTCACACAAGTGGCATTTCACAGGTGCGGATGTGGACCACGTGTCCACGGATATCACAATTGAAGGCGTGGATGTCAGCTACCAGTACCTGGGCAATGACAGGCTACAGGATATACAACGTGTGGATGATTATCTGCTCCGTGAGGATCGCAGCTTTGACTGGAAGGTAACATATAATGTAAAGTTCAAGGTAAAGACAAGATGGGATATATCCTACAACTATCACTGGTCCTATAAGACCTACACAGCTTCTGCCGAAGGCGGAGGTAGCTGGAACTTCTTCTCAGGAGACTCCTCCGGTTCACTGATGGGATATCCGCTTGTGAACAGTGAAACCATCGCCCACGCCAGGACAGAGACAGAGGATATGAGCATAGTCTATCATCAGTACCTGCCATCTGGCGGTTATTCCGGCCTTGATTACACATATGATGCATCAAGCGCGAATGATTACAGATCATCCACTGTCATTGTCAATGGTTACCCTGAGCATGACCCTGGCTGCAGTGATGCAGCAGATAAGTATCGTGCAGGCTATGTCAGTGACAGACTGCTCACGATAGAGAAGGAGTATTACAGGTACAGCAACGGCACACTTCTTCCCGCCACCAGGGTCCATTGCGATATCCCGGACTGGCTGCTGCCTGAAATGGCAGGGGAGATGGAAGACATGTTCACCGCCATAAATGCCGATAACCCCACAAGGGAAGTATCACTGCTGGGAGAGAACCTTGGAAAGGAACCTACACGCATGATACAGGAGGCATCACTTGATCTTGCCGGTGAGATGGCAGACAGTACAAAACGCGAATCTTTCATAGGACAGGCCCGCTACATGAACGGCCCGGAGTTTAACACAAGCAGCGACGCCGCCCGTGCCATAGCAAAGAACGAGGCCTATCAGCGCCTTCTCAAAGAGCTCCGTGAGCGCAATCAGGACATCAGTGATTCCTTCACTGACCACATTGACGAGTCCTTCAAAAGAGAACAGGGCCATTCCATCCTTGATCTTGTAAAGAATAAGGTCTCCACAGATGTGCTCTTCAACAACCCCGCCATGGATATGGCATCCACCGCCCTTGCAGCCCAGATGGGCATAATCGGGACAATGGAAGTAGCAGGCCTGCCCGGCAGCAAGTACAACTGGACAGAGAATATGACCATCGTAGTTGACCAGTACCCCGATTATCTCTACCATGACCCGGATTTTGACATGCAGGGCCAGTATAGGTGGGAGGATGGGTTCAGCGGATTGACTATATACCCACTAGGAGTAAGGAATGTCTGTGTATTTTCCACAGGGATTGGAGACAGTATTGCCGAAATGCTTGCAGAGGCTTCATCACCCCTGAAAGATGCAATCTCGCAGTCCATGAGTCAGAGTATCTCAGACATGAACGCGGAGATCGATTCGCTTTTAGAGGACCTGGATTCCAGAAGTGCAGAACTTGCTATGGGTGGTGTGTCAGTGGATACTGCAGTCATTGAACAGAACCGGGCAAGAATGACCAATGAATATAGTGTAAGTATCAGACAGCAGGTTCCTGTTATGCTTGCCGATGAAGTGACAAATGACCCGGTCCTTAGCATGTGGATAAGCCATTCTGATGTCCACCTGATAACAGCAGCTTATGTGAATGCTCTTTCAGATGAGGAACTTATAAGCATGGTTGCTGAAGGCACTCTTCAGGATGAATTGATGATCCTTATCAGTGAAAAGATCAAAAATGATAATCCAACGATATCCCCAAATGAGATGGATGTTGCCCTGTACCGCCTCAAAGCAGACATTCGGATAGGTATAGCCGATGGAGTGTCAGAAGCCGTGAATATCTGCCAGGCAACCATCGACCAGTGCTTTGAGAACATAAATGCTGAATTGCAGAAAACGCTTGATGAGTCCACAGATAAACTGACAGGAAACCTGGCAGATCAGATGGAAAAAAGGCTGCAAAGATCGATGAAACTGGTACCTGCAGGCCTTCCGGTAATCCCGCCACACTGGGTATGTACCGTGAATGTGTGGGAATATGATGTAAAAGGCATGTACAAAACGTTCAAAGTAATAGATAATGATAATGAATGTCTGTTCAATCCGTATTTCGGGCACTATGCGCAGGTTTACGTTCGTGAAAATAACAGAATTGTACACCCTACAAAAAGAGATGAAGATGGTGGATTCATTTATATTGGAAATAACCAGCTAATCGAGTTTGCTTTTTCGGGATATGCTGCCACTGTTGTAGGGCCTGGTCCAAAAGGTGTTGGAGATAAAGTTGGAGAAAGAGATGAAAGATCTATTGCTTATGATAATTTCGAATCACAAATTTGAGGAAATAGCATGAATAAAAAAATATTCGTTGGTTGCATAACATGTTTATTAATACTATTATCAACACCGGCGTCATCAAATGGTTTACATGGTACACTCGACTACTATTATAATGGCATTTTTGTTACAGAATCCCAAAATCCAGTTACTCCGAAACCACTTTTAAAAATAGGAGAGCCTTTCACTCTTCGAATGGAAGTGACATGTTACAAAAGAAATGCATTATCAGTTATGTTATATTCTATTGGAAATAGCGATTTTGACATAATAGAAGGACCAACATCACGTCTAGGGCAGTATACAGATGGAATAATAGAAGCAAATGAAACTCGGGTTTTTGAATGGACAGTTGCTCCGAATGATGAATGGGCCGGAGGGAGTACACCCATTAACTTTTACTACCAAATGACAGACTTGGATACTGCCAAAAAGATAACAAGTGGTGAATTCACCGCCGCCTACGTCACAATTTCCAACGAATACTACGAAGCTCCGGAAAAACCATCGGAATTGGTCAGTAGGCCTTCTAATGACAGCAGCTCTGCATCAACACCTGGATTTACGGTCCTGGTTGCGGTGTTTGCTTTGATCGCTGTGGTGGTGGGGAGGAGGGAGTAGACGGTCTTTCCATTACGAAGCTCAGAGCGCAAGAGATGCTTTTTGTCGGAGACAGTCTCTGAAAGGATATTGAGCCTGCAAAGAAGGCAGGAATGATCACTGCATATGCATCCTACGGTGACCGAAATATCAACGAACTTTATCATGCTGAAGCTGATTACATTTTAAATAATATTAAAGATATTTTCAGTGTAAAGGGTATAGAAATGCAACAGGACATAAGAATGTGAAAGTGGTAAGGGTGTGAAAGTGGTCTTAATTGAAATCTTAGGCGGTGAGGGGGAGATCGGTGGTAACAAGATACTCCTTGAACACAAGGGGACAAGGATATTCCTTGATTTTGGAATGAGCTTTAAGCAGAACGGCTTATTCTTCTCGGAATTCCTGAACCCCCGGAAATGTTCTGGACTTGGTGATCTCTTTGAGTTTGGGCTGCTGCCTGATATGGAAGGGATCTACAGGGAAGACTATCTTGCACATATGGGCAGACTCCCTGAGGAGAGGTCAGTTGATGCGGTGTTCCTGTCACATGCCCATGCAGACCATGCTCAGTATATTCATTTTCTAAGATGGGATATTCCTGTATATTGTACCGGGGCTAGCAAAATAATACTTGGGTGTCTTCAGGACACCGGGAGCAATACATTTTCAGATCTTATTGACGTCTGTGAGGCTTTCCGGTTCTATACTAACAGAAATGGTGGCCTTTCCAGAGTTGACCGGAAGAAAGAGGATTATATTCACAAAAGGGATCTTTGTGTAATGGAAGAGAACAAAAAAATATCAATTGGCAGTATTGAAGTGGAAATGGTCCCCGTGGACCATTCCCTGCCTGGAGCTTGTGGATTTATCATCTATACTGACGAGGGGAACATTGTCTACACCGGAGATATCAGGTTCCATGGCTTAAACGGACACCTCAGCAGGAGATTTGTTGAAAAGGCACGTGATGCAAGACCCAAATGGATGCTCTGTGAAGGCACCCGCATTGACAGTGACCATAGGGATAGCGAGGCAGAAGTCCAAAAAAAGATCAGTGAACTGATTTCCCGTTCTGAAGGAATGGTTTTTGTGGAGCATCCTATAAGGGATATCGACCGGACCAACAGCATCCTCAATGCTGCAAAAGAGAACGGAAGGCATTTTACAATCCCCCTGAAGCTTGCCCATCTTGTGGAATCCCTTGGTCCGCATTGCCCGTTCTGCCTGGATGATGTGAAAATCCTTGCACCAAGGAAGAAATGGGGCTTGATTAGTAAAACCGGTATGGCACAGGAACAGGTGGACCAGGATTATGCAAAATGGGAACGTGATTATATCTATCGTCCAAATTCCATCACATGTGAGGATCTAAGGGGATCTCCGGCAGGTTATGTTGTGTCTATGAGCATGTGGGAGATAGGTCAGCTGGCAGATATCAAACCTGCTGGTGCTCTGTGGATCAAATCCTCATGTGAGCCTTTCTGCGAGGAGATGGAGCTTGACGAAGCAAGGAAGATGAACTGGCTGGAGCACTTTGGGATCGGACATGAGAATGCTCATGCATCAGGCCATGCCAGCGGTGAGGAGCTGAGGGAGATGATAAGGGATATTAGGCCGGAGATATTGATCCCTGTTCATACGGAGAGGGTGGATATGTTTGAGGATCTTTGCAGGCACATTAAAAACGCAGATTAAAAAGACAGATTAAAACGATCATTGATAGTTATCAGTCTGCGCTTTTTTTCATCAATCTCTTGATCTCCCTGCCTTTAAGGTAGATCTCACCCAACTTACTTTTCCTGATCGCCAGGTTCTTGCTGTATTTCTCAGTTTCGATAAATCCAACATTACTAAGCTTTCTGATGTGATGGCTCAAACGTGATCTTTCGTTCCCAAAATCAGTTGTTCCTTTTTCAAGTTCAGGTTTTAATCTAAAGATCAATTCATCCACTGACCCGACACCATCCCCTATTTCCTCAAGCATAACAATTTGTTCTTTTGGAAGATCTTTTATCGGGAACAGGGGAATATCAAGAATACCCTTAAGTTGATATGAGTCTTTACCAGCATACTTTGGAATATCAGTATAGATTGGGACATCGCTTACAAGTGAGACAATGTATGCTGAGATGCCTATGTTCCTTAAACCGCCTGAGATGTTGATCTTGACAGTATTTCCTTCCCTGACCTCTTGCTCCATTATGTTAAGTATCTGCAAAGAGGAATCTATTACATTTTCCCTGTCGACCACTCTGCCTTGAACTTCAAAAGACTTAAAAGCCTGTGAAATATCACTAATGGCAGCCTGTACATCTTCGTGTTCTTCATCTCCTTTGTGCGTCAGAAGGATTATTTTATGGATTGGGAACTGCTTTAAACTTTCTATCAGTTTTGCTGATGAAAATCCTACAGGCACCAGATGAGTATGCACCTTTGCTTTTTCCATGATTGAACGTTATGTTTAATTCAATATAAATGTTTTTATTATAATCAGTATAGTTGATTAAGGGGAGCAGCAATGCCTCTCTTTCCCTGATAGACCCCGGGAATTGAGAATATGCAATATCTATCCTGTACTTTTTTACTTCTTTGCATTGGCCGTTGATACAAAATTCCTCTGATAATTAATAATCAAATATACAATTAAACATAAAATTTAAGTACTAGCTATGCATATAGGAGATTGCCTGTAAAGGCAGTGGTACGGCCCGCGCATGAGTGGGTGGGGGTAGCGATCGGGGTCCCGGACCTTGTGTCCGGGACCTTTCGATCCAATTGCACAGGACATCGCAGAACAGGGATTACGGAGGATTCACATGGAAAATATTGTTGGAGAAGTGCTGAGGGGAGTCAGACTGGGGAAGCTTGTCGAGTTCAGGAACATGGCTGTTGTGCCGATATGTCATGAAAGCACCATCGCTGGAGGATATATTACACTTAAAGAGGGACTTGAAGCAGGTAGCTTAACGATCCATGAGGTCAGTGTGCATGGATCTGTTCCTGAACTTGTAGCTGTGAACACAGGACATCTGCCGGTGCTGATACTTGACGGGGAGGAACTTGCAGGGGCAAAACAGAACCGTGCAGTGAACACCACTATACTGGTCCCCTCACTTTCGAAAGTGAACATACCTGTAAGCTGCACCGAGCAGGGGCGCTGGAGCTACAGTACAAAGACCTTCATGGATTCTGATGTGGTCATGTCTCACAGGACAAGGAAGAACAGAAGTGCCTCAGTTACCCGTAATCTGGTAAATGAGATGAGCTTTTGCTCTGACCAGGGCCAGGTATGGGAGAATATCCACAGTGAAGCATCTTTTGTAAATGCTTCATCAGCCACCGGTGCCATGCGGGATACCTTTGAGCATCTCAGGCCGAGACTGGAAGATTATGTTAACGCTTTTGCAGTAGTTGAAAAACAAAAAGGTTTCGTTGTTCTGGTCAACGGGAAACCCGTGGGCATGGAGATGATATCCAGTCATGAAAAGTATGCGCTGCTCCATGCAAAGCTCATGCGGTCCTATGCAACCGAAGCCATCTACAGTGAAGGGGAAAATGGCAGTTCAACGGCAGATGAAGCCAGGAAGTTCGTGAAAGAAGCAACATTATGCAGATCTGAATGCTACCCCTCGATCGGTCTTGGGGATGACTGGAGGTTCACCGGCAACGGTATGGTCGGTTCTGCTCTTGTGGTTAACGGGTCTGTGCTGCACTATGCGTTCTTCAGGAGTGAACATTCAGGAACTCATCGCTTTGAAGCTTCAAACGGCATGATGGACCCCGCAGGACGCAGGCAGTCCCGGTTTAGGAGAAACACGATGGATGAAGGGATGTCGTGTTAATCAGTGTGGTGCATGGAGAAACTGTCTGTCTTTGAGGATACCGGTTATCTCGATAAGTTCGAATTGTCAAGTGTGACAGACTGGTGAGCGCAAGGATCCTCAAAGAAAGGTTTTAGAGAATATATTGAAAGAAAATGGCAAATGGGATGATATTTCGGTTCTGAATACCACAAAGTTGTCTACACAGTTCAAATCTGGTAACTGGGATGCTGGATTCAAGGAAAAAATATCTAGTTTTTCGCATGAAGAAGAAACTATTACGGTTACAGTTTTGAAGAAAAAGCAATGATTTCCTTATCTATTTTTGTAGTTAGTTACTAGCCGTTTTTTGTAGTTTGCTTGTTCAATCTCTCTATCTTATCCTCACCAACGACATAGGAAAAGAAATCCACTCCATCCACAAGCTCACCATACTCCTTTAGCCATTCTTGAGGAACGCGCTTATCGTTACCAAATATCAAGAACTTGTGCTTGGCTCCAGTTTTCTCTAAAATCCATATGTGTTCTGCGATTGTGGCGAAACCTGCAGTTGATGTTCACGCTAAATTACATATCTTTCCTTTCTCATGTTCCTATTTATGTCAAAACAGATAATAGATTCCACTTTTCGGTCATTGAAGCAGGTTTCCAACCTGATCGACAAGCAAAATTATAAAGTTCAGTGGCAAATTCCGCAGACGATGTCTGCGCAATCCCAGGTATATGATATCCGTCAGCAATCTGCCGACCAATTCCCAAAATTCCAAATCACCCCCTTCAAATCCAACGGGATTAAAATCCAGACCTGCAAGGAAAAGCACCCATGAGAGACTACGATAAGCTGCTGGGATCTGTCACCGACATCGCCACTCAGATCCAGGAGCTCAACAGGCAGGCAGTGTACCAATACACGCCCATCGTCAATAGTATTATTCAGACAAAGAGCCGCGACATTTCCCACATTGAACGTACTCTTGACAGCCTGCTGGACTTCTGCGGTTACGATCCCGCCCTTCGATTATATCGCCAACTGTGCCGCTACTACTGGGATATCGACCCGGAGGCAACTGTGTCTTATATTAATGCTTATCGTGAGTTGTGGGATTCTGAAGATGGAATAGGGGATGTGGATTTGTGAATACGGGGTGTGTTATTGATAGTGCTCAGGCTGTATAAAGGTCAGGTAATCTAAAACAACCAGGAGGATTCGCATTAGCTGATAAGCAAACTTGAGGGGACATCAACAGCACAACCACACCGCCGCAGGCGGCACATTCCAAGCTGATACATAATTCCCCGAAACCGTCACTTCCTTGAAACCGATTATAGTATCCATGAGAATTTAGTTATCAAGCATGAAAGATATGGTCTTACGTAAGATCTCATCTTGCTTTAGTTGGATTTTCGGGGATATATTGGTTTTGAATAGAAAGCCTATTTTCATGACAAATTAATAACTTTCTTTATAATGGCAATGATCCTTGATCAATACTACCTTCATAAAGGTAACTATGATATACTCAAATTACCAATATACAGGTAATGGCACTGGAAGAGAGTAGCATTGAAGGCATCCTGAATGTCCTGTACGAGTACAATCCATGGTGGAAAAGCCGCCCTTTCACGGTACCACATTACAGGACCGGGTTATACGAGGATCTGATAAAGGAGCAGGATTCCCCTGAGATAGAGATAGTCTATGGCCCAAGACAGGTAGGCAAGACCGTCCTTATGAAGCAGATTATTCAATTCCTGCTTGATGAAGCAAGGGCACCTGCCCATAACATTCTGTATATATCAATGGATCATACATCCATCTCAACTCTCAGTGAAGAACCCATTAAAGATGTGCTGGATATTTTCACCAAATACGTACTGCCTCCTGAATCAGATAAAGCCTACATTTTTCTGGATGAGGTACAGGTGGTCAGTAATTGGAGCAATTACCTGAAACAGTACTATGATCTTGAGACAAAGGTAAAATTCTATCTTTCCGGCTCTTCGGTCTCCGAGATAGAAAAGGGAAGCTCGGAATCCCTGATAGGCAGGTCAAGGCTTCGTCGTATGTTACAGTGGAGCTTTGCTGATCACCTGCAATATCACTTGAAAGAAGAGAACAATCTCCACCTTCCTGATTCTTCGGTCGTGAGAGGTGCCCTCACAGGGAACGATCCCGACCTGCTCTATGAAGCCTTCCTGAAATATCGTGATGATCTGCTTCGCGTTGTTCCCGATATGAATTCCTATCTTACCAGCTACATCATCGCAGGCGGATATCCTGGTCTTTTCGGGGTCAACATGGATGATGCAAGAGATATCCTGATGGACCGCTTCATGCTTACACTGCACAAGGATATTATGCGAACCTTTGCTGTCAGGAACATCAAAGGTCTGGAGAACACGGTCATCAGGTGTGCCATGCAGAGCTGTCAGGTAACTGACTATCACAGTTTTGCAAAGGCTGTCGGCATCAAATATGACACGCTCATGGTGTATCTGGGCTATCTGTCGGATGTGTTCATGATATCAGAGTCTCATTTCTATTCAAAAAGCGACAGCACTTTTGCAAAGGGGAAAAAACTGTACCTGAGGGACCACAGCACCAGGAATGTACTTGTGGGCCTGCTCAACGCACGCTTGTTCGAGTTCGGTGAGGAGGTAGGCAAGACCGTTGAAACAATAGTACAGGACCACGCATCACGGCTTGCAGGAGCTTATAAGGGCCGTCCGAAGAGCTACTACTGGAAAGGCAAAAAGGAAGTGGACATAATAATCGAACCTTCTATAATTCCAATCCCTGTGGAAGTCAAATACCGCCAGGATCCCGGTGACATATCGGGTGTGAGGGATTTCATGAATGAGTTTGGTTCACCTTTTGGCATAGTTGTGACAAAGGACACGCTGAAGATTGCTGACAATGTGCTGTTCATACCGCTTGCCCTGTTCCTGCTGGTCTGCTGATACAGGAAGAATTGAGTGAGTGTATTTTTGATCGTAATTCATTCAGGGAGCCTTTCCTACTCCTTGAACCAGTGCATCCGGTATCAAGTACCGTTTTATTTGTTTAATTTTTCCAATCAGATGGATACAGCAAAGCCACTCATCAGAGTAGTCCTGTCACACATGGTATAAACCTGACATCAGAACACTAAGCTTCCTTTTAAGGCGAGGGTACCAGTAGGGAGCCGGTCCTGTGGCAGGGACAGGATATGTTTTTGCGTTTATCTTCATAAGAGTAGTGCAGCTCGGTCATTCATTCTCCTACTTCTTTTCCCGGGTCAGGAATGTAAGGCCTTTGGGCGTCAGGCTATAATTCTGCTTGCTGCTGCTTGGTTTTTCAGGGATTGTCATCTCAATGCATCCTGCATCCAGAGCAGGGTGGAGATAGTTATCCCTGAAGGTAGGACGATGCTTGATATTCAAAATACTGCGGAGTTCTCCGGAAGACTTTTCTCCATCCTGGAGTGATAGCAACAATTTTAGAATAGGACTGTCTGACTGGGTCGGTGACTGGGTCGGTGACTGGGTCGGTGACTGGGTCGGTGACTGGGTCGGTGACTGGACACCGGCTTGGTCTTTGGCTAAATAGCTTTCTGTTGGTACTTCTATGGATTTTGCCAGGTAGACTATGAACCTCACTATCATACCGATTTCAGTTATCTCCAGCCGGATAAATCTCAGGTAACTTAAAAAGAAGTGGAGGATTCGCATTAGTCGATAAACAAAAATGAGGTAATATAATCAGTACAGCCACACCGCCGCATGCGGCACATTCCACGCTTATACATAAAAAAATAAGCAAACATGTACTATGTGAAACACTCCGGTATTAAGTGAGTAAAGTTCAGGGGATTTTCAGAAAAATACTCTTTTACACATTACTCTCAAACGTAACTAATAGTTATGAAAAACACAAACAATAAATACTTACCAGACAGTAACTTACTGTATGGTAATATTCTTTGACCGCGTGAGAGAGCTGTCCAGGCTTGAAGAGATATACAGTGCTCCCTCTTCATCTTTAGTAGTATTCTATGGAAGGAGACGTGTGGGAAAAACTGAGCTCAGCAAGGAGTTTGTGAAAGGTAGGAAAAGTATTTACCTTTTTGTGGAAACAAAAAGCGAAGAGCTATTGCTGCGCGATCTGGAAATAGGACTGGGGAAAATAACGGGTATCAGGCCGCGCCTGGATACCTTTGATGATTTTTTCACCATACTGTTCGGGATGCAGGAAAAACTTGTGATAGTGCTTGACGAGTTCCAGAACTTTGCCAAAGTTAATCCCGAATTCTTTTCCAAGTTCCAGCGATACTGGGATGCTCATCACCGGGAGAGCATGCACATGTTCATAGTGATAGGCTCTTTTGTGGGTATGATGAAGAGGATCTTTGAGGAGAGCAAAGAGCCGCTTTTCGGGAGAGCTACCTGCCTGTTCAATATAAAGCCGTTCACTTTTGCAGACAGTTATGCTTTCCTGAACGGTCTTAAGCCTTTCAGGCTGGAAGAGGCTATGAAGACCTATTTCATGCTGGGTGGAGTGCCTAAATACCTGCTCCTTGCGGCTCAGTTCAGCGAGCCTGAAGCCCTTAGCGTTTTCAATAAACTCTTTGTGAACACACAGATACTTCTGGAAGAAGCAAAGAACATACTTGTCCTGGAGTTCGGATCAGAGCACAAGGGATATTTTTCCATCCTTGAAGCCATTGCTTCAGGCAAGGCTGTCCCTGCACATATTGCAGATTATACGGCAATGCCTAAGGGAACAGTTGGAAAATACCTTCATGAACTTGTATACCAGTATGAGATCGTGAAAAAGGAAGAGCCTGTAATATTTGGAGGGGCACGTAGTTCGAGATACTTCCTGCAGGACAATTTCTTTAATTTCTGGTTCAGGTTCATCTACAAGTATTACGGGACCTTTGAGATAGACCCCTATATGGCAGAAGAACTCGTCCGCAAAGACCTGAATACCTATTTCGGATATGCCTTTGAGGATGTGGCAAAAGAGATGCTCATCACGCTCAATAAACGGCAAAAGCTTCCATTCAGGTTCACAGGGATTGGAAAATGGTGGAAGAAAGAAACCGAGATAGACCTTATGGCTTTTGACAAAGCCAGTCGCAATGCATTGTTCTGCGAAGTAAAATGGAAAGATCTCTCAGGAAGAGAGGCTTTAAACATAATAGAAGGGCTGAAAGAAAAGACAAAGAAGGTCAATGGTACATGGAAGCAGGATTATTGCCTGATAGCCAGAAAGATAGAAGGCAAAGAAGATCTTCCTTTTCTTGCTTTTGACCTGGAAGATATCGGAAGAGAATTTACATTGCAGGGATAACTCCCCTTCTCTATTTAGGAAAGCGATGATTTGGAATAGTTGGAAGCAGAGAATTTTACTTCTGTTCCAGGGTTATTTCTGTTCATGGTCATAGTACTGCTTCAGGAGTGCAACATGCAGCCAGTATATCAATACACGCCCATCTCAACAGTATTATCCTGGCAAATAATCTAAAACGACCCGGAACAATTCTCATTAACTGATTAGCAAACGTGAGGTTACATAATTAGCACAACCACACCGCCGCAGGCGGCACAGTAAATCGCCATTTTTGTTAAAAGGAAGTAGCTATCTATCCAAAACCCCTGCATAATAAATGCTTGATAGATAAAGTAAATCAATAAAGTATATAGTCCAGAGCCAGCTTAACTATGAATATCAGATGAGATCTGGTGATAAACATCAGACATCTGCATCCAAAAGGAAGATCAAGAGGAAAACAATGGCTGATCAAGGTAAACGCACGACCCAGAAAGGAATGTTCTATGATGTTATGCGCATAGTGGTTGGAATAATAGGTTTATTCATACTTGCAAGGATAGCCGGGTTCATGTGAAGGGGTATCTGAAGCTCTGATGTATGAAATTAACCGTGTACTGATAAGATCAAGACATCTGCGATAATATTCAACAATATTCTAAAATGATGGAAATATAAATGATCAATATAGATGAATAGATCAACAATTGCAAAAAACGCCGGATAAAAAGTTAAGAGAAAGATACAGCTTCACAGAGAGCCTTCGTATGGGTTGTCGTTTCATGAAAAATAACAGGATAGTTACCATTCTGGTATTACTGATAACGATCCTTTCAGGATATGCCGCTGTTGTGGGGATCACGTCAGATGATGGCCCCGGGGAATATGAGTATACATCCATTCGCTCAGATGACATCACCATTTACGGGAAAGGCATCTACCAGCATATGTCCGCAGATGTGGCCATCCAGGGAATTGCACAGGATTACGTTACCCTTTTCATAGGAATTCCACTGCTGCTCATCGGATCCTTTCTTTTTGCAAAGAAGAGCATTAAAGGACAGCTGCTCTTATCAGGGACATTGATGTATTTTTTAGTGACCTATCTCTTCTACACTGCCATGGGCATGTACAATTCACTGTTCCTCTGTTACGTGCTCTTGCTATGCTTATCCTTCTTCGCTTTCATGCTCACTTTTTCCTCATTTGACCCGGGGAATATCGGCAAACTGTTCCGCTCACAGAGACTGCTGCAATATGCAGGCATATTCCTTGTGCTCAACAGCCTGATGGTCGCATCATTATGGCTGAGTATTATCATTCCTCCGCTTCTGGATGGCTCTGTCTATCCCGGTCAACTCCAGCATTACACAACATTGGTAGTCCAGGGATTCGATCTGGGTCTGCTGCTGCCCATAGCTATTGTATCAGGAGCACTTGCAGTAAAAAGGAACAGCTATGGATACCTTTTCACAACGATATATCTTATATTCCTGTCAATACTGATGGCTGCCCTGACCTCAAAGATAATATTCATGGCCAGCTCAGGGGAGAATGTCATCCCTGTCATATTCATTATGCCGGCCATCTGCCTGATATCAGTGGCCTTCTCTGCAGCCATCCTCAAACGAGTCGATCCCGGCAGCCTTTCAGAAGAGACCCATACCTGCACACATTAATTGCAAAGGACTGCCAATCCCATAGATGACAAGCATGTTATTTATCACTATGAATAGGCCCATAAAAGATATCATTTGCCTTCCCAGACCCCATAAGCTATGGTAGCCCATGTTCTTCAGATAGGCATATTCTATAAACAACAGGCACATGAAAAGCATTTTGATAACAGCGACTATCAGAAAACCATAGATCTCAATTAACCGGGCCATTATGAGATTTGCCTCATATCCCATACCCGTTTCAATGGCAAAGAAAGTTGTCAGCAGATCACCAAGCACATAGAAGAAAATGATATAGCGGACATCATAAAAAAAATCCTTTATATTCACATGCCATGACCATACATTGCTGTAAGCAAGCCCTTGTCCTCTGAAAATGTCCAAACATAACTCCCCAGTATATAGTAAGTATGGCAGCTGTTAAAGGCTTGAGAAACATTGTTCCGGAACATAGTTATTCAACCTGGTCCGAAACAAAATTATTCAGTTGACTATTTGATGAAAGGGTCAAAAAAGAAGTGTGCAGTGGTAGTGATGCAAACATCGCCAAAGATCCCTGCAAATAGCATCGATGATATGTTCGATAAACAAAGACATCATCTTTAGAAGCTGAAGGATCAACCTTTTAGCTTATTGGTCCTTAAAAGGCTGCTTTTCCTGCTTGCAGATCCGCATAATAGTATCCCTGCCGGTAATTAACGCCACTGGAAGCCCACCCGGTGGCTGGAGCCACTGTCCGGACAAAAAAATATTGTTAAGGCCTTTTATCCGTCCTGTGTGTGCCATCATCTTTCCCCGGGTTGTAGGTAAGAATGACATGAAAGCACCCCTGTAGGCATTACAGTACCTCTCATATGTCTTTGGAGTGGCAACATCAAGCAATTTGAGCTTGCCCCTCATTTGGGGAAAACGTGTAATCATAGCCTCCATGACAGCGTTGCCTATTCTGTCCTTTTCCTTCGCATATGCCACAGGATCCCGTGCCAGGCTATCCCATGCATCGTAATCAGAATGGAACTGGTTGATGGCACAAGTGATCAGGGTGTGTCCCTGTGGAGCAAAGAAAGGTTCATAATGATAGTTCGTAATGGTCAAAAGGTCTATTGGCTGCTGGTTTATCTCAAATGGAAGGATTGGAAAACGCAGGGTTCGGGGAAGGTCATCCATGCTGCCTTCATAACCCACCGCTACATAGACATTCGAAGCCAGGGGATAAGCCTGAGGATCGTTGTATCGCATTTCAAAGTCATTGTCTGTGTATTCACCCTTCAGCAATGTTTTATAAAGCACATGTGGATCACATGCCGCAATGAAATGATCGGCTTCAAACTCCCTGCCGTCCTTGCAGATGACATGATGTACCTTCTTGTTGTCATGGACAATGCCGGCTACCTCAGATAAGGGTTCAATTGTTCCACCTAACGAAAGATAACGTGCTTGCATGCGCATTACAAGCGCTTTGGAACCACCGCATGGAATGGAGGCCTGGTCACTGGTAAAGGTTGCAAGTGCGAAGAAAACAGATAGAGCACTATAACCTTCCGGCAAAAAGGAAGCAAGGGCCTCTCGCAGTGCGGGGTGCCTGAAGTTTTGCGCATAGTCCTTCAAACTGACCTTGCTGTACTTGTGCATGACCATGCCCACATCTCTCATAGAGAGCATGAACCTTATCCTTTCAAACAATGACATAAGGTCCTGGGGTTTTCCAACAGGTACCTCAAATGACTGTAATTTCTCGATTGTATTGCAGAACTCCCGGATAGCAGATTCGTCTGTTGGTGACATACGGGTCCAGCTGGACCTCAGCCGGTCAAGGTCCCGGTACAGGTGCACCCTTTGGCCGTTGTGCTCAAAAACTAAAAAGCTCTCGGGATGATAGACCTCAACCCCATCAAGTGCGCCCACGGTTTTCCAGAGATCATTGACCGATGTTCCTTCTTTTGTTCCCACAAGCCAGTGAATGCACCCATCGATGTGATATCCATGCCGGTTCCAGCCTGTACATTCCCCACCCATTACGGGATTCTTTTCCAGTATGATGCTTGTAAAACCATTCTTCTGGGCAAAGACACCTGCACTCAGCCCGGCAATACCCCCTCCGATGATAACTATCCTTTTCATTTTTTCTTCACCCTTTGTTTCATCTGTTGTACAAGCAGGAGTTCTTCTCCCACCTCCAGAAGAATGTTCTCTATCTCCTGCTCGCCTATCAAGGAATACAGATGCCCATTGGCAACCATTACCGAGAGCCCCGTTTGGAATATCCTCATTTTTAGGAGCAATCGCTTACGTTCATCCAATGACAGGCCATACATACCTTCATCCCCGGCAAGTGCTTTGGCCATTTCATCCTGGAATGATTCATTAGAAGCCATGTGTGGATTATTCTGCATTACAATCTCACGGAAAAGAACAGGATACTCACGTGCAAAAGAAAGACTGGCCTTCCCGATATTTTCAAAGAGATGCGGACCTTCCTGTCGGGAAAGCAGGTCGCCTGACATGGCAAAAACACGCTCCACCACTGCTGCTATCAGATCATCTATGGTTGTGAAATTGACATATATCGGTGCAACTGAACAATCAAGTCTCCTGGCAACACTTCGTGCAGTTATACCACTTAAGCCTTCTTCTTTTGCAATGGCAAAGGCAGCCTCAACAATATCTTCCTTATTGAATTTTGTCCGTGCAGGCATAGAAACTCCCTGAAATAAGAGATATAATATAACAGTTGTTAGGTAACATTTGTAATATAACATATGTTATATAACACTTGTCATGTATGGATTGTTTCATTGGCCCTGTTCACACAGGCTGATTATAACTGACCTAATGCAGATATGACACTTCTCTTGCGTACTTTAAACCACTGATCATTCCTTTCCCAAAATATCCCGGAGTTTCAGAATAGCCGTTGTCGGAGGCACCTTTTTTGGACACACGCTCACACAGTTATAAACTACATCACACCCCCATATGCCTTCTTTTGAATCCACCCGGGCAAGAAGGTCTGCAAGGTCCTCTTTGTTGCTGCGCGGATCCAGGTAAAAACGCCATGCTTTTGCCAGTGCTGCAGGTCCCGGATACCTCCCGTCCCTTGCTGCTGCCGGGCAGCTTCCATGGCATGTGGAACAAAGTATGCAGTTTGTGTATCTCTCGATCTGCATCTGCAGGTCAGGATCGATGATATTCTCTTCCGGGGACTTACCATCGGGTATGTTTATCCAGGGTTTGATAGAATCCACAAGCCTGTAAAAGTGTTCCATGTCAACTACAAGGTCCCTGATAACCGTTAAGTTCGGGAGAGGTTCCACAAGGACCTCTTCCTTCCTGGCATCCTGAGGACCTTTTTTGAGAAGGATCCGGTGCTTATCAGAATCCTCGATCACCTCTCCTTTGACATCTGACAACTGGGTCCTGCAAGCAAGTCCAGGCCTTCGGTTTATGAGCATTGCACAACTTCCGCACACTGCACCCCTGCACGAATACCTGAAACACAGGCTGCCATCCAGTCTTTCCTGGACCTGGAACAATGCCTCCAGCACGGTCATCCCGGGCCTTTCCTCCACTTCAAAGGTATCATACCATTTCCTTTTCCCATCCTGCCTTCCAATAGTGATCCTTACCATCAGTATTCCCTCCTTTGCGGCTGGAACATGCCGATATTCACTGCTTTGTACTCAAGGCGGGGTTGATCATCTTTATAGGCAAGGGTATG
This sequence comes from Methanolobus sp. WCC5, assembly GCF_045690325.1. Taxonomy (GTDB): domain Archaea; phylum Halobacteriota; class Methanosarcinia; order Methanosarcinales; family Methanosarcinaceae; genus Methanolobus. Next base: position 115,598 of record NZ_CP146981.1, on the reverse strand, counting down.
CTTAAGCCAGTTCCCATCATCCCTTTCAAGGTGATCGGTACGGTAATGTGCACCCCTGCTCTCTTCCCTTGCAAGTGCACCCATTGTTATGACATGTCCAAGTTCAAGCATGCCTTTCAGTTCAAGGGCATTCATCAGTTCCAGATTAAAGACTTTGACCTGGCTTTTGACCTTAAGCCTTGATGCTCTCTTCTTAAGCTTGCTTATCTCTTCCAGGGCATGTTCCAGACCCTGCCTGTTCCTGAATATCCCCACATATTGCTGCATGACAGACTGCAGTTCATCCCTTATAGTGGCAAAACTTTCCCCTTCACCGGTCATCAGATCCTCTATTTCCTTTTCTGATTCTCTTTTTATCTTCCCGGCCACATCCAGGGATACGTCTTCATCCCCCCTCCCGGACAAGCGCACGTGCTCAGCTGCAGCAGCTCCCGCACGTCTTCCAAAGACAACCGTGTCAAGAAGTGAATTCCCACCCAGCCTGTTGGCCCCGTGAACGCTTATGCATGCACACTCGCCTATGGCATAAAGACCTGGAATCGGGGTCCTTCCATTTACCTCAGAGCTGACCCCGCCCATTGAATAATGCTGCCCCGGCTGCACAGGTATGGGCTGCCTGACAGGGTCTATGCCTGCAAAGTCCACTGATATCTGCCTGATACCGGCAAGGCGCTTATTTATTCTATCCTTTCCAAGATGTGTCAGGTCAAGATGAACAAATCCACCGGGGAATCCCCGTCCTTCATCGATCTCCTTTTGAATGGCCCTGGCAACAATGTCCCTGGGTGCAAGTTCCATGGAGCCTTTTGCATATCTTTCCATGAAACGCTCATTATCCTTGTTCAAAAGGTATCCGCCCTCTCCGCGTGCTCCTTCTGTGATCAGGATATTTGTTCCAAAAAGAGTTGTTGGGTGGAACTGTACGAATTCCATATCCTCAAGCGGAACACCGGCATCGTATGCCAGACTGATACCGTGACCCCTGTTGATTATGGCGTTTGTGGACCGCTGGTATATCCTTCCGTATCCACCGGTTGCAAGGATGGTTGCCCCTGACCTGAAGGCAACGATCTTCGAATCGGCCATGTTCATTGCAATACAGCCCAAACACATGCCTTTATCGACAAGCATTTTCGTCACGAACCACTCACTGTATATTCTGATATTACGCTTTATGACCTGTTCGTACAGCGTATGTAACAGATTATGCCCTGTCCGATCCCCTGCAAAGCATGTTCTCGGGAATCCTGCTCCGCCAAAGGGACGCTGGGCTATCTTCCCGTTCTCCCGGCGTGAGAAGTTACATCCCCAGTTCTCCATTTCAATGACCCTCTCAGGAGCTTCTTTACAAAGCACCTCCACCGTATCCTGGTCAGCAAGATAATCGCTTCCCTTTATGGTATCAAAGGCATGTGACTCCCAGCTATCTTCCGATCCAAGAGAAGCATTGATGCCACCCTGTGCAGCACCGGAGTGACTGCGGATAGGATGTACTTTTGAGATAACTGCAACATCCATTCCCAGATCATGTACCTCAATTGCTGCCCTGAGCCCGGCAAGCCCGCCACCGATGATCATTACATCATGGCTTATCTGATCATTGTTCCTTGTTCTCTCTATCATTTTCAACCCCTGTCAGTTTGATCGGGTCCAGCAGTTCCCCGATCTTTTCATCCGGCAGGATACCCGTTTGTGCAACTATTTCCCTGATAGAACGGTTCTCCCTGTGTGCCCTGTAAGCTATCTGTGCAGCTTCCTCATAACCAATTACAGGAGCAAGTGATGTCACCAGTGCAAGGCTGGACGCTGCAAGCTCTTCACACCGTTTTGTGTCAGCACCCAGATGATCGAGGCATCTGCTGTTAAATGAAGCGATTGCACCTGTAAATATCCTGACAGACCTGAGAAGATTGTGCGCCATAAGCGGAGTGAATACATTCAGCTCAAGCTGTCCTGCCTGTGCACCCATCATTATTGCTGTGTCGTTACCCATCACCTGAAAGCAGGCCATATTGAGCATTTCAGCCATTACAGGATTGACCTTACCAGGCATTATAGAGGATCCGGGTTGCACAGGCTTGAGTTTAATTTCCCCCAGCCCCGCCCTTGGCCCACTTGAAAGGAGACGGATATCATTTGCTATCTTCGTGAGGCTTACCGCAAGACCCCTGAGAGCGGAAGAACATGCCAGGATAGCACCGGCGCCCTGGGTAGCCTCAAACGCATTTTCGGCAAGCCTGAACTCTGCCCCTGTTATTGACCTTATCTCCCTGATGGCGATGGCCGGAAAACCCGCAGGTGCATTCAATCCGGTTCCCACAGCAGTCCCGCCCATGTTCAGCTCAAGCAGGCCATCCAGGGATGTGACAATCCGTTCCCTGTCAAGTTCCACCATCCTGGCATATGCGCTGAACTCCTGGCCCAGTGTCAGTGGAACAGCATCCTGCAGATGTGTCCTTCCTGGCTTGACCACCTGCATGAACTCAGAGGACCTGGCATTGAGAAGTCCCAGGAGTTCACCGATCACAGGTAAAAGGTCCCCTGTCAGGCTTTCGACCGCTGCTATATGCATAGCTGTGTGGATAGTATCATTGGAGGACTGGGACATGTTCACATGGTCGTTGGGATGGATGATATCATATCGCCCCATTTCATATCCCATTATCCCAAGTGCCCGGTTGGCAATCACCTCATTTGCATTCATATTCTGGGAAGTGCCTGCACCGGACTGGAAAGCATCGACCACGAAATGCTCCACAAGATCACCTTTCCTGACTTCAGATGCAGCTTTTACTATTGAGCTGCCGATAAGAGGATCAAGTTTACCCAGTTCCATGTTCGCCTTTGCAGATGCCATTTTTACAGCCGCCTGGGCCCTTATGAACTCAGGAGGAAGACGCTCGCCACTAACCTTAAAATTAGCAACGGCTCTGGCGGTCTGCGGACCATAATAAACATCATCCGGTATCTTCACCACTCCCAGAGTATCCTTTTCAGATCTTAGCACAGAATCACCCCTATCCCTTCATATATTTTCATCAATACTTAATCATTTTATCTATTGGTCCTTGTGTAGAGTGTTGCAAATGTAGTGTGACTCTTATATAATGTGGCCGCATTGTTTGTATGGGGAAAGCATGTTAAAGACACGCCTTGCAGATAACCGGTCAGCATCCGCTTTTTTATTGCTTGCATTGCTCATTGTGATCCTGGCTCTTGCCCTGTTCACCTCGGGATGTCTTGGCTCCCAGAGAGATCATGACCTGCCACAGGCCGAGGGACTTTCCACATCAGACAATGACTATCCCCGTGTATCGGTACTTGCTGATGACCTGGAGATACCCTGGGCCCTTGATTTTCTTCCTGATGGAAGTATCATCTTCACTGAAAGACCTGGAAAAGTGCGCCTTATAGACAATGAAGAGGGACTGCTTCCTCTTCCACTGGCAACCCTGGACGATGTTGTTCACGTGGGTGAAGGAGGATTGCTTGGTATTGCCGTGCATCCTGAATTTGAAGATAATCAATTCATATACCTGTATTATACCTACAGGGATGGAGAACGCCTTTACAACAGGGTCATAAGGTATACCATAGCTGACCGTGAACTGAGCGGCCAGGAGATCATCATTGACCGCATCCCGGCAGGCAGGATACACAACGGTGGCAGGATCCGGTTCGGACCTGATGGTCTTTTGTACGTCTGTACCGGGGACGCCGGTGAGCCTTCTCTGGCACAGGATACTGCCTCACTTGCCGGGAAGATACTCCGACTCACAGATACCGGTAACATCCCTGAAGACAATCCGCTGCAGGATTTACCGGTCTACAGTTTTGGCCATCGCAATCCTCAGGGAATTGCCTGGGATGAACATGGCAGATTGTGGGCAACAGAGCATGGACCTACCGCAAGGGACGAGCTGAACGTTATAAATCCCGGGAAGAACTACGGATGGCCTGTGATCACCGGTGATGATACTGCTGAAGGTATGGAATCACCTGTCATCCATAGCGGCTGGCAGACATGGGCACCATCGGGAGTGTCATATCTTAAGGGATCCGTATTCTTTACAGGACTGCGTGGCCAGAGCCTTTATGAAGCTGAAGTATCGGTCCTGGAAGATGAAAGGATCTCTGTAGAGCTGCATGAGCATTTTGCAGGCGATTTCGGAAGGCTCAGGGATGTTGTTGCCGGACCGGATGGTAATCTCTACATGCTCACAAATAACCGGGACGGAAGAGGAAGGACAATTGCCGGCGATGACAGGATGATCAGGGTAAATCCCGGCCTGCTGTGAACAGGGTACTTTGCAGCACGATGCAATTCAAAAAGGGTCTCACAAAAATATTAATCCGGATATTAACCTGAAATCAGGTATCAAATCAGGCATCTATCCTTAAGTATATAAATAATGTTAAACAATTTAAATTTATTAAAAAGGTACTTATATGTAAAAATACAATATCTTTTAAGAAATACAAAAAAAGGCAGATCTTCAAAGGGGGTTGCCCTACATCACCACTAGCGGAATGATCAGTTCGGTTAGTATCCATTGCAAAGCAGTACTTCAGTCCTTTGCATTATTTGCAATTCTGCTATTGTTTGGAGCATGCATGTTCCCGGCGTTAGCTGCAGCCAGCAATGAAGAATATTACAATTACACCGGTGAACCCGAGTCCATATCTCCTTTTGATGTTTACGCGCTCAATTCCGTGGCACAATCCATCGCCTTTGCCAACCAGCGGGACACAGGCATTGATCCTGATGCTTTGATGGCTGCCATAAATGCTGAAAGTGACGGGCATGACTCTCTATCCGGACCTGTGACCCTTGCAACCGACCTGTCAGATATAGATATGAGCCTTGAAAAATATGGTCCTGACAGTGACGGGGACGGAATACCCGATTCCATCGAAACGGTACTGGGACCTGACCCCAATGATCCGGACTCCGATTTTGACGGACTTGATGATCTTTTTGAGATAGAGAATGGCCTTAACCCCCTGGAACCGGATTCCAACAATGACGGACTTGTTGATTATTATGAGGTAACTGGGGTCCATCCGGATGTGGACGGTGACGGAATTCCCAATGCCTGGGACCTTGACAACGACAACGATGGTGTTATCGATGCTTTGGACCTTTCACCTTTCTCAAGATCCGTTATCAGTGATAGTTTTGAATTCAACATTACAAGCAACGGCAACCCCACTTACCTTAACTTCCAGATACGGCCTGAAAATCCCAAACACCTTGACCTGCTTTCCCAGAGCTGGGACTGGCCAGATGATGCACACGGCACGATGAAAGACCTTGACGGTTCAAAGAATGATGTCACAGTAACACCAATGCTTGAACTCACCGTACCTGTAGACGCTGAAATATTTTCTGTGGACAGTGGGGAATACCTGCAGCTGAATGTAAGCCAGGAAGGACACGTAAATGTTACCACAGCTAATTACACCGGCAGCGCCTATCAGATATGGAGGCTGGAGCAGGTTGAAGGGAGCTATTACAGTATAATTTCAGCTGAAAGTGGTAAATGCCTGGAGGTAGTCAACGCCAGCCAGAAGGATATGGCAAATGTCACAGCAGGCAACTACACCGCAGAGGACCATCAGCTGTGGGGACTTGAGCTGAACAGTGAAGGACATTACAGACTTGCTGCCAGACACAGCGGGAAATACCTTGAAGTATATCCCGATGCCAGCAAGACCATGATCCAGAACACATCCCGGGAAGATAACCAGCAGCTGTGGGAAATAGAACTTGTGGGCGGCATCGCCTCAGATACTTCCGCTCTTGAGGATTACGGCATTACTGTAACCTTAGGTAAGGCATACGTCCCTCTCTCACCTGTGAAGGACTTCGGGAAGACTGTTGCCCTTAACGGCCGAATGTTCTATCCCGGTGATTCCGCCATGGATACACACACAAAGGCAGAACTGACCTGGATGGCTATCGGAGAGACCGACAGGCCAAAGAATGTATCTCTAAGAACACACAAGGGCCAGTATGTTTCAGTGGATAGGACAACATCAGAACTTGTTGCCAGAAGCTCTTCAGTTACAGATGGTGATATATTCGAAATAGTTTACATCAACAATAATAAGGTAGCACTCAAAACCTCTGATGGAAAATACGTATATGCTGCAAATGGCGGAGGAGAAGAACTGGTAGCAAACAGCACAGAGATCGGAAATTGGGAGATCTTTGAACTGCAGGATCTGGAAAATGACAGGATCGCCTTGAGAGCAGGTAACAGCCAGTACGTTTCTGCAGAAGGTGGAGGAGGAGGGGGAATCGTTGCCAATAAGGATGAAAGGAAGGACTGGGAATCATTTACCCTGACCATCCATGAATATGAATCCGTATCAACAACCCTGGCAAAGTATAATGACAGATTCATGCTCACAGGATTTAATGTTGAGGAGAACTATGGTTCGGATTTCGGCCTGTTCTTCAGCGAGGACAGGGAACGCACCTTTGAAGCCGGTTTTGTCCTTTCCTATGCATTCCTGAGAGAACAGACATCTCTTGAACAGATGTCCCTAAAATTACAGGATGAATACAATGTAACCGTCAGTTATGAAACCGGTTCTGCCAGCCACCAGGATGAAGCCCTGGCAAAGATCAGCGGTGAATTGACCCCTGATATACTATCATCCCTGCCTGCAGGCATGGTCCTGCCTGTCATCGGGGTATTTAAAGACGATTTCCGTTACATGGCAATGGATGATGTGGCTGTGCTTTCATATATCACAGGGAACACTTTTGATATAATGCTTAAGGAACGACCCCTGATAAGCACAAAAAGCATGAAGATGAGCTGGTATGACACAGATACGGCCACAGCCATCACTACAGAGGATATGCTGGAAGAAGTTAGGCAATGGGGACAGGCCGGCGGGCTTGATGAGCTGACACTTACAACCTTCATGAACCTGATGATAGCCTGGGAGACAGGTGAGTCCACCGTCACTAAAGTAGGAACTGTTGAAACCGATTTCAGCTTCCCTGAAGGCAATGAGGTCCTTGATACCATTGACAGTTATGGAATAGCGGCAATAGACCTTGTTTGTAATCTTATAATAGGTGGAACTGCGCTCTATTCCTTCATCACTTTCACAAAACTGGAATCCCTTGCACCGATAGCAGGCCAGACTAACTGGAAACTCATGAAAGCAATGACAGAGTCGGTCACAAAGATACGCAATGGTTTCATGGGAGCCGTTAACCGGACCACCACCGTTCTTGGAGCTATCGCATGGGTTGTTGTTGGTGCCATAGCTTTCTATGCATTCTGGTCAATAGCAGCCAGCGAAGGCTGGTCAGGATATGGGATATTCGTCGGCACCCTGTATGCCATACTTATGGTGTTGTATGCTGTGGCTTTGTGGGCCATATCCCTGATACCTGTGGTAGGTTGGGCCATTGCGGCAATTGTTGCTCTTTCAGACCTTATATTCGGATGGATATTCGGCAAAGGCTGGTCGCAGATGCTCTTTGAATGGCTTATAGGCCTTTTCACAGACGTAAGGGTCAAGACCGAAGCCGACCTGAAGATGCTTGATACTTCGGTGACGGTTATCGATCATACTGACAACGGCCTTACCGAAGGTGATCGCATCGAGCTGGAAAGCCAGTTCAAGGGCATTATTACAAGAACATCACGTGGTTCGTTCAGAAATATTCAGAATAGTTATATAAAGCCCCAATACAGTTACAGCTCTGCTTACACGCTTGCGGGCAACAGTACCACCACTGAAGGTGCAACTGTTTATCTTGACAATTACCTGAAGAAAGAAACAGAGTATGAAACAAATCTGTGGATCGAACCAGAAGCAGCGATCAATTTCCCTTTCAGGTTCTGGCTGAGCACAGACTACAGGGTCTACTACGATAAATGCTGGTGGTTCTTTGGCTGGCACTGCAGCGAAAAGAGCAATACGGGAACATCCGATTCAGATCCGTCTACTCTCTATTTCGATGTCATGCCTGCGGATATAGAAAGTTTTGTACTCTGGAAGGCCATATCCTCCAATGATATTGACGGTGACGGCGTTCTCAACCAGGATGAACTGCGCTATGGCACATCACCCCTCAGGTGGGATACTGACAATGATGGACTCTCCGATGGCTACGAAATAGAATATGGCACATCTGCGGTCAACAAAGATAGCGATGGGGACGGACTTGAGGACGGGCTTGAGCTGCGCTACGCCTATGATCCTCTCAACTGGGACACCGACGGGGACGGACTCAGTGACTTTGTAGAACATAATGGATGGGAGATAGAATTCGACTTCCATGGACAAACCTTTACGCAGCATGTATGGTCAAGCCCCCTGAAACAGGATACCGATGACGATGGCCTTAGTGATTTCAGTGAATTCCTCAAAGGCCTCAACCCCAGGTCAGAGGATACCAATGGTAATGGCATCCCGGATGCAGATGATCCTGACTTTGTCGCAAAAGCATATATCAGCAATGTGGACATGAACGAAATGGGAAGCAGTATAAAGACCGATCCTGACACAAATATCACAGCCGTGATAGATTACACTCTGACAGGCAAGGAAGACACGGCTGCCAATATAACAGGTACGCCTGCAAGATGCTGGCTGTTCGTGAGCCTGGATAATTCCACGGTACATGAGGAAATATATAACGGAACGCCTGCCATAGGCACTGAGACTTTGGGATCTTCCACAATCTGGTTCAATGCATCCAACAGTACGGGTATCTTTAAGCTACGCTTCTATCAGACATGGAATATATCCCAGCCAGAACCTTCCGAAGAAGAGAGGGAGGTCATAGGAATCATCGATACCCATGACTATCCTGAAAAAGAGGGATGGGAACCTTTCGGAGAGGACAGGGACAGGGACAGCCTCATAGATGTGAACGAACAGATAGGCTGGTATGTGGAAATTACCAATTCCACAGGTACCCACAGGATCCATGTGACCAGCAACCCGGGATTCAGGGACAGTGACTTTGACGGGGTGGATGACCACACCGAGTGTTACATCACAATGACCGACCCCCTTAACCCTGATACTGATGGCGATGGACTGGGTGACTATGCAGAGTATGTTCTTGGCACCGACCCGACGAATTATGACACTGATGACGACGGACTGGACGATGGAACCGAGGTATTCTTTGGCAGCAGTCCACTGATCCCGGATACGGACGGTGACGGTCTGGATGATCAGACCGAGTATCTCTTATCCACAGATCCCAATAATGCAGATACGGATAATGACGGCCTGACAGATCTGCAGGAATATGAGTTTGGCTCCGATCCGCTCAAACCTGATTCTGATGATGACGGCCTGTTCGACTATCTTGAATGGGTCTACGGTACAGACCCGCTTGACCCTGACAGCGACAAAGACGGACTTGAGGACGGACATGAGGTGCATGGAACCGGAACCGATCCACTCTCAGAGGACACTGATAATGATGGTCTCACAGACTTTGAGGAACTGGAACTGAACACAAGCCCCCTTTCAGCAGACACGGACAATGACGGATTGACCGATCTTCAGGAAATAAACCTCGGCACAAACCCGTTGCTTGAGGATACGGACGGCGATAATCTCATTGATTCGCATGACATGGATTCCTTTGCAGCAAATGTCAACAACATCACTGTGGCTTATGATATGACCGAAGCCAATGAAGAACTGCTGGATTCTTTGAGCAGGTATACGAACATAACTGTCTGTTCTGCAGATGAACTTCTGGCAGATCATTCACATGAGCCCTACATCCTGCTGCTTGGCAGACCCGCAACTGTAAATGGTACTGCAGGGAAAATCATCTTTGATGTGCTAAGCGACGAAGGTGAAGTACTCTCAGACATGATCACATCCGATCATGAAAGAATGGCCGTCAGGTATGGAGTATGGGATGAGACCCAAACAGTGGTAATGCTTTCAGTGCCGTACATGTATGACTACTGCCGGATACTGGACGCTTTCAGGAGCAAACAGGTCACTACTTCTTCCGGTTCGGTCCTGGTGGAATACATGGCAGCGAAGGACATCCTCCTTGTAGAATCTGCAGACTCCATAAAAAGAACTGATCTGTCGGCCGGTATGGTCCTTGATGCAAATGTCACTCCATGGATAGAGCTAAGGAAGCACACCTATTCACAGGTCCCGCTGTCCCCAAGATCGGGACTGGCATCCGGAGAATACGCTCTTGGAAAGTATTTTGACATAGAGGTCAGTGAGAATATACAGAATACTACCGGCAGTATAATGAACAGCACTCTGCTGACGATCTACTATCGCGCCGGTGAACTGGACAGGAACGGTGACGGTGACACGTCCGATCCTAACGACATAGATGAGAAAACATTATGTGTCTACTATTTCAACGAGGACACACGCAAATGGATAAAACTCTCCAATACCGGAGTGCATACAGGTGATGTTGAGCTATACGGTGAGAGATACGCAGGTTATGTGTGGGCAAAGGTCCCACATCTCTCCAGGTTTGCCCTTGCAGGAAAGACAACAGGATCAACCGGCCCTCTTGATTCGGACCTTGACGGGTTGCCCAATGTCGTGGAGTACAGGCTTGGTACTGATCCTTTCAATCCCGACACAGATGGTGACGGCATCATCGATTCAAAGGATCCGGACCCCCTGGACCCGTTGGTACCAAGCCAGACATTCCCGGAAGATGAGATAAAAGGTTTGGATATTGCTGAAGAGTTACCGGAAGATGCTCAAACAGAGTACACTGATGCAGATGAAGCAGTTCATGAACAGGATAAGCCGGATCCTGCCTTATTCTGGATGATGCTTGCCGGAATAATTACAGGCATTGTAGTCTTGTTAGCCTACGCTGGGCTCTCCGGAAGAAAAGGGTGAATCTCAGGCCCATATTAAAGAACAACGGAACAGGAAATGAGCCGTGTGCCATTGAACAACATAAAAGGAACAGACAGGCAACTGCTTGTTGCTCTGGGACTCGCCTGTGTATTGATCTTTTTTGCGGTCTACTATGCAGAGCACAGGGAAGTGAACGATGCCCGCACACTTGCAGGCAGGACACTGGAGGCTTCTGCTGATGTCAAGTCCTACCAGTTCGATATCCACAGCAATATTTCAATGATGGGGGAATATTTCACCCTTGTCAGGGGGAATGGTTCTGTGGATTACCTGAACGAAAAAATGGCTGTAAGACTGGGGTCTGTAGATGATTCAATGGAAATGATAATAGTTGACGGTAAAGCCTATTTCAAAAACGCGGACCATTTGTGGGAAAGGCGGGGGCTTAACCGGAATATCTGGGAAAGTTACGATCAGTTGACGAACATGAACCTGCTTCTGGCCAATTCAACGAACCTGAGCATGGAAAAGACAGATGCATATTTCATCCTCACCGCTTTCCCGGACGGAAATGCGTTTATCAGAGAAGCCGAAAATGCAGGCCTGCAGCTTAAAGGTAATGAACGCCTTAATGAATACAGAATAAGCTACATTATCCAAAGGGACAGTTACCATATCAGATCAATAGAAAGCCACATGGAGTTCATGATGAACGTGCAGGGACTCATCACTCCGGTAGCTATTAACAATCGCGTTGATGTTTATGATTATAATATAAAGGTAGGGATAGAAGCACCTGTCATGGAAGAAGGATAGGACATTCCTTACCAAAGTTATAAAATGGGCCTAACCGGATTCGAACCGGTGACCGCTCGGTTATGAGCCGAGCGCTCTAACCTGGCTAAGCTACAGGCCCGTTCTGAAAAAAGATCTAGAGCGCCGCAAACAGGGCTCGAACCTGTGACATTCTGGTTAACAGCCAGACACTCTACCAACTGAGTTATTGCGGCTCTAAAGCATGGCGCTCACGCGCGAATCCCTCTAATGCATTTATTGCTTTTAAACCTTTTGATTGCATGGATGATTTTGCCCTGATTTTCACCCTGATATTCCGTATTTTCGGGCAAAAACAAACACACCTCATAATGATGATTATTATATATTGTTCAACATATATGTTCCAGTAGAAACAAAGGGGTTGGATAATACATTTTGTTCATATAAGGTAACCCCCTGCAGTTACATACATAAATTATTAAACATACCCGGTCTGATGGAAACTGTAACCTGTGCCCTCACTGCCCCGAGATAACGCTTATATGTTCACCACAGCGCGGGCATGTCTGACCTTCTGTCAGCCTGTTCACTTCAATACTGAAGGTTCCTCTTTTGATCAGTAGCTCCCCGCATTTCGGACAGAAAGTGTCCTCATGCCCGGTTCCGGGGACATTGCCCAGATACACATACCTCAGACCCGTCTCCTTTGCGATGTTAAGGGCATCTTCAAGGGTTTTCAATGGAGTTGGAGGGATATCCTGCAATTTGTAGTACGGATGGAAACGGGTAAAATGCACAGGCGTGTCTTCACCCAGATTTTCACGTATCCATACTGTCATTTCCCGTATCTCCTCCATTGAATCATTAAGGGTCGGTATGACCAGGTTCACAATCTCCACATGCATTCCAAGCTCCCTTGCAAGTTTTGCAGACTCAAGGACAGGAGCCAGTTTTGCACTTGCTATCTCCCTGTAGAACTTGTCTGTGAATGCCTTGATATCGACCCTGAAAGCATCCAGGTATGGAGCTATCATTTCCAGTCCTTCCCGGGTTATGTAACCATTTGTCACATACACGGTTGCAAGCCCGGCATCCTTTGCCAGCCTGGCACAGTCATAAGTATACTCAAACCATATGGTCGGCTCATTGTATGTCCATGCAATGGCCCTTGCCCCGGATGCCACAGCCCTTTGAACTGCCGTGCGGGCACTCATCTCAATGGCATTGGCCTCATCCACATCTATCTGGGATATAGTCCAGTTCTGGCAGTGCTTGCACCTGAAATTACAACCGATCGTCCCCAGGGAATATACAAGGGACCCCGGATAGAAATGGAACAGTGGCTTTTTCTCTATGGGATCCAGCGCCTCGCTTGAAACAACATTATAATTGAGAGTATAAAGGATTCCCTCCCTGTTCTCCCTCACCCTGCAAAATCCCCTCTTTCCCGATGAGATCCTGCACCTGTGACTGCATAGCTTACATTGCACCTTTCCATCATCAAGCCTATCATAAAGAATTGCTTCCCTGATCATCAATATCCCCGGTAAAAGATGTGATCTCATCATTGATAACTTAAGCGTTACAAAGGATAATTAAAAGAAGCAAACTCACAGACCAACTTACTGTTGATTTGCAATATTAACCTGCAAGTTAAATGCAATTAACCTGCGATTAACTTACGATTAACCTGCAAGAAACTTGTTCAGACCAGCAGGTTCAGTCTTGCATCAAAAAATGTCTTCGATGCATTCACAATTATATCTTCTCCGGAGTTACCTTCCAGTAGGAATACGACAGTACTTGAATTCGAACTCACTGAATAATCCGCCTCATCAATACCGGCATCATATGCCATCCTTTCAAAGAAAGACTGCCATGTGGAAGGATAAGTGCTTTCAACCGTTATGGTCACATCGGTGAAAAGTATGCCTTCCCAATACAGTAGATCAGAACCGTTGGTCCTCAGGTACAGTTCCTCCACAGAATTGCTGCTGATACTTCTTTTAGGGCCTTTTATATCAATAGCGTTTATCTGAAGAGTTAAATTTGTACCGTTATCGGTCATTCGCATATCCATATTTGGAGAAAGGCGCATCAATGAGTACTCTTCCTGTGAAAGGATCAGGGCACCGTTCTCATATACGTATTTCTGGTCAACGAAATAGTTGTTTGAAGACATATAAGTGACAGTACCCATATCCGCAAACAGATTATCACTGCTATAAGCAATGCCTGGTGTTCTTGCCACAATATACATGCTGAAGGGATCATCATTTATCGCCAGCCTGCCGCCGGATTTTCCGGCGGCGAATACTGGCAGGTCCCCTCCTCCCATCCTGAAAGGAACGCTCAATGAAAGAACTGTTGAAGGCTGTGCCACTACATAGGCAGAAAGCATGTCAACATCGTTCTTCATCCCTGCCATATCATAGAAGACATTATCCATATGGGATTGTTCGGCAGCCGTTTTCCATTCAGGGATATATTGCACGTTCACAACGGTTATGACAGATACGACTATTCCAAGGAGAAGCACAGCCGATATTACGGCGGAGATGGCATTTTCACATGATGTCACAGATCTTTTCTTCATTCCATTGCCCCATTTTATCCCGTATCACACATAGAGGTTGTATCTTTGCTGTACTTCGCTTGCATTAAGTGCATAATCATAGACGGCAACTTCATCAAGCCGACCCTGCATTCCGTAAACACTTCCCCCTGGTAATTGTGATCCAAGTTGCAGAGAACCGGACGATGGATTTGCCGCTATGCCTGAACCTGATACACTATTGTCAATATTTCCATTTATATAAATTATCAATGATGTCGAATTCCATGTAGCTACAACATGATACCAGGATTGTGTAGCCAGTTCTGTATTCGATATAGCTGAAAACTCCCCATCGTTCAGAGCAAAAAGTATCCTTTTATTGTTGCCCAGACCAGGTCCGCCAAACTGCAGACTATAGCTTTCATCTGAATGATCGTTTTGTTGGCCTTTATGCACAATTCCGGCATAGTTCCTGTAATTCTGGATGTATACCCACGCTTCAACGGAACCTTCTGCTGTGAGGTCAAGATCTGAGCTATGTGGGACCGTTATGTATTGATTTTGATTGCTATTATATGCCTGGCCGGCTACACCGGCTACAAAATTCCCTCCGGACCGGGTACCATCATTGCTACCCACATCATCCTGTGCATTGCTGCTGTTAAAACTCCACAAAGAAACAGGAATTGGTAGTGCAGTTTCAGGATTGCCCGATTGCCCGGAAGATGAGAGCTGGTAATAACCGCTACATTTTAAATATGTACTTGCAGGATTGAAATTTATCTGAGTGTTTCCCGGACTGTAAAATCCTATGTTTGTGATGTTGATTGCAGAATCGTTGGTTTGCCAGTTGATTATAATATCACCATCTGCTTCAAGATACGTCTGGCTGTTATCGGATGGAAGCTCATATCTTAAGTCCGAATAATAATCCGATATGGGCTGAACATAAATACTGGTGACCTGTCCGGTGTCTTCCAGATTGCCATTTATGTATAGATTGACATTCAGATCAAAGGTTGATATCTGGGAGTTACCGATATCCATGGAAATTGTCCCTGCCGTTTGATCATTAACGATTTCAAGCTTTATGGAATCACTTTGATCCAGATCGTATCGTACACCATCTATGTCTACATACCTGTAATTCCCATCGTTTGTAAAACTGACATAACCACCATCTTTTATGACACCTCCCTTTGCAGGTTTATTAAGGAGTATCCTGTCTGCATAGGTGCCCTGTGGACCAACAACGGTTACAGACCGGGAAGTGCTATCTGTGTTCCCATCATCATCTGTGACTGTCAGAGATACAGTATAAGTCCCTGCAGCAGAGTACTGGTGAGAAGGATCCTGGGCAGTTGAAGTATTTCCGTCACCAAGATCCCACGACCATACAACAATGGTTCCGTCAGTGTCTGAAGATTGATCCGTAAAGACAACTGTTTCATATATACCGGGATCAAGAGGGGAATATATGAAATCGGCGGATGGAGCTTGCGGTCCTCCAGTCCCGTTCCCATTTGACCCTGAACCTGCCCCCATTGCCATTTCATCACCAAGCAGTGAACCGCTCTTTATAACTATATTCGAACCGGTCTGCAGTAATATGATGCCTACATGATCATCCTCGTTGATATTGGTGTTCCAGAGTGAATCAGTATCTATCATAATGGTCTCACCCAGGTGCCAGCTATCGTCTCCAAAAAGCTGTACAAGCTGCGATGAGGAAAGGTCCCGTCGGGTCCCGTTCAGGTTCAGTATTACCTGAGCTTTGCCAAGGTCCACCTGCTCACCACCTGAATGCCGTATATAGATAGTATCAGAATCAACATCCACCCATCCACCGATATTTACATGGACCCTTTCATCTGCACCCATATATGAGAACAAGAACACAGCTATCACAGAAAATGCAAGTACAGCTATAGCTGTCATCAAAATCTCCCCTATTACTTCGGAGACAGCATTTTCATCTTTTATGAAAGTTATTTTCTTTGTTCTAATCGTTTGTGTGCTCATGTTTCCTCATATGAATAAAGAGAATAGCAGATAAGCTATGGACATCATCATTATCGAGTGCTTAAGACCGGACTGAATGGTTCCGCTTCCCATTTTCCCTGCTACAAGCCCTGAGCAGAAACCCTGGATCATTGCAGCATGGAAAAATAACAGAATATAACTATCCAGATCAAAATCAAGTGCTAAAGACATACCTGCAAATGCATTTTCTGTGGATGCCGGCATGACGGGAAGGAAATAAGCTGCGAGTATATAAACAATGAATAAAAAGACCATGAACGAAATATAGATTATGAAAACGTAAACAAACATCTCTGCATTACGCTCTTTCTTGAGCTGCCGCTGTATGTCCGCATCGTGTGCGGCTATTGTCAGTACGCTTTTTATATCACTGGTTGCTTCGTTGGCTTTTATTATAAGGGTGATTATACGCCTTGTCATCTCAGTGCGTATACGATATTCGAATTTCTTCAATGCATCGTCCAGCTTCGTCCCCCAGGATATATCATTGACCAGACGCTTTATCTCTGAGTGCAATACTCCGACTTTTAGGTGCATGCTCATGACAATCGCATCCACAAGGAGGATTCCTGCCTCATTTATACTTGCAAGATTGCTAAGGAAATCAGGGATACTGGACTCGATCTGTTTAATACGATAGTTGCGTATTTCATCGAATATCACAAAAGGAATCAACAGTATGAGAAGACTGATAAATACATGGTCATCTATTATAGCCAGGGTCGCAGAATTAAAAGTCCTGAAATAGATAATATTGGCAATATTGATATACCCGCTTATATTGTAAAAAGCATAACCAATTGCCAGTGGTAGTGTGATAAAGAATATGTATGAAGGATTGTTCCTGAAAAGACTGAAAGGATGAAGTAATGTGTCCGTCAACCTGATGATAGTGACGTAGTATTTGATCATTCTCCTTTTTTGCTCTTCAGTCTTATCCCCCTGCTTAAGAGGGACATGAGAGAAATTGTTGAGTTTTTTCTCTACTACATAGAAATCACGTATTTTAGGATTTTCACTGGTAAGTGAATTCAAAAGAACAAGGAAAACAACCGTCCCTATCGGGATTACAATGTAGACTACAAAATCAAGTATACTTGCAGAATTTGGATTCACAAGACCCAGAACCACAAGGATAGTTATAAGGAAAAGAGGGCCTGCAACAAATGCAGATATGTATACTTCTGCCAGCACTCCCAGGGTCTCAAAGAATATCTTTTGTTCTTTGGTGGCTGTAAGACGGTACTGATCATTCTTTGCCTTAAGATAGGAACTAATATCTCCTCCACTTGTGACAACAGAAGTGAGCCCGTCCAGAAAATCCTTGAACTTCCTGGAAGGAGTTCTCTGGCCGGCTTTATCAAGGGCCGACAGCAGATCTGTACCATAATATTCCATGTCTTTTACTATAAAGCCTATTTCTTCTGCGGATGCACCGTATATGTAATAGTTCTCAGACAATGATTTCATTATATCCAGGAGGTTCATCCCGCCACCCCGGCTCATTGCATAAAGATATGCTGTGGAGTGGGGAAGTGACTGATTAATAAGCGTCGCCCGTACGTTGGCCTGTACCTCGGGTATTGACATGAAAATATAGTAAGTCAGAGACGCTACAACAACAGAAAAAACCAGGGCAAGCACAATGCTTAGCAGCAGATGAAAGTTTGCCTGCACCCACGGAAAACCATAGGATATACCAAACATGTATAGTTTAAGGTCAGCTAAGAACAGATACCCCATCAAAAGTCCTGCAAGACCTGCAAGAAAAGCGAACACAAAAGAGAAAAAATATACCTGTGTAATATATTGCTCTATCAGGACACCCATTCCTGATTTTCGTATCATTGACCTCTGTATCTCGTACCTGTGAATATGCTTCCTCACATATTTTCCGAATATCAGATGTGCAACAGAATCGACGATATGCATTTTGAGGCACCTACACATTCTGTTCTATTAATGTTTCCAGGGTACCATTTTCAAGGGCATTGAGAACATTCTCCGGATTTGCATCATATGCCTGCACCACCAGGGATATACGCACATAATCCCTCATATTCTTATCACGGAGATATTGGAGTATACGTGCTCTCCTGTCAAGCTCTTCGTATAGCTTATCCCTGCTCCAGCCTTTTGACAGCATGACCTTGTTCAGTGTGTATGAATCACCGGCACTTATGAAAGTGTCTTTTACAGGATCCCACCTGTAGAGCTCATTTATGCGTATGTATCCTGTCTTTGAGTCTATACCGGTAAACTCCACAAGACTCTGGGTCCTGCGCACTCTCTTGTCATCCACGAAAGTCTGTACCTGAATGCTAAGTATATCCAGCGACTGCAGCATAACGTGCGGTACATTGAGTGGAGGACTGTCGAGCCTGTTTACAACTGTCTGTACATCACCTGCGTGCATAGTTGAATAGGTTGCATGGCCTGTGGATATTGCCTGGAAAAGTGTCAGTGCTTCTTCTCCTCTTATTTCTCCCACAAGTATGTACTCCGGCCTTTGTCGCAGTGCTGAACGCAGCAGATCATACATGGAAACCTCCCCCGTACTGTTGACATTCAGGGGTTTGCGGGTGACACCTGCAATCCAGTTGTCGTGGTTCAGTGTCAGCTCCCGGGTATCTTCTATAGAGATAACTTTTGAAAGTGATGGGATAAAAAGGGAAACCGCATTGAGCATTGATGTCTTGCCCGATGCTGTACCTCCTGCAAATATCGCGCAGTCACCGTTCTCTATTGCCAGCCAGAAATATGCCATCATTTCAATGCTGCATGTGTTGTAATTGATAAGGTCTATGGGAGTTATCGGGTCACCCCTGAACTTCCTGATGGTGAACGAACTGCCCCTTGTGGTTATCTCCTTGCCAAGGGTTGCCTGCAAACGGGAACCGTCAGGAAGGGTTGCATCAACCATGGGTTCACTTATGGAAATGTGTTTTCCGCTCTTCTGGCAGAGTTTGATGACAAGGGAGTTGAGTTCTTCCTCAGCAAATGAAATATTGGTCTTTATGTTACGGTACTTAGTATGATACATGAAAACAGGTATGTCTATACCGTCACAGGAAATGTCCTCTATATGTGGATCCTGCATGAGTGAGTTGATGCGGTCATGACCAAGGAAATTACGCTTCAGATAATAAATGATGCGGTATGTTGATGATATTTCCAGACTTGCATGATACCTGTTGAAAAGCAGCAATGTATTCTCCATAAGTGCTATTTCTTTGTTCTTTGTAGAGTTGACCCCTCCCATGCTCAGGATGTCCTGCAGGTCATCATAGACACGCTCAAGTATGTCCTTTTCATAAGGGGTCAGCATTGGCTCGACAACGTAATACTGATAGAGGTTGCCCCGCTCAAGGATGCAAATGAAAGAATAGGGTTCATTTACCCAGTAACGTTCAACTTCGGTAAAGCCCGCGGGAACTTCAAATTCAACCAGAGGACCATGTAATTGCGGATCGTATTCAGGAAGCTTTGTACGTGGATATCTGATATGATCTATCCCGGATCTTATACTTTCCAGAAATGATGATATCCTTGAATGTTTATTAGCGCTGGTTTCGTATTTATCATCCGGACTTATTTCCCCGGCTTTTGTTATTTCCAGTTCCGACTCCGTCATCAATTATTATACAATCTTATGTATATAAAAAACCTTTGATTTTTATTATTATAATAAGCTTTGCAGACATGTATTATATGCGTGCCATTAATATGTGTGATAATTTTAAGGACCGTATACAAATATGTAAAATAAAAAACAGGAAGAAAAACCACTCGATCGGTTGATCCAACGATCGGTTAATCAATCAATCAATCAATTTCAGGTAATTTCCCGAAATTCTCTTCATATCTCTCTTTCATGGTGTCCCATGTAGGAAGGTCGGTCTGGCAGCCAATGTTCTGGACCGCAAAGGAAGCAACCACAGACCCGATCAGGCCACATGTTTCCAGAGGATAACCACGTGTGCAGGCAAGAAGGAAGCCTGCCCTGTAGGCATCTCCGGCCCCGGTAGGGTCAAGGGCTTTGACCGGAACCACAGGTATTGTAAACTCGCTGCCACTGTTGTACACCCTGCTGCCGCTGGAATCATATGTGACAACAACGGTCTCTATCATGTTCAGGATATCTTCAAATGACCTGCCTGTCATGTTACAGACACGCTGTATCTCATGCCTGTTCGTAAAAAGGATGTTGGTATTTTCAAGGATGCTTTCCAGGTTTTTCCTGGAATATGTCACCAGGTCCTGACCCGGATCAAAAGAAACAAAACCGGCCTTTTTGGCTATCCTTGCATTATATGTTGAATCCGAAGTTGCAAGATGGACAAAATCCACTTCAGGAGGGTCAAGTTCCCGCAGCTTTGCTGATGCGCCCCAATGGAAATAGGTGCTCTGGTGATGTTCACGGTCAGTGAACACAAAGGCCCTGGTGCTCTTCTGGTCAGGGAATCTGTATAACAGGGAAAGATCAACACCATGCCTTTCAAGTTCAGCCTCATAACCCGAGGACGCAAAATCACCACCTACCGCCGATATCAGCCTGGCCTTTCCTCCGAGTATGGCAATGGCAATGGCGATATTTGCAGCCCCGCCTCCATAATACTGGTTATAATCGATTATGGGATGAGATTCATTGTGAACTGCAATATTCTCAACATCAAAGAGCAGGTCTATGGCTGCATGCCCCACAACAGTGATCGTCCTGTCCATCTGACAGACACCTCCGTAACTACTCGAATTCCTCAACATCCACAACAGCAAGCGGCACATCCCTTAATGCCCTTCCTATTACGGATTTGGCAATTCTGGATGCGTGCTCCTGGCTTTCCGCATCAAAGACCTTCATCTCAAGGACAAGTCCCACTATTGCGGTATTCGCCGCCAGGAAAACACTGCTGAAAGGCTCCTCACATGCGGGACAGAATGTTGTCCCTATGTCAACCTCCACATAGTCAAGTTTAGGGTTGAGGCGTTTCCCTGCCTCAGAAATTGCAACACCGATGGCATCATCGGCAGATTTTACGTCCCTTACCAACCAGGCGGCTTCAAGTGTAACATGATAATTTGGCATTAGATCTCTCCGGTTTATACTTCATTTCTTCTTCGAACTTCAAATATCGGTCTTCATATCGTGAATAACACATCGTCATCAACATCGAACAGGCCAAGCCTTGCCCCTGCATCAAGCCATGCATGCCCGTAACTGAAACAGACAAGTGCATTGACCGGGTCATCGGTCCTCATAAAGTGAAGACCGTCTTTATAATACGAACTTGCCATATTATGATAGTCGCCGGCTATAGTGTACATATGTGACTGGGGGATAGGGGCAAATACAGCCTTTTCAAGGGCTTCACTTAATAGTCGTTCATATCTCTTAACTTTTTCATTCAGGTCAGCAGCCATAACAACCTCAGTGTCTCAACTGTACTTATGGTTAATTATCTGTTCGCCCCGAAAAGCTTCTTGAACAATTTCCCTCCACCTTCACTTACGTTTGCACTTTCATCCCTGGGAGGCCTTGAGGGTCTCCTTTTAGGAGGGGGAACAGACACAGGCCCGTCTCCGGGAATATCAATTACCGGTACGTCCACAGTCACATCATGTTCATGAGCATCCGCCGTACTAGCCGCCGGGACAGGCCTGCGAACAGGAGAAGATGCCGACATACTGCCCTCTTCCGGTATGATCTGTGGTGGCGGAGGGAGTGTGACAGTCTTTGCGGCCTTGAGCACGTTCACAGACTCACCGCCATGTTTTGATTTCCTTATCCTTATATCTACAAGGACCGGACGTTCTATTTCATTGCTCACAAGCATTGCAACACCCGGAGGGAGCCGCATCAGTTCTTCTTCAACATAGGATGTCACACCCTCCAGACCCTTGCTTATTGCCTTAAGATCATTGGGATTTGTGACCTTCATGATGACCTGGGTCCCACATTGGGAAAGCACGTTCTTATCAACCCTTGCAGGCCTCTGGGAGATGACCATCATACCAAGACCGAACTTTCTTCCTTCAGATGCTATGGTTCTCAGTATATCAGTGCTTGTGGTCTTGCTGAACCCTTTTTCCGGTGCATAGTTGTGGGCCTCCTCAACAACCAGCATTCCCGGAGGGATCCTGTTAAGCTTGCGCGCCTCAAAAAGGGAGCTGCACAAACTTGCAACGATCATACTCTGCAGATCAGGAGCCACACCCTTAAAGTCAATTACTGCTGCTTTTCCTTTCTGGAAGAGCTCCTCCACTGACGTGGGATTGGGAGATAGTATACCCGTTTCCCTGATCTGCTCAAGGACATTTATCACATTCCATTTGGCCTTGCTTTTGTCGTTGCCTACTTCAAAGATTATGTCATCGATTGTGTAGGTTTCCATCTCAGTACGCACTTTCTGTATAGCTTCATACAATATACCGGTGTGGGTGGTGGAAAAGTTATCCGGGAAAATGGATGTCAGGTCCCTGACAGTCAGGTTCATCCCGTTTAACCTGAACAGCTCATCTGCATCAGGATTGATCGATCTGCTTGCAGGTGTGTATACCTTGATTACAGAACCATATCCCTTTGGAGTTACACCAAAGCGTGAGAAGTCCTCTGCTTCCCCTTCCCCGGGTACTTTAAGAGATGAGTATTCACTGTGCGGATCTATTATAAGAAGAGGCACGTTCTGCTCAAGCAGTTCTTCGAGCAGGACAGATGCCGTATAGGACTTGCCGCTTCCTGTCTTTGCAAGTATGCTGCAATGCTTCTGCACCAGGCTGTTAACGCTGAGCTGTACCTTGATGCTGGTACCCTCAAGCATACCGATATTCATTTCATTGCCCGTCAGCCCCAGCACTGACCTTATAAGCACTTCATCAGCTGCAAAGATGGGGCTGCCGGGGCTGAAGGGTATTACCGGAGCCCTGAGCATACCGGTCTCGTCCCTTGAACCGATTATAATGACCTCAGCAACTATCTTATCATCACTTTTATCGACACGTTGTCCCTTCATAGCCTCTTCAATGGAAAAAGAATCGCTGTATCTTTTGATCGCCATGACCTGGCCAAGCACCCAGGTATGGTCTTTCTCGTCAGAGGAAGCATCATGCCATACCTTGATGTATGCTCCCCTGTATACTTTGGAACTGTCAAAGACCATTACTTTGAACTCAAATGTTCCTGTTTCTCCAAAAATAACTCCTACTGAGCCTCTTACCATTTATCATCCCTCAATATTCATGGTCTTTTATATTATGTTTATTATGTATTATTATATCTTCCCTCAAACATCCAGTCCTTCAAGTATCTGCGGTGGTGCCCCGGCAAGTCTCACTAGGGCCTCAGCTTCTACAAAATGCAACGACGAGGGAATGACCATTATGTGAAGTGGTTCCCCGAAATCCTCATCCTGCAGCATATGCGCATATCCGGCCTTTACAACAGGCATGGCAGAACCCGCCCTGGCAATCCCAACAGCAAGGGCATTATCCATGACACCTTCGCCCCGTCTATTCTCTACCTCAAGAAGCAGTCTTATGGCCTGGTTGACTGTCATGTATCCTTTATCCTTATCAATGTCCAGGAAGACAATAGTGTGCATATTGTGTTCTTTATTGAGTTTAATAGTATCATAGGGAGTTTGCGAAATGACAGTATTTCCCCGGCTGCTTGTGTAAGGATGAGGTATTGTGGATGCTTTTCCAAACCTGTAGTTCTGCAACCCTGAGAGACCACAGACTGCAGAAGCGATGGAAGCCCCGTGTATCAGCTTTGTGGGAATATCCATGTCCCTGGCACGAAGTCTCAGGTCAACATGGGTGGTGGAGACCATTGTATCCCCACCTGTGAGGAAGACCACATTCTTTTCCCGGGCTTCTGTGAGCCAGAGGGGAGATATTTCCACATCTTCCCTGGAAAGTACATGCACCTTTTTCCCGTATAGAGTTTCAAGATCTTCTACTGTACTGCCCATTAACCTGGAAGTGTAGAATTCGGCAAATACCATATCAGCATTTTTTATAGCTTCAAGTCCTTTCAGGGAGATATCATTCTCATCAAAAAGACCCAGTCCTATGAAAGTGAGCATACTCCGCAGATATGTGCTTATGGCTTAAATGCTTTGAGAATGGTAAGGGAATGATAGCAAATGCATAACTGACTCGCAATGTTTTTATAGAACCACATACAGTTAGTTTCACTCATACACTAAGATAACATATTATATCATTGGAGGTCCGAAGTCATGGCAGGATATGGTAATCAGCCTATATATATTGTTGATCCGAGCAAACAGCACACAACAGGAAAGGACGCATTGTCAGTGAATATCGCTTCTGCAAAAGCGGTTGCAGGTATTGTCAGAACAACTCTTGGCCCAAAAGGCATGGACAAGATGCTTGTTAATATCATGGGTGACATAACCCTCACTAACGACGGTGCGACAATCCTTGAGGAAATGGATATCGAGCACCCGACTGCAAAGATGATAGTTGAGGTCGCAAAAACCCAGGAGAAGATAGCAGGTGACGGGACAACCAGTGCAGTGGTCATGGCAGGTGCCCTTCTTGAAAAAGCCCAGAAGCTTGTAGAATCAGGTGTACACCCCACAGTTATTGTCAAAGGCTATACCATGGCAAATGAGAAGGCATTACAGGTGCTCAATGATTATGCCATTACCGTGGACAGGAAGGACAGGGAGATGCTTGAGAGAATAGCAAGTACCTCTATCACTGGAAAGGCATCGGAGATGGCCGGGAATCATCTTGCAAAGATCTGCGTGGATGCTATCTACGCTATCGACAACAATGGTGTTGTCAACGTCGATGAAGATATTGTCATTGCAAAGGAAGTGGGTGGCACAGTACATGACACCGAACTTATAAACGGCATAGCTATCAGGAAAGAAGCCCTTCACAGCGAGATGCCACGTCGCATAGAAAATGCAAAGATAGCCCTTATTGACACCGAACTCTCATTTTCACAGACCAGTACCAAATCCAAGCTTCAGGTTGACCGCGCCGAACAGCTGGCCGACTTCAAGGAGAAGGAAAAGGCAAATTTCAGGGCGATCATACAGAAGATCATTGACACTGGAGCCAATGCAGTATTCTGCTCCAAGAAAATGGAAGATTATGCACTTCATTTCTTCAAGGAAGCAAACATATATGCTACAAGACGTGTCAAAGACGAGGACATGAATATCCTTTCCCACTCTACCGGTGCATCCCTTGTAAGGAACGTCAACGAGATAACTGCAGATGACCTGGGATTTGCAGAACTCGTTGAACAGGAAGATGAACATGAGGAAAAGACCTACATCAAGGGATTCAGGGAATCCAGGACCATGACCATTCTCATAAAGGGTGGTTCTGAGCACGTGACCGACAATGTTGAGCGTGTTTTCGATGATGCGCTCCATGTGGTCAAAGTCGTGTTCGAGGATGGGAAAATCGTACCTGGCGGAGGGGCATCTGAGATAGAGGTCGCACAGGCCCTGCACAACTATGCCTCATCTGTACAGGGACGTGAGCAGTTAGCAATATTGGCGTTTGCAGAAGCTGTTGAAGAGATCCCAAAGGCCATCGCAGAGAACTGTGGATTCGATGCTATTGACAAACTCATAGACCTGCGATCAAAACACGCTACAGTCAAAAATGCAGGCCTTGACATTGAAACCGGCAACATTGTCGATATGCTTGAAAAAGGTATCGTAGATCCCCTGAGGGTCAAGACCCAGGCCATCAAGTCAGCATCAGAAGCAGCAAAAATGGTCTTGCGTGTGGATGACATGCTCCGTGCCAGGAGACAGGAAATGATGGATGTGGATCCTGAACACAATATCCACAACTATGATATGTAAATGATTTAAAGAGGTTACAGACCTCTTTTCTTTTACTCCTTTTTCTGCTTACTTTTTTTATATGCATACTCTCTGAGTTATATTTTTTATAATTACTGCAGATTGTAACAAAATCTCATATGAATCCCATAATTACAATCCATAATTACAATCCATCATGACAATAACAGAGGAGTACATGTTTATTAAAAAGCCATAAAAGATAATGCATATAACAGCATATATAATGAACAATATATGATATAGAATATATAATGAGATTATAGCTATCGCAACTCATCAGAAATCCCAGGAGAATGTTCCTTTCTGAAGATCATTAACCTCTGACCCACTATTACTGTTGTCCTTAACCAGCATGCCAGGCTATATTTCCTCATGGGATAAACCATAGAAGTTCCTGTAATCCTCAATAGCCTTTTGTGCCTGAAGTGGATACCTTTTGAGCATACAATCGAGGAAGTCCTCTTTTGAGGTGAACTCCTTCATTCTTTCCATTATCTTCATTGCATATTTTTTTGAAAGATTGTTATCTTTCTGTATCTCAAAGGTCAGGCAGAGCGCCTCCTGAGGGAAGTATTTCCTGCGAATGTAGGGTGAGACCGAGCCCAGAAGCACATCATTATCAAGTCTGCTGAAGGCAGGCACACCTATACGGTTCAGTCTTTCAGGTTCGGTAAGCTTTTTGAGATTTTCAGCAGAATAGGAATGGATCTCAATGTAGACTTCAGGTTTTAATTCCTCCACAGCTGCAATAATGGAGGTCCCGATTTCCGTAAAATATCTGTCATCAAGTGTTGAAATATAGTTACTCCTGTTCACAAGAGGAATAACTGCAAGTGTTCCGGTCTGCGGGGCCTCAATGTTTTCAAGGATATCAGATGTATCCTTCCATTCATCACCATGCAGACCTGCCACAAACAACCTGACAGGTTTTCCTTCTCCAAGTATCCTGTATGACATGTTGACCCTTTTACCTTTATTTGCCATCCACGGGCTTGCGTGCAATGATATATATCTCCTGTTTATCCGATCCCAGCACATTTATATTTTCCAGGCCCAGAGACTCGATCTTTTCTATTAGGGATCTATGGTTCTGTTTTTTCTCTGTCTTTATAACCTGAAGCAATTTTCCGTTATCTTTCAATAATGGAATCACTCTCTCAAGGGCTGCCAGTGAGTCCATTGGTTCAAGTGTCATGTCACTGAGGATAACATCCACCTTCTCCGGTGACATCTGCGCCAGTGGTATCCGGAACACATCCCCAAACATCACAGAGACATTGCCCTTTTCACTGATAACTTTAGCAAGTTCATTATCAAAGTCCCTGCTAAATTCCACACCCTTTACAGATGAAGCGATCTCAGATGCCATCATGAGGAATCCTCCTGCACTGGACCCCAGGTCAAGTACCAGGTCTCCCGGAGATATCAAACCGCTTGCATCCTGGATCCTTTTGAGCTTGAAGTAACCGCGGGGCATATCAAGTCCTTCATCCACATCAACCTCAGAATCAGTGATGATATCCTTTGAGGGCTTTTTGACAACGATACTGTCAACCCGCACATTTCCGTTGAGTATGGCAGTCTTGGCCCTTGCACGTGACTTAAAGAATCCTGTTTCAACAAGGTATGCATCCAGTCTCATGATTCAAGTAATAAGGAACCGGACTATATATAGTATCAGTTTCAAACTACAGGCAAATTTGCAGTAACTTAAGAAGCCGTCTATCAGGAGTGTATAATGCTACAAAGGTTCACATTACTTTTTCCCCTCTGGGCCATCATCATGTCAATGATAGCCTTTGCCTACCCTGCCTCCTTCTCCCCCTATAGCGCAGCTATAACTCCGTTGCTGGGAATTGTGATGTTTGGTATGGGGATCACTCTTACGGCAAAGGACTTTATGCTCGTGCTCAAAAGACCCCGGGTAATTGCTATCGGGACTGGCATGCAATACCTTCTGATGCCTTTTATTGCCTTTGCTCTTTCATTGATGCTAGACCTTCCTATGGAGATAATGGCCGGGCTTGTACTGCTGGGCTGCTGCCCGGGAGGAACTGCTTCCAATGTCATCTGCTATCTTGCAAAAGGTGATGTGGCCCTTTCGATAACACTTACATCTGTTTCTACCTTGCTGGCATTCATACTGACCCCGGCACTGACCTGGCTCTACATAGGACAGGCAGTACATGTGGAGATAGGGAGCATGATGGTCAGCATCATAAAGATCGTAATCATTCCGGTAGCATTTGGCATAGTAGTGAACACACTTTACCATAAATATGTTGACAGGTTAAGGAATGCATTCCCGGCTCTGTCGGTAACTGCTATCGTATTTATCATTGCCATAATTATTGCAATTAACAAGGATAACATCCTGATCGCCGGAAAACTGGTTGCCGTGGCAGTCATTTTCCATAATGGCCTGGGCTTTGCCGGAGGATATTTCCTTTCAAAGGCTCTCGGACTTGATGAAATTGATGCAAGGACTCTGGCAATTGAAGTCGGGATGCAGAACTCGGGCTTGAGTGTAGCTCTTGCTGTAAAGTATTTCGCACCCCTGGCTGCCCTCCCAGGTGCCCTGTTCAGTATATGGCACAACATCATGGGTTCGGTACTGGCTGCATACTGGTCATCAGATAGGGAGAAAAAAGGTTTATAGAATGCATACCGATGCTTTGCTCAAACGGTGATGATTTGTTAAAGGCAATAATATTCGATATGGATGGTGTGCTGGTTGATTCGATGTCAGATCATGCGGAAGCTGTACAGCATATCTTTGATGAGATAGGGGTTGAGATGGATAAGCAGGACATCTTTGAGAGGGAAGGAGAAAGAACCGTTGACATCATGAGGTTCCTGCTTGAGAAGGGAAGCGAAGATGCATCCGGATTTGACATCCCGGATATCGTTGAGAGATATATTGCGGAATTCAACAGGATAGCGGAATTCAGGGTTTTTGAAGGGATGAAGGAGTGTCTCTTATATCTTAAGGATAAATTCGACCTTGCTGTAGTCTCAGGCTCTGACAGGCCGATAGTGCAGGATATAATCCGGTCCGAATATCCGGGGATATTCAGAGGACTTGTCACAGCAGATGATGTCCAGCGTGGAAAACCTGAACCTGATCCATATCTTAAAGCCATAGAAATGCTTGGTATTTCAAGCCATGAAGCCATTGTGATCGAAAATGCCCCCATGGGCGTTGAGGCCGCAAAAAGGGCGGGTTTGTGCTGCGTAGCAGTACCAACATACCTTGATCCCGGGAAATTCCATCAGGCAGACATTGTCATAGAGGACCACAAGCGCCTGATAGAATTCCTGCTCGGACTTGAACACTCATACAACTGTAATCATTCGGCAAAATCATAGTTGCATTTTATCCCGGTCTCATCGGAGCACAAATTGCATGACACACATTTTGCCACATCTGTTTCACCGCTCCTTATCTTTACAACAAGGTCCGGTTCACATATAAGCGGCCGGCACAGGGATATCATGTCTGCATAATCCTCTGCAAGCATCTTTTCCATAACAGCTCTTGAACGTATTCCTCCCACAAGGATCACCGGAATGTTCACAGCTTCCTTTATCATTTTAGAGTAGTCCCTGTAATAGGCTTCTTCCTCCGGTCTGTCTATCTTTGTCCTGAACAGCTCATCCCCGGCCTCAGCGATACCGCCACTTACCTCGATGGCACAGACACCGTTTGCAGCAAGTATCTTTGCTATCTCAATACATTCCGGAGAATCGAGGACATTCTTCCTTCCCGGAGGGAAACCATCGGTTGCATTCAGTTTTACAAGAATGGGAAATTCCTCACCGATCATTTCCCGTATACGTGTAATGATATCTGTAATTATCCGGGTCCTCTTCTCTGTGGAACCGCCCCACCTGTCCTTACGTCTGTTGGTGTAGGGGGAAATAAAATTGCTGAGCAAAAAACCGTGGGCACAATGCAACTGAACCCCGTCAAAACCCGCTTCCTTTGCCCGTCTTGCAGCATTGGCAAAGTCCTCTATCGTATTGAGTATCTCTGCTTCTGTCATTTCCTCAGGAGTTATTCCGCTTGTGGTGATGGTCACCGCAGATGGTGCAAGCATAATTGGGTTTTGGGCACTGAGCATGGTCTGCCTGCCGCCATGTACTATCTGCATCACAATCTTGCTTTTGTGCCTGTGTACCCTTGAGACTATCTTTTTGTAAGGCCCTATGAACCTGTCATCATAGATACCCTGCTGCAGATGGTCGCTTTTACCTTTCGGATTGACGTATGCATATCCTGTGATTATGAGCCCCACTTCATTGCGCGCAAGCTCTTCATAAAGGTCACCTATCCTGTCAGTTGGCGTGCCATCAGGTTCTGCCATCCACTCATGTGTTGCAGAGCGCACAAAACGGTTCGGTACATCAATATTCCCCAGTCTTATCGGTTTGAACAACATACAGGAATATTAAGGCAGCTGGCTTATATGTTTTTCTTAGGCTCATGCATACGCGGACTCTTCTATCTCTTCCTTCAAAGCCTCATTGTTGATCCTGTAGATAAGCATCGATATGAACAGCAGCATAAATGCCAGCATATTGACTGCCAGTGTAAGCTGCAGTGAACTGCCTTCAAGACCTCCGCCGCTGCTTCCGTATGAAGAACCGCCAAACATCAGCGGGTGATTTGATCGCCACAGGCGTATCGAGAAAAAACTTAAGGGAACTGAAAGGAAACCCAGCACCCCGAAGACAGCCGCAAGGCGCGCTCTTTTCTCAGGATCCTCAATTGCCTGGCGAAGCATCAGGTAGGCAAGGTATACAAGGAAGAGTGCAAGTGATGTCGTAAGCCTTGGCTCCCATATCCAGTACCAGCCCCATGCAGCTTTTGCCCAGATGGAACCTGTGACAAGGACAAGGAAAGCAAATACAACACCCACCTCAGCTGCAGAGTGGGCAGTGATATCCCATATCCTGCTGTTACCTTTAAGCTGCATGATACTTGCGATGAATACCAATGTGAACGCCAGGTAGGCCACAATTGCTATGGGCATGTGGAAATAGAATATGTTGAAACTGCTGTCAAGTATCTCACCGGCATTCCCTTTCATAGGTGGCAGGTAGAAAAAGATCATCCATATTGAAATTAACATGACAGGTGCCGTGATAGCGGCAATTATCCTTTCTTTATTCCTGTTTATCAGCATATTTGTTCCTCTGCCTTATTGTGACTGCCTGTTTAAATGTTTTTCACAAGGCTGTTCATCTGGACTGCACAATACCGGGACCATGATAGTTCTGTTCCCCGCTAAAAACAGGCAGAAGCCTTCAGTATCTTTCCGTCTGCTTCAGTCTGCTATAGTGTATTCAAAGACCAGTTGTCCGACAACAAGGAAGATCAGGTCATATACGAGGAGCAGGCGAAGTTCGGTCATTATATTAGCAATGTTCCCGTCTGCAAGGATCTTTCCGGTTGCCATGACCGCAGGGATAATTACCGGAATGATAAGCGGCAACAGGAGCACTGGGAGCATGATCTCCCTTGTTCTGGTACTGACCGTGAGTGCTGAAAGCAGGGTGCCCACGCTCATGAAACCCACAGTTCCAAGAAAGATGACCACTGCAAGCCCGAAGATGCCGGTTATACTGTAATTGAACAGTACGATGAATATCGGGATTGTCAGTAATTCAACGACAAACATCAATAATGCTCCCGATATTGTCTTTCCGGTATAGATAGAGCTCCTGTCAATGGGTGAGAGCTTCAGGCCTTCCAGGCATCCGTTCTCCATCTCCCCTGCAAAGGCACGCGAGAGTCCAAGAGTGCCTGCAAAGGTGAAAGCTATCCAGAGCACACCGGGGGCAAGTTGTGCGACCATCTCCGGCCGGCCCAGCAGCTCACCAAAGGAGATGCTGAATATCACAATTACAACCATTGAGAAGATAAGCATGGAATTGAGCATCTGCTTGGTACGGAACTCAGTCCTCAGGTCCTTTGCTGCAATATGGATGCTTTTTATCATAGGTATCACGCTGCATTCACTGCCTTAATAATTGCTCATGCCTTCTTCATCGATATCCCTTTCTACTATGGAAAGATACTCCTGCCTGAATCCCGGGGCACTGGAGATATCCTTTTTCATTTTATCAAAGCGTATCTCCCCTCTGTCCATTATAAGCATGCGATCACACAGCTCAAAAGCCCTTTCAATATTATGGGTGATCATTATCCTGGTAACTTCAGAACTTCCGGTGTTCATAAGGACACGCTCGAAATTCTCAGCAGCCTGCTGGTCAAGTCCTGTATATGGTTCGTCCATCAGCAATATTGCCGGACTGTGCAGTAAAGCCCTTGCGATGGAAAGTCGCTGTTTCATCCCCCTTGAGAAAGAGCCGACCCTCTCATCAGCACGGTTGTAGAGTTTGACATTTTTGAGGAGTTTACCCACCTGCTCTTCCATAACGCTTTTTTCCATACCATAGATACGTGAGAAGAACAAAAGGTTCTCCTTTGCAGTAAGATCATCATAAAGGTAGGTCTCATGGGATATTGCACCTATCATTCCTCTTATACCGTTGGGATCTTTTTTGCTGTCTATCCCATCAATGGATACAGAACCCCTTGTTGGTTCGGTTACAGTTGATATTATCTTCATAAGAGTGGTCTTACCTGCCCCGTTGGGACCAAAGATGGCAACGAATTCACCTTTCTGTATCTTCAGATCGATATCGTTCAGTGCCCTGCGCATACCAAAACTCTTTGAAAGACCGGTAATTGAAATGATAGGATCCATTGGGGTTATATTTACGGCTTATATAGATTAACGTTTTGTCCCGATCACAGGATGCTCTGCGGAATATTCAAAAAGATAAAACATAAAAGAACATGAACTGAGGACATATGGCAAGAATCTGTTTTAAGGCTCATCTCTCAAAGGCTGGTCCGCCAACATCTGCATTATTGCTGTACCCTACGCTTTCCCAGTATCCTTTATATGATTCGTCTGTGAGCTCTATGGAAGTTATCCATTTTGCCCACTTGTATCCATATTTGCCTTCTGCTACAAGCTGAAGAGGAAAACCCCGGTCTGCCGGTAGTGTTACATCGTTGATCCTGTAAGCCAGCATTATATCGTTTTCAACAAGGTAGTCAAGATCAAGTCCGGTTGAATAACCGTCAGCCGAATAGAATATCACAGTAGTGGCTGCGCTGTCGACTCCTGTCTCATTGAACAAAGTGTTAAGCGATACACCCGTCCATTTCGCATCAAAACCCCAGCCTTCAACACAGTCCAGACGAACGAACCTGGTAACAGAAGGATAAGCCAGTAGCCTGTCATAGCTCAGATTAACAGGCCTGTCAACCAATCCATATATATGCAGTTCATATGAATCCCTGTCTATATACTGGGTACCCTCTATGGCATTGTTGCGCTGTTTAGAAATGGGAGTAAGCATCTTCCCCTCAAACTCACTTGTCTCCCCGGAGATATTGGCAGTATGTTGCTGATCTTCGATGCAGCCACAACCAGGTACCAGTATAAAAAGCATAAAGATGAGGGTAATCAACACAGCAGTTCCCGGAATGTTAACAAACATGAGACGACTTCCCTTCTTTTTTCCAGTGAGAGATCTTTTTCAGTGACCTTACGGAATCTTGTCCGTTTTATTTTGTTCCGGTTCATTTGATAATGGCCAGCAGTTCAAGGCCCTTATCACTGAGAAAATACTTATCTTCGATGATGTTGAGAAATTCACCGTTTATCAGAAATTCAGTGTGGTATTTGAACACCTTCTCATCAAGTTCTGTCCTTTCAAGGAGTTCGGCCTTCATAGCCCCGAAAGCACCAATTTCCTTGATCAGTTGCCGTCTTATGGGATGAGAGGCTGCTTTATGGGCAAGTTCATGTTCGGTTTTTACGCGCTCCCTTTCAGAAGGTCTTGCACACATCATATTATCCAGATCATCATCCAGCATTATCCTGCTCCTCCTTTAATTGTGTATGAGAGCATAGTATTAAAAGTATTGTGGCAAAAGTGAATGGAATATGAGAATATATAAGAACCCTGAAGTGAAGAATAGAAATGAAATCCCAAAACCCAAAAATAAGATCATATGTTTGCTTTCACTGATCAAATGTAAATGATTTTTAAGTGAAATATAAATGCTGGCATTTTGAAAGCAAACAAGTTATTAATGCAAGAGGGTGCATTATCTGAGGGGATCGTTGAAGCCAGCATTTATATTAATGTGATCAAGCCACTGCGTCACCAGTACGGGGAACATGTTTTACCTCGATTTCAGGTTTATTCTGTGACTCTCTTGCTATTATACCAGGGTCGGCAGGCAGGAATCTAAGCCTTCCATCCTGATATCTCATGGGCGAGCCAATTGCCTTATAATATTCATTCTTCAGGCTTTGTATGGCCGCTACCACGGTTTCATTATCGTATTTCGAACTACCAAGGTTTGCAAAAGCCACTCCAAGCAACACATTGTTAGCATGAAGAGCAAGATGCAGATTCCATGTATCCTTGTTAACAAATTCATGGACTTTGATATCCATAACCATATTACTTTCATTTTCCCTCAAGATCACAATCTCCTTGCAATTGATTGCAATTGATAGTTATCGTGAACTCGTATATAAGGAGTTTGTAGGTATTTTTAGAAAGATGTACAGAAATAAAAATAGCATGTACTCAATATGGGACTCCGTGTTCATACGATTATTCAAACAAGTTCATAGGCACTGATTTACCATTCTGGCCATGTCTTTTAAGATATACCTGATAACTTTCAGTATCTTTGTCGAAAATGAACACATACTCTGTGTTAAAGTATGCCCAGTATTGCGCATAAATATTCCTTGCATCACTAAGGGTTACTGTAATATCAGTATCAGAAGCCGACACATTATAGACCGGATAGTCCACTTCACCTGGCAGGCTTCCTTCATAAAGTATCCGGGTCCTTTGAATGTAATCTGTGTATTCACTTTTGTTATCCGGGTATTTTGGGACGAATGTCTCCTTTTCGATACCTTCCCAGTAGCTAAAAGTAAATACCCGGTAATGGGTGTCATTGTATGAATATGCAGACAGGAACCTTCCAGGTGATATGGGGTAGGAATCCTGATAATCCACATCAACGCCATCGGTGTTTTCAACATGGTTTATGAGAACTGCTTTTGCAACAGGGTTTAACAAACACCATATTGTGAACACAATAAGAAGATTCCTGTAAAGTGTTCTGTGTTTTCCTGTTGAAATCCCATGGAACCAGTTATTGCTGTCCTTCAAAAACCCGTTGAATCTTTTGATTCCTGTAAAACCATTGTTCCTGTTGCTTCTGGCATGCTCTGCCAGAATATAGATTATAGGTATGAAAGAAATAATTGTGACAACCGGATCGAAAAAATCAATTGCTCCTATAGTGGAAGCTTCGGTGACGAAAGGAAAGAAAGGCCTCATCTTCCAGCTTGTGACATAGTCAAGGTATATATGACTGAATAATGCAGCACCTGAAGCTATTGTCAATTTAAGGTCTTTTTCTTTGAAACCTATGTATGCGGTCACAATTAATGCAAAAAGGACTGAGTGCATGAACTCACGATGCCCCATTAGATAGAAAAAAGTGTTGTAGGACTGATGGGTCAGGTCCTGATCGATAGCGAGCAACAGAGCACTCAGTATGAAATCAAGGTCGGGAAGTATTGCCATGAAGGCAACTATCCGGACCTGCCTGTTGTTCAGCCCTGCGGCTGAGGCTATCAAAAGACCGATTCCCAGGTGAGAAAGGGTATTTACCATGCTAGCTCCTTTGTGAAGAGATCTGAAGAGATCGAGATCATGAGGAAGTGTGGATGTTCATTTGAGTGTTTTGAAGAGGATTATTAAGTACCCATCAATATTTTCCAAGCATCTTTGCAACAAGCCTGTGGAATCCGTGAATACTTGCATTGCTGCCAAGATACATCATAGGGCATCTTCCGGTCATGATTTTCAAGCCTGGTTCGTATTCAAGATGCCTGACATCACATGTATCGGTCTTCCAGTGAACCCAGTAATCAGATATCCCACGTTCCGCAAGTTCCCTTATGACCACAGCAGGCTCTTTTTTAGTGATACCCATGACAACATTCCTTACACCGGCAGGTACAGATACGATCTCTTGTATGGACCCTTCTGCCGGTTTTTCAGAGTAGTCAAGCACATGGACAGTTTTTCCCCTTTTCCTGAGCTCATCTATAGTCCATTTAATAGCTGGTTTGCTGCCATCTGTCACAATAAGAAAGTTATCCCTTTCCCAGAATTCTTCCTGTTTCATTGCCATGCTATCCCTCTAATGCATATTGCTCTGAAGGTTTGTACTTCATCGTATATGAGAGCTTTTGAAAGATATATGCATACGCTACAGAATAAGGACAGCCCGAGCTAAGAGATGCTTCTTCACAAAAAAGAACAATGAAAAATAAAAGAAGTAAGGTTATTCCTTACTCATCCTTTTTTCTCTGGAAGAAAAATGCCAATCCAATAATTGCAGCTATGGGCAAAGCAATTGTCGGGAATTCGGGAATCTCCTGATGCGGAGTATCTGCAGTCACTTTTATGTCAAGGAAACTCGCAACGCCACGATCCCTTCCACGCACAGCGATAAGGTTTGTTCCCGCGTTCAACAGGTCGTCATCGGCCTGGAACTCAAAGCTGTTCCAGCTTGGACAACCCTCATGAACCTGCAATCCGCCGGAAATGTCCACTCCGTTAACGAATACCTGAACATCGTTGTCAATGGCAACAAAGACCTTCAGGTTGCTTGCACCTGCCGGCAGATAGAATTCTTTCCTGACAAGTATATCGGAGTTCAATGCCCATTCAGTACTGACATAATCAGAACTGGTAAGCAGACAGCCGGAGTAAATTGAACCAAAACCAGCATCTCCTGTCAGGAAATTGGAGTCATCAAAGTCCGTAAGCTCAAAACCAGTACCTTCTCCCTGATCCACGACCATATATCTGTACTCGGAATCACCGTAAGGGATTATGACCATGTTGTCCGACTCTGCGACAGCTGTGATCGACATGGTCGCTGCAAGCAGAAATATGCTTACAATAGAGAGAATAAAGATTCTCTTAATAGAATTGAATCCTGTTTTCATTTTGTACCACCAATTCAGAACAGATGCCTGAAAAGAATGCACTTTATGTCCTGGTGCTGCTTCCTTTCTTTCATCTGACTATTTTCAACAGTTTACACTTAGTAAAGATGGTATATAAAACTTGTGATATTGTGCACCATTAAAAATTAGTTAGTATGATATAATTATAGATGTGCATATGGACCTTATTAGAAAACATGCTCAAGCGATAGGTTCTGATTTCAGGTCAAATTACAGATACTGTATTTATTGTTATGTCATATTCTTGTTTTGTGCAGCTATAAAAAACCGGGACATATTCATTCAAATATCCTGCCCAGGTCATTAAGATCCAGCTTTACATCGAATTCTTTCAGCCTGAAGAATTTCTTTGCCCTGTTATCATTATCTTCAAGACGAAGATCACTTTCAACAAACCCTGCACTTTCCAGTCTCTTCAGGTGCAACTGCACCACCTGCCTGGAAAGATCCAGGTCCTTTGCCAGATCATATATGTATCGCTCTCTTTCTGAGAGCAGATATAGTAGCTTCAACCTTACAGGATGTGAAATAGCTTCTCCGATGGTAATTATCTGCTGAAGTGTCTTTGTCATCCGGGAACCTGCTATTATATTGGCTATTATATTTACTATTATATTGTTATTTTCCGGCTTTTGTTGATTGTGTTGCTTTATAGGGATTCAGATATCATCAAGCTTCTCTTTTATATCCCGGACCATTTGTTTGATGTCCTCGACATCCTTTTCCAGCCTTGCAAGACGTTCATTATTAACAGATGAACCGGAACCGGCCCTGTTTAGAAGTGTTACAGCCACCCAGACAACTACCAGTATGAGTATGATGTTCAAAAGAAGACCCAAAAGCATAGAACCGGTGTTATAACCATACATCATCATTCTGATTTTCACCCTTGAATATCATATTTTAATATTTTTAATAAAGAGTATATGGGAAGGGTGTATTATTAGTTTTCGACATTCCTTCCCTATCTGATCATTGAGGGTCTGATCATTGAATAGTTTTAAAAAGTACCTGCAAATATATGAACGACCGGTAATGAACGATCAGTACCTGTAAGTTCCGCCACATCCTGCATAGCCACTGTCACGCATCATGCCTCGTCCACTATTATAATACTGACCCCGATATGCAGAAACTGCATACAGGTCAACAATGACATCACCTGTATATGCATCTATGCGCCCCTGCTTGAGAATTCCTTCGTCATCCATGTAACTGAATACCCACCATCTGCCCATCTGGTAAACATCAGAACCTATTATCTCCTGTCCTGTCGCATCTGCTGCTATATCGATAGCCTCATCAATGGTGGTGACTGCAGGTTCAATAACGTTTACCCCTTCAGATGCATATGTACATGCATATGTACCATAGACAGGACAGTTAGCATAGCCATATCCATTGGAATATCCAATTCTGCTGACTGCCCATTTGTGCATCTGTCCAAAGAAAGTGGTATCATCCTGCTCAACCACTGCCCCATTTACAATTCCTATCCCTGCTATAGCTGCAATGAGCATACCTGCAAGAAGTATTGACGTTGTTCGTTTCATATTTGCACCTTCATAACATACCGGAAAAATATACCTGCATATGTAGTCTTAACACTACATATGTATGATAGTGTCATATATAAAGTTTGGGAAGAACATCTGAAAAATAGCGATTTTCAGCAGTCGCAATAAAAGACAGCCGGTAAAATCGTTTCGAAGTACATTACGTCAAAATCATTTGTAATCCTGCAAAATGCTCAGAACAACTTGAGCCTCTTCCCGATACCTAGCTCAACGGCCCTCATATAGACCATATTGGCAGTCACAAGATCCTGAATCGCAAGTCCGGTGGAATCGAAAATAGTAATATCATCATCCGATCGCCTTCCCTGTTTAATTCCTGCAATTACCTCACCAAGCTCTGCATGGATATCTGACTGTGAAATAATACCTGTTGAAAAAGGAACATTGATCTCACCCGAATGTGACGCCTGCACAATGTCATCCACGATTATAGTTGATCTTTTCAGCAGAGCAGGATCCAGTTCCTGCTTGCCTCTGGCATCGGCACCTATTGCATTGATATGGGTTCCTTCCCGGACCCATTCAGACATGACAAGAGGCTTGCGTACGGGAGTTGTGGTGATCAGGACATCACAGTCACAAACATCCCTGATACTATCCTTACTTGTAAAATCAGCATCTATAACCTGCTTCATGTCACTCTCAAAAGATGTGCAATGGGAGATATTCCTGCATGTCATCTTCACTTCTTCAATGTCCATGACCTTTGAAAGTGCAAGTAACTGTGTTCGGGCCTGTCCACCTGTACCGACCATGCCCACAACACGGGAATCATTCCGTGCGAGATATTTTGCAGCAACCCCTCCAGCAGCTCCTGTTCGCATATCCGTTATGTGGGTACCATCCATGACCGCCAGGGGAGCACCGGTTTGCGTAGAGTTGAGAACAATGACAGCCATCACGGTGGGAAGCCCTTTTTCCCTGTTATTGGTGTGCACATTGACTATTTTCACACCTGCGATATCCTGTTCTTCCATAAAAGATGGCATGGTACGCAGGTCCCCGTTGTGTTTATTGAAATACAGATAGGATTTGGGGGGCATCTGGACCTTCTTTAACCCATGTTCAAAAAAACCATGCTCTACCGCATCAAGTGTTAAAGACATATCAATAACACTTTTGACATCCGATTGTTCAAGCCAGAGAACATCCATTAAAAAACACTCCATAAAATATGTCCGGTAAGTTATAATTGATATGATAAAACCTTATTCATATAAGAATTTGAATATACACTGTTAAATATAATAAATACATTGATATAATATGTGACAGGACTGAAAACGACTGATATCCCGCGGAAAGAACTATCTGAATTAATAAAAAAGGGAAACGAGTTGCTAGAGCTTCTTGAAGAGAAGAGTGTGACAAATGATCAGGAATACCAGAAGAAACGCAATATGTTCATTGCCGATTATAACAAATGGTACAGCCGTTGCCTGCCTGTTGTAAGAAGTATGGTTCCTGACAAGGCCGTAAGGTTTGAAAGTCTGTACCACACAAACAAAAGATCAGGGACAAATGAATACACATATACTATCCAGGATTACATACACGGGATATACTTTAAAGACAAGCCAAAAAGTTATACGGACAATATCACTTCTAAAAGAGTGAAAGAGCAGAATTCCATTTTGCAAGCAGCCCTTCCAAGAACAGACGATTTTTCCTTTGATATGGAACGTTTTGTAAAGATAAACCCGATACCAGGACAACCATCGTATTCAATATCAAAACAGAATAAATTAATAGAGATCGATTTTGAAGACGAACATTACAATTCGATCAGAACGGAAATAAATTCATGTTTTAAGCGCGGCTCGTTCATGGCTGTCCTTTTACTGTCAAAGGAACTGATAAGGAATCTTTTGCTGGATATTATCAGGATAAGATTCACCCCCATGTCAGAAGAAAACATCTCTCTTTATTACGACCCGCACAACAATAACTACATGGATATAAGACCATTGCTTGGGATGCTGACAGAAAAAAAGGAAGAAATGGGTATAGATACAAAAGCAATAGACCAGCTTGTAAAAATGGCTGCAAGCATAGACCCAAAACCCGATCCAAAAGCCCACACATTCCGGAATATTCCCACACATGAAGACATTGATAACTACAAAATCAATGATACTCTGATACTATTGAATGATATACTAGAATTAATGAAAAGCTGAATTAAAGTGACAACGAAAACATCCGGATTACTTTCACGATCACTATGACTGAAGAAATGACTTGCAAAGAAAATCAAGAAAAGGAAAAACTGGGGCTGTTAAAGCGAATTCATGAGCTGGAAGAATCCTACAACATACTTCTAAAGGAAAAAGAAGAGGAAATGCTGAAAAACAATGCTCTTTTAGAAGGACTGCTGATGTCTGTACCTGATCTTGTATATTGCAAGGACAGGGAAGGAAGATTTCTTACATGCAACCTTGCTTTTTCCAGTTCACTTGCTTTTCCTATCAGTGAAATAATAGGCAAGAATGATCATGATTTCTTTGCGAAGAATGATGCTGATAAGTTTCGTGCTGATGATCTAATTGTTATTGAACAGGGGACGTCCCGTAAAAATGAAGAATTGATCACATTCCCCGGTGGGAGAGAAGCTCTATTTGAGACATTCAAAGCACCTTTGTATACAAAAAAGGGAGTCCTTATCGGTACAATGGGGGTCAGCAGGGATATAACAGCCCAGAGGAAAAAAGAAGATGAGCTAAAAAAAGCACACAAACAATTGCTTTCTGTCATGGAGGCTTTTGATGAACCTTCTTATGTTGCAGACCCGGTCAGTTACCAATTGCTTTTTGCCAACAGGGTGATAAAAAAAGAGATGGGTGACGATATTATCGGAAAGAAGTGCTATCGTGCACTCCAGAATTTAGATTCTCCATGCCCCTTTTGTACAAATCACCTTATTTTTGGGAAAAACCTGGGACAAACCCATATATGGGAATTCCGCAACTCCAGGAACCATCGCTGGTACAGATGCATCGACAAAGCAATAGAATGGCCTGACGGACGCATGGTAAGATTTGAAATGGCCGTTGACATACACAACGAAAGGATGTCACAGTTAGCACTGCAGGAAAGTGAGAAAAAATACAGGACATATGTGAACACATCACCACAACCTGTTTTTGTTATGGATTTTGCAGGCAACTATGTGGATGTTAATCCTGCTGCATGTAAAATATCAGGGTACTCAAGAAAAGAACTTCTTAAAATGAACCTGGGCGATCTCTATATACCCGGAGAGGAAGAAATATACCTGAAAACTATTAAAAAACTTCAATTTGAAGGTCATATCTCTGAAGAATTTCCCTTTGTAAAAAAAGACGGGACGGTATTTTATCTGGCCACCCAGATTGTCAGTATCCCTGATAACAGATTCCTTGCAATGTGTATGGATATCACGGAAAAGAAAAAAGCTGAAAATGAGATGTTACAGGCAAAGATAGCCGCAGAGAATGCAAATCGCACCAAAAGCGAATTCCTTGCCAACATGAGCCATGAACTGAGGACACCGCTGAATTCAGTTATCGGTTTTTCGGATATCCTGCTCAGCGAAGTTGCAGGAAAAATCAACGGAAAACAGTCCGGCTATCTTAAGAACATCTCAAATAGTGGAAAACACCTGCTTAATATTATCAATGAGATACTGGATATCTCAAAAATTGAATCCGGGAAGATGAAACTACACAAAGAACACGTTGTGCTTCATGAGATATTCAGGGAGATCATTGCTACATTGTATCATATTGCAGACCAGAGGGGCATAGAACTAAAAATTCTGCCAGGTTCTGAAAAAGACTGTGTATATGCAGTCAGGGCAAAACTGAAACAGGTGCTTTATAATCTTGTAGGGAATGCAATCAAATTCACAGATGACAACGGGCACGTAACCATATATGCTCAAATAAAGGAATGTTTTGTCCACATATCAGTTACAGACACAGGTATTGGTATTCCACAGGACGGATTGGAAAAACTATTTCAGCCTTTTGTGCAACTGGATTCGTCCCAGGCAAGAAAATATGAAGGGACAGGGCTTGGGCTGGCTCTTTCCAGGGAGATAGTGGAACTTCATGGTGGAAGCATCCGGGCTGAAAGTGAACCCGGAAAAGGAAGCACTTTTACTTTTACGATGCCCCTTTGTATGTAGTGTAATCCAAATGTATAAGTACATGCAAAATAAAAATCATATGGGGGTAATATGAACATATTGTATATTTTTGCACATCCGGAGCCAAAGTCCTTTAATTCATCCATGAAAGAGATGGCAATCAGGCACCTTAAAGAAAAAGGAAACGAGGTCAAACTTTCCGATCTTCATGTAATGGACTTTAAACCCGTACTTGACCAGGATGATTTTTTACAACGCAAGAAAAATGACTCTTTCAACGCTTTCCTTGAGCAGATGAACGCAAGCAAAGAAGGCACTTTTTCTGAAGACATAATGAATGAAATGGAGAAAGTGAAGTGGGCCGATTTTCTCATATTCCATTTCCCAATATACTTCAGTGGAATGCCTGCTATCATGAAAGGATGGATAGACAGGACCTTTGCAGCAGGCTTTGCTTTTAACCCTGTTAAACAGAACGTCTATGAA
Organism: Methanolobus sp. WCC5; assembly: GCF_045690325.1. Classification (GTDB taxonomy): domain Archaea; phylum Halobacteriota; class Methanosarcinia; order Methanosarcinales; family Methanosarcinaceae; genus Methanolobus. Next base: position 72,153 of record NZ_CP146981.1, on the reverse strand, counting down.
GAGGGACTGCTAAAAGGCAGGAAAGCCATGATGGTAATAACAACAGGCGCTGAAGAGGAATGGTATTCCAAAGGCGGGAAACATGGGGATATAAGAGAGCTTTTAAGATACATCACTCACTGCACATTCGAGTATGTGGGGCTGGAAGTGATGGACACACACCTTACATTCGGTGCAGGGAAGATGTCTGAGCAGCGAGGCAATGAAGAATTGGACAGGTACCGGGAAAAACTGAACAGGATATTCCCTCAAACCTGAAAGAGAAACTGAATACCAAACAGGCACTAACTGATTGTGGATTTATCCTGCTTCTCATATTTACTGTCCTTTATTAGCTCAGTTACTTAACTTCGAACCAGTCCGTAGTTTTAGCAAGGCATTTATCCAATTAAGGACTTTTTAAATATGGGGTTATGAGGGAAGTCTATGAAAGCCGGAAATAACACATTGTTAGGTATCTTAGTATTGTTTGCTATTGTCATAGTTACCATCGCAACATTCTCACTGGGTTGTACGGAAACGCCATATATACCGGATAACGGTACCGATGATGACAAAACCGATACGAATAATGAAAAAACAAATGGTGAGTATGTATACTCAGATGCGGCGGTCGAAAATATTGATATACTCATACTTGAATCGTTCCCGGTCCAGATACATGTGAAAGCAATAGGTTACCTTCCTGACGGATGCACAGAGATCCATGAAAAGAATGTAAAATATGACAGGGAAACAAAATCTTTCACAGTACACATAACGACCATCAGGCCTGCAGATGCTATTTGCACTGAAGCTATCGTTCCCTTTGAAAGCACAATTCCCCTGGACGTATATGGATTTGAAAAGGGAGTATATAGAGTGAATGTTAACGGCGTGCAGGGTCAATTTGAACTTCAGACAGACAATATCATACCTGCATGATATTCTTTTCCACTTCCCTGATGCGATCTACAAGGTCCTGTTTACTGAAACTGCCTTTTTGGATGACAAAAGAAACATCCCTGTAAAGTTCTTTCTTCTCACCATCTCCAAGGTCCTTTGCGGTACAGACTATTATAGGTATATCAATGGTTTCAGGATGTTTTTTCAATTCCTTGATGACATCAAAACCATCTATTTTTGGCATCATGAGATCAAGTATGATAATATCCGGTGAAAATGCTAACGCTTTTTCGATCCCTTCCCTACCTCCGGATGCGGCCATTATGTTATAGCCCTCGATTAAAAGCATTGATCCCATCAGTTCAAGGACATCGGGTTCATCATCTATAACAAGTACATTGGCATGCTCAAAGGACCTTGATTTCTTCAACCTCTCCAGTGAAGAAAGAAGTGCCTCCTTGTCTATTGGTTTAACAAAATAATCAAATGCACCCCATATAACGCCAAGATCTTTTTCATCGAGAATAGATACTATCACCACAGGTATGTTTTCTGTTCTGTGTTCCTGTTTGAGATTCCTGAGTATATCCCATCCATCCATATCAGGCATCATGATATCAAGGGTCATGGCGAATGGTTGCAGTTCTTTTGCAAGTTCAAGTGCTTCTTTCCCGTTGGAAGTGAACCTTACATTGTAACCTGCATCATTTAATATTACAGTAAGGACTTCCTGTGAATACTTATCATCCTCTACGACCAATATGAGTGGGAGGTCATTATTGTACTGTGGCCCTTTTTTCGAATTATTGGCAACAGCAGAGATTGCGTCTTTTTCTGCATACCTTGCTGAGAAAGTGCCACCATCCTGATAAGCCTCCCCCATTGCAGGATCGAATTTAAAGGGCATCTCAATGATAAAAGAGGAACCTTTACCATACTCACTTTCAACCCATATCCTTCCATTGTGCTGTTCCACAAAGCTTTTTACAAGAACAAGACCAAGACCTGTACCTTCATACCTTCTGCAACTAGACGAATCTATCTGGGAGAATGCCCTGAAGAGCTTTTTCTGATCCTCTTCAGAAATTCCGATTCCCGTGTCTGTTACTTCCATTCGTACATAGTCGCCCTGTTCTCTTACAACGATGCTAACATTACCGCAATCATCAGTAAACTTAATCGCATTGCTCAGAAGGTTATAGATTATCTGTTTGAACTTCCCCTTATCTGCTTCAATTATGATGTTTTCAGGAACCTGATCGATCAAAAGCCTGATGTCTTTCTTTAAGGCAAGAGGAGATATAATGGATTCTACCTCATTAAGGGAATCACCTATGTCTATTTTTTCTATGCTGAGAACCATCTTTCCTGCCTCTATCTTGGAGAGGTCAAGAATATCATTGATCAGATTCAGTAAATGTTTCCCACTGTGAGATATATTACCTACATATCTTTTCTGTTTGTCATTAAGGGAGCCGAATGTCCCTTCAAGCAGGATATCTGAAAAACCGATCACTGAATTCAGCGGTGTCCTCAGTTCATGGCTCATGTTAGCAAGGAAGTCACTCTTCGTTTTGCTTGCATCCTCCGCGGTTTTCTTCGCAGCAATGAGAGCTGCTTCAGCTTCTTTTCTCGCCGATATGTCCACAAGTATACCTGCAATGTGAAGGGGTTTTCCATCTTCTGAATATTCCACGACTTTTCCTTTATTGTATACCCATCGGTACTTTCCATCCTTGCCCATTACACGGTATTCACATTCCAGGGATTGGGAAAACATATTTGTTACTTTCCGTATTTCATTTATTGCATCGTGAACATCATCAGGATGGATCCGTTCCCCTATCCACTTGAAGCTGGTCCCGATCTCCTTTGCATCATATCCGATTATCTCAGCATACCTGTTGTTGAATACCAGGATATCTTCCTGTAGGTTCACATCCCATGTACCTTCATTGCTACCTTCAAGGACACGCTTCAGATGCTGCTCACTTTCCTTTAAAGATTCTTCCATTTTTTTTCTTTTCAGGACCATGGCCATAAGGGTTGAGAACATCTGAAGTGTTTCAAAATCATCAGGCTCCCATTCCTTGGTATCATCAACTTCATCAAGACCCATAAACCCTATCACATGGCCTTCTATGAACACCGGCAATACAAGAACAGATCTTATATCCTGCATTTCAAGTAATTCTTTTTCAGTGGAAGCTTCAGGAGGAAGGTTCGAAACATCAGTGATATTGATCATCTCATCGTTCTGTAATCTTTGTACCCACCATGGGAGCATATCAGAAGGCAGGTCCTGCAACTCGTCCATTTGAGCTTCTACACCCTCAGAGCACCATTCATGCGTGTTGCTCATCAAACTCCCATCTTTACTGAAAAGGAAAAGGTAACAACGGTTTGCGTTACAGAGGGTCCCTATCTCTGCAAGGGCCATGTTGATAGCTTCATCTATATTGCCCGGGTATGTGAACATTGATGAGACCTTTGCCATAGTTCTTTCTATCGAGTTCTTTCTTTTAAGGACATTTTCAGTTTCTGTTTTTGAGATTACCTCCTGCTCAAGCTTCACATTCAGATTGTGAACGTAGAATACATTTACACCTGCAAGTACCAGTAATAAAAAAATGCCTGCAAAGAAATATTTTAGTTGTGCCATTGATTCAAGAATATCCGGCTGTTCTTCAAAAGGACCCACTTTTATATCCATCATACACTCTTCAACGACACCATAATCCTGGGGAACTGTCCACCCCGCAAGATCCCCCATACTGCTACTCTCTGATATGTCAACAGACATGCTGAGAAGCGACACAGAGACCTTTTCTGACATTTCATTTGATACCTGGCCGGTCTTTGCAAATACCCATCCCGGATATAGCCGGGTACTTATGAGCAGAGGATAATCATCATATCTTTGTGGATGGAGAACTTTGAATTCATTTAGATCGATGTCTCCTTCAATATGCATTTTTTCAAGGATCCCTGAGGGAACGGCCCCCGCATCAAAATCACCATGCTGTACAGCATGAACAACATCCTCGGGGTCTGTTTTAAATTCAAGTAGCTTAAAATCGTTATCAGGAACTATCCTGTGATCTATGAACTCCCTTTTTGTTACCCACCAGTTCTCAAACAAAGGAGAGTCCGATACTATGAAAGAGATGCCAACGATATCTTGCATATATTCAATATCATCCCTGTCATTTTTTGTGAATATGACAGATCCGGCACTATTCAAAGCAGATGCTTGTGTGTATTCCGGAGGAATATAAGCAATTGATTCCATAGTTGCTATGCTGCTTGCTGCATGGGACTTCCCGAGTACTACATAATTAGCCGGGTCAACAATGACAAAATCCAGTTTTCCGTTCATGATCCTTTCCTCAATGGAAAAAGAGGGTACCAGAACAATCTCAAAAGTGTATTCAGGTATTTCATTTGACAAATGCACGGAAACTGGTGACCAGCGAGCCAGTGTTTCATGATCTGAGCCATGTGTCTGAACACCAATCCGGATGATGTCGTCTGTTTGGCATTGAGCTGTCATGCACAACAGAAAGATGAATAAAAGCACCAAAAGCATTGTGCGTAACGAAAATGCCGCTAACGGACCTTTGAAGTTATTCATGGTTAAACACCGCTTGAAAAGAATCGTTTGCAATGCCACGTCCTGACCTGTCGATGAAATTGATAATTACATGCGGCCCTATCATGTATGTCTGAAGTAAGAGGGATTGAGCCTGTAAATGATGTTGAGAACTGATAAAAAATGGGAAAAAGAGGATAAAGAAAATCAAGCAAAGTTCTGGATCCCGGTTTCATAGCCTGCACCAAAATCAGTTCCAAAAGGTCAGGAAGGTCAGTTCGAAGCTTCCAGATGATATTGTACTTTTTCCTTAAAGGCATGTATATCTATAGGTTTGGAGATGTAATCGATACATCCGGCTGCTATGAACCTTTCATCGTCTCCGCGCATCGAGTGGGCGGTTAAAGCTATCACAGGAACCTCTTTGGTACTATCGTTGCCCTTTAAATGTGAAAGCACTTCCAGCCCATCCATTTTAGGTAATTGTATGTCCAGCAGTATAAGATCGAACCGGATGTCTTTTATTTTTTCAAGGGCTACAAAGCCATCTTCTGCAGGAGTGACCTTATATCCGTATGATTCGAGCAGGTCTACGGTAAGTTCCATGTTTACAGGATTGTCTTCAATTACAAGTATATGAAACATTTTTTCCCTCAGGTTATTTGAATCCCGCTTACATATAACATTGAACAGGCAACCGGACATCTGTTTGAAGAACAGTGACATGCCTTCAAGTTACTAAGCTTTATAATAAATATAATAAATGAATGATAATATTATGTAGTTATTTACTATATAAAAGCATATCGCATACTGGATATAATATGGACAATAGCAGACATTCAGTATTGAAAAAATGTCCTGAAAATGCCTGGAAAAGCACTCTATATAAGCATAAATTTGAAATCAGGAATCCCTAATATATCAAATGAGAACTTTACACAGAGAGAATGAACTTGACTGAGCAATTAGAGAAAGGATCGGGCTTAACTGATACAATAAGGGAGATACACGAATCACCATATATGGCCGTATTAGCGATAACCGGTGGGGGAACAGGATCTATCGGAGAATTATTACGTCATGGCAGGGGCTCAAATACTGTTCTTGAAGTAATGGTTCCCTACAGCAAGGAATCTCTTCAAGACCTTATTGGAAAGGAGCCACTTAGATATGCATCAGGGGTTACAGCTAAAGAAATGGCAATGGCAGCTTACAGGCGTGCATTATACCTGAGCTCCAAAACAGGAGATATCAGGCAGGATATACTTATTGGCATAGGTGTGACCTGCAAGCTGGCAAAGAATGGAAAAGAGAGAGAAGGCAGAAGTCATGAGATCCACTTCGCATCCCAGTCACATGATAAAACAACTCTGTCAAGTCTTTTTTTGATCGGGGAGGGTAGCAGAGAGAAACAGGAAAAGGTGGCTTCACAGTTCATTATTGATAAATTATCATCCATATGCTATCCTGATAAAAAAAGAGAACTGCATGTCATGGAAGAAAGAATTTTCAAAGACCTTGTAGAGAATGAGGCAAAAGCAGATCCTTCTGTTGCATGGTTGTTGTCCAGAACCCTGGAGGATATAAATTCAAAGAGAAACATCCAGCCATTAAAGGTTGACATTGTGACGAACAGGAACATTCCGGAAAAAATAAGCAGACCAGGGATAATCCTTTCAGGATCATTTAATCCATGCCATAAGAACCACATTGAAATGGCAAGGATTGCCGCCGGAAAATACAGGGGGGCCGTGGACTTTGAGATATCACTGGCCAATGTTGATAAGCCACCTATAGATTACATATCCCTTAAGGAGAGGATAGATTCGATCTTAAAGTACAGAGATGAGGAGTTCATGGGAAATATATACCTTACGAATTCGCCATTATTCGCAGATAAGGCAATGCTTTTCCCGGGTTCTGTCTTTATCATAGGGACCGATACCCTGCACAGGTTGTTCAATGAAAAGTATTATCGTAAAGGGGAAGACAGGCAAAGCCTTTTGGAACATTTTGAGAAGTACGATGTGCGATTCATGGTATTCAGGCGTAAAGGTGCAGAAACAGACATTGAAATGGATATCCCGGGAATATGCGATATCATTTCACCGAAAATATATGATGACGACGGAACTTCTTCATCAATGATCAGAGAGCAGCACAAAGGCAGGATCATTTGATCTTACATGCATTGTAAATGTGAGGATATCCACGAAGTTCACAATTCTCCCGGATGTCGGCATTTACAGCATCGGCAAATACGTGAACAATATCCTGTGCTTTCAGAACGTCATCTATATCCATTTTGTCCCATTCATTAGATGATATATGGTCCAGTATCCTCTTGAGGAATGAAAGTTCTTCCTGACACATACATGCATCAAAACCGGCACAATACTCACTTTTTTTTGAGATCTCCCTGAATTCACTGATAATGCATTCCAGATAGTTACTTGTCAGCTCATGGGAAAACCTGTGTTCATAAGGAACAACATCTTCCTTATGATAATGCACTTCAGCCAGGAACAGGAGCCTGTCGCATTCATAGAACCAGTCCCGCAGATCATATAATAGATTCATGCCCACTTCACAGTATTTTAATAGAATCCAAAGATATAAAAAACTATTTCTGACAAAAGGCACAATTCAAGAAAAGTATCCATCTTATCAGGATGAGTTCTCAAGGTATCGTTTATACCATACGAACCAGGGAGTATCAAGAAGACCGATCAGATTCTTGGCAACTATCTGGCCAATGATCAGAGGGGCAAGCGGAGCTACTCCATAAAATGCAAGTACTACAAATACCAGGCTGTCAAGAGTAAGGCTTAATATGTCACTTGAAGCGCTCCTGAGGAAGACCTGTTTTGGATATTTCGCCTTCATCCAGGCGAAAACGTATGCATCCATATTCTGGAATACAAGGAAAGAAAGCCACGATGCAACGATTATCCGTATACTCTGGGCAAATATAGACTGCCATGCATCCTCATATTCAAAAAAAGGAGCAGGGGCAAGACTATTGGTCATGACGATAAAAGTCACCAGCAATACCTGTGTTACGAATGCAATGATAATGGCTATATGAGCTTTTTTCTTACCGTATACCTCATTTATCATATCAATTGCCTGTGAAAGAAAAGGATACAGGAACACAGCAGCCGGAGCAAAGAAAGTATAGAAACCAAGATCAAATTCAATTAGCCGTGTAGCAACTATCTGGGAGGCTGCAAGGTAGATAGTATAGAAGGCTACAAGTGTGGCGAAACCATACTCGCGATATCTGTTCACAATGAATGCTGAAACATAGGTGACAATCGTAAGACTGAAGACCCAGTACACCCAGACTACAGGAAATGTCATTTTATAGCCCTACTATGATATTCCACCTGCCTGTTAACTACCGGTTCGGCGATTACTGACAGGAAGAACCGGGTCCTATGAAAGGAGGTTATTGTATATAAGAGTTCCCTGAAATAATGCTTCAGACGGCATTCCACATCAGCTCTGAATCGGCAGGACTGCTTAAAGAGTGGTGCTGTCCACCGGAAAACAGGACTTCATCATCTTTTCATTTCCGTAACTTAACATATTGATCCTTTCCCTGGCCATCAGATCAAAAATCCTTTCTATACCAGGCGGGTAACTACTCCCGGGATGGACAGGTACAAGCGGTTCGCCATCAATCATTTCAACATAGAACAGGTCAGAACCAAAGTACCGGATTAAACGGATATCGTAGGCAAGAAAAATATCAATGATCTCTTTTTTTGAAATTGCCGGTGCATAATGTTCAAGGTCACTGCCTTTAAGTTCTGTAAGCTCACTGTCCATATGTATAAACTGATCACATCCCATAAAAATCAAATGCGTGTCGGCTATCTCAGTATATACCTGAAAAAACATACGTTTTGTTGTATATTTCAAATTTGAAATATCAAACAATGTGAACCTACCAATGTGAACCTACAGATAGTGCACATGCAGAAGGACAAACAGTAGCATATGCCTGATGATCATGACAAAACAGGGAACTTTGCCAAAAGATACAACCGAAAATGCAGAAGTATGAAAGACAAGAAGGGTTGTATGAACAATATTAACAAGGTTAACTCATGCAAGGGTTAAGTAAGAAACAAACGGTAGAATGTAAGAAATGTATGAATAGAGCAGTACAATGTATGAAAGGCATGAGTGAAGCATTAATTACGTATGAAATACATATGAACGGTATGAAAAGCGCGTATGAGACGTATGACATGTATGAAAGTTGCAAGACCATAGGAATAAGCAGAGGATACGGGCAAAACAGACTAAACAAAAAAATCAGGCAAATATCCCGACATCCGGGAAAATAAGCAATTTAAAGATCAATTTACAGATCAATTTTACAGATCATTACAATTTTCGGTTTCGACCCTGATCGATTGCCATTTTTAAGATATCAGGTTCCCGGGACCCCAGCAGAAGACGTCCCCCATTCCTGAATCCAAGCATCACACCACGATTTCCACTTACATTATAGGCCTTTCCTCCGCAACCGTACCTTATACCCCAGCCACCATAATCCCGAAGAGGACGATAGGTAATGACATTGTATTCAAGAAGGCTTTCAAAGGAATAGTGTTTAAATGAAAGATGCAACGGGAAGAATTTCACATAGATACCCTCATTCCTTACCTCTAAGATAAGACGCAAAGAGAACATAAAAAGAGGAAAAAGGATACCAAATACCACCCATATTGCAAGCATTCCCTGATCAGATGCCGGATTATTGCCATAGGGACGCCCGTAAACAAGTTGTTCGACGGCACCATACCATGCCATCACAGCAGGCAAAAGAACCAATACCCAGATCCATACCTGAGTGAACCGCTGGACCTCACGATAAATTATAGCATCATCAGAATTATCATAAACCATTGATAAAATAAGGTTACTGAAATTATATAATCATTTTTAATGAAAGAGGATGTGAGAGGAAATGTTCTCCATAGTCTATACCACAACAGAAAATGAAGAAGAAGCAAAAAGAATAGCCAGTTTTCTTATCGAACATAAACTTGCTGCCTGCATCAATATGCACCCGATAGACTCAGTGTACATGTGGGAAGGGAAAGTCCAGCACGACAAAGAAGTGGCGATTTGCGTAAAGACAACAAGCAATAAAGTAGGCCAGGTCACAGAACATATCAGGAACCTGCACAGCTACCAACTTCCTGCAATCATCTCGTGGAAGATAGAAGGTGAAGAAAAGTACCTCAAGTGGATAGCAGATTCAACAGAAGCCTGAAAAGGAGAATAAAACTAAAAAAACCAATAAAGAGCAAAAAATGAAAAACCTTGCAGGAATGGTGCCTGCAAGGTTGGTAAAGGAAACTTTCAAAGTCCCTAATTCTGCCGGATGATGGTCCTGACAGGGAAGGGAATCTCGATAGCTTCTTTTTCAAACTCGGCGTTGATCTTTGTATTTACTTCATTGATTACCGAGAATTTTTCTCCGGGAGTCTTTACCCACATTATTATGGCAAAGTCAAGACTGAAATCTCCGTGATTGTCAAACCTGACGTACGGCACCGGATCATCAAGTACTGAATCTACACTTTTTGCAATTTCGGTAAGAACGTGTTTGACCTTCCGGACATCAGAACCGTAAGCAACACCAATGGTCACTTTCACCATCATCTTTTCCTCAGGAGAAGTGTAATTGGTTACCCTGCTGTTGGCAATTATGCTATTGGGGATTACGATCATGTTGTTATAAAGGTTTAATATCCTTGTACTGCGGATTCCAATCTCCTGAACTATCCCTATCTCACCACCATCTATCTCTATTCGGTCCCCGGGCTTAAACGGCTGGTCAAAGTAAATGGAGATCCCACCAAAGAACTGGGATATGGTATCCTGGGCTGCAAAAGCAACAGCAATACCCAATATTCCCGCTGAGGCGAAGAGGGGCAAAATATCAGCATCCCATACGCCTTTCAGTATTGCAAGGATACCAAAGAAGACTATCAGGACGTCAATTATGTTCTTGAAGAGCGGGAGCAGCTCATCATCCATTCTTGTATCCGTTTTTTTGACAAGCTGGGAGAAGACATGCCTGAAAAGTATCTTGTTGATACTAAGAAATGTCAGTATCCACAAGATCCCAAGAGCCGTAAGAAGTAAACCTGCTATCAGCCGTATTGCAAAGTTGTCTGGCAATACGAGCTCTGCAGCAATAAAAGCACCAACAAAAACAACGGTATAGAATATTGGTTTTTTAAGTGCTTTCACAATGAGATCATCACAATCATACTTCGTCCTTGCAGCATAATGAAGGAATATCCTGCCAAATGCAAGATTAGTGATAAATGCAAGTATGACCGAAGCAACCAATACAATGGAAGCGGCCAGTACATCTGATCCGAAGAATAGCGACTGGGAACCTACAAACTGGTTTATGTAGCGTGGAATAGTGTCATTCAAAAACATGTTGTCTGGTTCGAATAATTAATATATAAACTTTTTTAAGTTGCATTGAATACGGAAGAGAAGGATAATATACAGTGCCATGAATAAACCGGCCTGATGAGAAAAAACAATTCCAGAGTGTCGGTACAATGGACTGAAAAAGGACTCTTGGAAAAAGACCCTTTCAGGAAGATGCATTATTTTGACCTTGCACTTGAGCTTGACCCCTGTAACCCCACCGCTTTGAATAACAAAGGAATGCTTCTTCACAGAGAAGGAAAATTCAGGGAAGCTGTTGAATGCTATGACAGGATACTGGGCCAGTATAACATGTCAGGATCATTAGCCGCATTATATAACAAAGGTCTGGCACTCAAGGAAATGGGAAGATATGAGGCCGCACTGAACTTCATGAGCAAGGCATTGAAAATACAACCTGATAATAATAAGATCAAAGGGCATATTGAAAACCTGAATGCTATCATCGAAGGTAAAGCAGATACAAAGACAAGGATAACAGCATATGTGCCCGCAAAGGACCTTGCCGTGAACCAGATATATGACCGCTGGGAACCGCCTGCTGTGAGCACCCTCCTGACACATTCAATGAAATGCAGTCTCAGGGATATAAAATACCGCAAGGGCTTTGGGGAAGATATCATAAAAGAAAAACTGATACAGGACAATCTCAGCCAAAAGGTGTACTGTTGCAGATCGTGCCAGTTCCAAAAAAGGAATGTCTGTCATCACCGGGACACAAAAGCGATGGCTGTTGCACCCACTGCAATATGCAGGAATTTCAGGCCTGATAAGATGAGAATCTAAGGCCGGCAGGGAAAAAAAGGGCCTTGAAACCCTGTATCAGAGTATTCCCAGTTCGGTCAGGCGCTCAGGCAGGTATTTATCCGTAACAAAGTCCAGGCCCTTGCCTGCAAAGGCTTGCTGTTCAGCCTTTTTGTTTATGTCAAGCTGAAGGCTTATCTGTTCCTTCCAGTAATCACTTTCAAACCTGGGATCTGTAAGTTCGCTCCTCAGGGCAGCTACATCCTTATCCGTCAACTTGTCGGTGGATAGTTCATACTCTACTATATCAGATGGTTGCACGCCAACAAACTGAGCACCGGGAGTTGCCATGTACTCTGAAAGGTGAGCACTTTTTATTGCCCCGTAAGCCACCGAGGCAAATATGCGATATGACCATGGATCACCATCAGTGAACACCACCACAGGCAGGTTAAGCTCTTCGTTCATTCTTTTGATGATGCGACGGGTGGAACGTGCAGGCTGCCCTTTAAGGTGTACAAGTATAGCATCATTTTTTTCATCAAAGCCATTCTCAATAAGCCTGGCATACATACCACCAGTTTCAATAGCAATTATAAATTTCGCATCCGATTCCAAAAACTCGATGTTCTCCACGTTGAAAGGTATCTGGTAACCGCTCTCACCGATATCTTCCTGGCAGTGGATCACACGATCACCTCGTTTTGTTTCTTCACGCAGACGTACCGGGCCGAACATGGTCGCACCGTCTTCTTCCGGACGCATATGGAAATATTCCCTTTGAAGACCTGAGATGATCTCCAGATCCTCTATCAGCCTGTCACTCTCGGGCTGTTCCCGGAATTTGGCTATGTCCCAGTTCTCCGAGATATAATACAACTCCCTTAATGTTGAGCCCCTGTTCTGCCCCAGGTGGTTCTTTATGAGAAAATCGATAACATGAGATGTTTTCAATAACTGGAAAGCACCTTTGACAGTCTTGGCACTCCTCTCCGTTTCCCTGTCACCATATACCCAGACATCACTATCTTCAGAATATTCTATATTGGCTTTTGTACGACTTGGAAGAGAAACATTTGGCACTATCTCATCGATAAACTGGTCGTACATCTCACCTGCAAGTCCGAGCAAGCGGTTGCTTGCAATCTGATCATGTTCCTTTCTCTGACCGGAAATCTGTTCTGCCATTCATCATCACCCCTTTATAGCTTTTGCACCGGTAACAAGCTCCTCTTCAAGGCCTTCTACTATAAGAACAGGCAGCTTTGCTACTTCCGTATCATCCAGGGAGGCAACTGAATAGCGAACGACCTTTGAAGCGCCCGGGGATACACTAAGGTTCCATATGTAATCGAAATCATTGCCCATGTCTATGATCCGGGGTTCCGGCACCGCACCACCTATCTCAAAGGGGACCATGTCATGAACCTTAAGGTCCTGCTTTTTAGCTGAGAAGTTCTTGACACTTATGGATATATTTACCCCGCCGTTACCATTGGATTCGACCGCCCTGCTTACAAGGAGGTTACCCATGATCTTTGCAACTACCGGGTTTATGTCGGGGACTTCACGATCCAGTGTTTCGGCTAGTTTCTTTGCCATCCTGGGAAGAACCTTTGTGATGATTATTTCTTTTTCACGCCTCTTCTTCAGGCTGTCACGTTTGTTAAGATACCTGTTCAGTTTCCTGGCAACTTCCTTTATAGCCAGCTCAACTTCATCCTTTATTTCAGGTATATCAGCAACTGCATCCTTGGACTCGGAAGTAAAAGGTACATTTGTAGAAGCTACGTGCACAAGAATGACAACAGGCCCGCTGGGCAATCCCCCTCCTGGCTGGTTTAAACCATACTGCTTCCATTTAACTGATTCGATGGCATGGGTGATAACACAACCTCCCTGCTGATACAGCAACGGAACCCTGTTAGCAAAACGCATGATCTCCACACGATCATCCTTTTGCAACTCGCCTCCATATGCAATCCCCACTTCTACGATAAAAGGGTTCCCCGAAAAAACCGACGGACTCCTTGTGGTCGTAGCTATGAAATCAACACTTACCTCCTTTTCAAGTCCTTTGTAAATGAGACCTTCACCTATTGGGGAAAGGCAATCCGTCGGAGGTGACATTATCTTTACTTTAGAGAAAGCATCAAGAAGTTTCTTTGACTGGTCACGGGTCATCCCATGAGGATCCAGTTCAGGATCAAGACCTGCGGCCTTGCATATTTCTTCAGCTGCAAGATGCCCTATTTTGGAAAAGGAATAACGCAAAAAAGGAGATAATTTCTGCCTTTCTGTGTATCTTAGCATTTTCATGAGAGTACCAAGCTCTATTCCGTGCGGGTGCGGCAATATCTCTTTTGCAGGAACAGGAAGTTTGTCCGTTGCTCTTTCAAAGACCACTTCATTGCCATCAGGCTCTATCAGGGTAATCCTTGCGTGAGGATTTACTATCGCTGTTGCCTTAAGATATTCGTAGATAGATTGTCTCCTGCCCTTTACATAGGAGGCCTCCATCTCCATTTCAATGCGTGTACCATGAGGCCTGTCCCAGTCAACGACATCATCTTTCAGTATTTCAGGCTCGTTTGTACTGGTATTGATCATCAGTTCGTAATAATGAGCAGGCTTCCCATGACCGATCTTGGATATGATCTTAGTATGGTGGCCCGATGTCAGCTGGGAATAGAGTACAGATGCGGATATGCCTATACCCTGCTGTCCGCGGCTTTGTTTGAGCGCATGGAAACGGGATCCGTAAAGGAGCTTTGCAAAGACCTTAGGGATCTGGTCTTTGACTATTCCCGGTCCGTTGTCTTCCACGATCACGACCACATTGTCCTTCCCGGACCTGTCTATCTGCAGGAATATGTCAGGGAGTATCTCTGATTCCTCACAGGCATCAAGGGAATTGTCCACTGCTTCCTTGACGGTTGTGATAAGGCTTCTTGGAGCGGAGTCAAATCCCAGTATCTGCCTGTTCTTTTCAAAGAATTCCGCAACACTTATTGATTTCTGGTTCTTGGCAAGCTCTTCTGCAATCGGATTATCCATAAGATTATCTTCCTTGTCCGTTATTGTTAATTATCTGCGTGACCAGAAAATAATAACCCAGAATATATAAAAATGTTTTTTCCGGGATCACTTCAACTCTGCACCTACAATTGTCTGAGTTGCAGTGACAGATTCGGTCTCACGTATCAGATCCACGATACTATTGAGGCTTCCCAGATCATCGACCTCTATGATCACAACGAAATCATATTCTCCGAAAACATGATATATGTCCTTTGTCCCCTCGATCTTGTTGAGTTCATTGAAAGCTATCCTTTCGCTGCCTGGCAGCACGTTTACCATAGTAACACCGACAATGGTAATACATATCATCTCCTTTAATTTTATAGGTGGTTAGATGAACATACAAGACATGCAAGAATTTAAAACTATCCGGGAATGGATGGAGACAGTAAACCCAAGACCAAACACTAAGCGAAATTATCTAACTGGTATGGTTAAATATTGCAGGTTCACAGGATTAAACCCGGATGAACTATTACAGGAAGCAGACGAAGATATTAAGGCCGGTATCCTGCCCAGAGAGCGAAGGATAAAGAAAAGGCTAATATCTTATAGGAATTGGCTTGATAGTCAGGGATTGGCAATAAACACAAAGTTAAACGACATGTCAGGTCCACGATCCTTTTACAAGACGTTTGACCATGAACTGCCCAGGCTGCCCAAGTGGGAGAGAGCAAAGCCTAAAGAGGAACATCTTGACATTCCAACCAAGGAAGATATCAGGCAGGCTTTACAAGTGTGTGACCTGCGGAATAAAGCAATTATCCTGACAGGTTGCAGTAGTGGATTGTCAGCTGATGAGATCACAAATTTAAAACTTGACCAATTCTTAAAAGGATATGATGATGTAACAGAAATTTGTACCTTGTTTATCAGGCGTGGAAAGTCGGGACAGGATTTTGTTACATTCTTAAGTCCTGAAACAACCAGAACAATAAATCAATATATAGAATATCGAAACCGTGACCCTATGACATGTGACAAGCGGGAGCATGCACAGAGGGATAAGCAGCGCACTTATGGCAATGCGGGATATCTATTCATAAAAAAACAAGTGCCCAATGATTACCTTGATTCATACGATGAGGAATTAAGGAAGCTTGACACAGACGGATTACTAAAGGCCTATAGGACCCTATCAGCCAATGCAGGCATAAGCACAGATAAAGGCATCTGGAATCTTGTAAGGTCCCACAATATGCGTAAATTCTTCAATACAACCTTGAAGAATGCGGGTTTCGACAGTGAAAGAGTTGAGTATTTAATGGGTCATGCGTTGGATGGTGTGAAAGGTGCGTATTACAGAGCGGACTCTGAAAAATTGCGGGAAATGTATCTAAAATTTGTACCATATTTAACGATCCAGAAAGAATTAGATGTCTCAAAAGCAAAAGAGTATCTGGAGAAGGTGCAAGAAAACGAAAAGTTAAGAGGTGAAGTGGTAACACATGCTCTGGAGCGGTCCGAGCTTGCAGATATGAAGAGGGAGCTTGAAGCACAAAAGAAACGGCAAGAGGACCTAAATACAATACTCGAGAAGTTAAAAGAGAATCCTGCAATACTGCTAGAGGCACTGGGAAAGGTAAAGTAATAGCTTTACCTGTTTCATTTTAAACATGGATCATTGACGGTAATTACAATCTTGAAGGGTCTCCTTGTTTTCTCTTTTATTTCTTTTTCTATTGTTTCAGATGTTATTAGCTCCGGTCCGTATGAATCATAAATGCTATCAATAATCTGGGTCTTAATTTCGTTTGCTAACTGGAAAATGGCCCATTTTATAGGTTCGGTTGTCGCATATATAAGGGGCTCAACCTCTTCCCTGGGTGTCTGTTCTTCATCGAAAAAGGTATCTATGTACTTTTCTACATCCGAATATTTTAGAAAATCATCCCTGTTTATTTCGACTTTATTATCTATCACTAAATCAACTGAATACTTAAAATCATAATCATCGGAGGCAGTTTTTAGATTGTCTGAAAATATGTTTTCTACCCTTTCATCATTGTGAATTGACAAAACGTAACGCTTCAAATCATCTGCATGTTGTGGGTTTAAAACATACCCGGCCCGGCCTTCAGGATTTTTGATTATAACCTTGTCGGAGAAAAGGGAATCTAAATGTCTAAAAACGGTTGATTCTGATTTATCCCCTATTTTGCTTACGATTTTGTGGAACTGTACTGGCTCCGGGTGATTTCTTGCTAGAATATTTAATATCTGTTCAGGCACGGTACCAAATTTGATACTCTTTACTTTTTGCGACATACTTGCATAAATGCAAGCAATCCTTTTAAACATAACGGTAAATGTAGGTACTGAGGTAAAACATGCTTCAAAGAAAAGTCCAAAAGATACATCAAAGTAACTTGGTTGCAATCCCTGCACAACTATGCAGTATGTTAGGAATCCAAAAGGGTACTATCATGGGAATAGATGTTGAAAACAATAAGATCGTTATGACTCCGGTAATAGCCGACCAAAGCACCACCGGAGCCAGCCAGGCATAAGGAAGGAGGCCCAGCATTGCAAATTAAACCGCAAAGAGATAAAGAGCTTTCCATGTGGGCGCATCAGTTCACACAAGAGCGCAGGGACAGCATAGACTATTTTTTAGAACACGGATCGCCAATAGAGCGGGCACTTGTGAATACGGTTATTGAGCTGGCAGGCGGTGATGATGACGTTTAAAATAAGAACAGCCCCCCGGACCAACAGGGAGCAGGAACGAGATGTAACTCCATGTTATAATAGGGTCCCATCATTTATAAAAGTTCGTATTGTTACGCACAAAAGCCACTTAACCGAGTGCAAGGAGATTGTCGCACTGCATGAGTATTGCAAATGTGCACCATACAGGAATATTTTCAAGTTGCAGGCGGTGCTCTGATGACGTATGTACCAATTTTGAAAACATGCGCAATATGCACAAAGGAAGCAAACGAAAACCCGGAAGGTTTGCAGATTCCATGCATATTCAATGATGAGTACAGTTTTGATATTATGCTGGTATCCGGCCACACTGTCGAGGATGTTGTTCTGAGATCATGCACAATCGAAGATGATATCAAAGACATTGTAATGACATTCAGTGATAACCACCCATACCACATAATTGATGGCGAGAAGATAAGAAAACATTATAGAATCAATGCGATGGATATTGCGGCAATCGTTGAAAGGGAGGTGATAGAATGACCTCGCCATTATTTGCCGAAGACCCAGACACTGTTTACAAGAACACAGTTAACAAGTTCTGCGAATCAATTGACCATGTAAAAATAGTTAGGGGAATTGTTCCAAGCGACCCGGTGACATGGGAAATACATATCCACGGTGGAGTAGTTCGGATTGATTCAAAAAAAATCCGTTCACAAGAAACTTTCCAAAACACTTACATAACAGAGTTTAACAGACCTGCGCCTGGATTCAAGAAAACCGATTGGTTTAACTTTATCAATCATATGAGCGAGGTGGCAGAGGTCGTCACATCAGATGAGGACACAGAGCACGTGTACATAGCGAAGCAAATTATAGTAGAAATTCGCAAACTGTACATGCGTGGCGCAGAGGATGACCCAGAAGAAGCGATAGCAACAAACCGATTATTACGAAAAGGTGAATATCTATGCATTGCCGGACCAACTGTTGAGGAGTTAATCCAATCAAGAAACTACCACGTTGCTCCAAACGTACTGAGCAAGGTAATGTCTGATATGGGATACAAGAAACCAGGCACACACCAGATTAGATGTGGTGCACATGGAAGGCCTTATTTCTGGTGGTTTTATGAGAGTGAAATATCGGACAGTGTCGACCCCACGACAACCCCAGAAAATGAGATTGGTGGACTGGTGGTGTAGGTGGTGCACATGTCTATATATAGAGAATTATTTTTTAAAATCATGCAAATTTGCTACACCACCTACACCACTATGTATATAGATAGCGTTTTTGGTGGCTTACCACAGGCAAATAGTACATGCACCAACACACACCACATAAGCCAAGAGGTGAGATTATGACCGAGAGAATTAAAATCTTTGGTCCACCTGGCACAGGAAAGACCTATACTATGATGGCAAAGTATTCATCGTTGCTTAATCAGGGATATGGCCCCGAAGATATAACCTGTACAACCTTCAGGAAATCTGCAGCAGCAGATTTAATATCAAAAGTGCAGCAATGGGCAGACTATGAAGAAGTAAAAAATCATGTAGGCACATTACATTCAATTGGTTTTAGATTGCTAGGATATCCTGATCTAATCAACAACAAGCATATAATAGAATTTGCAGAGAAATATAAATATATGGCTTATATGAAATCACAAGCAAAAAACAATATTGATGATGATGAGATCGTTTATGATGGGCATATTCTCAACCTGTACCAATGGATGAGGAACACAAGAACACCGGCAGATAAATATTACAGGTATCCGGGAATCAATAACGTATCACTACCAGCGCAAAGAATCCCTCAATTTATCGAAGATTACAACGGGTTCAAGGAAGAAAAGGGAATTATCGATTTTTCCGATATGATAGAGCACTGCATACAAAAAAAAATCACATTGGATACACCTGTTCTTATGGTTGATGAATTCCAAGACCTGACAGGCCAGCAGTATGAGCTATTTAAGTTATGGTCAAATGACTGCGAAACCGTTGTAATTGCAGGAGATCCTTTACAAAGCCTATACGGTTTTTGGGGTGGAAGTCCTGATTATTTCAATGAATGGAATGGGAAAGAAGTAGTCCTGCACAATTCACACAGGTTACAAGCGGACGTATGGAATCTTGCAAAGCAGATACTGAAATATGAAAGACAATACCCGCCAGAAGTAACAACCAAAGAAGGCACAAAGGCACTAAGACATATTACTCATGACATGTGGCCAGAACATCAAGGCAGTAAGTTACACCTTGTCAGATGCAACTATCAGGCAAATGCAATAGCTATGCGACTTGCCGAAGCTGGAAAGGTGTTTGGTGGTGTTTGTGGATGGTCTGAATCTGAAATGAGCTTGTACAACGCTATAATCAAGATAAGGACCAGTGCACCGTTAATATCAACTGACGTTAAAACACTGCTCGACAACTACGCGGCAAAGTATTTTCAATATTCAGGAAGAAAGCAAGATTTAATAAAATATCTGGAAACCGACTACAAGCCAACGCTTATAGAATTCAATCCATTAATCAAACCAGATTTTTATAATATCCTGAAATCTGATAAGCCAGCATCGTATATATCAAATTGTGGGAATTTGAAACTATCGAAGATCAACAATGCATTAAAAACACATCCGAAATACATAACAGAGGACAGTTTAAAAGAATGTCAACTATTAACAATTCATGGAGCAAAAGGACTGGAAGCTGATACGGTTTATATGCATACTGCAATTACGCCGAGAATCAGGAAGAACATTATAATACCCGGAGAAGAATCACAGGCAGAGGCTAGGGTATGGTATGTAGGAGTAACCAGAGCAAAAGAAAATCTGTATTTAGTGAAGGATGAAGGACATAATTACGGTCTTCCGGTGGTGGCAGCATGAGCACTGCAACTGATATAACCAGAGAACACTATAACCGACCTGAAATCAAAAAGATCATCACAAGCCTATCACAAGATGATGCTTATTGCAGGTGGGGAAACGGTGACGGTCACGGATGGTATAAGTATAATCGGAATGGTAAGTATGCTTATAATCTCAGTATAGAGCAGGATTATAAAGCAATTACAGACAAGTATAGGACATTATACTGGACCCTTAATTATTTTGATGCCAGGATATACGAACAGGATTATACCGATGTAACAAGCGAGGAAAGCCCATTAATAAGCAGGCAATACACCCAGGGATATACGTTAGGCGTGGATATAGATAAGGGCCATGGGTGCGATATACGCGACCCAGAAGTAAAGCAGGCAGTCGAGGACATGGGACAATTCTATACGGATAAGCTCCGGGAACATGCCCCCAATTCTATACATTGCCTATTTTCAGGTGGTGGAATCTATGTAATGCTACACCACAGAGCAATAGAGGCATATTTCAGGAAGTTTATAAATAGCAATGAGTGGGAACATTACTTTAACATACTGATTAAAGCTTATGGTTATGTGATAGAGAATATCCGCAAAGAATTCTTTAAGCAATATCCACAGCATGAAGGGAAGGTTAAACCCGATAGCCTGAACAATAGCAAGAGGGTTTTTAAATCAATATTCTCTTTGCATTTGAAACAACCGTATGCAGTGATCCCGCTTGACCCGGATAACATCAAAATAGATTTTGATAAGGCAAAATTGCCATTAAGTAGCGAAGTGATAGAATCCGGAAAAAGATGGTATCAATCTTATGATACGGATAACGGGTTCTTAAAGTTCATGGGTCCATATCTTGAAAAGGCAAAACATGAACTTGATAAGTCAATGTACCTGAGTAAATCAGGCGGCAACGGTGCAGCGTTTGATATTGAGGCGGATGTCTCAAATAAGATAATATGTGCGGAGAATTGGCCACCATGCGTTAAGAATGTGCTTGCACTAGAGAAATGTGGAGAAGGCAGGACCCGCGCACTTGCTTTTATAGCTGCATTCTTAGGACAGGTGGGAATCCCAGAAGATCAGGCAAAAGAAATATTCTATGGATTGGCTAAGAGATGGGGAGCTACTACGAGTAACGTTTTTGAATCGTGGTATAGACGTACAAAAGTGGCGTCATGTGATAAGATACGAGCAGATAATAACACAGGATACCCCGGAGTATCATTAAAGTGTTTGAATGTCTGCAAGCCTGAACCAAGATGCATAAATCTTCCAAGTCCACGCTATTACGCAGACAAGGAAGCGAATATAAAAAGACTGAGGAATAAACTAACAAAAACTAATATATCTAACAAAAAATAATATCTTATGTGGAGCTCCAAACAATGAAGAAAAGAAGATCAACCCGGAAGCCTGCAAAGGTTCGCAACGGTTCAAAGAATCAATCCTTATCACAGTATGCACCTGGCAAAAGGAAAGTAAAAGTAAGCGGATATACCGTAAGGGCACATACACGGAGTTACCCTCGAAAGTAACTCCTGCTTTCATTCCTATCTTTTCCGCTACAATGTTTGTAGTTTTTCCTTGTTCTTCATTGTCCTGTTGGCGCAACGTTGCGCTAACAGGACAATGTCACGGGTTTGTTTCCCGTTTTTCTCTTTCTCCCGTTCAGGCAACATTGCCTTAACGGTGTTTTCTTCTTTTTTATATTGTTTTAATTCCGATAGTTGCCTTCTCTTTGCTCTCTCTGAAACAATCCCAGAAAAGCGAAGGTAAAACACAACAGCAGATAGGGGAAAGTATAGGGTGGTCACGTAGTAATGTTTTAAACTATTGTAGATTAAGTGAAACAATTGACACAGCATTATTGGATTCGTGTAAGATGGTACAATCTGGTCGTGTGTCAGGAAACGACACAAATGTGTCATTCAATTTCACAGAAGGCTGGGTTAGGAATTCAGGATTATACGAACTAAAAGCAGATAGGCAAAAGCAGTTTATGGATTGGTTTTTAGAAGGGAAAGCAAAGGGGAGCACACAACAGCAGATAGGGGAAAGTATAGGGTGGTCACGGGAAAAAGTTAAAGATATTGTTAAATTGGAAACTTCCATTGGTGCAGATATTCTAAATTTAGCAAAGGAACACCAAGAAGGCCGTGCACCCAGCATTGGTGCAAGTGCACCATTCAATTTCACAGAAGGATGGTTCAGGAATTCAGGATTATACGAACTAAAAGCAGAATCACAGTAAATCAATTCTCCCCTATACGTTTTTACCTATTCTAAACATTGCTACCCATAGCGCAGCATAGTGATTATATTATTATGAACATAGGCTTATAATAATATCTGTAATATTTTGCGTATTGTATTATTACTATTGGTTATATGTGTACTGTAATAATCGTTATTGAAAATATTACCATTGGTTATCAGTTTCCCCATCTTTTTCAGTAATATTTTGCATCAAAAATATAGCTTATTCGATATAGTCATTTAAGTTTATGCCGTGGTATGTACATCCGCCGCCACCAGACAGCCAGCCGCCATAAACCGCCATGCTCCGAGATATACGCAGCTGATATTTTGTTTTTTATGTGGCGTTTTTATGTCTGATAGTAATTGGGGTATAAATACAATCGTAAACCTTTTATGCATGGGAGTAATAGTACTATATATGGGACATGATTGTATAGCTATCAGGGTTTTAATCCCCTGCAGAGATGCAAAACGAATAGATGAGATCGTTGAAGCGGGTCACTTTACAACTAAATCCGATTTTGTGCGGACCGCAATACGTGAACAGATAAAGGCAGGAGGTCAGGCATGAGCGTAACCAGAACAGCAAGCGGAATCAGGTATGACACAAAAGTGAGATCAAGCAAATCAAGTTCATCTTTTCCAAAGGCAACCAAGAGCACCGGGTCAGGCAGTGCGAAGTTAGCAGCGTTCAAAGATCAATCTGCAATCAATGCAACCAAAGGACCTGCAGCCCCTAGAGTAGTTCACCCTGGTGTGAGTGCACCAAGCATGCAACTAGCACCCAGACCACCGGCAAGCCTAGCACCTTCCAGCCTGAAAAGCTCGCCATTGCTTGCACAGCTTAACGCACCAAAGCCGAGCATGTCACCACGTCAGCAGCAGGCCCTTGTAAGCTATCTTACAGTACGAAGCCAACCCAAGAGCGTATATGATTCTTACAGAACAAAACAGATAGCCGATGCAGCAAACAAAAGAGCCGAAGCCTTACGGGCATCAGCCGCAAACAAGATTGATAAACAGAATGCACCACCTGCGTTAAAATCCTTTATGAAAGGAGTAATTGCTGATACACCTGCAAATACTATCATGATGTTCGGGAACTCTGCCTTCGGTGCAGAAGCAGCAATAAGAAACCCAAGACTAGCACCCGCAGCATTGAAGTATGGATTAATTGAAACAGGCAAAGCAATAAAGGCAACTGGCAAAGAGGACCCGGCAAGATTGGCAGGTCAAATTATCGGCGCAGTAGTTGCAGGGAAGGCCGTGGGCAGAGTAGCAGGCAAAACAACGAAGGGAACTAAAGCACCCGCAAAGGCGAAGTCTAGCAAGGTCACAAAGCCACTATCCAAACAGCAACGACTAGCTGCAAATGTCGCAAAGAAAAATAACATACAACTGAAAGCAAAAGCCAGATCCGTACAAAGAAAGATCACAACAGCCAAGAAGTCGGCAACCAGCGCAGCCAAGAAGCAAGCCAGGATAAACACATTACGTAAAGAGCTTAACACCATAAAAAAGGGCATAGCAAAGAACGAGGCCATCATATCCGGCAAGCGCGCAATCAGGAAAGCAGGCAAGACAACCACCCAGGCAAAGACAGCAGTACGCAGATCATCACCTGCAAAGAAGGGAAGGTCACTATCAAGGAAAGCCACCAAAGCCACACAAGCAGCTAAGCGAGGCGTAAGAAGGTCCACGGTAGGCAAGACAACCAGACGCACAGCAAGAGCCGCAGGCAAGGCGAAGAGGACCGGCAAGGCGGCAATAAAGGGAACTGCTAGAACTATGAGCCGTGCAATAGCCAGGGAATACAACAAGGTTAAATTATCACTTGCCAGGGCATTTAGACGCAAACCCACCGGAATATCAAAACAAAGATTAGAAGCATTGCAGAGGGAGCTTAACACGGCCAGCAATCAATTCAGAAGGAAGAGAATAACCGCGTTAGAGTTCAGGCAGGCAATCCGAAAAATTAACAAAGATTTTGAAGCATTCGAGAGAGCAGAGAAGGCTAGGCAACCAACCCCGGCAGCGTTCAGGGTGTTTGAATCAGCACCCGGTACAAAGAAGGGCATATCATCCGGTGTGAATAAGCAAGGTAGAACAGTACGGAATATAGGCCAGGAATTCAAGAAGCAACAGAAGCCACAAGGGGCAGCCGTAGCAAGCGGAGCAGGCGACCAGGTACTACTCCAGAAGGTAAAAACCGTAACCTTACAGAAGCAAGTACAGAAGCAAGCACAACAGGTTAAGCAGGTTCAAACCGTTAAGCCTACACAGGCACAGAAGCAAGTACAGAAAGTAATAGTAAACGGCAAGGTAAGGCAAATAAAAAAAATGTCACCTGTGTTTGCTACTGCAATACTTGTAGCCAGGCCAATGCTTGCACAGGCAACAAAAGCCGCACTGTTACAGAAGGCAAGGCAGATATTATCACCCGGGACCGTGCAAGCAATCAGACCAGCCACAGCACAGGCCACAAGACAAGCACAGGCACAAACACAGAGAACAGCAACCCGACAGGCAACGGCGCAACGTTCCACGACCAGACAAGCACCTATGCGGCAGATAATGCCAGCAGTGCCGGAGAAATTGCCAATCAAAACAAAGGGAAGTAAACGGACCACAACCAGAACAAAGAAGAAGGGAAGCCGTCAGCTTTCATCGAGGCAATTTAGAAACGAAGTCGCGAGCATCAATAGTATATTCGGGTGATACAGTGAGGATCATCACCACCTTTTTTATTGTTGTTTGCTTGTATGCAGCAGGGGCAACAGGTTACATTATAGCAGATAACCAGCCTGAAATAGAAAACCTTGATAGATTCAGCGATACCAGCATATATACAAACATGCAGGAATCGCAGGACCTTGATTTTTTTAATGAATCGCTTGCAGACTTCAATGTTTCATACGATTATCAAAGACGCGTTTATGATTGTCGGGAGTTTAGCGCGGTCCTGGACCATCACTTAAAGAAGCGTGGGTTTGATTGTGGCCTTGTCCGGATTGCATATGATGACCATAGCGGGCATAGAATCAACTGGGTAAGGATAGACAACGAAACTCTAATAATTGAGCCACAGACAAGCGATGTCATGACCCTTGATGATCTGCAAAACCGGTATCCTAAAAATATCATAGCCGTGACACTGCTTGATTATGACATTGAAGTCAGCAAAGACAAGAGGTTCTATTATGAAAACTAAAATAATATTTGTGGCATTTATATTAATGTGTTTATGTGGTAATGCTTTAGCTTATGCAGGTGGTGACGGGAGCGCAGGCAATCCCTATCAGATCACAACAGCCAACGACTTGCAGAATATGAATAATGATGTAACAGCGCATTACATCATGATTAATGACGTAGATGTTTCACACCTTACATTTACACCGATAGGTGAAATAACCACCGTTGGAATGTTTGAAGGTTCTTTCGATGGGATGGGGTACACTATTGAAGGATTGACAATAGATCACATGGACGACCACGGCGGTTTATTTGCATATCTTGATATGGCAACCGTTCAAAACGTTACAATAGCCAACGCCACCGTTACTGTATATTGGGATATGATGTTTCCTTTTGTTGCAGTTCTTGCAGGCGAGGCAACCGATTCAACAATTAAAGATGTTACAGTTCTGAATAGTTCCATAGATTCCGATACTGACAGAGTAGCCGGGCTAATTGGCTATGCGAACAACTGCGACATATCCGACTGTTTAACAGACGTGGAAATAACCAGCCAGGGCTCCTTTACAGGCGGGCTAATAGGCCACCTGCTTAATTCAAATGTAGAAAGATGCATGGCATTAGGCAACGTGACAGCCACAGGCAACGTACAGCGCACAGGTGGCTTAATAGGTTGGTCGGATGATTCAAATATAATCAATTGTGCAGCACTTGGAGATGTAGCCGGATATAATCAGGTAGGCGGCCTTGTTGGTAAGTTTGAAGGCACAGCTTATAATTATGCAATTGAAAAGAGCTATTCAGCCGGATCGGTTACAGGTACACTTCAACCCGGCGGGCTAGCAGGATATGTTTATCCGGCAATATCTTCAAAGGTCGTTGATTCTTATTATGATAGCACCCGAAGCGGACAGAGTGACACCGGGAAGGGAACACCAAAGACCACGGCACAGATGATGACCAGATCAACTTATACAGGGTGGAATTTCCTTGATGTATGGTTCCATGATGTTGGTTACCCGGTCACTGCAAGCTTGACACCTGATGATTTTTATTTATATCCTGACGGTGAAACCTTTAATGTTATTGCACCACCATTGCTGCATGAGGTAACATTCGATACATACAGGTTTGGCGCAAATTCTTACAGCGTGAACATTGCGAAGGATGCAACCTTTGCACAATCCGTTTATTCAATCACAACCAACGCACAGGCTTTAACTAACCTTTCCAGGACCGTTAATCTACAAGCCGGTGAATATCACATAAGAATACAGGCAAGGGATTCAGATGGGCAGGTATTCGATACTACAAGCTCCACGTTCACAGTGTCCCAAACATTCGATCTTAACAGTACAAGCGTGGCAGGAATGGTATATTCCCTTGTAAACGGGATACAAACACCGCTACCCGATACATTGGTAAAAATCTATAATGAGACGTGGAGCGATAACTTCGTTGTAGGTAGTGCAGGCTACTATCAGTTTATTGATCTTGCTGCAAACAATACTTATAACATAGTTGCAACGCGTGACGGATACCGGGACAGTGTCGTTAATCAGTTTACTGCAAGTAATAACACAACGATTACAAAAAACATCTTTATGGAACGTGAAACCGCTCCGACTTACATACAGCCGCATCATGTACAATTCATAGTAAAAGCACTATGGGGAACTGTTTACGAAGGTGTGACAGTTACTGTTTACGAAGGTGACAGCGCAACAGCCCTTTATACACAGGTTACAGGTTCAGATGGAGCGGTATCCTTTGAACTATCAGAAAGTGTACTCTATCGATTAACAGCCGTAAGCAGTGAACTAAACATAAATCAGGAAATGACAGTACCACCGAATAAGAACAGTTATAATTTCTACGTATATAGATCAATATGGGATTCATTCGAGGAAGAGCCAAGTATTTCAAAAGACATCGATATAACCGTTGAGACAAGCACAATAGATAATGATGATGCGTATGTCAATGTCACTTACTTTGATGCAATGAGCGAGACTACAAGCCTTGTTATAAGCGTTGTACAGATTAACAACGATGGAAGTTACAAGACAATAACCAGCCATAATGCAGGCAGCAATAACAATGTATCGCATAGTTTTTTGGTGAATGATTACACCGGAGAAGGTTATTTAGTGCTATTCGAAGGAACGCACACAAGCATAGGAGAATTTGAAAGAACATACTCCATTCAATTTCCTGGCATGAAAGAGAACTTCGGATGGAGTACTATCTGGATATGGTTAGCAGTATGTGGCCTGATCTTTGTTGCGGGAATGTTCGGACAGGCTGACGTACACCAGGGAGCTATACTAGTTGTAGTAGCAGGATGGATAATGTACGGTATGGGCATGTTTGCAGGGTATAGCGTTGTCATGGGGCTAGGTGTTGCAACTGCAATAGCGATAGCGGCATACATGGCGCACAGGTCAAAAGAAGAAGGAGCTTAAAAAAAACTATTTTTTGAGGTACATAATAAAAGCGATAGGTTTTTATTACTATGGTGCATATTGTACCTTATGCAATTAAGAAGAAGTGACCGACATGACCAACCTTAACACTATGGTGGGAATCGTCATTGGTCTTATGATCATTGTCGTAGTGTCCTACCTGACAACCGGAGTAGGTGAGCAGGTGGCAAATGCGCTTCCAGTAAATGCAACGGGTGACTTTGCAAATGTGCCAACCGGAGCGAGCATACTTGAGACAAACATGGCTATTGTATCCATCACCATCCTGATCATCATAATCAGCGTGGGCATCGGTGCGATCCGTGGACTTCAAAATAAGGGCAATGAGTAATTTTTTTTGCCGGGATATACACAACGGGGAACGGTTTTGCCCATCGTTCCCACTTCTCCAACAAAATAAAAAGGGTGATTCAACTACATGACAAGGAGAACGACAGCAAAAAGAAAGACAACGCGTAAGCCTGCAAAATTTGTAGTTACAGCTAAGTACACCATGCAAAGCAGGCCAATGACAACCACACAAAAGAACGCACTTGTAAACAAGGTTAGGCGGTCAGGTGGCAAGGCAACAGCGAGGCGCGTATGATTATTAAATACTCAAATCGCTATGAGTTGACACTTTTTTTATTATCCGACCTCGGCCAAACCGATCTTAAAACATTACATCGGAAACTTACTTCTTTTAACGGTTATGAATCCGTGAGCGTTGAAGCGGTCCGCCAGCATCTTAAAACAGCCAGGACTTACAGACACGTGGAAATGAATGGCACAGGAAATAAGTTTTGTAAGTATGAACTTACAGACAGTGGTCAATCGTATGTTCGTAACCACATGAACGAAATAGAAGCGATTTGAGCCATTTTTTTTAAGGGGTTAAGGTGTTTGCCTTGCTACCCTTATGTTTTTGCCACCACTGGCTTTATTTTCAATCCTTCTATTATCTTACGGGTTCTAATGCTAGATAACCCTGGACTTTAACAAAATTAAATTTATCACCTTTTTTTATGCCTTCTAATTTTATAATATCATTGGGAATAGTTATTCTATACTGTCCTTTGAACTCTTGAATCGATACTGTCATATTTTTCACCTTATTTTTAAGTACTGCTAATAGTACTATATGCAGTACTAAAATAAAGCATTTGTGATGCAAAATGTTAAATAGAAACGAGTTAATTATTATG
Organism: Methanolobus sp. WCC5; assembly: GCF_045690325.1. Lineage (GTDB taxonomy): Archaea > Halobacteriota > Methanosarcinia > Methanosarcinales > Methanosarcinaceae > Methanolobus. The sequence continues at coordinate 42,664 of NZ_CP146981.1, read as the reverse complement.
TATTACCTATTACGGTTGCACACTTACCATGGTTACTCCGATCACCATTTTTAATCACCAGAGAAAAGTGGGATGCAAGGTATTTAGCAGTTTTCGATGCCAGGAATATAAAGAATTCCACAAAATCCCCATTTCACAAAAATGGATCTCAAAAATGCAATCATAAGACTGAATACAATAAATCACATCATCATTATGATGATAATAAGCAAAATCTTTATATATGATAGAAACTATAATAAGATTTGATGAGCGGGTTATCCTCTTTTTGACAATAACCCCCACTCCCCAACCCGCTCATACTCCACTCCATTGTTCTAATTTACAGGCAAGGGAACAGTTTTGCTGGATAGTCATTGATCTACAGATAATATTCTTATTTGACGATGATATTCTTATTTGACGGGTACATGACTGATTGCAATCAGACATCATCCGATGATGCACAAACAAATGAAGCCATTTTCAAAAGACATCCGTAAAGTCGTCCAATGTTTGAGTTTGCTTAACCGTGTGAATAATAAGACATTATGAGATGAACTCTGGCAGAAATAAGAAATAAAAATCCAGGTCGAAAAACTCTGGCTTTTTTATTAAACTCAGATGCACATAAATGCTGTTTTTGATCAGGATCATTATCTGCATGAACTGCAAACCATCTGCTCAGCTGGCACTATCCCCCAGAGAGGAGCACATTTATGATTATAAAAACAACCATCTGCACATAACAAATCCGAACATGAAATATATATTATCCATAAAAAATAATATATGAATTAAAAACTGCATGATAATATATATAATTAATAATACATAGTTAAAAGTATATTTTTGAAGGATTGATATGGTAAAATTGTATGTTACACATACAACACTCATCAAAAAATTGCAAAGGTCCTTGCAAACACGATCAATGGCACAAAAAACCATCTAAAAATCAAATAATGTCTTTTGTGGCTTTTTCACCGGATCCTTTTTAGAAGTCTGACCAGTCGGCGGAAATTCAGCGGATTTGGCTCCCTCGTTGTCCGAAATTCGTAATTTGTCCAGGCTAAGTTGAGAAGGATCTTTTTTAGGAGCTTTCTTTTCCACAAAGAACAAAGGTCCATCTGAAGGAACAACAGACTGGATTTGCTTTTGAGCTTCGTCATAAACCGCTTGAAGCTTTTTTGTGACTTTCTTTGCACCGGCCATATAAAGCAGTTCATCCATTTCAAGACCAAGGGTAGTCACAACATCCGGCGCATAATCGTCTGTTTGCAAAAGCCGGGAATAAAGCCCTGCAAGCTCAAGGCGGGAATATCGCATTGATTCATTACAATGAGTCCCGATCTTCACAGCAATATTGTCCCGCATGGTCCTCTTTGCACGCATCTGCCCCATTTTGCGCCAGAACGAAGGAGGCTGGTACTTCACAAAGCCACCACGCACACGGGATTTTGAAACAACCGTACCTCCGGTCATGAGCATACCTGCATAGCGCCACATACGATAATTCTGACGCCTGCGCACCCGTCCCAGGAAACGGTCGGCTCTTGAGAGATAGGAATAGGCATTGATAATGTCATCAGTAAGTGCTTCCTCACCTTTGCCCGTATATTGATAAGGAAGATTCTCATCCACCCAGTGAATAAGATCCTCAGGCGTCTCATCAAGGCCATAAGTAGCCTCCAATGCCGATGAGACATCCCTGCCCTTGAATATCCTGCCCACTACTTTGAATATAGTCTCTTTATTGTCACGCCCGGAAGTGGAAATGTCCTCTATGTCAATTTCTGTGCGACCCATGGCAACTGCCTGGAGATCATTGACCCCACTTCTGAAATCACCATCTGCCATCTCGGCAATCTTCTCAATGACACCAACCCCGCACATCAGGCCTTCCTTATGTGCAATATTCTTCAGGGCAGGTATCATAGAGCGGGATTGTACAGAACCAAACCGCAGTTCAAGACATAAAGAACGTAATGAAGAAGAAATACCATAAAGATCGTTAGCAATAAGGACTATGGGCTGATTTGTCTTTTTAACGATGTCTATTATGGCACGTGACCCTCCACGATCACTGTTGCCATGAAGGTTATCAGCCTCATCAAGTATGACAAGCCTTTTTCCAGAACCCCCGCCCAGTGTCTGCATCTTTGAAGCAGAGCCTGCCACCTTCTCAATAACGCCTGCAGTCCTCTGATCACTGGCATTAAGTTCGATCACTTCCCAGTCCATATCATTTGCAAGTGCATACGCAGAAGAGGTCTTGCCGATACCCGGTTGCCCATGAAGCAACACAGCTTTCATTTCAGGAGAGCCATATCGCCATTGTTCACCCCAGTTACGAAGATCATCTATTACTTTTTTATGACCCACAACATCGTCCAGGGTATTTGGCCTGTATTTCTCTGCCCATTCCATCTGCATAGTCATGTTACTACCTAATATTCAGGAAAAGTAATTAATGTTTGCACAACTTTGTTGTTCTGATTGATATTATTAATGGTAGGGATTTTGCAATGGGAACAAAAAGTACAGAGAACCTCCTTGGCCTTATAGAGAAAAGGGCATTGCAGAACAGGGCAAGAGTTGCCATAGGAGTACGCAATCCCAGCCTGAAAATGCTTAAAAGTGCTGCAGATGCGCATGAAGCAGGATATGCACATGTAATGCTTGTCGGCAATAAGAAGGATATAGAGGATATCGGAACAGAACTTGAGATAATCGGCACCAACGAACCGGAAAGGACCCTGGGTGACCTGTTAAGGTCCAGATATGTTGATGCTGCTGTAAGAGGAACTGCAGGGGCTTCACAGACCCTGGCACACCTGAAGAGGATACTGAACCAGGAAAACCTACACAGGATAGCTTTGCTGCAGACAGATGAAGGGACACCTTTCTTCATTGCGCCTGTGGGCATAGACGAAGGAAACGAACTTGCAGACAAGATCGAGTTCATAAAACTTGGAGTTGAATATATACGCAGGTTTGACATCGAACCGGTGGTAGGAGTCCTCTCCGGAGGACGAATTGGTGACCTGGGACGAAATCCGCGCGTAGATCAGACATTGGCGGAAGGGGATTTCATTGTCAACAGGATCAAAGAGCAAGGCGTCGATGCTAAGCATTACACGATCCTGATCGAGGATGCAATAAAGGAAGCAAATTTCATACTCGCACCAGATGGCATCTCAGGCAATCTTATATTCAGAACACTTGTCTTCCTTGGCGGAGGAGACGGGTTGGGAGCACCCGTGCTGATGGATGATTATGTATTTGTTGATACATCCCGGGTCGGCGGGCATTATACCAAGGCAATAATGCTGGCAAGTGCATTGGTTGGAAAACAAGGGACAAAAAAGTTATAGATTAATATGAATATAAGTATAGGATTATAAATATATGAATATAAATACAGGGAATGAATGACATGGAAACCGTACTGATAAAAGCAAGGACTATCTCTTCTGCATGGTCACAGTTGATCCATGAGATATATCACAAGGGAGAGGTGCACAAACCGGACTACGGGACAATGACAAAAAGAGTGCATGCCACCATTTACATAGAGGATGTAAACAACAGACAGGTCAACGCTGCCGTACCTTTCGGAGAGAATCTTATAAAAAAGTACAAAGAAGAACTCACAGAAGAGTATGCAGACTGGTACGTTTCACTTGCTGAGGATGACAAGAGGAAATTCGATTACTGTTATGCCAAACAGTTGTTCAGGTACGGGGAAACTGCATACAACACATTACAGAACAATGTGAAAAACATTCGTCCCGGGTCCCGGAGACATGTAGGCGTACTATGGGAAAATGAGGTCCATATTCCTAAATACGAGGACCAGCCTTGCTGGATAGCCTATAAGATTGAACTTCTCAATGATAAACAGGTAAGGATATATATCCTGTATCGCTCATGGGATGCATTTGGAGGATTCCCCGCAAATATCCCTGCCATTGTAGAAGGATTTAAAAAAGTATTCCGCGAGCAGAACCTTTCATTTGAGATAGAGTCACTGATAGCTACGGGTTGGGACACACACATATATGAATCCGATCTGCAGGCTGTAGAAAAAATATTAAGGATTAATGAACTGTGCCCCATCTGCAGGTGCTTAACACCGAAACACTCTTTTATCCAGACCACAAAAGGCAAAGCATGTCCTGAATGTAAGAAATCTATGTGAACTTACATTGTAATTCTTATTTTTTCATATCATTGTGAATATCCGGGCCTGTATTGCATCCCTGTTTAGCCCCAGCTTAAGGAGAGTTTATGTTTTTTCATACATATTAAGAACATAATAAGAACGTAATAACATTAATATTTTAATAAATATATCTCCATTAAATATATATGTATGATATATGCATACATTATTATGAATCCACATAAACCTCAATTATACAACCACCATCCAGGAGAGATTGCCATGAAAAGACTTACCATCAGCATGTCGGACGAACTTTTTGACAAACTGGACGCGATCGAGAACAAGAGCCTTTTCATAAGAAAACTCATTGAGAGAGAACTTGACATGCTTGAAAGAGAACATGACATGCTGAATAATATCCCTGCAGATGATAAAATGTCATGGCCAGAGAAATTTGCAATCCTCAGGGACGATGTTGATGTGATATTCAGCAGGCTTGAACATGTCGAAAATAAGATCAAAACAGAAGAAGGTTTTTCCGGGAACTTGCACATTGAACCGGATATAGGGAATATACAGGAACATATGGAAAAGTCCGTAAAAACATATGATACGATTTTACCGGAAACGTCCATGCATACCTTAGAAGAAAACATAGGTTCAGACATTATAGAAAACACAGGGGAAAACAACAGTATAACAAAGACAGATGTACTACTTTTTGAGCAGGAATTGCCACAACCCATGGAGGCAAATCCGGAAGAAACAGAACCTGCATTAGAACAAATGGACTTGCTACCTGATCCAATACAAAAGAATACTATCGGACATGAGCTCCAAACCACAGAAGAACTGCATATGCCATCCATGGGAACAGCCCATGAAATGAAGCTGTCGGAAATAGTAGCGGAAAAGATTGGCCAGACAGAAGTACCAACATCACACAATTCAGAGAATGAGATAGCAACAGAACCGGCATCACAACCTGCAACCGAAAGAACAATAGAAAACCAGGCCGAAATGATGGAATACAAGATGCCGGAGTTGAAACCACCGGTACATGATAACCAGGATGCCGGATTTGTAATGCCGGAGTTAAAACCACCAGTACAGGATAACCAGGATGCCGGATTTGTAATGCCGGAATTAAAACCACCAGTACAGGATAACCAGGATGCCGGATTTGTAATGCCGGAGTTGAAACCACCAGTACAGGAAAATCAGGACAGCGCATTTGTGATGCCGGAGTTAAAACCACCAGTACAGGAAGGCCAGGATGCAGGATTTGTAATGCCGGAGTTAAAACCACCAGTACAGGAAAATCAGGATGCAGGATTTGTAATGCCGGAATTAAAACCACCGGTACAGGATAACCAGGACAGCGCATTTGTGATGCCGGAATTAAAACCACCGGTACAGGAAAATCAGGACAGCGCATTTGTAATGCCGGAATTAAAACCACCGGTACAGGATAACCAGGATAGCGCATTTGTGATGCCGGAATTAAAACCACCGGTACAGGATAACCAGGACAGCGCATTTGTAATGCCGGAATTAAAACCACCAGTACAGGAAAATCAGGATGCCGGATTTGTAATGCCGGAGTTAAAACCACCAGTGCAGGAAAGCCAGGATAGCGCATTTGTAATGCCGGAATTAAAACCACCGGTACAGGATAACCAAGATAGCGCATTTGTGATGCCGGAATTAAAACCACCGGTACAGGATAACCAAGATAGCGCATTTGTGATGCCGGAATTAAAACCACCGGTACAGGATAACCAAGATAGCGCATTTGTAATGCCGGAATTAAAACCACCGGTACAGGATAAACTGGATGCCGGATTTGTGATGCCGGAATTAAAACCACCGGTACAGGAAAACCAGGATAGCGCATTTGTAATGCCGGAATTAAAACCACCAGTACAGGAAAATCAGGATGCAGGATTTGTAATGCCGGAGTTAAAACCATCAGTACAGGATAGCGCATTTGTGATGCCGGAGTTGAAACCACCTGCATTGGGAGAACAGCCCCCGGGATTTGCAATTCATGATCCTGAACAGAATATTATGCCGGAATTCAACCAGGCAGGTATAGATAGTACAGCGGAACTACCTTCATTAAAAGTACCCGAAATGCAACAGACAGGAAAGCTGGCAGATTTGCCACCATTCATGGATACAGAAGAGGGCAATATGCCGCAAATTAAGGAGACATCGGTAAAAAGTGCTGTGCATTCCCCTGATGTTGCGCCCCACAGGAACGAAAACCTAAAACCTGACAAGCTTGAGACAAATATATTGATGTACATGCCACGTGGAGCAAAGGTGAAGAAAGAGATAATAAAAAGCCTTGTTTCGCGCCAGTTCAGTCAGGAGGAGATAGACATGAAGATCCGGGACCTTGTGGTAAGGGAAGTGCTTGTGCTCAGACAGGAAAATGGCATTGAACACCTGCACAGATTAAAGTAGTTCAGACCAGACCGGTTCTTTGTGATGACATCTCAAAAATACGGCCGGAATGGGAGCATTGTATGCAAACACTCCTGGAAAGGTCATAGCATTTGTTGCATACAAGTCTTCCGCATATGCTACATGTGTTCATCCGTGATACAGACCCGCATATGGGACAAATTCCTTCTCTTTCCATAAATGATACTCTGGCAACCGATATTAATACCCATCGTTAATTATAGGCTTATAAGCAGATAAATCTAATCAGAAAACAAATAAACTAAAAGAGAAAAATATACAAAAACAGGTCCAAAAAGACCTGCTTATTCCATTATTAATCTATGATGGCGCCTTTGCTTGCGGAACTGACAAATTTCCTGTATCTTGCAAGATAACCGGTAACTTTCTTTTCCAACGGAGTAAACGTCTCCCTGCGTTTCTGAAGCTCTTCTTCGGTGACCTTTAGATCAAGCTTTCTCCCGGGAATATCAATCTCAATGATGTCTCCTTCCCTTACAAGACCAATCGGACCACCCTCCTGGGCTTCAGGAGATATATGCCCTATACATGGACCTCTTGTACCTCCGGAAAAACGTCCGTCTGTGACAAGTGCAACCTTGTCTATCAGGCCCATGCCAGCAATGGCCGAGGTCGGAGAGAGCATTTCCCGCATCCCTGGACCGCCTTTTGGACCTTCATAACGTATGACCACAACATCACCCGCAACGATCCTCTTTGCAAGGATAGCTTCCATAGCTGCCTCCTCGCTGTCAAATACCCTCGCCGGACCACTGTGCTTAAGCATCTTGGGATCCACAGCAGCCTGTTTTACAACAGAGCCATCCGGAGCAAGAGTCCCTTTTAGTACTGCGATCCCACCCTCCTCATGGATAGGGGAATCAAGTGTGGTCATGATCTTTGCATTGAGTTTGGGGTTGATAATTATAAGGTCATCAAGGTTCTGACCCACTGTTCTTCCATTTACATTAATCTCGTCAAGGTTCATGTTTGACCTTAGACGGGCCATAATAGCCTGAACACCCCCGGCCCTCTCAAAATCAAGCATATAATAGGATCCACCCGGCTTAAGGGAGATGAGATGAGGAGTAGTCCTACTCAGCCGGTCAAAGACATCAAGGGTAAGCTCAATGCCAAATGCGTGAGCAATAGCCGGCAGGTGAAGTGTCGTGTTGGTACTGCCCCCGATGGCCATGTCAACCATAATGGCATTTTCAAAGGATTTCATGCTGACTACGCTCCGGGCAGTGACACCTTCATTTACAAGGGAAACGATGCGTTCGCCGGATTCCTTTGCAAGCCGTATCTTCTTTGCATCTGCAGCATGAGCCGTTCCACATCCGGGCAGACTCAGGCCCAGGGCTTCGGTCATACAGGCCATGGTGTTTGCGGTATACATGCCTGCGCAAGAACCAGCACCGCTGCATGAGCAGTCTTCCAGCAATTTTAGCTTCTCATCTGATACTTTCTCTGACTGGCATTCCCCCACACCTTCAAAAACGGATATTAGGTCCCTGTATTCATCGTCAACATAACCAGGGATCATGGGACCCCCTGTAACGACAATTGTAGGTATGTCCAGCCTTCCTGCTGCCATAAGGTGTCCGGGAGTTATCTTGTCACACGCGGTGATCATGACCATACCGTCAAGCTGGTGCCCCTGCAGGACGATCTCAATGGAATCCTCGATAGCTTCCCGGCTTGGCAGGGAATACTTCATACCCTCATGCCCCATGGCAATACCATCACATATCCCTATAGTTTGGAATTCGAATGGAACACCGCCAGCACTTCTTATACCTGCCTTAACAGCCTCTCCAACCTTATCGAGATGGATATGGCCTGGTATCAATTCATTCCTGGAGTTTACAACCGCTATGAACGGTTTTTTCATTTCGGAATCTGTCACGCCGGTTGCCTTCAAAAGTGAACGATGGGGCGCACGTTCGAGTCCTTTCTTGGTCTTGTCACTTCTCATTAGAAAACCTCGTTGCTGCTATCTGGCATACTACCAGAATACTATTAGTATAGGTAATGGAAAAAGGGCTATATAAGAAGTATGTGCTTCCGGAGGAATAACAGCTAACCCCACATTGGATATAGGGATAATACTTACTTCACAAGAAACAGGATAACCATAATGATCCAGTCGAACAAAATATGCATTTGTATGGTCATTGAGCATGTATGAGCACATCAGCTTTTGTAAGCTGCGTTTTGTATGGGCCGTATTACAAACGTATGAATAATATATAGATATACAGGACATGTATGATACCTTGCATACACATTTCATACATGTCATAAATGTTAACACAGGCTGTCATTACAAGAGTAAAGAAGAACGAAGAGGAAAATGAGCAAGAAAGGAAACAGGATACGATAAGAATAAAGCCCGATACCCATTAATACAAATAATGCCTGAAGCATCACATAAAACCAGGTAATAAACACAGATTCCTTTAAATCCGGACCTGGTATATAGAAGATAAGATATATTATAACATATCTATTAATAAAGACAGTATATAAAATATATAAAATATTATACATAATGAAGGATATATGAAAGCTGTAATAATTGACGGATATGTCGATGAGCCGGCCTGTTTCGGAGTTCCGCCCTACGTATCCCCCTACATAAGATATATCGCAGGAGCACTTCGGGAAAGAGGCCTCCATGAAACAGATATTTCTTATTTCACCATAGATCAGCTGCGAAAAAGTCCACCTGGGGCGGCAGAGCTTATAGAACGCGCAGAGATAGCCATAGTACTTGCAGGAATGACTGTCCCGGGTAAGTATCTCCGTTCAACGCCTATAACTCTGAGAGAGATAGAAAACATATTCAGCGCCTCCGGAGGAATCAAAATATTAGGAGGACCCATAAGACTTGGTTTTTCCCTTGAAGGCGGAAAGAAGGCAGAAAAGAGAATAATTAATGCCACAGATGTTATTATTTGTCAAAAGGACATTGAAGCTTTTGTTTTTGACGTTTTGGAAGAGAATAACGCAAAGAATGTGCAAAATTGCGAACATCGTTTCAGAAAGGTTGAAGAGATTGGACGATGGGCCCAAAAAGGAGCATTTATCATAAAAATGCATCCCGATTATCCGAACGTGACATGTGAACTTGAAACCTATCGAGGATGCGGACGCCACCAGCACTGCTCATTCTGCACGGAACCTTCCTACGGCAGCTCAGATTATCGCCCCATAAAGGACGTGGTCTCTGAAGTATCAGCACTATATGAAGCAAGTGCCAGGTTTTTCAGGATCGGACGACAACCCGACATCCTGAGCTATCATGCAAAGGACAGAGGTGAAAACATCCCGGAACCAGATCCGCAAGCACTTCTTTCACTCTACAAAGGCATCAGGAAATCAGCCCCTCAGCTTAAAGTACTTCATATGGATAACGCCAATCCGGGGACCATATCGACCTATCCGGAACAGTGCAGGGAGATACTCAGAACCATTGTGAAATACCATACACCAGGAGATGTTGCAGCCCTTGGAATGGAAAGTGCCGACCCAAAAGTTATAAAATCCAATTACCTGAAGGCAATGCCTGACGAAGTGTTTGAAGCCATCAGAATAATAAATGAAGCAGGCAGAGCACGAGGGAACAATGGTATGCCGCAACTTCTTCCGGGAATAAACCTCGTACACGGACTTATGGGAGAATCAAAGAAGACCTTTGACATGAACTATGAATTCCTTAGGAAAGTGATCGATTCTGACCTCTTACTTCGCAGGATTAACATAAGACAGGTAATGGCCTTTCCTGGAACCCGGATGTATGGCAACGACGGACTTGTCCGCAAGCACAAGAACCTGTTCCTCAAATATAAAGAAAAGATAAGAAAGGACATAGATCTCCCCATGCTTCAGAAAATAGTCCCCGCAGGTACGGTACTCAGAGACGTGATGTGCGAGCTCAATGACGGTAAAATGTGTTTTGGCCGACAGATGGGATCCTATCCTTTGCTTGCGGGAATACCGGGAAATATACCTACCGGCAGGTTCATAGACATTACCGTAACACGCCACGGACACAGGTCCATCACAGGCATCCCATACCCACTTGAGATCAACACAGCACCTGTAACGCTAATACAGGAATTGCCCGGTATAGGTAGAAAACAAGCCGGACACATACAAAGCAAAATACCTTTTTCCAGTGCAGAGGATTTTATCAGAAGAACAGGATTTGAAAATATAGTACCCTACATTACTTTCTGAAGGACAAAGCTACCCTAGTTAAGGAACCTTTTAATGAACTCCGTGTCTTTGAGTATCTTAAAACTTACAAAGCTGCCCACAAACACATTCATGTAGAAAGTAAAAGCTCTCCAGGCAATTACTACAATACCAAGGGCAGAAGAGGCAACAAATAAAGAGAACACGGTGGTTCCGGCAAATTCCGCTACTCCACTGGCCCCTGGCGTTGCGGGGATGACAAGAAGCACCATCAATATCACCTGAGAGGCAAAAACAATGACCGGATCAGGATATTGATTAAGCCCCAGCAGTATTACATAGAGCATGGAGAAGTCCACCAGCCAGAAAGCAATTGTATGGAATATCCCAAAAGCAAGACCTTTTCTTCCTTCATTGAGCAGTACTGAGATACTATCATGGAAATGTTCCAGCTCCGAATCGACCCTCCTGATTATTTTCTCAAGAGCGGCATCTGTCTTTTTTCCCAGAAGAGGTGCCAGTTTATGGACAAAGAAATATACCACTTTTTTAGTGGGCCCCGGCCGCCATATTGCGTACAGCGTCAGAAAAAGTGTGAAAATCAGCCCTGCTTCTGCAAACACGAACAAAAGATCAAAGAAAGGATCCTGCAGGATCCCGCGTATCACATAGATTGAAAAGGGTGCCAGTGCCAGGATCAGGATCCCATCCAGTACCCTTTCACCGATCACCACTGCAGTCGCTTTGCCCAAAGGCATTTTCTGGTTATGGAGCAGATGAACTCTCAGTGGTTCCCCTCCAAGAGAAGAAGGAGTTATAGATGCGGCAAGTGTTCCGGAAGCTACGATCTCGATCGATCTTACATAGCCAACATCATGTCCTAGTGCCTTACAAAGAGAATGTGTCCGCATACCCCATATCACATAGGTCAGAGCATGTATGCATGCAGCTGCAAGTATGTATTCAGGCCTTATCTCCATTAAGGCGTTGATAGTTCCTGAATCAAATGTCAGAAGAACTACAAAAGCACCTGAAACAAGACTGATAAGCAGTGAGATAAGAAGCCACTTTTTGATTTTGTTCATGTCCTCCAACCTGAAGATAAAAAGAGATTAGACACAGGAATCATTAATGATATCCTCTTTTACCTTCGCCCCGGAAGGAATAAGAACATCAGGCCAGACCCTTACATTAGAATGGACCGTGACATCATCCTCAATGCTAACCTCAGGACCTATGACAGTACCATTCTCAAGGCTGCAGTTATCACCCACCTTAGTAGCATTATCGATCACAGAACCGGAAACGTTGGTATTTGTTCCGATGGACACATCATTGAATATGTAAGATGAAAGGATCCGGCTATCATTGCCTACAACACAGTTAGAACCTATGGTTGTGTAAGGCCCGATAAGCACATTATCCCCTATAGTCGTGTTCTCACCAATGACAATAGGCCCCACAATAGCGGAATTGGATCCCACCGAAACGTTGTGCCCAAGAGACACGGGACCTTTTATACGGGCATCTGTTGTCCTGAAGTGACCTTCAATAGTAGTTCCAGGCAACGATTCAAGCATCCAGCGCTGAGCCTGCCTGTACGCCTGCGGACTTCCCACATCAGTCCACCTTCCTCTTGCAAGAATACCATTTATCTTTCTTTTTCTGGCAAGTATATCAGGGAACAGATCCTTTGCAAAATCGTACTGTTCACCCTCAGGGATCCAGTCAAATATCTCAGGATCACAAACATATATACCCGTACTTGCCAGATTGCTGAATATCTCACCGGGGCCCGGTTTTTCAAGGAAACGACGTATCCTGTTATTAACATCCATGTCAGCTATGCCAAATTCACGTGGATCGTCAATGGACAAAAGACCTATTGTAACTAGGGCATCGGTCATTTCATGGAACCTGTACATTTCCCTCAGGTTCAGGTTCAATACATGATCTCCACCGAGCACAATAAATGGGCTGTCACGCAGGTATTTTTCAGCATTCTTCACACCACCTGCCGTGCCAAGCTTATCTTTCTCATAAACGTAATCTATATGAACACCGAATATCCTTCCGTCCCCAAGCTGCTCTTCTATCTTCTCAGCCATATACCCAAGGGTAATGACAATATCATTGAAACCTTCCTTTGACAGATGCTCTATAAGATGTACAACAGAAGGTTTGTTAAGGATAGGGATACTGGGTTTTGGACGGGCGAACGTTAAAGGACGTAATCTGGTACCTTCTCCACCACACATTATACAGGCTTTCATATTTTAGTAAGAGGGCTTTTTTGACATATATCTTTAGCGACTAAACAGACAGCTTGCAAGAGGAGTTAAGTTAGAAGTACTATCCCATTGCTGTTTTTAACAATTACTTCAAGTTCACCATTATACTCGTTAACAGTACCTGAGACCAATATACGGTCATTCTGATCTATCCTTGAGTCCACGTCTTTTGCGCCACTACCTGACGGTATGAAAACCTTGACCACATCTGCACCATAGTCCACATCCATCAGAAGATGATCTCCTGTATAGGTAAAACGTTTTGAAAGCACGTCCCCCTCAAACCTTACATCTTCGCCAGGAAGGGAAGAAGGGCTGAATCCAATCAAGTCATCTTTTGTGCCGCCTGCATAAAATGTGGCATATAATATAGTAAGCGACAGCAAAGCCATGCACAGAAGAATGACAACTATCTTTTCTTCTTTTTCCACAGATTCACCCCTGCATCAGGATCTGTCTATTGAGACCAGTTCGATGAAGAATGTCAGGTTCTTGCCTGCAAGGTGATGATTGAAATCAACAATGACCATATCTTCTGAAACGTTTATGATAGTACCGGCATGACCCTGCGAAGTTATCTTCTCACCAATAACGGGAGTGATGTTTACAGAAGTGAAATCATCCATAGAGTAAGTTATTATATAGTCCTCACTGACCTCGCCGTAGGCCTCTTGCGGAAGGAGGATGACCGTTCTATTCTCCCCCACTGACATACCGATAACAGCATCGTCAAATCCTTTTATCATCTGACCGGCACCAACTGTGAAAGGCAGCGGTTCGTAGTTCCGGCCGGGATTATAGATACCTTCACTGATAGCTACCTCCTCAATGGAAGTGTCAAATACAGTGCCGTCATCCAGACTGCCTATATAGTTTACCGAAACATGATCTCCAACCTGAACGGTATCCGGACTGTCAGATCCCACACATCCGCTGACAAACAGAACACATAATAGAAGAAGTAATAGCAATAGTTTCTTTTTCATGAGAGCACCATTTGAATTAAATCATTCATTTGAAAAATGCATGTACAACAACATCAATAATAATTTTTACGTACCTATCAGGTCATTCTTTAAGGTATATAAAGTTGCTGAAATTAAGTTACAGGCAACTTATAACTGGTTTTTAAAAAGTATAAAATAAATATTCTACAGTACAATGAATATATTAATATATAAAAAAATACTGTGTTATAAGTGTGTAATTGTTACTCTATTGAAAAACACACGACCCAAACCGGTGAAAAACGATGCACTCAAGAACCACCACTAATAAATCAGATAATAGCAGAGAAGGACAAATCGGGATAGGTACTTTGATCATTTTCATTGCAATGGTACTTGTGGCTGCAGTTGCTGCCGCGGTGTTGGTCCAGACTTCAGGCTTCCTGCAGCAGGAAGCCCAGGCAACAGGAAAAGAAGCAACTAAAGAAGTATCTTCAAATATCATGATACAGAAGATCGAAGGCATCAGGTCAAAGAACAGCGCTACGGATATGTCTGCAACGATCGATCTGTTCAAGCTCACATTAGGGCTTAACGCAGCCAGTGAACCAGTAGACCTGAAAGAGGTAATAGTCAGCATCACAGATGGGTTTAGAACTAATAATCTGGTATATGCCGGTAATGTGAACAGCCTGTCACCTCGTGCAGATTTTCAAGGAAACATGTCCGGTTTTGATATGGACCCGATGGAGAACCTGGAACGGCTTCTTACTGAGAACAGCACCATAGGCAATACAGAGATAAACATTACATATGTGAATGCACAGCGTTATTTCACAGTTAAGAAAATACGTGACGAGGACAATTCATTCTCCCAGTCCTCCCCGGTGATGACAACCGGGGATTTTGTGGTAATCTACGTTTCCACTGCGTCGCAGACTTCAGTCAATCAGGGATATACAAGCCTCTATTCAATAAATACCACATCCAGTCTGCAGTCATCCGGACTAAACCTTATACCCCGGGCAACGGTTAACCTTGTACTGACACCAGAGGCCGGGGCCTCAGCCAACGCAGACTTCATACTCCCATCCACATACGGGAGCAATGAGATGATCCAGTTATACCCCTGAAGAGAATATTACACCCATGGCGATCAAGAATCCGGAGATAAACCGGAATTGACAATAAGAAGAACTATCTGAAGAATAGAAGGATTATCTGAAAATAGAAAATTATCGAGGACTATCTGAAGAATTATGGTGGACTGGTCGGGTCTATTTCCCAAAAGTAGATATTCCTAGCACCCCTATTTAGACAGTGATGACTCGCAGCGTAGATGATATTCACAGTCTGGATAACGCTTTTGACCATGCCATGGATAGGTTTAACCGGGCAGAGATCGAGCCTGCAGACCGGAAGAAACTTGAAGCCTTTTTTAGAGCTCTCCGGAGGGAAGGCCTGGCAAAGAACACGGTGACCTGGTATGTGAACTATACCACAAGGATGTACCAGACACTCAAGACAATAGGCTATGATAAGCCTCTGCAGGAGTTCAACCATGAAGATCTTGAAAGACTGCTGTTCCATGTGGAGGACGTGAAAAAGCTCTCTGCAGGAAGCCTGTGGAATTACAAGAAGCTTATTAAGAAGCTCATGAGATGGATGCACAATGACGAGCCTCCAAAGTGGGTAAGAGACCTCAAGCTTAACAAGGAAGATTCCCCTGTACAACCCTCTGATCTCCTCACACAGAAGGAATTTGACACCCTCCTGGAAGCATGCAGGCATCCAAGGGATAAGGCCCATTATTGCTGTCCTGGCTGACTCTGGCATGCGTATAGGGGCTTTGGCGTCCTGTAGGATAAAGAATGTAGAGTTCAACCAATACGGGGCTATAATCTACATCTCCAAGACCTCGAAGTCAAAGAAGACCACACCTGCCAAAGGCATCCCAATCACATGGTCCACAGGATATCTTAACCAATGGCTGGCCGTGCATCCCCTCAAGGATAACCCAGAAGCCCCTCTGTGGGTTACCAGGGATAAGAATCAAGAACCATTGAGCTATAAGTCGATAAGAAAAAACATTGCAGACATAGGCATGAAGGCAGGCATCAAGAAGAAGGTAAATCCTCACAGCTTCAGGCATCTTGCAATTACTCACTGGATCCTGGACGGTTACAACGAGCAGGAGATCAAACACCGTGCCGGATGGTCTAAAGGATCCTCACAGATGTTCAAGATATACGGCAATTTCACAGACCAGGAGATCAATGACCGCATCTATGAGAAGTGTGGCCTGAAGACAGAAGATAAGAGGCATGTGACCTTGAAGAAGTGTCCCAGGTGCAGCAATGTGTTAAAGCCACAGGACAAGTTCTGTTCTCAGTGTTCTCTTGTGCTGGACCAGAGGTCACTTGATGAGATCGGCAAGTATGAGGCCAGGATCCCGGAGATCTTGCAGCTGGTGATGAGGTCAGAAGAGGCCAGGAAACTCTTAAGCAAAATGAACACAGAGTAAGGAACATGTACCCGGTCACGGCTGATAAAATCCGAGATCTCCACGATGAGCTCATAAGACAAAGTGGAGGATCTCCCGGGGTGCTAAGCATAGGCACTCTTGACCACATAGCCTTTGAGTGCAACCGAAGACAGGATATATTCACTCGAGCAGCCATGGCCTTACACGGTGTAGTCACTATGCACCCTTTCTTTGATGGCAACAAGAGAACATGTCTTGCACTAGCTTATGTCATCCTGAGAGGCCAAGGTTACAAGCTGCAGCAATTCAATGAAGAAAACAGCAAGGCAGTATGGTACGTGCTTAACACAGACCACAAAAAACAATTTTCGTTAAATTCGTTAAATTCGTTAAGTTCGTACGTTAGTATACCGGAAAAAAACGCTACTAATTTTACGAAAATGGATATAATAGACTCAAAAGAAGAAAATTCAGAACTACCCACAGACGTGACTAAGGATTTTAATGTTTCTTACGAACGTACTAATGTTACGAATGTTACGAATGCCCCGAAAACGGGGATCGATGTTATTCCAGAATTCTTCACGAAGATCTCTAAAGAATGGTAAGCCAATAACACGGCAAGCGCGATTTCACCTTGTTGCATTGACTGTGGATCCTACCCAGCTCCCCACCAAAGTAAAGAGGGTTATGGCCGGTCTGAGTATTTTGTCTATCGATGCGACAGATGTCACAGATTATACCGCAAGGATCCACCGATAGAGCACCCAACCACCGAACCTGTGGAGGCCTTCCCATGACCTGCCAGGCCTTCCATCAACTAGCCGAGAAGAAGATGTATGGTGTCTACCTGACTACCCCGAAACTACCGGGTGTCTACTTTCAAAAGGAGACAGGTAAAACACAAACAGAAGGCGTTACTACTACTACCTATCTACCTATAATAGAAAAGAGTATAGTAGTAGAGAGAAAAGAAGACACACAACAATCTCCTATGGATATATCCTCATTTTCCGGGGAGAGGGAGACACCCCCCACAACAAAGGCGGAGGATATCGAAACAACTGTCTACTTGGCAAGTAGTCAGGTGGTAGACAGCGGGAGTCAGGGAGTCACTGCTCGCCAGGAGCATGTTATAAAGTGGGCAAAGGACTACGAAAGGGTATACACTCCTATAAACTCTTCAAATGTTGTAGCTGCTGCAATGGAATATTGTGAAAAACACAAAGTTAAATCCGCGCGAGTAGACGAAGTGACCGCCATTTTCAAACGGTATGCAAAGATTCCTCCGGAACATCTAAGCCACCCCGAACCTGCGGAGGCCTTCCAATGACCTGCCAGGCCTTCCATCAACTAGCCGAGAAGAAGATGGATCTCACCATCACCAAGGCCAGGAATTACCTTGAGAACATCTATGGCTTCCATGGCGAGTGGGTCAAATCCTCTCTTCCAGAAGATGCTGAACTCTATCGTGTGGAGCTGCATGTACTATCCGGGACATTCCCGTCACCTTACATCCTGGCAGACTATTCCTGCATGAAGGTCAAAGCATTCGGACCGTTCATGCGGTACAAGCGGACCTTTTACGCTGCGGAGGTGAAACTGTGAGAACCATCCTGGACCTGACTGCAGACGAGCGAGAGAAGATCCTGCGAGAAGCCCCGATAAGATGCTACCGTGAAATTGCCGAGGAGGTTGATGTTCCGGTCGGTACAATCAAACGAGTGATTCGAACGCACCATAACAGCCGACTAAAGAGATACAAATAACGGACACAAGAGCAACCAAAAAAGCACAAAGAGGGATTTAATGGACGAAAAAGACGCTAATAACGACTCTACTTATAAAAAAATTGACCGTAACAAGTTATTGGATATGTCATCATGGCTTGTGGAGTCTCTGTATATGAGGCTCAACGTTTCCAGGTTCAAAACCAGGGAAGGTGATGGCCTGAAGCTTCAGTATGTACGCGCCCTGGTGGGTGCACTGCAGGCTCACAATGCCATCCTGAAAGATGGACAGCTGGAGAGCATCGAAGCAAGGTTAGCAGCATTAGAGGAAAATAATGGCAAACAGAACACTTGACAAGAGATTGCGAAGACTGGAGGAGACCACAGAAGTGTTTGAGGACGAGACAGTCTTCATTTATGATCCTAAAGCCGGCGTTCCAGAAAATGTGAAGCCCTCTTACGTTGTGTTCCTCCCAGACAACGGCAGGGATGTGATCGAATGACTCTTTCAAAGATAATAAATCGGCTCAATGAGCTCGAAACGAGCAATGGCCCCAGGGTGGTAAAAGTCTTTGATATGTCAAAATGGTCAGATGAAGAGATTGAGAAATACATGCAAGAGAATCACGTTGATATTTCGGTAAGGATCACACACGGAGAGAGAGAATGAGTTTATCCAATTTAAGTAAACGGTTATCGGTGCTCGAGTCCAGTGTTCCGGAAGCAACGGCATGGGATAAGTTCTGCGAGGTCATGGAGCGCGACATAGAGAGCTTACACCGGTTACATGCGAGACTCAGAGACTCTTCAATCGATGTGGACAATGCCAGCCTGGCAGAGATATGTGCAACAAAGGTAGACTGGTCTAACACATGGGATCCTGTAAGAGTAACACTTGCTTTCAGAATGTTTCGAAAGAACAACCCAGAAGCGGAACATCGAGTACTTCGGGAGAAGTTTATTGACTGGTTAGATAGTCGCGGCGAATCCACAATGCAGAACCTTGTCTCAGAGGTGTAAACCTGTTTCTCTGCCACGACTATCATCCTGACGGATATGGGATTATCTGCACCAACAATTGCCCGGACTTTTACAAGTGCAGGATTCCTAAAACCTCTCTTTTGATGTATGCCGTAAGTATTCAATGCACTGACCATAATCAACACGGGTGTCTGAGCATATTTTTTCCATCTATGATACAAGTATTTTTTGTTACGTACTAATCTTTCTTGTAGTTATATAAAGTACAACGTGTTTTTCATAATTACTCTTTGAATTTACTAATATCATCGAGAATATAGTATAAAATGAAATGAGATAAAAATTATACGATTGGTTAGTATTTTCAAAATGTAGTGGTGAATAATATGGGATTAAAATATTTCAAAGAAACAATAGGTACATCTTTCGTATCCTTGTTAATTGTTAGTACTATGTTTGTGGGAATAGTAGGTGCTGTGGTTCACAATGATACTTCTGATGTGGAAACTCAACACGATGCCTTAGCTAGTTTTTTGTTAAAAGTCGGAGACAAAGACAAAGAACTTCTCTTCAAATATATTGAAGATTCAAACCTATCACAAAATGAAAAAGCAGATTTGAAAAAAGGAATGCTGGATGCGTGGGAGAGATATCCTAACAATACTGAGGAAGATTATCTTGTGGCTGAAAAAGGGCTTGATATTATGGTAATTGCCAGTGAAAAACATGAAGAAATGGAAAGAGCTAGGTTTTTGTTGGAAGTAGGAACCAAGGACAAAGAACTTCTGTTCAAATACATTGTGGATTCAAATTTATCTGAAATAGATAAAGTTAATCTGAAAAATAAACTGCTAGATGCTTGGGAAAGATATCCATACAATACCGAGAATGATTATCTTGTAGCTAAAAAAGCACTTGCTGTTGCCGTAGATACCAGCCAAATGCAAAACGAATCCGAAATACACAATCTTCCAAACTTTGGACCAGAAGTTTTTGATAATTTGAAATCAAATCCTGATATTGTAGAACTTAGAGGACAAGTTCCAGAGTTTGCCACTCAGGAAGAGCGACACAATTGGTTTAATAAACTAGATGCGACTAGTAAAACAATAACGGAAGATTTATACCCACATATATATCCCAATGGGCCAATAATTGGCTGGGGGTACAACATAAATGGATATTTGAAAGTAATATTATATGAAAATGATACTGTAATAAGTTCTGAAGTCGATGAAATCCATCATATAATAAGCAAGAAAGCAACTGAAGTCGTTGGAGACAACATTCCAGTAGTGTATATAAAAGACGATTTTGCAGAAGAAGTTGATGATCCTGTAGGTTATGATGAAAGATACCGTCCTCTAATTGGTGCAATCAAAGTAGTAACTTATAAGAAGGATTCTAGCGGCGTTTTTGGAGATTTTGCTGCTTCGTTAGGCTTTGCTGCTAAGAAAAGTGATGGAACCAAAGGATATATCATTGCAAAACATTTTGCAAACTCCACAGGAATGGTAATTAAGCAGCCTATAAATTCAACTGGCAATTCAATTGGAGTTGTTAATTTTGTTGCAGAAAATACAGACGCATCTTTTGTTGAATATGAAAATGTTCTTCCAGATATTCATGTTGGTACAAATAACCCAAATTTAAAGTCCGTTTGTGATTACATAGCTTGTGAGCAATCTCCTATCTGGTTGAATAAAACGGTCTACAAATCTGGAAGAACAACGGGTATTACAGAGGGCTCGGTAACAGAAGTAATGAGAGTTAGTAATATATATGGAGATTTTTACAACCTAATAGTTGCAGATTTTTATTGTGCTGGTGGGGATAGTGGAGGACCTGTATTTTATTGTGCAAACCCTGAATCAATACTGTATCCAGAAGTAAGAATCGGTGGGATCGTCTGTAGCCGCATATATAATGATACTAAATCAACATTTGCTCCTGTTCAAAATATCTATCAGGAATTAGGTGTTCTCCCAGTCAAATGGGGAGATTATCCGAAAGGGGATTACAATAATGACGGACATGTGAATTTTTTTGATTTTGTAGAGTTGGCTACTTCATATAACAAAGTAGCTTTTGATAGTGCTTTTGATTCCGTTTTTGACTTCGATGAAGATGGAGATGTTGACTTCTATGATTTTGTAGAATTCGCTGTCATATATGAATCTTGAAGCCCACGTAGAATAATAGATGGTATAACCATCTATTTTTATTTAACAAGTGGATCACAGTTAAAAATAATCAGAGGGTTAAAAGATATGATATTAAAGTACAATCTTTTTGTTACATTAATTCTTTTGATAGCAGCTACAACTGCTGTTCAAGCTGATCCTATGCAAACGGAATACGAGTATTACTTTGGCCTGTATCCCTACAATCATCAATTGATCGAAAGATATGGCACTCTGCCTGTATTTGAAAACGAAGAGCAGAAAGCAACCTGGAACTCAGCCCTCGAAGAACTGAGCGACACCATCAAAGATGATTTCGCCGCCCAATACATGTACCCATACGGCGATGTAGTGACCTGCGGCAGCAACTCGGACGGATATTTTGTAGTACTATTCCGGAATATGAACGTTAATAAGCAACTGCTAGACGAGATGTATGTCTTCATAGGCAATGCTGGCAACGGTCTGGATATTCATGACATTCCGGTAGAATTTGGCTATGGGGATTATTTTTATCTATTCGGAGAAGACATGTCCGTTTTGCCTGAAAACGAAATACAAAGTACATCTAACTATTTAAAAAGTGGAAGGGATATGGAAGTAACAGAAATTCCAACACTTGCGGTCTACGGAGAAATTCCTAAATGGGAAGATGATGACGAATTTGATGAGTGGAATAAAATGTTACTTTTAATACAAGAAAATAGTAGTATGGAAGTGATGCATACTGGAAAAGTGGAATGGTATGGAGGGATAACTAATAAAGGACCATTAAAAGGCATTATACCTATTGCTATTTCCAAAGGATTATCAGAAAGGGAGAAAAGAGTTTTAGTAACAGAAATTTATGCAATAATATATGAAGAAGCAAGAAAAGAAAACATAGCCAACATTCCGGTCATTTTTTTTGAAGATGAGATCATACTCGTTGACGAAAGAGTAGAACTGGACTCAAATGATGATACGACCATAGTCGAAAATGAAACTGTGGAACAGCCAGCCAACACCACACCAGGATTTTCAGCTTTGACTCTGCTAATCGTTGTCTCACTGTTATTGGTATGGAGGTCAACTAAAATACGGTAATCTCCATTTTGTTAAACATTTTAGTTTTGTCTGGTCATTTTGTAGTTAAAACCGATGACAGCACAGGAAAGTAAAAGAGTCTTTGTTTTTATTAATCTCTTTTAAATGTTTCATATAGAAAGCAGTGTCATAAGAGAACTATCTAAAGTTTTTTAGTGGACTGGTCGGGAATTGAACCCGAGGCCTCTACCATGCCAAGGTAGCGATCTTCCCCTGATCTACCAGCCCGGAATAACATGTCATACAGCACATTATCAAACATAAATCTATCGCTGCAAACTTTTATCGTCCATTGTCATTCTGAAATAATTAAGCATAATCATGGTATTTGGAGCGCAATATTAAAGTACCTGTATGCGTATTTGGAGTGTCGCGTGATGAAAGGCGTTACGCGAAGCAGAAGCAATGTGGGCCCGTAGCTTAGCTAGGTGGAGCGCACGGCTGATAACCGTGAGGCCCTGAGTTCGAATCTCAGCGGGCCCACATTTGACCATCATTGTCATCATAGTATTGATATCATTACTTTTCTACCAGCATTTTAACCAGGCATGAGACATATCCAACTCCGGTTTTACATAGGGTTTGTTTCTCAGTATTCTATTATTCACCTGCGGTTTGAACAGACTGCCTTAAAGGACACTCAAAAATAGATATTCCTGTTAACTGAATGGTGAATAATATATCATAAAAAATAGATGTTGCAGACTTACTATTTTAATATAAAAAATATTAATATATAATAACAACTTATAATAGTTATTGGTATTTACAGAAATTAATCCACAGCAGACATACCAGGGATAAATTCCTACCTGACACATTCAATGGATCATCACCCCTATGTCATGCACAAAAACACAAGAAGTCCGAACAAAACGAAATCAATTACAATGATCCGGTGATTTTATGAGAGAGAAAAAACCCAGCGGCATGAGTGAAAAAGAATATGAGATCGTAGAGTTGCTCAGGAAATTAGACATGAACAGACCTGTGGCTCTAACTCTGGCCTGTCTTTCAGGTGGTGAGGAGATCACGTCCCGCGAGATAGAGAAATGCTCCAATCTCAGGCAACCTGAAGTCAGCATAGCAATGAGATACCTTAAAGACAACAACTGGGTAGATATAAGGGAAGAGAAGAAAACCGAAGGAAAGGGAAGGCCCGTAAAACTCTACAGGCTTGTCACACCACTGGATGAAATCGTTCAGAACATTGAGCAAAAAATACTGCTTGAAAGCAAATACGTGCTCAACAATATCGAAAAGCTTAAAAGGCTGGCATAACACTGTTTATTATTTGCTGCTGAGGTAGCAAAACCTTTTTTTTACCAGGGGAATTATATTATCTTTAAGGCATTAATTAACCCTATCGAAGATTTTAAGTCATTGAGGAATGTTGATAAACATCTTATCCCAGTCACACTAATGGAGTTAATCTTTTGAGCACTATAAGCGAAAAAATATTCAGCCGCGCTTCCGGCAAAAAAGCCCTAGCAAATGATTTTGTGATAGCAGATGTAGATTTTGCCATGGCACATGATGGTACAAGTGTCCTGGCTGTAAGGGCTTTCAGGGAAATGGAGCAGGAAAGGGTATGGAATCCTGAAAGAATAGTGATCCCATTTGACCATCTGACACCCGCTAATACCGATACCACTGCAGCATTGCAACATGATATTCGTGAATGGATCAAAGACCAGCATATAAAGAACTTCTATGATATCGGAGAAGGCATATGTCACCAGTTACTTCCTGAGAACGGATTTGCCCTTCCGGGCAAACTTATTGTGGGTGCTGACTCACATTCCTGCACTTACGGGGCATTCGGAGCTTTCGGGACAGGAGTTGGTGCTACCGACATGGCAGAGATATTCGCATCCGGGAAGCTATGGTTCAAAGTGCCTGAAAGTATCAGAATAAATGCAGAAGGCAAATTCAGCAATGGAGTATATGCAAAGGACCTTACACTGAAAATAATCGGAAACCTTGGTGTGGCCGGTGCAACATACAAAGCTGCCGAGTTCTATGGAAGCACCATCGATTCCATGTCCATGTCAGGCAGAATGACCCTCAGCAACATGGCAATTGAAATGGGGGCAAAGGCCGGGATAGTTCCTCCTGACAGCACTACTATGGAATTCCTGGAAAGAATTGCAGTTGAGGAATATGAACCAGTATATGCTGATGACAATGCAATATATTCAGAAGAATATAACTTTGATACAAATGAACTTGAACCCCAGATTGCCTGTCCCCATCAGGTCGATAACGTGCATGACATATCTGATGTCAAACCAGTAAAACTTGACCAGGCATTCATCGGGACCTGCACCAACGGCAGACTGGAAGATATGGAGATTGCAGCATCCATCCTCAAAGGGGAAAAGGTTGCCATCAGGACAATTGTAGTGCCTGCCTCCCGCACAGTGCTGCTTGAAGCGGTCAGGAAAGGGATTGTCGAAGATCTCCTGGAGGCCGGCGTGACAATCGGTTCCCCTGGATGCGGACCATGTCTTGGAGGACACATGGGAGTCATTGGAAAAGGTGAAACATGCATATCAACAGCCAACCGGAACTTCAAAGGAAGAATGGGCGTCGGTGGCTTCATTTATCTTGCATCCCCCGCAACTGCCGCTGCCTCTGCGCTTACAGGGGAGATCAGCGATCCCCGCGATACATGAGGATACAAATTAAATTCATGAGAACATTAAGGGAAATAACAGACAGAGATAAGAGCTAGACATATATCAGGAGTTTATATCAATGGAACTAGACAGACCAAAACTTGAGCATCTTATAGAGCACTGGATAGAGCACAATGAAAGCCATAGCAAAAGCTTTACCGAATGGGCTGGGAAAATAGAGGCATCCGGCTATAAGGAAATAGCTTCTGATATCAGGATGGCTGCAGTCAAAATGGATGAATGTTCAAAATTGCTGGAAAATGCAAAACAGAAACTTGAATAATATCCCGGTTAATATTGAGGATTCCCTGTGAACTGTACATTGACAAGGATTGCTGTTTACACAGCTGTTCTTACATGTTTCCTTTTATTAAGTCCAGGAGTTGCAGCAGCATTTGCAGGTGTAAGCATAGTTCCGGCTGCACATGAAGTACTTCCGGGGGAAGAGTTTTCGTTGCAGATTCACGTAAGACCACATACGCCAATCTCCGGCTTACAACTGGACCTTATGTATGACAGTTCACTTGTAATGATCAGCAGTATAGAAGAAGGAGACCTTTTTACCGGCACTGGCTCACCGGTAATGTTCAGACCCGGGAATTACGATACTGAGGACCAGATATCAGAGATATTCAGTGTGATCATGAAAGAAGGCAATGCCGTAAACGATGGCATCTTTTGTAACGTCAACGTCAAAGCCGGACCTGAAAGCGGAATATGCCAGTTCAGGATCGTTAACCTCATAATAAGTGATGAGCAGGGTAACTCTCTGCCTTCAGCCAGCTCAGGTTCGACAATCAAGATAACAGGAACTGCAGGCTCAGCCAATGAGAATAGAATAGTAACCGATAAAGATGATAAAAAACTCAACGTCGTTTCACCTGAAAGGAAAAACAAAGAAGATGGGTTGGCAAGCATAAGAGATGATGCTGAAGAGACATACACAGGTGAAACTGAAGTTGCCTTTGTGAACAGTGAAATTACAAAAACGATCATACTTCTTTTAACCGCAACGGGATTTTTAGCAATTGCTTACTTCATTGACAGGAAAAAACAGAAAAATAAGAAAGGGCTGTAATCCCTTTGTAGCATCGGTTTTTAGAGATACGTAGTTATTATCTACCCAGTTGGGCATGTGCCTTTGCAAGATGACCGGCTGCCTGTGCCCCCACCAGGGATATCTCACCTGCCAAAACCGCGGAAGCAATTATCTCTGCAAGTTTTTTGGAATTTGACCCTGGAGGGGTTCCGGAGCCGCTCACCCCCAGAAGCCTCAGGCAATCGCGCTGGGTACCCAGGTTAGTTCCACCGCCCACAGTACCTACAGCCATTGCAGGAATGGTCACAGAACAATAGATATCCCCATAACGGGTCAGTTCCATTGTGGTAATAGTGCTGCTACCTTCGACAACATGAGCCGGGTCCTGCCCGCAGGCAATGTACATTGCAGCTATGATGTTTGCAGCATGTGCATTATACCCAAGAGAGCCTGCTCGTGCAGAACCCAGGAGATTCTTGCGATAGTTTACATCAACCATGGTTTCAGGTTTGCATTTCAAACGCTCCTCTACCAGCGTTGCAGGTATCGTCACATCTGCTATCACTGTCTTCCCCCTGCCAAGGATGGTGTTGATAGCTGCAGGCTTTTTGTCAACGCACATATTTCCCGAGATGGAGACGGGGATGGCACCAAATTCATCCTCAATGAGACCCAGCACAGAATCCGTGGCAATTGTTACCATATTCATTCCCATGGCATCTTTGGTATCATAGGAAAAACGTACATGGACCGTATTGCCTGTGACAAAGGCCTGCACATCCACAAGTTCACCGAAACGTGTTGTTCCGGATGCCTTTTCCTTCATGCGGGAAAGAACTGCAGGATCCTGCAGCCATTCTGTAAATTCCTTCGCACGGATTACATTCTCAAGTCTGAATACAGGAGCCCGGGTCATCAGGTCACGGAATATGCGGGCATTTGCACCACCACAGCGTGTAATAACAGAACATCCCCTGTTCACACTGGCAACGAGGGCACCCTCTGTAGTAGCCAGTGGTAATTGGAAACTGCCTTCTGCGAACTCACCGTTCACTTTCAAAGGTCCTGCTATGCCCAGAGGAACCTGGATGATACCGATCATATTCTCGATGTTCCTTTTGCTGGCATCCTCTACATCTATAGAAAAGTTCTGTATGTGATCAAAATCAAATCCTCCGGTCTCTTCCAGGGCAAACCTTCTTATCATGACTGCTGTTCTTTTATCTGTCATGCTGTCCAGCTTGTGAAGAGATATCCTGCCGGCTAGCACCCCATCCAGCAATTCTTTTTTCTCCCTGTTCAAATCCTTTCTTGATGTCATACTAATCTCCCGCGAATCAGACAAACAGCATCCTGTAGCTTTTTCATAAGTGAAGTGTTAGCCCCAATAATACAAATAGTTCACGCCTAATTGTTTTTTGCATGGGATGCAACAAACATTCCAGCCGAACAAAATAAAATACGTGATTTTTTATATTAGGATAGCATAATTAACCATGTCCTAAAAAGTATAAAGGATAAACATCATATGCTTTTTACGAAAACATACTTATGCCTATATGATCAAGAAGTTTGGGAATACAAATCATACATTTTAGATATTAACAGGTGGTTTATATGACAGATGCCAACCCGTCAGAGCGAGTTAATTCCGGGATATCCGGACTGGATGAAATGTTACGTGGTGGATTTTTCAAAGGAACTGCAAATGTAGTATCAGGAGATTCTGGTACAGGTAAAACCATATTCGGTACGCAGTTCATAGTAGAGGGAGCAAAGAAAGGCGAAAAGGTAATGTGCATAATCACTTCAGAGGAGTCAAAATCCATAGTAAAGGAAATGAAGACTTCCTTTAACTGGAACCTTGAGGAATATGTTGAGCAAGGACTCCTTACTTTTGTCGACATCACAGACCCAAGTCTGCGTCTTCAGAAAAGTGTGGAAATTGCACCATCAGAACTTATCAAGAGCTTCAAGAAACTGGTTGAAAGCAAAATAGAGGACATCCAGCCAACACGCATCTTCATTGACTCCATTGAAGCCTTATTCCTGGCAATAGAATCTAACTACAAATTAAGAACGCTCATAGATGACGTTTTCAGTGTTTTCCGCAAACATAACGTAACATCTGTGATAACTGTCGGGGCAATGTTCGGACTCGATGAGATGGTTGAGTATGGTGCTGATTCTGTCATCAAGCTGGGCCGCATAATCGCAGGGAACAACCTTCAGCGCTCGATCTACATCATGAAGATGAGAGGATCCGGAACAATAAACGAAGTCCGTGTGCTTAATATATCGGACAACGGCATGTCAGTGCTGGCACAATCACCATTCCTGGAATAACGTGGCAAAACCAGCCACTTATCCCATTTGATATTCAGCTTTTTTTGGATGTTATTTAATCCGGTCAGAACAAATACCATTCAGTATCATTTACGTTGTTGCCTGTTCTTTCATGGCCGCCGGGAACATCCCTTTTAGCGTGCAAGCCGGTTTTTGATGCAATTGCATCGGAAAGATCCTGAAGATAATTTCTCTGGTTCAAACTACCATAGATGAATTTCTTTTCCGGTTGTACATGTGCATTGATGGTTTCTTCTTTCGGGACAATCGTCACCTCGATCCCGGACATTTCAACTGCCAGTTCCATTGCCTTTCTGAAATCCCCTATGCAGTAAGCAATGCGATGCTTATAATTTTCCCTGGTCTTTATGAGATATTGCCAAAGCCTCTCGCTTTCCATCCTGATGAAATCCCTTTTTATTTTAGCCACATTGCATTTTCCAAGCATGAAATGGTAATCCATGAAAGGATACTCGGTATCCAGCTCCCGGGGAGTTATCCCGCATGTCCCAAAAACAACAACATGAACCTGTTCAGGCATGAGGAGACCAAAAATGACCTTATCGAAGATCTGATGTGAGGGACTTTCATGATAAGGCTTTTTCTTTGCACATGGAACAAAGATACAGAAATCCCTAACTGGAGCTTCGTATTCTGAAAGTATCCACTCGTTTGCACGTATCATATCAGGATGATATATAACCTCATCCGTGTCCAGCGGGAGACTGGAACGCTCGTCTTCAGGTATTATTGTCAAGGAAAGGGAAATTCTGGCAAACTATATATATAATTGACGCAATCTTTAATCGGTTTTGTGCGAATTGTACACTCATACTTATCAAATTTATTTAATAAATTGGAGAAAACATGGCAAGTTCTATTCCTGAAATGCTAAGAGCCGAGTGTAAATGTGAAGACATGGCAAAATGTGTACTTGGACTTAAAGAGCTTGATATCAATACATACAAGATATTACTTGAGAACGGTGCTATGACTGCAGAAAGACTTGGAGAGCTACTTGGTCGCGAAAGGAGTACTGCATATCGCTCATTGCAAAACCTAATATCCTCAGGTCTTGTATACAGGGAGACCAGATCAATCTCGATCGGTGGATACTATTACGAATATGTTGCCATTGAACCCACCGTGGTAAAAGAGATGATAAAGAAGACGATAGACCAGTGGTATAAGAAAATGAACGATCTTATTGAGAACTTCGATAAGGAACTGCTGGCTTAGACCAAATTAAAGCATCCGAATTCAAAAACACTGATAAGGAAGGTTTTTTCCCCATCAGGCACATCAACTGTGTATACTTCCCGACGGACATATATCGCATCCTTTTTTTGATCAGGTGCTTATCTTCCGGAACAGGTAAGAGCCCAGCATCACCATTATTACTGTGAATCCGGAAAGGACCACAAAACTGAGCAGAGGATCGACCTGGGATGTTCCAAGAAGGCCATACCTTATACCTTCAACTCCGTAGGTCAAAGGATCCAGCAATGTAAGGAACCTTACCCATGAAGGGAGGCTATCAATTGGAAAAAGAGCACCTGATAATCCGAATATAGGGAAGATCACAAAATTCATGATCAGCTGAAAACCATGCATGTCATCCATCCTTGAAGCGATGGCTATTCCGAATGCTGTGAAGGATATCCCTATGAGTGTCATGAACACAATGGCTATTGCAAATCCGGGAATACTGTTTATCCTAAGGCCCATTAACAGAGACAGGACCAATATTATGAGTCCCTGTATGACTGCTGTGGTGGCTCCGCCAAATGTCTGCCCCAGCATTATCTCAAGTCTTGACACAGGGGCCACAAGCGTCTCCTTCAGGAACCCGAACTGCTTGTCCCATATGACCTGTATGCCTGCGAACACCGAAGTGAAAAGAACGCTCATGGAAATTATCCCGGGGATTATGAAGCCTATGTAACCCTGCCCCATACCCGGCAGGACAACTACGGAATTAAGACCAAATCCAAGTACAATCAGAAGGAACATAGGCATGCCAAGGCTACCTAAAAGCCTGCTTTTTGAGCGGATATAGCGCTTTATATTCCTTAACCATATGGTATAAATGATGTCCATCCTGTTACCTCCTTATCCGTCTCATCATGCGCATCTGCTCTTTACCGGAGGCTTCCTCTTCCCTGATAGTCCTGCCTGTAAAGTGAAGGAACACATCTTCAAGAGTGGGTTTATGGATGGATATGGAATCTATAGGAATATTCCTTTCATATGCCATGTTGACGATCATTGCAACATGTTTTTCAGCATTCTTTAATCCAATGGTGAGAGAAGAATCATGCATTTCGATATTCCTGATACCGGGCAAAGAGCTTAGAACCGAGCATAGCTTATCCCTTTCAGGAGAGACTATGTTTATAACATCACCACCAATATCATTTTTTAGTTTTTCCGAGGTATCCAGGGCTATTATACTACCTTTGTCTATAATGGCAATGCGATGGCAGAGTTTGTCTGCTTCTTCCATATAGTGCGTTGTGAGGATAATAGTGATGCCTTTTTCGCGGCTCAGTTTCTCTATATAATCCCACAGATGGTTCCTTGTCTGCGGATCAAGGCCCAGGGTCGGTTCGTCAAGGAACAGTACTTTAGGTTCATGCAGCAAGCCCCTTGCAATCTCAAGGCGACGCCTCATACCACCTGAGTAGGTCTTTACAAGATTGTCTTTTTTATCTGCCAGCTCTACAAGCTCAAGAAGTCTGATTATCCTTTTTTGCCTTATCCCTTTGGGAAGACGGTAAAGCCTGCCATGGAAATCCATATTCTCATATGCGGTCAGTTCCTCATCAAGGCTCTGGTCCTGGAATACTATCCCTATGGACCTGCGAACCTCATCTTCGCTTTTCATTATATCATATCCATTAACAGAGGCTTTTCCGGAACTTGGTTTGAGCATTGTGGACAGCATGGACATCGTAGTAGTCTTCCCGGCACCGTTGGGACCCAGCAGACCGAATACCTCACCTTGGTCTATGTTAAAAGAAAGACCATTTACGGCAGTAAAGTTGCCAAATTCTTTAGTCAGGTTCTCAACTGTAATTGCAAACATTTTTCATACCCCTATGCCTTCAAAGAGAATATCGACCCTATCTGACATATCCCTGGAAAAAGAGTATTCGGCATCAGAATGCAGCCATGTGATAAGCGAATGGAAATAGATAGCATTCAGGGTATCTGATGCGACCATCATATCAAGATCCTGTCTTATCTCGCCCTTTTCAACACCTTCATGCAGAAGTTCGCAAAGTATGCTGGCAAATCCGTGGTGCTTATGCCCGTTGCCAGAGGCTCTTTGCCTGGAAGTGATCATTAATTTCCTGTGTTCAAAGAAAAGTAACCTGACAAGCTCCCGGTCTTTTTCATAGTTCTGTGCAAGCAGGAAAAGGAAGTTCTTTATTTTTTCTTTTACAGGCACATTCAATGCTACCTGGGACTGCAGGATGTTTATTATCAACTCTTCTTTCTGCTGTCTGAAATAGAAGAGGAGTGATTCTTTTGTCGGGAAATAATTGAAGAACGTACCCTTGGCTATACCTGCTTCCTTTGTGATCTCATCAACCGTTGTGTTCTCAAAACCCTTTTCCTTAAAGAGCCGTGTGGATACATCAAATATCCGGTTTCTGGTTTCATGTTTCTTTTTTTCACGCAGGGACATAATGCCTCTTTTACAGGAACGATATAAACTGACAGATAAACAAAAGTGACCGGGGTCATTAATGACTTGAGTCATATTTAAGTATTTTGAATCAGACAATATCATACCACAGGACTCCGGGAAAGGAACGGAAAATCCAAAAATTACAGAGATGAGAAAATGGAAGGACATCCACTAAAAATAATACAGGAAAAAGATAAAGACCTGTTCAGCATACTGGAAGCAACGCATAAATGTGCGCTTTCTGAAGGCAGCATACCTTTGAAATACAAGTTACTCATTGCGCTGGCCCTTGATGCAAGCCATGGTGCAGTAGAAGGGGTTAAGGCACTTGCAATGCAGGCAATGGAAGAAGGAGCTACAAAAGAAGAGATAATGGAAGCAGTGCGCATAGCAAACTTCATTTGTGGGGTCGGAAGTGTTTACACAGCAGCCAATGCACTAAGGGATAGCCTGTAAGCCTGAACCTTATATGAGAAAAGAAAAGGCACAATATGAGCCGCAAATAATGGTGAAGGGACAATAACGACAGCCTGTGGTGCCAGGTCCGGCAAAGACCCTTCATCTTACTTCATTCATACATAACATACCCTGCATACAAAAACATGTAATACAGGTCATATGCAGTATTATCAGTATGTAATATTATGTATTGAAGACATACACCGATCAGTCACCATCTGAACATTAGTATGAAGCGTATTACTCATTCATACACCCTGCATACCACTGATCATATCATGTGTTTCACGCATTACCGGCCGGGCAGGACCAAATAAGCATCAGTAACTTCCACGACATCCATGAATGGTTTTCGCATATGCCCACGGATACTTCAACATAACCGGAAGATTTTGTTTTTAATGCACTACTTTTGAAATAGACATAAAAACATATGTTTATTAAAATATATATTTAAATTTCTAAGGTAAGTTCACCCAATCAATCAATCAATCAATCAATCAATCAATCAATCAATCAATCAATCAATCAATATCCAGATTTAGAATATATTCCTGTGAATTCTGCCATGAAAGTAATGAATATGGAAGACATGTATACCCACATGAAAATGACAAGTATGGAGCCTATTGTGCCGTAAACAGTGGTTAAATTGCTGTATGAAAGATACAAGCCCATGAGATACTTGCCAATGGTTAACAGTATTACGGTTAACATCGAACCGATAAAAACATATTTTAATCCAATGGTCGCTTCGGGCAATACCCTATAAAGATACATGAAAAACAAAATGAGAGTGATGAAACTTATAGCAAGACTTGCATACCTGACAGCATCGATAGGTAATGAAAGGGTTGTTTTGAGGTTTTCAGATATAGCAAAGAAGACGATTTCAAAAAGAGTGCTTACAGCTACAAGTATCCCAAATACAAGAGCCGCTACCAGGGATGACATCTTTTTGCGCACAAATCCCTGAAGCCAGCTTTTAGCAGAACTTTCCAGACCCCACATCTTATTTATCATCTTTTGAAGCTGAAAGAAAATATTACCTGCGCTCCACAAGTAGATAGCAAAGCTGAATAATATGCCCAAACTAGATGAACCATCCACCGAAAGCTGAGTGAAAAGAGTGTGCAACGCCTTAATAACAACATCATCTGCAAAGACCGATACATCCGTGATAATAGCTGCCTCGAGAATCTGCGGTTTCAGGAAGGCACTGCCTAAAAAAAGAGTAAAGAGAATAAGGGAAGGCAGACCTATCACTGCATGAAAGGAAAGTGCTGCGCTATTGGTGATACCATCATCCTCTACCCACTTATCAAATGTCTTGCGAAAAAGACCGATATATTCCGATATCATCAATTAAAGCATATTACCCGATAGGATATAGTTATTATCGGATTGTTGGGTCACAACAATAATATAGATAAAATAATATTAAGTTTAAATACCAGGAATAATAATGAGAGAAGTAATGAAACATTCCAGCAAAATGCTGCAGGCACTTCTGGTACTTGGTGTGCTTGCAATTGTACTTGTTTATGCTCTTTATCCCTACATCAATGCATTTTTCGGGGCATTCATCCTTTATGTGGTATTCAAGCCCTTATATACCTACATGACAGGCCGAATGAGCATTAACAGGAGCTTTGCAGCAGTTACCATCATTATTCTGACGATCGTTCTTATATTGATACCCCTGTACATACTTCTGACCATTGTGATCTTCCAGATACAAAGCATACTTTTTGATACCGGAACCTTGCTTGAATATCTGAACCTGGTAAGCACCTATGCCAGCCAGCTGCCACTTGAGAGGTTGCCAGTGGATATAAATGTAGGTGAAAAGATAACAGAGGTCGTTTCTGCAGCTGCCAATTTCTTCAGCATAATGCTATTGAATGCGATCCAAAGCCTGGGACAGCGCCTGATAGAGTTTGTTATAATGTATTTCCTTTTGTACTATCTTTTCACAGGCACAAGTACCATGAATTCTGCCAAGCTTCAGGAAATAGTCCCCTTCAGCAAAAAGAACACGATCATCCTGTTGAATGAATTCAAATCCATAGTTAATGCTACACTTATAAGTTCCGGCATCATAGCCATGGTACAGGGAACATTACTTACCATAACTTTCCTGCTGCTTGGAGTTGAAGGTGCTTTCCTATGGGGCTTTATTGCTGCTATCCTTTCCTTTCTTCCTGTAGTCGGAGCCACAATGATCTGGGGCCCTGCAGTTGTGATCCAGTTGATCCAGCAGGATTATTTCACGGCACTTGGGATCCTTATAGGAGGAGTCATACTCAGCTCCATAGATAACTTCCTCAGACCCATGATACAGAACAAAGTAGGACGCATCCACCCGCTTGAAACCCTTATAGGAGTTATAATCGGAATCAATCTGTTCGGGCTGCTGGGAATCTTCATCGGCCCCATGCTAATTTCATATGTGACCCTGATGGCAAGGATGTTCAATGAAGAATATCTGGCTGAAGATAAGGACAAAGATACAGAAATGACATAACTGGCTGATTATACTTGCCCAGATAAAGATAATTTTATATAAAATAACACGGCAATCAGATGCTTATTGTGTATGCATAGAAAGAGGAACAATAACAAGACAACAGGCAGCAAAACAGGAAGTGATTGCAAATGCCTTCAAGAGAACAAATCATTGAAAATGCAAGGGAAGCGGTTCTTAACCTTAATGAGATCCTGGCACAGGATGTCGCGCATGATGCCCTTGAATCAGGAATAGACCCTGAAGATGTGATCGAATACGGATTCAATGCTGCAATGATAACCATAGGAGACCTGTTCAACCAAGGAAAAGTCTTCCTCCCTCATATGATCGCAGCTTCTGAGGCAATGAATGCCGGCATAAGGGTGCTTGTACCCGAAAATCAGGAGAATCATCATATGGGCAATGTTAAAGGTACTGTGCTTATCGGAACAATAGAAGGAGACATCCATTCCATAGGCAAGGATATTGTTGCAACTTCGCTTCGGATAGATGGATATGAAGTATTGACCTAGGCGTGGATGTACCTGTTGAAGCTTTTGTTATAATGGCAATAGAACTATGCCCTGACGTTGTGGCTACTTCCGCACTGATGACCATCACGATGACAAACCAGATGGTACTTGAAAAAAGGCTGCATGAAGCAGGTATTCGCAATAAAATGAAAACCATGATTGGAGGAAGGCCTGTGACAGAAGCATGGGCAAAGAGGATCGGAGCCGACATATATAGTGCTAATGCAAAGGATGCGGTGGAAAAACTTAATGCTTCCTTGAGCATAGAAAAAGATGATAAAGATCCCAATGAGAATGGCAGGCAAAGTGAGATCAACGTTAATGAAGGCCTTTGCTGTAAAAGCACATAGTGAAGTTTACCAGCAGGCCTTCTATTGAGAAAACATGCCTGAAAAAGAATTGCAAAGCCCGCTATTCCCCTGGATCAAAATACATGTAAACATGCTGAAGATCAGAACGTGGACACAAGACCCTTTTTTTTAAAAGATGATACAAGGAGCAGGCCTGAGAAAATCATCCACGTCCTTTTCATTGATACGTTTTTACTTCAGCTTTTTTCCGATGAACACATCGTACCACCAAGCGGTCAACACAATCAGGTCATTAGATTGTATGACTACAACACCCAGTTAAGTTTAGTAATATATAAACATATCTACACGATAGAATATAATGAGACTCATCATTATGAGATAACGAATTTTGAATATCAATCAATTGTAAAAAGAAGATTAAATTTAAGTAAACAAACTAAAATGAAGTATAGAGGTGTGGCGCCTGCCTGTCTGTTTGGGAGAAGGAAGGAAGTTGAGTACTATCATCATTACATTTAAAGCCCGTCTTCATCCTGCTTGTATTGTACAATACGGTCATAAACACTCTGGGAAACTTCGGAGTATTCGTTTATCTCCTTTCTGTGTTCCCATACGGCACCTCAAGGAGTGCGATTCCTGCATTTCTAGAAAAATCTTTGAAGATGTTGAGACGGTTCTCTTGTAGGAGCCGTGTATGTGGAGAGATTATACAGTGGAGCATTTTTGGACAAGTGCAAATATATCCGTGTTTGAAGGCCTGAATGCCAGGTGAACGATTTGCCCATTCGGGCCAAGCGTTTCTATCTCCTCTTTTGAACTTACAACTCTTATTTTTATCTACATTTACTTATAATATTCAAGTAAACTACAGTAAATTGTGATGATGTTTTGAATATATTTGCATTTGTTGTATATACAGTATTACATGGAAATAACAGTTTACTAACTGTAGAACACGAGTATTTCTTGTGGAGAAGTGCAATCTTAGCACTGAAGGTAGGCGATTATAATATGATAATGCATATAATATTTTTAGTAATTGATTACATATATAGCGAAGTGTTTATATGTTAACGGCGTTAACTAGGTTTAGATGAGGTGTGCGTTCTAATTTTACCACCCCAAGCCAACTTCCTCCTTTCGCACACCTCTTATATGTATATTATATGTAGGAAACCTGCGGAAGCTTTTGTAAACTATTTTTTGTCCTCTACTTGGTGTGTCTGTGAAATCATGAACACCTCATGTGCATTACATGGACGCGGGAAGGGCAGCGATGAGCTATGGATTTTTTGTGGATAATATGCACATGCTGAGGGATTTCACAAGTTGTAAGGGAAGCTATTGTAATTTTTTTTACGAGAAATTGCCATGACTATAAGGTGATTACAAGAGTGCAGTAGAGTCTTTAGATAAAATCAAGTATACAACCAAGTCTTCTGAGAATTTAGTAGCTTTCAAGTTCGACAGCAAATAAGAGCTGCAACATCATTCCACAATCACAAAACAGTCGTCTTTACAACCATCTCTTCCACCCTGTAGAAGTATTCTTGCACAAATTCAACTTCTCCATCCGGGTGAATTTTCCTGTTCATCTGACTCTTGATAGGCCTAACACAAAGTTCGACCAGCTCTTCCACCAGATGCTGCGGTAGTACAACGAACAGGTCATCAGCTCTATACTCACGCATCAGGTCGATAACATCTCTTGCTCACAACACCGGCCTTGGGTGTATCAACACATCGTATTCTCCGAATATCCTCCTAAGGTCCTCATGCTGAACCGGCAGAGGATCATGGCGGCATAGCCATAGTAGTCTCATGCTATTGTTATTCAGTGTATCACCTCTAAATCTCAATTATGAACTATATTCTTAAGAAATTCTATCAATGTCAATTGAAACTTGTACATTTATGGTCTCAACTACTACATGCTAGTTTTTCAAAAAGGGTAGTTATAACAATATATAAATATAATTAGCTTCGAACTGCTGTTATGCCAGACATACCAAGACTATTGAGCTACATCGGACGTTTCTCATTGCTTCACGTGATAATTTACAGTTTATTTGCCTACATTTTTTTAAGCGTTCTAAACATATTCCCCGAATCCTGGAAGATAGCTCTTGAATTTTTCGAACCTTATAGATATCCTGCTCCCTTGGTAATATTATCCCAATTTATTCGGGGGATACTGCTAGCCATAATAATCTATCCTTTTTACGAAACCATTGTTAAAGGTAAACATGGCCTGCTTGCTCTCTTTGTAACTTTGTGGGGGCTTGGACTACTAGCGTCAGTGGAGCCTATGCCAGGATCCATAGAAGGGATGATCTATACACAGACCAGTTTCATCGAACATTTAATCGTACTTATTGCAGTGGCAATTCAGTCACTGATTTTTTGTATAATTTTCCTTCAGTGGGAGAGAAGCGGCAACATCAGAGAAAGTGTACAGATACAAGGCTTACAACTAAAAGACGCACTGAAACGGGGTTATATAAAGCGTTTCACTCTTATCCATATTATCACTTACTGGATCATCGGGATGACCTTCTATCAATTACAAGGATACGAGGAAGCCTTAGCTACTATGGAAGTATTTGAACTATATCGTCCCCTGGAAAGTTTCTTCATGGTTGCGGTAGTGTTTTTAGGGCAGATTGTGCGTGGTATCATCCTTGCACTGCTGATATATCCTTTCTACATAACCTTTAGAGAACAACAGCATGGTTGGCTGTTATTATTTGGACTTTTATGGTTCATCACTGGTATAGGGTCAGTGTTCTTTACACCAGAGTTGCTGGGATCAATAATTACAGGAGAAGGACTTGGAGAATTATTGCATGAAATGAGGATCGGAATTCCTGAGATCACCACACAGATGCTGCTATTTTCATGGTTGTTCTGCAAATACGATAGAAGGAACTCATAGGGCAGAGAATGATGCGATTGTGATAATGGTACTTATACGCAAGAACACATGTAAGATTATGCTCTTGCAGCATCTCTCTTTTATGTGCTCTTTTCTTTTTTCAATCGTTTTTCAGATATCCAACACACAGGAAAGAGGTACAAAATTCTAATTTTCAATGTTCCATGAAATTACTACGGTTTAACTAATTATGAAAATCATCTTCAGCAAGGGTGATCTACTTCCATCTGTCCAGCAATTCCCGAAGTGCTTTCAATGTGATAGGTTTAGAGAGATAATCATCCATCCCGGCTTCAATGAATCGTTCCCTGTCACCTTGCATTGCATGTGCAGTCAATGCAATTATTGGTATGTTCCTATTGATCACCCTGGATTCTGGACTCCTGATTTGCCTTGTAGCTTCCATACCATCCATCTCAGGCATTTGCACATCCATAAGCACCAGATCATAAGACCGTGTTTCAAGAGCTTTTATTGCTTCCATGCCATTGTTAACAGCATTGACATTAAACCCAAGTTTCATCAGCATTTCCTGAGCTACTTTTTGGTTGTATATGTCGTCCTCGACCAGCAATAGGTTCAACATATGATTGCCACTTTGAAGCAGCGTTGCATTTTCTGAATTTGCTATCTCCACAGTCTGGGATTGTTTGTCCAGCCGTACGGTGAACCAAAACTCAGAACCTTTTTCAACTTCACTGATCACACCGATTTGACCGTCCATCATTTCAGCCAGTTGTTTGGATATTGCCAGGCCCAGACCACTACCACCGAATCTGCGGGTATTAGAAGCATCTGCCTGAGTGAATTTCTCAAATATCAGGTCTATAGTATCTTCAGAAATACCGATGCCTGTATCAGTTACTTCAAAACGCAGCATTACAGTATCATCCTGCAGTGACTCTATTGAAATGTGAATTGCTACTTCCCCTTCGGTGGTGAATTTGATAGCATTCCCGGTAAGGTTGGTCAGTATCTGGGTCAAACGCCCCGGATCTCCTTTAAGCAATAAGGGCACATCTTCTTCCAGGTCATAGGACAGTTTTATGCCCTTGCTATGTGCACGCAGGCTCATGGTGTCGACGAAATCCTTAAGAAGATCCTGAAGGTTAAAGTCCAGTTTTTCCAGTTCCAGTTTTCCAGCGTCTATCTTAGAGAGGTCAAGTACATCCTCTATCAGATTAAGAAGCGAAGCTCCACTTCTTTGCACTATATCGATATAGTGTCGTTGTGCATCATTCATCTCGGTTTCCAGTAGCAGGTCCGTAAAACCGATTATCGCATTCATAGGTGTGCGGATCTCATGGCTCATGTTAGCAAGGAATTCAGACTTGGCTATATTGGCAGCTTCAGCAGCTTCTTTGGCTTTTAATAGCTCATCCTCCGTCTTTTTGAGTTCAGTGATGTCGTTGTTGACTATTATCGCTCCCAACATCTCTCCTCCATCGTTTAGCACTGGAGCCGTATAATTCAGTATGGTTCTTCTCTTTTGATCAAATGCTTCAATTTCTAAGAGCTCATCCTTTACCGTTATACCTTCTTTGATAGTGCGAGCCAGTGCCCAGTCTTCCGGAAGTATCTCTTCACCTGAAGGGAGTTTCCATGCCTTAAATACTCCATATTCTTTGGAAGAAACAAGTGGTTCAGCTCCCCATATACGCTTTCCCGCAGGATTTCCACGCAGTAGTCTTCCATTATTATCAGCAATCCACAGTCCAATAGGTAAAATATCGAATATGTTGTTTAGCAGTTTTTCACGTTGTATCGATTCTTCTTCTGCCTGCTTATGTTCAGTGATGTCCTGTAGCTGTTCTACTATGAAGATAATCTCACCATCTTCATCCAGTATTGGATTGCTTGTCGCCCTGATGTACTTATCAAGTTCAGGTACATATCTATCTGCAGTTTCAATCTTTCTGCTCTTAAGGGCTTTTTTTGTTTGACAATCTTTGCATTCCTCTCCACGCCCAATTAACTCATAACATTTTTGACCCATCACTTCCTCTGGTGAAATGTTAAGTAGTTCATAACCAGCTTTATTGTATCGCATTATTGTAAGATCAGGGTTCTGAAAAGCTACTGCATCCTGTAATTGATCAAGCATCGCTTCCAGGACATTGGAAGTTTCTCTAAGGTCTTTCTCTGCCTTCTTACGATCTGTTATGTCCCATAAAATACCCTGAAGAAACAATGGCACACCAGTTTCGTCACTTCTGACCCATGTTCTATCATCAACCCAATGTGTGTCACCTTTTTTATCGATCAGCCGATATTCCTGCTTGTATTCCGCCATACCCGCAGCCAGATTCTCCTGAACCTCTTGAGTCACCCTGGGCAGATCATCCGGGTGAATAATATCAGCAAAAAGGATACTTCCTGATGTGAAATCATTTGCTTTATAACCAAAAATATTAGAGACATTTTCTGACACATACCTGACTGGCCAGTTATCTTTCATTTCCCACACAAAGGCACAAGCAGGCGAACAGTTGAAGATGAAACTCAATTCCTCATATTTTTGGAAAGATTCATGCAGTTCTTCTTCTACGATATTACGCTCTTCTTCCCTTCCAATTGCTGAAGCCAAGAGCCCCAGGATCTGTATATCATCCTCACTGATATCCACATCGTCCTGATAGACGACACATAAAGAACCAACAGTTTCATTGCAACACATTACCGGATAACCAATATAGGTCTTCAGGCCATATGATCTTACATTTGGATCTGTTTTTGCATAAGTCGTTTCATCCAGATGACGAAGTATAAAAGGTTCCGATATCCCGAGTTTTATTACGTCATAGCAAATGTGTCCTTGGGGTTTATCCTCTGAAATATACCCTGGTGGCGTATGCCATTGACCAACAGAACATAGCCTATCCCCATTAAGCCGATTATATATTGCGCAAGTGCCACCTAGAAGTTCACCACTAAGAGCTGTCAGAATATCCATATTCGTTTCATAGTCAGTACTGAGACTGATCAGACAATCATTGATCTTTGAAAGTCTTTCACCACTTTTTCTCAGTGTGTTCTCTGTTTTTTTGTGGTCTGTTATATCCTGTAAAACGGTGACAACGGTTTCCTGATCTATCCCGTATACATCGATGATAAAATGTTTCGTTAGGGATGTAAAATATTGTTCAAACCGTGCAGGTTCACCTGTTAGCGCAACTTGTTTTAAAGTTTCTATTAAAGGTGTATCCTTAATGCCCGGGATAACTTCACTGAATTTATTTCCTACAATATCGACAGCATTTAATCCCATATGTTTTGCAAAAGCTTCGTTTACCTCAAGGATCACAGAATCTACAGTTTTTCCATGTTCATCCGGGAGAATTCTGTGGATTGCCATATCTACAAGAGCATTTTCAAAAATATTAAGGTCCTTTTTATAACCCATCCTTTTTTACTCTCCTTTTATGCAATTCATAGACTATTTTTGGCATTATGCAGAAGTATGTTACAAGTGGCTGATATAATAGAAATGTGACATTAATTATATAATAATTTGTTCTTTGGATTTGCCTATGTTGAGAAACACCACCTGTCCATGTGTTTCAGGTGGTTTTCGATGAACATTTGATTCACATTGAGTCCTTTATTCACATTGTCCCATATTC